>CAVPRU010000001.1:0-1362400 GCA_963707875.1 uncultured Gemmatimonadales bacterium
ACACAGCCAGACGCACAAGAAGGGACTGCGCTCGAAGAGGCCTGACGGTGCGGCGCACCAGGGCGATCGGCGGGCCGGCTCGAACGAGGATGCGCGAACGCCGCTGGTAAAGGTGGTAGTCGAGGAACTCGACAGACAGGATCTGGCAATCCGACGAGAGCGACGAGCAGGGCAGGTGATCGCCCCGTGGCCATCAGGAAGATCTCGTAGGCCAGCGGGGAGGGTGGGGCCAAGGCCCGTCGAGGAAGATCGTGACGCCGAGGGTCGCCGAGCACCCGGCGACCTCAGGCCAGCGCCGAGCTGGGTAGAGCGCCGCCAGCGCAACAATGCCGGTCCCCCGCAGGTACAGTGTCCCACTGGGGGGTGCCTCGTTCGCAGCAGCGCCGCTCGCACGCGCAACGATCGCGCCGTCACCGGGGCCGGTGGCGGTCATGAACAGGGGCCTCTCGGGATTCCCGGTCGATGTTACACCTCGGCAAAGTCGAGAGACGGGTGACGCCCGGCGACGCTGGCGCCTGGCAGCCAGACCGGCTCGCCGCAGAGTCCGTCGGGGATAGGCTCACCGAGCCAGTCGAGCATGGCCGGGAAGACGTCGACTGAACGAATCGGCCGGGTCGGCACCGGGACGCTGGCCCACAGAGGTACCAGCATGTGCGAGGGCACGAGACTCCCGTGCCCCGCGCGATGCTCCGGCACTTCCCACCTCTCCCGCAGGTCCCAACCCTCGCGGGTGGCGATGACGACATCGCCGGTACGCTGCGCCCGGAACTGGTCGAGCAGCTGGATGGCGGCGCTCGGATAGGGGTCGTCATGCGCGACAGCGACCCATTCTGCCACAGTGGCCGAGCGAGGTCCGCCGAGGAGCAGCGGGTCGCCAGTGAGAGGCTGGTACACCGCCTCCGGGCCTACCCAGGCGACCTCGGCCGTTCCCTCAGCGCCGACTACCTCAAGCGTTCCCCGCCCGGACTCCCCCACCAGGAACGCGATCCCTGGTTCAGCGGCCAGTTCCGCGATGAGGTCGGTTGGGGTGCCGAACGTCCCGGCTATCGCAACTCGGCGACGGAGCGCCGGGTCAGCCGTGGAACGCCGGGTTGGGCATAGAGCATGGCGTGCCCGTTCCCGGACACCACGACCGCCACCTGGGGGTCATGGGCCCACAGCACGGGATGTGAGAGCGTCCGAACGCCCCGGTGGCGGAACCAGTCCGCCACATCGAGATGGGTATGGACCCGGGCCGCACCGTGATCGCTGACCAGCACGATCAGGGTGTCGTCCAGCGCGTCCTGCCGGGCGAGCGCACCCCGAACCCGGCCGACCGTCTCGTCCAGGTCGTGCATCGCCTGGCGCACCTGCGGCGCGTCAGGACCGTAGCTGTGGGTGAAGCCGTCCACCGAGGGGAACTGGGCGAAGATGAAGCGACGACGGCGTTCGATTTCCCTGGCGAGGTGTCTGCCAGCCTCGCGGTCTTCCAGACGATGCATCGGGGCGATGAAATGGGACACTGCGCCCCAGACCTGCCGGGCCCAGCGTGCGGGATTCCGTTCTGGCGACAATCCGCGCGCTACGGGTGTGAAGATGCCGACGCTATCGGCCACCAGCTCCCAGATCGTTGGCACCTCCGGCGGCAGGTCACCGTCGAGCAGGCCCGCCTGGTAGCCGCAATAGCTTCGGAGGTGCTGGCGGTCCCTCCACCACCGGCCGGCATAGCGGGCCCGGTCAAGCCAGCGGATGGCGGGGATGTTCAACCGGCCCGGCATGCAGCCGGTCAGGAACGGGAGGTAGCTCACGCTCGTCGTGGAGGGGGAAGGTCGTCACGGCTCGCCCAATCCCACCGCGGGCCGTCATGGCTGCCAGATGCGGCAGTTCTCCCGCCGCCAGGAGCTCCTCTGCCATGTCGGCACGGAGGCCATCAACGAGGATGAGGATTACACGTGGCATCAAGGTTCCGGATGGAGACGGGACCGCGCGCGAGTGATCGGCTTCAGCAAACAGGGGAAAGAGCGAGTCCGCCGAAATATACAGCGAGTCTGACAGGACGTGGTGGAGGGATCGTCTCCAGGGGAACTGAGCCGCGCCGGGGGCGGGGTTCGAACTGCCCCCGCGGAGCCGTCAATTCCGGTTGATCTGGACCGTCACCGGGGGACTGCTGGCCACGGCCCGGACCGCGGCCTTGGCGATCGCGGCCATCAGCGGGACACCGGCCCCGGCCCCGAGCAGGAGGAGGTTGACCGCCAGCCACGGGGTGGTCCAGCGCTGGACCAACGCCCGACTCCTGGTGGAGGCCACCAGTCCGATCGCACCGACGTTCAGGACCACGAACAGCACAGCGCAGGTCCGGAACACGAAGTCGCTGATGGAGGAGAGCCAGGCGGTGATCGTTGCGTCCATGTTGCCTCCAGCCGGGGGTGAGCCCTGGGCGGTACATCCATGCGGCGGTCGGTCTTGGTCGGGTGTGATAGCCACCCTATCGCCAAGCTACTGCGTCCCACCCCAGCACGCGAGGGGAAGGGCGCTGACGTTCCGGTTCGGAACGTGTTGTGGGGTATCGAGTTAGCTCACGCGCGGCGGCTTCCCACGGATTCGCCCCGCTCGCCCCGCACCGGCACAGACGTCGCAGCCCGTGCACTGAGCGAACTGTTCCCCGAACCACTCCAGCATGACCCGGCGGCGACACCGCCCGGTGGTGGCGTACCGCACCACGGCCTGAAGTCGTTGCAGGGCCCCCGCCCGGCGGATGCTCACCCGGTCCCACCGGACGACGCCGCGCTCCGGCTTGAGTTCGGCCCGGAGCCGTTCGACGGAGAGCTGGACCGACGGGGGAAGGTGCCCCAGAGCCGCTGGACTCCGCCACGCGAGCTCGACCACTCGCTGATCGGGAAAGGTGGTCTCCAGCATTCGTCGGTGGAGGGCTGGATCGGCCCGATGGAAGAGGAGGATGCAGCGCGACGGCTCCCCATCCCTCCCGGCGCGCCCGGCTTCCTGGTAGTAGGCCTCCGGGGTGGACGGTAGGATCCAGTGGATCACGAACCGGACATCGGGCTTGTCGATCCCCATGCCGAAAGCACAAGTCGCGGCGACGACCCTGACATCGTTGGCGAGAAACCGATCCGAGCGTCGCCGATCGGCGTTCCTTGGTGAGCCCGGCGTGATAGGGAACTGCCCGGGTCCCGTTCTGGTGGAGGATCCGGGCAATCGCCTCCGTCAGGTTCCGGGTCGGGGCGTAGACAATGCCGGCTCCGGCGATACCGCGCACCAGCCGGGTGAGGTGCCGGAGCCGTTCCCTCGAGTCAGCGATGGGAAGGACCTCGAGTCGCAGGTTGGGCCGGTTGAAGGAATCGACGTACCGGAAGCTCGGCGTGGGCCGTGAGCGACCCGAGTCCCAGCACCAGCCCGATGTCCTCCCGAACCTCCGGGGTGGCACTGCCAGTGAGCGCCAGCGCCTGGGGCCAACCGAGCTGGGCGCGACTCCGACGGAGAGTGCGGTACATCGGCCGGAAGTCATGGCCCCATTCGGAGATGCAATGAGCTTCATCGACGGCCAGCAGGCCGACCCGGACATCCAGATCGGCCAGTTCGCGGCCCAGCCGGGGGAGTCGTTCGGGGGCAACGTACAGCAGGCGAATGGCCCCGGTACGGGCGCCATTCAGCACCTGGCCCTGGGCGGTGGCGGCAAGCGTGGAATTCAGAAAGGCTGCGGGCAGTCCCCTGCCCCGTGCCGCGGCGACCTGATCCTGCATCAGGGCGATGAGGGGACTCACCACGACGGTCAGCCCGGGGAGGACCAGCGCCGGGATCTGGAGCAGATCGACTTGCCGGCCCCGGTCGGGAGCACCGCCAGGGCGTCTCGCCCCGCCAGGACGGCCGCGATGACCTTCTTCTGGGAGGGACGGAAGTCAGGATAGCCGAAGTACTGCTGGAGCAGGGCCCGGGCGGAAGAGAGCATGCCCGCAGGGTGGGGGAGTCGGCCCCCGGTGGGTACCACAACGTCAGTCGAATGGGACTGGAAGCGGCGGCTCAGTCTCGTCTGGCCCAAAGGAGGCTCACCATCCGGTGCAGGACCGAGAGGCCGAGCAGCACGATGGCCAACCAGACGACCCAGCGATTGTCGAGTTTGATGCCCACCAGGGCCACCAGAACCCCGACCACCCCCAAGGCCTGTCGAGAGAAGAGTCGCTGCCTCATGGCCACCGCTGCTCAGGGCCGTTGGGGACGCGGGCAGAGCTCGGGGCTGAGCCCCATGAGGGCACCCTGCCCCTGGAGGAGTCGCCGATTGGGACGGATCCGGAACCCAGCCGGAGTCGGGACGACCATTGTGACCGCGAAATGAGCCTCCCCACCAGGCCCACCGTCGACAAATTCGCGCATGGGCGACTCGGTGACCACCAGGGTGGTGTCCTGGTAAAGCGGCAAGACGCCGATGACCCTGTGGCTGGGAGGGCGAAGCTTGTCGAGAAACGCCTCAGGGACGGTGCATCCTTGCTGCTTCAGCCAGGCCCTGACCCGCCCCAGCCCCCCTACGCCCTCAACCCAAGCGACCGCAACCTCCTCCAGAGACAGACCCTGGAGGGCTTCCCGGGACTGCATCAAGGGGAACTCCCAGAACAAGGGCCGGTCGAAGGTCGAGGCCTGCCTCTTGGACTGAGCCACATAGTACTCCGCGACAGCGAGAGGCATTTCCGGCTCGCTCTTCAGCATTCCCTCCACAGTGAGGGGCTCGCGGAGGCTCATCAGCGCCTCGGCCCGAATGGTTTCCATATCCTGGAGGTAGAGGTAGCCGGCCGCTTCCACCCAGAATCCGCTGTGGACGGCCCGAAGGAAGGCCTGGACCGTCTCTCCCGCGCCGGGCTGGAGGGGCTGGGCCTGCACCGGTCTGAGCCCCAGGAGGAGTCCGAAAAGAAGGAGGGAGACTGTGATCGGGAAAGATGGTCTCATGCCGAAACCTCCGGTCGGAAAGTGGCAGTCAGCGCGCCAGTGTGTCCACCCGGATCGAGTACATCCGAGGCCAGCGCTTGCCGGTCACATACAACGTGCCGGTCGCCGGGTCGTACGCCATCCCGTTCAGGACGTCCTCCGTGGAGCCTCGCTTGTCCTTCGGCACCAGAGATGCAAAGTCGAGCCACTGCCTGACCGCCCCCGAGTCGGGGTCAATCCGGACGATCCAGCTGCTCTGGTACACGTTGGCGAAGATCTCGCCGTCGACATACTCGAGCTCATTGAGGTTGACCAGCGGAGACTGCCCATCGCGAACCTCCACCTCCCGCCGGATCGCGAAGGTGACAGGATCGAGAAACCGCAGCGTCGCGCTCCCGTTGCTCATGATCAGGTCGGTACCGTCGGTCGTCAGGCCCCATCCCTGACCGTGGTAGGCAAAGCTGTCCACCAGCGCGAAGCTCGTCAGGTCATAGACGTACCCCACCTGACTCTTCCAGGTCAGCTGATAGAGCCGATCCCCCAGCAGCGCGAGTCCTTCGCCGAATCGCTGGGCCGGGAGGACCACCCGCGCCAGCACCTGCCCGGTGGCCGGGTCGACGCGTCGGAGTTGAGACAGGCCATACTGGCCGGTGCTCTCCAGGAAGACGCCATCGTGCAGCACGAGCCCCTGGGTATACGCCCCGGGATCGTGGGGATGCGACTCGAGAAGAGTCCAGCCCGGGGGCTTCTCAGGGGTGCAGCCACTCACCGTCAGGGAGAGGGTGAGCGCAGTGAGGACGAGAGAGAATCCCGAGCGCCGTGAGGTCAGGTCAGCCGTCGGAGCAGGCACCCCTGTCAGCTCATTTCGAGGAATTGGGCCGCCGCGTCCCGGAACACGGTGGACTGGCGGGCCCGAAGGCTGGCTTCCGTGCACGCCGCAAGCGCCTGGCCGAACTGCTGCCCTGCCATCTCCCTGAACAGCCGTTTGAGCTCGAGGAGGACCTCGCCTGTCTGGCCAAGCGCCTTGAGACAGGATCCGGTCACGGCGTGGAAACCTTCTTCCGGGATGACCCGTGAGACCAGGCCGAGGATGCCGAGCCTCTTCGGCGCCGAGGGTGCGCCCGGTGGCCAGAATCTCGAATGCGGTCTGTCGGCCGACCAGACCGTTCAGTCTGGCGGCGGCGAACGGGGAAGGAAGCCATAGCTCGCTTCGGGCCACGCGATAGTCGAGGTGGTGGAGGCGAGGACAACGTCACAGCTCAGCGCCAGCGTGGCACCGATTCCGTAGGCCCGGCCCTGCACCAGGGCGACGGTCGGGAGGGGGCAGCGGTCGACCGCGCCGAGCAGTCGGGCCAGCTGGTCGGTGTCTGCCCGGGCCTCCTCGTCCGAGGCACTGGCCGATGCATAGAACTCGTCGAGGTCGAGACCCGTGCAGAAATCCACCCCGACCGCGCCCAGCACCAGCAGTCGCGCCTCCGGGTCGGCGCTGACCTGTTCGCACCGCTCGGCCAGCCCGACGATCATCTGCCGGGTCAGGGCGTTCCGGTGGTCCCGCCGATTGAGCAACAGCATCCGGAGCGAACCGTCGTGCCGCAGACTCAGGGTATCGGTCATGGAGCCTTCTTCATGGCCTGGCGCGCCAGGGTGGTGGGAACCGGGACCACCATCCGCAGCAGCGCGGTGGAGTAGACCTTGCCCTGGGCGTCGGTCTTGAGCGAGATGGTGCCGCCGCCGTCGAGCGCACCGTGCAGCAGGAAGTTCAGGGCATTCAGGTTGGGCAGCTCGAACCGGTCGACTCGCTGACCTGCCCCTTGAAGTGCCGGGCCACCCGGGCCGGGTGACTTCCTTGACCAGGATCGGATAGTACTCGGGTTCGCAGGGCGATCAAGCCCGACATTGGCGGTGTCCCCCTTGTCGCCAGAGCGGGCGTGGGCCAGCCAGCGGAGCTGGACCGCTGGCCGGCGGTCGCCGGGCGGATGGGTGGCGCGTGGGGTGCCTCATGGCGTGATGCGGCCTTCCGCGATCCGGCTCCTGGTCTGCCTTCGACTCGGCTTCGACGCCTTGCTTCTGCCGCCAAGGCATCGTACTCCACCTCGACGCGACGTGCGACTCGATTTCCGGCGGTCGATCAGCGCCGGCCAGTACGCCACGATCTCCTCGACACGCGGTCGCCCGCCCGCGAACCCGGTGACGCTCGGCGGCCCGGTCAGCACCAGCGGGGCGATCTCCCGGGTGAACCGATCGACCGGCTCGCGCGTCGCGGGCGCGCACCCCGATCCGGAGCTGCACCTCCGCCAGATCGGGCGACGGGGGACCGGCCAGACAGCGACCCGTGGGTGGCATCGACCCCGACGTACTCGGTGAGGATCTGTTCGAACTCGAGGCCCAGGTCCTTGAGCCGGGCCCGGAGGATCCTGGTCGGCGGCCCGGGCCTTGTCGTAGGCATCGGGCCAGCTGTAGACCAGGGTGCCGACCGCCTTGTAGCCGTAGAACTAGGCGATCGAGACCTTGAGCATGTCGGTGCGCGGCCCGCCGGTGATGCCGCTCACCGCCACCCGGTCCCGGCCGGCCTGGCGGAGCTGGATGCTGGTGAAGTCGGCCACCCCATCGGGAGTGATGTAGTTGTGCGGATCGCCCATCTCGTAGACCAGCTGCTCGGTGACCGACGCCACGTTGACCACCCCGCCGGTGCCCGGGTGCTTGGTGATCACGAAGGTGCCGTCCTCGCGGGCTTCGACGATCGGGAACCCGGGATTGTCGAGCCCTTGCGCACCTTGCCGCCAGTCCTTGAGGAGGTTGCCGCCCGAACTCTGGGCACCGCACTCGATGATGTGTCCGGCCATCGTGCCGGCGGCGACCTTGTCCCAGTCGTTCCGAGTCCCAGCCGAACTCGTGGAACAGGGGCCCCAGCGTCAGGCCGGTGTCGGTGACCCGCCCGGTGATGACGATATTGGCCCCGCGTCGAGGGCTTCGACAATCGGGGCCATGCCGAGGTAGGCGTTGGCTGCCAGCACCCGGTCCGCGGAACTCGGAGAGCGGCCGGCCGGTGTCCATGTCGCGCGAGCGAATGCCCCCGGGCGAGCAGGTCGTCCAGCCGGCCCAGGATGTCATCGCCGGAGACCAGCCCGACGCGGACCTTGCCGGAGGCCGGCCTTCCGGGCAACCTCGACCACCGCCTCGGCGCAGCCGCGCGGGTTGACACCGCCGGCGTTGGTGATGACCCGGACCCCCTTGTGGACCACGGTCGGGAAGGATCCGTTCCATCAGGGGAATGAAGTCCCTGGCATAGCCCGCTTCGGGATTCCGGCTCTCTGCTTCTGCATGATCGACATGGTCACTTCGGCCAGGTAGTCGATCATCAGGTAGTCGATCGGGCCGTCGTCGACCTGCCGAACCGGCGCCTCCAGCCAGTCGCCCCAGAAGCCCTGTCCCGCCGCAATCCGTATCGTCTTGGTCATCGCATGATCGGTGGCAGGGGAGGACCCAGCCGGACCTCGGTGGTCCACTCCCCCTGGTCGGTCCGCAGCACAATGCGTCCCAAAGGATCGAACCCCGGCCCCAACCGGCCCGGCAGCCCGGGAAGTCCCAGACGGAAGCTCCGGGTCTCACCGGGTCGGAGCTCCACCAGTCCAGTGGTCGGCGGGACCGACCGCGCGGCGTAGGTCCGGATCCGCAGGTCCGCGCTCCACAGCGCCGTGGCCCCGGGTTCGGCGAATCCTGGGCTCAGGACGATAGTCGCCTGTCGGTCTCCGGCGCCATCCGGGGAGGTGAACTCCAGCCGGCCGAGAGCGTAGTTCAGGGGTGACACCGCGAGCAGCCGCTCCAGGTCATCCTCGAGGGTCAGACCGAAATCGGTGAACAGGGGCCACTGGTTCCGCTCCATGGTCACCTCGGCCTCGATCCGACCGGCCCAGGACGGGATGCCAAACGTGGTACGGTGGTCGCCACTGCCTCGCGTTTCGATCGCCCGGCCCCGCTCGGCCCCGACCAGCGCGAGATCGATCTGCCCCTTGAAGCCCCCGGCCAGGGCGCGGACGGTCACCTCAACGCTGTCGCCCTGCCGGGCAGCCTCCACCAGCGCCGGGGCGGGGTCAATCACCACCACCCCGGCGAACGGGCCGCCGGGACCAGCCACCACCACCACCTCGTAATTCCCGCTCACCGCATCTCGCCCGTCCACCCGCAACTGGGCCAGCGGCTCGTCCCCGCCGGACGCTGCCGCGTGGCCACCCCGGGCCGGCATGCCCCCGGGCTCGTGGAGGAAGAGCAGCAATGGGGCACCGGCGGCCTCCTTGGCAGTCACCGTCAACCCCCGGCCGGTGTTCATGGTGAGAGCGATGCGATGGGCCAGCCCGCCTTCCAGAGAAAACCGGAGGGTGTCCAGCCTGGCCGGACGTGGCACCAGTGGCGCCGGTGTCACAGTCGACGGCGCCGATCCCTGTTGTCCTCCGGTCAGGATCGCCCAGGCTGTCGGCAGATCCGGCTGGCCAGCGCCCTGATCGTATCGCGAGTTCCTGCCGACCGGTCTGGCGCTTCGGACCAGCGCTCGGCGGATGGTTTCGGCGCTGACGGCCCGGCCCTCGGCGACCAGCCCACTGATCAGGACCGCGGCGAGGCCGGCCACGTGGGGCGCGGCCATGCTGGTACCGCTCTTGACCTCTTCCCCCACTTCCCAGCGGGCCACCGTGGAATAGGCCAGCCCGGGGGCGACCAGATCCGGGCGATCCAGCTCGCCGCCGCGGGCACTGAAGAATGCCATCACATCCGGCTGATTGCGGCCGGATCGAGCCGGTGGAAGAAAGACACCGGGATAGCTGGCCCCGACCGAGATCACGTTCCTCGCGCTGCCCGGGAAGCCAATGGTGGAGAGCCCGGGACCGTCGTTCCCGGCGCTCACCGTCATGACCACGTCAGGGTGTGCCAGGAGCAGGCTGTCGAGCAGCGCATCGATCCGGGCCTGTCCCTCGGCCTCGTTCCCCACCCCGAAACTCAGGTTGAGCACCACCGGCATCCGGCGTCCAGCGGCGTAGCGAATGGCGTACTCGGCGGCGCGGATGATGCTGCCGGTCCCCGTGATGCCGCCACGGGCGTCGTTGGAGATCTTGAGGCCCAGCAGGGAGGCGCCGGGCGCCACCCCATCGAACCCGTCGACTCGATAGAGCGCGTGGCCGCCGGCGATGCCGGCGACATGGGTACCGTGCCCGCTGTTGTCGAATACCAGATCGAGCACCGGGACGTTGCCGGGACCGTCCGTGAGATTGACGGCAATGCCGAGCGGCGAGGGACGGTTGCCGGTGTGCCAACCGAAGGTCTCCTGGGCCACGGCGTAGTCCCGGACCGGCCGCTCATTCGCCAGGGTTCCGTCGCCGTCAGTATCGGCGAATAGCACCCATCCATCGCTGGCACGCGCCACGATCACCAGCAGCGTGTCCGCCACCACGCCATTGCCGTTGAGGTCGGCCGCGGCGCCGATCCCGAGCGGAATCTCGCGCAGGGTCCCGGCCAGTACCGACTTCATGGCGGTGAGGGCCCTGAGTCGTCCGGCACCGAGCACCCGCTGGTGACCGAGCAGCACGGTATCCCCCCGGATCACGGCTTCAGTGAGCGGAACCCGCCCTTCCCCCGAGAAATCCCGGATATCCAGCACCTTGACCGCTCCGGTGCTGGACCGATCGAGCCCGGGTATGGTGGGATCGAGTCCGCTGTCGAGGATGGCGACGAGCACCCCGCGTCCGTCCGCCTTCGGGTGGGCGGACAGGAACCCGGGCACGTTGGTACTGCCGAGCGCCATCCAGTCATTGGTGGCCGCAGTGGTCGGGGGCGCGATCGGTTCTCGCCCCGGACTGGCCACGGTGGCGACCGGCGCTGGCTCGGGCGAAGGGGCGGTGGTTGGGGGCTGCGCCGCTGGTCCGGCACAGGAGAGCAGCCCGAACAGAATGGGGGCGGCAACCGCCCGACGGTTCATCGCGGGGGCACCGCGTCGAGTGGAGGCAGCACGAAGGGTCCCAAGTGAGGACCCGGGTAATTGGCACTGACCCTGAGCAGAAGGGCCAGCATGTCTCTGGTCTCTTCCGGAGTGACGATCGCGTCGACGTGGCCGCGGGCCGCCGCGTATCGGGCGTCGAGCTGTGCCTCGTAATCACCCCGCATCTCATCCATCGAGGCGATGGTCTCTCCCGACAGCTCTTCCCCGGTCTGCTCCACCCGGTTGATCTCCGACCCGTAGACCGCCGTCACCGCGGACTCACCCTCCATCACTCCCATTCTGCCGGTGGGCCAGGAGAGGATGAAATCAGGATCGAATCCCTGGCCGGCCATGGCGTAGTAGCCGGCGCCCGACGCGTGGTTGACGGTCAGAACCAGTTTGGGGACCGGAGCGGTCGCCATCGCCTCGACCCACTCGGCCCCGGCCCGGATGATCCCGCTTTCCTCGGCATCGGACCCCACCATGAACCCGCTGACGTCCTGGACGAAGAGCAGCGGGACGCCTTCCCGGGCCGCGGTATTGATGAAGAATGCCACCTTCCGGGCGCTCTCGGTGTAGACGATCCCGCCAAACCGGGGCGGCTTGCCCTTCCCGACCTTGACTAGACCGCGACGGTTGGCAATGACCGCGACCGGGCGGCCCTCGATCCGGCCGTGGCCACAGATCATCTCGGCGGCGTGGTCGGGCTGGAATTCGTCGAACCTGCCCTCATCGAGAATGCAGGACAGGACCGCCGGCATGTCATACGACATCCGGTGATCCTGTGGAAGCAGGTCATACAGATCAGCGGCTGGCCGGGCTGACGGCGCAACATCGACCACCCGCTGCCCTGTCCCCGCGGGCCGGGGCAGCCGGGCGACGTACTCGCGGATCCGGTGCAGGCACTCGCCATCGTCCGGGACCGCGTAGTGCGCCACCCCGCTCCGGGCGGTGTGAGTGGTGGCGCCGCCCAGGGTCTCCGCATCGACCACCTGACCGGTGGCGCCCTTGACCAGATTGGGACCACCGAGCCCCATGAAGCTGGTGCCCTCGACCATGAAGATGACGTCGGAGAGTGCGGGCAGGTAGGCGCCCCCAGCCACACAACTTCCCATGACCGCGGCGATCTGTGGCACTCGGAGGTAGCGCCGCATGATGGAGTTGTAGTAGAACAACCGGGCGGCCCCGTACTGGCCCGGGAACACCCCGGCCTGATAGGGAAGATTGACCCCGGCGCTGTCCACCAGGTAGACGATCGGGATCCGTTGCCGCATGGCGACTTCCTGGGCCCGGAGCATCTTGGTGATCGTCTCCGGCCACCAGGACCCCGCCTTGACCGTCGCGTCGTTGGCAATCACCACCACTTCGCGGCCCTCGACGATGCCAACCCCGGTGATGACTCCCGCCGCGGGGGCCTGTCCGTCGTACCGGTCGTAGGCGACGAGGAGTCCGATCTCCAGCCAGGGAGTCTCCGGGTCGAGCAGCCGCGCGACGCGTTCCCTGGGGGCCAGCTGGCCCTTCTGGTGCATCCGGGCGACACGCTCGGCCCCCCCGCCCTCGCGAAGCTGCGACGCGAGGGTGAGGAACTCGTCGGTGAGTGCCCGCAGCCGGTTGGGCCTGGTGGTCATGGAAGCGATGTCCCCCGGGCCTGAGCCCAGTCGCGAATGTAGTTCACCAGGTCCACGGTCGATGTCCCGGGTCCGAACAGCTGCCCGATACCGCTGGCCCTCAGCGCTTCGGCGTCCTCCACCGGGATGATTCCGCCACCGGTGACGAGAATGTCGCTGCGCCCCGCCTGGTCGAGCAGGTGACGCACCTGCGGGAAGAGCGTCATGTGGGCACCGGACAGGATGGACAGCCCGACGACATCCACGTCCTCCTGAACCGCCGCCCGGGCAATCATCTCCGGGGTCTGATGCAATCCGGTGTACACCACTTCCATCCCCGCATCGCGGAGCGCGGCAGCCACCACCTTCGCCCCGCGATCGTGGCCGTCGAGCCCCGGCTTGGCGACCAGCACTCGTACCGGACGCCGCGCGGACGCCCGCTCTCCGGGGTTCACCGGCTACCGGAAGCGGAGCAAGCCGGCCAGGCCGTCGACCGAGTCGGCCGAGTCGGCGGAATGAATCACCTCGATGTCAACCCGCTGGCGGAGGGCTTCCTCGATGGCGTCATCGATCACGTCCCGCACCTCGATCGGAGACCCCTCGCCTTTGCACTCGTGGGAACCGAGCACCAGCCGGCTGGTATCGGTGCAGCGGTACCCCCGAGTCGAGACATCGGGGTTCACCAGCAGGGTGCGGACCTGCCCCTTCCCGAGCGCGGCCAGGGTCGCGCGCACTCCGTTGACCGCCCACCGGGCGCCCAGCGCCTCGGCCAGGTCGCTGACCAGATCGGCCTCGCTCAATCGCTCCCAGGCTGACCGCCCCTCCAGCGTCGCGGCGTGCACCGCCGCCGGGGTGGCGCGCTTGAGGTTGAGCTTCATGATCCCCATCACCCGGTCTCCCAGATAGGGATGCAGGAACGGCTCCACCGTCCCGGCGTCGGTCCCGATCCCGGCCAGGAGAATGCCATGCACCGGCTTGTCCCGATCGAGCGAAAACAGGGCGTCTGCCACCGCGGCGAGGTGGCGCTGCTTCTCGGTCCGGACCCTGTTGTGATACCCAAACTCGCCGCGGCCTGGCGCGTCCTGGCGATCGGAGTGAAAGCGCCCTCCCGGAGTGGCGTCGGCCCGCAGGTCGAGCACCTCCCGGCACTCGAACGCGGTGACTTCGAAGAACCTGGCTCCCCGCCGGTCCATGACCACCGTCATCAATCGGCCGACCTCATCGTCAACCGCCAGCAGTTCCCTGACCCAGGCGGTGCGGTCGACCACCAGTCGGGAACGATAGACCGAGGGAAGCGGGACCACCTCGAACAGCTTCCGGCCCTGGCAGGCGAACACCGCCACCCCCTGGGTCGCGGGCAGGGCGGTTGGGCTGGCCAGGGCCGACTCGATTCGATCGAGGTCAGCCCGGATGGCCTCCTGCTCGGCCTTGGAGTACCCCTGGGCCGGCAGATCCTGGGTGACCTCCCGGATCCGGTTCTTGAGTTTGATCATGTACTTGCCCCGGGCACGATCCCGGGGCTCGATCTTCAGGTAGCAGCTGACGACGGGTTGGCGACCAGCCTTGAGCCGGCTGAGACGATCGAGCTGTTTGGCCACCGCTTCGAGGGTCATGGCGGGCCTTCTTCGGGAGAGGAGGTTCCTGCCCGTAGAATAGCCGCATCATATTGCGTTTTCAAGGCTTAGCGGCCTCCGACAGTGCCTGTTTTTCCCCAATCGCGTTATACTTTCTCTTCATGAACGGCGCCCCTCCAGCCGAACCCTATCGGCCCCGGCACCACGTCCGCATCGTTACCGCGGCCTCCCTGTTCGACGGCCACGATGCGGCCATCAACATCATGCGCCGTATCCTCCAGGCCTCCGGCGCCGAGGTCATCCATCTGGGCCACAACCGATCGGTCGCTGAGATCGTCGACTGCGCCATCCAGGAAGACGTCCAGGCGATCGCCGTGACCTCCTATCAGGGTGGGCACGTCGAGTTCTTCAAGTACATGCACGACTTGCTGGCGGAGCGGGGGGCGGCGATCCGGATCTTCGGCGGCGGCGGCGGCACCATCCTGCCGAGCGAGGTGGCGGAACTCCACCAGTACGGGATAACCCGGATCTACACGCCGGACGATGGCCGGGCCATGGGCCTGCAAGGCATGATCAATGACCTGCTCAAAGCCTGCGACTTCGCCACCCGTCCGGCGGGCCTGAACGGCGAGGTGGCACGCCTGTCGCCCGGCGATCCGCAGACGATTGCCGGCCTGATCACGGTGGCCGAGAACTACCCTGAACTGCAGGAGGATCTCGGGAGCCAGCTGACGGCAGCACTCGCGAACCGAAGCGTCCCGGTGCTGGGGATCACCGGCACGGGCGGCGCCGGGAAGTCGTCGTTGATCGACGAACTGGTCCGCCGTTTCCTGATGGATTTTCCGGACCGGACGGTGGCGATCCTCTCGGTCGACCCCTCCAAGCGGAAGAGCGGCGGCGCCCTGCTGGGCGACCGGATCCGGATGAACTCGATCTTCACCGATCGGGTCTACATGCGCTCGCTTGCCACTCGGCAGTCCAACCTGACCCTGAGCCGGCACGTGCGGGAGGCGCTCGGCATCGTCAAGGCGGCCGGATTCGATCTGGTGATCATCGAGACCTCGGGCATCGGCCAGTCGGACACCGCCATCACCGAACACGCCGATGTGGCACTCTACGTCATGACCGCCGATTATGGCGCGGCGACCCAGCTCGAGAAGATCGACATGCTGGACTTTGCCGATGTCATCGCCATCAACAAGTTCGACAAGCGGGGGTCGCTCGACGCCCTTCGGGATGTCGGGAAGCAGTACCGGCGGAATCATGGCCTGTTCGACGCCGCGGAGGAGGCGCTCCCGATCGTCGGCACCATCGCCAGCCAGTTCAACGATCCGGGGATGAACCAGCTGTACAGCCTGGTGATGTCGCTGATCGCCCGGAAGACCGGAGCCCCCTTCGGGGGCGATGCCTCGGGTCACCAGCGGATGACGGCCGACCGGGTGGCGATCGTTCCACCGGACCGGACCCGGTATCTGGCGGAGATCGCCGATGCCGTCGAGGGAGAGACCCGGACCCTTACCGACCAGGCCGAGCTGGCGCGCCGGTGCTACCAGTTGCACGGTGCCGTGCTGACCTTGCGGGGCGGCGAACCTGGAGCCGATATCCTCCCCGACCTCGGTCCCGCCGCGGGCGACTCGAGCGAGGTCCAGGCCCTGGTGGCCGAGTATGCCCGACACCGGGCCCGGCTGGACCCGCGGAGTATCGCGCTGCTGACCGGGTGGCCGGCGCTGGCCCAGGCCTATCGGGAGCCGGTGTACCGCTACCAGGTCCGGGACCGGGTGTTGGAGCGGGATCTCTTTACCGAGTCGCTGTCCCACCTCAGGATTCCCAAGGTGGCCCTGCCCCGGTTCCAGGATTGGGGAGATCTGCTGCGCTGGCTGCTCGAGGAGAATGTCCCGGGCCATTACCCCTTCACCGCCGGGGTGTTCCCGCTCAAACGGGAGGCGGAAGATCCCGGCCGCCAGTTTGCGGGGGAGGGTGGGCCGGAGCGCACCAATTACCGCTTCCACTATCTGTCCCACGCCGTTCCCGCCAAACGGCTCAGTACCGCCTTCGATTCCGTGACACTGTACGGCGAGGACCCGGCGCGGCGACCCGATATCTACGGCAAGATCGGCAACTCGGGGGTCAGCATCGCGACCCTGGACGACGCCAAGAAGCTCTACAGCGGATTCGATCTCTGCGATCCCGCCACTTCGGTCAGCATGACGATCAACGGACCTGCGCCCATGCTGCTGGGGTTCTTCCTGAATGCGGCAATTGATCAGCAATGCGAGCAGTACATCCGAGCCCAGGGCCTGACCGCTGAGGTCGAGGCCCGGATCGAGACCCTCTGTCGGGAGCGGGGTGGCGTCCGGCCCAGGTACCTGGGCGAGCTTCCCGACGGACATGACGGGCTGGGCCTGATGCTGCTGGGGGTATCCGGTGACGAGGTCCTGCCGGCCGAGGCCTACCAGCGGATCCGGGCCGAGACCCTGTCGGCGGTCCGGGGCACGGTGCAGGCCGATATCCTCAAGGAGGACCAGGCCCAGAACACCTGCATCTTCTCGACCGAATTCGCGCTCCGGATGATGGGCGATATTCAGCGCTGGTTCATCGACCACCGGGTCCGGAACTTCTATTCGGTATCGATTTCGGGATATCACATCGCCGAGGCCGGCGCCAACCCGATCAGTCAGCTGGCGTTTACCCTGGCCAACGGTTTCACTTTCGTGGAGTACTACCTGGCCCGGGGGATGACGATCGACGACTTTGCCCCCAACCTGTCCTTCTTCTTTTCCAACGGGCTCGATCCGGAGTACGCAGTGATCGGCCGGGTGGCCCGGCGGATCTGGGCCCGGGCCATGCACCTCAAGTACGGCGCCAACGACCGAAGCCAGAAGCTGAAGTATCACATTCAGACCTCCGGCCGGAGTCTCCACGCGCAGGAGATCGCTTTCAACGACATCCGGACCACGTTGCAGGCCCTGTACGCCATCTCCGACAACTGCAACTCGCTTCACACCAACGCCTATGACGAAGCAATCACCACCCCCACCGAGGAGAGCGTCCGGCGGGCGATGGCCATCCAGCTCATCATCAACCGGGAGCTGGGGCTGGCCCGGAACGAGAACCCGCTGCAGGGCGCATTCATCATCGAGGAGCTGACGGACCTGGTCGAACAGGCGGTGCTGCGGGAATTCCGTGCGCTGTCGGACCGGGGCGGCGTGCTGGGCGCCATGGAGCGGATGTACCAGCGTGGCAAGATCCAGGATGAGTCGCTCTACTATGAGCGGCTCAAGCACTCGGGCGAACTGCCGGTGGTCGGCGTCAACACGTTCCTCGACCCGCAGGGCTCGCCCACGGTCATCCCGGATGAGGTGATCCGGTCCACCCCGGAAGAGAAGGAAGCCGCCATCACCTCGGTGGAGGCCTATCTGGTCCTCCACCGGGCGGAAGCCGAGCCGGCCATGGCGGCGCTCCGCGAAGCGGCCCTGCACGGAGGCAACACCTTCGAGGCCCTCATGCGGGCCTGCCAGGTCTGCTCCCTGGGCGAGATCACGGCGGGACTGTATGAGGTGGGAGGGCAGTACCGCCGAAACATGTAGCACGGCGGGGCGGGGATCGGCGCGGAGTCAGCCCAGCGACGCCCGATGGCTGGCGATGGCATCGGCCAGGGCCTCGACCCCGGTCCCGGCGATCGCCACGGTGGACAGCACCGGCGGGCTCCACCCCGTCGAGGACGCCGCGACCGTCCGCATCCGCTGCGACATCTCCAGATCCCGTGCCAGCCGGGCCGCCTCGGGCCGATCCGCCTTGTTGATGACGAAGAGGTCGGCGACCTCCATCACCCCCGCCTTGAGCATCTGGATTCCGTCCCCCGACTCCGGCACCAGCACCAGGACCGTCGTCTGGGCCACGCCGATGACGGCAATCTCCGACTGTCCCACCCCGACCGTCTCAATCACGATCCGCTGGTAGCCGGCCGCGTCCAGCACGTCGCAAACCTGGGCGGTGGTGTGCGCCAGGCCCCCCGAGGCGCCCCGGGTGGCCATCGATCGGATGAACACCGAGTCATCGAGCGCCACCGGCTCCATCCTGATCCGGTCACCCAGGAGCGCGCCGCCCGTCACCGGGCTGGAGGGGTCCACCGCCACCACCGCCACGGAATGGCCTTGCCGGCGCCAGACCTCCACCAGGGCCCGAGTGAGGGTGGACTTGCCGGCACCCGGAGGACCGGTGATCCCGATCCGATGGGCCCGACCCAGGTGGGGCTCCAGCGCGGCGAGCAGTGGGCTGGCCTCCAGGGCGTGATTCTCCACCAGCGATACCGCCCGGCTGACCGCGCCGTGGTCTTGCCGGAGCAGTCCGGCCAGGGTGGGGTCGATGGTCAGAACAGAACTCCACCCGCCAGACCCAGCAGCAGCGCGAAGCCGACCATGTCGGTAAAGGTGGTGACGAAGATCGAAGACGCGATCGCGGGATCAATCCCGAGCCGTTGCAGGATGATGGGCACGAAGGCGCCGGCAAACCCCGCCACCACCAGGTTGGCGGTCATCGCCAGAAACACCACTAGGCCGAGGCGGGCCCCCTGCCCGGTCATGAACGCCACCGCCCCGACCACCAGGCCGATCGCCAGGCCATTGACAGCGCCAACCAGAAACTCCTTCAGGATCACTCCGAGCCTCTTCGTGTCTGGAATCTGGCCGATCGCCAGACGCCGGACGGTCACCACCAGCGCCTGGGTGCCGGCGTTGCCGCCCATCCCGGCGATGATCGGCATCCAGGCCGCCAGAGCGACGGTCCGGGCGATCGTGTCCTGGAAGAAGACGACCACCGACGCCGCCATGAACGCCGTGAGCAGGTTGAGATAGAGCCAGGGCAGCCGACTCCGGACCGCGCTGCCCCAGGTGGCCCCCAGTTCCTCGTCGGCCGATACCCCGCCGAAACGGAGGATGTCCTCGGTGGTCTCGGCTTCGACTACGTCGATGACATCGTCAAAGGTCACCCGCCCGAGCAGGCGGCCTTCCCGGTCCACGACCGCAATGCTCGGAACGTTGTACCGGGCCATCAGCCGGGCGACCTCTTCCTGGTCCACTTCGGGGCCCACGGTGAGATCCGCTTCCTCCATGACCTCGACCACCGGCCGGTCTGCGGAAGACACCACGAGGGTCTTGAAGGACAGCACCCCGACCAGTCGCTCGGCATCATCGGTCACGAACACCTGGCTGAATTCCTCGACCTCCTCCGCCTGGTGCCGGATCGAATTCAACGCGTCATTCACGGTCTGACTGGAACTGACGGTCACCAGGTGACCGGTCATCAGGCCGCCGGCGGTCTCCTCATCGTACCGGAGCAGCCGGTCGACATCCTCACGATCCTCGACCTCCGAGAGAATCCGCTCCTGCTCATCCAGTTCCAGCTCCCCGAGCAGGTCCGCCGCGTCATCGTCCTCCAGCTCCTCCACGATGTCGGCCGCGGCCGCCGGGTCCAGGGCAGCCAGGGTGTCTTCGGCGTGAGACTCGTCGGGCATCTCGACCAGCGCGTGGCTGGAGAGTTCCGGCGGGAGCCGGCGGACCAGGTCGAGACGCTCATCGTCATCCAGCCCGGCCAGCACGTCGGCGAGATCGACGGGATCCAACTCTTCCGCCCGACCGACGAATTCGTCGAATCGGCCCTCGCGAATCAGGCTGAGGAGCTGCTTGAGGGTCGAGCGCCGGCGGGGGCTCATGGGGCCCCTCCCGAGATTCTGATTGGGGGCGGGCCGGTCGGCCGGACAATCAGGCGCTCGACCCGGGCGGGCGTTGCGGCGAGCACGTCGAATTCCAGGGCGTCGATCACGAACCGCTCTCCGGCCTGCGGGATCCGGCCGACCAGTTCAGCCAACCGGCCGCCGACCGTGGTCGCGTGTCCGCTCGGAAGGGCGGTCCCCAACTGTTCCTCCAGCTGTTCGACCGTACCGGCACCGTCGAGCTCCATCAGTGGAGCCATGGGCTGCTCCGCCTCACCCTGTGACTCGTCGTAGATCTCACCCACCAACGCGGTCAGCAGGTCCTCGAGGGTCACGATGCCCAGGGTCCCGCCAAACTCGTCGAGCACCACCGCCAGATGCCGCCGCTCGCGCTGCATGTCGAGCAACAGGTCCGCGCAGGCCCGGCTGGCCGGGGCCAGGGCCACCGGCCGGACCGGCAGCGGTTCGCCGGGGCGCAGGGCAAAGAGATCGAAGGCATGCACCATCCCGATGATCTCATCCAGGCCTTCCCGGTAGACTGGGAGCCGGCTGTACCCGCTTTCGACGAAGGCCGCGGTGATCTCCTGGATCCGGGCGCCCTCGGGAACGGCCACTACATCGGTCCGCGGCGTCATCACTTCCCGGACCGGTCGTTCCGCAAAGGTGATGGCGCCGCCCACCATGGCGATCTCACTGTCGCTCCCGGGCAGGACAGCCGCGCCCTCCCGCTCGAGGGTGCGGAGGTCGCTATCCACTCTCGGCGACGGTAGCACCAAGCGGAGCACCAGGGCCCAGGGTCGAATGGCGGGCCGCAGAATGGCCACCGCCCGTTCGGCGCGCACGTGCCCCAGCCAGCGGGGGAGGAGATAGCCCGACACGAGCGTGATCGGGACGGCCAGAAAGAGCAGCCCCAGCAGGATCTCCCAGGTCCCCAGGCCGGAGACCATTCCCGGCAGGGCCCCGCCGATCAGCACGATGCCGATCGCGGTGGTGGCCGACGCGGCCGCCAGCTCCCGCCCGACCTCGAGGGGCCATGCCATGGGGCCGCCGTCCCCCCGCAGTCGGCGGGAGACCAACTCGGCCAATCTGATCCGGGTCACGGCCAGCAGCGCGACTTCGAAGGTCGCCCCCACGATCGTCACGATCGCGCCGAGCAGCAGAGTCAGGATCGTCATGGATCCGCCTCCACCCGTCCCGCCCCGATCAACGACTCGACCACCACTCGACCCACCCGCCGACGGAGCACCTGGTCCACGGTCAGGCGGAACTCTGCCACGACCACCGATTCACCTACCCGGGGCACCCGCCCCAGGGCCGCGAGGACCAGGCCGCCGACGGTGTCCACGTCATCTCGATCGAAGCTGGTGTCGAGGAGAGCCTCCAGTTCCGCCAACGGCACCCCGCCCAGGACCAGCCATTGCCCGGCATCCCGGGACTGGATTGGGGCTTCCTCGGTGTCATACTCGTCCTGAATCTCCCCGACGATCTGTTCCAGGATGTCCTCCAGGGTGACGAGCCCGGCGGTCCCGCCGAATTCGTCCACGACCACCGCCAGGTGGCTGAGCCCCCGCTGAAAGTCTCTCAACTGATCGGCCAGGGTCTTGGCCTCCGGAACAAATGGCGCCTGCCGGATCAGCACGGTCCAGTCCGCCGGGCCGGTGCCGTCCGGCCGGGGCATCAACTCCTTGGCGAAGATGACCCCGACCACAGCGTCCGGGGAGTCCTCGACCACCAGGAGCCGGGAGTGTCCGCTCGCCCGGAAGATCTCGACCACCTCCGCCAGCGGGTCCGACCGGTCCACGGCAATGACATCGATCCGGGGGGTCATCACCTCGGCGACGGTCATCGCCCGCAGCGAGAAGACGCCGCGCAGCATCTCCCGGCCCCGGGCCGCCTCCATCGAGTCGCCGACCCCGAGCGAGACCCGGGTCCGGCGATCCACCCAGGCCAGGAGTCGCAGTACCGGCTCGAACACGCGGAGGCTGAACCGGGCTGCTCCCTGCACGGCCCCCACCGCGTCGGGGGCCAGGGCCGCGAGCACCCGAGGCATCAGATCCCCCACCAGCCAGACCAGCAGCACCGCCAGCAGGAGCCTGGGCAGGGCCTCCGCCCGGGTCCGAGTCCACCAACCGACCCCAGTCGCCGCCATGGCGCCGGCCATCATCAACAGGGTGAGTCGAATCAGATGGAGCTGGCGCGGCAGGCTGGGCAGTCCGGTCTCGTCCCGCCGGCCCCGGTGGGCCAGCATCCGGGGCAAGGGGGCGTACGCTTCGACGGCCAGGGCCACGACCGCGGCCCACAGGGTCAGCCCGACGCCGAGCAGGGGAGCGAGGTAGATCTGCAGCAGTCGAATCACCGCCCGGCCTCCAGGTAGCGTTCCTGGCGGCGCCACATCGGAGCGTGGAGCCGGGAGGCGTCCTCGGGGTGATCGTACCCCAGCACGTGCAGTACCCCGTGGATCACGTAACGTGACACCTCTTCGCGGACCGGCAGTCGCCGCCGCCGGGCCTCCCGGGCGGCGACCCACGGGCAGACGTAGATGTCACCCACGAGCGTGTCCCCGGGGCCGGCCAGGGCAAAGGCCAGCACGTCGGTCACCTTGGAGATGCCCTGGTACTTCCGGTGCATCCGGCGCATGGCATCCCTTCCCACAAACGTGAGAGAAATCTGACCGCCGCGGCGTTCTCCGCGCATCACCCGCTCCACCAGATCGGCGGCGCGGTCGGGGCCCAAGGGCGAGCGGCCGCTCACCAGGACATCCACCGCTCTCACCCCGTCTGGTCCTCGGCGTACGCCCGGATGATCTGGCGGACCAGCTTGTGGCGGACCACATCCGACTCATCGAGGTACACGAACGCGAGGCCCTCGATCCCCAGCAGGATCCGCTCGACCTGGAGCAGTCCGGACTCCTCCCGCTTGGGCAGGTCGATCTGGGTCTTGTCTCCGGTGACGACGACCTTGCTGTTCACCCCCAGTCGGGTGAGAAACATCTTCATCTGGGCGGTGGTGGCGTTCTGGGCCTCGTCCAGAATGATGAACGCGTCGGACAGGGTGCGGCCGCGCATGTACGCCAGCGGCGCGATCTCGATGGTCCGCGACTCGATGGCCCGCTGCATCTTCTCGTAGGGCATCATGTCGTCCAGCGCGTCGTAGAGCGGCCGCAGGTAGGGATCCACCTTGGCCTGCAGGTCGCCCGGGAGGAAGCCCAGGGACTCGCCGGCCTCGACCGCGGGCCGGGCGAGAATGATCCGGCGGACCCGCTTCCGGGCCAGTTCCTCCACCGCCTTGGCGACGGCCAGATAGGTCTTGCCGGTGCCGGCCGGGCCGATCCCGATCACCACATCGTTGGTGGCCATGGCCTGGACATAGTCGAACTGGCCCTGGGTCTTGGGCACGATGGACCGCTTGAGCCCGGGGAAGGCAATCCGGCTCCCGGGATCGGTCACCACCTCGGCCGAGGTTCCGTTGCCGGCCAGTCGCACCACATCCTCGGGCGCCACCACCTCACCCAACCGGGCCAGTTCGATCAGCCCCTGCACCACCTGAACCGCCCGTGCGAGGACATCCGTCGGCCCGGTCAGGGTGACCACCTCGCCTCGCAGGGACGCCCGGACCCCGAGGGCCCGCTGGACCTCGAGCAGGTTGGCGTCGTTCACCCCCGCGAACAGGAGCGGATCGGCTCCTTGGGTATCAATCCGCTGGGAGACCAGGTCCGTCATGGGGCGCCTCCTTCGATCCGGATTCGGAGCGCGGCCAGATCGGCGGGACTCACCGAGGTGGGAGCGCCTTCAAACAAGGCGCGGGCCGCCGTCGACTTCGGAAAGGCGATCACGTCTCGCAGCGAGGCCCCCCCGGCGAGCAGCATCGCCACCCGGTCGAAACCGATCGCAAAGCCGCCATGCGGAGGGGCGCCCGCCGCCAATCCGTCCAGCAGGAAGCCGAACCGACGGCGGATCTCGGGCCCCGGGATTCCGAGCAGATCGAAGATCCGTTCCTGAAGCGCCCCGTCGGTGATCCGGATCGAGCCGCTCCCGAGTTCCGTGCCGTTGTAGACCGCGTCATAGTGCAGTGCCCGGACCCGGGCCGGATCGGTCTGGAGATACGGCAGGTCCTCCGGGTGCGGCGCCGTGAAAGGATGATGAGCCGGCCGATGACCGCCGGTCGCCCCATCCCGCTCGAAGAGGGGAAAGTCGACGACCCAGAGAAACGCGTGCTCCGCCACCCGCGGCAAGTCCGCAGCGGCGATGATCGCGGGACGCAGCGCCGCGAGGATCGGGGACGTCGCGCTGTCGGGCCCCGCCACGGCCACCAGCAGGGCGCCCGGCGCCGCAGTGAGCGTGGCGCAGCAGTGTGTCCCCAGGGCCTTGACCCCCTGCCCTTCCCAGGTGCCGGTGTGCCTGGCCCAGATCAGTCCACCGGCCCCGGCCTTTCGGGCGGCCTCGGTGAGGCCGTCGATCGCCTTCCGCGACAGTGACGCCCCACCGGGCACCAGGAACCCGCGGAGCCGTCCCCCGAGCGCCAGGGCGTCGCGCAGGAAGGGGGCGGCGTCCTCGCCCACGGAAGCCGTGAGGTCAACGGCGGACAGCTGATACCGCAGATCCGGCTTGTCGCTCCCATAGCGCTCCATCGCGTCACGCCACGGCAGCCGGGGGAACGGGTGCACCACCTGATGGCCACCCTCCTCCCAGAGGGCCACCAGCACGGCCTCGACCACCGGCAGCACGTCCTCCTGACCGACAAACGACGCCTCGAGGTCGATCTGGGTAAACTCCGGCTGTCGATCGGCCCTGAGATCCTCGTCCCGGAAGCAGCGGGCGATCTGGTAATAGCGATCGTACCCCGCCACCATCAACAACTGCTTGTAGATCTGCGGCGACTGGGGGAGAGCGTAGAATTCCCCCGGATGGAGTCGACTCGGGACCAGGTAATCCCTGGCACCCTCGGGCGTGGGCTTGGTGAGGATCGGGGTCTCGATCTCGAGGAAGCCGAGCCCGTTCAGCACCTGTCGCGCCCGTTGCGCCAGCCGGTGCCGGAGCATCAGGTTGCGCTGCAGTTCCGGCCGCCGGAGATCCAGGATCCTGTGCTTCAAGCGCAGCTCTTCCGCCGCGAGTTCTTCACCTTCCTTCCGAGCCACCGACACCGCCGGGGTGATCGCCGGACCGATCACCTCGAGGGCGGTGACCTGCACTTCCACCTCGCGCGAGCCCATGGATTCATCGCGCGCCAAGGCGGGCCGCAGTTCCACCCGGCCGGAGACCAGGACCACCGTCTCCGCTCCGAGTGCCCCCGCCCGGCGCATGACGTCGGGTGGGGTCCATCGCGGGTCGCAGGAGAGCTGAACCAGGCCATCCCGATCGCGCAGATCCACAAACACCAGGCCGCCCAGATCGCGACGGCGGTGGACCCATCCTCCCAACCGGACCGCCTGACCGACGTGGGCTCGGGTGAGGGAACCTGCACCATGGGTTCTGAGGGTGGTCTCGATCACTGGAAGTCCCTGTGGTTTGGCCAGTTGCGCTCTCGCGATAAGCTAACATCTCCGGCACTATTCCGCCCTGCCCGACCGGCCTCGAGATTACCTTTCCCCGATGAGCGACGCCGCACCAGATACCCTTCTCGATCTGACACCGTCCCAGGCCCGGGAACGACTGGCCGCCTGGGTGCAGGAGGCCGGGCTGCCGGGGTACCGCAGCGGGCAGCTGCATCGCCGGCTGTGGGTGAGCCCGGTAGGTCGGTGGGAGGATGCGACCGAACTTCCCCAGAGCCTCCGGGCGCAGCTGGACGCCGAGCTGCCGCTGCCGAGGCTTGCGCTGGAGTGGATGCAGCAATCGCGAGACGGCACCCGGAAGTACCTCTGGCGGCTGGCGGACGGCGAGGCGATCGAATCGGTCCTGATCCCCAGTGGCTCCGGCGAACCCTGTGCATCTCCTCGCAGGCGGGCTGCGCCCTGGGTTGTACCTTCTGTGCGACCGGCCGGATGGGGTATCGCCGCAACCTCGCCGCCTGGGAAATCGCCGGTCAGGCCAGAGAGATCGTGCTGGCGGACCCGGCGGACCAGCCGACGAACGTGGTCTTCATGGGCATGGGTGAGCCGCTGCTCAACTGGCCCGCCGTGGATGTCACCTTGACCCAGCTCAATCATCCGGAGGGCTTCGGGATCGGAGCCCGCCACATCACCGTCAGCACGGTGGGGATCATTCCGGCCATGCGGGCCCTGGCGGCCCGCCCCGAGCAGTTCCGGGTGGCCATCTCGCTGCACTCCCCCGACCGGGAGCGACGCCGGACGATCATGCCGATCGAGAAGAAGTACGACCTCGAGGCGGTGCTGGAGGCGGCCAAGGTCTTCTCGCGCCGGATCACTTTCGAGTACGTGATGATCGCCGGTGTGAATGACAGCGACGAGGACGTGGACGCGCTGACCACCCTGGCCCGTCGGCTCGGGCGCCATGGTCAATCTGCTGCCGCTCCATCGAGGCGGGGCCCCGGGGCTCATACCGACACCCCACGCCCGGATCAACGAGTTTGCCGAACTCCTCAAGTCCCGGGGGGTCGAAGCCGTGGTCCGGCGCAGTCGGGGTCTGGATATCGATGCCGCCTGCGGCCAACTCCATGGGAAGGTGGAGCGGAAACGGCAGGCCGCCCCTAGTCGGGAAACCGGGGGGGAGGGCGGTAATCCCGTCCAAGCAGAACGGTGACGTCGACCCGGCGCAGGGAATCCTCGACCCGCCGTACCACCCCGAGCCCCAGAGCACGGGCCACCCGGGCGCCAGCCGACCCGTCGCCGCGGCGCACCAGGACCTTGGTAGAATCGACCGCCAGGTCGGCATTGCCGTAGATACACCACGTCGAGCCCCTTCTGCCGGAGGTGCCTGGTCCCTTCCCGGGCCAGTCCAGGCGCCCCGCTGGCGTTGAGCACCTCCACCAGCACCCGGGGACCGGAGGGCTCCTGAAATGCAGCGGGCGACCGCGCCTGCTGGCGGCAACCGACAATCAGTCCCACCAGCAGAACCAGTCTCACTCTCTGGCCCAGGCCACGGTGTTCCAGAACCGACAGGCCGTCTCATTGAGCGACCAACCCTGACGGATCAGGTGGGCCATCCTCCGAATGGCCACTTCCCGGAGCACCCCGTCAGGGTCTCCGGGGAACCGCTCCAGCATCCCGGCCCGTTCCTCCCGATCGAACGAGCGACCAGGCTCCAGGAAATCGGCGCAGTACAGCATCCGCCCCACCGCGTCCCACTCGGCAGAGCCGGTGGAGTGGTACTGAATCGCCGCGAGCACGCCGGGGTCGCGCTCGCCGGCCTGTCCGGCCCTGGCTGCCGCGGCCGGCCCGTGCAGCAGCGCCATCGGTCCCGGGTGATCCGGCACCAGGAGTCTGAGATGGTCTGGGGGCGCATCGCGGAGGGCATCGTGAAGCCAGACGGCCCGGAGCCATCGGTCCCGCTCCGGGGCCGGGAGGGACAACTGGTCCGCCCAGCGTGCCGCCACCCCGGCCACCCGCTCGATATGGGCCCGGCGCTGATCGGTGACAATGGCCCAGGCTGGGAGGCGGTGCCGGGTTCCACCGGTCGCGCTCAGTGCGGAAGGCAATCATTCACCGATGACAAAGTGCCGGGCCATCCGCTGAAGATCGGATGCCACGGCCTCCAGCTGGCCGATGGCGTCCTCCAGATCGGCCTGGCCCTGGGAGGCGTTTTCGGCCTGGTGCGCCAGGAGTTCGACCTCGCCCCGGGTCTGGCGCGACGACTCGGCGAGATGGCGGATCTGTTCGGCCAGACGGCGACTGGTCTGTTCCTGCGAAGTGGCGGATTCGGCGATCGTCCTCGCCTCGCGCCCCGCTTCATGGGTGGCGACCACAATGGCCTCGAGTGCGGTGACCGCCTCCGAGCTGACCCCTTCCACTCCGGCCACCAGGGTTTGCCCCGCCTCCATGTGCACCAGAATGCCCCCGATCTCGGAGGCGATGTCATCCGCCAGCCGGGCGGCGTCCCGGGCGGTCTGTTCGGTTTGGACCGAGAGCCGACGGATCTCGTCGGCCACTACCGCAAACCCCCGACCTTCAACCCCGGCCCGGGCGGCCTCAATGGCCGCGTTAAGGGCGATCAGGTTGGTGACCTCGGCGATTTCCCGGATTGAGGCGAAAAAGGCCGTCAGCCGGCCGGCCGCCTGGCCCAGTGCGGTGACCTGACTGGAACTCTCGGTGACGAATCGTTGCACCTGCACCAGGCGTTGAATCGCGTCATTGATTGCGATCCGGTTTTCCCCGGCCGCGACCGCGGCGGACTGGCTGACGGCGGCCGCCCGTACCCCGCCACTCGAGGTGGCCGCCGCGACCTCGGCCAGCGTGGTCGTGGTCTCCAGTCCGCGCCGGGCAAATTCCTCCTGCTGCCCCGTCCGGTGGCGAAGTCCTTCCGACGCGCCGGCCAGCGCCCGGGCGGTTGCCCGGAGGGAGTCGGCCGCGCCACCCAGGGCGTGAACCTGGGTATCGATCTGGTTCACCGTGTGGAGCAGTGGCCTCCGGAGCTCGGCGATCCGGAGCGCGGTGACGATCTGGGCCGCGATCGTCGCGATGGCAGCCTGATCCCGGACCCGGTAAAACCGCTCCTTCCGATGTTCCAGCTCCAGGGTCCCCAGCACCTCCTCGGCACTGCTCAGCGGCTGGATCACCAGGCTCACCGCCTCGGTATCCCGCACACCGATGGTCGGGTCATGCTGCAAGTCGTCGATCACCAGGACCCGACCCTCGCGAATCGCCTGCCGGCGCAACCCGTCGAGCGCCGGGTCGGGCGGCGCGGTGCCCTTGCGGCCATGTTGTCCGCGGTAGATTTCCCGGACGGACTCCTGCTCCAGCCGGTAGATCCTGAAGTCCCCCCAGTCCAGGAGCCGGTGGGCCAGCTGCTCGATTTCGGTGAGGGCGGCCGTCAGGCTCACCGCGTTGGACACGGTGGCCGAGAGGAGATGGATCTTGTTGAGGTCCTCCGCGGCGATCGCCTCCTCGACCAGGGTCCGGACCAGGACGCCGCCCACCGCCATCGCCAGCGCCATCGCCAGCCAGCCGCCGACCGTCAGGTTGATCGCCGCCCAGACCACGGCGACGGTCCCGGCCAGGGTGATGGCGTACGCCACAATCTCCCAGCGGAGAATGAACAGCCGCTCCTCCAGTTGGAGCTTCTCCCGCACCAGGAGGCTGAAGTAGAAGAGACCGCGCGACGTCACGAAGTAGCTCCCTGCCAGCACCGCTGCCGCAGGGAGAAAGTCGAGCGTGAGATCGTGCGCTCCGGTCAGCCGCCGGGTCAGGAAGTAGAAGCCCGCCGCCGCCATGAGAGCGATGACTTCGCGGCCGGCGTTGACGGCGCCGACCAGCGGCGGCTTCCGGTGCCAGATCACATCGGCGGCGAAGACCCCCGCCGCCACCCCGGCGAGGACCACCTGCACGGGAGCCAGGAGCAGTCCGGCCAGGGCCGGGAGTCCGATCTGGGTGAGATAGGAGTACTTGCTGAGCCGGACCGGCCCGAACCGCAGCACCACCGACACCAGGAAGACCAGAGCCAGCGGGGTGAGTTGGCCGAGCCAGGACAGGTTCGCCAGCAGGGCGGCCAGCAGCAACAGCAGGCCCCCGAGCGACAGGAGTCGGGCGTAGATCGGGAGAAGTCGGTAGAAGCCGGTCGTCGTCACGGGCGCCGATCAGGTAACGTAGCCACCGATACTCAGGCCGAAGCGTTCCGGGTTGGTCACCTTGACGATCGACCGGAGGAAGGTGCCGTCGTCGGCCCGGGCTGCCAGATCCACCGGGATGCCGGGTGGCGGCAGGGTGGCCCCCGCCGGATCGGTGACGATGGTCGCCACCGGCCGGCCAAGCAGTCCGGCGTCCGGGTTGGCGGCGGTGACGATGGCCACCTCGAAGGTATCGAGGATCACGCAGGTCCCCACGGGGTAGATCCCGAGCAGGTTGATCAGGGCTTTGACCACCAGTTGATCGTAACCCCGGCGGGGGTTGTTCCACATCTCCCGCAGCACCTCGTCCGGTTCGATAGGCTCGGTCTGATAGGCTCGCCGACTGGTGGCCGCATCGTATCCGTCCGCCACCGCCACCAGCCGGGAGAAGACCCCCAGGGTCCGGGGCCGGATGGCCTTGGGGTACCCCGTGAGGTCCACCTTCATGTGGTGCTCGTGCGCCACCAGGATCGAACGGTAGGGGATCTCGTCGTAGCCCCGGAGCCCGAACAGGGTGAGCCCACCGCGCCAGGTATGGGTTTGCAGAATCCGCCATTCGTCCTCGGTCAGCCCTTCGACCTTGTTCAGGATCTCGATCGGCAAGCGGGCCTTGCCGATGTCGTGCAGCAGAGCGGTCAGGCCAAGATCAAACAACTGGAGTTTGCTGAGCCCGATCTTCCGACCCAGGGCGACCGCGAAGATCGCCACGTTGACGGAGTGAGTGAAGGTGTACTCGTCGTAGTCCCGCAGGGTCGTCAGCCCCACCAGCGAGGTCTCGTTGGTCAGCACCTGGTCCACGATCATCTGGACCGCCCGCTTGACCCGCTTGATATTCGGGGCCCGTCCGAGCCGGACGCTGTTGACGGCTTCCTTGGTAACGGCCACCCCCTGGCTGTAGGTCTGCTTGGCCACTTCCCGGGCCTCGCGCTCGTCCTCGGCCGCGGCGCTGGTGGGCTGAATCTCGATCGAGGTCACCTCGGCCTGATCGAGTCGCGTCCGCAGGGAGTCAAACCGCGATTCGGGGTCCCCGGTCCCCGTCAGGGTGATCAGAATGCTGAGGAAGGCCTGCCATTCCTTCCGGGCGATCTCCCCGTGCACCACCATGGTGCCCACGTCAAACGCCCGGAGCAGCCCCTGGATGTGGCTGAAGGATGCGTAGTTGTCGAGCTCAAGCCGGAGTCGAACCCCGTTGACGAACAGGAAGTCCCCCGCCATCCGGATCTCGATCGAGGCCTCCCGGGCAAACAGGGCTCCGGCCCCCTGCTGGAGTTCGTCGAGGGCCCGCTGGACCGCCGCGTTCTCCACCGGATAGAGCTTGAGGCTTCGCAGCGCCGCGTAGAGGCTCCCCAGGAACAGCCGGCCCGTGTGCCGGAGGAACCCCTCGTCACCACTCTCACCGGGCGGCCGGAGTTCGTCGGTCATCTGCCCCACTCCCGGAGGATGGACGCGGCCGCGTGACGGACCGGGAGGTCTTTGTCACGAGCCAGTTCATCCAGCAGTTCACGAACCTCGGGGAGCTGGATTCGACCCAGGGCATACGCGGCACAGGTCCGGATCTCGCTGGAGGACTTGCGGCGGAACAGCCCCTGTCCACCGAGCAGTCCGCGAAGGACACCAAGCGCCTTGGGCCCCCCGATCTGGGCGTAGGCCTCGAAGACCTGGCGCCGCTCGCTCCGCTCGAGATCGACCGCGCTCTTGCCGGTGACCGCCGCCTCCAGTCGGCGGATGGCCCCCATGTAACTCCGGTCCATCACCACGGTCACCGCCGCCTGCCGCACGCTGCGGTCCGGATCATCAATTGCCGGCTCCATCGCGGCCAGCGCCCCGGGAGTGGCCAGCACTCCCAGCGCCTCGACCGCCGCCAACCTGACCTCCGGGGTGGAGTGGCGGACCAGATCGCCGAGTGCGGGCACGGCCGACTGCAGCGCCAGTTCGCCGACCAGCGCCACGGCCCCAGGCAGGGCCTCCTCCGGGAGCGTCTTCAACAACCGGACGAGCTCGCCGCCGTGGGCCGCGGCCAGCTTGGCGGCCGCACCGCGCACCAGGTCCCGAACGGTGTCGGAGGTCAAGCGGGGAAAGTACGTGAGGATCGCTCCCAGGGCTGGCGCTTCCAGCTCGCGGAGCACCTCCGCCAGCTCCTCCGTCGGGGGAAGCTCCTGCGCCGCATCGAGCGCTTCCACCAGCTGGCCGATGGTGCCCGGCTCGCTGAGCCGGGCCTCGAACACCCGCAGTCCTTCACAGGCCCCGGGATCGTCGTTCCGGAGTTTGTCGCGCAGCCCCCGGACCTCACGCAGGATCATGGCCACCGTGCGGAACTCTCCCCGGCCCAGCAGGTGAGGGAAGAGATTATCCAGAACCGCAACCGTTTCCGCCCGGACCCCATTCTCGCCATGGATCTCGAACACGTCGAACAGCGCGGCCAGGGCGGCGCCTCGGACATCCCGCTTGTACTCGTCCTCGACCTGCCGGCTCAACTGAGCAACCTCGGTCTCATCCAGGAAGTACAGCGTGGCATCCGCCTCATCGAGTTGCACGGTGCCGGCCGGACGAGGGGCGCTCTCCACCTCCTGCCGAATCTCCTCCTTGACCTCCGCCGGCTCGACCGCTCCTCCCCCCGCCATCGCGGCGGCCTGCGGGTCGTAGACCCAGGGCTCGGTGATCACCTCGGCGAAGTGGTAGCTGAGATGCTGGAAATCCTGCTCCCAGAGCAGCGTCAGCAGGTCGTCGCTGGCGTCCGCCGCCAACAGCCGAGCCCGGGAGACCGTCTGCAGGAAGGTGACAATCTCGTTCTTGACCCCCCGGCGCAGGGTCAGCAACCGCATCCCGTCCTTGTAGAGACCCCACGCGAAGCTGTCCGCCTTGTTGGCCTGCTCGTACACCACCTGATCCTCCCAGATCAGCTGGGACTCGTCCACCATGAGACTCAACTCCTCGAGGACCTCGAATACCGGGATCAGGGCAGCCTGCAGGGTCTCCTCGGCCCGGTGGTACATCGGGTTGTTCGGCAGGTACATCTGAAAGGCGCGCAGGGCGCGCACGACCGCCCGAACCAGTTCCTCGACCTGGGAGGCCGAGAGGAGTTCAGCGTCAATCATGGTCGCTCCCCGGGAAAGCCAGGGGCGGCGGCGGGGTATCGAGGGGGTTCATGTCCAAATTCAAGGTAATAGCGCAACCACTGGTGGTGCACGGGGTTGCCGGGGGTGCTTGCGCTTCGGCTTGTGTTCGGGTAACTTCTTCGGGTTATCTTCGGCCTCGCGGAGGGCCACCCATGAACCTGACCAAGCGGCAGAAGGAGATCCTGACGTTCCTTGAGGGGTACATCAAGGAACACGGCATCGCGCCCAGTTTCGAGGAGATTGCCCAGCGGTTCCGCTATCAGTCTCTGGCCACGGTGCACGAGCACCTCACCAATCTGGAGCGCAAGGGAGCCATCAGGCGGTCCCACAATGAGAGTCGCTCGGTCCAGGTGCTTCCGCCCCGAGGTACCCACACGGCCAGCGAAATCCCCCTGCTCGGAAAGGTCGCGGCGGGGATGCCGATCGAATCCCTGATGCACGACGAGACCCTCGTGGTCCCGGAGGACATGCTCCCCCGGCGGGGGGGGCCGAGTTACGCCCTGCGGGTTGCCGGCGACTCCATGATCGACGAGCAGATCACCGATGGGGACTATGTCGTGGTTCACGGCCGGCAGACCGCGGAAAACGGTGAGATGGTCATCGCCCTGGTCAACGGCTCCGAAGCGACGGTCAAGACCTTCTACCGGGAGTCCGGCGGCTGGATCCGGCTCCAGCCGGCCAACTCGGCGATCCCCCCCATGCGTTTCCAGGAGCACGAGGTCCTGATCCAGGGCGTGGTAGTCGGGGTCATCCGGCGCTACTGAGGTCCCGCTAGCTCCAATCCCCGCAACGGTTTTCCGCTTGTCGCCCCCGGTCCGCGCGGCTAGATTTCGGCCGCGATGGATCGGACGGTCCTGCTGCATCTCCACTATGACGGCACCCACTTCGCCGGGTGGCAGAGGCAACCCGAAAGCCGGACGGTCCAGGGTGAGCTGGAAGCCGTGCTCGGCCGGTTGTGCGGCGGACTGGTCCGGGCCCACGCGGCGGGCCGGACCGATGCCGGGGTCCACGCGCTCGGGATGGCCGTGAGCCTCACGGTCCCCCAGCGCTGGACCCCGGCGGCGTTGGAACGGGGGCTGAATGCCCTGCTCCCCGCGGACTGCTGGGTCGAGCGGGCCACCGAGGTGGTGGACGGGTTTCATGCCCGGAAGTCAGCCGAGGGGCGGTCGTACCGCTACCTGATCGGTACCGATCCCGCGGCGCGGTCTCCGTTCCGGCGCCCCTTCGAGTGGCCCTTCGGACGGCCGCTGGACCAGGAGCGATTGGATCGTGCGGCCGCCCGCCTGGTGGGCACCCACGACCTCCGGGCCCTCGCGGTTCACACCGGCTCGAAGCTGAACTGCCTCTGCGACATCCGGTCAGCCCGCTGGGCGGTGCGTCAGGAGGCGGTGGGGGTGCGGTTCGAGATTACGGCCAACCGGTTCCTGCACCACCTGGTCCGGATCCTGGTCGGCACGATGGTCGACATCGCGAGCGGGCGGCGACCGGAGGAGGATCTGCCTCGACTGCTGGCCCAGGAACCCGGAGTGCGATCGAGCCCGCCCGCTCCGGCCGAGGGGTTGTACTTCGTGCGGGCCGACTACTCCAGCCACTGGTTCCCGGACCAGAGAATCTGATGCGACTAGCCCCCACCTCCCTGTCAACCGCTCTGCTCGCCGCGCTGCTGCTCGCCTGCGCCGGGGACCAGCGAGGCAGCGTTGTGGATACCGCCAGCGCCCAGGCAACGATCCGGGCACCCACCGCCGCGTCCGAGACGGTGCATGGCTCCCGCCGAACCGCCATCGTCGAGGCCGTCCGCCGGGTGTCCCCCAGCGTCGTGTCGATCCACGTCCGGTCCCGGCGCACCGTCCAGCCAGAGGCAGGGATGTTCTGGGACTTCTTCTTCGCGCCTTCCGGTCGCGAGGAGCTGGTGGACGGATTCGGCACCGGGTTCGTGCTCCGGGCGGACGGCATCATCGCGACCAACCAGCATGTGGTAGCCGAAGCTGAACGGGTGACGGTCTCGTTTGCCGACGGGACCGAGGTCGATGCCCAGGTGCTTGGGGAAGACGCCACCACCGATGTGGCCGTCCTCAAGGTGGCCCGGGAGGGCCTGGTGGTGCCCCCGCTCGGCCGGAGCAGTGACCTGCTGATCGGCGAGTGGGTCATCGCAGTCGGCAACCCGTACACCTATCTGCTAGGGAACGCTGAACCGACCGTGACTGCCGGCGTGATCTCGGCTACCGGCCGGAACATTCTCCCGAACCGGCAGCAGACCGGCCTCTACCTCGACATGATCCAGACCGATGCCGCCATCAACCCCGGCAATTCCGGCGGACCCCTCACCAACGCGCTGGGTGAGGTCGTCGGGATGAACTCGTCGATTTTTTCGAGTTCCGGCGGATCGATCGGGCTCGGCTTCGCGATTCCCGTCGAACGGGTCCGGCGGGTGGTGGATGAGATCATTCGCCGAGGCTCGGTACGTCGGGCCTGGGTGGGACTCGATGTCGCAGGGGCCGAGGCGATGCGTGACTGGAAGGCGCAGGGTGGCGTGCTGGTCCGGCAGGTTGCCCCGGGTGGACCGGCCGCTCAGGCGGGCATTGCGGCCGGGGACGTGCTCACCGCGGCCAACGGGCGGACCCTGCGCAATTACCTCGACTGGGAAGCCGTCAAACTCGACCTCGCGGTCGGGGACACCATCGGGGTGTCGGTCCGCCGGGATACCCGGACCGTGACCCGCCGGGTCAGGACCGGTGACCTGCCCACTGTGACCGCCACTCGGGTCAGCGTGCTGCAGGGCGTCGACCTGGTCACGGTCACCCCCGGGGTGCGCGGCGAACGTACGCTGCGCGCGGAGCGGGGCGCCTTGATCGTCCGGATCACCGCCGAAGTCCGTCGCCAGACGGGCCTCAACGAAGGCGACGTGATCATCGGCCTCAATCGAACGCTCGTCACTTCGGCCGAAGACGCCGCCCGAGTGCTGCAATCCATCCGTCCTCGCCAGGCGTTCCGGCTCTATTTCGAGCGGAACGGGCAGACGGGCTACACCGACCTCGCGTTCCCATGACCCTCGACCGCTACCAGTCCCCACTCGCCGTTCGGTACGCCTCACCCGTGATGCAGCGGATGTGGGGGCCTCGGCACCGGGCGGCGCTGTGGCGCCGGCTCTGGCTGGCGCTGGCCGAGGCCGAGCAGTCCCTCGGGATCACCATCCCCGAGGAGGCCCTGCGGCAGATGCGGGCGCACCTCGACGACACCGACCTGGACGTGACCGCTGAATACGAGCGCCGGTTCCGGCACGATGTCATGGCGCACGTGCATGCCTTCGGCGACCAGGCGCCCGCAGCCCGCCGGTTCCTCCATCTCGGGGCCACCAGCGCCTTCATCACTGACAACGCCGATCTGTTGCTGATCCGCGAGTCGTATCGAGTAGTGCTCGGCCGCCTGGTCGCGGTGCTCGACGGCCTGGCCGCGTTTGCCCGAGCGCAGGCTGGACTCCCGTGCCTGGCGTACACCCACTTCCAGCCGGCCCAATTGACGACCGTTGGCAAGCGGGCCTGTCTCTGGGCCCAGGACTTTGCCCTCGACGTCGAGGACCTGCTCCATCGGATCGGGACCCTCCGGATTCGGGGCTGCAAGGGTACCACCGGGACGCAGGCGTCCTTCCTTGAGCTGTTCGGCGGAGACGAGGCCAAGGTGCGGGAACTCGACCAGCTGGTCTCCGAGCGACTGGGGTTCCCGGCGGCCTTCCCGGTGACCGGGCAGACCTATCCGCGCAAGGTCGACGCCCAGGTGCTGGACACCCTGAGCGGTGTGGCGCAGTCGGCCTCCAAGTTCGGAGTCGATCTGCGCCTGCTGCAGCACGAAGGGGAACTACTGGAGCCGTTCGAGTCCGAACAGATCGGGTCGAGCGCCATGGCCTACAAACGGAACCCGATGCGGGCAGAGCGGATCGGTGCCCTGGCCCGGTTCGTCATCTCGCTGCAGTCGAACGGGGCGCAGACCGCGGCCACCCAGTGGCTGGAACGGACCCTGGACGACAGCGCCAACCGCCGGCTCTCGCTCCCGGAATCCTTCCTCGCGACGGACGCCATTCTGCTCCTGGTCGAAAACGTGGTGGCCGGTCTCGAGGTCCGGCCGGCCGTGATCGCCCGCCAGGTTCAGCAGCAGATGCCCTTCATGGCCACCGAGCGATGGCTGATGCGTGCGGTCCAGGCCGGGGGCGACCGCCAGGCCCTGCACGAGGTCATCCGGCAGGCCAGCGTCGTGGTCGCGGAGCGGGTCAGTCGCGGGGAGGAGAACGACCTGCTGGATCGACTGGCGGTCGCCCCCGAGTTCCGAACCCTCCCGGTGGAGGCGCTGCGAGCCGATCTGGACCCGGTCAAATACGTCGGGCGGGCGGCCAGTCAGGTGCCCGAGTTCCTGGACGGCTACCTCATCCCGCTGGTGGACCGCGCCCGCCTGGCCGCGGCGGCCGCCGAGCGAGGGGAGGTCTTCGTATGACGACGCTCTCCCTCAGCAGCCTGCCACTGCCGCTCCACCGTCGGGGCAAGGTTCGCGAAGTGTATCAGGTCGACAGCGACCGTCTGCTCCTGGTTGCCAGCGACCGGGTCAGCGCCTTCGACGTGGTGATGCGGGAATCGGTACCCCGGAAGGGGGCCGTTCTCACCCAGATCAGTGCCTTCTGGTTCGAACGACTGGCCCACCTGGTGCCCCACCACATGCTGACCGCCGACGTCGATCGCATCCTCGCCGAGGTTCCCGCGGTGGCCGGGTTCGAGGACCAGTTGGCCGGTCGCGCGATGCTGGTGCGTCGCGCCGCTCCGATCGCCTTTGAATGCGTGATCCGGGGCTACCTGAGCGGGAGCGCCTGGGCCGAGTACCGGGATCATGGGACCCTGGCCGGCGAGCCGATGCCGGTCGGACTGCTCGAGGCCTCGCCGCTGCCGGCACCCATGTTCTCCCCCGCGACCAAGGCCGAGGGCGGCCACGACGAGAACGTCCCGTACGGCCGCGTGGCCGATGCGCTCGGCGTCGAACTGGCAGCACGGCTGCGGGACACCAGCCTGGCCCTGTACCAGGCCGGCCAGCAACACGCCTCCCGCTGCGGGCTGATCGTGGCGGATACCAAGTTCGAATTCGGCATCGACCCGAACGGTACCCTGTTGCTGATCGACGAAGTACTGACCCCCGATTCGTCCCGATTCTGGCCGGCGGACCGGTATCAGCCCGGCCGGACCCAGCCCAGCTTCGACAAGCAGCCCTTGCGCGACTATCTGACGGGTGTGCGAGCCGCCGGAGGGTGGAATGGCGATCCGCCCCCGCCCCCCCTTCCGGTTGAGGTGGTCGCAGCGACCAGTGCCCGGTACCTCGATGTGTTCCGCCGGCTGACCGGACGATCACTGGAGATCGGTTGATGCGGGTTGCCCCGGAAGGCTGGCCGTTCATCGCGATCGCCTTTGCCGTGCTGGCTGTGTTGGCCTGGTTCCGGATCTGGCCGGCCGTGGTGGCCTGGCTGCCGATCGCCGTGTGGGTCGTCGGGTTCTTCCGCGATCCGGTGCGGACGCCTCCGCCGGGCGACGACCAGATCGTAGCCCCCGCCGACGGGCGGGTGGTCAGCGTGATCTCGGTGGATGAGCCCACCTTTCTGGGGGGGCCGGCCGTCCGGATCGCGATCTTCATGAACGTCTTCAACGTCCACGTGAATCGCTATCCAGCCGACGGCACGGTGGCGCACCGGCACTACAACCCGGGCCGCTTTCTGAACGCCTCAGTGGACAAGGCGAGCACCGAGAACGAGCAGAGTTCGATCGGCCTGGACACGCCCCGGGGGCGGATCCTGATCCGACAGATCGCCGGCCTGGTCGCTCGCCGGATCGTCACCGACCATCCAGTGGGCACCGTGGTGACCCGTGGGCAGCGGCTCGGGCTCATCCGGTTCGGCTCCCGGGTCGATGTCTTCCTGCCGGCCGGCTCGCGGGCTCTGGTCAAGGTCGGAGATGCCACCGTGGCAGGAGAAACCGTGATCGGGAGCTGGCCATGAGGGAAGGACGCCATCACCGGATTCGGCAGGTCGTTGTGGTCGCGCCCAGCGCTTTCACGGTGGCCAACCTGTTCTTCGGGTTCTGGGCCATCATCTCCGCGGCCCGGGGGAATTTCAGTGCGGCCGGCTGGTTCATCGTCATCTCCGGCGTCCTCGACATGTTCGATGGTCGCATCGCCCGGATGTCGGGAACCGGGACCCGCTTCGGCGCGGAGCTCGACTCGCTCGTCGACCTGGTGTCGTTCGGGGTCGCCCCCGCGGTGATGATGTACTTCCTGGAGTTCGCGACCGCGGGGCGGTTTGCCTGGGTCATCTGCTTTCTGTATGTCACCGCGGTCGCTCTGCGGCTGGCCCGGTTCAACGTGATGGCCGCGGACGGAGTGCCGGTGCCCGGCTGGTTTACCGGGCTCCCCTCCCCCGCGGCCGGGATGACGCTGGCGGTCTACTATCCCTGGAGCCAGACCCGCTGGTATCAGGCCTCCCTCGCCTATCTGGACCTTCAGCACCAGGGCCTGGTCGTCCTCCTGCTGCTGGTCTCGATCCTCATGATCAGCGGCGTGAAGTACCCGAAGTGGCCCCGGATCGGATTCCGGACACCCAGGGGCCTGATCGGTCTCGGGGTTCACACCGGCATCCTGGTCGGCGCGATCGTCTTCAAGGCCGCTTTCCTGTTCCCATTCGGCCTGCTCTACATCGTCCTCGGCGCGCTCCGCTACGTGGTGCTGGGGATGCTGGATCGCTCGGAACTCGCCCGGTGGCGGCGACCGCCACCCCCTTCAGACCAGGAGGAGCCGTCTTGAAGTACCGAGTCCATGTCCGGGTCATGCCCCGTTCCGGATTGCTCGACCCCGCGGGCCAGGCGATCGAACACGCCCTCGAGTCCCTTGGCTTCGGAGGAACCAGCAATGTCCACCTGGGCAAGGCGATTGCCCTGGAGGTCGACGCCCCATCCTCGGAGGCCGCCACCGCGCGGGTCCGGGAGATGTGCCAGCGGCTGCTGGCCAACCCGGTGACGGAGGACTTCTCGGTGGTCCTGGAGGGCGGCTGATGCGGGTGGCGGTGGTGAGCTATCCCGGCAGCAACTGTGAAGCCGAGACGCTGCGGGCCGTTCGGCGGGCTGGTGGCACACCCCTCCCGGTCTGGCACCGAGATGCCACGTTGCAGGGCGCCGCCGCGGTGATCCTGCCTGGCGGCTTCAGTTATGGCGACTATCTCAGGTGTGGCGCGATCGCCCGCTTCAGCCCCATCATGGAACCGATTCGGACACTGGCCACCGCTGGGGGTCCGGTCCTGGGGATCTGTAATGGCTTCCAGATCCTCTGTGAGGCCGGCCTCCTCCCGGGTGCCCTGGTCCGCAATGCCGGACTCCATTTCGTCTCTCGCCCGGTCGACCTCCGGGTCGAGCGGACCGACACGCCCTTTACCGGTGGCTTCACGCGTGGCGACATCCTCCGGGTCCCGGTCGGGCACGGGGACGGCCGTTACGTCGCGGCCCCCGAGGCCCTGCGCCGACTGGAAGGGAACGGGCAGGTCGTGCTCCGCTATGTTGTCACCACCCTGGTGGACGCCGACCACAATCCCAACGGGACCCTGCACGACATCGCCGGCATTTCGAATCCCGAGGGCAACGTGGTGGGCATCATGCCCCATCCCGAACGGCTGGCCGATCCGCTGCTGGGGTCGGATGCCGGCCTCCGGATGTTCACCTCACTGATCACCAGTTCATCGGGGGCCGGCACCGCCGGCTCCCCAGCCTGAAAGGGAGTCGCATGGCGCAGGAAAAGCCGAGTCGGGGAGAAGACGAGTATTTCGCCAAGCAGGATGCGGAACTGCTCAAGAAGAGCCAGGAGGAGGCCCGCGCCAGGAAGGAGGAGGCCGAGCGTCGCAGCCATCACATGAAATGCCCCAAGGACGGCTATGACCTCACCACGACGACCCACGGCGGTGTCCAGATCGACACCTGCGCCCACTGCCACGGGATCTGGCTCGACGCCGGAGAACTGGACCAGCTGCTGAGCCAGGATGACGGCGCCGGTGCCCTCAAGCGGGTGATCGGGGACGTCCTGGCGGCGATGGGTCGGGGCAAGAAGGTTCCCAAGGAGCCGTCGTGAACCTGACTGCTGTCGCCCCAGTGGCCTTCCCCGGCGAGCCCGAGGTGGCCGTGGAGACGGCCCTGGAGCACAACCTCACGGCCCGGGAATATGACACTATCCTGGAGATCCTGGGCCGGACGCCGACCCTGACCGAGCTCGGGGTCTTTTCCGCCCTCTGGTCCGAACACTGCTCATACAAACACTCCAAGCCGACTCTGCGCCGTTTCCCCACTGCAGGCGCCCAGGTGGTGCAGGGACCTGGCGAGAACGCCGGCGTCCTCCGCCTGCCGGATGGCTGGGCCGTGGCCTTCAAGATCGAATCGCACAATCACCCCTCGGCGGTCGAGCCATACCAGGGGGCGGCCACCGGGGTGGGCGGGATCCTGCGGGACGTCTTCACCATGGGGGCCCGCCCGGTCGCGGTGCTGAACTCGCTGCGACTCGGACCGCTGGAGGAACCACGCAACCGGTACCTCTTCGGCGGAATCGTCCGGGGCGTGGGCGATTACGGCAACTGCGTGGGTGTGCCCACCCTCGGGGGCGAGGTCTGCTTCGCGCCCGGCTACAGCGGCAACCCCCTGGTCAACGCCATGTGCGTTGGCCTGCTCCGGGAAGACGAGCTGATCCGGGCCCGGGCCCATGGCATTGGCAACATCCTGATCGCGGTCGGCGCCCGCACCGGACGGGACGGGATCCACGGGGCCAGCTTTGCTTCCGAGGAACTGACCGCCGCCAGCGAAGCGCGGCGTCCCCAGGTCCAGGTCGGCGACCCGTTCACCGAGAAGCTGCTGCTCGAGGCCAGCCTGGAGCTGATCCGCCGGGGAGTGATCGTGGCGATTCAGGACATGGGAGCGGCCGGGCTGACCAGTTCGTCCGCCGAGATGGCGGCTCGGGGTGGGGTCGGAGTGGAAATCGATACCAATCTGGTTCCGGTGCGGGAACCGGGGATGACGCCGTACGAGATCCTCCTGTCCGAGTCGCAGGAACGGATGCTGGTGGTGGCCACTCCCGAGCGGGTCCCCGAAGTGGAAGCCATCTGCCGCCGGTGGGAGCTCACCGCGCAGTCGATCGGCCGGGTCACGGATGACGGGCTGTTCCGGGTCCACCACGACGGCGTGCTGGTGGCATCGATCCCGGGCCACCGGCTGGTGGACGATGCTCCGATCTACTACCCCGACGCCAAGGAGGCCGCCTCCGCCGTCAAGCGACGGCAGGGCCGGCCCGCGGTGGCCGACCTCGATCCGATCGTGGCGCTGGAGCAATTGCTCGACACGCCGACGATCGCCAGCAAGCGGTGGGTCTACGAGCAGTACGATTCCACCGTTCAGGGTGGGACCGTGATCGGACCTGGCGGCGACGCCGGGGTGCTGCTGATCCCGGACCAGAAGTTCGGGCTGGCCGTCACCGTGGACTGCAACGCCCGATGGGTCGCCCTCGACCCGTATCTCGGTGGCCAGGCCGCCGTGGCCGAAGCGGCCCGCAACATCGCCTGCACCGGTGCCCGACCGCTCGGCGTGACCGATTGCCTCAACTTCGGAAACCCCGAGAAGCCCGAGGTCTTCTTCCAGTTCCAGGAGGCCTGCCGGGGCATCAGCGATGCCTGCCTCGCCTTCGACACTCCGGTCACCGGAGGGAATGTCTCGTTCTATAATGAGAGCCCCACCGGTGCGATCGATCCAACCCCGACCATCGGCATGGTGGGACTCCTGGCCGATGTCCGGCACCGGGCCGGGAGCCACTTCACCGCGCCGGGCCAGCTGGTGGCGATTCTGGGAACCTCGGAGGGCCGGCTCGGTGGATCGGCCTATTGGAGCGAACTCCTCGGTTACTTCGGCGGGCCGCCCGCCCGAGTCGACCTGGAACTGGAACGTCGGCTCCAGGACCTGCTGGTCGAGGGGATCGCCGCGGGGATCATTACCTCGGCCCACGATTGCAGCGATGGCGGCCTGGCGGTTGCCCTGGCCGAGGCCTGCATCGGAGGCCCCTATGCCGATCAATCGCTAGGGGCGGCGTTGGACCTGTACGGGTACGCTCCCGACCTGACCACTCCGGCCCTGCTCTTTGCCGAGGACCACGGTCGGGTCGTGATCTCGGTACCCTTCGACCAGCGGAATGCCCTGGCGGCCCTCGCCCATCGCCACCGAACGCCGCTGTTTGGAGCGGGACGGGTCGGCTCTCCCGGGGAACCGCTGGAGATCCGGGGAGCTGCCGACCGGGTCCTCCGGTGGGATCCGGCCCAACTGCGAGAGATCTACATGGCGGCCATTCCCCGGCGGATGAGCCGCGTCGCGACCAGCGGCGGAGAGGGAGACTGAATCATGTGCGGCATCGTCGGCGTCTCGGGAATTCCCAACGCGGCTCGACTGGCCTACCTCGGGCTCTACGCGGTGCAGCACCGGGGCCAGGAGAGCGCCGGCATCGTGGCCACCGGCGCCGGGCGACAGCCCAGAGTGCATCGCGGGATGGGACTGGTCTCGGAAGTGTTCACCGAACCGCTGCTGACGGAACTGGAAGGGGATATTGCGGTCGGGCACACCCGCTACGCCACGATGGGGAGCACTGTGCTGGCTAACGCCCAGCCGATCCTGGCGAGCTCCCGGGAAGGCGCCCTGGCCATAGCCCACAACGGCAACCTGACCAACGCCGCCCGGATCCGGGACGAGTTGGTCGGCTCCGGCTCCCTGTTCAATTCCTCATCGGACAGCGAGACCATCGTCCATCTCATCGCTCGCTCGTCCGCGGCCGATCCTGAAGGCCGGATCCGCGATGCGCTCAGCCGGGTCACGGGTGCCTTCAGCCTGATCATTCTCAGCGGGCGCACCCTCTATGCCGTGGTCGACCCGCACGGATTCCGCCCGCTGGCGCTCGGCCGCCTGGGCCGGGGCGTGGTGGTGGCGTCAGAGACCTGCGCCCTCGACCTGATGGGGGCCACTTTGGAGCAGGAACTCGCCCCGGGGGACTTTGTTCGGATTGACGACGGGGTCATTACCCGATTGGCTCCGCTCCCCGCCGAGACAGTGAGCCGCTGCGTCTTCGAGCTGGTCTACTTCGCTCGCCCCGATAGCCGGGTGTTCGGTGAATCGGTCGACCGGGTCCGCCGAGAGCTTGGGCGGCAGCTGGCGCGTGAGCATCCGGCCCACAATGGTCAAGTCGTCTTCAGCGTCCCCGATTCCTCCAACGCGATGGCGCTGGGGTACTCCGACGTCAGCGGCATCCGGCTGGAGCACGGCCTGATCCGCAATCACTATGTCGGCCGAACCTTCATCAATCCGACCCAGGCCCATCGGGTCACCAAGGTCAAGATCAAGTTCAACCCGGTGCGGGAGGTAATCGAAGGGCGGTCGGTTGTCGTGGTGGACGACAGCCTGGTGCGGGGCACCACCAGTCGCGGCCTGGTACAAATGATCCGGGCGGTCGGGGCACGCGAGGTCCATCTCCGGCTCGCCTCACCCCCGATCACCGGCCCCTGCCATTACGGGATCGACACTCCGACCCGCGAGGAGCTGATTGGCGCGACCCATTCGGTCGAGGAGATTCGGGAGTTCCTCGGAGTCGACTCCCTCGGATACCTGTCGCTCGAGGGCATGCTGGCCGCGGCCGGCACCCCTGACCGGTTCTGCCATGCCTGCTTCTCCGGCCACTACCCGGTGCCGGTCGAGGACGACCTGGTCCGGCTCCGGCATGACGCCCCGCTGACGACCCACGCGTCATGATCACGACCAACCAGCCCCTCGTCTATTTCTTCGGCCAGGGACGCGCCGACGGCACCTCCGGGATGAAGGACCTGCTCGGTGGCAAGGGTGCCGGTTTGGCGGAGATGACCAACCTCGGCATCCCTGTCCCCCCGGGGTTCACCATCGCATCCAGTCTCTGTATCGCCTATCTGGAGTCCCGGCAGTTCCCGCCCGGGCTGCGCAGTCAGGTGGAGGCCTCCCTCAGCCGGCTGGAGGCCGCCGCCGGACGTCAGTTCGGTGGCGCCCAGCGTCCCCTGCTGGTCAGCGTCCGCTCCGGTGCCGCGCTTTCGATGCCCGGGATGATGGAGACGATCCTCAACCTCGGCCTGAATGACATCACGGTGCGGGGACTGGCCGAAGAGAGCGGCAACCAGCGGTTTGCCTGGGACAGTTACCGGCGCTTCGTTCAGATGTACAGCGGCGTCGTCTTCGATCTGCCTAAGCAGGCCTTTGAGGACCGGCTGGCAGCCCGGAAGGCGGCGCGGGGCGTGGCGCGGGACATCGACCTCACCGTCGAGGATTTTCAGGAGCTGGTGCGCGAGTTCAAGGCGCTGGTCACCCAGCACACCTCCCGCCCCTTCCCCGAGACACCGGTGGATCAGCTCTGGGGAGCCATCGAAGCCGTGTTTGACAGCTGGAACACCCGGCGGGCCCAGGACTACCGCCGGCTACACGGCATCCCCGACACCATGGGGACCGCGGTCAATGTCATGACCATGGTGTTCGGCAACATGGGTGATGACTCGGGAACCGGTGTCGCCTTCACCCGCGATCCCTCGACTGGTGCCAAGGCGCTGTACGGGGAGTACCTCCTCAATGCCCAGGGCGAGGACGTGGTCTCGGGCATGCGGACGCCTCGGCCCATCAGCCAATTGGTGGCCGAGATGCCCACCGCCTACGCCGAGCTCGATCGGGTGGCCCGGATCCTGGAGCGACACTTCCGGGATGTGCAGGACCTGGAGTTCACCATCGAGCGAGGAACCCTGTACATGCTGCAGACCCGCCGGGCCCAGCGATCAGGGCCGGCCGCAGTCCGGATTGCCTGCGACATGGTGGACGAGGATCTGATCAGCGAAGAGGAGGCGGTCGCCCGGATCCCTCCCGATGACCTCAACCAGTTGCTCCACCCCACCATCGACCCGTCGGCCCAGCTCGATCTGCTGACCACCGGCCTTCCGGCCTCGCCGGGCGCCGCCGCCGGTCAGGTGGTGTTCGATGCCGACCAGGCCGAGGCGCAGGGCAAGGCGGGCGAGGCGGTCATTCTGGTGCGCCGGGAAACCAGCCCCGAGGACTTCCACGGCATGGTGACGGCCAAGGCGATTCTGACCGCCCGCGGCGGGATGACCTCCCACGCCGCCGTGGTGGCCCGGGGGATGGGCAAGCCGTGTGTCGCCGGTGCGGGGGCGATCGATGTGGATGCGCCGGCCGGCCACTTCCTGGTCGACGGGCGCCGGGTAGCCGCCGGAGACTGGATCACGGTGGACGGTTCCACCGGCAGGATCTTCGCCGGTCGGGCCGAGTTGATCACCCCCTCGGTGGGCAGGGACTTCACCCGACTGCTCGGCTGGGCGGACCAGTTCCGCCACCTGCGCGTCCGGGTCAACGCCGACACCCCGGCCGACGCCCATCGAGGGCGGGACTTCGGTGCCGAAGGCATCGGCCTCTGCCGGACGGAGCACATGTTCTTCGAGGGCGATCGGATCGGGACCATGCGGGAGATGATTCTCGCCGCAGACGAGGCCGGTCGCCGCAAGGCGCTCGCCAAACTGCTGCCGATGCAGCGGGCGGACTTCGAGGGGATCTTCCGCGCCATGGAGGGGTTCCCCGTCACAATCCGGCTGCTCGACCCCCCGCTCCACGAGTTCCTGCCCAAGGAGCGGGAAGAAATGGAGGCGATGGCCACCGCCATGCGGACCACCCCCGAAGAGGTCCAGCGGGCGGTCGATCGGCTGAGCGAAGTCAACCCGATGCTCGGCCTCCGGGGTTGCCGGCTCGGCATTATCTACCCCGAGATTACCGCCATGCAGGTCCGGGCCATCTTCGAGGCGGCCTGTACCGTGGCCGTGCGAGGAGGCCGGGTCGAGCCTGAAGTCATGATCCCGCTGGTCGCTCACGTGCGGGAGTTCCGGAGCCAGGCCCAGGTGGTGCGGCAGGTGGCGGAGGAGGTCTTCCGGGAGCGACAGATTGCCGTGCCGTACCTGATCGGAACCATGATCGAGCTGCCCCGGGCAGCACTGACGGCGGACGAGATTGCCCGCGAGGCCCAGTTCTTCTCGTTCGGGACCAACGACCTGACGCAAACGACGTGGGGGCTCTCCCGGGATGACTCGGGGATGTTTCTCCCGCTCTATCTCGACCAGGGCCTGATCGGGGACGACCCGTTCCAGGTGCTCGATCTGCCGGGAGTCGGCAAACTGATCGCGATGGCCGTTCAACTCGGGCGGCAGACCCGGCAGGACCTCAAGCTGGGCATCTGCGGCGAGCACGGGGGTGAGCCGGAAGCCATCGCCTTCTGCGAGGCCCAGCGGATGAACTACGTCTCGTGCTCCCCGTACCGGGTTCCGGTGGCTCGACTTGCTGCCGGACAGGCCGCGCTCGCCGAGCGGGGCACCATGATGCGCACCCGAGCCACTGTCTGACCTGAACCACGGACCGCAGATCATGACTGGACCCAAAGTTGGCCTCGTGATGGGCAGTACCTCCGACTGGGAGGTGATGCGCCGGGCCGCGGAACGGCTCACCGAATTCGGAGTGCCGTTCGAGACCAAGGTCGTCTCCGCCCACCGGACCCCGGACCTGCTCTTTCAGTACGCCGAAGAGGCCGAGTCCCGGGGCCTTCGATGCATTATCGCCGGGGCTGGAGGTGCCGCCCACCTGCCTGGCATGCTGGCCAGCAAGACGACCCTCCCGGTCCTGGGCGTCCCGGTTCCCGGCCGGCACCTGAATGGACTCGACTCGCTGCTTTCCATCGTCCAGATGCCCAGTGGAGTGCCGGTGGCCACCTTCGCGATCGGCGAGGCCGGTGCCCACAACGCCGGGCTGTTCGCTGTATCGTTGCTGGCGGGGGACAATCCCGATCTCGGGCGCCGCCTGGCGGAGTTCCGGCTGGCCCAAGCAGCGCAGGTCCGGGCACAGACCCTCCCCCCCGACGCATGATCCGTCCCGGCGCGACACTCGGCCTTCTGGGCGGAGGTCAGCTTGGCCGGATGTTCACCACCCGAGCCCGCTCGATGGGGTTCGATGTCTGGGTCCTGGACCCGGATCCCGACAGCCCAGCCGGGGGAGTGGCCAGTCGACACCTGCGGTTCGGCTATGATGATCCTGAGGGGCTGAACCTCCTCGCTCAGGGCTGTGCCGCGATCACCACCGAATTCGAGAACGTCCCGGCCCGGACTCTGGATCGACTCGCCCAGGCTTCGCGGATCGTGCCACCCCCAGCCGCGGTGGCGATCGCCCAGGACCGGATCAGCGAGAAGAACTTTCTCCAGCGCCACGGCATCCCGACCGCCCCGTTTGCCGCGGTCCGAAGCCGAGAGGACCTGGCCGTCGCGTGGGAGGCCATCGGCACCCCCGCCCTGCTCAAGACCAGTCGGCTCGGATATGACGGCAAGGGACAGGCAACCATCACCTCCCGGGCAGAGCTGGAGGCCGCCTGGCATCGGTTGGGCCAGGTGGAGTGCGTCCTTGAGCGCCGACTCAACCTGGAGTTGGAGCTTTCGGTGGTCCTCGCCCGAGATGATTCCGGAGCGACCACACCGTTCCCGGTGGCCGAAAACGTCCACCGGGACGGAATCCTGTTCACCTCCGTGGTGCCGGCACGAATTGCTGGAGCTCAGGCTGCGGCCGCCCGGGATCTGGCAGAACGGATCGCCGCTGGCCTGGACTACGTGGGGGTGATGGCGGTGGAGCTGTTCGTGGCTGAGGGTGGACGGCTCTATGCCAACGAGCTGGCCCCTCGCCCACACAACAGCGGACACTATACCATCGATGCTTGCGGCACCGATCAGTTCGAGCAGCAGATTCGGGCCCTCTGCGGACTTCCCCTGGGCGCGCCCACGCTGCTCTCGCCGGTCTGCATGGTCAACCTGCTGGGCGAGCTGTGGCAGCACGGCGAGCCACCGTGGGAACGGGTCCTCGCGATGCCTGGGGTGAACCTGCACTTGTACGGGAAGCGGGCATCCCGCCCAGGGCGAAAGATGGGTCATCTCTGCTGCCTCGCGACCACCCCCGACGCCGCGCTTGCCCTGGCCCAGCACGCATTCGAGGCCATCAGCCTCGGCCACCGGTAGGTGTTGCAGATCGCAACCGTCGAACCGGCCGGTGAATCCAGGGCTGCCGGGCCTCGTAGTGCTGATATGATCCCTTGGTGGAGCCTGCCCAGCCTCGTCCACCCCGTCCCGATTCCGGAGTGTCCGCATGACATCAGTCTTGGTCTTGCTTGGAGGATTCATCACCGCGCTCCCTCTCAAGGACCCTGCCTGTCAGACCACCGCCAGCGCCGAATCGCTCGCCAAACGGGCCAGTCCACTCGATTCCCTCTCCTTCACCGTGGGGTCGGCCACGGTCAAGGTCTGCTACGGCAGACCCTCCTTGCGTGGGCGCCAGATGATCGGTGGAACCCACGTGCCGTTCGGAAAGCTCTGGCGCACGGGAGCCAACGAACCGACGACGATCCATACCACCGCGCCAATCGTGGTGGCGGGAATCAGGATTCCGGCGGGGGCGACCTCAGTGTACACCGTGCCTGGCGCGTCGAGTTGGGATGTGGTGCTCAACGGCTCGACCGAGCAATGGGGCGATGAAGGGTCCTACGAGAAAGTGAAGGGCACCGAGATCGGCCGGGCCCAGGTCGCCGCAGGCCACCTGGGAACCTCGGTGGAACAGTTCACGATCCGGCAGGAATCGAGGAGTGGCACCATGGTCTTGATCCTGGAATGGGAAACCACCCGGATCAGCCTGCCGGTTGAAGCCGGACGGTAGCCCTGGGCCGGGCCGCCAACCGAACTCCTTCCTGACTTCTGCTGGTACCGAGGTGTCCCTGCCGACCAGCCTGCTGTGGTGTTTCCGACCAGCGGCTGATATTGTGGATGCACACGGAGCCATGAATGCCCCCTCCCTCGGCGTGCTGCAGAAGGCCGCCACACCGTGCGGTGTTGTTCTTCCGCGGGTTCTTTCCATCCCTCATAGTTGCCGCACTGGGGACAGCTCCCGCCGTCCAAGGACAAACCGTCCAGGTACGCGTCCTGGAACAGTCCTCGATGGCGCCCATCGCCGGTGCCCTCGTGCGAATTGCTCGAGGCGATACCGTCGCGGCCCTCGGGCTGACCAATGACGGTGGCTTCATTGCCCTGACGGTTTCCCACCCCGGGCACTACGTCCTCAGGGTTGCGCGCATTGGTCACCACATCCCCGGCGAATGGTCCGTCGAGGTTCTGCCCGGTGACCTGAACCGAGTGACGCTCACTGTGGACAGCAGCCCTGTGGAGTTGCCCACCATCACGGTCCAGGGCCGGTGGCATTGCGGAGACCCCGGAACCGACCGCGCGACTGCCGCCGCCGTGTGGGAACAGGCCCGCAGTGCCCTGGTGGCGACCCAACTGTCTCAACTGGGGCCCCGGCGCTACCGGCGCCGCACATTCGAGCGAGACCTTACGGTAGGAGGGGTCATTCGGACTGAGAATGCTTCTCCGGAGCGGACCGGATCCGGGATCCCGTTCCGTGCCCTATCGCCGGACCGGCTGCTCAGCGACGGTTTTGTACAGTGGTTCGACGGCAATCCCACATTTTTCGCACCGGATGCGGCCCTCATCATCTCGGACCAGTTCCTGGAAAGCCACTGTTTCCGGACCGTGCCAGGTCCGGATAGCCTGCCTGGCTGGATTGGCCTGGCCTTCGAGCCCGCACCGGGAACCCGATACCCGGACGTCAAGGGCGTGCTCTGGATCGCGTCCGGGAGCGGTGAGTTGCAGGCCGTCGAGTTCAGGTACGTCAGTCCCCGGCGAGAGGCGGTGATCGAGGAGTCGAGCGGGCGAGTGGCCTTTCGTCGACACCCGACAGGCGAGTGGTACATCCCTTCGTGGTCGATTCGGATGCCACGCCTCAGCCTGGCACGAGGCACCAACCCGGCCGGGGAACAGCGGGAGGAGCTTTCCGTGGTGGGATATCTGGAGTCGGGGGGGAGTGCGGTCCCGGTGGAGGCTCCGACCAGCGGTGTGGCGACGACGGTCACGGGCCACGTCTTCGACAGCCTGGGCGGGCGCGGGCTGGCGGGTGTCGTCGTCCGCCTGGCCGGAGCGGAGGAGAGCACCACCACCGACTCGGTCGGGACGTTCGTCCTGAAGACCGAGGTAGTCGGTCCCCGCGTTCTGACCTTTGACCACGAGTTCTTCTCGCTGGCCCCAACACGTCGAGAAGCCGTGGTGCAACTGGCGGCGGGCACCACCACCCATGTGACCACCTCGATCCCGGGAATCAGGACGGTGGCGAGGGACTTGTGCCCTGGACCATCCGGTGGGAGTGGATTGCTTGGCCTGGTCACGGACCAGAAGGCCTTCGAGCGGGACACGATCGTTGTCGAGGCGGTCTGGTTCGTCAGGGCCGGGACGACAGCGATTCGCCGGATCGCCGAACGTACCTCCCCGGATCCCCGCGGAGCCTGGGCATTCTGTGACCTTCCCGGTGGCCAGGACATCACCCTGCTGACACTCGTCGGGGGACGTCCGGTGAGGGCCCAATCGGTCCGCGTCTTGGCGGGAGAGTACTCCTGGCATCTGCTGGCACCGGTAGCCAGCCGAACCACCGTCATGCTGTCGGGCACCGTGGTTGACGAGGACCAGGCCGCTCCGCTCGAAGGGGTGGACATCGTGGTGCTCGAACTCGACCGCCAGACAACGACCGGCTCGGAGGGCGAGTTCCGGCTGTCTGCCGTTCCGCCCGGCAGCTATCGCGTCCTTGCCCGGCGGCTCGGATACCAGCCCCTGGACACCGCGCTCGTGGTGGCTCAGGAGGGGGACCTCCGTGTGGTGGTGGGCCTGAGGCGACTCCCCATTGTGCTGCCGGAGCTCTCGGTGGAGGCTCCAGCCACAGCGCTCAGTCCGAACATGACGGGCTTCGAAGAGCGGCGGCGCACCACCTTCGGACGACACTATGCCCGCGACGACCTGGACCGGGCGCACTATTCGACGCTGGTGGACCTCCTGCGGGGAATTCCGCGCGTTACGATCATCCAGATCGGGAGCGAGGCTGCGGCTGCCAGCACCACTCGCCCGAGCATCGAAGGTCCCCACTACGAGCGCCCCTGGCCGTCAGCCTGTTACATGCAGGTTGTTCTGGACGGCGCCATCGTGTGGGCCCCGGGTCGCACTGGACGCACCTACAATATCAATCAGCACTCGATCCACTGGCTTGAGGCGGTCGAAGTCTATACCGGGGCCGACACCCCCAGCGAGTTCGGTGGGACGGGCTCGATGTGTGGCACGGTCGTCTTGTGGGCCCGCGAGCGCTAGGCGGGGTCAGCTCTTTCCACTCCTGGGGCGCAGCCTGAAATGACCGAGGGCCGCCTTGACGGCGGCCCTCGGTCGGACAGTGGAGGCGCAGGGAATCGAACCCTGGTCCGAATCGGCATCCCGTACAGCATCTACGCGCGTAGGCCAGTCTTTACGCTTTGGCTCCGAGCCGCCTACTGGCCAGGCTTCCCGAAGTTAACCCCCTGAATCTCGCCGAAACGCGTTGGAGGACCGCGCCCAGCCAGCCCAGCTTATCGATCCGGCATGAACGCCCCGGGCGGGCCCCCATGCCGGCGGTGCGTAAGCGAGTCTAGCTCAGCTTAGGCAGCCAACGCCAAGTCAGAATTGGCAGTTGTGTTTTTCCAAGCGGTTTTACCAGGAACCTTGGACCTGGACGCGCAGCCATACCTTCAACCAACCCGTCGAAACCGATCGCCCCCTTTTGAAGTCACCTGAAATGTAAGCACTGAACACGCTATTTGACAAGCGGTTACGGACTTTCCCACACCACGACCCTGTTGCGCCCATCGTCCTTGGCCCGATACAGTGCCCGGTCGGCGAGGGTGAGCAGATTGTCCTTACTCCTGGTCGATTCGGGCCAGCCCGACACCCCGAACGAGGCCGTGATGGGCCAAGGCCGACCCTGCCAGCCCCAGGCCCGCCCCGCGATCCGGGACCGGAGCCGCTCCGCCACCTTGGTGGCCTCCTCCAGGGGAGTATCAGGAAGCCAGATCGCAAATTCCTCGCCACCGATCCGTCCGGCGTGGTCCCGGTCGCGCACGGTGTCCTGAATGATCCGGGAGACAAAGCCGAGGGCCGCGTCGCCGGCGGGATGACCCAAGGCGTCATTGAGCGACTTGAAATGGTCCAGGTCGAGACAGATAACAGAACCTCGCCCCACCTTGACTGACGCCATCGCGTTCTCGAGCCCCCGCCGGTTGGCCAGTCCGGTCAGCGGGTCCCTGGTCGCCTGCTCCTTGAGCTCCAGCTGCTGGAGCGCGTCTTCCAGCAGACGGCCGGTCCGCTGGACGGACTTTTCCAGTTCGGCGCGGAAGGGGCCGGCCGGCTCCCCGCCACCCGCCGTCCAGATCACCCCGGCGCCCACCGGGCCAGCCGGACCGATAATCGGCACCACGTACGCACGCCGCTCCCGATGGCGACGGTCTCCGGGCAGGATTCCCAGGGGTTCGAATGCCGTGACCGAATGGGTCAGCTCCCCCCGAACGATCAGATCCACCGGGGAGCCTGGTGCGGCGGTCACCCGGTGCAGATGCGGGTCGGCTCGAAGGGCCGTGCCCAGCACCTGGGCGCCGCGCTGGAGTCGGACCGCAATGGCCACCTCGGCGTCCATCAGGCGCTCGAGCTCGAACGCCAGGCGTACGGCGATGCTCTCGACCGACTCTCCGCCGGAGGGGCTTCGCGCCGAGGCGGCCTCGAAGGTGCCCCGACTTCGCAATGTCGCCACCAGTTGCTCCAGCTCGGCCATCGGGCGGGTATGGGGAGCTCGAGGAGGGAGCAGCATCGCGACCTGAAAGTCCTCGGCGGCGACAAAGATCAAGCTGCCCTCCTCCAGCCGCTCGAGGCCTGTATGGCCACCGCCCGCAATAGTTCTCAGCCCTGGCAGGCGATCGCTGATGGCTCGGGCGGTATCACTGGGGAGGAGTGGCTGGATGACTGACCTGATGTCCGGATGTGTGATCGATCGAAGCCAAACACCCAGGGCGCCGTTGGCGCGACCGATCCAGGCCAGCTCCGGCGGGTCACTCGCCGGCAGGTCCGTCAGGGGCACCGGGGACAGGGCCACCGCCTCGTGGACCCGCCGCCGCCCGACCAGCCAGCCCAGAGTGCCGGCCAGTAGAGCGGAACCGACCACCAGGAACAGTTCGGTCACCTGGACTCCCCCGCCGGGATCCGCGCGGCAATCCGGGCCGCGGCCACCCCTGCCCCAAAGCCATTGTCGATATTCACCACCGTCACCCCCGCCGCGCAGGAGTTGAGCATCCCCAGCAGTGCCGCAAGCCCGCCGAACGAAGCGCCGTATCCCACACTGGTGGGGACCGCGATCACTGGGGAACGTACCAGTCCGCCGACCACACTCGGCAGGGCACCCTCCATCCCGGCCACAACCACCACCACCGCCGCCTTGGTCAGCTGCTCAGAGGCTGACAGCAGTCGATGGAGCCCGGCCACCCCGACGTCGTTGAGCCGTGCCACCGGGGCGCCGAAGGCCGCGGCCGTGGTGGCGGCCTCGTTGGCCACGGGCAGGTCGCTGGTTCCGGCCGAGATGATCAGAACCGATCCTCCCACCGGAGCCGTGGGCGAGGAGGGTCGCCGGAAGACCGTGCGCCCCAGCCGGTCCCACAGCGCCGCTGGATGTTCGGCGACGAGTAACTCGGCGATCGGCTCCGGCACCCTGGTGGCCAGGAATCCGCCGGAAACCTCGGTGAGCCGACGACAGATGTCGAGGACCTGGTCGCTGGTCTTGCCCTCGGCAAAGACGACCTCGGGGTAACCCTGGCGCAGTTCCCGATGGTGGTCGACCATCGCAAACCCGAGATCCTCAGCCGGGAATCGGGAGAGACGTTCGAGCGCCTGATCGGGGGTGAGTTGGCCGACCGCAACGTCGGTCAGCAAGGCAGCAAGGTCGACGCGATTCACGCGGCGCTGGCGACCGGAACCAGGTACTGCTGAAACACCGCCTCGGCCTCTGCCATGCTCTCGACCTGGAACAGCCGCTGACGCAGCGCCGACGCCCCGGGGAGGCCCCTGGTGTACCAGCCCAGGTGCTTCCGGAACTCCAGCACTGTCTTCCGGGAATCGCCCTGGAGCCGAAGCGCCAGTCGGGCATGCTCCAGTGCGACCGCGAACCGCTCCTCCGCCTCGGGAGCCGACGGACAGTCTGCTCCGGCCAGCAGGTGCCGGGCATCTCGGAAAATCCACGGGTTGCCGAAGGACCCACGTCCGATCATCACGGCGGCGCATCCGGTGTGGGCCATAATCCGCGCGGCATCCTCCCCGGAGTACACGTCACCATTCCCGATCACCGGGATCTCCAGCGCCTCGACCACTTGAGCAATTTCATCCCACCGGGCCTGACCGGAGAACATCTGGGTCCGGGTCCGGGCGTGGAGGGTAAAGGCAGTGGCCCCCGCCTCCTGCATCCGAAGCGCGATCTCGACCGGGGTTCGCTGCTCCTCGTTCCAGCCGCTCCGGGTCTTGACCGTGACCGGCAAGGGCGTCGCGGCCACGACCGCCCGGATGATCCGCTGCACGAGGTCCATGTCCCGGAGGCACCCGGAACCGCCGTTGCGCTGCACGACCTTCTTGACCGGGCAGCCGAAGTTGATGTCGATGAAGTCCGGTTGATACTCCTCGGACACGATCGCCGCCGCCCGGGCGAGCCCCTCGGGATCGGCCCCATAGATCTGAACCCCGATCGGCCGTTCGACCTCCTCGAACTCGGCTCCCTCCAGTGTCCGCCGGATCCCCCGGCGGATGGCCTCGGCGGAGAGGAACTCGGTCATCAGCACGTCCGCCCCCATCCCCCGGCAGATCTGCCGGAACGGGGCTTCTGACACCCCGGCCATCGGGGCGAGAATGAGTGGGGTATCGACCCCAAGGGCGTACGGTAACCGCATGACTGAAAGCTACTTGGCTACGGCGAGCCCAGCAAACACCGGGAGAGGATAGGGCTTGGACCTGACAGGGGGTCCCGGTAGGATTGGCGGGTGCGATTGCGCGACTTCCTGGCCCCTTCGGCCATCGACCTCGACCTGCCGGGGACCACTCGCGACGAGGTATACCCGGCCCTGGCCCAGTTGCTGGGGCTCGACCCCCGGTCGAGTGACACCGTGGTGCGCCAGATGATCCGGCGGGAGGCCCAGGGGTCGACCGGATTCGGCGGGGGTATCGCGATCCCCCACTGCCGGACGCTGGCGGTCCGCCGATTGATGGTCGCGGTGGGCCGGTGTCGGGAGGGCATTCAGCTTGAGGCGGTGGACGGCCAGCCCGTCCGGCTCTTCTTCCTGATCGTGGCGCCACCCTTGGAGGTTTCCAACCAATACCTGCCGGTCCTCGGGCGGGTTGCCCAACTGCTCCACGACCCGGCGACCGTGGCCAGCCTCCTCACCCTGGAGACCCCGGACGATCTCCTCGCCCTGCTGGATGCCAAGGGCATCTGAGGATCCGCGCTACTCCCATTCGATCGTGGCCGGGGGTTTTGAACTGACATCGTAGACGACCCGGTTGACCCCTTGGACTTCGTTGGCGATCCGATTGCTGATGTGGGCCAGGACCGTCGGTGGGAAGGGGTACCAGTCCGCCGTCATTCCGTCCCGGCTGGTGACCGCTCGGAGGGCGACGGCCAGGTCGTAGGTCCGGCCATCGCCCTGCACCCCGACCGATCGAATCGGAAGCAGCACCGCGAAGGCCTGCCAGATCTCATCGTACAACCCGGCTGAGCGGATCTCGTCGAGGTAGATCGCATCCACCTTCTGCAGGGTCTCCAGGGCCTCCGGGGTCACCTCACCGAGGATCCGAATCGCCAGGCCGGGGCCCGGGAACGGATGCCGACCGACCATTTCCTCCGGCAACCCGAGTTCCCGGCCGACCTGCCGGACTTCGTCCTTGAACAACTCGCGCAGCGGCTCGATAAGCCCGAAGGGCAGCCGCTCTGGAAGGCCCCCGACGTTGTGGTGCGTCTTGATCGTGACCGACGGGCCACCCTGGGGACTGACCGACTCGATCACATCGGGATAGAGGGTCCCCTGCACCAGAAACCGAACGTCGCCGTTGACCTCCTTGGCCGAGTGCTGGAACACGTCGATGAAGGTATGGCCGATCCGCCGCCGCTTCTCCTCGGGATCGGTCACCCCCACCAGCACGCCCAGGAACTGCTCCCTGGCATCGACCACCCGCAGATCGATTCCGTGGTGCCGCCGGAAGGTCCGCTCCACCTGGTCGCGCTCATGCAACCGGAGCAGTCCGTGATCCACGAAGATGCAGGTCAACTGGTCGCCGATGGCCCGGTGGACCAGGGCGGCGGCCACGCTGGAATCGACCCCGCCCGAAAGTCCGCAGATGACCCGGGCATCGCCAACCTCGGCCTTGATCCGCGCAATCGACGTTTCGATGAAGTGACCGGCGGTCCAGTCCGGAGTGCAACCGCAGATATCGAACAGGAAGTTGCTGATGACCTCGCCCCCGCGGGGCGTATGCGCCACCTCGGGGTGGAACTGGACCCCGAAGATCGGCCGCTGTTCGTGTTCGAAACCCGCCACCGGGCAATTGGTGCTTGAGGCGGTAAGCCGATACCCCGGGGGGGGCTCGTCCACATGGTCTCCATGGCTCATCCAGGCCTGGACCTCTTCCCCCGGGGCAAACCCCTTGAACAGCCGGCCATGGGCGATCCGGACCGCGGCCCGGCCGTATTCCCGTCGCCCGGCCGGAATCACCTTCCCCCCGCTCAGGTGGGCGATGAGCTGCATGCCGTAGCACAGGCCCAGGATCGGTACCCCGAGGTCCAGCAGCTCCCTGGTGGTGAGCGGAGCGCCGTCGTCGTACACCGAGTTCGGACCACCGGAGAGGATGATCCCCTGCGGGTCCCAGGCCCGAATCCACTCGACCGATCGGGTGCCAGGGTGGATTTCGCAGTAGACGTGCGCCTCCCGGACCCGCCGGGCGATCAGCTGCGTAAACTGCGAACCGAAATCCAGGATCAGTACCCCAGGCGCGTGACTCACGACAACTCTCCCAAAGCGAACGGGTCCGCGGTTTCTCCCTCCATCAGCGCGGCGATCGATTCCCGCTGGCGCGCCACAGCCCATCGGCCCCGATCGATCAGGACCTCGGGCGGACGGGGCCGGGCATTGTAGTTGGACCCCATCACGAAGCCATAGGCGCCGCACCCGAGAATCGCCAGCAGGTCTCCCGGCTCCACCGGTGGCAAGTCACGTCCCAGCGCCAGGAAGTCGCCGGTCTCGCAGATCGGTCCGACCAGGTCACACTCTTCCTCGGCTCCGGGACGAGGCACGACTTCTATCACCTCATGATGGGCACCGTACTTTGATGGTCGGGCCAACTCGGTCATCCCGGCGTCCACCACGACGAAGGTCTTGCCGCCGGCCCGCTTGCGGTACAGCACCCGGGTCAGCAGGACCCCGGCGCTGCCGACCAGCGCGCGACCCGGTTCGAGATGGAGGGCAAAGCCGGACGGCTTCACGATCGGGATGACGGCGGCGGCGAGTTGTGCCGGTTCGGGGGGCTGCTCGGTAGAGTAGCGAATGCCCAGTCCGCCACCGAGGTCCACCGCTTCAATGGGCCCCACCCCGTCCGCACGCAGGCGGGAGGCCATGGCGGTGATGGTCGTCGCCGCCTCGGCGATCGGGGAAACATCGAGCAGTTGGCTGCCAAGGTGGCTGGCGACGGTGGTGAGGACCAGGCCGGGCGCCCCCCGAATGATGCCAGCCGCCTCATCAATCAGGTCGGTCGGAATCCCGAACTTGATCCCCGCGTGGCCAGTGCTGATGTGGGGATGGGTATCGGTCGTCACATCGGGATTGACCCGGATCCCGATCCGGATCGGACGGTCCGGGTAGCTCAGGCCGGCCAGGACCTCCAGCTCTTCCAGCGATTCGACATGGATGCAGCCGATCCCCGCCGCGACGGCCTCGTCCAGCTCGAGGGGCGTCTTCCCCACCCCGCTGAACACGATCCGGTCGGCCGGAAACCCTGCCGCCAGACATCGGGCCAGTTCCCCGCGGCTCACGATGTCGACCCCGGCACCGAGCTCCCGGAGCACCCGGAGCACGGCGAGGTTTCCGTTGGCCTTGACGGCGTAATGAATCCGGTGGGGCATCCCCGCGAAGGCCTCACTGAAGCCCTGGTACCGACGACGGATCGGTTCGGCCTGATAGACAAAGGCCGGGGTGCCAACGGCGTGGGCGATGCCGGCCAGATCGACTCCGCCGCCGCACAGCGGCCCCGCCGACCGGTATTCGAGGTCGGCGTCGGCCAGGAGTGCCTGGCGGGCGGCGAGCCGATCGGTCAGTACGCCTTGGCCCAAACCGCCTCCGCCTGACTGGGCTCGCCGCACCAGAGACAGCGCTCGGGCGCCGGGCTGGAGCGGAACTCCTCACCGGGGAGAACCCGAATGGTGGCCTTGGTCTGCTCCTTGATCTCGTTTTCGCAGCCGGCCGAGCCACACCAGCCGCCGTAGACCAACCCGCCGTCACCTGCCATCGCCTTGATCAGGGTGGCCTTGTCCGCCCCCCGAATGCTGGCCGCCTCGCGTCGGGCGACGGCCAGCTCGAGGAGGCGCCGCTGCAGGGCCTCGAGTTCGTCCCGGACCCGGTCGGCAATCCCTGTCCGGGCGACCGGCTCCTTGCCTCCGGTCCGCCGGGCCAGCATGACGGTACCGGCGGCCAGGTCCCGGGGCCCGAGTTCGAGCCGGATCGGGACCCCCCGCGCCTCCCACTCGTAGTACTTGGCCCCGGGCTTCATCCCTTCGCGGAGATCGATCTGACAGCGGATGCCCGCGCCGTGCAACTCCTGCCGCAGCGCGGTTCCCGCCTCGAACACCTGGGCCCTTTCCTCATCGGTCCGGTAGATCGGTACCACCACCACCTGCCACTGGGCGAGCCGGGGCGGGGCGATCATCCCGACATCGTCCCCATGGGTCATGATCAGCCCACCAATGAGCCGGGTGGAGACGCCCCACGACGTGCTCCAGACGAAGTCCATGTCTCCCTCGGCGGTCTGGAAGGAGACGTCGAAGGCCTTGGCGAAGTTCTGGCCGAGGTTGTGACTGGTGCCTGCCTGCAGCGCCTTGTTGTCCTGCATCAGGGCTTCGCAGGCGTAGGTGCGCACCGCCCCGGCGAATCGCTCGCTGTCGCTCTTGCGTCCGGTCAGCACCGGCATCGCCATCCACTCTTCCATGAACTTGCTGATAGACCCCCAGCATCAGCAGGGTCTCGTCCTCGGCCTCGGCCTCGGTGGCATGTGCGGTGTGCCCCTCCTGCCAGAGAAACTCGGTGGTGCGGAGGAACAGGCGGGTCCGCATTTCCCAGCGAACCACGTTGGCCCACTGGTTGATCAGCAGGGGCAGATCGCGATAGCTCTGGATCCACTTGGCGAACATCGCGTAGATGATCGTCTCCGAGGTGGGCCGGATGACCAGGGGTTCCTCCAGCACCTTCCCCCCGCCGATGGTCACCACGGCGGTCTCGGGAGCGAAGCCCTCGACGTGTTCGGCTTCGCGTGCCAGGAAGCTCTGGGGGATGAAGAGCGGGAAGTAGGCGTTCTGGTGACCAGCGTCCTTGAACATCCGGTCGAGCGCCTGCTGCATCTGTTCCCAGATCGCGTATCCGTTGGGGCGGATCACCATGCAGCCGCGGACCGGGCTGTAGTCGGCCAGTTCAGCGCGGGCAATCAGTTCGTTGTACCAGGCGCTGAAGTCCTGGGCTCGGGGGGTCAGGGCTCTGGAGTCGGCCATCAGGTAGTCGCCGGAGAAGAAGTCAGAGAGAAGAGGGCCGCCGTTACCGCCGCCACAACGTCATGGCGGGGCACCGCGCGCTGGCCCCCGGTGCCGAGGGCCTTGAGCAGCACCTCGCCCCGGGCTCGGTCGTCTGGCCCGACCACTACGGCCAGCCGGGCATGGCGGGTGTCGGCCAACTTGAGCTGCTTGCCAAGCGGGGTCAGCGTCAGGGGATACTCGACCCGGCACCCGGCCTCGCGAAGCTGGTGGGCGATGGCCAGGACCTCGCTGAGATCCTCCGGGGTCACGGCCGCCACGAAGACATCCAGACCGGCCAGGGCCTCGGGCAGAAGCTGCTTTTCACGCAGCAGCTCGGTCAGCACGACATCGCCCATCCCGAAGCCCAGGGCGGGCATCGGGGCACCTCCCAGGGATTCGAGCAGGGTGTCGTACCGCCCGCCCCCGCAGATGGCGCGGAGGCTGAAGCCGGCATCGAACAGCTCAAAGACCGTCCCGGTGTAGTAGGCCAGCCCCCGGACAATGGTCAGGTCCAGATCGGCAAAACCACCGAGGCCCATGGCATCGAGCGCCTTGAAGACTTCGCGCAGCGGAGCACCCGTCTGGACGGCCGCCGGGAAGGCGGCCGCCAGCGCCTCCCAGTCGGTCAGGTCACGGATACCCTCCAAACGTCCCAGCGCAGCCTCAGGCGCGCCGGCCGTGGAGAGTGCCTTCCGGATCTCGCCATATTCCCCGCGCCCCAGCTTGTCGAGCAGCTGGTAGGCCTGTCGATGGTGGGCCGGCCCGAGTCCAACCTCTTCGAGGATCGCGTTGAGCAGCCGGCGATCCGAGATCCGGACCCGGACGTCCTTGTCGGTCAGACCCAGAGCACGCAGGATATCGATCGCCAGGGCGATGATCTCTGCATCCCCCGCTGGGCCCGGGTCGCCGATCAGATCACAGTTGAGTTGGAAGTGCTCCCGAAGCCGGCCCCGCTGCTGCCGTTCGTAACGGAACAGCTGCGGCATGGAGAACCAGCGGATCGGTTTCTTCAGCGCCCTGGCGCGGGCCCCGACCATCCGGGCGAGCGTGGGGGTCATCTCGGGCCGGAGCGCGACCTCCCGCCCGCCCCTGTCGGTGAAGGCGTAGAGTTGGCCGACGATCTCATCCCCACTTTTTGTGGTGTAGAGGCCGAGGGGCTCCAACGGAGGGCCGTCATACTCCTCGAAGGCGTACCGGAGCGCAACCTGCCGCCAGGTGTCGAGCACGTGGCGGTGATGGGCGAACTCTTCGGGGTAGAAGTCTCGAAACCCCGGCAGGGCCTGATGTTGCATCGAGGTAAGATAATCGCCGGGGGCCCCCCTTGCCCCTCTCAGATCGGGGAGATCCCCAGCGCCTCCATCACATCGCCCACAGTATGGAATGACCCGGTCACCAGGACCGTCCCTGCCCCTTCCTGGACCTCGCGAAGGGCCTTGGGAAAGTCAGGTTCCAGGTGCCAGCTGGCCGTCGCCGGCGGCCGCTCCGGGTCGGAGAGCCATTGCTCCAGCCAGCCGAGATCCCAGCGTCTGGTGTCGGCCGACGGGGCGATGGTGAGCACTCCGCGATCCACCGCCTGGTCGAGGGTCACCAGCATTTCGGCCCACGCCTTGTCTCCCAGAATGGAGACCAGGGCGTGAATCGGCCTGGGGAGATTCAACTGCCCGATCGACCGGACCAGCGCACGCATCCCGTCCGGGTTGTGCGCCACGTCGAACAGCCACTGGCCGTGACGATCCAGCCGCCCCGGAACCCGGGCGGAGGCAAAGGCCTGGGCGATCGCCTCCTCAGGCACCCGGTAGGCGGCCGGGAGCGCGTTCAGCACCGCCAGCGCCACCGCCGCATTCCGTCGCTGGTGCGGGCCCATCAGCCCCAGGGGACCCGACCAGCTGGCCTCCGCCGGCACCACCCGCAGATCCGCCTTCGCCCCGGAGGTCAGCGCCGCCACCGACCGGTCGGCCTCGGCTCGCAGCACCCGGAGCAATTCGGGGCGGGTTTCTCCCACCACGAGCGGCGCACCGGGCTTGGCGATCCCGGCCTTTTCACCGGCGATCGCTTCGAGGGTGTCGCCCAGATACTTCTGGTGATCGAGCTCGATCTTGGTAACGGCGCTGACGAGCGGTTGGACCACGTTGGTACTGTCCAGCCGTCCCCCGAGGCCGACTTCGACTACAGCGATCTCGACGCCCCGGGCCGCGAAATCCGCAAAGGCGAGAGCGGTACTGGCCTCGAAGAAGGTGGCGTCGAACTGTTCTATCCGGGACCGGAGCTGGTCAACCCACATGGCAATCGCCGATTCACTGATCGGCTGGCCATTGACCCTGAACCGTTCCCGGAACGAGACCAGATGTGGAGAGGTGTAGAGTCCCACCCGCCATCCGGCCGCCTGCAGGGCGCCGGCCACCAGGGCGCACACGCTGCCCTTCCCGTTGGTCCCGCCCACATGGATGACGGGAAAGATCCGGTCAGGCCGTCCCAGCGTTTCCAGCAGAGCGATGGTGCGCTCCAGCCCGAACTTGATCGTGGTCGTCCGGGGATAGAGAAACTCGAGCGCCCCCTGATAGGATAGGGTCACGAATCGGAAGCGATGAGGGGAGGCCCGGCAACGGGCCGACCCGGCCTGAGATCAGGTGGAGGCGGGAACGCTGGCCGGGGCCGTCGCGGGCCGCTGTCCCGCCATGTGGCGCAACAGCCGCGCCGTGGTATCCCGAAGCGATGCGCGCGGAACGACAGCATCAATCTGCCCTTTCTCCAGCAGAAACTCTGCCGTCTGAAACCCCTCCGGTAGATCCTGGCCAATGGTCTGCTTGATGACCCGCTGACCGGCGAACCCGACGACGGCGCCCGGCTCCACGATGATCACATCTCCCTGCATCGCAAACGAGGCGGATACGCCCCCGGTGGTCGGGTCGGTGAGGATGGTCATGAAGGGGATGCTGGCCCGTCTCAGCTGGGCAATCGCCGCCGAGGTCTTGGCCATCTGCATCAGCGAGAGCACTCCCTCCTGCATCCGAGCTCCACCCGACGTGCAGACCAGCACCAGGGGGATTCGCTTGTCGGCCGAGCGGCGGGCCAGCCGGGCGATCTTCTCACCCACCACCGAGCCCATCGATCCGCCCATGAAGGCGAAATTCATCACCCCGAGATGGTAGGGCATCCCTTCGATCTCGGCTGCCCCGGTATAGATCGCGTCCATCCGGCCAGCCTTCTTCTCACTGGCCTCGATCCGGCCCCGGTAGCCCTCAAACCCCAGGGTATCCACCGACCGGAGGTTCTCGAAGAGATCCTCCCAGGACCCGTCGTCCGTGAGCAGGTCGATGTATTCCTCGGCCAGGAAGCGGCGGTGCCGGCCACACTCAGGGCAGACATTGAGGTTCTTCTGGAATTTGGCCTTGAGGTCGAGATGCCCGCATTCGCCGCACTTCTCCCAGGCGTCGGCGGGAATCTCCAGGCGCTCGCGTTGCGCGGGACGAGGTTTTCGTTCCTTCTTAAACCACGCCATGACAGCCAGTGGTTGGAGAAGTGCTGTTTCCGGGAGAATGTGACACGCATCACCAATCTGCCTGGTGCGGCCGTTCTACGCTAGGCCTCTGGCCGTAACTCGTTACTACGTATCGGCATAGCCGGCGAGCCTGGCGTCCCAGGCGGCCCGCAGGGAGAGCCCGATGGCTACCGACATGGCCAGGAGGAAGGAGCCGCCGTAGGAGAAGAACGGGAGGGGAATCCCGGTGATGGGGGTGAGGTTCACTGTCATCCCGACATTTTCGAAGATGTGGCTCAGCAGCAGTGCCATGATCCCGAAGACCACCATGGAAGTGAACGGCTCGGTCGCCCGCCGGGCAATCCGGATCAGGCACACCAGCAGGAAGAAGAAGAGGGCAAGGGCCAACAGGACGCCGACGAACCCCAGTTCCTCCCCCACGATTGAAAAGACGAAGTCGGTGCCCTGCTCCGGCAGGAAGGCCAGCCGCTTCTGGGGCCCCTGAGTCAGCCCGTTGCCGAACCACCCGCCGGAACCGACGGCCACCCGCGACTGGATCGCCTGGTACCCCGCCGCCGCCGGATCCATCTCTGGATTGAGAAAGGTGGTGAGCCGTTTCTGCTGGTAGGGCTTGAGCTTGTCCCACAGAACGATGGCCAGGACCCCCATCGCCGAGTTGATGAGGTAGATGGCGATCCCCTCAGTCACGAACGCCCGACCGAGCAGGATGATGATGAAGAGGGCCACCATCCAGGCCCCCCAGAGGGTGGTATCGACGGCCAGCACCAGACTCAGCACCGGAGACGCCAGCAACAGCAGCAGGAACGGACGGACCCCGGCCCAGTAGAGCATCCCGAACAGAATGCCGGCGAAGACGATGGCGCTGCCCAGATCGGGCTGGAGCAGCACCAGCACGGCCGGCACCCCGGCAATCAGCGAGGCCGGGAGCAGGGCCCGGAGGGATTCCGGCGGCTCCCGGAGCCCTGACAGATACCTGGCCAGCATGAGGATGGTCGCCAGCTTGGCGAACTCGACTGGCTGGCCCAGTCGGAACCCGGCGATGGTAATCCAACTCCTGGTGCCCGCCGCGCTTCCGGCGCCGGTCCCGATCGCCAGGGTCAGGAGGAGTACCAGCAGTCCGAGGATGTAGACCATCGGTGCGGCCCATTCCAGGAATCGGAAGGAGAATCGGAAGACGACGAACGCGGTCACCACTCCCAGTCCGATCCAGATCAGCTGTCGCACCCAGGCCCCGGCGGCGTCGGTCGGGACGTCCGTCTGCCCTGCCGAGTACAGCACCAGCAGACCATAGATGAGCAGCCCGCCCACGGCGGTTAGCAGCCCGCGATCGAGGCCCCGGCGACTCATCGCCGCGCCATCGTGGTGTCGGTGGTCAGAAGTTCGACCCGGGGCGCCGAGTCCACCGGCACCACCACCTCGATCACCGCGCCGGGATCGAGTCCTCGAGCCGCCAGGTACCGCCGGATCACCCGGATCACCCAGGGGGCCACCGTGGAGCCGTGCAGCGCCGCCTCCATGATGCTGCCCACGATGATCTCCGGCCGGTCTGCGGGAGCGAACGCGATGAACCACCCGTGGTCGGGCCCGTGCGGGTTCTGGGCGGTCCCGGTCTTCCCTGCCACGTTCAGGTCGGAGCCCCGGCTGGCAGCGGCGGTCCCCCAGTTGACAACCGCGATCATCGCTTCCCGCAGCCCCTCCAGCTGGCGCGCGGTGAGTCCGAGGTCGAATCCGGCCGCGCTGCTGTCGGGGGCAACCAGATACGGGGTGACGGCGTGGCCGTCGCCGGCCAGGGCCTGATAGAACTTCATCACGTTCATCAGGGTCTGGTTGTTCTCCCCCTGCCCGATCGCCAGGTTCAGGGTGACGGCATTGGTCCACCCCCGCGGGCCGTAGGTCCGGTCGTAGTACGCCCGGGAAGGTGGAAAGAAGGACGCGGTCTCACCGCCGAGATCAATTCCGCTCGGTTGCCGGAGCCCGAGCGTCTCCCCGTCCTCCAGGAATGCGTCGAGCCCGAGCCGCAGCCCCAGCTGGTAGAAATACACGTCGCAACTGGAGGCGATGGCACCGATCAGGTCGAGCGACCCGTGGCCTTCCGTTTTCCAGCACTTGAAGACCCGGTTGCCGAACCGAAACCCGCCGCGACAGGGCTGCTCCATCCGGCTGGAGAAGCTGACCAGGCCCCGCCGGAGGGCCATCGCGGCCGTAGCCAGCTTGAACGGCGAGGCTGGCGGATAGGCCCCCTTGATGGCCCGATTGAACAGCGGCAGCCCCGCAGATGAGGCGGTGAGCGCCCGATACTTTTCCCGGCTGATCCCGCCGATGAAATCGTTCGGATCGAAGCTCGGGGCCGAGTAGAGTGCCAGGATTTCACCACTGGGCCGCATCGCGACCATCGCCCCACGCATTCCCGGGAGCGAGTCGGTAAACAGGCTGTCGATGTACAGCTGGAGCGGCAGGTCGAGGGTGGTTCGCAGGGGGCGGCCCTCGACCGGGCTCACCGAAGGCGACGTCGCCTCCTCCCGGACCATGGCCCCCCGGGCGTTCACCTCGATGTAGCGAAGGCCCTCCCGGCCTCGGAGCACGTCGTCATACTGCCTTTCCAGGCCCTCCCGCCCCACGATCGTCCCCAGCCGGGCGCCGGGAAACCGGGACTGCTCCAGGTCAGCCTCGGAGACCTCGCCGACGTACCCGATCACATGCCCGACGGCTGGACCGGCCGGATAGAACCGGCGCGGTTCGGTCTGGATGACCAGTCCCGGGAACTCGATCCGATGCTCCTCCAGTCGGGCAATGGTCTCGAAGGCCATGCTGTTGAAGACCAGGGCCGGCTGGTACGGCGCGGCTCGATACCGGCGGATCACCTGGTCTATGTCTGCGCTGTCGATCGGGACATACCCGGCCATCCGCTCCAACACCGCCCGGAGGGAATCGGTGCCGGACCCCAGCAGCTTGACCGAATAGCCGGGGATGTTGTCGGCGATCACCAGTCCGTTCCGGTCGAGGACCGGCCCCCGAGGCGCGGCCAGCGGAATCGCCCGGAGCCGATTGGATTCCGAGCGGAGTCGGAACCGCTCGTGTTGCAGGATCTGAGTGTTGAAGAAAGCGCCGAGCAGCACCAGGAACATCACCGTCAGCACCCAGCGGAACCGGCTGGCGCGTTCCTCGAGTCGGTGCGACGCGAAGACGCTCACTCGTCGAGCCGGAAGTCGACCCGGTGGCGGATCACCAGGGTGACCAGGGTGCCCGCCACAGCGGTGGTCAGCGCCTGGAGGAGCGAACCCGGCGCCAGGGCCTGGAGCAGCCCCGCCGGGCCTGAGCCGGACAGCAGGAGCAGCACGGCGTTCCGGAGCAGCACCCCCAGGGCGAACATCCCACCGTTGACCAGCAGGTTGTCGGGGAAGAACACCGAGCGCCCCCAGGACGTGCCGTAGCCGACCAGGGTGTGCGCCAAGGCCCCGGCCCCGAGCCGGACCGGGACCAGCAGGTCGGTCGCGAGGCCGGTGATGAACCCGGCCACCGCCGCCGGGCCGGGCCGGGAGCGGAGCGAGTAGATCACCAGGGCAATCAGCAGAAAGTCGGGTGTCCCGGGTCCGGAGTACAGCCGGGGCCTGAGGTAGAAGTGCATCAGCACCAGGAGGACCAGGACCAGCCAGAGGGGCCAGCCGCGACCGCGACCGGGTCTCACGGCAGGCTGTCCATGAAACCAGGAGGGAGGCTGTCCGCGGAGGGCGGTGGAGGGACCACGGGACCGGTGAGGATGAGGACATGCCCGACCAGCCCGGGATTGACCGCAGGCGTCAGCCGATACACCCGTTCCCAGCCAAGCTCCTCCCGCCGCACCCCGCTCACCCGGCCAATCGCGATGCCGCGGGGGTAAACCCCGCCGAGTCCGGAGGTCATCACCAGGGTGCCCTCCGGCACGGTGTCGCGATAGGCCACGCCCCGGAACTCCAGCGCCTGCAGCCCGGGGCCATCCTCCGCGGTCGGGGCAACGATCCCGAGCACCTCGCCTTGCCCGGTCACGGCGCTGGCCCGGAACTCCGGGTGCGCCCAGGTGTGCACCACGCTCGACCCGGCATCGACCCGGGCCAGCACCCCAACCAGCCCCGCCGGGGTGATCACCGGCTGGAAGGGGGCGGCGCCGGCCGCGCGACCGATGCTGAGCAACAGGGTGCGACCATCGGTGGGGAGTGGCTGGTGAAGTACGTCGGCCGCCAGGAAGGCATCGGGCAATCGCTCTTGGAGCCCGAGCAGCCCACGGAGCTCGGCATTCTCCCGCTCGAGGTCGTCGGCGGTCCGGGCCCTGATGGCCGCCGTGTCCCGCTCGGCCACGACCTCCTGCAGTCGGGTCCGACTGGTCCGCCCTTCTTCCCCCCGCCGCTGGAGCCAGAGCAGCGGGCGGAGCGCGGTTTCCCGGACGGTGCCGGTCAGCGGCCCCATCCAGTGTTCAGGAACGGCGAGCAGGAAGAGGGACAGCACCACGCAGCCCAGGAAGAGCACCGTGTCCCGCCGGGTGGTGGGCCGGGCAGCGGAGCGGGCCATCAGGAATCAGGTCGTGAGCACGTTGCGATATTTCTCGAACTCGTCGAGGATCCGGCCACTCCCGCGGACCACACAGGTGAGCGGGTCCTCGTCCACGTGAATTGGCAACCCGGTTTCATGGGACAGCAGCAAGTCGAGGCCACGAATCAGCGCCCCGCCACCGGTCATCACGATCCCCCGATCCACGATGTCACTGGACAGTTCCGGAGGGGTGATTTCCAGCGCCCGGCGGACCGCATCGACAATCTGCTGCACCGGCTCCTGCACCGCCTCGCGGATCTCGCTCGAGTGGACCCGCACCGTCTTGGGGATCCCGGACACCAGGTCGCGGCCCTTGACCTCCATCTCCCGCTCTTCGCCCGTCGGCCAGGCCGAGCCGATCTTGATCTTGATCGCTTCGGCCGTGGGCTCGCCGACCAGCAGGTTGTAGGTCTTTCGCATGAACTGCACGATGGCCTGATCGAGTTCGTCGCCGCCAGTCCGGATCGAGGTGTCGCAGACGATGCCCGACAGCGCGATCACCGCGATCTCGGTGGTCCCGCCCCCGATATCGATCACCATGTTGCCGGTGGGGGTCTCGACCGGCAGCCCGACCCCGATCGCAGCGGCCATCGGCTCGGCGACCATCAGGACCTGCTTGGCGCCGGCGGTCTCGGCGCTGTCTCGCACCGCGCGCCGCTCCACCTCGGTGATCCCGGAGGGGACGCACACGATCACCCTCGGCTTCACCCGGAAGAAGTGCTTGTCGATGATGGTCTTGAGGAAGTAGCGGAGCATCTTCTCGGTGACGTCGAAGTCGGCGATCACGCCGTCCTTCAGGGGCCGCACCGCGATGATCCCGTCAGGGGTTCGGCCCAGCATCCGCTTCGCTTCCAGCCCGATGCCCTTGATCCGGCCGGTCGACCGCTCGATGGCCACCACCGACGGCTCGTTCAGCACGATCCCTTCCCCCTTCACATAGATCAGGGAATTGGCCGTGCCGAGATCCACCGCAATCTCGTTCGCGGGAAAGATGGACTCGAGATTGAACTTCGGAAACTTCATGACATGGCCGGAGCGGGAGCGGGTCGCTGTGGTGGCGTAAAGTAATGGCTGGCTTGCACTTCAACAAGTTACCCACAGGCCGGCCGAACCCCCTGGAAGGGCCCTAGAGGCCGGTACTGCCGAATCCCCCGGCCCCCCGATCCGAGACCGGCAGGCCTTCGACCGGTTCGAAGGTCGGTCGCTCCACCCGGGTCACCACCAGCTGCCCGATCCGCATTCCCCGGGTCACGGCAAACGGTTCGGCGCCCAGATTGACCAGGGCAATCTTCAACTCGCCCCGGTAGTCGCTGTCGATGGTGGCCGGGGGATTGATCAGGGTGACCCCGTGGCGCCAGGCCAGCCCCGAGCGGGGCCGGACCTGGATCTCGTATCCCTCGGGGATGGCCAACGCCAATCCGGTCGGCACCAGGTGCCGCTCCATCGGCTGGAGGGTGAGGTCCACGGCACTGGCGATGTCGGCTCCGGACGCCCCGGCGGTCGCCGGGGTGGGAAGGGGAAGTCCCTGCCCGTGCGGCAGCCGGGTCACCAGCACCCGGGGACGCTCCCCGTCGGACTGGCTCACAGGACCGAGTCGACCTCGGTCAGCGGGAGCCCGAACGCCTCGGCGACTCCGGGATAGACCACCTTGCCGTCGACCACGTTGAGGCCAAGCCTGAGGGCGGGGTCGCGGCGGCAGGCCTCCTGCCAGCCGAACTTGGCCAGCTTGAGCCCGTACGGCAGGGTGGCATTGGTCAGCGCCAGGGTGGACGTCCGGGGCACCCCGCCCGGCATGTTGGCCACCGCGTAGTGGAGTATGCCGTCCACGAAATAGACCGGGTCCTCATGGGTGGTGGGATGGATCGTCTCCACGCAGCCCCCCTGGTCCACCGCCACGTCCACGATCACCGCCCCGGGCTTCATCTGCTTCAGATCCGCTCTGAGCAGGAGGTGCGGGGCCTTGGCGCCGGTCAGGAGCACCCCACCAATCACCAGGTCGGCCCGGCTGACGGCTTCCAGAATGTTGTACCGGTTGCTGTACACGGTATCCACGTTCTTCGGCAACACGTCGTCGAGGTAGCGCAGCCGATCGAGCGAGATATCGAGAATGACGACATGCGCCCCCATCCCAGCGGCCATCTTGGCCGCGTTGATCCCCACGACCCCACCGCCGAGAATCACCACCTCGGCGGGGGCCACGCCGGGCACCCCACCGAGCAGCACCCCACGGCCCCCGTGGACCTTCTCCAGGTACTTGGCCCCCTCCTGAACCGCCATCCGACCAGCGACTTCAGACATCGGGGTCAGGAGCGGCAATTCACCGGTCGACAGCTCCACCGTCTCGTACGCCACCGCCACCACGCCGGAGTCGAGGACCGCCCGCGTCAACGGCTCGGACGCGGCGAAGTGAAAGTAAGTGTAGATCACCTGGCCCCGGCGCATCTTCGGCCATTCGACCGCGATCGGCTCCTTGACCTTGACGATCATGTCGGCCTTGGCCCAGACCTCATCCGCGGTCGTGACGATCCGGGCTCCGGCCTGCTCGAACGCCTGGTTTTCGAACCCGCTCCCTGCCCCGGCCTCGTGTTCCACATAGACGGTGTGTCCCGCACCGACCAGCAGCTCGACCCCGGCGGGCACCAGAGCCACCCGGTTCTCGTTGGTCTTGATCTCCCTGGGAACGCCGATGTTCATGAGAATCCCTCGTCTGGTGGTATCACCCGGCCCTAGTGGGGACCGAGGCGCAGAATGGACTGTCGTTCCGGCGGAAAGTACTCAGCCGTGATCTCCCGGACCTCATTGGCGGTGACCGCGTCGATCTCGGCCAGCACTTCGTCAATCCGCCGGTACCGGTCCTGGGTGAGCTCGCTGCTGGCCATCCGGTACATCCGGCTGGACGGGCTCTCGAGCGACAGCACAATCTGTCCCTTGAGTTGCTGCTTGGCCACCGCCAGCTCGTCGGCCGGCAACCCCTCCGCCGCCAACCGGCCGTATTCCGCGAGAATCGCTTCGGTGGCCTGGTCCGCCGTCTCCAGCTGGGTCCCGACGTAAACCCCTGTGGCGCCGGCGGCCTGGTAGAAGTGCTGGTAGGAGAAGATCGCGTAGGCGAGCCCCCGTTCCTCCCGGATCCGCTGGAAGAGCCGGCTCGACATCCCGCCCCCGAACACCGTGGAGATCAGCCCGAAGGCATACCGCCTCGGATCACCGGCCCTGATGGTATCGGTCCCGAACACGATGTGGCACTGCTGGCTGTCCCGGGCAACCGACGACCGGAGCCCTTGGCGGGCCATTCCGGCGGGCACCGGGGGGCTGGCGGCCCGGCCATCGGGCGCAAACCAGCCCTCGGCCTCCAGCAACCCGAGGAGCTGCTGGGGATCGATGCTTCCGGCCGCGGCGACCACGCAGTTCGCCGGATGGTACCATGCCTGGTGGAAGGCCCGCAGCTCGGCCGCGCCGAGCCCCTGGATGCTGGCCGGGCTGCCCAGGATCGACCGGCCGTAGGGATGGTCCTGCCAGAGGGCATCGGTGTGCAGTTCGAACACCAGGTCGTCCGGGGTGTCCGCGACCCCGTTGATTTCCTCGAGCACCACGTTGCGTTCGAGTTCCAGGTCCGCCTGCTCCAGTCGCGGCCGACGGACCAGGTCGGTCAGCACATCGACCGCCACCGGCAGGTCGGTGTCGAGGATGTGGGCCTGGAAGTTGGTATGGTCACGGGAGGTATAGGCGTCGAGCGAGCCACCGCGGCTCTCCAGTTCCTGCGCGATGGCCTGGGCGGAGCGACGCTCCGTCCCCTTGAACACCAGATGTTCCAGCAGATGGGCGATCCCGGTCTGCCCCTCCGGCTCGTGGGCGCTCCCCGAACGAACCCAGATGCCCAGGGCCGTTGAACGGACCCCGGGCAATTGTTCGGTGAGGACGCGGAGCCCGTTGGGCGCCACGTACCGCACCAGGCGCTCGTCGAGCTGCTCGACCTGCACCGCGGTCACTCCTTGGGCAGCAGCGCCTTGCGGGACAGCCGCATCCGGCCCCGCTCGTCCACCTCGAGCAGCTTGACGGTAACCATCTCGCCCTTCTTCACGACGTCTTCGGTCTTCTCGGTCCGGGCGTGCTGCAGCTCGGAGATGTGGAGCAGACCCTCGACCCCGGGGATGATCTCGACGAATGCCCCGAAGGCGGTGATGCTCTTGATCTGACCCTCATAGACCTTGCCGATCTCCGGCTCGGCCACGATCGCCATGACCATCTCGCGTGCCTTGTCGCCCGCCTCGCCGCCCACCGCGGCGATGGTGACGATCCCGCTGTCCTCGATCGAGATCTTAGCGCCGGTGGCGTCCTGAATGCCCCGGATCGTCTTGCCCTTGGGACCGATGACGTCGCCGATCTTGTCCGGCTTGATCTGGATCGTGAAGATTCGGGGCGCGTACGGTGACAGTTCGGGACGGGCTGTGGCCAGCACCTTGCCCATCTCCTCGAGGATGTGGAGTCGACCCTTGCGCGCGTTCTCCAGCGCCTGGGTCATGATCTTGAGATCCAGCCCGTCGATCTTGATGTCCATCTGGATCGAGGTGATGCCGTCCTTGGTGCCGGCCACCTTGAAGTCCATGTCGCCCAGGTGATCCTCGGACCCGAGAATGTCGGTCAGGATGGCGACCTTGTTGCCCTCCTTGATCAACCCCATCGCGACTCCGGCGCAGGGCGCCTTGACGGGCACCCCGGCGTCCATCATCGCCAGCGACCCGCCACAGACGGTGGCCATCGAGGAGGAGCCGTTCGACTCGAGGATCTCAGACACGATCCGCAGGGTGTACGGGAAGGTGCCGAAGTCCGGCAGCAGGGGGGACAGCGCCCGCTCGGCCAGGGCCCCGTGACCGATCTCCCGCCGGCTGGTGCCCCGGATCATCTTGACCTCTCCGGTGCAGTAGGGCGGGAAGTTGTAGTGCAGCATGAACGACTTGGTGGTCTCTCCCTTGACGTCGATGCTGTCGATCCGCTGTTCGTCATCGCTGGTGCCCAGCGTGACCGCCACCAGGGCCTGGGTCTGGCCGCGGGTGAACAGCGCCGAACCGTGGGCCCGGGGCAGCAACCCCGGCGCGATCGAGATCGGCCGGACGGTGTCACAGTCCCGGCCATCGACCCGCTCACCGGTGTCGAGGACCTGGGCCCGCATGACCCGGTACTCGATGTCCTCGAGCACCGAGGAGATCTCCCGGCTCTGGTCGGGATAGCGCTCGGCCAGCTTGGCCTGCACGTCGGCCTTGACCTTGGCCATCCCGGCGCCCCGGGCGCTCTTTTCCTTGCCGTTGATCGCCTTGCCCATCGCCTTGGCACCGAGCCCCTCCACCTCCTTGACCAACGCTTCGTCCCGCGGGAGCGGGACCCACTCGAGCTTCGGCTTGCTGCACTTCTTGATCAGGGGCGCGGTGATCCCGAGCAACTCCTTGATCCCCATCTGGGCCACGGTCAGCGCCTCGACCATCTCTGCCTCGGTCACCTCCAGCGCCCCGCCCTCGACCATCACAATCGAGTCCGGCCCGCCGGTGACCAGCAGGTCGACGGTGGAGAACTCAAGCTGCTGGAAGGTCGGGTTGAGGATCCAGTGACCCTCCAGTTTGCCCACCCGGACCCCGGCAATCGGTCCGGTCCACGGCACCGTGCTCAGACTGAGGGCGGTGGTGGCGGCCAGCAGGCCGATGACATCGGCGTCATTCTCCTGGTCCGCCGACACGACCGTCACAAACACCTGCACTTCGTTCTTGAACCCTTCCGGAAACCGGGGCCGCACCGAGCGGTCGATCAGCCGGGCCGCGAGAATCTCCTTCTCGCTGGGACGGCCCTCGCGCTTGATGAACCCGCCCGGGATCTTGCCGGCGGCATAGGTTTTTTCCCGGTATTCCACCGTCAATGGGAAGAAGGGCAGGTGCGACCGGGTGGATGACACGGTCACCGCCGCGACCACCATGGTGTCGCCATACTGCATGGTCACCGAACCGGCGGCCTGTTTGGCCATCCGGCCAGTCTCAATGACGAGCGGACGACCCGCGAACTGCGTTTCGATACGTTCCACGTTCAGCCTCTTTGCTTTGGCATGTAATGCGAACAAGAAAGGGCGCCCCAACGTACCCGCCTGGGACGCCTCATGATGATGTCTCGACCCGTCCTAGTGACGGAGCCCGAGATCTGCGATGAGCGAACGATAGGTGCCCAGGTTGGTGCGGCGGAGATACGTCAGGAGACGCCGCCGTTGACCGACCATTTTGAGGAGGCCCCGCCGTCCGTGATGGTCCTTGGAGTGGGTCCGGAAGTGATCAGTGAGGGAATTGATGCGCTCGGTGAGCAGCGCTACCTGCACCTTGGCCGATCCGGAATCAGTCGCATGCTGTCCGTGAATGGCCATTACTGCCTGCTTGTCGTAACTCATGGGTGCTTTCGCTGTGGGTCGCGGGCTATTCCACGACTGGTTTCTCTAATCCTATGTAGCTTAGGAGTATAACTGACCTGGTCGCGGCCCGGCAAGTCTGGCTGGGGCGCCGGAGTCAGACCCCGCTGGGACCCCCGGGCCCCCCGGAACCCGATCAGAGCCCGAAGACCCGCCGAAGGTCGTTGGACAGCGCCAAGACCATCAATAGCACTACCAGCACCAACCCCACCCCGCTCAGGGCCTGCCTCAGCGCTGCGGGGAGCGGCCGCCGGATGACGGCCTCTCCCAGAAGAAAGAGGAACTGGCCTCCGTCCAGGACCGGAATCGGGAGCAGGTTGACCACCGCCAGATTGACCGAAATCAGGGCCATGAAGAGGAAGAACTCGATGGGCCCCTGGCGGGCCGAGGCGGCGGCGGACTGGGCGATCGTGATGGGACCTCCGACCTCCCGGGTGGAGACCCGGCCGGTGAACATCCCCCGAACCAGCCGGACGATCAGGGTCGAGGTCTCGATGGTACTCCGGCCCCCGGCCACCACCGCTTCCCCCAGCGACAGTGGGGTATAGATCGGGTCGGGGGTGCTGTTCATGGCCCCGATCCGGCCCACCTGCCGTTCGGTCCCGTCCGGATCCGTCACGGTCACGGTCTCGGGGATCAGGGTCAGTTCGAGCCGGCCGGTGGCACGCCCGACGGTGAAGGTGACCTCCCGTCCCCCAAGGGTATCGAGCTGGTCCACCAGGTCGTACCACTGGACCAGCGGCACGCGGTTGATGGCAAGGAGCGTGTCCCCGGCTGCCACCCCGGCCTTGGCCGCTGGTCGACCGGCCACCACATCCCCGATGATCGGATCCTGCCACGGCCCCAAGGCCAGGGCGGCGGCGGTCCGCTCCCCGAGCGCATCCCGGTGAATCGGGAGCACTACGGTCGGGCCCCCGGCTACGGTGATGACCACGGAGTCTCCCGGCGCGTTCTGAATCCCCAGGGCGATGTCGTTCCATGAGGTCACCGCGACCCCACCCGCGCTCTCGATCCGGGCTCCGGCCGGCAGATCCCGCAAGGGCTCCGCACCTGGCGGGAGGGAGTCGGCGATGTTGCCGATGGTGGTGATCGGAAGAGTGGCGCGACCGGTCCGGTAGAACACCCCCGAGAACACCAGCCAGGCAAAGACGGCGTTCAGGAACACGCCGGCCATGATGACCACCATCCGCTTCCAGATCGGCGCCGCTTCAAAAGTTTCCGAGTCCGGCACGTTGCTCAAGTCCACCGCGCCACCTTCCAGGGCATCCGCAGCCATCTCTTCACGGCTGGCCATCTTCACGTAGCCGCCCAGGGGCAGCCAGGAGACGGTGTACTCGGTCCCCCGGTAGATCCGGGTCAGCGCCCTGATGGGGGTGCCCATCCCGATCGAGAAGCGAAGCACCCGGATACCGGCCCACTTGGCGGCCAGGAAATGCCCCAATTCGTGCACGAAGACCAGGACGCCGAGCACGACGACCAGAGACAGCACGGTCATCACCACACCGTTCACAGCACCTCCTGGGTTCGGGCGCGGGCCCACCGGTCGGCTTCCCGTACCACGTCGATTCCGGTGACCACCTGCGCCTGATGCTCCTCACCTACGAGCGACAGGACCTCCGCGATTCGCCCGAACCCGATCCGCCCGTCCAGGAAGGCGGCCACCGCCACCTCGTTGGTGGCGTTGAACACCGCCGGGGCCGTACCGCCACGCCGACCGGCGGCAACCCCGAGCATGAATGCCGGGAAGACGTCGGTCCGGACCGGCTCGAAACTGAGCTCGCCGATCGCCACCGGGTCGAGTCGCTGTACCCCCAGATCGGCTACCCGCTCAGGATGGGTCAGGGCATAGAGGATCGGCAGTTCCATCGAGGGATAGCCCAACTGGGCCAGCACACTCCCGTCGGCAAACTCGACCAGCGCGTGGATGATGCTCTGGGGGTGCACCACCACCTCAAGCTGATCGAAGGAGAGTCCGAACAGGTGGTGCGCCTCGATGATCTCCAGCGCCTTGTTGGCCAGGGTGGCGCTGTCCACCGTGATCTTGCTTCCCATCTGCCAGGTCGGGTGCCGGAGGGCGGCTTCCACCGGGGCGTGGTGCAGGTCGGCCGGGGCCCACTCCCGGAACGGCCCGCCCGAGGCCGTCAGCACCAGGCGGGTGGGCGGCGAGCCGTGTCCCGCCAGGCATTGCAGCACCGCACTGTGCTCGGAGTCGATCGGGACCAGTTCGCCGCCGCCCTGCCGGGCGGCCTCGAGCACCAGTTCCCCGCCGACGACCAGCGACTCCTTGTTGGCGAGGGCGACTCGCTTGCCGGCACGGAGGGCCGCGAGGGTCGCGTCCAAACCGGCAAATCCCACCACGGCGTTGACCACGATGTCGACGTCGGGATGGGTCGCCGCCTCGATCAGGCAGCCGGGGCCGGCCCCGTTGGCCAGGGCGGCATAGCTGGGACGCCACTGCTCCCGCTGTTCCGCCAGCCGCTCCGCATTCCGGCCCGCGGTGAGCGCCACCACGCGGAACCGGTCGGATTGACGGCCGATGACCTGCAACGTGGCCTCCCCGATGGATCCGGTGGAGCCCAGAACGGCCACCCCACGCATCAGATCAGGCCGAAGATGTGATACAAGACGGCGGAGAGGGGAATGACGAAGTAGAGGGAGTCCAGCCGATCGAGCACCCCGCCATGACCGGGGAGCAGGTGGCTCGAATCCTTGGCGCCAATCTCCCGCTTGAAGACCGATTCGGCGAGGTCGCCGACCTGACCGAGCACCCCGACCATGGCACCGATCGCGAGGGCCTGCCACGCGGTGAGGAGGATGCCCTGGGGCGCCAGGACGAACCGCTGGAGGAGCGGCGCCAGCGCCAGCGCCGCGAGCAACCCGCCAATGGCCCCCGACCAGGTCTTCCCCGGACTCACGGATGGTGCCAGCTTGGGTCCGCCCAACCGCCGACCCACTTCCATGGCGGCGGTATCGCAGCCCCAGGTCAACGCCACCGGGAACATCACCATCAGGAGGCCGGAAATCGACTGGTCGGGGTACCCGGCACCGTGGCGCAGGAGCATCGCAAAGGCCAGCATCCCGCCGGCATACATCGGGGTGAACAGAGTCACGGCCGCCGAGGTGAGCGGCTTCCGCGACGGGCCGACCCGCCAGAGGGCGTGGATCAGGACGAGACCCAGCAGCACCGGCAGGGCGTAGGGCCATTCGGCAAACTGGTTCGCGCCGGTGGCCACCCGCCAGGCGACCAGGGGGAACGCCGCGGCCAGACCGATCGCGGCCGCCCGCCAGGGGTGGACCCCCTGCTGTCGGGCAAAATTGAGGAGCTCCCGCGCCCCCAGGGCCGCGGCCAGGGCCAGCAGCCCGGCCAGGACCGGTCCACCATACCAGATGGCGCCCAGGGCAACCGGGATCGCAACCAGAGCGAAGAGAATCCGCTGGATCATGTTGTTTGCCATGGTCAGACCGCCACTCGGCCGAAGCGACGTTCCCGCCGCTGGAAATCACGAATCGCTTCAAAGAGGTGCTGTCTGGTGAAGTCCGGCCACAGCACCGGGGTCACGTGAAACTCGGCATAGGCCAGTTGCCAGAGCAGGAAGTTCGACAGCCGGAGTTCTCCGGAGGTCCGGATCAGCAGATCCGGGTCGGGAATCCCGGCGGTATACAGCCGGGCGGCCATGGCCTCCTCGGTGATCTCCTCGGGGCCACAGCGTCCCGCCGCCACCTCGATGGCGAGCTGGCGGGCGGCCAGCGTCAGCTCGGCACGGGCGCCGTAGGAGATGCACAAATTGAGGGTCAGGTGTTCGCCCCGGGCGGTCGCCGCCATCAGGCCGTCCACCGCAGACCGCGCCGACGGACTGAGCCGGTCGTGATCGCCGAGGATCCGGACCTGGACGCCGTTGCTTCGCAACTCCGCCGACTCCCGCTCGACATAGTCCTCGAGGAGGTGCATCAGCGCTTCGATCTCGTTGGCGGGGCGCTGCCAGTTTTCCTGACTGAAGGCGAAGAGGGTGAGGTAGCGCACCCCGGCCTGGAGTCCACCCTCCACGATCTCCCGAACGGCGGCCATCCCGGCCTGGTGGCCGGCGGGGCGTGGCAGGGCCCGAGCCTGAGCCCAGCGTCCGTTGCCATCCATGATGACGGCAATGTGCGCCGGTATCCCGCCGTGCAGCTTCAGCTCGGTCAGGAGATCGTCGGCCGGGTCACTCACACTTCCATGATCTCGTTTTCTTTGGACTTGATCAGGCCGTCGATCTCGACCACGTGGTCATCGGTGAGCTTCTGGATGTCCTTCTCCCCGTGCCGAATATCATCCTCGGAGATGTGCTCCAGCTTCTTGAGTCGGGCCAGGGCCTCGTGCCGCTGGTGCCGAACCGCGACCTTGCCTTCTTCCCCCAGCTTGTGAACCAGCCGCACCAGCTCCCGGCGCCGCTCTTCCGTGAGGGCCGGCAGGGGAACCCGGATCAAACCACCCTGGCTGGCCGGGTTGAGTCCCAGGTCGCCGTCCCGGATGGCTTTCTCGATGGCCTGGGTCAGAGACTTGTCGAACGGCTGGACCGTCAGAAGCCTCGGCTCCGGCGTCGCCACCATGGCGACCTGGTTGAGCGGCATGGAGCTCCCGTAGGCGTCCACCCGGACCAGGTCCAGCAGCGAGACACTGGCCTTGCCGCTCCGGAGGGTGGCCAGTTCCCGCTGGGTTCCCTCGACCGCCTTCCGCATCCCCGCCTGTGCCGCTGCGCGCGCCTCGGCGATTCCGCTCATTGCACGATTGTCCCTACCCGCTTGCCATCCAGGATCTGCTGGACGGCGCCGGGCTGCTGGATGTTGAACACCACGATGGGGAGGCCGTTGGCCTTGCAGAGGCCGAACGCGTTGGCATCCATGACGGCGTACCCGTTGACGATGGCATCCTGGAACGACAGTTCGGGAATGAAGGTCGCGGCGGGATCGGCCTTCGGATCTCCGGTATAGACCCCGTCCACGGTCGTGGCCTTGAGAATGACCTCCGCCTCGATCTCCAGGGCCCGGAGCACGGCGGCGGTGTCGGTGGAGAAGAACGGATTGCCGGTGCCGGAAGCGAAGATCACGACCCGACCCTTCTCCAGGTGCCGGATGGCCCGCCGCCGGATATAGGGCTCGGCCACCGACTCCATCCGGATGGCGGTCATGACGCGAGTCGCCAGGCCCATCCGTTCCAGGGTGTTCTGCAACGCCAGGGCATTGATCACGGTGGCCAGCATGCCCATGTAGTCCGCGGTGACCCGGTCCATCCCCTCGCGGCTGGCGGCGGTCCCCCGCACGATGTTGCCACCACCGACCACCAGGCCGAGTTGGACCCCGGAGGCATGCACCCGGACCAGTTCCTCGGCCAGCCGTTCGACCGTCGGATAGTCCAGCCCAACACCCTTCTCCCCGGCGAGGGCTTCGCCGGAGAGTTTCAGCAGGATCCGCTGGTAGGCCAGCGCCATCAACCCTCCCCGATCTGGAACCTGACGAACCGGCTGACGGTCACGCTGGTGCCCACCGCCTTGGTGGCCTCGGTCACCAGCTGTCCGACCGGCTTCTTCTCTTCCTTGACCCAACCCTGCTCGAGCAGGACCTGCTCGGCGACGAACTTCTTGACCTTGCCGTCGATAATCTTCCCGCGGATCGCCTCCGGCTTGCCCTCCTGCTCCACCTGCTCCGTGGCAATCCGGCGCTCCCGTTCGACCAGCGCCGGGGGGAGATCCTCGGCCCGAACCGCGAGCGGGTTGGCCGAGGCAATGTGAATCGCCAGCTCCCGAGCCAGGCCGGTCACGGCCTCGTGCCGTGCCGCCGCAGGGGTGCCGCACAGGACTTCGACCAGGACGCCCACCTGCCGGTTGTGATGAAGGTACATCCCCACGGCGCCGCTGTCGCCCGGGGCGAACTTGGTGGCGTTCTTCAGGGCGACCCCCTCGCCGGTGGTGGCGGAGATCGCCTTGACCCGATCGGTGTTGCTGCCGGTGCCCCCGTCCGCCGGCAGGGCCAGGAACGCCTCCAGGCTCATCGGAGGAGCTGCCGCCAGCTGCACCAGCATCGCCTCGGCGGCCGCGCCGTAGCCATCGGTCCGGGCCACGAAATCGGTCTCGCACGTCAACTCGAGCAGGGCGCCCGTGGTCCCGTCCGAGGTCCCCACCACCAGGCCCTGGGAAGTAGAACGGCCGGCCCGCTTCTCGGCCTTGGCAATGCCTTTGGCCCGGAGCAGCTCGGCAGCCCGCTCCATATCGCCCCCGGCCTCCTCGAGCGCCCGCTTGCAATCCATCATGCCGGCCTGGGTACGGGCCCGCAACTCGGCGACATCCTTGGCACTGATTGTCATCGTCATCGGTTCTGCCTGTTCTCGCATAAAGTCATGATAAGAGACCGCCGCCCGACGGCCTTGCGGGCCATTGAGCGGCGGCTGTCCAAACGTCGGATCGCTACCGGCTCAGCTGCCTGCGTCGCTCGCGGCGGGGGCGGGTTCCCCAGCCCCCTCGGTGCCCGCATCGGCACCCACTTCGGCCTTCAACCGGGCCGCGATGGCCTCGGGCTTGGGCCGCCGCTTGCGGACCGGGCGCCGGCGACGGCGTTCGGCATCCACATCGCCCTCCGTCCCCGTGTCGGTGCTGTAGGTCTCGGCCTCGCCGCCCTCGCCGGATTCCCGGGCCGGCGCCTCGAGCCGGGCCTCCCGGATGGTGTCGCTCAGCACCGAGGTGATGAGGCTGACCGACCGGATCGCGTCGTCGTTGCCGGGAATCGGAAGGGTGATCAGATCGGGATCGGCGTTGGTATCGACGATGGCAACCACCGGAATCCCGAGCTTGTTGGCCTCGGCAATGGCAATCTTTTCCTTCTTCGCGTCCACCACGAAGAGGACGCCCGGCAACCGGCTCATGTTCTTGAGCCCTTCGAGGTTCCGGAGGAGCTTCTGCTTCTCCCGCTCGAACAGCAACCGTTCCTTCTTGGTGTAGTTGGAGAACTCGCCGTCCGCCCCGCCCTGTTCCAGCTCCCGGAGACGACGGATCTGCTTCTTGATCGTCTGGAAATTGGTGAGGGTACCGCCCAGCCAACGTTCGGTCACATAGAACGCGCCGCACTTGTCGGCATCGGTCTTGACCAGGTTCTTGAGCTGCTTCTTGGTGCAGACGAACAGGACGCCGTCGCCCTTCATGACCAGTGCGCGGATCAGTTCCTGGGCCTTGGTCAGCTGACGGAGGGTTTTCTGGAGGTCGATAATGTAGATCCCCGAGCGCTCCGCGAAAATGAAGCGGCGCATCTTGGGGTTCCAGCGCCGGGTCTGGTGCCCAAAATGGACGCCGGCTTCGAGCAGGTCCTTGACCTGAGGCTGCGTGGTCATGCGGTGTGTACGAGTCCTTCCCTCTGGGGTTTGACCGCCACCGCCATCAACTCTTCGCCTGTTCCCCCGGCCGAACCGTTGAGGCACCCCGGCGAAGATCCGGCGGTGTGTGAGATCGGCCGGGTCCGAAGTCCCGGCCGGTGTTCTCCGATGCTACCGCTTGGAGAACTGGAACCGCTTCCGGGCACCTGGTTGGCCCGGCTTCTTCCGTTCAACCGCCCTGGCGTCCCGGGTCAACAGCCCGCCCGACCGCAACTTCGGGCGGTGCATCGCATCGGCCTGAATGAGGGTCCGGGCAATGGCGAGCCGCAACGCCCCGGCCTGCCCGGTCATTCCACCACCCGCGACCCGAGCCCGGACGTCAAAGGCACCGAGGGTATCGGTGGCGGTGAACGCCTGCTGGATATGGGTGACCAGCGAACTGCGGGGGAAGTAGTCACCCAGGGTGCGCCCGTTGATATCCCACTTGCCGGTCCCGGGGGTCAGGTAGACCCGCGCGACGCTGGTCTTCCGCCGCCCGACCGCCTGCCACCGGAATTCTGAAGTCGTCGCGGTCATGCGCTCACCTTGATCTGAAACGGCTTGGGCTGCTGGGCCTGATGGGGGTGTTCGGCGCCGGCGTAGACTTTCAGCTTGGTCCGCAGCTTCTGGCGGGAGAGTGAGTTCTTGGGCAGCATCCCGAAAACCGCCTTCTCGATGACCCGATCCGGGTGCTTGGCCAGCACTTCCCTGATCGGGACGTGCCGTTCGTGGCCCATGTAGCCGGTGTATCTGAAGTAGGTCTTCTGATCGACCTTCTTGCCGGTCAGGCCGACCTTCTCCGCGTTGACCACGACGACGAAGTCGCCCCCGTCCATATGGGGGGTAAACGTCGGCTTGTGCTTGCCGCGGATCAGCTGGGCCACGGCGCTGGCGAGCCGACCAAGGGGGACGCCCTCGGCGTCCACCACGAGCCAATCATGACTCAGGTCCGACTGCTTGGCGGAGAAGGTCTTCATCTGGTAATCGCAGCCTGCGTTTCAGCCGTTAGTATGGGCGCGGATCCCTCGACCAGCGCCCTCCGGCCCAGTTCGGGCGGAGCTTTGCAAAATAATCCCCCGCAACCACTTGGGTCAAGTGGGGCCGGCGGGACCCAACTCCACCAGGAGCTGCCCCTTTTCGACCGCCTGGCCCTCCTGGACGTGGACTTTGGCCACCACCCCGGGCCCGGCGGCCTTCAGTTCATTCTCCATCTTCATTGCCTCAAGCACCAGGACGCCGGCTCCGACCTCAACCGCCGACCCCACTGACACCAGGATCTTCAAGACCAGCCCCGGCATCGGGGCCATGATGGCGGTGGGACCTCCGTGGCGCCTTCCCTCCCCCACCAGCGCCGCGATATGCCGGGTCCGCTCGTCCATAGCCTCGATTTCGACCACCTCCCCCCGGTCCTGGAGGGTCCAGCGACTACCCCCCTCGTGCCGAGCCGCCAGGATCAGGGGCCGGTCCCCCACCGTGACCTGACAGAGCGGCGTCCCTGCTACGGGGGCAACCGTGGCCAGATAGGTGACCCCGTCGACCGTCAGGTGATCTCCATCGACCACGACCTCGGCGGTCCGGCCGCCCAGGGTCACGAAGAGCTTCATGCCGCCACCAGGCAGACGACCGTCTCGACATGGGCGGTCTGGGGGAACAGATCCCACGACCGCACCGAGCGGACCCGGTAGCCTTCCCCGAATGCCCGAATATCCCGAGCGAGGGTCGCGGGATCGCAAGACACATAGACCACCCGGACCGGGGCGGCGGAACGGATCGCCCCTACTACATCGGCCGCCATCCCGGCCCGGGGCGGATTGGTATACACCAGGGTCGGCTTCGGGAGCCGGCGGATCAGCTGCTCGACCCGGCCGACATGCCGCTGGATCGCGGGGCGCGGGTGGTGCTGCTCGGCGGCCGCGACCACCGCCGGATCGACCTCCACACTTTCGACCTGGGCTCCGGCCTCGGCCAGCATCAGGCTGGCTTGGCCAGCACCCGCGTAGAGGTCCCAGACCGTTGCCCCGGCGGCCGAGCCGAGCTCGGCGATGGCGTGTTCCCGGATCGCCTGACCGAGGGCTGGCTGGACTTGGGAAAAGCCCGGGGCCGCGTCGGGGGTGGCGTCGAGCGGTACCAGCTGACCCCGCTCCCGTTGCCACCAGAGGGTCGGGAGCATGCCGGTACCCGCGAGCCCGTCCCGAAGCGGCCCCAGTTCCGCGCCCGCCGGCTGTTCAGGCCCGTGGAGCACCACCGAAGCCGCTTCGCCCTCTCCGGCGCGCAGGGTGATCCGCTCCGTGTCCGGTGGAAGCTGGACCCCGCGGACGGCGGCCCAGAGGGCGTTGACCTCCGGAGAGGCAATCGCACAAGTCAGAAGCGGGAAGATTCGACCTGGCTCGCCGAGTCGGTGAAAACCGACCGTTCCGGTTGCGTCGCGGGTGACGGTGAACCGGGTCCGGTAGCCCCACTCCTTGCCCGACAGCAGCGGAGGCACCGTGACGTTCAGCTTCCCGATCCGGCTGAGGGCCTCCTGGACCATCTCGCGCTTGGCCTCCCGCTGGGCCGGCGCGGAGAGGTGCTGGAGCTGGCAACCGCCACATTGGTCGCCGGTGTAGTGCCGGCAGGCCGGCTCCACTCGGTCGGGGCCCGACTCCAGGAGGGTACCAAGCTGCGCCCGGGCATATCGGGCATGCAGTTGAACATCCACTGGCTGCACCAGGTCACCGGGGGCGGTCCGGGGGATGAACACCGCCCGGCCATCCTCGAGCCGGCCGACGCCCTCACCGCCAGCCGCAAGACCGGTAATCCGCACGGCCTCCATCAGCGGCGGTCCTCTTCGCGGCCGACCCGGAGCCAGGGGCTGGCCGCAGCGTCCTGGTCCGAGACGACGGGACGCAGGCTGTGGCGTCGCTCGTTCTCGAGCAGGGCCGCGGCGATGATCAGGGGGAGCTCTCGGTCGGGAGCGAGTGGCGAAGTGACCAGATCGGGACGGCGATCGAGAAACTGGATGTCCACGTCCCCCTGGCCGAAGGCCTCGTCGGCCAGGAGTCGGGCGTGGAAGCTCTGGTTGGTCGCGATGCCGACCACGAGCAGCTCATCGAGCGCCCGGCGCATCCGGGTGAGGGCCGAGGGGCGATCGGGCCCGTGAATGATGAGCTTGGCAATCATCGAGTCGTAGAACAGGGTCACCTCGTCACCCGCCTCGAAGCCACTGTCCCAACGAACTCCCGGTCCACTCGGGGCCCGGAGATATGCGATCCGTCCGGTGCTGGGCAGGAACCCGTTCCGGGGATCCTCACTGGTGATCCGGCACTCGATGGCCCACCCCCTCGGACTCAGGGGACCGGACTGGACCGTCATCGGCAGGCCGCGTGCGATCCGGAGCTGTTCCCGGACCAGATCGACGCCATAGACCAGCTCGGTCACCGGGTGCTCCACCTGGATCCGGGTGTTCATCTCCAGGAAGTAGAAGCTCCCGTCGGCCGCCAGCAGGAACTCGCAGGTGCCGGCGCCTCGGTAGGCTACCGCCTTGGCCGCAGCGACCGCCGCCTTCCCCATCCGGTCGCGGAGCGCCGGATCCACCGCCACCGAGGGTGCCTCTTCGACCAGCTTCTGGTGGCGCCGCTGGATCGAACACTCCCGTTCGCCGAGGTGGATGACCCGCTCGTGGTCGGCCAGGATCTGGATCTCCACGTGGCGGGGTCGGACAATGAACTTCTCGAGGTAGACCCGGGCGTCACCGAAGGCCTTTTCCGCCTCCGTCCGGGCACTGGCGAGTGCGGCGGTCAACTCCCCGGGCGCGTGGACCACCCGCATGCCCCGTCCGCCGCCACCAGCCGCGGCCTTGACCAGCACCGGGTAGCCGATCTCCCCGGCCGCGGCGATCGCCGCCCTGGCATCGGCCACCGGGGCCATCCCCCCCGGGACCACCGGGACCCCGGCGGCTTGCATCCGGCGCCGGGCTTCGGTCTTGTCCCCCATGGCCCGGATGGCCGACGAGGGCGGCCCCACGAACGCCAGGCCCGCCTGCTCCACGGCTTCGGCGAAGGCGGGCCGTTCGGCGAGGAATCCGTAGCCCGGATGGATGGCCTCGGCGCCGGTCGCGGCAGCGGCGGCCAGAATCCGATCGATCCGGAGATAGCTCTCGGCGGCGGGGCCGGGCCCGAGCCGGACGGCGTGATCCGCGGCCCGGACGTAGGGGCTGGTGCGGTCGGCGTCGGAGTACACCGCGATCGCCGTCAGCCCTTCCTCATGGCAGGCCCGGATGATCCGAAGGGCGATCTCCCCCCGGTTGGCGATGAGGACCCGCTTCACAGGGGGATGTTGCCGTGTTTCTTGGACGGATTCCGATCCCGCTTGGTGCGGAGCATGCGCAACCCGTCAATCAACCTCGGCCGGGTGTCGCGCGGGTCGATGACATCATCCACGAAACCGCGGGCAGCGGCCAGGTACGGATTGGCGAAGGTGGTGGTGTATTCGTCAATCAACTGGCGGGTTTCGGCGTCGGGATCCGAGGCCTTGGCAATCCGGTCCCGATGCAGAATCTCAACCGCGCCCTTGGGGCCCATGACGGCGATTTCCGCTGTCGGCCAGGCCAGGTTGAGATCCCCCCGGATGTGCTTGGAGCTCATCACGTCGTACGCCCCACCATAGGCCTTCCGAGTGATGACGGTGAGCTTGGGGACCGTCGCCTCGCAGTAGGCGTACAGCAGCTTGGCGCCGTGACGGATGATGCCCCCATGCTCCTGGGCCACCCCGGGCAGAAACCCGGGCACGTCGACGAAGGAGACCAGCGGGATGTTGAAGGCGTCGCAGAACCGGATGAACCGGGCGGCCTTGGTCGAGGCGGTGATGTCGAGCACCCCTGCCAGCACGGCGGGCTGGTTCGCGATGATCCCGACCGACTGGCCGCCGAGCCGGGCGAACCCGACGAGGATGTTTCCGGCGTAGGCCCCGTGAATCTCCTGCCACTGTCCGTCGTCCACCACCAGGCGAATGACCGCGTGCATGTCGTACGGCTGCGACGCCGTGGCCGGGATCAGATCGAGCAGCCGCTCTTCGCGGCGGTCTACCGGGTCGGCGGGGGCCCGGACTGGCGTGTCCTCCAGGTTGTTCGCCGGGAGATACCCCATGAGATCGCGGACCGCGGCCAGACATTCGGGCTCGGAATCGTACACCGTGTGGGCGATCCCGGAGATCTCGGCGTGGACATCCGCCCCACCGAGCTGTTCGAAGGTGACTTCCTCGTGGGTGACGGTCTTCACCACGTTGGGTCCGGTGACGAACATGTAGCTGACGCCGCGGACCATGAAGACGAAGTCGGTAATCGCCGGGCTGTACACCGCCCCCCCGGCGCAGGGACCGAGAATGACTGAGATCTGCGGCACCACGCCGGAGGCCAGGGTGTTGCGGAGAAAGATGTCGGCGTAACCGCCGAGCGAGGCGACCCCTTCCTGAATCCGGGCTCCGCCGGAATCATTGAGACCGATGATGGGCGCCCCGTTCCGGACGGCGAGGTCCATCACCTTGCAGATCTTCGCCGCGTGGGTCTCGCTGAGCGAGCCACCAAACACCGTGAAGTCCTGGGAGTAGAGGTAGACCAGTCGGCCATTGATCCGACCGTACCCGGTGACCACCCCGTCTCCCAGGTATCGCTGGTCGGCCAGCCCGAAGTCGGTGGCCCGGTGGGTGACGAACCGGTCGAGTTCCACGAAGCTGTCCTCGTCCAGCAGCAGATCGAGCCGCTCCCTGGCGGTGAGCTTCCCCTTCTTGTGCTGCTGGGCGATCCGGTCAGCTCCACCGCCCTGCTCGGACTCGGCCTGGCGGCGGTGGAGATCGTCGAGACGTTCGCGGGGGCCGGTCATGGAGTGAGCGGGAGAATCCGGACCTCGTTCGCATTGAAAAGCGGGACGAGGACGCGATGCCGCGCGGCGTCATAGCCGATGTCGGCGGGCGCTTCGACCGGACTCATCACCGGCGTGAAGGGTCCCCCCACCGGTCCATAGTAGATGGCCTGGCCTTCCCAGCTCGAGATCAGCACTCCACCGTCCGCCGTGAATTCCACACCATCGAGCGAGCCGGCCGGGAGCGAGACGATGTCTTCCCGGGTGCCGTCGACCACCCGGGCCAGTTCGTTTCCCCCGAAACCGACCATCCAGAGAGCGTCCCCATACCACACCACACCATTGGGGGCCAGCAGCGCGTCCCCGCGCGCCAGGGCGGTGACGACACCCCCCTGAAGCTGGTAGACCGCCGCGCTTCCCGAGGGGACGAAGCCCTCGTTGGCCGGCTGGAGCCCCGAGTCGGTGAAGTAGACCGATCCATCAGGTCCGGCCGCCACATCGTTGAGGAACGTGGCACCCTCGACGGCCACCTCGCCCAACGGTTGACCGGTCACCCGGTGGAACATCCGGATCCGGGTGATGTCGCTGAGGTACAGCGTGTCCCCGACCAGCGCCATGCCCTTGGGGGCATCGAGGGATACGCCCGCGACCCCGCCTTCAATCCACTTGAGCGCCAGCACCTCCCCCGTCGGGGAGACCCGGCTGATGAACCCGTTGTGGTCGGCCTCCAGCGGCGCCCCGTTGATGTTGGACACCAGGTAGACATCGGCCACCGGATCGTGGAGCACCGATTCCGGGGTGGCGAAGCCGACCTGGGCCACGGTGATCGGCAGGTCGATCGGTTCAGCCTCGGGAGCCGGAGCACAGGCGGCGAGGCCCAGTCCCAGCGTGATCCAACAACGGTTCCCAGCCATGGCAAGACTCCATTCTGCGGCAAAGGGGCGAGAACCGGTCTCGCCCCTTTGCCTGGTGCAGTCGTGAACGCCCGTCCTACTCGACGACGGGTGCGTTGAGTGTCGGGTCCTCCTCGTCGATGTCATCATCCTCGATCACCGGCTTGACCGGCGGGATAATGGGCTCGTCCGGATACCCGATGACTCCGACCACGATCCGGTGATGGATGGGATCGACTTCGAGCACCGTGGTATCGACCACTTGGCCCTCCTGGACCATTTCGCCGGGGCTGGTGATGTCCTCCTTGCCGAGCTGCGACATCGGGACGAAGCCCTCGAGGTTGTGGCCCAGATCGACCACGACGCCCTTGTCCATGAGCCGGACCACCCGACCACGGAGCTCGGTGCCGACCGGGAACGTCTCCCCGATCTTGAGCCACGGGTCTTCCTCGGCCTGTTTGAGACCGAGCGAGATCCGCTTGTTGTCCACATCGATATTGAGGACCATCACGTCCACCAGATCGCTCTTCTTCACGATCTCGGAGGGGTGCTGGACCCGCTTGGTCCACGACATGTCGGAAATGTGAATCAGGCCATCGATCCCCGGTTCCAGTTCGACGAAGGCGCCGAAGCTGGTGAGGTTCCGCACCTTGCCGGAGACCTTGGTCCCGATGGGGTACTTGGCTGGCAGGGTCATCCATGGATCCTGCTCAGTCTGTTTCATCCCGAGCGAGATCTTCTCATCCGACTCGTCGACCTTCAGCACCACCGCTTCGATGGTTTCGCCGATCGAGACGATCTTCGAGGGGTGCCGCACATTCCGGGTCCAGCTCATCTCCGAAATGTGGACCAGGCCCTCGATGCCAGGCTCCAATTCGACGAACGCGCCGTAGTTGGTGATCGACACCACCTTGCCCTGCACCCGGGTCCCGACCGGGTACTTCTCGGCGACATCCTTCCAGGGGTACGGGCTGAGCTGCTTCATCCCCAGGCTGATCCGCTCGCGATCCCAATCGATGTCGAGGATCTTGATCTCGACTTCGCTGCCGATGGAGACCACCTCGGACGGGTGCGAGACCCGCCCGTAGGACATATCGGTAATGTGGAGCAGGCCGTCGACCCCGCCCAGGTCGATGAACGCCCCGAAGTCGGTGATGTTCTTGACGACGCCCTTCCGGACCTGGCCGACCTCGAGCTCCTTCATCAGCGACTCGCGCTTGGTGGCGCGCTCGCCTTCCAGGATGACCCGGCGGCTGACCACGATGTTCCGGCGCCGCTTGTTGAGCTTGATGATCTTGAACTGGTAGGTGCTGCCCAGCAGGTCGTCGATATTGGGCACCCGGCGGAGCGCGATCTGGCTTCCCGGCAGGAAGGCGTCGACCCCCATCACGGAGACGACGACGCCGCCCTTGATCTTCTTCATCAGGGTGCCCTCGACCGGCTCATCGCTTTCGTAGGCGGCGCGGATCTTCTCCCACACCCGCATGAAGTCGGCCTTCTTCTTGGACAGCACGACGGCCCCTTCGGCGTCCTCGAGGTGTTCGAGGAACACCTCGACCATATCGCCGACCTCGGGGCGCTCCTGGAACTCGTCCAGCAACACCGAACCTTCCGACTTGAAACCGACGTCCAGGATGACCGCGGACTCGGTGATCCGGAGCACGGTGGACTTGACAATTTCTCCCTCGACGATCGCCGCCAGGGTGCCCTCGTACATCTCCAGCATGGCCTCGTATTCGTCGTCGGAATACGACTCGTCGTACAGGTCGTGACGGACCTTGAGGCCGCCGGGGAGGGAACGCTCTTCGATCGGCGCCTTGCTGACTTCGGACAGGGGTTCGGACATCGGATGGGTCCTTCGTTTTCGACCGGGCCGGGAGGCTCGGCTTGCCGCACCCGGGGGCGCGGGTTGAGGGGGTTCGTCCCCGCTGGACGGTCCAACGGAGCCGAGAAAACTACCCCCCCGAGCCCTCACCAAGCAAGGGCGATTCTCGGACCAGCGCCACGATCCGGGCCACCTGGTCCTCGAATCCCAGCCCCGAGGTGTCGATCACCACGGCATCGGGAGCCGGGGTCAGGGGCGCCACGGCCCGGGTGGAGTCGGCGTGGTCGCGGGTGGCGATCCGGGCGGTCTCGTCGGCCAGCCGCCCCCGGTCGATCTGGTGGCCCTGCTGGCGCAGCCGCCGGGTGGCTCGGATCTCCGGTTCCGCCACCAGGTAGATCTTGACCGGGGCGTCGGGGAACACGGCAGTTCCGATGTCCCGGCCGTCCACTACCACCGCTCGCCCAAGGCCGGCCGCCTGCCGCAGCCTGGCATTGACCCATTCGCGAACCGCCGGCAGGGCCGACACCCGGGAGACGGCCGCGGTGACCTCCGAAGACCGGATCAGGGGCTCGGCGTCGGCCCCATCGAGGCTGAGACGGACCCGCCCCTGGTGCACCTCAAAGGCCAGTCCTCGGGCTTCCGCTGACCGGAGCACTGCGAGGGGGTCCTCCGGCGAGGACAGCTCAAGGGCCACCCGGGTGACCCCCCGATAGAGGGCGCCGCTGTCCACATGGAGGAAGTTCAGGGCCTGGGCCACCCGGGAGGCGGTACTCGATTTACCGGAGGCGGCGGGGCCGTCGATCGCCACCACGCGGATCACTTGCCCACCTGCCTGACCTGGGACAGCACCTGGAGGAATCCGGGGAAGCTCACATCGGCACAGGCCAGATTATCGACCTCGACCGCGCCGCCGACCACGCCCCCAAGCACCGCAAACGCCATGGCAATCCGATGGTCGCCCTCGGTGACCACCCGCCCGCGCGGAGGCCGGTCGGTCCCGGTGACGGTCAGGGTGTTCTCCTTGGCGCTGGCGTTGACTCCGAGGCTCGTCAGGTTCCTGGCCAGCAGGGCCAGACGATCGCTCTCCTTGACTCGAAGCTCTCCGACCTCGTGGAACACGGTGGTCCCCTCCGCCCTGGCCGCGAGGACCGCCAGCAGGGGGATCTCGTCGATCAACCCGGGGATCTCTCGGGCCGGGACCACCGTGGCCCGCAGTCGTGCCGGGCCCACGATCAGGTCCGCAACCGGTTCCCCCCCCCAGTCCTGCGGGGCGTCGCGGACCACGGCAGCCCCCATCCGGGCCATGACATCGAGCCCGGCGGTGCGGGTCGGGTTGACCCCGACGCCGGTCAGGCGCAGTTCTCCGCGATCGGCGAGCGTCGCCGCTCCGAGGAGGAAGGCGGCGGAGCTGATGTCTCCGGGAATCCGGAAGGCCGAAGACACCAACTCGCCATCCGGCTCGAAGTGAAGCCAGCCATCCTCGGTGGCCGCGACGGAGTAACCGAACCCGCGGAGCAGCCGCTCGGTGTGATCGCGCGACCGACCGGCCGGCTCGCGAACGCTGGCTTCCACTCCCCCGGCCAAGGCGGCGAACAGGATGGCCCCTTTCAGCTGGGCGCTGGAAACGGGAAGTTCCCAACGAATCGGGGTGAGGCGCCCGCCCTGGATGCGCACGGGCAGCCCATCCCCCTCAGGGGTGACGATCGTGGCGCCCATGGCTCGCAGGGGCTCGGCCACCCGACGCATCGGGCGCCGCCGGAGCGATCGGTCCCCGTTCAGGGTCGCCGAGAAGGGCTGGGCGGCCAGCAGGCCAAGCCCAAGGCGCGCGGTGGTTCCGGAGTTGCCGCAGTCCAGCTCACGGGTTGGGGCGTGAAGCGCCCGCGGGGCCTTGACCCGGAGGCGCTCTCCCGACCGGAGCCGACTGATCCCCACCCCCAGGCCCCGCAGTACCCGGGCCGTCGAACGGACATCCAGGGAGGTCAGGGCCCCTTCGATCGAGGACTCCCCCCGCGCGATGGCGCTCAGCATGAGGGCGCGGTGCGTGAGACTCTTGTCACCGGGAACTGCCGTGGAACCGCGCACGATCATGGTTGGGAAAACTCTTGCAGGTGGTTGCGCCAACTATACTTGTAGTGCTTGTCCAACTCCAGAGGTGACTGTGGCGCGGATCTTGGTCGTGGAAGACAGCCCGGACAATATGAAGTTGTTCCGCGCGGTCCTGACCCTGCAAGGTCATGCCGTGACCGGGTTGTCGAGCGGAAAGGGACTGGACCAGATGCTGGGCTCGGAGCCGCCGGATCTGGTCCTGATGGATATTCAACTGCCCGGGGCGGATGGGTTTGCCCTGCTTGAGGTCATTCGGAACCACCCGGCAGGGCAGATTCCCGTCATCGCCTTGACGGCCCATGCCATGGACGGAGATCGAGAGCGGGCACTGGAGGCCGGGTTCGATGACTACATTACCAAGCCTATCAACGTGAGGGAGTTCCCCGGCCAGATCGAACGTGCCGTGGCCCGCACCTCTGGAGCGTAGCGATGACCACCAACCAGTCGCTCACCGAGGGCGACGAATGACCGAGCCGCGGGGAGGACCCCCTCCGCCAGGTCAGAAGCAGGCCCTGTACGACGCTGCGGTGGCAGCCGTCGAGGACGTCGCGCGGCGGAGCGGCCAGACGGGACGGGGCCGCGGGCCATGGGGTCGGCGCATCGGTCTGTCGACCGCGGTGCTGGTGGTGGGCTTCGGCCTGTATCTGCTCATCGCCCGGCCGGCCTGGTTCCTGACCCCTCCCCCACCCCCGGAGAGTCTCCAGGTGCAGGAGGCCTCCGTCCGGATGATGCTGGTCCGCGAAGCGGGGCGGATCCGAAGCGTCGCCGAGGCCTCGGGCCGGTTGCCGGCGGATCTCAAGGCCACGGGATCACGGGTGCTCAATCTGCGGTATCAGCGACTGAGCGATTCGACCTTCCTGGTGGCCGCCCCGTTCGGCACCGGTGAGCTGGTTCTCCGCTCCACGGACCCGACCGCCGGGTTCTTGGGTCGCAGCCTCTCGACGGTGACCAATCGGGGGAATCGATGAGCCGCCGCGGGTTCACCATGGTCGAGTTGATCATCGTAATCCTGGTCCTCGGCATCCTGGCCGGGATCAGCCTGCTCCGGTTCATCGATCTCCGGAATACCGCCCGGGCGGCCGAGGTCACCGGAGACATCCGGTCGATCACTCTGGCGGCCTACAACTATCACGCCGATGCCGAGGCGTGGCCGGCGGACGGGTCGCCGGGTGTGGTCCCCCCCGCCCTGGTCCCGTTGCTGCCGGGCGGCTTCACGTTCGACAAGGGGTATTACACCCTGGACTACGAGAACGTGGGCCTGGGCAGCGGGGCCTACATGATCGGGATCACCATTTCGAGCACCGACCCGGACCTGATGCAGAAGCTGATCCGGCATCTGGGGACCAAGGCGCCCTTCTTCCTGGCCGGAGGCACGCTCACCTACATCATCGTGGGGTCGGACGGAGTCAGCTGAAATCGTGGGGTCGGACGGGATCAGCTGAGGGGGAGAAGTGCTCGGGGTGGGATTCGAACCCACACGGGGTTGCCCCCTTCGGATTTTAAGTCCGATGCGTCTGCCGGTTCCGCCACCCGAGCCTGCCCGGTGAGGATACCACGGGATCTGCCCTCCTCCAAGCCGGGTGGCTACCGCACCGGCGCCTCGGCAAGACCGCGACGGGCCCGGATCCGGTCACTGGCCAGGAGGTCCGACAGCAGGAGTTGATTGCGCTCCACCGCGGCCCGATTGATCGTGGGGTGCCAGAGATGCAGCACCGGAACGGCGTAGCGGCCGGTCTTCTGGCGCACCCCTGCCCTGGTCAACCGGATCGCCAGGTCGGTGTCCTCGAAGCCCCATCCCTCGAAGCACTCGTCGAAGCCGTTGACCGCGACCAGATCGGCCCGCCAGACCGCGAGGTTCGCGGTGTTGACCCCCTGCCACCGATCAGGTTGCCAGCGGCGCCACGCGGCGGACCGGGACAAGGACAGGAGAGGGCTGATCCGGTCTACCGCCCCAGCCACCCGGTGGCGCAACCACTGGCTCCAACCCCACTCATCCGGGCGGACGTCCCCAACCACCACTCGATCGGTCCGGGTCCGATCGAGATAAATCCGGCTGCCGGAGACGAACCACCCCGGTTCGGCCAGCGCCCGGTGGCGGGCCACATGGTGCCGGAGCGGGAGACAATCGCCATCGGTCAGCAGCAGGTAGTCGGCACGGGCGGCCGCGATGGCCCGATTGCGGATGGCGGCCAGCCGGAATCCCTGATCCTCCTGCCAGACATGCTGGACCGGAAACGGCGCTGTTGCCCGAAACCGATCAATCGTCTCCCGGGTTGCGGGACCTGACCCATCATCGGCGACGACCATTTCGAAATCGAGATCGGACTGTCGCGCGTACGCCTCGAGCACCGCGCGGAGGGCTTGCGGTCGGTTGTAGGTCGGAACCTGGACCGACAGCCTCATCTAGTGCCGGGAACCGAGCGTGGCGAGCTTGGCGTGACGATGGAAGGAGCCCCGGGCGTTGGCGACCGCGAGATGGAAACCCATTCGCCCGTCCAGAAAGCCCGCCTGGAGGACCCAGGTCCTGAAGAAGGTCCATGCCCCCCGGGCCACCGCCTTCGGGAGGGAGCCACGGCGCCCCTTGGCATGCAACGCCTCCGCTCCGGCGGTCGAGTACGTATCCACCTTGGCTCTGGCTTCCTCCAGCGTCCGCACCGATTCATGGTTCAGGACGCCCCGGAGCGTCGCGACGGGCCCATCGGCCAGCACCCGCTCGTGCACGACCTCATCCGAGAAACGGGCCCGGCCCCGGCGGAACAGCCGGAGCACGGGATCCGGCCACCAGCCGGAGTGGCGCATGGCACGGCCGCAGAAGGTGGAGAGTCGAGGCAGCCGGAAGCCGATGAACCCGCCCGGATCGGCGAGCCGGTTCCGGATCTCGGTGGCCAGTTCCGGCGAGAGGTATTCATCGGCATCGAGCGAGAGTACCCACTCCCCGGTCGCCAACTCGAGGGCGCGGTTCTTCTGGGGACCGTACCCGGGCCAGTCCCGGTGATGCACCTGGGCCCCGGCCGCCTGGCAGACCTGTACCGTCCCGTCGGTACTGCCCGAATCGACTACCACGATCTGGTCCGCCCAGGCAACGGACTCCAGACAGCGGCCGATCCGGGCTTCTTCGTTCAGGCTGATGATGATGACCGAACAGGTGGCCATGCGGCTTCCCGAGGTGATGACGGGCCCAATCTACCCGCGGCACATGGGCCTGTCATGCCCGCGCGGCAATTGGCTCCCCGCCGGGATCACACTAGACTTGGGACCGCATGCGACGACTCTCTCCGCTAGCTCTCGCCGCCGGGCTGCTCTTCCCCGCCGTTCCGGCCGTAGGGCAGCTGCCTCCACTCACGGTCCCCAGGGGACTGGCCCGGTTCACCCTGGTCGGGAGCTTTGTCACTGCGGACTCCCGCTGGCTGGCGGGTCAGAAGCAGCCGCTGGCCCATGATTTCGTCCAGGACAGTCTGGGAAGCGCCTTCTGGTCGGCCCTGCAACCCGCCGATGACCTCCTGCGACAGATTACCGGCCTGCCCGGAGCCCGACTCCATCTCGGACGCACCACCGCGCGGCAACAGGTGACGGCGGGTACCGGCGGAATCGGGCTCGGCTACGGGCTGACCTCGCGCATCACGCTGACCGGTCTGATCCCGATCACCCGGGTCGTGGTCCGGTCTTCGATTGCCCAGAGTGCGGACGGAGCCCGAGCCGGGTTCAATCCGGCGGACCCGGTCTTCGGGGATGGGTTCGGGCTGTCGACGGATGCCCTCTTCTTTGGATCGTTCGATCGAGCCCTCGCCGGCCTCGACACCGCCCTGACACGGGGCGACTACGACAGCGACCCGGATCAGAAGACGCTGGCGGTACAGACCCTGGCGGCGGGCCTGTCCCTGCGGGGCAATCTGTTCAGCCTGCTGCTCGGGCCCGGGACGGCCTCGCCGTTCCTCCCGACGCGGGCCAGCAGCGAAGGCGTGGCCCTGCTCGGCAGGATCAATGGCCTCCAGACCACGCTGCGCAGCCTGAACATCAACAGCTTCAGCGAAGCCCCTGCGCTCCCGAGCGCTCCCCTCGATGACGCCGGGTTCCGGAAGTTCGCCACCGAACCGGAGGGCCCGGTGGCCGGGAGTTTCGCGGTCCCGACGATCGCGGCACTCGGGGATATCGAACTGGGCGCCGCGGTGGCCCTGGTCACCGGCATGACGCCCCAGGGCACCGGCCTCGACCTGATCGGCCAGGCCACGGTACGATTGCCGACCGGCCAGCTGGACAGCCCTGTCCGGTTCTTCGATGTCGGCACCGGGGAGCGACAGCCCGATGTGGAACTGGGACTCACCGCCGATGCCGGCGCGGGATGGTTCGGGGCCCGCCTCCAGGCCAGCTACAATCTCCAGATGGCCTACGACCTGAACCGGCGGATCGCACGACCGGCGGAAGTGATGGCGTATGCGGGCACCTTGGCCGCCGTGACCCGCAACCCCGGCGACGTGATCTCCCTCAGCGTGGCGCCGTTCATCCGCCTCGGCCCGGGGTTCGGTCTCGTCCTCGGACTGTCCCACCAGCGGAAGGGAGCGGACGTGGTCACCCTGCTGGCCGGCCAGGAGGAGATTGCCGGGGCCCCGCCCGGACTGCTGGCCGAGGAGTCGGCGCGCAACTGGACCACCGCGATTGCCATGCTCTCGGTCGCCTCTCCGCTCAAGACGGTGAACGAGGTGACCAAGCTCCCGCTGGATGGGGGGCTGGCCGTCCGGCGGGTCGTGAATGGCTCCGGGGGGCGTACCCTGGCAGAGACCGCCGTGCAGACCTGGATCCGGCTCTACTTCCGCTTCCCCTGACCGGCCCCGGTCGACCCGGCCAGCAGGGTGACCGCGTGACGACGGGCCGTTTCGGCCTCGGCGTCCCCCAGCATCCGGGCCAGTTCCCCGATCCGGTCCTCCCCGTGAAGCACCTGGAGATCGCTGGTCGCCACCCCGCGGCGGGCCTGCTTGGAGATCGCGATGTGCCGATCCGCCTTGGCCGCGATCGGCGCGAGGTGGGTGATGACGAGCACCTGCCGGCGCTCGGCCACCTCGGCCAGCAGGTCGGCCACCCTTGACCCGACCTCGCCCCCGACACCCTGGTCCACCTCATCGAAGATCTGGGTCGGGATCAGGTCGTGGCGGCCGAGCACGGTCTTGACCGCCAGCATGATGCGGGAGAGTTCACCGCCCGAGGCGCTCCGCCCCAACGGGCGAGCGTCCAGTCCGCGATTCAGCTGGGCCGTGAATTCGACCGCCTCGCCTCCCTGGGCCGTCGGGGGCTCTCGTGGAGTGAGGGCAACCGCCACCTGGCCATCCGGGATGCCCAGTGACCCCAGCAGTCGAGTCACGCTTCGGCCGAGTCGCCCAGCGGCGGCCACCCGCTTGGCACTCAGGGCCGCGGCCCCAGCCCGCAACGCGGCCTGCGCCGCCTCCCGCCGTCGAGCCATCTGTCGGAGATCGAGTTCCGCGGTATCGAGCAGATCCAGCTCCGAGACGGCGTCACGACCGGTGGCCAGCACCGCTTCGATGGTCTCGCCGTATTTCTGCTTGAGTCGATAGATCAGGTCTCGGCGGCGCTCGATCTCGGCCAGGCGGCCGGGATCCTCCTCCAAGTCCGCCGCATAATCGGTGGCCGCCCGGGCGAGCTCCTGGAGCTGGGCAAAGGCGGGATCCAGCAGCTCGTGCCAGGGTGCGACGCTCGGATCGGCTCTCTCCAAGGTAGCGAGCGCGCGATCCGCCGCCGCCATCGCGGACAGGGCGGCCTCATTCTCACCCTCGATCAGGTCCGCGATTCGCTGAGCCAGGTCACTCAGGGTACCGGCTTGGGAGAGTCGCCGGGCCTCGGTATCCAGTGACCCATCTTCGCCGGGCACCAGTTTGGCCGCCTCGATCTCCTCGACAAGGTGGCGGAGATAGTCGGCCCGGCGCCGGACTCCGTCCCGACGCGCCAGCAACTCGGCTTCCTCCCGCTCCAGACCAGTCACTTCGACCGCGCAGGTCGAGACCTCCTCCGCCTCGGGCAGGGCGTCCCCGAAGGTGTCGAGCACCTCCCGCTGCCGGTCGGGCTCCAGCAGGGTGCGAGTCTCATGCTGGCCGTGCAGGTCCACCAGCAACTCGCCCAGCGAGGCCAGGGTCGCCATGGTGACCGGACTGCCGTTGACCCAACCCCGACTCCGCCCCTCAGCGGATACCTCGCGCCGGAGCACGAGCGCCTCTCCCTCAGCCGCGAGCCCATGCTGGTCCATGCGGGCCGCCAGGATGGAGTCGAGCCCCTCGAAAGCACCCTCGACCACCAGCCGGGCAGAGCCGTCCCGGACCGCTCCGGGATCGCCTCGGGCACCGAGCAGCAGGGCGATGGCATCCACCAGGATCGACTTCCCCGCCCCGGTTTCACCGGTCAGGACGTTGAGGCCCGGCCCGAGGGGGAGGGTCACGTCTTCAATGGTGGCAAGATCGCGCACCCGGAGCTCAACGATCATCGGCCGGGTTCGCGCTCCGAGAGATCTCCCCAGCGCAGGGTATCTCGGACCCGGCGGAAGTAACTGCCACCCGGCAGCCGGACCAGGGGCACCCGGGTCGGGGACCGCCGAATGACCACCTCCTCTTCCCTGCCGAGTTCGGTGACCTGCTGCCCGTCCACCGACAGCAGCAGCTCATGGGACCACTCCCCCTGCGCCGTCACGATGACCTCGGCGGTGGCGGGAATCACGAACGGCCGGACGGCGAGGGTATGGGCGCAGATCGGAGTCAGAATCAGGGCCTCGACCCCTGGGGCAACGATGGGCCCCCCGGCGCTGAGCGAGTACGCCGTGGAGCCGGTCGGCGAAGCAACGATGACGCCATCGGCGCTGTAGGGACCGATCGACTCCCCGTCGACCCGGATATCGAGTCGGATCAGGCGGGCCACGCCGGACTTGTGAATCACGATATCATTGAGAGCCTGCGGGGTATCCCTGGATCCCGACCGGGAACGAATCTGGGATGCCAGGGCCTGTCGCAGATCCACTTCAAACTGCCCGGTGAACAGGGCCTCGATGGCCTCCGGGCAGTTCTCGCGCGTCGCGACGGTCAGGAATCCGACCCGGCCAAGGTTGACGCCGAGGATGGGAACGGGACGACCGGAGATGCCTCGGGCGCCTCGGAGGAGGGTGCCGTCGCCCCCCAGGGTCAGGAGCGCGTCGAGCGGCTCCAGCGACAGGTCCGCAACCGGGGCATTCCAGTGGGGGGCCAGTTCGGACTCGGAGCGCAGCACCACGCCGTGGCGAGCCGCCGCCTCACTGATCCTCTGGAGGATCTCCGGGAGGCCGTCGTAGGAGGCGTTTCCGACGACCCCGACGATCATCGCGGCTCGAGCCGTTCCTCGTGATGGAGGGCCGCGATCCGCTTGGCGATGCCCTCGGCGGTCAGGCCGAACCGGGCCAACTGGGTGGCTCGGGGCGCCTGTTCCTGAAGGACGTCAGGCACGCCGACCGCTACCACCCTGACTTCGGGATGCGGCGCCTGCAGCAGCCCGGAGAGATAGGCCCCGAATCCGTTGGCCACCGCACCCTCTTCGATAGTCACGAAGGTGTGGCACGTCAGGGCGAGGGCATCCGCCATCGCCTGGTCGATCGGCTTGAGGAACCGACAGTTCACGACCGCCGGGTCGAATCCCTCGGCGGCCAGCCGCTCGGCCGCCTCGAGGGCGGGATCGACCATGGTCCCGACTGCCAGAATCGCCACATCACGCCCCTGTCGGAGCAACTCCCAGCTGCCATAGGGAACGGCCGGAATGTCCGCCGCCAGGGTGGGCAGGGTAGGCGCCTTGTCGCGAGGATAGCGGGTGCAGAACGGGCCGTCGTGATCCAACGCCGTGCGCAGCAGCCCCACCAGCTCATTGCCGTCGCGGGGTGCGGTCACCGTCATCCCGGGGACCGCCAGCATGTAGGGGATGTCATAGAGGCCCATATGGGTCTGCCCATCCTCCCCCACCAGGCCCGCCCGATCCATGCAGAACACCACCGGCAGGCGCTGGACCGCGACATCGTGGATGATGTTGTCGTAGGCCCGCTGCAGGAAGGTGCTGTAGATGGCGCAGATGGGCCGGACCCCCTGGGTCGCCAGCCCCCCGGCAAAGGTTACGGCGTGGCCCTCGGCAATCCCCACGTCGAAGAATCGTTCGGGGTGCCGGGCGGCAAAGAGACTGGTCCCGGTGCCGGTCGGCATCGCGGCGGTGATCACCACGAAGTCCTTCCGCTCATCGGCCAGATCGGCCAGGCCCTCGCCGAATACCTGGGTCCAGGTCGGCGGGCCGCTCGCCTTCTTCCGGGCCTCCCCGGTCTCGGGATCGTAGGCGGCCAGGCCATGCCACTTCTCCTGATTGTCTTCGGCAAACCCGAACCCCTTGCCCTTTTCTGTCAGGACGTGGATGACACGGGGACCCCTGAGCCCACGAACGAACCGGAAGGTCTCGCTCAGCTTGTTCAGATCATGGCCATCGATCGGTCCGAAGTAGCGGAAGCCGAGTTCCTCGAAGAACATGCCGTCGGAGAACAGGTTCTTGACGCTCTCCTCGACGTTCTTGGCAAACTCGACCACCCCGGGACCGAACACTCCCCCAAGGCGGACCGTGGCGGCCTTGACCCGGTCGCGGAGCTTGTTGGCCATCGGGTTGGCCACGATCCGGCCCAGCGTCTTGGAGATGGCGCCGACGTTGGGAGAGATCGACATCCCGTTGTCATTGACGACCAGCAGGATGTCCCGGTCCGAGTGCCCAGCGTTGTTCATCCCCTCGTAGCTGAGCCCGCAGGTCAGCGCCCCGTCGCCCACCACCGCCACCACTTTGTACTCGAGGCCGAGGAGGTCGCGGGCGGTGGCCATCCCGAGCGCGGCCGACATCGCGGTCCCGGCGTGGCCGGCCCCGAAGTGGTCATGCTCGCTCTCGGTCCGCTTCAGGAAACCGGACACCCCGCCCTCGGTCCGCAGCGAGGGAAAGTCGAGGTTGCGTCCAGTCAGGAGTTTCCAGGCATAGGCCTGATGACCGACGTCCCAGAGCACCTTGTCGGTGGGGGAGTCGAATTCGTAAAGCAGGGTGATCGCCAGCTCAACACAACCCAGGCTGGCGCCGATGTGGCCCCCGGTGTGGGAGACACATTCGATCAGGCGCTCGCGGACGTCCTTGGCCAGCTCCGGGAGCTGTTCGGGAGCGAGGCGCTTGAGGTCGGCTGGGCCGTGAATTCCCGCGAGCAGGCTCATGCCACGTTGTCCATCCAGGGGGATCAGGAGCGTCGAGTAACAATATAACGAGCGAGCCCGGCCAGGGTCCGGGCGCCCGGACCGAAGTCGGCCAGGTGGCCGATCGCCCGATCGGCCCGCCGGGCGGCTTCGGCCCGGGCACCCTCCACCCCGAACAGGCGAACATAGGTGGACTTGGACAGCGCGGCGTCCTTCCCGGCGGTCTTGCCCAGCTGGCTGGTGGTGGCGGTCACATCGAGCACGTCGTCGGCGATCTGGAAGGCCAGTCCGATCTCGCGACCATAGGCGGCCAACCCGGCGATCACCAGGGGATCGGTGGTGGCGGCCATGGCGCCGAGCACACACGAGGCGGCGATGAGGGCGCCGGTCTTGGCCCGATGGATTGCCATCACCCGCTCAAGCGGGAGCGCCTCACCCTCAGCCGCGAGATCGAGCCACTGTCCCCCGATCATCCCCCGGATCCCGCCCGCCTCCAGCAGCGTGGAGCCCATCTCGGCAGCCCGGGCATCGGGCAGTCCCAGCTGCCGGGCGGCCTCCATCAGCACTTCCACCGCAACCGGCACCAGGAGGAAGCCAACCAGTGCGGCCGTCGGGGCATCAAACTGCCGGTGGGTGGTCTGGCGGCCGCGACGCCAGTCGTCGTCATCCATGCACGGCAGGTCGTCGTGAACCAGGGAGTAGGTATGCACCACCTCCACCGCCACCGCCACACCGGTGATGGCGGCTGAGCTGCCCCCAGCGGCCAGGTAACTGGCGTGAACCAAGGCGGGGCGGACCCGCTTGCCCACGGTCCCGAGGGCATACGCCAAGGCCTCTCCCAGTCGGCCGGGGTGTTCCGCCAGGAGCCGACGGGCCAGAGTGTCGAGCCGTTCCTCAGTCGCCCGGCGGGCCGCCGTCAGCGCCTCGAGGGCAGGATCGTCAGCCGTCGAGGTCACGGATCGTGAGTTCCCCTGAGGCGCCTTCCAGCACCTGCTGGACCCTGAGTTCGGCGGCCTCCAGCTGACCCCGCGCGGCCCGGAGCACCCCCACTCCTTCCTCGAACAGCGCCAGGGCCTGGTCGAGTTCGGTCTCCTCAGCCTCCAGTCGGCGGACAATCTCCTCAAGCCGTGTGAGAGCCTGGCTCAGACTGGGGTTCTCCGGCGAGTTCACGGGCCCCCCTCGGCGCGTGCCGCGATTTCCCCATTCACCACGCGGAGCCGGAAGGGCTCGCCCGGCGGGAAGTCCTCCCGCTGCCGGAGGACCCGGCCGTCAGGCGACAGGGGGACAGCGTAGCCCCGCTCGAGGGTGCGAAGCGGGCTCAGGGTGTCGAGCTGCTCGCCGAGCCGGAGGACCTGATGCCGCGCCTGCCGCACCCCGGTCGTGATTCCGTGGCGCAGCCGGTCGTCGATCCGGTGCAGTCGTTCGCTCAGCAGCCGAGTCCGACGGGAGAGCCCGCTCCCCAATCGTGCGGCGTGACCGTCGGAGTCGCTGGCGCAGCGCGTCCCGGTCTGGCAGGGCCATCTCCATGGCGGCGGACGGGGTCGCGGCTCGAAGGTCGGCGACCAGGTCGACCAGGGGCACGTCGGTCTGGTGGCCCACGGCAGCCACCACCGGAATGGCGCACGCCGCCACCGCCCGGCAGACCATCTCGGAGTTGAAGGCATCCAGGTCATCCTTGGCGCCGCCGCCGCGTCCCAGGATGCACAGATCGGCCTGGACCCGGGAGAGCATCCCGAAGGCCCGGATCAGCCCGCTTTCCGCCTGAGCCCCCTGGACCGGGGACGCGACCAGCAGCAGGGAGATGGCGGGCCACCGCCGCCGGGCGACAGCCACCATGTCGTGAAGCGCTGCCCCGTCCTGGCTGGTGATGAGGGCGATGGTCCCTGGATGGGGTGGAAGTGGACGCTTCCGGGCGGGGTCGAGCAGTCCGTCCCGTTCCAGGTTCTGCTTGGCACGGAGGAAGGCCAGCTGCTGCGCCCCAACTCCGGTGGTCGCGAGGAGCCGGACCCCGGTGAGCTGCAGGTCCCCCCGCTGTGACCAGATGGTCGGTCGTGCCAGCAGAAACACCTCGGTGCCTTCCCGGGGAGCCGGATCGCGGTGACGCTCCACATTGCTCTTCCAGATGACGCAGCGGAGCTGGCTCTGGTCATCCGCCAGGGAGAAGTACCAATGCCCGGCCCGGTGGACCTTGAGTTCGCGAATCTCTCCCTTGATCCAGACCTGCCCGACCGCCGCTTCCATCGACGCCTGGAGAGCGGCCGATACCTCGGTCACGCTCCAGGCAGTCGGGCGCTCGGGGGCGGTCATCGGAATCAGCCCGAGGTCCCGGTCGACTGGCGGACCGCCTGCAGCGTGTTGGCCAGCAGCATGGCAATCGTCATCGGCCCGACCCCCCCCGGGACCGGGGTGATGGCCGAGGCCTTCGCCGCCACCGGCCCGAAATCGACATCGCCAACCAGCCGGTAGCCCTTGGCGGCCGCCGGATCGGCGACCCGATTGATCCCGACATCGACCACGACCACACCGTCGCGCACCATGTCGGCGGTCACAAAGGCCGGCTTGCCGATCGCGACCACCAGGATATCGGCTTCCCGGGTAATGGACGGCAGGTCCCTGGACCGGGAGTGACAGACGGTGACGGTGGCGTTGCCGCCGGGGCCATCCTGGATCAGCAGGTTGGCCATGGGGCGACCGACGATGGTCGAGCGGCCAACGATGACGGCCCGGGCACCCTTGGTCTCGATCCCCGAGCGGATCAGCATCTGCTGCACCCCGTACGGCGTGGCGGGGCGGAAGGCGGTCTTATCGCCAATCACCAGCTTGCCGACGTTGATCGGGTGGAACCCGTCGACATCCTTGAGCGGGTCGATCCGCCGGAGGACCCGCTCGGCCTTGACATGCTTGGGAAGCGGAAGCTGGACCAGCAGCCCATGAAGGGTCGGATCGGCATTGACCTTGTCGACTTCGGCCAGCAGATCCGCTTCCGAAATGTCGGGGGACAATCGGATGGTGGCGGATTTCATGCCCGCCTCCTCGCAGGCGCGGCCCTTGCTCCGGACATACACCTGGCTGGCCGGATCCTCGCCCACCAGAATGACCGCCAGGCCCGGTTGAACACCGGTCCGCACCAGCTCCGCCACCTCCAGGGCCACCTCGGCCCGAATGGCCTGGCCGAGGGCGCGGCCGTCGAGCAGACGGCCGCTCATTTGGCCACCCCCACCGAGCGGGTTTCCCGGATGACCACCACCCGAATCTGGCCAGGATACTGCAACTCCTGTTCGATCCGCTTGGCGATCTCCTCGGCCAGGGCTTCGGTCGACTGGTCGTCCACCTTGTCCGGCGTCACAATCACCCGCACCTCCCGACCCGCCTGAATCACGTTGGTCTTCTCGACCCCCTTGAACCCGTTGGCGATTTCCTCCAGCCGGGTCAGTCGCTTGACATAACTCTCGAAGGCTTCGCGCCGGGCGCCGGGCCGGGCCCCGCTGATCGCATCGGCGGCCTGCACCAGCACCGACTCCGCGGACTCGTGGGGCACATCGTCATGGTGGGCGGCAATACAGTTGATGACGGCAGCCGATTCGCCGTACTTCCGGGCGACTTCCACCCCGAGATCGACGTGAGTGCCTTCGTGCTCGTGGGTCAGCACCTTCCCGATGTCATGCAGCAGCGCGCCCCGCTTGGCCAGGGCCACGTCCAGTTTGAGCTCCGTCGCCATCATCCCGGCCAGCCAGGACGCTTCCTTGGAGTGGTCGTAGATGTTCTGGCCGTAGGAGGTCCGGTACCGCATCCGCCCCACCAGCTTGATCAGTTCCGGGTGGAGTCCGTGAGTCCCGGTCTCGTAGGCGGCCTGCTCGCCGAGTTCCACCATCTCTTCATCGAGCTGCTTGCCGACCTTCTCGACGATCTCCTCGATCCGACCCGGCTGAATCCGCCCATCGGTGATCAGGGCCTCCAGCGCCCGGCGGGCAATCTCCCGACGGACCGGGTTGAAGCAGGAAATGACCACGGTGTCCGGCGTGTCGTCGATGATCACGTCCACACCGGTGGCGGTCTCGAAGGCTCGGATGTTCCGCCCCTCCCTCCCGATGATCCGTCCCTTCATCTCGTCGTTCGGAAGGGCCACCGAAGCCACCGTCGACTCACTGGTGTGCTCGGAGGCGAGCCGTTGGATGGACATGGCGATGATCCGCCGGGCGTCGCGATCGGCCCCCCGCTTGGCCTGCTCCCGGATCTCCCGGGCCAGCGCCGCCGCCTCGGCCTTGGCCTCGTTCTCCACCTGCTGCATCAGTTCCCGGCGCGCGGCCTCCGAGGTGAGCCCCGCGATCCGCTCCAGCTGCTCCCGCTCCCGGCGGACCACATCCGCCATCTCGGCTTCCTGCGCCCGGAGCCGCGCTTCGGTTTCGGTGGCGCGGCGTTCGCGAGCGGCCATGTCCTTCTCGCGCCGGTCCAACTGCTCGCCCCGGCGCGCCACCCCCTGCTCCGCCTCCTCCACCCGGCGACTGGCGCGGTCCCCCTCTTCCCGACCCCGTCGCAGCTCCGCCTCCAGGTCCTCCCGGATCTTGAGCGCGGCCATCTTGCTCTCGACGACCGCGGCGGTCTTGATGGCCTCAGCCTCGCGACCGGCCTCGGCCAGGAGTCGCCGCTGCTCGGTCCGGGCGGCCTCCAGCAGGGCGGCCCCCGTCCGGCGACGGGACTTGAGGAAGAAGTGAATGGCGAGGGCGGAAAGCGGCACCCCGAGGGCAAGCCCCGCCGCCAGCAGCAGGACAGATGAAAGCATGATCTATCTCCCAACGCGGCCTCAGCCGCGGTCAAGTCACTCGTCGGAACTGGAGCCGGTCCCCGGCCCCCGCTTGCCCGGTGGAACCATCCTTGTCAGTTCGTTGGTCAGCTGTTCGAGCTGGCTGGCCACTTCCGCGTCGCCCCGACGCCCCTGAAACAACTCGTCGGTCACGGCGAGTCCGGCGAGGATCGCGGTCTTGTGCGCTTCGACCATCGGGAGCGAGCCACGCACGCTGCCCAGCACCTGGTCGAAGTAATTGGCTACCGCCTGGGTGTACTCCGGAGACAGCTCCGACCGGACGGTGAACTCCTCCCCGCCGATCACCACCTTGACGGACTGGCGCGCACTCATGCGGCGCCCGCGTCCCGACTCTCGAGAAAGACCAGCCGACTCCTGAGCAGGCCGAGCTGGTCCCGCGCCCCGGCGATCCGCCGCCGGAGATCCTGGTTCTCACTCTCCAAATCGGCGATCCGCTGACGGACCCCCAGCAATTCCGGTCCCGCCAACTGCCCGCCACGCCCCTTCATGTCCGACAACTCGGACTCGGCGCGGGCGGCCCGCCTGCGCCAGGCCGCCAGCTCTTCCGCCAGCTTGCGCGCCAGCGGCTCCAGGCGCTCCAGTGCGGCTCGGTCAGGCCGTTCGTAAGACGACATGGTACCTCTTCTCCAGAACGCTGCAGACCCGTTCCACCGCCGGATCGACCTCAGAGTCCCTGAGGGTCCGGTCCGCCGCCCGAAAGACCAGTCGGATTGCCAGGCTGCGGGTGCCGGGCGGGAGACCCTTGCCACGATACTCATCCACCACGGCCACCGATTCGAGCAAGTCACCGGCGGCACTCCGGACCGCTTCCTGGACGGACGCCGCGGAGACGCCGTCTGGTACGACCAGGGCCAGGTCACGCTCGACGGAGGGGGTCGTCGGGAACGCGATGAAACCGCGTGCCGCCTCCGCGTGGGGGTCCACGACCACTTCAAACCCGAACACCGGCCCGGCCCAGTTGGGGCGGTCGGCATCCAGCCGGGACGCCTCCCCGACCTGAGTTCCATCGGCCCGCCGAGCCGCCCATCCCCGGCCTTCAACTTGCACCAGTGCGCCGGGCTGCGCCAGTAACACCGCCGCCTCGAACAGGGCCTTGAGATCCCAGAGATCAACCTCCGGCACCTTCCCCGACGCGGTCCAGTGGGCGGGCGCCCGGCCGCCGGTCACGGCTGCGGCCAGGTGGACCTCCTCTCGAGGTGCCCCGGTGCCCCCGGTCGGAAGGAAGACGGTCCCCACTTCAAAGAGCCGGACATCCCTCAGGTGGGCCGACCAGTTCCGCTCAACCTCCCGTATCAGCCCCGGCAGCAGGCGGCGCCGGAGGAACCCGTGGTCAGCCGAGAGAGGGTTCTCCAGCTCCACCGCCCCCTCAGGATCCGCGAGCCCGAGCGGCAGGGTGACGGCCTCGAGGAAACCCTCGGCCACCATGCCGCGGCGCGCCCGGTCGGCCGCGCTGTCGATCGGCGAATCCCGGTAGGACCCGACCCGGAAGGGGCGCAGCTCAGACGGGATGTTATCGTAGCCATAGTGCCGAGCCACCTCTTCAACCAGATCGATCTCCTCGACCAGGTCCGGCCGCCACCCGGGAACCTCCACCGCGATCCGGTCGTCCTCCGGCTTGGCGACGACGGTGGCCCCAACGGCCACGAGGGCCTTCTCGATCTCCTTGAGCGGTAGCTCGATCCCCAGCACCTGGCTTACCCTGGCTCGGCGGAGAAAGATCCGCGGCGGATGCGCCTGGTCCGGCCAGACATCGACTGGGGCGGCGGCCACCGTGCCACCCGCCGTACGGAGGATGATCTCGAGTGCCCGCCGGAGCGCCTCGGGTCCGTTCCACCGGTCCACACCCCGCTCGAATCGGTAGCTCGCCTCGGAGGTGATCCCCAGCGCGGTCCGGGTCGAGCGCACCCGGCTGGGTGAGAACCAGGCGCATTCCAGGAACAGATCGGTGCTGTCGGTCCTGACCTCGGTGTCTTCGCCGCCCATCACGCCGGCCACCCCAACCACCCCGTCACCGTCCCCGATGACCAGCATGCCCGGAGCGAGCGTTCTCGCCACCCCATCGAGGGTGGTGAGTCGCTCACCCGCCCGGGCCGACCGGGCTGTGATCAGATTGCCTCGCAACCGAGCCAGGTCATAGGCGTGGAGCGGCTGCCCCAGCTCTAGCAGAACGTAGTTGGTGGCATCCACCACATTGTTGATGGACCGGACCCCGGCCGCGTCAAGACGGCGGCGGAGCCAGTCAGGCGACCGGCCGACCCTGACTCCATGAATCACGGCTCCGAGAAACCTCCCGCAACCGATCGGATCCTCGATTCGGACGGTCAGACCGGCGGTCGTGGCTTCGGCGCTTGCCACCCGGGCGATCGCGGGAAGCTCCGGTCCTCCCCCGGGCAGCCGAGGCAGCCGAAGCGGTACCCCGAGCGAAGCAGCCAGTTCCCGAGCCACGCCCTTGTGTCCCAGCAGGTCCGGACGGTTCGGCGTGATGTCGAGCACGAGACGATGATCTCCCAGTCCCAAGTGGTCGACGAACGAGCTGCCGGGTGGGGGTGCCCCCTCGAGTTCGAGAATCCCGTCGTGTTCCTCCCCCAACCCGAGTTCCCGGGCCGAGCAGAGCATCCCATGGGAGGTCTCGCCTCGGATCTTCCGCTTCTCGAGCGTGAGCCCGCCGGGGAGGGTGACACCGATCCTCGCGAAGGGATAGCTCTTCCCGACCGTCACGTTCGGGGCCCCGCAGATGACCTGGTGGAGGGCGCCCGATCCATCGTTGACGGAGCAGACCGTGAGTCGGTCGGCATTGGGATGGGGGTGGGCGGCGTCCACCCGTCCCACCACCAACGCGCCGAGCTCGCCGGCAAGGTCAACGACTGCGTCGGCCGGAGCCCCGAGCATGGCCAGGCGAGCCGCCACGTCCTGGGCGTCGAGGGGTCGGTTGAGGAAGGCCTCGAGCCAGCGACATGAGATATTCATTCCGGGGCCCCCGCAAACTGGCGGAGAAACCGCACATCCCCTTCGTACAGCATCCGGATATCCGGAACACCATACCGGTTCAAGGCCATCCGGGCCGGCCCCATGCCGAACGCCCAGCCAGTGTAGCGCTCGCTGTCCACTCCGGCATTCTCGAGCACCCTGGGGTGCACCATGCCGCAGCCGAGGATCTCCATCCAGCCGGTGCCCTTGCAGGCCGGGCAACCAGTCCCGCCACAGAGGCGGCAGCGGACGTCCATCTCGGCGCTCGGCTCGGTGAACGGGAAGAACGACGGACGGAACCGTACCGGAAGGGCTTCACCGAAGAAGTGCTGGGCGAAATGGGTCAGGGTGGCCTTGAGGTCAACGAACCCGATCCCTTCATCCACCGCGAGGCCCTCGATCTGACTGAACGCGGGGGCATGCGACGCGTCGAAGGGGTCCTTCCGATAGACGGTCCCCGGGATGACGACGCGGTACGGGGGGGGACCCGCCTGCATGACTCGGATCTGGACCGGCGAGGTGTGGGTCCGCAACAGCAGCCGCTCCCCAGGGGCGGCATCCTGGCCCGCCAGGTACAGCGTGTCGTGCATGTCCATCGCCGGATGGTTGGCCGGAAAGTTGAGGGAGAGGAAGTTGTACCACTCGGTTTCGACTTCCGGTCCAGTCGCCACCGCAAAGCCCAGTCGCCGGAAGATGCCCACCACCCGATGGACGACCCGGGTGACCGGGTGGAGTCCCCCTGCCAGGTCGGTCGCCCTGGCATGGTCCGATCGGTCTGCGGCTCCGCCGGGCCTGCGGCCTGCGTCAGCTCGGCCCGCCGCGCCTCAAGCGCTTCCTCGAACCGGAGTTTGAGGGTGTTCACGGCGGCGCCGAAGGCCCGTCGCTCAGCCTCGGGAAGCGATGGAATCCGTCGCATGGCCGCCGTCAGGGCGCCGCTCTTCCGTCCCAGAATCGCGATCTGCTCCGCCTCGAGCGCCGCCGGGTCCATGGCCCGGATCTGGGCCAGCCGGGCCTCGACGGCTTCGAGCGACGGGAGGGTGGGATCGTCGGTCATGTCACTCCGTGGAACCACAGGGATAGCAAGAACAACAGGGCCGTCCGCACCGGCGGGCGGCCCTGCCGGGCGCTGCAGGATACCGGCCGCCGCCGGGCCGATCAGGCGTGGGTCTTGGCCAGTTCCGCGATGCGGGCAAAGGCCTCGGCATCATGCACGGCCATGTCGGCCAGCAGCTTCCGATTGATCTCCACTCCAGCCTTGGCCAGGCCGGCGATCAGCCGGCTGTAGGACAGATCGTGGAGCCGGGCCGCCGCATTGATCCGGGTGATCCAGAGCCGCCGGAAGTCGCCCTTCTTCTTGCGACGGTCCCGGTAGGCGTACCGCATGGCGCGTTCACCGGTTTCCTTGGCGGCCTTGTACAGCTTGCTCCGGCCACCGCGGGCGCCCTTGGCGGCCGCCATGACCTTCTTTTTCCGCGCGTGGTGGGCCACGCCATTTTTTACACGAGGCATCGTCTCTCCTTACGCCTGCAGGAGGCGGATGGTCCGGGGATAATCCGCCGAACTCACCAACTCCGGCTTCCCGAGGTGGTTCTTCCGCTTCCGGGTCTTCTTGGTCAGGATGTGGCGCTTGTTGGCCTGGCCCCGCTTGATCTTGCCGGACCCGGTCACCTTGAAGCGCTTCATCGCCGCCCGCTTGGTCTTCATTTTGGGCATCGTCGTTTCCTTCCTGTCAGTCCTGCTGCCGTTACTTCGGCGCGATTACCATGGTCATCGTCCGGCCTTCAACCTTCGGGTCGAACTCGATCTTTCCGATATCCGCCAGCGTCTCCGCCACCCGGTCCAGCACCGCGCGTCCCAGATCCATCCGGGTCATCTGCCGCCCGCGGAACATCATCGTCACTTTGACCTTGTTGCCTTCCGTCAGGAACTCCCGCGCATGCCGGGTCTTGAAGTCGAAGTCGTGGTCGTCGATCCCGGGTCGGAACTTGACCTCCTTGATCTGGATCACATGCTGCTTCTTCTTGGCTGCCCGGGCCGCCTTGGCTTCTTCGAACTTGAACTTCCCGTAGTCCATGATCTTGACCACAGGAGGCCGGGCCAACGGGGCCACTTCGACCAGATCGAGCCCCCGCTCCTCCGCCATCCGGAGCGCCTCATTGACCTCCAGCACTCCCAACTGCTCTCCCGAGTCGCTGATGACACGGACCGGACTGATTCGAATCTGGCGGTTCACCCGCACTCGGCGTTCCCGTTCGTTTGTCGACAGTGGTCACCCCTCCTTGCATAACGAAAAACACCCCGCCAGGTGGCAGGGTGTCCGCGAACGACAGGCGCCCGGCAGGGCACTCCATTCGATCAGGGACCCTGTTGCCTGGTACTTCCGGCTCGGGGTGGGGAGCGACTCGCCCCCACTTTGCTCGGGGCGAACAATACCCGAAGGGCCCCCTGATGTCAATCGTGTTCGGGCACCACCGCCCAGCACTCCAGCTCGATCCGGGCCCCGAGCGCCAAGCCACTGGCACCAAAGGCACTACGGGCGGGCAGGTGGTTGGTAAAATAGGGTCGATAGACCTCGTTCATCGCCCCCCATTCGGAGATATCCGCCAGCATCGCGGTGCACTTGACGACGTCGTCCATGGTGGCCCCGTTCCGCTCCAGTTCGGCCTTGATGTTTTCCATCGTCTGCCGGGTCTCGGCGACGATCCCGCCGGCGACCAGCTGTCCGGTGGAGTCTGCCCCGACCTGGCCGCTGAGGATCAGGAGGTCATCGACCCGCACCGCATCGGAGAACGGCATGCCCGAGTTCGGGTTGGCCATCAGGTACGCGACCTCCGGGCCCTCCTCCCCCTCGCCGCGTTCGCCGTATTCCCCGCATCCCATCAGGAGCGCGGGCAGGAGCAGTAAGCCGAGGGGCAGCCGCATAGGAACTCCAAGGTGCAAGTTGAGGATCGCAGGACTAACCGGTGAAGCTACGGTGCGAACTCCGTGGCCGCCACCCGAGCCATCCACCCGGCGGCCCGCTCCGCGAGAAGCTCGATGACCTCGGCGTCGGTCCGGCCGGATCGCTTGGGAACCTGGAACCCGTGGTCCGCGTCGGCAATCACCTCAAGGGTGCTGAGCACCCCGAGCTCATGAATCACAGGCATCAGCAGGGAAAGGTCGGCCAGGCGGTCCCGTTCCCCTTGGAGGAACAGCATCGGAATGGCCACCCGTTGCAGGTGCGCGGCCCGCGAAGTACCCGGTTTACCCGCGGGGTGGAGCGGAAATCCAAAGAACACCAACCCTCGTACCGGGAGGCCCCGGGCGGCGACCTGAGACGACATCCGTCCCCCCATCGACTTCCCCCCGGCAAACAGCGGGACCGGGGCAAAGCACCCGGCTGCCTCGGCCACCGCCGCCTCGACCGTCGCCATCAGCAGGGGTGGTGGATCGGGACGACGACCGCCGCGGTCCAGGTAGGGGAATTGATAGCGCAGGGTGGCGACCCCACGAGAGGCGAGGGCGGTGGCCAGGTCCTGCATGAACGGATGGGTCATCCCCGCCCCGGCCCCGTGGGCCAGCACCAGGGCTGCGGACGGGTCGGGGGGCACCAGCGTGAGGCAGGCGACGTCCCCCACCTCGGGCACCGGCAGCCTCCCCGATTCCTCGGTCACCCGGGCCCCGTCGGCGCCGCCCGTTGGTCCTCCAGAACGATCCCCTTGGCGCCCACCCTGGGGACCCCGAACACGACCCCGGGGTCATGCTCGAACACCAACCGCCAGCCACCGGCCACCGCATCGTTGAGCAACGCCCGCTTCGATTCGAGGGTCCGCAGCGGCTCCACGTCGTACCCCATGATCCAGGGCAACGGCAGATGGGCCACCGTCGGGAACAGATCGGCGACAAACACCGCCGTTTCCCCTCCTCCGCTGATCACGATGCACTGGTGCCAGGGGACGTGCCCGGGAGTGACCCGACTCGAGATGCCGGGCAGCATCTCGACATCGCCTTCGATCAGTTGCCACCGATCAGCGGCCGTGACGGGCTCGAAGTTGTGCGGGAGGTAGCTGGCCCGGGTCCGCTCATTGGTGTGTCGGGCGTACTCAAGCTCTCCCCGCTGCACCAGGTAGGTCGCCTCAGGGAAGCTCAGCCGCACCGCTCCATCGACTTCGACGGTGTTGCCCCCGGCATGATCGAAATGCAGGTGGGTATTGATGACCCAGCGAATTTCCCGAGGATCGACCCCCAGCTCGGCCAGGCCGTCCTCCAGCAGGGTCGCCCCGCGCACTCCGGCGTTCTCCACTCCGTAGATGTCCTGGAACTTGGCGTCCTCCTTGTTCCCCAGGCCGGTGTCGATCAGGGTGAGGCCCTCGGGGTGCTCGATCAGCAGGCATCGGAGGGCCAGCGGGATCCGATTCCGGTTGTCCGGGGCAATCCGTCGCGACCACAGTGGTCGCGGGACCACCCCGAACATGGCGCCTCCATCAAGACGCTGGAGGCCCGCCTCGATGGCGTGGCAGCGCAGCGAGCCAATCGAAAATGGGGTGACGAGGGTCATGGGCGCTTCCTTCGGCCTCGAGTCCGGCGTCTTCCCTGCCGACGGTGCTGAAGGGCCTCCAGCTCCTGCAGGCTGGACGCCCCGTTTTCGCGGGCCAGCGGAATCAACCGGTGCAGCAGTTCGGCGGTGGCCCACGCATCGCCGCCGGCCCGGTGCCGGGCCGGATTCTGCAGCCCAAAGTACTGGCTCAACCAGTCCAGACCACAGGACTCGGCCGCGGGCACCAGACGCCGAGCCAATCGGGCGGTGCAGAGCCGTGGACCGCTCAGAGCGATCCCCCGGGTTCGCTTGAGTTCGGCCGCGAGAAACCCCCAGTCGAACCGGGCGTTGTGGGCCACGAACACCCGGCCGCTCAGCGCCTCGAGCAGCCCATCCGCAATTTCCTCGAACCGTGGGGCCGATCGCAGGTCAGCATCGGTGAGCCGGGTGATCCAGGTGATCTGACGGGACAGAGGACGTCCCGGATTGATAAGGCCGTCGAACACCCTCTCCCGCCGCTGCCCCTGCACCAGCACCACGGCCACCTCGATGACCCGATCCCCGGACGGCTGGCCCCCCGTGGTCTCGACGTCGACCACGGCAAAGGCACAGTCGGCGATCGAGGGTGACCCTCTGGCCGCCTGCACCAGCACCCAGCCCCCATCCGCCCGGCGCTGGACCCGCGGGTCCGAGCCAAGCAACGCAGCAACCAGGCGCTCCACCACGGTCGGCAGAGCGACCGACAGCCCCATCACCTCACGGGCAATCGCCTCCGAGGGCTGGGGACCATCGGCCAGGAGCGTCAGGGCCCGGTCGGTCAGAGTGCTGGTGGGGTGAACGTCGAGCCCGATCACGGCCACCCGCCCGGGAGGCGGGGCCGAACCGGCAGACAGGGCCTAGTAATCGGCGAGCGTGAAGGCGAGCGCTTCGAGTTCCAACGAGAGATTGACGTTCCGGAGCGCCACGTCATGGGGCACCGACAGTTGGGCGGGGGCGAAGTTCAGGATGGCCCGCACTTTGGCCGTAACGAGCCGGTCTGCCAGGGACTGGGCCGGGTCGGCCGGGGTCACGATCACCCCGATGTCGGCCGGCGTCTGGCCGAGGTACTCCTCAAGCTGACCGACGTCCATGATCGTGAGCCCATCCAGCGCCCGACCAATCTTGGCCGGGTCGTTGTCGAAGATAGCCACCACGTCAAACCCGCGCTCCGAAAAACCCCGATGCGGTACCAGGGCGCTACCCAGTTTCCCGGCCCCGATCACCACCATCCGGTAGCGCCGATCCAGCCCGAGAATGCTCCGCAGCCGTTCCGCCAGCTGCGGCACGCCGTAGCCCAGACCGCGCTTGCCGAACGAGCCGAAGTGGGACAGATCCTTCCGGACCTGGGCCGAGGTGGTTCCGCCCCGGAGGGCGAGGGCCTCGGAGCTCACCGTGTCCGTCCCCTGGGTCTCAAACTCCTCAAGGAAGCTGAGATACAGTGACAGACGGCGGACGGTGGATTCGGCGATTCGGCGCATAGTATTGTGAAATGTTTCACAAAGCTAGCCGATCCGGTACCCCCCGTCAACGAGCGCGTGATAGACTCGGACGAATTCCGGGACCGCCAGCCGCTCGGCCCGAATCGTCGGATCGGCACCGGCCCGCTCCAGGACGAGATCCACCTGCCCCGAATCCCACCCGGTCAGCTCCCGCAGGGCCCGGTGGAGCTGCTTCCGGCGGAAACTGAACATCCCGGTCACCACCCGGCGGAACCGCCGGCCGTCCGCCGGCGGGATCAGCGGGGCCGAGCGCGGTGTGAGCAGGAGCAGAGCGGAGTCGACCTTGGGCGGCGGTCGAAAGGCGCCCGGGGGAACCACCGCCAGCCGCTCGACGGTGGCCGCGGCCCCGATCCCGACCGTGAGCGCCCCATACGCCCGGGTGCCTGGTTTGGCCGCGATCCGGTCCGCGACCTCCTTCTGCACCAACACCACGGCCCGGGCCGGCAGCGGCGGGGTGAGCGCCTTTTCCAGCAGGGGGGAAGTGATGTTGTAGGGGAGGTTCCCCACCAGGAGGTAGCCACCCGCCGGGGCGCCCACCACCTCGGACCAGTCGGCCTCGAGGGCGTCGCCTTCGAGCAGGGTCAGTCCGGGGAATCGATCTCGCAGGTGTCGCGCCAGATCGCGATCGATTTCGATCGCTGCCACGAACGCCCCGGTCGCCAGCAGGGCTGCGGTGAGCACCCCCTGGCCCGGACCGATCTCCAGCACCCGGTCTTCGGGCGTCGGGCCGAGTCCGGCCACGATCCGGGCCAGAATCCCGGGACTGGCAAGGAAGTGCTGACCGAAACGCTTGCGGACCGCCACCGCGTCAAATCCGGAGCACCAGCAGGGTGCGGTCGTCCTCCGGTGTGGGGGCGAACTCCTCCACTTCCGCGGTGATGGTGGCGACGATGGTCTCGGGACTCTCACCGCGGAGCGCCACCAGTCGTTCCAGCAGTCGGGGTTCAGTGAATCGGGTGCCATCGGGCGCGGCCGCGTCCACCAGTCCGTCGGTCCACAGCGCGAGGACATCCGCTCCAGGGGTCCAGCCTACCTCCCCGCTGGCGATCGAGGCGCCGGTGCCAAGGCCGAGGGGCGGGGCCGTGGCCTCGAGCCGTTCGGGCGCACCGTCCAAGGGAATCCGGTAGGCGTGGTGGTGGCCCGCATTGGCGTAATTGAGCACCCGGCCCTTCCGGTCCAGGACGCCGTAGAAGATGGTGACGAACATCTCGGTCTCGGAGAGCTTGGCCACCAGGCTTTCACGGAGCAGGCGTAGGGTCTTGGCCGGGTCGGTGGCGCCGGTGGCGTGAATGCCGGCGGCGGACAGCACCAGCGCCATCACCAGCGCGGCGGAGAAGCCGTGCGACGAGACGTCGCCAACCATGACTCCGATGCGGCCGGCCCCCAGGCGGACGAAGGAGTAGAAGTCGCCACCGACCGACGCCAGCGGCAGGCATCGAACGGCCACCTCCGCTTCCCCCTGGAGCACCGCCGGCTCCGGCATCAGCTTGAGCTGGAGATCGTGGGCCAGGGCCAGCTCATCTTCCAGCCGCTGCTGTTCCCGCTCCCTGGTCGCGAGTCGCGCGTTCTCGATGGCGGCGCCGATCTGGCTGGCCACGGCGGTCACCAGCTTCCGGTCGCGAGGGGTAAAGCGATCCCCGTCGATCGAATCGGTCAGGTTGATGACCCCGATGCAGCGCGCCGTAGTCCCGGGGGCCGCATAGCAGATCGGGACCGAGAGATAGGCATCACCGCGATAGTTGGGAAGACGTCCCCTGCCCCGCCCGCCCCCGATCTCGCCGGCGATGACCCGCTGTTCCCGGTAGACCCTCGCCGCGATCGAGTGCGGATCATCGACGCCAATGGGTGGCGCCTGCCCCCGATCGAACCCCTGGGCGGCGACCACCCGGAGCAACCCGGCCTCGTCGTCGGCCACCATGATGGATGCCCGCCGGGCACCGACCACTCGGCTGACCTGACGAATGATGGTCTTGGCCGCCTCCTCCAGATGGACCGTGTGGCCGAGGATTTCGCTGATGGCGTACAGCAGGTCGATCTCCGAATACCGGACCGTGAGTTCTTCCCAGAGACGAGTGGCGTCCCGCTCGGACGAGAGCAGTCGTTCCAGCAGCGGAGCGGCGAGGGCCGCCCGGGGGGTAGCGGTAAACCCCACGCCATTGCCGGCGATCTCCAGCCAGAGCCCATCGCAATCGGGGACCGGGGTAAACCAGGCGTCGCCTCCACCCGTTGGGCAGAGGCCCTCGACGAACGGCAGACCGGGCAGCCAGCCGGGATCGTCCCCGCCGACCAGACTGACCCGATCCGCGGTCGCGTGCCAGAGCCGAAGCCGGGACTTGGTGAGGGTCCCAATCAGTTCCAGCACCGGTGCCAGCTTCCTTACCTGCGTGGCAATGTCATCCAGATCGTGTTCCCCTTGTCATTGAAGCCGACCCGTTCCGCCAGATGACGGATAATGAGGAGTCCACGCCCACACGGATTCTCCAGCCGTTCCGGGGTGGTGGGGTCAGGTACTTCGGCGGGATCAAAGCCGGTCCCTTCGTCGGTGACCGCGATCCGGATCCAGTCGGTCAGCAGGTCGGCCTGAACCGCCACCTGCTTCGTCGGATCGCACTGGTTGCCGCACTCGATCGCGTTGGAAATGGCCTCGGCAATGGAGACCCGAAGCCGGAACTGACTCTGGCGGCCGATCCGGCCACGTGCGGCGCAGGCCGAGATCAGCAGGTCGACCGCGGGGTCGATCAGGCCGGGATCGCTGGGCACCCGGAGGAACAGGACCTCCTCGACTCCATCGGCGGGGCGGCCCGGGAATCGCTCAATCCGCAGTTGGGGCACCCCAGCCATCGAGACTCTAGAAGCCGTCCAGGGCCTGGGCGGGGTCCGGATAGATCGCGAACAGGGTGTCGAGTTTGGTCAGCTCGAACAGCGATCGCAGGTCATCGTTGAGACCCGCCAGTCTGACTTGCCCGCCGACTTCCCGGACCCGCTTGGCGATGGTCACCAGCGCCCCCAGGCCGGAGGAGTCGATGTACCCGGTGGCGGAGCAGTCGAGCAGGAATTTGCGAGCCCCCCCGTCGGCCGCGTGCTGGATGGTGGTCTTGAGGTCCTGGCGATTGCCGACCGTGAGCTGGCCGTCAACCCGGACCACGGTGATCTCGCCACTGGTCGTCGTTGTCAACCCCATCACACCCCCTGGGAGTTACCTGGTCTGGGCCTGAAGCGCCGCGATGGCGGCACTATCCACAATATCATCTGCGGTCGCACCGCGCGACAGATCCGACATCGGACGGGACAATCCCTGGAACACCGGCCCGGTTGCCGTGGCACCCGCCAGCCGTTCCACCAGCTTGTAGGCGATGTTCCCGGCATCCAGATTCGGGAAGACCAGCACATTGGCTGCGCCACCGACCACCGACCCCTGGGCCTTGTGGCGCGCCACCTCCGGCACCAGTGCCGCATCCACCTGGAGTTCCCCGTCGGCCGCGAGGTCCGGGGCCAGGACCCGGAACCGTTCCACCGCCGCACGGACCTTTTCGACCGCCGGCCCCCCGGCGCTCCCATAGGTGCTGTAGGACAGAAACGCCACGACCGGCTCATCCCCAACCAGTCGACGCCGGTCATTGGCGGCCGCCACGGCAATGGCCGCCAGAGCTTCCGGGTCGGGATCCACCACCACGGCGCAGTCGGTGAACGTCATGACCCGACCATCCGGCAATCCCAGGTAGAACGCCGAGCTGAGGAGGCCCCGGGCATCGGTTCCGATCGCCCACAGGGCCGCCCGAATGACGTCGGCGGTGGGGGTCACCGCCCCCGCCAGGCACCCTTCGGCTTCGCCGATGGCGACCAGCCCGGCCCCCAGCCTGATCGGATCGGCCGCCAGATCCAGGGCATGCACTCCGTCTCGTACCCGCTCAGGCCGACGGCGCCGCAGCAGATCAGCCACCCGACTCAGGGCCGGATGCTGGGAGGGGACGATCCCGGATTCTCCCAGCAGAATCGGCTCACCGATCTTTTCCCGGCGGATGATCTCCGCCGCCGCCTGGACTCTCAGATCGGTGCCCTCGGATAACACAATGCGGGCTCGGAGCCCACGGGCCCGTTCCCGAAGCTGGGCCCGAAAACTCACCGGTGGAACCGGGCCTGGAGCGCCGTCACCACCGTCGGGTGCACCAGTTGACTGACATCCCCTCCGAAGCGGGACACCTCGCGGACCAGGGTCGAACTGATGTAGTTCAACTCCAGGCCCGGTGCGAGGAAGACGGTCTCGAGTCCCGGGAGCAGCTGCTGGTTCATCAGCGCCATCTGCAGTTCGTATTCGAGGTCGCCGGCGGCGCGCAGACCGCGCACCACCAGCTGGGCACCGCGGGCGCGGGCAAAGTCGGCCAGCAGGCCCTCGAAACTCACCACCTCGATCCGCGGATCGGGCCCGAGGACCGCCTGCAACAGGGCGACCCGTTCGGCCGGGGAGAACAGCGGCGACTTGGCTGCGTTGACCGCCACCGCCACCACCACGTGATCGGCCAGCGTGAAACTGCGCCGGACCAGATCTTCGTGCCCGCGGGTCGGGGGATCAAAGGAGCCGGGATAGATCGCGATTCGGGTCATGGCGCGTAACAGAAGGTGATGGCGGTATCGCCGTAGATTCGAGTCTCATCGCCGGGGAGGGTCCTGGTGGCCGGGTGCTCAACCGCGAGTACCCGGGCAAACCGGCACCGAACGAACGCCGCCACCAGCCGTTCGGCATAATCCGATGCGTAGGGCGGATCCGCAAGCGCCAGATCCCAGGTGCCGGGACCGGCGCGTCCCACCACCAGCAAGGCGTCCGCCCGGGTCACCCTGGTCCGGTCGGCCACCCCAAGCGCCTCGATATTCCGGCGGATCAGGTCCAGGGCCTCCTCGCCGGTCTCGACGAACTCGACCGTGGCCGCCCCGCGGCTCAGGGTCTCCAGCCCGAGGGCGCCGGTTCCGGCAAACAGGTCCAGCACTCGGGCGCCCGCGAGTTCCGGCCCGAGAATCGACATCCAGGCCTCGCGCACCCGGTCGGGGGTGGGTCGGATCTTCCGACCGGAGGGAGTGGTCAGTCGACGTCCTCCAAACTCCCCGGCGATGATCCGGGTCATGGGGTCGCGGCGGGGCCGGCAGGATCGAGGGACAGCAGCCGGGCCTGCAGGGTCGTGGCACCCCGGAACTGATTCTGCTCGAGCCGGATGGCAACATCGACCAGACCCGCACTCACCAGGTCTACCTGGTCTCCGAGGCCGAACCCGATCGCCTCCAGCCGCTGGCCGGCGCCACTCAGCGCGCCCTTCAGATGCCCCTGGCCAACAATCTTCGGATCGGAGAGCCGGACCCCGCGGAGGCCGAAGACCGGCGCCGGATTGCCCATCCCGCACGGTTCGAGGTGGCGGCCCAGCCGCTCCAGCTCCTCGGTGGCCTCGGCCAGTCCGATCTCCAGATCCACCCGCTGTTCCGGTCCCAACTCCACGGGGTCGAGCCGGGCCCGGGCGACCGCCCGAAATCGATCCCGGAACTCCTCGAACCTGTCACGGGACACGGTCAGACCCGCTGCCATCCGGTGGCCACCGAAGCGGTCAAGGAGGTCCTGGCACTCGACCAGGGCGCTGTGCAGGTCGAACCGGGAAATACTGCGTCCCGATCCCTTGCCGGTGGCACCCTCGAAGCCGATCAGAAAGGTGGGCCGACCGTAGCGTTCCACCACTCGGGATGCCACGATCCCGACCACTCCGGGATGCCAGTTGTCGGCCCCGAAGACGAACGCCGCGTCCTGCTCGGGGTCGAAACTCTCCGCCACCAGACCGAGCGCCTCCTCCAGGATCCGGCTGTCCAACTCCTGCCGCTCGGCATTGCGGACCTCCAGCCGGTCGGCCAGGCGCGCGGCTTCCACCGGGTCATCGGTCAGCAGGAGTTGCAGTCCGTCGTTGGCGTCTCCCACCCGGCCGGCCGCGTTGAGCCGAGGTGCCAGAATGAATCCCACCTGTCCGGCCCGAACCCGCTTCCCCTCCAAGCCGGCACTGGTCAGTAGCGCCCGGACCCCCGGCCAGCGGCTCTGCTCCAGCAACCGGAGGCCATGGCGGACCAGAATCCGGTTCTCGCCCACCAGCGGCACGACGTCGGCGACCGTGGCCAGCGCCACCAGGTCGAGGAAATGGAGCGGCAGGGTTTCCGGGAGTCCAAGTTCCTTCACCAGCGCCTGCGCCAGCTTGAAGGCGATCCCGGTGCCGCAGAGCATCTCCAGGCCTGATCGATCTTCCGGCTGCTGGGGGTCGATCACGACCAGGGCGCGGGGCAGCGTCGATCCCGGCAGGTGGTGATCGGTGATGATGACATCGCGACCCGCCGCCCGGGCCTGGTCCACCGCGTCCCCGGCGGTGATCCCGCAGTCGCAGGTCACGATCAGGGTGGCGGCGAGCTGTTCGGCGCGCGCCAGCCCGGCCGGACCAAAGTCGTATCCATCGGTGATGCGATGGGGGACGAATCCCTCCACCAGGGCCCCCGCCTCCCTGAGCACCCGGGTGAGCAGGGCCGTCGCACTCTGGCCGTCGACGTCGTAGTCCCCATGGACCAGAATCGGTTCCTTGGCGCGCACGGCGGCGACGATCCGCGCCGTCGCCGCCCCCATCCCGTGCAAGGTGAGAGGGTCCGCCAGATGACTCAGGTCGGGCCGCAGAAAGTGCTTGGCCTCCTCGGGATCCGTCAGTCCGCGTTGCACCAGCAGCGCGGCGAGTGGCAGAGGAACCTCGATGGCCCGTGCCAGCGCCCTGGCGGTGGCGGCATCCGGAGGCGGCTCCACCCGCCATCGAGTGGACAACCCCGCCGCGGCTCGGCTCACGCCCCGTTATCGCCGCAGTAGAGGATCGCCCCGCACGCCTCACAGCTGTCGAGCACGGTCCCCGCCTTGATCTGGTTCCGGCGGCTCATCGGGATCGAGGTGAAGCAGGATCCGCAGGCATCGCCCCGGATCGCCACCACGACTTCCACGGAGCGAGCCCCCCACAGTCGGTCGTAGCGCGTGAGGAGCGGACGGGAGAGCTCCTCGGTGGCCGCCTGGCGTGCCGCCTGGGCTTGGTTGCGCGCCGCCTCGGCTTCCTGGCGCAGGCCCTCCAGTTCCACCCGGCCGGTCTCCTGCTCCGCCTCGAGGGTCGCCCGTCGTTCGTCGTTCTCCTTGAGCGCGTTCTCCCGGGCGGTCACCAGTTCCGAGACGCGGAACCACTCCGCCTCTTCTCGCAGCAACCCCGCCCGAGCCAGGTCCAGTTCGGAGCTGAGGGCCTGGAGCTCGCGGGCCGTGCGGACCGACTCGGCCCGCTGGCGGCGGCGTTCCTGGAGCACCCGGAGGCTCTCCACTTTGCTCTCGACTTCTTCCCGCAACTTGACTGCGGCGGCCAGGCTGGCCTGGGCCTCGGCGGCCGCCTGCCGGGCGTGCCCGAGATCGGCATCGAGTTGGGCGATCTGGTCGAGGACCGCCGTCAGCTTCACCTTGGCCGCAAGGAGCGCGGTGTCGCGAGTCTGGAGGATGAGCAGCTGTTGAAGGTCGTGATGCATGCGCCTCATTCCTGCGTGGGGGAGAAGAAGGAACCGGTCGGCTCTCACCGGCCCGGGCCCGAAAGTAGGTGTAGCGGCTCTGGGTCTCCGGCGACCAGCCGGACATGATGCGGCGACGCTCATCGGGATCGGCAATCCCCCGGACCCGGCGGAATTCCGCCCGGTCCCTGAGCTTGTCGAGCGCCGTGACATAGGCTTCGTCGAAGTCGAGGCCGGCCAGCGCGCCGGCCCGCTGGCGAATCCGATCAAAGACCGGGACCAGTTCGGGGGGGAGCGCGGCGGCGGCGTCGCCGGCATCGGCTCCGGGCGGCAGTCCGGTCAAGGCGGTGAACACCGCCCGCAGTGAGGGGTGCTCGAACCATTCGGGGATGACTTCCTCAGCCCCTCGGGCCCGCCAGGCTGGTGCCCCGATCAGCAGTTGCAGCAGGCCCTCCTCCACCCGGGCCCCCGGACCCCGGCGGGCGGCTCGAGCCCGATTCTCCAGTCGGCGCGGCGGCATGCTCGCCGCCGTAGAGAGTCCCGGCGCCGGCGGCCGGTCCCGCAGTTCCTGCTCCAAGGTCTCCCGGGTCAGCCCGATGCGCTCGGCAACGCGCCCGATGTAGAGATCCCTGACGATCGCGTCCGAGGCGGCCCGCAGGGTCGGGAGCAGTCGGTCCAGCGCCTCGCGCTTCTTCTGCACGTCCGCCAGCCAGCCCCGCTGATCGAGGAGTTGAAGTTTCCGTTCCAGGATGTCCATCCCGTCGTGCACCAGGGCAAGGAGGGCGGCCGCTCCCTGAGATGCCACCAGCGAGTCCGGGTCCTGCCCCGGCGGCAGGGTCGCCACCCGGACCCGCACACCGTGCCGGAGGAGTACGTCGCCGGCTCGGAAGGTGGCCCGCAGCCCGGCCCGATCGCTGTCGTAGAGGAGCACCACGCTCTTGGCGTATCGACGAAGGGTGGTGCCCTGCTCCTCGGTCAGCCCGGTGCCAAGCGGGGCCACCACATGCTCGATCCCGGCGGCGCTCAGCCGGAGGACATCGAAGTAGCCCTCCACCAGCAGAGCCGTCTCCTCCTTCCGAATGGCCCCCTTGGCCAGATGGAGGTGGTACAGCAGGCTCCCCTTGTGGAAGATCGGCGACTCCGGAGAGTTGAGGTACTTGGGTTCACCGGGACAAAGCAACCGTCCGCCGAAGCCGACCACCCTGCCCCGCACATCGTGGATCGGGAAGATGAGCCGACCGCGGAACCTGGGTCGCACCCCGCCGGTATCTCGCTGATGCAGCAGCCCGGCCTCCAGCAACACCGCCTCGGGAACTCCGAGCCGCTTCATCTCCTCCAGCAGGGCGTTGCCCGGCGGGGCGTAGCCCAGCCCCCATTCACCGGCCAGTTCCGCCGTGATGTCCCGACCAGCCAGGTAGTCCCGGGCCTCCCTGGCACTTTCGGCTTCGCGCAGCTGCTGGCTGAAGAACTCCTGCGCCAGGGCGGCGGCCTGAAAGAGGGGTTCCCGCGGATCGGGACCCTGCCGGACACTGGTGTCGGGAATCACGATCCCGACCCGGCGGGCGACTTCGCGAACGGCGGTCGGGTAGTCCATCCCGGAGTGCTTCATGTGCCAGGTGAACACGTCGCCTCCGGCATGACAGACGAAGCAGTAGTAGAGCCCCTTCCGGGGAATCACGGCGAAATTGCGACTGGTCCCCCCGTGGAACGGGCAGGGACCCCGGTAGTCGGCCCCGGTGCGTTTGAGTTGCACGACTTCGCCGATGATGGCGACGATGTCGGCCGCATCCCGAACCTGCTCGATCATCTCGTCCGGGATCATGCTCATCCGCCCAACTCCACAATGGTGACCCCGCTGCCACCCTGGTTGTGGGGCGCCAGCGCGAACCTGGTCACCCGACGGTCGGACCGGACCAGCTCGTGGACCCGCTCCCGTACTGCCCCGGTGCCCTTGCCGTGGATCACCTTGAGGAGCGGGAACGCCGCGAGTACTGCCGCATCGAGCGCGGCCAGCATGGCCATCTCGGCCTCGTCCACCCGCATCCCGCGCAGATCGATTTCCGCTCCGCGTCATCGGCCCGGGCGGTCACCGCGGCCGACTCCGCGGCCAGAGGATCGGACCGGGGGGGCCGGCGGAACCACCTCGGCGACCTGGTCCGGAGCCACCACCAGCCGGAGACTGCCCGCAACCACCAGCAACTGGCCGTCCTCGCGCTGTTCAATCACCTGGCCGAGTCCTCCACTTCGCAGCCGGACCCGATCCCCCAGCACCACGGAGACCCGCCTGGCCCCGGCGGCATCGGCCGCCTCGGCCTCGGCCTCGGTGGCCCGCAGATCTCGCACCGCCTCCTCCACTGCCCGGCGAGCGTCCCGGGCCGCGTCCGCCTCGGTGGCCACCTGAATTGCCTCTTCGACCCGGGCTCGGGCGTTCAGGAGATACTCCTGGGCGATGGCCCGGGCCCGCCGCTCAGCGTCCTTCTCCCGCCGGCGGAGCTCGGCCTCCCGCTCGCCCGCGAGACCAGCCCTCGCCGCGAGGCTGCCCTCGGAAAGCTCCACGGCGGCCGCCCGGTCGATGAGGGCCCGTTCCCACTCGAGCAACTGACGGTTCCGGGCTTCGGCCTCGCGCAACAGGGCGTCCAGCGCCATTTCCTGATGGGGCACGCGCGCCTCGGCGCGCGCCACTACGGCACCGTCCACCCCAAGGCGGCGCGCGATCGCCAGACCGTAGGAGCGACCGGGTACGCCCTTAATGAACCGATAGCTCGGAGACAGCGTGGCCGCGTCGAACTCCAGGGACCCGTTGACCACTCCGGGCTCCTCTGCGGCCAGCATCTTGAGAGCCCCGAGGTGGGTGGTGGCCACCGTCCGGGCGCCTCGCCGGGTGAGCGACTCCAGGGCAGCCCAGGCCAGGGCAGCCCCCTCGGCCGGATCGGTGCCGCTCCCCAACTCATCGAGCAGCACCAGGCTCGCCTCCCCGGCCTCGGCCAGCACTCGCTGCAGCGTGGCGGCATGGGCGCTGAAGGTCGAGAGATCGGCGGCGATGGACTGGTGGTCCCCGATGTCGGCAAAGATCCGGGTGAAGATCGGAAACCGGCTGCCGGTCCCCACCGGGGGAACAATCCCGGCCTGCACCATCGCCGCAGTGAGTCCGACGGTCTTGAGCATGACCGTCTTGCCACCGGCGTTGGGACCGCTCACGACCAGGGTGCTCTCGCCCGGCTCGAAGATCAGATCGAAGGGAACCGTATCAGGCACTCGAGCCAGCAGGACCGGGTGGCGGCCGTTCCGGATCGCCAATGGCTCCCCCGCGGTGGCCAAGACCGGCACTGCTCCTCTGATCGCGTTGGCATAGCGGGCTCGGGCCATCGCGTCATCGGCCTGGACACACATCCGGTGCACCGCCGAGATGGCATCGCCGTGCGGGCGGACGAGGTCGGTCAGTTCCCCGAGTACTCGATGTGTTTCCCGACCCTCGGCCTGGATCGCCTCCCGGAGGGCATTGCCGGCTTCGATCGCTTCGGACGGCTCGATGAAGAGGGTGCCGGCGGAGCCGGACTCATCGTGCACGATCCCGTGGGGCCTGGCCCGGCTGTCGCGCCGGACTGGAATGACGTAGCGCCCGCCGCGGACCGTGACCGCCGCTCCCCCCGGCACCGTCTGGGCGTCGAGTCCGTGGAGGATGGCTTCGAGCCGCCGGATCAGCCGGTCCCGGTGGGTCTGGACCGCGCGGCGCGCCGCCGCCAGGGCGGAATCCGCGGTGTCGAGGAGTTCCCCCTCGGGGTCGATTGAGTGGTCGAGTCGGGCTTCGATGGCGCGATCGGGCACCGGCACCAGGAGGGTCGTCAGCTGGGGCGCGCGGTCCCCGACCCGGCGCAGATACATCGCGATCTGCCGGCCGGCGGACAGGGTGGAGCGGATCCGTACCAGCTCCGTACCGTCCAGCGAACTGCCGTCGATCCGGAGCCGGGCCATCACGGGTTGGAGGGGAGGCACCGGAGGGGCATCGAACTCCTCCCCCTGCTGGCGAAGGGTGAACAGCTCCTCGATCACCCCAAGGTCGTGGCGAATCTGGTCAGGGTCAGCGATCGGTCTGCGGGCGCGCACGGCCTCGGCCCCGAGGGGACCGGAGGCCATTCCGGCCACCAGATCCAGCACCCGCAGGAACTCGAGCGATTCCAGACTCTCATCCGAGGCGACCCCCTGGAAAGTGGACGGGGTGCCGGCGCCGTGGATTGGCACCTGCACCCCGTTGATCTGCGGTCCCGTGACCGGTCGCCCCCGGGCCGCCTCGGCTCGACTCACGAGCGCTTGACCCTCTGAGTTCGGCGGACTCCTGTCACCGCGGCGAACCAGTCGCCCCCGCGTGGCCCCTTCGGGCCCAGGTCCCCTACCGTCCGCCAGTTCGTTCGCAAGCATCCTTCCGTGACTGTGCCATCGACCGCGCCGAACCCTGAAAGTAACCCGAGAACTCCCCGATTCCTACCGGACGGACGCCGCCAGGCGCCGGGCTACCCCGGGGGCCAGTCCATCCGGCGGCCGCCCAGCAGATGCACGTGGAGATGGCCCACCGACTGACCGCCGTCGCGCCCGGTGTTGATCACCAACCGGTAGCCGGGTCCGACCAATCCTAGTCTCTCGGCCACGCTCACCCCAAGACCCATCACCTCAGCCCAGACCGCGGCCGCTTCCGGGCCGGTCACGTCGCTCGCGGCCCCGTAGTGGGCAGTGGGGACAACCAGCACGTGGACCGGCGCCTGCGGGTTGAGATCGTGGAACGCCAGGGCTCCCGCCGACCGTCCGGCCACCTGCGCCGGGATCTCGCCAGCGGCAATCCGACAGAAAATGCAATCAGCCATGCGAGGTTGCCTCTCTCAACTGGAAGACGCGACAGGCGGCCGCCACGGCAGCCGTCTCGAACCTGAGGACATGGGGGCCCAGCCGCACCGGAAGGAAGCCGGCCCTCTGGAGCTGCTCCAGTTCGGCACCGGAAAGGCCGCCCTCAGGACCAATGACGATCAGGATCGATTCGCCGGGGGGCAGACCCGGGGAATTCTCCCCACCCGCGCTTGCCAGCCAGCGGATCCCGGTGGTCGGTTCGGCCAGCAGGTCTCCGAGTGAGCGCGAGGGATGGACCACCGGCGCCCATACCGCCCCGGACTGCTTGATTCCCTCGAGGGCCCGACGCTGAAGCCGTTCCAGGTGCTGTGCTCTGACCCGAGAGGACACTCCCCCCGTGCGTTCCGTTTCCAGGGGAATCAAGTCCGTGACCCCCAGCTCGGCCGCCTTCTCAACCAGCCAGCCAAACCGGTCTCGATCGCCTGCCCCGACGGCCAGAGTCAGCCCCGGTGGCGGCGCGACCGCGACAAGACTGGACAGGAGCACGGTCCCATCGGGCTGCAACACGCCTTGGCCGACCTGGCCTCGACCATCGACCAACCGGATCGGGTCACCGGCTCGGGATCGCCGCACCTTGAGGTGGTGCGCCTCCTCCGGGCCGGGACGAACTGATGCCCCAACCACCATGGTACCCGGCTCGGCCACGAGGTTGATCATCGGGGCTGAGCCGCCGTGCTCCACCAGCCGGTGTCCTCCACCTCGTCCACGAGTTGATAGCCGGCCTGGTCAAGACTGGCCCTGAACTGCAGCGCCTCGGAAACCTCCATCCCGGAGAATATCGCGAGTCCTCCGGGAGCCAGGGCCTGTCGGATCGCCGGCAGGAGGGCGGTGTTGGCATCCCGGAGAATATTGCTGAGAACCAGCTCGGCAGGGCCGAGGAGAGGGGCCAGCAATCCGGCGTCCCCTTCGAGGAAACTGACCGCCCCGCTCACCCCGTTCTGCTCCGCATTGCGGACCGCCACCGGAACGGCTTCCCCATCGTTCTCGATGCCGACCGCACGCCGGGCGCCAAGCACCACTGCGGCGATCGCCAGAATGCCGCTGCCCGAGCCCAGGTCCAGCACCATTGCCCCGGCAGTGAGGTGGCGATCGAGGAGGCGGAGGGCACCCCGGGTGGAACCGTGCTCACCGGTGCCGAACGCGGTCTCCGGATCGATCCGGACAAGGGCGCCCGCCTCGATGGGGGGGGCACACCAGGTCGGCAGAATGGTCAGCCGCCCGATGGTCCGCGGCGCCAGCCCCGCCCGCCACGCCGTCCCCCAGTCCACCGGATCGACCGCGTGGGGCGGGCCCAGGGCAATGGAGACGAAGGCCGTCTGCAATTCGCGCCCGACCTGATGACTGCTCGACTGATCGGTCGTATACCCGATCAGTCGACCATCGGGTTGCTCCTCCACCGCCTGGCCGGTCCGGCGCACCAACCACTCCGCGACCGCGTCACGTTCGGCGGCGTCGGCGCGAACCTCGACCGCCCACCAGGTCATGCCCCGAGGGCTTCCTTGAGCTTGCCCCAGAAGCCGCCCGAGTCGCGCTTGGGAGGCTCGCCTTCGAACTGGGCAAGTTCCCGGAACAATCGGCGCTGCTCTTCGCTCAACTGATCGGGAGTCCACACGTGAATCCGGACGTTGAGGTCGCCATTGCCCGCGCGGCCAAGCCGCGGCAGGCCCTTCCCCTTGAGCCGGATGATGGTGCCCGACTGGATCCCGGCCGGAATCGAAAGCTGCTCCTCACCCCACGGAGACGGGACCACGAGTTCGGCGCCCATGGCAGCCTGCGAAAAGGCAATCGGCAGATCGGTCACCAGATCCTCCCCGTGCCGTTCGAACCGGTCGTCCTCCTTGACCTCGATCATCACGACCAGGTCACCTTGCGGGCCATTCCGGGGACCCGCGGCTCCTTGCCCCCGCAAGGTGATGTAGTTGTGGCTGGAGACGCCGGCCGGGATCTCCACCGGGACCGACCGCTCGCCCTTGAACCGTCCCTCACCCCGGCAGGCCTCGCAGGGCGACAGCACGATGCTGCCCTCGCCGGCACAGGAGGGACAGGGGGCGACAGCAACGAACTGTCCGAAGACGCTCCGGGTTGCCCGCCGCACCTCACCGGCCCCACCGCAGGTGGTACATGTGCTCGGCCGGGTACCGGTTGCCGAGCCACTGCCGCCACAGGTGTCACACCCCACGAGCGTCCGGAGCTTGATGGTCCGCTTGGCCCCGGTGGCGACTTCGGCCAGGGTCAGCTTGACCGTGACCCGGATGTCCTGACCCCGCCGGGCTTCGGCCGGAGAACGACCTCCGCCGAAGATCGAGTCGAACCCCCCGATCCCCCCGAAGTCACGCATGAAGATGTTGAGCGCCTCCGCCAGGTCGACGTGCTCGAACCCGCTGTTCCGCCCGGGTTGGTCGAAGGCGGCCTGGCCATACCGGTCGTAGGTGGCCCGCTTCTTGGAGTCGCGCAGCACCTCGTACGCCTCGGCGACCTCCTTGAACCGCTCTGCGGCGTCGGGCGAGTTGTTCTTGTCGGGGTGATACACCATGGCCATCCGGCGGTACGATCGCTTGATGTCGGCCTCGGTGGCGTCCCGACTCACTTCCAGGACCTCGTAGAAATCCCTCACTCAATCAACCCTTCCACCAGGCGGCTGGTGTGTTGCACCAGTCCGATAATTTTCTCGTACGGCATCCGGGTCGGCCCGATCACGCCGATCACCCCACTCAGGGCCCCAAGCCGATAGGACGACGTCACCAGCGTAAAGTCCGCCAGTCGCGGATCGGTATGCTCCGTGCCGATGGTGATGGAGATCCCGCTGGCGGGTCGGTCCGCCAGCGCAGAGCGGAGCATCCCCCGCCGCTCCGTCAGGGAGAGCAGGTCGCGAATTCGCTCGTTGCTGGCAAATTCAGGCTGCGCGACAAGCGGCTGGGCGCTCCCAAGCATGACACCCTCTCGTGATGCCGGCAGATCGAAGATCTCCTCACCCTGTTCCAGGAAGATATTCAGCAGCGCACTCCCCTGCCCGGTCGCGTCCGCATCGCGCAGCCGCTCCCCCAGCGTCGCCCGGATTTCCCGGAGGGAAAGCCCGGCCAACCGCTCGTTGAGGATCCGCGCCACCCGCTCCACCGTGCTCGCCGCCACGGGCGCCGGGACCTGGACGAAGATGGTCCGCAGCGCCCCGCTGCGCAGGTGGAAGACCAGCAGCAATCGCTCGGTCGCGACGGCCACCAGGTCGAGCCGATCGAGTATCACCTGATCGAGGCTCGGAGCGACCGCGACCCCCAGCTCCTGGGTCAGGACCCCCAGGACCTGGGCGGCCCGCCGCAGAATCTCCTCAATCGCGGTCCGCTCGATATGGAGTTCGGCCTGCAGGGCCCGTCGCTCCTGCGCGCTGGGCGGGGACAACTGGATCAGGTGATCGACGTAGAGCCGATACGCCAGATCGGTGGGGATCCGACCGCCCGAGGTATGGGTGTGGTAGAGATACCCGCCCTGCTCCAGATCACTCATGATCTGACGGATCGACGCCGGCGACAGCCCCAGCGGGTGCCGCCGGGCAATCGTCTGGCTCCCGACCGGTTCGGCGGTGGCGATGTAGGTCTGAATCACCGCCTCGAGTACCCGGCGCTCCCTTTCAGTCAGCTGTTCGGCAGTCGGCATCTTGGGAATCTAGGAATCGTCGGGCAGCGAAGCTACCAGGGAGTCCAGACGGAGCCAACCCTCGGGCAGGAGCCGGACCCGTCCACCGGCCGTCTCGGCCCATCCCTGCGCCTGCCACTGGGCCCGGTGGGGCGCCGGGACCATGGCATCGGGGACGCCGTGACTGGTCCGCAGGCCGAGGTATCGGAATTCCAGGAGCGCCTGCCGGTCGTCGAGGATCTCTCTCCCCTCCTCCGGGTCCTGGCCGGCGAGCACGGCCCGGCGCCACCCCTCCCATTCGCGGACATTCCAGGAGCGATACCGCCCCCAGGCGCTGTGAGCCGAGGGACCCAGACCGAGAAACGCGTCCCGTCGCCAGTACCCGCTGTTGTGGACCGCGTGGTGCCCCGGTCGGGCCGCGTTGGACACCTCGTAGTGTTCGAACCCTTCCGCTCTGAGTCGGGCCGAAGCCGTCAGGAAGTCATCCGCGGCCTGATCGTCGGGGGGGGCGGCCGACAGGCCGCGGTCCACCCAGTGGGCCAGTGGGGTGTGGGCCTCCAGCGTGAGAGCGTAAAGGGAGAGGTGCTCCGGTGCCAGCGCGAACGCCTGATCAAGATCATCCTCCCAGCGCCGACTCAGGGCACCCGGGAGCCCGTAGATCAGGTCGATCGAGACGTTGCCGATCCCGGCGGCTCGAATCGCCTCCACGGCAGGCGCCACTTGATCGGCCTGGTGGGTCCGGTGCATCCAGGCGAGCACACCTGGGGAAAAACTCTGGACGCCGAGGGAGACCCGGTTGACTCCCGCCCTCGACCAGGCCGTGGCCTTGGTGGGGGTCACGTCTTCGGGGTTGGCTTCCAGGGTCACCTCCGCGCCCTCGACCAGGTTCCGATCGGAGGTCATGATCCCGATCAGCTCGTCAAGGGCCCCCGGGTCGAGCCGGCTTGGCGTTCCACCACCGAGGTAGATCGTCCGCACCGTCGTCGAATCGGCCCACGCTGGGTGAAGGAGTCGGTGGCGCCATTCCCGCCCGAAGGCCTCGACGAACGCTGCCGAGGGTGTCTCCCGGCGAACCGCGATGGCGAAATCGCAGTAGCTGCAGCGACGGGCGCAGAAGGGAACATGAAGGTAGACCAGCACTCCGGAAGTATACGTCCGGTCAGACCCCGGCCGGCGGCCGCAGGGTCGGCGACAGGAGTTCGGCGGAGAAGACCAGCCCCGGATCCTGTCTGACGAGCCCGATCAGCTCCATGGCGCCGAGCAGGCTGAGCAACCGTCCAGGTGGGAGGTCAAGCAGAACGCACAGTTCATCGACGTGGCGTGCGCCCTCGCGCAGGATCGCCAGCACCCGGGCCTGGCGCCCACCCGGCCCGGCGCCGGCCGGAGCAACCGGGCGGGCTTCGGGGTAGAACGCCAGCAGGTCGGCCGGGTCGATCAGCGGGGCCGCCCCGTCCCGGAGCAGCCGGTTGGCGCCTCCGGCCGTGGCACTGGTGATCGGTCCAGGCACCACCAGCACCTCGCGGCCCTGCACGAGCGCCGATCCGGCCGTGAGCAGGGCGCCGGAGGTCACCGATGCCTCCACCACCACGGTCACCCGAGCCAGTCCGCTGATCAAACGGTTCCGACGGGGAAAGCTCCCGGCCGTTGGCCGATGACCCGACGGGAACTCGGTCAGGAGGAGACCGTCACGTCTCATCGCTTGGTACAGCCCCAGGTTGGCCTTGGGATATACCACGTCGATGCCCGTGCCGAGCACCCCGATGGTTCCACCCCCTGCTTCGAGCGCCGCCCGGTGGGCCACGGCGTCGAGCCCTCTCGCCATCCCGCTCACCACCACCACTCCCGCCAGGGCGGCCGTCAGCGCCACCCGCCGGCAGACCTCGGCGCCATAGCGGGTGTGCTCCCGGCTGCCGACCACGGCCACTGCGGGCGCCGCCAGCAATTCCATTCGGCCAGCCACAACCAGAAACGGAGGAGGCGATGGTATCCCCAGCAGCAACTTGGGAAACTCCGGATCGAACGGCACCAGGATCCGCCCACCCAGCCGGTCGACAGCCCGCAGCAGATGACCTCCCGCATCCCGGCGGACCGTGCGGATCGCCGCGGCGCAGGCGCTGGAAATTCCGGGGATGGTGCACAAGAACGCGAAAGGCGCCATTAGGGCGCCGCCGGGACTGCCACAGGCCGCCAGCAGGCTGGCCAGCCGTTCAGGGCCGACCCCGGGAGTGAGCGCGAGCGTCAGATAGGCTTCGCGGTCATCGATCCCGAGGTCGGTCAGGCTACTCGTCGAACTCGGCATCAGGGTGAGCAGGCTGGGCGTCCTCCGCCCGGGCCCGAGCGACCAATGTCCAGAGTTGTTCGACCAGGGCTTCGAGGCCGATCTGACCGGCCGCCGAAATGGCCAGCACGCCGGCGGCCTCAGGCGCGTCCAACTCAGGAATGGCATCGTTGGGCGGGTGCAGATCCCGCTTGGTGAAGAGTACCAGGTGCGGTCGGAGCCACAGGGATTCGCTGTGCAGCCGGATTTCGTGGCGCAGCCGATCGTACACCGCCTGGGGATCTTCGGCATCGAGCGGGATGAGCACCGCCAGCACGCGGGTCCGCTCCACGTGCCGCAGAAAGGTGAAGCCCAGCCCCTTGCCCTCGTGGGCTCCTTCGATGATGCCCGGAATATCCGCCACCACAAACGACCGCCCGCCGCTCAACGCCACCACGCCGAGGTTGGGCTGGAGGGTGGTGAATGGGTAGTCCCCGATCTTCGGTCGGGCGGCGGTGATGACCGAGAGGAGGGTGCTCTTTCCGGCGTTGGGTTCACCCAACAGCCCCACGTCGGCGATCAGCTTGAGTTCGAGTTCCAACCGGAGGGTCTGGCCCTCACCCCCCGGCTCCCATTCCCGAGGCGACTGATGGGTTGCGGTGGCAAATCGGGCATTCCCACGGCCGCCACGGCCACCCCGTGCCACGAGGATCGGAACCCCGGGTTCGAGGGCTTCCCCGATCACTTCGCCGGTATCGGCATTGCGGAGCACCGTGCCCACCGGCACCGGCAGGGTGAGGTCCTCGCCGGCGGCGCCGGTCATCGTCTTCCCCTTGCCGTGCACCCCTCGCCGAGCAGTCCAGGTGGTCCGGTAGGTATAGTCCAGCAGAGTAGCGAGGTTGGGGTCGGCCACCACATAGATGCTCCCGCCGCGCCCCCCATCTCCACCATCCGGCCCACCCTTGGGGATGTACTTGAACCGGGCGAATGAACAGGCTCCGGAACCGCCGGTGCCTGCCTGGACGGTGATGATCGCCTGGTCGATGAAGCTCATGCCGTTCCCCTCGACTTTCGCACCTGCTGCCACATCACCACCGCCTCGGTCGCTGCAGCCGGACTGGCATCTCGCGTGGCGATCTCCAGAGCCCGGTCGATGACCCGGGATCCGGCCCCGACCTGAAGGGCACCCCGCAAATGGGAGTGGAGCTGGCGGGGTGAGCCCAGCACGGCCAATTGCACGACCGTGCACAGTTCCCGCCGGGCCAGATCGAGTCCGTCACGGGCAATGACCCGGCCATAGCCCTCCGTCACCATCCAGGCATCGAGCGCGGGATGCAGCCAGCGGACATTGGCCCGAAGCCGGTCGTAGTTGAGTCCGTAGATGGTCCGACAGGTTTCCTCGCCACGGGACGACCATTCCTCCGGACCGGTGGAATCTGCATCGCGGCTCGGCGCAGGCAGCCCGCTGACCCGGCGCCAGACTCCCGCGGCCACCAGGGCGCGCGGATACCCCACCATCAGGACGGACTGCAACAGCAGTTCCTCGACCCACACCGGCGCAGCCCCGGTGGCCAGGAGCAGGCGCATCCGATCCTCCAGCCGGGACTCATCTCCCAGTGCAATGGCGCCGGCCACGCCGAGCAGCGCGCCGGTGGGCGGATCCATGGAATCCAAAATAGGAGTGGCTGGGTTGGACACGGTACCAATTCCCCTCAGAAGGTGCCGTGAATCCGGAGCTGGCCCTCAGGCCTCATCTCACCCGTGGCCTGACCTCTGGTATTGAGAATGGCGACCCGTGAATGGCCTGCCAGCGCCGAGGCGGGAAACCGGGGACCCCCAAGCGCCGGCAGCAGCTGGTCGAGCACGCCGAACAACGCCGGCGGAAGACTCCCCTGGTCGCCGTCCTCCACCTTGAGAGCGACCCCGACCCCCAGGGACGGAATCCCCGCGCAGTAGATCCCCTCGGCCCCGATCTTGACGACGATCTCGCCCGGCATGGCCACCATGAGATCGGTGTCGAACCGTCCAGTGCCAGCGACGAGATCCGGGTGGGCCATCATCGCGGCCCGGATCCGGGTGCCCTCGGGCCGCTCAGTTGAGACCAGGCGGGCGTAGGCCAGCGCCATCGCCCGCAGGGGCAGGGCGTAACAGACGGTCGTGCAACCATCAACCCCCAGGACCAGATCGGGGACCGCGATGCCCGTCCACTCCGCAATCACCTCGGCCAGCCGATCCTGGACTGCATGGCCAACCCGTTCGTAGCCCCCAATCGGCCAACCGTGATGCGCGGCGAGGGCCAGCATGCCGGAGTGCTTTCCCGAGCAATTGCTCCACCGGGGGGAGAGCGGCACCCGGTCGCGAACCACCTGCTGGGCCACGGCGGCACCCAGCGGGATGTGTGGGCCGCACGCGAGGTCCGCTTCGGTCCGTCCGATCAGGGCGAGAAACCGATCGGCGACCGCACGGTGACGAGCTTCGCTCGAATGGGATGAACAGGCGAGTGCCAGTTCTTCGGTGCCCAGTCGAAAACGATCCACTACCCCGTCGGCCACCAGCGGCATGGCCTGGAAGGGCTTGGCCGCTGATCGCCAGAAGCTGACCAGATCCGGATTGCCCGATTCAGCGACCAGGCGTCCGTCACGGGAGACCACCGCGACCGAGACCCGGTGGACCGATTCCACGAGTGGCTCGCGGCGGACGACAATCTGGAACGCTGGCATGGGCCTCAAGATACCGACTCCTCCCGGGTCCGGGATAGCTTGGGGATTGACCTCTCGCCGCGATCAGCCGACGATTCGGCAGCCACCACTTCATCCCCCGGCCCATCCGAGCCCATGCCTCCAACCAGAGACCGGATTGTCGAACTGCTGGATGCCGCCAAGTCCCGGCGCGTCGTGGTAGTGGGCGATGTGATGCTGGACCGCTATCTGATCGGGGACGCCCAACGGCTGTCCCCGGAGGCTCCGGTCCCGGTGGTCGCCGTCCGGGAGAATCGGTCGGCCCTTGGCGGGGCTGCCAACGTGGCCGCCAATGTGCGGGCCATCGGCGCCGAATGCACCCTGATCGGCATCGTGGGGGACGATCCGAACGGCGCGACGGTCCGCACCGAACTGGCCAGCTACGGGATCCCGGACGACGGCCTGATCACCCTGGCCGGACGGCCCACGACTGCCAAGACCCGAGTCATGGCGCGCGGCCAGCAGATCGTTCGAATCGACCAGGAGGTGGACGCCCTTCTGACTGGGGCCGACCTCGATCGGCTGGGGACGGTCGCCCGGAGGGCCTTGCCCGGAGCCGATGCGCTGGTGCTGGAGGACTACAACAAGGGAGCCCTGCCGCCAGGCCTGATCCACGACCTGATCGCCGCCGCCCGCCGTGGAGGGGTGCCGGTGATCGCGGACCCCAAGTTCCGCCAGTTCTTCGATTACGCGGGCGCCACGGTGTTCAAACCCAACCGTCGAGAACTGGAGGCTGCCCTGGGCGCGGCGGTCGACCTGGACCATCGCGATGCGATGCCGGCCGCCCTCGGGCAGTTGAAGGTGGATAACCTGCTGGTCACCCTCGGGGCCGAAGGGATGCTGCTGGTGACCCGAGACGGAGCCGTCACCCATATCCCGAGTCTGACCCGGGAGGTGAGCGATGTCTCCGGGGCCGGCGACACCGTCACCGCATGGATTGGAACGATCCTGGCCGCGGCCGGGACGATGCGCGAGGCCGCCGAGTTGGCCAACTACGCCGCCGGCATCGAGGTCAGCAAGTCCGGCGTTGCCACCGTCGGACCGGACGAAGTCCTCGGGGTGCACGAGGACCGGTTCGACCAGATCGGCCGCTGGCGCCGAGGAGGAGTGATCTAGCACATGTCGGGATACACCTTCGAACCGTTCCCGCCCACCCCGCTCATCCGCCGTGGCCCGCCCCAGAGGGTCGCCGTGCTGGGGGCCGGACTCGCCGGGCTTTGCGCCGCTGACCTTCTCACTCAGGCCGGGCATGAAGTGGTAGTGCTGGAGGCACGCTCCCGCCCCGGTGGACGGGTGCTGACCCTCCGGGATGGCTTTTCGCCCGGACTGCACGCCGACGCTGGCGCCGCGTTCGTTCCCGGCGGCCATCCCCTGACGGTCGGATACATCAGGCAGCTGGGTCTCGAACTGGATCCGCTTCCAGTCGACAGCCATCTCGTCGAGATGGACTTCGTCAAGGGGAGGCTCATCAAGAATGCCGGTGACGCCAAAGCCGCCTGGCCGGTGGCGCTTCACCCGGATGAACAGGGCAAGACGCTCATGGAGCTCATGATCCGGTACTTGGGCGGGCCGCTCCAGGACGTCGCCGCCCAGGATCCCCGGAGTCCCGGATGGCCGCCCCCGGCCCTGGAGAAGTACGACGCCGTGACGTTCTGTCAGCTGCTCTCCAACCAGGGGGCCTCCCCCGGAGCCGTCACCCTGCTCCATCTGGGTTTCCCGGATTTCTGGGGAGATGGTGCCGTCGCTGCCTCCGCACTGCTGATTCTGCGGGATGATGCCTTCATGATGGCGATGGCGGCGGAAGGGACACCAACCGCCCCGGTCGGTCACCCGGCCAGTCGACGCTACCGCCATCACGCCCATCTGGCCCGACTCACCGCCGCCAAACCGCCCCCGCTCAATCCGCTGGCTACCTACCGGATTCGGGGCGGCACCGACGGCCTCCCGAAGGCCCTGGCCGCTCGCCTCGCACGACAGATTCGATTCAATGCGCCGGTCATGGCCATCCAACAGTCGGCCGACCGGGTCGAGATCGAATGCGGCAACGGCGTGGGCACCATCGCCGCCGACCGGGTGATCAGTACCATCCCCTGGAGTGTGTTCCAGGACATCCCCATTACCCCGAAGCTCCCCGCCCCCAAGGCAGCCGCCATTACCGACCTCCCGTACACCTCGGTGACCCGGGTATTCCTGGAGTTCTCGTCTCGCTACTGGCAGCCTCTGGGCAGCAACGGGAACGCCTCCACCGACCTCCCCGAGACCGGACCGGAGAACCACCCCGGGGTCTGGATCGAGGACGCCACGGCGGCCCAGGACACCTCACGGGGGATCCTTGACTGCTACTACACGGGGGCTCCTGCCCGCGACGTCGGCGCACTCGGGGAACCCGACCGGGCTCAGTTTGCCCTGGACGCCGTAGAGCGGGTCTGGCCGGGTGCGCGAAGCCACTTTACCGGGCAAGCGATGTCGGTCTGCTGGGACGAGGATCCCTGGGCCCGGGGCGATTACTGCTGGTTCCGGCCCGGACAGATGAGCCGCCTCTGCCCGATCATCCCACGCCCGGAGGGCCGGCTCCATTTTGCCGGGGACCACACCTCTTCCCTGCCGGGCTGGATGCAGGGCGCGTTCGAGTCGGGAATCCGGGCTGCCCAGGAGGTCAACGCCGCGGGGTGACCGGGGGCGTTCACCGAACCACGCTGCCGAGCAGGAACTCCCCGACCGGCCCCTCCTCCAGGGGATCGAGTCCCAGCATCGCGACGATCGCGGCGGTGTCCCCACCCCCGAGGGCGCAGGGGGCCAGCCCCATGGCCGTGGCGATCAGGTACATCGCTTCGTAGAGCACGCCGACGTCCTTCAGCACGTTGGTGTAGGCCACGCCCTGGTACTTCCACGAGGCTCTTCGAAACCGAGCGGTCAGGCAGAGCAGGATCTGGGGTCGCCCTCCGCCCTCCATCACGCCATTGCAGCTGTCGAGCGCGACCCCCGTGGCCGGTTCCGACGCATCGAGCCGGTAGAGGCGATGGTTGGCAGGGTCGTAGTGATACACCCCTGGCGCCAGTCCCCGGCAATTGTCCACGACGGCGTAGAGCTCAAGCGGATGGCAGCTGCCCGCGCTGGGAGCCACTCGCCAGGTGATCTCGAAGGATCCGGCGCCAGCCGGGATCTCCCGATCGGGGATGACCCGGGCGGCCCGATAGAGGAATTCCGACAGTTGGGCCACATCCATCGGGATCTGGCCGTGACGACGAATGGAACGACGCGCCTCCATGACCGACAGCAGGGATGCGTCGGACTTGGCCAGGGCGGCGAGGTCCGGCACCGGAAGAGCGGTGAAATCCTCAGAAGCCGAGGCTCGTAGCGCGGGCGGCGGCTCGGCCACTCCACGGCCCGGGAAGGTCCCCCCGATCGGCTGATCGACCCGGGTCGATCGGCTGCGGGAGTGGAGCAGCAGATCGGCCAACTCCCAGGAGCGGAGCGCGGGATGCTCGTCCTCCACCGTGCGTCCCTGGCTGTCGATGTCCACGACCAGACCCGCGGACCGAAGAAACCCGCACCACGACGGAAGCCACTCCTCGGCCCCAGCGCCCAGCCGGTGAAGGGAGGCATCGTCCAGCTGACTGCCATCGATCCGGTCGGTCAATAGCCCCAGACTGAGGAGCGCCCCGGGGGACCCCACCACCAGCGGGCCCACGCCCAGAGGTGAGTCCAGCACCAGGGAGGTCCCCTGACGGCGCAGATACCCGAACTGGGAGAGGACGACCGGCCCGGGTGGGGGCTCATCCGTTATGCCGTCCGCCGGGCGACCGGGTACCAGGCTCCCCAGGATGGTGTCGCCCCACAGGAGGGTATAGCGGAGGCCCCCGATGGCCTCGAGCCGGCGCACCACGCTCATCCACAGCGCGAGGCCAACGGTGCCCCCACTGTCGTGCAATTGAGCCTGGAGCTCCCGAGGGCGGGCCCCGGATTGCAGGGCCCGAACAGCCGCGATCAGGCCGGGGGAGGGCTCCCGGAGAGTGACTGTGCGGCCGCCGGAGGAGAACCGGATGGATTCGGGCGAACGGTGGAGCTCCACCGATTCGACCAGGTGCAGAACAAGCTCCGACCCCCGCACCCTATCAGGGATGAGAACACCCATGGCAGAGCACGGTGGTCGGCGGAGCAGCTAGACAAGCGTACAGCAGAGATCGGGATGCGCCGTACAGCAGAGATCGGGATTCGCCGAAGGGTTCTTCAGGTCCTCATCCTTGAGCCCGGCGGGCCGAGCCGGAATCACGAAGTGGCTTACGTCCTTGGTGTCCTCGAGGACTTTCACCTCACCAGGAATCTTGATACCGGCCTCGTTCAGCACTGCCTTGGGATTGCTCCGCAGCCGCTTCATCGCGGCAGGATCCAGCCAAGCCTTGGCCAGGATTTTTGCCACCTTCATCGAATGTTCGGGCACAAGAACCTCCGGAGTGGGAAATGGGGACGAGCGCACGGACCCTAATGTCCACCGGGGATGGGCACCCGTCAAGCGCGAATAGCATTGCCACCGAGGTCTCGCTACAGGAAGAATGGTGTAGGGTTCAGCAACTCCTCGGCGAGCGGCGCGTCCTGCCACCCCAACTGTACCGGGACATCGTACAGCCGGCCAGGGGCGTACCGGGCCCGGAAGTGACGCAACCCCGGCACCACCACTTTCGCCACCGGGACCTCCACCTCCGGCCGGGTGAGATCGAGGACCAGGAACTCGAGCCCGATCCGTTCCACCCGATGCTGGCACCAGCGGACCGCCTCCGCCAGATCCACCGGAACATCGCCTGGGCCGGTCAACCGGCTCGGCGGAAGCTGCGGATCGGGACCCAGGTACGGATGACGCTGGAGAGTGGCCTCCCTGAGCCACCGTCCGAAGCCTTCCCGGGCGCGCGACTCGTCGCCGTCTTCATCCACGGTCACCAGCATCTGGTGCATCTCGCTCACCGCCCGGCTGGCGGCAATCCGGGGGTCCAGATGGGCCCCCAGGCCGAGGATCAGCGATTCGGACTGGGTACCGACCCGTCGGGACACGGTGGCGACTACCGGGATTCCCAGGTCGTGGGTCAGGTCAAGGGCCCAGACCTCGCGTTCGAATCTGGCGTACTCCGACTGGAGCGAAGTCCACTCGGGCACCAGGGTGGCGAGGTCCACGGCGGGCCGCTTGAGCCGGTGGTACCACCAGATGGCCGTGGCATCCCGTTCCACCAATTCGAGGAATCCCTGGAGGATGGCCTCCTCAATGGTCGTTCCGGCGGCGTTCCCGTTGGAGTCTCCGGTCGTGGTGGGGTCGCCCGTTGGGTGGTACCTGAAGTAGAGCATCCCGGTCGGCAGGTATCGGACCTCCCGGCGAGAGAACGACCAGACGGGCGTCCACTCCTCCTCAGCGTCCACCTCAAACGGTCGGGGCACCCGATCCAGCCCCCAGGGCCCGCCCTGCAGTTCTTCGCGACCCCGGTACTGGCGCTCACTGAAGAGCATGGCTCGGTTGGGGTGGATCGCCTGTTCGCCGAGCCGGCGGAGCGACGCGCGGATTCTCGGTTCGTTCCCATCGAACCAACCAGAGTAGCGCTCGACCGCCTCTCCGAGCGCACTGGCGCGGGCCTGATCATCCGTCATCCCCTTCCCCCCGCTGCTCCGACGGAGCGACGTCCGGACCTGGCTCCACGACGCTTCCGGATGCGCCGGATTGGATCCGGCCGCATATACGTGGATTCCGGGCACCTCCCGGTCCAGTCGGTCCAGGAACGCCACGATGCCGGTCAGCGGATCCACCAGGCCAGCCCAGCGCGTGAGCGTTTCGCTGGCGTGGGCCACCCGAAGGCCTCCATCGCTCGAGACGGCGGTGGTTCCGGAGGTTAGCGGGATGGCCCGACCCAATCGGACACCGTACAAAGTGGGGTCGCCACAAACGGGGCACTCGGGGCGCCGGGGGGCGGGGTGCCGTCGCAGCTCGAGCGTCTGGGCGTCGACCACCACCATGTCCGAGGCCAGCGGCGCGGCGGGCCCCACCTCCGCCAGGGCACCGATCTGGCCGACCAGGAGCCCGGTCGTCGGATGCGGACGCCAGGGCCGGGTCCCCGTGTGGCGCTGGCTCGGGGTGGCTCGCCGGGCGGCCCAGGCATCCAACTGGCAGTTCCGCTCCAGGCGGCGGCGCAGACAGTCCCAGCAGCCGGTGCGGCCAGGGAAGAAGGCTGGTCCCAGCCACGAAATGGTCGGCCCGGGACGCCAGAGCAACCACGGCCGACCGGCCAGCTGCGCGGCGCGATTGAGCTCCCCGAGACGCTGGTCGAAATAGTCCGACACCACGATCAGCTGCAGATCTGCGGATGCGTCCAGCTCGACCCCGAAGCTCTCCAGGTCCCGGCGCCACGGCTCGGGGCCATCGGGTGTCAGACACTGAATCGCCACCCGTGGAGAGGCCCGCCGTGGGGTCCCGTTGATCACCGCCCCGAACGATTGCAACTTCAGGAGTGCATAGTGGATCTCGGCGGGAGGGAACTCCTCCGAGAGCGTGTCCACGATGGCGTCCATGTCCATCCGTCCGTCGAGCAGCGGGATCAGCCGAGGAAAAAGATCTCCGGTCAGGAACCGGCTCACCCGTTCCCCATGAATCAGGACCCCGTTGCCTTCCACCAGCGCCACCGTGCAGTCCGGATTCAACATCACCCCGGGTGCCTCCGGGTCGGGGACCATTCGTTCGGGGGTCATGATGGGCCCCGCAGCAGCGCCTGGAAATCCGGCTCCCGAGTCAGCGGCGCAAACCCCGGGTCGGCCCGTAACAACCCGGGAGACGCCGGAGTGGGGAGACTCAGCAGACGGGTCAGCAGCGCGATGGCCCGTTCGTGGAGGCCGAGGCGCGTCAGGAGCCGCGCCGCCTCGGTGAGGGCAAACGATCCCCGGAACGCATCTTCGGCCATGGGGTCATGCACCAGAAGAGTATCGAGATACCGGACGGCGGCCGGCCGATCTCCCAGTTCGATGCTGGCGGCTGCCAGGTCGATCAGGACGTCGAAAACCGGGGCCTGCTCCCGCAGCCTCCGCCGTTGCAACACCCGGAGTGAGTCAAAGAACGGGCGGGCGTCGGCGGGACGCCGCTGGCGCATTCGGAGCTTGCCTTTGTGGTAGTAGTACCCGGCGCTGTCGACCAGAGGGCTGGCCAGGGTCAGGGCGTCCAGGGCCTCCTGGAAGGCGACCGGAAAAGCCAGCTCCCAGAGGGGGCGGTACAGGGGGTCACCCACCAGGATGGGGGTGAGCCCGGGGGCCGCTGTCAGCAGAGGGTCGAGCGCGGCCCGGGCGGATTCGAAATCGCCCTGGTGGAGCCGGAGATTGGCCAGCCCCAGCGCGGCAACTGGCCAATCCGGCGCGATCGCCCCGGCCCGCGCCAGCAACGCGGCGGCGGCGTCATACCGGCGCTGGAGGAACGCGGCGACGGCCGTTTCGAAGGTGACCATCGGGGATCGAGGGTCCAGCCGGGCCGCCTCGGAGAAGCTGGCGAAGGCGGAATCCACCTCGCCCCGGGATCGATGAACGAATCCAATGGCCCACAGCAGTTCCGGCCCGTTGGGGAGCGCGCCCCGAGCGATGGCGAACTCGCGCATCGCCTTGTCTCGATCCCGCCCCAGGAAGGCGGCCTGGTAGCCCCTGGCAATTGCGGTCTCCGGATCCCTGGGCCGGAGCGAGTCCGCGCGTCGCACCGCATCTTCCACCTTGGCCTGTCGGGTGGGGGTTCGGTCGTACAGCCCGTAGTACACCGCCTGCAGCTGGGCCAGCCGGGCCCAACCCAGCGCGAATCCCGGATCGAGAGTCGTCGCCTGGGTAAAGAACTGGATGGCCTTCTGCTGCTCCGGCAACACCAGGAAATGGGCGGCGTGGATACTCCCCTGAAGGTAGGCGCGATAGGCCTCGGGGTTGGTGGTCTGCCCCTCGCGGAGTGCCTCCAGTGTCTGGGGGCGCAGGGTCAAGGTCAGGACGTCGGCCACCCGCCGGGCAATCTGCTGCTGGATCCTGAATAGAATCCCGGCGTTCAGGGTCGCCGTCAGCGTGTCGCTGTACAGCTCCTTGCCGTCCACCACGCTGATCAGCTGGGTGGACAGCCTGACCTCGGTGCCACCGTCGGCCTGCCGGTTGGTCTGGACTGACCCTCGGACGACAAAGTCGGCGTTCAGCTCCCGTCGCACCTCCGACAGGGGAGTTTGCCGGTTGAACTGGACGGCGCTGGCACGGGAGATGACGGAGATCCCACCGATGCCGCTGATGCTGTTGGAGACCTCGTTCCCGATCCCCTGGGTGACGTAGGCTTCCTCCTCCGGCCCGATATGATCGAACGGCAGCACCGCGACCACCGGGTGGGACCCCGTCGAACCGCTGGGGCCCCCTCCGAAGGCGAGCCAGAGGCCTCCGGCCACGATCAGTGCGGTGGCCCCGCCGAGGAGGAGTTGGGTCCGCCGCCGCAGGCGTGGAGTGGCCGCAAGGCGCCGGACGGGGCCCGTCGCCCCGTCGCAGGCGGCGAGCAGATCAGCCACCGAACCGAATCGATCCGCCGGGTTCTTCGCCAGGGCGGTCCGGATCGCCAAGGCCACCGGCAACGGCACGTCCGGCCTGATGCCGCGAAGGTCAGGCGCCTCCTGGGTGGCGAGTTGTGACAGCACCGCAAAGACACTCCCGCCCTGGAACGGGGGGCGCCCGGCAAGCATCTCGTAGAGCACGCAGCCGAGACTGTAGACATCGCTGCGATGATCGATCCCCCGCTCACCGGCCGCCTGCTCCGGGCTCATGTACGCCGGGGTACCGATGGCCAACCCGGTCGCCGTCAGTTGCTCCCCGCCGGCAAACGCGGCCGCATAGGCGATCCCGAAATCCATCACCACCGCCACGCCGCCGGAGAGCATGATGTTCTCGGGCTTGAGGTCTCGGTGCACCACCCCCTGGGCGTGGGCATGGGTCAGGGCCTGGGAAACCTCCCGCGCGATCTGCAGGGCCTCCTCGACCGGCAGTTGACTGTCGCGGGTCAGCCGATGCCGCAGCGACTCCCCAGCCACGAACGGCATGGTGTAGAACAGCAGTCCCTCCACCTCTCCTGACCCATACACCGGCAGGATGTGGGGGTGACTCAGGTTGGCCGCGATCCGGATCTCCCGGGTAAAACGCTCACCCCCGAGCATGGCGCCGATCTCGGGCCGAAGCACCTTCATGGCCACCCGGCGGTCGTGCTGCAGATCGATCGCCTCGAACACGGTCGCCATCCCGCCCAGTCCAATCTGCCGGGTCACGGTGTAGCGACCGGTGAGACCGGCCGTCAAGCGATCGATGAGCTGAGTTGCTTCGGCCATCAGCCAGAGTCGATGGTGGGATGTTCCCGCAGCCGCGCCAGCAGGGCCTCACCGTCCGGCACCCCCAACCCGGTACAGGGGTCCCAGCCCGGGCCGGCCTGATAGGAGACCACCTTACCGGCGGTGATGTCGTTGTTCCCGGTGACCACGTCCCGGCAACCGGAGGCCGGGCCCTGATCGTAGAGCCAGTGGTTCAGGCCGGCCAGTGGATGTCCGAGGGCCGCCTGGATCCGGACCAGCAGGGAAGCCCAGATCGGCGTGGCCGCGCTGGTGCCTCCGCCGGCCAGGTCCTGCCCACCAACCACGATCTGGACCCCGGACTCGAACGCCGCGTTGGCCGCGACATCCGGCAGCCAGCGCCCGGAAAAGGCGGGGGGGATGGAAGGGGCCAGCCAGGTTCCCTGTGCACTCGGGGGGCGCAAGGAGCTCTGAAACGCCGGTCGCGGGAAGAAACCGCTCATCCCGCCGCCGGACGCGACCGGCACCCCGAGCATCTTTCCATTCCACGCCAGGTCGGTCACGGCCGATCCGGGCTTCACGATGGTGCTGCCGCCGCAGGCGATGACCGCCGGACTGGAGGCGGGAAAGTGGGCGTTGGCCGGTGGCGCCACCCCGGGGTGCCAGTCCCCCGCTGACCCCCAGTCGCCGGTGGAGCAGACGATGGTCACCCCCTTGCGAGCCACGGCGGTCAGCGCGTTGTGAATCAACCGAAGGTCTTCGGCCCCGAAGGCGTGCTCACACTCACTCCAGCTCACCGAGAGCACCGCAGGCAGAGGGGCCACCGGCGAGCCGCCGGGATACCCCTCTCCGATCACTTCGTAGAGCGCCCGCCGCCAGCCATCGGTCCCCGGCGGCGCAAAATAGACCGCGATCGAGGCCCCTCCGCCCAGCGCCGCCGCCAGCTCGATATCCATGGTGACTTCCATCGAGCCGAGAAAGTCGATGGCGTTCTTGCCCGCCGCGGTGGCGAAATCGACTAGCGAGCCGGCCTCCCGCCAGGCCACCGCGATCCGGTTCATCTCATCAGACGGAAGCGGCGCATTGCCACCATGGGTACCACCCCCCCCGGGGACTTCGATGTCATGGATCGGCGGCAGGGAAAGGCCAAGGCGCTGGGCAAACGCGGTCAGGTCCTCCCGGTGATACCCCCCGCCGAACTGGAGCAGTCCGATCGTCAGCGCCGAAGCGTCCTGTGCCGGAAACCTGTAATGCTCGGCCACCTGCCCGGGAGTGAACCTGGGTGCGATGCCGGCGAGGCCAGCCCTTGGGGTATGGAGCGGAACGCTGTCGAGACCCAGGACTCCGTCCACCGCCGAGGCAAGCTCCGGGGGGATGCGAACCGGCCCATCGTGGGCGTGGTAGTGCCCCGCCTCGGACGCAAAGCGGTGGAGTTCGACCCCGAAGGCACGTTCCAGGGCCACCGTCGACCCCTCCAGGACCACGTCGTGCCGCACTCGTGAGCGGGCCACGACCCGAAGCCCGTGGCGGGTGGCGAATCGCTCCACCTGGACGAAGGCTTCCTCACCGGGGGAATACCGCTGGTCCAACTCGGCCGGATGGGGGGCGGCAAACATCCCCGGGTGCCAGCCCGGAGCGCGGACCACGGGCTCGTGGGCCTCCGGGTTCAATGGCCGGAGAACCACGGTCACCTGCAACACCTGCGCGGGGGGCACCGGGCCGACCCGTTTCGCGTCGCGCCGGTGGACGACCTCACTCGCGGGGATGGAGTGCATCGGCTACCGGCCGCCTCGGTCGGCCACGTCCCCTTCCCCCTTGGCGGATCCCGCGTCGAGATCGTTCCAGTTCAGGATGGCATTGAATCCGAGGAAGAAGGTCCCCTGGGTCTGCCACCGCCAGTAGGGCCGGATCGCGAACATCACCACGTGTCCCCGACCGAGGGAGACGTCGACCAGCTGGGCCCGGTTGGCAAGTGCCTCCCCTCCGTCCAGCACCCCGGACAGCAGCGTCTGGTTGGCCTGGGCCGGGAACCGCAGCACCACCCTGGGTCTGGGTCCGGTCGCGGCGGCGCCCCCACCGGGACCGCCCGGCGTGGGCCGCTCGGGCGCCTCGCCAGCCGCCGCCGGCGTGCCGACCCCGCGAGCAGCGGGAGCTGTCTCCGGTTCATACGGGGACACCCGGACTCTGGTGGCCATCGGATTGGTCGTCTGCCACGGCCCGCTCGCCCCACCGAAGAAGCCGCCAAAGCCGGCGCCGCTGGACACGTTGAGCACCGGGTCCTGGCTGAAGTAGACCGGGACCTGTTCCTCATAGCCATACACCAGCGGGCTCTTCCGGTCGGCGACCACCCCCCGCATGATCGACCCGCGCGCGGTCAGGTCCGCCGGGCGTTCCACCGTGACTCCGGACGTGAGACCGAATTCCGGGAAGATCGTGGAGGTGGAGCCCTCGGTGATCAGGGTACCGCCCTCCTCGACGAACCGGGCGAGCGCCATCAGCCCCTCGATCCCCATGCCGCCCCGGATGTCATCGCTGACGTCGAGCGCGCCGAGGTTGGGCGACGCCTCGGTCTTCTGATAGGGCAGCGGGACGGTGTCGGCCTTGGGGATCCCGTTCACCTGCGAGGCGGCGCTCCCACCGACGTGGGGAAAGATGATGACATCGTATCGCGCTCTCAGGTTGCCTTCCCGAAGCTTCTGGTCGGCGAAATACGTGTACGGGACCTCGTAGGTATCGAGCGCCGCCCTGACCCACCCTTCATCCTGAGTCCGCTGCCAGGAGTGCACATAACCGATCCGGGGCAGGTCCAGCTCGTGGGTCTTGACCGACGGCAGGGACCCGGTCGCGATCGCGCTGAGACCGAGGGAGCGCAGCGACGGCTCAAGCACGGCACGGTCCCCGTCGGGAATGAGGAAGGCCCCCGCCGGGAACTGACGTCCACCGATCTCGAAACTCTCCTCGGCGGCGAGCATTCGGACGCCGGGGTGCCGGAACCGGAACTTCATCAGGTTGTTGTCGCTGGTGTGCTCGATCACCAACACCTTGCCCGGGCCGGCAATCCCGCCAGCGGCCAGGATGGAGTTCGAGGTCGGCGTCATGTTCTGGGCGAGAAAATCCTTGGCCGTGATCGGCTTGACGGTGACATTCCGCATCAACGGGAAGGTCCAGCCGATGTCATCGTACGGCCGCGGATTGGAGAGCGAGAACGTCTGCACCGAGAAGTACATGTCGGCCAGGGTCCGGAACGGCTGGTCCGCCCGGATCAGCCAGTCACCCTTCCGCACCTGCAGATCACCCGCCGGGAAGTCGGCGTCCGCGGTGTGGATTTCCAGGCCCTGGCGCAGCAGTTCGTTTACGGCATCGGCCGCATCCGCCTTGCGACGCTGGCCGGCCGGGATGAGCCAGCCGTAGGTCGGGCCCGCGGCCCCCTTGGCGACCGATCGCTTGTTCTTGAGCCAGTAGTTCTCCAGGTAGTGCTCCCGATTCCTGGCCACATGAGACAGGGAGAACAGAATGCCGGACTGCTGGATGTTGACGTTGTTGCGGGGGCCCCACCTGATCACTGGCAGCGGAGGATTGGGCCGAAACCACTCGCGACTCGTCGTCCCGCTATTGACCCGGAGATTGTCGTTGTTGTCGGGGCCGTAGCTCTGCACTTCGTAGAAGCGCCCCACCGCGTTGTGGGAATGAGCGATGAAGAACAGGTAGTTCGGGGTCCAGCCGTCGTAGAATCCATAGGTCCATACCCCGGGAACTCCCCGCTTGGTGAGCTCCAGTACATCGTTCTGCGCCAGGGTCCACCACTCGCCGATCGTGATGGGGTCGAGCGCCTCGTTGTAGGGCCCGGTACCGGTCGAGCTGTAGAGATAGGACGCCGCCTCATGGAGGTCGTGCATGATGGTGGGCCGCCACTCCAGGACCGCCCGGGTCGTGGACCGGGTCAGCGACAGGAACTGCCCCATGCCGTCCCGGTTGTTGTCATGGGCGACATACTTCCCCCAATACATCAGGGGGAGCCGCTGCAGATCGCTCCCCCGCTTCTTGTTGAGGTAGTAGGTGTCGACCTGCTTCTCCCGGCCATCCACCTCGAGGACCGGGGTGATGAAGGTGATGACGTTGTCCCGGATCTGCTGGATGAACGGCGTCTCCTCGACGATCAGCCGGTAGGCGGTCTCCTGCAGCGTCTCCGGACCACCGGTCTCGGGCGAGTGCAGTCCGCTGGTGAACCAGTAGATCGGCTTGGCGCTGCCGATCAACTCTCGAGCTCGGGTCTCGCTGGTCGTCCTCGGGTCCGTCAGCTCGTGGAGCATCCCCTGGTAGCGCTTCAGGTTCCGGATCGTCTCGGCATCAGCGATCGCCAGCACCACCATCTCGCGTCCCTCTTCCGAGGTACCCATCACCCACATGGTGGCCCGATCAGAAGCGGCGTCGAGGGCCGCGAAGTAACGCTGAATGTCCTTGGCGTAGGTGAGTTCGCCCGGCTGCCCGACGATCCGACCGTGGAACTTGAGCGGCGTGGGGACCGTGGCCGAGGCCGGAAGATGATCCACCAGTTCGGTGGTGATCCTGGGATCCCGGAGGTTCTCCTTGATGAGGCGGGTGTACTCCTCATCGACCGGCTGGCTGGCGGCTTGCCCCACCGCGCTCGGCACCACGGCCAGGGCCCAGGCCAGGAGGAAGACCGGAGGCACCAGCCGACTGAGGAGCCGGGGAGCCGGAACGCGATGAGAGGGACGGAACATGGGGGACCTCCAGAGGGGATCAATCGTGGTACTCGTCTACAATACGCAGGGTTTTCGCCGATTGTTAGAGGCGGCCGTCCGGCGGGTACTACGGATAGAGGCGGTGGATCTGTCGGGGGAAGGCGATGGCTTCGCGGATGTGGGGAATGCCGCAGATCCACGCCACGGTGCGCTCCACCCCGAGGCCGAAGCCGGAGTGCACGAAGGTGCCATACCGCCGCAGGTCGAGGTACCACCGGTAGGCCTCGGGGTCGAGCCCCTGCCCCACGATCCGCGCCAGCAGCCGATCGTAGTCATCCTCCCGCTGGCTCCCCCCGATGATCTCCCCGTAGCCTTCCGGGGCGAGGCAGTCGTTGGAGAGCACCGTCCGGGGGTCGGCGGGGTTCTCCTTCATGTAGAACGCCTTGATCTCCTGCGGGTAGTTGTAGACCAGGACCGGCCGATCGTAACGCGACGCCAGCAGGGTCTCCTCGTCTCCGCCGATGTCGGCCCCCCACTCGATCGGATGCCCTTCGGACTGGAGCCAGGCCACCGCATCGGTGTAGGACAGCCGAGGGAATGGGGGCACCACCGACTCGAGTCGTGCCGTATCCCGCTCGAGCTCCTTGAGCTCTTCCTTCCGGCGGTCGAGTGCCCGGCCGACGATGTAGCTCACGAATTCTTCCTGCAACGCCATGTTGGCGTTCGAGTCGTTCCACGCCACCTCGGGTTCCACCATCCAGAACTCGGTGAGGTGTCGTCGGGTCTTGGATTTCTCCGCCCGGAAGGTCGGGCCGAAGCAGTAGATCTTGCCCAGGGCGGCCGCGGCCGCCTCGCCGTAGAGCTGGCCGGTCTGCGCCAGGTAGGCACTCCCTAGGTCGAAATAGTCGGTGGCAAACAAGTTCCCCGCTTCCTCGCCGATCGAGCCGGTCAGGATCGGGGTATCGACCAGCACGAAATCGCGTTCGTAGTAGAAGTCCCGGATGGCCTGTACCACTTCGTGCCGGACCCGGGCGATCGCGGTCTGCCGCCGGCTCCGGAGCCAGAGATGTCGGTGCTCGAACAGAAACGCGGTGCCGTGCTCCTTGGGAGTGATCGGGAACTCGTGGCTCGGGCCGAGGACCTGAAGCTCGGTGAGTCCCATCTCGAACCCGCCGGGCGCCCGCGGCTCAGCCCGCACTTCGCCGGTCACGGCCACCGAGGTCTCCTGGGTCAGGGACTGGAAAAGCGACCAGGTGGCCTCGGGAACCTGGGTCTTGACCAGGACACACTGGAGGAGGCCGGTGCCGTCCCGGATCACCGCGAAGGCCACCTTGCCCGAGGAGCGGGTGGTGGAGACCCACCCGCGGATGGTGACAGACTGCCCGGTGGATTCGCCAGAGGCCAGATCATGGATTCTGAGAACGGTCATGGCGGGATTGTAAGGGGAGCCGAGACCACGCGGAAGCGCGAGAAGCACCCGCGGTTCCCCACCCCGGTCGTTCGTCCTGCCGTCGGGCACCGGGACCGGCTCCGCCGGTGGCCCAGTGGAGCAAAGCCTGGTGGAGCCATTCGATAATGATCTATTGTGGTGAGCCCACCACACACGGGTCGTGATGTGTGGCTGGTCCGCCTCAAACGTGCGGCCAATACTTTTCCACATTGCCGGACAGCGCAGGATAATGTGGCTGGATAATCGTGTTTATAACATTGTACATTGTTGCCTTATAAGTGGTTAATGCAGGCCACGCCCAGCATCACCATGAGCTGGAGTGTGAGAATCTCCTTGGATAACTTGTGGACTGCTTTCGGTCACCTTCTTGCTGTGTAGCTCGACGCTGTTCGAATCCTTTGCACATCGCTCCGCTGGTCGCCTCGGCCAGCGGAAGCTCGGAGCGTGTCTGTGAACCACTGGTCAGGAAGGGCGCTCGTGGCCGCCAGTCTGTGGCTGGCGGCGTGTACCTCGTCCACCGCCCCCCGATCCCCCGGGGAGCGGCCGGGGCTGGGTCAATCACCCCATCCAGTGGCCGAAGCCTTCGACCTGAACCCCGGCGATCCGCCGAAGGCGTTCATCACCGAGTCCGCAGTCGCCGGGGTCTGGTTCCCGGCGGACTTCGTCCCCGCGGGTACCAACGTCATCGTCACCGACCTGACTCCTTTCTTCGGCCCGGGCCAGTCACCCCTCCAGACCCCGCTGGACAAGTACCCCAGCTATATCGACATCCAGCTGATCCCGAAGCCAGCCTCTATGAACGGGACACCGATCGTCGTGGTCTGCTTCCCGGAAGGCCTGGCGGCGGAGCTCGCCGAGCGGCTCCTGCTGGGACACCAGAGTGCCCCGGGCGACCCCGCAGCGTTCAAGGTCTATCCCTCGGTTCCGGTTCCACCTGAACTGGCCCAGGGGGTCGTTTGCGGCGACGGGTTGAACCTCGCCATGAGTGCCCCCCAGCGCTGGCTGCGACGAGCCGCGAATGTCCTCCTGCCTGAGAGGCTCTACGCCCATTTCTTCAGCATTGGTGGGGTCGGCGGGTCGCCGGAGGAGTTCAGTCCCTTCGGAGCGGTGGATCCGGTTCTGCGCGTCGGAGGGGTCGGTGGCTCCCCGGAGGAGTTCGCCCCGTCGGCACTGCCTGTTCAACTGACTGGACCATTCCCCGGACCGCCGGCCGGCTGGACCGTCGGGCAGATCGGCCAGACGGGGGACGACGATCTTCCTGCCGTCACGGTGGAGACCTTTGGATTCGATGGCGACGTCAATCCGGTACCAGGGGTGTCAGTCCGCTTTACCCTGGGACCGGCGCTGGCTCGCCTGCCGATGGGCGACGCCCGGTTCTGTTCAACCCCGCTCCAGCCCTTGGGACCCCCCTCGGTCACCGTCGTGACCGGCGCCGATGGGCGGGCTGAGCTTCCGTGTATCCACTTCGGCACGGCGATCGGGTTCAGCAACCTGACCACTCAGGCCGATGGCGCTTCTCTCGGGTTCCTCGACGGGGCCCGCAAGACCCTGGTCACCATCATCGCGGACGGCTCCGATCCGCCAACGTCGATCCTGAACTTCCTGGTCGAGGCCACGGCGGGAGTCCCGTCAAACTTCACCCTGGAGCAGGCGCCCGCCACCGATGGCATCGCGGGCCAGGTTCTGGAGCAGCAGCCGCGAGTGCAATTGCGCGACGATGCCGGCCATGCCATCGAGCTGGCCGGGGTATCGGTGACGGCCGTCCTGACCTCCGGACCGGGGCAGCTCATCGGCACCCTCGCCGCGACCACCGACGCCAGGGGCGTCGCCTCGTTCACCAACCTGCGGATCGATGGCGCCGCTGGCGTCTACGCCCTGGCCTTCCTCTCCCGGTTCCCGACTCTCCCGGGTGGGACCATCACGATCGCGCCGGGTCCGCCGAACCGCCTCGTCATGGTGACGGGCCCGGGGACCGCGCAGGCCGGGGTCCCGAGCGCACCGGCATTTGCGGTCCGACTGGTCGACGCATTCGGGAACTCGACCCCGGTGGCGGGAGTGACCGTATCGGCCTCCCTCGCCTCGGGCCCAGGGGCGCTGGTCGGCGACCTCCAGGCCGCGACCGACCAGAGCGGGGTCGCGAACTTTCCTGGGCTGATCTTTACCGGGCCGGCGGGGGTGGCCCGGGTCGTCGGTTTCGCCGCCACCGGGCTGACCGGCACCACCGGGTCTCCGGTGGAGATCGTGGCCGGCGCCGCGACCAGCCTGGTGGTGGAAATCCAGCCCTCCGGTAGCGCACGGGCCGGTGAGCCGTTCGCCATCCAGCCGGCCGTCGGGCTCCGCGATGCGTTCGGCAATATCGTCACCTCGCTTCAAGTCCAGGTGACCGCGGTGCTGGTGGCCGGGGAAGGCACCTTGGAAGGAACCGTCACCCGCGCCACCACCAACGGTGTGGCGAGTTTCGCCGACCTCCGAGTCGACGGTGCGATCGGATCGCGCGCCATTCGGTTCGTGGCCGGGGGGCTGGTGCCTGCAACTTCGAGTCCGATCGTTGTCGGCTCGGGGACGGCAGCACGGCTCAGGCCCTCTGGTCCGGGAATCATTGTGGGACCCAGCGGACTGTTTGAGTATGGCTCCGGACTCCCGTCTTTCGTGGCCGTGAAGCCGCCTCCTGCTGTGCAGGTGACCGACCTGTTCGGCAATCCGGTGGGAGCCGGCACCGTCGTGACCTGGGCCGGGAACACCATCAATGGCGCGGTGCTGGACATCGGAAGTGGTGGGACAACCGACGGCTCAGGCATCGCTCAGGTCGCCGGGTGGACACCCGGGGTCGGCGCCAACACCCTGGAGGCCCTGCTCGTTGGCGGGACTGGGGCGCCCGCGGTATTCCTGGCGACCACGGTCGGCGGTGAGGAGATCTTCAGCTGCCAGGAGGGAGGCAGTCGTCCCAGCGACCTCGCCCCGTTCTCAATCCCCAGCCCACCGGGGGACTTCAGGCAGGTCACGGTCTTCATCTCAATGGAGGTCGACCCGACGGCGCCCGGCGCCTCTCCGGTCTCCCTGACCACCCAGTATCCGGTGTCCCTCACGGTCCATCGCAACGACCCCTCCGGTCCTCTGCTGGGCCAGGTAACCGGAACCTCCACTCTCCCCGGGCGGCGGACCAGAGACACCGGGGTGACCTTCCGGTTCCCGACCCCGATTATCCGGGAGCCGGAGGACAGCAGGCTCTACTTCACCTTGCAGGTGACCACGCCGCCAGGCCGGAAGCCGCTCCTATGGTACAATCCGAGAGTACGGAGCGACTCGCCCTGCTGGGACGCGACGCTGCTTCCGCCGACCGGCTCTCCCGTTCGGGGGCTATCGATCTTGATCGCGAAATAACCCGCCATGGCCGGATCACGCGACGTCCTCAGGACATGAGACGCAATCCCTGACACCGGGTGCCGGTGGTCATGACGACGAACTCCGTGGTGCCAGCGCTCCCGCCGACTTGATTCCCGCTTGACCCATCGACGCCACCATTGGTCAACCCATGAACCGAGGAGGTGGCCGGATGGCGCGCAAGCACTGCTGGTTGGTAGGGATCCTCGTCGCGACGACAGGGGCGTTCGGTTGTAGTGCTGGGCCGACGGAATCACCACCCGTTGTCGGGTTGGGCCTCTACGGGACAGTAACTGGTCAACTCAACGGCAACCCGCTCAATGGGGCAAGGGTGACCATTGGCTCAACCCCCTGCACTGGATCCGACCTCCGTGGGTGGAGGTGTGAGGACGAGATCGTGGCTACTGTCACCACGGGGCCGGATGGCCAATACCACGTGAAACCCTTCCTGCGCGACTGCGGCCTTGTGGGGGCTCGATCCTACTATTGGTTTGAGGTGATTGCCGAAGGCTACCAAAATCTCCACATACCACGCCAGTTGCCGTCTGGCGGACCGCTCGTGTGTACGACTCCCACGCAAACCATGAACTTTGCGTTGGTTCCCATTCCATCCGGCCCAGGAGTAGGGCTCATCAGGTAGGGGGCGAATCATCCGAGGGCACCCCGGCTGGCGTTGCCACACCTTCTGCCATCACCTGCCACAACGACCAAGCCCCGTCGGCGCAACCGCCGGCGGGGCTTGGTCCTGAACCAGTGGGCGATGAGGGGCTCGAACCCCCGACCTCGCGCATGTGAGGCGCGCGCTCTAACCAGCTGAGCTAATCGCCCGGAAGGCGGAGGAGTGTAACAATGCCTGCCTCACGACGCAACGAGCCCCAGGCGGGCGCCCGGGGCTCATTGCATCGTTCGTCCGGCACTCTGGGGAGGATCAGCCAGACATTTTGGACCCATCGTTGCCACACCGCTTGGAGCTTCTCTGTCGCTCCACTTCCGGCGGGTCGGCGGGACCACTCTTCCTTAATGCACCGGCCATGCCGGACCGCGTCAACCGGTAGCGCCGCTCTCCAAGTCACTATCCAGCCGTGACTTACGACCAGATGTCTCAGGCCCGGACACCCCATGACCCGTGGCGTCGGCGCAACTCCTGGTGGGTCGAGGCCACCCTACCGCCCCACGATCTCGACCTCCCGGACTGTCTGGAGTTCGGGTTCGGCGCCCCGCTTCAGGGTGAGGATGATCGAGTACCGGCCCTTCGGCAGGTCCGCCAGGTCCACTTCGATGCTCTGGGCGACAACCCCCTCCCCGCCAGCCCCATTCCAGCTGAGCTTGATCGGCCGAGCCTTGCCGCCCAGCCCGAAGGTCCGTCCCACCCGCTTCAGCAGCCCGGCACGAGCCTGCTCAACCGCCAGGCTCACCTCGAAGGCCTCCCCCGCTCCCGCGCGATAGGTTTCCCAATACAGCCCCACCGCCGATCCGACCGGGATGGCAGTCCCCGACTGGGCCAGCTTCATCGCCGCATCGAGCCCCTCGGGGAGGTCCTCTCCGGGCGCGAACAGCAGGATGTCGGAGACCATGGGCCCGGACTCCTGTCCGTCGCTCAGCGGCTCGAGGACGGTCCGGCCGATCGCGGCCATCCCACTCCCGGGATCGATGACCTCCAGGCTCGCCAGCAACCGCCGGCCCCAGGTGCCAGAGGCGCGCGCGACACCCCGCGGCCCATTGCTGGTGCCGAACCCCGGAATCGGATCGCCCTCCTCCGGCCCGGCGGAGAGCGCCAGGGTCACATCGGTGAATTGCGCCGTCCTGTGGGCCCACGGCGCCCGGAATGAGGCCACGGTCATCGCCTTGTCCCCCCGGAGAAACCGGGCCCACTGCACCTCGTCGATCCACACGATGCCGGTGGCCCAGATGGGGTGGAACCGGCTCGAGGCCTTGGGGTCCTTCCACTTCCACTCCGGGATCCCGGTGGCGTCCTCATGATCCGGCAGGAAGGAATAGGCCGGCTTCGGCTCATGCCCCACGATCGAATACCCCGCCCCCTGGGTACCGGGGGGTGGGGAGTTCTGCGACCACGCCGTGGACCAGCCGTACCGGAACACCAGTTCCACCAGGTCATCGCCCATCGGGGAGCCGTCCTGGGTGATCGCGTTCTCGAAGGTGGCCAGCCAGGTGCGGCGCGCATAGATCTCGGTCCGCAACGGATTCCCCGGAGCGGAAAACTGGGGCCGGCCCAGCCACAGCAGATGGGTGTTGGCGCTGTCGCGCTGAGCGCAGGTGAGGTCCTTGTAGGCCCCGTCGTAGTACCCGGTGATCAGCGGCCTCAGGTCGTTCCAGGCACACCGCCGCTCCTCGGGCATCTGGCGGATCGCGTCCTCGAAGGCCCGCTCCGCGGTCTGGGTGTACCCCGAGATGTGATACACCAGTCCCTTCAGCGCGGAACACCACCAGGGGGTCGTCTTGCAGGAATCCACCATGGCCAGCGCCGAATCGGCGCGCCGGTCCTCGATCAGGTAGCGGACAATCTGACCGGTGACCCAGAAGTCGCCCGGGTATCGGGTGAGCGCCTTGTTCAGCTGATCGAGGAGCGTGCCCCGGGCGAGAAGCAGACCCTGGGTATCAGCCGGTGGCGGCGGCTCATTCTCGTTGTACCAGTAACAGTACCGCCCGATCTTGACGTCGCAGCTTCCGGCCGCACCGGGTGGGGTCGAGGCAATCATCCAGATCCGGCCCCGTTCGAATTCGGCCTGGGCCCGGGAGACAGCTTGCTGGGTACCGGCCGAGTCGGCGGAGGTCCCGACCTGGAGGAGCATCACGAGGGTGAGTAAAGTCATGTCGGAGTATAGACGAAGCAGGCTGCGAGAGCCGCACGGTGACTGACCCGGACAGCCGGCTGCGGAAGCGGCTACCGCCCTGAAATCGCAGGGGCCGGGTCAGGACCGGCGCCTCGCTGTCGCCGCAGCAGGGGAAATCGGGGTTCGAAATGGGCCCTCTGGGACTTGAACCCAGGACCGACGGATTATGAGTCCGCTGCTCTAACCAAGCTGAGCTAAGGGCCCCCAGTACGGCCACAATATATCAGACCGCTTGGAACTCCACAGCTACCAGTGCATTATATCGCCGGTGCGAACCCTCGTCCTCTCCACCGCCTGGAGCGATCCGGCCTTCCGCCGCAAGCTGCGCGAACTCACCGGGCTCGGCTGGTCCATCGTGACGGCCACCCCCGAGGGGCTGCCGGCGAGGATGGCGGTATCCGGCTAGCCCCCCTTCCGGTGGGCGGAGCCGATCGGCCGCCCGCCGAGCAGCGCTGGCCCGCGAGGGCGTTTCGCCGATTGCTCACCGATACCCGGCCGGACCTGGTCTGGATTGAGGCCGAACCCGAGACGTCGATGGCCGAGGTGGCCACCCGGGAGGCGGCCCGGCTCAAGATTCCCTCCGCCGTCCTGGGGTGGACCAGTCTTCCCAGGGAGCGCGGCTACCTCGCCAACCGTCGGTATCGGGGGACCCTTTCCCGGGTAAACGGTGTGGCCGCCGTCAACCAGCACGCCCTCAACCTGCTCCGCGCCGGGGCCCCGAACGTCGCCTCGGCCGTCCTCCCCCAGTTGGGCGTCACTCCCCCGGGGATCGCACCCGACCGCCGGCCAAGCGATCTGCTGCGGTTGACCTATGTCGGGCGACTGGTGGAAGAGCGCGGCGCCGACCGGCTGTTGCGCGCCTGCGGCCAGCTCATGGGCCAGTGGATCCTCACCGTCGTCGGCACCGGGCCGGAGCAGCAGTCACTGGAGGAACTGGCCCAGCGGCTCGGCCTGGCCTCCCGGATTCGCTGGCTCGGGGCCCGGAGCCGAGGCGACGTGGCGCCACTCTGGGCGGAAACCGACTGCCTCATCGTCCCCTCCCGCGCCACGGCGGACTGGATCGAGGAGTGGTCGGACGCGGTGCTGGACGCCATGGCCCATGAGGTCGCGGTGATTGTCACCAATACCGGGGCGCTGCCGGAGCTGGTTGGCGAGGCGGGGATCGTCGTGGCCGACGATGAGGAACTGCATCTCCGGATGCAGGAACTGGTCAAGGGGGTCGACCGGCGAACGATGCTGGGGCGGGAGGGCCGCCGCCGGATTCTGGACTGGTATGTCGACTCGGCCGTGGCGCGGCAGACCGATGCCTTCTGGCGAGAGGTTGTCCGGGCCCGGGTACTCTAGGCGCGCGACCTCGTCAGCCGCGTGCGCGGACCTCGCTCAGCGGGATTGTCTGCAGAGTAGCCTCGCGGATCAGCCGACCAAACGCTGCCACCAACTCCGGATCGAAGTTGTTTCCCGCCTCGGTTTCGATGACCGCCAGGGCCTGCTCGGACGTCCAGGCCTCTCGATACGGGCGGTGGGTGCAGAGCGCGTCATAGACGTCGCAGACATGCACCAGCCGGCTGGCGAAGTGGGCCTCCCGGGCAAAACAGAGGTTGGGATATCCGCCGCCGTCCAGCCGGCGGTGGTGCTCGTAGGCCACCACCGCCGCGAAATCGAGATGCCGCTCGCCATCCAGGATGATCCGGGCCCCCTCCGCAGGGTGCTTCTGCATGACCTGGAGTTCGGACTCGGTGAAGGCGCCCGGCTTCACCAGGAGCTCGTGCGGAATCCTGATCTTGCCGAGGTCGTGGAGCAGGCCGGCCACCCCGACGGCCCGGACGTCGCGGTCTCCGAGCCCGACCTGTTCGGCGAGGCCCATGGCGAGAACCGCCACGTTGCTCGCGTGCGTCGTGGTGTATTCGTCGAATTCGCGCAACTGCAGGAGGGGCAGGACCATCTTCCCCTGCGCATGCATGGCAAGCGCAAGGGAGCGCACCACCGTCTCGGTCTCGACCAGCGGCAACTCCCCCGACTCGGCAACCCGGTGGTGGACATACTCAATGCATGCCACCTCGTCGCTGAGTGAATAGCTGATGGTGGCGAGCGCCAGCGACTCCGCGACGCTTACGCCCTCGGTGAGGCCGCGCACGGCAAGGGCCCCGAACCGGATGGCGCTCGGTGCCATCTGTCTTGCCGCGGCGGTCCCTCCGGTCGTTCCGGCGACCTGATCGGAGAGATCGTTCAGGAGACGCTCGACGGCACCGGGCTCCACCACCCCCGCGACCTCGATCCGCTGGATGCCGGCCTCTTCCAGCCGCCGGGCCCATTCCCAATGCCCCAGCTCCCGGAGCACCCGCTGCTGGTAGATGACCTCGCCCGCCAGGAAGGAAAAATGGGGAGCCGGGTCGTCCGTCAGCAGGTCGGACAGGGCCTCATCGGCCCCGTCCACCGCCCGCTGCCGCGACGGGTGTCCGACGCCATAGAGCATCATCGTCGAGAGGGCCTGGCCCATCGCCACCAGGAACGGTCCGGGGCCACTCACCGCGCCGCTCCAGCAGCGGTCCGGATGTCCGGATCCGAATGGTGCCGCGCCAGGGTCAGCACCGGGACCACTGCCGGGTGCTCGGGCCATCTCGAGCGGAGGACTCCCAGAATGGCGAGGAGTTCGCCCGACCTGGGTCTCAGCGTGACTCGACGCAACCAGCGGGTGCGGGTTTGGGCTCGACGGACGAGCCAGTCACGCGCCAGCACGCTGGAGGTGGTCCCGATGGCGCGCACCCCGAGCGTGCGAAGATCATCATCAAGTTCATCTTCCGCGAGATGGTTGAGGATCAGGGGGACCATGGGGGCCGGGCATCCCTCGGCGGCGGTGGCCAGGCCGGCCTGCAGAATCCCGGTGTCCGAGTCACCCAGGGAGAGCTGGATCCCCTGATCCCGGAACTCCGGATGACGGAGCATCAGCCGGATCGCCTCCCGACGGAGCCGGAGTTCCTCCACCTTGGCATACGGGAGGGGTGAGAAGTCCGGAGGCCAGCCCTCGGTCAGCGACCCGAGCACCAGGAGGATGTTCCGCTGGAGATACCAGGGGGCCGCAGCCAGGGCGGCGACCAAGGGGGGCGCCGCCTCTGGGCCAAGGGCCGTCAGCTGGTCGATCAATCGGCGGCGGATGGCGAGGTCATTCGCCGTCCCGAGGGCGTCCACCAGCGGCCCGACGGCGCCGAGTCCCAGCTGGGCGATGAGCCGCTCGATGACGCTGCGTTCCTCCTCCCGCCACCCGCGCCCCAGCAGGAGCCGCACTCGGGCAGGTGAGGCCAGGTGCTGCCAGAGGGCCGCGGAGGCGGCCGGGGCCGCGTCCTGGTGGTCGAGCAGGTTCAGCAGCTCCGGGAGGCTTCCCCCCACCGACGCAGCGATCCGATCCACCGCCGCCAGCACTCCGCTCCCCGAGTAATCGAGCTCGAGCGCCATCTGTACCATCCGGAAGGCCTCGGCCTCGTCCGCCTCACCCAGTTCCTCCTCGGCCGTGGAGGGGCGGGAGCGGCGGGACAGCAGCTCCAGCACCTGACGATGCGACCCGGGGTTCGGGTCGTCGAGCGTCCAGTCACTGACCAGCTGGCGCACCGCATCGCGCAGGGCCGTATCGGCGTCCGGGGCAATGGTCGTGTCGGACTCGGCGTGGGCGGCCAGCTTCGAGAGCACCCGGAGCAGCGCATGGGAGATCGTCCGGGTACTCGCGTCGGCGGCCGCCTGGAGCAGGTCGAGAATGGCGTGGACAGGGAGGTGCTGGGAGGCGTCGAGGACCAGCTGCTTCCGCTGCGCGAGGTCGGCGCCAACCTCCAGCAGGGCGCGGAGGGTCTCCGGCTGGAGCTTCTCGAGGAGTTCGGCGAGACGGTCCCGGAGGATCACGGCCTCCTCGCCTTCCATCTCGGTGAGCTGATGGCTCAGGCGGGTCAGGTAGGCAACGATTGCCTGATCGTAGCTGGCCTCCCCGCGACGGGTTTCGATGGCGCTAACGAGACGATCGGGGTCCTCCAGGCCGGTGCCGTCCGTTCCGGACAGCCCTCCGGCACCGACCCCAGTGCTCTCCTCGCCTCCATGCAGCACCGCGGCGGCCAGGCCCAGCCAGAGCTCCAGGGCGACCACGGTGGCGGGATCATCGCTGTCGGCGAGAACGAGCCGGTCAAGGGCCAGGGGCTGGAGCCGGCAATGGGGCCACTGTCCCAGGGTTTCCGGAGGTTCGGCTCCCAGGGGCTTCCCGCGTCGCCATCCGTCGCTGCCCAGGGCCTCGAGCACGGCGCCGAGTTCGGGCAGTTCCGCCCCGCGATGGAAGGTGACGGTACCGATCTGGTGGCGATGGAGCCGTTGGGCCAGTTCGCGGAGAATGGCATTGCTCCCGTCGGTTGCGATCCCCTCCACAACCAGCTGTCGGCGGGCCACCGCGATCTTGAGCGTCTCCCGTTCCGCGAAGACCGGAAGGAGGCGCTGATGGAGCAGTCGTACGGCGGCGCCCAGGGCGGGGTGGCCAGCCGGATAGGTGTTGGTCTTGGAAAGGGCGATGGAAAACTGAACGAGGAAGACCGCGAGATCCCGGGGAATGGCCTTCCGGTCCTCCCGACGGGAGGTCGTCACTGGGGAAGGACCAGCCCCTGCCGGCGGCCCTGAAACCATCCGGAAACCTCGTCCGGTGGACGAAACCTGTGACCTGAAACGGCGGGACCCTCCAATCTATGGTAGCAACGGCGATTTGGGATAGAGGGGCACCCGGGATGAGGCCCGGAGAGTCGGTTGCCCGGAGTTGGATCCTCGGCCTGTGGGGGCGGCCTAGTAGTCGAGCGGCAGGGACACCGTTCGCCCATCCCGGGCCGACAGGTAGAGCCCGATCAGCAACTCCAGCGACCGCAGCCCCTCGCGACCATCGGTGTCCGCCTGAGCCTTCCCCTGCAGCGTCTGGATCACGTTGTCATAGTAAAGCGGGTGTCCGGCCCCGTAGACCGAGGACGGCTGATAGTCTGCCTTGGCCACCAGTTCGTCATCGGGATCGCTGTCGGCAAACTGCCAGTGTTCGATCTGGTTGACTGCCACCCCACCCAACCGCACCGTCCCGCGTTCGCCCACCACGGTGATCCCGCCCTCGTAGTTCTTGGGATGGGTCAGCATGGTAACGCTCATCGTCCCCAGGGCCCCCGAGCGCCACCGGATGATCGCCACCCCGGTGTCCTCCACCTCGATCCGGCGCGCCAGAGTGGCGGTAAAGGCATGGACACTCTCGACCGGGCCGATCAGCCACTCCATCAGGTCGACGTAGTGACTGGCCTGGTTCATGAACGCCCCCCCGTCGAACTCCCAGGTGCCCCGCCAGTCGGCGCTGTCGTAGTAGGACTGGGGCCTGGTCCACAGCACCGACATCTGCACCAGATAGATCCGGCCAAACCGACCCTTGTCGATCGCCCGCTTGAGCAGCTGGACCGTAGGGTTCCTCCGATTCTGCTTGACCACGAACAGCCGGACCCCGGCCCGGTCACAGGCCTCCACCATCGCCAGGCCGTCATGCCATCTGGTCGCCATCGGCTTCTCGGTCACGACGTGACGACCGGCCGCGGCCGCGGCAATTGCCTCCCGCGCATGCAGTCCACTGGGCGTAGCCAGCACCACACAGTCCACTTCGGCGCCGGCCAGCATGGCATCGATCGATGGGAAGCCTCGGGCCCCGGTGCGGGTTACCGCGCGCTCGAGCGCCGAGGAGTCCACATCGGCGACGGCCACCAGCTCCGCCTCCGACGCGTGGGCCTCGATGGCTTCGATATGTTTGTCCGCGATCCGTCCACACCCCACCAGTCCGAAGCGGATCTTTCGTCCGGCCACCGTCATTCACTCCTCGCTTGGCGACGGGGAGCGGCGCCGTTGCCCCCGGTGAGCTGGGCGACCTGCCAGGGCTCGGCCCGGATCGTCAGCGCCACTTCCTCCCCCAGGTCTTCCCGGGAGACCACTTCTCCTGTCCGATAGGCCGCTGCCAGCCTGGCGCCGTCGGTGGCCGGGATCAGAATCCGGACCGCCGGCCGTAGCGCCGCCGCATGCCGGCGGAGCACCTCACGCAGGGCCCGCAGCCCGTCGGTCCGCATCGTCGTGGTCATGATCGAGTCGGGATAGAGCCCGGCCACCCGGTTGGCCACCGCCACCTCGTCCTCCACCAGATCGACCTTGTTGAAGAGCATCAGGCCGGGGTGGTCGCCCATCCCCAGCTCGTTCAACACCCCGTGCACCACCTCGACATGCTCCTCCCAGTCAGGATGACTGACGTCCACCACGTGCAGCAGCAGGTCGGCCTCCCGACCCTCTTCCAATGTCGCCCGGAAACTCGCCACCAGGTGGTGGGGCAGCTTCCGGATGAACCCCACCGTGTCACTGATCCTGGCCCGCAGGCCCTCCCCCAGATCGATCTCCCGGGTCAGGGTATCAAGGGTGGCAAAGAGCCGGTCCTCGACCACAATGTCGTGTTCCCCGGTCAGCGCCCGCAGAATGCTCGACTTGCCAGCGTTGGTATACCCCACGATCGCCGCGGTCAGCATCGGCTGGCGCCCAGCCCGGACCGTCCGGCGGTGTTGCTCCACCGACGTCAGCTTGTCCTTCAGGTGCTGGATCTTCTTCCGGATCATCCGGCGGTCGGTTTCCAGCTGGGTTTCGCCCGGGCCGCGCAGACCGATACCGCCCCGGATCCGGGAAAGGTGGGTCCACATCCGGGTGAGACGCGGGAGCAGGTACTCCAACTGCGCCAACTCGACCTGCAGCTTGGCCTCATGGGACTTGGCCCGGGTCGAGAAGATATCGAGAATCAGCTCGGCCCTGTCCATCACCCGGGACTTCAGCTCCCGCTCCAGGTTGGCGCCCTGGACCGGGGTAAGTTCCTCGTCAAACACCACCAGCGTGGCGCCCAGCTCCAGGATCAGCAGCCGCAGCTCCTCGACCTTCCCCTCCCCGATCAGGGTGGCTGCGCTGCGGGTCACGACCTGTTGCGACAGCCGCCCGACCACCTCGCCACCGGCGGTGTCCACCAGCTCGGCCAGCTCATCGAGATGCTCGTTGAGGCTCGCGACGTCCCGGGACCCCTTGCGGGGTGCGGCGACCAGGATCACCCGCTCGGCGGGGTCACGGACGTTGATCAGATCAGGAATGCGGTGCGCTCCGTTCGAGTGGGGCTGTCTGGAAAATAGTGCCTCATCGCTGCCGACGCTCCGCCCACCACGCCAGCCGCTCGGCGACCCGCTTCTCGTACCCCCGGTCGCCCGGCCGGTAGAACTCCAGCCCGGCGACCCGTTCCGGCAGATAGCGCTGGTCGACGAATCCGGTCGGATCGTCGTGGGGGTACTGATATTCGGCGCCGTACCCCATGTCCTTCATCATTCGGGTCGGGGCGTTCCGGAGATGAATCGGCACCGGTTCGGCCAGCGTCTCCCGGGCCGCGGCAAGGGCGGCCTGCAGCGCCAGCACGGTGGAGTTGGACTTGGGCGCGGTGGCGAGATAGATGGTCATCTCGGCCAGCGGCAGGTAGCCCTCGGGTGGGCCCAGCATGTGGAAGGCGTCTCGGGCCGCGACCGCCAGCCGCAGGGCGTCCGGATCGGCGAGGCCGATATCCTCGGCGGCCATCGCGATCGCCCGCCGGAAGATGGTCATCGGGTCCTCTCCACCCTCCAGCATCCGCGCCATCCAGTACAGCGCGGCCTGCGGGTCGCTCCCGCGCAGGGACTTGTGATACGCGGAGAGGATGTTGAAATGCTCCTCGCCCGTCTTGTCATGCACTGGCATCCGGCGGGCGAGGGCCTGGGCGACCAGCTCCCGATCGATGGTGCCCCGCGGCCCCACGCTCTGGGCACAGGCCTCGAGGACGGTGAGGGAGCGTCGGGCATCGCCGGCCCCCTGCTCGGCCAGGAGGTCAAGCGCCCCCGGCTCCAGCACCAGGTTGAGCGCACCCAACCCCCGATCGCGGTCGGACAGGGCGGTCGCGATGAGGCGTCGCAAGTCATCAGGGCCCAGGGCCTCGAGCACGAACACCCGGGTCCGGCTGAGCAACGCCCCGTTGAGTTCGAAGCTCGGGTTCTCCGTGGTGGCGCCGATCAGAGTGACGGTCCCCCGTTCGACGTGGGGGAGAAAGGCGTCCTGCTGGCCCCGGTTGAATCGGTGAATCTCGTCACAGAAGAGGATGGTCCCGCGACCCAATGCCCGTCGCCCCTCGGCGTCCCGGATGATCTCCCGCACCCGCTGGACACCCTCGGTGGCAGCGCTGAAGGACACGAACTCGCGGTCGGTGTAGCGGGCGATCAGATAGGCCAACGAGGTCTTGCCGCTTCCCGGTGGCCCCCAGAAGATCACCGAGCCGATGGTGCCCCGGCGAATCGCCTCGCCGAGGGCCTTCCCTTCCCCGAGCAGATGGGCCTGCCCGACGTACTCCTCCAGAGTGCTCGGCCGCATCCGGGCAGCCAGCGGGGCCGGTACCTCGAACAGGCTCACCCCCGGTGGTCCGCCAGCAGGTTGAGCAGCAGGACCGCGAGGGCACCACCAAAGAAGGCCGCCGGAACCACCCAGCCCCGTCGCCCCTGAATCTCCGGCACCAGGTTTGACGCGGCCACATAGAGGGTGACGCCGGCCGCGATCGCCAGTCCATGCTGCCTGAGGGGCGCCGCCAGGCCGGTCACCAGAACCCCCAGCACAGTGGCGGCTCCGAGCACCCCGGCCGCCCGAAGCGCGGCACCAGCGGATCGCCCACTCGCCAGGTAGACGCTGCCGATGGCCACCCCTTCCGGGAGCTTGTGCAGCAGCACCGCCAGGAAGAGCATCGTGCCCAGGGCCTGTGACTCGATAAACCCGCTGGCGATGGCCACGCCGTCGAAAAACGAGTGGAGCGAGAGCCCGAGCAGCGCGCTGGTGGCCGCCACCGCGCTCACGTCGTGGGTCTCCTCCCCGAAGTGGAAGTGGGGCGTCAGGACATGCTGAGCGAGATGGACCAGCAGGTAGCCACCCAGAACCAGCAGCGGGGCCCACGACGCTCCGGTGGCCAACACCGGCGGCATCACTCCGACCAGCACCACCGCGAGCATGAAGCCTGCCCCGAAGGCCAGGCTGGCATCGATGGCGGTAAGGCCCGTCCTCCGTTGACGCACGACGGCCCACGCCCCGGTCAGATTGCCGAGCGCGGCAACGACGGCCAGCCAGAGTGGCATCAACGCCATCCGATCACCAGGGCGCTCAGCGCGTCTTCGGTGTTGAGCTCGGGTCGCTCGATGACGGCGTCCAGCAGCCGATCGAGCATGACGCCGATCTCCGGTCCGCGCGGCACCCCGAGCTGCTGCAGGGCGTGACCCGACAGCGCCAGCGATTTCCGATTGGTTGGTTCTCCCCGGGACCGGACCCCCGACATGACCTCCGCCCAGCCCGGCGCGACACCGGCCCGCCAGGTGGCACGCAGCAGAAGATCATCCGCCGCCGAGCCGACCTCCCGGAGCCACCGACGGACCGCCACCGGCTGGTGGTCCGCGGGACCTCTCGGCAACCGATCGAGGGCGGCCCCCCGGGCAATCTCCTCATTGGAGGCCTTGAGCCGCCGGAGGACCGCCGCGGCCTGCCCGGTGAGCAGACTGGTCAGCACCACGAGGTCCCGGGGGTGCGACCCTGCGGGCACCGGTTCCGCCACGGCCAGTTCGGGAAGCCAGACGTCGGCCGCGCCGCTGTCGCGCCAGAGCCGCACCAGCACCTCCACCGTTCGGGTGGTACCCAACCCCTTGGTCCACTCATCCCGCACCCGCTCGGCGCTGATCCCCGCCAATCCCGGGGCGAGCTGCTGTGCGGCGCTCCACGTTTCCGGTTCGATGGCAAAGTCGAATCGGGCGGCAAACCGCAGGGCCCGGAGGATCCGGAGGTAGTCCTCCCGAAACCGGTCGGCTGCCACCCCCACGGCCCGCACCACCCGCCGAGCAATGTCGCCCCGCCCATCGAACGGGTCGCACCACTCGCGACGGACCGGATGGTAGGCGATCGCGTTGATCGTGAAGTCCCGGCGAGCCAGATCCTCCTCCAGCGACACGCCAAAGCGGACCACCGCATGCCGGCCATCGGTTTCCACGTCAGCCCGGAAGGTGGTCACCTCGTGCAGCCGTCCCTGGCGATCGAGCACCCCCACTGTGCCGTGGTCGACTCCCACCCCGACGGTGTGCTTGAACAGTCGGAGCACCTCCGGTGGTTCCGCCGCCGTGGCCAGGTCCACGTCGCTCAGGGGATCCCTCAGAATCCGGTCCCGGATCGCTCCCCCGACGGCCCAGGTTTCGAACCCGGCCGCTTCGAGCGTGGTGACGATCTCCAGCACCTCTGGCTCGAGCGTCAAGGCCGGAAACCCGGAATCAGCCACAGAGCACGCTGCCCCCGTTCACGTTGAGAATCTCCCCGGTGATGTGCCTCGCCAGGTCGCTGCAGAGGAAGAGGATTGGACCCGCCAGATCTTCGGCCGGTGGAATCCGCTGGAGCGGAATCGTGGCCGTAATCCGGTCCCGGGCATCTCCCTCCAGCGCCGACCAGCTCATCTCGGTGTCGACCCAGCCGGGCGCCACGCTGTTGACGGTGATGCCCGGGGCACACTCGATCGCCAGCGACTTGGTCACCGAGATCAAGGCGCCCTTGGTCGCCGCGTAGTCGGCGTGAAAGGCCTCGCCCCGCTGGCCGGCGGTGCTGGTCACGATCACCACCTGGCCTCCCGTGCGGATATGCGGAATGGCCGCGCGCAGGGTGTAGAAAACCCCGTCGAGGTTGGCGGCAAGGGTGTGGCGCCACCGGGCATCGTCCATTCCGGCCAGGGCGGTCTCCTCGGTCGGCCAGATGCCGTGGTTGGCCACGAAACTGTCCAACCCGCCGAGTTGGCCGACCAGGCCCCCAATCACCGTGGCAGCCACTGCGGGATTGCCGAGATCCCCGCCCGCTGCGAATCCCCGACGGCCCTGCGCCGTGATCTCTTTGACGACCGCCTCCGCATCGGCCCCACGGCGGTGATAGGTGATCGCCACATCGGCGCCGGCTCGGGCAAAGAGCAGCGCGGCCGCCCGGCCGATGCCGCGCGACCCACCGGTGATGAGGACCTTCCGACCCCTCAGATCGATCATGCCTGCTCCTCCATTAGGCCGGCGATGATGTGCTCCGCGGCCAGGTGAATCTCCTGAATCCGACTCGTCTCGTCGGACGGAACGATGAAACTCAGGTCGGCCAGCCCGGCAAGCTGCCCTCCCCCCTTGCCCAGAAACGCCACCACCCCGGTCCCGGCAGCATGGGCCGCCCGCGCGGCGGCCAGCAGGTTCTCGCTCTCGCCACTGGTACTGTGCAGGATCAGCAGATCCTGGGGCCCGCACAGCGCCTCAACCTGCCGGGCGAACACCTGGTCGAACCCGAGGTCATTGCCGGCCGCGGTCAGCACGCTCGAATCGGTGGTCAGTGCCAGCGCGGCCAAGGCCCGGCGTCCGGGGCGGAGGTACCGCACCAGGTATTCGGCTGCCACGTGCTGGGCATCCGCGGCGCTGCCACCGTTGCCGGCAAAGTACAGGGTGCCGCCTCGCGCGAGGGTGTCCTGGTAGCGGTGGGCGATCGCCAGCAGTTGGTCAGCCTGTCCCGCCGAGTCCCGTGCGACCGTCGCCAACTGTTCGAGCCCATGGTGTATGGCTTGGCGATCCATCACTCCTCCGGGTTCAGGAGTTGGCGCAGCCTGACCAGCAACGGCTGTTTGATGGCGAAGGGCGGCACCGGGGTCAGCTCGCCGCCGGCGAGAATGGCGGTCGGGTTGCCACGGGCGAGCAGATCCGCCTGCTCGTGTCCGCCGAGCTCGGAGAGGGCCAGGAAGGCATCCGGCAACAGCCGGGAGTCTCCATGGTTGTCGCCCGCCAGGATGTCCCCCAACCCGGCGGCCAGGAGTGCCCGCGCCCGATCGCCCCGGGTCCTCGGTTGGAACAGGGTGCGAGCATCCAGCTGCATCCGGGCCCCGGCCGCCTTCCACCGCGCGACAACCTCCGGGGTACAGCAGGTATATCGCTCAGGGTGCGCCAACAGCGGAACCAGGCCGCACTGGGTCACCTGCGACAAGGCGTTCAGCGCGGCGGGCGGCGCGATCGAGTTGGGGAATTCCACCAGCAGGTACCGCGACTTCCCGAGCCGGAGTTCGGCATGATCTGCGGCCTCCACCGGAAAAGGCCGGTCGAGCATCAACTCCACCCCGCGAAGGAGCTTGATCCCCTCGGGAATGGCCGGCTTGAGTCGCTCCCAGGCCTCGTCGTGCGCCGGCGGAATGCCCCGCCCGATCCGGCTGGCCAGGAAGTGCGGAGTCAGGCAGAGTTGGGTGACTCCACGCTGAGCCATTTTCCGGAGCACGTTGACCGACTGCTCCACCGTGCGAGAGCCGTCATCGACCCCCGGAAGGAGATGTGAGTGGAGGTCAATCACGAAGCGATGAGTCCAGGCGGATGGTCCGGGCCCGGGCCGCCAAGGCGACTGGCTCGGTCTCGGACTGGCGCAGGAGGGCCAGGGTGATCAGGGCATCGGCGGTCAGCAGATCAATCGCCACCGAGCGACCGGCCTCGGCGCCGCTCGCCGCCGCCAGGGCCGAGCGGGCGGCCCCGACCAGCGTGGCCACGGCGTCCGGGCCCTCGGCGAACTTGCGGTAGTACTGGACCCGACGACAGAGGGCTTCCGGCGCCCCCTCGGTCCGAGCGGCGAGCCACTCGTCGAGCGCCGTCATTCCCCGAGCCAGTCCTTCACCAGGGCCGGGACGGCAGCCCGAGCCTCGGGCAGCCGAGCCGGATCACCCGCACCCGCCGAGGCGAAATGGGGCCGGCCACCGCCCTTGCCGCCGCTCAGCGAGGCGATCCGATTGACCAGGTCTCCGGCCTTGAGTCCGCGCTGCACCAGGTCGTCAGTCAGGGCGACGTGTACCGCTCCGCGGCCGGTCGACCCGAACAGCACCAGAACCCGTCCGGGGCCGACCGAGCGAAACCGGTCGGCGATGCCCCCCAGCTCATCCCGATCCTCGCTGGAGGTGTCGGCCACGGTGACGGTGACCCCGTTGACCTCCAGGAGCGACTCCGACGAGACCCCAGCGGCCCCGCTGGCCATCGCTTCGGCCAACCGGGCTTCCAGCCGATCGCGCTCCGCCAGCAACTGCTCCAGCCGCCGCGCCACGTGCTCGGGTTGCGCCTTGAGGCTGGTCGCCACCTCATGGAGCCGATCCCCGAGCGATTCCACGTCCGCATAGGCACGCCGTCCCGTCACGGCTTCGATCCGCCGCACCCCGGCCGCCACGCCACCCTGCGACACGAAACGGAAGAGGCCCAGCGCACCGGTCGAGGCGACGTGGGTCCCGCCGCACAGTTCGATCGAGGCCCCCATGACCACCACCCGGACCTTGTCACCGTACTTCTCGGTGAAGAACGCCATGGCGCCGAGTTCCAGAGCATCGGGATAGGCCATAACCCGGGTATCGACCACGTGATTGGCCCAGACCTGCTCGTTGACCTCCCGTTCGACCCGCTCGAGCTGATCCGGATCGATGGGCCCGTGATGGCTGAAGTCAAACCGGAGCCGGTCCGGATCCACCAGGGATCCCTGCTGGCGGACGTGCTCGCCCAGGTGACGGCGAAGTGCCGCGTGTACCAGGTGGGTGGCCGAGTGGTTCCGCTCGATGTCGCGGCGGCGGGCCAGGTCGACAACGGCCTGCACCTCGCCGGGGGCGAATGTCCCGTCGAGGCTCCCGCTCACCACGGTGCCACGTTTTCCGGGAGCGACCTGATCGACCGTGAGGGTCCAGTCGTCGCTCACCACCCGACCGGTATCGCTCACCTGACCGCCCGACTCCAGGTAGAAGGGGTTCCGTTGGAGCAGCAGATCGACCCGGTTGCCCTCCTGGCGGTAGGCCAGCACGGCGGACTCGACGTCGGTCGCCTCGTAGCCGACGAACTTCTGGCGGCCGCGGTGCGCCGAGAGCCACTTTCCGCCCCGGCGCCCGACCGCCGGCCTGCCGGAGCTGGCAGCCCGCCGGGATTCCTTGCGTGCTTCGCGAGACCGCTCCCGCTGGCCGTCGAGCGCCTGTTCAAAGCCGTCCACGTCGACCGAGACGCCCCGCTCACTGGTAATCAGCTGGGTGAGGTCGATCGGAAAGCCGTAGGTGTCATAGAGCTTGAACGCTTCATCACCAGAAATCCGCTGGATCCCCGCGGCGAAGAGTTCGTCGAGCCGGCGAAGTCCGCCATCGATCGTCTCCAGGAACCGCTCCTCCTCGTTCCGGGTGACGTCGCGGATGAACTCGGCCTTCTCCACCAGCGTCGGGTAGGCTCGGCCCATCTCGGCCACCACGATGTCGGTCAGGGGCGCCAGGGTGGGCTCTTTCCGACCCAGCACCCAGGCATTCCGAACCCCGCGGCGCAGAATCCGTCGCAGGACGTATCCCCTCCCCTCGTTGGACGGGAACACCCCGTCGGCCAACAGGAAGGCGACCGCCCGGGCGTGGTCCGCCAGCACCCGGTAGGAGGCCCCGACCCCGTCGGCACTCCCAGGATACGGAGCCCCGACCAGTTCGCCGACCTTCTCGAGCAGGGTCCGGAACCCGTCGGTGTGGAAGTTGTCGTCCACGTCCTGCATCACCGCTGCGATTCGCTCCAGGCCCGCCCCGGTATCGACCGAGGGTTTGGGCAACGGCGTCAGGGTGCCGTCCTCCGACCGGTCGAACTGCATGAACACCAGGTTCCAGATCTCCAGAAACCGGCCCTCCTCGGCCAGTCGTTCGAACTCGGGCGCGGGAAGATCCTTCGACCGAGCTCCCTGCTCCCACTCAAGATCCACATAGATCTCCGAGCACGGTCCGCAGGGACCCGTGTCGCCCATCTGCCAGAAGTTGTCCCTGTCCCCGAGCCCGTAGATCCGGCTGTCGGGGAGATGGGCGATTTCGCGCCATAGCCGGCGGGCTTCGTCGTCAGTATGGTGGATTGTCACCCGGAGCCGGTCGGCCGGGATTCCGAGGAACTCTGGGCTGGTGACGAATTCCCACGCGAAGCGGATCGCGTCCCGCTTGAAGTAGTCGCCGAAAGAAAAGTTCCCCAGCATCTCGAAGAAGGTGTGGTGCCGCTTGGTGTGGCCCACCACCTCCAGATCGTTGTGTTTGCCTCCCGCCCGGACGCACTTCTGGACCGTCACCGCCCGTTGGTAGTCCCGGTGTTCCTGACCGAGAAAGCTGCGCTTGAACTGCACCATTCCGGCGTTGGTGAACAGCAGGGTCGGGTCGTCGGCCGGCACCAAGGAGGCCGACGGCACTTCATGGTGCCCGCGGTCGGCGAAGAACTGGATGAATCGACTGCGTATCTCGGAGGAGAGCATGGCTGGAAATATAACGCCTGACGTGAGTTACGGCCCCTCTGCCATGGCGTGGCGGCGGCAAACCCGGGCGTCAGGTCCCGACCACTTCGCGGACCATCTCCCGAACCGTCGTGCCCCGGTAGCCGCGCCGTGCCAGAAAGGCGGTGACCCGGCGAATTCGGTCCGGCCGGGGAAGGTGCTGCAACTGGCCTGCCCGCTTCCGGGCCAGGCTGACGATCCGCTCGTCCACCGCCTCGTCCGACACCACCTCCGCCAGCAATCGATCGGTCACCGCGGTGGGGATGCCGGCCTGGGCCAGTTCCAGGCGGAGCCGGGCGGGGCCCCGCCCCCGGGCAAATCGGGTCTCGATGAAGTGCCGCGCGTGTTGCTCGTCATCCATGAGACCCGCGGCAGTGGCCCGGGCGATCGCCTGCTCGGCGGCCTCCGGGGGATGGCCCTTCTGGACCAGCCGCCGACAGAGATCCCGACTGGCGAACGACCGTCGTTCCAGGCAGCGGAGCGCGGTGCGATAGGCGGCCACCGCGTCGGCCTCCCGGCCAAGGACCCCCCGATGCTCCTCGGTCAGCGCGGTGCCGGCCACCAGGCCCAGCCGGTCAATGAGTTCGGCGGGCACGGTCAGGTACGGCTCCTCATCCACAAACACCCGAGCCACCCCCGGTCGCCGGTCATCAAGGGCGATCCGGGTCACCAGGGACCCTGCCGAGCTACTCCTCATCATCGCTGACGTCAGGCTCCTCGGCCCCGGCGCCGTTCGACTCGACCCCGCCCTTGATCCCGAGGAACTCCTTGACCCGGACCTCGACCTCGGCAGCGACCTCGGGGTTGTCCTTGAGGAAGAGCTTGGCGTTCTCACGTCCCTGGCCAATCCGCTGCTCGCCGTAGCTGTACCAGGCCCCGGACTTCTGGATGATGTTGGCCTCCGAGGCGATGTCCACCAGGAGTGAAGTGTGGCTGATGCCCTCGTCGAACATGACGTCGAACTCTGCCTGCTTGAAGGGCGGCGCCACCTTGTTCTTGACCACTTTGACCCGGACCCGACTGCCGACGATGTTCTCCCGGTCCTTGACTGGGCCGATCCGCCGGATGTCGAGCCGGAGTGACGCGTAGAACTTGAGCGCCTTGCCACCGGTGGTGGTCTCGGGGTTCCCGAACATGACCCCGATCTTTTCCCGCAGCTGATTGATGAACACCACCGACGCCTTGGACCGGTTGATCGAGCCGGCCAGCTTCCGGAGCGCCTGACTCATGAGCCGGGCCTGGAGCCCAACATGGCTGTCGCCCATGTCGCCCTCGATTTCGGCCTTGGGCACCAGAGCGGCCACCGAGTCGATCACGATCAGGTCGACCGCGCCGGAACGGACTAGAATCTCGACGATCTCCAGCGCCTGCTCGCCGGTATCGGGCTGGGAGACCAGCAGGTTGTCCACGTCCACCCCGAGCTTCCGGGCGTAATCCACATCGAGGGCGTGCTCCGCATCTACATAAGCGGCGACCCCCCCGGCCCGCTGCACGTTGGCGGCGAGGTGCAGCGTCAGGGTGGTCTTGCCGGAGGACTCAGGACCGTAGATCTCGGTAATTCGGCCCCGGGGCACCCCCCCCACCCCGGTGGCCGCGTCCAGATTGATGGCCCCGGTCGGAATCGCGGAAATCTTTTCCCGCGGCGAATCAGATCCCATCCGCATGATGGAACCGCGACCGAGCTGCTTTTCGATCTGGGCGATGGCGAGGCCCAAGGCCTTCTTCCGCTCGCCGTCCGCCTTGGTTTCGCTGGTGGCAGTTGCCATTTCCGTCCTCTGGTCTAAAAGTGATTGTTTTTGCAACACATCGGTACCGCCAGTACACGATAACCCGAAGATTGGCCGAACACAAGTGCCACTTAGACACTTTCACGCCATGCGTCCTCCAAGTGACTCAATCGAGGGCAACCGGGGGCCAGCTCCACCGAGACCAGGTCGAACCGGTATTGGTCCCCCGGCCGCCCATGCTCCCGGCTCCACCACCGGGCCCCCAGGGCCAGGGCCCGGCGCTTCTTCCAGCCGATCGCCTCCCCCGGGGTGCCGTGGCGGCTCCCTCGCCTGGTCTTGACCTCCACAAAGGCCACCAGGCGGCCGCGCCGGATGACCAAGTCCAGATCATGGCGGCCAAAGCGGTACCGGTGGGCCTCGATCGTCCACCCTCGGGCAGCCAACCAAGTCAGGGCGACAAGTTCGCCTTGGACCCCGGTCTGCTGGCGGGGGTCGCGAAACTCCTCGAACGGAACCCGGGGACGTCTCGGCGCCATGGCCCAGGCTAGCGCTTCCCTGTCCCGCCCGGGTACCAAAGCCACGCCCGTCAGGGCGAAACCCCAGACCACCGCGACTCGGGTTGACTCTGCTTCCCGTCAACCACTTCATTCGGCTTCCATCACCCCAGGCCTCCATGACGCTCCCGGTTGCCAGCGACAACCTGACCCCCGAAGCCCGGGCCCTCCGTCCTTCCGCCACCTTGGCCATCAATGAGCTGAGCGCCGACCTCGTCCGGCAGGGTCGGACCGTCTATCGGCTGGGACTGGGTCAGTCCCCCTTCCCGGTGCCACCGACCGTGGTCGAGTCACTGCGGCGACACGCGCCCGAGAAGGACTACCTGCCGGTCCGTGGCCTCCCTGCCCTCCGCCAGGCGGTGACCGGGCACGTGGAGCGCTACACCGGGCTCCACTTCGACCCGGCGTTGGTCCAGGTAGGACCCGGATCCAAGGAGCTGATCTTCCTCACTCAGTTGATTCTCAACGTGGAACTCATCCTGCCCAGCCCCTCCTGGGTTTCCTATGAGCCCCAGGGGATCCTGGCCGGCCGGAAGATCGTCTGGCTCGATACCACCCGGACGGACCGGTGGAACCTCCGGCCCGAGGTGTTGGAGAACTGGTGTGCCGCCAGCGTCCCGCGCCGGCGCCTGCTGATCCTCAACTACCCCAATAACCCCAGCGGGGCGACCCTGGACGAGGCCACCATTCGTCAGCTGGCGGAAGTGGCCCGAAGGTACGGGGTGCTGATCATCTCCGATGAGATCTATGGCCTGGTGGATCACCTGGGGGGCCATGCCAGCATCGCCCGGCACTACCCCGAGGGCACCATCGTCAGTACCGGGCTCAGCAAGTGGTGTGGCGCGGGCGGGTGGAGACTCGGGGCCATGTTGTTCCCCCGGGAGCTCAGCTGGCTGGCCGATGCGCTCGCCGCGACGGCCAGCGAGACCTTCACCACGGTAAGCGCCCCGATCCAGTACGCCGGGGTCACCGCCTTCCAGGGTGGGCCAGAGATCGATGACTACTTGCACCACTCGCGCCGGATCCTGCGAGCGGTGGGCCGATGGTGCGCCGCTACCCTGCGGGCCGGCGGACTCGCCGCGGACGATCCCGAGGGAGGGTTCTACCTCCTCCCCGACGCCGAGGCCTTTGCGCCGGCGCTGGCCAGGCGCGGCATCAGGGACAGTGCCGGCATGGTCAACCGAATTCTGGCCGACACCGGGGTGGCTCTGCTCCCGGGATCGGTCTTTGGCCGTCCTCCCGAGGAGCTGACCTTCCGACTGTCCTACGTGGACTTCGACGGCGCCGCCGCCCTCGCGGCCAGTGCCGCCAGCGCTGAGAACGCGCTCGGAGAGTCGTTCCTCCTCCAACATGCCCCGCGCGTCGTGACCGCGATGCACGCCCTGACCTCCTGGTTCCCCGAGGCCACCTGATCATGCGACGGACCGTGCTCCTGCTCCTTCTGGCAACCGCCGCCTGTCGCGACCCGCATGAGGGGGTGGTCGCTTCGGCCTCGCCGGAAGCCACTCAGGCCGGGGTGGAGATCCTCAACGCAGGCGGCAACGCGATCGACGCCGCCATCGCCGTCGGTTTTGCCCTCGCGGTAACCGAACCGGCGATGTCCGGGCTGGGCGCCGGCATTCAGATGATCATTCAGGCTCCGGGTCGCGAGCCGTACGTCATCAATGGGACCTCCCTGGCCCCCGCGGCGACACCCACCGCCATCGGCAATCCCGATTCGGTCCTGCAGGGCCACCGCGCCACCACCATCCCTATGACGGTGGCGACCCTCGACCACGCGCTCCGGACCCATGGCAGTGGGAACATCTCCTGGGCCCGGGCCATGGCCCCAGCGATCCGGCAGGCTCGGGACGGCTTCGTGGTCGGGGAGTTCCGAGCCAGGGTCTTCGCCCGGCACCAGGCGGATCTGGCAGCCAGCCCAACGGCTCGTGCCCTGTTCCTGAAGCCCGATGGGACGGCCCCGACAGTGGGCGATACCGTGCGCCAACCGGTACTGGCTCGCACCCTCGCCCGGATCGCCCAGGACGGCGCCGAGACCTTCTACCGGGGGTCCATGGCTCTGGAAATTGCGGGCGACATGGCCGCCAACGGCGGGTGGATCACCCTGGAGGATCTGGAGGCGGTCCGGGGTCCCCGGGAACTGGCGGCGATCCAATCGAGCTATCGCGGGTTTGACATCGCCTCGCTGGGCTCCCCCGCGGCGGGGTGGGTGGTGCTCCAAGCCCTCAACGTCCTGGAGCAGAGTCCGGCCGACGAGCTGGCCCCCGGGGCCAGCGTTCGACCGGACCGACTGGTCGAGGCACTTCTGATTGCCCACACCTCGCGGCGGGACAACCCGATCATTGAGCTGCCCAACCTCCGGATCGAGGCGGGGCGCCGCATCGCCAAGTCGGAGGCGCGACGTCTCCTCGAGGCCCTGCGGAGCCGGTTCGGTGGTGGGCCGGCTCGCCCGGCAGAACCGAGCGACTCTGCCGGTGGGGGGGAGACGACTCACTACACGGTGGTGGACGGGGCCGGGATGATCGTGTCGGTGACGACCAGCATCAACGGCTATTTCGGAGCGCAGGTGGCCACCCCGACGCTGGGGTTTCTCTACAACGACTACATGCGGGAATTCGAACTTGCTCGGCCTGATCACCCATTCGCCATCGGGCCGGGACGCATGCCCTACAGTTCAATGAGCGCGAGCATTGTTTCCAGAGCCGGGGTTCCGGTGCTGGGGCTTGGCAGTCCGGGAAGCGCCCGGATCATTTCGGCCGTTACCCAGGTGATCCAACTCTGGGTGGACGGCGAAGGGAAGATCCAGGAGGCGGTGGCGATGCCACGCTACCACGTCCAGCCGCCCGGAAGCCTCTACATCGAGGACCCGGCCGCGGTGACCGCGGCGTTCGCCCTGGAGTCCAAATTCGGGCTTCGGCTCCGGCAACCGCCCAGCGATCTCGTGACGAATGGACGAAACGCCTACTTTGGCGGAGTGCATGCGGTCGCCCTGGAAGATGGCCGATGGGTGGGGGCGGCTGACCCGCGCCGGGACGGGACCGTCGGCCGCGCTTCCGGTCGATTTACCATTACCCGCTGATCAGGCGCCCCCGGACCCGGCTCACTCGGGCAGGACGGGGTAGTACCGGTAGGTCGGGCCCACTCGGCCACCTAGCAGTTCCGTCAGGACCAGGACGCCATTTACCAGCGGTCCCGACAGCTCCTGCGGGACAATCGCGATGCAGACCGCGCCAATGGGGCAGAGATCGATCGACATGATCCCGTCGCGCAGAACGAAGCCGTAATCCGTAACGCTGACGTCCTCGGAACCACCGGGCGTCCGGATCCGTGAGCGGATGGTGACCTGCCCTCTCAGTTCCGCTCTGTCCCACCCGTCGAACGAGCGACCGAACCAGAGGGTGCGTTCCTGCAGGACGAATCCTTCCGGGAGCCCGATTCCGGTCGGGAGCGGCTGTCCGTCGACCGAGCCGAGGGAATAGCTGGTGACCAGGTCCGATGGGCCGGTCGTATCGCCGCAGGCCAGGAGGGCGGGCAGCAGGATCAGGGAGGTCCAGGAAACGTGTCGCATGGTACTCTTAACTCGCATCAGTCGTGCCCGACCGGTCTGCGTGGTAACCGCTTGCGCCGCATGAAGTCCGGGAGCGTCCGGGCCGGGGGTGAGTCGGTTTGACACGCCCTGGGTGTCCCTGGTTGGAGACTCTGGGCTACCGGTCGAACCAGTACGACAGTTTCACCAGGAACGTGTTGTTCGGGTGCAGATCGAACAACCCACGGATATCGTCGCGCCACGAGCCGGTGCCCTCCCTTGGGGTAAACCCGGTTCGTGCCTGCTGCCACACCACGAACAGCGCCGATCCGGGGCGATACTCCCAGCGGAGGACCACGTTCGAGCGGAAATCCTGGACGTTGAACCCCTGGGGTTCCACAGCGGTGTAGGGCTTGAACCGGTCCTGGTAATTCGCTGACCGTGGTGCACTCAGCTCCCGCAAATCGGTGTAGGTCCCCTTGGTAATGAAGGGCTGGGCGTAGAGTTGGAGGGTCAGATCCCGGGTCGCGGTCAGATCGAGCCGCACCGATCCCGAGAGGGTCTTCTGCTCGAGGTGGGCAAAGGTGTAGTGGAGCTGATCGCTGGCATCGAGCAGGTTGCCATACCACTGTCGGTCATCCCGGTTGTGGCCGGACGTCATGCCGAGAGCGAGTTTGGCCTGCGAGGAGAGCCGCAAGCCGACCTCGGGCGAAAGGTAGATCGCGCGGGACCGGCCGCCATCGCCGCGCTCGTAGTTGATCCACAGTCCCGGCGTCACGACCCTTCGATCATCGCCCTGGATCCCTCCCCAGGCGGAAACCGACTGATCGGTGCGCAGCGCCGGCCCACCTCGGGCACACCGATCGCAATACACTTCCCCCAACCCGCCCCAGGTGCCGCCGGCATGGACCCACCAGCTCATCGGCAGCTCGGCGTGAATATTGGTGTTGACCATTCGACCCAACGGAAGGCTGCCCGCGGTCCACCGGTTTTCCTGGTTGAAGTTCCAGAAGGCGCGCCGGTAGAGGGCGGTCGGCTTGGTGAAGTTGAGGCTGGCCCAGGTGGCCTGAACCTGGATATCGGCCCGGTTGAGGAACCCCAGGTCGTTGATCTCGAATCCCGGCGAAGTTCGCTGGTAGGAGGTCTCGAACCGAAACATCCCCCCGCCGACCTTCCCGAAGGCCACCTGTTCGAAGTCCCCGCCCAGCGACGTCCGGCCGGGGTCGAAGGTGAGTGGGCCGTCCGGCCGCTGGTAGAGATGGACATTTCCTGTCTGGGTCCCGGCAATCGCCTCCGCCGACCCCGTCACCTGACTCGCCACCGCCCGGACCTCCACCTGGTAGCGCCGGTCGAAGAATCGGTGGCGCAGGTCCACCCCACCCACCACCGCGTTGCCCCGGAGGTAACCGTCGGTCCATTCATCGTTGGACCGGTAGGTCCAGGTTCCGATGGCACCGAGCACCGTTTCGCCCCCTCGCAGATCCCGGGTGACCCGGGCCACGGCATAGTTCGCCGCGGGCTCGATGGTCCGGCCATCGGCGCCGAGTTCCCGCTGGGTCACCGCGTTCAGCAACCCGACGGCGAGTCCGCCCGGGGTCCGGCCGGTGAGCTTGGCCGCCCCGAGAATCGTGGTCGTGGTCGGTGAGGCGTCATCGCCGTAGAGCCCATTGAGCTGGGGAGATCGGCCGACCCGCCGGGAATAGAACAGATTCTCCCGGCCGCAGTCGTTGACCGCGTAACAGTTGACCTCAAACCGGAACAGTCCCACTCCTTCGAGGAAGAACGGGCGCTGTTCCCGGAAGAAGGTCTCGAACGCGGTCAGATTGAGCACCGCCGGATCGGCCTCGATCTGGCCGAAGTCCGGGTTGATGGTGCCGTCAAGGGTCAGGTTGGAGGTGACCCCGTACTTGAAATTGGCGCCGCCGGTCAGCTCTTGCTGGTGGCTGAAGCCGCTCCCCGCGGGGACAGTCACGTTGCGGGTGACCAGATAGGGCGCCAGTTCCAGGCGCCGGGGCGAGGTCAGCCCGGTGATCCCTCCCAGTTCGCCGAGCTGGGACATCAAGCCTGCCTGGGTGTTGTGGTAGACCGGCCAACTCACCCGCTCCTTGTACCGGTCGATGTCCCGCCAGATGCCGAATCCGAAGGTATGTTCGGCGGCGGTCCCGAATCGCAGCTGGGAGAGGGGAACCCGGAATTCGGCGGTCCACCCCAGGGAGTCCACCGTGGTCGCCACGTCCCAGACCCCGTCCCACGCCCCATCCTCCTGGGCATCGTTGTAGACCACGTAGTCCCGCTTCACCCCGGCCGGATTGACCGCCAACTCATACCCCGATCGCTTATCGAAGTAAGCGTCGATGATGAGCTTGATCTGATCGGTGGGGGCCCTGACGTCGCGCCGAGCCAGGTTGGTCTTGATCTGGCCGGGCGCGTCGTCATACATCCGGACAAAGACGTACAGGTTCCCGTTGTCATACGCCACCCGAGCCTCGGTGGCAAACCGCGGCTTCTTTCCCGCGTTCGGCTCGAACTCGGTGAAATCGGTGATCGGGGTGACCGTCTGCCACACCGGATCATCTCCCAGCCCGTCGATCGCGGGGGGCTGTATCGCCCGGATGGCGATGGCTCGGAGGGATGCTCTCGCTTCGGGAGTGACCGGCCGCGCATCACCTTGAAAAGCCAGGGCAGCGATCAGGAGCAGCATATTGCCTCGCGGTGGGGATCAGTACATCTGACGCGAGGGGTTCGGAAAACGTTGCAAACCGCTGACGTTTCAGAGTTGAAACAAGGCGGGTCACAGGCCGCTGGGGAGGCGGCAGAAGAGGTCAGTCGCCGCAGTACTCGTCGAGCTGGTCGAATCCGATCAGCACATCGCGCGGCTTGCTGCCGTCGGCCGGACTGAGAATGCCGGCCTCCTCCAGCTGATCGATGATCCGGGCAGCCTTGCCGTATCCGATGCTCAGTTTCCGCTGCAACAGCGAGGTGGAGCCACCCTGGTTCTGGAGACAGACCTCCGCCGCCCGCCGGAACTCCGGATCCCGCTTCTGCGGACCCTCTCCCTGAGCGGGGCCGCCCTCGTCGGCCGCCTCCTCGGCGCGGACCAGCTCGATGATATCAGGCTGGCTGGCCGCGGGCTGCTCCACCCCGGCCCGCTGGCCCTCATACCATGCCATCAACCGTTCGGTCTCCTCGGTCGCGATGTAGGCCCCCTGCAGCCGCATCGGTTCACTCTTGCCGGGCGGCAGGAAGAGCATGTCCCCATTGCCCAGCAACGCTTCGGCGCCATTCCCGTCCAGGATGGTCCGGCTGTCCACCTTGGACGCGACCCGGAAGGCGATCCGGCTCGGGAAGTTGGCCTTGATCAGGCCGGTAATCACATTGACCGACGGGCGCTGGGTGGCCAGCACCAGGTGGATGCCGATTGCCCGGGCCTTCTGGGCCAACAGCGCCAACGGGGTCTCGACTTCTCCCTGCACCGTCATCATCAGATCGGCCAGCTCGTCGACCACCACCACCAGGTACGGCAGCACGCCCTCGGTATAGCTCTCCTGCCGAGGCGGTGGCGGGGGGGTATCGGGTGGCTCGTTGTTGATCGTGGTCAGGGTGATCGGTGGCGGGGCCGGCAGCAGGAGGTCCTGGCCGTCCCGGACCTTGCGATTGAAGTCGGCGATGTTCCGGGCGCCATTGGCGTGCAGCAGTTCATAGCGCCGCCCCATTTCCCGCACCGCGTACTTGAGGACATAGGTGGCGTCCTTGCTGGCGGTCACCACCTTGTGGCGCATGTGGGGGAGCGAGTTGTACATCGACAGCTCCACCATCTTCGGATCGATCATCAGGAACTTCAGATCCTGAGGGCCGTAGCGGTATACCAATCCGGTGATGATGGTGTTGATCGCCACCGACTTGCCGGATCCGGTGGCGCCGGCAATGAGCAGGTGCGGTGTCTTGGTCAGATCGGCGATGACCGGTCGGCCCTCGAGGTCGCGACCGAGCAGCACCGGCAGGACGGCCCGCGATCGATCCCACTCGGAGGACTCGAGCAGTTCCCGGATCGAGACCATCCGGGCGGTCGGATTGGGCACCTCCACCCCGACCGCGCCCTTGCCCGGAATCGCCGCGACTCGGACACTCGGGGTCCGCATCTTGATGGCCAGGTCGTCGCTCAGCGCGATCATCCTGCCGACCTTGACGCCCGACGCGGGCACCACCTCGAACTGGGTCACCACCGGCCCGCTGGTCCGACCTGCGATCGTCCCCTCCACCTTGAAGGTGCGCAGCGCATCGATGAGCAGTTCCCCGAGTCGATCCAGCGCGGCCTGATCGGCCGCCTCGTCCTGGGCCGGGGGCAACGCCAGGAGATCGAGTGGGGGCAGCTCGGCATCCTCCGCCTCCGACCGCGGCCTGGGGGCGGGGGCGGCGGCCACCGGGTTGGTCCTCTTGGAGGGCTGGGACCGGTGGGACAGCGGGACGGCGGTTCCCTCCTCGTCCTCGTCCCCCTCCGCCTCGGACTCAGCTGGAGGCGGGGCCCGCACCGGGCCGCGGGCGGTCTTGGACGCCGCCGCCTGTTCCTTCTCCAGCCGTCGGAGCGGGTGCCACGCGACGGTACCGAGGGTGAGCCCGCTCAGGGCCAGGAAGCCGACCAGGGCGGCACCGATCTGGTCCACGACCCCGATCGCAGCCCACGCGAGGAAGCCGGGAGCTACGCCGGCCATCCGGGCGCTCCAGCTTGGAATGCCAGCCGCGGAGTCGAAGGCATCCGGAGTGATGCGGCTGAACACGCCGATGAAGTAGGGCACCAGCAGACAGAGGCCGGTCACCAGTATGGCCACCCGCTTCATGTCGAGAATCGGAAGCCGGTTGAAGCCGGCCGCGGCAATCCCGAAGCCGAGCAGCGGGAGGCCCAGGGCACCGGCGCCGAGGGTGGTGGAGAGGAACCCGCCCAGCAGTCGACCGACCGGGCCCGTCGGCGGGTCGGGCACCAGGGAGATCCCGATGAACAGACCAAAGATCAGTGCGGCGATCGCACCGAATCGGCGTCGGCTGTCTGCCGTCATCCGGTGGGCGCGGGGATCACCTACTCCTCCACTGGCGGTTTGAGCAGATGGGACTCCCGCTCGAGGAACTTGGTGTCGACGTTGCCGGCCGCGAAATCAGGGTGTCGAATCACCCGGGCCAGAAAAGGAATCGTGGTCGTGACGCCTTCGAGGATGAAACTGTCGAGGGCCTGTCCCATCCGGGCCAGCGCCTCCTCCCGGTCCCGCCCGTGGACGATGACCTTGGCCAGGAGCGAGTCATAGTGCGGCGGCACGGTGTAGCCGGCATAGATGTGGGTGTCCACTCGCACCCCTGGTCCGCCGGGAGGATGGTAGGCGGTGATGAGCCCCGGGGAGGGCTGGAAGTTCCGATAGGGATCTTCGGCATTGACCCGGCACTCGATCGAGTGGCCCCGCAACCCGCTGGCCTCCCGGATGCTGAGCTTCTCCCCGGCGGCGATCCGGATCTGCTCCTTGACCAGGTCAAAGCCCGTTACCATCTCGGTGACCGGATGCTCCACCTGAATCCGGGTGTTCATCTCCATGAAGTAGAAGCTGCCATCGGTATCGAGCAGGAACTCGACGGTGCCGGCCCCGACATAGTGGATCGCCGAGGCGAGTTGGACGGCGGCCTCACCCATCCGGGCCCGGAGCGCCTCGTCGAGCGCCGGGCTGGGACTTTCCTCGATCAGCTTCTGGTGCCGTCGCTGGACCGAGCAGTCCCGCTCCCCGAGGTGGATCACCCGGCCGTGGGCATCGCCCAGGATCTGAATCTCGACGTGACGAGGATGTTCCAGGAACTTCTCGACGTAGACATCGCCGTTGCCGAAGGCGGAGAGCGCCTCATTCTGGGCCAGGTTGAAGAGCTGGATGAAGTGGTCCGGCTCCCGGGCGATCCGCATCCCCTTCCCGCCTCCACCGGCGGTGGCCTTGATGATGACCGGGAAGCCGATCTCCCGTGCCACCACCAGCGCCTCCTCGGCATCGGCCAGGATCCCCTCGGACCCCGGCACCGTGGGGACCCCGGCTTCCTTGGCCAGACGGCGGGCGCTGGCCTTGTCCCCCATGGACCGGATCTGATCGCCGGTGGGTCCGATGAAGGTGATGTTGCTGGCCCCGCAGGTGTCGGCGAACTCGGCGTTCTCCGCCAGAAACCCGTAGCCCGGATGAATCGCGTCGGCCCCGGTGATCTCGGCGGCGGCGATGATCGCCGGAATCCGGAGGTAGGAAAGCCGGCTCGGGGGGGCGCCGATACAGACATCGTCATCGGCAAAGCGGACGTGGAGTGACTCCCGATCGGCCTCGGAGTAGACCGCCACGGTCTTGATCCCGAGTTCGCGACACGCCCGGATGACCCGCAGGGCGATCTCCCCACGGTTGGCAATGAGCACTTTCCTGAACATCAGGCGCCCCGGTCCCCCGCGGCGCCCGGCCTCTGGCTCGTGAGGCGGTGGTCGGAGGTCGCGGTGATCCCGGAAGCTCGGAGGGCGAACTCGCCTGGACTGGAGCTGAAGAACACCGCGCTCTCGTAGCTGATCTCCCCCGCCTGGTACCATGTCATCAGGGATTGATCGAAGGTCTGCATCCGGTAGGAGATCGACCCGTCGGCGATCAGGTCCGGAATATTGAGCGCCTTGGCCGCGTCCCGGATGTTGTCCGCCACGGCCGCGGTATTGATCAGCACTTCGGCCGCCGGTACCCGACCCTTGCCGTCCGCCCTGGGGACCAGTCGGAGCGAGACCACCGCCGCCAGCGCGGTGGAGAGCATCGAGCGAATCTCCAGATGCTGGTGAGGTGGGTAGAACGACAGAATCCGGTTGATCGTCTGGCTGGCGTCGGTGGTATGCAGCGTCGAGAAGACCAGGTGGCCGGTGTCGGCGGCCTTGAGCGCCGTGTCGAGCGTTTCCTGGTCCCGGATCTCACCGATCAGGATCACGTCCGGGTCCTGCCGCAGGATGTGCCGCAGGGCCGAGCCGAAGGAAATCGTGTCGCTTCCGATCTCGCGCTGGGAGATGTTCGACAGGGCATCGCGGTGGAGGAACTCGATCGGATCCTCGACCGTGATCATGTTGACCCGGCGGTGACGGTTGATGTGGTTGATCATCGCCGCCAGCGCGGTGGACTTGCCCGAGCCGGTGACCCCGGTCACGAGGACCAGCCCACGGGGCTTGAGGGAGATCTCCTCCAGCACCTCGGGAAGATGCAGCTCGTGGATCGCCTTGACCTCGTAGGGAATCGAGCGGAGCGCAAAGGCGAGGGTGCCCCGCTGCTGATAGATGTTGGTCCGGAACCGGCCCACCCCCGGGACCCCGATGGCGAAGTCCGCCTCCTTGCGCTCGGCAAACTCCTTGATCTGGCGCGGGGTCATGATCTGCTCGGCCAGGGTCTTGAGGTCCTCGGGCCGCAGCGCCTGGGTATGGAGCGACGCCAGCTCGCCGTTGAGTCGGATGGAGGGCGGGCGGCCCACTTTCAGGTGCAGGTCCGACGCGCCCCGCTGCACCATCTGAGAAATCGCCTGCTTGAAATTGAAGACCGGTGCCGCCGCGAAACCTTCGACGTCGTGATCAACCATTCGGATCCACCCGGAAGAGAACCTGGCCGTATTCGACCGGTTGCGCATCATCGACACAGATCTCCCGTACCACCCCGCTCAACTCGGCCTCGATCTCGTTCATGATCTTCATGGCCTCCACGATGCAGACCGTCTGCCCCGGCGTGATCCGCTGGCCGACCCGGACATAGGCCTCAGCGCCGGGTTCGGGACAGGAATAGTAGGTCCCCACCATCGGCGACTTGATCTCCTTCAGGGGTGATACGGGGCTGACCGGGGCGGCGCTCTCCCCGACCGGCACCGCCAGCGGGGTTGATGGCATGATGGCCTGTGCCATCATCGGCGTGACCCCGAGGCCATGGGCGGTGCGGGTGATCACCACCCCGGTCCCGAACATGCCCTTGACCTCGATCGACCCAACCTCGGGTGAGGCGCGCAGCAGCTCGACCAGGCGCTTCACGTCCTTGAGGTCGACCCCCTTGGTGCCGGGGGTCTTGGCGAGCAAATCGGCAATCTGCTGAATCTCGTCAGGTGTCATGGTATGTAGTGAGAGGGTAGTCTGTCCCGGACCAGCCGCGGGGGAGCGACCTACCGGACAACAAGAAGCTCATGGGACGGTGCCGAAAGATACTCGGCTCCCCCCGCCCGCACGACGACGTCATCCTCGATTCGAATGCCTCCCCAACCCTCAAGATAGACGCCCGGCTCCACAGTGACCACCGCCCCGGGGTAGACCGCGTTGTGGACAGAACGTGCAAGTCGTGGCGCTTCATGGAGTTCAAGCCCGATTCCGTGGCCAGTCGAATGCAGGATTCCGGCCCTGAACCCAGCCCCCTCGAGGGCCGCCCGAGTGGCCTCGTCCACCTCAGGACCGGTGCGACCCGCCGCCAGCGCATCGAACGCCGCCCGCTGGGCCCCGAGCACCGCCGCATGGACCTCCCGCTGGCGATCGGTCGGTTCGGCCCCGACCACCACCGTCCGGGTCAGGTCGGAGCAGTAGCCCTCCAGCCTGGCGCCGAAGTCAAGCAACAGAAGGTCCCCGGCCCCGACCACCCGATTGGAGGTTTCCGCGTGGGGCAGAGCCGACCGGGGCCCCGAGCCGACGATCGTCGGAAACGGGTGCCATTCCCCGCCCCGCCCTCGGAGCTCGGCCTCGAGCCGGGCGGCGATCTGGCGTTCGCTCTGCCCGACCCGGATGGTCTCCAGTACCACCGCCAGGGCCTCCTGGGCCAGCGCCACAGCCCGTCGGATCGACTCGATCTCTCCGGCGTCCTTGACGGCCCGGAGGTCTTCCACGGTGCCCACCACCGGCTCCAGCCGCCCGGGCCAGACCCCCTGCAGCCGCTCGGCGCTCGCGACCGTCAGCCGGTCCGATTCAAAACCGAGGCTCCGGACTGTCCGGCCGGTCAGGACCAGCCGAAGCCGGTCCCAGAGGTTCACCGGTTCGATTTCCACCGAGGCAGCGCCATGGGCCTCGGCGGGAGCCTGCGTGGAGTACCGACTGTCGGTGATCAGCACCGAGCGTTCCGAGTCGACCAGGAGCATCCCGGCCGAGCCGCTGAAGCCCGTCAGATACCGAATATTGGGAAGATGGGAAACGAGGAGAGCGTCGACCCCCCGCTCGCCCAACCGGCGTCGAAGGGCTGCGAGACGATCAGGCCGTCGATCTGGCCGCATTCCAACGGTGGTGCAGAGCGGTGAGGGCGAGAACGTAGCTCCGGGCTCCGAACCCCGCGATGACCCCGACAGCCAGGTCAGCGAGCAGGGAGTGATGGCGCTCCGGTTCCCGGGCGAAGACGTTCGACAGGTGCACCTCGACGAAAGGCAGCTTGACCGCGAGCAGCGCGTCGCGCAGCGCCAGGCTGGTGTGGGTGTAGCCAGCCGCGTTGAGGATCAGGGCGTCCGCCTGGCCCTGCAGCTGCTGGATGGCATCCACGAGAGGACCCTCGTGATTGCTCTGGGACCAGGACACGACGGCCCCGAGTCGCTCCGCCTCTTCCCGCACCATGGCCTCGATCTCCGCCAGGGTGTGATGTCCATAGATCTCCGGCTCACGCTGGCCGAGCAGATTGAGATTCGGGCCGTTGAGCACGGCCACCCGAAAACTCAACGCTTCAGGCCCCGGAGCCACTCGTTGAACTGCTCCAGGTGTTCCGACTCCGTCGAGACCGCTGCGGTCGGCGCATCGTCCCCGCCGGAGGCGGCCCCGAAGAACTCATCGTAGGAAGGCTCCTCCGACGACGACTCGGAGGCCGGAGTGGCCGGGGTGGCGTGCGGCCGTTCCTCAGCGGCAATGGCGGGCTGAGCCGCGGCAGCGTCCTCACCGAACACATCGGCGAGCGACAACGGCCCCCCGGCATCCCGGGTTGGCTCACCGGCCGGCCCGCGTTCGATGGCCGGAGGGAGAATGGACGAGTCGGTCGCGGGCGGCGGCGCCTCCAGCACTTCCCGAAGGAACGTGGGCACCGTCACCCCGCCGGTATCCGCCGCTGCACAGCGTCGGGCGGGGGTGCTGGGCTGAGCGGCTTCGGGCATCACGATGGGTTTCGGTTTGGCCTGCGCCACTTCCAGCTCGAGCCGGCCGATGACCCCCTCGAGGTGACGGTACTCGGGGTCGACCACCAGTTGCCGATAGACCGCCAGGGCGAGATCCCGGTGCCCTTGGCGGAGGAACAACTCCGCCATCGACTCGGTGACGATGAACTCGGCCTCGGCAACCATCTCCTCGGGTTCCTCGGCCTCAGGCGAGGCTTCGTCCTCGGGCAATTCAGACTCTTGGTCCAGTGCCGACGGCGCGAACGACTCGACCGAAGCCACCGTGGCTTCGATCGGCTCCCCGGCGGTCGCGGCCTCCGGCTCGACAAAGGGCGAAGCCCACGCGGTCACCAGGGCGCTCTCCTCACGGTCAGCATCAGCATCAGCATCGGGATCAGTATCAGCGGCGGCACCGGCTTCGAGTTCAGCCTCAGGTTCGGCTTCCGCTTCGTCCTCGGCTGCTTCCTCTGCTTCGTCCTCGATCAGCGCAAGGTCCTCGATCGCTACCTCCGCCACCGCCGACGCCTCAACCGGGATCGGGAGTGGGTCCACTTCGACTGGCTCCGGCGATTCCGTCGGTTCCTCGGTGATTTCGGCCTCAGCATCGACGCCAGCCTCGGCCTCGATCAGGTCGGCCTCGACCACCTCGGCTTCGACCAGTTCGGCTACGACCAGGTCGGCTACGACCTCATCGGGCTCCGGGGCCCGTGGCGTCCAGCCCACCGGCCCGTCATCGGCCGGAGTTGCATCGGTCGCCCCGGCGCTGACCTCCTCGCGGTCGGCATCATCGTCCTCGGCCTTGCGATCGGCATCATCGTCGTCCGCTTCCCGGCCGGCAGCGATGCTCGGGGCCGGGGCCGATGTTGGTGTCGGGTCCTCGCTCCGCTGGCCACGCCAGGCGGCCCAAGAGGACCACCTTGAGGTGGCCGGCTCTTCCACGGGAGCCTCCTCCACGGGTTCCGGGAAACCGGGGGCATCGGCTTCGGTGGATTCCGACGTGGCAGCCTCGAGATATTCCCGGAATGGCCCGTCGGAGTCGTTGGTGACCAGGCCGTCGACCGGCTCGGCGCTCGACGCGGAGGGATCCTCCACCGCCGAAGGCGACTTGAGGCCGCCGGGCATCCACTCGGCCCACTGCGAGGGCTGGGTGGCTGGGGCTGGCTCCTCGACAACCGGCTCCTCGGTCTCGAGTTCCTTCATCGCCGGGGGCAACGGCTCGGCTGCGAACTGTGCCTGGGCCGGGGCGTTGGTGGGGTCGGGAGCAGCCCGGAGTCGCGCCAGGGCGTCACGGGCGTCGGAATCTCCCCGGTCCACCTCGAGGAGAACCTCCAGCCGTTCGATCGCCAGATCGGGCCGACCAGTCCGCTCATAAACTTCAGCCACACCTCGGAGGGCAATCGGGTTGACCGGATCGCGGGCCAGGGCCTGTTGGAACGCCGCTTCTGCCTCAGCAAGCGATTCGCTGTCCAGGCCGCAGCGGCCCTTCACGATGAGAGCAGGGATGTACTCGGGGTGCTGACCCAGACCCTGTTCGAGGATCTCCAGAGCGCGCCCGGGATCGCCCGCTTTCCGGTAGGCTTCGGCAAGCGGTGCGAACATCAGCCCGGTGGGGTTTTCCGTCCACCGTCGCTCGAGTTTTTCGATGTCTCCGGAGATCGCCATGTCGTCTCACACGTAAGTCGTTGTGGCGCTTGGACTAAGAGTACTCCCGCGCCTCGGTGGTGTCAAATTGGCTCGCCCGACTCCAGCTTGAGCTTCAGCGGTGTTCTGCGTAGACTTATGCCTCTTTTTTCTCGCACCCAGGCAGGGGTCGTTCAGCCCATGATGCAGGCCTTCCGAAACAGCGCTACTCCGCTCATCACCATTGTGGCCGTCGCGTTCTTTGCGTGGCTCGTGTTTGATCTCAGCGGGCTGACCGGCGGTACCGGTTTCCTGACCACCACGTCCGTCGGCAAGATCAACGGGCAATCGGTGGAATCCAGAGCGTTCCAGGAGGCGGTGTCTCGGGCGACCGAACAGCGCCAGCGCGAGTCCACCCAGTCCCTTGGTATTGCTGAGGTTTCGCAAATTCGGGACCAAGTATGGGAACAGTTCATCCAGGAGCGAATTCTGGAGGAGGAATATCGCCGAATCGGTATCTCCGTATCCCCACAGGAGATAGCTGAGGCCATCCGATACGCCCCTCCACCCGAATTCCAGCAACAGGCCGAATTTCAGACGGACGGGACCTTCGACCAGACGAAATATGAGCGATGGCTCGCATCCTCCGGGGGTCAGGCCCTTATCCCGCTGCTGGATGCCCAGTACCGGGGCCAGATCCTGCAGAGCAAGCTCGCCCGCCACTTGGTCGCCGACGTCTACCCCTCCGACCCCGAACTGTGGGAGCGGTACCGGGACCTGAACGAAATGGCCACTGTGGGCGTGGTCAAGGTGGGTCAGGAGGTTGTGACCGATGCGTCGATCACCGTGACCCCCACTGAGGTTGGAGAGTACTACGGGGCGCATCCAGACGAATTCAAAACCGGCCGGACGGCATGGCTCAGCTACCTGGTGCTCGATCGTCGGCCGATCGCCTCAGATACCATGGCAGCTCAGGATCGGGCCCTGGCGATCCGGGCGGAGATCGTGGGAGGGGTCGCGTTCGAGGAGGTCGCCCGGCGCGAGTCGGCCGACACCATCTCCGGCAGCCAGGGGGGAGATCTCGGAGAGTGGAGCCGAGGATCGTTCGACCCGACGTTCGAAACCGCGGCCTGGGCACTGCCGCTCAACACCGTGTCTCAGCCGGTCGCGACCCCGTTCGGCTACCACCTGATCGAGATCACCAAGCGCTCGGCGGACAAGGTCACCGGGCGACACATCCTGATTCCGATTGAAGTTACCGGCGCCCATCGGGAGGAGCTCGATACCCGGGCCGACAGCCTGGAGGCCTTGGCGGCGGACGTGCTCGACCCGGCTGCCCTCGACACGGCCGCGCGAGCCATGGGCCTTCAGATCATCCGGACCGGCGCGGTGGTCGAGGGTGGGGAGCAGACGACCATCCCTGACGCGATGATCTGGGCATTCACGGCCGAGGTTGGCGAGAACAGCCCGGTGATCGAGACCCCGGGAGCCTTCTTCGTGTTCCGGGTGGACAGCACCCGGGCGGCGGGTGTCCCCCCGATGGCCGCCATCCGACCCGAAATCGAGAATCGAATCCGCCGGCAGCGGAAGGCCGCCGAGGCCCGAAAGCTGGGGCAGGAACTGGCCACCCGGAGCCGGGCCGACGGCCTGGCCAATGCAGCCGCGTCGCTGGGGCTCAGCTACAGCGTGAGCGGACCGTTCAACCGGGTGAATGCCGGGACACTGGGCGGACAGGCGGCGGGGGCCGCGTTCGCGCTTGCCCCCGGCGAGGTGTCGGGCCCGGTCGAATGGCAGGGCGGCTTCTGGGTGCTGCAGGGTGTGAGCCGGACGGCGGCAGACAGCACGCAATTCGTGGCCAGCCTCCCCGCGTTCCGGGAGCAGGCGCTCGGGAGCGCCAGCCAACTCCTGATCCGGCAGTACTTCACCGCGCTTCGGGCCAAGGCCAAGGTGGTGGACAATCGGAGGGTGATCTATCAAACCGCGGCTCAGGCGGAGGCAGCGGCCGGAGCGATCCCGGGGCAGAACCCCCGATAGCTGGTCCGGGGGCCAAGACGCACAAGGGCGACCTGCGAGGGTCGCCCTTGTGCGTGGGTGGCGTTGCGCGGCTATTGGGAAAGCCGTTTGGGCTCGCCGCTGCTGCTGGTGCCGCTGCTGTTCTGGTCGGGACTGTCAATTCGGCGAGCGGCCGGACCATCGTCCGGAGGCAGATTGCTGACCGAATTATTGACCTCCGAGAGGCTCCGCTTGAACTCGCGAATTCCCTTGCCCATCGAAGCCCCGATCTCCGGCAGCCGCTTGGCGCCGAACAGCAGGAGGACCACGGCCAGGATGGCCAGGATTTCGCCGAAACCGAGATTGGGCATTAGGCGCTCCGCGTGCCTTGGGGATCAGAACAGGGACCGGGCCACCAGGTAAGCCAGCACCACGCCGACCACGCTGAGCAGCGAGACGTCCAGCCCTACCGGGCCCAAGGTGAAGTTTACCACCAGGAGATCGATCTGGGCAGGGCCGAACGACGGCTGGACCGCAAAGGTGAAGAAATCCTTGGTCGGGCTCTCCGGGAGGAACCGCCGGAGGAGGGCGGTCATGAAACCACCCAGCAGGAACCCCATCGTCAGAACTCCGAGGTGGTAAAGGGGCCGTCGTGGACCACCGCGCATCAGCGCCTCCGGTCGAGCACGTAGGTGAGGCTGGCCCGGAGCGTCTCCCGGGCTGGGGATGCCGGGAGCAGGGCAAGCTCCTCCTCGGCGCGTTCGGCATAGTGCTGGGCCCGTTCCCGCGCCACCACCAGCCCGCCGGCCTCGGTCACGCCGGCCACCACCGCCGAGATCTGGTCATCGCTCGGGGACGGGGTGGCCATGAGGTCATCCACCGAGGCCCGCTGGGCCGCGGTCATCTGCGGCAGGGCGGCGATCAGCGGCAGAGTGACCTTGTGCTCCCGAAGATCCAGTCCTGACGGCTTGCCGGTCACGCTCTCCGGCTGGGTGAAGTCCAGCAGATCATCGACGATCTGGAACGCCATCCCCAGCGCGTCACCGAACCGGGCCATCGCCTGTCGGATCTCAGGGGCCGCCGTCAGCGCCCCGCATTCGGCCGCCCCGGACAGCAGCGAGCCGGTCTTCGACCGGATGAGCAGGGTGTACTCCTCGTCGGTGTAGCGGAGACGGTCATGGGCCAGCAGCTGACGCATCTCCCCGACGGTCATCTCGTTGGTGACCCGGGCAAGTACCCTCAGGGGTTCCAGGTCGGCCAGGTGGACCAGTTCGATCACGGCCCGGGAGTAGAGGTAGTCTCCCATGATCACCGAGACCTGGTGACTGAACAGGGAGTTGATGGTCGGCATCCCCCGGCGAAGCACCGAGTGGTCCACGGAGTCATCGTGCACCAGGGTGGCCAGGTGAATCAGTTCGACGACGGCGGCCAGATCCACCGATCGGGGATCCAGCGTGCCAACGGCCTCGTCCACCAGCAGCAGGATGGTCGGCCGGAACATCTTGCCCTGCATCTGGAGCAGGTGGGCGTTGACCGTGTCGATCAGATCGAAGTCGGCGGCCACCAGCGAGCCGATCCGCGCCCGGACAGACTCGAGCCGGGATTCGAGGCCCGACTGAAGGGTCGTCAGGGTGACGGTGCCGGTCTCGGAGGTCATCCGGCGTTTCCCTGGGCCAGGCGGTGCAGGCGATCACTCACGTCAAGGAAGGTAATGTCCATCGCCATGGCGCGTTCATACCACCGCATCGCTTCCGCCTGCCGGCCCTGTTCCTCCACCGCCCGTCCCATCCAGTAGAGCAGGCCGATCTTCTCGCCCCCGACATCGGGAAGCGAGTCGACGGCCCGGGACATGACGGCCTCCGCGATCCCGAAGCGTCCCTTTTCGTAGAACGCCATGCCCAGCGCCTCGGCGCTCTTGAGCATGCCCCCGGGGGCGTGGAGCGCCTGCTGGAACTGGGCGATCGCCTCGTCCAACAGGCCCATTTCCTTGAAGGCGATCCCCAGGTCGTAGTGAGTCTGGAAGTCATTGGCGTCGACGTTGGCCGCCAACCCTTCCTTGAACTGAGCGAGCGTTTCCAGGAAATCCTGATCCTCGTCGCCGACCGGCTCCCCCTGTTCCACCCGCATCCTGGTATCGCGATCCGGCTCCGGGTCAAGGATCAAAGCGCCCAAATCGATGAAGCCGCCTTCCGGGATCGTCTCGCCCGCGGCGGCGGTCGCCTCGATGGCCGGGTTGAGTGCGGCAATCGCGGCCACCGCGATGGCGTTGGCCGGCTCATGATCCAGTACGCGCTCATACACCATCGACGCATTGGTGGTTGCCCCGATCTGAACCAGGGCGTCGCCCAGGGCGAGGTACGCTGCCACCAGGATGTCCTTCTCACCCGTGCGATAGGCCAGTTCCACCCGCTTCTGCAGCCACGCCACCTTGCGCGGCTCGTGGCGCGCCAGTTCCACCACGATTTCCAGGGCGTCGGTCCAGCGGCCCTCCCGCTCGCAGCCGGCCAGTTGCAGTTCCAAGGCGGTTTCCCGGCTCCCGGCCCCGGCCTCGTGACGGGAGGGCGGCGACCGGTGCGGAGCTTCGGTCTCCACGTCGAGCCCGTCGAACAAAGCGTCACCTGGCAGACTGAGCCCGGCGGTCTGCCCGACTGGGGGCTCATCCAGTTCGAGAAGGTGGTGGGTCGGTTCCAGGCCGGGCACCTCGAGCAGTTCCGGCTCGGGATACTCGATCAGCAGGTCCACCTCGGGGACGTCGGATCCCGCATCATCGAACTGGGTAGGTTCGTAGCCGCCGATCGGCGTCGTGATGCCGGGCGCGAACACCTCGTCGACCGAGGTAGGCTCCACCATGTCCAGGAGCTCGTGGGCGCCGGATTCCGGCCCCTCTCCGATCCCGGTTCCGACCAGCCCGGGAAGGGGCTCCGCCTCAGGCGGGCGGTTCCGAGCGAAGGGAGGCGGCTCGAAGCCCGTGTCCAGAAAGACCAGGCCGCCGGCCCCCCGCCATGGCCCGCCGGGCCCGGTCGAGGACCGCTGGGGTGACGGGCTGGGGTGGGTCGCATCGGGAGCCTCATCAGCCAGCCCGTCAAACGTCTCGGCGGTCGGCTCTTCGACGTCCTTCAGCAGCTCATTGATCGCGGTCGTCAACTCCTGGCTGGCCGAGAACCGCAGAGCGAACCCTCTCAGTGCCTTGGCCGCCTCCGCCAACTGCCCGACTCCCTGCATCCGTTCGAAGTACTCGGTAGCATTCCGCCTGGCCTCGGCCACGACGTTCTTCCGGGCGTGCAGCTCGGCCAGCCGGAGATACACCTGGATCCGCCGGGCGTCCACCCGCAGCATCTTCCCGCACAGCGCGATGGCGTTGTTGAAGAAGCCCTGATCGCCGTAGTAGTCGGCCGCCCGCTCATAGGCCTTGAGCGCGGCACCCTGGTCCCCCGCCTTGAGCTCGAGATCGCCTACCCGATTAAAGAGGGAGGGATCGACCGGCTCACCGGCATCGGCCAGTTCTTCGGCAGCCCGGATGTAGGTCTCAATAGCCTTGCGCCACTCCTCACGGAGTTCGTATCGGCGGGCGGTCTCTTTGAGCTTATCGAGATTCATCCGGCTCGGTGGTCAGGGGAGGAATCGGCCGAATACCTTGTGACACAACAAGATAGGGCTCCGGGATACCGCTATCAAGGCAACCCGTCAGGGCGGGGGGTCCAGGGTCCCGTCGGCGATCGCCCGGGTCAACCGTTCCAGATCGTGGGTGGGGGGCCGATCGGCTCCCAGCGGAGCGACCGGATCGTCCATGGTGCGGATCCGGCGGTGAAGCTCGGCCACTCCGCGGCCCGGCCGGAGGGGAGCCAGGAATTCGAGCCCCTGGGCGGCACAATAGAACTCGGCGGCCACCACCCGCTGGGCGTTCTGGAGAATCCGTTGAGCCTTGTAGGCCGCCGCCATCCCCATCGGGACAAAGTCCTCCTGGTTGGCGTCGGTGGGGATCGAGCCAATCGACCCGGGCATCGCCAGCGCCCGGGACTCGGCCACCAGCGACGCAGCGGTGATCTGAACCATCATGAAACCGGACGAAAGCCCTGGATCGGCCGTGAGGAAGGCCGGGAGCCCCTGTGACAGGTCGGGATTGACCAGCCGCTCGACTCGACGTTCGGCCAGCGCCTGAAGGGTGGTGAGTGCGATGGCCAGGAAGTCCAGCGCCTGAGCCACAGGCTGGCCATGGAAGTTGCCCCCGGAGAGGACCTCATCACCAAAGACCAGGGGGTTGTCGGTCGAGGCATTGAGTTCAATCGCCGCCACCGCCTTGGCGAACCCGATGGCGTCGGCCCCGGAGCCAAGGACCTGCGGGGTGCATCGCAAGCTGTAGGCGTCCTGCACCCGATCATCGCCCTCCCGATGGGATTCCCGGATCTCGCTGTCGGCCAGGAGTTCGAGCATCATGGCCGCGGTCCGGACCTGCCCGGCATGGGGCCTGGCCGCATGAATCCGGGAGTCCAGCGGGGTCGGGGTGCCCCGAAGAGCCTCCAGGCTCATTGCCGCGGCACCGACCGCCGAACGCCAGAGCACCTCGGCATCGTGCACCAGGAGGGCAAGCAGGGCGGTCTGGGCCTGGGTTCCGTTGATGAAGGACAGGCCCTCCTTGGCGGCGAAGCGGAACGGAGTGAGACTGGCAGCGGCCAGGACCGGGCCGGCCGGGGTGGCGCGGCCGGAGGCATCGAGCACGGCGCCCTCGCCGGCCAGGGCCAGGGCCAGATGGGCCAGTGGCGCCAGGTCCCCGCTCGCGCCCACGCTTCCCTGGCTCGGCACCACGGGTACGATCCCGGCGTTGATCAGGTCGGCCAGGGCGGAGATCAGGGCCGGACGGACGCCACTGGTCGGTCGCATGAGGACGTTGGCCCGAAGGATCATCATGCCCCGCACGACCTCGCGCGGGAGCAGGTCGCCGACACCGGCCGCATGGCTCCGAATCAGATTGAGCTGGAGCTGTTCCAGATCGGTCGGGCTGATTCGGACATTCGCCAGCTTCCCGAACCCGGTATTGATGCCGTAGATCGTCTCGCCCCGCGCCAGGGCCGCCTCCACGGCCTGGCGGCTCGCCGCGACCGCCATCAGGGCTTCAGGGTCCAGCGTCACGTTCCCGGTGCCGCGGGCGGCCCGGACCAGATCGGCGATTTCGAGCGAACGGCCATCCAGACGGAGAACGGGGGTCACGCGGGCATCCTGGCTAGGGGGCGGTGGTTCGCTGACTGTAGTCTACCTTGAGGTCCGGAAGGTCGACCAGGTGGACCGAAACGTAGAAGGCGAAGTTCCCGTTGGGGTTCCGCACGAAGTTGAACCCGGCTCGCCAGTCGTGCAGGTCCCGGGTCAGGTTGAGAGTGTTCGACTCGAACTTGCCGGTGGTGACATTGTATTGGGTGATCCAGTTGATCCCCCAGTACCGGGTCGGGGAGAACTGGGTCACCAGATTCAGGCTGCTGCTGCTGACGACCGGGAGCGTGTCCACCACCGGTCGGGTGCGGTTCAGGGTGTAGTTGATCCTCATGGTGAACGCCCGGCGGGCGCCGCTCAACTGGTTGGACATCGCCAGGGTCCGCTGCTGCATCAGCTGCCGGGGGTCGGTCAGGGGTCCGGATGGGAGCGGCTGACCGGGCACCGGCCCGGTCGATGGATCGGCCGGCCGGTCGCCCAGCCCGAGCAGAGCCCCGATGCCCCTGATCGTGCTGCCGTCGATCATGAAGCCGGCGTTGACGGACTGGAGGAAGAGGTCGAACTTGGTCCCCTGGACCCCGACCGGCCCATTCCAGAGCCCGTGACTCATGGAGAAGTCGAACCCCGGCAGCAGGTCGCTGGCCAGGGTGTTCGAGATCGAGGCGTCCATCCAGCCAGTCAGACTGTCCTTCTTGGCCCGCACGAAGTCATAGCCGATCCCGCTGGTGTTGAGGCTCAGCAGCCGGATTTTCTGCTGCTGGGTGTTCCCCAGGGTGTCGCCCGGAGCCGGCTTCTTCTTGGCCTCGAAGTTCTGCGACAGGGAAATCCTGAGCACGTTGGTGGCCGGGCTCGCCACCTTCCCGGTCCCGGTGGTCCGGAAGGCATTGGCGTACTCCTCGGGGACTTCCGTCTCGGGAGACCAGTCCCAGGTAATCAGCGGCGCGATGGTGTGACGGATCCGTTCGAACCCCCCGAAGCCGGGCCAGAATCCGAAGAAGGTCGGGGAGGCACCGAGTCCGCCGGAGATCCGCTTCCCCTGGGTCACCCACTGGCCATTGGTCTGTTCGTTCCGGATGGCGAGCGGTCCGGAGGTGCGATTGGCCGCACTTACCCTCGGACCCAGCTTCCAGGTGCGCGGGAAGAGGATCGGCAAGTTGAAACTGAAGTTCCAATCCAGTTCCGTGGAGTAGCGCCCCGCCACGTCGCGGGTTACCGAAATCGAATCGGTCGGGTCCGGGGTCTCAGGATTGGGGATCCGGATCACCACGGTGCTCGGATCATTGGCCTGGCGGTCATTGACGATCAGACTCTGCTGCAGGTTGAACGTCCCGATCCGCAGCGGAGTCTGCATGGTGAACGCGGTCACCCGGTTGGTCGGCGTCTGTTCGGCCGAGTCGACCGTCCCCCCGGGCCGCGGAAAGACGAGGAAACGGCGGGCCGAGGTGCTCCGGTCGTTCCGGAAGGTCAGGGTCGGCGACCAGGTCCCCCACGAACCGACATCGATCGGCTTGGGCGAAATGGTCAGTGAGGGGAGCGTTTGGGACACCTGGTCGTCTCCCAGCGTCTGCATCCGGGTTCCGCCCAGGGTGGCGCTCCCCCAGCGGAACCGTTTGGTCAGATTGAGACTGCTCGAGAGCTGGCGGGTGTTGAGAAAGGGATCCAGGGCGTTGTTGGCGACAACCCGGGTATTGGAATTCAGGTTGACGTTGGCGGACAGCGTGGTGGTCAGCCCGAACAACTGGTTGTGGCGCCATCGGAGGCCGGTGGCCGTCTCACCCCCTGATTGGAGTTGTCGGCTGTACTCCAGGCCCCCGTCGACGAAGCGATCGAGCAGTTTGTACTGGGTGGTCGCCTGCCACTCGAAGTAGTTCCCGGCGTACCAGTTGAAGCGGATTTGGGCGTCCAGATAGTCGTTGATCGCCCAGTAGTACCCGAAGTCGGTCACCTGGCGCCGGTACCCGGTACTGTTCCGGACGATGTCGTTGAACCCGAACTGCGGCACCAGGATCCCCGATTTGCGTCCCGGCTTGGTCTCCTGGAAGATGAACGGGAGCCACGCGATCGGGACATCGCGGATATAGAGCACCGCGGGGCGGCCGACCATCAGCGAGGAGGACATCCACTTCACTTCCTTGGCCTGGAAATGATAGTGGGCCACCGGCAGGTCACAGCTGGTGATTTCGCCACTCGCGCCAAAGATCCGATTGCCGGTGGAATCCACCGCCAGATCTCCCCGCAGCACCCAGTCACCACCCAACTGCTGGACCGTGGTCAGGGCATCGGTGATGACCCCACGCTCCACACAGGTGTCGTACTTGATGGTTCCGCCAACCACGACCGATCCCTGGTCGAACAGTCTCGGGTCGCCCTCGGCCCTCAGCACGCATTCGGACTCCACATAGGAGATGGCTCCGGCCTCCATGATGGTGCCCTGCCGGTCGGTCATCGCGTTGCCCGACAGCCGCAGTCGCCGATCGATCCCGGTGATGGTGGCCGTGTCCGCCAGATACCGAGTGGCCATGAAGCCCTCCAGGTCCAGCAGCGCCGCCACGACCGAGTCGGGTGGCGGGAAGGACTTGCTGGGCCCGGAGGGAATCCCCATCCGGCGGGCACTGGCCGAATCGAGCTTCTTGACCGGGCGAAGGGTGTCGGCCAGTTGAGGTGGCTGGAAGGGCTGCTGGGCGTCGGATCGGGCCGAAGCGCCGGCGAGCACGGCCAGGAGGATCATCCCGGCCCTGGCGGCTTGCCGGGTACGACGTCGGTGGATCAGCAGCGACCCCGCCAGGCCCACCTCATAGAGCAGGACCAGCGGCACCGTCATCATCATCATCGAGATGAGGTCGGCGCCCGGCGAGAGCAGCGCACCGGCCACGCACGACAGCACGATCGCCACTCGGCGGAACTTCCCGAGCGCGGCCGGAGTCACCAGCCCCAGGGAGGTGAGGATCAGAATCAGCAGCGGCAGTTCGGCCGAAATCCCCATCGCAAGCACGATCTGCAGCACGAAACTGAAATACTTGTCGTAGGTGATCACCAGTTCCAGGGCTTCGACCTGGAAGCTCAGCATCACCGCCAGCGCCTTGGGCACCACGAAGACCCAGGCCCCGGCCGCGCCGGCCAGAAAGAGCACCAGTCCGACAAACAGCGCCGGCAGCAGGGTCCGCTTTTCCTTCTGGTAGAGGGCCGGGGAGAGGAAACACCAGAGCTGCCAGATCACCACCGGCGAGGCCAGCACCAGTCCGACCACGAAGGCCAGCTTGAAGACGATCATCACCGGATCGGTGGGGCTGAGCACCGCGAGCTTGCCAGTGGGGAGGTAGGGCTCGATCGGGATCTTGAGCAGGGCGACCAGCTGGAACCGCTGCACCAGCCAGAAGCCGATCCCGAACCCGACGATCAGGGCGCCGAGGGCCTTGAGAATCCGATGCCGAAGCTCCTCGAGGTGATCGAGGAATGGCATTTCACCGGTTGGGGTCCGCATGGCCGCCGAGGGCGGGGATCAGGGCTGCAGCGTGGCCAGCCGCTGGCGGGCGAGATCCGCTTCTTCGGTGCGGGGGTACCGATCAATCACCCGCTGGTAGGCCGCCCGGGCTGCTGCCCGGTCGCCACTCTGCTCGCTTAGCAGACCGATCTTGTAGAGCGAGGTCGGCGCACGGGGGGAACTGGCGAACCGGGCCACCACCTGCTCGTAGTAGGCCCGGGCCGAATCGGGGTTCTCCCGTCCGAAGCTCTCGCCCACCCAGTACAGGCCGGCCGCGACCTGGGAATCGGTCGGATAGGTCCGGAGGTACTCCTGGAACCCGGCCCGGGCGGTGGTCCGGCTACCCCGGTTCAACTCGCGGAGGGAGGCCTGGAAGAGCTGATCGGGGGTGGGCGTCTGGGGCACCACTGCCCCGGTATCCGGCAGCAGCAGCGGGGTCGGGCCGCTGTCGACCGCCGTAAACTGCTCGGTCCGGTCGTCCAGCTGACGGCGCAGCTCGTTCAACCGCCGCTGGCTCTGACCGGTGAGCTCCTGGATCTGGACCAGCGACTGCTGAACCGCCACCAGTTCCCCCCCAGGTCACTCCGCATCTGCCGGATGGCGTCCCGGGTCGATGACAGCGAGTCCAGGGTGCGCTGCTGGAGGGCGATGACCCGGCCCAACTCAGCGGCCCGGGCGGAGTCCTGCCGGACCAGGACGGTCCGGACGACCAGCAGTTCCGTCTCCACCCGGCGGACGGCCCCCTTGGTGGCACACCCGGCCACCAGTATGAGCAGGAGGCCGGTCGCGGTGGTGCGAGCGATCACCGGCAGCGGCTGAGGTGCGAGGCAAGGGTTTCCCGACCGGCAATCACCGTCAACTCGGCGCGCCGGTTCTGCCCCCAGGACGACTCGTCATGCCCCAGGGCAATCGGCGCCGTCTCACCCAGGGTCGCGGTCTCGATCCGGTTCCGGTCGATCCCCTTCCCCACCAGGTAGTCCTTGGCCGACTCGGAGCGCTTGGACCCGAGGACCAGGTTGTATTCGGCGGTGTGCCGCTCATCCGCGTGACCGGTGAGCCGGACCCGGACGACCGGGTGCGACTGCAGGACGACGGCCTTGCGGTCGAGGGTGGCGGCGTCCATCGGACGGATGTCGAACTTGTCGGTGTCGAAGTGCACCAGCGCCCCGAGCTCGGTGACCATGTTCTCGATGATCGAGGCGCATGACGGCTCATTGACCACGGGCGGGGGAGGCGGTGGGGTCGGGGTGGCGACCACCGGCTGCTCGACCGGGGTGGGCACGACTTCAGGCTCAGGCTTCTTGCTGCAGCCCACCAGAATGAGCCCCAGGAGGAGAACGGGAACCGCAATCAGTTTGGTCACTGAACACTCTCCGGAATGGTATGACTCAAGGGGTGCCCCCCAGGCGGGGCGACCATGCCGCCAACTGTGCATAACCCGGCGATGGAATCCGACGTACCCGACTGGTCTCAAGATCCAGAACATGCAACTGACGGCCTCCGGCTCGACTCGACGAGAACACCAGATGCCGGCTGTCAGGCGCCCAGGACGCATCTTCGTTGCGGCCTTCAGAGGTCACCTGTTGCACGCGATCCGTCGTCAGGTCGAACACCAGCACCTGGAAGCCGCCGGCCATGGCCCGATGGAACGCCAGCTTGAGGCCGTCGGGCGACCACTCAGGGGCAAAGGACCCGCCGGTAACCCCGTAGTCGAACGGCACCAGCAGCTCCTGATTGGTCCCGTCCGAAGACATCACGTAGATCTGGGGACTTCCCGCTCGACTCGACACGAAGGCAATGCGCAGCCCGTCGGGAGAATACGTAGGCGAGAGGTTTTCTGCAAACCGTCCCACCGTCAATCGCTCGACACAGCAGAGGTCGGCCAGGTTCGCCTGATGGAGGGCGTAGACCGCCCGGTCCATTCCTCTGGAAAAGACAATGTTCCGACCGTCCGGCGAGATGGCGGGCGTGATGTTGGTGGTGGTCTGGGTCGTCGGGATGAGGATTCGGTTACTGGAGAAGAGGGTCTGCAGGACCACCGACGCCTTGCCGTCGTACAACTCGGTGAAGGCGAACCGCCGACCGTCGGGATGCCAGGTCGGAGAGTAGGCGGTCCGGCCCGCGGCGGTCACTGGGCGGGCACCATACCCGTCGGCATCCACCGTCCAGATTCTATTGTCGAAAACGTAGAGCAGCCGGGTCGCCGCAATCCCGGGAGAGCCCGTCGCCCAGCGGACCACCTCATCGCTCAGCCGGTGGATCGCCATCCGGGCCTCACCCACTCCCGCCAAGCCCAGGACGGCGGTCCCCTCCATCCGGACCAGGCCCGAGGCCACATCATAGAGCCGGGCCGCCACCAGCCCGCCCCCGATCAGCTGGAGTTCCAGCGCGAGGGTCGCACTCATGGCGCGGTATGGCGCCAGGTTGAGGGGGCCCGGCTGGGCCAGCAGCATCACCGAGGGCAGCAGGATCATCTCGAACCGGTCGCTCTGGTCGAGGTCCCGCTCGATAATCGACCGGACCGAGTCAAGCCCCACGGCCGGCAGCACCACCAGGCCGGGGCGGACCTTGGGGTTGTCGTACAGCAGCCGGAGGTCGACCCGGGTGGTGTCCTGGGCACGCGCGGTCGTCACGGCGACCACCACCCCGAGGATCCCGATCAGCCCGCCCCGGTTCATGGCGTGGTCCGGGGCACGAACCAGAAGGCGATGGCGAGGGCCTCACCCCGGAACCCCTCGGGGAGCGGACCGAACGCGCCCGCGTTGCCCGCCGCCTCCACGGCGCCCTGGGCACCGAGATCAAACGAGTAGTTCCGGGAGCGGTTCACGATCCGGATGCCCTGCACCGTGCCATCTCTGAGTATCACGAATTCCACCTGGGTTCTCAGGTTCTGCATCCCGATCGGACGCTGCCACCGCTTGTAGATCTCGTTGACCACCTTGCGGAGATACTCGGGAAAGGGAAACTCCACCCCCGGGGTGCTGACATTGGCCACGTCGCTCCCGGTGGACGGGGTCTCCCCGGGCATCGGGGTCACCGGGTTGGCGGTCTGAACCGGGGCCTCGGTCTTCCGCTGGGGCGTCGTCTTGGTCGGCGGCGGGGTGGGCTTGGCGGTCGGCTTGGGCGGATCCACCGGCGCGGTGCGCTCCACCGGACGGGGTGGCGCCTCGGGGGCGACCCTCGGCGCCGCGGTGGGAGCCGGAGCTGCGACCAGGTTCACCGGCGTACACGGTCGCCTGCTGGAGGGAGGGCCGGGTGGCGACCAGCAGGCCGCCGACGAGGAGCAGATGAATCCCCATCGTCCAGACGAGGCCGACGGAAGCATCCTGCCGGTCGGGGTACCCCAATCCAGCGGTCACGGGCGATCGTCCTCGGCCACCAGGCCGACGTCAGAGATGCCGGATTCGCGAATGACCGCGAGGACCCGCACCACGGCCTCGTAGGGAGCCCGCCCATCACCCCGCAGGTAGACCCCGTTGGGCTGCCGCCGGGCGATGATGGTCGAGAAACCCGCCTTGAACTCGTCGAAACTCATCCCGTCCTTGTCGACGAAGACCCGGCCGGCCCGATCCACCGTGATGATCAACCCCTCCTTGGTGGAGAGGGGCTTGGCAACGGCGCGCGGCAACTGGACGTCCACTCCACCCTGGAGCAATGGTGCGGTGATCATGAAGATGATCAACAAAACGAAGGCGATATCCATCAGAGAAGTCACGTTGATATCTGCCGAGATCGGCAACGATCCCCGGCCACCACGACGCCCACGTCCGCCGAGCATCTAGAGCAACCGCTCCCGGGCCATCCAGCCGACCAGGGCCGCACCGAACCCCTCCAGGCTGCCCTCGAAGCGGGCCACCCGGGTGGCGAAATAGTTGTAGGCCAGAACCGACGGAATCGCGACCGCGAGCCCGGCGACCGTGGTGATCAGCGCCTCGGCCACTCCGGGGGCTACCGCTGCAATGTTGCCGGAGCCCTTCGCCGCGATCCCGAAAAAGGCCTGCATCACCCCCAGCACGGTGCCCATCAGGCCCATGAGCGGGCTGACTGCGCCGATGGTCGCCAACCAGGGGACGTAGTGGGACACCTCGTCCCGCTCCGACGCAACCTCCTTGTCCAGCACCATCTTCAGAGCCTCGAGCTGGGATTCCGAGAGGCTGTGCGTTTCGGCCTGCCCCTCCCCGATCGCCCCAGGGCGCAGTTCACTGTAAAAGGTGATTCCCTCCCGAAACAGCCGGCTGAAAGGAGAAGGCGGAAGCTTCATGACCCCGCGGTACGCCTCCCGGAGGCCCGGGTGCCCTCCCACTTCAGCGAAGAACCGGCGCCCCTGCCCTGTGATCCGTCGGAATTGCCACCACTTCAGCCCGATCACGAACCACGAGGCGAGGGACATCAGGCCGATGGCGATCAGGACGACCTTGGTCTCCGCGGAGGCATGGACGACCAGGTCGAAAGTAGAGGTGTATTGGGCCGTCTCGGCCTGCAGCATCGTCACTCCAGTGGTGAGGGATCCTCCAGCCGGCTGAACCCGCGCCGACGACCCCTAAACATAGGGCAATCATCGAGTTCGGCCTATGCCCAGGCTCCCAAAAAGCCAACCGCCGACTGGGATGGAGACGCCCAGTCGGCGGTTTGCTTCACGTCGAAATCTGACAGCCTAGCGATCGGAGCCGTTCGGGAGCCGGGCCACATGCCGGACCGGCGTTCCCGGGGCAATGTCCGGCGAGACGACGGTCAGGAGAAGGACCGTCGCGCTCCGCTCCCCCACCCGCACAACCTGCCCAGTCGCCATCAGCTCGTCGACCAGATCGGCTGACCGGGTTCGGGCCTGGGGCCGGCGCCGGACTTCCATCACGTCCCCCGCCCGGAGCCCATCGTTCCGGCCAAGGTTGATGAAGATCACATTCTGCGGGTGCTTGAGTTCCTTGAGGTCTCGACCGCCGATGACCTCTCCTACCACCCCGTTTTCCAAGGCAACCGCCCGCTGATCAGGCCCCTTGCTGAACCGCTCGGCGGGGAGCACGAATTGACCATTGCGCATCGGGCCGAACACGGACACAACTCGGGCCAGGTACTGCTCCTGACTCATCCCGGTAACGACAACCAGCCCGGTCGGGACCACCGCCACGCCGTAGCCGACGTACTCCGGCCCTCGGATCCCGACCAGGAGACTGTCCCCGACCGCATAGCTGCCATCGGCTGGCGGCCGGACCCCTACCACGGTGTTGAGAGTGACCGAGGCGCGCTCGCTGAGGTTCCGGATCTGCTGGGGGGTGACCGCCCCGACCAGCTGGCCGAACGGCAGCGTGGCGCCCTCAGTCAGGAAACCGGACGAGTAGAATTCGCCGGGCCGGAGCGACCGGTAGGACATATCCACATAGCTGGTGAGCGCCTCGGACGCCTGCAGCGCCCGCCGCTGGGCGAACTCGGGCATCGGATATTCGGCATTCGGCGCCTGGCGCTCCTGGGGCTGAGCGACCGGTGCCTGAGCGGGCTCAGCGGCTGGAGCCGGCGTTTCCTCGGTCGGCACCGCGCTGACTCCCTCGGTGGCGACCAGCCGGAGCACTTCCCCGGGGTAGATCCAGTGCGGATCCTCCACTACGGAGGTGTTCAGCCGGAAGATCTGAGGCCAGAGGAAGGCATCGCCGAGGTACTGGCGCGCCAGGGCCCACAGGGTGTCGCCGCTCCGCACCGTATGGGTCTCGGTGCGGGTGGTCTGCTGGGCCTGAGCCGGCGCGACCGCGAAGGCCAGGCTCAGCAGACCAAGCAGCGAAAGTCTAGAACGGAAGGTCGTCGTCCTCGCCATCAAGGGCCTCCGGGAAATCACCGAAGGACTCGTCCTTCCCCGGCGGGGCGCTGGCCGCCACCTTGGAGCCGGAATAGGAATCGTCGCCTTCGGAAGAACGGCTGGAGAGCATGATCAGTTCGCGCGCCGAGATCTCCGTGGTGTAGCGGGTCTGTCCTTCCCGGTCCTGCCACGTCCGGTACTCGATGCTCCCCTCGACATACACCTTGTCGCCCTTCTTGCAGTACCGCTCGACCACGTCGGCCAGGGTGCTGCCTCGGTTGTTCCAGAGGACGACCCGGTGCCACTCGGTCTTTTCCTGCTTTTCGCCGGCCTGATTCTTCCAGGCCCGGCTGGTGGCAAGCGATATGGTGGCGACCCGTGACCCGTTCGAAGTACTGCGGACTTCGGGATCAGCCCCCAAATTGCCAATAAGGATGACTTTGTTCAGGCTGCGGCTCACGGTGACCTCCGGGGTGAAAAACCAGGTTCATGATGGCGAACCCCGGCAGAGTATAGGAACCGTAAGTTGTTTTGTCAACCAAAGATACGCGTTCCGGCACGGTTCTACGCGCCGCCGGAAAGCATCAGCCGGTACACCAGGGCATCCTCGATTGGAAGCCGATAATAAGCACGGCGCATGCCAGCCACCCGGAACCCGCTGGACTGGTACAGGGTCCGGGCCGGCCAATTCGAGATCCGGACCTCCAGCCAGACCTCGGTGACCCCTGCCGAACCCAGCCGGGCCAGCAATTCCCTCAGCAGCTCCCGGGCGATCCCCCGGCGATGCAGACGCGGCAGTACCCCGAAGGTCAGGATCTCGGCCGCCCCCGCGACCAAACGGGCCACCGCGTAGCCCGAAAGGACCGATCCCGTCTCGGCAGCCAGGGCGATCGTGCTCGGGGCGCCGAGCACCTCACGCATCCCCTGCTCCGACCAGGGATCGCTGAAACAGGCCCGCTCGAGGTCGAGCAGGGCGGCGGTATCAGCCGATCCGGCCCGGCGAATCCGGCAGGGTGCGTCCATGGATCCGTTCCCATTTGGCCTGGGCTTCTGCGGGGCGGCCGTACTCCGGCTCCCAGGCAACCGGGGCCGTGATCTCGTGACAGCCACCTTCACGGTTCATCAGATCGAGCAACGTCACCGCCGACGGAAGACCGGGAGTCACCAACAGGAGGCCGCGGGCCTGCAAGGCGGCCCCGATCGCTTCCGGGGCTTCCCCGATGGCCTGATCCACCGGAGCCAGGGCCAGCACACCCTGAAGATCCATCGCGCGTGGGGACACCAGTGTGGTGATCCGATCGGACTGGAACCGCCAGATCCCGGCGTACACCTCCCCACGCAGAGCATGGCTCACCGCCAGCACCGATCGATCCTGGGCTCCCTTCAGCCCTGCCGCCCGCACCAGCAGGCTGGGCGCGGTGAACAGCCTGACCGCGCCTGCCCGGCTCAGGGCCTTGGCCACGGCGGCGCCGACCCGAAGCCCGGTAAAGCTCCCCGGACCATCCGCCAGGACGACGGTCCGGAGGTCGTTGGCGGTGGCGCCAAGTTCCGCCAGGCCCTGGTCGATCAGTGGCAATAAGGCCGCGGCGTGCTGGCGCGGCCCGTCGACCGTCCGGACCACGGGCGGGCGGCCTGGCAGCGCCAGCGCCACACTCAGTCGAGTGGTGGCGGTATCCATCGCCAGGCGGACCTCAGCCATCGAGCCACTCCGCCGGGTCGGGGACCACCACCACCTCGCGCAGATCGGGGTTCTCCAGATGACCCAGCCGGACCCGGTGGGTCGCGGGCGGAACCCAGGACCCGCCCCGATCCGGCCATTCGACGATCAACAGGTCCCCGCTGGTGAGTTCGGCCCAATCCAGGGCGTTTGCCTCCTCCTCATCCTTGAAGCGGTAGCAGTCCACATGAAAGACCGTGCCGCGTGGGGTGAGGTACCGGTGGGTCAGGGCAAAGGTCGGACTGGTCGCGCCCTGGTCGGCCCCCCGGGCCCCCACGATCGCCCGCGCCAGAGAGGTCTTCCCGACCCCGAGTTCCCCCTCCAGCCAGAGGATCGACTCCGCCGGGAGCCGCTCGGCCAGGCGGACCCCCAGCGCCAACACCGCCGGCTCGTCCAGCCGGCGGTTCATCGGCGCCCCGACCTGATGGGGGTCCGCCGGACGTTCGGGGCGCCGACCGACTTCAGGTCGTTGATCTGGTCCCGCAACATGGCGGCGAGCTCGAACTCCAGATTGGCCGCCGCCTCCCGCATCTGCTTCTCGAGCGCCAGGATGAAGGCCGCCCGTTGCACCGGGTCATGCAGGTCCGGGGTCTTCTCGGCTGGTGGGCCCGGTCTCCCGGTCCGGGCATCGGCGACCCGGGTGCTGAGCCGGGTCTCCTCCACCGACTTCACGATCGAGGTGGGGGTGATCCCGTGCTCAACGTTGTACTCCTGCTGGAGCTTCCTCCGCCGGTCCATTTCATCGAGCGCCCGGCGCATCGAACCGGTGATCCGGTCCGCGTACAGGATCGCGCGACCGTTCAGATGCCGGGCCGCCCGGCCCACCGTCTGAATCAGCGAGCGGTCCGACCGAAGGAACCCCTCCTGGTCGGCATCCAGAATGGCGACCAGCGACACCTCCGGCAGGTCGAGCCCTTCTCGCAGCAGGTTGATCCCCACCAGGACGTCGAATTCGCCGAGTCGGAGGCCCCGGAGAATCTCCACCCGCTCGATCGCGTCGATGTCCGAGTGGAGATACCGGACCCGCACACCGGCCTGCTGGAGATAGTCCGTCAGATCCTCCGACATCCGCTTGGTCAGGGTGGTCACCAGCACGCGTTCATGGCGGACGGTCCGGTCCCGGATCTGGCGCAGCAGATCATCCACCTGCCCTTTGACCGGCCGCACCTCGACTTCGGGATCCACCAGGCCGGTGGGCCGGTTGATCTGCTCCACAACCACGCCCTTGGCCAGCCCCAGTTCGAATTCTCCCGGCGTCGCCGACACGGTGATCATCCCCGGCGTCAGGGCCATGAACTCCTCGAACTGGAGGGGCCGGTTGTCCAGCGCGGACGGCAGCCGGAACCCGTACTCCACCAGGGTCAGTTTCCGGGCCCGGTCCCCGTGGTACATCCCCCCGATCTGGGGGAGCGAGGCGTGCGACTCGTCGACCACCACCAGGTACTCCGGGGGGAAATAGTCGAGCAGGCAGGCGGGCCGCTCCCCTTCCCGTCGGTTGCTCAGGTGGCGCGAGTAGTTCTCGATGCCCGGACAGGTGCCGACCTCGAGCATCATCTCGATATCGAAGTGGGTGCGGGACTCCAGCCGTTGCGCCTCGAGCAGCTTGCCCGCCGTCCGGAACTCACCCAGCCGCACCGCCAGCTCGTCCTTGATGCGCCCGACCGCGCGTTCCACCGCCTCGCGTTCGGTGACGAAGTGGGTGGCGGGGTAGATTGCGCACCGCTCGAGCGGGGTGATGACCTCCCCCGTCAGCGGATGAACCTTGCTGATCCGTTCGATCTCATCACCCCAGAACTCGATCCGGACCGCCTGTTCCTCATAGGCCGGAAAGATCTCAAGGGTATCCCCCCGGACCCGGAAGGTTCCCTGTTCGAACGAAGCATCGTTGCGGCGATACTGGATGGCCACCAGATCCCCCAGGAGATCGTCCCGACCGCGCCGCTCGCCCACCCGGGCCGTAGCCATCAGCTGCCGGTAGGTCACCGGGTCACCGAGCCCGTAGATCGCGCTCACCGTGGCGACGATCACCACATCCTCCCGCTCCATCAGGCTGGAGGTCGCCCGAAGTCGCAGCCGCTGAATGTCCTCGTTGATCGAGGCGTCCTTCTCGATGTAGACGTCGCTCGAGGGGACGTAGGCTTCCGGCTGGTAATAGTCGTAGTAGGACACGAAGTACTCGACGGCGTTCCTGGGCAGGAACTGCTTCATCTCCCCGTACAGCTGGGCGGCGAGGGTCTTGTTGTGGGACAGGATGAGAGTCGGTCTTCTGGCCTGGGCGATGACGTGGGCCAGGGTCAGGGTCTTCCCCGACCCGGTCACGCCCAGCAGCGTCTGGTATCGCGCGCCCCTCGCCAGCCCGGCGCTGAGTTCGGCGATGGCCCGCGGCTGATCACCGGCGGGAGCGAAGGGGGCGAGGACTTCGAACTGGGGGCCTGACACGGGGGGAATTTAGCCGGACCGCCCATCAACTGCTGGTCGACCGGACCCGCTACGAGGCTCGGCCTCCCAGCTGGTGGAGCCGGTCCCATTGGGCCCGGCTGAGCGGCGCCACCGAGAGCCGTCCGATCCGCACCAGCGGGTGATCCGCAAAGAGCGGGTCGGCCTTGATGGTGCTGAGCGAAACCGGCGTCGGCCACCGGGACCCGGCGGTCAGGTCGAATACCAGCAGCTTCGGGTCGTTGGACTTCGGGTCGGGCTGGGGATCGGACACGACCCGGGCCGCCCCGACCACCTGCTTCTCCTTGCCGGTGTGATAGATCAGCAGCCGGTCGCCGGTCCGCATCGCCCCGATGTGCTTCAGGGCAACGGCATTGGCCACCCCGTCCCAGGTGCCGGTCCCTTCCCGGACCAGGTCGTCGAAGCTGTAGCTGTCCGGTTCGGTCTTGAGGATCCAGTAGCTGGCCATGATCAGGCCAGCTGCGGCGCTTCCCGCCGCTCGATGTTGTGAACTCCCTTGACCCGTTTGACCGCCTTCAGGACCTTGGCCAGGTGGGAGAGGTTGTCCACCTCGACGTAGATGTTGCCGAAGGCCGTCCCGTCCTTGGCATGCAGATCCGCCCGCCGGATGTTGGTGCCGGTCCCGCTCACCGCAATCATCACGTCGGCATAGAGGCCCCGGCGATCGGTCGCGCTCAGCACCAGCCGCACCATGAACGACTCGCCTTCCACCTCCTGCCAGTCGATCTCCACCCGGCGGTCGGTCGAGGTGAGGGTGAGCAGGTTGGGGCAGTCGGCCCGATGGATCGAGATCCCCCGCCCCTGGCTGACGTAGCCGACCACCGGATCGCCCGGCACCGGCTGGCAGCATTGAGCGTAGCGGACCATCAGGCCGTCCACCCCCTGGATCTTGATCCCCCGCCCCAGCCGGATCCGGTCCAGCACCCGACCGAAAGCGGTGGGCTTCGGCGCCCGCAGTTCGTCCTCGGGAACCTCCGGGTAAAGCGCCTTCATCACGTGGCCGATCGCCAGGTCTCCCCGTCCGACCCCGATCACCAGGGCTTCCCCGGTGTCGAGTTCGAAGCTGGGGGCGGCCCGCTCCAGCATTCCCTTCTCGAGGCTGGGCAGCCGGCGACGTTTGACCTCCCGCTCCAGGATTTCGCGGCCCAGCTGGAGCGAGATCTTCTCCTCCTCCTGCCGGATCCACTGCTTGATCCGGTGCCGGGCCCGGGCGGTGGTGACGTGGCTCAGCCAGTCGCGGCTCGGGCGCGGGGCCGGGCCGGTGAGGATCTCCACCGTGTCTCCGTTCTTCAGCTCCCGATGGAGCGGCGCAATCCGGCCGTTGACCCGGGCGCCCTGGCACCGGAGCCCGACCTCCGAGTGAACGTGGAACGCGAAATCGATCGGGGTGGCGCCCTTCGGCAACTGCTTGACATCGCCCTGGGGGGTGAAGACGAAGATTTCATCCTGATACAGGTCGACCTTGAGGAACTCGAGGAACTCCTCAGGACTGGCGGTGTCCTGCTGCAGTTCGATCAGCTGGCGGAACCAGCCCATCTGCCGGTCCAGTTCGTCCGGCGCCCCATCGGCCTTATACAGCCAGTGCGCCGCGATGCCGTACTCGGCGGTCCGGTGCATCTCCCGGTTCCGGATCTGGACCTCGAACAGGTGGCCGCCGGGCCCGAAGATTGTGGTATGGAGCGACTGATACCCGTTGGACTTGGGGCTGGCGATGTAGTCCTTGAACCGCTCCTGGAGGGGGGTCCACTTGTGATGAATGACGCCCAGCACGTGGTAGCACTCCGGAACGTTCGGCACGATGACCCGAACCGCCATCATGTCATAGATCTGCTCAAAGGGCGTGTTCCGTTTCCGCATCTTCTGGTAGATGCTCCACAGGTGCTTGGGTCGCCCGGTAATCTCATATTCCTCGATCTGCGCCCGGCGGAGTTCCTGCTCCAGCGGAACCCGGAGGGTCCGGATCATCTCTTCCCGTTCGGCCCGCTTGGCCGCCACCTGTTCCGCCAGGGCCTGGTACTCCTTGGCCTCAAGGAACTTGAAGGCCAGGTCCTCCAGCTCCGCCTTCATCCCGGCCATCCCGAACCGGTGGGCCAACGGGGCATAGATCTCCCTGGTCTCCAGGGCGATCCGGCTCCGACGGTCCTCCGACAGGTGCTGGAGGGTCCGCATGTTGTGGAGCCGATCGGCCAGCTTGATGATGATGACCCGGGCATCCTTGGCGATCGACAGCAGCAGCTTCCGGTAGTTCTCCACCTGGGCCTCGGTCGTGGACCGGAAGGTCAGGTGGGAGAGCTTGGTCAGCCCGTCGACCAGCCCGGCCACCTCGGGGCCGAACTCGCGGCTCAGCTCTTCGGACGGAACATCGGAGTCCTCCACCACGTCGTGCAGCAGCGCGGCCGCGATCGAGGTGCTGTCCACCAGCAGGTTGAGCAGAATGGTGGCGACCGCGATGCTGTGGGAAACGAAGTCCTCCCCGCTCTGCCGCCGCTGGCCGCGATGAGCGGACATGCTGAAGCGAAGGGCCTTCTCGATCAGGTCCAGATCGAGCCGGTCCGCGTGCTGCTCCAAGGCAGCCCGGAATTCGTTCGGCAGCGCAATCGCGGTCTCGGGCACGGCACCTCGCTCCTTGGTACAAGGATGAGGCGACGGCGGGTCAGGGTCAACGGATCAGTCCAGCAGCCCGGCCGCTGCCCAGCTGAGAAACCGGTCCCCGGCCACGATGATGTGATCGTAGACCGGGAGGTCGAGCAGCCGGCCGGCCTCCACCAGCTGCCGAGTCACTGTCCGGTCCTCGGGGCTGGGGGTGGGGTCCCCGCTGGGGTGGTTGTGAACCAGGATGACCCCCGCCGCTGCCTCGGCGATGGCGGCCCGGAAGACCTCCCGGGGGTGGACCAGGGAGCTGTCCAGCAGACCCCGGGTGATGGTGATATCCCGCAGGACCCGGCTCTGACTGTCCAGGGCCAGCACGTGGAACTCCTCGACCTGGAGATCCCGGAGCCTGGGGGAGAGCCAGCGCACCGCGTCTTCGGGGGCCCGGATCCGGGAGGCCGGCGGCCGGATTTCCCGGGCCAGGCGGTGGCCCACCTCCAGGGCCGCCAGCAGCCGGGCCCCCTTGGCCGGCCCTATCCCGTCCAACCGGGTCAGCTCGGCCGGGGGGCGGGCCGCCAGCCGCCGGAGCGACCCCCCCACCGGTTCCAGGATGGCGCCAGCCAGGGCCAGGGCGCCCTGACCCGCGTGGCCGGTCCCGAGCAGGATCGCCAGCAGTTCGGCGGTGGTCAGCACCCCGGGGCCCAGACTCCACAGCCGTTCTCTGGGCCATTCGGTCGGGAGGGCACGGGACTCGGCGGGCAACATCCGGATACGATACCCGCCACCCGCTCGGATGGCGGGTCGATTCCGTGACAACCGCAACCCAATCCCGCTAGGCCGCCCCGTGGCACTTCTTGTACTTCTTGCCCGATCCGCAGGGACAGGGATCGTTCCGCCCCACCTCCGGAACTCCGGCCGCCCCGCTGGCCATCCGCCCAAGCGAGGTCTCGAGTGCCGCCGGCGGCGGGTCGGCCGGGGTGTGGCCGCCGCCGGTGAACAGGGCATCGGTGGTCGACGTCCTGGTCGGCGGGGGAGGCGGCATCCGGGGCGGTTGCCGGGGCGGCTCGGCGGAGACCTGCACCTTGAGAAACCGCTCGGCGAAGGTGGCCTGGAGGTCCTGCATGAGGTCCTCGAACATGTCGAAGGCCTCCTTCTTGTACTCCACCAGCGGATCCCGCTGCCCGTAGGCTCGATACTGGATCGCGTTGCGGAGCTGGTCCAGGTCGTAGAGGTGGTCCTTCCACTTCTCGTCCAGCACCGAGAGCAGCACCTGGGACAGAATCTGCACGTCCACCTCGGCCAGCCCGAGCTTCTTCCCGAAGTCCTTCAGGTACTCGATTTTCCGGGTAAACGCCGCCTCACCCTCGGCCTGGGCCGCCGCCACCAGGGTGTCCCGACTGGGCGTCGCCTTGGCGTCACGCACGTCGTCCACCACCAGCATGAAATGCAGGGACAGGTGGGCGTGGAGCGCCACCCGATCCCACCGCTCGGCATCGTCGCCGCCCAGGATCTTGTGGATGGCCCCCTCGAGCGCGACCCCCAGCATCCGGCGGGCCTCGGCCTTGAGCTCCTCGCCCCGCTCGAGCGCGAACAACCGGAGGGAATAGGCCACTTCCCGCTGCTGGTTCATCACGTCGTCGTAATCCAGCAGCCGCTTCCGCTGCTGGAAGTTCTGCAACTCCACCCGCTTCTGGGCCCGTTCGATCGCGGCGGTCACCAGCCGGCCGGTGATCACCTCACCCTCCTCCGCCCCGGTCTTCTCCATGTACCGGGCGACCCGTTCGGTCCCGAACAACCGCATCAGGTCGTCTTCCAGCGAGAGATGGAACAAGGAGGCCCCGGGATCGCCCTGCCGGCCCGCCCGCCCTCGCAGCTGCCGATCGATCCGGCGGGATTCGTGGCGCTCGGTCCCAATGATCTGCAGCCCGGCCTCCTCCTGGGTCAGATCGAGTTCCCTGCCCAGTTTGATGTCGGTGCCCCGGCCGGCCATGTTGGTGGCGATGGTGATTCCGCCCGCCTGGCCCGCGGCGGCTACGATCTCGGCCTCCCGCTGGTGGTGCTTGGCGTTGAGCACCTCGTGCTTGAGCCCCCGCCGCTTGAGCATCTTGCTCAGGGTCTCGGATACCTCCACCGAGGTGGTGCCGATCAGGACCGGCAGACCGAGCCCGTGGAGCCGCTCCACCTCATCCACCGAGGCATTGTACTTCTCCCGCCGGGTCCGGTAGATCCGATCGGGGTTGTCCCGGCGGGCGATGGGCCGGTTGGTCGGGATCACGTTCACCTCGAGGCCGTAGATCGTGTAGAACTCGGTCTCCTCGGTCTCGGCGGTGCCGGTCATCCCCGACAGCTTGTGGTACATCCGGAAGTAGTTCTGGATCGTGATGGTGGCCAGCGTCTGAGTCTCGCCCTTGACCTGGACGCCCTCCTTGGCCTCGACCGCCTGGTGCAGTCCGTCGGCCCAGCGCCGACCCGGCATGATCCGGCCGGTGAACTCGTCCACGATGAAGATCTGGTTGTCCTGGACGATGTACTCCACGTCCTTCTCGTACAGGACGTGGGCTTGGAGCAGCTTGTGAATGATGTGGAGCTTCTCGCTCTTGGAAGCGTACTCCGCCTCCACCGCCTGGCGCTGGGCCAGTCGCTCCTCCGGGCTCAACTCCGGATCCCGATCGATCCGGTGGACCGCCTCGGAGATGTCGGGTACCAGGAAGAGGGTCGGGTCACCGGGGGACATGGCGGCGGAGCCCGCATCAGTCAGGTGGACCGAGTGCCCCTTTTCATCCAGCACGAAGTACAGCGAGTCTTCCAGATCCCGGAACTGCTGCTGCTTGATCGGCAGCTTCCGGTCCGCGATGTAGCTCAGTTCCGCCTTCTGGACCAGGGTCTTCATGCCGGTTTCGTTGAGCAGTTTCAGGAACCGCTTGTTCTTCGGCATCCCGAGCTGAGCCTTGAACAGCGCGATGCCGGCCTGCTCCCGGGTCTTCTCGTCGGTCAGCAGGGCCTCCGCCTGCGTCAGCAATCCATTGACCACGACGGTCTGCTTCCGGACCATGACGGCGACGTTCTGATTGAAGTCGGCGTACTTGCTGTCCCCTTCGTGCCCTACCGGACCGCTGATGATCAGCGGGGTCCGTGCCTCGTCGATCAGGATCGAGTCCACTTCATCGATGATGGCGTACCAGTGTTCCCGCTGCACCCGGCTGTCGAGGGAGAACACCATGTTGTCGCGCAGGTAGTCGAACCCGAATTCGTTGTTGGTGCCGTAGGTGATGTCGGCCTGGTAGGCGTCCCGGCGTTCCGGCGAGGAAGGCTCGGTATCGTCCAGGCAGGCCACCCGGAGGCCGAGATACCCGAACACGTGGCCCATCCACTGGGAGTCCCGGCGGGCCAGGTAGTTGTTGACCGTGATCAGGTGGGCGCCATGCCCGGCCAGTGCATTGAGGTAGAGCGGCAGGGTGGCCACGAGGGTCTTGCCCTCGCCGGTGGCCATCTCCGCGATCCGACCCTTGTGCAGCACGATCCCGCCCACCAGCTGCACATCATACGGGACCATGTCCCACGTCATCGGACGACCGGTGACCTCCAAAGTGGTACCCATGAGGCGACGACAGGTCTCCCGCACCGTGGCAAACGCCTCGGGCAGGACGGCATCGAGGGCAGCCGCGACCGCTAGCCGGTAGTCCTTCTCGAGCTGATGGGCCTGGTCCTCCAGGCCCTGCCGCTCGATCGGGTCGGGACAATCGTGCTTGGCACGACGCACCGCGTCGAGTTCCCCCCGCACTGCCCCGACCCGCTCGGCGATCAACCCGCGGAGTCGGTCGGTCTGGGCCCGAAGGTCCGGCTCGGCCAGGTCCTTGAGCCGCTCCTCTGCCAGATGGATCTGCTCGACGATCGGCCGGAGCCGTTTGATTTCGCGCTGGTGCCGGGAGCCGACAATCGCGTTGACCAGCTTCTTGATCATCCTTCAACACCTCGATAAAGCCGGTGGGTGGCGATGTAGTCCGCCACCGAGTCCGGCACCATGAACCGAATTGTCAACCCTTGCGCCACCCGCTCCCGGACCGTGGTGGCCGAGAGGTCCAACTGGGGAACCGCCACCGAGGCGAACCCGAGGGCTTCTGCCGGCGGGCCCCCCGGTCGAGGAAAGACCACCACCTCGGCCAACTGCCTGATCGCCCCGGATTCCCGCCAGGCCGAGAACTCCGCCGCCGCGTCCGACCCGACGAGCAGCACCAGGTGGGCACCCGGTCGCTCTCCCGCCAGGGCCCGGAGGCTGTCCACCGTGTACGACGGTCCCGACCGCTCGACCTCCCGCCGATCCAACCGAAGGCCCGGGGCAGACTCGATCGCCAGCGCCACCATGGCGGCCCGATCCTCCGCCCCCGCCCAATGACGACCCGCCTTGAAGGGCTGGCTCCCGGCCGGTGTCACCAGCACCTCATCGAGCCGGAGCGCCTCCCTGAGCACCTCCGCCGTGATCAGGTGACCGTGGTGGATCGGATCGAATGATCCGCCCAGGATCCCGATCCGCATGCTCAGAGGGTGTCGGGAACAGCCCGGGCCGGGCAGGCGTTCGCCACGTCGGGTGCCACGGCGGGAAAGAACCGGTCAATGTACTGACAGGTTTCCCGGAGATCTTCGGGATAGCCGAGCTTGCGATATGCCTCTACCAGGCTCACCAGCGCTGGCGGCACGGATTGGGTCCTGGGATAGGTGGCGATCAGCGACCGCAGGGTCAGGATCGCCGACTCCGTCGCCTTGAACTTGAGATAGAATCGGGCCGAGCGGAGCTCCTTCTCAGCGAACTTCTCGTGGAGGCCCAGGATCCGCTGCTGGGCTCGCGCGGCGGCGCCGGTCCCGGGAAACCGCTGCGACACCTCCTGGTAGGTAGCCATCGCGGACTCCCCGTACGAGGGATCGAGTTCGGGGCGCCGCCAGAGGGCCGCGTACGCGTCCCCGGCCCGCAGCAGCGCGGCCGGCGCAAGCGAGTCGACCACTCCTTCGTCGGCGACCCGACGGAACTCCCGAACCGCCTCAAGCTGGAGACCCTTCGCCAGCTTGGCCTCCCCCAGCATGAAGTACCCTTGGGCCCGACGCGGATCGGAGTAGTCGAGCAGCAGCAGCACCCGATTCAGAGCTTCAACCGTCTTTGTCCAATCGCCCGACCGGAAACGGGCCTCCGCAGCCACCATCAGCGAATCGGTGCGCCGGTTGGTGGATTCCACCGTCTCAACCGGTGGTGCCGGCTTCGGGGCTCCCCGGCCAAAGAGACACCCTGCGCTGAGGACCGTCCCCGCCAGCACCGCCCGACCGCTCCACCGCGTCATGCGTCCTCCGATTCGGTCGGCGGAGGCTCCGCCGTCGCGATCGCATTCAACCGTTCAGTGACCAGCAACCTGAGAGAATCGGAGAGATTCGGCATTGCCAGCAGGCCTCCCCACCACATCGCCGCACCCAGCAGATCGCCGTTCCGGCTCCGGGCGTCGCCCAGACCCAACCGGGCCTTCTGCGACACCGTACCTACGGTGTCCGCCAGCAGGGCCGTCGCAAACCAGTCCTCCGCTCTCGCGGGCTGGTCGGTGTCGAGGGCATCCCAACCCAGCTGCAGGGCGCAGGCCCCCAGTCCTGCCTGGGCCTGACCCTTCAGCCGGGAATCCGTGGCGCGGCGGATGGCCGTTCGGTAGGCCCGGGCCGCCGCCTCACAGGCGGTGGTCGACTCGAGCGCCCGCCCGTAACCGACCAGCAGGCGGTCCACGGCTTGAGCCCCGTCCGCCACAGCCAGAATGGCGGGCAGGATGCTCACCGCTTCCTGGTGCCCCAACTCGGCCACTCCGGCCCGCCGCAGGGCCGCCCGCGAGATCGGGCGGTCCGGGGCCGCCCGGCGGAGCGCGACCATGGCGCTCGCGACGATCGCCGAACCCGAGTCGGCCCGGGAGGCGGACCGGATGACCCGCTCCAGCCCCCGGGCGGCTTCCTGCTGCCGAGTGGGATCCCCGAGACCGAGTTGCAGGTACCCGTCGACCGCGGCCGGGAGATCTCCAGCCCGAAGCGCGGCACCCCCGGCCTTGGCCCACAACCCCGGGTCGGGTCGGGCGCGCACCCCGGTCTGGTACTCGGCCAGGGCCTTGAGGAACTCCCCTTGGGCGTAGAAGTCATCGCCCAGCAGTTCATGGTCCGCCGTGGCACCCCGACAGGCCACCACGGAAAGCACCAGCACCAGCCACGCGACCGGTCGGCCGATCACAGATTGGTACCCAGAATCGACAAATAGGCCGTCACCCGGGCGTGGCCCGGGCGGCGCGCCAGGCATTCATGCCACAGGGACCGGGCGGCCTGGGGATCGCCGGCCAGATAATGCGCCAACCCCAACGCGGCCCGGGCATCGATGAAGTCGGGATTGGCGGCCAGGATCTGTTCCAGGTGCTCCCGCGCCTCGAGGGCACTCCCCTGTTCCAGCAGCAGCCGGGAAAGCCGGTACCGAAGGTCGTGAAAGGTGGGTCCCAATTCCACCGCCCGCCGAAACTGAGCGACCGCCTCGGTGAGGTCGCCTGCCTCGGCGTACGCATCGCCCAGTTCGGCGTGATGATTCGCCAGCCGCGCCGCCACCAGACGAGGATAGCCCGCCACCCGGCCCTGCCCGTGCGTGGCCGCCTGCCGGAACGCCGCCTCGGCCTCCTCGGTCCGGCCCAGTTCGGAGAGGATGATGCCGCGGTGGATCTGGGCTTCCAGGTACCGCTCATTGAGCACCAGCGCCCGGTCAAACTCGCGCAGGGCTTCGGTGTGCTGACCGAGGAAGGACCGGCACAGGCCCAGCAGATGATGCACGTCGGCAAAGGCGTGGCCCGCCGCAACCAGGTCCTCCAGGACGTGGGCGGCTCCATAGTAGTCCTGCAGCGCAAATCGATCGCGCGCCTGGGTCAGCAGATGTTCAACACTTACGTCCATTGATATCGTCCTAGTCCACCAGTCGAAAATGCTTCCTGGACAGCTCCAGACCGAATGTCCGTTCCATCCACATCATCATCCGGTGCCTTCGTTCCCGGCCGCTGAGCAGGTACCCGGGATCCGGCTGCCATTCCCGCTCTGCCTCCGAGGCCAGCCACTCCCGGACTACGGCCGGGTGAGACCCGGTGAAGGGTCGGATGACCTGCGGGTCGATCCGGCCGTACCCGCCAAAGCTCCCGGGCTCCCCACCCCAGTACTGCCCGGTCCCGCTCACCTTCCGCGCCATGCTCGCCGCCGATCGAACATGGCCGTAATGATAGATCGGGACCCGCACGGTTGCCGCCCTGGGGTACCGACCGCGCAGGTTCGACTCCAGCACCGCGAAGAACAACCCGTCGGGCGAATAGACCCGCAACCCATTCCGGACGATCCGTACGGCCTTGCGGTACCACGCCGGACTGTCCGCCACCTGGGACGGGGTTCCGTAGAAGTGAAGGTAGTCGAAGGCCAGCGCCTCGACTGCGGGACGGTTCAGATGCCGTTCCATCCCCTTCACGACGGCCGGGAGGTCCTGCTCGTGCACCACCTCATCCGCCTCGAGGTAGAACGCCCAGTCCCCAGTGCAGTTGAAGTGGGCGATCATCTTCTGCTGAGCGTAGACGAATCCCCGATCCCGCATCCCCTCGTTCCAGACGGAATCCACCACCCGGACCCGGGGGTCCCCTATCGCCGTCACCCGGTCGCGGGTGGCGTCCTCCCCGGCCCCGACGCAGACGACGAACTCGTCGACGATCGGGAGGATTGAACGGATCGAGGCCTCGAACGGGTACCCGAGCCCGATCCCGTTTCGGACAAAGGTGAACCCGCTGACCTTCACCGCGGCCTCACGCCCGGGTCCGGGCCAGCACGTTCCTGGTGTCCACCACCGCCTGGGCGTGGGCCCGGATCAGGTCATAGTCCAGGGCGGTGTGGTCGGTCACCACCATCACACAATCCGCCGCCTGGACTTCCCCGGCCGTCAACGGGACCGAACTCATCTCATGGCCATCCTCGACGAACCGGGGAACGAACGGATCGTGATACCGCACCGTAGCCCCCTGGGTCTCCAGCAGCCGGATGATGTCCAGGGCCGGACTCTCCCGGATGTCGTCGATGTCGCGCTTGTAGGCCACCCCGATGACCAGCACCGTGGAACCACGGACCGCCTTCCCCGCATCGTTCAGCCCCTCCGCCACCTTGCGGACCCAGAACAGGGGCATCTCGGTGTTGAGTTCTCCGGCCAGATCGATGAACCGGGTCTTGTAGTTGAGGCCCCGCATCTTCCACGCGAGATAGTGCGGATCGATCGGGATGCAGTGGCCCCCGAGCCCCGGTCCGGGAAGGAACTTCATGAACCCAAACGGCTTCGTGGCGGCCGCCTCGATGACTTCCCAGACGTTGACTCCGAGTTTGTCGCACACGATCGCCATCTCGTTCACCAGCCCGATGTTCACGCTCCGGAAGGTGTTTTCCAGCAACTTCACCAGCTCGGCCGTCTCGGTGTCCGGTACCGCCACGACCGTCTCGATGGCCGGCTGGTAGAGGGCCGCCACGACCCGGGTGCAGTCGGCGGTGATCCCGCCCACCACCTTCGGGGTGTTCCGCGTGGTCCACACGAGGTTGCCCGGATCCACCCGTTCGGGGCTGAAGGCCAGAAAGAAGTCCACACCCACCCTGAGTCCGGTGGACTCCAGGGCCGGGAGCATGATTTCCCGGGTGGTGCCGGGATACGTGGTGCTCTCCAGGATGATGGCCTGTCCCGGCCGCAGCGACTGCTTGACCGCCTCGGTGGCCGCCACGATGTAGCTGACGTCGGGGTCCTTGAATTTCGAGAGCGGGGTCGGGACACAGATCGAGATCGCATCGGCCTCGCGGAGGAGGGCCGCCTCGGTCGTGACGGTGAACCGCCCGGCCGCCAGAATCTCCTGCAGATCGCTGTCGGGGACGTCCTTGATGTGGGACTGTCCGGCCGCCAGCCCGGTCACCACCTTCGCAGAAATGTCGTAGCCCAGCACTCGGAAGCCGGCCTTGCCGAGCTCGACCGCCAAGGGCAGGCCGACGTACCCCAACCCCACGATGCCAAACAGGACGTCGCGGTGCTCGGCCTTCTGGATCAGAACCTCAGCGTGCGACACTTGGTCTCCTCAGGAAGCACAGTCAGCGGCCGGCATAGAAGGCCCGGATCGAATCGATCACCCAATCCTGCTGATCGTCCGTCAGCTCCGGGTACACCGGGAGGGACAGGACCTGGTCCATCGCGCGCTCGGACTCCGGCAATCGACCCCGGGCGTACCCGAGATGCGCGAAGCACGGCTGGAGGTGGAGCGGGACCGGGTAATAGACCGCCGACCCGATCCCCCGCTCGCGGAGATGCGCCTGGAGCGCATCGCGTCGCTCCGCCCGAACCGTGTACTGATGGAAGATGTGCTCGTTCGCCGGATCGGTCCCCGGAATCCGGATCCCCGCCAGGTCCGCCAGCCCGATGGCGTAGCGGGCCGCTCGGCCCCGCCGGGCCGCGCTCCATCCAGCCAGGTAGGGGAGCTTGGCGAGGAGCACGGCCGCCTGGAGCGAATCCAGCCTGCTGTTAGTCCCGATCTCATCGTGGTGGTATTGCTTGGCGCCCCCATGGAGCCGAAGTCGGGCCAGCCGCCCCGCAGTCGGAGGGTCTGAGGTCACGATCATTCCCCCGTCCCCATACCCGCCGAGGTTCTTGGTGGGAAAGAACGAGAAGGTACCGACCCAGCCCAGCTCGCCCGCCATCCGCCATTGGTCGCCGACCCGCCGTCGGGCTCCGATGGCCTGGGCGGCGTCCTCGATGACCGGGATACCATGGCGTTCCGCCAGCGCCAGGATCGCCTCGATCGGGGCCATCTGACCGAACAGATGGACCACCACGATCGCTCTGGTCCGCGGGCTGATCACCGCCTCGACCGCCGCGGGCACGAGATTGAAGGTCACCGGGTCGATGTCGACAAAGACCGGGGTGCCCCCGGCGTTGGCGACAGCGCCGGCGCTGGCGAAAAAGGTGAAGGCCGGGACGATGACCTCGTCCCCCGGCTGCAACCCCAGGGCCTTGAGCGGCAGCAACAGTGCGTCGGTCCCAGAGGCACAGGTGATTCCGTGGCTGGTCCGGCACAACTCCGCCACCGCGGCCTCCAGGACGGCGATTTCAGGTCCCATGATGAACTGCTGCCGGTCGATGACCGAGGTCACGGCCGCCATCACCTCATCACGAATCGCCCGGTGCTGCGGGATCAGGTCCAGCAGGGGGACGTGCAAGTGCGCTCCAGTCGAAGAACCAACAACTCCACAACGGCGCTCGCCCGGGCGCATCCCGGAGTCGGTCGGGCGCCGCGGGCGAGAAACCGCAAGCCATTAGAACAGAAAAAGTTACCTATTCGAACCGAGGGAATCAACGGGGCCGGAGCCCGGCCGTATCCTCCTGGTAGCCGGCTCCGCAAGCCCCGCAGGTCACCACCCCACCGACCTCCGCCAGCCGGACCCCGCAGGCACAGATCCAGCCGGCCCGTCGGGCCGGTACCCCCAGCATCAGGCCATAGGCGGGGACGTCCCTGGTGACGACCGCCCCGGCTCCGATGAAGCTGTAAGCCCCTAGAGTGACCCCGCAGACGATGGTGGCGTTGGCGCCGATGGTGGCCCCCCGCCGGACCAGGGTGCGTTGGTATTCGTCCTTCCGGGAGACCTGGCTTCTGGGGTTGATCACATTGGTGAAGACGCAACTGGGGCCACAGAAGACGTCGTCCTCCAGTTCCACCCCCTGATAGATCGAGACGTTGTTCTGGATCTTCACGTTGCGGCCGATCCGGGTGCCCGGCATGACCACCACATTCTGGCCCAGACTGCAGCCCTCGCCAATGACCGCCCCAGGCATCACGTGGCAGAAATGCCAGATCCGGGTCCCGGCGCCCACCACCGCGCCTTCGTCGACATAGGCAGACTCATGCACCAGGCCGTTATCCATCGGTCGCTCCCTCCTTGAGCCAGTCACCCGCGGGACCGATCACCTTGACCTCCGGATCGAGCCCGACCCCGAAACGCTGCCGCACCGCGTCCTGCACCTCGGCCATCAACCGGCGCACATCCCCCGCGCTCCCCGACCCGGTATTGACGAAGTAGTTGGCGTGCATCGGTGAAACCTCCACCCCACCCACCCGGCGCCCCTTGAGACCGGTGGCCTCGATCAGCTGTCCGGCGGTCCGCAGGTCCGGCCCGGGTGGATCCCCGACCCACTCGGGGTTCTTGAAGACGCTCCCACAGCACGGCTGGTTGAAGGGGGTCTGCTCCTGCCGCCAGGTGAGCAGTCGCCGCAGCTCCACCGCCAATTCGGCCGGGTCCCCCGGGGTGAGGGCAACCTCCACTTCGGTCACCATCCGGTCGCCGAGCCCACTCCGGCGATACCGGAAGGGAATCGCCTCGGACGACAGCTCCTCCACCGTCCCGGTCCGATCTACCACCCAGACCCGCCGCACTACATCGGCCCACTGCCCTCCATGGCAACCGGCGTTCATGTAGACACCGCCCCCCACCGTTCCCGGCACCCCGACCATCATCTGGAGCCCGCTCCAACCCGCCTCGGCGGTCCGTCGAGCGACCATCGGGGCCGGCATTCCCGCTCCCAGCCGCCAGACCTCCTGGTCGGCCCGCCACCGGTCGAGCCCCTTGCCAAGCCGGACCACCAGGGCCGCCATCCCCGCGTCGGGCAGCAGCACGTTGGACCCCAACCCGAGGGCGAACACCGGGAGCCCGAGCTGGGCCGCTTCCCCGAGTCCGACCGACAGGTCCTCCGGATCGGCCGGGTGGAAGACGGTGGCGGGCCCCCCGATCCGATAGCTGCAGAGCCGGGCCAGCGGCTCCGTTTCCATCACCCGCCCGCGCACTCGCTCCCGCAGCGCGGCGGCGAGTCGAGGGTCCCGGGCGTCGGTCACGCCAGTTCCGCCTGGAGAGCCCGGGCCAGTTCGTGCCACTCCTGCAGCGAGCGCACCTCGCCGGCTCGGCTCCGCAGCGCGATGATGGCGTCACACGCGGCAGAGGCCGCCGACATGGTGGTGGTGTACGGCACCCCGCGTTGCAGCGCCGCGCGCCGCAGGGTGTAGTCATCCCGCTGGGTGAGCTTGCCGAGCGGGGTGTTGATGAGCAGCTGGACCTGGTTCGACAGCACCAGGTCCACCGTGTTGGGTCGCCCCTCGTACACCTTGAGCACCGTCTCGGTGGGAATCCCGCGGGCCTTCAGGTACCGCGCCGTGCCGCCGGTGGCCAGGATGCGAAAGCCCATCTCGTGGAACCGTCGGATGATGGGGAGCACGGTCGGTTTGTCATTGTCGTTGACGGTGACGCAGATCGCCCCCGCCAGGGGAAGCGCGCCGTCGGCACTCGCCTGGGCCTTGGCGAAGGCCATTCCGAAGGAGTCGGCGATTCCCATCACCTCGCCGGTCGACCGCATTTCTGGTCCCAGAATCAGGTCCACGCCGGGCAGTTTGCTGAAGGGGAAGACCGCCTCCTTCACCGCCACGTAGGGATGCAGGATGTCGTCCGACACCCCGAGTTCGTCGAGCGTCTTCCCCACCATCACCGCGGCGGCGAGTTTGGCCAGCGGCACCCCGGTCGTCTTGGAGACGAACGGCACGGTCCGGGACGCCCGGGGATTGACCTCGAGCACGTAGACCACCCCGTGCTTGATGGCGAACTGGACATTGAGCAGGCCGACCACCCCGAGCCGCAGCGCAAACGCCTTGGTGTGGCGCTTCATCACCTCGACCTGTTCTTCGGTGATCAGGTAGGGTGGCATCACACAGGCCGAGTCCCCGGAGTGGATGCCGGCGTCCTCGATGTGCTGCATGACGCCGCCGACCACCGCCCGGGTGCCGTCACAGATCGCGTCGACGTCGGCCTCGAAGGCATCCTCCAGAAAGTGATCGATCAGGACCGGATGACCGGGAGCCGCCCGGGTCGCCTCCCCGAAGAACTGGATCAGCGACTCCTGGTCATAGACGATCTGCATCGCCCGGCCTCCCAGGACGTAGCTCGGCCGGATCAGCGCGGGGTAGCCGATGGTCTGGGCCACGGCGATGGCCTCCTCCAGGGTCCGCGCGGTCCCCGCCGGTGGCTGCCGCACTCCCAGCTCCCGGGTGATCAGGTCGAACCGGCCGCGGTCCTCCGCCAGGTCGATCGCTTCCGGTGAAGTGCCCAGAATCGGTACCCCGGCGGCTTCCAGCCCCTTGGCCAGCCGGAGCGGGGTCTGGCCGCCCAGTTGGACCACCACCCCCATCGGGCGCTCGACATGGACAATCTCGAGGACATCCTCCAAGGTGAGCGGCTCGAAGTACAGGGTGTCGGAAATGTCGTAGTCGGTAGAGACGGTCTCCGGGTTGGAGTTGACCATCACCGCCCGGTACCCCATCTCCCGAAAGGCCAGCACGGCGCGCACACAGCAGTAGTCGAATTCGACGCCCTGCCCGATCCGGTTGGGCCCACTGCCCAGAATGATGACCGTCGGCCGGTCGCTCCGAGGACTCTCATCCTCCTCGTCATAGCTGCTGTAGTAGTACGGCGTGGCGGATGGAAACTCGCCGGCGCAGGTATCGACCACCTTGAAACCCGGTCGAATGCCGAGCGCCCAGCGCCGTTCCCGGACACCCGTTTCCGAGACCCCGCGCAGGTCAGCCAGCTGCTGGTCGGAGAACCCCATCCGCTTCATCCCTCGGAGCTGGGCGTGCTCGGCGGCCTCGTCGGGAGGCTTCGTCGCCGCAAATTCGGCCTCGGCCAGGCACAGCTCGGCCAGCTGTTCCAGGAACCAGGGATCGATCCCGGTGCGCTCGTGGATCTCCAGCACCGTCATCCCGCCCAGCAGCGCCCGCTTGACCTGGAACGGCCGCTCGGGGGTGGGTGTCCCCAGCGCACCCCGGATCGCCTCGAGACTCGGGTCCAGCAGTCGGTCGTCGGCCGGGGTCTCCCCGATGGTCCACCCGGGGCGGCCGATCTCCAGCCCCCGGAACCCCTTCTGGAAGGCCTCCTTGAAGGTCCGCCCGATCGCCATCACTTCTCCCACCGATTTCATCTGGGTGGTGAGTCGGTGATCGGCGGTCGGGAACTTCTCGAAGGCAAACCGGGGGATCTTCACGACCACATAGTCCAGGACCGGCTCGAATGACGCCGGGGTGGTCTTGGTGATGTCGTTGGGCAACTCGTCCAGGGTATAGCCTACCGCGACCAGGGCCCCGATCCGGGCGATCGGGAAGCCGGTCGCCTTGGAGGCCAGCGCCGACGAGCGGGACACCCGGGGATTCATCTCGATCACCAGCTGCTCGCCGGTCGCCGGGTCGACCGCGAACTGGATGTTGCAGCCACCGGCCGCCACCCCGACCTCCCGGATGATCTGGCAGGAAGCGTCCCGCATCGCCTGGTATTCCCGATCGGTCAGGGTCATCGCCGGCGCCACGGTCACCGAGTCGCCGGTGTGCACCCCCATCGGGTCGATGTTCTCGATGGAGCAGACGATGACCACGTTGTCAGCGCCGTCCCGCATCACTTCCAGCTCGTATTCCTTCCAGCCGATGATGCTCCGCTCCACCAGCACCGACCCCACCGGTGAGGCCTCGAGTCCGCGCCGGAGCATCGACTCGAACTCCTCCTGGTTGTAGGCGATCCCGCCACCGGTGCCCCCCAGCGTGAAGGACGGCCGGAGGATCGACGGATACCCGGTTTCCGCCACCGCGGCGAGGCCTTCGTCGACCGAGTGCACGGTCCGGCCCTGCGGGGTCCTGAGCCCGATCCGCGCCATCGCCTGGCCGAACTCCTCCCGGTCCTCGGCAACCCGAATGGCCCGCTCGTTGGCCCCGATCAACTCCACTCCGTACTTGGCCAGCACCCCGTTCCGCTCAAGCGTCATGGCCACATTGAGCGCGGTCTGTCCGCCCATCGTCGGCAGCAGGGCGTCGGGCCGCTCTCGCTCGATGATCTTCTCGACCCATTCGGCGGTTACCGGCTCGATGTAGGTCCGATCCGCCAGTTCGGGATCGGTCATGATCGTGGCGGGATTGGAGTTGACCAGGATCACCCGGTAGCCTTCCTCCCGGAGGGCCCGCACCGCCTGGGTACCCGAGTAGTCGAACTCTGCGCCCTGCCCGATGACGATCGGGCCGGACCCAATGAGCAGGATGGATTTGAGGTCAGTCCGTTTGGGCATCAAGCAACTCGCGAAGGGTCTCGTCCAGGTTTCGGGTCGGCGCCCATCCGGTCGTCGCCCGGAGCAGCGAAGCATCGCCCACCAGGTGGGGAATATCCACCGGACGGGCGAGGGCCTGATCGAATTCGGGAATCATGGAACCGCCGGCCAGGGTGGCGAGTTGTCGGAACAGCTCACCGACCGAGAGCCCTTCCCCCCGGGCCACGTTGTAGATGGTGCCGGGAACGCCATGCTCCAGCAGGGCCATGTAGGCCGCCACCACGTCCCGGACATCGAGCAGGTCGCGCACCGGCTCCAGCGACCCGGTCTTCACCACCGGCGCCCCGGTCCGACGGGCCAGGGCCAGCCGGGAGGCAAAGGCCGGGGCCACGAACCGGGGGGACTGCCCGGGACCGGTGTGGGGAAACGGGCGCGCCACCATCACCCGGAGGCCGGTCCGCCGGGCAATTTCCAGCGCCCCGACCTCAGCTGCGGCCTTGCTGGCCGCGTACGGACTGACCGGCGCGATCGGATCGGTCTCCCGGCGGGGCCGGGCCTCGCCGGGCCCATACACCTCACCGGTGGAGATCGTCAAGACGAGGGGATCCGCCTCCCCACGCTGCCGCCGGGCCGCCAGGGCTTCAAGCAACCGGACCGTCCCGAGGGTGTTGACCTGCCAGGTCGCGACCGGGTCGGCCAGCGAGTCGCCGACTGAGGCAACCCCCGCCAGGTGGATCACCGCGTCGGCCGGGTGGGCCGCCACCATGGTCACCGAGCGGGGATCCTGCAGGTCAAGCGGGAGCCAGGCCACGCCCTGGAGTGCCGGATCGGGGTCTGGTCCCGTCCGGTCCCGCCCGAGGGCACCCACGACCTCGTGGCCGGAGCCGATCAGGCCACGGACCATCCAGGCCCCGACAAACCCGTTGGCTCCGGTCACCAGCACCTTCATGACGCCCGCAGCCGCTCCAGATCGGCATCCACCATCATGGTGACCAGATCCCGGAAGCCAACGGTCGGCGTCCAGCCCAGGTCCGCGGTGGCCCGGGAAATATCGGCCTGGAGCAGGTCGACTTCGGCGGGTCGGCGCAGGGCCGGGTCCTGGGTCACGTACCGCTTCCAGTCGAGGCCCAGGTGACCGAACGCCACCTCCACCAGTTCCTGAACGGTGTGGGTCTCCCCGGTGCCGATCACGTAGTCCTGGGGCGCGTCCTGCTGGAGCATCCGCCACATGGCGTCCACGTAGTCCCCGGCGTAGCCCCAGTCCCGGCGGGCATCGAGGTTGCCGAGCGTGAGTTGGGAACTGAGTCCCAGGGAAATCCGGGCCACCCCGTTGGTGACCTTCCGGGTGACGAACTCCATCCCCCGACGGGGAGACTCGTGGTTGAACAGAATCCCGCTGACGGCGTACAGGCCGTACGCCTCCCGGTAGTTCACCGTCATCCAGTGGCCGTATACCTTGGCCACTCCGTAGGGCGATCGGGGATAGAACGGGGTCGTCTCCCGCTGGGGGTACTCCATCACCTTGCCGAACATCTCCGAGCTGCTCGCCTGGTAGAACCGGGCGGCCGGGTGGGCCAGCCGGATCGCCTCCAGGATCCGGGTCACCCCCAGGGCGGTGAACTCGCCGGTCAGCACGGGCTGGCTGAAGGAAACCGGGACGTAGCTCTGGGCGGCGAGGTTGTAGACCTCGTCCGGCTGCACCTGCTGCACCGCCATGGTGAGCGAATGCTGGTCCAGCAGGTCAGCCGTGACGATCTCGATCCGGTCCAGCAGGTGCTCGATCCGCTCGAAGCTGTGGTGGCTGGTCCGGCGGACCACACCGACCACCTGGTACCCCTTGGCAAGGAGGAATTCGGCCAGATAGGACCCGTCCTGGCCGGTCACCCCTGTGATCATTGCCCGTGGCATCGGTCTCCTCGGTTGCCGGCTCCCGGCCGGTTGCGGAATGGCGTGAAACAACTTAGGTTTTTGGGCTTGGGTTGGCACGGGGCCAGCCCTGGAACACCCTGCTGGAGTTCAGACCCATGGCTCGGACCTGTGCCGTGTGCAACAAGGGCCCCACGACCGGGAATCACGTCAGCCACGCCAACAACCGCGTGAAGCGGCGCTGGTACCCCAATCTGCAGACCGTTCGGACCCTGGTGGATGGTGCCCCCAGGCGGATCCGGGTCTGCACCAGCTGCATCAGGAGCAACAAGGTCGTCAAGGCCTGAGCCCGAGCGACGGGCGCGGCGCCAGCCTCTGGTACCTGAAAAAAGGGGACCCGATTCGGGGTCCCCTTTTGATATCCTGGTCATGGCTCGGGACCTCACTCGGCGAGGAGCTCGATCCGGGCCGTCTCGGCGCCGTCTCCGACCCGATGGCCCAGCTTGAGGATCCGGGTGTAGCCGCCGGGACGGGCGGCAAACCGCGGACCGATCTCGGCAAACAGCCGGGACTGCACCGCCCGATCCTTGATCTTCCGCCCCACCAGCCGCCGGGCGTGCAGGTCGCCCCGCCGCGCGAGGGTGATGAGCTTCTCGGCGAATGGCCGCAGTTCCTTGGCCTTGGCCGTCGTGGTCACGATCCCGCCGTGCTCGAACAGGCTGGTGGCCATGTTGTTGAGCATCGCCTTGCGATGACTCGCGGTCCGGGACAGCTGCCGTCCCTTGGAGCGGTGCCGCATGGTTCAGTCCTCCTCGCCGCCCGCTGCCGCGGGGGCCACAGCCGGTGGCGACCCCGGGTTCACGATCCGCAGCTCGCCCTCAACCTCTTCGAACACCATCCCGAAGTTGAGCCCCTCGCGCTGCAACAGTTCCGCAATCTCGGCGAGGGCCTTTTCGCCGACGTTCTTGACCTTGAGCAACTCGTCTTCCGACAGCTCGACCAGATCCTTGAGGGTCCGGAGGCTGGAGTTCTTCAGTGAGTTGAGGGATCGGACCGAGAGTCCGAAGTCGTCGATCAGCCGGCCCAACCGATCCGCCAGACCGTTGGACGAGGTCGGGACGGGTTCCGGCTCCGGCTTGGCCTCGGGCACAACCCCGAAGTCGACGAACGGCCGGAAGTGCTCCTGCACCAGCGCCGCCGCGTAGGCGATGGCATCCTCCGGCGAGAGCGTCCCGTTGGTCTCGACCATGATCGACAGCCGGTCGTAGTCCGTCCGCTGGCCGACCCGGGTCTCCGCCACACTGAAATTGGCGCGGACCACCGGGTTGTAGATCGCATCGATCCGCACGGTGTCCACCGGGAGCGAGCGATCGATCGGCTGCATCTCTGCCTCGACGTAGCCGCGGCCCTTGTTGACGTACAGCTCGACCGAGATGTCCCGGTCGTCCTGGACGGTAAACAGCAGGTGTCCGGGATTGACGATCCGGACACTGGCCGGTCCCGTCACGTCCCCGGCCAACACCGGCCCCGACCCCTTCTTCTTGATCTTGAGCACCGCCTCGTCCACCTCGTGGTCGAGGACCAGGGTCAGCGCCTTGAGCCGCTGAATGATCTGGTGCACGTCCTCGAGCACCCCGGGCACGGTCTGGTGCTCATGCACCACGCCGTCCATCCGGAACGCCCACACCGCCGACCCCTGCAGCGAGGACAGCATCATCCGGCGCAGGGCATTCCCCAGGGTGTGCCCGAAGCCACGCTCGAGCGGCCCCAGCCGGAACTCGGCAAGGTGGGCATTGTCCTCCCGCTTGATCATTTCCACCACGTGCGGGCGAACCAGTCCGGTCAGATCGATGGTCATCGTCCGTCCATTACTTGGAGTAGAGCTCGACGATCAGCTGTTCCTGCGCGGCGAGCGGAATCTGGTCGCGGCCCGGCCGTTCGGTGACCCGCCCGGTGCCCTTCTCGAGATCCACGCTGATCCAGGTCATCGGAACCCCGCGCGCCGCACTATCCTTGGCGATTCGGATCGGGACGATCTGGAGGCTGTCCGGCGCCACCCGCACTTCCTGATTGGGCTTCACCCGGTACGAGGCGACGTTGACCCGACGGCCGTTGACCTGGATGTGGCCATGCAGCACCAGTTGCCGAGCCTGCCGACGGCTGAGGGCGAAGCCCATCCGGTAGACCAGGTTGTCGAGTCTCGACTCGAGCAACGCCAGCAGGTTGGTGCCCTTGACCCCGGGCTCCCGCGCGGCGGCTTCGAAGGTGCCACGGAACTGCCGCTCAGTCAGGCCGTAGATCCGCTTGACCTTCTGCTTCTCCCGCAGCTGCTTGGCGTATTCCGACATCTTCCGGCCCCGGCCGCCCGACTGACCATGCTGGCCCGGGGCATAGGCCCGGCGCTCCACGGCGCACTTCTCGGTCAGACAGCGAGACCCCTTCAGAAACAGCTTAGTGCCTTCCCGACGGCACAGGCGGCAGGCGGGGCCAGTATAGCGAGACATGAGTTAGACCCGCCGCTTCTTGGGCGGGCGGCACCCATTGTGAGGAATCGGAGTGACGTCCTTGATGGAGGCCACCTTGAGCCCGGCCGAGGCCAGCGCCTGGATGGCGGACTCGCGGCCGGAGCCCGGACCCTGGACCCGGACGTGCACCCGACGCACCCCAAGGCCAAACGCTTCCCGACCGCAGTTCTCGGCGGCCACGGTGGCGGCAAAGGGCGTCGACTTCTTGGAGCCCTTGAACCCGGCCTTGCCGGCGGTACCCCAGACAACCGTGTTGCCCTTCATGTCGGTAATGGTGATCAGCACATTGTTGAACGTGGCCGTGACGTGGGCGATCCCCTCCGACTCGACGACACGCTTGGAACGCTTCCCACCACTGGGGCGGACTGGTGCGGGACTGGTCATTACTTCTTCGTCACTTTCTTCTTGCCGGCGATGGCGCGGCGGGGACCCTTCTTGGTCCGGGCATTGGTATGGGTCCGCTGACCACGCACCGGCAGGCCGCGCCGGTGACGGGTACCACGGTAGCTGCCGATGTCCATCAACCGCTTGATGTTCATGGCAATCTCGGTCCGGAGGGAGCCCTCGACCCGGGCGCTCCGTTCAATCACCTGGCGAAGCCGGGCGACCTCGGCATCCGACAGATCTCGAACCCGGGTTCCCCCGGCGATGCCCGATTCCTCCAGCACTTTTGTGCTTGTCGAACGACCCACGCCATAGATGTAAGTGAGCGCGATCTCCACCCGCTTTTCGCGCGGAAGATCCACTCCTGCAATTCGCGCCATTATCCCTGCCGCTGCTTGTGTTTAGGATTGCGCTTGCAGATGATGCGCACCACACCAGCGCGGCGGATCACCCGACAATGCTCACAGATTGGCTTGACGCTAGACCGTACCTTCACAGGGCCGCTCCGAAATTACTCAAGTTTATGCTCAGCTTTCAATTATAGCCGCGGGGGTGGCCCATGGCAAGGGACCGGGAGCCGCGGTCAGGTGACCCGGACCTCGATCAGGGTCCAGACCCCATCGCCGAAACGATACCGAAGGAGGATCTGCTGCCGTCGGCGCTCCCCGCCTGGCCCCCGGACCTGGCGCCGGAGTTCCACATACCCCTGCCCCCCGCCCAGTTCGCGGACCTGACCCAGTTCCACGGCCCCGGGGGTCCCGAGCACGGACCGGAGGGCTGCCGCGGCCTGAGCCGAGCCCACCGGTGCCGAGGGCTCCACCCCGGGCAGGAAGAGCCGGATCCGGTCCCCCCGGGCCACCACGGTAGCCACGTCCCCAGCCCGAATCGCCTCCCGGACCCCTCGGGCCACGGCGGCCAGCGACTCGTCGGGCAGACCGGGCTGGACCAGGGCGGCCAGCACCAGGAGGACACCAGTCATCCGAGGGTCTCCTCCTCGAACTCCTGCCAGGCGGCCGCCGGGTCGGCGGCCATCAGGACCGGTCGCCCGATCACCAGGTGACTGGCGCCAGCGAGGATCGCCTCCCTGGGCGCCGCGACCCTGGCCTGATCCCCCGCCGGGTCGCTGAGCCGGCGAATCCCGGGCACCACCACGGCAGCCGCAGGCCCCAGGACCTGGCGCACCAGTTCCACCTCCAGGGCCGACGCGACGACTCCTCCCAGGCCGGCCCGCTTTGCCAATCCGGCCAGCCGCACCGCCTCGGCGCCGATTCCGACCGGGCTCGCGCCGGTGGCCGCGAGGTAGGAAGCGGCGGAGTGGGATGTCAGGACGGTCACCCCGACCACCGTCACGGCGGCCCCGGCCGCGGCGGCGGCGGCCTCCATCATCTCGACCCCGCCCAGGGTGTGGACGGTCACCATGCGGACCCCGGCCCCGACCGCCGCCCTGACGGCCCCCGCCACGGTGTTGGGGATGTCATGCCATTTGAGATCGAGAAACACGGAGAGTCCCCGCTGATTCAATCGGTCCACCAGATCGGGGCCCTCCCGGGTCATCAGGATGGAACCGACCTTGACCCAGCGAACGGCCGGCAGCCCGTCCAGCAGACGCAGGGCGGAGGCGCCATCGGCAAGATCCAGCGCCAGGATCAGCTCGGCCACCCCTGAGCCTCCAGTTCCCTGGCGATCCGGACCGGTAGCCGGGGATCGGCGAGGGCGGCTGTTCCGATGGCCACCAGACTCGCGCCGGCCCCGAAGTACTGCCTGGCATCGTCCGCGCTGCGAATACCTCCCACTCCGATGATCGGGACGGACCCGAGCCGGTCGACTATCCGCTTCACGGCCAGGACTCCAACGGGAAGCAGGGCAGGCCCGCTCACCCCCCCATTCCCCTGCCCCAGGACCGGCCGGCCCTCCCTCAGAAGGAACCCCGGAAGGGTGTTGACTACGGTCAGACCGGTCGCCCCCGCCTCCATCGCCGCCACAGCCATGTCCGGCGATATCGGGCAGGCCGGGGGACAGCTTGGCGAACAGAGGTCGCTCGGTGGCCAGCCGACAGGATTCCAGAATGCGGGCCACGGCTCCCCGGTCGGCCCCGAATTCCAGTCCGCCAGCGGCGGTGTTGGGGCAGGAGAGATTCAGTTCGTACCCGCTGAGCCCGGGGACGGCGTCGAGGCGGCGAACGATCTGCAGGTACTCGTGCTCCTCAAAGCCGACCACGTTCACCAGAATCCTCGCCCGGGAGAGCCGCTTCACCAGCCACGGCAGTTCCTCGGTCACCACCTGCTGCAATCCCGGGTTGGCCAGCCCGACCGAGTTGATCATCCCGCCGGGGAACTCGGCCACCCGGGGCGGCGGATTCCCCGCCCGGGGTTCGAGCGAGACCGCCTTGGTAACGAGTCCCCCCAGAAGGTCCAGATCGTAGAGACCATCGAGTTCGCGCCCGAAGCCGGCGGTTCCGGCCGCCAGCAGCACCGGATTACGGAAGGCCAGGCCCGCAACCATCCCACCGGCGGCCTGAGGCGCCGCGGCGCTAGCGACCATCGGGACTCCCCGACGAGGTACCGGTACGACGTCCGAACTCGTTCAGGTAATTCTCGATCGCCTCGGCCAGCGCGACCGCGAGCCGGCGCTGCGAGTTCGCCCCACTCATGATCGCGGCGTCCGCCCGGTTGGTGGCAAAGCCAAGCTCCACGAGGATGGCGGGTCGACGCGCGGTGTTGAGCACCATCAGCGGGGCGTGTTTGACCCCACGGTCCGGGCCGGAGTGGACATCCCGCAACGACGACTGAACCAGCTCGGCGGCCCGAGCCGCTTCCCGGAGGTACTCGTTGAGCTGGAGGTCCTTCAGGATGAAATCCAGCCCACCCGCCTGCCCTTCATCCGAGGGCGCCTCGAACCGGACCGCTTCGTTCTCCATCCGTGCCACCCGGGCGGCATCCTCGGTCCTCGCCTCGGCCATGATGTAGGTCTCGAACCCCCGGACGTCGGCATACCCTGTCCGACGGGGCAGGGAGTTGACGTGGATACTGACGAAGAGGTCACACTCGTCACTGCAGTAACTGCCGCGACGTCGAAGATCGATGAGGGTGTCCCGGGTTCGCGTCATGGTCACGTCGATGCCGCGACGCTGCAGTTCGTCCCGCACCAGCAATCCCACTTGCAGGTTGACTTGTTTCTCGCTGATCCCGGCGGAGAAGTAGCGTCCGGGGTTCCCAGGATCGACCCCGCCGTGCCCGGGGTCGATCGTCACCCGCCGTGCTCGGGGCGCCGGGGGCGCCGGTGCCCGGGCCGTCACCGGTGTCGTACTCCTGGTGGCGGGAGCGCCGAGGTCGGTGAGCCGGGCCGAACCCGGATCGTAGCGGAACCGTTCCGCTTGAAGCCGAGGGAGCGCTTCGGCGACGAACTGGAGCGGAAGAAAGAGACTGTCTCGGATGGCTCGAGCCGGGGCGGCCAGCGGATAGAACCGACCGTCCCGGGACACGAGCGCGGCACCGACCAGAAACCGGAACGGCGCCGCCCCAAGTTGCACGTCGGCCCAGATCCCATCCGATGCCGCCGTCCCCTTCAAAGCCTCCAGCAGGGCGCCGGCCAGCACCATCGGCCCCGACCGTGGATCCATCCGGACTGCGATCCGACGTTCACCGCCGGGAGAGGCAACCGTGATCGCCGACGGGGCGGATCCGCCGCCGAGCCCGCTCAGCAGAAGCGCGACCGTCAGGACCATCAACGATTCTTCACGGTGAGGGCCCGGGCCATTTCCCGCTTCGCGATCCGTTGCTTGATGTCCTCCCGGCGATCGTGGGCTTTCTTGCCGCGCGCCACGGCGATCGCCACCTTGGCCCGTCCCCGGAAGAAGTACAGTTCGAGCGGGATCAGAGTGAGTCCCCCACGCTCCACCGACCCGACCAGCCGGTCGATCTCCTTCCGATGGACCAGCAGCTTGCGGGTCCGCACTGGCTCGTGGTTCCAGCGGTTTCCCTGCTCGTATGGGGTGATGTGCATCCCCTCCAGCCAGAGTTCCCCGCTCCGGATCGTCGCCCAGGCCTCCTTGATGCTCGCCTTCCCGGTCCGCATCGACTTCACCTCCGTCCCCCGAAGCATCAGGCCCGCCTCGATGGTCTCCAGGATGTGATAATCGTAGGTAGCCTTCGGATTCCGGGCGATGGAGACGCGCTCGGAAGGGGGCTTGTCGGGGGCGGGACGCTGGCTCATAAGTCTCTCTGCCAGCAAAAGATAGGCCCTGAGGCCCCGGTCATCAACGAGAACTTGACGGGCGCGGCCACGGGGGACTAGGTTTGCCCGCCTTGCCGAAGTGGTGGAATTGGTAGACGCGCTGCGTTCAGGGCGCAGTGGGCGCAAGCCCGTGGGGGTTCGAGTCCCCCCTTCGGCACTCGTCCCCCCAGTGGTACCGGGGCTCAGTACCGCTTGATGGCCGAGTCGAGTTGCTCGGCCCAGCCGTCGATCCCTCCCGCCAGGCTCTTGACCTCCCGGAATCCCGCCGCCAGCAGAATCTCACGGGCTGAGACTGCTCGACTCCCACGGTGGCAGTAGGTGATGACCAGTTTCCGTGGATCGATTTCGGCCAGCCTGTCCCCCAGATGGGACAGCGGGATGTGGACACTGTCCCCGATCGTGGCGATTTCCCGCTCCCACGCCTCACGAACATCGAGCAGGACGAACTCGTCGTTCCGGGGACCGCTCCCCAGCCTCCGAGCCAGCTCTGCCGGAACGATCTCGCCCTCGCCAGGCTCCGACACCACCCCGCAGAACTGCTGGTAGTCGATCAACCTGGTCAGCGTTCGCGCTCCGCAGGCAACGCAGGACGGATCGGGCTGCACCCGGAGCTCCCGGATGGTCAGGCCCAGGCCCTCGAACAGGAGCAACCTCCCGACCAGCGGCTGGCCGATTCCGGTGATCCACTTGATGGCTTCCAGCGCCTGCAGGGAACCGATGATCCCTGGCACCACCCCCAGCACCCCGGACTCGGCGCAGGTCGGTATCAGGTCCGCGGCCGGAGGTTCGGCATAGAGGCACCGATAACAGGGCCCGCCCGGTGCGGCAAACACGCTCACCTGGCCGTCGAACCGGAAGATGCTCCCGTAGATGTATGGCTTCCCGGTGAGGACACAGGCGTCGTTCACCAGATAGCGAGTCGGAAAATTGTCGCTCCCGTCAAGCACCAGGTCGTAGCGGGAAACCAGCTCGAGGGCGTTGGCCGAACTGAGGGCGACTTCGATCCGTTCGATCCGGACTTCCGGGTTCAGGTCCCGGAGCCGGCGCTCGGCCGATCTGGTCTTGAGCTCCCCGATATTGGAGGTGCCATGGAGGACCTGGCGCTGCAGGTTGCTCCGATCCACCCGGTCTGGATCGATGATGCCGATGGTCCCGACGCCGGCCGCTGCGAGGTACAGCGCCGCCGGACTCCCGAGCCCTCCCGCCCCGACCAGCAGCAGGCGGCTCGTCCGCAGCTTCAACTGGCCGGCGACACCCACCTGGGGCAGGGTGAGGTGCCGGGCGTACCGCAGCAGCTCGCTGGTGGAAAGACCGGTGGCAGAGGGCTGAGTCATGGGGGAAAGAGAACACCCGGCGGGAGCCGGGTGCCAATCTCCACTGCCGGGCCCCCGGTCAGCTGGCCGGGCTGAGGTCCACCAGCCCGGCCACCGTCGACTCGTTGGTCAGCAGGTCAGCTACGGTGACCTGACCCAGCAAGCCATCGATCCGATTCTTGAGCGCGCGCCAGACGGGACGGATGGTGCAGCTGTTCCCGGGTGCACACCGTTCGTCCCCTACCGGATGGACATCGCAGTTGACCTCGAACGTCTGGTGTTCCGCCGCGGACATCACATCCAGCACGGTGATGGTTCCGGGATCCCGAGCCAGACGGTAACCGCCCCGGGCCCCCCGCACGCTGGTCACCAGGTCACCGCGCCGGAGCCGGAGCAGAATCTGTTCGACGTAGTCGGCGGGGAGCCCCTCCTGCTCGGCCAGCTCCCGGGCCGCGATCGGGCCGCCACCGGTCCCATCTCGACGGGCGAGATGCATGGTCAGAATGAGGCTGTATTCGGTCCAGGTGGTAATCCGCATGGTTTCACCCTCCCGCGGGCAGCGGCTTGCCGCCCGGAACACCGAGTTCGGTCATGGCCCGAAGATCCAGAAGGTCCTCGAGCTCCGCGCCTTCCAGAATCTTCCGCTCCGTCACCAGCTGCTTGACCGTGAGGCCCGTGGCGATGGCCTCCTTGGCGATCCGGGCCGCTTCGGCGTATCCGAGCTTCGGGGCCAGCGCGGTAACCAGCGCCGGACTCCGCTCCAGCCAGTAGGTACACTGGGCCTCATCGGCCTTGATCCCCCTGATGCACGCCAGGTCAAACTGGCGGGAGGCGTTCGTCAGGATGATCATCATGAAGGCGACGTTGTGAGTGATAACCGGCATCATCACGTTGAGCTCCAACTGGCCTGCCTCAGACCCCATCGCCACTGTCGTGTCGCACCCCAACGCCTGGTAGCAGACCTGGTTCACCATTTCGGCCACCGACGGATTGACCTTTCCCGGCATGATGCTGGACCCAGGCTGGACCGCGGGCAGCAGTATTTCCGCCAGCCCGGTCCGGGGACCGGAGGCCAGCAGCCGGATGTCATTGGCCAGCTTGTTGAGATCGAGGGTGTACGCCCTGAGCGCCCCGCTGAACGTGGCGATGTCGCCCATCGACTGCATCAGCTGGATCCGGTCCTGGGCCACCTTGAGGTCGAGACCGGTGATGGCGCGCAACTGTTCGACCATCAGGGTGGGATAGTCAGGCTCCGCGTTCAGGCCGGTGCCCACTGCCGTCCCGCCGATATTCATCACCCGAAGCCATTCGCCCGCCTCGGCCAACTTGGCACGGTGTCGGGCCACCGTATGTCCGTAGGCGGTGAACTCCTGGCCGAGCCGGATCGGGGTCGCGTCCTGCAAGTGGGTCCGGCCGGACTTGAGCACGTGGTCGAACTCGCGCCCCTTGGCGAGGAGCGCTTCCGCCAGGTCGTGCAGCGCGGTCAGCATCGCGGGCAGCAGCGCCAGCACACAGAGCCGCATGGCGGTGGGGATCACGTCGTTGGTGCTCTGCGCCATGTTGACGTGGTCGTTGGGGTGCACCGGCGCATAGCCACCACGGGCCTGGCCGAGCAGTTCGTTGGCCCGGTTCGCCAGCACCTCATTGCAATTCATGTTGTGGCTGGTCCCGGCGCCCGCCTGATAGACATCGACCACGAACTGGTCCCGATGCTGCCCGGCCAGGACCTCGTCGGCCGCGGTGACGATCGCGTCGGCCAGCTCGGGGGCGAGCCGCCCGGTCTGCCGGTGCACCAGTGCGGCGGAGCGCTTGATCCAGACCACCGCGTCCACGAAGATCGGCAGCGGACGGAGTCCGGAGATGGGGAAGTTCTCGAGCGCGCGAAGGGTCTGGATCCCGTACAGGGCGTCCGACGGAACGGGCTTCTCGCCGAGGGGGTCTTTTTCAATCCGTGTCGTCATGAGTCCCGATCGCGCAGGGTGACCACGGAATTGTATCCAGATGCCCCGTCAAAGGCGAGCGTCCCGCGGGGGAATCACCCGATGGCGGCACCCGTGAGAAACGGATTGGAGGCCCGCTCCACCCCGATGGTGGTCTCCGGACCGTGACCTGAGAGGACCCGCGTGGCGTCGGGCAGGGTAAGCAACTCCCGGCGGATGCTGGCGATGAGGGTGGAATGGTCCCCCCCCGGGAGATCGGTTCGCCCGATCGATCCGGCGAAGAGGACGTCGCCGGCAATCACGACCCCCTCCCCCACCAGGCTGACGCTTCCCGGGGAATGGCCCGGGGTGAAGAGGACCTTAAACTCGTGACGGCCCACGCGGACCGTCTCCCCTTCGCGGAACGCCTCGTCCGGCGGCGGCAGCGGGGCAACCCGGAGACCGAACCAGAGCCCCTGCTGGGGGACGCCATCGTAGACGGGTCGTTCCGCCGGGTGGAGCCAGACCGGCGCCCCGGTCGCCTTCCGAACCTCGGGGAGCCCGAGGATATGATCGAGGTGGGCGTGGGTGAGCCAGATCGCCGTGGTCCGCCAGCCCCGCCGGTCGAGTTCGGCCAGAATCCGCTCCCAATCCTCGCCTGGATCCACCACCACCGCTTCGCCCAGATCAGGATCGGCGAGCAGATAGCAGTTCTGGAGGAACTGCCCATTGGGGATGGTCACGATCTCCAGTTCAGACACGGGCGGCCGATTTGCGTTCGGTGAGGTACTTCTCCACCGCGATGGCCGCCGTCGTGGCGTCGCCGACGGCGGTGGTGACCTGGCGGGTGAGCTGGACCCGAAGGTCTCCCGCGGCGAAGAGTCCGGGAATGGAGGTCATCATCCGGTCATCGGTCACCACGTATCCGGACGGGTCGTGGTCGAAGTGGCCCTTGATCAGGTCGCTGTTCGGCCGGAACCCGATGAAGACGAAGACGCCGGTGACCGCGAGGGTTGCCCGGGTGCCGTCCACGGTGCTCTCGAGGGAGATCGTCTTGACCCCCGAGGGCTCGCCCCGGATTTCGGTGACGACCTGGTTCCAGATCACCTCGATCTTGGGGTTCGCGAAGAGCCGCTCCTGGAGCAGCTTGGAGGCCCGGAAGGCGTCCCGCCGATGGATCACATAGACCTTGGCGGCGTACCGGGTCAGATACTCGGCTTCCTCCACCGCCGCGTCCCCGCCCCCGATGACCGCGATGGTCTCACCCTTGAAGAAGGCGCCATCGCACACCGCGCAATAGGAGACTCCCCGGCCCGCGTACTCGACCTCTCCGGGTACCCCAAGCTTGGTCGGGGTCCCACCCGCCGTCAGAATCACGGTTGGCGCCCGGAAGATCGAGCCCGAGCTGGTCGAGACCTGGAAGATACCATCCGGCTCCCGACTGATCCCCTCGACGTTTTCCTGGAGAATCTCGGCCCCGAAGGCCTTGGCATGTTCGGCCATCCGGTCGGCCAGTTCCGGGCCGAGAATGCTCAGGAACCCTGGGTAGTCCTCGATCTTCTCGGTGTTGAGGAGCTCTCCCCCGGGCACGCCCCGTTCCAGCACCACGGCCTTGAGCATGCCGCGGCCGGCGTACATGGCGGCGCAGAGTCCGGCCGGCCCGGCCCCGACGATGATCACATCCAGTTCACGCACTTCAGTTCCTGTCATCGGTTCCCTTCCTGAGCCAGCGTGCTTCCCCTCCGGTCCGACGATGATAACGACCGGGTCCGAACTCGAGTTCCTACTTCACCCCCGCGGCCTGATCCAGGGCCTGCAACCATTCGATCGGGATCACCTGGGTTCCCAACGCGGAGTTGGGGTTCCCTGCCCCATCGCCATGCCAGTCACTCCCGCCGGTGAGCAGCAGCCCCAGGGCCCGGGCCTGGCCGGCAATGCCGGCGGTCGTCTCGGGGGAGTGGCTCGGGTGCCGGACCTCGACTGCGTCGAGTCCATCCTGCTGGAGCAGGGCCAGGGTTGATCGATTGGCGCGTTCCCGCAGGTGCGCCACCGAAATCAGCCCGCCGGTGGCATGCACCAGGTCAGCCACCTCCCGGAGGGTCGGGAGCACCTTCTCGACGTAGGCGCGGCGGCCCTGGCCAAGAAAATCGTCGAATGCGGTCGCGACATCGGGAACTTTGCCCAGCCGGACCAGTGCCCGCGCCACATGCGGGCGCCCGACTGCGGCCGACCCGGCCTCAGCCATCACATGATCGGTTTCGATGTCGACCCCCCAGGCCTTGAGGGCGGCCACGATCCGTTCCGCCCGGGAGATCCGAAGCCGCCGGGCCTCGAGGAGGAAGGCGTCCATGCCGGGATCATCGACCGGAAGGAAGTACCCCAGCACATGGATCTCGCCCCACGGGGCCTGGACTGAGAACTCGCAACCGCTCACCACCCGCAGTCCCAGCCGGTCCCCCTCCGCGATGGCTTCCGGCACCCCGGCCACGGTATCGTGATCCGTCAGCGCGATCGCCGCGAGACCGGCCGCGTGGGCCCGGCGGACAACCTCCGCCGGCGCCAGCACCCCGTCGGAGGCCGTCGAATGGAGGTGGAGGTCGGCGACCGGGTTCAGCGCCGGTACCCCAGTTCCGGGGAGGTCCAGGAGGGCTGGGACCGCCGGAACAACTCAATCAGCCGTGGATCGGTCAGGCCGGCCAGGGAGCGCTCCGGGCTCTTGACCGCCTCGGGGGAATACCGGCTGATCCGCTGGCGGCCGTCGTCGAGCGAGGTGAAGACGACACCGAATTCATCGCGCTGGTACTGCGTGGGTCGCCCGCTCGCCGCCACGCTCCACCGGTGACCGTCCACCGTCAGGATCCGGCCGGCCATTACGCTTCCTCCCATTCGATGCACGCCATCAGTTCGCGCTCTCCGGGAACTCCTGGAGCATGGCGCGGACGTCGGCCAGGAACCGATCCGCGTCGGCCCCGTCCACGATCCGGTGGTCGAACGACAGCGCGAGCATGCCCCTGGTCCGGATCGCCAGGGCGTCGCTGCCATCCGGACCCACCACTACCGCCGGCCGCTTCTCGATCGCGCCCACGGCCAGAATGGCGGACTGCGGCTGGTTGAGGATCGGGAGCCCGACATGGGTCCCGAACACGCCCGGGTTGGTGATGGTGAAGGTGCCCCGCTGGACCTCGTCGGGACTCAGTTTCTTGCTCCGGGCCCGCTCGGCGAGATCATTGATCGCCCGGGTGATCCCCAGGAGTGCCAGCTCATCGGCGTGCCGGATGACCGGCACGATGAGGCCCCACTCCAGGGCCACTGCGATCCCCAGGTTGATGTCCCGGCGGATGATGGTGCTCTCCCCCATGACCGCCGCATTGAGCGTCGGATGCCGTCGGAGGGTGTCCGCCACCGCCTTCGCGATGAAGGCCAGGAAGGTCAGCTTGACCCCGCGCTCCAGGTATTCGGCCTTCATCCGGGCGCGGAGTTGTGCCACCCTGGAATAGTCGACCTCGATCATGCTGTGGACGTGGGCCGACACCCGCCGGGACAGGACCATGTGGTCGGCGGTGAGTTTCCGGATCCGGGACCAGGGCTCCACCCGATCCCCTTCCCACGGCTCGACCGACGGTCCGTGGACCGGGGAAGCGGCCGGGGCGGCGATCGGAGCGGACCCCGGGCGCGGCGTCGAGGCGGGCGCCACCGGAGGCTGCTCGAGATAGTTCAGGACATCCTGTTTGGTGACCCGGCCCGCGAGGCCAGATCCAGGAATGACGGTCAGATCAAGTTGGTGCTCGGCCGCCATCTTTCGAACCAGTGGGGTGGACCGAAGGCGGAGCCGTTCCTCCAGGGTCTCCGACCCGCCCGGAGCCGGCACCGCTGCCGGGCTCGGCCCGGGCGGGACCGGCGGAGCGACCGCCACCGGAGCCGTCCTCGGGGCTGGTCGCGGTGGAACCACCGGGGCGACGGCCGCCGGGACGGTCGGGGCCGCGGGGGGGGGCGGCCGCGGGGGAGCCACCGGAGTCTGAACGGCCGGAGCATCGGCGGTCACGGCAGCCGAGGTTTCGGTCTCGATCCGGGCGACAACGGTCTGAACCGCGACCGTCTCTCCCTCCTTGACCAGGATCTCCGCCAGCACACCCCCGTTGGGTGCGGGGATCTCGGCATCCACCTTGTCGGTGGAGATCTCGAAGATCGGCTCGTCCCGTTTGACCGGGTCGCCGACCTGCTTGAGCCATTTCGACAGGGTGCCTTCCGCAATCGACTCGCCCATCTGGGGCATCACCACATCAATCCGTGCCATCCGTCTCCATCTCCATCGTGTCAGTAAGCCGCCAGCCAGCGCGAGGCCCGGACCAGGTCCCCGGTCTGCGGCAGCACGAAGTCTTCCAGGGTCGGGGCGAAGGGCAGCGGCACATCATGCGCGCACACCCGCCGCACCGGGGCATCCAGCCACTCAAAGGCCAGCTCATTGATCCTGGCCACGATCTCCGCGCCCACCCCGCCGGTCCGGGTGTCCTCATGTGCGACCAGTACCCGGTTGGTCTTGCGGACGCTGGCCATGATTGCCGCGTCATCCATCGGGACCAGGGTCCGCAGATCGATGACCTCGACCGACAGCCCGTCCTCCCGCTCCAGTTGCTCCGCCGCCTCCAGCGCCTTCCAGACCATCGCCGAGTAGGTGATGATGGTCAACTGGGTTCCCGCCCGAGCCACTCGCGCCTGGCCGATCGGCGTCAGCAAGTCCTCCCCCTCGGGGAGCTCCTCCTTGATCCTGCGATAAAGGTACTTGTGCTCCAGGAATAACACCGGATCATCGTCCCGGACGGCACTCTTGATGAGACCCTTCGCATCCCGGGCCGTGGCGGGGGCCACGATCTTGAGGCCCGGGGTGTGGAGGTACGCCGCTTCGGCATTCTGGCTGTGAAATGGCCCGCCCCGCACCCCCCCACCCGAGGGGCCCCGGACCACCATCGGGGTGGGCAGTCCCCCGGCCCGATAGCGCGCCGTGGCCACGTAGTTGGTCAGGATCGAATAGGCGTTGGACATGAAATCGATGAATTGCATCTCACAGACCGGCCGCCAGCCCATGTGGGCGGCGCCGGCGGCCACTCCGACGATGGCAATCTCGGAAATCGGAGTATCGATCACCCGGTCCCGGCCGTAGCGAGCCATCAGCCCCTCGGTCACCTTGAAGGCCCCGCCGTAGCCGCCGATGTCCTCCCCGAGCAGGAGCACCCGCTCATCCCGGGCCAGCTCCTCATCGAGCCCTTGGCGAATGGCCTCGAGGTAGGTGAGTTCAGCCATCGAGCCTCCGATACCACTCGGACTCGGCCCGGGGCGGGTCGAGATAGACCCCATCGAGGGCCGTCCCGGCCTCCGGAAACGGCTCGGTCTCGCAGGTCTCCACCGCCGCGTCGATCTCGGCCAGAATCCGGGCGTCGGTGGCCGCCAGTTCTTCGGCGGTCGCCCACTGGCAGCTGGTCAACCGCTCGACGAATCGATCGAGCGGATCGTTCTTGACCCAGGCATCGATTTCTTCCAACGGCACGTATGACTGATTGTCGTGTTCGGCGTGCCCTTTCCGTCGGTAGGTGATTAGCTCGACGATCGTAGGCCCTCCACCGGACCGGGCTCGATCGACGGCGCCCCGGGTGGCCTGATAGACCGCCAGCACGTCGTTGCCATCGGCCTGGGTCCCCGGGACGCCGTACCCAGCCGCCTTTTCCACCAGCGCCTTGACCGCGGTCTGCCGGGCGAAGGGTGTCGAGAATGCGTAGCCGTTGTTCTCCGCCACCACCACCAGCGGCACCTGGTGGACGGCCGCGAAGTTCATCCCCTCGTGGAACGCCCCGGTGCTCATGCCCCCGTCGCCGATGTACACCAGCCCCACCCGTGGCTGGCGGGACAGCTTGAAGTGGAGCGCAATCCCCCCCATCACCGGGACCATGTCACCGAGGTGGGAGATCTGGCCGAGAAACCCGCGCTCGAGATCATTGAAGTGGATGTTGAGTTCCCGGCCGGCCGTCGGGCTCTCTGCCTTGGCCATGTACTGCCGGAGCACTTCGATCGGCCGGGCCCCCTTGACCAGCATCGACCCCAGATTGCGAATCAAGGGGGAGAGGATGTCCCCCGGCTGGAGGGCATAGGCACTGCCCACCGCATCGGCCTCCTGCCCCAGCGAACGGAACAGCCCCCCAATGACCTTGGTCTGGCGGTAGAGGCTCACCAGCCGCTCTTCCAGCGAGCGGGTCAGCCGCATGAAGTAGTAGAGCCGGAGGAGGTCTTCCCGGCTCAGGCCGGCTGGGATGGGCTGGGTCACGGTCAATCCGCCAGTCCAGAACGTCGAGGGGCGGGGCTCATGAGAGGAGCTGGACCGCGATCCAGGCCACGGCAGCGCTCAGCGGGATGGTGAGGAACCAGGCCCAGAGAATCCGACCAGCCACCGCCCACCGCACCGCCGCCAGTCGCTTGCTGGCCCCGACGCCAACGATCGCCCCGGTGATCGTCTGGGTGGTGCTCACCGGTACCCCCAGCGCCGAGGCCACCATGATCGTGGCCGCGCCGCCCGTTTCGGCACAGAAGCCGCCGAACGGGGTCAGCTTGGTGATGCCGGTCCCCATGGTCTTGACGATCCGCCAGCCCCCCGACGCCGTCCCCAGCGCAATCGCCGCGTGCGCGGCCAAGATGATCCACAACGGGACTTCCTCATTGCTGGTGATATGCAAATGCCGGAGAAACCCGGTCTGATCGGCGAATAGTGCCTGGGCCCCAACCAGCAGGCCCATGATGATCCCCATGGTCTTCTGGGCGTCGTTGGCCCCGTGGCTCAGGGAGTAGAATCCGGCCGAGACCAGCTGGAGCCGTCGGAAAATCAGGTTCAGGGTCGGAGCCGGCCCGCGCTGGAAGATCCAGGAGAGGGACACGTACATGACCATCGCCAGGATCAGTCCCAGAATCGGGGAAGCCACGATCGCGACCAGGGGCTTGATCCAGCCGGCGAGGATCAGTGAGCCGGTCCCGGCCTTGGCAATTGCGGCACCCGCAAACCCGCCGAGCAGGGCATGGGAGGACGAACTCGGGAGACCCAGCCACCAGGTCATGAGGTCCCAGACGATCGCCCCGATCAGGGCGCCCAGGACCACGGTCGGGGTAATGGCGGCGGGATCGACCAGCCCCTTGCTGACCGTCTTGGCCACGGCGGTCCCAACGGTAAAGGCGGCGACGAAGTTGAAGAAGGCGGCCCAGACCACGGCGACCGCCGGGGACAGTACCCGGGTGGAGACCACGGTGGCGATGGAGTTGGCGGCGTCGTGGAACCCGTTGATGAAATCAAAGATCAGCGCCACGACGATGATCAGCAGAACGAAGGGCAGCGACCCGTCCACGGCTCAACCGTGCTTGATGGCGACGGACTCGAGCACGTTCGCCGCATCCTCCGCGGAGTCCAGCGTCTTCTCGAGGGTGTCGTAGATCTCCTTCCACTTGACGACGTACAGCGCGTCGGTGGCATCGGCGAAGAGCAATCCCAGCCACCGGTGGTACAGGGCGTCGCCCTCTTCCTCCAGCCGCTTGACCTCTCGGCAGGCGCCGTGAACGACCCGGGCCTTGCCGTCCGCCAGCACCTTGATCGCCGAGAGCAGTTGCGCGGCAGCGCGCTGAATCACGTCGGCCATGGCCACCGCCCCCTCCGGCGCGTCGCCGAGCTGGAAGATCTGGGACCGACGGGCAATCCCGTCGATCCGGTCGATAACGTCGTCCAGCCGGGAGGCCAGGATATGGATGTCCTCCCGGTCGAGTGGGGTGATGAACGAGCGGTCCAGCCGGGTGACCACGCTGTGGGTGACATCGTCGGCCTGTCGTTCCAGCCGCTTGATGGCCGAGGCAATCGCCTCGCGCCTGGACGGCTCGGCGGCGAGCAGGTCACGGAGCAGCCCGGCGGAATCAACCATGATGGTCGCCGACTGGGTGAACAACTCGAAGAACACGTCGTTGCGCGGGAGCAAACGCATCGAGGAAACGCCTTCGGTGAGGACGCCTAGTAGGCGCCGCGAAGTGAATGAGTGGGCTCGGCCATCGTGTGCACTACCGCCAGGAACCGCTTGGCCAGCCGGTCGAGTTCACTCTCCCCCGGCTGGTTGGTCTCGACCGTGACGAGGGTGTAGTGCCCGCCCTCGGCCACGACCGCCACCGTCAGCGCCCCGAGGACCCCGGTAAAGGCGCGCCGCCGGGGGCCCTCCTCCACCGGCGTGAGGCGACCGCCAAAGAAGGCGATGACCTGCCCCATGACCGCGTCGGGCGACACCGACGTCCGGTGAAAGTACTTCATCTCAATCCTGGCCGTAGTCGTAGTACTCGACCCCGAGGTGGGTAATCTGGTCCTCACCCATGAGGTAGCGAAGCGTGTTCTTGAGCTTGGTCTGCTGAATGAACAGATCATGTTCCGGGTAGAGCCCCGGGGCCACCTGGGGGCTCTTGAAGTAGAACGAGAGCCACTCCTGCACCCCGATCATCCCGCAGCGCTGCGCCAGGTCGAAGAACAGCGCCAGATCAAGCACCAGCGGGGCGGCCAGAATGGAGTCCCGGCACAGGAAATCGACCTTGAGCTGCATCGGATACCCGAGCCAGCCGAAGATGTCGATGTTGTCCCACCCCTCCTTGTTGTCCTTCCGGGGCGGGTAGTAGTTGATCCGGACCTTGTGGTAGATCTCGCCGTACAGCTCAGGATGCATCTTCGGCTGGAGGATGTGCTCCAGCACGCCAAGCTTGGATTCCTCTTTCGTCTTGAAGCTCTCCGGGTCGTCCAGCACCTCGCCATCCCGATTGCCGAGGATGTTGGTGGAGTACCAGCCGGCCAGCCCCAGCATCCGGGCCTTGAGCATCGGGGCGAGGACCGTCTTGACCATGGTCTGGCCGGTCTTGAAGTCCTTGCCGCCGATCGCCACCCGCCTGGCCTTGGCCAACTCCACCATCGCCGGGAAGTCGCACGACAGGTTGGGAGCCCCGTTGGCGAAGGGCACCCCCTCCATGAGCGCTGCCCAGGCGTAGAGCATGGACGGGGCAATGGCATCGTCATTGGCTGCCATCCCGGCCTCGAACGCGGCCAGTGTCTGGTGCACCGGCCCCGGCGCGATGAACACTTCCGTGCTGGCGCACCAGACGACGACCAGTCGATCGCAGCCATTGGCCTGCTTGAAGTTCCGGATGTCCTCCCGGAGCGCTTCGGCCAGGTCCCGCTTGGACTTGCCCTGTTTGACGTTGGGACCCGAGAGCCGCTTGACGTAGCGCTGGTCGAACACCGCCGGCATCGGCTTGATGCCCTTGAGGAACTCCGCGATCGGGGCGATGTGCTCATGCTTGTCCAGCACCCCAGCGGTCAGGGCCGACTGGTGGGCGTCATCCGCGATCGGGTCCCACGCCCCGAACACCAGATCGTCCAGGCCGGCGAGCGGTATGAAGTCCTTGATCAGGGGCGACCGACCCTCGGTCCGTTTGCCGAGCCGGATGGTCGCCATCTGGGTCAGCGAACCGACCGGGACCCCCAGTCCGCGACGAGTGTTCTCCACGCCGGCCATGAACGTGGTGGTCACGGCGCCGAGACCCACACACAGAACCCCGAGTTTTCCCTTGGCCGGGGCGATGGTGCCACTGAACGTTTTGGTCACAACCTCAGTCCTTTTCAGAGTGAACGGGAACCGGTGACTCAGCCGCGGTCGGCGGCGGTCACCTGGTAGACATGATGAAATCGTTGTACCACGGTCACGGCGGACCCGAGCGCCAGAAGCGCCACGATCCCCAGCAGCAGCCGCCCACCGGGCCCCGGACCGGCCAACAGAGCCGGCACCCCGAGCAGCAGAATCCGCTCCGCCCGCTGGATGACCCCGACTTTACACTCGATCCCCAGACCCTCCGCCCGGGCCCGGGCATAGGACACCAGCAGGGACAGGAGAACGGCCAGCATGCAGAACACCACCCCTACCACCGGCAGGTGGATCCCTGGGGTTGTCAACAGGTAGACCGCAATTCCGATGAAGGTGGCGCCATCCCCCACCCGATCCAGGGTCGAATCGTAGAATGCCCCGAACCGAGTGGCCTGCCCCGAGGAGCGCGCCACCTGGCCGTCGAGCGTGTCGATCACGCCGCTCAGCACCAGCAGCCCCCCCCCGAGCCGAATCCACCCGGTCCCGAAGGCCACCGCACTCAACACCACGAACACGGCCCCGACGGTGGTGATCTGGTTGGGTGTGACCCTCGACCGGATCAACAGGTTGGAGAGCGGCTGGGTCAGGCCATGGTAAACCCGCTGAGCACTTGCCCGGACGACTTCCACGATGCAGCCTGCACTCCCGATCATTGGAGGGAGACCCGGAATCCCGGGCCCGGAGCCGGGAATGATACCCGTTTCGGGGGGAGTGGAGCAAACCGGCAACCCTATCCCGGGGACGAGGTTACGGGTAGAGCATCGCGCGGGCACGGCGCCGGCTGAACTGGAGCTGGTCCGAGGCCCATGAGGCCACGATCGCAGCGGGCGCCTCCCCTCGCGCCAGCGCCTCCCGCAGGGCGGGGCCACCGGCCAGTCGATCAAACCGGGGAGGGTCAATGCCGATCCGGTCGGGATGCACCTGCTTGATGGCATCGAGCAGCACCAAGGCAGCCAGGACCGGATCATACCGGTCGGGATCGGTGGTCACCAGTCGGAGCCCCGGAACGGTTGTGTCGGCGAATTTCCCGTCGCCGGGCCGGCGAGGCGTGAAGACCACCGATTGAAACCGCACCCCCGTCAGGTGGGCGCCCCGAACCCGGCGGAGCACCGCCGTCGTATCCAGCCATGGCGCCCCGATCTGCCGGAAGGATGCCTCCGTCCCCCGGCCCACCGACAGCGCCGTGGCCTCGAACAGGCACAGCCCTGGATAGTGGAACAGGGCCTCCAGGTCCCTCAGGTTGGGACTGGGAGGCACAAACGGCAGGCCGGTCTGATCGAAGGATTGAGTCCGCCGCCAGCCCGCGGCGGGCACCACGGCGACCACGGTCCGCAGGCCCAGATCCTCTCCGGCCAGAAGGGCCAGTTCCCCGAGTGTCATCCCATGGCGCATGGGAATGGCGAGCCGGCCCACCGGCGAGGCGAAGGCGGTGTCCAGGACGTTCCCCTGCACCCGTCCCCCGATCGGATTGGGCCGATCGAGGATCAGCACCCGCTTGCCGGCCGCGCCGGCGGCACGCATCACCTCGACCGTGGTCGCCAGCCAGGTGAAGTACCGGGCACCGACATCCTGCAGGTCGATCAGCACGACGTCGACCTGCTCGAGCACCTCCGGGGACGGAGCCATGCTCCGGCCATAGAGGCTGTAGATTGGAAGACCGGTGGTCGGGTCGCTGGTGCTCGCGACGGCCTCACCAGGGGCCGCGGCTCCCCGAAAGCCGTGCTCGGGGCTGAACAGCGCCGTCAACCGCACCCCGGCGGCCAGCAGCAGATCCACTCCGCTGACCCCGTGCCGGTCGACACCGGACTGGTTGGACACCAATCCGACCCGGGCCCCGCGGACCAGATGGAGACTGTCCTGGAGCAGCACTTCGAGCCCGCTCCGGACCGGAGCGGGCGAAACGGCAGTCGGCGCGACCCCATGGCAACCCAACACCCAGGGCAGCACGCTCAGCCCCAACCGAAAGACCCGCGAATGCATCGGCTTCAGTTCCTCTCCTGCCTCTGGTTGATCGGGCTCGGGCTCCCGCTGTCAGGGGCGGCCGCACAGCCTGCACCCTCGAGGGTGGATGGCTGGCTCCGGACCATGACCGTCCGGGAGAAGGCGGCCCAGTTGATCATGCCGTGGGTGACCGGTGCCTGGGCGGCCTGGGACGACTCCACCCTGGCCAGCACGGTGCGGCTGGTGGATTCCCTGGGGGTCGGCGGCGTGGTGATCTCGATCGGCACTCCGGGCGACGTCGTTCTCAAGCTCAACCACCTTCAGCGCCAGGCGCGGACCCCGCTCCTGGTCGCCGCCGACTTCGAGTACGGCACCGCCTTCCGGCTGGCGGGGGGCACCGGATTCCCCACCAATATGGGGGTGGGCGCCTCGGGGAGCGAAGCAGACGCCTACGCGATGGGCCGGATCCTCGCGGAGGAGGGCCGCGCCCTCGGGGTCCACATCGGCTTCACCCCGGTGGCCGACGTCAACAACAATCCCGACAACCCGATCATCAATACCCGGAGCTTCGGGGGCGACCCCTCCCTGGTGGGCCGGCTGGTGGCCGCCCAGATCCGCGGGATGCAGGACCATGGCATGATCGCCACGGCCAAGCACTTTCCCGGTCATGGCGACACCGGCACGGACTCGCACATCGGCTTGCCGATCGTGACCGCCGACTGGACCCGGCTCAGCCAGACCGAACTGGCGCCGTTTCGCGCTGCCGTGGCCGCCGGGGTTGGCGCCATCATGTCGGCGCACGTGGCCCTGCCGGCGATCGACTCGGGTCGGATCCGGCCGGCAACCATGGTCCCGGAGATCCTGACCGGGATGCTCCGCGACTCGCTCGGGTTCCACGGCCTGATCGTCACCGATGCCCTCGACATGGGCGGGGTAATCAACGGATATGGCCGAGATGAGGCGGCGGTCCAGGCGCTGCTGGCCGGAGCCGACATCCTGCTGATGCCACCCGATCCGGTGGCAGCGGTCGAGGCCATCGCGAACGCGGTGGTGGATGGCAGGGTCTCCGAGGCCCGGCTCGACGCCTCGGTCCGTCGGCTGCTCATCCTCAAGGAACGGCTCGGTCTGTTTCAGCGACGGACCGTGGACCCGGACAAACTCGGTGAGGTCATGGCCCGCCGCGCCTTCGTCGAGGCCGCGGACAGTGCCAGCACCCGCTCGCTGGTACTGCTTCGGGATGCGGATGGAGTGATCTCAGCCCTGCAGGCGGGACCGCGGCGGGTCACCCTCGTCAGCTATGGAGAGTCCAACTGGGCCACGGCTGGAATCACCCTGGCTGGAGAGCTCCGCCGCCAGGGCCACCAAGTCACCAGCCTCCGGCTCTCGCCGGCGAGTGGCCCGGCCAGCTACGACTCCGCGGCCCGCGCCATGTCCCCCGGCGGCATCACCCTGGTGGCCGCCTCGGTGCGGGTCGCTTCCGGCAAGGGCGCAGTGGTGATGCCCGACCCACTCGAGGCCCTCATCTCCCACGCCGATCAGACCGGCCCCACGCTGCTGATCTCGCTCGGTTCACCATACCTGATTCGCCAGGTCCCGACGGTCTCCGGTTTCCTGCTCGGCTGGACGAGCACGCCTTCGATCGAGCGGGCGGTCGCTGCCGCGCTCCGGGGCGCGCCGATCACCGGACGGCTGCCGGTCGAGATCCCTCCGAACTGGCCGATCGGAGCTGGCCTCACCGCGAAGGCTCGTCCGTGAAACCGGGGCACCTGTCGCTCCTGCTCGCCGGGACGATGGCCTGCGCCCGGGGTCCGTCTCCCGCCCCGACCCCTCGCTGTGATGCCGGCCGGTGCGACTGGTCCGGGCTGACCAGTCTGGTCGATTCGGCGGTGGTGGCCGAGGCGGCCCCCGGGGTCGTGGTCGCGATCAGCGTCCGGGGAGGTCGATTCATCTACGGGACCGGACGGACCGGGCTTGATGACCTGACGGTGCCCGGCCCTCGCACAGTCTATGATCTCGCCTCGCTGACAAAGGTCGTTGCCCTCACCACCGGCATCATGTTCGCGGTGGACGAAGGTCGGCTCACCCTCGACACACCCGCCAGGTTCTGGGTTCCGGAATTTGCCGGGCCCGGCAAGGACCAGGTCACCCTCCGTCATCTGCTGACCCACACCAGTGGACTGCCGCCTTTCCGGAGGCTGTGGCTGGAGACCGCGACCGCGGCGGAGGCGCGGGACACGATCCTGGCGACCCCGCTCGACACCGTGCCCGGGAGCCGGACCAGCTACTCCGATCTCGGGGCCATCCTGTTGACCTGGGTGCTGGAGCGCAGCTACGGCACCCGAATTGACTCCCTGCTGGAGCAGCGCCTCTTCGGCCCGCTTGGCATGCACTCCACCCGCTACCAGCCGCCGCCCACCTGGAGTCGGGGCATCGCGCCAACCGAAGATGATCCTTGGCGCGGTCATGTCCTCCGGGGCGAAGTCCACGATGAGAACGCGGCCTGGCTGGGTGGCGTGTCCGGCCACGCCGGGCTGTTCAGCACCGCCGGGGATCTGCTCACCTTCGGGGAATGGCTGCTGAGCGGCCTCACCCCGAGCGGTACCAACGGCGCTGATCACCGCTGGCCGGTGCCAGCCCCGCACGCCTTGCCGTCGTTTGTCGTCCCCCAGCACCTGGTGGCGGAATCGAGTCGGGCGCTGGGATGGGACACCCCCTCGGAGGGAAGCAGCGCCGGGACCAGGCTCGGCCCGCGCAGCTTCGGGCATACCGGGTACACCGGAACTTCGATCTGGATCGACCCGGATCGCGCCCTGGTGGTGGTGCTGTTGACCAACCGGGTGCATCCGACCCGGGACAACCCACGGCTGGCCCCGCTCCGGCCCGCCGTGGCCGACCGGGTTGTCGAGATTGTGGACCGCCCGGCCCGATAATCGGTCTCCGGGAACCCCTCGACCGGAGGAAATGTTGATCTGTCGGGCCCTGAGGCCCTACTTTACAGGGACTGCGGCAATGGAGCCGCCCAGCACGGAGTTCGTCATGACAGTTGGCCAGCAGGACACCACCGGGATTCAGCTCACCCTGACGGAGCCGGCCGCGGTCGAGGTCCGGAAGTTCATTGCCGCCGAGCAGGTGTCACCTGATGTAGCGGGTCTCCGGGTTGCCGTGCTTCCGGGCGGGTGCTCAGGATTCAAGTACAGTCTCAACATCGAGGAGCAGGCCCAGGAGGATGACCACGTGTTCGAGGTCGCCGGGGTCCGGCTGTTTGTGGATGGTTTCAGCCTCCAGTATCTGTCCGGGGTCACGATCGATTACGTGACCTCGATGCAGGGTTCGGGCTTCACCTTCAGCAATCCCAACGCCACCGGCGGATGCGGTTGCGGCAGTTCGTTCACGGCCTGACATGATCCTCCGCCGGGCTCATCAGGCCCGTCGGCCCCTTCCCCGCGACGGGCGGCCCTGGTGGCCGCCCGTCGCTGCGTGAGGGCCAGCCCTTGACCCCGTTGGATCTCGCGGTCATCGCCAGCTACCTGCTGGTGACCCTGGGGTTGGGGCTCTGGATCTCCCGCCGGCAGGCCTCGTCCTCGGACTACTTCCTGGGCGCCCGGAATCTCCCGGCATGGGCCATTCTCCTGTCGATCGTGGCCACCGAGACCTCCGCCCTGACAGTGATCTCGATCCCCGGAGTGGGCGCCCGGGGCGATCTGACCTTTCTTCAGATCACCTTCGGCTACCTGATCGGCCGGATGGCGGTGGCCTGGTGGTTGCTCCCCGGGTACTTCCGAGGGGAACAGGAGACGGCCTATACCCGGCTCGAATCCCGCTTCGGGGGAGAAACCCGCCGAGTCGTCTCGGCCACCTTCCTGGTCACCCGGTTCCTGGGCGATGGGGTGCGGATCTTCGCCGGGGCCATCCCGCTCGCCCTGGCCACCGGGTGGAGCATCGCCGCGTCCATACTGGTGATGGGGCTGGTGACCCTGGCCTACACCTGGCTGGGCGGCCTCAAAGCGGTGATCTGGGCCGACGTGGTGCAACTCCTGGTCTACCTGACCGGCGGCGCCGCGGCCCTGGCCATCGCGGTGTCGATGGCCGGTGGCGTGGAGCAGACTTGGACCCTGGCCGCTGCGGCTGGCAAGTTGCGCGTGCTGGTCCCGGCGTTTTCCTTCAGCACGAGCTACACCCTTCTGGGCGGACTGATCGGCGGCGCGATGCTCTCCGCGGCTTCCCACGGCACCGATCATCTGATCGTCCAGCGCCTGCTGTCCACCCGATCGCTCCGGGATGCCCGGGTGGCGCTGATCGGCAGCGGGGTGATGGTCATCCTCCAGTTCCTCCTGTTTCTGCTGATCGGCGTCGCGATCTGGGCGGCCGGCCAGGCCCCTGACGGGGTCCACCCGGACACCCTCTTCCCCGCCTTCATCATGGGACACCTCCCGGTCGGGCTTCGCGGCCTCCTGATCGCGGGGATCCTGGCGGCAGCGATGAGCACCATCAGCTCCTCGATCAACGCCCTGGCCTCCTCGGTCACCTACGACTTCTACTCCAGCCGGACCGGACGGACGGACCCGGTGCACCTGCTCAAGGTGGGGCGCCTGGTGACGGTGGCCTGGGGCCTGGCCCTGACGGGGGCGGCGCTCGGATTCGCTGTGGCGGCCACCCGACTGGACACCCCGGTGGTGGTTCTCGCGCTGTCCATCGCGTCGATCACCTATGGGGCGCTGCTGGGAACCTACCTGCTGGCGCTCCGCTGGCCGTCGGCTCGCGGCCGGGATGTGGTGCGAGGGGTGGGGCTCTCGGTGGCCATCATGCTGGTGGTGGTGTTCGCTCGACAGCTTGCCGCCGCGGGATTCCCATTGCTCGGGCCGCTGGGCGGCCTCGCGTGGCCCTGGTACGTTCCGCTCGGGACGATCCTTACCCTGGGGGTCGCCATCCTTTCCTCCCTGACCGGGCGAGACACCATGGAGTCGACCGCGTGACCGTGATCGTCGGAGCCGATGCCGGCGGCACCAGGACAGTGGCTGCCGTCTCGGTGGACGGACGGGAACTGGCCCGGGTCACCGGCCCCGGGGGCGCGGTGCGGCCGGGCCGGGCAATGACCGCAGGATCGGTGATCGGCGCGGTGGCGCGGCAGGCCCTCAACCAGTCAGGGAAGCTCCGGGCCCAGGTCCTGGTGGTGGGCGCGGCGGGGGTGGGACGGGAGGACGAACGGGTGGCGCTTCGGAACGCGCTCCGGCTGGAGGACCTGGCGGAGCGCGTGGTGGTGGTGACCGACCTGGAAGTGGCTCGGGAAGCGGCGTTCGGTGACGCTCCAGGAATCGTCCTGCTGGCCGGCACCGGGAGCGTGGCCGCGGGCCGGTTCCCGGACGGCTCCATCCATCGCCAGGGCGGCTACGGCTGGCAGATGGGGGATGAAGGAAGCGGCTACGCCATCGGCAAAGCAGCCCTGGCGGCGGTGGGCCGAGGGTACGACGGCCGGGGAGCCGGCCACCCGCCTCACCGCGGCGGTCGCCGAGCAGACCTTGACCGGTGATCATGACGCCCTGGTCCGATGGTCGGTGACGGCCGGGCCCGCCGAGGTGGCGGGCCTGGCGCGCGCGGTGTTGGGGGCGGCGGAGGAGGGTGACGCCGTGGCGATCGACATCCTGTCGGTCGAGGCCGGGTCCCTGGCCCGGTTGGCGATCGCCCTGGTCGGACGGTGGCCGGGAGACGGCCCGGTGGAGGTGGCCCAGGGAGGAAGCCTGCTGCGACCAGGACCCTACCGCGACCTGGTCGATGCGGCGCTCGGCGCCGACCCCCGGCTGCGGCCCCATCCTGGCACCCCGGATGGCGTGGAGGGCGCCCTCCGGATGGCGACCCGCGCCCTCACCGAAGGACCCCGCTAGGTCTGCTTCCGATACCGGCTGTGCTTGAACCCGTAGGCGAAGTAGAGCACAAACCCGATCAGCAGCCAGACGCCAAACCGGACCCAGGTGATCCCCGGCAGGTGGGCCATCAGGTACAGACAGGCCGCCACCGAAATCAGCGGGGTCCACGGCGCTCCGGGCACCCGGAAGGGCCGGTGGCGATCCGGTTCCTTGTAGCGAAGCACGATCACCCCGATCGACACCAGAATGAAGGCGAAGAGGGTCCCGATGTTGGTGAGGTCCACGACCTCGGCAATGTTGGCAAAGGCCGCGAACGTGGCCACGAACGTTCCGGTGATGATGGTGCCGACGTACGGGGTCTTGAACCGGGGGTGCACCTTGGCGAAGAACGGTGGCAGCAGTCCATCCCGGGACATGGAGAAGAAGATTCGAGGCTGCCCCATCTGGAACACCAGCAACACCGATCCCATGGCCACCACCGCCCCGAACGCAATGACGAACCGGGAGAAGTTGAGCAGCGCGGGTGGGCCCTCGGCATGGGCCAGCGCGGTGATCATCGGTTCCGCGGTCCCGAGCTGCTGCCACGGTGCCATTCCGGTCATCACCGCCGACACCGCGATGTAGAGCACGGTGCAGATCACCAGACTCATGATGATCCCGAACGGCATGTCCTTGGCGGGAGTCTTGGCCTCCTCGGCGGCGGTGGAGACGGCATCGAAACCGATGTAGCTGAAGAAGATGATCGCCGCCCCGGCGCTGATCCCCCGCAGCCCGTTGGGTGCGAATCCACCGGTGGACACCTCGGTCCAGTTGGACGGCTGGATCAGGAAGACCCCGACCCCGATGAAGAACAGGATCACCGCGATCTTGAGAATCACCATCGCGTTGTTGGCGTTGGCCGATTCCCGAATCCCGATGACCAGCAGCGACGGTGATCACCGCGACCGCCAGGAAGGCGGGGAGGTTGGCGATGAACGGCACCCCGAGAGATCATCGGGGCCGAGGACACCGCGGAGGCCAGGTACTGCAGGCCCGGCTCGGTCGCGCCGGCGGTGACGGCCGCCGCGGCGTCGTAGGCGGTCCGGTAGTCGGTGGCCAGCCAGGCCGGCATCGAGATCCCGAAGTGACTGATCAGCTCCCGGAAATGGCCCGACCACCCGATCGCCACGCCGATGTTGCCCACCGCATACTCGATGATGAGGTCCCACCCGATGATCCAGGCGACCAGTTCGCCGAGCGAGGCATAGGCGTAGGTATAGGCCGACCCGGAGACCGGAACCATGGAGGCGAATTCGGCGTAGCAGAGGGCCGCAAAGCCGCAGGCGACGGCGGTGAGCAGGAAGGAGAGGACGATCGCCGGGCCGGCACCAGGCCGGAGCGCATCCCCGACAATCGCGGTCCCGGTGGTGGCGAAGATGCCGGCCCCGATGGTGGCACCCACCCCGAGGGCGGTCAGGTGCCACTTGGTGAGGGTCCGCTTCAGGCCCCCGCGTTCGGCGACATCGGCTTCACAATCGGCAACGGTCTTCCGGGCGAAGAGCTGGCTCATGCAACCGCCCGTACCGCGTGCTGCAGCTATCATCGGGGAACTCCGGATGTCGGTGGGACTCAGAAAGATACGTTGACCGTCGTGGTGCCGGGAATGACCTTCCCCTCGGCCGAGCGGCCCGGCCGGAACCGGTAGTTCCGCATCACGTCCTCGAACCGACGGGCAAAGCCGCCGTCGGGAATCTCGGGCTCGACCGCCACCTTCTGGACCCGGCCGTCGGTGCCGACCCAGAAGGTAACGGCAAATCGCTTCCCCCGCATGCTTCCGGGATAGTCCAACGGCGGAAGGATGACCTGGCGGGGCATCGGCGGCGTGGCGTGGCCGCCACCCCCTCCTCCTGACCCGCCCCCGCTGCCGTCACCGCTCCCCCGTCCGGTCCCCGCCCCGTCGCCCGGGCCGGTGCCCGAGCCATGCCCACCTCCGACACCGGTGCCCCCCTGCCCACCCGAGGGGGGAATGCTGTCCGGGGGCGACAGCGCAACGGCCGTCTCGGGTTCGGGCGCTGTCACCGTCGGTTCGGGAACCGGGACTGGCTCCACCGGAGGCGGCGGGGGCGGGGTGACTTGGGCCGGGGGCGGCGGGGCGGACCGGAAGCGCCGGCAGGGCGATCAACTGGAGCCCCCCGCCACCGCCACCACCCTGCCCTGGAGACCCGGCGTCCCCGGGCCCCCGGATTTCCTCCCAGGTCATCAACTCCTGCCACTGGGACACCAGGATGGCCACCACCACGGCGACATGGAGCAGAACGGAGACGAGCCCACTCCACGGAGACCGCCGGGCACCGGGCAGCAGCACGCCGGGCACCGGGCGGGGCCGCGGCGTGGGGGCGATCGGCGAATCACTCAACAGCGTTGCTCCTCATGCCTTCAGGACGAACAGGCGCGGTGGAAACGACACCTCCCTAACGTAGCAGGCGCCCCAACCGTTTCGTCGGCCGCCGAATCATGAGGCCGCCGACCGATGAGGCGTTCCTCGCGATGGCCCGGAACGGTCGAGGCGCGGGAACCAGTGGTCCCCGCGCCTCGCCTGCGACCGGTTCGACGGTGGTCAGCCCTTCGGGGTAAACCCGATGACCTGGATTCCAGCACCGCGGGCGATGTCCATCGCCTCAATGACCTCCTGGTACAACCGGTCGGGAGCGCTCTTGAGGAAGAGCAGCTTGGCCGGCCGGTTGTCGTAGAGCGCGTGGAACTGGGCATCCAGCTGATCCTTCGGCACCACGTTCGTGTTGATCGCGTAGCCACCATCCTCCGTCAGTTCCAGCACGATCTGGGTGGACGGAGGGCTGGTTGACCGCCGCCGTTTCCGGGGGCGGGATCTGCGCCTCGACGACCTTCCGGCTCAACGGCTGGGCGATCATGAAGATGATGAGGAGCACCAGCAGAATGTCGATCATCGGAATCACGTTCGGTTCCGAGGTGACCTGGCCGCGGCCTCCACCTGTTGAGATTCCCATGAGTTACTCCTTCACCTCGAAGAGGTTGCCCTCGATCGCCTTCCGCTCGGTGATTGCGGCCAGCACCCGGGCACCCGCCCGGCTGGCGATCTCCACCGCCTCCTGGATCTTGGAGAACTTGAGATTCTGGTCGGCCCGGAAGAAGAGGATCTTGTCCGCCTCCCGGGTGGCGTAGACCCCGGTCAGCTGATCCTCCAGGGTCTCGGCCGGGATCGGGACGCCATTCAGGAAATAGCGCCCGCCCGCGTCGATGCCGAGCACGATCTCCCCTTCGCCTTCCGGGCTGTCGGTGAGGTGCTCACCGAGCGGCATGGTGGCCTGGAACCCGTTGGCAATCAGCGGGGTCACGATCATGAAGATGATCAGCAGCACCAGCATGACGTCGATCATCGGAATGACGTTGGGCTCAGACTTGACTGCGGTCTGGCCCGCAATATCAACTGATGTGCCCACTGCCAGTCACCGCCTTCTGGGCCTGGAACTCCTTGGTGAAGATCGAACGCCCGAACTCGCTCCCCACGCTCTTGATCAGATAGTCGATGAGCTCCTTGGAGCTGTACATCATCTCGACCGTGAGGTACTCGATCTTGGTGGTGAAGTAGTTGTAGAACCACACGGCCGGAATGGCCACCATCAGACCGATCGAGGTGGCGATCAGGGCCTCGGCGATCCCGCCGGCGATGCCCGCCAGGCCGCCCGCCGCGCCGGCCGAGGACATGGCCTCGAACGACGAGATGATGCCGATACAGGTGCCCAGCAGCCCGACGAACGGCGCGGTGGAACCGATGGTGGCCAGCACCCCCAGACCCCGCTTGAAGTCGGTCAGTTCCATCAGCATCTGCCGCTCCACCGCCCGCTCGGCCGAGTTGATGTCGGCGGCGGTGATGGTGGCTCGGTCCCGGAGCAGCGGCTTCACTTCGGCCAGCGCGCCACCCAGCACCTTGGCGACGTGGCTGGTCTTGTTCTTCTCGGCCAGGGCGATCGCCTGATCGAGCTGCTCTTCCTGAATCGCCCGGCTGAAGTGCGGCGCGAACTTCCGGGTCGCGACCGTGGCTCTTCCGGAAGTGCCAGAGCTTCTTGAAGGCGACGGTAAACGACATCAGCGACATGAAGAGCATGACGAACACGATGCCCTTCACGAAGGGACCGGCGTGGGCCCACAGCTGCATCAGATCTACACCCATTGGACTTCCTCCTGATCGGTTATATGAACCCGCCGGAGCGGGTGCGGACTTCAGGTCTATTTCGAAATGGTGAACGCGATCGCCTGCTGGACCAGCTGGCGCACCGCCTGCCCTCTGATCCGGGCCGGCTTGAAGACCGCCTTCATGATCGCCTCACGGGCGGGCTCCTCGAACATCTTGTTGGTGCTGTCGGACCACCTTCCAGGACGCCGGCTCGGCGTGACCGGTGGTGTCCACCACGTACTGGACCTCGACCCGGCCTTCGATGCCCGCCGCCTGGAGGGTGGGCGGATACCGGGGCTGGGACGATTCAGGAGCCGGACCGGATCGTCCACCTCGGCCTCGAGGAAGGTCTCGCGTCGTCACCGGCCCGGTCCCACCCACCACACCGGTCGCGATGCCGCCCTCGACGCCCTTCCCGGTGAAGTCCGCCGCGTCGAACTTCTCGTTCAGGTTAATCGGCGGAATTTCCTTCGGAATGTCGGTCGGCGGCATGACCGTCTGGAACCCCTGCGGCGGGGGGTTCGCGCTGATGATGACGTCGGGGGGCGGTGGGGGCTGCTCGGGCGGGGGCGGGGGCTCCGGGGGCTTGAGGAAGATGGCCGTGGTGTCCATCAGGATCTCCTTGAGCTGCGCCGCGGCGCCCTGGTCGCCGTGACCGCCCCGAAGACCAGGAGGACATGGAACACCACCGACACGATGGTCTGCCCGGTGGACTTGAACCCCTTTTTCTTCGATTCGATGAGGTTATCGAACATGGAGTATCCTCATGATAGGCCCAGGTTTGGCCGGATCCTGTCCGGCCTCACCAGACAATCAAGCACGCCAGCCTGACAGGACGATTTCGTCCGGATGACAAAACGATGACAACCGGGTTAGCCAACCGGGTCAACCCAGCCGCTTCGCCGGTTCCGGGCAGGGTCACGGTGAACGTGGTGCCCCGCCCCGGCCGGCTCTGAACCTCGATCCGGCCCCCGTGGGCCTCGGCGATCCACCGGGCGATCGCCAGCCCCAGCCCGGTGCCACTGGTCACGCCAACCCGGGACCGGGCCGGGTCCCCTCGCCAGAACCGATCGAAGATATTCGGCAGGTCGCCGGGCGCAATTCCGATCCCGGTGTCCCGCACCACCACGATGGAATCAGTCCCGGCCACGGTCAGTTCCAGTTCCACCGCCCCTCCCTCCGGGGTGTACTTGACCGCGTTGGTCACCAGGTTCAGCAGCAGCTGCCTGATCCGGTTCCGATCCACCGGCAGGATGAGCGGGGCGTCGGGGATCGAATGGCTCACGGAGACCCCGCTCACCTCCGCCAGCATCTCCGCGGTTTCTGCCGCCTCGGCGACCAGTTCCCGCAGGTCCGTCGGGGCCACGACCAGCGGGGCGCGTCCTTCATCGGCCCGGGCCAGGGTCAGGAGGTTCTCCACCAGTTCGGTCATCCGGTTGATCTCGGAGAGGGTCCCATCGAGTCCCTCGAGACTCTCCGGCGGAATCCCGGGGTGGGTCAGGGCCCGCTCCACCCCGGTCCGGAGCACCATCAGGGGCGTCTTGAGCTCGTGGCTCGCGTCAGCGGTGAACCGGTACAGGGCGGCGAAGCTGTCCTCCAGGCGGGCGAAAGTCCGGTTGGTTGCCAGTGCCAGCCGGGTCAGCTCGTCGGCCCCGGGCGGCACCGGGAGGCGGCGGTGGAGACTCCGGCCGTCCGAAATGGCCTCGAGTTCGGCCACCATGGCGTCGAGCGGGCGCAGTACCCGCCCCCCGAGGAGGTAGGCGAGCAGAATGGAACCGATCAGAAGAATCGGAATGCTCAGCAGCATGGAGCGAAGGAGGGCGGAGGGTCCGAACAGGACGTCGGAGGTTGCGGCCGCCACCAGGACCGCTCCAATCTGATCCCTGGCGCCGGGCACCGATGCCATGACATACCGCACCTCTCCGACCTGGGCCGAGAGCGACGCCGTCCCACTGGTGGGAAGCTCAGGGGTCCGGACCAGCTCGAGCAGTTCGTCCACCCCGCGAGTGGAGAGGGCCCTCGCCTGCACCGAAAGGAAAAGCGGATCGCCGGCGGGAGAGATGATGACCAGGTAATCGCGAAACGCCTCGAAGTAGGCCCCGATCGCCGGGTCCAGCGTCGGGAGGCCGTTGTCCATGACGACCAGGCGTTCAACTACCCGCCGGGATTCGGTCAGCCATCCCGCGGACAGGTCGGCTTCGAGGGTAAGGCGGTCGTCGATTTCCTGAACGCTGGTCAAACGCCGGTCCAGGTAGAGGCTCGCTCCGAACACCATGATGGTCGCCGCGAGGGCCAGGGCATACCAGATCGTCAGGCGCTGCCGAAGGGAGGTCATGTCAGACTTTCAGGACGTACCCGATGCCTCGGACGGTGTGGAGCAGCTTGGGCTCGTGGCCGTGGTCGATCTTCTTCCGGAGCCGGTTGATCACGACGTCGACGATGTTGGTCCCCGGATCGAAGTGGTAGTCCCAGGCATACTCGGTGATCAGGGTTCGGGACATGACCCGGCCCTGATGGCGAATCAGGTATTCCAGGACGGTGAACTCCTTGGGCGTGATGTCGATCTTCCTGCCGGCCCGGCGCACCTCGCGGAGGGCGGAATCGAGCTCGAGATCGGCCACCTGAAAGACCGGGGAGCGCATCTGCTGGGGGCGGCGGCCCAGGGCTTCGACCCGGGCCAGCAGTTCCTCGAAGGCGAAGGGCTTGGTGACGTAATCGTCGGCCCCCGCCCGGAGGGCCTGGACCTTGGTGTCGACCGAGTCCTGGGCCGTGAGCACCAGAATCGGCACCGCGATGCCCCGATCCCGGAGGGTGCGCACCACCTCGACCCCGTTCATCCCCGGGAGCCGGAGATCGAGCACCACCAGATCGTACTTGCCGCCGGAAATCAGGTTGAGCGCCTCGGCCCCATTGTCCACCAGTTCGGCCTGGTACCGCTGTTCCTCCAGACCCCGTCGGACGTACTCCCCGACCGTGCGGTCATCTTCCACCACGAGGACCTTCATCCGGTGGCCTCCTGGGCAATGGGAAGAAAGACGCGGAAGGTGGTCCCGATCCCGGGCCGACTGTCCACCGTGATGCGTCCGCCCTGCTCTTCAATAATGCCGTAACTGATCGTCAGCCCCAATCCGGTCCCCCGGCCGGGGGCCTTGGTGGAAAAGAACGGTTCGAAGATCCGGCTGATCTCCCCCTCGGGAATCCCCTCCCCGGTGTCGGTGAACTCGACCAGGGCCTCGTCCTCCCGAACGGGGTTCCGCCCGGTCCGGACCCGGAGGGTCCCCCCGGACTCCATCGCATCGGCCGCATTGAGCATGATCGCCATGAAGGCCTGGATGATCCGCTCGCCCTCGACCAGGATGGCCGGGAGGTCGTCCTCGATGGTGCGCTCCACCATGAGCCGTTTGAACCGGGCGTGGTGCTTGAGCAGGAACAGCGTCTGGGCCACCAGGACATTGAGGTCCTCGGGCCGCCGTTCGTGCTCCGACCGGGCCGGCCGGCTGAACTCCAGCAGGCGATCCACGATCCGGCTGCAGCGTTGCACCTCGGTATCGATGATCTCAAGGTACTCCCGGGCGGTCTGATCCGTTGATTCCCCGATCCGGGCCTCAATGGCCGCGACGCAGGCGCCGATCGTGGCCAGCGGGTTGTTGATCTCGTGCATGACCCCGGCCGCCAACTGACCGAGGGCCGCCAGCTTGTCGCTCTGGAGAATGCGCTGCTCCGTCGTCCGCCGCTCGGTCACGTCCTCGCCGATGGTGATGACGTGGCTGATCTGCAGCCCATCCAACCGCATGGGCACCTTGGTCAGCCGGTAGACCCGGGGCTCACCGCCGGTGAGCACATCCAGTTCCCGTTGGACCACTTCCCCGTGGGCGAAGATCTCGTCGATTTCCGCGCGCAATTCATCGGGCGACTGCCGGGTCAGCACTTCGAACACCGGCCGGCCGATCACCTGATCGCGTCGGAGTCCCTGGGTGCCAGTTTCCCGTTTCCGGTTCCACACCCGGATCCGGTATTCCCGATCCACCACGTAGAGGCCGACTGGGAGCGAGTCAATGATGAGGTTGGTGAAGCGGCGCTGTTCCCGGATCTCCCTGGCCCGGGTCGCGAGTTCCTCCGCCAGACCCTCGGACAGCAGCACGGCGTCCAGGTAGGGGGCCAGGATCTCGCCAACCGTCTGGCAGACTTCCGGGTCGAGGCCGGAGTGGGAGGAATCACTCGGGACCAGTTCCAACAGCCCGAGCCGGTTGCCGGCGTGGGCCACAAACATCCGGATGGTGCCGGCCGGGGCCGGTGGCAACTCTTCGAAGGAACCCGCCGGCTCCGCGGGAATCGGGGCCGAGATCATGTGCAGCGGTCCGGGCCCGGCGCCCCGGCGCCAGAGGGTGGCCCGGAGAAGAGGCAGCTGCCGGGCCAGCAACTCCATGGCCGCCCGGAGGTTCCCATCGGGAGAAAGATCCCGATTCAGGGCCTGGGCGACGTCGCGGAGGACGGCAATCCCAGAGGGACTCGGCATCGAACTCAACGGCCCGGCTCCTCAAGTGGAGGAGTTGCTGATCGTGCGGTCAGATAAACCGACCGCCGACCACCGTCCAGTTGACCACGTTCCACCAGGCCGCGAGATAGTCAGCCCGTCGGTTCTGGTACTTGAGGTAGTAGGCGTGCTCCCACACGTCGCAGCCCAGCAGCACGTGCTTTCCCTCCATGACCGGGGTGTCCTGATTCGGGGTGCTTTCCACTGCCACTCCTCCCCCCGCCGAGCGGACCAGCCAGGCCCACCCGCTCCCGAACCGGGTCATCCCGGCCTTGGCGAACTGCTCCTTGAAGCCCTCGAAGCTGCCGAAGGCACCAACCATCGCCTTGGCGAGGGCCCCGGACGGTGCGGACGCACCCCCGGGAGCCATCGACTCCCAGAACAGGGTGTGATTCCAGTGACCGCCCCCGTTGTTGCGGACCGCGGTCCGAATCCCATCCGGAACCGCCGCCAGGTTCCCCAGCAGCTCGTCGAGCGTCCTCCCGGCCAGGGCCACCTGGTTCTCCAGGGCGGCGTTCAGATTGTTGACGTACCCGGCATGGTGCTTGTCATGGTGAATCCGCATCGTCTGCTCGTCGATATGAGGCTCCAGGGCGACATAGTCGTACGGCAGGGGCGGGAGAGTGAAAGCCATGGTGTCCTCCTTCGGAAAGAACCAGCATTCTGGTACCAGGGGATGCGGGACCACTCCGGTCGGCGCACCGCGCGGAATATCGGCTTGGCTCGGCTCTCAGGCAACCGAGCCCTGGGCATTCAGGGCACCAGTCGACCGTCGAGTTCGAGAAGGGTCCTGGTGGACGCCGGGCGCTCACGCTGCAGCCGGGACGCGATCCGCTGGGCCTCACTCATCACCCGGAGGATGTTCTCCCCCGCCAGCTTCCGGAGCTCGGCTTCGGACCACCCGCGACGGGCCAGTTCGGTGAAGAGGGCCGGGTAGGTCGAGACATCCTCCAGCCCTTCGATGGTCGTGTCGATCCCGTCGAAGTCCCCCCCGATGGCCACATGGTCCACTCCAGCCACCCGCCGAATATGCTCGAGGTGGTCCGCCACCTCGGCCAGCCGGGCCCGCGGAGTCGGGTGCGCCCGGTCCCAGGCCTCCATGGCCCGTCCCCTGGCCGCGCTATCGCTGGGGAACTGGCTGGCGGCGGCGGTGATGGCGGCCTGGCGACTCCGGCCATGCTCCAGCACTACCCGGGAAATGAAGGTCGGGACGAAAGTCACCATCACGACTCCGCCATTGGCGGGGAGCCGGGCCAGGATCGAATCCGGCACGTTCCGGACATGGTCCGCCAAGGCCCGGGCCGCGGAATGCGAGAAGATGATCGGGGCCTCGGTGGCGCTGAGGGCATCGCTCATGGTGCCCGGTGAAACGTGCGACAGATCGACCAGCATGCCGAGCCGGTTCATCTCCCGGACCACCTCGACCCCGAACGCCGTCAGCCCGCCGTGCCGGGGGGCTTCGGCCGCGGCATCGGCCCAATCCAGGGTGACGTTGTGGGTCAACGTCATGTAGCGGGCTCCGAGATCGTAGTACATCCGCAAGGCGCCGAGCGAGTTCTCGATCGCGTGTCCGCCTTCGACCCCGAGGACCGAGCCGATCCGGCCCGCCGCGAAGGCCTCGCGCATCCCGTCCGCGGTGGTGGCCCACTGGAAGGCCTCAGGGTATCGCGCAATCACCTGTCGGGCGATGTCGATCTGTTCCAGTTGCACCCTGGCGTACCCAGAGTCCCTGATCTCGCCCGGGATATAGACCGACCAGAACTGCCCCCCCAGCCGGCCTTGGTGGAGCCGAGCCAGATCGGTGTGACCCGCCGTCCGGGTCCGGAGGTCGTACCCGGCCGGATTCCCCCGGGCGGTCGCGGATTCCCGGATCGCCCAGGGGAGGTCGTTGTGGCCGTCGATCAGCGGGGTGGACTCCAGCACCCGGCGGGCGACGGCAGCGGGGTCGGCGGCCTGCCCGAACGAGGCGGCCGTCGGAATGGACAGCAGGACGAGGAACGCGGGGACGGTCCGACGAAACATGGTGGGATCCGGGTTCGGGTCAAGAAGAGGAGCCGACCCGCAAGTAAGCGCGCCGGCTCCCGGGCGACAATGGGACCGAACGTTCAGCGGCTCAGCCAGTCATGGTACTGCGCGCGGAGTGCCTTCTTGTCGAACTTGCCGACGCTGGTCTTGGGAATGGCATCGAGGAAGATCACATCGTCCGGCAGCCACCAGTCGGCGACCTTGCCCTTGAGGTATTCCAGCAGGTCCTCTCGAGTGAGTCCGGGCGGTGTGGCGACGACACAGGCCAGGGGCCGCTCGGTCCACTTGGGATGCGCCACCGCGATGACCGCCGCCTCGGCGATCTGCGGGTGCCCCATGATGGTATTCTCGAGATCCACGCTGGAGATCCACTCGCCGCCGCTCTTGACCATGTCCTTGACCCGATCCACCAGCTGGACGTAGCCGTCACCGTCGATATTGGCGACATCCCCGGTTCGGAACCAGCCGTCCTGAAACGAATCAGCGCTCCGGGGATCGTGGTAGTAACTGCTGATGACCCACGGCCCCCTGACCTGCAGTTCCCCGGCCGACTTGCCATCCCAGGGCAGCACCGTCCCGGCTTCATCCACGACCCGGGTCTCGACGAACGGGAGCGCGGGACCCTGCTTGAGCCGCTGGCGAATCTGGTCCTCCTCCGGCCACTCCAGCATATGGGATCGGAGGATCCCGATGGTCGCCACCGGGGAGGTCTCCGTCATCCCCCAGCCCTGCAGGATCGGAATCCCGAACCCCTTCTCGAAACCTTCCAGCAGGTTCCGGGACAGCGCCGACCCGCCGACGATCGCGTTCGTGATGGAGGCGGGATGGACCCCGGCCTGGGTCAGGCCCATCAGCAGGCCGGCCATGATGGTCGGGACTCCGCCGATGAAAGTGACCCCGGTGTCCATCACGAACGGCACCAGTTCCTGAGGCTGCATGAACCGACCGGGGAAGATCAACCCGTACCCCATCAACCCCGCTCCGTACGGAAGACCCCAGGCATTGACATGAAACATCGGCACGATTGAAAGCACCTGATCGCGCTCGTCGAGCGCCAGCCCGGACACCCCCACCCCGAGGGAGTGGAGCACCAGCGAGCGATGGGAATAGAGGCACCCCTTGGGATTGCCGGTGGTCCCCGAGGTGTAGCACAACCCGGCCGCCGCCTGTTCGTCGAGCGTTGGCCAGGAATAGTCCTCGGCCCCCGAAGCCAGGAAGGCTTCGTAGTCCTCGGTGCCGGCCGGAGTCCCCTGCCCCACATCATCCATCACGATGACCCGTCGGACCGTGGGAAGCAGCGGCCGGATCTTCTCGACCAATGGGTAGATCGAGGCATCGACGAAGACAATCGTGTCTTCGGCGTGGTTCATGAGGTGGACCACCTGCTCCGGATGAAGCCGGAAGTTGACGGTATGGATCACCGCCCCCATACATGGGATCGCAAAATACAGTTCAAAATGCCGGTAACTGTTCCAGCCGAGGGTCGCCACCCGGTCCCCGGGCTGGACGCCCGCCCGGCCCAGCGCGCTCGCCAGCCGGGCGGTCCGCCGCCCATGCTCGGCATACGTGTAGTGGTGGGTACCGTCGTGCGTCTTGGTGGTAACACGCTGCTTGGCATAGTACCTGCTCAATCGGGTCAGCAGATGGGTGAGGGTGAGGGGGAAGTCCATCATCAGACCTTGCAGCATGGGGCCTCCGGACGGCGGACGGGGTCAGGGGGTCGCTCCAGAACGGGGCGCACTGCACCGATAGTGGAGGCGTGAAGGAGCGGCCGCAAGGGTACCGGCCGTCTGGCACCGGCCACAGGAGGGACCGATGATCCAACCTGACGCGCGCAGCCGACTCACCGCGACCGACCTCGCGCTGGTCTGTGAGGGCATGACCGGTCGCCGTCCGTCGGAGACCGACCTGGACCTCTGGCTGCTGGACATCGACCTCGATCAGGTCCTCGATGCCCCGGAGACGGCGGCCCGGCTCCGCCAAAGCCCCCTGCCCGGCCCGTCCTCCTCGCTGCTGTTCTACGTCCTGGTCCGGGGGGCCCTGCTCCGCCGGGATCTGGCGGACCGGCCGTTGGCGGACTATTGCGCCTCCATGCTCCGGGAATTCGGCACCGGAGATCGGGCTCACCGAGTGGCCCCGGTGGACGATCACCGGCATCTCTACCTGGTCGACATCCTCCAGGACGCGGCCACCGCGGAGGGGGACCGCCGGCTCCAGGTCCTGGCCCACCTCGGCAACTATGCCCTCTGGTTTGCCGGGATGTTCCCCGACCGGATCACCTCCCGGAAGCGACGTGCCGGCGGGCCGGACCTGGGTTACTACGACGCGATGGGAAGTCAGGGGTTCGCGGGAGCGGCCGAACATCGCACCGCCGCTCGACTGGGGCTGGATGGACTCTATCGCGGGGCCGCCCTTGCCTATCCCCTCCTTCGCCAGGCCTTCAACGAGGTGAGTGGCTCGCTCCGTCTCCGGGCGGCCTGATCGACCGCCTCAGAGCGACCGGAGCACCGCCCTCACCGGGCTGGCGTCAAACCCCTCCAGCCGAAGCGGGAGCGCAATCAGTTCGTAGCTGCCATCCGGAACCTCGGCCAGCACCAGCCCTTCGAGAATCCGGATGTCATGCCGCAGGCAGGCGCCGTGGGTGGGCAGGTCCTTCGACGCGAACAGGTCCACGCTGGGGGTATCGATGCCCACCAGCCTGACCCCCGCCGAATGCAGCCCGTCGATCAGGGTCGGATCCAGGGCCGCGAAGTCCTCCGTGAAGTGCTCGGGATTCGGATAGCTCCCCGTCGCAATCAGCACTCGGGGCTCGGCGATCGTCACCGGCAGTCGGGCAACCCGGGTCCCGGGCCGGGCTGCCACCCGGACCACCTGGCAACGCCCCAGATACCGCGCCAGATCGGCCTGGGCGATCGACTCGCCGGCGGACCCATAGTGGCTGGGGGCATCGGCGTGGGCCCCCAGGTGCACGGTCGCATGGAGACTCGAGAGGGTGACACTGTCCCCCCGACCCAGATCGAGCAGGACCTGACGTTGGGGAGGGGTATCGCCTGGCCACACGGCCAGCCGGGGTGAGACCACGGGGGTGATGTCGTACAGGGCCACGGTCACATCCGGTGGCGAACGGCCCACAGGTCGGGAAACAGCGGGTGGAAGAGCGACCGCTTCAGGAATTCCATTCCGGTGGAGCCGCCGGTGCCGTGTTTGGCCCCGATGGTGCGTTCCACCAGCTTGACGTGCCGATACCGCCACTCCTGAAATCCCTCGTCCAGATCGAGCAGCGACTCGAACAGAATGACCAGCTCCGGCTGCTCCCGGTAGCAGCGGAGGATCTCTTCCTGCATCTCGGGTGAGGGAACGGTGGCGGCGGCGACATCCCGATCAGTGAGCTCGGCCGGGACCTGCAGGCCCCGAACCGCGAGGAACTGGTTGAGCCGATCGGGGACGGACGGAGCGCGCAGCCGGGCCTCCAGCGCCGCCGTTTCGATGATCGGCGACTCGGGGCCCACCAGATGGGCCCGCTTGTAGCCGTAGACGAACTCCATCTCGCGGAACTGCGAGGACTGGAACCCGCTCGCCGTTTCCAGCCGAGTCCGAAAGCTGGCGAAGCTCAGCGGGGTCATGGTCTCCAGAATATCGAGTTGCCCGACCAGGGTCTTCATGATCGTCCGGATCCGCTTGAGCGTCGCGATCGCACCGAACAGATCCGCCCGCACCAGATCCCGGTTGAGCTTGTCCGTCTCATGGAGGATCAGCTTGAACCACAGTTCGTAGACCTGGTGAATGACGATGAACAGCAGTTCGTCCTGCTCCGGCGGAACGGATCGGAGTTGCTGCATCCGGAGCAGTTCCGGAAGGGCCAGGTACTCAGCGTAGGTCAGCGCCATCGGATCAGGTTCCTGATGGGGTCAGCGCGGCGCGGACCGCCTGAGCCACTCGCCACACGTCGGTGTACGTATTGTAGAGCGGCGTTGGCGCGAAGCGGACCACGTCGGGCTCCCGGTAGTCGGGGACAATTCCCGCCGCCCGGAGCCGGTCGTGCAACTCGCGGCCCCGGCCGGGCAGCTGGAACGACAGCTGGCAGCCGCGAGCGCCCGGATCCCCGGGCGTCAGCAGCCGGAAGGACGGGTCGGAAATCGCGGAGAGGAGGGCGGCCAGGTAACCGGTCAGCGCCTCCGACTTCTGCCGCAACGCCGGCATCCCGACCCGATCGAACTGTGCCAGCGAGGCCCGGAGCGGCGCCAGCGACAGGATCGGTGGATTGCTCACTTCCCACCCGGCCGCGCCCTGGGCGGCGTGCCAGGTCGGTCCCATCGCAAACCGGTCCGCCATGGTCTGACCCCACCAGCCTGTGAGCCGGGGAATCGAGGGGTTGCTGCCGTGGCGCCGGTGGACGAACGCGCCCGCGATCGCCCCGGGCCCCGCGTTCAGGTACTTGTACGTACACCAGACGGCAAAGTCGACGTCCCAATCGTGCAGGGCCAGGGGGACGTTCCCCGCGGCATGGGCCAGATCGTAGCCCACCGTGCAGCCCTGGCGACGGGCCGCCTCGGCGATCCGGCCCAGGTCGAACCACTGCCCGGTGAGGTAGTTGACCCCGGCCAGCATCACCAGGGCGATGTCCTTCCCCTGCTCCTCCAGCAGGGCCTCGATGTCCTCGGTCCGCAGCGTCTCTTCCCCCGCCCGTGGACGGGCCACCAGAATGGCCTCGGCGGGGTCGACCCCTCGCAGCGCCAGGTGACTCGCCACCGCGTATCGGTCGGACGGGAAGGCGCGATCCTCCATCAGGACCTTGCGCCGTCGGCCGTCGGGCTGGTAGAACGAGGCCAGCATCAGATGGAGGTTGACGGTGAGGGTGTTCATCGCGACCACCTCATCCGGCTCGGCGCCAACCACCCGGGCCAGCCCCGGGTTGATCGCTTCGGGATAGTTGGCCCACGGCACCTTCGCCGCGAAGTGGCCGTCGATCGCCAGCCGCTCCCAGTTGTCCGTTTCCTCCTCGATGATGGCCCGGGCCGAGCGGGGCATGAGCCCGAGCGAGTTCCCCAGCAGGTACACCAGCGGATGGCCGTCCGGCCCCACCGGGATGGCAAATTCGCCGCGGAGGGAGCCCAGGGGATCCGCCGCGTCGAGTGCCCGGGCAAACCCTTCGTCGGGTCTGAACTGGTGCGGGGTGGCGTTCATGATGGACCGGAGGAAAGCCGCCGGAAGGCTGCAGGTCAAGGAAGCGGCTGTCGCTCGGTGTTGATGATCAGGACGGTGGTTCTGGAGCCCAGGCCAAGTTGACGACGGGCCGCCTCCATGGCCGGGTCCCGGCACAGGGTGGTCAGACCCGCCAACCCGGCCGCCCCCGAGGGGCCGGACGAGATCTCCGGTTCCCCGCCCCGGCCTCGTGCCAGCCGGGCCATCGCCTCCCGGGCCGCCGCATCGGGGATCGTCAGGAACCCGTCAGCCGATGCCCGGATCACCGGCCAGGCGGTGGTGGAGGCACGCCGGCAGTTGAGACCGCCCATGATGGTCTGCTGGGTTCCCGCCGACTGCTCCACCGTCCCCTTGAGGGACTGGGCGGACGCCATCAGGCAGTCGGCCTCGGCCGGCTCCACCACGACAACCCGGGGACGAGGGGAGACCCTGGCACAGTGGCCGGCGACCGCCGACGCGAGGCAGCCCACTCCGCCCTGCACCAGCACCAGATCCGGCGGCGGCATGCTCCGCAGCGCGATCGTCTCGTCGACTTCCTGCATCAGGGTCGAGTACCCCTCGGCCACCAGCAGCGGGATGCTCTCGTATCCCGGATACCCCACGTCGGCCACCACCAGCCAGCCGGCCTCCCCACTGCGCCGGGCGCAACTGTCCACCGCGTCCTCATAGCTGCCCTGGACCAGGACCAGGTCGGCCCCTTCGGAACGCACCGCCGCGATCCGGGCCGGTTCGGTGGCCGCGGGCAGGAAGACGAAGGCCTGAATGCCATGCCGGCGCGCGGCCCAGGCCACGGCCCGTCCATGGTTGCCGGCCGAGGCGGTGGAGACCACATCGGTCGTCAGCCCCGATTCCAGCAGTCGGTGCAGCGCCCAGGAGGCCCCGAGCGACTTGAAGGCACCGAGCCCGAACCGGAGCCCCTCATCCTTGAGATACACCGCGCCGACGCCAAGTTCGGTAGCGAGAAACGGCAGGGAATGGAGCGGGGTCGGTCGATAGTCCGCCAACGACCGGTGATACCGACGCACCGCGCCGACCGGAGCTGGTGCCGCCAACGGGTCGCCCCGGAATCGGTTGCTCAGAAAGCTCGGCATCCGGCTCACAGGCGGTCGTCCATCCCACCCAGATCGATCACTGTGCCGGCACCAACTTCCTCCGCTTGCTGCCAGACGGCGTGGGCCGCAGCGATGTCCTCCACCGCCAGGCCCAGGGACTTGAAGAGGGTGATCTCCGCGTCACTCTGTCGGCCCGGCATCCGTCCGGTAACCAGGTCTCCCAGCTCCCCGACGATATGTCCGGTGGCAATCCGCCCCTCCTCGATCGGGATCATCAGATCGCCCGCCTCGGCCAGGGCCGCGGTACGCGAATCGACGAACACCCGGGACCGGACTACGGTGTCGGAGTCGACCTCGCGACTGTCCGGACGATGGGCGCCGACCGCGTTGAGGTGGGTCCCCGACGAGAGCCACTCGCCCCGGACCACCGGTGTGGCAGCACTGGTGACCAGGCAGACCAGGTCAGCCGCCCGAACGGCCGCCTGCGCACTCGGAGCCACCTCCACCGGCACCGACACGATCCCGCGGGCCCAGGCCGCGTACTCCTCGCACCGCTGCGACGACCGACTCCAGACCCGGATCCGCCGGAGCGGTCGAGCCGCGGCCATCGCCTCCAGATGGGTCCGGGCTTCCACCCCGGTCCCGATCATCGCCAGATCACCAGCGTCAGCCCGCGCCAGCAGTCGGGTCGCGAGCCCCGAGACCGCCGCGGTCCGGATCGCAGTGAGCGACGAAGCATCGATCATCGCCACCAGCGCCTGGGGCCCGGGACCAAAGAGCACCACCACCCCCTGATGTGATTCCCATTCGGTGTCTTCGTATTCCGGCAGGACGGCGAGGGCCTTGAGCCCGAAGGCGCCGATCCGGGACAGCGCGGCCGGCATCGAGAGGAAGAAACCGTGGTCCCTCACCGGCAGGCCGGTCCGCAGGGGCTGCTCCACCTGACCATCGGCCAGCGCACGGAAAGTCCGCTCCATGACCTCGATGCAGGCGGCCACCGACAGCAGGGCCGGCACCTCCGCCCGGGTGATGACCCGCATCAGGTCCGCCCCGCGTCGGGGGACCGTCGGGCCAGAGCTTCCAGTTCAACGCGCAGCCGAGGGAACCGCTGACAGGCGGATACGAACCCCCGTTCCTGCGGGGCGCCCTTGGCGCGGATGATCTCGACCAGGGTCCGCCGGTGGCTTGCTGGCCAGGCCTTCAGGTCGAGCAGGCAGAGCAGCGGGGCCAGATGGGCGAACGCGTCGCGTTCCTCCGGTGTCCAGCCAGCCCACGACCCGACCCCCAGCGCCGAGGCGACCTGCGTGGTCAGCTGGCGGATGCGCTGCCGTCGAGGCCGAGCGCCACCGGCCAGTGAGCGGGTAACCGTCAGACTCAACTCGTGAAGCCATCGTTCCTGGAACAGCCGGTGCGGAGTGCCGGGAAGACCCAGCACCAGATCTCCTTCGCCCAGGCGGACCAGGCTGGCCCGGTCGGTCCGGTACCGGGGGTGGTTCCGCCGGCGACCCCGTTCGGTCCGGGCCAGGGCCCGGAGCTTCGGGTCGACCGGCCGAAAGCCCAGCCGGTAGTAGAACCAGAAGGCGCCACTCGCCAGCGCCTCCTCGTTGTCCTCGCCAACCTGAATCGGGTTGAGCAGAAAGAGGGAGACACCGAACAGGGTTCGGAACGCCCGGAGCAGTTGCAGGTAGATCGCTCCGGCCTCGGCACCCCGGAACGCCGTGAAGAGGTGCAGTCCGGTATTGGCCTGGTGAAAGAGCGGAGTCACCCCCCCGTACCCGATCGGGACGCCGTTGCCAAACAGGACATACCCGTAGTTGGCCTCCAGACTCAGCCGGGCATCACGCCGGGCTCCCATGATCACCGCCGACACGCCTTCCCCGAGGTCCGCCAGGTAGACTTCGTCGGGGTTGGCCGCCGTGATCGCGTGCACCTCCCTCCCTCGCATCGCGAGGGCCGCCCGGGAGACTCCGATTGCCGTGGTGGCCGCCTCCGGTGTGAGCAGCACCACGTCCTCCAGCGGCTGACCGATCCACCGGGTCGGCGCCCCCGAGGTCCGCCGCAGCCCGCTCCCTCGGCTCGCCCTCGGGGCCTGGTTCCACCGCAGCGTCGTCACTGACCCGTGAGCCGCCGTCAGCCGCCACCGAACCGGGAGTTCCAGGGCATCCAGCTGCTGCGCCCAGAGTCGTCCCGCGGAAACCGCGGAGGGGCGCTGGGCACAGAGCCACGACAGCTCCCCAGCCGGGGGGCCGGCCGCGAGACGGACCCACTCCCGGGTCGACAGCAGTCCCCCATCGAACGCGTCCTCCTCGGCCCGGGAGAGCCCATGTCGCAGGACCGGGTCCAGCCGGTCCGGCTCCTCGAAGACTGGGCCAGTCAATCGTGAGCCGGCCGGGGTAGCGCGAGGTCAGCCAGCAGAGCAGATCGGCCGCGAAGACCGCCTCGGTGGTGGTCCCCGGAAGTCCGCTGCTACCCAGCCGGTCCCGGGCCGCGCGGGGCAGACGCCCCAGCCGGGCAGCACAGGAGGGGAGACTCTGCTCGACGGCGGCAGCGACGGCGGCGTCATCGGGAAAGGCCCGGAGAAAGAGCAGGTCCTCGTGCCAGGCTACCAGCGACTTGGCATGGCGAGGAGGACGGGCGAGCAGCCGGGTCAGCAGCTCCCGCTTTCGATCCCGTGATTCCCGGTCGTAGCGGTGCCGCAGAAGGTGGAGCGTCTGGAGCGCACGAGCGGGTGACAGGGTTGCCATGGGTGTATTATCGTGACGGGTGATTCCTCTTCACAACCTCCAGGTCGAGGCCTCCCATATGCGTCGCTCCCTTCCGCTGCTCCTTGTCCTGTTTGCGAGCCCGTCCACGGCCTTCGGCCAGGCCCGGTCGACCGATTCGGTCCGCCCGGCCCCGCCGGCCACGCTGGCGGGGGAAGAGCAGCCGATCGTCACCCGGCACGAGATCCGGGTGGCCGGCAAGGTGCTGCGGTACACCGCCACCACCGGGACGATGCCCCTCAAGGACCAGGCGGGAAAGATCGAGGCGCGGGTCTTCTTCATCGCGTACACCCTGGATGGCACGGAGCGGGCCACTCGGCCGCTGACCGTCTCCTTCAACGGCGGCCCCGGCTCGTCCTCGGTCTGGCTCCACCTGGGCGCTCTGGGACCGCGGCGAGTCAAGATGGAGGATGAAGGCTGGCTCCCGGCGGCCCCCTATTCATTGGTGGACAACGACCAGACCTGGCTCGAATTCACCGACCTGGTCTTCATTGACCCGGTGGGGACCGGGTTCAGCCGGGCCGCCTCGGCCGAATTGGGCCGGAAGTTCTGGGGGCTTCAGGGCGACATCCAGTCGGTCGGCGACTTCATCCGGCTCTACCTGACACAGCACGGCCGCTGGACCTCGCCGCTCTTCGTGGTGGGTGAGAGCTACGGCACCACCCGCGCAGCCGGCCTGGCCAACCATCTGGTGGATCGAGGGATTGCGCTGAATGGCGTCCTGCTGGTCTCCGCGATCCTCAACTTCCAGACGGCCCGATTCGGGACCGGCAACGATCTGCCCTATGTCCTGTTCCTCCCGACCTACACCGCCACCGCCTGGTATCACCAGAAACTGCCGGCCGATCTCCAGGGCGACCTGACCACCACCCTGGCCGCGGCACGGACCTGGGCCGAGGGCAGCTATCTGACCGCGCTGGCCAAGGGGGATCGGCTCACCGGAGCGGAACGGGCGGAAACGGTTCGCCAATTGTCCCGCTTTACCGGCCTCGCGCCAGCCTATCTGGAGCAGCACGACCTGCGGGTGGATCTGTCCCACTTCGACAAGGAACTGCTCCGGGCGGAAAACCGGACCGTGGGCCGACTGGATGGCCGGTTCAAGGGGATCGACGCGGTGCAGGGATCGGAACGGAACGACTTCGACCCGAGCATGGCCGCGATCCGCCCCCCCTACACCGCGATGTTCAACGACTATGTCCGCCAGACCCTCGGCTATCAGAGCGATCTGGAGTACTACATCCTGGGGGGCGGGATCGGACGGTGGGATTTTGGTTCGGACAACGCGTTCGTCGATGTCGGAGAGAGCCTGCGCAGCGCCTGGGCCAAGAACCCCCACATGCGGACCTTCATCGCCTTCGGGTACTACGACGGCGCGACCCCCTTCTTCGCCGCTGAATACTCGCTGTCACACATGCGGCTCGATCCGATGCTCCGACCCCTGGTCACGACCGGGTACTACCAGGCCGGTCACATGATGTACATCCATCTCCCCTCGCTGGCCCGGTTCACCGGCGACGCCAGGCGGTTCGTCCAGGAGGCCACCAGGCGCTAGTTCCGGCATGGATCTTCACTGGGTGCCAGCGTCCCTCTGGGGGTGGCTTGCCGATCTGGCCCTGCTGGGTCACCTGGGGTTCCTGCTCTTTGTGGTCTTCGGCGCCCTGCTGGTGGGCCGGCGCCCCTGGGTCCGGTGGGTACACCTGCCGGCGTTCGCATGGGGAGCGCTGATCGAACTGGCCGGCTGGATCTGCCCGCTGACCCCCCTCGAGGTAGCCTGGCGCCTCCGCGCTGGCCAGGCCGGGTACCAGGGCGGTTTCATCGATCACTACCTGACCGCCGTCCTCTATCCCGATGGGCTGACCCGCCCGGTCCAGGTCGGGCTGGGGATCGCCGTCCTGGTCTGGAACGGGTTCCTCTACTGGCGAATGCTGGGCCCGGGCCGGAGATTGTCTCGCGGGGCTCCCTGACGGCGCCCCGGGGAACGGGGGGAATAATGAAGCGACCAACAAGCTCACTCCGGTGGATCACGATCGGGGTGATCATCGGCGCCATCGGCTGCCGCGGGAACCGGATCGATGCTCCATATCCCCAGGTGCACCGGAGTCGCCATGGCCTGGTCATCGAGCGACAGGTCGGTCGGGTACCGCTGAGCGAGTGCCCGATCAGTTCACTGCCGGCCGGAGTGCGCCGGGAACTGACGCCCATTCAGGTCCAGGCCAGAGTCACTCTGCAGATCTCTCCGACATACGAGTTCGTCCAACCCCTCGCGCTCTACCACGCCCGATGGCTCGACGGGCACCACAGCTGGGCCTGGGAATGGCGCAAGGGCCTTGGCCTCAGAGCGCTTGGCTCCTGGTACGACACCCGGCAGGAGGGTGGGAAGATGGCGGAGTACCTGTTCCAGTTGACCGACGGCGGCGGGTATATCCCGTTTGCCCCTGGCGACAGTTGGCGGGTGGGTGCGATGCGGGAGTGCGGAACCTGGGCCGAGGCCCGGCCGATCCGGGTGTGGCTCTTTACCCTGACCGGGCCCGAGGGGGCCCAGTACCACGGCGTCAGTGCCTACTGGCGCGGTCTGAACCAGAACGCGTGGGTCTCGTTCCTCGGCCTCGGGTCCTCGGTCACGGCCCAGGCCGAGTTCCTGACGATGCTCAGGACCTCGCGCTAGCGGCGCTTGCCACCCTCCCGAAGGTCAGCCACCGTCGTTTCGTTGAAGAATTCCTTGAGGCTGCCGGAGATCGACTTCCAGCGCCAATGGGCGGCACAAGGGGCGGAGTCCCGACACTCGGTCCGACCCAGCAGACAGGGCCCGCTGTCCAGCGTCCCGAACGGTTCCAGAATGGCGGCCAGGGTCAACCTGCCGGCTGGCACCGCCAACTGGAATCCTCCCCGCGGTCCCCTGGTGGATTGCAGAATCCCGGCGCGGGCCAGCTGGTGCAGCGTCTTGGAGAGGTAGTTCCTCGGAATATCCAGCTCCTCCGCCAGCGTCGCCACCCGCACCAGGCCGGGCTTGGACGCGATGTGAAGTACCGCCCGGAGGGCGTACTCGGCGGTCTGGGGCAGGCCTACCATGGCGGATCCTGTGCCGAGGTCCGCAGCACGAGACGCTGCGCATCCGGGTTGTAGGTCACCAGCAGGACACCCCGAACCGGAATGGTCAGGGTGGTATCGAGTGCCAGGGCACGCGGCACCGGGCGGCGACGATCGGTGGTGTCGAGCGGCGCCAGCTGACCCTGGTCATCGGCCCGGACAAAGTGAACGCCTATTCGGCGGACGCCGGGTGCGGTTTCAACCTCCCGGAAGTAATAGAGCGCCCGGTCGTGCCGGAGCCCGGCCCCATGGACCGGGTCGTCCAGCACGGTGGAACCGTCCAGATCGAGGGTGACCCGATAGGGTGCCGTCGTCCCCTCGCAGATTTTCGCCCGCCGCATGTGGACGGCCAGCTCGGCCTGTTCCTCGGCGCTGGGCACCCGGCAGGTTTCGATCCGCTCGGGCCGGGCGCTCCAGGCCAGCCGGATCACCCCGCGCTGATCCCGGTCGCGCACCGCCGGAAACCGGGACTGGAGCGCCACTCCCGCCGTCAGCAACAGCGCGATCCCCCAGCCAAGCATCACCCGGATGCCCCCGCTCACTTGCCCTCCACCGAGGCAAGAGCGGGATCACACACCGCCTCAAGCTCCAGATCGGGCTCCGCTTCGGGCGGCACCAGCGCGCTCACCGCGGCCTGGAACCTGGTGAACTCGGCCACCGCCCGCTCCGTCTCGCGAGCGCCCGCCGATGTCATCTGCACCCGGCGACGGTCCACCCGGTCTTGCAGCTCCGCTTCGCGGCCATGATAAATCCGGGCCTCGAGCCACCGCGGTCCCTCCCGGTTCCAGCAGTCCCTGGGCGGACACCCCAGCACCAGCACGCCCCCCGCCCCACCCCGGACCAGAAACTCGATGACGGAAGTGTGGAGGTTCCCCACGCAATCGATCGGATAGACCCGTGCCCCGACCGCTGACAGCGCGTCGGCACCCGACCCGCCCGCCCCGCCCCGGGCGCAGCCGATCACCACGACGTCCCGACCGGTCACCGGACTCGTCACCAGATAGCGGCGAAGCTGTTCCAGCTGATCCCGGCCGGTCCGGCCCGGCGGGCCCACGCCCATCGGGGCACACGATCCCGCGCAGAGACCACAGCTGACACAGAGGGTCGGATCCACCCGGGCCACCAGTTCCGCCCGGCCATCGGTCCGGGGCAGCATGGTGATCGCCTCCCAGGGACAGTCCTGGGCGCAATGGGTGCAACCGGTGCAGATCGCTTCATCCACCGTCGACGGCGCCGGCCGGTTCTCCTCACGGGGCCGGGTCAGCCAGGGCACCAGCCCCAGCAGCGCCAGGGGAACGAGCCCAAGGCCCAGAATGCCCCAGGCCGGGAGTTCCCCGGGGATGAGCAGCCACGGGGCGTAGAGAATGTCAATCGGGATCGTGACCGCGCGGCGGAGCGGGTCGGCCTCCGGCGCCATGGTCATCGGCCAGACCACGGCTGCCGCGGTCATCAACCCGACGATGGTCCACATCAGCCGCCGGGGCGGCAACAGCGCTGGCCGGGCGATCCGGGAAACGTGGAGCCAGAGCCCCAGGCCGATTCCCAGCGGGAGCGCCACGTGGAGAAACAGGTTGATGAAGAAGAACGCCGGCAGGACGGGGGTCTCGCCGGTGAAGATCCGGCCCACCGGTTCGGACAGCACCGGAAGCATGTCCAACACCCGGGCCCCGTCGCGGGCCAGCGCTTCGCCGAAGACATCCCAGACCATGACGTAGCCGGTCCAGCCGCAAATCAGCAGAACGCCGAGCATCAGGATGCCGGAAAGCCAGGCAAGGGTGCGGGGACCCCAGGAGCGGCGCTGGGCAAACATCCGATACAGGTGGACGACCACCGCCAGCAGGGCCACGTCGGTCGCGACCCGGTGCAGCCCCCGGATCCAGTTGCCCAGCCACGGGATCGTCGGTGATCGCGGGCCACCGATGCCCAGGGCGCCCCGACCCGATAGAAAAGGAGGAGCCATAGGCCCGTGACGAGCAGCACCAGGCAGCACGCCACCGCGATGGTGCCTGTCTGATAGAGCGGGTTGCCGCGCCATCCCGCGAGGCGGTCGGCGAGGGCATCCGCCCGGCGGAGCAGTCGAAGTGACGGGGCTTGCATTTCCGTTATTTTATCATATCATCATGTTAAATACAACATATCCCGTCGTGAATCCGTTCCCTCACCCGGAGTGATCACGTGCCCGCGCCTCCTCCCCCACCCGATGCGTCGAATCAGGTTCCCGCCGGTCAGCGTCTCTTCGACAACATCTTCCTCTGGCTGGTTGCGGGCATTGTCATCATGCTCGTGATCTATACCGGCTGGGGGTTGTACGAAGTGACCAGCCTCCCACCTGCCACCCTGCCCTGAGGCCGTCATGCATACCGAAACCCATACCGGGCTCGACAGCCCACGGGGCATCTGGTGGAAGCCGGCGCACCGGAGCGAGAAGATGTGGGTCGCCATCGCCTTCGGCTGGTGCATGGTGCTCTTCGCCATGATGCCGCTCTGGCATTTCAAGGGCGGCCAGAACCCTTCCGGCATCCGCCGCAAGGTGGCCCCCGCGCGCCTTCTACGCCCGGACCCAGGAGTTCATCCGGCAGTACCAGGTCGGCGAGGACAACGGCTTCCCGGTGGTGGCCCCGCCCCCCGGGGCGGACATCTACCTGACCGCGATGGCCTTCCAGTGGACCCCGGTCCTCAAGCTCCAGATCGGCAAGGAGTACACCCTGCATCTCTCCTCGCTCGACGTCAATCACGGATTCAGCCTGTTGCCGGTCAACGTGAACTTCCAGGTGGTGCCCGGCTACGACTACGGCCTCCGGGTCACCCCCAACGCGGCGGGTGACTTCCGGATCATCTGCAACGAGTTCTGCGGGATCGGCCACCATACCATGGTGGGCAGGGTGATCGTGGTGGATTCCACCGGGGCCGAAGTGGCCCAGAATGGAGGCGCCCGTGTCGGCAGCCACTGAGTTCCGCACCTGCCCGGTCGACCGGCCGGGAGATCCAGCCTGAAGGCCGAGGCCCTGGTCAAGGCCAATGCGGTCGTGTCGGTGGTGGCCCTGCTGATCGGCGCCACCGCGGCGGTGCTCATCGTCCTGACCCGCTGGCAGGCGGTCCACCTGCTGAGTGCCGTCTGGTTCTACCGGATCCTCGGCGTGCACGGGATGAGCATGCTGATCTTCTTCATCATCTTCTTCGAGATGGCGGTGCTGATCTTCTGCCAGTACCGTGCTGCTGAATGCCCGACATGACCGTCCCCGAAGACGGGCTGGACCGCGTTCGTCCTGATGGTGGTCGGGGCGGTGATGGTCGAGTACATGATGTGGTCCGGCAAGGCCGACGTGCTGTTCACCTCGTACGTCCCGCTCAAGGCCCATCCGCTGTTCTACCTCGGGGTGATCCTCTTTGCGGTCGGCGCGCTGATCGTGACCCTGATCTTCTTTGCCAACCTGGTGGTGGCCAAGCGGAGAACAGCGCTACCAGGGGTCGCTCCCGCTGGTGGTGTACGGCGCGTTCACGGCCGCGGTCATCGCCGTCATCACTCTGCTGCACGGGGCGGCCATCTACATCCCGACCTTCCTCTGGTCGATGGGCCTGATGGACGTGGACCCGCAGATCTACCGGCTCATCTGGTGGGCGCTGGGCCATTCCTCCCAGCAGATCAATGTCGCCGCGATGGTGGCCATCTGGTACCTGCTCGGCGGTCTCACGGTCGGCGCGGTGGTGCTGAACGAAAAGATCAGCCGTTCCGCCTTCGTGCTCTACATCCTGTTCATCTCGATGGCCTCGGCCCACCACCTGCTGGTGGACCCCGGGATGGGGTCGGCCTGGAAGGTGGTCAACACCAGCTACTTCATGTACATGGCGGTGCTGGCCAGCATGATTCACGGTTTCACGGTGCCGGCCGGCATGGAACTCGGCCAGCGACTCCGCGGGGTGACCCAGGGCCTGTTCGGCTGGCTCCGGAAGGCGCCCTGGGGTGATCCGGGCTTCAGCTCCCTGGTGCTGTCGGTGGTGGTCTTCGGGTTTGTCGGCGGGATCACCGGGGTGACCATCGGGACTGAGCAGATCAACATCATCGTGCACAACACCCTGCGCTCCCCCGGGCACTTCCATGCCACCGTGGTCTCCGGGACGGCGATGGCCTTCATGGGGGCCACCTACTACCTCCTGCCGCTGGTGTTCCAGCGGAAGGTGGCGTTCTGGACCCTGGCCCGGATCCAGCCGTACCTCTTTGCCGGCGGGATGCTGATCTTCACGATGGCGATGACCTTTGCCGGCAGCTTCGGGGTGCCCCGGCGGCACTGGGACATCAGCTTTGCCACCGCGCCGTTCCAGTACCAGTTCAACCCGGTGGTCGACCTGCTGCTGGCGCTGGTGGCGCTCGGCGGCCTGATGGCCGCGACCGGGGCGTTCATCTTCGTCGCCATCGCGGTCAAGTCGGTGTTCTTCGGTGAGCCGCTCGGCGTCCTGACGCCAGGAGTGGCCGTGGTGGGAGTCCCCCAGGGACTGACCCATCCGCCGACCCACGCCCCCGACGTGGACCAGCGGAATCAGGAGCTGCACGACAACACCGGGTGGCTGGGACCGGCGCCTGGCACCGTCATCCTGGCCTTCGTCTTCCTGGCGGCGTTCATCCTCTACTTCTTCGTCAACTGGAAGGTGCTGAGTTTTGTCTGGAAGATCGGGTAGCACGGACCTGCCGGGTCGGGTCCGGCTGGCGCTGGCGGCACTGGTCGGGCTGGGGCTGATCACCGCCTCGTGGTGGGCCCTGGCCCTGTGGCCGCTGCCGTCGGACGCTCCGGCCTGGCTGGCCCGGACCCGGGCGGTGTGCTTCGGCGCGCTGCCCGACACGCTCCCCGACGCCGGCGGCTGGATCCTGCTGGTGGGCCAGCCGATCGGAATGCTGATGATCCTGCTGATGGTGTGGGGAGACGAATTGCAGTTGGGGATCCGGGGGCTCGCCTCCCGGCTCGGGGGACGGGTCGCGCTGGCCGGGGGAGTGGCCAGTGTGGTGCTGGGCCTGGTGGGGGTGGTGCTGAGAGTCGACCAGGCGCGGGGCGAGGCGTTCCCGCTCAATCCGGGGAATCCGGCCGAGCTGGCGGCGATGGGCCGGATCGACGACAAGGCCGCTGCCCTCAGGCTGGTCGACCAGCGAGGCCACATCGTGGACCTGGCGCAGTACGCTGACCGGCCGGTGATCGTCACCTTTGCCTTTGCCCACTGCGCCACCGTCTGTCCCACCATCGTGCACGATCAGCTGCAGGTGCTGGAACAGAGTCCGCCGGGCCGTCGGCCGGCCCTGTTGATCGTGACCCTGGACCCCTGGCGCGACACCCCGGAGCGGTTGGCCTCGATGGCCGCGGCGTGGGGCCTCGACGCCGAGGACACCCACGTGCTGAGTGGGCCGGTGGACGAAGTGGAGGCGGTGCTGAGCCGGTGGCGGATCCCCCGGACCCGGAACACCGTCACCGGCGATGTGGCCCACCCGACCATCGTGTATCTGGTCCGGCCGGGCGGCCGGCTGGCGTATGCGCTGGACGGGACCCCGGACGTGATGCTGGCGGCGCTGAAAGGGCTCTAGCCGGGAGGCGGGGCCCGTCCGGCCGGCTGAGCCCTACCGGGCGTTCCAGCCGTTCACCGGCCCGCCGTGGAAGAACGCGGCGGGCAGCATCACCCCACCCCGCTTGAATACCATGCCGTTCTTGAGCACGAACTGCACGTCGCGCAGCGCATCGATCCCGTCCAGCGGATTGCCCGGCACCGCGATGAGGTCGGCGAACATCCCCACCTGGATCGGGCCCCGGGTCTGTTCCGTTTCACTCACCTTGTAGCCATTGATCGTCATCGCGCGCAGGATGTCCGCATTCGGGATCCCGGCCGCCTTCCAGGTCTCGATGAACTCGATCGCCACCTCCCCACGGGTCATCCCGGGCACGAAGTAGTCCGCGTCAGTGGAGAAGGTGAGCGGTGCCTTGTTCTGCCACGCGTTGCGCAACAGGGCGACCGTCTGATCGTAGCGCTCCCGAGTGGTGTGTCCCGTGAGCGAGATCGGCGTTTCGGTGCCCGCCCGCCAGACCCCCTTGATCGCCATCTGCTTGTGCAGCTCGTCGGTCATCCCGCGGTCGTGGGCGATCGACCAGATGCCGGCTTCGACCGCCCGCTTCCCGCCGTCGATGGTCTGCACGTGGCCCTCCACCTTGAGACCCGCCTTGGCGGCCTCGCTGATCGCCAGCCGGATCTCGTCGGTGCTGTAGCCCCAGGGCTTGCAGTCCACGCAGATCTTGATCACCCGGGCGCCGAACAGGGCGTTCTGCCGGACCGCCTTCACCAGTTCATCGGGCGTGTCGGCTTCGAGATACTCCGGATAGACGACCTTCCGATCGAGCGCCATTTCCGGATTCGGCCAGAACTGCCCGCCCAGGCCGCCGATGATCAGACCGGACGGAATGATGGTCGGTCCCGGAATCCAGCCCTGCTCGATCGCCTGCCGCAGGGCGACATCGGCGTAGTTGCCGCTGTTCCCCATGTCGCGCACGACGGTGAAGCCGGCGGCCAGCATCTGGATCCCGTTCGACGCGGCCTGGATCGCCCGGAGCGGCGTGGCGTCGAGGATGGAGGTGATGTAGTAGCTGTTCCGCTCGGGCACTTCCTTGTAGGTGAGGGCCAGGTGATTGTGGGCATCGACCAGGCCCGGCAGGACCGTCAATCCGGACAGGTCGATCACCTCGGCGCCGGCCGGGATCGGGACATTGGGGCCGATCGCCGTGAACTTGCCAGCTTCCACCAGAATCACCTGGTTCGTGAGGATGGTGCCCGATTCCGGATTGAGCAGACGCCCGGCCTTGATGGCCGTCACCTGGGCCGCCGCGAGGGAGCCGAACAGGAACTGGAGCGCGGTGACGCCCGCGAGGATTCCCGCGCGCGGGCGTGGCACGAAGGTCGACATGATGGGGCCTCTGGATGGGGGTCTCATGGGATGCACTCTGGCGTTGGTATTAAGCGGCGCGTGACTGTTCGTGTCAAGCAGAGCGCACCCGGTGGCCACGGTCCCGAGCCCCGACGCTCGGCGCACAGTACTATCTTCTGTTTCCCGTCCATATCCCCCTCGGAGGTAGCAATGGTCCTGACGAAGTCCGAACTCGTGGCGGCCCTCCAGAATGAAGTCCGCATCCTGCTCCACCTCGCCAGCAAGGTCGACCGCTCCAGGCTCGACTACCGGCCGACGCCGAAACAGCGGAGCACGCTTGAGCTGCTGAGATACCTGTCGATGATGGGTCCCGCCCTGGTGGGAGCCGCCAAGACGGCGGAGTTCGACATGGAGGCGTGGACGGCCGATGAAAAGGCCGCGGCGGCGCGGGACTTCGATCAGACCCTGGCGGCGATCGCCAGGCAGGCCGACGGCTATGCCAGGCAGCTGGCCGGCGTCACGGACGCCGACCTGCGGGCCGAGGTCGAGATCTTCGGCGACCGGTCCACCCGCGGGGCCTTCCTGGTCAATGTCGTACTCTGTGGCTGTGCCGCCTACCGGACCCAGCTGTTCCTGTACCTCAAGGCGTGCGGCCGGGACGAGCTGGACTCGATGAACCTCTGGGGTGGGATGGACGCCCCGGCCAGCTGAATAGCCCAACTACCGGTAGTGTCCCCGGACCGGGAGCCACCGTCCCGACCACTGGACACTCCCGGCCCTTCTCCCTTGGCCCGTGACTATATTGGACCCTGCCGGGGCGGTAGCTCAGTTGGGAGAGCACCTGCTTTGCAAGCAGGGGGTCAGGGGTTCGATTCCCCTCCGCTCCACTCGGCTCACCCCCTATTGGATGACCCTGATGCTTCGACGTTTGGTGTTGACAGCACTCGCCGCCCTCGCGATGGCCGCACTCCCCGACACCGCCGCGGCCCAGGGCACCCGGGCCGATACCGCCCAGGTGCTGCTCAACGTGGTCCGGGAACTCCAGGCCTCGGGCCGAGCCCGGGCCGCCGAGGACATCCTCCGGCTGCTGATTGAGCGCTACGACGGCACCCCCTCGGCGGACAGTGCCCGGTTACGCCTGCGCGGAGCCATCCGGGTCGGCGAGTCCGGCGCCGGCCGCACCGGCTTCGTGGTCTGGAACACCGTCTTCGGCACCTGGCTCGGCGTGGCCATTCCGGCCGCGTTCGATTCCGAAGGCCCCGAGGCCTACGGCGCGGGGATCCTGATCGGCGCCCCGCTCGGGTTCTTCGCCTCCAAGGCGTATGCCAACTCCACCAGAATCACTCCCGGACAGTCCGGGGTGATCACCTGGGCCACGATCTGGGGCATGTGGCAGGGAGTCGGCTGGCAGGACGCACTCGGCATCGGCGATGGGGAATACTGCTATGAACCCGGGGATTGCTACCCCGAGAATTCCACCACGGCGCCATGGGTGGCCCAGGTGGTCGGCGGACTGAGTGGCCTGGGCGTTGGGCTGGTCGCGGCCCGCAAGGATATTCCCGAAGGCACCTCCGCCATGATCACCCACGGATCGCTGTGGGGCACCTGGTACGGGATCGCCGGCGCGGTATTGCTCCAATCAGATGACTCCAACGGTGACATCCTGGTGCCCGCCCTGGTCGGCGGCAACATCGGGCTCCTCGCGGCGATCCCGGCGTCCAAGGCCTGGAACCCGCGCGGGAGCCGAGTCCGGATCATCACCGCCGGCGGGCTGCTCGGCATGGTGGCCGGCTTCGGCGCCGACCTGTTGTTCCAGATCGACGACGACAAGGGGATCATCCTGCTCCCGACCATCGGAAGTGCCGCGGGCCTCGTGGCCGGTGCCCTGCTCGGCAAGGACCAGCCGAGCGCCCTGGGCGCCAGCGACGCCGGAATCCGGACCTCGGTGATCGCCCTCGGAGAGAAGACCACCTTCGGGATTCCGCTCCCGATGCCGGCCGCGATCAGGGTAGTGGACCCCAGCGGTCGTCGAACCACCAAGTTCGGGCTCCGCCTGAACCTGCTGTCCGGCAGCTTCTAGCAGCCCGGTCGGGCTGACTGGCCGCTCCCGCTACGGAATGGCGGGGGCGGCTGGTTTCGTTTCCTCCCCCAGCACCCACTTGGCGAAGAAGGCATACTCCCGCTGCATCTTGTCGAGCTGGAGCCGGGGCTCCCCGATCCCGTGCCCCTGCCGTGGATAGAGCACCAGAGTGGCCGGCACCCCGTTCTTCCGAAGCCCCATGTACAGTTCCTGGGCCTGCCCGATCGGGACCCGGGTGTCCTGTTCGCCGTGCATGATGAGAGTGGGCGTCCTGGCCTGCTTGATATAGGTCATCGCCGACGCCCGGGTGTACGCGTCCAGCGAATCCCACGGCTCACCCCCGAAATACTCCTCCAGGGTGGTCTGCAGATCGTTGGTCGAATACATCGAGTACATGTTGGTGAGCCCGGCCCCCACCATCACCGCCTTGAACCGGTCGGTCTGGGTCAGGGTCCACGCCGTCATGTAGCCGCCGTAACTCCAGCCAGTCTGTCCCATCCGGGCGGGGTCCGCCAGCCCGCGACGGACCAGGTCATCGAGCCCGGTCTGGATGTCCCGGTAGTCGCCGCCCCCCCAGTCGCGCACGTTCGACAGCAGAAACTCCTCGCCGTAGCCCGAGGAGCCCCGGATGTTCGGCTGGAAGACCAGCCAGCCCTTGGCCGCCCAGACGTGGGCGTAGTTGCCCCATGACGCCGGGAAGCTCCGGGTCCAGACGCCGGACGGGCCGCCGTGGATCATCGCGATCGTCGGATAGCGCCGCCCGGCCTGATAGTTGGTCGGGTAGTAGAGGATGCCCTCGATCTCCCGCCCATCACTCCCCTTCCACCGCACGACCTCGTGCCGAGCCAGGGCCAGTTCCGCCACCTGGGGATTGGTCTCGGTCAGCCGGACCGGCTGGAACGGCTGGAATCCTTTCGAGATATGCACCTCGGCGGGATGGGTCGGGTCGGTGAGGGTGAAGGCCGCGAGTCCGCTGCGGGCAAAGGTCACCCCGCTGAGGATTCCCTCGACGCTGGTGAGTGGAATGGGGGAACCACCCTTGGCGGCGACCGCGAACAGCTGGGAGGTGGTCCGGACACCGGCCGTGAAATAGATGGTGGACCCGTCGGGCGACCAGCCGAGCGGGGTGGGCCGGTACTGGAACCCGGGCGCCACCTCGATCGGGGGGCCGCCCAGGGCCGAGATCACCACCAACTTGCCCTGACCGATCGCGACCCGGTCCGGAGATCCCATCCGGAAGGCAATCTGTCGGCTGTCGGGTGACCACTTGGCGGACTCGTCGGGGCCGGGATGCTGCAGCAGTCGGGTCGTCTTCCCCGTCGCGAGGGTGAGAATCTGGATGTCCGAGCGCCCGTCGTCATCGGTCCGGGGGGTCGGCGTCGTGGTGAAACTGATCCGGGTCCCGTCCGGGCTCCACTCGGGGTCGGACACCTGAAACTCACCCGAGACGACTTCGGTCTCCTTGTGGTCGGCCAGGGAGACGATCCAGAGCCGGGTGTAGCTGAAGTCCTGATCCACCACGCGCGCGTCGTCCCGGTCCTTCTTGCGGCGCTCCTCTTCGGCGGTTGGCTCCCGCTCGGCCACGAAGGCGATCCGGGTGCCGTCGGGTGACCAGACGAACTCCGACACCGCCGTCTTGTGGTTGGTGAGCCGCTCGGCCTCGCCACCGTTGGGCGAGATGATCCAGATCTGGGCCCGTTCCTCCCGGGCACTCAGAAAGGCAATCCGCTTCGAATCGGGAGCCCAGCGCGGGGCGTTGTCGCTCTTGGGACTGTTGGTGAGCTTGATGGCCGGAGCCGCCGCGGTGCCGACCAGCCAGAGGTCGGTGTTGGAGGCGTTCGCCTTGAGATCCGGCTGGGAGACCACGTACACCACCCGCTGGCCGTCCGGCGCGATCTGCGGATCGGAGACCCCCCGCATCGCCAGGACGTCCTCGGGGGTCATGGCCCGCTGCTGGGCCTCCGCCCCCCCAGCGAGACCCACGCAGAGGGCGCCGGCCAGGCCCACGCCCCAGGTCTGACGGAGAATCGGCCGGAACAGGATATTGGCTGACATGGCGGGCCCGGGAAGGCGGTTGGTTACACTTCTGACCGGAGAAAGCTACGCCTTCACCCGCTGAGGACAAACCATGAGTCCCTCGCTGCCGTCCCAGCGCCACCTCTTCGACATCCCGCGGGAGGTGGCCTACTTCAACTGCGCCTACATGTCACCGCTGCTCCGGTCGGCGGTGGAGGCCGGTCGCGAGGCGATCCAGCGCAAGGCCTACCCCTGGGCGGTGACCCCGCCGGCGTTCTTTGCCGAGCTGGCCGAGGCCCGCGGCCTGTTTGCCCGGCTCATCGGAGCCACCGACGACGACATCGCGATGATTCCGGCCGCCAGCTACGGCATGGCGGTGGCGGCCCGGAACCTCCCGGTCAGCGCGGGCCAGCGGGTGCTGATGCTGGAGGAGGGCTTCCCCTCCCTGGTCTACGCCTGGCTGGCGCGGTGCGACGCGGTCGGCGCCGAGTCGGTCCTGTTGCAGCGCCCGGCGGACCACGACTGGACCCGGGTCGTACTGGACGCGATTGACGAGCGAACCGCGGTCGCAGCGCTGCCGATCTGTCACTGGACCGACGGGGCCCTGCTCGACCTGCCGCGGATCGCCCATCGGCTGCGTGAGGTCGGCGCCACTCTCGCCATCGACGCCACCCAGTCCCTCGGCGTCATGCCCTTCGACGTGGCCAGTGCCAGACCCGACTTCCTGGTCGCCCCGACCTACAAGTGGCTGCTGGGCCCGTACAGCACCGGCTTCATGTACGTCGACCCCAGGTGGCACGGCGGGGAGCCGATCGAACACAACTGGATTGCGAGGGAGGGGTCGGAGGACTTCGGCGGGCTGGTCCGCTACCGATCCGGGTTCCAGCCTGGGGCGAGGCGGTTCGACGTCGGGGAGCCCTCCAACTTCGCGCTCCTGCCGGTGGCCATCGAGGGGCTCCGCCAGCTCCACGCGTGGGGAGTCGAGCGGATCTACGCCTCGGTGTCCCGGATGGCCTCGGAGATCGCGGAGCGCCTGGCCCCACGCGGGCTCCAGGCGGTGCCCGACGCGCTACGGGCCGGCCACTACCTGGGTCTTCGCCGGGCCGGCGGCCTTTCGCCCGGAGTCGGCGCGCAGCTCTCGGCCCGGGGAATCTGGGTCAGCCTCCGGGGCGATGCCCTCCGGATCACTCCGCACCTCTATAACGACCAGCACGACATCGACCGGCTGGTCGCCGCCCTCTCCCCCCTGCTGTGAGCGAGCCATGACCAAGAATGCCTCCTTCGACATCACCACCGGCGTCGATCTCCAGGAAGTCGACAACGCCGTCAACCAGGCCACCAAGGAGATCGGTCAGCGCTTCGACTTCAAGCACTCCGATTGCACCATCACGTTCGATCGGGCCGGCGGATCCATTGCCCTGGACGCCGACGACAGCTACCGGCTCACCGCCCTGAAGACGACCGTGCGCGAGAAGCTCGCCAAGCGGGGCGTCCCGCTCCAGAACCTCGACGAGGGGAAGGTCGAGGAGGGCACCCTCGGCCGGCACCGCCAGACGCTGGGCCTCAAGCAGGGGCTCGACCAGGAGACCGCCAAGCAGATCTCCAAGGCGATCAAGGACGGTGGGTTCAAAAAGGTGCAGGTGCAGATCCAGAAGGATGAGATCCGGGTGACCGCGCCGTCCCGTGACACCCTCCAGGAGGTGATGGCCCTGCTGCGGGCGGGGGACTACGGGGTGGCCCTGACTTTCGGCAACTACCGCTAGACCGAGTTGCCGCTGGAACCCGGTCAACCCCGGGCCCGCATCGAATTGTGTGGCCGGCGCGGCGGACCGGTTGCCGCCCGGGGCAAACTCAGTGCGATATCCGGGAATAATGGATATTGCATCAGCCTCCCCTCCCCCTCCCCGTTTGCTGTCCCAGGTCCGGGCCACCATCCGCCGGCTCCGCTTATCACGGCGTACCGAGCAGGCATATGTGGCCTGGGTCCGCCGCTATGTCCGGTTCCACCGGTACCGTCACCCCCGGGTGATGGGCGAGGCCGAGGTCGTCGCCTTCCTGACCCATCTGGCGGCTGAGCGCGGGGTCGCCCGAAGCACCCAGATCCAGGCACTGAGCGCGCTTCAACTGCTGTACCGGGACGTGCTCCGGATCCCGATCGGCGAGGCCCGGACCATGGTGCGGGCGGTGGCCCCCGCTCGGCTGCCGGTGGTCCTGACCCCGGAGGAGGTCTCGCGGGTCCTCCGTCAGCTCAGCGGGGTGGCCTGGCTCGTCGGCCTCCTCCTGTATGGGGCCGGTCTCCGGCTGATGGAGGCGCTGACGGTGCGGGTCAAGGACCTCGACTTCGGCCGGGCGGAGATCCGGCTCCGGCGCGGAAAGGGAGGTGATGACCGGGTCACGATGCTGCCGGAGGCCGCCCGAGGTCCGCTTGAGGCCCACCTGCTGGCGGTGAAGCGGTTGCACGCCAATGACTTGGAACGTCACGGGGGGGCGGTGGCCCTCCCCGGCGCCCTGGGTCGAGAGGCACCTGCCCTGGCCCGGGACTGGGCCTGGCAGTGGGTCTTTCCGGCCACCCGTCGCTGGGTCGACCGGAACACCGGCCTCCGGATCCGGCATCACATCCATCCGACGGTCATCCAGCGGGAGATGCGGCGGGCGGTCCATAGATCGGGTATCGCCAAGCGGGCCACCTGCCATACCCTGCGCCACTCCTTCGCCACTCATCTGCTGGAGGGGGGCCACGACATCAGGGCCGTCCAGGAGCTCCTGGGCCATCGGGACGTCTCCACCACCATGCTCTACACCCACGTCCTCAACCGCGGCAGGCTCGGCGTCCGGAGCCCGGCCGACCTGCTGGGGCCGGCCGGCGGATCCGGGAATGGGCGGCCGGTATTGCGGGGATAAGAGGCCGGGTGGTACTGTAGCTTGCAACCCAAGACTAGTGATGCCGCCCACAGGGTGGAGATCCCGATGCAGTTCCGCCTGCTGCTTCTGCTGACGTCATCGATTGCAGCTATCGGGTGTGCGACGAGGCCTCCGCGCGAGGCGGCCCCGCTCGACGCCCCGCCGGATCGCTGCGTTTCGTCGCAGGCGGGCACGCACGACCGGCTTCCGGTTGATCGGGCCGCGCTCGAAGCGCTCATCGACCGCGTATTCACAGCGAATGGAAACAACGGCCCCGGTGCCGCGGTGGTGGTAGTGCATGGCGGGCGCGTCATCGCGCAGCGGCGGTACGGGATGGCGAGTCTGGAGCACGGCGTACCCTTCACACCCAACCACGTGGTGCGGCTTCCGTACTCCGAAGGCCGCGAATTCATCGCCATCGCGGCGACGCTCATGGAGCAGGACGGTCTGATACACCTGGACAATCCCGTTCGCGGCTACTTCCCGCGGTTGCCCGCCTGGTCCGCGTCCGTCACGATTCGGGACCTGATCCATCACCGCAGCGGATTCGTGGACGAATGGTCGGTGCTACTCCTGATGCACAGCAGCATGGCGAACCGTTTGGACGAGTCGCAGTTCCTGCGGCTCCTGTACGATCAGCCTGCGCCGGAGGTCGCGCCCGGAACCGGCTACATGTATTCGAACTCGGATTATGGCCTGCTCCGCCTCATTCTGGAGCAGGCGGCGGGCGAGGGCTTGGGCGGCTACATGAGGCGGCGCATGTTCGAGCCGCTGCGCATGAACTCGACGCGCCTAGTTCACGACTTCGCGGAAGCAATCCCGCACGACGCGCCGTTCTACGCACCGGATCGCGGTGGCTACCGGCACTCGGACGTGAAAACCTCGCCCGGGGGCAACTACGTCATCGGCACGACGGCGTGCGATCTCGGGCGGTGGGCCGAAGCGCATTCGGACTCGGCGTCAGAGATCTCTCGCGCGGTCTCCCGACTCATGAACGGCGCGGCGCCCCTGCCGGGCCTGGACGGGCACTATGCGTTCGGGCACACGGTCGCGGAAGTGGCCCGCACGCGCGTTGTCCGGCACGAGGGCGTGCTGGGGGCAAACTATCTGACCCGGATCCCCGACCTGGGCCTATCGGTCATCACCTTCAGCAATCGGTACTATGAGCCCGAGGAGAATCGCGCTATCGTCGATTTCTTCCTCGACCCGATCGGCGAGAAGGGCGAGCGATTTCCGACCGAACCCATCTCCGTAAGCGTCGAGGAGCTCGCCCGCTACACCGGCCGTTTCGTCTCGACCAACATCCCGTCGTGGGAGAGCCGAACGCTGGCCCGCGACCTGATCCAGATCGATGTCACCCAGGGCTCGCTCGAGCTAAACGTGCCGTGGGGCCGCTTCGCGCTCGTGCCGGTCGGCGTCGGGGCCTTCTCCTGGCAGAGCGGCTGGGGTCCTGACAGTTGGGGGATGCTGCTCGAGTTCGGCGACGATGGCGATAGCCCGCTGAGGCTGGTCATCCGGTACGATGACGATCAAGTCGCGGATAGCTTCGTTCGGCTCGAGGAACAGACACCGGCACCGGCGCTGCTGCAGCGGGTGGCGGGTACGTACCACAGCGCCCACCTCGACTATTCCTGGACGCTGGTGATCGACGAGGCAGGCGACCTGGTCCTCCGCGCACCAACGATGGCTGATATTCGACTGGAGCCATACCGGGAGAACGAGTTTCTCCTGCGGCACGAGAAGTTTCGTGACGTGCCGTATCATATGTGGATCCGTTTCCACGAGAACGACGCCGGTGCGGTCACGCACCTGACGGTCTGGACCCCGCGCCTCATGCACCATCGCTTCGACCGCCGCTAGACCCAATGGACGGTCCACCGCAGGCTTGTCAGCGTCGACGATAGCCGGGCGATCGGTGGATGGGCTTGCCAGGATAATGGGCGCAGCGGAATGACAACGTGTTGCAGTTGCCGATCTGCTTCGTCACGGCCCGTGTATGGGCACGGTCCGCGCCGGATCGGCTCGCAACTGTACACCATGATACTTAGCCCTCATGTGACGCTGGGCACAGCGGCTCGGTCTCCACTGCGAGATCTTGGGCTCTTCGTCGGCCCCGCTTTCTGCCGCAGCCAGGGCCGGAGTCCCAGGACCGGCGGCATAACCCGGTATTGCAGCGGCCGGGCGCCCGAAGTTCCGCTTCCCAAGGCGCGGCCGCGGCTCCATGTTTGTTGAAGGCCGCCGCGGCCGCGCCGCTCCGTGCGGGCGCCCGCCGCTGAATACCTGGCCGTTAGGCGTCACCTTCAGCCTCGCTCACTAGGAGGGTCCATGATACCCCGCACTTCCATCATCGTCTTGAGCGTGCTCATTGGAGTGGCCGCGTGTGCACCAAGGGGTGCCGCGACGGCCGGCGCGACGCAGGCCGATAGCGCGGCAGTAGGCGATCTGCGCCAGCAAGCGCTGGCCGCTGTTAACGCTGGTGATACCACCCTTGCCTACCTAGCGGACGACGTCGTCCTCATGCCGCCCAACGCGCCGGCGGTATCTGGCCTCGCGGCCGCGCGGGCCTGGTTCGGGGAGGCCACGCGTCAGTTCCGATTCTCTCTTGCCTATACGAGCTGCGGCGTGGAGTTTGCTGGCGACGTGGCGATTGAGCAGTGTGCAGGCACTCTAGCCCTTACTCCAGTGGCAGGCGGTCCCACCGTCAGCGACGTGTGGAAGGGGATCCATTTGTATCGCCGTAGCGCCACCGGTACATGGAAGGTCGCACTGGACATCTGGAACAGCGACAAGCCGATCGTGCCGTGATGGTAGGTTATCCACGTGCAGATGACGCCTAACCAGGAAATGGAGCTGCCAAGGGATCCTCCCTTAGTTTGGTAGATAGTTTTACCTAACTGAAGGAGGATCGGATGGCACGGGCGGGTCCTATGCCAGCATTGTCGATATCGTCACTCTTCTCGGAAGGGGATTCCCAGTGACAGCCACCATTTGGCCTTTGCTCGCGCAGTCCGGGCAACCGGCTGCGCCACCTGCCCGTCATAGGCGGCAGCATGGGCTGATCATGTCGGGCCTCCTCCTTGTTTGGTTCGCTCCCAATGCACGAAGCCAGACGGGAGAGCACGACTCTCACGTGCGGGATACGGTGACGTTGCCCGTCAGTTGCACTCCCGCCGCTCAGGCCGCATTCTCTCGCGCGCTGACTCTCCTTCATCACATGACCTATCCGCAGGCAAGAGAGGCCTTCCGGTCCGTCGCGGCGACCGATCCCCGATGCGCGATGGCGCATTGGGGAATCGCGATGACGCTGTTCCAACCCCTCTGGCCGACACGGCCCGGACCCGATGCCCTCAGTCTCGGTTGGGAAGAGGTGCAGAAGGCCAAGGCGCTGCTGGCCCCGAGCGAGCGCGAACAGCTGTTCGTCGCCGCAGCGGAGGCGTTCTTCCTCGACCCGGCCTCGACGGACTACTGGCAGCGCATCCGCCGCTGGGCGGAAGCGATGGCGCGCGTACGCGCCACACTCCCACAGGACGATGAAGTCGCCGTGTTTCATGCGCTGGCGGTCTTGGCGAGTGTCCCTGCGGATACGGTCTCGCTGGCGTCGACCGATCGCGCAGCCACCATTCTCGTCGCGGTTCTCGCGCGACATCCGGATCATCCTGGCGCGATGCACTATCTCATCCACGCGAACGACGCGCCCGGCCGCGAACGCGAAGACCTGGAGGTCACGCGGAGGTATGAGTCCGCGGCTCCGAACAATCCGCATGCGCTCCACATGCCGACCCACATCTACACACGCCTCGGCGATTGGGACGGCGTCGTTCGCGGAAACCTCCTAGCATCGGAGGCGGCGCTGCACCAGCCCACCGGTGCCAATGGCGACCTCGTGTGGGATGAGTTCCCCCACGCGATCGAGTACCTTGTCTACGCTCAGCTCCAACAGGGTGCGGATGACGCTGCACTCGAGCAGCTGCAGCGTCTGCAGACCGCGACGCGACTCGAACCGACGTTCAAAACCGCCTTCCATCTCGCATCGACGCAGACCCGCTACGCGCTCGAACGGCACGCGTGGGCTGAGGCGGCTCAGGTACCCGTGCGAGAGCCCGGAACACTCCCGTGGGACCGTTTCCCGTGGCCGGAGGCCATCACATGGTTCGGGCGCGGACTCGGAGCAGCACGCCTGGGTGATCTCCGCGCGGCCCAGTCGGCCCGCAGGCGCCTCTACGAGCTCGAGGTCACAGCCCAGGGTTCTGGCGAGGTGCTCTTCACGCGAAACATCCGGCTTCTGCGCTTGGAACTGAGCGGATGGATCAGTCATCTTCAGGGAAGAGCGGACGAGAGCCTATCCCTGCTCCGGGAAGCGGTCGCGCTGGAGGTCGCCACACCCAAACACGCCGTGACGCCAGGTCCGACGGTTCCGGCGAGCGAGTTGCTTGGTGACCTGTTGATGGAGCAGGGGCGGCCTGTGGATGCGCTCGCGGCGTACCAATTCGCCCTGTCGCTTCAGCCACGGCGATACAACAGCCTTCTCGGTGCCGCTCGGGCCGCGCGCGCGAGTGATCATGCCGATGTGGCTCGCGCAGCCTACCAGGAGCTCCTAAGGGTCGCTTCAGTCGTGTCGAGGCGAGAATCGTTGCAAGAGGCCCGAGCGATCGCGGTTCCGTAAGTTGTGCTTCGCCCGCCGCAGCGTATGTGAACGGCCGCAGCACAACCTGTCGTGAGGTGGATCCGGAAGCGTCCAGTGTAGTGGAGAGTCGCTTGGGGGAGGGTGTCCTGCCCCGCGCTGAAAGTACGGAGATGCAAGACCACGTGTCGCCAATGATCCACGTCCCTGATGTTCGCGCCGCGGTCGCGTGGTACGAGCGGATCGGGTTCCGCGTGCTTCAGACGTATGGTGACGGAGCTGGTGGCCTGAGCTTCGGCACCGTGACGTTCGGCGAGAGCCGCGTGATGTTCAATCAGGGCGGCGAGCCGAGCCTGGCGCGGCGGAGGGAGGTTGACCTCTAGGTCTAGACCGACGACTTGGAGCGGCATTACGCGCGCATCAAGGACCTCGTGGAGCTCCGCGAGGAGCTGCACGACACGGAGTACGGCATGCGGGAGTTTATGGTTCGCGATCTGAACGGTTTCTGGATCACGTGTGGTCGCGATCTCTAGCGGCAGAAGTCGCTGGATGCAGTGACCACCTACCAAGCGCAGGCCATTAGGCGGCCCGCGGGCTTCGACTGCCGACGCCGCGCACCAACTTGCAAATCGAAAGGAACCGCGACGTGAGGGGAAGGCTCGAGAGGGCATTCGGCTACCGGGGCGATACCATGACCCTCCCGGTACCCGACCTCGTGGCCGCACTGCCATTCTACGAGACAGTGTTTGGCTTCGGCCTGGTTTCCCGCAGCGACGCGCCCAATCGATCGGCGGTGATCAGCCGAGACGCCGTTCGAATTGGACTCGTGGAGAACGGCGGCGACCCGAGCCAGGACGGCTGCGCCTTCCATGTCACCGGGCTGGACACCTTGTACCAGGAGTTTCTTGCCAACAAGCCCGCGAAGCCACTGTCAGGAATCAGCGTTGAGTCGCGCGATGGCGTTCCTTGGAGAGTCTTCTACGTTGTAGCGCCCGACGGCCTCTGCTATTGGTTCGGAGAGCGAGAGACCAGGTAGCCATCCACATGTGGCTGGAAGCACCCGACGGCGTCATGGTCACGAACGGTAGCTCCCGACGACCGGCCGCCTAACCCAGCCGTTGCAGCGGACGGGCGCCCGGCACTCCGCTTCCCAAGGCGCGGTCGTCGTTGAACGGCAGGTCGTTAGGCATCCCGGCCTCGGGGACTCGCAAGACGGGAGTATATGCGCGTACGCTTGATCGTCTGTGTCGCTGCGGGGGCCCTGATCTGGGCGTGTGGCCGGGCCGGGGCCCCCGCAGTTGAGCAGAATCTGCCGGATCCTGAGCTGGCCCGGTTGTACGAGCAGGATCAGGCAGCACGATCTGGACCGATTGACCAGGTCGACATGAGCGCGCTCGGCCGGCAAGACAGCATCCGTAGGGAACTGGTTAGGGCGCGCCAGCAGGCGGGTGCCCTGCGCACTGCGCTCGACTACCGAAATGCGGCGACGATCTTTCAGCACGGGCGTGACTCCGCAGACTACGCCGTAGCCCACCGGTGGGCCGTGCGGAGTGAGGCTCTGGACTCCACGGATGCGGCGACACGCTGGCTCGTAGCAGCTACATGGGACCGGTACCAGATGTCGCGCAACCAGCCACAGTGGTACGGAACCCAGACCGATCGCGTCCCGCGGGGCACCGGCCCGGTGGTACTTTACACTATCGACACAACGCGCGTCACCGACGCCGAGCGCCGTTGGCGTGGTGTGGAAACGCTAGCCGAACTCCGCGCACGGCTCGACACGATGAATGCACATCTTGGTTTTCGGAAACCGGATGCCTAACACGGCCTTATGAAAGCGCGGACCTGCCAAGGCAGCCGGGGCATCACCACTCGCGGGGTTCCGAGCGGCCTATGGACCGAAGTTGTGAGGATCGCCGCCCAGTAGCTGGCGGGCCTCTGCCTGGCCGAGACCAGCTTCGGACACAGTCCGATCGGCCTCGAGCGATTCCCGATCGCCGGCCATCCGAGCGAGCGCAAGTGAAGCTGCCGCCGCGGACGCTCCGCCCAACGCGAACGGACCGGCAAGTGCTGCGGTGAGCAGCCAGATCGGTACCTTGGCAGTTGCCAGTCCTAGGCCGACCATTGTGGCCGGGATGAGGCTCACGACCAGCCCACCCAACGCACCCCACCCCGCGCACTTCGGGATCGACAACCCGCTGAATCGCCGACCGCGTCCCGCGATTCCGAGGATGGTAGCGAACGCCACACCGCCCAGTAGGCCAGGATAGGCCAGAGCGGCCGGCCAGATGTCGACTGCCGCGCCGAGTGGATTCGGCCAGATGTTGTGGATGACCTCGATGACCATCCCGATGAGGAAGCCGACCACTCCCCAGGTCAGCCCCATTCCGATTGCCCCTCGGATGCGTCTCAGCCAGTTCCTCATTTCCCCTCCTTCCGCTCCCGGGTCGTGGAGCCATCGTCCGTTCGCCCTGGTGCGGCTCGCCACTCTACAATACAAAGTACTTGGTTGTGATACAACCACGGGGCCCGATCTGGCCGGCAGAGCAACCGCAGCCTGGCGGAGACCGGCGGCCGACGTCTGGGTGGCGGTAGCAAGGGGCGAGCGACCGCGTTTGCAGTTGACAGGGCCTTGACGGGTTGCGGCGGCCCGCTACGATCCTACCTGGATGGGCCCGCCCCCAGCCCACGCCAGGCAACTGAAACGCAGGGCGTTGGGCAGACCGGCCGGAGGCGCCCCCGTGGTTGATACTGCCGCTGCGTTCGCGTCTGGCGACCCTTGACCCAGTGGAGGCGAGGCTCGGATGAGTAAGGTGACGCCGTTCCTGATGTTCAACGACCAGCTCGAAGCCGCCATAGAGCTGTATACCGCCACGTTCCCCGACTCGGAAGTCCGGAACGTCGCCCGCACTGGCGAAGATGGCCCCATCACCTCCGCTGAGTTCGTTGTCGGTGGTCAGTCCTTCAAGGGCTATAACGGTGGCCCCCACTTCACCTTCTCGGCAGGCTTCTCGCTCTACGTCGACTGCGAGGACCAGGTCGAAGTCGACGAGTACTGGGAGAGGCTCGTCACAGCCGGTGCGAGGCCTTCGCAGTGCGGTTGGATCATGGATCCGTTCGGCGTTTCCTGGCAGATCGTCCCGAGGCGATTCAGGGAACTCATCAGCGACCGGGATCACAGCAAGGTGAAGGCCGTGATGGAAGCCATGATGACGATGGTGAAACTCGACGTGGCGGTGCTGGAGCGGGCGTACGACGAGGCGTAGCGGTCCCTGGTGCCGAGCCGGTTCCGTCGATCAGGAATCACGCTACGGCTCTGCCGCACTCGCGAGCACCTTCGCGAAGTGGCGTTGCTCGGGCCGCACTCCAAAGGCGCCTGGAAGGGCTGCCCAACAAACCGTGGCAGACGGCCTGCCACTCCCCAGGGAGAGCCAATGAGAGTGCGGGGTATCCACGCCATCGTGGTCGCGGCGGCATTGCCGCTCGTACTTGCCGCGGAGCTCCGTGCTCAGCAGCTATCAACGCCGCCGGACTGGCGGTGGCGATTGGATGCACCAGCCCGCCTCGTGACGGAGCAAGAAGTGCCCGACTCAGCCTGGCGCTTCGTGAGCATGCCTCCCGGATGGCACATCACCACCGGACCGGGCGTGATCGTTTACCATCCCCAAGAGCGTGCCGGCGGTCGTTACTCGCTCGCGGCCGCCTTCGTCCTGTTCCCGCGACCGTCGGAGGCGCCGTACGGGTTTGTTCTCGGAGGTACCGACTTGAGTGCGCTCACTGCTCGATACGTGGCCGTTCAGTTGCGCCGGGACGGGGCTGTGCGGGTCGCGGAGATCGCTGAAGGACGCGAGGCTGTGCTTGCCCCGTGGACGGTGCACTCGGTCGTGAAGCCCCATTCCGGCCGTGGGGTGGTGACGAACCGGCTCCGTGTGGCAGTCGCACCGGACTCGTTGCGGATCTTCGTGAATGACTCAGCACTCGTGGCGGTGAGTGCCACGGGTCTCGCTACCGACGGCCAGTTCGGCTTACAGGTGGGCCAAGCTCTAGACCTTCATGTCACGTCCCTTGACCTGATCCAACACTTGGCCCCCGGCCGGCCATGACCTGCTGCCCGACGGCAGTTGGTGACTGATGGCCGGTCTTCGGAAGCAGCGGCGGGGCCACTGCTTATCGGCGGGGTGTTCGGCCGACAGCAACCCATCCTGCGCCAGTGCGGCTCGGCACACTCTACGGCATTGGTGGCGGCATTCTACTGCCGGTGCTTCGCCGCCACAACCCACGCTCGAGCGTGCGACGTGGGCTCGTCGTAGGGATGTCGCTCCTGTTGCTGGCGTGGGGTAGCTCGGCCGTCGGGCGGGCGACCGCGCGCACCGCGCCAGGGACCGTACCCGTGATCGTGCTGATCTCCGCACTTGTGTTCGGTGCGTACGGTGTGGCGGCAGAACGCCTCGCACAGCGGTGGAGCGAAGCCTGATCCGGTAGGCCCCTAGCGGGATGGTCAGTGGGCATCATCTCAGGGCTTCTCACGTCACCTGGAGGTCGATATGAGTCATGGAAAGATCAACATTTCGGCAGGTCTGCTCTTTATGGCTGGTTTCATGTTATTCGGCTTCGTGCTGATTTACCTTCGGGACTTTGCACCTGGGAAGGAGCAATGGATAGCTGAATACACCATCGGCAGGCACTTCGAGTCCCGACTAGCACACGTCCATGGCAATCTATTCGCGTTCTTGAATATCGTCCTGGGCTATCTCTTGCTTCGTCTGCCACTTCAGGAACACACCGCGAAGTGGGTGTCCTGGCTGTCGCTCGCTGGAATGCTCATGCCCGTCGGCATCCTAGCAGAAGTACTCCTCGGTGCGCCGCCTCTGTTTGTCCTACTTGGGGCCATGAGCATGATTGCCTCAGTCTCGTGGCTGGGCATTGCCGTGGCGCGACTTCGCCTCGCATCCGCGCCGCGGTCGGAGGCCCTACGATGAGTGCCCCTCGTTCAGCAAGAGGGCTCACCCAGAGACTCCTGGCGTTGGTGGCAGCCGCGTTCGGTCTCGCAACAGTCGTGGCGGGCGGCCGTGTCTTAGCGGGGGTAGATCCGGGATATGTCGTGTTTCGTCCGCTGGTGATATTCAACACGGCGATGGGAGTGGCGTACCTAGCGGCAGGTATCGTCACGTGGCGCAGCGTTGAGAGAGGCACTGTCGGGGCGGCCACCGTCTTCCTCCTCAATCTCCTCGTACTCGGGGCCATCGGTTACCTGTACGCGACGGGAAGGGCTGTCGCCATCGATAGCATTCGGGCCATGATCTTCCGCACCGGCTTGTGGCTTGTCCTGTTTCTTGGGCTGGCGTGGCTGAGTCGCGGGAGCCGTGCTCAGGGGACCGGCTGAGGCGTTGTGCTTGCCGCAACGGCCATTTCCGCGCAGCCACAGTGCGCTTCGCACCCCGCACCGGGGGGGTGCTGAACCACTTCCTCTCACCACCACCGCGCCGTGCGAGGTCACAGGAAGCGCGTCACTGGCATCGGCGCCTCTTCTTCACGGTCACAGACGCTCCATTCCTGCAGGCTTGGTACCAGGGGCACTTGGGAATCGATGTCCAGGTCTGGGACGGCACTGCCTCCGATGGGACCGACGCCGGTGGCACGCCGGTGGCAGGCACAACTGCCTGGACCATCGATCCGCAGGAGGGTGATCACCTTGCTCCGAGTTCCGCTCGCTTCATGGCCAACTCGAGTGGATGACCTCCATGCATTGGTCAAGTCCTGAAGGAAGTAGGTTGCAATGTGCTCGAGAAGATTGACGACTCCGGGTATGGGCCGTGTGCCTAGGCTCATTGATCCAGCGGGACATCGGGTAGAACTCTGGCACCCGCCTGCCGGCCAAATGACCAGGGTACTCGGCCTCAGCACCCACTTGAGCAACCGGTTGTACAGGGGACCAGCCCAGTCATAACTTTCAGCCGGCGGCATTGCTACTTCAGCGGTCACGTGACACAACTGACATCTCGCCCATCGAGGAATCTGATGCAACACCTCCTGCGCTCTGTTGGCTTCCCGGTCCTGGGTATCGGCTTTCTCCTGGCCTGCGCGACCCCACCCGGGCAGGGACCACCTGCGGACGGGCGCACGGCGCTCCAATTGGCTCCCGAAGCGCAGGAGGCCGTTCTCCTGGAGATGCGCAACATGCTCACCTCGCTGAACGGGGTCCTCCGTGGTCTGGCGTCCTCGGATTCTGCAGCAATGCACCGGGCAGCATTGGCTTCGGGACTCGCCACGGCGGCGGACCCTGCACTCGAGAAGGTGCTGCCACAGGCGTTCATGCAGCTGGGGACCGCAACCCATGAGCAGTTTGACAGCCTTGCGGCGACGATTGCGGCCGGGGTTTCCCGGGACAGCGTCGTCGCCCAACTCGCGCGCCTGACGACCGCTTGCGTCTCGTGCCATTCGACCTATCGTCTGAGTCGTCCCTAGCTCGCGCCGCCACCGGTGGGGCGTAAGGGCGATCGCCGAGTGTAGCCGGCATCTAAGCCGCGCTGCTGCCTGGAGACCTGCACTGGGTCTCCGCCGCACCGGCGGCCTTCCGCCCGGACTCGGCGCCCCGCTCTCGGCCCAGGGGATCTGGGTGAGCCTCTGCGGAGTGGAAACCGACGAGCGGTCGGGGCGTTGTGAGGGGTAGAGATTCACGGCTGCCGCTGGGTAGAGCCGAGTGAGGGCGCTACGGCGAGCCCGGCCCTGCAGGCGGGAAGAGGACGTCCTCGTACAGGCGCTGCTCGCACCCGGGGCAGATACTGTGACTGAACTGGGCGTCCGTCCTGGTGGTGACGTAGCGTTCAACCTGGGTCCACTGATCGTCCTCGCCGCGAATGCGCTTGCACCCCGCACAGATGGGGATGAATCCACTCAGGACCTTCGCCAGGGTCGCCGCAAGGTCCCGCTCGAGTTCGCGGGCCTCTTGCTCAAGGCGGAGGCGTTCCTCCAGGAAGCGCCGCTCTCGTCGGCGAATGGCCTGTAGCAACAGGAAGGCCGTGACTGTGAGATGGACCAGCAGCAGGAACCCGAGTATCCCGAGGAGACGGGTGGCGCTTCCCCCATCCGCAATATCGGCATGGAGCGGCACCTCCCCAGCCCCGAGGAGGTCCATGGTGTGCGAGAACCCCGACGTTGCGGATGCGAGGTCCGCCCTGAATCCGAGGGTGGCAGGTCCAGCGCCTCTGACGCCGGCCGTGACCTCGGGCAGACGGAACAGGCGCCGCTCCGCCGCTACCCACGTCTCGAAGGACTCTGAGAGTTCGGCGACGTTGCTCGACAGCGCGTCATTGTAGCGGGCCAACCCCTGATAGCGTTCGAGCAGTTCCCTCGCGGAGACCACGACCGTAGAAAGCGCACTGTAACTGGCCTCCGCCTCAGCGGGGTCGAGCAGACGAGCCCGTGCCCTGTTGATCTCCAGGAAGGGGCGTCTGACGGCATCCAGCATCGCGATGGCCTGCTGCCCTTGTTCCCCCCGCCGGATCCTCTGTGGAAGCTTCAGCAGGATCGTGCCCCCCAGAACACCGAGGACAACGACTGAAGTGAGGACCGCCAGTTTCCTCCGCACGCCAATGACGGGCCACCGCATGGACTCTCCCCGCAACAGGAACGCTCACAGCATGCCGCTCCGCCGCCCGACGCATCGCGCTTCAGCGGCGGGCGCCGCTCGGAGTCCGAGCGGCGGCATTGGCCTCACACCAAGATAGGGGCGCCGCGGCCAATTGGCACCTGGCCTGGCGCGGGATATGATTGTCAGCGGTATCGGCGCCCGCCCGGCGGTGGGAGACGGCCGTCACTCACGCGCAGTGCATCAGAGAGCCGAGATAGAAGTCATGCCGATCTCATACGTAATCGACGCGGAGCGCAACCTGGTGGTCACCACGGCGTCAGGCACCCTCACCAACGACGACGTCATTCAGCTCAAGGACCGGCTTGCCCAGGATCCGGGCTTCAAGCCCGGCATGAGCGAACTCTCCGACGTCCGGAGCATCGATCACCTCGAAGTCACGCCTGCTGGCGTCAGGGCGATGGTGCGGCAGGATGAAAGAGCCGCCACCCAGGGCGCGTCCGGCAAGCTCGCGCTCGTTGTCTCCCAGGACGTGGCGTACGGCATGGCGCGGATGTATCAGATGCTGACCGAGTCGCACACGCCGAACGTGGGTATCTTCCGGGACATCGGTGAAGCGAGAGCCTGGCTCCTCAGGGCGTCACGACCCTGAAGCCCGACCTGCGGACAGTGGCCCAGCCGACGTAGCCTCACCTGTCCCCGGCCACCGTCCCGGTCGGGCCGCGGGCCCGGCCCGCAGCGAAGGGGTTATCTATCAGCCGGACGAACGGAGCGCTGTTGCCCATGCCCACCCAAGCCAACAAGCAGCTGGTCCGACAGTACTACGAAGACGTCGTGAGCAGCGGCCGCATCGACCGGATAGCCGACTTCATTTCACCCGATTACGCCGAAGTGCACGAGAACACCCGCCACCCCCTCGGCCTCGAGGGCGCGAGGCAGCATGTTCTCGGCGTCCGTCGCACGTATCCCGACCTTCAGCTCACGGTGACGCGGCAGATTGCCGAAGGCGACTGGGTGGTCACCCAGGTGGTGATGCGCGGAACCCATCAAGGGGAGTGGCTGGGGATCACCCCGACCGGGAAGGCCGTCGAGATCACCGCCGTCAACATCGATCGAGTCGTGGATGGGCGAATCGTGGAGCACGGCGGGGCTGCCAACCTGCTGGACCCGCTGTTGCGAATCGGGGCGATTCAGGTGGTGGGGACGCCCCCATGAAGGGGCTTCCATTGGTGCTCTTGTCCTGTCTGCTGGTGAGTTGTTCGGAGGGCGACCTGCTCGGGCCAACTCCAGGGCCGAGCCACCATCTCACCGCCCAGGTGGATGGGACGCCCTTCGTCGCCAACGTTCCGGCGGGCAGCTGCGCGGGGATCGACTTCTCCTCCTTCTTCTTCTTCAGCGTCCGGGCCGCCGGCCCGTGGCCCACCCCATCGATCAGCCTTCACCTGGGCGGCGTCACCGGCCCGGGACTGCACCGGATGAAACCGGACGAGGTTCAAGGCCGGCAGGTCACTGCACTCTACATCCCCGGTGACCCCGCGCTCCTCCAATACTCCGCGGTTCAGGGCGAGGGCGCGATCCAGATCGACGAGTACCACGCCGGCACTGGGGAGGTGGCCGGTCGCTTCTACTTCGATGCCGTCCGCGCTGTCGGCTCAACCGGACCCAAATGGGTGTCGGTACGGCAAGGCAGTTTCCGGGTCGGGCTGGATGACCCGTCACTGAGGGGCTGCTCCCTGGCAGTCGCAAGCGCCAGCCACTAGCGCTCCCGGGTCCACAGCACGATGGTACCGCAGCCCGACCGCGTCCCATTGAACCGCGGCGGGGTGGACGCCGCCCCCTTGTAGATCTCGATGGCCTGAACGTCCGCCACCATGAACTGGTCGATACTGAAACCACGCTTGTCCCCGGTCAGGTGCCCCGGGGCATAGATCCGGATGCCGTCCAGGTAGACCTGCGCGTAGCATCGCCCCGCCCCTGGAGCGATTCGACCCGCAGTGTTGGCCCGGGACATCAGCACCCCGTACCCACCCCCATCTCCCAGGTACTCCATCGTCACACCCGGCACCCGTCTCAGGATGTCGGATAGCAACGAGTGCTCCCGGGTCCTCAACAGACTGTCTCCGACCTCGCCGGCCGCCAGGGTCAGGAGTCCCCACACACCGAGCCACCGTGCCACCCGCTTCATGCGCACACCTCCCGAGGACGGCACTTCCGCCCACCGCGGCCGGGGCGAAGCGCCTGTCCCTACGATAGGGGCACCTTCCCCTGGGCGCCAGAATCAGAGCGCCGCCCGGCCCGCCACTCCGGCGGGGATCCCAGGTGATCCTTTCGGATCGTGCGACCTCGGGTGGTACTGCAGCTTGGCAACCCTGAAGCGAGTTAAACCTCAGGCTCTGGAATCTCGTGGTCTCGGCAGATCTTGCGACAGAGGAACTGGTTGATCTCTCGGTGTCGGGGGACGGTGGAGACTTTGCGGGCCTGACGGTTCAGGAATACCGAGTGGGCACCGCCTTCTCGCAGCAACGTGCAGCCTTGAGTGAGGAGGTGGCGGACAAGATCCCGCCGTTTCACGCTGGGAGCTTCAGCGGCTCACGAATGACGTCGGATCCTACCAGGTCTTCCTCAACCAGTGCCCGGTTGGCTTCGAGTACGAGTTCGACTGCCTCGCGGAGGTTCCTTCGGGCCTCGTCCAGGGTGCGTCCCTGGGTGTTCGCACCCGGAAGTTCTTGTACGAACCCAAGATAGCCTTCGGGGATCTTCTGAAAAACGGCGTTGAATTCGAGGTTCATGCCCAAGCCTTCTACGAGCGGGTTACCTGAAGTATGGGGACCGGCCTGACGTCTCACAAGCGTTTGGAGCGGCCGGCCGCCCGAATTCGCGCGCCGGGCTTGGCGCGGGCGCTGATTCCGGTGGCACCGGGGCCGCCCGGTGCTGGGGACGCGGCCACCCACCGGCTTCCGATCCTCGTGACCCGCCCGGACCCGCCACCAGCCGAGCCCTTGTGATCCGTGACACAGATTTCCCCCGGCCGCTGCGGCATCGTTCCCCAATGCATGCGCCTCTCCCCCACCAGCAAGGCCGTCACCCCAGCCGCCTTCGCGCGCGGCAGCGGCATTTGGGTGCGGTGCTGGTGCTGGCCGTGGCTCCGGCTTGCGGGCTTATCGACCCGGGTGACTGCACCGGCGAACTTCGAATCGCGCTATCTCCGCAAACCGCCTCGATCACGGTCGGCGAGTCCTTCACCGCGTCCGCTCAGCTGTCGACCTGTGGTGGCCGGATATCTCTCGCGGACAATTTCTCGTGGTTCGCGACGGACTCCTTGGTTATCTCGGTCACGCCGGCTGGACGAGTCACCGGCCTCCATGCCGGGACCGCCTCGGCGGTGGCCGTGGGCCGACAGTACGGCCAGCTGTCAGGACTTGCCGTTACGGTTCGCTGATGGGGTGGCTCATGTCACGGCCCAATAACAGGCCGACCCGCTACCGTTGATGCCTTGACGACCGACCGTCCGAACGTTCAGAGCCGGCGAGCGCACCTGAGGCGCCGATCCTTCTGCCCCGCGCTGGGACTCCTGCTGGCCGGAGCGGGTTGCGGCATACTTGGGAACGGCACCAGGACTTTCACCGTCAAGGTCGACAGCATCGTGGTGGCGGCGTCAGTTGGGGCCGAGGAGCACCTTGCCGTTCGATTCATCGGCATGGTTGGGCCGAACGGATGCTATCGCCTGGCCGACGCGGTCACCGGCAGGTCCCCTGGCCTGTGGCAGATCGAGTTTCAGGGGGAGTACCGCGACGCCGTTTGTACCACGGAGCCAGTCCTTCTCGATTACCAGGTGAGTTTGGCCCCACCCTTCTCCGATCCGTTCACGATCAGGGCCCTCCAACCGTCAGGCCCGCCGCTCGAGAAGAGTGTGCGCGTTCAGTCTCCATGATGGCTTTCTTTCGTAGCCGGAACCACAACCCCCCACGAATCCGCCAACTGGCAGCTCGCCGGGTGCTCCTCTGGGGACTGATGCTCGGCTCCCTCGCCTGCGATGGGACCGAGACTATCCACCCCGACGCGCCCGTTGGCCGCGTGGTGATTCAGCTTGGCGGTTCGAATCCGTTCGGCATGAACGTCGGTGTCTCGATCGACCTCACCGCCGAAGTTCTCGATTCCACGGGCCACAAGGTGACGCCGCAACCGACCGTGACCTTCCAGTCCACGGCTCCAGGTGTTGTGGCGGCCACCGCCGGCGGGCACCTCACCGCCCTCGCGCCAGGCACTGCCTACGTCCGGGCCGAGGTCTCGGGAGATCGGCGTTTCCGGGCAGACTCGGTCGCGGTCATGGTCTTCCAGCCCCTGTAGCGAGCGCGGGACTTGGCACGGCCAAGCCCAGGTTTGAAGCTCACGGCCGCTCTCTCACCCTTGGCGGGCTCGACCGATGATCTCCCGCAACGCCCGGAAGCTGCTGGGGTACGCCGCGATTCTCGCGACGGGCGCATCCAGCCTCCAAGCCCAGCGCTCAGCCTCCGCAGTGTTGCTCGGCGACCTCCGCCCTGGGACCACTCTCCGAGGAAGTACCACAGGCGGGCAGTCGCTGGTCGGCCGTTTGCTGAGCGCTGACGCCGACAGTCTCCACTTCTGCCGGCCATGTAAGGCAGGGGCCGTCGACGCGACCAGGGCCATTGCACTCGGTGTCATTGCGACCCTGGAGACGCGGACAGGTAGCCGCGCTGGCCGTGGAGCCATCATCGGAGCCCTATCCGGCATCGCACTGGCCGCCATCCTGATTCTGCCTCAGGAGGACAGCGAGGACTTCACCAAGGCCACCGCATTTCCTCTTGCGGCGGGACTGGCGGGGACCGTGGGCGGCCTGGTTGGCTTTGGGATTGGAGCGGGGAACTCGGTGTGGGTTGTGGTAAGACTCCCACGACCTCGATACTAGCAACTGTCTCGAAAGTCAAGCGTATTGTGCATCCCAGCGGCGGTGGTGTTTCAGCATGGCGTTGAGGATGGTGAGGAGTTTTCGCATGCACGCGGTGGCCGCCACCTTGAAGGGCTTGCCCGCCGCGCGGAGCCGCTCATAGAAGACCCGGAGCACCGGGTTGTGCTTGATACCGACCAGGGCGGCCATGTACAGGACGGCGCGGACCGGGGCGCGGCCCCCCCAGACCATCCGCTTGCCCCGCCTGGTGCCGCTGTCCCGGTTCATCGGGGCCACCCCGACGAGGGCGGCGATCTGGTGGCGGGAGAGGTGTCCGAGTGCCGGGAGCGTGGCCAAAAGGGTGAAGGTGGTCACCTGCCCCACGCCAGGCACACTGCGGAGTAGTTGCGCCTTCGCGTGATACAGCGGGCTCGCCGTGACCGCATCCTGCAAGTCGCCGTCGACAGCGCTGAGGCGCTTCTCGAGCCAGCGGATGTGCTGGGTGATGTCGCGCCTGACGGGGCCACGCGCGAAGCCGAGCCGGTTCTTCTCGGCGGTGAGCATATCCACGATCTGTCGACGGCGCGTCAGCAGGCTTTCCAGAAGCTGCGCGGCCTCATCGGGGAGCGGGCGGGGTTCAGGACGCACGCGCTGGGCGAAATCCGCGAGCAGGCCGGCATCGAGGGCATCCGTCTTGGCGAGCCGCCCCATGGCCTTGGCGAAATCGCGCACCTGGCGCGGATTGACGATGGCCACAGGGAGACCCGTGTGCGCGAGGGCGATCGCCGCCGGTGTCTCGAAGCCACCCGTCGCTTCCATCACGACGAGGACCGGGGCGAGGGCGACCAGGCGCGGGATGAGCTCCGCGAGGCCGGAATCATCATTCGTGACGGTCCAGCTCTCGCCGTCGGGCAGTGACGCAATGTCGAGCGTCGCCTTGGCGACATCAATGCCGATGAAGTGGTCCATGAGGCGTCTCCGGCAAAGGAACGATCGGCGTGGCCCAACCTTGCGTGATGCGGGGTCAGACCCCCCGGCAACTGTTCGGGCTCTCGGCGACCAACAGCAGGTGGCACCCAGGCTAGGGTACGGGCTCGAAGCCCCTAGGCGGAACGGGTTACCACCCTATCGAGAAACTACAGCAGAACGCAGATTTAGAGATACAAGGCGGAACGGGTTACCACCCTATCGAGAAACTACAGCAGAACGCAGATTTAGAGATACAAGGAGGTCACCGAGATTCACGTGGACGCGGCCCCCGGGCGGAGCACGAGGAATCATAGGCCACGGCCCCGAGCCGCCGGCATCACTTGACCAACTGAACGGGAGCGGGATCATGTCGATACGGATTGGTGATGTTGCGCCGGACTTTACTGCGGAGGCGACCGAGGGCACGATCCGCTTCCACGAGTGGATCGGCGACAGCTGGGCGATCCTGTTCTCGCATCCGAAGAACTTCACCCCGGTCTGCACCACCGAGCTCGGCTACATGGCGGGACTCAAGCCGGAGTTCGACAGGCGCAACACCAAGATCATCGGCCTGAGCGGGGATCCGGTCGCCGATCACGGCCGGTGGATGAAGGACATCGAGGAGACCCAGGGCCACGCGGTGAACTACCCGCTCATCGGCGACCAGGACCTCGCCGTCGCCAAGCTCTATGACATGATTCATCCCAACGCCGAGTCGCACGGGCCCCGCTCGGCGGTGGACAACCAGACCATTCGCTCGGTCTTCGTGATCGGACCGGACAAGAAGGTGAAGGCGATGCTCATCTACCCGATGAGCACGGGCCGGACCTTCGATGAAGTGCTGCGACTGCTGGACTCGGTCCAGTTGACCGCCTCGTACACGGTCGCAACCCCGGTGAACTGGCGATCCGGCGACGACGTGATCATTCCGCCCTCGGTCTCGCATGACGATGCCATGAGGAAGTACCCTCAGGGCTTTAATACCCTGAAGCCCTACCTGCGGACGGTGGGCCAGCCGAAGTAGGCTTCAGGTGGTGGGGACGCCCCCATGAAGGGTCGCCGCCACCGTTCCGGCGGGCAGCTGGGCGGGGATCGACCTCACCTCCTGCTTCTTCATCAGCGTCCGGGCCGCCGGGCAGTGGCCCAAACCATCGATCAGCCTTCATCTGGGCGGCGTCCGCCGGCCCCGGACTGTATCGGATGACACCGGACGAGGTTCAAGCCGGCAGGTCGCTGCGCTCTGCATCCCGGATGACCCCACGCTCCTCCAGTACTCCGCGGTTCAGGGCAAGGGCGCGATCCAGATCGACGAGAATCACCCCGACACCGGAGCAACGGCCCCTCGTGCTTGACACGGGCCCGCCTCAGGTCGCATGTTCGGCCCCATGACCCCGAGACAACTCTGCACCATTGCCCTCGTGGCCGCCGCGGCCGCCTGCTCGACCCCGGCCGGCTCGCCGCCCATCGGCACGTCCACACTCGCCGGGGTGACCGTGCCGCCCCTCAACGTCACCGAGCTGGACTCGTTGATTCAGCGGGTCGTGAGCGAGAAGCGCCTGGTCGGCCTCTCGATCGGCGTCATGCAGAACGGGGAGATGGTGTTCTCCAAGGGGTACGGCTACGGATCGCTGGAGCCCCAGGAGCCGGTGACCACGACGACGATGTTCCCGATCGGTTCGGTCACCAAGCAGTTCACCTGCTCGGCGGCCTTCCTGCTGGCCGAGGACGGCATGCTCTCGATGGACGACCGGGTGGCCAGGTATGTTCCGACCGCGACCCGCGCGAATGACATCACGCTCCTCGACCTGGGCCAGCACGTGACCGGCTACCGCGACTACTACCCGCTCGACTTCGTCGTTCCGGAGATGCAGATCCCGGAGCCGGCCGACACGATCATCGCCCGCTATGCCACCCGCCCCCTCGACTTCGAGCCCGGCACCCGGTGGTCCTACAGCAATACCAACTTCACCATCCTCGGCAAGGCGATCGAGATCGCCTCCGGCAAGCCGATGCCCGTGGTGCTCCAGGAGCGCATCTTCGGGCCCCTCGACATGACCCGCACCGGGTACGACCCGTCGGCCACCGACCCGGGGATGTCTCGCGGGTACACCTCCTACGCCCTGGCGGCGCCCTCCCCCGCCCTGCCTGAAGCGAGCGGCTGGACCGGCGCCGCTGGGGCCATCTGGTCCACCCCGACCGACCTGCTCAAGTGGGACCTGGCCCTGATGGAGCACAGGATCCTGGCGGCCGAGTCATTCGCGATGCTCACCACCCCGCGAACGCTGGCGGACGGCCGCTCCACGGGGTACGGCTGCGGCATGGGGGTCCAGTTGAACGGTGACGCGGTGGTCTACCAGCACGGCGGTGCCGTGGCGGGCTCGGTGGCGCAGAACGTGATCATTCCCGTGACCCGATCGGCCATCGTTGTCCTCTCCAACGCCGACTTCGCCGCCACCGGCGACATCATCGGCGCCCTGGTCCGGCAGCTCACTCCGCAGGTTGACGTCCCCAGGGTGGCCGGGCTCCCCGCCCTCGAGGCGGCGAAGCAGTTCCTGGCATCTCTGGAGAGCGGGACCATTGACCGCACCACCCTCGGCGCCGATTTCAACAGCCTCCTCACGCCGGAACACATTGCGGCCGACCGGAGGTCCCTCGCCGCCAACGGGCGGATTACCGACATCCAGCTGGTACGCACGGTGGAACGGGGCGGGATGGAGGTTGCGATCGTGCAGTACATGGTCGGCGCCGCCCCGGCCCGGTCGGCGATGTACCGCACCCCGGACGGAAAGATCCAGCAGTTTCTGATCCACCGGCGGTGAGGCGACCCTGGCCGGGATAACCAAGGAGAAAGCCACATGGTGTACGCCCTTACCTGCCCCACCGCACTCAGCCTCCTGTGGCTTGCGGCGCTGCTCGCCTCGGTCAGGCCGACGGCCGCCGACGGACGCCAGGAGCGTGTCGACTACCTCAGCTTCGCCCAAGGTGCCCTCCCGGTCGCACTCGACGGTGCGGCGAAAGAGCTGGGGGTGGGAATGGAACAGGCCCTGCTGGCAATTGATGGCGATGCAGGGGGCTTCTCCCTGACACCCAGGCCTGGGACGGCAGAGACCCGAATCGCCTTCGTGTACAAGCTCCCCGCGTTGACCACCTTCAACGCCTTTGCCGTTCCCAATGTGTTCGAAACGCCTAGCCCGTCCCAGACCTTCGTCCGAACCCTCGAGATCGCGGGCTCGGACAGCGGTCCCGCAGGGCCATTCCGGATCCTGGCCCGTGCGACCCTTACATCGCATCCCGCCAAGGGACAGACGACATCCATTCCGGTCACCGCGGAAGCGTCCGTGCGTTGGGTGCGGGTCTCCCTGGGGGGAGGCATCGACCTTCAGCGCGACAAGACCTTCTTCGAGTTCAGCGAGATCCTCGGGTACGGGCACCAGGAGCCGGTGGCGCTGTCGAACGGCTTCAGCGGCAGATGGAAAGGCCGGGGGGTGCTGCTGGAACTCAAGCAGGTGGATGCCCGGGTCACCGGATGCTACGACGGCCTGGGGGATCTCCGCGGTACCGTGAGCGGCAACCTTCTGCGCGCCACCGGCACATCCCCCAGTGGCGGCATCCCGAGTGTGTTTGTCCTGGCGGTGGGCGATGAGGGTGAGATCACCGGGGTCCGATCGACCAATGGGGCCCCGTTCCGGCTCTACAACGGGGAGGCGGCCCCGGAGGCCAGGACAGAGTGTGCCGAGCAGGAAGTCCCACCCCTCGGCTGCGGCTCCGTCATCCATGGCATCACCTTCGACTTCGACTCCGCGATCATCCGGCCGGAGTCCGATCTCCTGCTGGATGCGCTGGCCACCGGCCTGAAGGCTTCGACCGAAGCGGCGATCACGGTGGTCGGTCACACATCGAGCGAGGGTTCGGACGGGTACAACGACACGCTGTCCCAGCACCGCGCGGAGGCGGTAGTCGCCGCCATGGGGGCCCGGGGCATCGACCCGGGGCGCATCGCGGCCAAGGGCCACGGCGAGAAGGAACCGATCGCCGACAACGCGACTGAAGCGGGCCGCTCACTGAATCGGCGAGTAGCAATCGTGTGCCGCTAACTGGGCGGCCTTGCCGGTCGGCTGATGCAGTTGAGGTTTCAAGGGCATTCACGGAGGTCACCATGAAGATCAGGCACATCCTCGATCGGAAGGGCGGAAGCGTGGTGACGGTCGGGCCGGACGTCACAGTGCACGAGGCGATCCGTCGACTCAATGAGAACCGGATCGGCGCACTGGTGGTGACGACGGAGGGTGGCGCGATCGCGGGCATCATCACGGAACGCGACATTCTCCGGGAATGCGGCGAACGATGTGTCCGTTTCCGTGAGGTCCCGCCACCGCACGACGCCGGTTGCCCCGCCCTGGTCGCAGACATCATGACGAAGGAGGTGGTGACCGGTGGCCTGGACGACGAGGTCATTTCCGTCATGGCCGTGATGACCCGGAGGCGGATCCGGCATCTCCCGGTCCTCGACGCCGGCACCCTCGCAGGCATCATCTCCATCGGCGATGTCGTCAACGCGGTCGTCGAGGAGGCCGAGTTCGAGAACCAGCAGCTCAAGGGATACATCCACGGCGTCACCTGACGGCCGTTTCTCGGCCATGCTCACCAGCCTGGCTGCCCTCAGTATCGGGCACCCCGCGCCGACCGTGACCTGGTCTTCGGTGGGCGGCCCCGCAGGGCGCCGGGCGGCCAGTGAGGCACTTGGCCCCCCGGCTTGACAGCCCCTCCCCCCGCGGGTTAACTCTTACCCCATGGACAACCCGACTCGGTCTCTGAACTGGCAGGTCTGGCGCGATTCCCCCCGCGGCAGGGCCTGGTCCATGTAAGGACCCGACGGACGAACGCAAGTTTGCTCCAGTGCCCACCGCGACGACGCTGTGGGCACTGTGCTTTTGTATCACCTGAACCGACCGGACACCGTGATCATCGTTCTCAAGCCCGAGGCCGACAAGGCCGTAGCCGACGACCTGCTGGGGAAGATCTCCAGCCTGGGCCTCAAGCCGCTCTACATGCCCGGCACCGAGCGGGTGGTGCTGGGCGCCCTGGGCGACGAGCGGGTCCTCGACCAGCTCCACCTCGACAGCCACCCGATGGTGGAGTCGGTCCAGCGGATCCTGGCCCCCTACAAGCTGGTGAGCCGGGAGATGCACCCCCACGACACCATCGTCGACCTGGGCGGGGTGCCGGTCGGGGGGGCCAAGTTCGTGGTGATCGGCGGCCCCTGCGCGGTGGAGAGCCCCGGGCAGATGCGGCAGACGGCCACGGCGGTCGAAACAGGCGGGCGCGGTGGCGCTCCGGGGCGGGGCCTACAAGCCCCGCACCAGCCCCTACTCGTTCCAGGGGCTGGGCGAGGACGGGCTCCGGATCCTGCGCGACGTGGCGCGGGAGATGGGGATGCCGTCGATCACCGAGGTGGTGGAGGTGGCCGACGTCGAGCTGGTCGAGCGATACGCCGACGCCTTCCAGTGCGGCGCCCGGAACATGCAGAACTTCCGGCTGCTCAAGGCGCTGGGGCAGAGCCGGAAGCCGGTGATCCTCAAGCGGGGCATGGCGGCCAGGGTCGAGGACCTGCTGATGGCCGCCGAGTACATCCTGTCCGAGGGCAACCCCAACGTGATCCTCTGCGAGCGGGGGATTCAGACCTTCGAGACCGCCACCCGGAACACCCTCGACCTCAACTCCGTCCCGCTCATCAAGCAGAAGAGCCACCTCCCGATCCTGGTCGACCCGTCCCACGGCACCGGGATCCGGGAGCTGGTGGGCCCGATGGCCAAGGCCGCCGTGGCCTGCGGCGCCGACGGGCTGCTGATCGAAGTGCACTGCACACCCGAGGAGGCGCTCTCCGATGGCCGGCAGTCGCTCTACCCCGAGCAGTTCGCCACCCTGATGCGGGAGCTCGAGCCGTTCGTCCGGGCGGCCGGCAAGCGGCTCCGGTGAGCGGGCCCCGACTGGAGCAGGGCCAGGTCCTCCCGCTGGTCCGGCGGCTGACCGGCGCGCCCGATCCGCTGGCGCTCTACGCCACGCTGACCGATCAGGGCGCCCGACCCGACACCCTGCTGCTCGAGTCGGCCGACGCGGCGACCGGGGCCGGAGAGAAGAGCATTCTGCTCCCCCGCACGCATGCTGCGGCTGGAGGGCCGGGGGCGCGAGGTGACCCTGACTCCGCTGTCGGCCAACGGCCGGGCCCTGGTCGAGTTCGTGGTGGCATCAGTCGGCGCCAATGCCCAGGTGGACCGCGCCGGGGTGCGTGACCACCCTCCGCTACCCGGAGCCCACCGAAGGAGAGCGGGACGAACAGACCAGGCTCAGGACGGCGGGCCCGCTCGACGCTGCTCCGGGCCGCGGTGCTGCAACCCCATCTGGTGTCCGAGCCGGCCCCGCTGGCGCACCTGGCCGCCGGGGTCTTCGGCTACGACCTGGTGGATCTCTTCGAGCGGCTCCCTGCCCCGGCAGCTGATGTCCTCCGCTTTCCCGACTTTCTGTTCTGGATTCCGGAACAGATCCTGATCCTCGACCACGTCAACCGGTCGACCACCATCATCGCCAACGTGGTCGGCGGCACCGACGCCGAGGCCAGCTACCACGACGCGGTGCGCTCGGTCGACCAGCTCACCCGGACAGTGGAAGCGGCCCGGATGGTATCCCATCCGGCGCCGGCGGCGCCGAACGGGGGAGCGGTCACCGTGGATCTGGACGACGCGGCGTACGCCGGCACCGTCGAAACCCTGAAGCGCCACATCGTGGCGGGCGACGTCTTCCAGATCGTCCCGTCCCGGACCTGGCAGACTCCCTGCCAGGATCCGTTCGCGGCCTATGTCCGGCTCCGGGCCGCCAATCCCAGCCCCTACATGTTCTACCTGCGCGGCCCCGAGGCGACCCTGTTCGGCGCCTCGCCGGAGACCGCGGTCCAGGTGCAGGACGGGACCGTCACCGTCCGGCCGATCGCGGGCACCGCTCCCCGCGGGCGCCACGCCGATGGGACCCTCGACCACGAACTCGACGCCCGGCTCCAGGCCGCGCTGATCACCGACACCAAGGAACTGGCCGAGCACATGATGCTGGTGGACCTGGCGCGCAACGATGTGGCGCGGGTGAGCCGGCCCGGGACCCGGCGGGTGACCCGGCTGCTGGCGGTGGACCGCTATCAGCACGTGATGCACCTGGTAAGCGAGGTGATCGGGTCGCTGGCGGCAGGGACTCGACGCCCTGCACGCCTATGCCGCCTGGCTCAACATGGGCACCCTGGTCGGCGCCCCGAAGATCCGCGCGGCCGAACTGCTGCGGGAGCACGAGCAGACCCGGCGAGGGCCCTACGGCGGCGCGGTGGGGTATCTGACCAACGGCGGGGAGATGGACACCGCGATCGTGATCCGTTCGGCCTACGTCGCCGACGGGACCGCCCACGTGCGGGCCGGTGGCGGGGTGGTGCTCGATTCCGACCCGATGAAGGAGGCCGAGGAGACCAGCCGGAAGGCCAGGGCCGTGCTGCAGGCCATCAGCGGGGAGGTGGCCGGATGAGCCCGCTCCCCGGACTGCACGTCGTCTTCGTCGACAACTTCGACTCGTTCACCTTCAACCTGGTGGATGAGTTTGCCCGCCGCGGGGCCACGGTGGAGGTCTGGCGCAACTCGGCCACGCCGCAGCACCTGCTGGCCCGGGCCGCCGCCTCGGACCGGCCGCCGCTCATCGTCCTCTCCCCCGGACCCGGAGCCCCGGCCGACGCGGGCTGCTGCGTCGAACTGATCCGGCAGGGCGCAGGGCGGGTCCCGATCTTCGGAGTCTGTCTGGGACACCAGGCGATGATCGAGGCCTTCGGGGGGATCGTGACCGGGGCCGGGGTCATCCTCCACGGCCGGAGTTCGGCCGTCGTCCACGACGGCGATCCGATCTTCGAGGGGATCGAGTCGCCGTTCACGGTGGGCCGGTACCACTCGCTGGCCAGCCACGAAGTGCCCGAGGACCTCGTCAGCCTGGCGCGCACCGACTCCATCGTCATGGCAGTCAAGCACCGCACCCAGCCCATCCTCGGCATCCAGTTCCACCCCGAGTCGGTCCTCACCCCGTCGGGTGGCCTTCTGATCGAGAATGTGATCCGGTGGGCCGCCCGGGCAGGAGCACGCTGAGATGAAGATGTCGGGCGTGCTGGACACCCTGAGCCGGCGAAGCCTCGCGCGGGAAGAGACCACCGGAATCTTCCGACACCTCATGGCCGGCGGCTACAACGAGATCGAGATCGCGGGCCTGGTGACGGCTCTCAAGACCCGGGGCGAAACCCCGGAGGAGATCGCCGGGGCGGCGGCGGCACTCCGCGGAGCGGCGGTACCCTTCCCGGCGCCTCCCTATCCGGTGGCCGACACCTGCGGCACCGGCGGCGACGGGACCAGTACCGTCAACGTCTCCACCGCGGTGGCGATCGTCGCCGCCGAGATGGGGATTCCGGTGACCAAGCACGGGAACCGGAGCGTGTCGAGCCAGTGCGGCTCGGCGGATGTGCTGGAGGCGGTGGGCGTCAAGCTCGACGCCTCACCCGAGGTGAGTCGCCGCTGTCTGGACGAAGTAGGGATCTGCTTCCTCTTCGCCCCCCAGTACCACTCCGGCGTGCGGCATGCGATGCCGGTGCGCAGGACGCTCGCCACCCGGACCATCTTCAACCTGCTGGGACCGCTGTCCAACCCGGGGCACCCCACCTGGCAGTTGATGGGCGTGTACGACCCGTCGCTCTGCGTCCCGCTGGCACACACGCTGGGGCTGCTGGGATGCGAGGCGGCGCTGGTGGTCCACGGCGCGGGGCTCGACGAGATCGCCCTGCACGGGCCAACCGTGGGCGCGCTCTGGCGGGAGGGCCGGGTCACCGAGCTGGAGGTGACGCCGGAGGAAGCCGGGCTGCCCAGGTCGCCCATCGAGGCGCTGCTGGGAGGAGACCCAGCGCACAACGCCCGGTGGCTCCGCAGCCTCCTGGCGGGTCGGGGGACCGCGGCTCACCGGGCCGCGGTGGCGATCAACACCGGCGCCCTGGCCTGGATCAGCGGGAAGGTGCCGACCCTGCGGGACGGTGTCGGCCTGGCCGAGGTGGCGCTCGACTCCGGCCGGGCCATCGGACGGCTGGAACGGTGGGTGGAGCTGTCCCATGGCGCTTGAACGGATCCTGGAGCGGACCCGCGAGGACCTGGCGCGCCGGATGGTGCAGGTGCCGGTCTCCAGCTTCGGCCGCCTCGCCCCAAGCGACCGGAGCTTTGAGGCCGCGCTCCGGCAGCGCCGGACCGGATTCATCCTGGAGTGCAAGAAGGCTTCGCCGTCCGCAGGGACTGATCCGGCCAGAGTTCGACCCCGAAGCGATCGCCCGGGAGTACGCGCCGTTCGCCGACGCCGATCTCGGTGCTGACCGACGGGCCGTTCTTCCAGGGATCGCTCGAGCATCTGGCCGCCGTCCGCGACGCGGTGTCGGTGCCGGTGCTCCGGAAGGACTTCGTGGTCGACCCCTACCAGGTCGCTCGAGGCCCGGGCCCACGGCGCCGACGCGGTGCTGCTGATGCTCTCGGTCCTGGACGACGGGGGATACCGGGAATGCGCGGCGGCGGCCCGCGGAGTCGGCATCGCCACCCTGACCGAAGTGCACTCCGAGCGCGAACTCGATCGGGCGCTGGCCCTCGACGCCCCGGTGATCGGGATCAACAACCGGGACCTGACCACTCTCAAGGTCGACCTGGGGACCTCCCGCCGACTGGCTCCGAAGGTTCCCGCCGACCGGGTGCTGGTCTGCGAGAGCGGGATAAGCACCCACCACGACGTTCGGGCGCTGCGAGATCTGGTGGACGGGTTCCTGGTCGGCACCTCGCTGATGCGCGAGCCCGACCTCGGCGGCGCGGTCCGTTCGGTGGTCCATGGCATCACCAAGGTCTGCGGCCTGACCCGGGAGGAGGACGCCCGGTGCGCCTGGGACTCGGGCGCCACCCACGGCGGAGTGATCTTCGCCGAGGAGTCGCCCAGGAGGGTCGTCGGTGGAGCGCGCCGGTGAACTGGTGCGATCGGCCCCGCTGCGCTGGGTCGGGGTCTTCGTCAACGCGCCGGTACCGGAAGTGGTCGGCATCGCGCCGACGGCTGGGGCTCGCCGCGGTGCAGCTCCACGGGGAGGAGTCGCCCAGTGCGGTCTCGGCCCTTCGGACCCATCTCAACCCGGAGTGCGAGATCTGGAAAGCGGTTCGGGTGCAGGATGAGATTCCCAGGGTGGATTCGCTGGGCGCCTGCCGGATGGTCCTCGACCGGTTCGACCCGGTCCGCCGCGGTGGAACCGGTCGGCGGTTCGACTGGACTCTCCTCTCAGGTCACCCGGATCTCGATCGGATCGTCCTCGGTGGCGGACTCGATCCGGAATCCGCCGGCGAGGCGGAGGCCACCGGGGCGTGGGGGCTGGACGTGAATTCCGGGGTCGAGGCCGGCCCGGGCATCAAGGACCATCAACTGATCCGTGACTTCCTCGCCAACCGGCGGGGCGTGGGGAGGAGGAGACCGGACGCATGAAATCGAAGGGGTATTTCGGGCGCATTCGGCGGCACCTTCGTCCCGGAGATCCTGGTCCCGGCGCTGGAGGAACTGGAGGCGGCGTTTCTCGACGCCCAGCAGGACCCGGCCTTCGCCGGGGAACTGAACGGACTGCTCGCCGAGTATGCCGGCCGGCCCACCCCGCTCTATCTCTGTCGCAACCTGGCGGCGGACACCGGCTGCCGGATCTGGCTCAAGCGGGAGGATCTGCTGCACGGCGGGGCGCACAAGACCAATCAGGCACTGGGCCAGGGGTTGCTGGCCCGCCGGATCGGCAAGCGCCGGCTCATCGCGGAGACTGGCGCCGGGCAGCACGGGGTCGCCACCGCGCTCACCGCAGCGGTGCTTGGCATGGAGTGCCGGGTCTACATGGGTTCCAGGGACATCGAGCGACAGCAGGCCAACGTCTTCCGGATGCGGCTGATGGGCACCGAGGTGGTCCCGGTCGATCAGGGGAGCTGCACCCTGAAAGACGCCATCAACGAAGCGCTCCGTGACTGGGCCGCCTCGTACGAGAACACCCACTATCTGCTCGGCACCGTGCGCCGGACCGCACCCGTTTCCGACCATGGTCCGGGAGTTCCAGCGGGTGATCGGCCGCGAGGCGAAGGCCCAGTACGCCGAGCGGCAGGGCGGCACCCCCGACGTGATCATCGCCAGCGTGGGCGGCGGTTCCAACGCGATCGGGATCTTCAGCGATTTTCTCGACACCGATGCCCGACTGGTGGGCGTCGAGGCGGCGGGGAAAGGGATCGATACCCTCCACCACGGTGCCACTCTTCAGAAGGGCCGGCCGGGGGTCCTGCATGGCGCCTGGTCCATGATTCTCCAGAACGACGAGGGCCAGGTGATCGACTCGCACTCGATCTCCGCCGGTCTCGATTATCCCGGAGTGGGCCCGGAGCACGCGGCGCTCCAGGCCTCCGGACGGGCTGAGTACGTCGGGTGCACCGACAATGAGGCGTTGGGGGCGTTCTCGATGCTGGCCCGGAGCGAGGGGATACTCCCGGCGCTGGAGAGTGCCCATGCGGTCTCGGTGGCCCTTCGGATGGCGCGAGAGGCGGAGCGACCGATCGACATCCTGGTCAACCTGAGTGGCCGAGGCGACAAGGACCTCGAGACGGTACTGGCGGCGCTTGGCCAGGTGGGGAAACAGCCATGAATCGGTATCAGAGGATGTTCGACCGGCTCGGGGAGGAACGATCCGGGGCCTTTGTGCCGTTCACCGTACTGGGCGACCCCGATCCGGAGACCAGTCTGGCCATCGTCCGGCGGCTCGCGGCATCAGGCGCGGATGCGCTGGAGTTGGGATTGCCGTTCTCCGACCCGGTGGCGGACGGGCCAGTCGTTCAGGCGGCGTCCACCAGGGCGCTGGCGGCCGGGGTGCGACAGGAGGCGTGCTGGGCGATCGTTGAGTTGATCCGGGGCGAGCATCCGGATCTGCCGATCGGGCTCCTGGTCTACGCCAATCTGGTGATGCACCGGGATGTGAATCGGTTCTACGCGCGCGCCGCGGAGGCGGGAGTCGATTCGATCCTGGTAGCCGACGCGCCGCTGCTCGAGGGAGATCCCCTGGCGGCAGCGGCCCGAGCCCACGGCCTGGCGCCGGTCTTCATCGCCCCGCCCAATGCCGACGAGGCCCGGCTGGCGCGGATTGCCAAAGCGAGTGAGGGGTACGTCTATGTGGTGTCCCGCTCAGGGGTGACCGGAGCGGATGAGTCGCTCCGACTCGACGCCCGACAGCTCATCGGTCGGCTCATCGGGCTGGGATCGGCCCCACCGCTCCTGGGTTTCGGGATCTCCAACCCGGATCAGGTCCGGAGCGCGATTGCCATCGGAGCGCGGGGGGCCATCTCCGGCTCGGCCATCGTCGGCCGGATCGAGCAGCACCTGGGCCATCCCGCCGCAATGCTCGCGTCGATCGGAACATTCGTAGCGCAGATGAAAGCCGCCACCCTGTCCGGAGGTCGTGATGTCTGAGGTGCAACCGGTTCAGCCCGCCAGCATGCCGCTTCCTCGGGGCCACTACTCGCCGGGGCTCGTGGCGGGGGGATTCGTGTTCGTTTCCGGCCAGCTCCCCTCCGATCCGGCCACCGGCCAGATGGTCCCTGGCGGAATCGAGGCTCAGACGGAGCGCGCCCTCCGGAACGTGGAGCTGATTCTCCAGGCGGCCGGCTCGTCGCTGGAGCGGGTGGCCTCGATGACCATCTATATTTCGGACGGCGATCTCTGGGGCGCCGTCAACGGGGTGTATGCCCGCGTCATGGGCAGCCACCGCCCGGCCCGTGCCGTGGTGCCGGTCAAGGACCTGCACTACGGGGCCCTGATCGAGATCCAGGCGATTGCCCTGGCCTGAGCGGCAGTATCCACCACCCCGACCCAGAAATACCCGATGACCACCAGTCGTTCTACCCTGTTCGCCGGTCTCGTCGCTCTCCTGTTCGCGCCGGTCCGCCCACTGACGGCCCAGCCCCAGGTCAGAGAGTTGCCGGCGGTCCAGGCCGCCCTCGATGGGCTCCGCGCCGACAACCCCTGGACCCTGACCCAGCAGGCCGAACTCTGTGAGATTCCGGCGCCGCCGTTCGGTGAAGCGGCCCGCGGCGAGGCGGTGCGACAGCGCTTTCTCTCACTCGGGCTCCGGCAGGTCCGGGTTGACGCCGAGGGAAACGTCATTGGCGAACGGCCAGGGAGCGGCGCCGGACCTCGGGTGGCGCTGACCGCACACCTGGACACGGTGTTCCCGGACTCCACCGACGTGCGGGTCACCCGGCAGGGGACTCGACTGATGGGGCCCGGGATCGGGGATGATTGCCGAGGACTGGCCGTGATCCTGGCGGTGGCGCGGGCGCTGGATCGGGCCCGGGTGGCCACTCCGGGAACGATCGTCTTCGTGGCGACGGTGGGGGAGGAGGGACCCGGAAACCTCCGGGGCGTGCGACACCTCTTCGATCAGCGAAGCGCGGGTCAGCTGGACGGGTTCATCTCGGTGGATGGTACCGGTCTCGGGCTCACCAGCCGGGCCATCGGGAGCCACCGGTACCGGGTCACCTTCCAGGGTCCGGGGGGCCACAGCTTCGGGGGATTCGGGATGCCCAACCCGATCCACGCACTGGGACGAGCCATCGCCGAGCTGTCGGAGCTCGTGGTCCCGGTCAACCCTCGAACCACCTTCAGTGTGGGCATGGTCCAGGGCGGCACCTCGGTCAACTCGATCGCGATGTCGACCGCGATGGACGTCGACTTCCGGTCCGAGCGGCAGGAGATCCTCGATCAGTTGGACGGCCGGTTGCGCCGGATCGTCCGGGAAGCGGTGGCCGCGGAAAAAGCCCGCTGGCCGATGAGCCAAACCGGGTTGGAGGCGGTGATTACGGACATTGGCCGGCGTCCCGCGGGCGGTCAGCCGGATGACGCTCCGATCGTCCAGGCGGCGGTGGGGGCCGCTCGGCGGCTGGGGTTCACCCCATCCCTCTCGGCTTCGAGTACCGACGCCAACTACCCGATGAGCCTAGGGGTACCCGCCGTCACGATCGATGGCGGTGGGGAGGGCCGCGGCGCCCACTCCCTGTCGGAGTCCTACCAGGATGGGCCCGAGGGGTGGAAGGGGCCCCAGTGGGCACTGCTGTTGAGCATCGGACTGGCGGGGCTCAGGCCGTAGCCCTGGCGTGACCGGCTCCAAAGGCGGCCCGGCTACCTGACAGCAGGGATCACGGGGAGAAACGACTACCCGTCACGCGTCGGACAGTGCCGGGAGAGGAGCTGGTCCACTTCAGAGTATCCTGACGGCAACAATACTCCCACAGTAGACGCGCCGGCCCGGAGAAGGGTTGCCACGGAGGCCGGTGACCGGAGCTCGGTCCAGTAGGAGTCCACGCAGGCCTTCACTGCCAGCATGAGTGCCGTCTGGCCATCTCCATCCCGGAGGTCAGGCGGGACCCCGAGCTCGAGCAACAATGCCACGGTATCGTGGCGGGCCCGCCAGGTCGCTACATGCAGCGCGGTGCTGTCCGGGGCGATCCCGAAGTAGCCGTCCCCCGAGTAGCGCGCCTGGCTGCTGACCCCAAGGGACACCAGCAGTCGCACGCCTTCGGTGTTTCCTGTCCCGGCAAACTCCGCCAGCCGCTCCCCTCCCTGGGCCAGCAGGTCGGCCACCAGGTGTGGGTGATGATGAACCGCCCGCTTGACTGCGGCCGAATCACCCCGGGCACACGCGGCGAGCAGCAGATCCACTCCATGCAATTCGACCGTGCTCTCTCGCTCGAAAAACAGGTCGAGCAGGTCGCCGCGGCCCCGCCGAGCCGCCAGCGCAACCGTGCTCCTGCCCTCGAAGGTGATGCCGGGGTCGCCACCGTGATCGAGCAGCAGGGCGATGACCTCGGCCGCGTTGTCCCTCAGCACCGCCTGGTGCAGGGCGGTCCGGCCCCACCGGGTCATCCGATTGGGATCGGCTCCGTGCTCGAGGAGATACCGGACGCCGTCCAGATCGTGCCAGTCGTGCTTGCGCAGCAGCATGGCGGCCAGGCTGTCGGCGCTCAACCGCCCGCTCTCGACCAGCACCCGCAGGGTCTCATGGTCATAGCCTTCCGGAGCATGGTACACCACCTCCGGGTCGTTGGGATCCGCGCCGCGCTCCAGCAGGAGCCGAGTCAGTCCGGGGTGGCCCGCCACGCCGGCCGCACCGTACAGGGCGCTTTCCCATTCGGGGCCTGGTTCATGGTTCGGTTCCCACCATCCGGTGGTGGCGCTGGCTCCCCCCTCGAGCAACGCGGTCGCAGCATCGACGAAGCCCTCGGCGCGTGCCGGATCGAGTCTCAGATAGCGGGAGAAGCAAAGCCAGGTGAGCGGATCCCAGTCGTGTGGTCCGCCCGCAGTGAGGGCCAGGGCAGGATCGCGGGCCAGGTGGGCCCGGACCGCGGCGGCATCCCCCAGCACCGCGGCGCAGGAAATGTGGAGTGAGGTCAGGCCGGGGTGTTGGGCGAGGAGTTCGTTCGCGCGCTCCAGTGTCCCGGAGGTGTGCCACCCATCCCGCGCCGGGGTGGCCGCCGCGAGGAATTCCCAAACGGGGTCGTCTGGCGGAGAAGTCAAGGCTACCACACCCGTCCGATGTTCCAGGTCCCGCCGAGCAGGACCGCGCTCGGCTGGGGACCGGTCAGCGGCACGATGACACTCACATCGAGTCCGAGCCAGGCGCGGACTGCCAGCGTCGGCCCGAAGAGCAGCGCAACGCTCCCGGGCTGACCGGCCGTTCCGCTGGTCCCGGGCAGCCCAAACACCTCGCCGACCCAACCCACCGATCCTGTCACCGGCCCACCCGCCGCCAGCGCCCAGAGGGTGGCGTCCCGGGAAACGGTGCTGCCATCGCCGCCCCGTCGAGTGTAACTCACATTGACGTCGACCGCGACTGGCCCGAAGGAATTGCTCGCGATCAGCATCATCCCGACATCGGTTGTGGAGCTGCCGGTCCCGGAGGCGCTCGATCCGGTGGCCAGTTTGAGACTCGGCTGGACGGCAACCTGGCCCACGATCGGCAGGCCATCCGCCAGGCGCCACTTGAGTCCGAGCGTCATGTCGCCCAGCCCGACGTTGTCGGGGCCAGGGGGAGCCACCACTGGCGCGAGCACGCCGAGCTGGAGGTTCGAGGCCAGCCCAAGCTTGAAGTACAGGGGTGCGAACCCGCCTCGGGAATGATCCTCGAAGCGATCCAGTTCAATGCCGAACTCGAACTCGAGCCACCCGGGGGAGACCGTGTAGGCGTGCGTCGCCACGCTGGGCCGCTCCGGCTGCACCTGGCGGGGATCCTGCTGCGCGCCGGCCGAGATGGGTCCGACGGTGGTCCCCACCAGAAACGATGCCAGAGCCGATAGTCTCATATCCTCTTCCCGGAGCCGTTTCGACAGCCTTGCTAGAGCCGTTCCGACAGCTGGTTGCGGTGGTGGCGGGTGTGCAGAGCCTGGAACCTAGCGTAGTCCTCCACGGTCACCCTGCCGAAGACGGTGCTGGCCACTTTCTCCCCGGTGGCGGCCTTGGCCTGGCAGGCTCGGTCGAACTTGGCGAGGGCCGCCTCCAGCCGGATCCGCGCCTCGGCTACCGTCGGGGGGCCGGTTTCGGGGTCAAACGGCTGGTTGGTCTTGGCCTTGATGAAGGTGCCCTTCTTCAGGACCCGTCTGAAGAACAGACCCCTGAGCACCGGGCGGAGGAAGGACGGAAGGGTCGGGAATTTGGACGGTGCCCCTTCCACCACGTGGGCGGACTCTTCCAGCGCCCGGGCGACATGCTCGATCAGCTGAGAGGGTGACCACTTGCCCGGGGCCCAGGGCGAGGTGAACTTCGCGCCTGTTCGCTCCCCGGCCACGAGCAGGTCGTGGACCGCGGTGCGGTTGTCGTCGAGTGCGGTGTCAATCGCCGCCATGGCCCCTCCGGCAGGCTGTCGGGATCGGTTCGCGGGAGGCAACCCCCGATCGGATGCCGCCGCCACTGTGCCGGAACAATCATAGGGTGACTCAGGTGGAGCAAGCCGAACCCGGACCGAGCGGCTGGTGGGGCTCCTGGGTGGGGCGAGAGCGGGCTAGCGGGGCCAGCCGGCCAGGCGTTGGGGCGCGAGGAGAATCAGTGGGGCCTTCATGTCGCCGGCATAGATGGTCGACTCGATCCCGGCGGTGCGTTCCATGTCAGTCCGGGTTGGTCCCGCCCAGCAGGTGAGCGCGATATGCAGCACCGGCTGGTCGAGCAGCCCGGTTGGTGTGGATCCTCGGGCCCCGAAGCTCTGTGCCTCTCTGATCATCGCGATCATTCGGCCCGAGATCCACACCGGTTGCTCGGTCAGTCCCTGGAGCATTCGATACGTCAGAGTTGTGGATTCCCCGCCACAGGTGACGACTCCAAACACCGGGGCGTCGAATCGGCCACTCCGCGGAAAGAGCGCCACCCCGTAGTCCAGGTGGACCCCGGGAGATTCAACGGTGACAAGGGTTTCCGCCAGCAGGTCGAGGACAGGCGCGATGTTGGTCGGAATCGAATCCACGAGTTCCCCTTCAGTTCCGATATGACTCCGGCCCCCGGTCGGGGGACCCGGCTCCTGGTATTGCAGGAGACGGGCCGCCCGGCCGGGGGCCGGAGTCCAGAACCTGGACCGCTACCGAACGGGCGGCGGACGCTGTCCGCGCATCTGGGCCCGCTGGGCCTCCAGGTACCCTTCATACTTGGCGTATTGCTCCGCGGTCAGCACCCCCTTCAGGTCCTCGTGCAGCTTGGCGGTCCGTTCCCGGATCTTCCCCATCGCCGCGGTGTTGTCGGCCTGGACGGCTTCCCGGGTCACCACCCCGTCCCGGATCATCTGCATGTTCTCCATCAGCGCTTCGCGGGGCTCTTTGGTGTCCGCGGCAAAGGCGTCGAGGACTTTCTGGACCTTGGGCTCCTGCTCGGAGGTCAGCGCCAACTCCTTCTTGAGCACCTCCATGCTGGGGGCGCCCATCCCCCCCATTCGCATTCCGCCGCCCTGCTGCGCCGCCACCGGCGCCGCCATCACCAGGCCGGCCACCAGGGCCGTTGCCCCAAACTTCCTGATCATTGGTCCATCTCCTGAGTAGATGATTCGTGGCTCAGCCGCCACCGGCGTTCGGTAGCGCGAAGTCAATTCGGACCGTGGTCCCCTTCTCCGGGACGCTCTCCAGCGAAACGGCTCCCTGCCACCCCTCGACCAGCCGCCGGACAATGGCCAGACCCAACCCGGCACCGCTCGAGGTGGTCGTGAACCTGGGCTCAAAGACCTTGGGAAGCAGTTCGGCGGGAATCCCCCGCCCGTCGTCGCGTACCTCCATATACGAATCCCCCGCCCGAACCGTTAATGCCGTTGCCCCGGCGTTTCTGGCGTTGTCGAGCAGGTTGAGCAGCACCTCCTTGAGTTCGTCCCGCCGACAGGTTGCCCTCATTTCCCCCGGCACCGCGGCGTCGATCCTGATTCCGGGAATCAAGTCATAGAGCGCGGCCACCTCCCGGACCAGCTCGGCCACCGGGACCTGCTCCAGGGGAAGACCCGCCTCGGGGGTGGCGAACCGGGCAAAGGCCCGGGCAATCGCGTCGAGCCGGTCGATCTCCGCCAGCAGCCGGCCGATGGTCTCGTCCATCGCGATGGGCAGCTGTGACGGCCGGGTCTCACGGACCCGCTGGAGGTGCTGGATGCCCAGCCGGACCGGGGTGAGCGGGTTCTTGATCGCATGCGCCACTTGGCTCGCGACCTCGCCCCAGGCCAGGATCCGGGCGGCCCGGGTGGTCTCGGTCACGTCATTGATGGCGAGGACCAGACCACCCACGTCGGGACCCAGCGAGGCGAACTGAACCACGTAGCGTCGATCCCCGGCATCAAGCTCCAGCTCGGCCTCCGCCTGGAGGTCCCCTGCCAGCCGATCCGCCACCTCACCCTCAAGCACGCTCCAAGGACCCTCGAGTCCGGCCGCCAGCGGCTTCCCCGGCTGGGGCGAGCTGCCTAGCGCTTCGGCGGCGCGACGGTTGGCGAGGAGCACCCGGCCCTCCCCGTCCACGGCGACGACCCCGGTGGTCACGGTCGTCAGCACGGTCGCGGTGCGGCGCCTGGCCAGCTCCAGGGCCGCCTGGCCCAGCTTCACGTCGGTGGCCATCCGGCCGAAGGCCTCGAAGACCGGCTCGAACTCCGGCGGCTGCCGTCCGGGCGGCTCGGGATCCCTTCCGGCGCCGAACGCGATGGCGGCCTGCCTGAGGTCGGTCACCGGACGGCTCAGGGCGTGGGAGGCCCGATCGGCGCCCACCAGCGCCGCCAGCACGCCGAACAAGGTCGCCAGTAGAAGCAGCGCGGCCACATCGGTCTGCCGCTCGCGAAGATCTCGATCACTCGCGGGCGCGAGCGTCGCCAGCACGTCTGCCGGCCCTCCCCGCGGCGACAGCACCGCCGCGTAGCTCACCCGGACTCCGGCACCCCACAACCCCGATCCGTTGCCCGCCGTCCGATCCCCATCGAGCTGAATCGCATGCCAGGCGGTGGCCTGGAGCAGCGGGGGCAGCACCCCGAGCCGCGACAGGACGGAGTCGCTCACCGCCTCGAGTCGGCCGCGGCGATAGAGGGCCAGATCGGCGTCGAGCCGGTCGCGCTGCTCCACCAGGACCCGGGTCGCGGCCAGGAGCTCCGTCGGCAGGCCGTCGGCCGGGGTTGCGTCCCGGAGAACCCGTTGCAGCACCAGCTCCCGGGAGCGGGCCGCCTCGGCGCCGAGCTGGGTCATGGCGAGGCCGCCGAGAAACGCCGCCGGGAAGATGCAGAAGAGCGCGAGGGCCAACGCCAGCCGGGCCCGGAAGGACCGGGACAGGGCACCCAGGTCCACTCGCGGTCGGGGGATCCCGGCGACTCGCTCCGCCAGAGACCAGAGCGCCCAGAGGAGGAGCACATCCAGCAGGATCAGGAGCGCGCCGCGGACCTGGATCCAGGGTGGCCGGCCCAGCGGGATGAGGACGTGGGTCTCGCGCGGGCCCTCGGGGTAGTCCACCGTTTCCCAGAGTCGCAGGGCCCACCCCTCTCGGCGCCAGCGCCCTTCGGGCACCGCCAGCCGGCCCATCGGGGAAGTCGCGAGCGAAAGCCGGTAGAGGGCTTCCCGGTCCTGGGAGGTGGCCAGCGACCGGCCGAGGGCGGCACTCACGATCAGGGCACTCCGGGGACCGACCAGCACCGTGGCGACGTGACTCTGGTCGACCCGCACCCCGAGGAGGTAGTGCACCCCGGGATGGACCGCGACCCGGGTCACCACTGGAGAGCCGCTCGACCCCGAGGTCGCGGCAAAGGCCGAAAGGGTGGAGTCCGGGACCAGGAGCTGGTCGAGGGCCGCTGTGGCCACCGGGGCTCCCTCCAGAGTCCACAGATCGAGCCGGGCCGGATATCCCTGCTGGGCAAGCCCTGAAGTGGACCACCGGTGGTACAGCTCGGTCCCATCGGTCGGCGAAATCCCGGTGGTCAGACTGCGGCCGAGCTCCAGGAGCAGTGGTTCGACCAGCGGATCGACCTCGGCCCCAAGCCCGCGGAGGTCCTGCAACGCGACGTCGGTCCGCCCGGCCAGCGAGGTCCCCCAGGTCATCAGCGCGGCGCCGGAGCCCGCCACGATCCCCAGGCAGATGATGGCCCGGCGACGCGGGGCGGGAAACGCCACCAACCCCACGGCCGGAACCCACAGTGCGGTGTACCAGGCGGGCCATCCCGGCTGCCCGGTAAAGGCCAGGATGCCCACCACCGCGGCGAACACGGCCAGCACGGCTCCCAGGGTGGCGGGACCATTTCGCACCGGCAGTCGGGTGTTTCGTCGGAGCAGACCGGCGGAGACTGTCAGGGTGATGGCGGCCGGGATCAGCAGCGCCAGATGCCAGGTCCACCAGGAGGCGGTGGTCACCCCATGGGCCGGAGGAGTGATGCCTTTCCCGAACGCGCGAATCAGGTAAGGGGTCCCCACCGTGAGCACTGCGGATGGAAGCCAGAGCAGTGAATGCCATCGCCCGGCCCGATGCCAGAGGGCCACCGCCAGGACCAGTCCGACTAGGCCGGTGAGAATGAGGGGGCCGGCGGCGGTCGAGAGCGGTCCCAGCATCGAGGAGAAGAAGGTTGACGGGGACCAGGCCGCATCCCCTCCAAGCACCAGGGCCACCGGGCTCCGGACACCAAGCCAGAGCAGCAGCAGGAGCCCGCCGTAGCGCAGCACCGAATCCGGCGGGATGAGGATCGCGCAAAGCACCAGAGCCAGGAGCAGCAGAGCGACCATGACCCGGGTCTGATCCCGAAGGCGCTCCACCAGGGCGGCCGGGGTGGGGAGCACCGCCCGCGCCTGAAGCACCGGTTGGTCGGCCGGCCAGGGCAGCGCGCCCTCCACGACGGGGGTCGGGGCCAGGAACTCGACGGTGAAGCCATGCCGTCGGACCAGCACGGCGGTCAGGGCGCTGACAGGCATGGGCAGCAGCGAGTCGGCGGCCAGGGTGGTGCTGGCCACTGCCATCCCCCCTCCGGGGCGGTGGCGCCGAACCTCGAGCACCGCGTAGTATCCTGTGGAGATGAACTCGAGACCTGACTTCGACCAATCGCCCGTGACCCGGTGGCGCCCCCCCCAGACTTCGGGAAGGCCGGAGGGGGAGGTCAGCGCCAGTCCGGTCTCCGGGTCCAGTTCCGGCACCGCCCGCTGGAGGTCGTCGAACAGCTTCTCCGGAGTCGAAGGATCGAGGGCTGCGGCCCGCGAAGCCAGGAGGGTCAGTCGGTGCCGGGCGGCGTCCAGGGCCCGGACCACGGTGACTTCCGCCGCCCGGGTTGCCCGGCCCCGGAAGAGGGGGTCAGACCGCCGGGCCACGGCGACCAGCCCGAGGTCCACCACCGGGGTGATCGCCAGCAACGCCATCAGGAAGGCGGGGCCGGTCGGGATTCTGATCCGAGGCCACAGGGCCACGGTGGCCCCAGCCACCACCAGCCCAATCGCCCAGATGGAAGGGGAGACCAGCCACTCCCCCGCCCCGATGGCGCCCGCACCAACACCCAACCATCCCAACCAGGGGCCCGGTTCCCGATGAATCATCCTTGGCGCCTCGAGACCATGACCCTGGCCACCGCCCGTGAAAAACTGGCCGAGACCGGCCGGCTGATCATCCCTGCCGGGACCATGGAGTTCCGGGGCCCACACCTGCCCCTCGGGACCGACAGCATCATCCTGGACCAGCTGGCCGACGACCTGTCGGCCCGCACCGGCGTCCCACGAGCACCGGTCATCCCGTTCGGCGTCCGAGGGCGCGACAAGGAGGATCGACCGGGGGTCGCCAACGTCAGCCGAAAATCGCTCCACCGGATCATGAACGAACTTATCGCCGCGTGGGAGGAAGTCGGAGGGGTCCGGGATATTGTCATCCTGACCGCCAACGCGGTCGAGGCCCATCAGGAGGCGCTGAGCACGATCCGAACCATCGGGTCGGTTCGATCACTCGACATCTTCGGATTCGATTTCGGCAGCCTCACAACCGGGAACGGACCCGTCCATGGTGGCCAGCTCGACACCTCCCTCATGCTCTTCCTCCACCCGGAGCTGGTCGCCCCCGGGCACTCCGGGGAACATCAGGGGGACGCTGAGCGGGGGCGACGACTGTACGCCTTCATCCTGGAGCGGCTGGAGGCCAGGTGTTTCTCGCCCACCGGCATGGTGGACACTCTGACCAGCCTCAAGATGGCGGGCGGCACCGCCCCGGAGACGACATCCCCTTGACCAGCCGGCAACCCGGCCCTGGTTTCCGGCGGTCTTCGGGAAGCCAGGCGGCTCGCACCATCGGTTCCGGAACCATAAAGGTATTGCTGGGCTTGGACTTGCGCAGTGACGTAGCAAGGTGAAACTTTCGGGGAGGGCGCTCCGTTAGGACGCCCAAGGCCTCGATCGTTCACTTCAGCACGGGATGCGCACCACATGACGCTTCGCGCTCTGGCTTTGCTGCTGTTCCTGGTTCCGGAAGCAGCGCTGGCGCAGGACTCCATCCGGGTGGATCTGACACGTCCTGCCCCGCGGGCCCAGCTGGGCCTGGCGGAGGCGCTCTCCCAGGCCCGGGTCAGCAACCCGACGTACCGGCGGGCACAGAACGCCGCTGACCCGGCCCGGTGGGCCACCAAGAACGCCTATGGCGCTCTGCTCCCCGAGTTCCGGACCAGCGGTTCCTTCGGCTACACCGGGTCAGGCGCGTCCTCGTTCGGCGGGGCGACCTTCTCCCAGACCTCCCCCGCCCTCACGTCGAGCTACAATCTCTCGCTCGGGATGAGCCTGAGTGGGCGGACTCTGACCGGCCCGGCGACCCAGAAGGCCAACGAGCGGGCGGTCACCGAGGACATCAGCGCTTCCGGGATGTCCCTCACCAATGACATCACCCTCCAGTATCTGACCACCCTGCAGGCCGCGGCCACGACGGAAGTGGCTCGCCAGCAGGTGCTCCGCAACGATGAGTTTCTGACCCTGGCCCGGGCTCGGCAGCAGTTGGGGCAGGCCACCCTGCTGGATGTCCGGCAGGCGCAGGTCACCCGGGGCCGGTCGGAAGTCGAATTCCTCCGGGCTCGGCAGTCGGAGCAGGAGGCCATCCTCGAACTCTATCGCCGGATGGGTGTCCCGCTGCCGGTGGCGGTCAACACGATCGCGCTGAGCGACAGTTTCCCGGTGACGGCGCCGAGCTTCGATCTCGGCAACCTGATCAAGATGGCGGAGAGCGAGAATCCCACGCTGAAGGCCTACCGGGCCCGGGAGTCGGCGGCCGGGTACCAGGTCCGGGCGGCCAAGTCCGAGTACCTCCCTTCCCTGAATCTGTCCGCCGGGTGGAGCGGCTATACCCAGGACTTTACCAACACCGGGCTGTTGATCGATCAGGCCACTGGCCAGGCCATTCAGAACCTGTCCCAGTGCACTTTCCAGAATGCCCTGATCGGAGCCCTTCCCGGCGGTGGCATCCCGGGCTATCCGGATATGGGGAAGGTCCCCGACTGCAAGGGCTTCAGTGGACTGGACGCGACCGGTGCGGCGTTGCTGCCGGAGCTGTCCAATGACATCGTGTCCCGGAACAGCAACTTCCCGTTCGGCTTCACCTCGCAGCCGTTCCGCGCTTCGGTCTCGATCTCGCTCCCGATCTTCGCCGGGTTCAGCCGGAATCTCCAGGTCTCCCGCGCCAATGCGGCGCAGGCCGATGCCGAGGAATTTGTCCGGGCCAGCGAACTCCAGGTCCGGGCCGAGGTCGAGGGCCGCCACCTGGCGCTGACCGCCGCCTACCAGGCGATCGGGGTGGAGGAGGCCAACCGGCTCGCCGCCCGTGAGCAGCTGACGCTGGCGCAGGAACGGTTCCGGCTGGGCAGCGGGAGCGCCCTCGATGTCACCGATGCCCAGAACGCCGTGACTCAGGCCGAGGCGAGCTACGTTAACGCCATCTACGCATACCACAAGTCCATTGCCGCGCTCGAGTTCGCGGTTGGACGTCCACTTCGCTAACGAGAGAGCCCTCATGTCCCGTCGAACGAAGGTCGGCCTGTTCATCGTCCTGCTGGTGGTTGTGGTCGGGGGCATCACGGCCCTGTCCGCCGCCCGGAAGGGGGGCCGTGCCACCGAGGTTCGGCTGGAGGCCATTGCCGCCCGCGACCTCACCTCGATCGTCACCGCCAGCGGCAAGATCGAGGCGCAGACCAAGGTGGACGTCAGCGCCGATATCACCGGCCGGATCATCCAGCTCTATGTCCGGGAAGGCGACCTGGTGGAGAAGGGGCAGTTGCTGATCCAGATCGACCCGGCGCAGTACCAGTCGGTGGTGGCGCGGGCCGAGGCGTTTCTGCAGACCAGCGAAGCCAACCTGATGCAGGTCCGCACCAACCGCGACCAGGCCAAGCGCTCCTATGACCGGGCCCAGGAACTCCGGAAGACCAACGAGAACCTGATCTCGGTCGAAGCGGTCGAGCAGGCCAAGCAGACCTATGACGTGTCGGTGGCCAGCTACAGCTCGAACGAGAGCCAGGTCGCCCAGGCCCGCGCCTCTCTGCAGGAGGCCCGGGACAACCTGGCCAAGACCAGGCTGTTCGCCCCGATCGCCGGTCGGGTCACCCGGCTGGCGGTCGAGGAGGGCGAGGTCGCGGTCCCCGGCACCTTCTCCCGCGAGACGGGCCTGTTGATGACGGTGTCCGACCTGTCGGTCGTGCTGGCCAAGGTGGACGTGGACGAGACCGACGTGGTGCGGCTCGCCCTCCAGGACTCGGTGTCGATCGCGATCGACGCCTTCCCCGACACCACCTTCATCGGCCGCGTCACCAAGATCGGCAACAGCGCCAAGCTGTCTCAAGCGGCCGGCGGTTCGACCGATCGGGCGGTGGATTTCGAGGTGGAGGTGGTGCTCGACAACCCCCCCAGCGACATCCGACCCGACCTGAGCGCGACCGCCAGGATCGTGACCGAGACCCGGCGCGAGGTCCTGAGCCTGCCCATCATCGCGCTGACGGTCCGGGAACACGAGGACATCCCCAATGAGCTGAAGCCGGGCGCCGACTCGGCCCGGCCAAAGCCCGCCAGCGACGCCAAGAAGCCGGAGCGGGAGGGTGTCTTCGTGGTCCGGAACGGGATTGCGACCTTCACCCCGGTCAAGGTCGGGATCGCGGGAGAGGAATACTTCGAGCTGCTGTCGGGCATCTCCGCGGGCGACACCGTCGTGGCCGGCCCCTATCAGGCGATCCGCGACATGAAGGACAGCACCAAGGTGAAGCAGCAGCCGCCCGCGGCGGAAAGGAAGCCCAAGTGACCGACGCGGTCATCCAGATGCGCGGCATCCGCCGCGCCTATGACATGGGCGGCGAGGTGATCCACGCCCTCCGCGGGGTGGATGTCGAGATCCGGCGGAACGAGTACATCGCCATCATGGGACCGTCGGGGTCGGGCAAGTCGACCCTCATGAACCTGATCGGCTGCCTCGACACCCCCACGGCGGGGGAATACTGGCTCAACGGGCAGGAGGTCTCCCGGATGAGCGACGATGCCCTGGCCCGGGTGCGCAACCGGGAGATCGGGTTCGTGTTCCAGACCTTCAATCTGCTGCCCCGGGCCTCGGCCCTGCAGAACGTGGAGCTGCCCCTGGTCTACGCCGGAATGGGGAGTCGAGAGCGCCGGGACCGGGCCACGGAGGCGCTGGAGCGGGTCGGGTTGGGCGACCGGATCGGTCACCGGCCCAACGAACTGTCGGGCGGCCAGCGGCAGCGCGTGGCGATTGCCCGGGCGCTGGTCAACCGGCCCTCGATCCTGCTGGCCGACGAACCGACCGGCAACCTCGACAGCGTGACCAGCGAGGAGATCATGCGGGTCTTCGGTCAGCTCCATGACGCAGGGGCAGACCATCGTGATGGTCACCCACGAACCCGACATCGCGACCCACGCGGCCCGGGTGGTGGTGCTCCGCGACGGTTCGGTCGCCTCGGACACCCGGCGATCGGGCACCAGGCCGCGGCCTGATGCCCCTGTTCGAGGCGGTCCGGCTCGCCCTCCAGACGATCTGGGCCCAGAAGCTGAAGAGCTTCTTCTCCCTGATCGGAGTGGTCATCGGCGTGACCTTCCTGATCGCGGTCGTCTCGATCGTGCAGGGCATGAACGTCTACATGGAGGACCAGTTCGTGAACCGGCTGGTGGGCCTCAACACCTTCCAGCTGCGCCGGTTCCCCGGCATCAACATGGGGGATGTGAGCGACGACACCTGGCGCGAGTGGCTCCGCCGGCCCCGGATCACCTACGCAACGCCGACTATCGTGGAAGCAGGATCCGGACCCCGGTGGTGCTCAGCCGGTACTGCTCCCAGGGCATGGTACATCGGCCGGGCCGGCAAGCTCGCCAAGGACATCGAGGTCATGGGAGCCGATGCGCAGCTACTTCGGGATCAAGAACTACGACATCGCGGCCGGCCGGCCGTTCTCCGCCCAGGAGGCCCGGGTCGGCACGACCGTGGTGGTGATCGGCGACCTGATCGCCGAGAAGCTGTTCGAGGGCGTCGATCCGGTCGGGCAGAGCGTCACGATCGACGGACTGCCCTACCGGGTGATCGGGGTGGTGGCCAAGCAGGGCACCCTGTTCGGGATCTCGATGGACAAGTTTGCGGTGATGCCGTTCGAATCGCCCGCCAAGCGGCAGCTCTGCTGACTCGAACACCATGGATGAGCTGTACGTCCAGGCCGACAACCCCGGGCTGATGCTGACGGCGATGGACGAGGTCGAGTCCGCGATGCGGACCCAGCGGCAGCTCAAGCCGGGCCAGGACGAACAACTTCTACCTCCAGACCGCCGAGGGCGCCCTGGCAGGGATGGAAGCGGATCTCCCGGGTGCTGTTCATGGCGCTGCCGGGTCTGGTGGCAATCTCGCTGGTGGTCGGCGGCATCGTGATCATGAACATCATGCTGATGGCGGTGGCCGAACGGACCCGGGAGATCGGCATCCGGAAGGCGCTCGGCGCCCGCCGGCGGGACATCCTGGCCCAGTTCGTGGTGGAGTCCGCCACGATCTCCACCTTCGGTGCGATCATCGGGATCGGGCTCGGCATCGGCCTGGCCTTCCTGGTCAAGGCCACGCACCCCGTTCCCCGCCGCCGTGGCCCCGTGGTCGCTGGTGGTGGCCGTCACCCTGGGCATCGCGGTGGGCATGTCCGCCGGGATCTACCCGGCCAGCCGGGCCTCCCGGCTCGACCCGATCGAAGCACTGAGGGCCGGAATGACCTTCGAACGCGTGGCCACTGTCTTCGGGCGGATCGGCGAGGGCGTCGGGATTGCGCTCGATTCGATCAGGGGCAACAAGGTCCGGGCGTCGCTGACGATTCTGGGGGTCGGGATCGGGGTCATGGTGGTGATCGGGATGGCCTCGATGATCACCGGGATCAACCGCAGCGTCATGTCCGAACTGGAGAGCCTCGGGCCCGAAGACCTTCTTCGTCCAGCGCTTCTTCCAGGGCGGGCTCAGCATCTCGGACGGGTCGGACGAGATGTCGCCCTGGCGGCGAGAACCCGTGGCTCCAGGTGTCGGAGGCCGAGATGCTCCGGCGGCTGCCCGGGGTCCGGGAAGTGACCTGGCGGGAAGGGCACCAGCGGCCCGGTCAGCTACCAGGACCAGAAGCTGGAAAACAGCCAGGTCATCGGGTTCAGCCCGACCTGGGTCATGGTCGTCGGCGGCAACATCGAAGAGGGTCGCAATTTCACCCAGGCCGAGTTTGCGGCCGGAGCGCTGGTGGCGGTCATCAACGACAAGATGGCCAACAGCCTCTTCCCCGGACTCGACCCGATCGGCAAGCGGATCAAGATCTTCGGACAACCGTTCGAGGTCGTCGGACATGTATGTCGAGCCGAACTCATTCTTCGGCGATAGTCCCCCGATCGTGGTCATCCCCCACTCGACCTTCTCGAAGGTGGCGGACTACTTCAAGGGCTGGTTGATGTTCGCGGTCATTCCGGTCGAAGGGATCGCGGGTGCTCGACGCCCAGGACCAGGTCATCGCAGCGATCCGGTCCTCCCGGGGCCTGAAGCCGGCCCAGGACAACAATTTTGCGGTGGTCAGCCAGGACCGGATGATGGAGATGTTCGCCAATGTGACCGGCGGGTTCTTCCTGGTCATGCTGGCCCTGTCCAGCATCGGGCTGATGGTGGGCGGCGTGGGGGTGGTGGCGATCATGATGATCTCGGTGACCGAGCGGACCCGGGAGATCGGGGTCCGCAAGGCGCTGGGCGCCACCCGGGCCGAGATCATGTTCCAGTTCCTGGTGGAAGCCGCCACCCTGACCCTGCTCGGCGGCTTGGCCGGTATGGCACTCGGCGGGTTGATTGCCTGGGCCGTCAACGCCTTCACTCCGATCCCGGCCACGGTGCCGCTCTGGTCAGTCGCCGCCGCGATCCTGGTCTCCACCGTCACCGGGATCTTCTTCGGCCTCTATCCAGCCAACAAGGCGTCCAAGCTCGATCCGGTCGAGGCGCTGCGGTACGAATGACGGTGTGCGGGTGCCGTCCGCCAGGGCCCGACCGGGTCCCGGGCTGGCTCCCCGGTCCCCTCTCACACCCCCTGGCCCCTCACCTCTCACCGCTCCCCGCTTACCTTTCGGCATGCCGTTCTTCGAAGCCGCCCGCCTCGCGTTCGCCGCGATCAGCACCGCCAAACTCCGGTCGTTCTTCACCCTGCTCGGCATCATCGTCTCGGTCACCTTCCTGGTGGCCGTGGTGGCCATCATCCAGGGGCTCAATTCCTACGTCAAGGACAACCTGACCGGGGCGATCGTCGGGACCAACGCCTTTCAGGTCCGTCGCTCCCCGATGACGGTGGCACTGATGGACGACGAGACGATCCGGCGGATGAGCCGCCGCCCCGCGATCCGGCAGGATGAGGCGGAGATGGTCCGGGCCGCCCTGCCGGACGCCCAGGCGATCTCGCTGCAGTCGGGGTGGCCCACCCCCACCGAGGACGTCCGCTATCGCGGACGGGTCCTCCAGAACGCCACCGTCTTCGGCGTCACCCCACCCTATCAGGTGGTCCAGGACTACGAGTTCGCCGCCGGGGCCCCGCTGACCGACCCGGACCTCACCCAGCGCCGCCAGGTAGTGGTGATCGGCTGGTCGGTCGTGTCAGAGCTGTTCGCGACGCCGGAAGCGGCCATCGGCAAGCAGATCCGAGTCGGAGACCGACAGTACCAGGTCAAGGGGGTCGTCGCCGAGAAGGGCCGGGTGCTGGGACAGTCGTTCGACGGGTTCGTCCTGTTGCCGCTCACCACCTTCGAGACCGCGTATGGCCGGCGGCTCACCACCACCATCTCGGTCAAGGTGTTCGAGGCCGATCAGCTGCCGGGCGCCATGGCCCGGGCCGAGGAGGCGATGCGGCTGGCCCGCGGCCTCCGTCCCCGGGAGGAGAACAACTTCGCGGTGGACAAAGCCGATGCCCTGGTGAGCTTCTGGACCGATCTGACCCGGGTCCTCTTCACGGTGGTGCCGGCGGTGGTGTTCATCGGCATCATCGTGGGCGGCATCGTCATCATGAACATCATGCTGATGTCGGTGAGCGAGCGGACCTTCGAAATCGGGATCCGGAAGGCGCTGGGTGCCACCCGGCGCGATATCCGGCGTCAGTTCCTGGTGGAGGCGGTGGCCCTTTCCACCCTGGGTGGCCTGCTCGGGGTGGCCTGCGGGTGGGGCCTCGCCCTGCTGGTCAGGAGCGCCACGCCTCTGCCCGCCCAGGTCACCGCCTGGTCGGTGGCCACCGCGCTGACGCTGGGAGCCGGCACCGGCATTCTGTTCGGGGTATACCCCGCGGTGCGGGCGGCCCGGCTGGACCCGATCACCGCCCTGCGGGCCGAGTAGCCGATGCTGCCGGGACTGGTGGAGAGCCTCGGCGTGGCGGCGGTCGCCCTGCGGAGCAACAAGCTCCGGAGCGCGCTGACCATTCTGGGGGTGGTGATCGGGGTCACCACCGTCATGGCGATGGCCTCGATCGTCCAGGGGATCCGGACCCAGATCTTCGCTGCGGTCGAGGTCGCCGGTCCCACCACCTTCTATGTCATGCGCTTCTTCGACGGCACGCCGATCGATCCGCGGAACCTCCCGTATGAGGTCCGGATCCGCCCGATCCTCGAGGAAGCCGATGCGATCGCCATCCAGAACGCGGCGGATATCAGCTACGCCGCGATGTGGATCGAGATGTACCAGCGCTTCGAGTTCGCAGGGCAGCGCACCCAGGTCGCCCGGCTGTATGCCGCCGACGACCGCGCCATGGACATCCTGGCCGGCACCCTGATCCGGGGCCGGCTCTTCACCCGGAGCGAACTCACCGGGGATCGGGTCATCGTGATCGAGACCGAGATGGCCAACCGCCTGTTTGGCCGGGAGGAGCCCCTCGGCAAGATCATCCGGGTGGGGGGACACCCGATGCGGGTGATCGGGATCTTCGATGCCCCCGAGAACATCTGGCAACCGCCCGGTGGAGAACTCAGCGGGGTCATCCCCTACTGGGCCGGACGCCGCAACTTCCAGGTGGACGAGACCAACAGCCTGTTCATCGCGGTCAGGCCACGGAGCGGGGTCGACCCGGTCGAGGCCCATGACCAGGCTACCCTCGCCCTCCGACTCAAGCGGGGACTCCGACCCGGCCAGCCCAACAACTTCGACTTCCTGACCCAGGACCAGATCCTCGACACCGTCACTTCCCTCACCTCGGCGTTCTTCCTGGTGATGGTGGCGATCTCCGGCGTGGCCCTGATGGTCGGGGGGATCGGGGTGATGGCCATCATGATGGTGTCGGTGACCGACCGGACCCGGGAGATCGGCCTCCGCAAGGCCGTTGGCGCCACCCGGGCCGAGATTCTGGGCCAGTTCCTGGTGGAAGCCGCCACCCTGACCCTGCTGGGGGGCCTGATCGGCATCGGCTTCGGGCTGGCATCGGGCGAGGTGCTCAAGCGGCTGATCGGGATCGAAGCGGTGGTCCCGCTGTGGAGCGCGGTGGTCGCCGCCCTGGTGTCGGTCGTGATCGGGCTGGTGTTCGGGCTCTACCCCGCCAACCGGGCCGCTCAGATGGACCCCGTCGAGGCCTTGCGACACGAGTAGCACCGCGGTATTTCCCAGCACCTCAGCCCCGGGACACTCTGCCCCATGCCGGTGGATATTCTGGCCATTGCGGCCCATCGCGACGACGTCGAACTGACCTGCGGCGGCACCCTGATCCGGGCCGCGGAGCAGGGCTACCGGACCGGGATTCTCGACCTGACCGCCGGGGAGGCCGGCACCCGGGGATCGGCCGAACTCCGTGGCCAGGAGGCCGAAGCCGCGGCCCGGGTGCTGGGGGTCGCCGAACGGCGCAACGCCGGCCTCCCGGATGCCCACCTGGCCAATACCGACGAGACCCGGAGGGTGGTGGTCGAGCAGATCCGGACCCTGGCGCCCCGGGTGGTGATCCTCCCCTTCCCAGTGGGTCGGCACCCCGATCACCGGATCGCCTCGGAACTGGGGCGGGACGCCAGCTTCCTGGCCGGCCTGGCCCGCTATGACGCGCCAGGTACGCCCCACCGTCCGTTCAAGATCCTGTACGCCCTGGCCTACCGTGAGGACCCGGTCAAACCGACGTTCGTGGTGGACATCACCGCGCAGTTTGCCCGCAAGATGGAGGCGATCCGGTGCTATGCCAGTCAGTTCGATGGCGCCACCACCGCGGGTGAGCTCTTTCCCGCAGCGCAGGACCTGTATGGGCTGATCGAAACCCAATCCGCCCACTACGGGTCCCTGATCAGGGTCCGTTATGGCGAGCCGTTCTACACCGAAGAGACGGTGCAGGTGGATGACATTGCCGGGCTGACCGTTCAGAGCATGTAACCCTGAGGACGGCTTTTCCAGGGCGTGGCACGGGCCCGGCGGGGTCTGGGGCCCCGGAATGACTATCTTCTACTGACCATGGAAACCCCGATCTACCTCGACCACGCTGCCACCACCCCGGTCCGTCCGGAGGTGGTGGAGGCCATGCTCCCGTTCCTGGGGGGCACCTTCGGCAACCCGTCCAGTGCGCATCGATTCGGGCGGGCCGCCCGGGCCGGCCTGGAACACGCCCGGCGCGAGGTCGCCGAGGCCGTCGGTGCCGAGCCGGGGCAGGTCATCTTCACCTCCGGGGGGACCGAGGCGGACAACCTCGCGGTCATCGGCGCGGCCGTTGCCGCCCGGGACAAGGGCCGGAGAATGTCGGCGGTGGTGGCCTCCACGGAGCACAAGGCGGTCCTCGCCGCGGCCCACAAAGTGGTTCAGCTGGGCGGCGAGGAAGTCATCCTCCCCGTCGACTCGTGTGGGCTGGTGGATCTCGACGCCCTCGATCGCGCCCTGGTCGAGCGACCAGGCGTCGTCTCAGTCATGTGGGTCAACAACGAGCTGGGGGTCATCCAGCCGGTGGCGGCGATCGCCGAACGCTGTCACGCCGCCCAGGTCCCGTTTCACACCGATGCGGTGCAGGCCTTCGGGAAGATCCCGGTCTCGGTCGCGGCGCTGCCCTGTTCGCTGGTTACCCTTTCCGGTCACAAGATCGGGGCCCCCAAGGGGATCGGCGCGCTGGTGGTGAGGCTCCGCGGGCGTGGTGGAGTCCATCATCCATGGGGGCGGGCAGCAGTTCGGGATCCGCCCAGGAACCGAGAACGTCGCGGGGGCGGTGGCGCTGGGACGGGCCGCGACCCTGGCGGCCGCCGAACAGGCCTCCGAGGCGCCGCGGCTGAGTGAGCTCCGCGACACCCTGGCTGCGCGACTCAAGGCCGCCGTCGAGGGACTGGCCATCAATGCCGAGGGAGCTCCTCGCGCTCCCCACATCCTCAGTGTGGCGGTGCCAGGCTCCGACAGCGAGGCGCTGCTCATGCACCTCGACCTGGCGGGCATCGCCGCGTCGGGGGGCTCGGCCTGCTCGACCGGATCGGTCGAACCGTCCCACGTCCTGACCGGGCTCGGCATCCCGCGGGACCTGGTCCTGGGGACGGTGCGGTTCAGCCTGGGGCACGAAACCACGCCGGCGGACATTGAGCGACTGGCGGCAACCTTTCCGGGAGTGGTGGAGAAGGTCCGGCAGCTCGCGGTGGTGCTGGGCCGTGTCTAAGGTCCTGGTCGGTATGTCGGGTGGGGTGGACAGCTCGGTGGCCGCCGCCCTGCTGGTCGCCGAGGGGCACGAGGTGATCGGTGCCACCATGAAGCTGTTCTGCTACGGCGACGAGGTGGTGGACCGACCCTGCTGTTCCCTCGACTCGATCGCCGACGCCAGAGCGGTCGCCCATCGACTGGGGATCCCGCACTACGTGCTCAATCTGGAAGACCGGTTCAGCCACGATGTCATCGCCAATTTCGTGGACGAGTACTCCCGCGGCCGTACCCCGATTCCCTGCGTGCGCTGCAACTCGTTCACCAAGTTCCGCGACCTGCTGGCCCACGCCGATTCCCTCGGCTGCGACGCCATCGCCACCGGCCACTACGTCGTGGCCCGGGAGGGCGCCCTCTACCGCGGCAGCGATCCGGACAAGGACCAGAGCTACTTCCTCTGGGGGATCGACCGCCGGGTGGTCAGCCGGATGCTGGCCCCGGTCGGCACCCTGACAAAGGCGGAGACCCGGGAGCGGGCTCGGACTCTGGGACTGATCACCGCCGAGGCCCCGGAGTCGGTCGACATCTGTTTCGTGCCGGATGGCGACTACGCGGCCGTGCTCGAGCGGGAGTTGCCGGCCGGATCCCCTGCCTTGGCGGAGGGAAGCCTGGTCACCACGGCTGGCGAGGTGGTGGGGACCCATGACGGGTTTGCCCGCTACACCATCGGGCAGCGGCGAGGCCTGCCGGGCGGCGCCGAGGCGCCCCGTTACGTCGTCGCCATCCGACCACTCCAGCGCGAGGTCGTCATCGGTACCGCGGAGGAACTGGACGGCTGGTCGGTGCGGCTCGAGGAAGTCAACTGGCTGGCGGACCCGTTGAGGCCGGGCGACCACTGCGAGGTCCAGATCCGCTACCGGTCGCAGGCCCTCGGTGCCGTAATCGCCGCGGTGGAGGGGTCGGTCGTCTCGCTCACGCTGGAGGAATCCGCCCGCGCCATCGCCCCGGGTCAGTCGGGGGTGATGTACGGTCCCGGGGGCCGGGTGCTGGGTGGGGGAGTCATCGCCGGATGACCGATGTCTTCCGCAGCATTGACGCTGCGCCGCGGGTCCCCGACGACCTCCGTCACGCCTCGCTCTACATCAACCGGGAGCTGTCGTGGCTGGAGTTCAACCGCCGGGTGCTCCGGGAGGCGCAAGACCCTCGCACCCCGCTGCTCGAACGGGTCAAGTTTCTCGGCATCTTCAGCAGCAATCTCGATGAGTTCTTTCAGGTCCGGGTCTCGGGCCTGAAGCAGCAGCAGGCGGTCGGTTTTGTCGATCGGACCGCTGATGGCATGACCCCGGACGAGCAACTCCGGATGGTGGCGGTGATGGTCCGCGGACTGCAGGCCGAGCACTGCCGGACGCTCCGCACCGAGGTGCTCCCAGCCCTGGCCGCGGATGGGGTCCGGATCTACCTCAACGACTCCGATCTCGGCGCCGAAGACCGGGACCATCTGGCCCGGTACTTCGCGGACCAGGTCTACCCGGTGCTCACGCCGCTGGCGGTGGATCCTGCCCACCCGTTCCCGTACATCTCGAACCTCACCGTTTCGCTGGCAGTGGTGCTGCGGGGAGATGACGGGGAGGAACGGTTCGCCCGGGTCAAGGTGCCGGCGATTCTGCCCCGCTGGGTGCCGCTGCCCGGGGCGCACCGCCGGCTCCCGCTGGAGGTGGTGGTGGCGATGCACCTCGAGTCGCTGTTCCCGGGGCAGGAAGTGCTCGGCTGCCACCCGTTCCGGATCACCCGGAACACCGACCTGGACCTCGATCACGACGAAGCCGAAGACCTGCTGGCGCTGATTGCCGAGGAGGTGCGCAACCGCCGGTTCGGCGAGGTCGTCCGGATCGAGGTGCATCCCACGATGCCGATCTCGCTCCGGGATCTCCTGCTGGAGGAGTTCAACACCGAGCAGGAAGCGGAAGGCCCGATCCTGACCCGGGACGATGTGTACGAGGTGGCGGGCCTGTTGGATGCGGCCGGGCTGATGGACCTGACGGCTCCTGATCGGCCGCACCTGCACGACAGCGCCTTTGTCCCGGTGGTCCCCCCGCGGTTCCCGGCCGGGCACGATCTGTTCGAGGTGATCCGGGAAGGGGACGTGCTGGTGCATCACCCGTACGAGAGCTTCCCGGCCACGGTCGAACGCTTCGTCCAGGCGGCCACCGAGGATCCCGACGTCCTGGCCATCAAGATCACGCTCTACCGGATCGGCACCGAATCGGGAATCGCCCGCCGGCTGGTGGAAGCGGCCGAGCGGGGCAAGCAGGTCGCCGTCCTGATCGAGCTGCAGGCCCGGTTCGATGAGGAGAGCAACATCCAGTGGGCCACCCGACTGCAGGATGCCGGAGCCCACGTGAGCTACGGCGTGGCGGGACTCAAGACCCACGCCAAGACCATCCTGGTGGTCCGACGGGAGGGGGGCGGGATCCGGCGGTACGTCCACATCGGCACCGGCAACTACTCAGCCCGGAACGCCAGAACCTATACCGATTTCGGGTTGTTTTCCGCCCGTGAGGAACTGGGCGCGGACCTGACCGACCTGTTCAACGTGCTGACCGGGTTCGCGACCCGTGAGCAGTACCGGCGCATCGTGGTGGCCCCTGCCGGGATCCGGCCCTGGCTGCTCGACCGGATCAGGCGGGAGGCCGATCACGCCAAGGCGGGGCGGCCGGCGAGAATCCTCGCCAAGATCAACGCGCTGGTGGATCAGGAGATCATCCTGGCGCTGTACGAGGCGTCGAACGCCGGGGTCCAGGTGGATCTGCTGGTCCGCGGCATCTGCTGCCTGCGTCCGGGCATTGCCGGGGCCAGCGAACGGATCCGGGTGGTCAGCGTGATCGGTCGCTTCCTGGAGCACTCCCGCGCCTGGTGGTTCCAGAACGACGGCGAGGAGGAGGTCCTGATCAGTTCGGCGGACTGGATGCCGCGGAACCTGAATCGGCGGATTGAGGTCGCGGTCCCCCTGGAGGAGCCGGCCCATCGCACCCTGGTGCGGGGTCTCATGGAGGTCTGTCTGGAAGACAACCGGCAGGCATGGGAGCTGCTGCCCAACGGCAACTATCGTCAGCGGCACCCGGGCAATCAGCCCGAGCGGGCGACCCACGCCTGGCTGCTGGAGCGCTATGCGGCGCGGACCGGAGACCGGCTAGTACTTGAGCCCTGAGGCATCGGCGAACTGCCGGAGCAGGGCTTCCTGCTCCGGGGTGAGTTGCTCGGGCAGCTCAACCTGAACTCCGACCAGCTGGTCTCCCTTGTTGCCGCCCTTCTGGATCCCCTGCCCCTTGATCCTGAACTTGCGCCCCGGCTGGGTCCCGGCCGGAACCCGCAGCTGGATCTTCCGCCCATCGACCGTCTTGACCCGGACCACGGCGCCGAGCACTGCCTGAGCGATGTTCAGGGGAATCTCGCAGTGGATATCGAGGCCGTCCCGCTGGAAGAACCGGTCGGGTTCGACCTGGAGCGTGACCAGCAGGTCACCGGCGACGCCAGCGGCCCGGCCCCCCTGCCCCTGTCCTTTGAGCCGGATCTTGGTTCCGCTGTCGGCCCCCTGGGGAATGGTGACCATGAGCTTCCGCTCGGTGCGGACCTCCCCGGCCCCGCCACAAGCGCTGCACTTCTCGCTTGCCAGCTTGCCCCGCCCCCGACAGGCCGGGCACGGCCGGTTGACCGCGAACCCGCCCTGACCGAAGGAGATGGTCCCGCGCCCCCGGCACTCGTCGCAGGTGGTAACTGCCGCGCCCGGGGCGGCCCCGTTGCCCGCACAGACAGGGCAGGTATCGGTGACCGGCACGGCAATCGGGACCTTGCCCCCGAGGACCGCCGTGCGGAACGGGACCGACAGGGTGGTCTCGAGCGTCTCACCCCGCTGATCCTCCCGCTTTCCCTTGCCGAAGATCGAACTGAACAGGTCGCCCAACCCACCCATCCCGCCCAGGTCACCGAAGTCGAAGCCCCCGCTCGCCCCGCCACCCGGTTCGGCCCGAGGACCGGTCCGGCGTGGATCGAAGGCGCCCAGCCGGCGCATCTGATCGTACTTCTTCCGCTGCGCCGGGTCGGAGAGGACGGTATGCGCCTCGGAGATCTGCTTGAACCGATCGGCCGCGGCGGGCTTGTCGGGATTGGCGTCGGGATGGTATTTCTTGGCCAGCCGGCGATAGGCCTTCTTGATCTCCTCGGGCTTGGCGCCCTCGGAGACCCCCAGGACCTGGTAGTAGTCCGGCGTGGCCACGTTCAGTCCTGGCCCTCGGTGATGAAGACCTGCACTCTGGCCGGACGAATCAGGGTCCCCTTGTACTGATACCCCGACTGGAAGACCGCGCTGACGGTGTGGTCCTGTTCGGGGGTCGGCGGCCGCACCACGCTGACCGCCTCATGGAGGGCCGGGTCGAAACGCTCTCCGGCCGGGGCAATCCGCTCCAGCCCGTTGGTACTGAGCTCCTTGCGGAGCTTGCGATCGACCAGGACCAGCGCCTCGTGCAACACCTCATGGCCGGTGGCGTCCTTGTCCTGCTCCACCAGCCGGTCGAGGTCGTCCAGGGTATCGAGCAGCCCCACCACGAACGCCGCCTGGGCCCGATCCGTCAGTTCGGCCCGCTCGCGGATCATCCGTTTCCGGAAATTGTCGAACTCGGCGGCCAGGCGGAGATACTGATCCCGGCTCTCGGCGAGCTGCTGCTCGAGCCGGCGGACCGCGCTCAGTGCGGGCTCCAGGGGCACCCCGGCGCCAGTGGCCGGCTCCCCGGATTCCGGCCCTTCGGCCGCTGGTACCGAGTCTTCGGTCACTTCGTTGTCAAACTCCGGACTGTCCTTCACACCACACTCCCTTGGCTGAAGCCAGGCGAAAAATAGCCGGTCACGGGCCGCCCCCCGATCAGGGGCCACGCCCCAGGCGATCCAACAGACCATGCAGCGCGAACTGCACGGCACGGGCGCGCACCTCCGCCCGGCTCCCCGGGAACACCCGGTGGGCCGCGGTGGCCACGCCCTGGTACCAGTACCCGATCCAGACAGTCCCCAGCGGCTTGGTATCGGTGGCACCCGAGGGACCAGCAATCCCGGTGATGGAGGCCGCCACCGGCGTGCCAAGCCGGGTGGCCACGCCGGCCGCCATCGCCGCCGCGACCTGCTCACTCACCGCCCCGTGCGCCGCCAGCAGCGCCGGTGGCACGTCCAGCATGCTGATCTTGAGTCGGTCGTCGTAGGAGACCACCCCACCGGCAAAGACCTCGGAACTTCCTGGCACCTCGGTGATTCGGCCCCCCAGCAGGCCGCCGGTGCAGGACTCGGCCACCGCCACCCGCAGTCCCAGTCGCCGCAGCCGTTCCAGGACCAGAACCGCCAGGTCATCCTCGCCCCGCCCGTACGCATGATGGGCCAGGGTGGTTTCCAGTCGATCGGCCGCCGCGTTGAGCAGCAGGGCTGCCCGACCCGGCTCCAGGTTCCAGGCGGTGAGTCGCAGGTCGACCCCCTCGATCGAGGGGAGGTAGGCCAGAGTGAGGGGCGCCAGCTCCTCCTCCAGTCCCTCGAGTCGCTCGGCGACCGCCGATTCGGCAATCGAGGCGGTGCGAACCACCATCGACCGGATCACGGTGCCGCCGGTGCGGTCCGCCAGCCGGGGGATCACCTCGGTGGTGAGCAGCATCCGCATCTCCCGCGGGACGCCCGGGAGCATGATGACCAGCCCCGGCCGTCCATCCAGCCAGAGCCCGGGCGCGGTGCCCCAGCGGTTGGCCAGGATCTCCGCGCCCTCCGGAATCTCCGCCTGGCCGCGGTTGGCGACCGCCGGTTGCCGCCCCAGACGGCGGAACCGGGCCACGATATCATCCCACACCGCCGCTTCGAACCGGAGGGGCCAACCGTAGAGATCCGCCACCGCTCGTTTGCTCATGTCATCCCGGGTCGGCCCCAGCCCCCCGGTGGTAATGACCCGCCCGGTCCGCTCCAGCGCGTCAGCCACCGCCGTCGCGATGGCCTCGGGATCGTCGCCAACGGTGGTCCGGCGAACCAGACGGGCACCCGCCTCCGCCAGCGCCCGGCCCAACTCGGCGCCATTGGTATCCACGGTGTGCCCCAGGAGCAGTTCCGTCCCGATGGTAACCAGCTCGAAGTTCACTGGCTTACGAGGTGGGTGCCGAGGAGTTGCTGAAGAGGCGGCGGTTCCGGTAGAGATACAGCACGAAGGAGTAAACCGTCAGCACCAGGGCGATGGCGAGGGTCACGGCCACGAAGCCCCCGTGGAACTCGGTCCAGCCCAGGGCAAAGCGGTTGGTCTCCCAGCCCATCGGCTTGATCGCGTCCTTGAAGGCGAACCACGCGATGGTCGCGCCGATGAAGATGCTCTGCAACGTGGTCTTGAGCTTCCCGGATCCGGTGGCCGCGATGATGACTCCACGCCGCTGGGCGTACCACCGGAACAGGGTCATCGCGAGTTCCCGGCCCAGGAGCAGGAGACAGACCCAGAGCGGAATGCTGCCCCACACCGGGATCCCGTACAGATCCTGGCGTTCCTGCGAAATGGCGTAGATCGGGATCAGGGTGGCCAGCAGGAGGAGCTTGTCCGCCACCGGGTCGAGCAGCTTGCCGAGGTCGGTCACCAGGTTGCGGGACCGGGCCAGGTGTCCGTCCCAGATATCGCTCACGACCGCCAGAATGAAGATGCCCAGGGTGATGAGCTTCGGAGCGTAACCTTCGATGAATGGCAGCAGGGCGATGACCGGGCTGATCAGGATCCGCGCCATGGTGATGATGTTCGGCAGATTCCACATCGGGCTACCCCAGCGCCTTGAGGACCTGCTTGCTGATGGCCCGGAGGGTGTCGAACACCCCAGGCCCCTGCACCGCCACCGCCTCGAAGTAGGGCACCCGCTCGACCCAGGTCCCTTCGATGTGCTGCACCAGAAATTCGCCCGGGCGATCGGGGTCCGGCAAGGGCCGCTGACGGGCCGGATCGGTCACCGGCCAGCCGGGGTTGAGACTGTCCTGAAGTTCCCGGATCGGGGCCGCGTTGGGCAGGTCGCGCTTGTTGTACTGGATGACGAACGGCAGGCTGGTCAGGTCGTAGCCGTGCTGGACCATGTTGTCGTACAGGTTCTGCATCGCCTCCAGATTGGCCTCCATCCGCTCGACCTGGCTATCGGCGACGAAGACCACCCCGTCGACCCCCTTGAGGATGAGCTTCCGGGAGGCGTTGTAGTAGACCTGGCCCGGGACGGTGTACAGATGGAACCGGGTCTTGAACCCGCGAATGGTGCCGAGGTCGACCGGCAGGAAATCGAAGAACAGGGTCCGCTCGGTCTCGGTGGCCAGGGAGATCAGTTTGCCCTTGGCGGTCGGGGCCACCTTCTCGTAGATGTACTCGAGATTGGTGGTCTTGCCACCCAGGCCCGGGCCGTAGTAGACCAGTTTACAGTTGATCTCACGGGATGCGTAGTTGATCAGCGACATCAGGCCTCAGGCTCCGAAGAGTCGGTCAATTTCGTCTTCCGCCTCACCGAGGAACCCGGCCTCGACGCGGGGGGCGGGGCCCACCCGGGCAAACAGCTCCTCGAACAGACCGGTAAGCTCGGTCACCACCCGGCGAACCCTGAGCTTGACCAGCCCGAGTGTGGTGCTGTTGTCGAACAGGATGACCAGGATCACCCGCCGGGCCACATCGGCCAGATAGAGGGATTCGCGCTCACCCTGATGGAACAGCGCCCCGAAATCCGTCTCGCCGAGCATCCGGGCCAGCTGATCGTTGGCACTGAAGTCGGCTGCGGTGAGCGAGGCGAACGCGATGTGGTCGAATTCCGGGGTCTCACCGGCCGTGGCCAGCATCTGCCCATTCCGGTCCACCAGCAAGGCGGTCCGGGCCCCGGCCTCCCGCAGGAACCCAGAGAGCACCTGAGCGATGCGCCGGGCATCATCTTCCCGAAGACTCCAGGCGGAGGCGTTCACGCGGCCCTCGTCTCCAGCCGGCGGACCAGCGCTGCGGCTTTCCGGCGAAGCAGGGGATGGTGCTCCCAGGAGAGGTAATCGCGCAACAGCTGCAGGGAATCCGCCGTGGCCGATCCCTCAAGAAACCCGAGGGCGGCCAGTCGTTTGAGCGGCCGGGAACTGAAGAGGGCGGCGCGGTGCTGGCGCAGGGTACGCTGCGCCGCGAGCCAACCGAGCCCGAGGCCGACCACCGTAGCGGTCAGGATGAGAGGACCCCGCCAACGGCTCATGCGACGGTCTGACGGGCCTGCAGGGCGTGACTCAAGGTGACTCCATCGACGAATTCCAGATCCCCTCCCATCGGCAGACCTCGGGCCAGCCGGCTGACCTGCACCCCCGCCCCGGTGAGGCGTTCCTGAAGGTAGGTGGCCGTCGCCTCTCCTTCGAGAGAGGGATTGGTGGCCAGCACCACCTCCCTTATCAGGCCCTCCGTCAGGCGCCGTTCCAGCAGGTCGACCCGGAGCGCCTCGGGCCCCATCCCGTCCAGCGGCGAGAGCCGACCACCGAGCACCAGATAGCGTCCCCGGAAACCGGCCCGCTCGAGGACCGGCACCGCGGAAGGTTCTTCGACCACGCAGAGGATGGCGTCATCCCGACGGGGGTCCTGACAGGTTGGACAGGGATCCTGCTCGGTAAAGTCTCCGCACCGGGAACAGGGCCGGACCCGCTCGGCCACCCCGATGAGCGCCGCCGCCAGGGTCCCCGGCCGGTCTGTCGTCTGCTGGAGCAGGTGGTACGTGAGGCGCTGGGCGGTCTTGCGACCGATCCCAGGCAACCGGGCAAACTCGGTGACCAGGTCCTCGATGGCGCTCACCGCTCAGGTCTGGCCGGATGGCTGGGGACCCTGCAGTCGGCGCATCTCCGCGTGCACCAGCTCGGCGGCACGACGCTGCGCCTCCGCCACGGCTGACAGCACCAGCTCCGCCAGCAGCTCCGCGTCCCGACCCTCGAAGGCGGCCGGGTCGATGTCGAGCGTCCGGACCGCTCCTCGGCCATCCACGCTGACCCGGACCAGTCCCGCCCCGGCCTGGGCCTCCACGGTCCGATCCGCCAGTTCGGTCTGCAATTGGTGGAGGCGACCCTGGACCTGCTGGCCTAACTGAAAGAGCTGCTGAAGGTCTGCCATTGCTCCCCTGCCCGGTCGGGACACCTGACGGCGAATCAGCCCTTCGGGGGTGACTCGTCCACGATCTCCAAATCTAACTCATCCACCGCCGCGTCCAGCGCCGGATCTACCCCTCGCAGGTCCTTGAGCCGATCCGCCCGCATCGCGGCCTCGGAAAGGCGACGGGGCCGGGCCGTCGACTCGGAGGCTCCCGCTCGGACGATCAGCGCCACCGGGGCCCCGACCCGGGCCGCCAGCAGGGACTCCAGGGTCCGCTGGCCCCGCTCGACCGCCCCCATCAGCACGCCCTGGTCCGGATCGATCTCCAGCTCGACGGTCGGCGGGGCCACCGCCCCGATCCGGCAGGCCACCAGCGCTTCGCCGAGGAATCGGCTCTCCAGTCGAGCGGCCTCGACGACCCCGGGCCAGGCCCGGCGGACCCCGTCGTCGGTAAAGGGCACCGATTCGGGCGGGGCGACAGGGGCCCGGGTCTCACCCGACTGGCCAGCCGGCCTGGCCACGGGGGCATGGTCCTCTGGTGCCGGGGCCGGAGATTTCGATTCGGTGGTGGGTCGCCGGGCCGCTTTGGGGACCGGGGCCACCGCCCGCGCCGCTGGCGTCGGTGGCTCGCCACCGGCCAGGACCCGCTCCAGATCCACCGTGCGATCCATCAGGGTCCACCGGAGCAGCAGCGTCTCGACCGCCAGTTTGGGATTGGCACTCCGCCGCACGGCCGCCTCCGTCTCGGTCAGCAGCTTGAGCATCCGGACCCCATCCTCGGCGGTGACCTGTTCCCCAGCGGTCGTGAGCGCCTCGCGCATCCGCTCGGTGATGTCCTCCGGCGTGGCTCCGAGCCCCGCCAGGATCAGCTGGCGGAGCATGTCGCCGAGCCCGCCGAGGAACTCCACCAGATCGACCCCGGCATCGAGCAACCGGTCCAGCACTGGGAAGATCCCCGCGGGATCCCGGCGCGCCACCAGGCCGATGACATCGAGGTACACGTCCTCGCTCACCAGCCCGAGCACCTCCCGGACCCGATCGGCCCGCACCCGACCCTCGCCAAACGACAGGCACTGATCGAGCACCGAGAGGGCATCCCGCATGCCGCCATCCGCCTGACGGCCGATCAGGGTCAGCGCGTCATCGTCGGCCTCCACCCCTTCGGCAGTCAGCACCTCGCGCAGCCGGTCGCGAATCGCGGCCGGCCCGATTCTCCGGAAATCGAAGCGCTGCAGCCGGGAGAGCACCGGGGCCGCCAGCGAGGCGATTTTCTGCGGCTCGGTGGTGGCGAACACGAACACCACGCCGGGCGGCGGCTCCTCCAGAATCTTGAGCAGCGCGTTCCACGCCTCGCGGGTGAGCATGTGCGCCTCATCCACGATGTACACCTTGTGGTGGCCGGCCTGAGAGGGGGCGTACATCGCCCGCTCGCGCAGTTCCCGCGCGTCATCCACCCCGCGATTGCTGGCGGCATCGATCTCCACCACGTCCAGACTGGCGGAGCCGGCCCAGATCCGTCCGCAGCTGGCGCACTCTCCGCACGGTTCGCCGGTCGGGGCCTCCGGATTGGTGCGCTCGCAATTGAGCGCCATGGCGAGAATCCGGGCGGCGGTCGTCTTCCCTACCCCCCGGGGGCCGGTCAGCAGATAGCCGTGGCCCACCCGGTTCCGGGCGATGGCTCCGCGAAGCGCCGTCGCCACGTGGTCCTGAACCAGGAGGTCTTCGAAACGACGGGGACGGTACTTTCGGGCCAGGGCGATCATCGGCTCATCGCGGCGAGCGGGAGGACACGATCCGGAGCGGACGGCGAAGACCCGTCGGGCCGTGAAGGAAAAAAGGGGAATGCCCCAGGCGACCCGAAGCGACACCAGACATCGCTTAGCGCTGCTACCGGCAAGGTCCTGACGCGATTCGCGCGCCGATACCCTTCGGACCTGGGGCGCCGGTAAGATAGCCGGGGCGGGCCACCGGGGCCAGCGATGACTAGCGCCCCGACCCCATGAGAATCGCGTTGGTCAGCAGGCCGGCCGGCCCCCGCCAGAAGGCCCGGAACAGCGGGTCTTCGGCGAACAGCACCACCGTGCCCCGGCCGACGTTTTCCACCACCGCCCAGGCTGAGCCCTTGAGGAAGCGTTCGGTATTTCCCGGCCACACAAAACCGGAGAGCACCAGGTTGTCGCCGACGAAGGCAACCGGGTTGTCGCCCCGTTTCGAGGGGGTCAGCAGGTCACCCCCGACCAGAACCGGCAGCTGGTCACCCGGGTACCCGAAGGTCAGCCAATGGGTCCGGTCGAGGGTCGCCCGCACGATGATCCCAGTCACCTCTTCCGGACGCTCACCGCCGGAGGCGGTCGGAGACACCAGGGGCGCGGCTACGGCGTTGCCTTGTGACAGGGTGGTATCGCCGGCGATCTTCGGGCCCTTGTCCTTGTCCTCCTTGCCCTCGTCAGCCCCGACCACCCCGACGGTGGTGAGCTCGAGTTCCTTCCGACCCAGCAGCTGGGCCGCCCCGCCGAGAGCGATCACCGCCCCCCCCTCCTGGACCCATCGCTTGAGTCGTTCCGCCCCGCCGGCCCCGAGCGCCTGGAACATCCGGCCCGCCGACCCACTCGGCAGAATCAGCACGTTGTAGTCGTGGAGGTCCACCCGACCCAGCGCGGCCAGATCGATCGGCACCACCGGGACCTCCAGCTCCCGTTCCAGGTAGTGCCAAGCCGCCCCGAACGAAGACTGACTGACCCCGTCACCCGCCCCGAGCAGAATCCGCGGGGCATGGAGAGCGACGATGCTCCCGCTCCCGACCCCGGTCTGGCCCCGGTCGGGAAAGGCCGACGCGATGGCGGTAACCCGCGCGCCGGTGCGGATGGCGAGCTCCCCGATCCGGGCGTGGATGGTCGCCGGGTTGCGCTGGATCCGCGCAACGTAGCTGCCCACCGGGTAGTCGAGGTTGTCCGCCCGAAGCGGTTCGGTGGCAACGTTGACGGTGAACCCCTCCTGCAGCAGGTAGATGGCCAGCCGGGTGGAACTCTCCTGGCCGGCGGGAAAGAGATACGCCGAGCGGGCGCGACCGGAGACCGCGCCGGCCGGGGATGGAGTCTCCGGGGTGATCCGTTCCCCGGTCACCGGGGGCGCGTCTTCGGTCCACGCGGCGTCCAGCCCGTAGCTCAGCGGCAGCGACCAGGCGGTGACGTCATAGAACTCATACCCCTCGCGGGTGGCCGCCTCGCCCCGCCGTCGGTTGCGCTCGAAGCGCTCGATCTGGCGCTGCGCGAAACCCGGATCGAGGGCCGGCTGGGGCTCGAGAATGGCCCGGATCAGCCGGGCCTGCGGCTGATTGACGTCGACCACGTAGCTGCCGGCCGGAAAGGTCCGCCGGCTGGCGCCGGCGGCCAGATAGCCATGCGCGGTGGGGCTGGTGAAGGGTTGACTGGTCCGCACCACTTCAATGTCCTGACGGGCCAGCAGCCGGGCCACCTGGAGGGCCCGGGCCGGGTCCGTGCCGGCGGTGAAGACGACGCGTCGCATGGCTCCGCTCCGGGTCTCCTCCATCCCGCTCTGCCGGAAGCCGTAGTAGTCGTGCAGCCGCTCTTCCCGCCCGGCGGCCAGGGTCTGCAGCGTCGCCATCGAAGCCACGAAGTGATGGGCGATCCCGCTGGCGAAGGTCATCACCGTGCCGTCCGACTTGCGGATCCGGATCTCGGGACCCCCGTCGGTTTCGAAGGTCATCCCGGTGGCGCCGGTCAGCGCGGTCCAGCTGTCCCAGTATCCCGGATAGAACAGATCGAAGACATCGCGGACGAAGTACTGCCAGCCAAAGCCGTCAAAGGCCTCACCGTTGCCCCGGCCAAATCGTTCGAGCCACGCCGTGCTCGAGGCCGGCAGGTTGGCGTTGATCGGCAGGGCGGCCGGCGGGAAGTGATACTGATCCGTGGTGCTGTGGAGGTCGACAAACACCTGGGGATGCCAGCGCATCACGGCGCCGGCGACGGCTCGGGTCTCGGGCTGCGACCAGGCCAGCAGATCGCGGTTCATGTCGAACCGGTAGTGGTTGAAGCGGCCCTGGATGCTCCATGGCTCGGCCTGTTCCAGCGCCGCGGGTTCATCGCTGCCCACCGCCACCGAGTTGTTCCAAGCCGCCATCCGCTCGTGCCCATCGGGGTTCATCGACGGGTTGAGAATGGTGATGACCTGGCGGAGGATCTCCTGGGTGGCCGGTTCCTCCGAGGCCAGCAGCTGATAGGCGGTCATCATCGAGGCCTCGAAACCGGCCGGCTCGTTGCCGTGAATCGAATGGGACAGCATGGCCACCGCCGGCGTCCGCTTCGCGATGGCCGCCGCCTCTTGCGGACTGGTTCTCCGGGGATCGGCCAGGGCGGCGAGGTCGGTCCGGATCACGTCGAGTCGGTCCAGGTTTTCCGGCGCCGAGATGATCACCAGCCGCATGATCCGCCCCTCGACAGTGCTCCCGATGACTTCGGTCCGGACCCGATCCGGAGCGGCCGCGATCATCCGATCCAGCACCTGCTGCTGCTGGTGGTACATGGTATGGCGAGACCCGATCGCCGTGCCGAGCAGCGCGTCAGGCCTGGGCACGCTCTCCCGCCAGGGGCCTCGGGCATACCAGTCGAACGATTGGGCCGCCAGGGGTGATCCAAAGGAGCCCAAGAAGACGCTGAGGGCGAGACCGGCGAGGGGACGACGCATGACTTCTCCCGCGGCAAAGGAGGCGGAGCTGGTCAATCGAGAATGGTGCGCTGGCGGTGCTGCAGGTGACGCAATTCCCAGGTTTCGGCCACTACCCCGCCGAGCAGGAATACCAGGCAGGAATAGTACAGCCAGAGGACGAAGAGGAGCAGCGCGCCGATTTCGGCGTCCGCACTCGGGCGCCAGATCACCGAAGCCTCCGCCAGGTAGAGCGCGAAGATCCTCCGGGCCACCTCGAACGCCACGGCCGCGAAACAGGAGGCCAGCAGGGCGGCGCGGGTGCGAATTCGCCGGACCGATCCGAACCGGTAGAGCACCAGGAACAGCGCCAGGATGATGGCGAAAGCCAGGACCTCCCCCACCGCCCGACCGACCCAGCTGATGACCCACTCGCTACCGGGCAGTCGGGCCTCGCCCCGCTGGGTGGCATAGCGGAGACCGAGGGAGATGCCGGTGCTCAGGAACAGCAGCACCAGGGTAAAGACCACCAGGACGATGTCCCGGACCTTGCCCAGCACGACCCCCACGAGAAAACTGCGTTCGACCTGCCGCACCGACACGTCGTAAATGTGATTGAGGGCAATCCGGACGCTGGCAAACACCCGGGTCGAAAACCACAGGAAGGCGAACACCGCCAGAGTGGACACCCGCTGGCCGAACTGGGCCACCTCGCTCAGCAGACTCTCGGCAGTCAGGAACCGGGTCGCCTCACCGGAGGGCCGCGGGGGTAGGATCGATTCGAGAATGCGGCCCAGGGTGGAGGCCGACTCATCGGGGGCCGCGGTCAGGACGGCATTGAGTCCGGTCAGCAGCAGCAGGACGAACGGAATGGCCGCCAGCAGAGCGTCGAAGGTCAGGGCGCTGGCCAGAAACAGAATCCGGCTCTCGTCCGCGGCCTGCAACGTCCGCCAGACGAAACCCCTGGTGGAGCGGTGCCACCCCCGGGCGCGATCCTCAGTCAGGCGACCGGCTCTTCCTCATCGGGTTCCCGCACCCGACGTCGGGCCCGCGCCGCCGCCAGCCGGCGTTCCAGCTCCGCCCGGGCGTCGGCCAGGGTCTCGTGCCCGCCGTCCGAGTCCCCAGTCGCCTCGACTGCCTCGTCCTCGTCGGGGTCGCCTTCCTCATCGGCTTCTTCCGCCCCCGCATCCGGGTCTTCCGCTTCCTCATCCGACCCGTCTCTGGCCGAGGTCAACGCGTCGAATTTCTCCCGAAGACCGTCAATCGCCTCTGCGGCCGACAGTTGCAGCTCCCTGGCCCGACGCCGCAGCTCCTTGCGCGTCTCCTCACCACTGGCGGGCGCCAGGAGCAGGGCCACTCCGGCGCCCACCGCGGCCCCCAACGCCAGCCAGCCCAGCCCGGACCCGCTCTGCTGCTCGATGATGATGATGTCGGGTGCTTTGCGCTTCCGTCCCATGTCTGGCTACTCCCCGGCGTCCGGGTCATCCGCCGCCGCCCCAACCTTGGCGAGGGTGGCGTGATGCTGCAAGGGGGCCGTCACCGTTTGGCGGACGAGGTCGGCGGTCCCACCGATCGCCAGCTGGTCGAAGAGGAAACCGAAGGTCCGCTCCAGGTCGGCGGCGATGGCGCCCCGAACGGCCTCCGGCAGGTCCCAGCACTCCCGCTTGAAGGGGCCGATGGCCCGCTTTCGGGCCCGATAGTAGAACTGCTCCGCCGTATCTCCCGACTTCCGGTCGCCCTGGGCATTCTGGTCGAGCCAGGCGAGCATCCTGGCCCGGAGATCCCCCGGCAGGGCGGGGTGGTCGAAGACGATGTTCTGGAAGTTGGTGGCGAGGTGGATCTCCACCGTCTCCACCCGGGCGAAGTTCCCGAAAGCGTCCGGGGGCAGGGTGCTGGCGCCGTGCTGTACCGCCCCCCCCATTCCGTACCCGCGCGCCGCGGTGGACAGGGCCTCCAGGGCGTTGATATCGAGCTTCACCTCGGCGATGGAGCCGTCTGCCAGCACCACCCCGCCATGTGAGGTACCGGTCTGGACCGAGATCTTGCTGATCCCCACCAGGTCCTTCCCGGCGCCCGCCAAGGTGCGGTTGAAGCCCCCCATGAAGGCGTGAAGCTCCTCCACGGTGCTGTTCTTCATCCCCACCTCGCCGATCTCGGCACCCACGGAGACCGTCACGCCGGCCGGCTCCAGACCCCGAATAAAAGCCGTAAACTCGGCGGCCAACTCGTAGTTGATCCGCTGCTGGGCGTCCAACGTCGGCTGGGACAGGTCCACCAAGGTGGAGGTGTCCACGTCGATGTTGTAGAACCCCGCAGCGATCTCCTCGGCGATCAGGTTCTTGACCTCACCCACCTCCCCAGCCGGGTCCCCCTGGTACTTCTTCGGGTTGACCTGGCAGTGGTCGCCCTGTATGAAAACCGGTAGCTCGTAGCCCTCCCGAAGCGCCGCCCCCAGGATGACCGAGACGTACTCATCGGGCCGCTGGTCAGTGTAGGAGATCTCGGAACGGGCGATCTCCAGGATGAGGGCTCCAGCCTGCCGGGCGATCGCGGCCCGGAACACTGCCCGGGCCGTGTCATAGGCCAGCATCCTGACGTTGATGGCCGGAACCGTGAACCCGGCGCATTCGCCCCGCCCCCGGGCCAGGTAGAGGTCGTGGATGGAGGCCGGACGCACTCCAACGGCCTGGCCCACCTCCCAGATCAGCCACCGGGCGGCCTCCCGCTCGTCCGATCCGCCGAAGACCGCGAGTCGAACTACCTGGTCGGTCCCCGCGGACCTGACCTTGGCGATGTCATGAATGGCGACACCTTGTCCTGAAAGTTCCACCGCTCCGGAGTAGAGGTCGAGTACCTTCCGAATGGCCTGGTTCATGGTAGTCCGCCGTGGGGGCTTCGAGGAGGGATTCTGGGCGCCAATCTAGACCGGAAGCTCTCGCTCAGTCAATCAAATCGGGCCAGAAAACCACCAGAGGTGACACTGTCGGCTTCTTCATTATCCACATCATGTGACTCTGTTTATTCGTTGTGGATCAATCTGTTACACGATTAGATCAATGTGGATAAGTCGGAATTGGAGGAGAAGACGTCCTGAAGCCATCTTACGCGCCTCAAACGGGTCATTTCCAGATTTCCACCTGTTGATAACCTGCCGAATCCACATCTGTGTGGACTCGATCACCGCCGCCTGGCGGCGCCCATCCGACTTGGGTGGTGTTTTGATCCTTGTCACCATCTCCTGTGGAATAGGGACAGTAACTTGGGGCCCGCCATGCTGGACAAGTGTGGAGGGAGTTTTCCACATCAAGCCTTGGCCCCCTCCCCTGCCCCGACCGGCTCCAGCCACGTCACGCCACTCGGGAGCCGGTCTGCCCATGGGCCGCCGGATCTGTTAGCATTCCCCCGGAACCAACCTCAGCCACCGGATTCGCGCTTGCCCACGCCTGTCAGACGGACCAAGATCGTCGCCACCCTCGGACCCGCCTGGGACACCAAGGAGAAGATGCACGCCTTCCTTGAAGCAGGCGTGAACGTGGTCCGAATCAACACCTCGCACGGGACTCCCGAGCTCCGGAGCCGGTGGATTCAGGACCTCCAGGAGGTCATGCGGGAGCGGCCCCGGTCTGCCGCGATCCTGGTTGACCTGAGAGGCCCCCGGATCCGGGTGGGGACCCTCGGGTCGCCGATGACCTTGATCGTGGGCGAGGAGGTCGTTTTCGCGCCCGAAAGCTCGGCCGGAGAGGGCGAAATCCCGACCACCTACCCCGAACTGGCCCAGGACGTAACGCCGGGGAGACACATCCTCCTGAACGACGGCCTGCTCGACTGCGAGGTCCTGGCGATTGAGGGGACCCGGGTCCGGACCAGGGTCGTTCACGGCGGATCCCTGGGGTCCAACAAGGGGATCAACCTCCCGGGTGTGGAGGTCAGCGCCCCCGCCCTCACCGAGCGGGACCGGGAGGAGGCCATCCGGGCCGTCAGCCTCGGGGTCGACTACCTCGGGCTCTCCTTCGTCCGCCGGGCCGAGGACGTGCTGAACGTCAAGCAGATCCTGCCGCAGCATGTCAAGGTCATCGCCAAGATCGAGAAGGACACCGCACTCCGGCACCTGGATGGGATCCTCCATGCCGCCGATGCGATCATGGTGGCCCGGGGGGACCTCGGGGTGGAGCTCCCCTTCGAGCAGGTCCCCCTGGTGCAGAAGCGGCTGATCCGGGAGGCCGCTCGGCTGGGGAAGCCGGTCATCACCGCCACCCAGATGCTGGAATCGATGATCGAGGCCCCCCGCCCGACCCGGGCCGAGGCGTCCGACGTGGCCAACGCCATTCTCGACGGCACCGACGCGGTGATGCTGTCCGCCGAGACGGCGGTCGGGAAATATGCGATTGAGGCGGTCCAGGCGATGCACCGCATTGCCCGGGAGATCGAAAGCCACCGGTACGACGGCGACCCCGACGCCTCCATTTGGGGCGCGGTCGGACAGCAGGCCAGTCAGAGTTCCCGGACCGAGGACGCCATCGCGGTGGCAGTCCGGGCGGCGGCGGACCAGCTCAACGTGCCGGTGATCGTGTGCCTGACCGCGTCCGGCTTTACCGCCCGGACCGTGGCCTCCTACCGCCCGCCGGTCCCCATTGTGGCGGTGACACCGGAAGCGGATACCTTCCGGCAGCTCGCCCTGGTCTGGGGGGTGGTGCCGATCCTGGTGGACCACCTGCCCAGCTACGACCCGATGTGGGCGGTGACCCGGGAGCGGCTGCTGGAAATGGCCCTGGCGGCGCCGGGTGACCGGGTCGTGGTCACGGCCGGGGTGCCGTTCGACCAGCCGGGAACCACCAACCTCCTCAAGGTCGAGACGGTCTAAGGTGCGGCTCCGGCTGCTGGGCACTGGAACCTCGTTCGGAGTCCCCCAGGTCGGCTGCCAGTGCCCGGTCTGTCGGTCGGACGACCCCCGGGACCGGCGGAGCAGGACCGGTGCCCTGATCGAGACCGGATCCACCACCATTCTGATCGACTCTCCCCCCGAGCTCCGGCTCCAGCTGGTCCAGGCCGGAGTCAGCCAGATTGATGCGGTGCTCTACACCCACGAGCATGCCGATCACGTGATGGGGATCGACGATCTGCGGGTCTTCACCGTCCGCCGGAGAGGTTGCCTGCCCGCCTGGGGACCGCCCGAGACCATGGCCTGTCTTCGCCACAGTTTCCGCTACATCTTCGATCCGGCGATCCGGGTCCCCGAGGGCACCTCGAAGCCGCAGATCGAACTGCGCCCGGCCACCGCTGGCGTCCCGTTCGAAGTGGCCGGCCTGCCGGTCCTCCCGCTCGCGGTGGAGCACGGCTACACTCCGGTCCTCGGGTATCGGGTGGGCAATCTGGGGTACCTGACCGACGTGAAGCGACTGCCGCCGGAGACCCTGGCCGCGCTCGAGGGGGTGGAGGTGCTGGTACTCGGGGCGCTCTGGTGGCGGGACCACCCGACCCACCAGAGCATTCCGGAGGCCATAGCCCTGGCCCAGCGGCTCGGCGCCCGGCGAACCCTGCTGACCCACCTCTCCCATGAGACCGGGCACCAGGAACTGGCGGACCAACTGCCACCAGGAATCGAACCGGGGTATGACGGACTGGTCGTGGAGGTAACGGCGTGATCCTGCAATACGGACGGATGTTCCAGGACCGGCTCGATCGGGACCACGGGCTGCCCCGGGGGGCGCTGGAAGACCTGGTGCGCCGGTTCCCCGAGGTGCAGGACGAGATCCGCCTCCGCCGTCTGGAGGGCGAGTACGGGTTCGAGGGACTGGTCACTCAGTACGACACGGTCGACGGGATCCGCCGCTTCGCCGAGGGCATCGGGCAGGCCTTTGACCACGTGCTGGTACTCGGGATCGGCGGCTCGGCGCTCGGTACCAAGGCGCTCGCCAACGCCCTGCTGCTGCCGGCCTGGAACGAACTCGATGACGAGCGGCGGGACTTCTTCCCCAAACTCACCGTGCTGGAGAACGTCGACCCCACCACCGTCGCCGCCGCCCTCCGCCGGATCGACCCCCGCCGGGCCCTGGTCAACGTGGTGAGCAAGTCGGGCGGGACCGCCGAAACGATGGCCCAGTACCTGGTGGTCCGCCACTGGCTGGAGACCGCGGTCGGGACCGAGGCGGCCACCCGGCACTTCGTCTTTACCACCGACCCCGAGCGCGGTCCGTTGCGCCAGATCGCCAACGAGGAGGGGATCGCGACCCTGGAGATCCCCCCTGAGGTCGGCGGGCGGTTCAGCGTGCTGTCCCCGGTGGGACTGCTGCCCGCCGCGCTGGTGGGGATCGACATCGAGGGCCTGCTGCGAGGCGCCCGGAAGGCCCTGGATCGGGCCAGGACCGACGACCTGCTGGCCAACCCCACTGGGCTCTACGCCGGCCTGCACTGGGCCGCAGACACCCTGCTGGGCGCCCGGATTCATGTGATGATGCCCTACACCGACCGGCTCCGGGAGTTCTCCTCCTGGTTCGTGCAGCTCTGGGCCGAGAGCCTGGGCAAGCGGCTCGACCGGGGCGGCAATGTGGTGCACCGGGGCCCGACCCCGCTGGCGGCCGTCGGGGCCACCGACCAGCACAGCCAGGTGCAGCTGTTCATGGAGGGGCCGTTCGACAAGGTGGTGACGATGGTGGCGGTGGAGCCCCCCGGGGAGGATGTGCTGATCCCGCCCCGCTCCGGCCTCCCCGAGGAGGCCGGCTATCTCGGGACCCATACCCTGGGCGGGCTGCTCCGGGCCGAGCGGGAGGCAACCTCGTCGGCGCTGGCCCGGATGGGACGGATGAGCGCGACGCTGACCCTGCGGCAGCTCGACGCCGAAGCGGTGGGGGAGCTGCTGATGTTCTTCCAGCTGGCCGCCGGCTACGCCGGGGTCTGGTATCGGGTCAACCCGTTCGATCAACCGGGGGTGGAGTTGGGCAAGCGACTCACCTTCGGGGCGATGGGCCGGGCCGGCTACGAGCGGGAGGCCCCGGCCGCCGAGGGAGACCGTACCGACGTCGTCTGAGCCCACCCACCAATCCCGGCTGGCGCGCAGGCCCCCAATCCTCCTGGTACCAGATCCTCTTGGTACCGATTCACTGAAGGTCCAACCCCCGACCCCGGTGACGCCTTCGGTCCCCACCGCGCCCTGCCAGACCAAGGGGCTGTCCACCAATGCACCAAAGCTGATTCCGGGTTGAGGGGAAAAACGAAGCCCCGCCTTTCGGCGGGGCTCGTTTTCCTGCGTTACAGCTGGTGCTGCTAGAACGTGTTCGACACCAGGGCAGCGCCGCCCGAGAAGCCAACAGCGCGCCAGGTGGTCGCCGCAAACGCGGCACCGGTGCAAACCCCGGTGGTCGGGATCGGCGTGACATAGGTCCAGAACCGATTCAGACCGTTGTCGGTGAGGGTCGGCGCGGGGAAGGTAACCCCGCAGTAGGTCAGCGCACCCGCAATGCTGACCCGCCACAGCCCGACCGAGTCGAAGAACGGCACCAGGATCGAGGTGGAGGCCATGTGGATGGCGACCGCGTTGGCGCCGGAGACCGAACCGGTCCAGGTGATCAGATCCGCGGCAACCCATGGCTCAGCGATGCCGGTGGACGGGCTGAACTGAGTCGTCAGCATCGGCACCGGGCCAATGGCACCCGAACTCGGGTTGCTGCCCACGTCGGTGACGTCCGCAGACATCGCGGTCGGCAACCGGGTGGAGCCGGCCAGGTACTCGGCCGACACCGTGTTGACAGTACCGACGAGCGCCGGGCAACTGGCGTAGGGCACCGTCGCCGCAGTGCAGACGCCGTCCACCCGGAAGATGAACGACGGGATGGTGAGCGCCTGGCCATTCAGCACGTTGCTGAAGGCCGCGTCCCAACGGGTGCCCAGACCGGCAAGCGAACCGAAGGGATAGCGCAGACCGGCGAAGGCCTGGATGTTCGGCTGCGTGACGAGCAGCGTCCCATCGATGACTTCCAGGTCGTCGTTCGCGGAGATGCCGAACGAAGCCGGAGCCGCCGGAGTGTAGAACCCGGGCGAGAAGCCCAGACCGGTGATGTTCGGACCCGCCAGATCATCCTTCGCGAAGTTGCGCAGGATGGGGGTGCTGGCGTTACCGGCCCGGTCCGTCACCAGGCCACTCCACGCGTAGTACGACGGCGTGGCGGCGCAGGTGTTGGCCAGCTCGATCGAGCGGACGTAGGTGTCCGACATGATCGTCGGCAGGGTCGCCGCACCAGGTGCGCAGGCAGTGGTGCCCGTCACGTTGGTGTAGGTCAGCGACATCAGCGTCGGGAAGCCGACGAGCGCGCCGCCCTGGTGGAACCCGGAGCGGGTGTCCAGAGCTTCGACGCCGAAGACCTGCGCCGGGGTCAAAGCGGCAAGACTGTAGATCGTGGTGTTGGCAGTGGCGGACACGGTCGAGGCAACACCAGCCGGAGCCGGAGTGGCCACGGTGGACCCGATGAACCGGGACGCCGGAGCGACCTTGTCCACACCGAAGTAGTTCGACACGCCGGAGGTGCTGGCGTTGCCGAGCATATCGGCCGCAAAGCCGCAGACCCGATAGCCATCCGGGATCGCGACAGACGTCACGGTCTCGTTCAGGTCAGCGCCGCTGGCCACGGTGATCCCGGAGCAGGCGCCCGGGCTACCCGGCCAGGTACGAGTCCCGGTCATGGTCAGGTCGAGACCCGAGCCCGCGTCGGACGGCCCGGCGTAATTGCCGAACGTGTACGCCGCGTTGATCCAGGCGAAGTCGAACGAGGCGTTGAACGCCACGGTCGTGGGACCCGCGAAGACCGGGGCCACGTTGTCGATGGCCACAGCCGCCGGAAGCGGGTTCGGGGTCGGAGTGATCAGGTTCCAGCGAGTGAAGCCACCGACCATGAAGGACGACCCAACCGTCGAGTAGCCGGCTACCGCCACCAGGCTCGGCGGCAGGATGGTCGGAACTTCCGGACCGATCAGTGCCGATCCGTCGGGGCCGGTGGTCAAGGCCGGCCAAGCCGTCGCACCGATGGCGCCAAGCGCCACGGCCGAGGACTGCACACCGGCGCAGGTCCAGTTGTTGGCGACGGTGAGGCCCGTGCTGGGCGTCCCGGTCACGGCACTGGTCTGGACCCCGCAAGCCAGCGCGTTAAACGACGTCGCCGGAGCGCGGTTGGAGAAAGCGATGTAGTTCCAGGTGCTGTTGACCCCACCCGCGGTCCAGCTGAAGCCACCGTTGGCGATGGCCGGGGACGGGATGTTCCGAGTGAGCACCGCCGGAGCGATGGCCGCGTCGGGGTTGTTCATCAGCACCGGCACCGCGTTGGACGCGATCGGGGTGCTGCTGCCCACCACGTAGAGGTTCGCCGTGACGGCCGTCTGCCCGTTGAAGATCACCGGGATGAACAGGCTGCCTCCAACTTGGGCGAGCTGGCGGGTGTTCACGTTCTGCACGACCGTGACCGGGGCAGCCGACGGGGCCGCGGCCGGAGCGGCCGAAGTGAACGTCTGGCTGGCCACGACCAGGCCGCCGACGAGGACGTCAACCCGGTCGAGAACCTTCTCGCCGTTGTCGACGTTCAGGGCGACTTCGATCTGACCCAGCACGTTCCCCAGGTTGATCGGGAGACCGCCCGCCGTGACGGACTGAATCGACAGCTTGGCCGGCTCAGGAATCCGAACCGTGATGGCCGAGGTGCCGGCCTTGGAGGCGTCGGCCGTCGAAGTGGCCTTGATGACCGCGCTCCCGGCGGTCAACGCGGTGATGAGACCGCTGGTCGGGTGGACCGAGGCAACAGCCGGCGTCAGGCTCGTCCAGTTCACCGTGGTGGCGCACTGGGCCGTCCCGTTGACCGCGGCGGAGGCCTGGATGGTCTGACCGAGCACCATGTCGGCGGAACCCGGGGTGACGACCACGCTCGACACCACGCAGGTCGGAGCGGCCACCACGTGGACCGTGGCGACGCCGGACCCGACACTGGTGCCGGAGGTGGCGGTGGCGCGGATACCGACTGAGCCGACCGTGACGCCGGTGACCAAACCACTCGTCGAATTGACGGTGGCCTTGGCAGCGTCAGAGGTCGACCAGACGACGGTCGCGGCGGCCGCACCGGGCTGGAGGGTGACCGCAGCGGTCATCTGCTGAGTGCCACCAACCGTGATGCTGGCGCCGTCCGGACCAACCTGGACCGAGAGAATCCCCGGGGTTGGCGGCGGCGGCGGTGGATTCTCGGTGACCGTGACGTCGTCGCCGCAAGCGGCAAGCCCGATCGCCACGAAGCCGGTCCACACAAGGGAACGGAACAGTTTGCTCATTTAGAACTCCCCCTAAGAGATAGAACGATGGTCCTGCGCTGAACTACCAGTTAACAAATCGAAGACTGCCGTCCACTGCGTCAGCCCTTCCAGTCCAGAACATTACAGACTCGGTGGGTGCGGTGGTCTGCGCAACGAGACGACGCGGAGCGCGATCCCGTTGAAGCCGCACACACCACACCTGAACCTGTGTACTGGACGAAGAACAGCCGGTGCAAGATACCGTCCCGCCAACCTGCGGTCAAGACGCAACCCCCTGTCCCCAGTCAGCTTGCACCACCCCGGAGGCCGGCAGAATCTGCCTCTTGGGGCCCAACAGACCATTGCTTGATGCAACACCCTGCCGCAATGATCTGGTTCTCGTCAGTGGGACCAAGCTACCACAAGGTCAATCCCCGCGCTGTGACGGATATCACCGGCCCTCCGATTCGCCCCTGGCCGCCCGTACGGCGTCCCTCACAGCCTCGTAACTCCTTGATTCCATTGGCCTGAACCTGGTATCCCGCCAGACGACCCGGCCGCTGGGATTGATCACATAGACCCCCAGGTCCCTGCGATCGACCCCGAACAGACGCCGAACCTGGTCATCCTGGTCGGCCAGGACCTTATAGGAAAGTGCAAGATCCCGGGCCAGTTCCCCGGCCGGCCCCACTCCTCGGGGAACCGCCGCGACGACGACCACATCGCCCGGAAACAGCACCTCATGGTTCGTGGTGAAGGACCGGAGCAGGACGATCCCCGCGCTGTCGGCCGGTTCGGGCACGATGGCCAGAACGACGACCCTGCCCAGCTCGGCGCGCAACACAAACGGCTGATCGGCTGGCCCCGGACCTTCGGCCCGGACATATGGCAAGACGAATGCCGGGGCCTCGGTTCCCAAGCGCGGGTCCCCCATGGCAAAGGCCCGGACGGTCCCTCGGGCCGCCGGGGATGCCACCCGGCGAAGCGCTCCCTCGATGTCCTGCGACTCGCCGTACCCGGTGTAGGCCACCTGGCCCTCCCGGTCGATAATCACGACCAGGGAGGTCCCGGTAACGTCGTAGGCCCGGACCCCTTCACCCTCGTCATCCCAGAGGACCCGGAACGGGGCCCGGTGCTCCTCGACATACTGCCGCACCAGGTCCCGGGTCTGACTGACCGTGACGTTCACGCCGAGAAATTCGACCGCCTCGCCGTAGCGATCGGCGGCGGCCCGGATCTGGGGAAAGAGTTTTTCGCACAGCGGGCACCAGGTCGCCCAGAATTCAATGAGCACCGGCTTCCGACCCAGCACCTGGCTCAGGTCGTAGGGCCGCCCATCGAGATCCTGCAACCGCAGGTTCGGAGCGGGCTCCCCGACCGGCGGGCCCTGGGCCACCACCGCGCCGGGCGCTCCGAGCAACAGCAACATCCCCGCGAGCGCCGACCGCCGCATGACCCTACGCCCCCGCCCCGACGGCCCCGCCGTACCGGGTCTCGATGTAGTCCGCGAGTATTCGAAGAAAGTCCTCGACAATGGTCTCTCCCTTGAGAGTCGTGGCCAGCTGGCCATCCACGAAGACCGGGGCCCTCGGCTCTTCCGCCGTACCCGGGAGCGAAATCCCGATGTCGGCATGCTTCGATTCGCCCGGCCCGTTCACCACACACCCCATCACCGCCACCTTCAGACGCTCCACCCCGGGATAGCGGGCACGCCAGCCCGGCATGCTGGTGCGAAGGTGGGTCTGGATGTCTTCCGCCATCTGCTGGAAGAAGGTGCTGGTGGTGCGGCCGCATCCGGGACAGGCGGTGACCTGGGGAACGAAGCTCCGCAGATCCAGCGACTGGAGGATCTGCTGCGCCACCCGGACCTCCTCGGTCCGGTCCCCGCCGGGCGAGGGCGTCAGCGACACCCGAATGGTGTCGCCGATCCCCTCCCGCAGCAGGATCGCCAGGGCGGCACTGGAGGCGACAACCCCCTTCATCCCCATCCCCGCCTCGGTGAGTCCGAGGTGGAGGGGGTAGTCGCTCCGGGTGGCCAGCCGACGGTAGACCTCCACCAGATCACTGACGGCGGACACCTTGGCGGAGAGGATGATCTGGTCGTGCCGCATCCCGGACGTCTCGGCAAAGGCGGCGGAGCGCATGGCGCTCTCCACCATGGCGTCGAGGGTCACCTCGCGGGCGTCCCGCGGAGCGGCCGAGGTCGCGTTGCGGTCCATCATTTCCGTCAGGAGCTGCTGGTCGAGCGATCCCCAATTGACCCCGATCCGGACCGGCTTGCCCCATTGGAGTGCCACCTCGATGATGGCGCGGAAGTGCTCGTCGTGCCGCTTGCCGCCGACGTTGCCCGGATTGATCCGGTACTTGGCGAGCCGTCCGGCGCACTCGGGGTACCTAGTCAGGAGCTGGTGGCCGTTGTAGTGAAAATCGCCGACAATCGGGACGGTCACCCCGAGCCGGTCGAGACCCTCGACGATGGCCGGGACCGCCCGGGCCGAGGCGTCGTTGTTGACGGTGACCCGGACCAGCTCACTGCCCGCGGCGGCCAGGGCTGCGGCCTGGGCAATGGTGCCCTCGACGTCGGCCGTATCGGTATTGGTCATGGATTGGACCACGACCGGATGGCAGGAGCCGACGGACACAGAACCGACCATCGTGGTGACGGTCGGGCGGCGGGGGGCGCTCATCCTGGAAAGGTAATGGCGGGCAGACCAGGCCGATCGGCCGAGCCCGTCCGGACAGTGGCGGGGTCAGCCCAGGCCGAGCGAACCGATCAGTCGGTCCCAGGCCATCGCATCCACCTTGCCCTCATCCTTGATCGGGTTCAGGGCGGCCATGATCTCGGCCCGGGTCCCGGCAATTCGCCGATCCCGCAGTTCACTGACCATCCGGGCGAACCGGTGCTCATACTCGTCACGATCCAGCTGACCGGTATCCCGCATCTCGCAGATCTTGCGAAGTTCGCTGGCGACACGGTCGGGTGGGATCGGAGTCAGGTTGGTCTCGGACACTGGCAGCCTCTTGTCGGTGAATTTGTGGCCGAATAATGACACCGAGCGGACGGGAGAGGTAGGGGGCTCGCCTTCCCGCAGTCCCAACTCCATCTTGCCAGGCATGGATCTCCAGTCAGGCAGAGCCTGGATCGTCCTCCTCCTGGCCCTCGCCCCGCTGACCCCCGGCGTGGCCCAAGGCCCCCGGCCGGTGGGCCCGGGCGAGCCGCTGATGAGCAGCCGGTTCGCCTGGACCGTGGGGGCGGCGCTGTTCGTGAGTGTCTGGCTCGACACCTCGGTCCGCGAGGACGCGCTGGAGATGCAGGGGGCCTGGTCCGACCGGGCGGCCTCGGTGGCCAAGACACTTGGGGAAGGGAAGTACGTCTTGCCGGTGCTGGGCCTGAGCTACGCCGCCGGCCGGGTGTCGGGGCTCCAGCCCCTCGCCGACGTGTCGGGCCACGCCCTGCTGGCCACCGCGTCGGCCGGCCTCGCGGCCGGGGCCCTCAAGACGCTGGTAGGTCGGGAACGGCCGTACGTCGGTGGGTCACCGTCCACCTTCGAACCCTTCAACCTCAAGAACGAGTCGTTCCCCTCGGGACACACGGCGATGGCCTTCGCGCTGGCAACCACGTTCGCGGCCGAAACCCCTGACCGGCTGAGCGACGTGTTCTTCTATGTTGGCGCGACGATGACGGGGCTGAGTCGGATCCATGATGACCGGCACTGGCTCACCGATGTGGTGGCGGGCGCCGGAGTGGGATACCTGGCCGGTCGTTGGGCCACCCGGGCGCATCGGAGGATTCCCGTCAGCGCCGGGCCCGGCGGGGTGATGCTGCGGCTGACGTTCTAGCCGCCACCGCGTTGCGCGGAGTTCCCCCAAAGAAGACGCCCGCGGATGTCTGGTCCGCGGGCGTGGTGTCATCAATCCGGGGCTATCTCAACCGCATTCCGAGAAGCCGCAGACGTGGCACTTGGCACAACCCTCGGCGTACTCCAGCTGAGAACCGCAGTCCGGGCAGGCTCCCATCATGTGCTCCGGGGATCCACTCGGCTTGAACTGTTCGCCGCCCGGGGCGACCCGCAGGACGGGTTCGGCCGGCACACCGGGGGACGCCTCCGGCAACAGCTCCTGCTGCACGCCGTGCTGTTCAATCATCCACCGCTCGAGCGCGATCCCGATGGCATCGGGCACCGACATGACCTTGTTGGGACCCAGCCCGGTAACCCGGTCGGAGGAGATCCCGCGAAGCTGGCGGTGAATCTCCTTGATCGGGATCCCGGAGCGGAGCGAGAGGCTGATCATTCGGCCCAGGGCTTCGACATCGGCCATCAGCGCCCCGCCGGCCTTGCCGAGGCTCATGAACACCTCGAAGGGCTGCCCCCGGTCGTCCTCGGTAATGGTGACGTAGAGGGTGCCGAGCGGTGTGTCGACCCGCCGGGTGGTACCCCGGAGAAGGTCGGGGCGCGAGCGCTTCTGGCGGCGCTGGAGGTTTTCCGATTCCAGCTCGTGCACCAGCTTGTGGAGTCGCTCGTTCTCGGCGCGCATCTCCGCCAGCTCGCCGTGCAGATCGGCCGTGGCATCGGCCCGCTCCTCGGGCGTGGCCCCACCGGCTTCGCCGAGCGAGGTGTTCAGGTCGGCCCGTGCTTCGGCGTGGCCGGAACTGGTTGCCTGGGCCTGCACCTGCCGGGCGGTGGAGCCGGTGGACAGCACCTGCATGTCCCGGCTGCCATCGCGATAGACGGTGACGCCTTTGCAATCCAGCTGGTAGGCGAGACGGTAGATCTCGGCCACATCCTGTTCGGTGGCGTGGGTGGCAAAGTTGACCGTCTTCGAGATGGCCGAGTCATTGTGGGTCTGGAACGCTGCCTGCTGCCGGACGTGCCATTCCGGGGCGATTTCGTTGGCGGTGACGAAGACCCGCTGCCACTTGGCGGGGACCTCGTCGAACCGGATGTGGCCGGTCTCGGCAATCCGGCGGATCAGGTCTTCGGAGTACCAGCCTTCCTCCTTGGCGATCCGGAGGAAGTCCTCATTGACGTCCGGCATCAGGACACCAGCCTGGTTGCGCATGAACGCCACGGCAAAGAGCGGTTCGATGCCCGAGGAGCAGCCCGCCAGAATCGAGATGGTGCCGGTCGGTGCCACGGTCGTCACATTGCAGTTGCGGAGCCGCCGCAGGGGACGGACCCGGGACCCGTCCGGTGCCCGGGCGCAGGTGGCGTCCGGTCCCCAGATGCTGTACTCCCATTCCGGGAACACGCCGCGGATCTCCGCCAGCCGCTCGGACTCGTTCTTGGCCTCGTCGTCCACGAACTTCTGCACCCGGCTGCCCAACTCGACCGCTTCGAGGGAGTCGTAGGGAATCCCGAGCCGGATGTAGAGGTCGGCCATCCCCATGACCCCCAGTCCGATCCGCCGGATCCGCTGCGCCAGGTCGGTGATGGCCTGGAGGGGATAGTGATTGGCGTCGATCACGTTCTCGAGAAAATGAGTGCAGAGATGGACCACCCGCCGGAGGTGGGCCCAGTCGACCTGACCGGAGACCACGAACTCGCCCACGTTGATCGAGCCCAGGTTGCAGACATCGTACGGCAGGAGGGGCTGCTCGCCGCAGGGGTTGGTCGCCTCGTACAGTCCGATGCGGGGCACCGGGTTGTAGAAGTTGGCGCGATCGACGAAGAACACCCCCGGCTCGCCGGTCTTCCAGGCGCCGTGGATGATCTTCTGCCAGACCAGCGCCGCCCGCAGCCGACCGGTAACCTCACCGGTGGCGGGGTGGATCAGGGCGTAGTCCTCATCCCGGGCGAGAGCCGTCATGAAGGCATCGGTGACGGCGACCGAGATATTGAAGTTGGTGATCTTGCTCGTGTCGTCCTTGCAGGTGATGAAGTCCAGGATGTCCGGATGGTCGATCCGCAGAATCCCCATGTTGGCGCCCCGCCGGGTGCCGCCCTGCTTGACCACGTCGGTGGACGCATCGTACAACGACATGAAGGACACCGGCCCGGAGGCCACCCCCATGGTGGACCGGACGATATCGTTCTTGGGCCGGAGTTTGGAGAAGGAGAACCCGGTGCCGCCGCCGGACTGGTGCACCAGCGCCATGGAGCGCAGGGTGTCGTAGATCCCGCTCTCGCCGTTGGAGAGGGTGTCCTTGACAGGCAGCACGAAACAGGCGGAGAGCTGTCCCAGCGGCCGGCCGGCATTCATCAGCGTCGGGGAGTTGGGCATGAACAGCCGTCGGGCCATGACGTCGTAGAACGCTTCGGCCAACGCCTCGACCGCACCTTCCGACGCCCCATGCTGCCGGTCCGGCTCGGCGATGGTCCGCGCGACCCGCCAGAACAGATCGGTCGACGCTTCGGCCGGCCGGCCCTGCTCGTCCTTGACGAGGTATCGCTTCTCCAGCACCGTGATGGCGTTGGGCGACAAGTGGAGCGGGCTGCGCGGCGAAGCAGCGGCCATGGGTGACCCTCGACTTCCAAAAGACGAATTGTCAGTGGGTGCCGCGTGGTGTCCAGAGTGCCGGGCAAGCCGGAACGGGAGGCATCAGCGACGGAGGGACAAGCTAGCAGGTTTGGTAGCACGAGGGCAATACGCGGCAAAGTCTCATCAGCGCGCCGCAAACCGGTTTACACATCACAAATCTGTTCAGGGGTTCCGGCGCGGGGATGCGGACCGATGCGACGGTGGCGCGACAGCGGCTCAGCGCACCGCGAACTCCCGGGTGCGACGGACCAGCTGACCGGTCGGACTCCGTACCGTGACTTCGGCCCGGTAGCTTCCCGGCCGGAGCCGCGCCAGATCCAGATCGCGACGGATCAACTGCCGGGTGGCGGTGCCGGTCTCGCGCCATTGCTCCTGCCAGGCGATGCCGGGCTCGTCATCCACCCGAATCACCAGCAGTTGGCACTCCAGCGGGTCGGCCGTGTCGCGCTGCAGCTCGATCACCGCCTCCGCCGGCTGGCCGCGACGAATCTGGTTCCGGGCATCCAGCGCCACCACTTCCCCATGCAGGTGGACCTGCCAGGGGGAGGCGACCGGGCTGATGGCCAGATCGCTCAGGGAGAATCCGTTCGGTGCCGGCCGGTCAGGGAGGAGCTCCACCATCCCGAGCAGCGACCCCCGGGGACCATCTTCGAAACCGACCCGGACCACCACCGGCCCGTCGGGCAGGCTGAAGGACGCTACCCCGACCAGCACGCGTTCCCCTTGGCGAGCCATGGCGACCGGCCGGACCATCGAGTCCACCTGGGCCACCAACCCACCACCCGGGCTGAGCGCGACCAGCCGGAGCCGGATCGGGTACTCGATTCCCGTGCCAAGCCAGGAGGCGGCGGTGGACCCGAACGGGACCTCGTAGGCCAGGTGAACCCGGGTGGCCTCGGCTTCGCGACCCAGGACCGTCAACGAGGACCGGACCGGGAGGGGCTGGGAAAACCGGTGATGATAGGAGTCGGTCGTCAGGGCGGTCTGCCGGCTGGCGCGCCCGGCGGCACGCTCCGCCAGTTCGAAGGCCAGGGCCCGGGTCGCATCGGTGCGGCCGGACGAGTAGAACAAGGGCGACAGTCGCTCCCGCGACCGGAGCAGCATCTGATCGCCCGCGACCCGCTCCGGTTCGAACAGCGTGCTGCTCGACCGGGCGTCCGCGACATCGAAGAGGCTCTCCACCAGTTGGAACTCATCGGGGCTCTGCCGGGCCACGAAATGGAGCAGCAGATCGCCCTCGGCCCGGACATAGCGCCACGACTCGTTGGGCTCGAAGCCGAGGGCGTTCAGGTTGGCGCGGTCGTCGGGCTCGCCGTGCCGGATCAGCACCACCCCTCGGTCGTCCACCCCGTCGGCGATCGCGATGTACCGCGGCAGCTCATGGCCCTGACCGGGGAGAAAGCGGGGATACGCCCGCCGGGCCACGAACACGCGGCGGTAGTGCTCCCGGAGCCGCTCCCCATCGCTGCGGAATTCCACCAGATCGCGGGATCGCCAGAACTTCCGGAGGAACTCCGCCCGGCGGGGCCCCGCCACCGCGTCGAACCTCCGGAGTTCGGCCGGCGTGGCGACCAGGGCAAGGTCCTCCCGATAGGCGACCACCGAGATGCTGTCGTCCATCGCGGCGCCGAGATAGTACGGCACGTCCCCGTCCGGCCGGCCCAGCAGAAACCTGGTGCGGGCCACTTCCAGAAGTCCAAAACCGCGGTTCCGTGACACCAGCGAGAGCGCCGCCTCGAATGCCTTGAGCGCCGAAGCAGGATCGCCGTATTCGCGTTCGACTTGCCCGAGCCCCTGCAACACCTGGGCGCCTCCGGTGGATCGCGCGGCGGTGCGGAGCGCCTCCAGCGCCACCGCCGAGCGCTGCGGCTGGCGCAGTGACCGGCCGACGTGGGCCTCCATCACGATCAACGGCGTGAAGGTGGGATCCGCGCTGGCCGATCGGGCAAACGCTGCGGCGGCCCGCTCCTGGGCCCGGGACGGATTCAGCACCGGAGCCCCGGGCACCGTTGCGGTGCTCAACTGGAACTCCGCCAGCCCGAGCCCGTACCAGCCGTACGGCCAATCCGGCGCCTGGAGGGTGACGCTCCGGAATTCCATCGCGGCATTCTCGAAGCCCTGGCTGCTCCCGAGCTGGCCGAGCCTGAAGGCGAGAAACCCGAGTCGCAAGTGGTCATCGGGACGGCCCACCGTCTGGACCGCGGTCACCAGGCGGGTTTCCAGCCTGGCCAGCCCGGCAGAGTCGATCGTCCGCCCCAGCGAATCGCGAAAGGCCTGGATGATGGTCCGCTGGGCTGGCAATTGAGCCACCGCGGGGGCGACAGTCACCAGACTGCCACCGAGGACCATGGGGAGCGAGCGGGCCAGAGCCCGGCTGACGAGACCTTGCATCACCCTACTTGGACGACCGACCCCGGGATCCATCCACAGGTCATGGAGCGGTCCTTGTCGCAAAATCGGTCAGAAATCTTCGCATGCCTGAGAAGACGCCCAAGGCATAGGCATCCTGGCCTTCGACCGACCCGAGCGCGGCCTCCTGCTCCGGCATCATCATGAAGAGTCCCTCCACCAGGACCGAGGGCATCCAGGTCCCTCGCACCAGCGCCAGATCGCCGCGGCTCACTCCGAGGTTGGGAAGCCCCAGCCGCTGCACCAGGGCCCCCTGCACCGCTCGGGCCAGGGCGAGGCTGTTCGGATGGAAATAGAACGTACTGGTCCCGTGGTTCCGGAACGGATCCACCCCGTCCGGCAACGCGTTGTTGTGGATCGAGATCAGGAGGTCAGCATCCGCTCGCTCGGCCTGCGCTACCCGCGGCCACAGATCGACCGGGCTGCCTGTCTCGCGGGTCATGGTCACCGACGCCCCGGCAGCCACCAACAGATCCCTGAGCCTCCGGGCCACGGCCAGGTTGGCATCTGCTTCCGGCATTCCGGACGGCCCGTTTGAACCGCCGGGCGGATGGCCGGGGTCGACCACGATCCGCCGACCACGGAGCGGATCGTCACGGTCGACGGCGGGTGGGCCCCGCAGTTCGACGATCAGGTCGGTCACGTCCCAGCGGATCCGATATCCCCAGAGCGGTCGATCGAGATCGAGGGAAAACTCCAGTTCATCGGCCGCCGCCTGCTGCCAGGTAATCCGGGACAGCGGTCCCGAGCCTGCGCCGTATCGGATCCAATTGGGATTGCCGACGGTCTGGTAGAACCGGAGCACGACTCCGTATTCGGCCTGTTCGACTTGATACGGCACCCGACGATCGAAGGGAATCCGCACCACCGTTCGGTCCCCATATGGGGTGGCGACGACGGACCCTGCGATCGCAGGCGCCAGGGGGCCGGCCTCGAGCACCCGCCGGGCATCCGCCAGCGGCACCCAGGCGACGGAGCCGGCCGAAAGTCCGAGGCGGAGATCTCCGTTGAGCCGGGCGGTCACCGGCGCGACCGTTCCGGTCGGGAAGAACCAGTGATAGGTCCCTCCCGGCAGGGCCCGACCGACCGTCAGACCGTCGGTCGTGCCAGTGCGGTCCGGGTCATCATCCAGAGTCACCACCGCGGGCAGGTCGGGGAGCAGCGTCAGCCGGAGCGGCCAGCGGACCCGCACCGTGTCCCGGCCGAGCACCGCCTCGAGGATCGGGCCCTCGGTCGGCGGAATCGATGTGGCTGTCGCGAGCAGATCAGGCATCGGGTCCCCCACGGCAACGCCCCTGAGCGCACCGGCAAAGCGATCGGCGGTGAGGTTGACGGATCGGGACCGTCCGGTCGAATGCGCGGAGCCCCTCGGACACGGCGGAACCGGACGCGATGGACTGGAACCAGACGCTCCGGCCGTCCGGGTGGAGCAGCCGGAGCGTCGCCCCGGGGGTGGCGCGCACCGAGAGCGGCAACGCCTCGTCGCGCGGCCACCAGACCGGGCCGCGAGGACTGAACGATGTCGTGTCGATCCATAGCGTCGCGGCGAGGTACGAAGCGGGGGGCCCGGCGCACCGTGCGGACCAGTTCTACGCTCGAATCCGCCGACCGTCGCCCGCAGCCGGAAGGTCATCACCGAATCCGACGGCAGGGCAATCCACCCCAGCCAGGACCCGTTGGGCCAGACCCGGACCGGGGTGCCGTTGACGGTCAGCGTGGCACGCCCACTGCCGGTCGATCCGAACAGAAAGCTGGAGTCGGCCGCCGACACCGTGGTGCCTTCCGGGAGGATAGACCACGGTCAGGGCGAGCGGGCCCTCCCGCCGCGGAACCTCTGGTAGGCCGACGGGACCGACTTCCAGCGGGGGACGGTCGGGCACCGGAGTCGCGATCGGGGGTCGCGGATCGGTTCCGCTGGGCAGCACCAGGTCCGGCGGACGCCGCGGGGCACAACCGACAGCCAGCAACACCACCGCCCACCCGAAAACGTGGTTCTTCATGGCGGCGGAAGCTACAAGGCTGTCCTGGATTGTGGCAGTTTCGTTGACCCTCCCGGGTGCCAGGCCTAGATTCGCGCTGATGACTGTCCCCCCCGCCTCCTCCGACCCGACCGGTCCTGATCGGGGGGCGGACCCGCTCGCCGCCGGGGCGGTCATCGCCGACCGCTACGCGATCGTGCGGCGGATCGGCACCGGGGGGATGAGCACGGTGTACCTGGCGCGCCACCGGGAGATGGATCGTCCCTGCGCGCTCAAGGTGCTGCATCCTCGTCTCAGTCGGGACGCCGAGGCGCGAGACCGGTTTGGCCGGGAAGCTCGCAACGCGAGCCGGATCCACCACCCCAACGTCGCCACCGTCTTTGACTTCGGCACCACCACCGACGGGCTGGTGTACCTGGTGATGGAGTATGTCGAAGGGCGGACGCTCGGCGCCCTGCTCGCCGAGCGCCAGACCCTCCCCGCCCGCCGGGTGGCCGCGCTGGCCGAACAGATTGCGGCCGGCCTGTCTGCGGCGCACGAGTTGGGGATCGTCCATCGGGATCTGAAGCCCGACAACGTGATGATCACCGGAGCAGGCCGCGAGAGCGTCAAGCTGGTCGACTTCGGCATTGCCAAGGCGCTGGAAGGTTCGACCGCCCAGGACGTGACGTCGGAAGGAGTGGTGGTCGGCACTCCGGAGTACATGGCGCCGGAGCAGTTCGCGGGCGATCGGGTCGATCACCGGAGCGACATCTACTCGCTCGGGCTGGTCTGCTATCGAATGCTCACCGGCCGGATTCCCCATCGGGCCTCGAGCGCCCGGGAGACCCTCTCCCGTCGTCTCACGGAACGACCTGAGCCACTGGGACGCTCCCCGGGTGGGGCCCCCTTCCCCGCGGCGTTCGAACAGCTGTTCGCGGAGGTGCTCGCCCGGGCCCCGGCCGATCGACCGGCCACGGCCGAGGCGTTTGCCGGAACCCTGAGGGCCCTGGTCCAGGCCCTGCCCGCTGGCGACGAGGACCAGGAGGGGACGGTCGGGACTTGAGGCGCCGACCCTGATCGCGGAGCGGGACACGATGACCACTCCCCGCCCCCGTCGGTGGCTGTGGCTGGTCCCCGGAACGGCGCTGGCGGCGGTGCTGGCGGTGGCGATCTGGCCCAAGCCCCCGGCCGTGGTGCTCGGCCCCGCCGGCGACTCCACCACGGTGGTCGCCGTGAATCCCGAGACCGGGACCCAGGGAGCACCCCCGCCGTCCCCAGTCCGGTCACGACCACCGCCAGTGTCAGGGACAGATCTGCTCCCCCTGCCCACCCCGGATGAAGTGATCGATCCGAAACTCCAGGATGCATCCAGGCGTCGGGCAGAGCAGATTTACCAGCGGGCAGGTGACTCGTTTGCGCGGCGGGCCCAGGCCGCCTTCATCGTGGCCTCGATCCACGCCGAGGGCGGGCGGTTCGCCGATGCGGACCGCTGGACCACGCGCGCCATGTTGGTGAACGACTCCGCCCCGGCGGGCGCTGAGCGCGACCGCCGCCGGGACAACTACGGGAATTTCCAGGCGCAGCTGCGCCGCCGGCTTCAACCATCGGATCCGCCGTGACCGAACCGAAGATCGACACCTCCGTGTACGCCCGCACCGATCTGGGGAAGACGCGGGAGATCAACGAGGACACCTTCCTGGTCGCCGACCTGAGCAGCGGGCGGTCACGGATCGAGTCGGAGTTGGCGGAGTGCCACGTCGGCCCGCGGGGGCTGCTCTTCCTGGTGGCCGACGGCATGGGTGGTGCCGCCGCCGGCGAGCTCGCCAGCGCGATGGCCGCAGACCTGATCTACGGACATCTGATCGGCACCTGGACCAAGGAACCGGAGGAGGAGGTCACCGAGGATCGGTTCACCCTCAGGCTCCGCGAGGCGGTTGAGCTCGCCAACCTCCAGATTCACAGCTATGCCAAGGCACACCCCGACCTGCGGGGCATGGGCACCACAGCCACCGTCGCGGGGGTTTTCGGGACGAGTCTCTACTTTGCCCAGGTCGGCGACAGCCGGGCCTACGTGGTCCGCCACGGCAAGGCGGTCCAGCTTACCAGGGACCAGTCCCTGACCCAGCGCCTGGTCGATGCGGGCGAGATGACCGAAGAGCAGGCCGAAACCAGCGCGCGCCGGAACATCATTCTCCAGGCCCTTGGACCGGACGCGAAGATCTCGGTGGAACTGAGCTACGAGCAGCTGCGCCGGGGCGATACCCTGGTCCTCTGTTCGGACGGCCTGTCGGGCCAGGTCAAGCGGGATGAGATCGCCGAGCTGGTGAGCGCCCAGCCCGACCTGGAACGGCTGGGAAATGAACTGATCGCCCTGGCCAACGACCGGGGGGGGCCGGACAACATCACGGTGGTGCTGGCCCGATTCGAGGGCGGGGGTCTCCAGCCGGCTGAAGAGGCGGACCTGGAGTATCACCAGTATCCGACCAGTGCCGAGCAGGAGGCGGCGCTCCATGCCGGTCGAGACTGTTCGAGCCCCGGCCCCTACCCCGAGGATGGGATCACCGATCGGGATGGCGCTGCTGGTGGTCGGGAGCATCGTTGTTCTCCTCGCCCTCTTCTTCGCCCTTGTCTGAGCCGGGTGGCGGCCGGAAGCCGGTCGCCGCCGTTCTCCTCGTCCAGACCGGTCCCCGAACCGGTCAGCGGCTCCGGCTCGACGCCGATTTCGCCACCCTGGGTCGACACCCGTCCTCCGATCTGCAGCTCGACCCCGAACGCGACCTGGAGGTCTCCGCCCGCCACGCGGCCGTGTTCCGGCAGGGACCCACCTTCGTGGTCCGCGATCTGGGAAGTACCAACGGCACCTGGTTGAACGGGGAGCGGGTCCGGAGCGATGAGGCCCTGGAACCCGGCGACCGGATCCGGCTGGGCGCCCGTGGTCCCGAGATCGAGTTCACCCTTACCACCGTCGAGCACCGTCCGCCGCCCCGGATGGCCGACCCGGACCCGATCGCGCCACCGCATGTCCGCCCAGCCCCGGGAGAACCGGCTGCCGCACCTCGGGCCGTTGCCGACGAGCCGGCGGACACCGACCTGAAGATCCGGATGGAGGTGGCCCGCCAGACCGATCGGCTGCGGCATCGGATCGCCGGGGTCTTTCTGGTGGTCGTGGTGATCGCGGCGTCGGTGGCGGGCTGGTTCCTCTACCAGGCCTCCCTCCGCCGGCAAGCGCTGGCGGCGGAGCGCACCCGACTGATCGGCCGGGTGGACAGCCTGCAGGGCGGACTGGTGAGCGCCGGCGAACAGGCGGCAGGCCTCCGGCTCGCTCTCGACAGTGCCCGGATGGAAGGGGAGCAGCTTCGTCGAATGGTTGCCGCCCGGGGCGAGAACCGGGATTCGCTGGTGGCGCTGGACAGCCGGATCGAGGAGGCGGTGACCCGACATGGCCGGCTGATCGACGCCGCGGCGTTTGAGGTGGCCGATCTGGTGGCGTCCAACGCCCCGGCGGTGGTGATGATCTTCGCCGAGTTCAGCGACGGGCGGAAGCTGAGCGCGACCGGCTTCGTGGCGCGCGGTGCGGGCGATAGCGGCACCGTGGTCACGGCTCGCCACGCGGTGACCGACGGCTCAGGCCGGCCAGCTACCCGGATTGCGGTGGCCCTGGTCGGCCGGCAGGGGATCTACCGGGCCCGGCTGGTGGCCCGCCACGATTCCCTCGATCTGGCGGCGCTCCGGATCTACAGCCGGATCGGCTTCCCAGTGGTGAGCCGGATCGAGAACAGGCGGAGCGCCGCGGGTGACCCGGTGGCGCTGGTGGGCTATCCACTCGGTCTCGACCTGCCGATGGGCAGCGACACCAGCGGTGTGGTCCTTGCCCCGACGACCACGACCGGCTCCGTGACCCGGGTGCTCGACGGGCTGATTCAGCTCGACGGCTACGGGGCCGAGGGAGCCAGCGGCAGTCCGATCTTCGGAGTGACCGGCGGGGTGATCGGGATGCTCTACGGTGGGCAGCCCGGGACCGGGGGAAGGATCATCTACGCCGTCCCGGCGGCCGCGATTCTCAAATTGCTGGAGCCGCGCTGAGCCGACCTAGTGGAGCAGGAAGGCACCGATCCCCAGGGTGCCGCCGAGCACCACCGCCACCCAGAATGCCCACCGCAGCAGGTCCCTTCCCAGCGCGTCCAGCGAGGCGAGCCCGGTCCGCTCCCGCACTGGTCCCCAGAGGCCGCCCGGGCGCACTCTCGTGAAGAAGCGATCGAGCACCCCGGCCGGTTCCGGGGGGCTCAGCAGCATCACCGGGAACCAGACCGCCAGCGACCCGAAGGCGGTGAGCGCCAGCCGCTCCCCGAAGGTCAGCCCGGCGAAGACCGGGAGGTAGCTCGCCACGGCGAGGATCAACCCGGCGGCCATGGCGCTCAGTTCGGCCCAGGCATTGATCCGCCACCAGAACCAGCGCAGCAGCAGCACCAGCCCAGGACCGTTGCCGATCAGGATGATCAGCCGGAAGACCTCACCCACATCCTCCATGAAGAACGAAGCGACGGCGGCGGTCACCGCGATGCCGACGCTGGCTACCCGGGCGAGCCGGATCAGTCGGGGTTCGTCGGTGACCCCGCTGAACCGGCTGTAGAGGTCGTGGACCAGGTAGCTGGCGCCCCAGTTGACCTGGGTGGAGATGGTGGACATGAAGGCGGCCAGCATGCTGGCAAAGGCCAGCCCGAGGAGCCCCGGCGGCAGATACCGCATCATCAGGATCGGGTACGCCAGCTCGGGGTCCTCCAGACCCGGGAGCAGGACCAGCGCCGCCAGGGCCACCAGCACCCAGGGCCAGGTGCGCACCAGGTAGTTGAGAATATTGAAGGTGTGGGCCGCTTTGGTGGCTTCCCGCTCATTGGCCGTGGAGCTCAGCCGCTGCACGAACATCCCGCCGCCGTCGCTGTTGCGAAAGGCCCACCACTGAATCGCGAGATACCCGAAGAAGGTGGAGAGTGGCATCAGGGCGTCCTCGCCCACCGGCACCAGGTCGAGGTGGCGTTCCTGGCCGGCGGCCCGAAGCGAATCGGTCAGCCCGGACAGACCGCCGACCTCGATCAACGCGAAGATCATGACCGCCAGGGCGCCGGCCATGGCCAGCAGGTACTGCAGGAAGTCGGTGGCCACCACGCCCCAGAGTCCCGAGGCCGCGGTGTAGAGCAGGACGGCCGCCAGCAGGGGCAGGATGACCCAGAGCCGTTCGTCGCCCGGGAGGTCGGGCAGGTATTCGAACACCCCCAGGGCGGTCAGCACCTTCCGCATTGCCAGCATGCCGTACCCGATGCTGAGGCAGTTGAACGGGATGGCCAGCAGAAAGGCGCGGGACGCCCGAAGGGCCGCCGCCGGTCGACCGGCATAGCGCAGTTCGGTGAGTTCGAGGTCGGTGAGCACCTCGGCGCGGCGCCAGAGCCTGGCCAGCAGGACCGCCATCAGCACATGCCCGAAGGCAAACGACCACCACTCCCAATTCCCCGCCACCCCGGCCCGCGCCACCCGGCCCGCCACATAGAGCGGGGTGTCGACGTTGAAGGTGGTTGCCGCCATCGAGGTGGCCGCCAGCCACCAGGGGATGGCCCGCCCGCCCACGAAGAAGTCCGCCATACTGCGGGCGCCTCGGCGCGCCAACAGCAGCCCCAGCCCGATGGTCCCCGCCAGGTAGACCGCCACCACCGTCCAGTCGAGCGGTCTCATCCCATACGGCTCCGGATCCACCGCGCCACCGCGTGTTGCATGGCAGACTGACGATGCCAGGCGAGCAGGATCGGGACATCCCCCGCCACCTGGTCCGCGATCCGCGGGTGCCCGAACACCACCACCAGGTCGACCTGCCCGGCCGCCGCGATGCGTTCCACGGTGGCATCACCGAGGGTCGCCCTGCCCTTCGACGCCCGCGGCTCCGACAGGACGAGCAGCACCCTGCTTCCTCCCGGGCCGGTGCCGACCCCGAGCCGCCCGAGCTCGCGAGCCACCTCATCGCCCGGCGAGGACACCGGATAGCGCTGGCCCAGATCGTCGTCGAGCACCACCAGTTCCACCGGCACCCGCAACTGGGGGATCTCTCCCCGGTGCAGCGGCAGATCGAGGAGCCGATCGAACAGGGCCCGGGCCGAGCCCGGCTGGTCCTCGACCTCGGGCCGGTCCGGATCGAGGTGACTGACGATCCGCTGATACCGGGCCTCGGACTCGGTGACCCGGGCTCGGAGAGCGGCGTCGTGCACAACCAGATTCACCAGGTGAGCCGCCACCGCTTCGGGATCATCCGGATACAGCAGCAGATCCACTCCGGCTCGGAGCGCGTCGGCCGCGGCCTCGCTCCGGGCCCCTTCCATCATCAGCGCATCGGAGACGATCAGCCCGGTGAAGCGCAGGCGGTCGCGGAGGATGGTCAGGATCGGACGGGAGAAGGTGGCCGGGGTGCCGGAGGGATCGAGCGCGGGATAGGCCACATGGGCGGTCATGATCGAACTGACACCGGCCCCGATCGCCGCCCGGAACGGCCGGAGGTCCATGGCCTCGAGTTCCTCGCGGGTGCCGGTTACCACCGGGCAGACATCGTGTGAGTCGGTCCGGGTCCTGCCGTGCCCGGGAAAGTGCTTGGCGCAGGCCAGGACGCCGGCAGCCTCGCACCCGGCGATCCAGTCGGCCACTGCATCGCTCACCTGCGCCGGGTCGCCGCCGAAGGCCCGACTCTGCACGATCGGGTTGTCCGGTTCCAGGTCCAGGTCGGCAACGGGGGCCAGCACCCAGTTGATCCCGACACTCCGGGCCTGCAGTCCGGTCAGCAGACCGGCAGCGCGAAGCACCGCGGGATCGTGAATCGCCGCGAGAGCGAGCGGGGGGGGGAGGTCGGCCAGGCCACGGACCTGCTGGCCCGCCCCGCGTTCGAGGTCGGCGGCGAAAAGAAGCGGGCGACCGGCTTGCCGGCGCAGAGTGGTGGTGAGATCCCGCACCGCGTCGATGGTGCCGCCGAAGAGGATGAACCCGCCGGCGCCCCACTCCAGGGCGTTGCGCGCCGCCGCCATCTCGTGCTGGAACCCGGTCTCCGCCGACCAGCGGAGTGCGGGGAAGACCAGTCGGCCCGGGTTCACGCCGGGGTGATGGTCCCGAGGATTCGGCGCCCTGCCGCGCCGGTCGCGCCGGGCAGATTCCCGGGTTGCCCATGCACGGTGAGATAGCCCAGCAGGGCAAAGGCGACCGCCTCCTTGGCATCCCCGGCAAAGAAAAGGTCGTCGAACCGTTTCAGCGGCCGGCCCAGCAACGCTTCCAGCGCGCCGACCAGGCCGGGATGCCGGGCGCCTCCTCCGGACACCACCAGTTCGACACCGGCGGGGGTCCACCGGTGCACCGCGTCGGCAATGCTCCGGGCGGTGAGCGCTACGGCGGTGGCCACCGCGTCGGGGCCCGGCAGCCGCTCGACGAGGGTAGTGGCGTACAGGGTGCCGAAGATCTCGCGGCCGGTCGACTTGGGGGGCGGCTGGTGAAAGAACCGGGCGGCCAGCAGGTCGGTCAGGACCTTCTCATGGACGGTACCCGACATGGAAACCTGGCCATCGAGATCATACTGAAGATCCGGCCGCACCATCCGGGCGGTGGCGTCGATGATCGCCATCCCGGGTCCGGTGTCGAACGCGAATGCGCCGTCCTCCACATCACGATGCCCGACGTAGGTCAGATTGGCCATCCCGCCGATGTTGAGCAGGATCCGGGGCCGATCGGCACCGAACAGCAGCACGTCGGCCATCGGCACCAGGGGGGCACCCTGCCCGCCGGCCGCCACATCCCGGGACCGGAAGGAGCTCACCACCCGGACCCCGAACTGCTCCGCCAGAATCGCCGGTTCGCCCAGTTGCCAGCTGACCACCGGGGGCTCGTGCCAGATCGTCTGACCCGGGAAAGCGATGAAGTCGATTTCGGTGGCTGCAACCCCGGCGACCTCGAGCAGCATCTGCACCGCGTCCGCCGCCCAGTGGCCCAGCGCCGAATGGAGCCGAGCCAGGCTGGCGGGGGTTCCGCCGAGAATCGCCGATTCCAGCCGATCGCGTTCTTCCACCGAATAGGACCGGCTGACGAACGACACCAGTTCGGCCCGGTCCGGCCCCCGGAACCTGACCAGCGCCGCGTCCATCCCGTCCAGCGAGGTGCCCGACATGAGCCCCACCCCGAGACTGGGGCGTTCAGCCATCGTCCGCCACCAGTGGCGGATCGCCGAGAATTGCCCGGAGACGGTGATCGTGTTGAGCCAGCAACTGCTCGGCCTCGACCCGGGTGGAGCCGGTGCGGGCCATCACGATGGCGGTGCGCACGCTGCCGTCGGCCGCCGCCAGGGCGGTGATCGCGATGGCGCGATCTACCCCGGCTACCTCCATGACGATCCGCTGCCCGCGGTCGACCAGCTTGGCGTTGGTGGCCTGAAGATCCACCATCAGATTGCCATAGGTCTTGCCGAGCCGCACCATCGCTCCGGTGGTAATGGTGTTGAGCACCAGTTTGGTCGCGGTGCCGGCCTTCATCCGGGTGGATCCCGTCACAACCTCCGGGCCGGTCCGGATCACGATCGCGACCTTTGCCTGGCTCCGGACGTCTTCCGGCGGCTCGGCACAGGTGACCAGCACCGTGGCGGCCCCGATTTCCCGGGCCCGGCTCAGGGCGCCTCGGACGAAAGGGGTGACTCCGCTGGCGGCGATGCCGATAACCACGTCCAGGGCGGAGACCGACCGCTCGTCGATCGCGGCCACGCCACCCGCCGGGTCGTCTTCGGCACCTTCGACCGCGCTGACCAGAGCCGCGGGGCCACCGGCGATGATCCCCTGAACCTGCTCGGGAGGAGACCCGAAGGTGGGTGGACATTCGGCGGCGTCCAGCACGCCGAGCCGGCCACTGGTCCCGGCCCCGACATAGAACAACCGGCCACCGGCCCGGAAGGCGGCTTCGACCAGCTCGAGCGCCTGAGCGATGTTCTCGGCCGCCGCCGCGACCGCCGCCGGGATGCTGGCGTCCTCGGCCGCGATCATCGCCACCAGTTCGCGAGGGGTGGCCTGATCGAGCCACTGGGTTCTGGGGTTCCGGCGTTCCGTGAGACGGAGCGCGGGGTCGTCGGGCATGGGCAGCGGGGGTTGGGGTCGGGGATCGGCTGGGTAACTTATAAGCCGTCACCCCGATTCCCTAGCGCTGGCGGCAGGCGCCGGCTCGTTCAAGTAGCCGGCAGGTGGGGCCCGCGCCGACCTGCCACCGGCGCGGGGTACTCCCCTGGTGCCTCAGGGCAGCGGGCGGGAAAAATCGCCAGTCAACCGGAGGCCAATCCGGGATCCGGCCGGCACCACGATATCCTGATCGGCCGTCTGGATCGCGACCGCGGTACCCACCGCGGCACCCGCCACACCCCCGACCACCGTGCCGGAGGCCTTCTTGCCGAGGATCCGACCGACCAGCGCGCCGGCGGCCGCACCGGCCCCCACCTTCGCCGCATCGCCTGCTGTCACTCCGCGCCCCTTCAGTTCGCTCTGCAACGAGGTCACCTCGGCCTTGACCGGAAAACTCTCGCCGTCGATCCGCACCGAGACGGGCTGCAGCACCAGGGTCCCCTGCCCCCCTTTGTTCTCCGCGGGCTTGATCTCGAGAATCCTGAATGTCACCATCGCACCCGCCGGCACCACCGTCCTGCCCTCGGCATCGTCCACATCGGCCGCCACCGTGGCGGTCAGGGTCTCACCGGCCTTGTTGGTCCGGGAAGTGATTTCTGCCCGGGTCGTAACGGCGAGGTCGGTCCCGGTAGCGAGTGCCAGCGGAGCGGACGGCGCCGGAGGCTCCGGCTCGCGGGCCGGCTCTTCCGCCGGAGTCGGGTTCGAGAGTGGAGCCGGCGTTGCGGCCGCGGGCCTGGCAGGACGCTGGGCCACGGGTCTTGACGCCGCGGGCTGTGCCGCTGCTTGGGTTTCAGGGGGAACCACGCCAAGCTCTTCGGCCGAGACGACGGCGGCCGCTTCTGGCGCCGCGGCGGTCTCCTGAGGCAAGGCCGCGGTTTCCGCCGGCGGGGACTCGGGGGCACCCCCACTACACCCGGGGAGGAGCAGGACGAGGCTGAACAACGCGGAGACGGTCTTCATACGACGTTCCTTCCAGAGAGTCAGCGACCGGACGGCGTCACGAAAAGTGACGACCGAAGCCGGTCCCTTGGACACTAGTCAACCGGGGGACCAGGGGCAAACGGTCCTGGGGACAACCGGGTTCGGGCCGCTGGTGCCTCGGCGATCAGCCGATCAGAGCCATTGCCGGAGGACGCTGGGGGTCAGCGCCTGCAGCCAGGTCGCGAGCCGGGTGAACTGGCCAGAGATCATCAGCAGGCCGACGAGGAGCAGCAGGCCCCCGCTGATCCGCTGGACCCAGACCATGTGTTTCCGGTAGCGCTGGAAGACGTTGAGGAAGCTCTCGACCGCCCAGGCGGCGGCCAGGAAGGGAACCGCCAGCCCAAGGGAGTACCAACCGAGGAGCACCATGCCCTGTTGAAAGTCTCCCTGCGAGGCGGCCAGCGTCAGGATCCCGCCCAGGATCGGTCCGATGCAGGGCGTCCAGCCTGCCCCGAAGGCGATCCCGACCAGGACCGATCCGAGATACCCGACCGGCTTCCGATCGAGGTGGGCCCGCTGTTCCTGGCCCAGGAACCCGAGCTTGATCACCCCGAGCAGGTAGAGGCCGAAGAAGATGATCAGCACCCCACCGATCCGGGTAACCCACTCCTGGTAGTGATTCAGGGCCCGGCCCAGGGCCGTGGCACTGGCCCCGAGCAGGATGAAGACCAGCGAGAACCCGAGGACAAAGAGGGTGGCGTGCACCATCGCCATCTTCCGGCGGTCGGTCATCTCGTCGAGGGTGAAGCCGGTGACAAAGCCGAGATAGGATGGCACCAGGGGCAGCACGCAAGGGGACAGGAAACTCAGCAGGCCACCCACGAAGGCGACCAGGGCGCTGAGGGCCGGGGTGTCCGTCATCGCCCACCCACCGTGGCCCCGAGGTCGGCCGCGTCCCGCCGCTGACACTCGGCGCAGAATCCATAGATCTCCACCCGATGCTGGCGATGGAGGAAGCGGTGTTCGTCGGCGATCATCTCCAGCATGCGCTCCAGCCGCTCATTGGCGAATTCCACCGCCCGACCACACCGGCGGCAGACCAGATGTTCATGACGGGACCGTTCGGAGGTGGGTTCGAAACGGCGAAATCCCTCGCCAAAGTCGTGCTCCCGGACGAGCCCGCTTTCCACCAGCAGGTCCAACGTCCGATAGACGGTCGCGGTTCCCACCCCGATGCCCCGCTCGGCGAGGTCCCGCTGCAACCGGTCGGCCGACGGGTGGTCGGGACTGTGAAACAGGGCGGTTGCCACTTCGAGCCGCTGGCGGGTCACCGGCAGGCGCCGGTCCCGGAGGTATCGGGTGAAGCCCTCGAGCAGCACCTCGGGTGGATCACTCGCCGGGAGACGGCTCATCGTCCTCTTTCGCGGGGAACCAGCTGGCAACATCCACGGCCGCGGGCGGATCCTCCTCCACCCCGCGGGCCGGCACCAGGGCCAGCAATTCCTCGAGGGCCTCGAGCGGACCGCTGCCCACTTCCTCCATGGCCCATTCGAAGCCCCCGCGCTGACGGCCCTTGATGGTGAGGCCATACCGAACCGTGTAGATCCGGCGACGATCGCCACTGACCTGCGAAACGATGGCGGTCCCGAACTCCCTGGGGCCACTCCGCATGGTACGGAAGGCCCAGACGCCATCCACTTCCCGGGCGGGAATGGCCTCCCGCACCGCCGCGGCCAGCCGCGCCCACCCGGGACCGATCCCGGGGCCTCCCATCGTCACGCCTGGCGGCATCGCTCGACGTAGTGGCGGAGCACGTGCATGAAGTCCTGGGCGTTGGTCACCACCCCGTACGCCTGGTGGGTGCCCCGGTCGCGCAGCTTGTTCACAATGAACTCGGTCTGGTCGACACAGATGGTCATCAGCGGCCTGGGTACCCCTCCCTGATGCACATGGAAGGCCGGAAGCATGTTGCCGATGGCGATCGCGTGGAGCGCGGTGGCGATGAACACCGCGCCGGTGGCCTGGACCGTGATCTCCCGCATGGCATCCTGGGCCGCCAGCACATCGGGATACACCCCGGGCAGCGGCCCGTCGTCCCGGATCGACCCTGCCAGCACATAGGGGATCTTCTCGGTGACGAGGGCATGCATGATGCCGCTGGCAATCAGGCCCGAGGCGACACCGGCCTCGATGCTCCCGGCAGCGCGCACCCGATTGATGGCCCGCATGTGCAGCCCATGACCGCCCTCGGTCGGGCGACCGGTGTTCGACATGCCCAGGGTGGTGCCGAAGATGGCCGCCTCGATGTCATGCACCGCGACCGCGTTCCCCGACAGCATCGCCTGGACGTACCCGTGCCTGATGAACCACTCGAAATCGGCCCGCGCCCGACTGTGGACCAGGGCCGGCCCGGCCACCCAGATCAGAAAGCCCCCCCGCCGCCGTTCGTCCTCGATCCGCTCGGCCAGATCCTCGTAGTTGACCGGACGTTCCCGGCTCACTTCGGTGGACATGAATCGGAACTCGTTGGGGCTGGTGCTGCCGCTCAGGAACCCGGCGGAGTGCACCACGATCCCCTCGGTGCCGTCCTCGGCGTGCCCCATCGCCACCCGCTCGCCCTTGAGAACCCGGCGGCCCTCGACCGTCTCCAGACCATCAGTCCGTTCGACGACGACGCAGTCCATCCGGGGCCGGGTCGGCATTACCCAGGCGCCGCGATGATGGACCCAGGTCGGGAGGTTCGACGTGGCAAAGAAGCCCTCCGGCAACACCCCATCGGCCGGGGCCGGCTCGAAGCGCGCCGGCGGGGCCCCGTGGAACGGCGGGGCACTGAAGTCGGGAAGCCCTGGCGAGGCAGCAGTCATAAGGAGTCCAAACCTAAGGACCGGCGCGGTCGGCTACAAGCAGGTGAACCGCATGTTGACCCTCAACGATCAGCCCGCGAGACTTCAGGGGTGATTGCTCCCCTGATGCTCGCGGTCGGCGCGGCGCTGGCTCAGAGTCCCTCGCCCCCCCAGGATACCATCCGAACCCAGCGGCTGGGTGACCTCGAGGTCACCGTCGCCCGGGGACGGGGCACCCTGGCCCGGCTGCCCGTGGCGGCGGCGGTCATTCGACGGGAGACCATCACGGCGGCCCAGCCGTCGATTGGTCTGGATGAGGCCCTGACCACCATCCCGGGAGTCCACGTCGCCAATCGGTGGAATTTCAGCCTCGACCAGCGGCTGTCGATCCGGGGCGCGGGCAGCCGCGCCAACTTCGGTGTGCGCGGCGTCCGGATTCTGCTCGACGGGGTTCCCCAGACCCTGCCCGACGGCCAGAGCCAGCTGACCAACGTGGACTACGCCAGCCTCGAGCGGATCGAGGTCCTCCGGGGCGCGGCGTCGGCCCTCTACGGCAATGCCTCCGGCGGGGTGCTGCTGCTGGAGAGCGCCGCCCCGGCCCCCCACCCGGTCATGCTCGGCGTCGGCGTCGAGGGGGGTGCCTTCGGCAGCCGGAAGGTGCGGTTGTACGGGAGCGGCCGCGGCGAAGAGGTCGACGGCACCTGGAGTCTCTCCCGATTCACCACCGATGGCTACCGGCAGCACAGCCGGGCCGATCTGCGACAAGGCACCCTCGCCGTACGGTGGCGTCCGACCCAGGCCACCACGGTGACCACCAGGATCGCGATCGCCAACACGCCCCAAGCCGAGAACCCGGGCGCCCTGACGTCCGACGAGGCCGCTTCGGATCCGACCCTGGCCGCCCCAAACAACCTGAGCCGGGGCGCTGACAAGCGGGTCAAACAGCAACAGGTATCAATCGCCGTCCAGCACAGCGCCGGGTCAGCGTGGTCGTTCCAGGGCGCGGCATTCGGACTCTACCGGCAGCTGGAGAACCCGTTGGCGACTCCTCCGCCCGGGCCACCATCAGCGACCGCCGGCACCTACAATCAGATTGATCGCTCGGTCTTCGGGGGCCGGGCCGAGGTGCAATGGACCGGCGTGGAAGGGAGGATCCGCGCCACCTTCGGCCTCGATGGACAGCGGATGAGGGATGACCGGGAGAACAGCCGGTCGATTGGTGGCGTGGCGACCGATTCAGTCCTGGCTCGACAGCAGGAGGTCATTTCGGAAGTCGGCCCGTTCGGGCAGATCGCCTGGCACCCGCATCACCGCGTGACCCTCCTGGCGGGAGCACGAATGGATGCCGTCGCCTTCCGGACCAGCGACCGGCACTTCACCGATGGCTCCGACCACAGCGGGAGCCAGACCATGGCGGAGCCCAGTGCCAGTCTGGGCGTGGTGTGGTCGGGGAGTACCGGGCTGACCATCTATGGACGGCTCGGCACGGCCTTCGAAACTCCCACCAGCACCGAGCTCGTCACCACCAACGCCGGGAGCGTGGGGTTCAACGATCAGTTGGGCCCCCAGCGCACCCTCGGCCTGGAGGTTGGCGGTCGGGGTGAAGCCGGCCCGATGTCCTGGAACGTCGCCCTGTTCCACAACCGGATTCAGGACGCCATCGTTCAGGCTTCCGAACAGGGCGGCCGGGCCTTCTTCGAGAATGCGGCCCAGTCCACCGCGAAGGGGCTCGAGCTCGGGGCCGCCGTCACCCCCACCACTGCCGTGACCGTCTCGCTGGCATGGACGGCGATGGACTATCGGTTCGACGAGTATCGCCGTCGGAGCGCGACCAGGGTGGATACCCTCGATGGCAAGCGGGTGGCCGGGGTGCCCAAGCAGTACCTGCGGCTCGGGGCGACCCTGCGGCCTGTTCCGCAACTGACGGTATTCCTGGACCAGAGCCTGAGTGGCGCCCTGTACGCCGATGACGTCAACGCGCTCACGGTCGCCGGCTGGGGAGCCGGCGTCACCAACCTGCGGGCTCGCGGCACCATCTCGTTGGGCGGGGCGACGGTCGCGCCGTTCGTCGCGGTGATGAACGCCTTTGACCGGCGGTACATCGGCTCGGTCACCATCAACGGGTTCGGGGGCCGGGTGCTGGAGCCCTCCCCGGGGCGGTATCTGTTCCTCGGGGTGGACCTGGAGTGGGTGGCGCCGAGGGGTCCCTAGCCGACGAACTCCTGGCCTTTCCAGTGCTCCATCCCTCGACGCAGTTCAGTCCGGTCATCATCCCGAACGCCATCGGCGGGAACCCTCGAAGCCTCGTCCCTGTTGCCGGGGATTCCTGTTACCCGGAGGACCGGCTGCGCAATGGCGAAGCACGCCCGGCACTAGGGAAACACTGGCGACTCCATTGAGGTCACGGCAGCGCGGTTAACAAGAATGCGCACATTGTTGCTTTGCGGGTCGAGTGGTACGATGAAGAAATACGGGCGTATTGGGGGAAACCGGTTGGTCAGGCCGACCATGGACTCCCCGTCCGGGAAACGAAGGGCGATCGGGCTGGACCCGCGCAGGCGAGGATCGGACGGGGCCGGCGCTCGCGCTTCCTGGTGAGCGGGATCCCCCTCAAGCGAGCGGACGAAGAAGATGGCCTTGAGGTCCGCCAGCCTGATCTCCTCCGCAGGCCCAGTGGGGGGCCGAATGTGGCAGGTTGGCTTGGCTGGATCCACGTCAAGGCTGATGCCCTTGAAGACCCGGCCGCCCAGGTAGTGGGCCACGACGAGATTGCTCATGGGGATTGCCCTCCGCGTGAATCCTGCCCGAAGATAGCCTGCGGTGGCCGATGGAGGAGGCTCCAATCCGAGCCCCGCCCCGGCAGGGGTCCCGCCGGCCGCTAGAGCAGCGAGACCGGATCGCGGTCGAGCACGATCCGGATCCGGCGATCCCCCCCCAACCTCGCCGCCGCCGCCCGGACCAGGTGGCCCAGTCCCTCGGACGATCCCTTCAGCAGCACATGCCACCGCCAGCGCGACTTGATCCGGGCGATCGGACAGGGGGCCGGACCCAGCACGGTGACCTCCAGCGTGTGCTTTTCAGCCAGACCGGCACACCAGTCCGCCAGCGCCATCGCCTTCGAGCTGACCTCCGCTTCCGTCTCCCCCGAGATGACCAGGTTCACCAGCGCCAGGTGCGGGGGATACGGGGGTGACTCCCGGAGCCGCCGCTCCTCATCGAGGAAGCCGCGGGCATCGTGCCGGGCGGCCCATATCAGGGCATGATGATGGGGCTGCCGGGTCTGAATCAGCACCTGGCCGGGACGCTCACCCCGGCCGGCCCGCCCGGCTACCTGGGCCAGCAGCTGAAAGGTCCGCTCGGCGGCACGGAAGTCGGGAAGGTGGAGCGCCAGGTCGGCATCCACCACGCCGACCATGGTGACCTCCGGGAGATCGATCCCCTTGGCGATCATCTGGGTGCCGAGCAGGATATCAACCTCGCCCCGCTCCATGGCACCGAGAATCCGGTGGTGACTCCATTTGGCGGAGGTGGTGTCGAGATCCATCCGCGCGATCCTGGCGGTGGGGAATCGCTCTGCCACCAACCGTTCCAGTTTCTGGGTCCCCACTCCCCGGGCCTCCTGGACCTTGTGACCGCACGCGGCACAGGCCGTGGGGACGCCGGACCGGTGATCGCAGTAGTGGCACCGCAGTTCCACCGGGGTCCGATGCAGGGTAAGCGAGATGCTGCAGTTGGGACATTCCGGCACGGTGCCACACGAGCGGCACTGCATGAACGACGCGAACCCCCGGCGATTGAGCAGCAACAGGGCCTGGTCCCCCCGCACCAGCGCATCTCCGAGTGCGTCGTCGAGCGCCTCCGACCAGGAGACCCCACCGGTCCCGCGCACCATCGGACTCGACCGGAGATCGACCAGGGTGACGGGCGGCAGTGGCCGGGAGTGGATCCGATGCGGCAGATCGAATCGGGCGAGGCGGGGGCCCACTCGTTCGACCGTTTCCAGCGATGGCGTGGCGCTGCCGAACACCACCCGGGCCCCCTCGAGTCGGGCCCGCACCGCCGCCACCTCTCGGGCATGGTAGCGCGGCGTCTCGCCGTTCTTGTAACTCCCCTCGTGTTCCTCGTCGATCACGATCAATCCGAGCTGACGGACCGGCGCGAACACCGCACTCCGGGGACCCACCGCGACCCGCTTCTCACCTCGCCGAAGCGACCGCCAGGCGTCGGCCCGCTCCCCGTCGGAGAGGCCGCTGTGCAACACCGCCACGTCGTCACCGAACATGCCGCGGACCCGCGCCACGGTCTGGGGTGTGAGCCCGATCTCCGGCACCAGGTAGATCGCACCCCGCTCGGCGGCGAGGACCCGCCGGATGAGTTCGAGATACACCAGCGTCTTGCCGCTCCCGGTCACCCCGAACAGCAGGGCGCCGGCACCATCTTCCAGGGCATCGACTCCGTCAATCACCGCCTGCTGCGGGTCCGTGGGGGGACCCGGCGGTTGTGAGACCGGCGTCTCCCGGAACGGGTCCCGCAGGTGCTCGACCGCTTCCACCGTCGTCAATTCCGAGGCGACCAGCGACCGGATGACCCCGTCGCTGAAGCCGAGTCGCTCGACCAGGTGACGCCACGGGGCGGCCCCACCGGTCTGTTCGAGGGCCTGGTAGAGGGCGAGCTGCTTCGGTTTCCGCCCGAGGACGGTGTCCCGTTCCACCAGCGTGAGCCGCTCGGCCGGCAGCACCACGACCCGTTCCGTCTCCGGGGCCGGGCCGGTCGAGGGCGGTGTCACCTCCACCGCCACGGCACCGATCCGGGCCAGTCGGTCGGCCACATCCCAGATCGGGCGGCCGAGCGCCTTGGCCGCGGCGCTGACCGAGGCCGTGCCCCCCCGCCGCTCCAGCCATTCGATCAAGGTGCCGGCCACCCCACCGATAGCGGCGGACTCGAGCAACCGCAGGATCAGGCTGGAGCGCCCCCACATCCCACCCGGCAGCATCGCCTTGAGCGACAGTCCCAGCGGCGCCCCATAGTAGCGGGCCATCCACTCACCCAGCTGGAGCAGCGACGGCTCGATCGCGGGCGCGGCGTCCGGCGCGCCGAGAATGTCACGCGCTTCGACCGGTGGAGGGTCCACCCCGATCGCGGTGACAATACCGACCAGCTCCGAGCGTCGGACCGGGACGATCACCCTGGCCCCAGGTCGGATCCGGTCGGCCAGCGTCTCGGGGATGGAGTAGGTGTACGGCTCGAAGACCGGAAGCGGCAGGACGACGTGGGCGTGACCGGCGCCGGACATGGGCGTGGGTGCCGGTGGGCCGCGGCGCCGGCTACTGGCCGCGCGGCGACACGCCGAGCCCCGGGCCGGTCGGCAGGGTCAGCCGACCCGCCGCCAGGGTCGCCCCGGTCCAGGGGTCTTCGGACAGCAGCGCGGCCCCATCCAGATCGACAAAGTCGACCAGCGGTGTCACCTGGGCGGCTGCGGTGATGCTCACCGAGGACTCCACCATGCAGCCGACCATCACCATCAACTGGTGGGCCCGGGCGGTATGAATCAGCCGGATCGCCTCCCGGAGGCTGCCGCACTTGGCGAGTTTGAGGTTTACCCCGTCCACCCGGCCGGCCAGCCGGGGGATATCGGCCGCCACGTGGCAACTCTCATCCACAAACACCGGAATCCGACTGTGGTGGGTCACTACCGCGATGCCATCGAGATCCTCGGCTGGCAGCGGCTGTTCGAGGACCGTGACGCCGAACTCCTCGAGGACCGGAAGCATCCTGACCGCCTGCTTGACCGTCCACCCGCAGTTGGCATCCACCCGCAGCTCACGGTCGGTCTCGCTCCGGATCGCCTCCAGAATGGCCAGGTCGTGGTCGGAGCCGAGTTTGATCTTGAGGATCGGGTACTCGGCCGCTTCCCGGACTTTCTGCCGGATCATCTCCGGGGTATCGATGCCGATGGTAAATGTCGACAGCGGAATGGTGGCGGGATCGAGGCCCCACATCCGGTAGACGGGAACCCCGAGCCGCTTCCCCACCAGATCGTGCAGCGCGCTGGAGACCGCGGCACGGGCCGAGGCGTTGCCGGTGAGGGCGAGCAGCATCCGGCGGTCGATGCCTTCCAGATCGAAAGGGTCATGACCGAGAACCGCCGCGTAACGGGCGAGAGCGGCATGGACCGATTCGATTGTCTCACCATAGAAGAGCTGCGGGGTCGCCTCGCCGATGCCCTCCACCCCCTCGGCGTCACGGATTCGCACCAGCACGGTGCGAATCGCTTCGGGCTCCTTGCGGGAAATCCGGAACGGATGACGGGTCCGGAGTTCGAGAATCTCGGTCGACAGCTGGAGCGGCAATTTCACAGGCTCCTCGGATCGTGGGCGTCAGGGGTAATGCCTGGAAGGTAAGCGGTCACAGGGCGTCGAGGTGAGCCTGGACCGCCTGCGCCAGTCGGGGAGGGTCGTACCCACCCTCCAGGACACCGGCGAACCCCGCCGACCTGAATCGATCGCGCAGCCGCCTTGTCCAGTCAGCGTAGTCCTCGGGTTCCAGGGTAAACCCGCCGAGTGGATCACCGGCCAGCCCATCGAAGCCGGCGGAAATCACCACCAGATCGGGAAACCAGTTGTCCGTCGCAGCGACCACTCCGTCCCACAGGGCGGTGCGATACCGCTCCCGCGGGAGCCCGGGAGCCATCGGCAGATTGAAGATGTTGCCCACCCCGCGTTCGTCGGCTCGACCGGTCCCCGGGTACCCGGGCCACTGGTGGAGGGAGACGAACCGGATTGCCGGATCGGTTTCGATCAGCGCCTGGGTGCCGTTGCCGTGGTGCACGTCCCAATCCACGATCAGCACCCGGCGGGCACCCGAGGCAAGGGCGTGCCGGGCCGCGATCACGACATTGGCCAGCAGGCAGAATCCCATCGCGTGATCGCGGAGCGCGTGGTGGCCCGGGGGACGCACCGCCGCGAAGGCTGGGGTGCCCGCCAGCGCCAGGTCGGTCGCGGCGAGCGCGGCACCAGCGGCGTGGAGGGCCGCGGTCCAGCTGGAAGGATTCAAGATGGTGTCCCGATCGAGCATGCCGCCGCCCTGGTTCGACACCCGGGCCAGGTGATCGAGGTATTGGGCTGGGTGCACCCGAACCAGGGCCCCCCGGGGCGCCGGTCCGGACGCGCGAATCTCGAACCGCGGGTCCCCCGCGAGCCGATCGAGAATGGCCTGGAGGCGGGCCGGAGATTCCGGGTGTCCCTGCCCTGGATCGTGGGCCAGACATTGGGGATGCGTCAGGACCTGCATGAGGAAACGCCAGGGCGCGGGGGACGATCCGGTCGATCAGCGGACCGCTTGGCGACGCCGGCGAAGCACCACGAGGTTCGCGTTCGGGACGACCCCGGCCTGCTGCAGGGTGGTAGTCCCTTCCGGGACTTCGGCACCACGGTACTTGACCAGATACTCGTCGGGCTGTCCGGCCGCGTGCGCGGCAAGGAGGGCGCGACGCTTGGCCTCGCTCACAGCGGTATCTGGATCGAGCCGAAGTGGAATCTCATTCCAGGACTCGAGCACCATGATCCGGACCGGAATCGCGGGGCTCACGCGACCGACTCCAACCCCCGCAGCGACGACAGGAACCGCATGATCGCCTGGTCGAAGAACATGGAAGAGGCGCGGATCCGCGTCACTCCGTCCTTGGGGAACACGGCCAGGGCCACCTCTTCGCCCCCCTGACCGCGGAGCACCAGGAATCCCGGCCCCTCCTTTTCCGGATAAGCCGCATTATGGGGGACCCGCTCGGCAAAGAAGTGCTTGGCGTGGGCCAGCACTGCGGCGGCTTCCAGAGGGGTTGTGGCTTCGTGAACCATGGCTCAGCGTGGTAAGGGGAGCAGGAGAACCGCGATCCCGGTCGGTTGGACGGGACCGCGATGGTGGCGGTGACAAGTCCGGCGGAAATATAGGCAGTGTGGCCGGCCCGGGCGCGACCGATTCCAGGAACCGGCTTCCGGCTGATCGGAGCCCGGATCGCCCCGCCGGAGCCGTTCAACTCCCCAACCGGGTGGCGTGGACCTCGTGCTGCTGAGCCCTGGCGCGGGAGAAGAGGTCCCGCAGGCCCGGGCGACGACGGAGTACCAGCGTCAGATCGCCCGCCGGCGGGTCGTCGACCCCCGCTACCCTGAGAAAGGCCGGAAGCCGAGCCCCAGCCGGGACCCGGACCTGGTACCGTCGACCGCGCCAGTCGAACTCCACCTGATCGGGCGTGCCTCGGACCGTCTGATCGAGGAAGACATCATCATCGAGCTGGTACACCCCTGCGGCCGGTGATTCCCCGTCCAGGTAGAAGAGCGGGTCAAACGGTTCGCCGGCGTGGCGAGCGAAGTTGGCCTCCGCCGCCGTGTCGAAGGCCTCCAGGGCCGGGGCCCGGGCCCGCCACTCCAGATGATGCCGGAGTTCGTGCGCCAGAGTCTCCCAGGCTTCCTCCCGCCAGTCGAAATCGTCGTCCTGGCGTGACAGGGCGACAAAGGAGCCGTGGTAGAGCACGATCCGGCTCTGCACCGCCCCGGGCTCTCCAGCTTCGGTCGGGATCGGGATGCATTCACCGAGGGTGAAGACGTCCGCTCGGCTCGGGTGAGGTACCGTGGCCCCGGCCACCCGGATCTCGGCGACCCCATCGAGGTACTCGGCGGGGAGCTCGCCCGCGAGCCTGCGGACCAGGGCTTCGAAGTCCGCGAGCCGCACCGCCCGCTCAGCCGAGCCGTTCCGCCAGCCAGCCCGGGACGGCATCCAGGCTGATTCGGTCCTGGGTCATGCTGTCGCGATGCCGGACCGTCACGGTCCGATCCGATGCCGTCTGGCCATCCACCGTCAGACAGAACGGGGTCCCGGCCTCGTCCATCCGCCGGTAGCGGCGGCCGATCGCACCGCTGTCGTCGTAGAACACCGCCAGCTTCTTCCGGAGGTCGTGGTAGAGTTCCAGCGCCACCTCGGGCATGCCGTCCTTCTTGACCAGCGGCAGCACCGCCGCCTTGATCGGTGCGATCGACGGATGGAAGCCCAGGACGACCCGGACCTCGCCTTCAACCTCCTCCTCCCGGTAGGCATCGACCAGCAAGGTCAGGGTTACCCGGTCGGCGCCGGCGGACGTCTCGATGATATTGGGGAGATAGCGCTCGTTGGCGGCCTGGTCGAAGTACTCGAGCTTCTTGCCGGAGTACTCCTGATGGCGTCCCAGATCGAAGTCGCCCCGGTTGTGAATCCCCTCGATCTCCTGCCACCCGAACGGAAACTCGTACTCGATGTCGTACGCTGCCCGGGCGTAGTGGGCCAGTTCGGTGGGCCCGTGCTCGTGCCAGCGGAGCCGCTCGGCCGCCAGCCCGACCGCCTGGTACCACCCCATACGGAGGCCCCGCCAGCGCTCGAACCAGTCTGCGTCGGTCCCCGGCTTGACGAAGAACTGCATCTCCATCTGCTCGAACTCCCGGGTCCGGAAAATGAAATTCCCCGGGGTGATCTCGTTCCGGAATGCCTTGCCGATCTGGGCAATCCCGAAGGGGACCTTCTGGCGGGAGCTCTGCAGCACATTGAGATAGTTGACGTAGATCCCCTGGGCAGTCTCCGGGCGGAGGTAGACCACCGCGGCGGACTCCTCGACCGGCCCGAGGAAGGTCTTGAACATCAGGTTGAACTGCCGAGGCTCGGTCAGGTCGCAGCCGTCATGCTGACCGACCGTCTTGGAAGGCTTCTGGGGGCACCGGGCGTCCTCCAGCCGGTCGGCCCGGAACCGTGCCTTGCAGGTCCGGCAGTCGACCAGGGGATCGGTGAACCCGGCCACATGCCCCGAGGCCTCCCAGACCCTGGGGTGCATCAGGATGGCCGCATCCAGACCCTCGATATCGTCCCGGGACCGGACCAGGGCGTTCCACCAGCGATCCTTCACATTGCGCTTGAGCTCGACCCCCAGGGGACCGTAGTCCCACACCGAACCCAGGCCCCCGTAGATCTCGGAGGACTGAAAAACGAACCCCCGCCGCTTGGCCAGGGAGACCAGTTTTTCCATGATATCGCCAGAGGGTCGCGCGGTGGCCATAGGGCTCTCGGCAAGGGTATCTCGTCGGGGAGGCGGAAGTTAGGCACCGGCGTGATGGACTGCAACGCCAGGCAGGCCCTATATTGTGGCTGTGGCGCAACACTCCTGTTGCGCGTAGGCCCCCCTTGCGCCGCTTTCCTGCGGAATCCCATGTTCTGAGACCGGCTCGAATTCTGCTTTATGGTCGGTGCCAGACAAAGGCAAACCGCCGGCGACGGCGGGACGCAAAGCACCGGGGTCTCCTGTGAGAGACAGCCCAGCCGCCTGGAGTGAAGCATGACAGCAGTCCCCACAACGCGCACCACCGTTCGCCCTTGGAACACTCGGGCGGGCATTACCCTGATCGAGATGCTGGTCGTCATCGTGATGATCGGGATCCTGGTCGCGATCGCGTTTCCTCGACTCGACAGTCAGCGGTACCGCCTCGATGGCGACGTGCGCAGCGTCTCCATGACGCTGGCGTATGCCCAGCGACTCGCGGTGAGTCTCCAGCACAACGTGCAGGTGACGGTCGACAAGGCTAACCACCAGCTGCGGGCCCATGAGGACAAGAACAACGACGGGGCCTACACCGCCGATGAACGCGTCCGGGTGCTCCAGCTGGAACAGGGGGTCAACTTCGAGCGCAACGGCGCCCCCGATGTTCCCTCCCCGGTGCCCCAGGTGGAACTCACCGCCTTCCAGTTCATGCGGGACGGGTCCACCGACGTGGGGGGGATGATCTTCATGTCCACCGACAAGGCCGTGGCCGCGGGTGACCTCACCCATTCCCGGGCGGTCGAACTGATCCGGGCCACCGGCCGTCCAACGTGGTATCGATTCAGGGGGGGTGTATGGGTCCGCGGCATCTGAGCCGGGAAGACGGCATGTCTCTGGTCGAGATCATGATCGCCATGGTGATTCTGGTGATCATGGTGACGACCTTCGGCCGGTACATGGGCGCCTTCCTGAACAGCAACAGCAAGGCGGGGGCAGTCACCATGGCCACCGCGGTGGCCCGGGAGCGGATGGAGCTGGTCCGGGCCGACCCCCGCTACGGCACCCTGGTCGCTCGCTACGGCAGTGGCGCCAGCGCCGACACCACCGGGTTCCCGGGCTACACGAGCATGCGGCGGAAGACCACCGTGATCCGGGACCAGACTGGCAGTCCGGCCCGGGACATCACCAAGGTGACCGTCCTCGTCACGATGCCCGGCCTGACCGATACCGTTCGACTTACCACAACCCTGGCACGCCCATGAGCACTGCATTGCCGACTCCGTCGCCCGCCGACCGCCGCGGGTTCTCCCTGCTCGAGGTGTTGGTGGCCATGGTCATCCTGACCGTGATCGCCAGCTCGGCGGTCGGGTTCTTCCGGAGCCAGAACCAGAGCATGATCAAGGGCGCCGAGCGACTCGACATCGTTCAGAACGCCCGGTTCGGGGTGAGCCAGGTGGAGCGGGTCGTCCGGACCCTGGGCTCGGGCGTGACCGGGCTCCAGCCGATGCTGGTCTACGGCGGCGATTCGGTGGTGGCCATCAACACCGACTATGCCGAGAACGATTCCACCGACTTCCGGTGGGCGACCAACCTGAACCCCTATCTGCCCGATGCGGCGACGCTGGCCTGGGATTTTTCCGACCGCACGGTCATCCCGACCACCACCTACCTGTACCCGCCGCTGACCTTCCGGCAGGCCAATGGGGCGAAGAGCCCGGCGGAAACCGTCATCTTCTACCTGGAGCCCGACGCGAGTACCTCCCGGACCGACGACCTGGTGCTGATGATGCGGGTCAACAACCAGGCCCCGGATCTGGTCACCCGCAACCTGCTCCCCTACCCCGGTCGGCCGTTCTTCGAGTACTCGCTGGCCCGGCGGCTCGGGTCGGGCGCGGACACGATGTTCTTCGCCTCGGGGACCCTCAAGCCGCTGATCCGACGGATTCCCGATGCCACCTTCTCAGGCACCGACTCGGCCAACGCGATCCGGCCGGACAGCGTCCGGGCGATCCGGATCAACTTCAAGGTGACCAACGGGCTCACTGGCACCGATGAGCGGACCAGTGCCCTGTCGACCATGATCGCGATCCCCAACAATGGCCTGCTGGACGCCTCGATCTGCGGACGGTCGCCGTTCCCCGCGGGCGCGCTGGTGGCGACCCCGGATCCCACACCCGGCAGCGGGCGGATCGACCTCGCCTGGACCCCCTCGCCCGACCAGGACGGTGGTGAGTCCGATGTCTGGCAGTACGTCGTGTACCGGCGGGTCCAGGGCATCCTGGTGTGGGACGACCCGATTCTGAACATGCGGCGGGACACCCTGCCGGTCTATAACGCGGGCTTCGGCGGTCACCTCAGCGGGGCAACCTACGAGTTTGCCGTCGCGGCCCAGGACTGCACCCCCCGACAGTCCACCCTGATCGTCGCGACCGCGATCGCTCCCTAGGAGGCAGGCCGTCATGCGAGTTTCTGTCAAGAACGAACGAGGTGCCGCCCTGGTGCTGGTGCTGGTCATCGCGATTGCGGTGGCTGCCCTGGCCATGGCCAGCATCGTGCTGGCCAGCACCGGCAGCCTGACCAGCAAGTTCCATTACAAGGAGACGGCACTCCAGGGGGCCGGGGACGGCGGGCTCGAACTGGGTCGCGATTCCGTCAACCGGATGGGAACGTCGCTCCCGGACTCGGGGTATATCACCCTCGAAGCCGGTGCCACGATCTATGACGCGACCGGGACGCCGATTCCCGGGGTCACCCGGTACGTCTATGCCGGACGGACCGGTGGGCGGTCGGGCGGTTCCGCCAGCGCCGGCCAGTACGGCAGCAACTACGGCAGCCTGCTGTCAGTCATTCGGGACACCCGAGGTGCCGTCGCGGCCCGCCGGATGCTGGTGGCCGAGGAGTCGTGGGCCCGGTTTGCCTACGCGATGAACCGGTGGAGCAATTCCGGGATTGCCTTTGGCTGCGGCGAGTCCGCGGCCGGCCCGGTCCACTCCAACGGGAGCATCTACATCAGCTGTGGCGGCAGTCCCAAGGTCCTCTTCATGGGCGCCGTCTCGGCGGTCGGTTCGGTGTCCGGTGCCGGTGGAGCGACATTCCTCCAGGGCTACAGCAACGGAGTCCAGCCGATCAAGTGGCCGACCCCGACCGACCTGGCCAAGTTGCGGACCTACGCCCAGGAGGCCGGCGCCTCCTACGACCTGGTGGGCGGGGCCACGGTCACCACCAGCCCCACGGTCCGGATCGAATTCATCACCATCGACGTCAATGGCAACGGCACCATCGAACCGACCGAGGGCTACTTCCGGGTCTTCCGAGCCGCGAGCAATGCGGACACGGCGCTGGCCTATGTGACCGCCAAGCGCTGGCCCCGGACCTTCGGTGGCGGGGCAGCCACGGCGGCCGACCCCAACCTGATCAGTCCCAACTGCGGCGCCAATGCCCAACTGAACGGTGCTGGACCCATTGCGTTCCGAACTGCCAGCGAGGTGTACGCCGGCACCGCCGGCGCCGCCGCCACCAAGACCGCCGCGGTACGGACCCTGCTCGCCTCAGCCTCCAGGCGGTGCTTCCTGGGCGGCGACCCCCGCCTGTTCCAGGCGATTACCGGTGACACCCTCACCCCGGATGCCGCGACCACCGCACCGTTCGGCCAGTGGGAGGTCCGGCCCGGCTCGCTGCCGGTCCCGGCCCAGCTGGCAGTGGTCCGTCCCGGGGACGAGCAGTTCTTCTTCCCGATGCAGGCCTACGCCAACTTCAAGGGCGTCGTCTACGTCTCGGGAAGTGTGGCGGTGAGCGGGCGGCTTCGGGGACGCCTCACCGTGGTCACCACCGGCACCGTGGCGCTGGCGGACGATATCCTCTACACCATCCCGCCCGGCACCGAGTGCTCCGAGAACGGAGACGCCCTGGGAATCAGTTCGCCGGAGGCGATCGTGATTCACGACAACAATGTGAATTCACCGTTCCGGGTGAACAACATCTCCAGGGGGCAGTTTGACGACACCCCGGACAACGAGATCTTCCACACCTTCCTGTTCACCCTGAAGCAGTACTACGGCGACAACCTGAGCTACAATCCGGGGGCCGCCGCGGGAGAGTCCTGCGCCACCACAGCGGCGGCCCGGAGCGGATGTGTCCGGATTTCGGGTGGGATCATTCAGGACGACGTCGGCGCCGCGACCTTCTCCTCGAACCGGAGCGGGTGGGCGGAACTGCACACCTACGACAAGTGCGGGGTTACGGCACCGCCGCCATACTTCCCGACCACCGGCCGGTTCCTCCGGAATCGATACTATGAACTGGATCCGGTCTGGCTCAACAAGGTCGGGGTGGACGGCTACTTCGCGACCCTGCAGGCCAAGTAGCGGTTACTCGATCGTGATGATCTGGTCCCGGCGGGTGCCGACGCTCACATAGCGGATCGGCACCCCGACCAGTCCCTCCAGCAGCTCCAGATAGGCGCGCGCCTCCCGGGGAAGATCCTCGAGACGGCGCGCGCCGGCCGTTGGGGCCTGCCAGCCCGCCATTGTCCGGTAGACCGGCTCGATCCGGTCGAGCAGCCCCACATCGGAGGGCAGCTGGTCGGTCGGTTGGCCGTCGATCCGGTACCCGATGCAGACCGGCAATTCCGGAAAGGTGTCCAGCACGTCGAGTTTGGTGACCGCCAGATGGGACAGGCCGTTGACCCGGGCGGAGTACCGGGCCACGACCGCGTCGAACCAGCCGCAGCGCCGGGCCCGGCCGGTGACCGCCCCGAATTCCCCGCCCAGCTTCCTCAGCAAGGCGTCGACCTCGGCCTCGGCTTCGCTCGGCAGCGGTCCGTTGCCGACCCGGGTCGTGTAGGCTTTGACCACGCCCAGCACCCCCTGGATCTTCATGGGTCCGATCCCGGCCCCCACGGCCGCGCCTCCGGCGGTGGTATTGGAGGAGGTCACGAACGGATACGTCCCGTGGTCCACGTCCAGCAGGGCGCCCTGGGCCCCTTCCAGCAGAACCCGCTGGCCGGCCTGGAGGGCCTGGTGGATCACCAGGCCGGCGTCGGTGGCCAGCCCCACCAGCCGAGGCCCCAGACGAGCCAGGAGATCCTCGTGGGCGGTCAGGTCAGCCCGGGTGGAGGCGCCCAGCATCTTCAGCAGCGCATTGGCCCGCTCGACACCCATGGCCATCAGCCTCAGGGCCGTGTCAGGGGTCCGGAGATCGCCGACCCGGACCCCGCGCCTGCCGTACTTGTCCTCGTAGGTCGGTCCGATGCCCCGCCCGGTGGTCCCGATGTTCTGGCTCTTTTCCCGGGCCTGATCGAGCAGCTTGTGGTACGGCAGCACCAGATGCGCCCGATCGGAGACCTGAATGCGACCGGCGGTGTCGATCCCCTTGGTCTCGAGGTGGTCGAGTTCGACAAAAAACGTTTCGGGATCCAGCACCACCCCATTGCCCACCACGCAGTGGGCGCCGGGATGGAGAATCCCTGAGGGAATCTGCTGCAGGATGAACTGCTCGTCGCCCACCACCACCGTGTGACCGGCATTGGCCCCGCCCTGGTAGCGGACCACCAGATCAGCGCCCTCGGCCAGGACGTCCACCAGCTTGCCCTTGCCCTCGTCCCCCCACTGGGCTCCGACCACCACGATGCAGCGGCACTGCGGAGTGAACATGCCGAACTCCCCTTTGGTCCAACAAAAAAGGCCCCGGAGGGCCGTGCGGATCTCCAATGAAGGCTAGCCGCCATCCGGGGAAAGATCAATCGGTCAGTCCCGGCGCCCCTTCCCCTTCCCCCGGGCCCGCACCCCCTCCACCATGCGAGCGGTTTCGTCAGTGATCAGCCCGGAGGCCTGGGCCGTCCGGGCCGCCCGCGCGAAGCTGATCATCCCGTCCTGGCCCTCGGCCAGCAGCGGGACCAGGTCGGTCGGGGAACGGGTGGAATCCTGAATCACCTCGCGCACCTCAGGGGTGGCCAGCAGGACCTCGACCAGCACGGTCCGGCCCCCATCCACCCTGGAAGCCAACTGCTGCACCATGATACCCCGCAGGGCGGAGGCGAGCCGGATCCGGCCCAGCTCCCGCTCCTCCCCGGACAGCATGGCGAGCACCTGGGCCACGGTGGACACCACGTCCGGGGTGGGGATCACCGCGATGACCAGCCGCCCGGTCTCGGCCGCTTTCACCGCCAGGTCGACACAGGCCGGGTCGTTCAGATCCCCCAGCACCACCACGTCGGGGTCCTGCCGCAGCGCGGCCCGGAGCCCGACCTCCGTCGAGCCGGTATCGACCCCGACCTCGCGCTGGGTAATCGAGCTGTTCAGGTCGCGGTGGAGAAACTCGATCGGGTCCTCGATGATGACGATGTGGCGCTGCTCGTTCTGATTGAGGTGATGGACCATTGCCGCCACCGTTGAGCTCTTGCCGCTGCCGCTCACTCCGGCCACCAGCACCAGGCCTCGATCGGACCCGCACAGCCGCTGGGCCACCTCGGGAAGCCCGAGCCCCTCCAGGGTGGGGAGGGCAAACGGGATCACCCGCATCACGATCATGAAGGAGGACCGCTGCCGGAGGATGTTGATCCGGAACCGGCCCACCCCGGGGAGCCCCCAGCTGCAGTCGTAGTCCCGCAGGTTGTCGAGCTGCTCCCGTAGCTCGTCGCTCCCCACCAGCCGCGCTGCGATCGCCCGGGTCTGATCGGGGGTCAACCGCTGCTTGGTGAGCGGTACCAGCCGGCCGTCGATCCGGGCCCGGAAGACGTCGCCGGCCTTGATGTGCAGGTCCGACGCCCCCCGTTCCACTGCGGTCTTGATGATCTGTTCCAGACGGGCACCAGCCATCTCACACCTCCTGGCGGGGCAGGAACCCCATGCGGGCCGTGACCTGGGCGATCGTCTCTCGGGCGATTGCCGACGCCCGGCCGGCCCCGTCGGCGATTACGGCATCCACCCGGGCCGGATCGGCCCGCAACCCGGCCGCCCGCTCCCGGATCGGGGTCAGGGTCGTCACCATATTATCGGCCAGCACCCGCTTGCAGTCGAGGCAGCCCCACCCCGCCGAGCGGCATTGCAGGGCCACATTGGTCACCGCATCAGGCGGGGAGAAGTACCGGTGGAGGTCGTAGATGTTGCAGTCCTCGGGAGTCCCCGGGTCGGTCCGACGGACCCGTTTCGGGTCGGTCTTGGCCGGCCGGAGCTTCTCCCAGATGACCTCCGGAGGGTCATTGAGCCCGATGGTGTTTCCCAGGCTCTTGGACATCTTGCTCTGGCCATCGAGACCCATGATCCGCTTGGCCTTGGTCAGCAGGGCCTGGGGCTCCGGGAAATACGGCGCGTTGCCGGCGAACAGGCTGTTCCACCGCCGGGCGATCTCCCGGGTGAACTCGAGGTGTTGCAGCTGGTCCTCTCCCACCGGCACCGCCTCGGCCCGATAGAGCAGGATGTCGGCCGCCTGAAGGACCGGGTAGGCCAGCAGGCCAGCCGAGACGCTTTCCAGCCGCTGGGCCTTGTCCTTGAACTGGGTCATCCGCTCCAGTTCACCGAGCGGCGCGACGGTAGTGAAAAGCCACTGCAGTTCGGCGTGTTCCGGAACGTGCGACTGCACGAAGAGCATCGAGCGCGCCGGATCGATCCCGGCCGCCAGCAGTCCGACCACCATCTCCCGGGTCCGGGAGGCGAGGACCGCGGGGTCATAGGGGAAGGTGATGGCGTGGAGGTCGACGACGCAGTAGACGCATTGGTACTGGTCCTGAAGGGCGACCCAGTTCTGGACCGCCCCCAACCAGTTCCCGATATGCAGTTCCCCGGAGGGCTGGATTCCTGAGAAGACGCGACGCACCGGCCCAAGCTAGCGAGCCCCACCCGTGCCCGCAAGCTCAACTCTTCCATGGACTTACTGGACCTAGCCGGGCTGGGTCAGGATCCGCGGGCCGTTGGGGGTCACCGCCACGGTGTGCTCGAAGTGGGCCGCCAGACTGCCATCGGCGGTCACCACGGTCCAGCGATCGCTCAGGGTCCTGGTCGCGTAGTCGCCGGCGGTGATCATCGGCTCGATGGCGATGGTCATCCCCTCCTTCAGCCGGGGTCCCCGCTTCGGCAAGCCGAAGTTGGGAACCTGGGGTTCCTCGTGGAACCGGGCTCCGATCCCGTGCCCGACCAGCTCTCGCACCACTCCAAAGCCGGCCGCCTCGGCGATCTGCTGCACGGCGTGGCCGATGTCGCCCACGTGGTTGCCGAGCCGGGCCTGATCGAGCCCATCGCGCAGGGCCTCCTCCGTCACCGCCAGCAGCCGCTCCGCCTCCGGACTGATGGTGCCGACCGGGATGGTGGTGGCGCTGTCGGCATGGAGGCCCTCCAGCTGCACCCCGACGTCGACGCTGACGATGTTCCCCTCCCGGAGCACCCGCCGACTCGACGGGATGCCGTGAACGATCTCCTCGTTGATCGAGGTACAGAGCGTCTTGGGGAAGCCGTAGAGCCCCTTGAAGGACGGTTTGGCGCCCTTGGTGGCCCCGGATGAAGGCCTCGGCGGCCCGATCGAGATCCTCGGTGGAGACCCCGGGCTTGACCAGGGTTCGGACCAGCGCCAGGGTCCCGTGGACGATGGCGCCGGCCCGGGCCATGATCTCGATCTCCCGATCCGACTTGAGGGTCACCATCTCAGGTCGGCACGGCCCGGAGGATACGGGCTTCGATCTCGTCGACCGTGCCGGTCCCTTCGATCCGGGTCACCCCGCCCCGGGCCTGGTACCAGGCCAGCACCGGAGCGGTCTGTTCCCGGTAGGCCTCGAGCCGTCGTGCCACCGATTCGGGGGCATCGTCGGCCCGGCCTTCGATGCCCCTGCGCTCCGCGAGCCGCCCGAGGATCTCCTCGTCCGACACATCGAGAAAGAGCACCAGGTCGATCTGCCGTCCCAATTCGGCCAGCAGCGCAGCCACCCCTTCGGCCTGCGGGATGGTGCGGACCACCCCATCGAAGATGACTCCACGCCGGGCCGCCGGCTTGGACAGTTCTTCCCGCACCACCGCGAGGATGAGATCGTCGCTCACCAGCGCGCCGGCCTCCATGATCGCCTGGGCCTTCAGGCCCAGCGGGGTCCGCCGGGCGACGGCTTCGCGGAGCAGGTCGCCGGTGGCCAGCTTGGGAAGCCCGAGCCGGGCCGAAAGACGAACCCCCTGCGTGCCCTTGCCGGCACCAGGGGGTCCAAGCAACAGGAGATCCACGATGACTCTAGATGAAGCGCTGGCGCCCGCGGAACTTCACGCGTCCAGACTTCATGAAGCTGTCGTATTTCCGCAGGGTCCGGTGCTGCTCCACCTGGCCGATCGTGTCAAGCAGCACACCGACCACGATCAGGATGGAGGTGCCGCCGAAGGCCCCGAAGTTCTGGAACCCCACCCAGACCCCAACCTGGGTCGGGATGATGGCGATGACGGCGAGGAAGACCGCGCCGGGCAGGGTTACGCGGGAGAGGGTCTGATCGATGTAGTCGGCGGTCGCCGCACCGGGACGGACTCCCGGAATGAAGGCGCCCTGCTTCTTCAGGTTTTCCGACAGGTCCACCGCGTTGAAGATGATGGCGGTATAGAAGAAGCTGAACAGCACGATCATCGCCCCGAAGACCACATTGTAGACCAGGCTGCCGGGCTGGAAGAAATTCGCGATCTCCAGCAGGGTGGGTCGCTGGAGAACTGGGCGATGGTGCCGGGAACGATGATGATCGTCTGGGCAAAGATGATCGGCATCACGCCGGCGGTGATCAGCCGAATCGGGATGAACGTCTTCTGACCCTCGCGAATCCGGCCCCGGCTCATGACCTTTCGGGGAATCTGAATCGGAATCCGCCGAGCGGCGATGGTCATGCCGACCACCGCGGCAATCGACCCCAGGAACGCCGAGATCAGGATGACCAGCCCGATGGGGCTGACGATCCCGTCGATGGTAAACTGGGCCAGCTGAATCGAGGTCGGCCAGAAGGCCTCGAGAATCGAGATGGTGATCAGCAGGCTCATCCCGTTGCCGATCCCCCGCTCGGTGATCTGCTCACCGAGCCACATCACGAAGATCGCCCCGGAGGTCAGGGTGGTGACCATGATCAGCCGCGACCCGAAGCCCGCATTGGGGACCGCGCCCGGAATGCCCTCGGTGAACAGGGTGAAGGTATAGGCCTGCGACAGGGAGATGAACACGGTCATGTACCGGGTCCACTGGGTCAGCTTCTTCCGACCGTCCTCTTCCTTCTGCATCTTGCTCACGGTGGGCACCATGCCACCCGCCAGCTGGAAGATGATCGAGGCGGAGATGTACGGCATGATGCCCAGCGCGAAGACGGTGGCCCGGGAGAGGCCGCCTCCGAGGGCGTCGTACAGGCCGAAGAACCCGGCCGCCGCGGAATTCTGAATGAAGGCCGCCAGCGCCGGGACGTTGACCCCCGGAGAGGCAATGTGGGCGCCGACCCGGTACAGCAGAATCGCGAAGAGCGTGAAGAGGAGCTTCGACTTCAGCTCCTCGTCCATCGCGAAATTGGGAACCCGGGGCGCCGTCATCAGGCCTCGACCGTTCCGCCGGCCGCCTCGATCTTGCTCCGGGCAGCCGCGGAACACGCCAGGCCACGCACGGCATACGCCTGCTCCACGGCCCCCACGCCCAGCAGCTTGGCGGGACGCTCGGGATAGTCGATCACCCCGGCGGCGGCCAGGCTCTCCGGCGTCACCTCGGTCCCGGTCAGCCGGCTCAGGTCCTTCAGGTTGACCACCTGGTTCACTTCCTTGAACGGATTGGTGAATCCGCGCTTGGGGAGCCGCCGATACATCGGCATCTGCCCGCCTTCGAACCCGGGATTGGTGGAACCACCGGTCCGGGCCTTGTGCCCCTTATGGCCCTTGCCGGACGTCTTGCCCAGTCCACTGCCGACACCCCGGCCGATCCGACGGCGGCTCCGATGGGAGCCCGGCGCCGGCCGGAGGTTGGACAGGGTCAGCGGGGTCTTGTCGTTATCGGACACTACGCCTCCATGATCGGCGTCACCTGCACCAGGTGCCGCACCTTGAAGAGCATTCCCCGAATGGACGGGGAATCCTGGACCACGATCTCCTGCTGGTAATGCCGAAGTCCCAGCGAAGCGAGGGTACGCCGCATGGTTTCGGCGTGACCGCTCTTCGACCGGATCTGCTTGACCCGGAACCCGGCCGCCACCGTCTCGGTGGGCAGGATGTCGGCGTGGGCCGCAGGACCCTGACGACCGACGACTGGATTGCGTCCCATGACTACGCCTCCTCCTGCCGGGGCCGGTACGGAATGGCGCCGACCTCGATGTCCCGTTCGGCGGCCACCTGGCCCACGGTGATCAGATGCAGCAACCCATCCATCGTCGCCCGCACCATGTTGTGGGGATTGGTGGAACCCAGACACTTGGTCAGAATATCGGTAATCCCGACGCACTCCAGGACCGCCCGCACCGGACCGCCCGCGATAATCCCGGTACCCGTGGCGGCCGGCTTGAGCAAGACCCGACCAGCCCCGTGGTGCCCGATGATGTCGTGCGGAATCGTGGTCCCCACCCGGGGCACCGAGACCATCGCCTTGCGGGCCGCCTCGACGGCCTTGCGGACCGCCTCGGAGACTTCGTTGGCCTTGCCGGTAGCAACCCCGACCCGTCCCTTGCCGTCGCCCACGGCGACCAGGGCGTTGAACGAGAACCGGCGTCCGCCCTTGACCACCTTGGCGACGCGGTTGATGTCCACCACCTTCTCCATGAGGTCACTGCCCTCGGAGCGATCCCGGCGCGGGCGCTCCCCCCGCGCCCCCGCCCACCGCTGCCTCGGCCACCACCGCCACCCCCGCGGCGCGGCTGGGGTGCGTCCGGCTTGGGCGCCTCGGTCGTCGGAGTCTTCGTCTCTTCAGTCATCAGAATTCCAGTCCCCCTTCACGCGCGCCCTCGGCCACTGCCTGGACCCGCCCATGGTAGCGGTAACCCGCCCGGTCGAAGACAACCTTGCTGACCCCAGCCTCCTTGGCGCGCACCGCGATCCGCTGGCCCACCGCCTTGCCCCGGGCCACCTTCCCGGCGCCGGTGACCACCAGGTCCTTGAGCTGATCGGACACCCCGAGCAGGACCACCCCACGCTGGTCGTCGACCAGCTGGGCGTAGATGTGCTTGAGCGACCGGTACACCACCAGGCGCGGACGCTCCGCGGTGCCGGTCACCTTCTTCCGGACCCGGAGGTGCCGCCGGTAGCGGCGATCGGCCCGGGTCTTGAGCGCGTGAATCGGTCGCATTACTTGGCTCCTGTCTTGCCGGCCTTGCGGCGGACCTGCTCACCCTGGTACCGCACGCCCTTGCCCTTGTAGGGCTCGGGCGGACGGACACTGCGGAGCTCGGCCGCGACCTGGCCAACCAGTTCCTTGCTGGGTCCGCTGATCCGGACCGTCGTGTTGCCTTCGACCGCCAGCTTGATCCCGTCGGGCGCCGGATAGTGCACCGGATGGGACAGGCCGACGATCAGGGTGATACCGGTCTTGGTGACCTCGGCCTTGTACCCGACCCCCTGGATCTCCAGCACCTTCTCGAAACCCTTGTCGACCCCGTCGATCAGGTTGGCGACCAGGGTGCGGGACAGCCCGTGCAGCGCCTTCTGGCTCGGGGCATCCGACGCCCGGCTCACCTGGACCACCCCGTCCGTCAGGGTGGCGGTGATCCCGGAGGCCAGGTCCCGGTGCAGTTCCCCCTTGGGGCCCTTGGCAGTGACCCGGTTGCCGGCAATGGCGACCGTGACGCCGGAGGGCACCGAGATGGGACGCTTTCCGATGCGCGACATGGCGGCCTCTACCAGAGCACGGCGACGAGCTCGCCGCCGAGGTTGGCCCGGCGGGCATCGCGATCGGTCATCAACCCGCGAGGGGTCGAGACGATGGCCACGCCCAGGCCGTTCTTGATCCGCGGAATGTCGCGGCACTTGACGTACCGCCGGAGCCCCGGGCTGCTGACGCGCTGCAGCTCCCGGACCACGGGCAGGTCGTTGTGATAGCGGAGATACAGCCGCAGCACGGAGCGTCCCTCAAGCTCCAGCTCCTTGCAGTCCGAGAGATAGTTGTTCTCCCGGAGCAGCCGTGCCAGTTCCGCCTTGAACCGGGATCGGGGAATATCCACTCGCCGGTGACCCGCGGCATACGCGTTGCGGATGCGGGTCAACATATCCGCTACGGGATCAGTCATACTCATGCTTGGCCTATCCTCCTACCAGCTGGCCTTGCGCACACCGGGGATCTCCCCCTTGAGCGCGAGCTCACGGAAACAAATGCGGCAGAGACCGAACCGCCGAAGGTACGCGCGGACGCGGCCGCATCGATTGCATCGACGCACCACCCGCGACTTGAATTTCGGAGCCCGCTTGGCCCGCTCGATCCAACAGGTCTTCGCCATGGATTATCCTCGTCCCTCAGTTCGTGGCATCGGGTCAGGCCGCCCGTGACGGGGGCTCGACCCGGAACGGCCAGCCAAATTCCTTGAGCAGCGCCATCGCCAGATCGTCCCGGTCGGTCGACGTGACGACCGTGATGTCCATCCCGTGGATCTTCTCGACCTTGTCGTAGTCGATCTCGGGAAAGATCAGTTGTTCCTTGATGCCGAACGTGTAGTTCCCCTGGCCATCAAAGCTGCGGTCCGGCAGGCCCCGGAAGTCGCGAGTCCGCGGCAGCGCCAGGGTGATGAACCGGTCCAGAAACTCGTACATCCTCGCCCCGCGCAGCGTCACCATCACCCCGACCGGCATCCCCTGTCGGAGGTTGAAATTGGCGATCGCCTTCTTGGCCTTGGTCACCACCGGCCGCTGCCCGGTGATCAGGCCGAACTCATCGGCCACCGCGTCAATCAGCTTGGGGTTCTTGGCCCCTTCGCCCAGGCCCACGTTGAGCACGATCTTGACGAGCCGAGGCACCTGGTTCGGGTTGTCCAGCCCGAAGCTTTTCGCCAGCCGGGGCCGAATCGTGTCCTGATAGAGCGTCTGGAACCGCGGGGTGCCTACCCGCGACTTCGGCGCGGGATCGGTGGCCCCGGCCGGAGCGGCGGGCTTCTTGCCCCCCCGGCGCCGGGCGCGCCTCCCTTGCCCTTCGTCTGCTGCGGCTTCTCGGCCATTACCGGGTCCTCGGAATCGGTTCACCGGACTTCACGGCGATGCGTTCCACCGTGCCGTCCTTGTCCACCCGCCGACGCACCCGGGTCGGGACGCCGCTCTTGGGGTCGATCAGCATCACCTTGGAATGGTGAATCGGGGCCGGGAATTCGATGATCCCCGCCTCGGTGGTCTGCGACGCCCGACGGTGCCGCTTGACCACGTTGACACCTTCCAGCGTCACCCGGCCGCTCTTGGGATGCACCCGGAGGACCCGAGCCCGCTTCCCCTTGTCGTCACCCGAGATCACCTGCACCAGGTCGCCCTTGGTGGCGGTCATCTTCTGGCGCACGACCGGCTTCTGCCGGACTCGCTTCGCCTTCTTGTGAACCAGCGGCTTCATGTCAGATCACCTCCGGCGCCAGCGATACGATCTTCATGTATCGCTTGTCGCGCAGTTCCCGGGCCACCGGCCCGAAGATCCGGGTCGCCCGCGGCTCGCCGGTATCGGTAATGAGGACCGCGGCGTTCTCGTCGAACCGGATGTAGGTCCCGTCGCGCCGCCGGGTCTCCTTGACGGTCCGAACGATCACCGCCTTGGCCACCTCGCCCTTCTTGACCTGGCCGGTCGGGATCGCGTCCTTGATCGTCACGATCACCTTGTCCCCCAGCCCGGCGTAGCGCCGCTTCGAGCCACCCAGCACCCGGATCACCAGCGCCTTCCGGGCCCCCGAGTTGTCGGCGATCCTGAGGATCGTTTCCTGTTGTACCATGGTGGCCTACTTTGCCCGTTCGAGAATCTCGGTGACCCGCCACCGGACCAGCTTGGAGAGCGGTCGGGTCTCCATGATCCGGACCGTGTCGCCAATCCTGGCCCCGAGGTCGTCGCGCGCGTGGAACTTCGACGTGCGCAGCATCCGCTTGCCGTAGACTGGATGCGCCACCCGACGCTCCAGCCGGACGGTGACGGTCCGGGTCATCTTGTCGCTGGTGACCACCCCGGTCCGCACCTTGCGGTGGTTCCGCGCCGGCGCGCCGGCGTCGTTCTTCGGCTCAGTCATGCTGTCTCCCTCACACCTGGCTGCGCCGCTGGCGCAGCAAGGTCTTGATCCGGGCAATGTCCCGCCGCAGGGTGCGGAATCGGATCGGACTCTCGAGCGATTCCGTAGCCGACCGGAACCGGAGCCGAAACCGTTCCTCGGTATATTCGCCCAGCTTGGTCGTCAGTTCTTCGTCACTCAGTTGATGCAACTCACTCGCACTCATCGTCAGATCTCCTCACGAATGACGAAGCGGGTCTGCACCGGCAGCTTGGCGGCGGCGAGGGCAAACGCCTGCCGGGCCATCTGCTCGGTCACCCCGTCCACCTCGAACAGCATCCGGGCCGGCTTGACCACCGCCACCCAGCCCTCCGGATTGCCCTTACCCTTGCCCATCCGGGTCTCGGCCGGCTTCTTGGTGATCGGCTTGTCCGGGAAGATCCGGATCCAGACCTTGCCGCCCCGCTTCATGGCCCGCGTCAGGGCTACCCGGGCGGCTTCGATCTGCCGGTTGGTGATCCACCCCGGGTCGAGGCTCATCAGCCCGTAGACCCCGAAGGCCACGGTGTTGCCGCGGGTCGCGATGCCCCGGGTCCGGCCCTTGAACTGCTTGCGGAACTTGATCCGCTTTGGCGCCAGCATTGCGTCATGCCCCCGTGCTGTAAGTCCGGCCCGCCACGTCCTCCACGACCTCGCCGCGGAAGATCCAGACCTTGATCCCGATCGCCCCGTAGGTCGTCCGGGCCGTGGCGGTGGCGTAGTCGATGTCGGCCCGCAGGGTGTGGAGCGGGACCCGGCCTTCCCGATACCCCTCGGTCCGGGCGATTTCGGAACCGCCCAGCCGTCCGGCGCACCGCAACCGGATGCCCTGGGCGCCCATCCGCATCGCCGACTGAATGGCCCGCTTCATGGCCCGGCGGAAACTGATCCGCTGTTCGATCTGCCGGGCGATGTTGTCGGCCACCAGCTGAGCCGAGATCTCCGGCCGCTTGATCTCCTCGACGTTGATCGCGGCTTCCTTGCCGGTCAGCTGGCTCAGCTCGTCCCGCAGCTTGTCGACTTCGGCGCCCTTCTTCCCGATCACCACGCCGGGCCGGCCGGTGTGCACCGTGACCGTCACCTTGCCGGGCCGCCGCTCGACGTCAATCTGCGCGATCGCCGCGTGGCCCAGACGGGCATGGAGGTACTTCCGGATCAGCTCGTCCTCCTTCAGGAGGGCGGGCATCTCCTTCCGGGCATACCACCGGGAGGACCAGGGCTTGACGACCCCGAGCCGGAACCCGATTGGATGTGTCTTCTGGCCCATCAGGCGATCTCCTTGTCGGCCACGGTGATTTCGACGTGGCTGGTCCGCTTGAGAATCGGAGTGGCCCGACCCTGCGCCGCCGGGGTGAACCGCTTGAGCATCGGTCCCGCGTTGACGATGGCCTTGGTCACCTTGAGCGCGTCGACATCAAACGGCGCGTTCGATTGGAGCGCCTTCTGCTCCAGGTTGGCCACCGCCGACTTCAGGGTCTTGGCGACCTGCTTGGCGGCCCGCTTCTTCGAAAACTCGAGAATCGCGTAGGCCTCATTGACGTCCCGGTCGCGGATCAGGTCCACCACCAGGCGCATCTTGCGGGGCGACTGCCGCACCCCTCGCTGAATCGCTCGTCCGTCCATGGGGTTCACGCCGGGCTCGCCTTCTTGTCCGCGACCAGCCGACCGCTGTGGCCTCGGAACAGTCGGGTCGGGGAAAACTCGCCGAGCTTGTGACCCACCATGTTTTCGGTGCAGTACACCGGCACAAACTTGGTGCCGTTGTGCACCGCAAACGTGTGGCCCACGAACTCCGGCAGGATGGTGCTCGACCGACTCCAGGTCTTGACCACCCGCTTGTCATTCTTGGCGTTGAGCAGCTCCACCTTGAGGAGGAGTGCCGCCTGCACATAAGGGCCCTTCTTGACGCTGCGTGCCATTACTTGGTCGCCTTCCCGCGCTTGCGGCCGCGCACGATGAGACGGTTGGAATTCTTCTTCCGACGACGGGTCTTGACGCCTTCCGGCTTGCCCCACGGGGACACCGGCGGCCGGCCCCCGGAGGTCTTGCCTTCACCCCCACCGAGCGGGTGATCGACCGGGTTCATCGCGACGCCCCGGACCTTGGGCCGCCGACCGAGCCACCGGGTCTTTCCGGCCTTGCCGACCGACAGCAGCTCGTGCTCCGAGTTGCCGACCTCCCCGATGGTGGCCAGGCAGCGGCCCAGAATCAGCCGGGTCTCGCCGGACCGGAGCCGGACGGTCACGTAGGCGCCTTCCCGGGCCATCACCTGGGCATAGGTTCCGGCCGAGCGGGCCAGCTGGCCACCCTTGCCGACCTTGAGCTCGATGTTGTGCACGTTCATGCCGAGCGGCACCTCGGACAGGGGCAGAGCGTTGCCGTTCCGGGCTTCGGAGCCCGGTCCGGAGATCACCGTGTCCCCCTGGTTGAGCCCCTTGGGGTGCAGCATGTAGCGCTTCTCCCCGTCGGCATAGACCAGCAGCGCCAGCCGGGCGCTCCGGTTCGGATCGTATTCGATCTCCGCCACCCTGGCCGGAATCCCAAACTTGTTCCGCTTGAAGTCGATCCGGCGGTACATCCGCTTGTGGCCGCCGCCCCGGTGCCGCATGGTGAGGTGGCCGAGGTTGTTCCGGCCGCCCGACTTGGTGAGCGGCTCCAGCAGCGACTTCTCCGGCGTGTCGCGGGTGATCTCGTCAAACCCCGACACCGACTTGAAGCGGGTGGCGGCCGTCATCGGGCGAAACTGGCGAATACTCATCTCAGCCCTCGAACACGGGGATCTGATCCCCGTCCTTCAGGGTGACCACCGCCTTCTTCCACCGGGCGGTCGTCCCGCGGACCCGACCCCGGGAGACTTCCTTGCGGCGCATCTGCATGGTCCGGATCGCCGTCGGGGTCACCCCGAACAGGGTCTCCAGGGCCAGGCGGATCTGCGGCTTGCTGGCATTCGGATGCACCACGAAGGTGTACTCCTTGCGACTCTGAAACGCCGCGGAGCTCTTCTCGGTGATGAGCGGCCGAACGATCGTGTCGTGTAGTTCTGGCATTACTTGCTTCCCTTCTTCTGCTTGACAGCCTTCTTGGCCGCCTTCTTGGCCGGCGCCTTCTTGGCCGCCTTGGCCTTGGGGGCGGCCTTCTTGACCGCCTTGGCTTTGGGCGCGGCCGGCTTGGTGGCCTTGGCCTTGGCCTTCGGTGCCTTGGCCTTCGGAGCCTTGACCTGCACCTCGACCGTGCCGTCGGTCACCTCTCCGCCCACCGCCGGCCGCTCCGCGACCACCACCTCGGCCCACAGCACGTCATAGGCACTGGCGTCAGCCCAGGGGAGGACGTCCACCCCCGGCAGGTTCCGGGCGCTCAGATAGACGTTCTTCTTGATCCCTTCCGTCAGCAGCAGGACCTTGCGACCGGCCAGACCCATCTGCTCCAGCAACCCCACCAGCGCGCTGGTCTTGGGCGCCGCGAAGTCCAGCCCTTCGATCACGCAGAAGGCGCCTTCCCGGGCCCGCGCGTTGAGCGCCGAACGCCGAGCCAGCCGCCGGACCTTGATCGGAATCGCGGTCCGGTAGTCCCGGGGCGACGGGCCGAACACGACGCCACCGCCGCGCCAATGGGGCGCCCGGGTGGTGCCGGCCCGGGCCCGACCGGTGCCCTTCTGCCGCCAGGGCTTCTGATTGCCACCCGACACCTTGGCGCGGGTCCTGGTGGCCGCGGTGCCCTGGCGCTGGTTGGCGAGGTAGGTCTTGACGGCCTGATGCAGCACCGGCTCGTTGACCGTACCATCGAAATAGTCGGCCGGCAGGGCGAAGGCCCCGGAGGCCTTGGCGCCGGCATTCGAAAAGAGGGCGGCCTCAAGCATACCGGCTCCGTCCCGCCTGCTTGGCGATCATGACAATGCCGTTCTTCGACCCCGGGACCGCGCCCCGGACGAACAGCAGGTTCCGTTCAGCGTCGACCCGGACGATCCGCAGGCCGAGTTCGGTCTTCCGGGCATCACCCATGTGTCCGGGCATCCGCTTCCCCTTGATGACCCGCGACGGATTGGTGCCGGGCCCGATCGACCCCGGCTTCCGATGGCGGGTGTTGCCGTGGGAGGCGGGACCGCCGCCAATCCCGTACCGGTGCACCACGCCCTGGAACCCGCGCCCCTTGGTCCGGCCGGTCACCTTGATGGTGTCCCCCGCCTGGAACAGGGCGACGGTGACCGTCTCGCCGGCCTGCCGCACCGTGTCGCCGGCCGGGAAGGTCCGCACCACCCGCGGCGCGGTATCGAGCCCGGCCTGCTTGGCATGGCCCACCTCCGCCTTGGGCGCCCGGCTGGGCCGCTTGGTGCCGAACCCGAGCTGGGTCCGGCCGTCCCGGACCTGGAGGACCTGGCAGGGGCCGGCTTCGATGACCGTGACCGGCACCGCCTCGCCATCCTCGCCGAACAGCCGGGTCATCCCGAGCTTCCGTCCGATCAATCCCGTGCTCATCCGTTACCCGACCTTGATCTCCACGTCCACCCCGGCCGGAAGATCCAGCTTCGTCAGGGCGTCCATGGTCTGGGGACGGGAGTCGGAGATGTCGAGCAGCCGCTTGTGGGTCCGCAGCTCGAACTGTTCCCGGCTCTTCTTGTCCACGTGGGGGCTCCGCAGCACGGTCCACCGCTCGATCTTGCAGGGCAGCGGGATCGGGCCGGAAACCTGCGCGCCGGTCTTCTCCACGGTGCGGACGATGTCCGCCGCTGCGGTATCCAGCAGCGTGTGGTCGAAGGCCTTGAGGCGAATCCGGATCTTGTCACTCATGTCAGCATAGTCCTCAGGCCAGAATCTTGGTGACCACGCCGGCGCCGACCGTCCGGCCGCCTTCGCGAATCGCGAACCGGAGGCCTTCCTCCATCGCGATCGGGGTGATCAGCTCGATCGTCATCTGCACGTTGTCCCCCGGCATCACCATCTCCACCCCCGCCGGCAACTCCACCGCCCCCGTCACGTCCGTCGTCCGGAAGTAGAACTGCGGCCGGTATCCCTTGAAGAACGGCGTGTGCCGCCCGCCCTCCTCCTTCTTCAACACATACACCTCGGCGTAGAACTTCGTGTGCGGCGCGATGCTCCCCGGCTTCGCCAGCACCATCCCCCGCTCGATCTCCGCCTTGTCCACCCCCCGCAGCAGCAGCCCCACATTGTCCCCCGCCTGCCCGTCATCCAGCAGCTTCCGGAACATCTCCACCCCCGTCACCACCGACCGCTTCTCCGTCCCGAACCCCACCAGCTGCACTTCCTCCCCCACCTTGATCCGGCCCCGCTCGATCCGCCCCGTCGCCACCGTCCCCCGCCCGGTGATCGAAAACACGTCCTCCACCGGCATCTGGAACGGCTTGTCCGTCTCCCGCACCGGCTCCGCCACATGGGTGTCCAGCGCCGTGAACAGCTCCTCGATCTTGGCGACCCAGGCCGGGTCCCCCTCGATCGCCTTCAGCGCCGACGCCCCGGATCACCGGCAGGTCGTCCCCCGGGAACTGCTGCGCGCTCAACAACTCCCGCACCTCCAGCTCCACCAGGTCCAACAGCTCCGCGTCGTCCACCAGGTCGCACTTGTTCAGGAACACCACCACCCCCGGCACGTTCACCTGCCGCGCCAGCAACACGTGCTCCCGGGTCTGCGGCATCGGCCCGTCCACCGCGCTCACCACCAGGATCGCCCCGTCCATCTGGGCCGCCCCGGTGATCATGTTCTTGACATAGTCCGCGTGCCCCGGACAGTCCACGTGGGCATAGTGCCGGACCGCGGTCTCGTACTCCACGTGGCTGGTCGCGATCGTCAGGATCTTCGTCGCGTCCCGCCGCCCCTGCGACTCCGACGCCTTCGCCACTTCGTCATACGGGATGTACTTCGTCCCCCACCCCTTGTCCGCCGACACCTTCGTCAACGCCGCCGTCAAGGTCGTCTTCCCATGGTCCACGTGCCCGATCGTCCCGACGTTCACGTGTGGCTTCGTCCGTGCAAACTTCGCCTTGGCCATTGTGCGACGCTCCTCCCGACTCGGTGTGGTCTTGGTTACTTCGTGCTCTTGGAGACGATCTCTTCCGAGACCGCCTTCGGCACGGCTTCATAGTGATCAAACTGCATCGAATACACGGCCCGACCCTGGGTCATGCTGCGCAGTTGCGTCGAATACCCGAACATCTCCGCCAGCGGCACGTCGGCCGCCACCACCTGGGCCTCGCCCCGCTGGGTCATCCCGCCGATCTTCCCGCGCCGGCTCGACAGGTCGCCCATCACGTCGCCCAGAAACTCGGCCGGTGACACCACTTCGACCTCCATGACCGGCTCCAGAATCACCGGCCGGGCCGACCGGGCCGCCTCCTTGAACGCCATGGAACCGGCGATCTTGAACGCCATTTCCGAACTGTCCACGTCGTGATAGCTGCCGAACACCAGCTCGACCTTGATGTCCACCACCGGATAGCCCGCCAGCACGCCCGTTTCCAGGGCCTCCCGGATGCCAGTCTCGACCGGACGGATGAACTCGCGGGGAATCACCCCGCCGACAATCTTGTCCTCGAACACGAAACCGGTCCCCGGCACCCCCGGCTCGAGATGAATGACGACATGGCCGTACTGCCCCTTGCCGCCGCTCTGCCGGACGAACCTCCCCTCCACGTTCTCGACCCGTCGGGTGACCGTCTCGCGATACGCCACCTGAGGGCGGCCGACATTGGCTTCGACCTTGAACTCGCGGCGCATCCGGTCGACGATGATCTCGAGATGGAGTTCGCCCATCCCGGCAATGATCGTCTGACCGGTTTCGGCGTCGCTCCGGACCCGGAAGGTCGGATCCTCTTCGGCCAGTTTCTGGAGCGCCGTACCGAGCTTGTCCTGGTCGGCCTTGGTCTTGGGCTCGATCGCGACGTCGATGACCGGGTTCGGGAACCGCATCGCCTCGAGGATGACCGGCTTGTCCTCGTCCGACAGGGTGTCGCCGGTCCGAACGTCCTTGAGACCGATGGCGGCCGCGATGTCCCCGGCCAGCACTTCCTCGATCTCCTCCCGCTTGTTGGCGTGCATCTGGAGCAGTCGACCTGCCCGTTCCCGCTTGTCCTTGGTGCTGTTGTAGACGTAACTGCCGGCGCTGATCTTCCCGGAATAGACCCGGAAGTAGGTCAGCCGGCCGACGTACGGGTCGGTCATTACCTTGAACGCGAGTGCCGCAAACGGCTCATCGTCGGACGGGCTCCGCTCGACGAAGGTCTCGTCGTGGAGCGGCAGGTGACCCTTGACCGGGGGCACGTCCATCGGGCTGGGGAGAAAATCGATGATGCTGTTGAGCAGGGTCTGGACGCCCTTGTTCTTGAACGACGCCCCGCACAGCACCGGCACGATCGCCCCGGCGCAGGTGGCCTTCCGGATCGCGGTCCGGATCTCGGCCTCGGTCAGCACCCCGCCGGCCAGGTACTTCTCCATCAGGACCTCGTCATACTCGACCGCTGCCTCGACCACGTCGTGCCGGGCCCTGGCGACCGCCTCCCGGTAGGCGTCGGCGACCGGCATCTCGGTGAACTCCTTGCCCATGGTGGTATCGTCGAACACCACCTCGAGCTCCCGCAGCACGTCGATGTGCCCGGTGTACAGCTCGCCGCTGCCGAGCGGCAGGGTAATCGGGAAGGCCCGCGGGGTCAGTCGCTCCCGGATCATCTTCAGGCAACGATCGAAATCGGCCCCGACCCGGTCCATCTTGTTGGCGAAGATGATCCGGGGAACGCCGTACCGGTCGGCCTGCCGCCAGACCGTTTCGGTCTGCGGCTCCACCCCGGCCACCGAGTCCAGCAGCGTCACCGCCCCGTCGAGCACCCGCAGCGACCGCTCCACTTCCACCGTGAAGTCCACGTGCCCCGGAGTATCGATGATGTTGATCCGGTACTCGATATCGTACCGGTTCCAGAAGCAGGTGGTGGCCGCCGAGGTGATGGTGATCCCCCGCTCCTGCTCCTGCTCCATCCAGTCCATGGTGGCGGCGCCATCATGGACTTCACCGATCTTGTAGTTCTTGCCGGTGTAATACAGGATGCGCTCGGTCGTAGTGGTCTTACCGGCATCAATGTGGGCCATGATGCCGATATTCCGGTAGCGATCGAGCGGTGTGTGTCGTGCCATTCGTCTTCCATGTGGAAACACAAAAGCGGGGCGACCAGCCCTCGTGTCCTGAGGCGGTATCGCTCCGCGCCACGCCTGGACCATCGGTCCCCGGCGGGGGGCTCTCCGAAGAGAACCCTACGCGTTCTGTCCAGAAGAGCAGAGGTGGCGTCGGACCATTCCGACGTCACGTACCCCGATGTGTCCAGCTACCAGCGATAGTGGGAGAACGCGCGGTTGGCTTCCGCCATCCGGTGCGTGTCTTCCTTCTTCTTGATGGTGTTGCCCTCGCCCCGCGACGCCAGGATCAACTCCGCCGCCAACCGGTCGGCCATCGACTTCTCGGTCCGGGCCCGGGAGTAGGAGATCAACCAGCGCATCGCCAGCGCCGTGCGCCGCTCGGGCCGCACTTCGACCGGCACCTGCAGCGACGCGCCACCCACTCGCCGGCTCTTGACCTCGACCGCCGGCTTGGCGTTGGCCACGGCCTGCTTGAACACCGTCACCCCGGGCTGGCTGGTTCGCTGCTCGATCAGGTCCATCGCGTCGTAGAAAATCCGCTCCGACAGACCCTTCTTGCCATCCAGCATCAGGATGTTGACGAACTTCGAGACGGTCTGGCTGTCATACCGCGGATCGGGAGGAACCAGCCGCTTGACGGCCCGCGCGCGACGGCTCACTTCTTACCCCCATCCGCCTTGGGCGCCTTGGCACCGTACTTGGACCGGCTCCGTCGACGACCATTGACGCCGGCCGAGTCGAGCGAGCCCCGCACAATGTGATACCGCACGCCGGGCAGGTCCTTGACCCGGCCACCCCGAATCAGCACGATCGAGTGCTCCTGCAGATTGTGTCCCTCGCCGGGAATGTAGGCGATGACCTCAAACCCGTTCGTCAGCCGGACCTTGGCCACCTTGCGGAGGGCCGAGTTCGGCTTCTTCGGAGTGGTGGTATAGACCCGGGTGCAGACCCCGCGCTTGAAGGGATTCCGCCTGAGCGCCGGGGTCTTGCCCTTGGACACCGGAGCCTTGCGACCCTGGCGGACGAGCTGGTTGATGGTCGGCATGCGTGCTTACGTTTCTCGATCCTGCCCAGGTGGGCCAGTAATTCCCAGTTAGTGCCGTTCGATGGCAGACTCTAAACATACCTGGCGCCGTACCGCCGGTCAAGTCGCGCCCCAGCACCAAGTTAGCGGGTGGGCTCCGAACTCCACCAGGACGGAGACGACCCCGGAGCCACCAGCGCAACTCCCTAGAAATCAACGTGTTACGGCCGGTTCTGGTGGGGGGGAAACGACCCCCGACTGCCCATCCGGCCTCTCCCCAGGTAACTTTTCCTGTCCCCCGTTCGTCTCCTCACATTCCTCGCCTCCAGCCCGGCAACAATGAGCCTCTCCCCCGTGCGACTGCTGTCACTGGTTCCCCTCGCCCTCGTGCTGTCCTGCGGCGGCGGGCCCACCGAGCCACCCAAGGCCACCGCGATCGTGGTCCTGAGTGGTGGGAATCAGAGCGGCCCGGTCGGTTCACCCCTGCCCCAGCCGGTCGTGGTGCAGGTGAGCAGTTCCAGGGGCGGCGGACTGGCGAGCACCCTGGTGACCTTCACGGTTACTTCGGGCGGCGGTTCGGTGAGTCGGAGCACCGCGCTGACCGACGCCTCCGGGGCGACCTCGGTGACCTGGTCCCTCGGCGCGACCGTCGGCAACCAGCAGCTCGGCGTCTCCGTCGGCACCGGAATCAGCGCGTCGGTCACGGCGGTAGCCACGGTCGGCGCGCCGGCCCTGCTGAGCCCCCAGGCGGGCAATTCCCAATTCGCAGTGGTCGGAACGGCGGTCGCCATCCGGCCCAGGGTGGTGGTGGCCGATGCCTTCAACAACCCGATCGCCGGAATCCCGGTCACCTTTGCGGTGGCCCAAGGCGGTGGCACGGTGACCGGTGGCACTCAGGTGACTGATGCCGCCGGAACCGCCACCCTGGGCAGTTGGACCCTGGGGCCGGGCGCCGGATCGAACATTCTCTCGGTGACCGCCGGGTCGCTGGTGACCGAGTTCCTCGGGACCGGGATTCCGGCCGTGGTGACCGCCGTCCAGGGGAACAACCAGATCGTCAACGCCGGAACCCTGACCCCGATCTCTCCGTCCGTCGTCGCCCTCAATGGCCAGGGGAACCCCCTGGCCGGCGTTCAGGTCAACTTCCACGCCGCCTCTGGGGGAGGTTTCGTCCTCGGGTCCCCCAATGTCATCTCCGATGCGGCCGGGGTCGCCCAGGTCAGCGGATGGGTGCTGGGGGCAGCCGCCGGTCCGAACGTCCTCAATGCGATCGTCCCCGGGCTGCCCACCGTGGCGTTCTCGGCCCAGGGCGTCCCCGCGGTGGCCGCCAGCATGGTCGCGGCCAGCCCCACGGCTCTGAACGGGTTCCTGGGCAACTTCATGGAGACTCTGCCCGAGGTCCGACTGACCGATGGTGCGGGCAATCCGGTGGGGGCCCAGAGCGTCACCTTTGCCGTCACGGGCGGGGGTGGCCAGGTGGCCGGGGCCATCGGGCTCACCAACTACGACGGCCGAGTGGCGGCCGGGGCCTGGCGACTGGGCGGGACCGCGGCCAGCCAGACCCTGCAAGCCTCCACGGCGGGGGTGCCTTCGATCAGCTTCACCTCTACGGCCGAACCACTGCCGCCGCAGGCGTTCGAGGTCGAGCTCCGGTTCCGGACCCCCCCCACGCCGGCCCAGCAGGCCGCCTTCACCATCGCCGCCGACCGATGGAAGCAGATCATCCTGGGGGATGTCCCGGATACTCCAGTCGTGCTCCCGGCCTCGTCGTCCGGTTGTTACCCTGCCCTGTCCGAGACGATTGACGACCTGGTGATCTACGTCGACCTGGTGGAGATCGACGGGGTTGGCGGCGTCCTCGGATCGGCCGGCTTCTGCGTCTGGCGCACCCCCGAGTTGTTCCCGCTGGTCGGCCGGATGCGGTTCGACGTCGCTGACCTGGCGAGCCTCGAATCCACCGGCCGACTCGAGGCGGTCATCATCCATGAGATGGGACACGTCCTGGGGATGGGGATCCTCTGGGCTCCGTCATTCGTCAACCTGGTCAACGACTACGGCGGCAACGACCCGCACTTCATCGGTCCGGCGGCCCGGGGAGCGTTCGCGATGGCGGCCCTCCCGGGGATCTGGCCAGGGAAGGCGGTGCCCGTCGAGAACACCGGCGGGCCCGGAACCGCATTCTCCCACTGGCGGGAGACGACCTTCGACAGTGAACTCATGACCGGCTTCATCGAGGCGGCCGGGATTCCCAACCCCCTGAGCGCCGTGACCATCACCGCCATGCGGGACATGGGGTACCTGGTCAATGATGCGGTGGGCGACCTGTATTCCCTGCCGGCCTTCCTCCTTCGGCTCGGCACGGCTCCCAAGTACCAGCTGAACGAGGTACCCCTCGAGGGACCCTTCTACGGGGTCAACCGCCAGGGCCGGATCGAACGGGTCATCTTCCGTTGAACCCACCTGCTTCTCCGAGTCCGTGAACGACGCAGCGCCCGGGAGCCATCCCGGGCGCTGGTCATTTTCAGGCGTGACACCGAGGACTTACAGCGCCTCGATCTCCGCGGTCACGGCGGCGGTCAGCACCGGCTCCAGTTCCACCACCGCCGAGGGCGGCGGAGGCTCGAAGCCGGCGGGCGGTTCGATCTCCAGGTCCACGTACCGGTAGTGCCCGGTCCCGGCCGGAATCAGGTGGCCGATGATGATGTTCTCCTTGAGGCCCCGGAGTTCGTCCTTGGCCCCGCGGATCGCGGCATCGGTCAGCACCCTGGTGGTCTCCTGGAAGGAGGCCGCCGAGATGAACGACTGGGTCGTGAGGCTGGCCTTGGTGATCCCCAGCAGAACCGGCTCGGCGGTCGCCGGACTGGCCTTCCGCTTGAGGACCCGCTGGTTCTCCTCATAGAAGCTGAGCTTGTCCACCGACTCGGCCTCCAGGAATCCGGTTTCGCCCGGATCCACCACCCGGACCTTCTGCAGCATCTGCCGGACGATCACCCCGATATGCTTGTCGGCGATCCGGACGCCCTGCAGCCGGTACACTTCCTGGACCTCATTGAGCAGGTACTCCTGCACCGCCCGGGGGCCCTTGATCCGGAGAATGTCGTGCGGATTGACCGGACCTTCGGTGAGTCGGTCGCCGGCCCGGACCCGATCGCCCTCATGGACCCGGAGGTGCTTGCCCGCCGGCACCTCGTATACCTGGGCCTCGGTGGCCTCGATCACCTGGTGGTCGGCGCCGGTCGGGTAGACGAAGATCTCCCGCTTGCCGCGCTTGATGTCCCCGAACTTGACCATGCCGTCGATCTCCGAGATCGTGGCCGGATCCTTCGGCCGCCGGGCTTCGAACAGCTCCGCCACCCGTGGCAGACCACCGGTGATGTCGCGGGTCTTGTACGCCTGCCGCGGAATCTTGGTGACCGTGACGCCCCGGGCCACCTTGACCCGCTCGGACAGGAAGACCGTCTTGTCCTTGGCGTCCTTCTTGGACCGGCTGGGCCACGCCTCGGTCAGCGGAAACTCGTCGACGTGGAACTTGCTCGACCAGGGGTTGGACCGGTCGGGGACTTCCATCGCCCGGCTGACGGTGTCACTGGGGGAGCCGAAGATGATCCGGGAACCCTCCGCCAGGGTGTACTCCTGGGGATCCTTCCGGTTGCCCGCGTAGACCAGCACCGAGGGGTGCAGCTCCCGGTCCGGGTCGGCGGTGACGACGATGGAGCGGAGCCCGGTCCCTTCGTCGAGCTCCTCGCGGAGCGTGACACCTGGCACCAGGTCCTTCCACCGCAGGGTCCCGTCGAGCTTGACGATACTGGGATCGTTGTACGGGTCCCAGGTATAGAGCACGGTCGCTCGACGCTCGCTGTCCCCCCGGGTGACCAGGTCACCCTCCGACACGTGCAGCAGGGCGCCCTCCGGTACCGGGTACCGGTTCAGGATCCGCTTGGGGTCCTTCGGGTCGACCACCAGGATGCCCTCTTTCTGCTCGTCCTCCGCCGATTCGTCATCGCGGGTCAGGACGATCCGCACCGTGGCGCTGGTGCCGTCCTCGTACTCCACCGCGATGTCGGTCCAGTCCAGCCCTTCGGTGTACTTGACGAGACCATCCGACCGGGCCCGCCGCTCGGCTTCTTCCGCGATGCGGGACGAGGTACCGCCGATGTGGAAGGTCCGGAGCGTCAGCTGGGTCCCCGGCTCGCCGATCGACTGGGCCGCCAGAATGCCGACGGCCTCACCCATGTCCACCATGTCCATGGTGGCGAGGTTGCGCCCGTAGCACATCCGGCAGACCCCGCGCCGGGCCTCGCAGGTCAGCACCGAGCGGATCCGGACCTTTTCGATGCCCGACTCCTCCATTGCAATGGAGGCCGCCTCGTCGATCAGGTGACCCGACGCCACCAGCAGCCTGGGATCGCCGTGCTCGTCGATCTCATGCGGATCGTACACGTCCTCGGCCGCCACGCTGCCCAGCACCCGCTCGATCAGCGTCTCGATCACGTCCTCGCCCTCCTTGAGGGCCGTCATCTCGAGCCCGAAGACGGTCCCGCAGTCCTCCTCGGTGATCGTCACGTCCTGCGCCACGTCCACCAGCCGCCGGGTCAGGTACCCGGCGTCGGCCGTCTTCAGCGCCGTATCGGCCAGCCCCTTCCGGGCCCCGTGGGTCGAGATGAAGTACTCCAGCACCGACAACCCTTCCCGGAAGTTCGACCGGATCGGGCTCTCGATGATTTCCCCGATTCCACCGGTCAGCTTCTTCTGCGGCTTGGCCATCAGGCCGCGCATCCCGGCCAGCTGACGGATCTGGTCCCGGCTGCCCCGGGAGCCGGAGTCGAACATCATGAAGACCGGGTTGAAACCGCCCCGGCTTTCCCGCATGTGGTTGATCATCGCCTCGGCCACGTCGTTGTTGGCGTGGGTCCAGGCGTCGATCACCTTGTTGTACCGCTCACCAAAGGTGATCTGACCGGTGTTGTAGGCCCGCTGGAACCGCTCGACCCGCTTGGCGGCTTCGGAAATCAGCTCGGCCTTCTCGGGCGGGACCTCCAGATCCGAGATCCCGATCGACACCCCACCCATCGTGGCGAAATCGAATCCGAACCGCTTGAGCCGGTCGAGGAAGTCGACCGTCGGACGGAGACCGGCCCGGAGGTAGCTCTGGAGCACCAGCTCCGACAGGGTCCGCTTCTTCATCAACTCGTCCCGGAAGCCCAGCTCGGCCACGACCTTCCGCGGGAGGATGTTGTTGAACAGCACCCGCCCGACCGTGGTCTTGATCCACCGCGGGGTGGGCTCCAACGCCTCGGCCGGGGGGATGAACCAGAACTTGATCGCGCTCTGGTGCTCGACCCGCCCCGACAGCAGCACCATCTCCAGCTCGGCCAGGCTGCCGAAATGGGGCGCGTTGGCCCACAGTGTCTCGCGCAGCTCGGCCGCCTGCGGCCCGGCCTGGCGGAACTGCTCCTCGAACCCGGAGGGCAGCTTGGTCAGGAAGTAACAGCCCAGCACCATGTCCTGCGACGGTTCCGCCACCGGCCGACCGTCGGACGGCTTGAGGATGTTGTTCGAAGAGACCATCAACAGCCGGGCTTCCAGCTGCGCCTCGAACGAGAGCGGGACGTGGACCGCCATCTGGTCACCGTCGAAGTCGGCGTTGAACGCCGCGCAGACCAGCGGGTGAATCCGGATCGCCTTGCCCTCCACCAGCTTGGGCTCGAAGGCCTGGATCCCGAGGCGATGCAGCGTCGGCGCCCGGTTGAGGAGCACCGGATGATCCTGAATGATCTCCTCCAGGATCTCGTACACCTCCGGCCCTTCCTTCTCCACGATCTTCTTGGCCCGCTTGACCGTCTCGGCGATGCCCTTCTCCACCAGCTTGTGGATGATGAACGGCTTGAACAGCTCGACCGCCATGGTCTTGGGAAGGCCGCACTGGTGGAGCCGCAGCTCGGGACCCACCACGATGACCGACCGGCCCGAGTAGTCCACTCGCTTGCCCAGCAGGTTCTGCCGGAACCGGCCCTGCTTGCCCTTGAGCATGTCGGACAGGGACTTGAGCGGGCGCTTGCCCCGACCCCGGATCGCCTTGGATCGGCGGCCGTTGTCGAACAGCGCGTCCACCGCCTCCTGCAGCATCCGCTTCTCGTTCCGGAGAATGACCTCCGGTGCCTTGTGCTGGATCAGCTTCTGGAGCCGGTTGTTCCGGTTGATGACCCGGCGATAGAGATCGTTCAGGTCGCTGGTCGCAAACCGGCCGCCGTCGAGCGGCACCAACGGCCGCAGGTCGGGGGGCAGCACCGGGATGACGTCCAGCACCATCCAGGCCGGGTTGTTGGGCAGTTCGCCCTTGTCCCCGGAGGAAAGGAACGCGTCGACGATCTTGAGCCGCTTGAGGGTCTGCTTCTTCCGGTGCTGGCTGGTCTCGGTCGCGATCTGGTGACGCAACTGCTCGGCGAGTTTCTTGATTTCCAGCCGCGACAGCAGGTCCCGGACCGCCGGGGCGCCGATGTCAGCCCGGAAGGCCGCATCGGATTCCTCCCGTGCCTTGGCCCGCAGGGTCAGGTATTCCTCCTCATCCAGCAACTGGAGGGCCTCGACCTCCTGCTTGCCCGGCTCGATGACGATGTAATTCGAGTAGTAGATCACCCGCTCCAGCTCCCGCAGGGTGATCCCCAGCAGGTTGCCGATCGGCGAGGGCAGCGTCTTGAAGAACCAGATGTGGACCACCGGGACCGACAGCTCGATGTGGCCCATCCGCTCCCGACGGACTTTGCTGAGGGTGACCTCGACACCGCACCGGTCGCAGATGACGCCCCGGTAGCGGATCCGCTTGTACTTGCCGCAGTGGCACTCCCAATCCTTGACCGGCCCGAAGATCCGCTCGCAGAACAGCCCGTCCTTCTCCGGCTTGAAGGACCGGTAATTGATCGTCTCGGGCTTGGTGACCTCGCCCCAGGACCACCAGGAGCGGAGGCCCTGGAGCTCCATCCGCTCCCGCTCCTTGGGATCGCGGGGGCCCCGCATCTCCTCCGGCGCGGCGATCCGGATGGCGATGTAGTCGAAGCTCGAGTTCTTGGGCTCGCGCCCACTGCGGAAGTCAATCATCTGCTACTCCTCCCCTTCGGCGGTCGCGCCGAGGGTCACCTTGAGTCCGAGGGCCTGGAGTTCCTTGACCAGCACGTTGAACGACTCCGGAATCCCCGGATCGGGCAGATTCTGGCCCTTGACGATCGCCTCGTAGACCTTGCTCCGACCGTTCACGTCGTCCGACTTGACGGTCAGCATTTCCTGCAGCAGGTGCGCGGCGCCGTAGGCCTCGAGCGCCCACACTTCCATCTCCCCGAACCGCTGGCCGCCGAACTGTGCCTTGCCGGCCAGCGGCTGCTGGGTCACCAGCGAGTATGGCCCGATCGACCGGGCGTGGATCTTGTCGTCCACCAGGTGGCTCAGCTTGAGCATGTAGATGGCACCGACGGTCACATCCGAGGCAAACTCCTGCCCCGAGCGGCCGTCCCGCAGGCGGACCTTGCCGGTCGGGGTGAGCCCCGCGGCATGAATCAGTTCTTCAGCCGCCGCCGCGACCAGCTCCGGTTCCGTCGCCCCGCCGGTGACCTTGGCGAGGGCGGTCCGCCCCGTCGCTTCCAGGACCTGAACCGCGGAACGTCCGTGGGCCGACTCGATTTCCTTGGCCGCCTTGGTGATCGCCTTCTTGGCGTCCCGGCTGGCCTCGCCGGCCAGCGCCGCGTGGTGCTCGAGTTCCTGGCCCCGGATCACCCGGTCACGGCCCGCCAGCTCTTCGCCCGCCGCCGCCAGGAAGGTCCGGATCGCGTCCAGCATCGCCCGGGTCCCGGCCGAGAACTCCTTGCTCGCCAGGTCGGCAAGCCCGGCGTTGACCACGTCGAAGCCGACTTCCCGGCCCCGGAGATCCTTGAGCAGGGTTTCGACCACCTTGGGGCCGATGTCGGGCGCCGCCGCTTCCAGGTCGAGCGCCTGGCCCGCCCAGCGCAGGCCGGCCAGTCGGAGCAGCAGGCCGATTTCCCGTTCGTTGGCGCCCCGGAACACCGGGGTCTTCGCCTTGAACCCGAGCATCGTGGCCGCCCAGCCCAGATGGGTCTCCAGCAGCTGGCCGACGTTCATCCGGCTCGGCACGCCAAGCGGGTTGAGCACGATGTCCACCGGGCGACCATCGGGCAGGAACGGCATGTCCTCTTCCGGCACGATCCGGGCGACGATGCCCTTGTTCCCGTGCCGGCCGGCCATCTTGTCGCCCACCGAGATCTTCCGCTTCTCGCCCAGGTACACCTTGACCAGCTGAATGACGCCAGGGGGCAACTCGTCGGGCTGCAGGATCTTGTCGATCTGATCCTCGGCCTTTTCCTCCACCCGGGCCTTTTCGGCCACTGCCCCATCGATCGACTGCCGGATCCGCTCGTTGGCCTTCTTGTCGGTCACCCGAAGGGTCTTGAGATCCACCTCGGTCAGATCGACGTCCTGGAGCAGGGCGGCGGTCAGCTTGGTGCCGGCGGCCAGCCGTTCCTCGACCGTCCCGGCCTTGAGCATCAGGGCCACGTCCTGGCCCCGGAGCAGTTCGGCCAGCTCCTCGAACAGGACGGTGTTGATCCGGGTCTTTTCCTCGTGCTCGACCCGGCGGACTTCGCCGATCCGCTCGCCGCGGTCCTTCTCGACGACCTGGTCCTCGACCCGGCTGAAGATCTTCACGTCGATCACCGTGCCCTTCATCCCGGGCGGCACCTTGAGCGACGAGTCCTTCACGTCCTTTGCCTTTTCGCCGAAGATTGCGGTCAGCAGCTTTTCCTCGGGGGACAGCTCGGTCTCTCCCTTGGGCGTGATCTTGCCCACCAGGATGTCGCCCGGCTTGACGTGGGCGCCGATCCGGATGATGCCCCGCTCGTCGAGGTCCACCAGCGCCTCGTCGGAGACGTTGGGAATTTCCTTGGTGATCTCTTCCTGTCCCCGCTTGGTGTCGCGGACGTGCAGCTCCAGCTCCTGGATGTGAATCGAGGAGTAGACATCGTTCTTGACCAACCGCTCCGACAGGATGATGGCGTCTTCGAAGTTGTGGCCGTACCACGGCATGAACGCCACGGTGACGTTGGCCCCCAGCGCCAGGTCGCCCGCCTCGGTGGCCGCGCCGTCGGCGATGACCTGCCCCCGGGTGACCCGTTCGCCGACCTGGACCAGGGGCCGCTGGTTGATGGCGGTATCCTGGTTGGTCCGCCAGAACTTCTTGACCCGGTAGCGGTCCTGCTGGGCCAGTTTGGCCAACGGGACCTCCCCGAGCTTGGGGCCCTCTTCACTGGCATCCACCAGAATCTCGTCGGCCGTCACCCGGGTGATGGTCCCACCCCGGCGGGCCAGAATCACCGAGCCCGAATCACAGGCCACCTTCCGCTCCAGCCCGGTCCCCACCACGGGCGCCTTGGGAAAGAGGAGGGGAACGGCCTGGCGCTGCATGTTCGATCCCATCAGCGCCCGGTTGGCGTCATCATGCTCCAGGAAGGGGATCAGGGCGGCCGCGATCGACACCAGCTGATCGGGGCTCACGTCCATGAAATCGATCCGGTCGGGCGGCAGCAGCGGGTAGTCATCGCCTCGCCGGCACAGCACCAGCGGCCCGGTGAACTTCCCGTCGGCCCCGATCACGGCATTGGCCTGGGCGATGGCGTACCCTTCTTCCTCGGTCGCCGAAAGCCAGTGAATGTCGTTGGTGACCTTGCCACTCTTGACCACCCGGTAGGGCGTCTCCACGAAGCCGAGGTCGTTGAGCCGGGCATAGGTGGCCAGACTGGTGATCAGCCCGATGTTCGGCCCTTCCGGCGTCTCGATCGGACACATCCGCCCGTACTGCGAGTAGTGGACGTCCCGGACCTCGAACCCGGCGCGCTCCCGGGTCAGACCACCCGGTCCGAGGGCCGACAGCCGGCGCTTGTTCGTCAGCTCGGCCAGCGGATTGGTCTGATCCATGAACTGCGACAGCTGCGAGCTGCCGAAGAAGGCCTGGATCACCGCGGACACCGTCCGGGCGTTGACCAGGTCATCGAGCGAGATCTTCTCCGGATCGGAGTTGATGCTCATCCGCTCCTTGACCAGCCGTGCCATCCGCGACAGGCCGACCGAGAACTGGTTGGCGATGAGTTCGCCCACGGCGCGGATCCGCCGGTTGCCCAGGTGATCGATGTCGTCGGTATAGCCCCGGCCGTCCCGCAGGTCGATCAGATACCGGATGATCGCGATGAAATCCTCTTCGGTGAGGACGGTATGGTTCGGATCGAGCTTCAGGTTGAGCCGGTGGTTGATCTTGTGCCGTCCCACCCGGCCCAGGTCGTAGCGCTTCGGGTTGAAGAACAGCCGCTGGAGCTGCTGACGGGCCGTCTCCAGGTTGGGGGCGTCCCCGGGCCGCAGCAGGGAGTAGATCTGCTGGAGGGCCTCGGCCTCGGACCCGGTCGGGTCCTTCGCCAGGGTGTTCTTGATCAGCGGGGACTCGGCCCGGCCGCCACCCAGCAGCACTTCGACCTTCTGAACCCCGGCCTTGAGCAGTCGCTTCCGGAGGGTGTCCGACAGCGTCTTGCCCGCCGCGGCGATCACTTCGCCGGTCTCGGGCTCGGGCACGTCGAAGGCCAGGGTCAGCTGCTCGCGTTCCCGGACGGCGGTCGGCTGGTCGTCCTCCCGGAGGTCCACCGCGGTGTAGCCGGCAAACACCAGGACCTTCTTGACCCCGACGTGCCGCATCTGATTGACCAGCTCCGGCGTGAGCTCGGTGCCCACCACGGCCAGCGGATCGCCCTTCGGCTCTTCCGGGTTGGCCACGTCGCCCGCCAGCAGGCTGCCGTAGGTCTCCCGCCGTTCCTGGCGGCCTTCCAGCTTCCCGCTGATGTCCAGCTCCTTGCGGGCGAAGAACAGCTGGAGGATCTCGGCGCTGCCGCCGTAGCCGAAGGCCCGGAGCAGGGCGGTGGCCGGGAACTTCTTCTTCTTGTCGATGTGGACGTAGATCACGTCATGGATGTCGATCGTGAACTCCACCCAGGAACCCCGGAACGGGATGATCCGGGCCGAGAACAGCCGCTGCCCGTTGGGATGGATGTTCTCCTCGAAGACCACCCCCGGCGACCGGTGCAGCTGCGACACGACCACCCGTTCGGCCCCGTTGATGACGAAGGTCCCGAGCGGGGTCATGATCGGCAGTTCGCCGAGGTAGACCTCCTTCTCGATCTGGTTCTTGAGCCGGCGCTGACCGTCCACTTCCTCGAAGACGTTGAGCGCAAGGGTGGCCTTGAGAGGCGCGGCGTAGGTCATGTCCCGCTCGATGCACTCCTCGACCGAGTACTTCGGCTCGCCGATGGCATAGCTGTTGAACACCAGCTCGTATTTGCCATTGACGTCGGAGATGGGGAACAGGTCCCGGAAGACTCGCTCCAGCGAGACGTCCTGGCGTTCCTTCCCATCACTGTCCTGGACCATGAGCGCCTGGAAGGCCTCGGTCTGGATGTCGAGGAGGTGCGGCATCGGCATGCCGTTCTCGCGCTTGGAAAAGCTGATATCAGGTGTCGTCGCCATTATCGCTCGCTCTCGTCCAGCACAAACGGCCCCGTGGCGGGAAACCCAATCGGGCTGCCCGCGGGGCGCGGAGTGATGCCGGGTTGTAGGTCAGATCCAGTGCGCATGCCGTCTCACCGAAGAAGCACCAGGGAGGCCCACCCGGCCCGAGCGGCCGGGGGGACAGCCCGGGCTACTTCAGCGTGACGGTCGCGCCCTGCTCTTCCAGCTTCTTCTTCATTTCCTCGGCTTCGGCCTTGGTCACCCCGTCCTTCACGGTCTTCGGGGCGCCATCGACCAGCTCCTTGGCCTCCTTGAGGCCCAGGCTGGTGAGTTCCCGAACGACCTTGATGACCTGGATCTTCTTCGACCCGCCTTCCATGAGGACGACGGCAAACTCCGTCTGCTCCTCGGCCGCCGGGGCCGCGCCGGCGCCACCCGCGGCCGGGCCGGCCGCGGTGACCACGGACACGTTGAAGCGGGTCTTGAAGGCCTCGATCAGATCGGCCAGCTCGACGACGGTCTTGCCGCCGATGGCTTCGAGGATTTCGTCGTTGGACATTGTCGTATTCGCCATGATGCTCTGTCTCCGTGACTTATGAAGCTGCCGACTGCCGCTGCTCGCGGAGCGCCTCGAGGGCGCCGACCATTTGATACAGAATCCCGTTCAGTGCCCCGGCGAACTGTCCGAGGAGGACCTCCCGCGGGGGGATCTCACCGAGCCGTTTGAGATACGCTGCCTCCACCACCTGACCATCCAGCAATCCGACCTTGACGCCCGGCTTCTGGTGTTCCTTGGCGAACTCGCCAAGCACCTTGGCTGCGGGCAGCGGATCCTCCCCGACCAGGACCAGCCCGGTGGGGCCGGCAAAGACGCTGCCGTCCAGCCCCGGGATCTCGCCGGCCACCAGGGCGCGACGGGCCAGGGTGTTCTTGACCACCAGGTAGCGGGCGCCCACCGCCCGGAGCCGACTCCGGAAGGTGGTCATGTGTTCCACGGTCAGCCCGCTGAAGTCGGTCACGATCACGTTGGGCGATCCCCGCAGCGTCTCGGTCAGAGACTCGACGGCCGCCTGTCGTTCCTGTTTGCTCATCGGTACCCCGTCAATTCCAGCCGAACCCCCGGCCCCATGGTGCTGGAGATGGTGGCGGACCGGAGGTAGGTCCCCTTGGCCGCCGACGGCCTGGCCTTGACCACGGTGTCGAGGAACGCGGCCAGATTGGCCTGCAGCTGGTCGGCCGTGAACGACACCTTGCCGATCGGGGCGTGAACGTTGCCGGTCTTGTCGACCCGGAACTCGATCTTGCCGGCCTTGATCTCCCGGACCGCGCGGGTCACGTCCATGGTGACCGTGCCAGCCTTCGGGTTGGGCATCAGACCGCGGGGACCGAGCACCCGACCGAGCGTGCCGAGCTGTCCCATCACGTCGGGGGTCGCCACGATCACGTCACAGTCCAGCCACCCGTCCTTGATCTTCTGGATGTACTCGATCCCGACGAAGTCGGCGCCGGCGGCCTCGGCTTCCTTGGTCCGGTCGCCCTGGGTGACCACCAGAACCCGGACCGACTTGCCGGTCCCGTGGGGCAGGACCACCGTCCCGCGGACGACCTGGTCCGCGTGCCGGGGATCGACCCCGAGTCGGATCGCCGCGTCCACCGTTTCGTCGAACTTGGCGAAGGCCGTGGCCTTGACCAGCCCGACCGCCTCACCGAGGGGATACTCCCGGGTCCGGTCGACTTGAGCCGTCGCAGTGCGGAACCGTTTGCCGTTGGCGGGCATCAGTCGATGACCTCCAGTCCCATCGACCGGGCGGTGCCGGCGACCATCCGCATGGCAGATTCGATGCTGGCCGCGTTGAGGTCGGTCTTCTTGAGTTCCGCGATCTTGCGGAGCTGGGCGCTGCTGACCTTCCCCACCTTGACCCGGTTGGGGGTGGCGCTGCCCTTTTCAAGACCGGCCTCCTTGAGCAGCAGATTGGCGGCGGGGGGCGTCTTGGTGATGAAGGTGAACGAGCGGTCGGCGAAGATCGAGACGACCACCGGAATCACCATCCCGGGCTGACCCTGGGTGCGGGCGTTGAACTGCTTGCAGAAGTCCATGATGTTGACGCCGTGCGGCCCCAACGCGGTACCCACGGGGGGGGCCGGGTTGGCGGCGCCGGCGGGGCACTGGAGCTTGACCAGTGCCATGAGCTTCTTGGCCATCGTACTCCTCTCGTGTCTGGGCCGGCCGAGACCGAACCCCTACGCTGCCGCGATGACCCGCGCGGTCGCGGGCGGTGGGGAGGGGGTGGGCGGTTGTCGACCGCCCCCTCCCCGACCGTGCCTAGTGACCTCGGAGCTGGAGGTAATCCATCTCCACCGTGGTCGGCCGGCCAAACAGACTGACGGACACCTTCACCTTGCCCTTGTCGGTGAGGATTTCCTCCACCGTGCCGCTGAACTCGGCAAAGGGCCCTTCGGTAATCTCGACCGCCTGCCCGATCATGAACGGGATCTCTTCCTGCGGCTCGGCTTCCGCCGTGGCCTCGGTGACCCCGAGCAACCGGTTCACTTCATCCGGGCGGAGCGGGAGCGGTGCCCGGCCGGTCCCCACGAACTTGATGACGCCCTGCACGCTGTTGACCAGGTGCTGGGCCTCCTGGCTCATGGTCGTCTCGACCAGCACGTACCCCGGGAACAGCTTCCGCTCGACCAGCACCTTCTTGCCGGCCTTGATCTCGATGACTTCCTGGACCGGGACCAGGGCCCGCCGGACCAGCTTCTCGTCCACCGGCCGGGGGTCATCCTCGATCCGTCGCTGCAGCAGGGTACAGACCTTCTTCTCGTGCCCGGCGGTCGTCTGGATCGCAAACCAGCGATAGCTCATCCCTACTGGACCAGAGCGGCCACGCCGCGCACGAAGATCAGCTGCAGCAGCAGGTCCACCAGACCGATCACGATCCCCAGCACGAAGGTGAGGATCACGATCATCCGGGTGGCCTTGGCGAGCTCCGGCCGGGTCGGCCAGGTGACCCGCTGCATCTCGTGCTGGGCCCCCTCGAGGAACGACCGGGTGGCCGCCACCGCGCCGCCGGATTCGGTGGACTCGCTCATCGGCTACTTGGACTCCTTGTGCGCCAGGTGTCCATTGCACCGGGGACAGAACTTCTTCCGCTCGACCCGCTCCGGATGCAACCGGCGGTTCTTGTCGGTGAAGTAGTTCCGGCTCTTGCAGCCGGTGCACTCCAGGATGATCTTCTCGCGCGGCATACCTGCTCCGTCTGCTCAGGCCAGAATCTTGGTGACCACGCCGGCGCCGACCGTCCGGCCGCCTTCGCGAATCGCGAACCGGAGGCCCTCCTCCATCGCGATCGGGGTGATCAGCTCGATCGTCATCTGCACGTTGTCCCCCGGCATCACCATCTCCACCCCCGCCGGCAACTCCACCGCCCCCGTCACGTCCGTCGTCCGGAAGTAGAACTGCGGCCGGTACCCCTTGAAGAACGGCGTGTGCCGCCCGCCCTCCTCCTTCTTCAACACGTACACCTCGGCGTAGAACTGGGTGTGCGGCGCGATGCTCCCCGGCTTCGCCAGCACCATCCCCCGCTCGATCTCCGCCTTGTCCACCCCCCGCAGCAGCAGCCCCACATTGTCCCCCGCCTGCCCGTCATCCAGCAGCTTCCGGAACATCTCCACCCCCGTCACCACCGACTTCTTCTCCGTCCCGAAACCCACCAGCTGCACTTCCTCCCCCACCTTGATCCGGCCCCGCTCGATCCGCCCCGTCGCCACCGTCCCCCGCCCGGTGATCGAAAACACGTCCTCCACCGGCATCTGGAACGGCTTGTCCGTCTCCCGCACCGGCTCCGCCACATGCGTCGTCCAGCGCCGTGAACAGCTCCTCGATCTTGGCCACCCAGGCCGGGTCCCCCTCGATCGCCTTCAGCGCCGACCCCCGGATCACCGGCAGGTCGTCCCCCGGAAACTGCTGCGCGCTCAACAACTCCCGCACCTCCAGCTCCACCAGGTCCAACAGCTCCGCGTCATCCACCAGGTCGCACTTGTTCAGGAACACCACCACCCCCGGCACGTTCACCTGCCGCGCCAGCAACACGTGCTCCCGGGTCTGCGGCATCGGCCCGTCCACCGCGCTCACCACCAGGATCGCCCCGTCCATCTGGGCCGCCCCGGTGATCATGTTCTTGACATAGTCCGCGTGCCCCGGACAGTCCACGTGGGCATAGTGCCGCACCGCGGTCTCGTACTCCACGTGGCTCGTCGCGATCGTCAGGATCTTCGTCGCGTCCCGCCGCCCCTGCGACTCCGACGCCTTCGCCACCTCGTCATACGGGATGTACTTCGTCCCCCACCCCTTGTCCGCCGACACCTTCGTCAACGCCGCCGTCAAGGTCGTCTTCCCATGGTCCACGTGCCCGATCGTCCCGACGTTCACGTGTGGCTTCGTCCGTGCAAACTTCGCCTTGGCCATTGTGCGACGCTCCTGGATCCTGGTTCGTCGCCCCGGTACCGTCCAGGGCGGGGTGATCCGGCCCGGGGCCGGGGTCCATTGCTGCCGACTCCTCCGCAGAGCTCGCGACCGGGATTGAACCGGTGACCTCATCCTTACCAAGGATGTGCTCTACCAACTGAGCTACGCGAGCGCCTTGCCACCGCAACAAAGCGGGCGACGGGACTCGAACCCGCGACCCTCAGCTTGGAAGGCTGATGCTCTACCAACTGAGCTACACCCGCAGCTGGCGCTCCTGCGTCCCGCTTTGCTCCATGGTGGGGGTAGGATTCGAACCTACGTAGGGCTGAGCCCGGCAGATTTACAGTCTGCTGCCATTAGCCACTCGGCCACCCCACCGCGAGCCAACACCACTTTCGACACGGAACCCCGCGACGCCCGCGCGGGGTTCCGTGCTCACACTGCGCCTGCACCGCTGGAGCTGACGAAGGGACTCGAACCCTTAACCTGCTGATTACAAATCAGCTGCTCCGCCAATTGAGCTACGTCAGCCACTGCCCGCAGAAAAAATCCACAGACTCTTATTCTACCCGGACTTAGCCACTGAGTCAACTCCGCCACCCCCCCGAAACGGGCGTCGAGGGACCCGAAGAAACCCCGAATCAGAGCCGGATGACGTCGACCGTCCCGTCCCGGTTGTCCCGCAGGTCATAGCCGTGGTCCAGCAGGAGCTGGCGGATCCGATCGGCCAGCCGGAAATCCCGGTTGGCCTTGGCACCGCCCCGGGCGTTGGCCCACGCCAGGGCCCAGGTTTCCCGCTCCTTGAGTGTGTCCGGGAACGGCTCCGGGGGGAGGACCGGCTTTTCGCCGGGATCGAGGTGGATGATCAGCGGCACCAGCCGGGTCACGTTGGGCACGGTGCAGACATCGAGGACCGCATCGGCATTCTGCCACTCCGCCACGGCGCTCGGCCCGGGGCGCTCCCCGGCGTCGAGCAGCCGGTTGGCCTCGGCCATGAACTCGAACATCGAGGCGATTCCCCGCGGCGCGTTCAGATCATCGTCCATGGCGGTCCGGAATTCGTGCCGGAGCTTCGACCCCGCCAGGACGAAACCGCGGCTGTCGACCTCGGCCAGCGATTCGCGGAGTCGCCGGGAAAACTCACCCAGCCGCCGGGCCGCCTCCTGCGCCGCCGCGAGCCCGTCGTCGGTCAGGTCGAGCGCCTGCCGGTAATGGGACCCGAACAGCAGCAGCCGAATGGCACCGGCATCCACGCCATCCTCCCGGAGATCCCGGGCGGTGGTGATGTTGCCGAACCGCTTGCTCATCTTGGTGCCGCGGATCTTGAGGAACTCGCCATGCAACCAGTACCGGGCAAAGTGGGCCTCCCCGGTGTAGGCACACGACTGGGCGATTTCATCCTCGTGATGGGGGAAGATCAGGTCGACGCCCCCGGCGTGAATGTCGAGCATGGTGCGGTCGTGACGCTTGTCGAGCAGTTCCAGCGCCATGGCGGAGCATTCGAGGTGCCACCCCGGACGGCCTCGGCCAAACGGGGCATCCCAGGCGGCCCCGACCGCCTCGTCCTCCGGGCGCGCCGCCTTCCACAGCGCAAAATCCCGGGCGTCCTCCTTGGCGTACTCATCGGTCGCCACCCGCTCGCTGGCCCCGGCCCGGAGCTCCCGTCGATCGAGCTGTGACAGCCGGCCATAGGCCGGAAATTTCTCGATCGAGAAGTAGACCGAGCCGTCGTCCCCCCGGTAGGCCACCCCGCGATCCATCAGCCCCTGCACCAGCCGGATCATTGCCGGGATGAAGAGGATCGCCCTGGGGTAGTCGTGGGCTGGCTGAATCCTGAGGTAGTCCCGATCCTGGTAGAAGGCCTCGATGAACGGGTCGACGAACTCCCGGACCCGGATGTTCCGGGCCCCGGCCTCCTTGATGATTCGGTCATCCACATCCGTCAGATTCATGATGTGGTAGACCTGATAGCCGCTGAACTCGAGCCACCGGCGCAGCAGGTCTTCGAAGAGGAAGGTCCGGAAATTCCCGATGTGGGCGTAGTTCCAGACCGTCGGCCCGCAGGTGTACAGGGTGACGAGGGGCGGTTGGAGCGGGACGAACTTCTCCAGCTGCCGGGTCAGGGTGTTGTGGAGGTGCAGGCCGTGGGTCATGCCGGACGCCTCGTCGAGTCGGAAGCCGGGTCCAGGTGGCGAACGTGCAGGGTCCGCTGCGGAAACGGAATCTCGATGCCTTCCTGGTCGAGCCGGTTCTTGATCCGGCGGCGGAACTCGCGGGCGACCAGCCATTGGCTCCCGGGCGCGGTCCGCATCACGGTCCGGATCACCACCGCGCTGTCGGCCAGACTCTCCACCCCGAGGACCTCCGGACTGCCATCGAAATGGACCTGCCACCCGGGATCCGCGGCGAACCGCTCCGCCTCGGACCGGAACACCTCCAGCGCCGGATCAAGTTCGGCAGCATACCCGATCCCCACCTCGACCACCGCCCGCGCCCAGCCCCGGGTCTTGTTGGAGACCATGGTGATCTGGCCGTTGGGGACGGTATGCAACACCCCGTTGAGGTCCCGGATCATGACCACCCTGAGAGTCATCCGTTCGACCACCCCGGCAACCCCGAGGATCTCCACCGCATCGCCCACCGTGAACTGGTCCTCCATCAGGATGAAGAACCCGGTGATAATGTCCTTGACCAGACTCTGGGCCCCGAACGAGATCGCCAGTCCGGCCACTCCGGCCCCGGCCAGCAGGGGGCCGATCTCGATGAAGATATTCAAGGTGAGGAGGACCGCGAGGGCGATGATCACCACCCGCCCGGCGCTGCGGACCAGCTGGGCGATGGTATGTCCGCGCTTCTCCTTTTCGCTCAGCAGGCCGTCATCGCCATCGTCGACCATCGCCATGATCCGCCGACTGATGACCCGGAGGGCCAGGAAGCCCAGCCAGGCCATGCCCCAGATGACGGCGACTCGAAGGCCCAGCCGGCTCGCCTCGGCGGCATCCACACCCAGGAACTCGGCCAGCCCGGACTGCCACAGGGTATTGAGCATCATGGCCCAAACGTAGACCTCCCCCGCCTGCGGTCAACCGCAGACGGGGGAGGGCGCCAGGAAGCGAGGAGAATCAGCGCGGGGGATTCAGGTGATGGCGATCTTCGCCTTCGGGGTCGGGGCCACCTTCGGCAGCGATACCGTCAGGACACCTTCCTGATACTCCGCCTTGACTTTCTTCTCGTCCACGGGCTTCGGGAGACGAATCGAGCGCATGAACTGACCTTCCTCCCGCTCATGCCAGAGGAAGTCCTCGCCTTCCTGGTCCTTCTGGAGGGTACGATGTCCAGACAGGACGAGCATCTCGCCGTCATAGTGGACATCGAGGTTCTCCTTGTGGAACCCCGGGACCTCGAGCCGGGCGACGAACTCCTTCTCCGTCTCGGACAGGTCGAGGGCGGGTTCCCACGTCCGGAGGCTGGTGCCGATCGGGGCCCGCTCCGGGAACAGGGGACTGGTGAACAGCCGGTCGAAGAAGTTGTTCCAGTCGCGGCCGGCAACGGGGAGCATGGGGGCGGTCTTGATGAGTTTCATGGAATCCTCCTGGGCCATCTGCCCGGCATCTGGTCGAGCTTCACGACTCGGGGATCCCCTCCCCGACTCGGGGAGCCAAGTTCCAATCTGGCACCATGCCGGTGAATCGGTGGTGAAACCCCCGTGAAAAATCCCTTGCGCGGAGCGCGGGTCACGGCTCCGGCGGGCGGCCCAGCAGGATCGGCGTGGTCGCACCCCGGAGCACCTTGTCGGCCACGCTGCCAAGCACCAGGCGCCGGAGGCCCCGATCGCCGTGCGTCATCATCGAGATGAGCCCGGCGCCGGCCCGCTCGGCCTCGGAGACGATGGCTCCCGCCACACTCGGGTCCGTCGCCACGGCAGTCCGGACTGGAATTCCCCGGGCTGACAACCGGGAGGCGACCGCCTTGAGTCGGGCTTCGGCGGTTCGCCGATGCTCGTCGAACAGCCGCGGCTCGATCGGGACCGCGAACGGCAACCCGGGTTCCCCCACCCCAAGCACCGGTTCGACGACCGTCACCAGGGTCAGCATGGGTGGGGCGGAGGCGCCGCCTCCCGCCAGCGCCAGGGCGGGCTCGATCGCCTGTTCGGCCAGAGTGGAGCCGTCAAGCGGGACCAGCACGTGGCGGAAGGGGTAACGCGGTTCACTCCCCGTCTCCTGGCCCGGCCGGATCAGGAGGATGGGAACCTCCAGGTGGCGCACCAGATAGTCGGCCACGCTCCCGAGCCAGAACCGGCTGAAGGCCCCACGGCCATGGGTAGCCATGACCACCAGGTCGACCGAGGCGCGGCGGACCTCGGCTTCCAGCGCCGGACCCGGGTCCCCGTCGAGATGGACCGTGCTGACCATCCCCCGCTTGTCGGGATCGATGCTGTCGGCCTGAGACGTCAGGTACTCTGCCTCCCTGGCCCGAAGATCGAAATCCGGAACGACGCCCGGCCCGGCCTCTCCACCCACGATGGGATGCGGCGTGTGGACCAGCGCCAGTCGGATGCTGGCGCCGTGTCCTTCCGCCAACTGAACGGAGAGGGGCAGGACCCGCTCAGCAAATGGGGAGCCGTCGAGTGGTACCAGGATGGAGCGCATGGGACCTCCTCAGCACAGAGTCGGGTCGCCGCTGGTGACGGCCTGCCTGAAAGCTGCTCCGGGCGCCGTGAAGAGAGGGTGAACCGGCCGGGAACCCTGCCGCACTCAGTCCGGCGGAACCCGCCAGAAGGCAGGGTCGCCGGCGGAGAACTCGGGGCTCGGATTGCTCATCCCCGGCCGGAGCCGGAACAGCTTGTTCTCGATACTCAGGAAGCCGTCGGTGGCCAGTTGGTTGAAGACCCCGACCCGGTTCGGGGTCATGGCCCTCAGCACCGCCTGCTCCCCCAAACCGGGATCGAGCTCACCCAGGGAGGTGCGGGGGATGATCACCAGAAAGAGCGGGCCAGGCATCCCATGGGTGACCTGGTACGTTGCCCAGGTGTTCGGGGCCTTGGCCTCGGTGACGACCTCCTGGTACAGCCGCGCCGCCTTCTCGAACTCGGAAGACCGCCCGGGGCGGACCCGGTACACAATGATCTCGAGGTACCGGGCTCGCGCCAGACCGGCAACCCCTCCCCGGCTCAGTTCGGGTCGGTACCGCGCCATGAGGGATGAGGTGGAGGAGATGTTCTCGGCGTCGGCGGCTGCCAGCAACCCGGTCTGGGCATCGAGTCCCGCGGCATTCCCGATGGCGGTGTCGAGGTCCTCCCATCCCTGATAGGACTCATGCCCTGCCAGGAACCACGCCTCACTAGGGCCCCAGATCGAGGTCATGCCGAGGTAATGCACCGGCACGTTGGCCTGACGAAAAGTCCCCGCCCATCGGCTTTCGAGGAGGGCGTGGGCGCCCTCCCGCCCCATCCGGACCTGCTCGCGGACGATTTCGAGGTGCGCTGGCGGAATCTGGCCCACAAGCGGAGCCGAGACGAGCAGGCCGGCAAGGAGAAAGACGGCGCGGGGAAGGCGTGACATGGCGGCCCCTGCTGGGGATTGGTTCTCGAATCAGTATCCCCGACGGGGCCGGTTGGGAACCCCCGGGGTGGTCCCGCGCTAGCGATCCGGTCGACGGGTCGACACCCCAAGAACCTGGTAGACGGGACAGAAGCCGCTGAAGGCCGTGGCTACCAGCACCAGGCCGAGCAGAGTGAAGTACTTGAGTGGCGGGTCAAGCGCCCCGTACAGCCCGAGCAGCAGCACCCCGACCACACCCCGGAACAGTCGATCGAAGGAACCGGCGTTGCGGGTCATCACACATCTCCTCGCTAGATGGGAACCGTGAGGAGAGCGCAGGGGGCAGTGTAAAGGAGCCCACGCCCGACCCCAGTCGAAACCCCACCGGCCCCGTGCCGGACCCCGATCACCAGCAGGTCAGTCGCCGACCGGGCCAGGTGGTCCACCATGACCCCGGCCGGCTCCCCATGGAGCACGTACACGGTCGGCGCCGGGTCGAAGCGGAAGCGGGCCACCGCGTCGAGCAGACGCACCCGGGTGGCCGGCGGCGGGGCCGTCGCTGACTCGGGCGGCGGCTCGACGGAGAGGATCTCGACCTGCCGCGCCCCGAGTCCGCTCAGCACCTCGCCAACCTCGAGCACCGCCATCCCCCGGTCCGTGCCATCCACCGCTACCGCCACCCGGCGGAATTGATCGTGTTTCTCATTGACGAAGAGGGTCGGCACCCGGCTCCGACGGACGACGCCATCAGCGGTCGACCCGAGACGGGGTCGGCAGCCGTCGCCCCCCGCCCGCCCCAGGACGACCGCGTCCGCTCCCAGTGATTCGGCGATCCGGACGATCTCGATCGAAGGCACCCCATACCCCAGCTTTGGAGCCCCGGCATCCAGGGCGGCGGGGAGGGGATCGCTGACGGAGGGCAGCACGGAGACCAGCTTGAGATCGGCCGCGAGGTCGCGGGCCAGACGCTCGGCAACCACGGTGGCATGCCGGCCGGCCGCGGACCCGTCGTCAGCGGCGAGGAGCGTCCTCCAGGATACGGGCATGGGTCTAGGCTAGACACACCCCCGTGAAGCGACGATGAAGGCCCCAATAAGCAATCGCTCGTCGCGTCGGCCGGGTCGGATTGTTACGTTCATCCCCATGCCGTTCTCCACTGACCTGGAATCGCGACTCGAGCACCTCATCCGGGCCAGCAATTCGTTGGGCTCGGACCGGCCCCTGCCCGAAGTCCTCCAGTGGACAGCGGACCAGGCGGCTCGCCTGCTGGGCGCCCGCTACGCGGCGATCGGCATGCTGGGGCCGGACAATCAGACCCTGGAGAGCTTTACCACGTCGGGCATCGAGAAGGAGGAGCGCGCCCGGATCGGTCACCCGCCATCCGGCCGGGGGGTGCTCGGGGTCGTCATCCGGGAGGAGCTACCGCTGCGGCTCCGGTCCTTGGGGGATCACCCCGAGAGCGTCGGCTTCCCGGCCCACCATCCACCAATGAAGTCCTTCCTCGGCGTCCCCGTGGTCGGCCGGTCCGGCGTGCTCGGGAACCTCTACCTGACCGACAAGATCGGGGCAGCCGAGTTCTCGGCCGAGGACCAACACCTGGCCGTCCTGCTGGCGGGAAAGGCCGCGGCCGCGGTGGAGGATGCCCGGCGGCACCATGAGACTCAGCGGCTGATTCATGAAGTACAGACCCTGTTGCGCAGCCGAGAGCGGTTCTTCGCCATGGTCAACCATGAACTCCGCAACTCCCTGGCGGCGGTCTTCGGGTGGGCCGAGATGCTGGTCCGCCGAAAGGACCCGAGCACCGTGCCCCGAGCCGCGTTCGAAGTGGTCGAAGCGGCCGAGAGCACCATCGCCCTGATCAATGATCTTCTCGATCTGAGCCGGCTGGATGAAGACCGGCTGCGGCCGGTCATCGAGACGGTGGACTGCCGGCCGGTCATCCGCCGGGCGGTCGCCAAGGTGACGCCGGCCGCGCGGGAACGCTCGATCTCCCTCACCGTCACCCTTCTGGATGAACCGACGACCTGCCGCACCGACGCCTCCCGGGTGGAGCAGATCCTGGTGAACGTGTTGCAGAACGGCATTCGCCACAGCCCCCCGGGGTCGACGGTGGCCCTCGAACTGCTGTCCGACACGGGGACCATCAACGCCCGGGTGGTGGACCAGGGCCCGGGAATCGTCGAGGGGGAGCTGGAACGGATCTTCGATGTCTACGTGACCAAGCCGGGCGAGGAGGGAACCGGAATCGGGCTCGGCCTCCCCCTCTCCAGACGACTGGCGCGGCTGCTCGGCGGAGACCTCACCGCCGCCAACCACCCGGCCGGGGGAGCGGAGTTCGTCCTGGCGCTTCCCTTGAGCGGCCCGGCTTCCTGAAGATATCTTCATACTCGGTTGAGGCAGGGTTCACCGGGGGCGGTCTAGACTGGGGTCACTATGAAAGTTCTCGTGGTGGAAGACGACCGGAAGGTCGCGGGATTCATCGAGCAGGGCCTCCGGGAAGAGGGCTACGTGGTGGACGTGGCGGCGGACGGGGAAGAGGCCACCATGCTGGCCCACGTCTATGACTACGACGTGGTGCTGCTCGACATCGTGTTGCCCAAGAAGAACGGGTTTCAGGTCGCCAGTGAGTTGAGGCGGGAGGGGCGCAACGTCCCGATCCTGATGCTGACCTCGCGCGAGTCGGTGGAGGACGTGGTCCGGGGGCTCGATGCCGGTGCCGACGACTACCTCCCCAAGCCCTTCCATTTCGAAGAGCTGCTGGCCCGGATGCGGGCCCTGAGCCGTCGCGGTGGCGCGGAGCGGATGGAAGTGCTGCGGTTCGGGGAGATCAGCATGGACCGGCTCCGCCATGTGGTGCAGGTCCGCGGGCAGCCGCTGGACGTCACCGCCAAGGAGTTCCAGCTGCTGGAGTATTTCATGCTCCATCCCGAGGAAGTGGTCCGGCGCACCACCCTGCTGGAGAAGGTCTGGGACATGCACTTCGATCCGGAGAGCAACGTGGTGGACGTGCACGTGGGCAACCTCCGGCGGAAGATGCGGGAGGTCACCAATACCCAGCGGATCGAGACGATCCGGGGCGTCGGATTCAGTCTGCGCCACGCGGCCGCCGGAGCGGTCAGGGAGGGTGCAGCGCGCGCGTCATGAGGGAAAACCGGGAGGGCCCCCGCCCCGGGGGACCCTCCCCCACGCGGCTGCAGACCCTCGGTCTCCCGGTTGTGGCGCTGGCGGTTCTGCTGGCCGGCCTCGCTCTGCGCGGGGCCGGCCTTTCGCTTGCCTCCTCCCGGGTCTGGACGGTCGGCCTCTACCTGGTCGGGGTGCCCCTGGTCCTCCGGGCGATCCTCGGGCTGCTGCGGGGCCGATTCGCGGCCGACCTGGTGGCCAGCCTCGCGCTGGTCACCGCCATGGCGCTCAACCAGCCGCTGGCGGGACTGCTGGTGGCGCTGATGCAGACCGGTGGTGAGGCCCTCGAACGGTATGCCGAGCGGCGGGCCTCCCGGGCGGTCGAAGAACTGGAAGCCCAAGCGCCCCGGATCGCCCACCGGAAGGTGGGAGAACGGATCGAGGACCTGCCGGTGGAGGGGATTACCCCGGGTGACGAGGTGGTGGTCCGGCCCGGCGAAATGGTCCCGTGTGACGGGGTGGTCATCGAGGGCGTCGCGGCGGTGGACGTCTCTCGAATCACCGGGGAGCCGATCCCCCTCACTGGGCGCGCCGGGGTCCAGCTGGCCAGCGGCAGCCTGGTGCTCGACGGACCCCTGGTCCTCCGGGTGGTGGCTACCGCCCGGGAGAGCCTCTACGCCCGGGTGGTCGAACTGGTTCGGACTGCCCAGGCTCACAAGGCCCCGCTGCAGCGGGCGGCGGATCGCGCCGCAATGTGGTTCACCCCACTGACGCTGCTGGTGTGCGTGGCGGCCTGGGCGGTTTCGGGTGACCCGGTGCGGGTGCTGGCCGTGCTGGTGGTGGCAACCCCGTGCCCGATGATCCTGGCCACCCCGGTGGCGATCGTGGGAGGCATCAACCGAGCCGCCCGGCTGGGGATCATCGTCCGGCATGGCGGCGCCCTGGAGGCCCTCGGTCAGGTCACCGTCGTCGCCTTCGACAAGACGGGAACCCTGACCCTGGGACAGCCGGAGGTCGCCAGGGTGACGCCGCTGGGAGGCGCCTCGGAGAGCGAGGTTCTCCAGTTGACCGCGTCGGTGGAGCGGGACGCCGGGCACCCGCTGGCTCGCTCGCTGGTGCGCGAGGCCCTCCGGGCCGGCCTCACCCTGGCGCCGGCGGAGGGGGTCCGCGAATGGCCCGGTCAGGGAGTGGCCGGTGTGGTCGCCGGGGTTCGGGTCACGGTGGGAGCCCTGTCGCTGATTCGGGAGGCCGAGCCGGCGGCGGTCGCGGCCCTGCTGAAGGCCCGAGACGGCGAGCCGGGACTGGCGGCCGCGGTCGTGGTGGACGGCAAGGCGGCGGCCTGGGTGATGTTCGCGGACCGTCCCCGAACGGGGGCCCTGGAGGCGCTTGGCCGGCTGCGGGCGCTCGGGCTCACGCGCCAGGTGCTCCTTTCGGGCGATGACCAGGCCAGTGTGGAATCCGTCGCCGGCGCCCTGGGCCTGGAGGAGGCGGCTGGGGACCTCCGACCGGAGGAAAAGGCCCGGTACGTCACCCGGCTTCAGTCGGAGGGCGACCGTGTCCTCATGGTGGGGGATGGGATCAACGACGCCCCCGCCCTCAGCACCGCGGCTGTCGGGATGGCCCTGGCGGCACATGGCGGCGGGATCGCCGCCGAGTCCGCCGACGTGGTGCTGCTGGATCCGGCCCCCGAGCGGGTGGTGGAGAGTGTCGAGATCGGTCGTCGCACCATGCGGATCGCGCGCCAGAGCCTCGGGGTCGGGCTCGGCCTCAGCCTGGTGGCCATGGGCGTGGCGGCCCTGGGGTACCTGCCACCGGTGGCCGGGGCACTTCTCCAGGAAGGCATCGACCTCGCGGTCATTCTCAACGCCCTCCGGAGTGCCACCCCGGGTGGCCGACTGGCGGGGGCCGGGGGGCCGGCGATAACGTAGCTCCCATCCCTGCAGATTCTCCCTTCACCTGAGAGGGTTCCCGTGTCCGAGATGCCACCGGGACTGCCGAAGCACCCCATCGGCACCTTCGCCTTCGTCGGGCTGTATGCCGTGCTGTTCGTGATCGGCTGGTTCGCGATCTACACGTTCATCTATCTGGCTCGCCAGCCGGTGACCCCATGAAAGTCGACCTCTACGAAAAGATCTGGATGTGGGGCGTCACCGGAATGCTGGTGCTCTTCTTCGCCAGCATGGCCAACGGGGCCCTGACGGCCAACCGGCATCCGCCGAGCCACGTCGAGACGATCGATCCCATGGCGGTGATGAAGGACCCCCGATTTGCCACCCAGGGAGTGCGGGTGGATGCCGACGGTCGGGTCCATGCCTGGATCATCGGACTGACGTTCGCCTGGCTTCCGGCCGAGATGACCCTGCCGGCCGACACCCCGATCACCTTCCACGTCACTGCGGTCGACGTGACGCACGGGTTCCACATCGTCCGGACCAACGGGCAGACGATGGTGCTGCCGGGGTACATCAGCCAGTTCACCACCCAGTTTGCGGCGGGGGAGTACCTGGTGGCGTGCAATGAGTACTGCGGGATCGGCCACCACAACATGGCGGGCAAGCTGGTGGTGATTCCGGCGGCCGGGTGGTCGGCGCCGGGCAGCACCTCGGCGGCGCCCGGGCCGGACGCCGTGGTGGCGGTGGCAGGAGAGGCGGCCGGCCATGAAGGGCACTAACCGGCTGATCCTCGCCAACATCTGGGTCTCGGTGGTCGCCTTCGGGATCGCGGCCTCCATGGCGCTGATGCAGGCGATCTCCCGGGCCAACCTGGAAGTGCCGTTCCAGTCGGCCCGGATGTACTACATGTCGGTGACCGCGCACGGGGTCCTGATGGCCCTGGTCTTCACCACCTTCTTCATCATGGCACTGGGCTACGCGACGGCGCAGCGGGAGAATGGGGACATCGCCATGCCGCGGTTCGCCTGGATGATGTTCGGGCTGGCCCTGCTCGGAGTGGCGCTGGCCGTCTGGGCCATCCTGAGCTTCAAGGCCACGGTGCTGTACACCTTCTACCCGCCGCTCCAGGCGCACCCGGCGTTCTATATCGGACTGACCCTGGTGGTGGTGGCGTCGTGGGGCTGGGCCGTCAGCATGATCATCTCCTGGCGAGAGTCGAAGCGGCGGAACCCGGACCGGGCGGTCAGCCTGGCGATGCATGCGACCACGGTCAACTGCCTGCTCTGGCTGCTGGCCACGATGGGCGTCGCCGCGGAGATGCTGTTCCAGCTGATTCCCTGGTCGCTGGGACTGGTCGACCGGATCGACCCGCTGCTGGCGCGGACCCTGTTCTGGTTCTTCGGCCATCCCCTGGTCTACTTCTGGATCCTCCCGGCCTACGCGATCTGGTACGCGGTGCTCCCCCGGGAAGCGGGGGGCAAGCTGTTTTCGGATCGGCTGGCCCGGATGGTCTTTACCCTGTTCCTGGTCCTCTCCACTCCGGTCGGACTCCACCATCAATTCCAGGACCCCGGCATCCCGGCGGCGTGGAAGCTGTTCCACACCTTCAACACAATGGCCATCTCGTTTCCCAGCCTGGTCACCGCGTTCACCGTGGTGGCTTCGCTCGAGATCGCCGGCCGGCTCCGGGGGGGCACCGGCCTGTTCGGCTGGCTCCGGGCGCTGCCCTGGGGCAACCCGGTGGTGAGCGCGGCGCTGTTCGCCGGGCTGCTGTTCATGGTGGGTGGGTTTGGCGGCTCGATCAACGCCGCCTACAGCCTCAACTCGGTGGTCCACAATACCGCCTGGATCGCGGCCCACTTTCACCTGACGGTGGGCAGTGCCGCCGCGCTCACCTTCATGGGCGGGTGCTATTGGCTGGTTCCGAAGATCAGCGGCCGGGAACTGGAACTCCGTCTGCTGGCCAAGATCCAACCGGCTGTCTGGTTTCTGGGCATGGTGTTCTTCTCCTTCACCGGACACATCGCCGGGCTGATGGGATTGCCGCGGCGAGTCTTCACCACCGACTTCGGTGGCGCGGCCCAGGCGGAGATGTGGAAGGGACTGACCACGGCCTCGGCGGTGGGCGGGCTGCTGCTCTTCGCCAGTGCCGGTCTGTTCGTGATGGTCATCGTCGCCACGATGCTGGCCGGCAAGCGACAGCCAATCGCATCGCTGGAGTGGGCCGAATCGCTGGGGGAACCGGAGGGCGGCCATCGACCGGGCATCTGGGACCGGCTGTGGCTCTGGTTTGCGGTGGCGGTCATCATGGTCATCATCGCCTACGCCGTCCCGCTGTATGACATCTTCCAGCTGGAGCGGTTCGGCAGCCCGGGGTTCAAACCCTTCTGACGGACCCGCCGGGAGTTGGCGCCGGTACCGCCCGGGGTTGCGCGGGTCGCGCCCCGGGCGGTGCCAGGCCACCGATCAGATAATCAGCAGGCGCCGGTGGCAAGATACCGCTGGCGGGCCGCGAGGATCGCGTCGGTCAGGGTGGCGTCCTCCGGAAACCTCACCGGATCGGTGCAGGGCAGCCCGGTCTCGGCCGCGGCGCTGGCACAGGCGTCCCGGGCGGCCTCCTCGTTCAGATCGAAGGTGTTGAGACAGATCCCGACCACTCGGGTGGGCCAGACCGCGGATCCGATCGCCTGGTACCAGCCGACATAGTCCTTGAGCGGCGGGACCGGCAACCAGTCCTTGCCGCGATACTCGCTCAGCGTGGTGCGGCTGGCCTGATGGCAGAGGATCAGCGCGTTGGGGCAGGACCCGTGGAGCAGGCCAAGGGTCACCCCGGAATAGCCCGGATGGTTGATGCTCCCCTGCCCTTCCACCATCACGATGTCCGCCCCCTTGGCCCCTTCCAGCACCAGGTGCTCGGCCGCACCGGCGATGAAGTCGGCCACCACTGCGTCCACGGCAATGCCCCAGCCCTCAATGAAGATGCCGGTCTGGCCGGTGGCCACGAAACGGGTGCGCACCAGGCGGGCATTCAGCGCCTCGGTCAACTTCAACTGGGCCGTCATCTTGCCGACGTTGCAATCGGTGCCCACGGTGAGGATGACCATCGGCTCCACCAGCCGTGCCTTCCCGGCCGCGACCGGCAGGTCGGCCGGGGCCCGGCGGACATCCCGAATCTCCCGACCCAACTCCCGAGCCCGGGTGGCAAGGACGGCGTCCTCCCCGAGAAAGGTGTGCAGTCCGCTCCACAGGTCGCACCCCGCTTCGAGCCCGGCCAGCAGCCAGGTGCGCCAGGCCGGGGGCAGCTGGCCGCCAGCCGGTGCGATCCCGATCATGATCGCATCCGGCGCGAGGCGGAGTCCCTCCTCGATGGTCCCGACCACCGGGATGCCGCCACCGAACCCGAGCACGTCCCGCACGGTCTTCCCGGCCGCCACATGGTCCAGTACTCCGACCACCCGCTCCGGCATGAACCGGATCACCGCATTGGCGGTCTTTGAGGTCATGGGATAGAAGTCGCCGTCGGCGATGATGAGGAAGCGCTGGGGAGCCATGAAACCAGGGGTTGAGGTATCCAGAATTGTATGTAAGAGTACCGGGTAACCAAGCGCCCCGCCAAATGGCGGGGCGGCAAGGAGAATCTGGTCCGGTCGGAGGCGGTCAGCCGTTCGGGGACTCGGTCTCGTCGATCACTTCCGCCTCGACGGTGTGGTCGTCCTTGACCCCCCGGCCCAGCTGTTTGGTGGCGTCGCCGCCCGCGCCGAGCATCCCCATCTTGGCCTTGAGCTCGATCAACTGCTGATCGGCCGAGCCCTTGTATTCCAGCGCCTTGAACTGGCCGATCAGGTCATCACCCGCGAACTCCTGCTGGAGTTCCGCGGCGGCCAGCGCCTTGCGTTCGATGTCCTCGATCTTCTCGGCCATCCGTTCGAAGGACTCGAAGGCGCTCTTGTCGCCCATGCCGGCCATGGTCTCCTGGATCCGCTGCTGGGCCTCGGCCCGCTTGGCCCGCGCCACCAGGATGTTCTTCTTCCGCTTGGCCTCCTCGATCCTGTCGTGGAGCTGGCGGAGCGAGACCTTTAGGTTCTCGGTCTCGGCCTTGTGGCGAAGCCAGGTCTCATGGAGTTGCTGGGCGCCCTGGAGCGCCTCGTTGTACCGCATGAGCGCCTGGGCGGCCAGGTCGTCCCGACCTTCCTGCACGGCCAGCATGGCACGGCGCTCCCAGTCCTCTGCCTGCTTCTTGAGCTGTTCCGCATCGGCCTGGAGCCGCTTCTCGTCGGCTATGGCGGAGGCGGCTTCCTGCTTGGCCTTGGCCAGCTGGGTCTTCATGTCCGTGATCAGTTGATTCAGCATCTTCTCGGGGTTTTCGGCCCGAGAGATGAGATCGTTGATGTTGGACCTGAAGAGCGTCGAAAGACGGTCAAAGATGCCCATCTGGGATCACCTTTCGCGGTACGGGGCAAGCGTACCCATGTGGGACGCCAGCGCCAGCAGGATCGAGTCAAAACTGGCCTGGAACTCGGAGAAGTCCAAGTTCTCAAGCTCGAGGGTATCGGTCAGCACGATATGGTCGCCCTCCAGGCCATACGACCCATGCACCAGGTCGCGGGCGTTCAACTCCAGCAACTGCCGGTAGAGTTCGCCCCGTCGCGGGTCGGTCACCGGTGGCTCCATGACCCGGACCCGGAGCACCACGACTGGGGGACTGAAGTGCACCACCGTCTCCGCCCCGTCCGAGGTGCGGATCAGCCAGAGGCCGGGTTGGACCTCCTCGACCGAGGCGACCGATCCGTTCATCCGATCGATGAAAGACTGTATGTCGTCCTTCGTTACCATGCCTGATTCCTCTCGGGGTGCTCGGGGGAAATCTATCCGGACTCCGGCCGGGCGAGCACCCGTCCAGCGGAGTCGGCCCGGTGCTGGGCCAGAAGCCGTTCGGCAAAGTCGAGCCGTTCCTCCAGCTCAGCCATCCGGACGGAGCCAAGTTCAAGGTCGGCCAGCCGGGCTTCAAGGTCCTCCACCCGCATCGCCTCGACCTCGCCGGTGGTCGGTTCCCGGATGGCGCGGCGCCGGAGCGCGAAGTACCTCCGGACCCCGAAGATCACCGCCGAAGTCGCGAACCCGAGCGGAATGATGATATCCTCGTCGCCGCCGCTCGACTCGGCCAGGGCCATCGTAATGCAGATCGTCACGAAGGCATGCAGCACGACGTCGAACCAGGACAGCCCGGTGGCCTTCTCCACGCTCATGCCGAACCTCCCGCCTCCCGGGACCGATCCCGGTGACTGGCGAGGAGCCGTTCACTGAAATCCACCCGTTCCTCCAGCTCCAGCACCCGGGAGCGAAGCTCGTCCAGCTCGACCAGGACCTCTTCGCCGGGCGCCGCCATACTCGGCTGATCCCCCTCCAGCCGCCGGGCCAGCGCCTTGCCGACCGGCCCGCGGAGAATCACCGCGATCGAAACGGCCCCGATGATGCCGACCGGAATGGCGAATCCTTCACCGAGCTGGTTGGAAAGGAACGCAAACGCCCCCAGCGCCGCCAGAACGACCGGGGTGATCGGGCCCCAACGCCTGCGGAGCATCATGACCCCTCCACGGGCTGCTGGACCCCACCACTCTGTCGAGCCAGCAGTCGTTCTGAGAACTCGACCCGGTTTTCCAACTCCAGCATCCGGTTTTCGAGACCTTCCAGTTCGGCCAGCCGATCATGGACCTGGTCGAGGTCTGCCTGGGCCGACCGATTGAGCGCCCGCCCCTCCAGCCGTCGCGCCAGGGCCCGGACCAGCGGGAACAGGATGATGCTCGACACCACCAGCGCCACGATGGCCACGATCGCGTAGGGATCGGGGCCATTGTAGATGACGGCCGGGAAATCGGGGGCGGGAGGAGCGGGGACTTGAAGGATCACGATCAGCCCTCCCCTCGCGACGTTCCGGCGGATTGGCCCGATGGGTCACGCGGTGCCGCCAGCACCCGCTCGGCAAAGTCCACCCGCTCCTGCAACTCCACCACCTCGCGCCGGAGGTCAGCCACCTCGGCCGTGCCGGCCTGCACATCGTCGCGAATCGCATGGAGGTCGGCCTCGGTCAGGCTCCGGCCCTCGATCCGCCGCCCGATGGCCCGTCCGATCGGGCCCATGATCACCCCCAGCAGCAGGCCGACGCCGGAGAGCAGCGCAAACATGGTGAGGACAAACTGCTCTTCAGTCACGCGATCCCTCGGTGAGGCCGGTGTGAAGGCTCCGGGCCCGTTCGCTGAGCATCCGCTCGGCAAAATCGAGCCTGTTTTCCAACTCGGCCGTCCGGGCCTGTCCGGACTCGAGATTGTCCAGCCTGGCCTGGACGGTCTCAAGTTCCTCAAGCCGCGCCTCGACCTCGGCCAGGTGATCCTCACCGCCCCGTGATCGGCCCTCGAGCCGCCGGCCGATGGCCTTCCCGATGGGACCCAGGAGTGCCGTGACCATGGTGGCCCCGAGGGCGAGGTACATGGCGAACTCGCCCAACTCAGTCATCCACCGACCGCCCTTCCGGCCTGGGCAACACCCGCTCGGCAAAGTCCATCCGGTTCTCCAGTTCGGCCAGCCGTTCCCGCAATTGATCGAGTTCTTCAACCTGGGCCCGAAGGTACTGCAATTCCTCATCCCCCATGGCGACTCTGGCGTTGGCCCGCTTGGAAACGGCGTTCACCAGGACAACACCGATGTAGCCCAGGACACCGGACGCGGCGATCGCACTCAGGACAAAGAACAGCTTGATCCCGTCGTCCACTGAGGCCCCCAACGCTGGTTATTCTGCTCCGAACGGCGTTCGGGAGCCAGTACGGCGCCCGTCCGGCAAATGTTTCAAGGGGGAACGAACCCTAAACCAGTTCCACCCGGTCGATTTCTTCCAGGGGGATGGCAATGTCGGTCCCGTCGTCGCCCACCGGCCGGAGGTAGACCTCATGGGCAGTCACATGGGTATCCAGAGAGGTCGGAACACCGACGATCTCGGTCGCGGACCTGGTGGTGATCCGGACCGCCTGCTCCTGCCCCCCGGCCCATCCGAGCATCTCGACGATCTCCTGGTACCGCATGCGACCTCCGCCGACGGCGTCAGGCTACGGGGTAAGGGCCACGCCGCCCGCCAGCCGCTCATCCAGAAACCGGGTCATCGCATTGTAGAGATGCTGGGAGGTCGTCCCGCCGGAAATCGAGTGATTCCGGTCGGGATACTGCATCATCGCAAACGGCTTGTTGGCCTGGACCATGGCATTCACCAGCGCCTCGCTGTTCTGCCAGTGGACGTTGTCATCCCCGCTGCCGTGGACCAGGAACAAGTCACCCTTGAGTCCCTGGACGTAGCTCAGCGGTGAGCCTCGATCGTATCCCGCGGCGTTGTCCTGCGGAAGCCCGTTGTACCGCTCGGTATAGATCGTGTCGTAGAACTTCCAGTGGGTGACCGGCGCGACCGAAATCGCCGCCCGATACAGGTCGTTGGCCTGAAAGAGGGTATTGAGGGTCATGAACCCGCCATAGCTCCAGCCCCAGATCCCGATCCGGGAGGCGTCGACCCCGGGTCGGGTGGCGAGGTCCCTGGCGGCGGCGGCCTGATCGAGCGTCTCGATGACCCCGAGCTGGCCGTAGATCACCTTTCGCCAGTCGCGCCCCCGGGCGCCGGTACCCCGGTTGTCCACGCTGGCCACGAGGTACCCCTTCTGGGTCAGCATCAGGTGCCAGAGGTAGCGGGACCCACCCCAGCCGTCGAGCACGGTCTGACTTCCCGGCCCACCGTAGACATAGAACAGCACCGGGTACTTGCGCCCCGGATCGAAGCCGGGCGGCTTCATGATCCAGGCGTTGAGGTCCGAGCCGTCGGCCCCCTTGAGGGTGGTGAATTCGACGTCGCCCCGTCTCAGCCCGGCCAGGGCCCGTCCAAGGGCGGCATTCTCGATCAGGGCCCGGGTGGGGCGATGGTCCGGCAACCGGACGACCTCCATCCGACTGGGGGTCCCGAAGCTGGAGAAGGTATGGAAGGCCCAGTGGAACCCCGGGGCCACGTGGTAGCCGTGGCTGCCGGCCTGATCTGCGGGGGAGAGCCGCTCCGGCTTCCCGGTCCCGTTGAGCCGGCTGCGATAGAGGTACCGCTGGGCGGGATTGTCCGGCGAGGCGGTGAAGTAGAGCCACCCGCCCTTGTCATCCACCCCCTGCACACTGAGCACATCGTACTCCCCGGGGGTGACCAGTCGGATGTCCGACCCGTCGCGTGACACGACGTACACATGGTTCCAGCCATCCCGTTCCGAGACCCAGGTAAACCGCTTCCCCTGGTTCAACCAGACCAGGTCATCAACCACTTCGACCCAGGTGCTGTCCCGCTCCACCAGGATGGAGCGGACGGTTCCGCTGGTCGCGTCGGCCATCAGGAGGTCGAGGGTGTTCTGCAACCGGTTGAGTCGCTGGACGATGAGTTCCGACGACGACTCCGCCCACTCCAGCCTGGCCAGGTAGGTGTTCCGCGGATCGCCATCGATCTGCAGCCAGATCGGCGTCCCACCGGTGGCCAGCACGACGCCGATCCGGCCCGCCGAGTTCTGCTCGCCGGCCTTCGGGTACTGCACCGGATCCATCCGGGGGTAGAGCGAGTCGGTGTTGCGGATCAACAGGAAGTCCCGAACCCCTTCGGCATCCAGTTGCCAGAAGGCGATCCGGGTCCCATCCGGGCTCCAGCGCCAGCCGTCGCGGAGGTTCAGCTCCTCTTCGTACACCCAATCGAAGGTGCCGTTGATGATGGTCCGGGACCCGTCATGGGTCAGCCGAGTCACCTTGCCGGTGGCGAGATCCTCGACGTAGAGGTCGTGTTCGACCAGATAGCCGACCCGGGATCCATCGGGAGAAAACTTGGCGAACATCAGGGTGGAGGGCTCGGCGAACTTCCCCAGTTGGCGGAGGGTACCGGTATTCCGATCGAGCAGCCAGTAGTCGCCGCGGGTGTTCTGCCGCCAGACCTGTTTCGAATTGGTGTAGATCAGCAGGCCTTGGAGATCGGGAGACCACTGGTACCCCTCGACCGGCAAGGCTTGGTCGGCCCCGGCGGGGGTCAGCTGGGTGGCCGAGACCAGGATCTCGCGAGTGCCCTTCTCGGCGTCATACCGGACCAGGTCGCGTCCCTTGCCACCGGGCGGTGTCTCGAGGGTGACGTAGGCCGAGCCATCCCCGAGCCACCGAGCCGGACCGAAGGACTCCCCCTGGAAGTCCCGGGATCCGAAGATCCGCTGCACGGTGAGGGTGGCGGAATCGGCGGTCTGGGCCTGGGCCGTGGGTGTGGCGATCAGGAACAGGGCGAGCAGGAAATGACGGGTGCGGGTCATGGGCCGTCTGGAGATAAGGGTCGAGGGGGAGATCGAGGCCTACGGGAACATAAGAGCCCGGGGCCCAAGGGGGAGGGTCAGGGGCCGAGGACCCGGGCCAGGTACTGACCGGTGTAGCTCGCCGGCTCCCGGACAATGGTCTCCGGGGAACCGCCGGCCACGATCCTCCCGCCCCTGGCCCCACCTTCGGGGCCCAGGTCGACGATCCAGTCCGCAGTCTTGATGACGTCGAGATTATGCTCGATGACCAGGACGGTATTCCCCTTGTCCACCAGCCGGTGCAGGACCTGGAGCAGCAGGCGGACGTCCTCGAAGTGGAGTCCGGTGGTCGGTTCGTCCAGGATGTAGAGCGTTCGCCCGGTATCCCGCTTGGCCAGCTCGGTGGCCAGCTTGACGCGTTGGGCCTCACCGCCGGACAGGGTGGTAGCTGACTGGCCAAGGTGCAGGTAGCCGAGCCCGACATCGTTGAGGAGCTCGAGCCGGTCCACGATCCGGCGCTGGGCGCCAAAGAACTCCAGACCCTCGGCGACGGTCAGGTCGAGCACGTCCGCAATACTCTTCCCCTTGTACCGGACTTCCAGGGTCTCCCGGTTGTACCGGCGTCCCTTGCAGACCTCGCAGGGGACGTAGACGTCGGGCAGGAAGTGCATCTCGATCTTGACCAGTCCATCGCCCTCGCAGGACTCGCACCGTCCGCCCTTGACGTTGAAGGAGAACCGACCCGGCCCATAGCCCCGGATCTTGGCCTCCGGGAGCTGGGCGAAGAGATCCCGGATCGGCGTGAAGAGCCCGGTGTAGGTCGCGGGGTTGGAACGCGGGGTCCGGCCGATCGGACTCTGGTCGATCTCGATGACCTTGTCGATCTGGTTCATCCCCTCGATCCGGGTATGCCGGCCGGGGATCACTTTGGTGCGGTACAGGTGCCGGGCCAGCGCCCGGTAGAGAATGTCGGTCACCAGAGTCGACTTGCCGGACCCCGACACCCCGGTCACCGCCACGAAGAGCCCCAGCGGGATCTCGACCGTCAGGTCGGCGAGGTTGTTGGCCCGGGCGCCCACGATCCGGAGCTGCCGCGCGGGATGGGGCGCGCGCCGGCCGGCCGGGATCGGAATCCGGAGTTCCCGGCGGAGATACCGCGCCGTGAGGGAATCGGGATGCCGCAGCAACTCCTCGCAGGGTCCCCTCGGCCATCACGTGGCCGCCGTGGCGGCCGGCCCGGGGGCCCAGGTCGATGATGTGGTCGGCGGCCCGGATGGTATCCTCGTCGTGCTCCACCACGATCACGGTGTTCCCCAGGTCCCGCAGCTCCTCCAGGGTCCCCAGCAGGCGGGCGTTGTCGCGCTGGTGGAGTCCGATGCTGGGTTCATCGAGGATATAGAGCACTCCGACCAGCCGGGATCCGATCTGGGTCGCCAACCGGATCCGCTGGGCTTCCCCGCCCGAGAGCGACCCAGCTCCCCGACCGAGGGTCAGATACTCGAGACCCACATCCCGGAGAAACCCGAGCCGACCGATGATCTCCCGGAGGATCGGATCGGCGATGTCGGGGTCGAGCCCTCCCGAGAGGTCCCGCCCCACGGGCACCGCCTGGAACCAGGCCAGCGCCTCATCCACCGACAGATCGACCACGGCGCCGATGTTCGTCCCGGCGATCAGCACCGACAGACTCTCGGGCTTCAGCCGGCGCCCACCGCAGGCGGTACAGGGCATCTCGACCATGAACTCGTCGAGCGAATTGCGCACCGAGTCGCTGGAGGTTTCCCGGTAGCGCCGTTCGATGTTGCGAAGCACCCCTTCCCACTCGGACTGGTAGCTCCCTCCCCGACCGGCCTCCGTGGCAAACTTGAAGGTCCGCCCGGGAGCGCCGTGGAGAATCGCCTGGCGCGCCTCGTCGCTCAGACTGTCCCAGCGACTGTTGAGATCGAACTTGAAGGCCTTGGCCAGGGTCGGGAGGACGGCCTTCTTGAGATACCCGGTCGGTTCCCCCCAGGGGAGCACGACCCCTTCCAGGATCGAGATGCTGCCGTCGGCCAGCACCAGATCCGGGTTGGCCTCGCGCCGGGTGCCGAGCCCGTGGCACTCGGGACAGACCCCGAATGGTGAGTTGAAGGAGAACTGGCGGGGCTCGAGCTCCTGGAAGGAATGTCCACAGGTCGGGCAGGCAAACCGCTCCGAGAAGAGGTGCACCGTCGGCGTCTTCCGGGCGCCGTCAAACCGGAGCACCTCCACGACACCCTCAGCCACCTTGAGCGCCGTCTCCACCGAGTCGACCAGCCGAGCGCGGTCCAACTCCCGAACCACCAGCCGGTCCACCACGACCGCCACATCGTGATTCTGCCGCCGGTTGAGTTTCGGCACGGCCGACAGGTCGTGGGTCGTCCCGTCCACCCGGGCTCGGACGAACCCCCGTTGCCTGAGGTCGTCGAACAGATCGCGGAATTCTCCCTTGCGGCCCCGCACCATCGGGCCGAGGATCTCGATCCGGGTGCCCTCCGGCCAGCCCAGGATGGCGTCGGCGATCTGGCTGGGGCTCTGGCGCGAGACCGGGCTGCCATCGTGCGGGCAGAGCGGGGTGCCGGCCCTGGCCCACAGCAGCCGCATGTAGTCGTACACCTCGGTCACGGTCCCCACCGTCGATCGCGGGTTGTGGCCGGTGGTCTTCTGTTCAATGGAAATCGCGGGCGACAGGCCCTCGATGGCGTCGACGTCCGGCTTTTCCATCAGACCGAGGAACTGCCGGGCGTAGGCCGACAGCGACTCGACGTAGCGCCGCTGGCCCTCGGCGTAAATGGTATCGAAGGCGAGCGAGGATTTCCCCGACCCCGAGAGGCCGGTGATCACGGTCAGCCGATCCCGGGGGATCGAGACCGTGATGTTCTGGAGGTTGTGTTCGCGGGCTCCGCGAACGATCAGGCGCTCATCAGCCATAGCCGCGCAAGGTAGGAGCGCGGGGGGGGCAGATTCAAGCCGCCCGGGGTCCTCGATCGCAGGCGACCAGCGGTCCGGGCGGGCTCTGGAGCCGGATCGCAATCCTCCGCCGCACGTTAGATTGCGGGAATGCGGCGACTTCACCACTCGCGCAGTGATGCCGGCGAGGCCCGGGCCCTTGAGGGATTTGATGCCGGTCCGCTGGAAGGGGACCTGGTCGGCAGCTCCCGGGATGAGGGGCCTTTGTTACGGCCTTACGCCGCGGATTTTTCCGAGCCTGTGGTGGGTGTGGCCCAGACCACGCTCGCGGCGGACGAGGATCGGGATCTCCGGCGGGCCCGGGAACTCGAGGGCCTGGGGCGGCGGCTCGACGCCGTGCTGGTGCTCCGGCAGGCGCTGGCGGACCGTCCGGAGGCGGTGGACGTCCGGCTGGCCCTGGCCAGCATGCTGGACCGGAACGGGGACACCGAGGATGCCATCGAGGTGCTCACCGCCGGACTGGGCCGCGGATTCGCCAACCCGCAGCTGCTGATCCCGCGGGGCGCCCTGCTCGGCAAGCTCAACCGGCATGCCGAGGCTGAGGCCGATCTCCGTCGGGCGCTGGATTCCGAGCCGAATCAGCCCGAGGCGCACCTCCAGCTGGGCATCGCCCTGGTCCGGCGAGGCCGGATTCCGGAAGCGCTCCCCGTCCTGCAGCGGGCCCGCCAGCTCGACCAGGACAACGGGGAAGCGGCCTTTCACCTTGGCGAGGTCCTGTACCACCTGGGCGACCTGTCAGCGGCGCTGGACACCCTCCGGCGGGCCACCGAACTGGCTCCCCGCGACCCCCGCGCCTTCAAGCTGCAGGGGCGGCTGCTGGACCGGCAGGGCCGCACTGAGGAGGCCATGGTCATGCACCGCAAGGCCCGGGATCTGGGGGGGCGATGAGCCGGCGAGTCGTGGCCATCACCATCCTCCTGGCCTGGTTCGGTGCCCTGGGGTGGCTCTTTGCCCGACGAGCGAACGAGCCGGCCGACCGGCTCGCAGGGGCACTCCGAAGGCTCGGGCCAGGCTCGGCTTGGTACGCATTCGAACTGGCCGGAGTCCAGGTCGGGTCGGCGGGGCTGACCGTCGACACGTTGACCACGGGGTTCACCTTTCTCGAGGTGGTTGGCCTGGACGGGGTGGGCACCTCGGAACTCACGGGCCGTCAGACGCTGCGGCTCGAATCCACCCTGAGTCGAACCTTCAGGTTGCTGGTGGCCAGCGTCTCCGCCAATCAGGCCGGAACACCGGTCATCATCGACCTGGCGGCGTCCACCGACTCCATGGCGGTCCTCCGACAGGCCATCCCCGGCGAGCCGCGCCGGGCGATCGACCGACTGGCGGTGTCAAAGGGGATCCTCCCCGCAGCCATCACCTTTCGACTCGGGGTCGAAGGGAGGCTGGGACCGGGGGGGGTGGTGGGCCTCTGGGGCCTGGATCCGGTCCGGGCGGTAGCCGATACGGTAATCGGACGAGTCACCCGGGACTCGCTCTTCATCCTGACCGACAGTGCCACGGTGGATACCCTGAGCGGAGTCTGGACGCCGGTGGTCACCGACACGGTCCGGGCCTGGCGAGTCGAGTTCGGGACACCCGCCCGGGAGGTGCGCTGGGTGACCGACGAGGGGTGGCCGGTGCTGATCGAGCATGCGTTCGGCGCGACCATCAGACGCAAGGCGTTCGAACTGGTCGAGAATGCCTATGACCGGTCCCGGCGCCTGGAGGAGATTCCCCGGCTGATCAACCCCGCCGGACTCCACACGGTCACCGACCTCGGGCTGACCCTGGCGCACGACACGGCCAGGCAGCGGCTGCTGCTGGAGCGGCTCGATGACCGGAGGGTGCCTGGCGGTTCGGCGATGCTGGCCGGAGGCCGGCAGACGACCGAAGGCGATACCTTGGTAATCAGGCCCGGTGGTGTGGCCGGCGAGGAGCCGCCGCCGTGGCAGCAGCGCCACACTGGAGGGCTCAACTCAACCGAGCGAACCCTGCTGTCGCAAGCCTTGTCACTTGCGCTGCAACGTTATGGGAATGCGGCAGATACGGTCACCGCCATCACCCTGTGGGTGGCACGGGACCTGCGCAAAGATTATACGGTTTCGGCCCCGGTTTCGGCCGTCGAGGTCGTTACCGGAGAGCGGGGCGGCCCGGAAGGAAAGGCCCGGCTGGCCGTGGCCCTGGCCCGGATGGCATCGTATCCAGCTCGAATCGTGTCGGGGATTCTGGTCTCCGACCCGAGGTTGCCGTCGCACACCTGGGCAGAGATCTGGACCGACCGGTGGGTGCCGGTCGATCCCACGTTTGGCCAGGTGCCGGCCTCGACCGCCCTGCTTCGGGTGATGGAGGGACCGGCCAGAACCGTTCCGATGCTGACTGCGGTGGGGGCACTCCGTGTCGTCACCGCTGACCCCCGCAGGGACTGACGCCGATGATCCGATTGACCAACCTGACCAAACGCTACGGCCAGTTCACCGCGGTCGACGACCTGTCGCTGGAGATTCCTTCCGGCGAGCTGTTCGGCTTCCTGGGTCCCAATGGCGCGGGAAAGACCACCACCCTCCGGATGATCGCCGGAATCCTCAAACCGACCTCCGGAGTGGTGCAGATCGGCGGCCAGGACATCGCGGTCAATCCCCTGGCGGCCAAGGCGCGGCTCGGCTTCATCCCGGACCGGCCCTTCGTGTACGACAAGCTCACCGGGGCGGAGTTTCTCAGGTTCGCAGCGGCGCTCTACGGGCAGCAGGGTCCGGAGGTGGAACGCCGCACGGCGGAACTGCTCGACATGTTCGAGCTGACCCCGTGGAAGGACGAGTTGACCGAATCCTACTCGCACGGAATGCGGCAGAAGCTGATCATCTCCGGCGCCCTGGTGCACAAACCCGAGGTGATCGTGGTCGACGAGCCCCACGTCGGTCTCGATCCCAAGAGCGGCCGGGTCCTCAAGGATCTGCTGCGGGGGTTCGTGAAGCGAGGCGGCACCGTGCTGATGAGCACCCACACGCTGGAGATCGCGGAGCTGATGTGCGACCGGATCGCCATCATCCGCGCGGGCAGGCTCATCGCCATGGGAACCATGGCCGAGTTGCGGGAACAGACCGAGTCGGGCAATGCCAGTCTGGAAGAAATGTTCCTCAAATTGACGGGTGGGGTGAGCGACCGTGAGTTCAGCGACCTCTTCGCCGCTTGAACTAGACGTTCCGGTGCCGGCGGCTCGCCCGGTCCGCCAGCCGCACCTGTGGACCATCCTGACGCCACAGTGGCGGGGCGGGCTGGCCCGGCTCCGCCGCGACCGCAGCGCGAGTCGGACCCGGATGGTGCTGCTGGGGCTGGTGGGCCTCGGCTTCTGGTCGGCGGTGTTCGGGATCTCGTACCGGGTCCTCGGCTACTTCCGGGGGGTGGACGAGATCGGCAGCCTGCTGGCGGGCAAGATGCTGTCGATGACCCTGCTCGCCTTCGGTGGGATCCTGCTGCTCTCCAACCTGGTCACCGCGCTCTCCACGTTCTTCCTGGCCAAGGATCTGGACATGATGGTCTCGGCGCCGCTCGACTGGCTCCGGTTCTATCTGGCCAAGCTGTCGGAGACGATGGTCCACTCCTCCTGGATGGTCATCCTCCTGGCCATTCCGATCCTGAGTGCCTACGGATTCGTCTACGACGGCGGGGTGCTCTTTCCCTTCGTGGCCTTTGCCGCGCTGATCCCCTTCCTGATCATTCCCACCGCGCTGGGAGCCGGGCTCACCCTGGTGCTGGTCCACCTGTTCCCGGCCCGCCGGACCCGGGACATCCTGAGTCTGGTGGCCGTCGGCGCGGTCGCCAGCGTGGTTCTCCTCCTCCGGTTCCTCCAGCCGGAGCAACTGGCCCGGCCCGAGGGCTTCCAGAACCTGCTCGACTTCATTGCCGTGCTGCAGACCCCGTCGAGCCCGCTGCTGCCCAGCGAGTGGGCCTCGCAGGCGATCATGAACTGGCTGACCCGGGTGGCGGATCCCCTCCCGCTGACCCTGCTGTGGACCACCGCCGGCGCCCTGGTGGTGGTCGGGGGGATCCTCCATCAGGCCCTCTATGCCGAGGGGTTCAGCAAGGCCCAGGAAGGTGGCAAGACCTACGGGGGTGGCACCGGCCTGGGACGCTACAGCAAGGTGCTCCTCGGCTGGCTGTCGGTGACCCGGCGGGAGTTCCTGCTCAAGGACATGCGGATCTTCTTCCGCGATACCACCCAGTGGAGCCAGCTGATCCTGCTGGCCGTGCTGCTGATCGTCTACGTGTTCAACATCCGAGCCCTGCCCCTCTTCAGCGGCGAACAGGTGCCGTTTACCCTGGTCACCCTGGTGGTGTTTCTCAATCTCGGGCTGAGCGGCTTCGTGCTGGCGGCGATCGCGGCGCGGTTCATCTTCCCGTCGATCTCGCTGGAGGGCCGCCAGCTCTGGCTGCTCCGTTCGAGCCCGCTCGACATGCGGGCGATGCTGTGGAGCAAGTACTGGATCGGGACCCTGCCGCTGCTGGTGCTGGCGGTCGGGATCACCTGGATTACCAACCGGATTCTCCAGGCCACTCCCTTCATGATGGGCGTGAGCCTCGGCACCACCCTGCTGTTCACGGTGACGGTGGCGGCTCTGGCGCTGGCGCTCGGCGTGATCTACCCCCAGTTCGAGACCGAGAATGCCGCCCAGATTCCGACCAGCTTTGGCGGCCTGGTGTTCATGATGTCGGCCGTCGGGCTGCTGGGGATCATCATCTCGATCGAGGCGGGTCCGGTGGCGGATTTCCTCCGGACCCAGCAATCGGGGGAGCCGTTCGTGGCCGGGACCGGGCTGATCCTGTCGCTCGGCGGAGTCGTGCTGCTGTGCGGCCTGGCTACCCTGATTTCGCTCCGGGTCGCCCTCAGACATCTCGAGGCGCTCGAGGCCTGAGGAGCTAGATGTCGGGACCAAGACAGCGGATGCGATCCCGGAATGGCGTGGAATGTCTTGCAAACAACCTCTGACTCACTAGACTAGAGGTGGAAAGCCCTCGCCCGGAGAGTCCGACATGACTCGCCCTACAGTGGTTCCCGACGAACGTTCTCACTCTCACTTCATGCGCCGTGCGCTCGCCACGGCGGGAGTCCTTGCCCTGTGCTTCTCCCCTAGTGCCGCGCAAGGGCAGGAGTCTACCCCCAGTCCTGTACGGGGCCTGATCGTTGCTTCCGATGGAACACCGATAGGCGGGGCGCTCGTCGAGCTGGTCGGTCGCGGCGACTCCGTTCGCACCTCCAGAACCGGCGAATTCGCTTTTTCGCGTGTCCCGTCCGGCGCCGAAGTTCTCCGGATTCGGGCGCTCGGCCATCCTGTGAAGTTCCAGAACATCCGCGTCATCGGAGATTCGGGCTGGATCGGAACGATCGTGCTCGATGCCACCCCCCAGCGGTTGCCGGAGATCGAGGTCGACGCTCCGTTGGGGAAGCCATCGGAATTCGCAAACACTACGAAGTACGATGATTTCTTCCGTCGTCGCCGGCTCGGTATTGGGACGTATCGCACCCGCACCGACATCGAGAAGATGGGCGCTTTCGACGTCGTGTCGGTGCTTCAGGGGATTCCGGGAGTCAAGGTGAGCTCCACCGCGAACCCATATGGTGCTCCCGAGGTTCGATTCCAGATGGCTCGCTGTCCGGGGCAGCCACCGAACTTCGCGATCTACCTTAACGGCAGTCGCGTCGGGCTGTTTCTTGAGAAGGGTCAGAACAAGGGGTCCGAACTCTCCGGCCTCTTTTCGCGTGGCCTTGGACGAGGAAAGGACAATACAATGACCAGTACCTGCGATGATTGCTCAAAGATCGCTGAAGTACTCTCATCGGTGCTTCTGCGCGATATCGAGTTTATCGAGTTCTATCGGGGGCCTGGCCAGATTCCATCGGATCTCGATCGCGGCGACTCCTGTGCTGCCCTCGTGATCTGGACCCGCTGATCCGTGTAGGCGGCGACAGTCCGAACAGGGACGATTCAGGACACGTCGAGTACGTGATGATGGCAGGTGAACCGTGAGTTGCTCGGAACGCTACCGGCACAATTATTTGGCTACGATTGACGACCACGCTGAGTCGAGAGTGCGTGTTGAAAGGTGTGGGCGCACAAGAAAACCATCGAGCAATACAGCAGGCCCCTGCCTTAGCCCGAGTTGCCGCACCGCCATGATGTGACGTTCAACGACACTGCGGCTAGCAATCCCCTTCATACACTTGCTCAGAAGTGTGTGGTTCAAGTCGAGCCTTCTGGCCGTGCCAGCCGCATAGTCAACAGGGTTGTCCGTTAGGAGCAGCCCATCGAGGTATGCGGACAGTTTCCCTTGCTCCCTCGCGCACTCGGCCAGTACGGAGGCATTGAAAGCTCCGCGATGAACTGCGGGACGCGGAAAATATTGGTAACCAACCTGAAATGCTGGCCGAGCGGTGAGTCGGAGCGAGTCTATGGCCTTACGAACGGCGTGGCACTGGGGACAGCTGGGCTCTAGGATGACAAGAAACACATGTCCGCCGCAGGGATCCACGCGCGCGGATTCGAAGCTGCCTACGCGGTTGGCCACCCTGATTTCGCTCCGGGTCGCCCTCAAACACCTCGAGGCGCTCGGGTCCGGTGGCGGATTTCCTCCGGACCCAGCAATCGGGGGAGCCGTTCGTGGCCGGGACCGGGCTGATCCTGTCGCTCGGCGGAGTCGTGCTGCTGTGCGGCCTGGCTACCCTGATTTCGCTCCGGGTCGCCCTCAGACATCTCGAGGCGCTCGATGAACCGCCCCGGGATTGCCGGAGGCTCCAATGTTTGAGAGGTTGGAGCCATGGACAAACGAACGCGGTACTCCCCGGAGGTTCGGGAGCGGACGGTGCGGCTGGTCCAGGAGCACCAAGCGGAGTATGGATCGCAGTGGGCGGCCATTCAATCGATCGCGGCGAAGGTGGGGTGTACGGCCGAGACCCTGCGCCGGTGGGTACGGCAGGATGAGCGCGATGGGGGCCGGCGCCCGGGCCTGACGACCGCGGAGCAGCAGCGGGTCAAGGTGCTGGAGCGGGAGAATCGGGAGCTTCGTCGCACCAATGAGATTCTCCGGAAGGCGTCCGCGTATTTTGCCCAGGCGGAGCTCGACCGCCGCGGGACCTGATGGTGGCGTTCCTTGATGGCCACCGCGAGAGCTATGGAGTCGAGCCGATCTGTGCGGTGTTGCCGATCGCTCCGTCGACCTACTATGAACACAAGGCGCGGCAGGCCGATCCTCGCCGCCAGCCGGCCCGGGCGCAGCGGGATGCGGCCCTGGGACCGGAGATTGAGCGGGTCTGGCGCAGCCATCGGCGGGTCTACGGAGCGAAGAAGGTCTGGAAGCAGCTGCAGCGCGAGGCGCTCCCGGTGGCCCGGTGCACCGTGGCCCGGCTGATGCGCACCCTGGGCCTGCGGGGCGTGGTCCGGGGGCGGCGGGTGCGGACGACGACCCCGGACGGGTTGGCGGAGCGGCCCCGGGATCTGGTCCAGCGCCAGTTCCACGCCACTCGCCCGAACCAGCTCTGGGTGGCGGATCTGACCTACGTGGCGACCTGGCGGGGCTTCGTGTACGTGGCCTTCGTCGTGGACGTGTTCTCCCGCCGGATCGTAGGCTGGCGGGCCGCCAGCTCCCTGCGAAGCGATCTGGCGCTCGACGCCCTGGAGCAGGCCCTGTACGACCGGGCGACCGATGGCGACCTGGTGCATCATAGTGACCGCGGGGCGCAATATCTCTCCATTCGGTACACCGAGCGGCTGGCGGAGGCCGGGATCGAGCCCTCGGTGGGGAGCCGCGGTGACTCGTACGACAACGCCCTCGCCGAGACCGTGATCGGCCTGTACAAGACGGAGGTCATTCATCACGACGGCCCCTGGCGCGGGCTCGACGCCGTCGAATACGCGACCTTGGAGTGGGTGGCTTGGTATAATGCCCAGCGCCTCCTGGAACCGCTGGGCTACCTTCCCCCGGCGGAGTACGAGGAGCAGTTTCACCGCACCCCGGCCGCTCACGCGGCCGCGGGGGCACTCACATAACTGAGTCTCCGGAAAACCCGGGGCGGTTCACGAGGCCTGACAGGCCGAATCAACCAGCAGGTTGCCCGTCGCCGCATCGGTCGGCTGGTGCACTCGGCCGAGCCCGCCCTAATTCGTCGCTCCCCGCAAGAACCGGATTATCGGCTTCGACAGCTCGCTCTCCACCTTGGCACTCCACCCCGGGCCCACCACCCCGGGGGGACCACCACCCAAGGAGGAAGCCATGCGTCATCTCACCCGCCGTCTGCTCATCCTGGCCGGTCTGCTCGGGGCGGCCTGCGCCGAGCAAGGCCCGTCCGACCCCGTTGCCCCGCCACCGCCTGAGGAGCCGGCCCCGATCAGTCCGGCCCAGGCCCGCCAGGAACGGCTCGCCCGCAGCATCGCCCTGACCCTCAACCAGCCGCAGGTCCGGCAGGCGTTCCTCAGTGCGATGGATGCCTCGCCGCACCCCGAGGGGAAGGTCCACTTCCAGTGGCTGCTCGCCGCCAACGCGGGCTGGCTGCGCGGGATCATGGCGCGGGAGAGCCGGGCGACCGAGGGCATCCTGGACCGGGACGCCGCCGAAGCCTCGGCCCTGGAGGTCTACTTCCCGGTCCCGGAGCACCGGGCCCGCTGGCGGGGGGAGGGGGACCTGCTGGTCGCTACCGCAATTCTCGACCGCGATGCCCCGGTGGCGTTCGACCGGCAGGGACGGCGACTGGTCCTGGACCGGGATCGGCCTCCATCAACCCCGGTGCTGGCCCTGGTCCCGGCCGAGCAGCGGTTCAGCGGACCCTTTCCCACCATCGAGATCGAAGGGGACGGTTTGGGCGGCAACTCCACAGGCCCCGGTCCAAGTGCAGGCCTCTACATGACTTACGCCGCGTTCACCCAAACCTTTGAGAGTTGGTTGAAGGGGGACCCCGAGTTTGAGACCCATATCCTGGCCCCGGGCGGCGCCAGCACCGCCCTGGTCTCCAAGCAGTGCGCTGGAGAACACGCAGGGGGGCCATATGTCTACAACCAGAACGACAAGACCTGGAGCGGCACGGTGCTGCTCTACTCCCAGACCCAGCTGGATCAGTTCAAGGTGGTGTACCCCAACCAGGGACTCCGGATCGTGGTGGTCGAGGATGACGATACCGCCTGTGTCATCAAGACCAACGGCACCCGCCTCACGGACATGCTCAAGCGGGTGGATGAGTTGTACCGCCAGTGGACCGGGGGTGTCGACAACCAGACCCCGTGGGGCAAGTACTTCGCCAAAGCCACATCGGTGTTCAACGTGGTCACCGGGATCGGCAACTTCCTGACGACCAACGATGACATCGTCGGCACGGCAATCGAGGACGTGGTGGCCGGCATCAGCTGGCCGGGTAGCAACTGGATCGTGAAGGGTGAAAACAACGTCACCAACGGTGGCATCCGTCTCGAAATGCGTTGAGGTCCCACGCCCACTCAAGGAGTTGTGCCATGCGCTCGCCTGCCCTGTTGACGGTCTGCCTCATGCTGATGCTCCCGGACGCCGGGTCCGCCCAGTGGCAGGTGGGCGCTGGCCTGGCTCAGGAGGTCTTTCAGGGAGTTTCCGCGGGGCAGGAGGAGGGGGTGCCGAGCGTGTTTCGGCCGGCCCCCTCCCGGATCTGGTCGGTCCGGGTGGAGACCCCGGGACGCCGACTCCGCTGGGCCCTGGAGGTCCGCTACGCCCGCCCGCTGGTCACCTACCAGTCGGGAGAGGTGGAGATCACCCTCCAGGAGCACCTCACCACGGCGACCGGGGTCCACCCCTCCGCGATCTACCCGATCGCCCACCTGGCCGACGACGTGGTGCTCAATCTGGAGGGCGGACCGCTCCTGGAGTTCTGGTCATCCCGGGGTGAGGACCGCATCACCGCGGTGAGCGGGCTGGCGGGGATGTGGCTCAGGGTCGGGCTGGGAGGCCGGCTGGTGGGACGGCTCGGCGCCACCCTGGGCTACAGCCCTTCGGCCGTCATTGATGTGACATCGATTGAAGGATGGGAATCACGCCCCACCTGGCGGCGAGGCCTGTCCGGCAGTCTCCTCATCAGGTTGTGAGCGAAGCAGAGAGCGAAGGGGGACTGTCGGGCCGGCAGCCGGGGAAGGGTCAGGCGGCGACTTTGGCGCCGCAGGAACCGCAGAACCGGCTGCCGGGTTCCACCGGGGCCGCGCACCTGGCACAGGCCGCCACGGCGGGGGGAGCGGCCTCCAGCTGGGTGCCACAGGAGGCACAGAACCGGGCGTCGGCCTCGGGCCTCGGGCCACAGCGGGGGCACCGGAGACCCGCCCCGTCCTGACTGCCATCTCGCATCGCCAGCGCCCGCCCGGCAATCATCGCTTCCACCGGATCCTCCCGCCCCGCTTCCTCCCGGATGGCGTCCACCGCTTCGCTGGTGTACCTCCGGCGGAGCATGTCGTAGTCCCCGTCAGAGAGCTTGCCGGTCTCCCGATCGAAGTCGAGTTCCTTGAGCGCGATAAGCGCAATCCCCTTCCGGGTCTCCTCCGGGTCCTCCGGCTCCTCGAAGGCCGGTATCAGGACCTCCGGCTGATAGAGGGGCTGCAGCACCAGCCAGAGCATCAGCCCCCCGAGGAAGAGTGCAGACACGATCTCCAGGGTCATCAGTCGGCCACCTCAGCGAGTTCCTTTTCGAGCCGGGCGAGGTCCTCGTCATCCGGGCCGGCGGCCATGACTTCGGATTCCACCGTGGCAGGCACCATCCGGTGGCGGCGCAGGAGCACCACCGCCAGGGCGGTAGATGCAGCGGCCACGACCAGCCCGGGCACCAGATAGCCGGCCAGGTTGAAGCCGACCGGCTTGGGCGCCATCAGCACCGTCTCACCGTACTTGGCCACAAAGGCGTCGACGATCTGGTCCGGCGAGTTGCCGGCCTGGTAGAGTTCGACCACCTCAAGATGGAGTTCGGGCGACACGCCACAGGTGAAGTCCGTGGTGCGGCAGGTAAAGATGTCGAGATTGCAGCCGCAGGTACAACGCAGCCGACGCTCGATCCCTTTGATCACCTCGTCGTTGTCGGCGTCCTGAACCACCGGTCGGGAGCGGCCCGCGGACAGGGGATCCCGCAGCCGATCGGCATCCTGCCAGCGGAACAGGGCCAGCGCACCCGCCAGTCCCAGGAAACGGCGTCGCTCCATCAGGCACTCCCCGTTCCGACCAGTTCGGCCTCGAATCCCGGCTGGGCTTCCCGCCGGAGGGTTCCGGTGGGGCGCCCGCCTGGCCACATGGTAATGAATCCACCGAAGACCAGCAGGGCGCCACCGGCCCAGACCCACCAGACGAGCGGGTTGATGGTAATCGCGAAGTTGGATCGTTCGGTCCCCGCGATCGAACCCGCATAGACTACGTACAGGTCCTCCCGGAGATCGCTTCGAATACCGACTTCGGTCGACGGCTCGAAGGTCTTGTTGCCGAAGCTGTCGATATGTTGCCGCTTCTCGGACTTGATGACCCCGACCTTGGTCCCGTCTTGCGCGATTTCCAGGGTGGCGGCCGAGACCTGGCGATTAAGTGCCGCGTACTGACTGATCCCGAGGAAGGTGAAGGTCCAGTCGTGTCCGTAGGGGCTGGTCATGGTCACCGATTCGCCCGGGGCGAGGGTCGCCTCGCGGGTGACCCGGAAGGCCATCCCGGCCCACCCGACGAAGTAGATCAGGATCGCCACGTGCACGATGTAGCCGCCGTAGCGGCGGCGGTTCCGGTTGACCAGGTTGACCAGGGCCAGCGGCAAGGCCTCGTGGTACATCCGCATCCGGGCCCGGGTCCCGCGAGTGAACTCCTGGGTCACGGTCCCGAGCACGAACCCGGCCAGGATGTAGGCGACCAGGGCCCAGCGATCCCGCATCCCGAGCGCCAGCAGGGTCGCACCGGTGAGCAGCGCCAGGGCGGTCGGGGCGATGAACTGGCGGCGCAGATTGGCGGCGGATGCCTTGCGCCAGGCGATCAGCGGCCCGATCCCGGTGAGCAGCAGCAGGAAGAGCCCCAGCGGGATATTCACCCGGTTGAAGAACGGCGGACCGACGGTGATCTTCACCCCGCGCACCCATTCGGAGAGGATTGGGAACAGCGTCCCCCAGAGCACCGAGAAGGCGATCCCCACCAGGGCCAGGTTGTTGAACAGGAAGGCGGCCTCGCGACTGGCCAGCGATTCCAGCTGGCTTTCCGGTTCCAGGGCCGGCCAGCGGGAGTACAGCAGCGCGAACGCCCCGGCCGCGGTCAGCAGCATGAAGGCCAGGAAGAAGTACCCCACGCCTGACTGGGCGAAACTGTGGACGCTGGCGATGATGCCGGACCGGGTGATGAAGGTCCCGAAGATGCTGAGCAGAAAGGTGATGATGACCAGCGACATGTTCCATCGCTTGAGCATCCCGCGCTTCTCCTGGATCATCACCGAGTGGAGAAAGGCGGTCATGGTGAGCCACGGCAACAGGCTGGCGTTCTCCACCGGATCCCAGGCCCAGTAGCCGCCCCAGCCCAGCTCGACATAGGCCCACCACATCCCGAGGGTGATCCCGACCGAGAGGAAGAGCCACGACAGCAGAGTCCACTTCCGGATCGCGTGGATCCAGCCGGTATCGAGCCGACCGCTCACCAGCGCGGCCATCGCAAAGGCAAAGGGAATGGTGATGCTGATGTAGCCCAGGTAGAGCATCGGGGGGTGGATCACCATCCCCGGGTTCTGCAGCTGGGGGTTGAGGCCGGCGCCATCCGGCGGGGTGAACGCCAGTCGGTCAAACGGGTTGGCCGCGAACAGCATCGCCAGGATGAAGAACACCGCGACCGCCCCGGTGACGCCGGCCACATACGGCAGCAGGTCCTCATGCCGGCGACCAGTCACCAGCTGGGCGATGGCCCCGAAGATGGAGAGCACCAGAGCCCAGAACAGCAACGACCCCTTCTGGCCGGCCCAGAACGCGGTCATGATGTAGGAGGTGGGGAGGTTCCGCGAGGTGTAGGAGGCGACATACTCGATGTTGAAGTCGTGGGTGATGAGCCCCTTCCAGAGGGCCAGCGCTGCCACGATCATCGCCAGGGCCAGGGCATAGGATCCCCGGATCGCACTCGCCCCGAGTTCCGGCCGATCCCGCCACCGACCCGCGAAGGCGATCCCGGCTGACCAGAGCCCGGCAAGGAGCCCCACCCACAGCGCAAACTGGCCGAGCAGAGTCATGTAGCGGTCCTGGTGTCCTTCAGTTCGGCCTCATACCGGGAACCGCACTTGGCGAGCACCTCGGTAGCCACGAAGATGCCATCGCGCCCCAGTTTCCCTTCGACGATCACCTCGATATCGCTGGCATCGGTAAAGGTGTCGGGGACCAGTCCCACGTAGGTCACCGGATAGACCTGCTGGCCGTCGGTGATGGTGAAGTCCACCCGACGGGCCGCGTCATCCCGGCGGATCGAGCCGGGGACGACCTTGGCGCCGACCTTGAGACCCAGGTCGTAGAAGCCGGGGTCGGCCTGGGTCCGGGCCGCCAGTTCGCTGGTGGTGAGGAAGTAGACGCCGGTCTCCTTCACACCACTGAAGATCAGGAAGGCCACCGTCGCCACGATCACGCCGGCGCCGGCCAGGAACTTCAGCTGGGGTTTCATCCTAGGTACCTCCTGCGGGGAACCAGTTGTCAGCGCCCGGATGGGGCGCGGGCGGTCTGTTCGAACCTGTCCAGCATCGATTGGTGGACGCCGTACTCGGGTCGCTTGGCGGCCATCTCCTTGTCCCACGCCCCGAGGAAGCGGCCGTAGATCTCCCGGAGCTGACCGTCGTCCCCGGCAAAGCGGGCCAGGGCAGCCTGGAGAACGAAGCCAAACAGGTGCTCCGGCTGGTCCGCGAGGATGCTGTCGGCCAGGGCCCGGGCCCCCGCGATGTCCCCGGTGTGGAGCCGGATCATCGCGATGTCGTATCGCGCGTCGGCATCCACCGACTCCAGGTTCCGATAGGCCTGCAGCGCCATCGGGGAGAATCCGTTGACCGTGGCCGTGTCGCCCTGCTCGGCCGCCCGCATCACCCGGTCGTAGAGCCGGTCGAACTGCTCCCTCGGCGTCATGCTGCTGAGGTCAGGGGGCGTGCCGCCGGCTCCGTTGGCAAAGGGCGCCGCCGCACCCGGGGGCGTGGCCGCCGGTTCCCCCCGCCGCACCAGCACCACCACCAGCGAGATCACCGCCACAGCCGCGATCGCGATCGGAACGACCGGAAACCGGTTGCCCGCCGGTGTGGGGAGTGGTCGCCCGCCCTGTGGTACCCCGCAGCTGGTGCAGAACTTGACCCCGGCGGCGAGGGGGGCCCCGCACCCGGAACAATGACCGCCTCCGAGGGCAGCCCCGCATGCGCTGCAGAACTTCCCGGTGCCCCGTGCCCCACAAGCTGCGCAGATCGGATCCATCACAAGTACCCCGTGGCTGAGTGGTGAAATCTGCCAGCCCCACGGGCCCGGCACAAGGAAGCTAGCCGTTGTCTCAGATGAACTTATGAATTCCTTCAGAGAAAGTCCCCAATGGCCAGAAAAGCCGCAGCGTCAGGGGGCGGCCTGGGCCCAGGCGAGGGCAGTGTGGACCGCGCGCTGCCAGGTTGCCCGAATGCGGACCCGCTCCGGCTGGGCCAGGATGGGGGGAAACCTCTGCCAAGGAAGGCGATCGAGGAACCCCTCCACCGACGGCCAGACCCCGATCGCCAGGCCCGCCAGCAGCCCGGCTCCCAGCGCAGTCGTCTCGACCACTGCCGGACGCTCGACCGGGATCCCGAGCAGGTCGGCCTGGAACTGCATCAGCCAGTCGTTGCCCGCCGCTCCGCCGTCGACCCGGAGGGTGGTGGCTCGATGCCCGGCTCCGCTGACCATCGCCTCGAGCAGTTCCCCGGTGCCGAACGCCATCGCCTCGAGGGCGGCCCTGACCAGGTGGGCCCTGGTGGTGCCTCGGGTGAGCCCGGTGATGGTCCCCCGCGCCGCGGGCTCCCAGTGCGGGGACCCGAGTCCCACGAACGCCGGGACGAAGCTGACTCCTCCACTGTCGGGGACGCTCCGCGCCAGCGCTTCGGATTCCGCGGCGGAGGTGATGATACCGAGCCCGTCGCGGAGCCATTGGATCGCCGCACCGGCGATGAAGACGCTGCCCTCCAGCGCGAACGTCGGCTCCCCCCGCGGACCACAGGCCACGGTCGTCAGCAGTCCGGGGCTGGCGGCGGGTCGATTGGGACCGGCCTGGAGCAGCAGGAACGCCCCGGTGCCATAGGTGTTCTTGGCACTCCCCGGAGTGACACACCCCTGACCGAAGAGGGCGGCCTGCTGATCCCCGGCCACCCCGGCGACCGGCATGTCGGGTCCGAATACCCGGGTCTCCGCCACGACCCCGCTCGACGGGCCGAGCTCCGGGAGGAGCCCGGGTGGGATGTTGAAGAGGGTGCAGAGTTCGGGATCCCAGGCCCCGGCGTCGAGTCCGTACAGCATGGTTCTCGACGCGTTGGTGCGATCGGTGACGTGGATTCCCCCGCTCAGCCGGGCAATCAGCCAGCTGTCCACCGTGCCCGCCGCCAGCTCGCCGCCTTCGGCCCGGCGCCGAAGGTCAGGGTCCTGGAGAAGCCATTCGAGCTTGGTCGCGGAGAAGTAGGGATCGAGCAGCAGCCCGGTCCGCTCCCGGAGCCAGTCCTCCCGGCCCTCCTGCTTGAGCGCCCGGCAGCGGTCGGTGGTCCGCCGGTCCTGCCAGACAATGGCACGATGGACCGGCCTCAACGTCCGACGGTCCCACAGGACGATGGTTTCCCGCTGGTTGGTGATCCCGATTCCCACGGGGTGTTCCCCCGACCCGGCGATCGCCTCGTGTGCCGCGGCCACGGTCGCCTGGAACAGGTCTTCTGGGTCGTGCTCGACCTGTCCCGGAGCGGGGAAGTGCTGGGGAATCTCCCGATAGCCTCGGCCCAGGATGGTGCCATCCTGATGGATGACCAGGGCGGTGGAGCCGGTGGTTCCCTGGTCGAGGGCCAGGATGGAGGTCATGGGGAGAATCTAGCGGCGGAACTATCTTGCTGCATGACCTACTCCACTCTCCTTTTCGAGCTGGCGGACGACGGGATCGCCACGGTCACCATCAACCGCCCGGACAGACTCAATGCCCTCGCCGATGCCGTCATCACCGACCTCGGCGCGGTGGCCGAACGGGTGGCCACCGACCCGACGATCCGCGGGATGGTCCTTACCGGGGCGGGCACCAAGGCCTTCGTGGCCGGGGCCGACATCACCGAACTGGAAGCGGTCGACGGCGCGTCGGGCCGGGCGCTGGCCCGAAAGGGTCAGCAGGTCTTCCGGCAGTTGGAACAGTGCGGGAAGCCGGTGGTGGCGGCCGTCAACGGGTTTGCCCTGGGCGGCGGGTGCGAGCTGGCGATGGCGTGCCACGTCAGATTCGCCTCTCCCAACGCGCGCTTCGGCCAGCCTGAGGTCAAGCTCGGGCTGATACCGGGGTACGGAGGAACGGTGCGACTGCCCCGGCTGGTGGGACGTGGGCGGGCCCTGGAATTGTTGCTGACGGGCGCCATGATCGATGCCGAGGAGGCCCACCGGATCGGGCTGGTCAACAGGGTGGTGCCGCAGGACAGCCTGATGGCCGAGGCCGCGGGCCTGCTGCGCACGATCCTGGCCCAGGGACCGATGGCGACCCGGCTGGTGCTGGAGACGGTGGACCGGGTGCTCGACCTCGGGATCGATGAGGGCCTGGCCCTGGAGGCCGAGCACTTCGGTCAATGCTGCGCCAGCGACGACAAGCGGGAAGGCACCCGGGCCTTCCTCGAGAAGCGGCCCCCGCGGTTTACTTCGCGGTAAGCTTGGTGCGCTGCTCCGCCGTCAGCACCGACTGAACCTGCAGCGCGGCGCTCACCCGGATCCACTGCATGTTGCCCTCCGCCGTGGCGTGCGCCACGATCATGAGCCGCACCAAAGAGGTGTCGGGACTGGCTTTGGCCAACTCGTCCCGGGCAGACATCATGGCGGCATGGGCCGGGGCATGGGCCTGGTCACCGGCGGTCTTGGCCCAGGCCGCAATCGCCTTCAATTGCTGGGTCTGGGTCTCGGTGAGTCCGAGTTTCTCGGCCGCCTCGAGGACCTTGGCCGGGGCAAACGCCTGATAGACCCGCAGCGGACCGGGCAGCGCCTCTTCGCCACCCATCTGCATCTGACCCTGCATCTGATCCTGCATCCGACCCTGCATCTGCATGGGCTGCTGACCCTGCCCCTGGTGCTCCTGATGCTGGGCGGCGAGGGAACCGGCCGAGCACGCCATCAGGCCCAACACAATGAATGAACGCACGAGAACTCTCCTGGCAAAAGGCGAACGGGGACGGCCGGGCATGCCTCTCACCGGCACCCCGCGGAAGACCAACATCGAACCCTAGCCCTGCGGGTCGCAAGGGGTCATGAAATCGCCATGAGGCGGGCCTGATCCGACCCTCGACCCGGGGGGGGCCATACGGCTATTTTTCAGGGATGCGGGCCGACCGAATCGCAGTGCGGGGATTCAGGAATCTGGTCGACCTCGATCTCGCTCTGCCGCCCGCCGGCGCCGTCCTGCTGGGACCCAACGCTCACGGCAAGACCAGCGTCCTCGAGGCGCTGTATTACCCGGTGCTCTACCGGTCGTTCCGGGGAGCGGCCGATGCGGAAGTCACCCAGTGGGGCGAGCCGGGATTCCAGTTGAGGCTCGGCGGCTACCTCGCCGGACGCCCCTGGGATGTACAGGTCGGGTTTGTCCGGGAGGGGCGCCGGAAACGGGTTACGGTGGACGGGTTGGAGCGGGAACGACTGGCCGATGCGGTTGGCCAGTGGCTCGCGGTGGCCTTCCTCCCGACCGACCTGGCGCTGCTGGAAGGACCGGCCGGGGAGCGGCGGCGCTATCTGGACCGGGTGCTGGCGCTGGCCGACCCGGGGTACCTGAGAGCCCTGCTGCGATTTCGGGCCGGACTCAGCCAGCGGAACGCTGCCCTGCGGGGCGGACGGGCCGAGGTGGCCCGGGCGTTCGGGGCCCGTCTGGCCGAGTCGGGCGCGGAGGTCATCCGGCACCGACTGGCGTGGGTCGAAGCCCAGCACGACCGGTTTGAGGAGGATTGCCTGGCCCTGGGCGAGGCCCGGCCGGTGACCCTGCGGTACCGGGGGACGGCGGAGTTGGCGGAAGCTGGAGCCTGGGCCGAGCTGCTGGCCCGAGCGGCTGATCGAGAACTGGCCCGGGGGATGACCCTCGTCGGGCCCCACCGGGACGATCTGGTGATCGAGCAGGAGGGACGGGTGCTGCGCGATGTCGGATCCACCGGCCAGCTCCGCACGGCGGCGGTGGCCCTGAAGCTGGCCGAGCTGGCGACCCTGCGGGAGGCGAGCGGCCGGGAGCCAGTCCTGCTGTTGGACGATGTCTTCGCCGAGTTGGACCGCGACCGGCAGGAGCGTCTGTCGGCGCGACTGGGCGGGCCCGGGGTCCGACAGGTGTTCCTGACGGCGCCCCGGCGAGATGAACTCCCCGAGGGTCTGGCGCTGGACGTCATCGAAGTGCGGGACGGTGCCCTCCGCCCCGCCGCGGTGCCGGTCTGATGCGCAAGCGGGACTCGACCGAGAAGCGCCAGCCGCTGCCGATTGCCGAAGTGCTCCGGTCGTGGGCCCGACGAGCTGGCCTGACGAGAAGATTGGATCTGGCCCAGGCAGTCGAGGACTGGCCCGAGCGGGTCGGGCCGCAGATTGCCGCGGTGACCCGGGCCGAGTCGGTCACCCCGGACGGGATTCTATGGGTTCGGGTCCCGAGTGCCGCCTGGGCGACCGAATTGAGCATGATGACCCCCCGCATCCTGGCCAAGCTCAACGCCGGCCGGTCGGGGCGGATTCGCGAGATCCGCTGGCGCACCGGTTCGCTGCACCAGTCCTGATGACCCTTTGCGAAGGCAACGATGGCATCCTCTGAGACTCCCCACGCCAACGGCGGCTACGACGCCCACTCCATCACGGTCCTCAAGGGACTGGAGGCGGTCCGGAAACGGCCGGGCATGTACATCGGATCGACCTCCGAGAACGGACTTCACCACCTGGTGTACGAAGTGGTGGACAACTCGATCGACGAGGCGCTGGCCGGGTACTGTGACAAGATCGAGGTCACCATCTCCTCGGAGAACGTGATCACCGTCACCGACAACGGACGCGGGATTCCGGTGGACCTGCACCCCACCGAGAAGATACCCGGCGTGGAACTCGCCCTGACCACGCTCCATGCGGGGGGCAAGTTCGACAAGTCGAGCTACAAGGTGTCTGGCGGGCTGCACGGAGTGGGCGTGTCGGTGGTCAACGCGCTGTCCGAGCGGCTGGAGGTGATCGTCGACCGGGAAGGCCAGCGCCATCAGATGGTGTTTTCCCGGGGCCATACCACCAGCAAGCTGCAGGTGATCGGGAAGGCCAAGGGCACCGGCACCACGGTCATCTTCAAGCCCGACCCGGAGATCTTCACGGTCCTCGAGTTCAGCTACACCACCCTGGCCGACCGGCTCCGCAACCTGGCGTTCCTCAACCAGGGCGTGAAGATCATCCTCCGGGATGAGCGGAAGACGCCGGTCGGTGAGGACATCTTCTATGCCAAGGGTGGTCTGGTCGAGTTCGTCACCTGGATCAACCGGAGCAAGAAGACCCTGCATCCCAAGCCGATCGCCTTCTCGACCACCAGGGATGACGTCGAGGTGGACATCGCGATGCAGTACACCGAGGGATACAACGAGAACACCTTCACCTTCGTCAACAACATCAACACCCACGAAGGCGGAACCCACCTGACCGGGTTCAAGTCCGCCCTGACCCGGACCGTCAACGCCACCGCCCAGGGGATGGGGTCGCTCAAGCGGGAGGACTTCTCACTCAGCGGGGATGACATCCGGGAGGGCCTGACCTGCGTGCTCCACGTCAAGGTCAAGGAACCGCAGTTCGAGGGCCAGACCAAGACCAAGCTGGGCAATTCCGAAGTGGAAGGAATCGTCAAGCAGGTGATCAACGAGCACCTGGCGGCCTACCTGGGCGAGCACCCCCCGGTGGCGCGGGCGATCATCGAGAAGGCGGTCAGCGCGGCCCGGGCCCGGGAAGCGGCCCGCAAGGCCCGCGACCTGGTCCGCAAGAAGTCAGGCCTGGAAAACGCGGTGCTCCCCGGCAAGCTGGCCGACTGCTCGCTCGACGATCCGGCGCTGTGCGAGCTCTACCTGGTCGAGGGCGATTCGGCTGGCGGCACCGCCAAGATGGGCCGCGACCGGTCGTTCCAGGCGATCCTGCCGCTGCGCGGCAAGATCCTCAACGTCGAGCGGGCCCGGATCGACAAGATCCTGGGCAACGAGGAGATCCGGTCGATGATCACCGCCATCGGGGCGGGGGTCCGGGAGGACTTCAAGGTGGAGGACGCCCGGTACCACAAGATCATCATCATGACCGACGCCGACGTGGATGGGGCTCACATCCGGACCCTGCTGCTGACCTTCTTCTTCCGCCAGATGCCCCAGCTGATCGACCAGGGGTTCGTCTACATCGCCCAGCCGCCGCTCTACCGGGTGGCCAAGGGCAAGGAGGAGTTCTACGCCTACACCGACCTGGAACGCGACGAGTACCTCAAGCGGCTGGGCGGCGACGGCAAGAACGTCAATCTCCAGCGCTACAAGGGTCTCGGCGAGATGAACAAGGACCAGCTGTGGAAGACCACGATGGACCCCAACGTCCGTACCATCCTCCGGGTCACCCTGGATGATGCCGCGACCGCTTCCAACCTGTTCGATGAACTGATGGGCGACGAGGTGGAGCCCCGGCGGGCGTTCATCGAAGAGAACGCCAAGTTTGTGAGCCACCTCGACATCTAGCCAGGGGGCACAGCGCCGCACCGAAGACTGAGGCCGGGCGGGACGCCCGGCCTCAACTCATTGAAGTCACCCCGTCACGAGTCACCCGGTGGCTCACCAGGGGAGGCACCGGGATCGGATCGCCGATCGCGATGGCCCGGTCGAGCACCTGCCGGGCGGCCTCGCCCGCTGGCTCGGTCCCGGCGTGAATCGTGGCCAACCGGTCACCCGACTGCACCGGCTGCCCCGGCTTGGCCGTGATCACAAACCCCACCGCCGGGTCCACCGTGTCCTGGGCCACCCGCCGACCGCCACCCAGGTTGATGACCCCGTAGCCCACCGTCCGCGGTTCCACGCGCTGGATGAACCCATCGCGCTGAGCCCGATACTCAATCACCACCGGCGCCCGGGGCAGCCGGCCGGGGTCAGCAATCGCCGCAGGGTCACCTCCCTGGGCCTCGACCATCGCGGTCAGCCGTTCGAAGGCAGAGCCGCTGGAGATGGTGGCCTCCAACCGACGACGAGCCTGGCCGGCGTCGCGCTCCAGCTCCGCCACCAGCAGCATTTCCACCCCCAGCGCCAGGGTGACCTCCATGAGATCCTCGGGCCCTGCGCCGCGGAGCCCGGCGATCGACTCCGCCACCTCCAGCGCATTGCCGCAGGCGTGACCCAGCGGCCGATCCATGGCCGTCAGCAGCCCGACGGTGCGGCACCCCCGCGCCTCCCCGATCGTGATCATCGTCCGGGCCAGTTCGAGCGACTGGGCCAGCTCGGTGATGAACGCGCCGCTCCCGGTCTTGATATCGAGCACCAGGCCCGTCAGGTCCTCGGCCAGCTTCTTGGACATGATGCTCGCCGAAATGAGCGGCAACGATTCCACCGTGCCGGTCACATCCCGCAGCGCATAGAGCATCCGGTCGGCAGGGACCAGTTCCGGGGTCTGGCCCAGCATCACCACGCCCAGCCGTTCCAGTTGGGCGGTCGCTTCGACCAGGCTCAGCCGGGTCCGGAATCCCGGGATGGCTTCCAACTTGTCGAGGGTGCCGCCGGTGTGTCCCAGCCCGCGGCCGGAGATCATCGGGACGGCGACCCCGCAGCAGGCAAGCATCGGCGCCAGGAGGAGGGAGGTCTTGTCGCCCACTCCGCCGATCGAGTGCTTGTCCACCCGGGGAATCGGGAGGCCTTTCAGGTCGAGCCGATCACCGGAGTCGAGCATCGCGTCCACCAGCTCGTTCAGCTCGCCCGGCTCCAGTCCCCGGAACACCACGGCCATGGCCATCGCGGACATCTGGTAGTCCGGCACCTGGCCGGCGACGTACGCCCGGATCAGGGCGCTCCAATCCCCGGGGGGCAGGGCCATCCCGTCGCGCTTGCGTTCGATCAGGCGGGGAACGACGATACTAGCCATGGGTGCCTTCCTGTCCAGCATGACCGCGCTGCAGATGCTGCTGGTGTCCGTCGCCCTGGCGCAGCCACCGGCGACGCCGGTGGAAACCCCGGGCGCCCCACCGGCCCACTACCGCGATCCGCGAGCCGCGGCCGAGAGCCTCACCCGGCTGGTGGCCGAGGAGCCCGGCCGGGCGGAGTGGCGCTGGCGGCTGGCGGTGGCGCTGCTGGACGCCGGCAAGGCGCTCCCCGACCAGCAGCGGCCCGAACGCGATTCGCTCTACGCCCGGGCGGTTTCCGCCGCCCGGGAGGCGATCCAGCTGGCGCCGGACGGTGCTCAGGGCCACTTCGCCCTGGCGGCCGCGCTGGGACGTGCGAGCCTGACCCGCGGGATCCGCGATCGGATTCGCGATGCCGAAACGATTCGGGCCGCCGCCCTCCGCGCCCTGGAACTCGACCCCGGTCACGACGGCGCGTGGCATGTACTGGGTCGCTGGCACGGGGAGATCATGCGGCTGTCGGGTCTGGAGCGGTTCATCGCCCGACGATTCCTGGGCGGCGACATTCTGGCTGAGGCGTCCTGGGATCAGGCGGTGCACGGCCTGGAGCAGGCGGTCGCCTTGCGACCGGACTGGATCTATCACCGGCTGGACCTGGCGGAGCTGTTGATCAAGGCGGGCCAACCGGAGGCAGCGCGGCCCCACCTGGAGGCGATTGCCGGGCTGGCACCGGTCGACCCGCTCGATCCGGAATACCGGGCGACCGCAGCCGAGCTGCTCCGGAAGCTTCGGGGGGGCAGCGGGACGCCCTAGCGGTCCAGCCGAGCCAGTTCCCGACGGGCGCGCTTGGCGAAGTCGTGGGCCCCGTGCTCCGCCCGAGCCCGGAGTTTGCCGATTCGGCGCTTCAGGCGGCGACGGGTGGTCTGGCCCTTGGCCGGGGCGAAGAGCAGGGCGAGCGACATTCCGACCATGGTGCCGACCATCAGCCCGACGAGAAACCCCTGGACACCGTGACCGGAGGTGGCCTCATCGGCCTCGTCGGTTTCGTCCTCGGCTTCGAGTTCGTCCTCTGGCAGTTCCTCGTTCTCTGTCACAGCGCCCTCCGGGCATCGGGATGTGCCCGAATCCTACTCCGGATCGGGACGCCATACAATCGTCGGTGGTCGCTTGACCCAGACCGGGCTGGGCGCGATGTTCCGGCGCATCCACCACTCGAGTTCCCGTGAACAGTCCATACCAGACGCTGACCACCGATTCGCCGCCCACGCTGGAGGAACTCGCCCGCCTGACGGCCCGGGTCGAGTCGCTCGAGGCGGAGCGACGGCGGCTGGTCGCCCTGCTCGAGATTCTCCGGGACGTGACCGGAGCGCCGAATTACACCGACATCCTGCAATCGGTGACCCGCCGGCTCGGGCACCTCTTCGGACTGGACCGCTGCTCGGTCTTCCTGGCGGCCCGTTCCATCTCCCGGACCGTGCATCTGGTGGCAAGCTACGAGGACCCCTCGATCCGGAACCACGTGGTCGATCTCGATCGGTACCCCGAACTGCGTCGCGCGATCGAGACGGGGCAGACCGTCCACATCCCCGACGCGATGGCCGACCCCTCGCTCTCCCCGGTCCTCCCTGCCCTGGCGGGCCGTCGGGTGAAGACCATCACCGTCGTCCCGATGTACTGGTCAGGCAACGTGATCGGGGCGCTCTTTCTGCGAACCTACGATGAGGGCGCCCAGTTCGACGAGGAGGACATTGCCTACTGTCGAGTGGTGGCCGAGATCACCGCGAAAGGCCTGATCCAGGCCCACCGGACCGAGCGGATGCAGGCCCCGGGCGGCACCCAGTATCTGCTCCGGGCTGATCGTGAGCGGGCGGCCCTCATGGCCTTCCTTCACCGGCTGCTCTCCTCCATGGCCGAACGCGACCCCGCCGTGGAGGATGGGCTGCTGGCCCGGGCTTCCTCCATGGAACTCGACCGGCTGGTCGGGGTCGCCCTCGCGGTACTCGCCAAGGAGGCGCGCACCCGGTGACTTCGGGCGCCGCCGCCCGGCGCGCCGAGGAGCTCCGGCGAGTTCTGCAGCGCGCCAACCGGGCGTACTACGAGCTGGACGCCCCGGAAATCTCCGACCCGGAATACGACCGGCTGTTCCGGGAATTGCAGGGCCTCGAAGCCGAGCATCCCGAACTCCAGCGACCTGACAGTCCCACTCTCCGGGTCGGAGGTGCCCCCGCCGAGTCCCTCCGGAAGCACACCCATGCCCGACCGATGCTCTCCCTGGCCAACGCCTTCGGGGCGGAGGAGCTCCAGGGTTGGGAGGATCGCAATGCCCGGCTCAACGCCGATGTCCGCTCTGCCGCCTACACCACCGAGCTCAAGATCGACGGGGCCGCCGTCAGCCTGACCTACCGGCACGGCGCCCTGGTCATCGGTGCCACCCGGGGCAACGGGATCGTGGGCGAGGACGTCACCGCCAATCTCCGGACCATCGAGGACATCCCGCTGGTCCTGGCAGGCAACCGGCATCCCGGGCTGATGGAGATTCGGGGCGAGGTCTACCTGCCAATGGCCAATTTCGAGGTGATCAACCGGGAACGGGTCGAGGCCGGTGATCCACCGTTCGCCAACCCGCGGAATGCCGCGGCCGGAGGCCTCCGGATGCTCGATGCCAACCTGACGCGGGCCCGCCGGCTCCGGATGTTCGCCTTCCAGATCGAGGTCGTCGAGGGCCCGGTACCGTTGACCACCCACCGCGAGACCCTCGACCTGCTTGAGCACTGGGGATTCCAGGTCGAGCCCCACCACCTGAGACACGGAAGCCTGGCCGAGGTCCAGCAGGCGATGGCGGGCTATCAGGAGTTGCTGCCCAGCCTCCCCTTCGGCGCCGACGGCGTGGTGGTCAAGGTCGACGATCGGAAGCTGCAGGAGGACCTCGGCGTGGTCGGAGGGCGGGAGCCCCGGTGGGCGATCGCCCGGAAGTTCGCCCCGGAGGCTGCCGTGACTCGACTGCTCGAGATCCGGGTCAACGTGGGACGCACCGGGGCCCTCAATCCATGGGCGGTGCTGGAACCCATCGAGCTCGGCGGGGTGACGGTCTCCAGCGCCACCCTGCACAACGACGAACTGATCGCGGCCAAGGACATCCGGATCGGTGATTGGGTCGAGGTGGTCCGGGCCGGGGAGGTCATCCCCCAGATCCTGGGACCGGTGGCAGCCCGACGGGACGGCTCGGAGCGACGGTTTGTCCTCCCCGATCGGTGCCCCGCCTGCGGCGAGCCGGTGGAGCGGCCCGACGACGAGGTCATGGCCTACTGCATCAATCCCGCCTGCCCCGGTCGGATCTATGAGGGGATCGTGCATTTCGCCTCCCGGGGCGCCATGGAGATCCGGGGCCTGGGGGAGGAGCGGATCCGGCAACTGCTGGACGCAGGGCTGGTTACGGACGTGGCCAGCCTCTACCGGGTCCAATCGGCACAACTCGTGCAACTGGAACGATTTGCCGAACAGTCGGCTGAGCAGCTGGTCCGGGCGCTGGAAGCCTCCAAAGCCCGGCCGCTGTCCAGTCTGATCTTCGGTCTCGGGATCCGGCATGTGGGGACCACGGTCGCCCGGGCTCTGGCCCGTCGGTTCGGATCGATGACGGCGCTCATGGCCGCCGACGAAGAGACCATCGCGGCGGTCCCGGGAGTCGGGCCGACCATCGCCGCCGCCGTAACGGCCTGGGGCCGGGACCCCAGGAACCGGAACCTGGTGTCGCGGCTGGCGGCCGCGGGGCTCCGGATGACTGAACCCGGGGCGATCGCGGCGGGCGGGCCGTTGAGCGGCACCAGCTACGTGTTGACCGGGACCCTGCCTTCGCTGAGTCGGGAGGAAGCCAGTCGGCTGATCGAACAGGCGGGTGGGCGGGTCACCGGCGGGGTCAGCAAGAAGACCGACGCCCTCGTGGCCGGAGCCGATGGGGGAGCGAAGTTGGTGCGGGCCCAGGAACTCGGAATCGACATCATCGACGAAGCCGAACTGCTTCGGCGACTGCACCAGGACACTCAACGCGGGTGACGGGACGATGACCATGGTTGAAACTCACGACGAATGTCTGACCCTCGGACGCCGGTCGCTGCACCAGCTTCGGGCCGCCCTGGAGCGTTCCCTCGGGGTCCAGGCCGCCCCCATGCTGCAGGAGGCCGGCTTCGCGAGCGGTGAGCCGATGTTCGGCCGATTCCAGGGCTGGCTGGCCAGCGAGTATGGTGTCGCGAGCTCCCAGGAACTCGATGCGGCGTATCTCGGAGAGGCGCTGTCCGGCTTCTTCGCACACGAGGGCTGGGGCACGGTCTCACTCAGCCAGCTGGGCGGCTCCGCGGTGGTGCTGGATGCCCCGGCCTGGGCGGAAGCCAATCCTGGTGCCGGGCCATACCCCTCGTGCCACGTCTCCTCGGGGGTCCTGGCCGATCTGTTCTCGAGGATGTCGGGTGGTCAATTCGCGGCGATGGAAGTGGAGTGTCGCAGCCGGGGGGATGCCAGGTGCCGCTTCCTGCTGGCCTCGCCGGAGACCCTGACGCTGGTGTATGAACGGATGGTCCACGGCCTCAGCTACCAGCAGGGACTCGGCCTCTGATCGGTGCCGGCGCGTCAGTGATGGACGATTGAGATTCCCTCGAGCCGCAGTGCGGGGCCGCACCAGGCCCCGAGCCAGACCGCCTCGCGGCCAACGGCCGCCAGGCGGTCGAGCATCTGGTAGGCATTGCCGCGCAGGGTGATCCGGGGAAACCGTCCGACCACCTCACCCCGCACCACCCGATAGGCCCAGGGAGTGGTGAACGCCACCCGGCCGTCCATCACGTTCCCCGGCGCGGCGGGCAGATCCTCCACCAGCACCACCTCGTCGCCTCCCAACAGATCGCTGGTGGCGGCTTCCCCCGCGGCGAGTACCAGGTTGGTGTACCCCACCCGGGGCGGTGCAAAAGCGAGGCGGCGTGAATGGCCGGTGGACGGCAGGTCGAGCCGACTCCCGGTCGCCAGATCAGTGATCCACCCGACGAACCGACCCCGTTCAATCAACGGCAGTCGCCGGGAGACCACCCCGTCGTCATCTGCCGGCCGGGAGCCGGGGCGTCCCGGCAGCAGGGGATCATCGAAAAGAGTGATCGCTTCGGGCAGGACGAGCTCCCCCTGGCGGCCAGCATACGGTGACCGCCCCTCGAAGACCTCGGCACCGATGAGCGCCAGTTCGAGCGGTCGCAGAAACGCCCGCACCGCGCGAGGCATCAGGCAGAGACGGACCGGGCTGGCGGGACCGCTGGGGGGCTCAGCGTAAAGAGGGGAAAGCCGGCGCTCGAACTCGGTGACCAGCGATTCGACCTCCCGACCGGAAGGCCACGCCACGCTGGCGTGGTGAAGGGACAGGGTCAGGGGGGAGCTCGGGTCGCCGACGGCCAAGGTGGCCCCCATCCCGACCAGGCTCGCATCGTAGCTGACCAGAGCCCCCCGGGTATTGCCCGCCTCCACCCGACCCACCGATCGTTCGGCCCAGGCTTCGACCATTCGACCCTTCCCATCCAGCCGGGCACTCAGCGACCGGGCCAGTTCGAGCACCTGACTCGGGCCGGCAGCCTGGGCCACCGGATGGGAGGTGGGAACGTCGACTGTCGGTGCCGGGGCCGGCAGGTGAAGGACGGCGACCTCACCCATCGCCGCGCTCGCCAGGGCGGCGGCGAGCAGGGGCTCACCGTGGTGGTCGGCCCGGCCGGCCATGCCGACCCGACCGTGGACCGCCACCCGCAGGTGCTGTTGGACGGAGGTCAGGCGGCCCATCCGCTCACCTCCCTGCGCGGTCACCACCCCGCTCAGGGTTTCGTCGGTCTTGACCACGGCGTCAGCGGCCGTCACCCGGGGACGGGCCCCCTCAAGGAGCGGGGTGATCATCCGGCGGCTCCGACGTCCGCCTCGACCAGCCGGACATGGGGGGCACCCATCGTCACCGGGACCGCCTGCCCGGCCACGTCGCACCGGCTGGCGCTGACATCCCACGCGAAATCGCCGGCGACCGATTCGATCTGCCCGAGCAGACCGAGCGGGTCGCCGGTGAGGGTGGCCCCCTTGACGGGTTCCGCCAGTTCCCCGCGGCGGATCATCCTGGCCAATCCGGCCCGGATGCTGATGCCGCGCTCATCGATCGCCGTCTCCGGCTCGGCAAGGTAGAGCCCGGTCTCAATCGGTCGGAGCAAGTCGGCCAGGTCGCCCCGGCCGCGCGCCAGGTAGGTGTTGGCCAGCCGGGGGACGGCGGGCCCGACGCCGGTGGTCCGGGCGTGGCCGGTGGAGACCGCCCCGACCGCACCGGCCGTGGCACGGCTGTGGAGGTGGGACACCAGGACGCCGTTCCGAACCACCACGCAATTCTGCGGGATGGCCCCCTCGTCATCGAAGGCCATGGTGCCTTGCAGCCCGGGCGCGGTGGGATCATCGCCCAGGGTCAGGCCCTCGAGACCGACCCGAAGGCCGAGGGGCAGCGGACCGGAGGGTCCGGCATCGGCGGTGCACCGATGGCCGATCGCCGAGTGGGCCAGCACCCCCGCGACCCTGGACCCGAGAATCACCGGATAGCGTCCGGGCCGGACCGGCACCGCATGGAGTCGCGCCACCGCCCGCTCGGCCAATCCCCCGATCCCATCCACCCACCGTTCCAGGTCGGCCAGGGAACCGGAGGTCGCGAGACTGTCCGTCGCCCGCTCGGTGGTCCCATCCTCCTCCGCCACCGCCAGCGCCGTGAGTCGCAGGGCGGGGCGTGCCTCGCCCACGAGGAGTCCCTCGGAATTGGCCACCCAGACTTCCCGAACCTCCGCCGTCCAGCGAACCCGGACATCCACCACCCGTCGATCGACCGCCTGCAGCGCAGCGGCCACCCGGCGACCCAGATGCGGCCCGGTATCGGGCCGGAGCCGCCGGGGATCCCGACTCTCCGGGCAGGGCAGTTCGACCTCTCGAGGGGTCAGGGGAGCCAGAACCAGCGGAGTGCGTCTGGGAAGGGCCAGGGAGAATTCGTGGGCGGCACGGACCGATCCGTCCGCAGTGGCCGGATCCCGGAAGGCCGCGTAGCCCCAGCCATGGCCCCGTTCCAGGCAGCGGACGATCCCGGTCTCGCCCTCGTCCACCGAAGAGAACTCCAGGCGGCGGCCGCGGATGACCGCGGTGGACCGCCACCAGCGCTCGAACCGGAGATCGGTAAAGGTCGCCGGCGAGCGGCCGACGAGCGCCCGGAGGAGGTCCCTCACTCCCCCCCTTCGAGATAGGCGACCAGGTCGGGACGGACCACCAGCTCCCCGTCGACCACCGTTTCCCGATCCCAGGGAAGCACGATCAGCTTGTCTGTCTCAAGGGCGTGGTAGTCGGGCTGGAAGGCTCCGGTCTTGATGGAAACCGCGGTGCGAACCTCGGCAGGCCGCAGCGCCTTCAGGGCATTGATGGCCAGCTTGAGGGTGTGGCCGCTGTCGCAGGTCTCATCCACCAGAAGCACCCGGCGCCCCTTGACGGCATCCGGGGGCCCGCTGACCACCTCTGGCTCGTGGCGGTCGCTCTTGCGGGTGACGGCCATCGCGACGAATTCGCGCTGGAGAATCGAGGCCACCACCGCTCCGGGGATCACCCCGGCCTTGGCAATGCCCACCACCAGGTCCGGGTCATAGTGCTCCGCCACCCGGAGCGCGAGCGCCCGGCACAGCTCCCCGAAGAGGGCCCAGTCGATCTCGAGCAGTCCGCGCTGACCTGCGGGAACGTTCTGGCGCATTGGTCACTCCCGGAAAGGGTGGTGCTTCCGGAAGCTTATCGCGGCCGGCGGTCGAGGGCAAACGCGATTGCACGGCCCCCGAGAGAATGACTACCTTTGGGTGATGAGTTTCTGGCGACGCCTGTTCGGCCGGAGTGACACCCTGCGCCCCCATCGCCTCGACTATCTGAACGAGGCCATGGCCCTCGAACGTCAGGGCGATCTGGCGGGGGCCATCACTTCCTATCGTCTGGGGCTGCGCGACAACCAGAACGACCTGACCATTCTCCAGAACATCGCGATCGCCTTCTCCAAGACCGGTCAGGTCGAGGAGGCGATTCGGCATTACCGGCGGGCACTGGCCATTGACCCCACCCTGTCCGGGGCACACTACGGCGTCGCGTTCCTGCTGATCAAGAAGGGCGACAACCCCAAGGCGGCCGAACACCTCCAGGCCTTCCTCGACCGTCCGCCGAAGGGCCCGGATGCCGAGCGCTGGGTGCAACACGCCTCGGCTACCCTGCGGGAACTCGATCTGGACCCCGGCCCGGGCGGGACATGAACCGACGCCAGCTCGCGATCCTGCTGGCCGGGATGCTGGGCTGCAGCGGCCTCACCGCCACGGACGAGGGGGTGGCCACGATCCTCCTGCAGATCCCCGCCCCGGCCGAGGTTGAGGTCGACCAGACGATCACCCTTCGCGCCGCCGCGCTCGGAATCAACGGCGACACCCTGAGCATCCCGGTGTTCTGGATTGCGCTCGATACCACGATCGTGGTGGACAGTGTGACCGGCGCCCTCACGGGACGGAACGCCAAGGCCACCGGAGCAGTCGTTGCCCGGGCGGGCGGACTCTACTCCTCGCGGATCACCTTCACGGTGCTGTCCCGAGCGGATACCCTGGTCCGGCTGGGCCCGGCGATCAGCACGGTGCCGGCCGGAGACAGTCTGTCGCAGGATCTGCAGGCCCGGCTCGACGCGTTCGGCCCGCCCCCCACCCCCGTACTCGGACGGCGGCTGGTGTACCAGGTGGTCGAACCGGTCTTCGGGACCTCGGACGAGCGGACGGTCGAACTCACCGGCGGTGGTTTGACCCAATCCGTGACGACCACCGCCTTTGGCACCCCACCGGTGCCAATCCGGGCCCGCCCGGTCGCCGGGCGCCCCCGCCCCGACAGCGCCATCGTCACCGTCAATGCCTGGCGGCCAGGCGGGGCCCCCATCCCCGGCAGCGGCCATCGGTTCATCATCCGTTTTGCCCTGCCCTGAGCCAAAGAGAGACTCTGTGCCCGGACCCGCCACACTGACGGCGCTGTTCTTTGACGCCATGGACCAATTCCGCGACCGGGGCGTCATGCTGCGGGCTCGGCGCGGCTCGGTCTGGTCGGAGACCAGCTACTCGGACTTCGAGGAGCAGGTCCACGACGCCAGCCTCGGCCTGCTGGAACTCGGCATGGACCCGGGCGACCGGCTGGCCCTGTTGAGCGAGAACCGCCCCGAGTGGGCCGCCCTTGACTTCGCGGCCCTCACGGCAGGCCTGATCGATGTCCCGATCTATCCAACGCTTCCAGCATGCCAGACCGAGCACATCCTTCGGGATTCCGGAGCCACGGTCGTCTGCCTCTCGACCAAGACCCAGCTGGCCAAGATCCGGGAAATCCGCTCCCGGCTCCCGGCCCTGCGCCGGGTTGTGGTGTTCGACCAGCTGGAGGGAGACGACGTCATCCCCTTCGCCTCACTCCTGGCCAGTGGGCGCGAGGCCAGGCTCCGGCATCCCGACTGGAGGGAGAAGGCCCTCCGGGCACTGCCGGATGACCTGGCCACGATCATCTATACCTCCGGGACCACCGGCGAGCCCAAAGGGGTGATGCTCACCCACGGCAACATCGCCTCCAACGTAGACAGTGTCCTCGATCTGATCGAGGTGAGGCCGGGGGACGAATGTCTGTCGTTCCTGCCGCTGTGCCACATCTTCGAACGCACTGGTGGACACTACGCCATGTGCCTGGCCGGGGTGCTGATCAACTACGCCAAGGGGGTCGAGACGGTGGCCGCGGACATGGTGACTCGGCGACCGCAGATCATGACCTCGGTCCCCCGGGTGTACGAGAAGATGTTCGAGAAGGTCACCGACGCGGCCACCGGCACCCCGGGCAAGGCCCGGATATTCCGCTGGGTCCGTCGGGTCGCCGATCGGTGGACCCAACAGCGCCTGTCCGGACGCATGGTGGGGCCCTTTCTGGCCCTGCAGCATCGGCTGGCCGATCGCCTGGTGTTCGGCAAGCTGCGGGCGAAGACCGGCGGCCGGATCCGGTACTTCATCTCGGGGGGCGCGCCGCTCGCCGCCGACATCGGCCGCTTCTTCTATGCCGCCGGGCTCCCCATCCTGGAGGGCTACGGTCTGACGGAGACTTCCCCGGTCATCGCGGTCAACACCCTCGAGGCTCCACGTTTTGGCTCGGTGGGACGGCCGGTCCGGGGGGTGGAGGTCCGGATTGCCCAAGACGGGGAGATCCTGGCCCGGGGCCCGAACATCATGCGCGGTTACTACCACAACCAGGAGGCCACTGCGGAGGTTCTCTCCCCGGACGGCTGGTTCAGCACCGGCGACATCGGCCACCTGGACCAGGATGGCTTCCTTCATATCACCGATCGGAAGAAGGACATCATCGTGACGGCGGGGGGCAAGAACATCGCGCCGCAGCCGATCGAGAACCGGCTCAAGGTGAGCCTCTACATCGCCAACGCGGTGATGCTGGGGGACCGACGCAAGTTCCCGGTGATGCTGCTGGTGCCGGAGTTCGAGCGGCTCCGCACCTGGGCCGCCGCCGAGGGCCTCCCCACCGGGGAGAACGCCGAGCTGGTCCGGCGTCCGGAGATCCGGGCGAAGTTGGAACTGGAGGCCAAGAAACACTTCCGCGATCTGGCGCAGTTCGAAGTCCCCAAGAAGTTCCTGGTCCTGCCGGAGGACTTCAGCATCGAGCGAGGCGAGTTGACCCCGAAACTCTCCGTCCGGCGCCGGGTGGTCGAGGAGAATTACCAGGAAGCGATCACCGCGCTCTACCACGAGTCCGACACCAGGGGAAACAGTTCCAGCCTGACCCGCTAACGGCGCCGCCCGACCCAGGCACCACCCGCCTCGGCCATGACCTCAACCGCCGGGAGAGCGGGCGCCGAACCCTCGCCCACCACCCGGAGACCGGGCAGCACCGCCAGCACGCCATCCCGAATCCAGGTCTCCGGCAACCCGGGACCCAGCACCATGCCCCGCATGGAGGCCGGCTTCAGGGGGAGGCGAGCCGCCCGGATCACACTGGCACCAGGGGAGGCCTCGACCGGATTGATGGCGACCAGGGCGATGCCGGGAAGCAACGCCGTCAATCCGGAGGCCACCGAACCCGCTCCACCGATCAAGCCGAGGCAGCCCCCCGGTCCCGAGAGACCGAGCAGGGCGTGCACTGCCTCCACCGTCAGCGTCCCCGGGGTCGCCTTCGGTGCGCCCCCGAAGTCCACGATCCCGTTCCGCACGGCCACGGTCCGGCCACAGACCGGGCACCCGAGCTGTCCCTCCAGCACGTTCCTGCCTTCCAGACGGTCCGGGAGGAGCACCAGATAGGACTCCACATGCGGCTCGGGGCAGCGGAGGTGATCGGTCAGCTCGATGAACACGGGTCAGGCAGGGCCCAGGCGCAGCCAATCCACTTCGACGTGGGACGGCCGGGTGGCAACGAACGCGACCGCTTCGGCGACATCCTCGGGCCGCAGCATCGCGTCCCGGGGCATGATCCCGGCAGCTAGGACGTCGATGTCGTCCCAGAGCGCGGTGTCCACCGGTCCGGGGGAAACCAGGGTACAGCGGACTCCAGTCCCGCGGCACTCCGCCCGGAGCACGTCGTGCAGTCCGCGGAGTCCGTGCTTGGCGGCGGCATACCCGGCGTTGCCGGGAAAGGCCTGGTGATCGGCCACGCTCCCGATCGCGATGTGGTGCCCGCGACCGGCCTCCCGCATCCTGGGGATCAGCGCCCGGGCCACCAGGAACGGGGCGCGCAGGTTGATGGCGATCTGGTCATCGAACTGGCTGATCGAAGTTTCCTCGAGGGAGGCAAGGAGAAACCCGCCGGCGTTGTTGACCACCAGGTCCGGGACGCCCAACTGGCCCGCCACCTGGGTTACCGCGTGGTCCAGGTCGGTCGTCTCGGTCAGATCACAGGGCAGGTCGAGGAATCCATCGTGCCACCCGGCGCGCAGGGTGCGGGCGAGGCGCGCCACCTGCGCTCCTTCCGCCTGGAGCCGGTGGGCGACGGCCAGTCCGATACCTCGGGACGCCCCCGTCACCACGGCCACTCGACCGGCCAGCAGGGTCACGTCGTGCCACTCCCGTGCACCAGCCGGAGGAATTCATCCCGGGTCGCGGGATCATCCCGGAAACTGCCGCGGAGCGCGCTGGTCACGGTCCGGGAGTTCTGCTTCTCGACCCCGCGCATCATCATGCACAGGTGGCTGGCTTCCAGCACCACCCCCACGCCCCGGGGTTGGACGACGTCCATCAGGGCATCGGCAATCTGATCGGTCAGTCGCTCCTGCACCTGCAGCCGCCGGGCAAAGACGTCCACGATCCGCGGCACCTTGGAGAGACCGACGATCCGACCGAGGGGCAGATAGGCCACATGGGCCCGCCCGAAGAACGGGAGCATGTGGTGCTCACACAGCGAATAGAACTCCACATCGCGGACCAGAATCATGTTCTCGTGGGGTTCGTCGAAGATCGCGTTGCCCACCGCCTCGCGGACGGTGAGCCGGTACCCCCGCGTCAGGTACCGCAGGGCCGCTTCGACGCGGAGCGGGGTCTTCTTCAGCCCCTGGCGTTCGGGATCCTCTCCCAGAGCGGCGATCATCCGCCGGATCTCGGTCTGGAACCCGTCGTTCCGCGATTCAGTCCCCTTCATAGTCCACCCAGTTTCGCGGGGTTTCCCAGAGCCGGACCCGGCGGAGCCGGCCGGCCGGAATCCGGTCCACCAGCTGATGCCAGATGTACACCGCGATGTTCTCGGCCGATGGCAGCTGGTCCCGGAAGAACGCCACGTCGAGGTTGAGGTTGCGATGGTCGAGCTCGGCGATCACCGTCGCCTCCGCCAGCTGCTTGAGCGCCGACACGTCCACGACGTAACCGGTCTCGGCCGAGATTTCTCCCTCAACCATCAGTTCGAGTTCGTAGTTGTGGCCGTGATAGTTCGGGTTGTTGCAGGGTCCGAAGGTGTCCCGGTTCCACTGGTCGGACCGGGCCGGGTTGTGGAGCCGGTGAGCGGCGTTGAAGTGAAGGCGGCGGACGACCGTGCACCTGGGCATCGCGGGTTCCGGGGAGGGAGGAAGACGAAGGCGCCGCCACGAGATGTGTCGGCGCCCAGGTGTCGATCGAAGAGAGCGAGGATTATTGAAGCCCGAAGGAAAACTTTGGCGCCCTCTCCCCGGCTTCTGCCTTCCCCGTCGGGGCATGACATCCGTCTGGGAATGTGGGCCCACAATCGGACCTGTTGGCTCAATAATTGAGCTCGCTCCTCCCGACCGACTCCGCTATAATACCGGCAGCATCTCACCCCGTCAACGCTGAGAGGTCCGGACGTGCTGCTGCTCGCCGCCGTGCTGCTGCTCGCCGCCTGGTTCGTTCTGACCTTCGTGATCCCGCTCGGACTGGGAATCGTCCACCTCCTGCTGGCGGTGGGGCTGACGCTGCTGATCCGGTGGTGGGCCCTGCGCGACTCGCCCCCTTCCAACCGCTAGATCTCCCAGTTGGACAGGACGATCCCCCGCGCGGCCCGCTCCGGACCGGCGCCGTAGTACATCCGCAGGTCGGTCCAATGCGCCTCGAAGCCGGCGCCCACCAGGGCTTCAAAGACTTCCCCATAGGCTGACTGACACCGCACCGACACCCGCTGCGGGGTGGGTTCCCGGTGGGACGCCTCCGACGTCACCTGCGCCAGCAACTGACGGAACGACGCGAGGTCCGCCGCCACCAGCTTGAGCACCCGGGTCTCATCCTCCAGCCGGCCCAGTGCCAGGGGAACCCGGTGCCAGAGGGCGAAGGCCTGGAGGCCCTCCGGCCCCCGCCACAGCGTGGTGTCCCCCAGTTCGAACTCGGCCGTCAGCTGGAGTTCCCTGGTAAAATCCACCCCCGGCGCCAGCCGGTCCGTCAGCGCCCGGCACTCGGCCAGCCCGGTCTCGCCGGTCGCCCTCGGACAGCCGCTTCCCCGCGGCGCTCACCGGTTCGTCGTCCTTGGCGTCCCGGATCATGGTGACGTCAGGTGGCCCGGGAGAAAGCCCAGCCGGCTGTAGAATCCGATGTTGTCGATCGTCCGGGGCATCGTTTCGAGCCCGATCCGTGTGGCCCCGTGGGCTCCGAGCCACTCGAGCCCCTCGCGGACGATCCGCTCGCCGACGCCATGGCCCTGGAGGTCGGGCCGCACCGCGAGCGGCCCCATCCAGCCCTCCTCACCCGAGCGATGGACCATGTTGAAGGCGGCGAGTTCCGCCCGAGGTCTCGCGCCAGAGCATGGCCCCGTCGCCGGCGTCCTCGATGGCGTACCGCCAGACGGCCCGGCTCAGGTGGGGAACCCGGACTCCCGTCATCCCATCCCGGTGGTAGCGATCGGTGAAGGCATCGCTGAACAGTCGGTTCAGGGCATCCACGTCCTGCCGGGTGGCCTGATCCCGCACCAGCGCCGCCGCGTCAGGCCGCCACATGCTGCCCCGGCTCGGTCCCTCGGTCCGCACCTGCGCCACGCCGCGTTCCTGATCAAAGTCCAGTCGGACCACCTGATCGAAACCGTCCCGGACGCTTTCGATGTGGGTGATCAGGATCACCTGGGGGAACCGGTCCGCCAGCCGTCGCAGCAGGTCGATCACCGCCCCTCGGCGCTCGTCGTCGAGCGACCCGAACATCTCGTCGAGAATCAGCAGCGAGAGCGGTTGGCCGGCCCGCTCCGCGATCATCTGACTGACGGCCAGGCGGAGCGCCAGACTGACCACATCCTCCTCACCGCCGGACAGGACCGACTGCGGCTCGCCGTCCTCCACGATGGTGGGGACATAGTCCTCGTTCAGCTCGAATTCGGTGTACCGTCCGGTCGTCAGCTCGCGCAGGAACCGGGAGCCCAGGTCGGAGAGATCCGGCCGCATGGTATCGTTCAGGTCGCTCCGCAGATCCGCCAGCGCCCGGTCGAGTTCCTGATTGAGCATCAGGGTCTGACCATGGTCCCGGGCTTCCGCCTCGCCCCGCTCCCGCTCTGCCCGCCGACGGGCGACTTCGGCCTGCCGAATGGCCACCACCCGGATCTCGGCCTCGGCTTCGACCAGCGCCCGTTCGGTCGCCCCGCACGACCGATCCGCCTCCTCGACTGCCTGCCGGGCTGCCGCGGCGGCCTCCGGAGCCCACCCGGCCGCCGCCAACTCCTCCCGGAGCTCGGTGGTCCGCGTCTCCCGACGGGTCAGTTCGGATTCCGCGGCGGTGGCCTGTTGGGTCAGCCGCTCCGCCCGGTCGGCGATGGCGCGGAGCCGCTCCACCTCCGCCCGACTCGGCTCCAGCGCGGCCAACTGACGCCGGACAACCTCGTGCCGGGCGTCGTCGTACTCTCCCACCCCAGCGGCCAGCTGGTTCTCCAGCTCCCTGACTCGCACCGCCTGGGCCAGCCGATCGGCCTCCAGCGTCCGGCGCTGTTGCACCGCGCCCTCCAGACGCCCCAGTTCGGCGGTGGCCCGATCCCTGAGCCCGCGGGCCTGTTCCTGTTCGGCACGGGCCCCTGTGACTGCGGCCGGCTCCTTCTCCAGTTGCTTGACCCGGGATCGGTAGAACTTGCCATTCAGGGTGAGCTCCCCGGTCTGGCGGTCGAGATCGTCCATGACTTCCCGGACGCTGGCCCCGAGTGGCCGGCCGCAGGTCGGACAGATCCCGTCGGCGCCGGCCTCGGCCAGCCGATCGCGCTGGGCCCGGAGGTCCTGGTATTGGTCGGTGACCTGCTTGAGTTGGGTCTTGGCGTCCTGCAGATCGCGAACCCAGTCGTTGTGGAGCGCCTGAGCCGCCTCCTCCAGGGTGGCCAGCTGGCTTCGAGCCTCCTCGAGCCCGCTTCGCGCCGCCGCGACCGCCTCGGGCAGGGGCAGGGTGGCCAGCTTCTGGTCCATCGCCGACAGGCGGAGCTTGACCTCCCCCAGCTGGCCCGCCTGCTCCCGGTAGTGCGCCACCTGGGCGGCGAGCGCGTCCAGCCGGTCCCGCTCCTGCTGGAGTGAGGGAAGTGCCTGGAGCCCGGGCGCCAGTTCGGCGATCCGGGTTTGGGCCGACACCGCCTCGGCCAGATCCCGATCGAGCGCGCCGTGGGCATCCCGGGCATTGGTGACCTGCTGCTCGGCCACGCGCAGGTCACTCTCCAGGGAGCGGACCCGCTCCTGCAGCGCCTGCAGCCGATCCCACTCGGGCCGGATCGCGTCCCGATGCGCCACGGCCTGCTCGAACGCCGTGCGGGCCGCGCCCGCGACCAGCCCGACCTCGGCCGCCTGCCGGGTGACGGTGGCTTCCTCCTCCGCCAGCTGGACGGGGCTGATGAGCCGGGCCTCCAACTCCTCCAGCCGGGCCCGGAGGCTGGTCCGTTCGTCTTTCAGCCGGAGTTGGGCGAGCCGGAGTCGTTCATACCCCAGGACCCGGGACAGAAACTGGGCCCGCTCTCCAGCGGTCATCGCCCCGAGAATCGCGAGTTCCTTCTGGCCGGTGAAATAGGTATTGAAGAATTCATCCCGCGTCATCCCGAGGACCTGAATCAATCGTTCGGTGACCGCAGCCGGACTGTTGGCAATCGGGGTCTGATCCCCGTCCTGATAGAGCTCGGCTCCGTGCATCGATCGGCTGACCCGGTACCGATGGGCGCCGAGGGAGAACTCCAGTTCTACTTCGACCCGGGCTCGAGGGGGGGCGTTGCGTCGCCGGATGGTGGCGACCGTACCGCGCGCCGCCTTGGTCCCGTACACCGCCCAGGCCAGCGCCTCCAGCAAGGTGCTCTTGCCCGAGCCGTTGGGACCGATGATCCCGGTCAAGCCCTGGCCGAACTGCAGGTCAGTGAGCTCGTGCTGACGGAAGTTGAGCAGCCGAAGGCGGTGGACCTGCATCCTAGCCGTCCTCTTCCTGGGCCACGGCCGCGAGCAGGGCCACGCCGGCCTGCACGAACCGCTCGCGGTCGAGCTCGGCGGGCAGTGGCCGCCGATTCAGATAGTCCCGCAGCACCTCGTGCAGTGGCTGGCGTCGGCCCGCCGGCCCCACCCCGATGGCGCCGTCACTCTCCGGTCGCCTGAGATCGAGGTGGAAGTGAAGTGCTGCCGCCTTGACCGCCCGGATCGCCGAGTGATCGAGTTCCCGAGTGACGGTGCGGGGCACGTTGAACACTACCTGCCGGATGATCTGGTCGGCCCATCCACCGGGGATGCTGTGGAGCCGCTCCTGGATCAACCGGTCGAGATCTCCGGCGGTGACCGCGTCACCATAGAGTGGCGGAAGGTCGTAAACCTGTCGGGCGAGAGTCACCGGTTGCCGGGTCGCGGTCCCCGAGGCGACGTCCACCAGGAGCCATCCCTTGGACGCGCCCCGGCGTTCCTCGTCCCGCCGCTCGCCCCATGGGTTGGAGGTGAAATAGTCGAGGGCGCCGGCATACCAGACCCGGTCCGCGACCTGATGCTGCACGTGGTAATGTCCCAGCGCGACGTAACTCCAGTCACTGGGATGCATTTCTTCCGGCCGCACCACCACCCCGCCCCAGCTGGCTCCCGAGATCTCGGGAGGGTAGACCCCTTCGACCTCTCCGTGCAGCAGCAGCACCTGGCGCGAGGCCTTCCCCTCGGGACGGAGCACGGGGCGTTCGGCCTCCCGCAGGGCCTGGTGGGGCACGGCGAGCACGCTCAGGTCCAGGGCGGGATACTCGAACCGGCGGGCCTCCTCGAGGGCCACGTCGACTCCGAGTTCCTCATACAATCGCAGGATCGATCCGGTTTCGGACGAGCGCGGGGTATCGTGGTTGCCCGCGATGACCACCACCGGGACCTCGGGGAGCGCAGCGCGGAGCCGTTGGAACTGGCGGAAGGCAAAGACAATCGCCGCGTTGGTGGGGCGCACCTGGTGGAACAGGTCACCCGCGACGACCACCACGTCGGGCCGGGCCGCGATCACCCCGTCCACCGCGGTCCGGAACACATTGGCAACGTCGGCCTCCCGCTGGTTGATCCCATGCGGGGTGAGACGATGAAACTGCCGGAAGCCGAGGTGAACGTCGGCGAGGTGAGCGAGGATCACTGGTGGAGAATGCGCCTGCCGGGGCGGTGGAGCAAGGCGCTAGGCGTAGGGGTCCTCGCGGCTCCCGAGGCCGGGAACGCCCCGGCGGGGTCCCCGAACCTGCGCCGGCACCAGCCGGCCGAGACAGGCCTTGAAGTAGCTGAGTGGATCCTCAGGGCGGGCCCGCTCGGTCGCGTGAAGGGCCTGCCGGATGTCGTTCTCCGGGCGGTCTCCCACCAGATCCACCACGGTCTGGGAGGCCAGTCTCGGATCCAGGGCCCGGAGTCGGCGCGCCACCGCCTGCGGAAAGGGAACCTCCGGGGCGGGCGGGAATCGCTCGACTCCGTCCCGGCCCTGGAGAATCGCCGGCCTCGGAAACCGGACGAAGATCGGTTGGGTAAAGTGCGGGTGGCGGATCATCAGCTCCCCCTTGGGCAGGCTCGCCAGCTTGGCCTTGGTGGCCTGGGTCAGGGTGCCGTAGGCTGGCATCGCCAGTTCGTCCCCATCCATCCGTCCGTAAATCGCCGTCGCGGCGTTCCCGACCACCCGACGGTGTACCTGGGACCGGAACTGCTGCGCCCCGAACAGCACCAGCCCGAGGTAGCGGCCCCGTTCCGAGAGATCCAGCAGCATCCGCCGGACATAGGTGTCCTGCCCGTCGGCCGGGGCATACTTGTTCAGCTCATCCACGAACACCACGACGTGATCCACACCAAGGTCCCGACGCTCGAGGTGTTCCCGCAGCTTGGACACCACCCGGGCGAAGACCAGATCCTGGGCCAGCGGGTCCAGCCCGGCCACGTCGACCACGTACACCCCCCGGTCGTCGAACCCGCCCCAGGGAAGATCATTGGTCTCCCCGCCGTCGGTGACCAGCCCCTTGGATCGGGTGCTGATATTCCCCAACCGGTTGCGGACCTTCCGGATGGTGGCCACATGGTGGGTCCGCCAGACCTCCCCACCCCGACCGAGGGTCTCCATATAGTCGAAGATCGCCCGGAAGAACTCCTCGAGGTCGGCAAAGGACTCGACCCGGAACGGGGCATCGCGGAGTTCCCGGTCGTGGTACTCCCGGCCGACGACCCGCTCCGCCAGGAAGTCGATGAAGGCATCCGCCTTGGCATCGATGTCGTCCCGATTGAGCAGGACCTCCGCGTAGTCCAGCACCTCCCGGAGCCCCCAGACCAGCGGCTCGGTGTTGCCGGCCAGGGCTTCGTGGCTCCGGAGGGTGTTCAGGTTGACGCCGTCGGGCTTGTAGGGCGCGAAGTAGCGGAACCGCTTCAAAGGGCCGGGCCACCAGGCCAAGACGCTGGTAGACTCGGCGATCCTCGTCATTGATCTGACCCGGCTGATCGAGGAAACAGAGGTCGGGGCCCTTCACGTTGAAGCAGAGGGCCGCGACGCTGCCCTTCGCGACGGGAAAGGTCTGGAAGATGCTCGAGAGCAGAAAGGTGACCGCGCTGGTCTTGGTGGCCAGGCCGGACACCCCGTTGATGTTGAGGTGCGCCGCCTCCGGGCCGAGCAGGAAGTCGGCATCGAGGAAGACCGGGGCCTCAAGCCCTCCAGCCGCGTACAATCCGACCGGGATCCCGGTCGCCGTGCGGCCCCACGGCATAGCCGTCCATCCGGAGGGCCCGGATCACGTCGGCATCGGTCGCGAGGAAGACCTCCCCCAGCGGGACCGGTTGGAGGGGCTCTTCCGGCTGGTGCCGCAACACCGCGGCGCCGAACAGCCGCACCTCGGTCCGGACGGTTGGTTCCTCGGTGGCGGCCGGGTCGCCGTCGGCGCCCAGCACCGCATGCAGCGGACTGAGCAGATCGGAGTAGGCGAAGCCCGTCGGTCACCACCCCGTGCACGACCCGGCCTTCGGTCTCGACCCGCACGATCGCCCCGATCCCGACCGGGGTCTCCCGCGCGGTCCAGAAGAAGAAGTGGTGCGGGGTGCTCGGCTTGAGCTCGGTGGCAACCACCCGGCCGATCGGCGGAACTGGTGAGCTCATGCGGCACCAAGCGTGGCGCGGAGATACTCCTCCACGTTGTGAATCCCGTACAACAGGCGATCCCAACGGGCGTCCCGGGAACTGATCGGCGCCCGCTCCGCCAGCAGCCAGCGACTGAACTCGTCGACCCGGGCCAGGGTCTCTTCGGTCGCGGCCGCCTCGACCCGCACCAACCCATAGAGCAGGTCCCGCCCCTCCCAGGGCCACAGCCGGAGCCCCCAGGCATGGACCGGTGCTCCCCGACTCGCGGGCCTGAACACGGAACTCCGACAACCCGCGGGCAGCCGCAGATAGCTCCGCAGGTCGTCTCCTGCGAAGTGCATGGTCGAATGGCTCTTGGATACCCCAAGCATCCGCGGGTCCGTTGCCCAGGCTTCCCGGATGGACAGCGACCCATCCACCACCAGCCACCCATCGGACTGGGCCCGGTATTCCCGGCCGACTTCCACCTCCAGCGCTGCGCGCGCGGTGTCGATCCTGGCCATCGCCAGATCGAGATCGAGCACCAAATGGGATGGCTGGTCGTCGTCGAGAGCAATTCGGCGGTGGTCCGGGGCCAGGCCTTTCACGGAGGCCAGCGCCGCCGGTCTTCCAATCAGCAGATGTTCCACCCGGTGGACGGCGGTGGTCAGCTGTCGACCATGGCGCTCCCGCACGGCCGCCGCGACGGTGGCCCCGATCAGGGGATCGGTATCGGGATAGGCCACGACCTGATGGCGCTGGATGCCGTCGAGGAAGGCCATCGACTCGGGACAGGAAATGGGGGTTCCAACCGGGACCTGGCGAACCGAGGGGTCGCCGATCAGCGCGGCGGGTCGCGTGACCGGCACGTCGCTCCGACCGTGGGTGCCGGCCGGACGGGCGGTGGCCACGGTCAGTCCGGCACCGGCAAGTGCGCGCCGAAGTTCCCCGAATGGCATTCGGCGGATCAGGCTCCGGCGGGGAATGGAGGGACGCTGGTGAGCCAGAAGCCGGCGAGGGCCTGATCGTGATCCACTTCGATCATCAGGTGATCAGCCACCTGCAGCACGGTCACCGGCCGGGCTGGACCGACACAGAGATGGAAGGTGTGTTCACTCGAGTCCACCTCGATGGCCAGATCGACCTCGAGCTGCCGAGCCGTGCCCGGCGGGACCGGAGGGAGCGTCACTCGGCCGGCCATTTCCGGGGCGGGAGCCTGGAGCCCCGACACGGTCTCGACATCCGGCCAGATGACTACGTCCACGCCACACAGTTCACCGTCCACCACGTCGAGCACCGCCACCGCCCCGTTGGGTGACGAAACCTCCACGCTCTCCGCGAGCTGACCCTGGTCTGCGGTTCGATAGCTCCCCGACAGAATGTCGGTCTCCGATTCCCAACGCCACGACAGTCGGGGAAACACGGTGGCCCCCGGGATCACGATGGTCTGGAGCATCAGCCCGCTCCCCTGCCCAGGGAGATCATGAAGGGGATCATCCGGTCCAGCGCCTGGTCGATCTCGCGATCGGAGGCGGCGTAGCTCAGCCGGACCCACCGATCATCACCGAACGCTCCACCGGGGACCAGGGCCACCCCGTGCTCCTGCAACAGGCGAAGGCAGAACTCCTTCCCGGTCATCGGTCCCGACCCGCCCGCCAATCCGTCGACCCGGAAGAAGAAGTAGAACGCGCCGTGCGGCTCGATAAACTCCACCCCTGGAACCCCGGTACGGAACCGCTGCACGAGATTGTCCCGCCGCTGACGGAAGGCTGCGACCATCCGGGTCACGTCCTTGTCGACCTTGGGATCTCCGTACGCCGTCACCGCGGCCCACTGCGCCGGGTGGTTGGCTCCGGTGGTGGTGTGGGACTGCAGGGCCGCCATGGCCGCGGCGAGCTTGGGCGGGGCGACCGCGGCCCCGATCCGCCACCCCGTCATGGCGTAGGCCTTGCTGACTCCGGTGATCACCACGGTCCGCTCCAGCAGTTCATCGGGCAGATCCAGGAACGACGGTGCGGGTCCGGTCCCGTAGTGAATCCGGCGGTAGATCTCGTCGGCGATGACCCAGATCTTCCGCTCGTGAGCCCACTCGGCGAGGCTCTGGAGTTCGGGGGCAGTGTAGACCGCCCCAGTCGGGTTGCAGGGCGAACAGAGGACCAGCCCCTTGACCAGGGCGTCGGCCGATCGCTTGAGCTCGGCCACGCTCACCTTGAGGCCCCACTCGATGTCCCCCGGCACCATGACCGGCTCGGCCCGGGCCAGATGGACGATCTGCGGGTAGGAGACCCACGCCGGGGACGGAATCAGGACCTTGTCCTTGGGGCCGAACAATGAGAAGCAGGCGTTGAACAAGGCTTGCTTCGAGCCGGTCGTGATCACGATCCGCTCGGGATCCACCGGTCGGCCGTCAGACAGGCTCGACAGATTGCTGGCCATCGCCCGACGTAGCTCGGCGATCCCGATGTTGGGGGGGTACCGCGTCTTGCCCGCCTGGATCGCCGCCACCCCGGCGGCGCAGACCGAGGCGGGAGTGTCAAAATCCGGCTCCCCTGCCCCAAGATCGATCACGTCCTCTCCCGCCGCCTGCCGCCGCTTGGCTTCGGTACTGATCGCCACGGTTTCCGAGGAGGACAGGTGCCGCAGGTTCTGGGACAGTTGGTCGTGCATGGGCCCGGGGGTGGCAGGAATCGGGAGGAAACGACGAAAAGTCCCCCGGCCGCCGGGTGAAGTCAATGCGCACCGGCCTTGGCCGGGGACCGCGAGGGGCCTAGTTTCGGACTCACTACCATGGGATATGCCGAACTTCACCTCCCCGCGGCGCTCGCCCGGTCGCTGACCACCCTTGGATGGGCAGCCGAGGACCCGTTGGTGCGCGGTGCGACGCCGACGAGCCGCCCGGGGGCACAACCTGGTCGCGGTGATCCCCCCGGCGCCGGCGTGGGCCACGCCGGTCCTGGCCGGCCTGCTGGCGGCTCGGGCCGAGGCGCCCGGGCTGATCCTGGTGCTGGCCCCGCAGGAGGGGCTGGCCGAGTGGACGGCGGCCATGGAACCCCTGGTGGAGGCCGGTGGTCCCCGCCCCCTGGTCGCGCTCGGCCCGGGTCAGGCGGCTCGTCGGCTGCAGTCCGGGACCGATCTCCAGATCATGGTGACAACGCCGGCCACCGCCCTCGCGCTGCGAACCCGGTCGCAGCTCGGGCTCGACACCATCGCCGCGGTCGTGCTGGCCTGGCCGGAGCGGTGGGACGACCCCGAGGCCATCATCGCCCTGATGGCCGACATGGGACGCGACAGCCAGCGGGTCATGCTGACCGCGGAACCGGCCCGGACCGCGGCGTTGGTGGAGCGCTACGCCTTCAAGGCCCTCCACGTCGGGCCGGCGGGCCCCGCCGTTCCCGCCGGACCAGTCCGGACCATGGCCACTCCATGGAGTGGTCGGGTGGCCGCCGTCAGCGCATTGGCCGAGGCCCTCGACGCAACGTCACTCGCGGTCTGGACCGCGGGGACCGAGCGGCACGAGGCGCTCCGCACGGCCCTGTCCGGCCTGGGTATCCCCATCGAGATCACCCATGTCGCGCCGGGCCCGGCCGCGGCGGTGATCGCCTTCGACCCGCCGACTCCTGAAGGGCTTCGGACCCTGCTCGAGGCCGGGCCGGTCGTGCTGTTGGCCCCGCCGGGAACCGAGAGCCACCTGGCCAACATCGCGAACCCGCGGGAGCCGGTCGCCATCGCCGGGGCGCTCGACGCCGCAGTCGGCCGGATCGCCAGGCGGCGGGGCCGGGTCGAACGGGTGCTCAGTGAGGTCGCCCTGGACCACGAGCTGGTGGCCCTGGGTCCGCTGTTCGAGATCCACGAGCCGGCGACGGTGGCCGCGGCGCTCTACCACCTGTGGGCGGCGGCCGCGGAACCATCCGTCCCGGCGACGGCGACCGCGGCGCCCTTGAAAGTGGCCCGGCTCTGGGTCGGGGTGGGGAAGAAGGACGCCGCGAGTCCCGCGGACCTGGTGGGCCTGCTGACGAACGAGTTGCGGCTGGACCGGAGCCGGATCGGAAAAGTCGAGATTCGGGAGACCTTCAGTCTGATCGAAGTTCCGGCGGAAGAGGCGACCCGGATCGCCAGTGCCATCACCGGACGGACCGTCCGCCGCCGTCGACTGATTGCGAAGGTCGACGAGGCCCGGCCCACCGAGCGCCCGGCACCCCGGGGCCGCCCCCGCCGGTAACCGCCATGTTCCATGGACCCAGGCCGGGCGCGATCGAGATCATTGCCGGGGTGATGTTCAGCGGCAAGAGCGAAGAGCTCATGCGCCGGGTCCGCCGCGCGGTCATCGCCCGGCGCTATGTCCAGACCTTCAAGTCCCACCTGGATGAGCGCTATGCCGGCCGGGAGGCCGTTGCCAGCCACGACGGTCGCAGTTCCGATGCGTTTCCGATCGGCAGCGCGGCCGAACTGATGGGGCTGATCCGACCGGAGACCGAGATCATCGCGGTGGACGAGGTCCAGTTCCTTGACTCCGGGATCGTGGTTGTCGCCACCGCCCTTGCCAACCGGGGGACCCGGGTGATTCTGGCGGGCACCGATACCGATTTCCGGGGCGAGCCGTTTGGCCCGATGGGCGATCTGATGGCGATTGCGGAGTCGGTCGACAAGCTGCGCGCCATTTGCATGGTCTGCGGGGAACTGGCCTGCCGCAACCAGCGCCTGGTGGACGGCCGGCCGGCGCCGTACGACGCTCCGATCATCCAGGTGGGGGGCCGAGAGTCCTATGAAGCCCGCTGCCGTCACTGCCACCGCGTCCCTCGACCCGACGCGGAGCAGACCACCCTGCTGTAGCCGGACCCCGTCACTCTCATGCTGAACGTGGCCCTGACCGGCAACGTGGCGGCCGGCAAATCCACCGTGGCCCGACTGTTCCGCCGATGGGGCGCCTGGGTCACTGATGCCGATCAGATGGTGCGCGAGCTGCAGCGGCCGGGCACCCCGGTCTTCCAGCAGATTGTCGACACCTTCGGCCCCGGGGTCGTGGCGCCCGACGGCACCCTGGATCGCCCCGCCCTCCGAACCCGGGTTTTCGGCGACCCGGTCGCTCTCGACCAGCTCAACAGGATCGTCCATCCCGCTGTGCACACCCGCCGGAAGGAACTCGAGGGGACGGCGCGGGCGGAAGGCGCCACCATCGCCGTCCACGACATTCCCCTGCTGTTCGAGGCCGGTGATCCGGCCATGTTCGATCTGGTCGTGCTGGTGGACGCCCCGGTCGCACTCCGCCGAGAGCGGCTGACCCGGGACCGGGGGCTCTCCGCCGAGCAGGCCGACCGGATGATCGCGGCCCAATGGCCCAGTGACCGGAAACGGGAAGCGAGCGATCTGGTGATCGACAACGACGGCGACCTCGCACTCCTCGAGCGGCGGGCCCGCACCGCGTGGACCACGATCGGGGCCCACGCCACCGGCACCGCTTGACCCTGACCCCGCCAGCGTCTATCCTCTAGCCGCCTGACAACAAGGAGTCCCGGTGGCCAACGTCCCCGACGAGCTGCTCTACACCGACGACCACGAATACGTCCGGACCGGCGACGACGCGAACGTCGTCACCATCGGCATCACCGACTACGCCCAGGGCGAACTGGGCGACGTGGTATTCATCAACCTCCCCAAGGTCGGCGACTCCTTCACGGCCCATCAGGCGTTTGGCACCATCGAGGCCGTGAAGGCGGTGGCCGACCTGTTCGCTCCGGTGGCCGGCAAGGTGGTGGAGGTCAACACCGCGCTCGACGCGGACCCCGCGGTCGTCAACAGCGACCCCTACGGGGCCGGCTGGATGATCCAGTTGAAGGTCACTGCCGCCGATCTCTCAGGACTGCTGTCGGCCGACGCCTATCGGGCCCACATCGGCGGATGATCCCGGTGGTGACTTCGATCCATCGCGTGCCCCGGGACAACCGCCCGGGGCATTTTGCGTTCTTTCCCCAGTTCGGTGGAGTATCCCCGCCCATGACCTCGCTGCCCGCCCCCGCCCTCACCTTCGCCGACCGCCACCTCGGCCCCCGCCCGGACGAGGTGACCGCCATGCTGGCCACTCTGGGGTTCGATTCCCTGGAGGCCCTGATCGATGCCGTGGTCCCGAAGGCGATTCGGTCCCTGGCCCCGCTGGCCCTGCCCGCGGCCCGCTCGGAGGCCGAAGCACTGGAGGAGCTGCATCAGCTGGCCGCTCGAAACCAGGTCTATCGCTCCTGGATCGGCATGGGGTACGCCAACTGCATTACCCCGGGGGTGATTCTCCGGAACATTCTGGAAAACCCCGGCTGGTACACCGCCTACACTCCCTATCAGCCCGAGATCGCCCAGGGTCGGCTGGAAGCGCTGCTCAACTTCCAGACCATGGTGGCCGACCTGACCGGCCTCCCGATCGCCAACGCCTCGCTGCTCGACGAAGGCACTGCGGCCGCCGAGGCGATGAGTCTCACTATGGCCCAGGGCCCGCAAACGGACCATCCGGTCTATCTGGTGGACGAGCAGTGCCATCCTCAGACCATCGCCGTGGTCCGGACCCGGGCCGAGGCCCGCGGCGTCAAGCTCAAGGTCGGAAACCCCGCGGAGTTCAGCTTCGGGGGCGATACCATCGGGGCCCTGCTGCAGTACCCGCGGAGCGACGGTGGGCTCCCGGACTACCGACCGGTGGTCGATCGGGCGCACGCCGCCAAGGCGATCGTCACCGTGGCCGCTGATCTGCTCGCCCTGGTGCTCATCGCGCCGCCGGGAGAGTGGGGTGCCGACGTGGTGGTCGGGAATTCGCAGCGCTTCGGGGTCCCGCTGGGCTACGGCGGACCCCACGCCGCCTTCTTTGCCACCCGCGACGAGTACAAGCGCAACCTGCCGGGCCGGCTGATCGGCGTGTCCCGCGACCGGGATGGACGGCCCGCCCTGCGCATGGCCCTTCAGACCCGGGAGCAGCACATCCGCCGGGAGCGGGCCACCAGCAACGTGTGCACCGCCCAGGTGCTGCTCGCGGTGATTGCCGGAATGTACGGGGTGTACCATGGGCCCGAAGGGATCCGGGCCATCGCCGAGCGGGTGCACCGCGGGACCTCGGCGCTGGCCAAGGCCCTCAAGGCGGCGGGCCACCCGCTCCGGCACGAGGCCTTCTTCGATACCCTGACGGTCGAGACCGGCGCCCGCACCGCCGCGATCCACGCCGAGGCCCGGAGTCGGCGCATCAACCTCCGCCCGCTCTCCGAGACCGCGATCGGGATCACCCTGGATGAGACGACCAGCGCCGGCGACATCAGCGATCTGGTGGCGGCCTTCACCGCCGGCGGCTCGGCCCCCGCCATCGAACCGGCCGACTCGGCGATTCCCCAAGGGATGCGGCGGACCAGCAGGTTCATGACGCACCCGGTCTTCCATCGCTACCGCAGCGAGACCGAGATGCTCCGCTATCTCCACCGGCTGGAGTCGCGGGACCTCTCGCTCAACTCCGCGATGATCCCGCTCGGCAGCTGCACCATGAAGCTCAATGCGACCGCCCAGATGGAGCCGGTGACCTGGCCCGAGTTCGGGGCCCTGCACCCGTTCGCCCCGCAGGATCAGGCCAGGGGATACCAGCAGCTGTTCCGCGATCTGGAGACCTGGTTGGCGGAGATCACCGGGTTCGCCGCCATCTCGCTGCAGCCCAACGCCGGTTCCCAGGGTGAGCTCACGGGGCTGCTGGTGATTCAGGCGTATCATCGATCACGCGGGGACGGCCATCGCTCCGTCTGCCTGATCCCTCAGTCGGCCCACGGTACCAACCCGGCGAGCGCTGTGATGGCGGGCCTCAAGGTGGTGGTGGTCAAGACCGATCCGGAGGGGAACATCGACCTGGTCGACCTGCGGCAGCAGGCCGAGGCACACCGCGACGCCCTGTCGTCCCTGATGGTCACCTACCCCTCGACCCACGGCGTGTTCGAAGGCGGCATCAGGGACATCTGCCGGATCGTGCACGAGCACGGGGGACAGGTCTACATGGACGGCGCCAATCTGAACGCCCAGGTCGGCCTCTGTCGCCCTGGCGACATCGGCGCCGATGTCTGCCACCTCAATCTCCACAAGACCTTCTGCATCCCGCACGGGGGCGGCGGCCCCGGCATGGGGCCGATCGGGGTGGCAGCCCACCTGGAACCGTTCCTCCCGGATCACCCGGTCATCTCGCTCGGTCACCCGGAGTCGTGCGGCACGGTTTCGGCCGCCCCCTGGGGCAGCGCGTCGATCCTGCCGATCTCCTGGGCCTATATCCGGATGATGGGACCGGACGGACTGACCGACGCCACCCGGTACGCCATTCTCAACGCCAACTACATCGCCCGCCGGCTCCGGGACGAGTTCCCGGTGCTGTACAGCGGCCCGGGCGGGTTGATCGCCCACGAGTGCATTCTCGATATCCGCCCCTTCAAGGCCACGGCGAGCGTCGAGGTGGAGGATGTCGCCAAGCGGCTCATCGACTACGGCTTCCATCCGCCGACGGTCTCCTTCCCGGTGGCGGGAACCCTGATGGTCGAGCCCACCGAGAGCGAGTCGAAGGAAGAGCTCGATCGGTTCATCGACGCCATGCTGGCCATCCGGGAGGAGATCCGGGAGGTCGAGGAGGGCCGCCAACCGAAGGGGGACAACGTGCTGCACCACGCACCCCACCCCCTCCACCAGGTCGCCGCCGACAAATGGCCCCGGCGCTACAGCCGCGCAACGGCCGGCTTCCCGACCGCCGCGACCCGGGAGCACAAGTCGTGGCCCACCGTCAGCCGGATCGACGGGGCGTACGGCGACCGCAACCTGGTCTGCACCTGCCCGCCGGTGGAGGACTACGACGCCGCCTGAGCCCCCTTCGCGCTGGCGGTTCTGGCTCGATCAGACCGCCAGGCCCGGCTGGCAGAACATGGCGATCGACCGGGCCCTCCTCGATCTCGCGATCGCGGAGGGCTCATGCCTGCTCCGGCTCTACCGCTGGGAACCCCATTGCCTCTCCTTCGGGCGGCACGAGCCGGTCCTCAGGCGGTACGGTCGCGAGCGGATCGAGGCGCTCGGAGTTGACTGCGTCCGTCGCCCGACCGGTGGCCGAGCGGTCTGGCACGCCCGGGAGCTGACCTACGCCGTGGCCGCGCCGAACAGTTTCGGCAGTCTGCCGGCGGCCTATCGGCGGATTCATGAGATGCTCGGGAACGCGGTGCGGAGCCTCGGAGCCCCGGTCACCCTGGCCGCCCCTCCGGGCCGGACCCCGACCCCTGCGGACGGCGCCTGCTTCGCGGCGCCGGTCGGTGGCGAACTGGTGGTCGCGGGCCGAAAGGTGCTGGGCAGCGCCCAGGTCCGCGGGGACGGAGGACTGCTGCAGCACGGCGCTCTGTTGCTGGAAGACGACCAGCGGTTGGTCCACCAGCTGGCGGGGAGCGAGACCCTCCCGGCGCCGGAAGCGCCCCTCAGCGCGGTCCTGGGCCGGCGGGTCGAATTCGCGGAAGCCGCGGCCGCGATCCGTGACGCTGCGACCGGATGGAGCAACACCTGGGACCCGATCGATCAGCGGGCGGTGGACGCCAGGGCCGACGGCTATCGGACCCAGTTCACGAGCGACGCCTGGACCTGGGCCCGCTGATTCTGCCCGCCAGTCACGGGACGCCTTATCTTTGAGGAGTCCCACCACGAGAGGATTCAAGATGCGCCGGACCTGGCTCGCGCTGGCGCTGTACCCCCTGCTGTGGTCCCCGGCATCGGCGCAGCGGCCGAATGACCATGGCACCATGGTCATCGTCTTCGGGCAGGAAGCCACCCTCCCGATTCCCACCCTGGCACGGGGCAAGGCGAATCAGGACATCGCGGACCTGCTGTTCCTCCGGCTGATGCGGATCGGGCCCGAATTGGTGACCGCCGGCGACCGGGGATTCGTCCCCGAACTGGCCCGGTCCTTCACCCGGCGCGATTCCCTGACCCTGGCGTTCGAACTGGACCCGCGGGCCCGCTGGCACGATGGCCGCCCCGTCACCGCCCCCGACGTGGTGTTCGCTTTCGGGCGAGCGCGGGATCCGGCCATTGACCCGTCCCACGCCCTGCTGCTGCGCAACGTGGCCGGGGTCGCAGCGGAGGGCAGCCAGCACGTCGTGATCAGGTTCTCCAAGGCCTATGGCGAGCAGCTCTATGACGCGGTATGGCATGTCCAGCCGCTGCCCGCCCATCTGCTCGATACCATCCCGAACGATCAGATCGCCACCTCGGCCTATGCCGCGGCACCGGTCGGGAGCGGAGCCTATCGCTGGGTCCGCCGGGAGGCCGGCCGACAGACCGTGCTGGCGGCCAATCAGGGCTTCTTTCTCGGGCGGCCCAAGATCGACCGGGTGGTCATCCTGCTGGCCCGGGATCCGGAAGCACAGCTCAATCTGATCCTGGATGGCACCGCCGACGCCCTCGAGAATAGCAGTCCTACCACCACGTTGCCCAGACTGCAGGCTCGTCCGGAATACCGGCTGCTGCCGCTCCCATCCTTCGGGGTGGGCTACCTGTTGTTCAACCAGCGAAGCTATGGCGATCGCTCGCAGCCTCATCCGATTCTGGCCGACCGGGACGTGCGGCGAGCCCTGGCCATGGCGCTGGACCGTGCCCAGCTGGTGAGGGCGACCCTGGGCGATTTTGGCACGGTGGCCGAAGGCCCGGTGGCGCAACTCCACTGGATCAGGGACCCGGGCGGTCGGGCCACCAGCTACGACCCCCAGGTGGCCCAGCGGCTCCTGGCGCAGCGCGGGTGGCGCGACTCCGATGGGGACGGCATCCTCGATCGAAACGGCCAGCCGCTGCTCCTGCGGCTCAACTTCCCGGGCACCAGCGCCGTGCGGAACAACATGGCCGTGCAGATCCAGGAACAGTTCCGCCGGATCGGGGTCCAGCTCGAACTGGTCCGGCTGGACGGGCCGGTCTGGGCCGAACGGCGGGGCAAGGGAGAATTCGAAATCGACTTCTCGCAGGCCGTGATGGACCCCAGCCCTGCCGGGCTGGTCCAGAGCTGGTCGTGCGCTGGTCGCGGCGGCTCCAATGTGGCCCAGTACTGCAACCCGGCGGTCGATTCGCTGATCGACCAAGCGATGGCCAGCCGGACCGGCGCACTGCCCCTCTGGCGTGAGGCGGTCCGGACCATCAACAGCGACGCGCCAGCGGTGTTTCTCTTCGCCCCCGTGACCGGGGTCATCCTCCACCAGCGTTTCACCGATCTCACCCTCCGACCGGAGGCCATTTGGTCGCAGCTCTGGCGGTGGCGCGTCACTCCAGGACGACAGATCCCGCGGGACCGCACCCCGCCGTGACGTGATCGCCTGGTTGCTGCGGCGACTGGCCCATGCCGCCCTGACGTTCGCGGCAAGCCTCCTGCTGCTCTTCATGCTGATGCGGGCCACTCCCGGGGATCCCCTCGCCCGGCTGGAGGGTGACGTCCCGCTCAGTGCCGAAGAGGCCACCATGCTCAAGGCCCGCTTCGGGCTCGACCAGCCGCTGGGCGCCCAACTCGGTGCCTGGCTCCGCGGCCTGACCCGCGGAGAACTGGGCCTCTCCATCGCCCACTACCCGGATCGGGTCGAGGCCCTGCTGCTCAGCCGGCTCCCCGCGACCCTGCTGCTGGGCGGCACCGTGCTGCTGTTCAATTTCACCATCGGCATCTGGCTCGGAGTCCTCCAGGCCACGCATCGCGGCCGACGTCTCGACCGCTGGCTGGGCCGACTCTCCCTCGCCGGGTACGCGACCCCGTCGTTCTGGCTCGGCCTGGTGCTGATCGCCCTGATCAGCCACCGCTGGGGTCTGCTCCCGGCCGCCCAGATGAGCGACCCGCTGATGGCCGCCGACGCCTCCTGGGGGACCCGCACGGTGGACCTGATCCGCCATCTCATTCTGCCGGCCCTCACCCTGGCGCTGGTCACCGTTGGGGGAACCATGCGCTACCAGCGGAGCGCGATGCTCCAGGTGCTCCGCCAGGACTTTGTCCGCGCCGCGCGCGCCCGTGGGTTGTCCCCCCGCCGGGTGCTCTGGCGCCACACCTGGAGGAATGCCGTCTTCCCGGTGTTGACCCTGTTCGGACTGTGGCTCCCGATGCTGGTGACGGGCTCGGTCTTCGTGGAGTACGTGTTCAACTGGCCGGGGATCGGCTCGCTCACCGCCGAAGCGATCGCCGCTCGCGACTACCCACTGCTGATGGGGACCGCGATTCTCGCCAGCGGAATGGTGATCCTCGGCGGGGTCGTCACCGACGTCGGCTACCTGCTGCTGGACCCGAGGATCCGCGAGCCGTGATCGGTCCGCTGCGACAGGCCTTGCGGCAGAGTTGGACCGCGCCTGGGGGAAGATCCGGTCTGCTGGTGCTGCTGAGCATGACCGCCATCGTGCTGCTGGCACCGCCCTGGCTGGCCGATCCAAACGCCATCCCCGATGCCGCCGCCGGAGCGCTCGCTCCAGGAGCGGGCCACCTGTTCGGCACCGACCAGCTCAACCGGGACGTGCTGGCCCGGCTGGTCACCGGCGGCCGGGTCTCGCTGATGATCGCGGGCCTGGCGGTGGCGCTGGCGATGACCCTCGGGGCCGGGGTGGGACTGGTGGCCGGGTATGCCGGGGGCGTTGTCGACACCATTCTCACCCGACTGGTGGATGGCGCCCTCGCCATCCCGCGGATCTTCCTGCTGCTCCTCCTGGTACTGGTGTGGGAGCGGGTTCCCGTCGGGGCGTTGATCGTGGCCCTGGGCATCACCGGCTGGCTGGAGACCGCCCGCCTGGTCCGGGGCGAGGTTCTCCGCCTTCGAGGAGAGCCGTACGTGCTCGCCGCCCGAGCGCTCGGCGCCTCGCCGGCCCGGATCATCCTCCACCATCTGCTGCCCAACGCGACCGGGCCGCTGCTGGTCGCGGCGACACTCGGGCTGGGCGACGTCATCCTGCTGGAGGCGGGCCTCTCCTTCCTCGGGCTCGGGATCCAGCCGCCAACCCCTTCCTGGGGCGTGATGATCCTGGAGGCCCGACCGATCCTGCTGTCCGCACCGTGGGCCGGCCTCTTTCCTGGCGCCGCCATCGTCACCACCGTGCTGTCGGCCAACCTGGTGGGGGATGCGCTGCAATCCGCCCTCGACCCGCGCACGGCATGACCCTGCTCACCGTCGACCAGCTGCGAATCACCTTCCCGTCGGCGGCGGGCCGCCGGGTCCACGCGGTGGAGGATGTCTCTTTCGCCATGACACCGGGGGAGATTCTGGCACTGGTCGGTCCGTCCGGCAGCGGCAAGAGCCTGACGGCCGCCGCCCTCCTGGGGGTGATCCCGCCACCGGGGCGGATGGGCCCCGAGAGCCGGATCGTGCTGGATGGCGTGCCACTCGCCGGACAGCCGGAATCCGCCTGGCAGCAGATCCGCGGTCGCCGGATCGGGATGATCTTCCAGGATCCGGCGGGGAGCCTCGACCCGGTGTTCCGGGTTCGCGATCAGGTCGCCGAGACGGTGCGAGCGATTCACCGGACCGATCGCCGGACGGCGGCTCGGCAGGCGGAGGGCCTGCTCCAGGAGGTCGGGTTCCCGCGGGACCGGGCCGACGCGTTTCCCCACCAGCTGAGCGGCGGTCTCAAGCAGCGAGTCGGGATCGCGATGGCGCTGGCGGGTACCCCTCCGGTGCTGGTGGCGGATGAACCGACCAGCGCCCTGGATGTCACCGTCCAGGCCCAGATCCTGGCCCTGCTGCGACGCCTCCGTCGAGAGCGGGACATGGCGCTGCTGCTCATCACCCACGACTTCGCGGTGGTGGCGGAGCTGGCCGACCGGGTCGTGGTGATCGACCAGGGCCGCGTGGTGGAGCACGGCCCGACCCGCCAGGTGATCGACCATCCATCCCACCCGCGAACCCGGGCCCTGGTGGCCGCGGTGCCCCAACTGGAAGAGGTCGTCAGGTGAGCCCGCCGCTGATCGAGGTTCGGGAGCTGACCAAGCGATATCGCCAGCCCCTGGCGCTGGGATCCCGCACGGTCCACGCCCTCAACGGGGTGGACCTCCAGCTCACCGCGGGAGAAACCCTGGGGGTGGTCGGAGAATCGGGCTCCGGCAAGAGCACCCTCGGGCGGCTGATCCTCCGGCTGGAGCCGCCGTCCGCCGGCAGCGTTCGGTTCGACGGCACCGACCTGGGAACCCTCGATCGCCGCTCGCTCCGCCAGGCCCGGCGGCGGATGCAGATCGTCTTTCAGGATCCCTACGCCACCCTCAATCCCCGGCAGACCGTGGGCGATGCGGTGGCCGAGGGACTGGTGATCCACCGGATCGCTCAGGGCGAGGCCCTGCGCGTCCGGGTCGCCGGCCTGCTGGAGAACGTCGGTCTGACCGGCCAGGACGCCGCGCGATACCCCCACGAGTTCTCCGGTGGCCAGCGACAACGGATCGCGATTGCCCGTGCCATCGCCCTCGATCCCGCGTTCCTGGTCTGCGATGAGCCGGTCGCTTCCCTCGACGTGGCCATCCAGAGCCAGATCCTGGCCCTGCTCCGGCGGCTGCAGAACGTGCGGGGGCTCGGCTGCCTGTTCATCGCCCATGACCTGGCGGTGGTGGCCCGGATCGCCCATCGGGTGGCGGTGATGTACTTCGGGAGAGTGGTCGAAACCGGGCCGGCTCGCGCGGTGATTACCGCCCCGGGCCATCCCTACAGCCAGGCGCTGGTGGCCTCGGCCCCGCGGCTGCACCCGACCGCCGGAAAACCTCGACCGATACTGGCCGGCGAGCCGCCGGTCGCCACCCGGCGGCCGCGGGGATGTCCCTTCTTCGACCGGTGCCCCCACCCCGCGCGAGATACCCGTTGTGGAGAGGAACTTCCCATCCTCCGACCGGTCGGCGCCGCCGAGGTGGCGTGTCACCACGCGGAAGCGAGGACCTCATGACCCTCGAACTCTGGCAGGTCGACGCCTTCGCCGATCGGCCCTTTGCCGGGAACCCGGCCGCCGTCTGCCTGCTCGACCAGGCGCGCGATAGTGCCTGGTGTCAGTCGGTCGCCATGGAGATGAACCTGTCGGAGACCGCGTTCCTCGAACCCCGCGGAAACGACTACGGACTCCGGTGGTTCACTCCGGCGGTGGAGGTGGATCTCTGCGGCCACGCCACGCTCGCCACGGCCCACGTCCTCTGGGAGAGTGGACGCCTGGCCCGCGGAGCCCAGGCCCGGTTCCACACCCGCAGCGGACTGCTGACCGCCGACCGCCAGGACGATGGGTGGATCGTGCTCGATTTCCCGGCCACTCCGCCCGAGGCCGCGGCGGCCCCGGAGGGGTTGGCCCAGGGGCTGGGAGCCACCCCGCGATGGACCGGGAGGAGCCGGTTCGATCTGGTGGTCGAGCTGGCCGATCCGGGTACCGTGCAATCGTTGACCCCCGACCTCGCTCGCCTCGCCGCGCTGCCCTGCCGCGGGATCATCGTTACGGCGAAGGGAGCCCCCGCCGGGGTGGCCGGAGTGGACTTTGTGTCGCGGTTCTTCGGCCCGGCATCGGGAGTCCCCGAGGATCCCGTCACCGGGTCGGCTCACTGCGCCCTCGGCCCGCTCTGGGCGGCTCGACTGGGAAGGAACAACCTCGTCGCCCGGCAGCTGTCGCGGCGGGGCGGTGAGGTCCGGGTCTCGGTCGTGGGCGATCGGGTGCGGCTCGCCGGTCAGGCCGTCACGGTGTTCCGCGGGCAACTCCTGAACACCTGATCGGCCGGGGTGCGGGCCGTCGGGATGGCCCCAGTTTGCGGCGGCTATCTCAGGGCGAGAGTGACCGGGGGGTGGAAGAAGCTGTCGGGGTCCCCGATCAGGAGCCGTTCGGTCCACCGCTCCATGCGCGATCCCTTGACGACGTGCAGGCGTGGGTTGAGCAGGGGGGCCTCAACCTCGAAGACGAATTCGGCGCTGACCGAGGAGTCGGGAGACAACCGCGCACCGGTGGGGCCGGCGACCGGTTCCACCCGGGTTCCCAGGTCATCCACCAGACTTGCCACCGGTCGATCGAGCACCAGGACCGCCCGGCGGGCGTCGCTGGCAAACCGGACCAGCACGGTATAGCGCTCTCCACCGCCCGATGTCGGGGTCACCGTGACCCCCTCCACGGCCACACTCAGGTGGCAATCCAGGTAGAAGCCACAGAAGTGGTAGCGGGTCCCCGCCGGCAGGATCTCCTCCTGACTGGTGAGTCCGGCGTAAAGGAAGAAGCCACCGTACACCAGGCCGGCCAGCCCGGCCGCGATCAACCCGAGGCGAATCTGATTCGTCACCTGACCTCCTATGCCGCCCCGGCCTGAGCCATGACCGCGGGGGTAATGGCCCCGAACCGTCGATCCCGCTGCCGGAACGCCGCGACCGCCTCCCGAAGCTCCGGCTTCCCGAAGTCGGGCCACATGACCGGACTGAAAAGCAGTTCGGCGTAGGCCGACTCCCAGAGCAGAAAATCGCTCAGCCGATACTCGCCTCCGGTGCGGATCAGCAGATCGACCGGCGGTGCCCGGTGCGTCTGGTCAGCCACCAGCAGCTGTTCGAATCGGGCGGAGTCCACCTCCTCCCCGCAGCGCGCGGCGGCGGCGAGGATCGTTTCTCGTGAGGAATAGTCGATGGCCACCCGGAGATGCAGGGTCGCTCCAGTCGCCGTCTGCCGTTCCGTCAGGGCGATTTCCCGGCGCAGCATCGGAGGAAGCCGGTCCCGCCGACCGAGGACCGAGACCCGCACCCCGTTCCGCTGGCAGGCGGCCCGTTCGGAGCGCAGATAGGCCCGGAACAGCCGAAACAGCAGTCCGACCTCCTCACGGGGCCGCCCCCAGTTGTCGGCCGAAAACGCGTACACCGTGAGCGTGGCCACGCCCGCGTCAGGGGCCGCCTCCACCACCTCCCGGAGCGCCTTGGCCCCGGCCCGGTGACCGGCGGAACGGGGCATGCCCCGCGACAGCCCCCAACGCCCATTGCCATCCATGATGATCCCGACGTGCAGGCCGCTCATCCGTCACCCCGTATCATGTCGATCAGTCCTTCCATGTGGCCCAGGTAGCGTTCGAGCGCGTCCCGACCCTTCCGGGTCAGGGAAAACTCCGTCCGCGGCACCCGTCCCTGAAACGATTTGGCGCAGGTGAGATACCCGGCGTCCTCCAGCTTTCGGGCATGCACGCTGAGGTTACCGTCGGTCACCTCGAGAATCGCCCGCAGCTCATTGAAGGTGAGTGAAGGTGAGGCGGCCAGGGCGCTCACGATCCCCAGGCGAACCCGCTCGTGAATCAGCCGGTCGAGATCGAGTGTCTCCCTGGCGTGGCGGGCATCCGAGTCCCGATCGGGGGCCGGTGTCACGGGGGGCTTCCGGGCGGCAGAGCGATCAGCCGCCATACTTCCTCGCGATCAGCAGGCCAAACCCGACCTGCAGGCCGCCGAACCCGATGGCCATGAGCAGGTCCCCCCAGGTCGGTGCCACGACCAGGGCCACCGCTCCCACCAGCATCAGCAGCCCGCCCAGCAGCGGAACGACCCGGATCGAGAAGGCGCCGGCGGTGACCACGGCGGTGCCGTACATCAGGAGCCAGAGCCCTGGCAGGTGGCCCCTCAGGCCGGCGCCGTACAGCACCGGGGTCAGCAGGGCGCCCGCCACCAGCGGAGGGACGAAGTTCCCCATGAACTGGCGTCCCGCATGGGACAGCATGGTCGTGCCGGTCCGTTCGGCCTTCCGGACCACCGCGATCCCCCCGATCCCCAGCGCCAGCACCGCCTCGGCGAGCCAGACCGCCAACCACTCGGCGGGGTCGGTGCGGGTGGACGCCAGCAGTGCCGCGACGAGCGCGGTCACCCCCATCAGGACCCCGCCCCAGCCCGGCACCGAGGTCATCGGCACCGCGCGAGCCATGGTCTCCCGGATGAACGACAGGTCGGAGGCCGCCCGTTGGTGGAGTGGCTGAGGATCATCCGGTCGGCGGCTGGGTGAGGTCGACATGGACCCAATCTTCACCCGATGAGACTGTCTGTCAAGTACTTTGTTAGATAGAGTGTCTGATAACGGGTCTCCGGTCCGGCCTGATGACACAGCCCCCACCTCAGGCTCAGTTGCCTGACGGCCCTACCCGCCGTTCCGGCCGGTTCCTCCCGTTGGCCCGGCGCGATGTCAGAGGCCACTTGGGCCAACAGGAACCCGTCCCCTGGGCCTATCCTCCAACGGCATGGTTTACATTGCATCCCGATAGCCGATCCATCCTCGAGAATGGGTATTGGAACCATGAAGCGATCCACCGTCGCGTGTCTGCTCCTTGCCTTGGCCGGTTGCGGCCGCGGCACCCCTCCCACCGACCCCTCGATGGTGGCTGAGTGGATGCAGAACTACTACGGCCTCATCCGAGCCGAGCGGATCTCACCGCCCGTCGCGTCGCGACTTCTGGCCTACGCCTCCGTAGCACTCTATGAGGGACTCGCCACGGCGACCCCGAGCCTCCGGTCGCTCAGCGGTCAACTCAATGGCCTCGACCAGCTCCCAACGGCCGAGGCCGGTCAGCCCTACGATGCGACCCTGGTGGCCCTCGGCGCCGAACGGCTGGTGCTCGACTCCCTCTTTCGCGAAGGGCTGCCCTCCACCAGGCCGCCCTCGCGACCCTGACCGATTCACTGGTGGGCGCCCGAGTCGCCCTTGGCATCCCGGCGGATGTCCAGGATCGCTCAGCGGCCCTGGGCAGGGAGATCGGCCTGGCCATCATTGCCTGGTCCAACAGCGACGGCTTCGCGGAGACCCGGACCCGGCCCTACGCGCCGCCGGTCGGCCCCTCGCTCTACGTCAATGACAGCCGGGTCGACGAGTACGTCTCGCAGAACCTGTCGGCGATGACCGAACTGGTGGCGCTCGACAACCCGAATGCCCAGTTCCAGTCGGAGGCCGCGGGCGAGCGGACCATCCTGACCAACCAGCCCAAGGGAGCCGGGGTCACCACCATCAAGGCCATCAACCCGGCCGGCATCACCGAGCCGTGGTGGGGTACCATCCGCCCCTTCGTCCTCCGGACCCCGGACGAGTGCCCGCTCCCTGATCACGCGCCCTTCTCCGCCGAACCCGGGTCCGCGTTCTGGGCCGAAAGCGACTCGGTGTATCAGGCCGGCAAGCTCCTGACGGAGGAGCAGCGGCTGATCGCCCTCTACTGGGCGGACAACCCCGGCCAGAGCGGCACCCCCACCGGTCACTGGTTGTCGATCGGCAGCCAGATGATCTCCGAGCGGCGCCTCACCGCCGAGGCGGCCGCCGAGTTGTTCGTCCTGGCCACCATGGCCCAGGCCGATGCCTTCATCGGGGCGTTCCACTTCAAGTTCCGCGACAATCTGATCCGCCCCAATACTTATATCCGTCGATACATCGACCCCAAGTGGTCACCGATGATCAACACCCCGACCTTTCCGGAGTACCCCTCGGCCCACTCGGTCCAGTCCATGGCTGCCGCGACGGTCATGACCCGACTGGTCGGCGAGGTGGCGTTCGACGACAGCACCAACCTCGCCATCGGTCACCCCGTCCGCCACTTCAATTCTTTCGTCGATGCCGCCATCGAGGCGGCGCAGTCCCGCGTCTACGGCGGGATCCACTACCCGATGGGCCGCGATGCCGGCAAGGTCCAGGGAGCCTGTATCGGCGACAAGGTCCTGGAGCGGCTTCACACCAGACCTGCCAGCACCCGGTGAGGGCGTCCGCCGCACTGGGCAGTCTCGCCCTGGTCTGGCTGGCGGCGTGCAGCCCGCGGGTCGACTCCTCGTGGCACCAGGAGTCAGGCTACCGGTGGCGGGAGTTCGACGTCCCCCGGGACGGCGGGCCGGGCTTTGCGTCCCTCCCCTCGGACCGCACCGGGATCTCCTTTCAAAACACCCTGAGCGACTCCCTCGCCCTGGCAAACCGAATCCTGGCGCAGGGCGGCGGGGTGGCCATCGGCGACGTTGACGGCGACGGCCTGGCGGACGTGTACTTCTGCCGGACCGAGGGGCCAAACGCGCTGTACCTGAACCGGGGGGACTGGCGGTTTGACGAGGTGGCGGCCGAGCGCGGCGTGGCCGCGCCGGAGCGGTACTCGACCGGGGCGGTCTTCGCCGATGTGGATGGTGACGGGGACCTGGACCTGATTCTCCTGGCCCTGGGCGGACCCAACTCACTTTTCCTGAACAACGGCACCGGCCACTTCACCGAGCAGGGTGAGGGGAGCGGCCTCGCTTCAGAATACGGTAGCGTCACGGCCACCCTGGCGGACGTGGACAGCGACGGCGACCTCGATCTGTTCGTGGCCAACTACAAGGCCTACACCACCCTCGATCGCCTCTCCCCGCAGGACCGGGCTTTCGACCAGGTCGTGCGCCAGGTGAGCCGCGACAGCTTCGAGGTGAACCCGCCCTACCGGGCCGACTACCGGGTGGTGGCCCGGCCCGACCTGGGCGGCATCACACTGGTCCAGCGCGCCGATCCAGACTTCCTCTATCTGAACGACGGGCAAGGGCACTTTACCCGGGTCTCCATGGCCTCGGACCGGTTCCGGGATGAGGCCGGCCGGCCCCTGATCGACGAGCCGGAGTATTTCACCCTGGCGGCCCGTTTCGCGGACGTGGACGACGACGGTCACCAGGACCTCTACGTCGCGAACGACTTCGAGGACCCCGACCAACTCTGGCTCAACGATGGCCGAGGGGTCTTTCGCCTCGCGCCGAAACTCGCCCTGCGAAATACCAGCAACTCCTCCATGGCGGTGGATGTCGGGGACGTGAACCGGGACGGCCGGACCGACATCTTCGTCGTGGACATGCTCAGTCACGACACCCGGAGACTCAAGACCCAGTCCCCGACCCACACCGCGCTCCCCAAGGTCCCTGGCGACATCGAGGACCGCCCCCAGCGGCAACGGAACACCCTGTTCCTCAACCGGGGGGACGGGACTTTCGCCGAGTTGGCGAGCCTGGCCGGGGTGGAGGCCTCCGGGTGGTCCTGGTCCACCATGGTACTGGACGTGGACCTCGACGGCTGGGAGGATCTGCTGATCGGCACCGGGCACCCCTGGGACGTCATGGACTCCGACGTCCAACTCCAACTCCGGAACCGGCTCACCGCGGTGGATTGGCGGAGGATGCTGACCCTCTACCCGCCCCTGGCCCTCCCCAACCAGGCGTTCCGGAACCGGGGGGACCTCAGCTTCGAGGACGTGACGAAGGCCTGGGGCTTCGCCCCGGAGGACGACATCTCGCACGGCATGGCTTCCGCGGATCTTGATGGGGATGGAGACCTCGACGTGGTCGTCAACCGGCTCCGTCAGCCGGCCGGGATCTTCCGGAACACCTCCTCGGCACCCCGCATCGCCGTACGACTCCGAGCCCCGCTTCCCAACACCCAGGCGGTGGGCGCCCGGGTGGTAGTGCACGGCGGGGCCGTTCCCTTCCAGATGCGGGACGTCTCCCTGGGTGGTCTCTATCTCTCCGGGGCCGATCCGCTGTTGAGCTTCGCCACCGGAGCCGCCGACACCGTCACGATCGAGGTCCGCTGGCCGGGCGGCAGCCGCTCGGTAATCCACGGAGCCCCGGCCAACCGGCTTCTCGAGATCACCCCGGACGTCCCCGACGATCCGTCCTTCCGCCCCGCGGTCGCCGACAGCCTCCGGCGGAGCGAGGTCGAGGCGGGACCCCTCTTCGAGGATCGGACGTCGGACCTGCGACAGAGCCACCACGAGTCGCTGTTTGAGGAATACTCCCGCCAGCTGATGCTCCCCAACAACCTGGGTCAGTTCGGACCAGGTGCGGCGTGGGTGGACCTGGACCGGGACGGGGACGAGGATCTGCTGATCGCCACCGGCAAGGGTGGCCGGATCGCGCTCGCCCGCAATGACCACGGGCGGCTCGGGCCGGCGCGGCCGATTGGCGATCCGGCGACGGGGGACATCACCACGATCCTGGGCCTCCCGGACGGCCAGGGCGGGATGCGGATTCTCGCCGGCCAGTCGAGCTACGAGGCATCCTCCATGGCCGAGGCCGCCGCCATTCCGTCCGTACTGCTCCTGGACCCGTCCCGGCCCGGCGCGGCCCAGGTCGCCGTCCCGGGCGATACCTCGAGTGTCGGTCCCCTCGCGATGGCCGACTACGACGGGGATGGCGACCTGGACCTGTTCGTGGGCGGCCGGGTGATTCCCGGGTCCTACCCGCGCCCGGCTTCGTCCAAGCTGTTCCGGAATGAGGCCGGCCGGTTCGTCCTCGACCGGGTCAACAGTGATCTCCTGCGCCGCGCAGGCCTGGTCTCGGCGGCCCTCTTCAGTGACCTCGACGGGGATGGGGACCCCGACCTGGTGCTGGGCCTGGAGTGGGGCCCGCTCCGCCTCTTCCTGAATCAGGGGGGACGATTCCTGCCGGCCCCGGCGTCCTGGGGCCTGGAGGGCCTCCAGAGCCGCTGGAACGGGCTTGCAGCGGGGGACCTCGATGGCGATGGCCGGCTGGACCTGGTGGCCACGAGCTGGGGCCGGAACGTCGCCCAGGCGGCCGATTCCGCGGCGCCGTTGTTCATCTACTCCGGGAACTTCGGGGCCCAGAACAAGGTGGACCTCGTCCTGGCCCGGATGGACCCCCGGCTGAACGGCATCGCCCCCCTCGCATCGTTCGGGCGATTCTCCAGGGCGGTGCCCGAGATGGTCATGTGGATCCGGAGCTATGCCGGCTATGCCGACGCCACCATCGACCAGGTCCTGGGTCCCGCCGCGCGCCGGGTCGAGCGCCTCGCCGCGACGACCCTCGACCACACCGTCCTTCTCAACCGGGGGACCTGGTTCGAAGCCGTCCCGCTGCCGCTCGAGGCGCAGTTTGCGCCGGCCTTCTACGCCGGGATCGCCGACTTCGACGGGGATGGTCACGAGGACCTGTTCCTGAGCCAGAACTTCTTTGCCACCGAGATCGGAACCCCTCGCCATGACGCCGGGCGGAGCCTCCTGCTCCTGGGCGACGGGACTGGCCGCCTCAATCCGGTGCCAGGCCAGCGGAGCGGGCTCGAGGTGTACGGTGAGCAGCGGGGGGCGGGGTTCTCCGATTTCGACGGGGACGGCCGCCTGGACTTGGTGGTCAGCCAGAATGGGGCAGCCACCCGGCTGTTCCGGAACCGGGCCGCCCGGCCGGGGCTTCGGGTCCGGCTGGTGGGGTCGCCCGACAATCCGGACGGGATCGGCGCCCAGATCCGGGTGGACTATGGGACCCGGATGGGGCCGGTGCGGGAGGTGCAGGCAGGATCGGGATACTGGTCCCAGAACGGGGCCGTGCAGGTGATGGGACTGGCAGGCGACCCGACAGCGATCCGGGTCCGCTGGCCCGGCGGTGAGGAAACCCGGGTGGAGGTCCCACCCGGGGCGTCGGAGGTCACGGTGACCCGACCGGGCCGTTGAGTTCACGGCCCTTGGGGGGTAAACGAAACAGGGGCGGGATTCCTCCCGCCCCTGTTTCGTTTCAGGCAACTCCGACTCTGACTACCAGCGTCGGTGAGCGGAGGTGATCCTCCGTACTTCCTTCCGGAAGTCTTCGTGGATCTCGCGGACCGAGCGGACCCCCGCTTGGCCTGCCTCACGGCCTGGCGCCATGTCAGGCTTCCCGGGTCCGCCGAAGGTATAGACCTCCCGCACCAGCACGTCCATCTCCTTGGCCGGCACCGGCATGTGCCGGGGGGTCCCGGTGATCAGGCCGTCAATCCGGCGACGGTTGAAGAACGGGGTGCCACCTTGCCCCATGAACTCGATCTCCTGCTCGTACTGAAGCGCGGCCAGCAGGGCGGGATCCCCCTCGGTGCCGGTGAGCGGCACGAGGCCACCCCGGCCGACCCGGGTGTTGTTGATGAGAGTGGCCGCCAGGGTCCGGCTGCCACCGCTCCGGATGAGGCCCTCGGCCCAGAGCAGATCGTTCATCCCCCTGGTGTAGAAGGGATCCTGGCCGGTGCCGTTCATCGCCGGGGAGGTTCTCGCCGATGTAGGCCAGCTTCACGTAGCGGATGTGCACCAGGTTGCTCTGGTGGTACTGGCCCCGGGCCGGCGGGAAGATGACTACGCGGGAACAGGCATAGTCGGTCCCGGCGTTGGCCGTCGCCGTCTGTGGTCTTGTACTTGTTGAAGTCATCCTCGGGCCCCCAGCTGCCGTCGCCCACCCGGAGATCGCCGTTCCTCGGGACGAGGGGGCACGGGTTGCCCTGCGGATCGGGCCAGGGGTGCAGGTGGTTGGTCGTGAGCAGCGAGGCGACCCGGGTGTCCACCCGCATCGTCCCGATCGAGTTGCCCCACGTCTTCACGCAGTCCAGGCCGCACTCCGCGCCGGTGACGTCAATGTAGAACTGCCAGTCGAACGCCGGAGCCGCGCTGACGCCCTGGGCGGCGTTCGAGGCCACCTTGGCCCAGTTCGCGGCGGTGTTCTCCGCCCCGTTCCGGGGATAGAGGGCGATCAACTCCGCCTGCATGGTCCGGACGGCCTGGCGGATCTGCAGGTTGCTGTAGGACGTACCGGCTCCGACCCCCATCCACTCGCTGGGCGTGGACCAGGTCTTGACCCCCGCCTCAGTGTACGCATCCTCGAATTTCTGGAGCGCCAGGTCCCGGATCTCCTCCCGCGAACTGAACGGGATCGCGAGGGGGTCGCTGAAATCGGTGTCCTCGTCCACCGCGAAGCCCTGGTCATACAGCAGAGCGATGCCGGCCAGGGCCATGCCCTGGAGCATCTTGGCGACCGTCTTGTTGCGGGAGGTCAGGGTGTTGTCGGTGGCGCAGTTGGCGTCGAAACAGAGTCCGTCCCTGATCGCACCCAGGACGTCGGTGGCGCTCGAGAAGACGGTGTAGTACCCGTACCACGCCGATTCCACCGACGGGCCCCCCGCCGCTTCCGGCGCCGTCGCGCTGTTGGTCCAGCCGCAGCGGGATGGGCACTCCACCCCGACCGAGGAATAGAACCGGAGGGCGGCGTTGTTCCACGAGGCGGTGTAGTTGTCGGCCATCGCGGTGAGGCCCATGGCGTGGTAGTAGTCGCCCCGGGTCTCGACCCAGGTCCGGAAGGCGCCCCCTAGGAGCTGCTGGAGCCCGGCGGGGTCGACGAAGGCACGCGGGGCGTCGGGCGCGTTGGGGTTCTCCACCTCCAACTCGCACCCACCCAGAGTACCGGCAACGGCCAGCGCCAGGGCCAGGCTGGTCAACCTTTTCATGGGATTTCCTTGATATCGGGTCATGGCTGGATGCTCCCTCAGAACGCGATTTCGACGACGGCCGTGTACGTCCGGAACTGGGGGTACTGGAACCAGTCCATCCGCACCTGGAACGGATCCCCGAACAGCCCGGAAACTTCCGGATCGAGCCCGGAGTAATTGGTGATGGTGAAGAGGTTCCGGGCGATGACTCCGAGCCGGAGCTCGTTGAGTCCGCCCAGCCCGATCTTCTGGAGCTGGTCTCTCACGAAGGTGTAGTTGAGCGACAACTCCTTCAGCTTGGCGTAGGACCCGTCCTCCACGAAATAACTGCTCGGATCAAGCCCGTTGTAGAATCCCACAGCGTAGTAGCCCGCCGGCTTCTTGGGGCAGGACGCCGTGGCTCCGGCCGGAGTACCACACGCCGCGTCGTTGGCGGGTTTGCCGGCCTGGTCCTGCGCCTTGTCGCGGGTGGCCTGGAACGCCCACTGCCGAGTGCCGTTGTACAGATCGCCGCCCTTCGACCAATCGAGCAGCGCATTCAACACGAACCGCTTGTGGCTGAAGGTGCTGCCAATGCTCAGGTTGAAGTCGGGATTGGCGTCGCCGATCTGGGTGATATTCGACGTCTCGGCGCAGCCGCCGGAGGCGTCCTCCCGTTTGCAGAACACGTACTTGATGGCCCGCTCGTCCTTGGTGCCGTAGACGCTCTTCAGCACCACGTAGCCGTCCTCGTTGATCCGGTACTTTTCCGGGTCATACGTCTGCCCGGGACCCCTCAGGGCGGCCTTGGCAGGATCGTCGTACAGCTCATCGATCGACCGAATCCACCGATTGCCGAACAGGGCGCCGAGGTTGGACCCGTTACCCAGGAAGAAGGCGGAGGGCATCTGCTGGAAGCTGTAGAGCCGCTCGGGCAGGTTCCACTCGGTGATCACCTGGCGGGTGCGGTCACCCACGATGTTCAAGACCAGCGCCGTGCTCCGGGTGTTGAGCAGCTGGGCGGCGAAGGCGATCTCATGGGTCTTGGACTTGAGGACACCGGTGTTCTGCCACTGCTGCTTGAACCCTGCCACCGCCGGCAGGTCCACCAGCAGAATTTGATCGCTGGTGGTCTTCTGGGCGTAGTTGTACTCCAAACTGAACCGGCCGTTGCCGAATTCCAGGTTGGTACCGAGCTCGAGCTCCGCCGACTTGGCCGGCTTGAGGAGCGGGTTCCCCAGCGTCTCCTTGCTGAAGCCGCCCGCGGTCACCTCAAGGATCTCGAACTGGTCGTCAAACCCGGGCCGGAGACCGGCCGTGCCGTAGGAGGCCCGGAACCGGAGCTCGTCGACCCCCGAGATCTTCAGATCCTCATTCGCCCGCCAGGCGCCGGACAGGCGGTAGTAGGTGGCCCACCGGCTGTCCGGTCCGAACAGGGACGACCCGTCCCGTCGGATCAGCCCGTCCACGATGAACCGGTCGTTGATGTCGAAGGTGGTGATGGCCAGGTAGTTCTGGGTCTTGATCGTCTCTTCCCGGGAACTCGCCCGCTGGCTGCTCGGATCGGTCCCGCCGAACTCGGGCACCTTCTTCACCAGCAGCGTGCTGGCGCTGGAGACAAGCGACCGGTTCAGCTCATCTTCGTAGCTGGTCGCGACCCGGGTGGTGTTGGTGATCTTCCCGAAAGAGTTGATCGCCGTGAGCGAGACGCTGGTGTTGATCTGCCGGCCGTTGCGCGACCGCTTCTCCAGCGACCCGTCCGTCTTGGTGCCCGACGACGTGAGGTAGCCGAACGGGGTGATGTCCGAGTAGTCCTGCGACTCCTGGTCGTAGCCGATGCTCGCATCCGCCGACAGCCAGTCCATCATCCGCCACCGGACCCGGCTCGCCCCGGTGAACCGGTTCCGGTTCTGGGAGATCTTCCGGTTCGCCAGCTCGTACATCGGGTTGAAATCGTTCGCGATATCACCGCTCAGCGGGACGATGGGACAGTACGGAATCTCGTCACACGTAGCCGTGATGTCGACGTCCGGCTGGACGAACATCAGCCCGAAGAACGGCCCGGTCTGGCCCTCCGCCGTCCGGCCGTTGGTCGACTTGCCGTAGAAGGTGCTGAACGAGACGTCGAGGTCCTGCGCCAGCTGCTGGTCCACGTTTACCCGGAAGTTCTGCCGGCTGTATCCGTCGAGCCCGAAGATGACGCCGTTGTTCTCGGTGTTCTGCAGCGAGGCGTTCAGGTTGGTGGTCCCGCGACGCTGCCCCACCGAGAAGTACCCGGTCCAGAACGCCCCGGGGCTCACCATGGCATCCCAGTGGTCGAAGTACACCGGGAAAGGGTTGTCGGCGATCTGGTCGACCTTGGTGACCCGGGCGCCGCCATCGAGCTGGTAGTTCCCGCTCCCGTCCACCTCGAAGGCGTGGGACCGGGAAAACTCGAGACGCCGGGGCATCTGGTTGACGCCCCCCTCGAACCGGGCCGTGACCTTCATGGCGCCATCGGGGAGACTGGCACCGCGCCTGGTGAAGACCTGCACCACTCCATTGGCGCCGTTGGACCCATAGAGGGAGGACGCCGCCGCCCCCTTGATGACCTCGATCCGTTCGATGTCCTCGGCCGCCACGTCCGCGAGGCCGTAGGGAACGATGACCCCGTCGACGATGAACAGCGGATCCTGCCGGCCCCCGATGCTGGTCGCACCGCGGAGCCGCAGCGCCACCTCACCCCCCGGCTGCGCCGAGGTGGGAACCAGGCGGACCCCGGCCACTTTCCCCTGGAGGGCCTGGAGCGCACTGCCGCCCGGCACTTCCTGGAGCCGTTCCTCGGAGACTTTGCCCACCGAGAACGTCAGTTTCTTGGCAGAGGTGGCCTCGGATACGCCTGTCACGATCAGCTCATCCAGTCGCAGCGGATCCGGCCGGAGCTCGAAATTCTGCTCCTGGCTGCCCGGCGACAGGACCACGGTGCGGGTCGTGGCCCGGTACCCCAGGTAGCGGGCGGTCAGGACCACCTGCTGACCCCGAGCGGCGGAGGCCTCGATGGTGATGGTATAGGCCCCGGAAGGGGACGTGGAGGCCCCGAAATTCGTGTTTGCGATGATGACGGTCGCACCACCCAGTGGATCACCTCGCTCGGTGACCACCCGTCCGGTGATCACGGCCGCGCCCTGGGCGACCGCCTCGGAGGTGCCCAGGGTCGCAAGGACCAGCAAGGCGCCACCAAAGAATTTGCCACACCGTGGAGCTCTCATTTGCTCTGCCTCGTGTCGGGTTAGGGACGGACAGGAACTGCTGCTGACTCACTGCCAAGCAAACACTCGCTGGCTCCCCATGGTCGGTAGAGCACGACAAACAGCGAGATGAACCATCACTGTGAAGTCTGTGGTATTCCTAATAATCGCAGGTTTTGGGCCGCCATCGGCCACATGCCAACCTGTTGATCAACAACGAATTAGCAATCTGGAACGCGGGACCCGTGTGAAATAGACACGTTCGGGTTCGTCTCCTATCGTGTCCCGGCCGGTTCCCAACGGTACAGCCAAGGCGCCCCAATCATCAGGATCGCTGGGGACTGCCGGTTGCTCATGGTAAGGATTGGCATAACTTGCCACGATCTTCAGGGAAGCGCAACCTCCCACGCCGCACCAGGAGCTGAACCATGACCCGACGTCACACCCTGAGGGCAGCGGCCTGCCTCCTCACCGCCCCCCTGACCTCCCCGTTCCTCGGCGGGCCAGGGCTGGCCGCCCAGCAGTCGGTCGGCACCATCGTGGGACGGGTCATGGACAACGAGATGGGTGAGGGCGTCGCCGGTGCCACCATCCGGGTCAAGGGGATCAGCGCCCTCATCACCTCGGATTCCACCGGCCGGTTCGTGGCCACCGGCCTCCCGCTGGGCGAGGTGGAGGTGACGGTGGTCGCCCTCGGCTACTCGACGCTCAAGCTCAAGCTCTTCCTCCAAGCTGAAGCCCAGCCGACGGAGCGGACCTTTGCCATGGAGTTCACAGGCGACAAGCTCCCGGACGTCGTCGTCCGGGTCCGGGCCGAACGGCTGGCCCCTCGCTATGTCGACTTCGAGCGACGCCGGGAGCGGGGACTCGGCGCCTACTACCGGTGGGACGAACTCCTGGCCCGCGGGTTCAACAGCGTGGGCGACGCCCTGCGCACCGTCCGGGGGGTCAGGATCGAGTGCAATCAGCAGACCTTCGAGTGCCTGGCGCGAATGTCCCGGGCCCCCAACTGCGAACCCACCTGGTGGATCGACGGAGTTGTCGCCCGGTCCTTCCACGAAAACACCCCGATTCGGGATCTCTACGGGATCGAAGTATACCGGGGCGCCGGCGAGATCCCCGGCGAGTTCGCGGGGTCCAACGCCGCCTGCGGCGTCATCGTGCTGTGGACCAAGTCCCGGCCCTACCGCTGAGGCCGGAGGGATACCCGGGCCGCGCTAGTCGGCCCGGGCCATCATCCGCTTGATCGGCCCGATCAGCAGGGCCATGACGACCCCGGCGAGGACCGCGTACCCGGTCACCGCACCGAAGATCGCCTCCCGGGTGAAGGTCTCGTACAGACTGGAAATCTGACCCCCGACGTAGTTCCCCACCGAACTGGCCAGGAACCACACCCCCATCATCAGCCCCGAGACCCGGGCCGGCGCCAGTTTGGTCATGGCGCTCAGCCCCACCGGACTAAGCCACAGTTCCCCGATGGTGTGCAGCAGGTAGGTCAGGACCAGCCACATGGGGCTGACCTGGACTCCGTTCCGGGCCGCGACGGCCGCCCCGATCATCACCGCAAACCCCGCCGCCAGGAAGAACAGGCCAACCGCGAACTTGGTCGGGCTCGATGGATCCCGGGGTCCGAGCTTGACCCAGAACGCGGCGAAGAGTGGCGCCAGGAGCACGATGTACAGGGCGTTGAGGGACTGGAACCAGCTGGCCGGGAAGCCCATCCCGAAGACGGAACTGCGGGTCGAGCGGTCGGCAAAGAGGTTGAGGGTGGAGCCCGCCTGTTCGAACGCGGACCAGAACACCGCGGCGCCGAAGAAGAGCACCCCGATCACGATCAGCCGCTTCCGCTCTTGCGACGTCCAGCTGCTGGCCATGAACAGCCAGGCGAAGAACCCGACCACGATGACTGCCAGGAGCCAGCCGAAGGCCGCGGCCACCAGCTCCGCGGTGAAGGTGAAGAGCCCCTGCCTGGCCATGAGCACCAGCGCCGCGACCACGGCCAGCACGCCGACCACCCCGATCCAGAACTTCCGTCGGGTGGCCGCCTGTTCGGCCTCCGCCCCGGCCCCCAGCGCCACCTTGCCGGCGTCACCCATGTAGTGCCCGGTCACCAGATACTGCATCAGACCGAAGAACATCCCCACCGCCGCCGCCCCGAAACCGAAGTGCCAGGAACTCTCCGGCGAGATCCCCCAGCCGGTGAGGATCCGGCGGAACCCGTCGGCCTGCGCCAGCCAGCCGCAGACGAGCGGACTGAAGAAGGCGCCCAGGTTGATGCCCATGTAGTAGATCGAGAACCCGGCGTCCCGCCGGACATCATCCTGGCGGTACAGCTGGCCGACCAGGGCGCTGATATTGGGCTTGAGGAGCCCGGTACCGAGCACCACGCAGAGGAGCCCGAGGTAGAAGAAGATCTCACTCCCGGGCACCGCCAGCAGGATGTGCCCGGTCATGATGATCACGCCCCCGATAAAGACCGACCGCCGGAGCCCGAGAATCCGGTCGGCGATCCACCCGCCGGGCAGCGCCATCAGGTAGACCAACGCGGTGTAGGTCCCGTAGACGGCGCCCGCCTTGGCGGCGTCCCACTCCAGTCCTCCCACCGCGATCGGGGTGGTCATGAAGAGGATCAGGATGGCGCGCATCCCGTAGTAGCTGAACCGCTCCCACATCTCGGTGAAGAACAGAGTGGACAGCCCCCGGGGGTGCCCGAAGAAGGCGGTATCGCTGTTGGTCGAAGCCACCGGAACCTCTGGTGTTGAAGTGAGGGTCAGTCGTGCCGGCCGAGCTGCTTCTTGAGTGCCGCGAGCTGATCCCGGACCAGGGTCTCGCGGGCGTGACGGTCGAGTTCGACATCGACCCGTGCCCCCTCGGCGTCGTCCGAGGCCGGGGGCGGCGCGCCGGCCCGGATCCCGGCCCGGGCCTGCCGGTATTCCTGGCTGAACTCCGCCAACTGGCGGTCGGCCATGGCGAGTTCATCCCGCTGCACCTCGAGCTTGCGCTCCAGCAGCTGGACCCGCTCCCGGTGTTTGACGATCCAGATCTCGGCCAGCGCCGAGGTCTCCTGATCACCAATCCCGGCGGCCAGGGTGCCCCGGCGCTCCGCATCGGCCAGCCGCACCCGCTCGCCATCCAGCTCGCGGGTGGTGGTGCCGATCGCCTCCCGCAGTTGGGCGACCGCGACCTTGGTATCGAGCATCGCCTGGTACAGCCCGTCCGCGTAAACCCGGGAATCGCCAGCCGAGGCGAGGAGCTGTTCGAGGCGCGCCTTGAGGCTCTCGAGCGACATCGAGCGTCGGTCCCCCGTGAAGTCGTCAGCAATGTTAGTTTATCGACGGCGATCCGGCCACCAGGAGACCCCCCCATGCCCCGCCACTTGTTCATCACCGGACTTCTCCTCACCGCCGCCTGCGGGAACGGTGGGGACGCGGCCTGCGGCATCACCGCCGTGGCCGGCGCCACCGTCCTGCTCGACCAGTTCAGCACCCCGCGGCGGGCCCTTTCCGGTGCCCCGGTTACCGCCCCCGAATTCATCCCGGTCCGGGTGGCGGCCGGACCCGCACTCCGGGGATTCGTCTCCCTGGTCGAATCCGGATGGGCCGTGACCCTGGAGGGCGACCTTCCGGCCAACAGCCCCGCCGGATTCGGAGTGCTCGTCCTGGACGGGAACGGCAAGCCTCGGGGCATCATGCTCTACAGCGGGAGCCAGGTGGCGGGTGCCCCGGTCATCGGGGTAATCCGCACCGGCGGTGAGGAAGTCCCCCTCCTGGGCATTCGGGCCGACGTGGCCGGACTGGAAGCCCCCGGATGCCCCTTCTTCCCCGACTCTCTCGCCGGCCCTTGAGCCGGCCCGGCGTGCTGCAACAGCCCGGCTTGGGCGTTATCATAGAGTATGACGCAACCGACTGACCTCTCGTGATTTACGTGTGCATTCCGGTCCGCGACGAAGCCCCGACCATCGGGCTCGTCCTGTGGAAGATCCGGCAGGTCTTTTCCGAGCTGGGCCGGGAATACCAGATCCTCGTCACCGACGACGGGTCCCGGGATTCGACACCCGCCGTGCTCACCCCGTACCTCAACGTGCTCCCGCTCACGGTGCACACTCATCCCGAGCCGCTCGGCTACGCCGCGACGGTGGAGTCGCTCCTCCGCATGGCGCTCGACCGGACCGACCGACCCCGGCGCGATGCGGCGGTCCTGGTGCATGCCGACTTTGCCCATGGCCCCGAGTTCCTCCCCGAGATCATCCGGCGACTCGACAGCGGTGCGGATCTGGTGGTCGGTGAGGGCCAGCTGACCGGACAGCCAATTCGGGGAATCCGATGGCTCCGACGGTGGGCCCCGCTGCTGGTGCCCTCCGCCATCCGGGTGACGGGCGTGCGGGATATCGTGTCGGGGTTCATGGCCACCCGGCTGAGCTGCCTTCGTCTCGCGCTGGATCGTCGGCCGGGCCGACTGCTGACCACGGAGGGCTGGGCCGCCAACGCGGAGTTGATCGGCCGCCTCGGGGCCGAAGCCAGGCGGGTCGAGTCGGTCTCGGTGGTCGAACGCCATGACCTCCGCCACCGGGCCAGCCGGATCGACCCGTGGAGCACCGCCCGAGCCCTCTGGGCCGCCCGCCCCGCCCTTCGCGCCGCGGCCACCCCGAGATGACCCGGACCGGACCGGCGATCTTCGCCCTGGTTGCCCTGCTGGCGACGCCACTCCTGGCCCAGAGTGAGGCGTATCCGTTCGGAGTCGGCGAGCGATTCCAGTACTCAGCCAAGCTCGGGTTCCTCCGGCTTGGCACCGGCACCATCCAGGTGGCCGGCGTCGATACCGTCCAGAGCGTCCCGAGCTTCATCTTCCGGTTCTCGCTGGTGGGCGGCAACATGCTCTACCGGATCAACAGCGTCCTCGAATCCCGGACCGGGATCGCAGACTTCCGGTCTCGCCGGTTTACCCAGGACAACAACGAGAACGGCAGGATCTTCGAGCGGCACTATGACATCTACCCCGACAGCGGCTTCTACCGGCTGGAGGGTTCTCCGGACCCGCAGCCCAGCGTCGATCGCCCGCTCGACGACGCCGCATTCCTGTACTTCGTCCGGTCCTTCCCGCTCCAGGTCGGCAAGACGTACGAGCTCGACTACTACTTCCGGAAAGAAAAGAACCCGCTCCGGATCACGGTCGAGAAGCGGGAGCAGATGGAACTGCCGGATGGAACCAAGGTCGCCTGTCTGGTGGTCCGTCCCGTGATGGGGGACCGGGGCATGTTCGCCGAGCGGTCGGATGCCCGGATCTGGCTCACCGATGATGCCCGGCGGATCCCGGTGCAGATCCGGACCAGGTATCCGTTCGGGACCGTCATCCTTCGGCTGGAGGAGATGGCGCTGGTCAGCCCCACTCCTCGACCCGCGGGGGCCCGCTAGGACGGGCGGCTCCGACCGGTGACCGCCCGGATCACGGGCTTCGGGCTGGCCCTCGGCCTCGGCTTGGCGGCCTGCCGGTCCGCCGCCCCACTCGGGGGGATTCCCGTGGCCGTGCCTGACGACCGGTTGAGTGATCTGGTGGCAGCCGCTCTGGAAGCGGATACCCGACTGGACGTGCCCGATTCGCTATACGCCTCGAATGCCACCATCATCGCCAACGGAAGGCCGCGGGTGGCCCCACCCCGATACGCCGCCATCGGTGTCGGGGGTTCGGTCGCCGTCACTTCAACCCGGTTCGAAGTTCGGTCCGGAGTGGCGTGGGCGTTCGTGGAGTACCGCTACCTCTCCGCGGGAGCGGAGTCGGTCAGGGAGGGAACCGCCACGGTGGTGCTGATTACCGAGGGAGGGGCATGGCGAATTCGCCACGCCCACTCCTCGATGCCCGGCGGGGGACCCGACTAATCAGCTTCGGACGGGTTGCCCTTGATGGTGTCCCGCACCCGGTCGGCCGTGCCGGGAGAGAAGATCCGGAGTACCATATAGAACAGGAACCCGAGGAAGGCCAGCCAGAGCAATGTGCCGAGGAGCCCCCAGACAAAGCCGAGTAGCTTGAGACCCAGCAGCACCACGGCAGCAAAGACGGCGTAACCTGCTACACTGCGGACCATAGGTGTTTCCTCCTCCAAGGGCCGGCGGATGGTGCCGGGAATGTCGGTCCATACGGGCAACGTTTCAAATAGTTTCGTAGGGGAGATAAGTGTCTGTCAATCCTGATGTTCTGATAATAGGTGGTGGCGTCGTCGGGGCGGCCTGCGCCAGGGAACTGGGGCTGGCTGGCCAGTCCGTGACGGTTCTCGATCCCGGCGGCTTCAGCGGCCAGGGGTGGCAGGCGGCGGCTGGCCTTCTGGCCCCACAGATCGAAGGCGCTTCGGACGAGACGATGCTGGGCATCGGCGTCGCCGGGCGGGAGTACTATGTGAGCCATCGGGAGGAACTCGAGACCACCAGCGGCATCGAAATCGGGCTTACGGTGGGGGGCATCGTCCGGCTGGCCACCACCGAGACCGACGCCGAGCGGCTCAGGGAACAGGTGGCGCTTCAGCGGCAACACGGGCTGTATTGCGAGTGGCTGGATGAGGACGAAGTGAGCGACCGGTGGCCATGGCTGGCCCGCGGTGCCGGAGCCTTCCTGGCTCCGACCGACGGGGCCCTGGACCCCTCGCGTCTGGTCCAGGCCCTCATCGTGGACGGAAACCGGCTGGGGGTGCGCCGGGTGGAAGACCGGGCCTCCGGCCTGATCATTCGCCAGGGCCGAGTACTGGGCGTCCGGGGTCGGCAGGAGTACCACGCGGGCCAGGTTCTCATCGCGGCCGGGGCCTGGTCGGGCCGGATCGAGCAACTCCCTCGCCCCCTCTCGGTGGAGCCAGTGCGGGGGCAGATGCTGGCGTTTGATCGGCCACGGTCCCTGGAGGACTTCATCGCCTATGGCCGAGGCCATTACCTCCTCACTCGGGGCCAGGAAGTCATCGCCGGTTCCACCATGGAGCACGCCGGCTTCTCGCCCGAGGTAACGGAGGATGGCATTTCGGGCATCCGTGAGGCGGCAATCGGGGTCTGCCCCGCGCTGGCCGATCTCAAGATCTCGCGCACCTGGGCCGGGCTCCGTCCCGGCACCCCGGATGGCCTCCCCATCATCGGCCCGGAACCGGAGACCCCCGGGCTGTGGTACGCCACCGGTCACGGCCGGAACGGGGTGCTGCTCGCCGGCGTTACCGGAGTCATGATCCAGCAGCTGATGGCCGGCGAGGCGACACTCGATGGCGCCACCGATTTCCGCCCCGAACGATTCTGGAGCCGCTGACCATGTCCTTTCCGACGGTTCGGGTGGGGGCGTTGGTCACGTCCGCCACTCTGGTGCTCTCCATCAACGTCGGGCTCGCCCAGTCGCCGGCAGCCTCGGTGGCCGCCGAACGGGCCGCCTTTCAGGAGTGGCTGGTCGGGTCTCCCAACTCGCCATATGCCGTGCAGGCCCACCGCCGGATCGGGACCGGGCTGGTGCTCGGGCCGGCGGGCGCGGACGTGCCGCTGGAGGGAATCGCCCGCCATGAGGTCGCGGAGCGGGCCGGGGTTGTCCGGCTCCACGGCGGGGGTCAGGAGCGGGTCCTTCCCCGCGCCCGCCAGGTAACGCTGGGCAGCTATCGGATCGAGGTTGCCGGCTCGGCTGGACGCAACGTCCTGGTGGTGTACCGGGCCACCCCGCGGGACCCCAAGCCACCGACCTGGTACGACTACGACCCGGGCTACGATCTCATCGTCCAGCTGACGCCTCCCACCTCGCCGCGGACCCGGCGAATTCTCGCCGCCGACGGCCTGGAGGTGGAGGCCAGCGATGCTGGAACGGTGGCCGTCAGCCTCGGGGGAACAACCACAGGGTTGAGTGTCATGCGGGTTCCCGATCCCACTGGTGAGGAATCCGAACTGGAGATCTACTTCCGCGATGAGACGAACGGTCGCGGCAGCTATCCTGCCGGGCGGTTTGTCACCCTGATCCCACTCGGCGGCGACCGGTACCGACTGGATCTCAACCGGGCCCGGAACCCGTTCTGCGCCTACAGCCCGGTCTATGCGTGCCCCCTCCCCTGGAGAGGCAATCTCCTGCCGGTGGCCGTCGAGGCCGGAGCCCGCTACGCTGGCGGGGGCCTGGAACTCCCGGCCGAGCCCCTTCCCTGAGTCCATCGACGCGGGCCCGGTCCTTCGCTCAGAGCCGTTGGCCTGACTAGATTTATGGCTCTCTTGGACCCTGGCTCCAGCCTCAGGAGGAACCCGTTGGCGCTGCCGCTGGTACAGCTCACCCGCACTTCCGCGACCCCGGCCCCGAGGTCGGTGGTATCCCCGTCGGTCCGGAAGCCGGGCTGGCTCAAGGTGAAGGCACCTGGCGGCACCAACTACCTGCGTCTCAAGGCGATGATGCGGGAGTTGGGGCTGCACACGGTGTGCGAGGAGGCGCGCTGCCCCAACATCGGAGAGTGCTGGGATCATCAGGCCGCCACCTTCATGATCCTGGGCGATGTCTGCACCCGGAACTGTGCCTACTGCGCCGTCTCCCACGGAACGCCGAAGGCCTTCGACCCGCTGGAGCCGGTCCGCCTGGCCGAAGCGGTCGTGGCGATGCAGCTCCAGCATGTGGTCATCACCTCGGTGGACCGGGACGACCTTCCCAACGGTGGCGCCGAGGCCTTTGCCGGATGCATCACCGAGATCCATGACCGGCTGCCGGACACTTCGGTCGAGGTTCTGATTCCCGACTTCAAGGGCTCCGAACGAGCCCTGCAAATCGTGATGGATGCCCGGCCGGACATCCTGAATCACAATCTCGAGACCCCGGAACGACTATACGGCATGGCTCGGCCCGGCGGCCGGTACCCGCGGGCCCTGCAGCTGCTGGCGGCCGCCCGGCGGATGGTGCCGGACGGACTGACCAAGTCGGGGATCATTCTGGGAATGGGGGAACAGTGGGATGAGGTTCTGGAGGCGATGCGGGACCTCCGCCGGAGCGACGTCAACATCCTGACCCTGGGCCAATACCTGCGGCCGACCGACGGCCACCTGCCGGTGGTCCGGTTCTACGCCCCCGACGAGTTCACCGAGCTCCGGGAGGCGGGAATCCAAATGGGGTTTGACCACATCGAGGCCAGCCCGCTGACCCGCTCCTCCTATCACGCCTGGGAGCAGGTCGACAAGGCCAGGACGGCCAGGGCCACGGCATGACGACCAACACCAGGAACCAATCCCGGCAGGTCACCCGCACCGCCGAGGCCGAGCAGCGGAGTGAGCACCTCCGGCAGATGCTGCTGATCCGGCTCTTCGAGGAGCGGGCCGGGGAGATGTACAGCCTCGGCAAGATCGGCGGGTTCTGCCATCTGTACATCGGTCAGGAGGCGGTCGCGGTGGGCAGCATCGCGCCCCTCAACGCCGGTGATTACGTCATCAGCGCCTACCGGGAACATGGTCAGGCGCTGGCCCGCGGGATGTCCGCCCGGGAGGTCATGGCGGAACTGTTCGGCAAGGCCACCGGATGCTCCAAGGGGAAGGGCGGGTCGATGCACCTGTTCAACCTGGAGCGCGGATTCCTGGGCGGCCACGGGATCGTGGGAGGCCAGATTGCCCTGGCCGCCGGTGTGGCCTTTGCCTGCAAGTACCGGGAGAACCGCCAGGTGGTGGCGTGCTACTTCGGCGAGGCCGCCGTGAACATCGGAACCTTCCACGAGGCCCTCAACATGGCGTCGCTGTGGAAACTGCCGGCGATCTTCATCTGTGAGAACAACGGCTACGGGATGGGCACCGCCTTGGCCCGGGCCAGTGCCAAGCTCGACCTGGCCCACCGGGCCTATTCCTACGAGATGGATTGCGGCATCGTGGACGGTCAGGATGTCCTGGCGGTTCGCGCCGCGATGGAGGAAGCCGTGACTCGGGCCCGGGAAGAGTCGAAGCCGACCCTGCTCGAGGTCCGGACCTATCGCTACGTCGGGCACTCGATGTCGGACGCGGCGCACGGGACCTACCGCACCAAGGAAGAGGTCGAGGAGTACCGGCAGCGGGATCCGATCGCGCTGCTCAAGGCCCTCATGATCAAGGAGGGTCAGCTCGATCAGGATCGCTACACTGCCCTGGAGGCGACCCTCCGGGCAGAGGTGGACGATGCGGTCACCTTTGCGGAGGAGTCGCCCGACCCGGATCCGGGCGAGTTGTGGACCGATGTCTATGCCGAGGAGGGCTGAGGCATGGCGACGGTGACCTATCGCGAGGCCCTCAATCAGGCGCTCCGGGAGGAGCTCCAGCGCGATCCCGACGTCTTCCTCATGGGTGAGGAGGTGGCGGAGTACGACGGCGCCTACAAGGTGAGCCGGGGGCTCCACAAGGAATTCGGCTCCCGACGGATCATCGACACCCCGATCGCCGAGCTGGGCTTCGCCGGGGTGGGGGTCGGGGCCGCCATGGTGGGGCTCCGCCCGGTGATCGAGTTCATGACCTGGAACTTTGCCCTGCTGGCGATCGACCAGATCGTCAATTCGGCGGCCAAGCTGCGCTACATGTCCGGCGGACAGATCGGCTGTCCGATCGTGTTTCGGGGTCCCGGCGGCTCGGCCCTGCAGCTCGGCGCCCAGCACTCCCAGTCGTTCGAGTCCTACTACGCCCATGTCCCCGGGCTGAAGGTCCTGGCGCCGGGCACCCCGGCCGACGCCAAGGGGCTCCTCAAGGCGGCGATCCGGGATGACAATCCGGTGGTGTTCATCGAGGGCGAAATGCTCTACAACACCAAGGGAGAAGTCCCGGACGGGGAGCACCTCACCCCGATCGGTCAGGCCGAGATCAAGCGGTCGGGGACCGACGTGACGCTGGTGTGCTACTCGAAGACCGTGCTGACCGCGCTGAAGGCCGCCGACACCCTGGCCGAGGAGGGCATCTCGGCCGAGGTGGTGGACCTCCGCACGATCCGGCCGCTGGACTCTGCGACCATTCTCGAATCGGTAGCCCGAACCAACCGTTGCGTGGTCCTGGAGGAGGGCTGGTCCTTCGCCGGAGTCGGCGCCCAGGTGGTGGACGTGATTCAGCGGGATGCCTTCGAGCTGCTCGACGCGCCGGTGCTCCGGGTCACCGGGGCCGACGTTCCCATGCCCTATAACAAGCACCTCGAAAAGGCCGCCAAGGTGGATCCCGCCAAGGCAGTGGCAGCGGCCAAACGAGTGCTCTACCTCGAATAGCCGATGGCAACCAAGGTGCTGATGGAGGCCCTCTCCCCGACGATGGAGGAGGGTCGCCTGGTCGAATGGAAGAAGGCGGAGGGGGATCCGGTCGCTGCCGGCGATGTGCTGGCGGAGGTGGAGACCGACAAGGCCGTCATGGAGCTGGTGGCCCGGGCCGGCGGCGTGCTGCTCAAGCAGAGCATCCCGGCCGGCACTACGGTACCGGTGACCTCCACGATCGGCTGGATCGGTGAGCCGGGAGAGGCGATCCCGACCGACGGCGCCACCCCGCCCGCCAAGGCGCCGGCTCGGCCGCTGGCCCCTGCTGCCTCCGCCACGCCGGCGGCAGCAACGGCGGCCTCAATCGCGCCGCAGTCCGCCGGGCGGATCAAGGCCTCTCCACTGGCCCGTCGGATGGCCCGCGAGCAGGGACTCGATCTGGCGGTGGTGAGTGGCTCCGGTCCCGAGGGCCGGATCGTCAAGCGGGATGTCGAAGCCGCCCGGACGACGGGGCCGGCGATCCCGTCGTATGCCTTCGCCGGGACGGGGTACCGGGACGAGCCGCTGAGCCAGATCCGGAAGACGATTGCCCGCCGGCTGGCCCAGTCGCTGGGCCCGATCCCGACGTTCTACCTCACGACCGAGGTGGACATGGAGCGGGCCGCCGAGGCGCGGGATGCCCTCAAGGCCGAGTTCGGCGAGGCCGGTCGAGTGTCGTTCAACGATCTGGTGATCAAGGCGGTGGCCACCGCCCTCCGACAGCATCCGGCCTGCAACGCCTGGTGGCAGGATGACCACATCCGCTACTGGAACGAGGTGCACATCGGGATGGCCGTGGCGATTCCCGACGGGCTGATCACGCCGGTGCTGCGACACGCCGACCGGAAGCCCCTCCGCGTCCTGGGCGCCGAGTCGCGGGACCTGGCCCAGCGGGGCCGGGACCGGCGGCTGACCCCCGAGGAATACACCGGGAGTACCTTCTCGGTTTCGAACCTGGGGATGCTCGACATCGATGAATTCACCGCCATCATCAACCCGCCGGAGGCGGGGATCATCGCGGTCGGCCGGATCGCCGAGACCCCGGTGGTGCACCAGGGCCAGGTGGTCGTCCGCCGCCGGATGCGGCTCACGATGTCGTGCGATCACCGGGTGATCGACGGCGCCACCGGCGCTGAGTTCCTCCGCACCGTCAAGCGGATGCTGGAAAACCCGCTGGCCCTGGTTCTCTAGGCCGGCCGCCCCAACCGATTCAACCGGAGGACGGATTCCGTGGCTGCTTTCGATCTCATCGTGCTCGGCGGAGGACCCGCCGGTTACGTCTGCGCCATTCGCGCCGCCCAGCTCGGCCTCGCCACCGCGGTGGTCGAGAAGGAGAAACTGGGCGGCGTGTGTGTCAATATCGGCTGCATTCCCACCAAGGCGCTGCTGCACAGTGCCCGGGTCGCCAACCTGGTACAGCACGAACTGACCGGCCTCGGGGTGACGGTGGAGGGGGTTGCCACCGACTACGGCCAGGCGATGAAACGCTCGAGGAAGGTCTCCGAGCAGAACTCGAAGGGTGTCGAGTTCCTGATGAAGAAGCACAAGGTGACGGTGATCAAGGGGATCGGCGCCCTGGTGCCGGGCAAGAAGGTCAAGGTGGGCAACGAGGTGCACGAAGCCCGGAAGGCTGTCGTCATCGCCACCGGATCCCGGGTCAAGGGCCTCCCCCAGATCGGGCTCGAGATCAACAAGACCACCGTGATCAGCAGTGACGAGGCGCTCTTCCTGGAGCGGACCCCGGGCACCATGGCCATCGTGGGCGCCGGGGCGGTGGGCTGCGAGTTCGCGGACATCTTCAACGCCTTCGGGTGTGCCGTGACCCTGATCGAGGCGATGCCCCGGATCCTGCCCTTTGAGGATGCCGAGTCCTCGGAGGCCGTGGCCAGGAGCTTCGCGAAGCGGAAGATCCAGGTCCTGGCCGGCGCCAAGGTGCTGAAGGCTGCCGTGGGGCCCACCGGGGTCACCCTCGAGATCGAGGCGGGCGGCAAGTCGCAGATGATCGAGGTCGAGAAGGTGCTGATGGCCGCCGGGCGGGCGGTCAACACCGAGCAGATGGGCTTCCAGGAGTGCGGCGTCGAGCTGACCCCCCAGGGGTTTGTGAAGGTGGCGCCGGGGACCCTGGAGACCACCGCCAAGGGCATCTACTGCATCGGCGATGTGGCCGGCCCCCCGATGCTGGCTCACAAGGGGAGCCGGGAGGGGGTCGTCGTGGCAGAACGGATCGCCGGTCAGCACCCCCATTCAATCCGATACGACAACGTGCCGAGCGTCACCTACTGCCATCCGGAGGTGGCCAGCATCGGGCTCACCGAAGACCAGTGCAAAGAACAGAAGCTCGGCTATCAGGTCGGGAAGTTCCCGTTCAGCGCCAATGGCCGGGCCCGGGCCACCAACGAGACCGAGGGGTTCGTCAAGATCATTCGCGACACCAAGTACGGGGAGATCCTCGGGGCCCACATCGTCGGGGGGCACGCCTCGGAGATGATCCATGAGCTGGCGGTGGCCCGGGAAAATGAGTACACCGTCGAGGAAGTGGATCTGGCGATCCATGCCCATCCGACCCTGTCCGAGGCCGTGGCCGAAGCATGCCTCGACTCGATGGGCCGGGTGATGCATACCTGACGTGACGGACCAGTCCTCCCACTCACCCCACCCGCTCGGGGCCGGCGCGCCGGACAAGGATTACGTCGGGCTTGCGGTGGCCGGGATGACCTCGGGTATCTCCAGCGGCACCGCCCTGATCGCCACCACGCTGTGGGCGGTCCGCTCCCTGATGGTTGGCGCGGCACCCTCCACCACCCCCGACCTGAGCTCCCCGGCCGCCAACCTTCTGCTGACGGGGACTCTGGCGGGCATTCTGCTGGCCGCCGTGGTGACCTGGCGATTCCTGGCCCCGGTGGGCTCGACCTACCGACAGGGGGGTCTGAGCATGGTGGCGGCCTTTGCCACCGTGGTGGTGTCGATCATCGCCATGCCGGTGGACCTGCTGATCGGTCGCTGGGGGGTCCTCGGACTGGCCGCGCTGTCTGCCCTGCTGGCCTGGCGGCTCGCCCGACGCGCCCGGCGCCTGGCGCTCGAGGCATGAGCCTGCTTCCCCTCGGAGTGGTCGAACTCGGGCAGCGACCCTATGGGCCGGTGCTGGAGCTCCAGCGGGACCTGGTGCAAGCCCGGATCACGGGAACCCTGGATCGCGACCTGTTGCTGCTGGTCGAACACCCGCCGGTGGTGACCTTTGGACGAGGGACCCGGTCCACCAGCGTTCCGCTGCCAACGGAAGTGCTGGAGGCCCGTGGCTACCAAGTCGCGGACGTCGAGCGCGGGGGCGACGTCACCGTCCACGCGCCTGGTCAGGTGGTGGGCTATCCGATCCTGGACCTGACGACGCACCACCCAGACCTCCACTGGTATCTCCGTTCCCTGGAAGAGGTCCTGATCGTGACCCTCGGTGGCCTTGGCCTCGACGCCAGGCGACGGGAAGGGTTGACGGGGGTGTGGGTGGAGGACCGGAAAATCGCCAGCATCGGGGTCCATGTGAAGCGCTGGGTCACTTTGCACGGGTTCGCCCTCAACGTGACGACCAATCTGGCGCTGTTCGATGTGGTAGTGCCCTGCGGAATTCCCGGGGTGGTGATGACCAGCGTGGCCCGGGAGCTGGAGGCACCCGCCCATCGTCCCGGAACCCCCGAGCCGCCCACGGCCCTCTGGTCCCGCACGGTGACAGGATTGGTGGCCGCTTTCGGGGCGGTCTTTTCCCGCTATCCCGAGGCACTACCTCCTGATTCGCTTCCGGTCAACCCGGCAATTGTGACTGCGGCAAATCCGATGGGTGGCTGACCCCCGCAATCCAGTTATCATTTGGTCATGACCGGGACCGCCGATCACAACCGACTCTCAACCCAGGCCGACGCCCTCGTCGGTGACATTCTGAATGCGGCGTCGAGTTGGGCCCGGGAAGTTCCGACCGAGTTGACTCTCCCGATTCGCGCGGTGTGCGTCCGCCTTGCGGAGATGGTCGCGGACCAACGGCACTACCTCGCTCCCCTCCCGGAACCCCAGGAAAGCGAACGCCAGCAGGTCCTGACCATGGTGGCGGAACGGCTCCGGTCTCCCGCCGTGGTGCAGGGCATCGCTCAGCACCTGGAACAGCTGGCGCAGCGCGAACTTCGGGTCACGGGGTCGTGGGCCCTGGCGACCAACTCGCAGGCCGAGTGGATCACCACCGCGATCCAGTACCTGGAAGAGTGCTGCGGAGAGCTGGAGGAAAGTGTCCAGCCGGATGCCTACTGGGGCGACGACGTGGTGGGCGGGATCGTGGTCTCGGTCAAGGCGATCATCGGCACCGACGACCTCCACGCCCGGACCGAATCGCAGTATGCCGGGGGCCGACGGCCCCCGGTCGACCCCGAGGGCTAACCCCGCCCCTTCGCCGCAAAGATCTCCAGAAACCGCCCGAAAATCTCGACCCCATCCCACAACTGCTGGAGGTCGAGTTTTTCATTGGGAGAGTGCAAGCCATCATCCGGCAGCCCGATGCCGGTCAGCAGCACCGGGGCCCCACCTGCCGCCAGCAGCGGGATGACCGGGATCGACCCGCCGGCCCGAATAGCCACAGTCTTGCGGCCGACGACGGCCTCGAACGCCTGGTCCAGCAGCTTGAAGGCCGGGTGCGAAACCTCCACCTGCACCGGATCGCCACCGTGCAGCAGGCGCACCTCGACATCGGCCCACGGCGGCGTCAGGTCCTTCACGGCCCGATTCAACCACCGGCCGACCTTGGCATAGGACTGCCCGGGCACCAGCCGCAAACTGACCTTCGCCATGGCCTGCGCCGGGATCACCGTCTTGGCGCCATCGCCGACGAACCCACCCCGGACCCCGTGGATCTCGAAGGTCGGCAGCGCCCAGGTCCGCTCCATCACCGAATAGTCCTCGATACCGGTGAGGGCATGGCCGGTGATCTCCTCCTGGAGATAGGCCTCCTCATCGAAGGGAAGGCTCTTCCACCCCTTCCGCTCCGCCTTGGTGGGGCGTTCCACCACCTTGTAGAGCTTGGGGATCTTGATCCAGCCACGGTCGTCCTTGAGCTGGGACAGCAACCGGGTCAGCGTCTCCAGCGCATTGGGCGCGACCCCGCCATAGGACCCCGAGTGCAGGTCCCGCTGCAGCGTCCGGACGTGAATCTCGGCATAGCACAACCCGCGAAGCGCGGTGTACACCGCCGGCCACCCGGGCGCGAAGTATGACATGTCGCACACCAGCACCGCATCGGCCCTGGTCCGCTCGGGCTCGCGCTTGAGCAGCTCCTCAATGACCGTGCCGCCACACTCCTCCTCGCCTTCGATCAGGAAGTTGACGTTCAGGGGCGGACGCCCCTTCTCATCCAGTACCGCCTCATAGGCCTTGAGCAGGCAGTAGACCTGACCCTTGTCGTCCACCGCCCCCCGGGCGTAGAGTCGGCCGTTGCGGACCGAAGGGGTAAAGGCCGGGGTCACCCACTCGTCGAGCGGATCCGGCGGTTGGACATCGTAGTGCCCGTAGATCAGCAGGGTGGGTGCCCCGGGAATCCGCGAGCTCTCGGCCCAGACCACGGGGTGACCATCGCCCGGCAGCAGGGTGACCACCGGGCACCCCAGCTTCCGGAAATGGGCCACCAGCCATTCCGCGGCCGCCAGGCAGTCGGTGCTGTGCTCCGGCAGGGCACTGATGCTGGGAATCGACAGGAACTCGGTGAGCTCCGCGAGCATCCGATCCTGTTCACGCGTGGCGAAGGTATGGTCCATGAAGGCGTCGGGTGTTGAGAGGAAGAAGGACTCGGGAGTGGCATGGAGTAATGCCACCGTGGACTCAGTCGCGCAACCCGGCCAGGCCCCGCTCCAGGCGGGCGAACGCCTCATCGCCCTCGGCGCCGGCCAGCAGATCCCGGAGGGCGGCCACCGACCCCCTGATCCCGTGGCCATGGCCGGCGTGCCAGGCGTCGAACCAGTCCAGGTGGGTCCGGTAGATCGTGATCCCGACCAGGCGCGCGTTGTTGATCGGCCCATCGGCCAGGTTGCCGATCCGGGTGGTCTGAAGTCGGGCCGCCACCGGCCCCGCCAGTTCGGACCGGGCCCATTGAGCGATCGCCAGGCGGCCCGCCGTGAGCGAATCCCCCTTCGGTCCGGGCCGGTAGAAGGTCTCGAGCCGGTCAGTCAGTTCCCGGTAGAAGGCGCCCATCACCTGTTCGTCCGCCAGCCGGGCACCCGCCCGGGCCGCCTTGGCGCTCTCGCCGCGGCGCCGGAAGAAATCCTCGGCGGCGCGGTACCCGACGTACTGGGCAAAGCTCTCGTTGAACGCGGTCGCGCTCTTGACATAGAGCGAATTGTGCGCGATTTCGTGGAACACGGTGGCCGCCAGCTCCACCGAATCGGTCGTCAGGGCGGTGGAGAGGAGCGGGTCCTCAAACCATCCCAGGGTCGAGAACGCGCCGGATGGACGGAGGTAGATGTCCAGCCCTTTCGCCGCGAGCTTGGCCGCTTCCCGCTCGGCCATTCCGGGATCGAAGAAGCCCTTGTAGGGGACTCGACCCACGATCGGGTACTTCCAGGTGTGCGGGCAGAGACAGTCCGTCGGCGAGGCCGACAGCACCAGGAGCAGGGTGTCCCGGCCGACGTCAGAGTAGCTGGTGTACGTTTCGCCGGCCTCGAGTCCGAGGGAGGCCGCGTGGGCCCGGGCGGCGAGCACCAGCTCGAGCAGGCCCCGGGTGCCGGGATCGGTGGCCGGATCGGTCACCATCGCTTCCAGCGACCGCCGGTTCTTCAGAATCTGGATCTCCTCCAGGCCGGCCCGGGACAGATACCGGACTTCTCTGCTGCCCAGGAGCGCCGCCCCGTACCCGACGAAGAGTCCGACGGCGGTCAAGAAGAGTCCCATCCGCACTCGCCTCCAGGTCACAGGGTAAAGCGCACTCCCACCAGGTGGAGCGGGCGGCGATCGCGCCGGTCCAGGTAGGCGTAGTCGATCCCGGCGCCGCGCCCGAGCACGATCGTGCCACCCAGTGAGGGATTGGCAAAGGCGCTGCCCGGGAGTCGAGAGCCTACCCCGATGCGAGCCACCAGCCCGACACCATAGAAGACCGCGCCGCCCTCCAGACCGACCCGGTTCATCCCGTCGCCGTCCACCCAGACGCGTTCGATCGTTGCCAGCAGCCGACCGTTGGAATAGGAATCGACGAGGTTGAGGCTGAAGCCGAGGTGGACGACCGTCGGCACATCGAGCACCGACCCTCCCGACCGGATCCGCCCGACATTCTGGACCGAGAACGCCAACGCCGCGATCTCGAAGAACGCGACGGTCACCGCCGCATCGGTGGACAGCACTCGGCGGACGGCCCCGGAGGAGTCTTCGATGGAGTAGTAGTGGCCCGAAGTCCCGAGCGCCACGCCCCGCACCCTGGTCACCAGGGAGGTCACCGCTTCGACGTTGTCCCGCTGGGCATCGCCCGGCTCGAACTGCAGGTACCGGAAACCACCGCCGATATTGAATTCGCCAACCCGGGCCGCGACGGCGCCCATCAGGTACTGGGTCTTCGGCTCGGGCTTTCCATAGGTGGCTTCCACGCTGGTGACCCGGATCGGGGCCAGCCCGGCCGGGTTGGTGAAGACCGAGCCGGCATAGCCGATCATCGCCGCGGAGGCCCCGCCCAGGCCGGCGGTTCGTGCCGTCAGCGGAGTCCCGGGCAGCTGGCCGACCCACGCCTGTGCCTGGAGCGGGCCGGCCAGGCCGGCAAGGATCAGGAGCCCAGCGGCAAAGCGCCCCGGCATCATCGGTTCACCTCAGCGAATCCTGACCACGGCGATCCGGGCCGCCACCGTGGGGTCGAGCGGGTTGCCAGCGACATCGCGCGCCAGGGTGAGATCCAGCACCTGGGCCCCGCCCGGCTGGATCACCTGATAGTGTTTGCCGCTCCCGCCCCGCAGGGTCCCTGAATGGGAGAAGGCCCCCACAATCAGCGGAGGATCCGCGGGCCACGCCCTCGGGAATGCGGCGTCCTCGGTGCAGCAGTTGGCCAGGAACACGGCGCGAAACCCCCAGGACTTGTAGCTGACTCTGCCATTCAGGGGAGCGAAGCCGGGCAGGTCGTCGGCCCACACCGCCAGCAGCCATTCCGCCACCAGGGTCGTGAAGGGGGCGCCGGTCACGGTCTGCACGTTAGTCGCCCCCGTCAGTCTGGTCTGAACCAGACTCCGGGTGACGTTGGTCCCCAGGGAATCGGTGCCCCAGTGATCGGCGAGCCAGCGGACGAAGAGCCACGCGGCACCCCGCTCGGGCAGGGTGCCGGCCGAGCTGCTCGGGAACACGAGGAAGTTGGCCTCGGCGTCCTCGAGGTAGTCGTAGGCATCGATCAGGTTCGCGCTGCCGTACTGGCTCCGGCAGGAGGTGAACCCCTGGCACTCGCTGGCAGGGATCAGCCGGCCTCCCAATTCCTCCGCAAAATGGCTCAACCCTTCGTTCAGCCACGCCACTTCGCCGGTGGTCGCGGCCAGCACCAGGACATGCTGGTTGTAGCTGATCATGTGCTGCAGTTCGTGGATCATGGTCGGTTTGAGCCGGTCTATTGTCGGTCGTCGCTCCGCGGTGGTGCACCCGCCGGTCGCTGGGGAGGGGACCATCCCGTAGAACACTTCCCCCCGGTTGGAGCCGGTGACGGTCAACAGGTCCCCACCCCAGAAGAAACCGAGAATCCGGCCGTTGCTGCAGTCCGGGGTGAGGGCATTGACCGCGTCGGTCAGCAGGATCGCGATCACGCCGTTGCCGTCGATGTCCGACTCCGATCCGAAGGCGGTCTGGTCGATCGGGTAGAGCAACTGATCGAAGGTCTGCCCCAGTTCATTCAGATCGCCCTGGGTCAGGGTGAATCCCCCGCCCGGAACGGTCAGGTCGAGATACACCGCCGCCTTGGTCCCGACGTAGCGGGCCTCGGCCGCGACCTGAGTGAAGGCGGTGCACTGGAGGTTGGAGCAGACATTGAACGTGCGCTGTGATCCGAGGACCGGCGGGGCGGTGACGACAGGGGCGGCGGCGAGCGGAACCCGGAGCGCGGGGTCGGAGGCGAGTTCGGCCTCGCGGCGCCTGAGATTCTGGTGGAACCGGACCGCGTCATCGACGGGTTGGACGACCGGTCCAACGGGGAACGGCCCCACCGAGGCGGGGGGCGCGGCGCTGGCGCCGGAGCTGGCCTTGACCGTGTAGCCGCTGGAGACGCCGGTGGAGGTCACCAACCCGGATCCCGACACCACGGCGACCAGGTACTCCTGATCGGCTCCGCCCGACGCGACCGAGGGGAACCGGATGCATCCGTTGGAGGCCCCGGGGTCCACCACGGTGTGTCCCCCGACCGAGAGGCTGATGGTCATCGGGGCGGCGCAGCCGACGGGCGGCGGTGGCGGTGGCTGGGGGCCGGGGCCCCCTCCGCCACAGCCGGCGAGCAGCACGAGGGTGGGCGCCGCCGCCCAGCGGAGCAGTCTCGAAATCAACGTCATCCAGTTCCTCAGAAGGTGTCGTAAACTATGCCATGACAACGGCTTTTGACAATTGCCGGGACCGCCCGTAGCTTCCGGTTCCCCCGGGCAAGGTCGGCATTGGCCCTCGGTTGGACGACCGGCCACCGCCGTATCCCGCCCGGGAGGACCCGATAGGGGAAAGGTGCCGTTTCGCGTCCGAGGCGGGGGCCGCCCTCTCACTGATCGCTGGACGCAGGGCTCCGGGGTGTCCCGCTGGACGCCGAATGGACCGGGCAGCCCGGGCGTAGCGTGCCATGGCCTTCGCACATCTCCATACCCACAGCGAATTCTCGCTGCTCGACGGAGCCAATCGGATCCCTGAGCTGGTGGATCGTGTCAAGCAACTCGGGATGGACTCGCTGGCCGTCACCGACCATGGCAACCTCCATGCGGCCTGGTCGTTCTATGAGACGGCCCGGGCCCGGAAGATCCGTCCCATTCTCGGATTCGAAGCCTACCTGGCGTTCGGATCCCGGCAAGTTCAACAGAAGCAGAACTGGGCCCCTGCCGCCTACAGTCACCTGGTCCTCCTGGCCACCAACCGCACCGGGTACCAGAACCTGATCCGGCTCAGCTCGATCGGCTATACCGAAGGGTTCTATCGGCGCCCCCGGATCGATCGTGAAGTCCTGGAGCGACATTCCGGGGGCATTGCCTGCCTGGCCGGCTGCCTCTCGGGCGAAATCGCCCTCTGGCTTCGGGCGGGCCGGTACCAGGACGCCAAGGCCACCGCCCAGTGGCTGGCGGGGGTGTTCGGCCCCGAGCGGTTCTGGCTCGAGATCCAGGAGCACGGCATCCCCGAGGAGCGACTGGTCACCGGCGGGATGCTTCGGCTGGGCTCGGAGCTCGGTCTCGGGGTGGTCGCCACCAATGACGCCCACTACCTGACACGGGAGGATGCCGAACCCCACGACGTCCTCCTGGCGATCGGAACCGGGGCGGACCTCGACGACCCCAAGCGGTTCCGGTTTACCGGTCAGGAGTCGTACGTCAAGAGCGAGGCCGAGATGCGCCAGCTCTTCCCCGACCATCCCGAGACGATCGACAACACGATGCGGGTGGCCGAACTCTGCGAGTTCGACTTTGAGAAGCGGTATTTCCTCCCGGAATTCCCCCGGCCGGCGGGTTACGCCACCGACGAGGATCTGCTCCGAACCCTGGCTGAAACGGGGGCGGTGGAACGCTATGGGTCGCCGCTGCCGGAAGCGGTCCGGACCCGCCTCGAGTACGAACTGGGAGTGATCAACACCGCGGGTTATGCCGGCTACTTCCTCATCGTCCAGGACTTCATCGCCGCCGCCAGGGATCGGGGAATTCCGGTGGGCCCCGGACGAGGATCGGCGGCCGGCTCCCTGATCGCCTACGCGCTCCGGATCACCGATGTCGACCCGCTCCGGTTCGACCTGCTGTTCGAGCGGTTCCTCAATCCGGAACGGGTTTCGATGCCGGACATCGACATCGATTTCTGCTACGAGCGCCGGGGCGAGGTGATCGAGTACGTCCGGGAGCGCTATGGCCGCGACAGCGTCGGCCAGATCATCACCTTCGGCACCTTGAAGGCCCGGGCCGCGATCAAGGACGTGGCCCGGGTTCTCAAGATCCCGATGGGCGATGCGGACAAGATCTCCAAGCTGATCCCCTCGGGGCCTGCCTACAACCTGAAGATCCCCGAGGCGGTCAAGAAGATCACCGAGTTGCGGGAATTGGTCGCCGGGAATCCGCTCTATCAACGGCTGGTCGACCTCGCCTCCCGGATCGAAGGCACCTCGCGCCACGCCTCGGTCCACGCGGCCGGCGTGGTGATCGCCCCCGGCCCGCTCCACGACTACGTCCCGGTCTGCACGGCGCCGACCAAGGGTTCCGGCCAGAGCGCCGATGGGGACTCGATCATCTGTCAGTACGACATGGTCGCGCTGGAGAAGGTCGGGATGCTCAAGATGGACCTGCTGGGGCTCAAGACCCTTACGGTCATCCACGATGCGGTGGAGCAGATCCGGATCCGGCATGGGGTGGCCCCGGACATGGCGGCCCTGACCTTTGATGACCCGGGGGTCTACGCGCTGCTCCGGTCGGGCCGGACCGCGGGGGTCTTCCAGTTCGAGTCCCCGCTGGCCACCGACACCCTCCGGTCGATGAAGTGCGACCGGTTCGACGATCTGGTCGCCAGCAACGCCCTGCTCCGCCCGGGGCCCCTGGATGCGGGGATGCATACGGTGTTCATCAGGCGGAAGCTGGGTCTGGAGCCGGTCAGCTATCCCCACCCGCTGCTGGTGGACATCCTCGAGCCGACCTACGGGGTCATCACCTACCAGGAACAGGTGATGCGGATCGCCAACGTACTGGCGGGGTTTTCCCTGGCCGAAGCCGACGTCCTCCGGAAGGCGGTGGGGAAGAAGGACGCTGACCTGATCCGGGCGGAGTTGGAACGGTTCGTCGAGCGGACCGTGGCCCAGGGGCACTCCAAGAAGCTGGCCGACGAACTGGCGGCCCAGATCGAGACCTTCGGTCGCTACGGGTTCAACAAGTCCCACTCGGTGGCCTACTCGGTCTTGTCCTATCAGACCGCCTGGCTCAAGGCGCACTACCCCGCCGAATTCATGGCCGCCCTGCTGTCCTCGGAAATCGGCAACACCGACAAGGTGGTCGAGTACATCAACGAGGCCCGGGAACTCGGACTCGAGGTGCTGCCTCCCGACGTGCGGGAATCGGGCTTCAAGTTCACGGTCGTGGGGGACACCCGGATGCGGTTCGGGCTGGGCGCCATCCGGAACGTCGGTCGCGGAGCGATCGAGTCGATCATCGCCGCCCGGGAGCCGATCCCGCCCACCTCGCTGGCGGAGCTGGCGGAACGGCTCGACCTTCGGCTCTGCAACCGGCGGGTCCTCGAGTCCCTGGTCGCCGCCGGCGCCTGCGACGCGTTTCATCCGGAGCGGTCACAGATGTTCGGCGCGCTGGAGGGGATGGTGTCCGAGGCCCAACTCCGGCAGCAGGAAAAGGAGGCCGGTCAGGCCTCGCTGTTCGGCGAGGCGGTGCCGGCCCGTACCCTGTCGGCGGAGTTGCCCCCGTTGCCTCCCTGGCCCGAAGCCGAACGGCTGGCCCGCGAAAAGGAAGTCCTCGGGTTCTTCATCTCGGGCCATCCCCTGGATCGGTTCCGGGCCGAAGTCGAGTTGCTCGGCACCCGGTCGACCGCGACCCTGGGCCGCTGGAGCGAGCACCCGGTGGCCATCGCGGCGGTCGTCACCATGGTGAAGCGCCAGATCTCCAAGAAGACCGGGAAGGAGTACGCCCGGCTGGTGCTGGAGGACTTCCACGGAACCGCCGAAGCGATCGTGTTCCCCGATGCCTGGGCCAAGCTGAGCCAGACCATCCTGCCGGACCAGGCGATGCTGTTGACCGGCGGCTACAGCGCCCGGGACCGTGGGGAGGAGGTCGCGCCGTTCGTGGTGGAAGGGGCCCAGGGACTGGACGACCTCCGGCGGGCCGGGTCCCTGGGCCTCCGGCTGCGGCTGGGGACGGCGGGGGGGATCACCCCCCAGACCGTCCGGTCGGCGGTGGCGCTCTGCGCCACTCACCCCGGTCCATCCCCGGTCTATATTGAATGGACCGGGACCGACGGGTCGGTCCTTCGGCTCCGGTCCCGGCGGCACCGGATTCAACCCGACGAAGAACTGATCGGCGCGCTGCGGGGCCTCCTGGGCTCCGACGCCGTGCTGGTCGTCAAGGCGGAGTAGCCCATGGCCAATCACTACGTGCTCGACGTCGAAAAGCCGCTGCAGGACCTGGAGCGGCAGATCGAGGAGCTGAATCGGCTGTACCAGGAGCGTGGGGTGGACGTGGGCGAGGAGTCGCAACGGCTGCAGCAGAAGCTCGAAGGGCTGCGGCAGACCATCTACTCCAACCTGACCCCGATGCATCGGGTCATGCTCGCCCGGCACCCCCGGCGGCCCTACACCCTGGACTACCTCGACACCATCTTCACCGATTTCATCGAACTGCACGGCGACCGGCTGTTCCGGGATGACCCGGCGATCGTGGGGGGCTGGGCCCGGCTCGCGGGCCAGTCGGTGATGGTGATTGGGCACCAGAAGGGCCGCGACACCAAGGACAACATTCGGCGGAACTTCGGGATGCCGCATCCCGAGGGCTATCGGAAAGCCCTCCGGCTGATGCGCCAGGCCGAACGGTTCCATGCCCCGGTGATCACCCTCATCGACACCCCGGGCGCCTATCCCGGGCTCGGGGCCGAGGAGCGGGGACAATCCGAGGCGCTGGCCACCAACATTTTGGAGATGGCGTCTCTCAAGAGCCCGATCGTCGCGGTGGTGATCGGGGAGGGCGGCTCGGGCGGTGCCCTGGCGCTCGGGGTGGCCGACCGGGTGCTGATGTTCGAGAACTCGGTCTACTCGGTGATCTCGCCGGAGGGCTGCGCGGCGATCCTGTGGAAGGACGCGACCCAGCGCGAGCGCGCCGCCGAGGCGCTCCGCCTGACCGCCCAGGATCTGCACCGGCTGCACCTGATCGACGAGATCATCCCTGAGCCGATGGGAGGCGCCCATCAGGATCCGGAGGCGGCCGGGGAGAACCTGCGCGAGGCCCTGATCCGCCATCTCCATGACCTCCGGCGGAGCCGTCCCGAGAAGCTGGTCAAGCGCCGGGCCGAGAAGTACGGCGCCATGGGGACCTTCGCCGAGGTCTGATGACCGCCACCGTCGAAGTCCGGTTCAAGGGCATCCGCAAGGAGTACTACCGCTGGCAGGAGACGGTGGAGGATCTTCTGCGCCTGAAGGAACCCGTCATTGTGGAGGCCGAACGGGGCTTCGACTTCGGGTATGTGTCCGCCGTGGGCGACACCGCCGCTCAGAAGTGCGGTGGCTGCAGCGGCTGTGGCACCGAAGACCCCAAGACCACCAAGCCACCCTCCCTCAAGGCAATCGTCCGCCGGGCCGGCCCGGACGACGTCCGCCAGGCGACCGACCTCCGGCAGGGTGAGGATGACATCCGGCGCCGGGTGGCGGAACGGGCCCGCTCTCATGGCCTGGAGCTCAAGATCTCCGACGCCGAGTGGCAGTGGGACCGGAAGAAGCTCACCGTGTTCTTCACGGCGGAGCAGCGGGTGGACTTTCGGGGGCTGGTCCGCGAGCTGGCCGCCCAGTATCACACCCGGATCGACCTGCGCCAGATCGGGGTGCGCGACGAGGCGGCCCGGCTCGGCGGGGTGGGGCGCTGCGGCCGCGAGTACTGCTGCTCAACCTGGCTGACCGAACTGAGTCCGGTGAGCCTGAGCCTGGCCAAGGACCAGCATCTCTCGCTCAATCCCAGCCAGATCTCGGGAGGCTGTGGTCGCCTGCTCTGCTGCCTGCGCTACGAACACGAGTTCTATGTTGCCCAGCGGAAGCGGTTCCCCAAGGAAGGCAAGATGATCCGGACCGCCCGGGGAACCGAGAAGGTGTCGGCAGTGGACATCTTCCGGGAACGGGTCTCGCTCCGGCACGACGAGGAAGGGCCCCGCACCGTCGGACTGGTTGCACTCCAGATGGAGCTCGAAGCCGTCGCCTCTGGCACCGTGGTCGTGCCCACCAAACCGATACCCCGCGAGCCGCACGCTCCGGGCGGAACCCACGGCCCCCGGGCCCCGGCCAGGACCCGCCGGGCGCCGCCCCCCCGCCCCGAACCGGAGGCCGCGAAGCCGGCCAACGCCACCGAGCCTGCGGCTGAGGCGCCTGCGGCCAAGCCCGCCCGCAAGCGTCGCCGGCGGCGGAGGGGGCCCCGGGGCAAGGGCGCTGACGGGTCGACTCCGAGCTAGATGGCCAAGTTCTACCTCACCACCGCCATCGACTACTCCAACGGCGATCCCCATCTGGGGCACGCCCTCGAGAAGGTCGGCGCCGACGCGATTGCCCGGTATCGGCGGCTCCGCGGCGACCAGGTCCACTTCCTCATGGGAATGGATGAACACGCCCAGAGCGTTATCCAGGCCGCAGCCGAACGAGGGATCACCCCCCAGGAGTGGGCGGACCAGATGGCGGATCGGTTCTCCCGCTTCTGGGACCGGCTCCACTGCAGCCACGATGACTGGATCCGGACCACGGAATCCCGACACCACATGGCGGTGCACGCCCTCTTCCGCCAGATCGTCGCACGGAACCCCGAGGACATCTACCTCGGCGAATATGAAGGGCGCTATTGCACCGGCTGTGAGGAGTACAAGCCCGACAGCCAGATCGCCGGCGGACGCTGCGTGGAACACCCCACGCTCGAACTTCGCACGACCAGGGAAGAGAACCACTTCTTCCGGCTGAGCCGCTACCGGGACCAGCTCTACCAGCTCATTCAATCGGGAGACTTCAAGGTCGAACCGGCGATCCGCCGGAACGAGGTGCTTCGGCTCCTCGAACAGGGCCTGGAAGACATTTCGATCTCCCGATCGAAGTTCCCCTGGGGGATTCCCTTTCCTGACAGTCCCGGTCACACGGTTTACGTCTGGTTTGACGCGCTCATCAACTACCTCAGCGCCACCGGTTTCCCCGACCCGGGCCATGAGCGGCTGTGGCCAGCGGACTGGCACATCATCGGGAAGGGGATCACCCGGTTCCACTGCATCATCTGGCCCGCGATGCTGCTGGCGGCCGACCTCCCCCTCCCGCTGGGCGTCTGGGCCCACGGCTATGTCCAGTGGGAAGGCGCCAAGATGTCGAAGACCGCCGGCACCGCGGTGGATCTCGACGGGGCTATCGCCCGGCACGGCCCCGAAGCGCTCCGGTACTTCCTGTTGCGGGAAATCGGATACGAGCAGGACGGCAACTTTACCTGGGAGCGGTTCGACGAGCGCTACACCGCAGACCTGGCCGACGGACTCGGCAACCTGGTGTCCCGCTCCCTCGCCATGCTCGCCAAGTATCGCGACGGGGTCATTCCCGCTGGCCCCGACACCGGGCTGGACGAGACCGGCCGATCGGTCCTGTCCCAGTACGCCGCCGCGATGGACCGCTTCGAACTGCGCGGGGCAGCCGAGACGGCCTGGTCATTGGTGGGCGCCGCCAACCAGTTCATTGTGCAGCGGGCACCGTGGGCCTTGGCCAAGGCCGGGCAGGCCGAAGAACTCGACCTGGTGCTGGCCGCGCTCGGCAGGTGTCTCTCCCGGCTGGCCATCATGGCCGAACCGTTTCTTCCCGAGATCGCGACCGCGATCTGGACTTCCCTGGGGGCGGAAGGGCGGCCGGACGCCGCAGCCTGGGCCGCGGTGGACGATCCACCGGTGGCGGGACTCCGGTCGATCAGGGCACCAATCCTGTTTCCCAAGCCGGAAACAGGACCCGATTAACGCAGGCCAGTAGTCCAACCTATTTTATAGCAACGAGTTACGATACGAATCCGCAGGTTGACATCCCCCGGATACAGGAGCATATTGCGGCATCGTCGACGCCCCACCGGGCGGCGCGAACCGTCCCAACCCTGGTCACATCCCACCCAGGTTGCCCGTGCCCGAGCGCCGCTGGAGAATCCTGTTCGTCCCTCACGGCTCCGCCGCTTCGCGGGTGCTTGAGGTGTCGCAGACAGCACTCCGAATTGCGGCCAGCCTCGTCATCACCGGGGTGGCGGTCGTCTTCCTGATTGGATATGCCGCGCTGTCGAAGGGCGTGGACGTAGTGCGGCACGACCTGCTGGAGACCGAGAATCAGCGACTGGCAGCCGAGTTGGGCCGGATGGAGAGTCGGGTTGGCGCGCTGACCGACACCCTGGGCACCATCGAGGCCCAGGAAACCCGGATTCGCCTGTTGGCCAACCTCAGCCCGCTCGATGAGGACCTGCACGACGCCGGGATCGGTGGCCCGGCCGGATCGACCGTGCCCGGCAACGGCAGCTCGCCGCTCGTCTCCAGAGCGCGAACCAGTCGGGTCGATCTCAACACCCTGATCCGCCGGGCCAATCTCCTGGCCTGGTCGTTCCGCGAGGCGGCAGAGAGCCTGAGCTCCCACACCGACCGGCTGGAAGCCACACCGTCCATCATGCCGACCAGCGGCTGGCTGTCGAGTGCCTTTTCCTCGATGAGGACTCATCCGGTGCTGCACGTCGCCCGTCCCCATGAGGGGATTGACGTGACGGCACCAGCGGGGACCCCGATCGAAGCCCCGGCGACGGGCACCGTGGTCAAGGCGGGTTGGGAGAACGGCTACGGAAACATGGTCGAGATCGACCACGGCTACGGGATCGTCACCCTGTATGCCCACGCCAGCCGACTGGTCGTCCAGCGCGGTCAGCGGGTCCAGCGCGGCCAGGTCATCGGGTTCGTGGGACGAACCGGGCTCGCCGTGGGACCGCACCTCCACTATGAGGTGCACGTCAACGGCCACCCGGTCAATCCGCTGCGTTACATCCTCCCCGACGTGATCGCCGACTAGAACTTGACCTTGGGCGTTTCGGCCGCCGCCTCGCTGGACAATTCGAAGTAGCTCCTCGGCGTCGACATCCCGAACAGCTTGGCAGTCAGGTTGTAGGGGAACTGCCGGACGTAGCTGTTGTAGCTCTCCACCGCCTGGTTGAAGTCCTGCCGCGCCACCGCGATGCGATTCTCCGTCCCTTCCAGCTGATCCTGCAGCGACCGGAAGTTCGCATCGGACTTGATCTCGGGATACGCCTCGGCGATCGCCAGGAGCCTCCCCAGGGCGCCAGTCAGCGCCTGGTTGGCCTCGGCCATTTCGCCAAAGTTGCCGGTCTGCACGGCGCCCGACAGCCGGGCCCTGGCGTCCGCCACCCCGACGTACACGGTGGACTCCTGGCGGGCAAACCCCTTGACGGTTTCCACCAGGTTGGGGATCAGGTCGGCACGCCGCTGCAGCTGGACCTTGATCTGGCTGCCGCCCTGGTTGACCGCCTCATCCCGCTGCTGGATGGTGTTGTAACCGCACCCGGTGAGTCCGAGGACCAGTCCCCCCACCAGCAGTATCCGTCCAGGAAATCGCATCATCGGTCTCCAGTCTGAAAGTGATCCACAAACCGCGTCACCGCGGTCACCGCCTGCAGGTACACTTCGAATTGTGGCGCCGGGCACGACCAGGTCCGGTCCCGGCGATGGGCCAGCAGTGGGCTCAGACCCTCCACCGGCATGCCAAACCGGGCCGCCGCCGCCGCGAGCATGGCCTCATCGTCCCCGGGCTGTGCCAGGCCACTGAGCACCAGCGCCACCCGGAGCAGGACCCGGAACGAACCGACAGTGGTGGCCGCGACCCGCCCGAGCTGTTGCGGGTCCCCGGTGGCGAGGGCGTACTCGTGCTGCAGTCGGAGCACCTTGCCGCGGAGTTCCCGCTCCAGGGCGCGCCGCAAGTCGGTCGGCTCCACGCGCAGCCCGCCGAGCGGGTCCTCCCCCGCGACCACCCGGTAGGCCTGGCGCATGTCGGTGATCTCGACCGGGAAGACGTCGGCGGCGCGAGCCCATGCTTCGCGGTCGAACAGCAGGGGTGGCACCTGACTCGACTCCGTGAACCGGGCCAGCGCCCCGCCGAGCGCCGCGAGCCTTGGCAGGGTCACCCCCGGGACCACCACCAGCAGGTTGACATCGGAGCGCCCCTCCAGGAAGTCGCCCCGCACCACGGAACCCCAGACCACCGCCTGAAGCCCGCCTGGAAACACCAGCGCCGCCTCGGCGAGGAAGGTGTCGATCTCCCGCCCTCGTTCCTGGTTCATCAGAACCTCCCGCCGGCGCCACCGCCGCTGAAGCCTCCGCCACCCCCGAAGCCACCGAATCCGCCGCCACCACCACCGCCGAACCCACCGCCGAACCCACCACTCATGCCGCCCCCGAAGCCACCCCCCCACCAGGAGTCATGCCCCCGACGCCGACGCCGGTCCTTTCCCTTCCCCTGATCCGCCTGGGCGGCGGCCCTCGCCACGACGAAGATCACGATGATCACCAGCACGATCACCAGGATGGCGAGCAATCCCGACCCCCCGCCAGGTTCCTCGGGCTCCTCCGCCACCGAACCCGGATTCACTGCTGCTTCGATGCGCCGGGCCAGAAGATCCACCCCCAGCACCAGCCCCTCGCCGAGCTTCCGGTCCGCCAGCAGCGGGATCATCCGATCGCGGATCCGGCCGGCCGAGGCGTCGGTGACGATCCCCTCCAGCCCCTTCCCCGTTGCGATGAAGAGGTGCCCGGAGTTGGCGTCTCCGGCCCGACGCGGGACCAGCAGCACGACCAGGCCGGCGTTCCGAGTCGGATCGCCCGCCTCCGCTTCCGCACCGACCCCCCACCGTCGCCCGATGGCCACCGCGACATCGACCGGCGGGTAGTCCCCGATCGTCGGGAGGGTAACTACGGCGATCTCCGCACCGGTGGACGCCTTGAGCTGCTCAATCCGGGCGGTCAACTGTGCCACCACGGTTCGATCGAGGACCCCGGCCAGATCGGTCACGAACCCGGTCGGACGCCCGGGGAAGTACCGGGTCGGCCCCTGCTGGGCGCCCACCAGGGCGACCGCCCCGAGTTGAAGCCCGAGCGCGAGACGGGTAGCTTTCTGCCCCACGATCCTCCAACCTGGCGTTCTGGTGCCCCGATCCACGCCCATCCTCCTTGCCGCCCTGTCCCTTGCCGCCTGCGGTCAGGAACGGGTGACCGTGCAGGTGCTGATCCCCAGCGAATACGGGGTGGAGACTCCGGTGGCCGGCATCCGGCTCACCTTTCTCCCGTACGATCGTGACAGCGTGCTCACCGCGCTGGAAAGCCGGTTCGCCACGCCACGCCCTGATACGAGTCGACTCGACAGCCTGTTTCAGGCCTTCCGGGAACCGTTCGGCGGCTACCTCCGCCTGGCCGCCCACTACGAACGCGTCACCCGGACTCGAGACTCGCTGGCGGAAGCCGGAGCGGGCCCTGCGTCACTCCAGCCACTGGTCGATTCGCTGGCGCGATTGGCGCCTGGCGTGGCAGCGGCACGGCGCGATCTCGACCGGGTCCGCACCCTGATGCCGGCGGCCGAATCGCTTCGCGCCCGGCTGGCGGCGTGGGAAGAGAGCGCTTCGCAGGACTACGACAGTGTGGCCCGGTACCTGATCCGCCAGAGCATCCGCGACGTCGTGACCGATTCCACCGACGCCGGGGGCTGGCGCACGGTCAAACTCAAGCGGGGCACCTGGTGGCTCTACGTCCGGGCCATCAACGTCAACGACCCCAACGCCCAGTGGTACTGGAATGTCCCGGTGGTCGGAGACACGATCATCCTATCCCCGGCCAACGGCCGGAGCCGGTGGAGACTCAAATGACCCGGATGGCCTGCCTCGCCCTCGCGCTCACCCTTGCGGCCGGTACCGTCGCGGCCCAGCAGGACCCGATTGCCGCCCGGACCAAGGGCTCGGCCACCGCGCCCGTCACGGTGTACGAAATGTCCGACTTTCAGTGCCCGTTCTGCCGGCGTCATGCCATCGAGACGTTCCCCGAACTGGAGCGCGAGTACATCGCGACCGGAAAGGTCAAATGGGTCTTCATCAACTTCCCGCTGAGTGGGATTCACCCCAACGCGGTGGCGGCGGCCGAGCTGGCGATGTGCTCGGGCCGGCAGGGGAAGTTCTGGGAAGCCCACGACCTGCTCTACCTCCACCAGGCAGTATGGGCTCCCCTGGAAAACCCGGGCCCGTTCCTGCTCTCGCTCGGTGACTCGCTCCGCCTGACGAAGCCCAAGCTGGCCAGCTGCCTGGAGAAGCAGGAAACCCGGGAGGAAGTCCGCCTGGACTCCCAGGGCGCTTCCCGGGCCGGGGCCCGGAGCACGCCGACGTTCTGGATTGAAGGGGGGATGATGACCGGGACGCACCCCACCGCGGTCTTCCGGCAGGTCCTCGACTCGATTTACCTGGCCAAGACCCGCAAGCCCTGAGCTCGACGCGCGCGATCGCTACACCAGCATGAGAAAGACGTCGTACAGGGCGTGGCTCCAGGCCGCAACCCCAAAGCCGCGCACCAGGTAGAGTCCGCTGAAGAGCAGCCCCGCAATCGCTCGAAAGGTGAATGAACCCAGTTGCCAGGGGTCGCCATACGGCCCGACGTAGTGGAAGGCCGAGAAGACCAGCGCCCCGAGGACCGCGGCAAAGACCCCCGCCGGAACCGGCTTCCAGCGAAACCCCTTCGACGCCAGCGCGACCAGCCCCGACACGAGGACCACCCGGAACAGCAGTTCCTCGTAGATGCCGGCCCCGAGCGAAACCATGAGCTGGGTCGGCAGATCGAACTGGGCCATGGCACCCCCCTGGATCGACAGCAGGCGCCCCTCCAGCAGCAGTCCGGTGAGGGCGCTGGCCACCCCGCCGAGCAGCAATCCGTACCCCGCGCTCTCGGCCAGCATCAGGCCGAAGGCCCGGAGCCGCGGCGTCCCGTTCCGGTGCACATCCCGCAGCACCAGCCAACCTCCCGCGCCGACCACCACCAGGGTGAAGATCGTCAGGCCGTGGCGGCCACCCAGCAGCACGAAGAGGCTCTTGAGCAGGACATCGGCCCCATTCCGAATCCCGCTGTGCCCTCCGCCACCCAGCAACCAGGCCAGCGCCTCGTACCCCAGCAACAGCGGGAGCGCGAACAGCAGGCTGTAGCGCGGGGCGGTCGTGTCAGCGAAGTATCGGAAACGGGCCATCGCCGGATCGTATCGGAAGCACCCCTGATCGGCAAGCCGGTCTAGATTACCCGGCAGTCATGCTCCCCTCTGCAAGCTACCGCGCGCTCGCCGGACTGGCCGGAGCCCTGATCCCGCTCGCCGCTCGATGGAGTCCTCGGCTGTCCCAAGGACACCTCGGCCGGAGCCGCAGCCTGGCCGGCTTTCTGGAGTGGGCCCGAAGCGGCCGCGACCCGAGTCGTCCGCTGATCTGGTGGCACGCTCCCTCGGTGGGGGAGGGACGCCAGGCGGAAGCCGTGCTGGTGCGGGTCCGGGAGCGGCGTCCGGATTGGCAACTCGCCTTCACTCACTTCAGTCCCTCCGCGGAGCAGCTGGCAGCCGGTCTCCCGGTCGACGTCACCGGGTATCTCCCCTGGGACACGCCCGGCCCGGTGGGGCAACTGGTCGGAGCCCTGCAGCCGAGCGCCCTGGTCTTCGCCAAGTTGGACCTGTGGCCGGAACTGGCGGGACAGACCGCGGCCAGCGGTGCGGCCGTGGCGATGGTGGCCGCCACGGTGAGCCGGCGAAGCGGTCGGACCCGCTGGCCGGCCCGACAACTCACTCGATCCGGATACGCGACGGTGGCCGCGGCGGGGGCCATCGCCGCCGAAGACGCCGGCCGACTCGCCCAGCTCGGGGTTCACCCGGACCGGATCCGGGTGACCGGAGACCCCCGCGCCGACAGCGTCGCCGATGGGGTTGCCCGAGTGGATCGGGGAGATCCCCTCCTCGCGCTGGGCAGCCCGGAGACGCTGGTGGCCGGGTCGACCTGGCCGGAGGACGAGGACGTGGTCCTCGGGGCCCTTGCCCGACTCCGGGCAACCGGCCATCGGGGAGCCCGCGTGATCCTGGCACCGCATCAGCCCACACCAGACCATCTGCGTCGCGTCGAAATGCAAGCCCATCGGCACCGGCTGACCATCCACCGGCTCGGTGCGATAACGCTCGGCGGTCCGGAATCACCGGGAGCCGCAGGGCCCGATGTGATCCTCGTCGACCGGCTGGGCATCCTGGCCACCTTGTACGGGGCGGGTGGCCTGGCCTATGTGGGAGGTGGGTTCGGTCGGGCCGGTCTGCATTCGGTGCTGGAGCCGGCGGCCTGGAGTCGCCCGGTGCTGTTCGGACCCCACTGGGACGGGAGCCGTGACGCCGAGTCGTTGCTTGCTGTGGGGGGGGGCCGGGCACTCACGGCCGGCGGCGGGGCCGTCGCTCAACTGGCGGGCGCATGGTTGGAATGGACCTCAGGGGCCGGCCCGGCCGCTGGACGACTGGCCCGTCAGGTGGTGGAGGCAGGCATCGGTTCCGCGGAACGCAACGCGGAACTGGTGATCGAATTGGTCGAGCGTAAGCCCCGGGGGGCGAGCGACTACCTGGGCGGCGGCTGATCCACCACCACGCCCTCGAACACGACGGTGCGGGGGACGATCAATCCGGCGGTGAGAACAGTGATGAGCAGGTCGGAGAATCGGCTCTTGAGAGTGATCTTGACGTTGGCCACCGACTTGCCGCCCAGCAGCTGACCCGACAGGGCCTTGGGCATCGACGCCTGGGCCAGGGTGAAGATCCCCCACATCGCGTGGACGCTGGTGGCCTTGACCTGGAACGGATCCCCTTCAACCGGCTTCCCCGCCTCGGCTCCCATCACCACCGGCACCCCGAGTTCGGTTGCGTCAAACCGCTCGGCACAGCCGGTCCCGGCGAGGAGCAGCAACAGGATCCCGAGCGCGTGTCGTCCCACGGGCAGACTCCCAGTCATCAGAGGTGGAGCGCCAGGCTGAGGCCCAAGGTGCCATCCTGGTCCTTGACCCGATCATAGGCCGCGCGGAAGGATATGCCGCCCAGCAGCGTCAGGTCCACGCCGGCCCCGATCGCGAGCAGATTGTCGTAGCTACTGCCACCCGCCGCCGAGGTGCGCACCAGCTGGATCCGGGGCGCCACCCACGGCTTGATCGACAGGATCGGAGTGGGAATTACCAGCGACGCGGCTGCCCCGACCGGGACATGGACCTGGCTGGAATCGGGATCACCACTGTCCATGGTCCCGGCTCCACCCTGCAGGTAGAGGGCGAACGGACTGAGCGCGCCGCCGACTACCTTGAACCCGAGCATGGCGCCATAGGCCTTCTGGGCCCCACCAGGACCGGAGGGGTTGAACGACGCCACCGTGACGGAGAGGCCAACCCGCCCGGCCGCGAGTGTCCCCCGAGCGCCGAGCGCCATCCCCTTTCCGGTCGGCGCTTCCTTGCGCGCGAACCCGACCAGGCCTTCGATCTCGATGGTGGGGGAGAACCCGCCGCCGTAGACCGGAAGTCCCGGCGTCTGCGCCAGCACCGGGCTGGCCGAGAGCAGCAGGAGAAGGGCGATCCGCCTCACTTGATCCACGACATCCCGATGGAGACCCCTTCGATGTCACCCAAGCCACCCGACACCCGGAGGTCGAGCGACCGGGTGACCCGGAAATCCACCCCGAAGCCGAAGCCGACCAGGATCTCGCTGCCAGCTCCGAAGGTGGGCACCACGACCGGGTGGAAATACGGCACGAAGCTGATCCCGTTCTCGATCTCGATCCGGCGTCCCAGTGACAGCCCGACCGGCAGGTAGAGCAGACTGCTGTCTCCCAGGCGGCCACCCACCCCGCCGGTGAAGCTCCCGTCCAGCGGGAAGTCCTCGCTGTGTTCGATCACCCGGAACCGGACATCGGCGCCGATCAGGCCGTAGCTGTCGTCGCGCCCGGGGGGACGATCGACACTGAGGATCCCGGCCCGGATCCCGATGTCGAACTTGCCGGTTCCATAGCGGTAGGCTCCTTCCAGAGCGAACCCCGGACCGGGATCGGCCATCATGCCGCCCACTTCCATCGAACTGAAGGCCCGGTAAGGGGCCATGTAGACCGGGGTTCCGAGGGTCTGGCCGGCCGCCAGGCTCGCGGCGCCGGCGGTGAGGAACAGGGCCAGGATCGGGCTACGCAGCATCGGCATCTCCGCTGACTCGTTCGGCCACGACCCGGACCGTGTCGTCGGCCACTTGAAGGAACCCGCCCTCGATCAGGAGCCGGCGGACCGCGCCCTCGGGGGTGCGGATCCGAAGCACTCCGCGGCCCAGCGGGGCCATGAACGGGGCGTGATGGGGCCAGATCCCCACCTCGCCGTCATACACCGGGACCACGACACTGGCTGCGTCCCCGTCAAAGGAAGACGCTTCGGGCGAGATGACCAGCACGCGCATCAGCCGGCCGCCATCTTCCGGGCCTTCTCGATCACCTCGTCGATCCCGCCCACCATGTAGAAGGCCTGCTCCGGCAGCTGGTCGAACTCACCCGAGAGCACCCGTTCGAAGCTCTCGATGGTCTCCTCCAGCTTGACGTACTTGCCCGCGAAGCCGGTGAACTGTTCGGCCACATGGAACGGCTGGGAGAGGAACCGCTGAATCCGGCGGGCCCGGGCCACCACCAGCTTGTCCTCCTCGCTCAGCTCGTCCATGCCGAGGATCGCGATGATGTCCTGGAGCGCCTTGTAGCGCTGCAGGGTCTTCTGGACCCCGAGCGCGACCTGGTAGTGCCGCTCGCCGATGAACTGGGGATCCAGAATCCGGCTGGCGCTGTCGACCGGATCGACCGCCGGATAGATCCCGAGTTCCGCAATGGCGCGGGACAGCACCACGGTCGCGTCGAGGTGGGCAAACGCCGTCGCCGGCGCCGGGTCGGTCAGGTCGTCGGCCGGGACGTAGATCGCCTGGACCGAGGTGATCGACCCCTTGGTGGTCGAGGTGATCCGTTCCTGCAGATCCCCCATTTCGGTCGCCAGGGTCGGCTGGTAACCGACCGCGCTCGGCATCCGGCCCAGGAGCGCCGAGACCTCGGACCCGGCCTGGGTGAACCGGAAGATGTTGTCGATGAACAACAGCACGTCCTGGCCTTCGGTGTCCCGGAAGTACTCCGCGATAGTGAGCCCGGTCAGGCCGACCCGGAGCCGGGCGCCGGGGGGCTCGTTCATCTGGCCGTAGATCAGCGCGGTGGAGCCGAGCACTCCGGACTCCTTCATCTCGATCCAGAGGTCGTTCCCCTCCCGGGTCCGCTCACCCACGCCGCAGAAGACCGACCGACCACCGTGGCCCTTCTGCACGTTGTTGATCAGCTCCATGATCACCACGGTCTTGCCGACCCCGGCGCCGCCGAACAGCCCGATCTTGCCACCCTTCACGAACGGGGCGATCAGATCGATGACCTTGATGCCGGTCTCGAAGATCTCGGTCTTGGGCTCGAGGTCGACATAGCTGGGCGCCTTCCGGTGAATCGGCCACCGCTCGACCTCTGCGGGGATCGGGCTCCCGCCGTCCACCGGCTCGCCTAGGACGTTGAGAATCCGGCCCAGCGGAGCGGTGCCGACCGGGGTGGTGATCGGGCCGCCGGTGTCGGTCACGACCATGCCGCGCGTCAGGCCATCGGTCGAGGTCATCGCCACCGCCCGGACCATGTTCTGGCCGATGTGCTGCTGCACTTCGGCGACGACCCGGATCGGCCGGGCGCCGGTGTCATCCACCAGTTCCAGGGCGTTGTAGATCTCCGGAAGCCGTTCCGGGGCGAACTCCACGTCGAGCACCGGTCCGATGATCTGGACGACGGTCCCGGTGTTGGGTGTGACGGTGGTCATGGCCATCGGTCTTGGCAATCCCTGTTCTGAGTGGTCGTCTTCAGCCTTCGAGTGCCGCCGCGCCGCCCACGATCTCCGCGATCTCCTGGGTGATCTGGGCCTGGCGCATCCGGTTGTACCGGCGGTCGAGCAGCCGGAGAATGTCTCCGGCGTTGTCCGTTGCGTTCTTCATGGCGGTCCGCCGCGCCGCCTGCTCCGCCGCTGCCGTCTCGACCAGCCCCCGGTACACCAGGTTCCGGACGTAGATCGGGAGCAGGGTTTCCAGGATCGTCTCGACATCGGGCTGGAGGATGTACTCCCGCCGCGGTCCCGACCGGGCCGGCGGCTCCACCGGAAGCAGCCGGGTGAGGGCTGGCGGGGTGCTGAGTGCGCTCAGGAACCGGGCCTGAACCAGGTCCACCCCGGCCAGCCGCCCCGCGGCATACTCCGCGATCAGCCCGTCCATCAGACTGGCCGCGTCCTCGATCCGGGGGGCGTCGCCGATGTCGGACCGATCGGCCGCCGGGATCCGTCCCAGGTACTTGAAGAACCCGGCGCCCTTCTTGCCGATGCAGTGCAGCGCCACGGTGTAGCCGTCGGCCTCGAGCGCCTCGATCCGCCGGCGGGCTTCCTTGATGAGATTCGAATTGAAGGCTCCGGCCAGACCCCGGTTGCTGGTCACCAGCAGCAGAGCCACCGTGGTCGGTCCCCCCTTGGCCGGCGACACCGGGCGGCGGAGCAGCGCAAACTGCTCGGCCAGGTCCGGACTCCAGAGATCGGCAATGACCTCGGCGAGGGCCCCGGCATACGGCCGGGCGGCCACCACGCGATCCTGAGCCCGCTTCATCTTGGACGTGGCCACCAACTCCATCGTCCTGGTGATCTTGCGGGTGTTCTGGACCGACCGGATCCGGCGCTTGAGCTGGCGTCCCTTGGCCATCGGACTCGATTACTCCGCGCGGAAGAGAGGCTTGAAGGCCTCAAGCGCCGAGCTGAGGGCCGCGGTGGTGTCCTCGTCCAGGGCCTTCCTGGTCCGGATTCCGTCGAGCACCTCGGTCCGGGAGGTGGTCAGGTAGGCGAGGAAGTCCCGCTCCCACTGCCGCAGGTGACCGACCTCCAGGTGATCCAGCGCCCCGTTGGTCACCGCGTAGATCACCGCCACCTGCTGTTCCACCGGCATCGGACGGTACTGCGGCTGCTTGAGGATCTCCACCAGCCGCGCCCCGCGGTGCAACTGCCGCTGGGTGGCCTGGTCGAGGTCGGAACTGAACTGGGCAAAGGCCTCCAGTTCCCGGTACTGCGCCAGCGACAGCCGGAGGGGGCCGGCGACCTGCTTCATCGCCTTGATCTGGGCGTTGCCACCGACCCGGCTCACGCTGATCCCGGCGTCCACCGCCGGACGAACGTTGGAGAAGAACAGGTCGGTCGTCAGGTAGATCTGGCCGTCGGTGATCGAGATGACGTTGGTCGGGATGTAGGCCGACACGTCACCGGCCTGGGTCTCGATGATGGGAAGCGCGGTGAGCGACCCGCCCGGCTTCTTGATCCGGGCAGGATCGAGGGTGACCACATCCGGGTCGTTCGAAATCTTGACCGCCCGCTCCAGCAGCCGGCTGTGGAGATAGAAGATGTCGCCGGGGAACGCCTCCCGACCCGGGGGGCGCCGCAGAATCAGGGACATCTGCCGGTAGGCCGCCGCCTGCTTCGACAGGTCGTCGTACACGCAGAGGGTGTCCTTCCCGTCGGTGTACATGAAGTGCTCGGCGATGGCACACCCGGTGTACGGGGCGATGAACTGGAGCGGGGCCGGGTCGGAGGCCGTGGCGACAACCACCACGGTGTACTCCATCGCGCCCGCTTCCTTGAGCCGCTCCACCACCGTCGCCACGGTCGACAGCTTCTGACCGATGGCGACGTAGACGCAGACCACCCCCTGGCCCTTCTGGTTGATGATCGTGTCGATCGCGATCGCCGTCTTCCCGGTGCCGCGGTCGCCGATGATCAGCTCGCGCTGCCCCCGGCCGATCGGCGTCATCGCGTCGATCGCCTTGATCCCGGTCTGGAGCGGCACTTTGACCGGCTCCCGGACCACGATCCCCGGCGCGATCAGCTCGACCGGACGGGCCGCCGTGGCGTGGATCGGGCCCCGACCGTCGATCGGCTGACCCAGCGCGTCGACCACCCGCCCCAGCAGGGCATCCCCGGAAGGAACTTCGAGCAGCCGACCGGTGCAGCGCACCTCGTCGCCCTCGCGGAGCTTGAGGTAATCGCCCATGACCGCGGCGCCGACATTGTCCCGCTCAAGGTTGAGCACCAGCCCGCGCACCACTTCGCCGGTCGCCTGGGCGGTAAACTCGAGCATTTCGCCCGCGACCGCCGCCCGCAATCCGTAGACCCGGGTCACCCCGTCCCGGACCTCGAGCACCGTGCCCACTTCGGCGACATCGACCGCGCCCAGGTTGGCCGCTTCGATCTCCTTGAGAAGGACGTCCTTGAGCTCACCGGGGCGGAGGATCGAGTCCGTTGCCATGTCTGTCCGTGATGCGAAAAGGAGTGAGGTGATCAGGTTCTGGTATAGCTTGTGAAAATTATCACAATGCCCGTCCCTGGGCAACCCGCCGGGCTACCTCCGGGAGCGAGTCCCGACCCGGACAAATGCCCCCAGAATCCCCTTGGGACCGAGCCCCGCCAACTCGCCCGCCAGCCGTCCGGTGACCCGACGCGACGTGGCATGAAGATGACTCAGCGAGGAGAACCGCATGATCCGGACAACCGCCGGCAGATCATACCCCGGATTCGCCAGCAACTGGCCCGCCGAGACCACCCGGAGGAGATCCATCACCCGCTTGAGGTTCGGGGCGCCACCCGCCCCGAACTGACGGGAGAGATGTTCCCGACTGACCCCGAGCCAATCGGCCACTTCGGTGGTGGCCACCGACTCGCCCGCTCGGCGGACCAGGAAGCCCCAGGCGTCACGCTGGATCGTCTCCCGGAGCCGCAGCACCCGGGGCCCGTCGGCCAGCGCGCGGTCCCTCGCCGCCCCGAGGCTGTGACGGCGCACCAGGCTGCCGGCCACCGCGTCATCGACTCCTTCCACCAGGAGCGCGGCCACTCCAGCCCGCAACATCCCGAGGGCCAGCTCCCCATCGGCTGGCCGGAAGCCGCCATAGACGACCACCGGGATTCCGGGATAGCGTTGCCGCAAGATGGCGAGGTCGACCTGACGCTGGGCCCTGATCCCCAGAACCACGGCGTCCAGCAGGTGGTGGCGGTAGGCGCGTTCAAACGCCGGCGGCCGAGCGACAGGCTACCACCCGGGTGCCGACCGGGAGGGTCCGGCGCAGGGTGGCGAGGCCCGCCCTCGTATCGAGGAGCGCGGCAACCGCGGGCATCGGTCAGGTCGGTGGAATCGGGCGAGGCATCGGATGAGGCCGCCCCTCACCGGCCGGGAAGAGCGTCTGGGCCATTTCGCCCGCCCGGCGCAGGACGCCCCGCGCGTTGTCGTAGCTCAGATCCGCGAGCGCCTCATCGATGCTGCACCAGCGAGCCGCGGTGATCCCCTCATCAAGCTGGGGCACCGGATCGCCGGCGGGCGATTCCAGCAGGAAGAAATGGCAGAACTTGTGGATGTAGCGGCCCCCCTTGGCCCGGAACCGCCAGTCCACCATCCGGATCGGCCCGTGCATGACCAGCCCGGTGAGCCCGACCTCCTCTTCGGTTTCCCGGAGCGCCGCGGCGGCCGGGGTCTCTCCGTTCTCCAGGTGGCCCTTCGGCAGGCCCCACTTGGCGTAGGAGTCCCGGATGATCAGGAAGCGCAGGCCCCCACCCATCCGGCGGAAGACCACTCCGCCGGCACTGACTTCGCGATCGGCGCGCTTCGGCTTGGGCATCTAGAAGACGGAGAACCGGAAGTATTTCCGGGGATTGGCCTGGATGTCGGCCAGCAGGGCCCGGAGCGTCTGGACGGTCGCTGTGGCTTCCCGGTAGAGCGTGGAATCGGAGGACAGCATGCCCAGGGTCCCCCGGCCCGACTCCATTCGGGTAAGCACCGAATCGAGCACCACCAGAACCCGGCTCAGACTCTCTCGGCTGTCCCGGGCGGCAGCACTGACGGAGCGGAGGTCGGCGGTGATGGAGTCGAGGTTGCTGGTGAACCGCCGGGTGTTGCCCACGATTTCGGTCAATTCGCCCTTGCCGGTGGCGCTGTCGATCCGGCCCATGGTGGCGCTGGCGGCCTTGGTGAACCGGTCGGTGTTGCCGGTGATTCGGCCCAGGGTGCTGGTCTGGTCGGCCGAGAATTCGTTGAGCCGTCCCGCCATGTCCCGGAGATCGCTGACCGAACGCTGCAGGTCCGCAATCACCGAGCTGTCGATCGCGCCTGACACCCGGTCGGTGATCAGCCCCACGTCCGACGCGATCCGACTGGCCTGAGCGGTGAGTTCGCCGATGTCCGGCAAATCCGCCCCGGGGAACCGGTCCCCGGCGCCCTCGGCCGCCGCGGTGATCATCGCGGCGATCTGGGGATCACTGATCTCGTTCCGACTGACGAACACGGCCTGCCACTCGCCGAACAGGCTGGCGGGGACCGCCAGCACGGCCGCCCGTTCGGGCAGCTCGGCGTCGCGGGCCACCTTGAGGTCGGCCTCGACCCAGGCGTTGTCGGTCAGCCGCAGGGCCTGGACGCTTCCGATCTTGACGCCCCGGAGAATTACCGGAGAACCCGGCTGGAGCCGCCCCACCGATCGGAATCTGGCCACCTGGAGCACCTCTCGACGGCCGACCGAAGCATCGCTCAGCAGCATCGCCCCGACGATGACGGCGGCCACCGCGCCGACCACGGCGAGCCCCACCATCAGCTCATTGCCCCGTTTCATGGTCCGCCTCGCTCTCCGGGGCCCGGCCGGCTGGCGGCGGGCCGCCCATCGATGAAATCACGTACCACGGGATCCTGGCTGGCCTGAATCTCGGCGACGGTGCCCACCATCCGGATTCGGCCCTCGTGCAGCATCGCCACCCGATCGGCCACCGCAAAGACGCTCCGCATGTCGTGGGACACGAGGACACTGGTGGCGCCGAGTTCGTTCCGGGCGCGGAGCATCATGGCATCCATGGTGGCGGTGGTGATCGGGTCGAGGCCCGTGGTGGGCTCGTCGAACAGAATGTAGTCGGGCCGGAGCGCGATCGCCCTGGCGATCCCGACCCGCTTCCGCATCCCCCCCGACAGCTCGGCCGGGTACCGATCTCCGGCGTCGGGGAGTTCCACCACCGCCAGGCTCTGCCGAACCCGCTCCTCCACCTCGCCGGGGGGCAATCCCTGCCGCCGGAGGCCCAGGCGAATGTTGTCCCCGACCCGGAGGGAATCGAGCAGCGCGGCGAACTGGAAGACGTAGCCGACCCGGCTCCGCAGCGCGGCCAGCTCGTCCGGCTCGATCTCGTGCACCACCTGCCCTTCGAACACCACCTGGCCCTCGTCCGGGGTGAGCAATCCCACGATGTGCTTGAGCGCCACGCTCTTGCCCGATCCCGAGAGCCCGATGATCGCGGTCGTCTGACCGGTCGGCAGCTCCAGATCGAGCCCGTCGAGCACCGTCAGGGTGCCGAATCGCTTGACCACGCTCTCGAATCGAATCATCGGCTAGAGCAGGACCAGGGCCCAGAAGGCGTCCAGCACCAGGATCGCCATGCACCCGAACACCACGGCCCGGGTGGTGGCTCGACCCACGCCGGCCGCCCCGCCTCGGGTTCCCAGGCCACAGATCGACCCGATCAGACTCACTGCGGTGCCGAAGCTGGCGGCCTTGAAGAGCCCGTACCAGACATCCTTGGGCCGGTAGAAGAGCTGAGCCCCCTTCACGAATTCCAGGGTGGTCACGTCCAGGGTGTTCACCGCGGTAAACCACCCCATGAGCACCCCCACCAGGATGGCCATCGCGGTGACCACCGGGAACATCAGGGTGGCGGCGACCACCCTGGGCACCACCAGATAGGAGTACGGATTGAACGACAGGGTTTCCAGAGCGTCGACCTGTTCGGTCACCCGCATGGTCCCCAGTTCGGCCGCGACGTTGGCGCCCACCCGGCCCGCCAGCGCCATTCCGGTCAGCACCGGGCCCAGCTCCATCATCGTCGCCTTGGCCACCAGGGTGCCGACCAGGTACATCGGGACGGCGCCGGTGAAGATGTAGTTGGCGAGCAGGGCGAGGACGATCCCGGTAAAGACGGCCAGGAAGATGGCGATCGGAATCGAATCGGCGCCGAGCCGTCGCATCTGGAGCAGGAGTTCGGGAACCCAGGTCCGGGTATCGGCGAGCGCCCGGGTGGTGGTGAGCGTGGCAGCGCCAATCCGGCTGATCCCCCGGTGGATGGGGTTCAGGGATGTGGCGGCGGGCTGGCTCATGCCGCGAAACTCGACAGGGCTCGACCCACATCGCCCTCCCGGAGCCGCTTCAGGGCCCGGTCCCGGAGCTGGCGCACCCGCTCACGGGTCACCCCGAACATGGTGCCGATCTCTTCCAGGGTGTGCTCGCGCCCTCCATTGAGACCGAAATAGAGCCGAAGGACCTTGGCATCACGGGGCGCCAGGGTGGACAGCGCCTGGTCGATTTCCTCGGACAGAAACCGTTCGATGACGTCGGCTTCGACGCCGGACGACTGATCGGAGACGAACCGGTCGACCAGCGTCCGGTCGCCGTCCGGGTCGAGCGGGGCATCCAGCCGGACCTCGGCGGTGTTCAGCGCGACCAGCGCCTGCACCACATCGAGCGACAGCACCACCACCTTGGCAATCTCCTCCGGGGTCGGCTCCCGCTGGAGCTCCTGGCGGAGGGTCTCGGAGGCCCGGACGATCCGGGACAGATCGGCGGTGCGGTTGAGAGGGACCCGGACGGTACGGCCGGTCCGGGCAATCGCCGCCAGGATCGCCTGCCGAATCCACCAGACCGCGTAGGAGATGAACTTGACCCCGTGATCGGGATCGAACTTCCTGCCGGCGGTCATCAGCCCTAGGTTTCCCTCACCGATCAGGTCGACCAGGGCGAGGCCGCGGTTCTGGTATTTCTTGGCCACCGAGATCACGAACCGGAGGTTGCGTTTGACCAGTTCCTGCAGCGCCTCCTCGTCCCCGGCCTGGACCCGACGGGCCACCGCGATCTCCTGCTCGGCCGTGAGCAGCGGCGTAACGGCCACCTCGCGCAGGTATTGATCGAGAATGTCCCGGTCGGCGCCGTGGACCCCGAGGGCCCGGGCGTTGTCGTGCCGGCGGGCCCGGGGCTTGGGGGCGGGGACCGCGGAGAGGATCTCCCGGAGGCTCATTCCCGGTGTGAGAGCCAGCTTGGGCGGGGCGTCCTGGCCGCTGGGCGTGTCGGGCGTCCGCTGCTTGGTCATGGGCCGAATCTTAACCGCAGATAGGGTGACGGCCAGTTCCCGAATTGGTTGACAGGCCGAGGGGGTGACGGGTAGCTTGTTGTGCTGCGTCTGCCCGAAGGGTGGGCGCGCAAATATAAGTGGGGGCGTAGCTCAGTTGGGAGAGCGCGTGAATGGCATTCACGAGGTCAGGGGTTCGATCCCCCTCGCCTCCACTGGGCGGCCCGGCGGTGGGGTGCCGCTGGTTGCGCAGGCCGGGGCGGCGGGGGTAAAATCCTGACCCGCCGAATGATGCGGGAATAGCTCAGTTGGTAGAGCACAACCTTGCCAAGGTTGGGGTCGCGGGTTCGAGTCCCGTTTCCCGCTCTCCAGGTCGATGGATGGTGGCCGTGGAATTGGCCAACAGCAGCAACGGCGCGGGGTGGAGCAGTCTGGTAGCTCGCCGGGCTCATAACCCGGAGGTCGTGGGTTCAAATCCCACCCCCGCTACTGTGGAAGGACGGGCGGACAGGCAAGAGGGCCAGCGGGATGCACGCCGGACATGATAACCGGCTCACCGTCAGCCCGATCGCCCGGCCGCCCTTCCGGTTCCGGGGCGGTTAGCTCAGTTGGTTAGAGCGCCACGTTGACATCGTGGAGGTCACAAGTTCGAGTCTTGTACCGCCCATCGCGCTCTTAGCTCAATTGGATAGAGCATCTGACTACGGATCAGAAGGTTGGGGGTTCGAGTCCCTCAGGGCGCACGTAGGGCGGGGCGTAGCGCAGTCCGGTTAGCGCGCCTGCTTCGGGAGCAGGAGGTCCCGGGTTCAAATCCCGGCGCCCCGATGAAGTCGAACCACCGAAGACCGGGTCCGTAGCTCAGCTGGATAGAGCGCTTGCCTCCGGAGCAAGAGGTCGCGCGTTCGAGTCGCGCCGGGCCCATGCTGGAACAACACCCCGCCGTCACTGGTGACGAGCGGGGTGTTCTTGTGCGGCTTCAAGCCTGCGGGCCCCCCTTCGGGTGTGGCAGTGCCACGACGAACAGCGCCCCGCCGTCGCTGGGCGCCTCGGCCCACACCCGGCCCCCGTGCCGCTCCACCACCTGTTTGACGATCGCCAGCCCCAGCCCGAACCCCGCAGCCTTGGTGCGCCCGCCACCCCGGGTGTAGGGCTCGAAGATCTGACTGGCATCCTCCGGCGAGAAACCGGGGCCGTGATCCCGGACCGAATAGAAAACGCGGTCGGCATCGCGCCACCCCGATACCTCGATTCTGGCATCCACTGCTGGCCCGGCAAACTTCATTGCGTTGCCGATCAGATTGACCCATACCTGCCGGAGCAGCAGCGGATCCCCCATGGCCGGCGGCAACGGCCCGCATTCGAGCGTCCCCGTCCATTGGAATTCAGGGGTCAGCTCCGCGACCACCTCACCCACCAGCGCCTCCATCTCCACCGGGGTCGGGGTGAGCGCCACCCGGCGGGCCCGGCCAAGGTCCATCAGGTCCATCAGCATCCGGTTCATGGAGGAGACCCCGCTCCGGACCCCACCGATCAGCTCGCTCCCGTTGGGACCGAGCGCGCCGGCGTATTCCTCTTCGAGCAGTTCGGAGTACCCCAGCATCGCCTGGAGCGGGCCCCGCAGGTCGTGGGACACCACCATCTGCACCGTCTCCAGGTATTGATTGGCGTACTCCAGTTCGCGGGTCCGCTCCCGGACGGCGGCTCGAAGATCGACCTGCCCGATGGCCAGGGTGATGAGGATCGCCAGGGAGAACCCGGCCGCCAGGATCAGGCCGCCCAGCGAGGCCGCCTGGAACACTCGATCGTGGAGTTCGGCCTCCACCTCAGCCTGATCCCGCTTGACCACCAGGCCAAGGGTGCCCGAATCAAGGCTCGTGGCGGCGGCGTAGACCGGCTCCCCCCGGTAGTCACTATAGGAGGTAAAGGAGTCGGCTCCGCCGAAGACCTGCAGGGCCTTCGCGCCGTCAAGCTCGTTGAGCCCTTTCCGGAAGGCGATCGGTGCCGTGGTGTCGTGCCGGAGCGGGCTCAGGTAGAGGACGCTGTCCAGACTCCAGCGCACCAGCAGAGCCTCCGAGGTGCTCCCCAGAATCGGCCAGGTCTCGAGGTAAGCATAAAGCCAGTCCGCCGCGGCCTCGGTCAGTACCGCAAGGCCATCTCTGCTCGGGAGAGGGGCGGCAAAGGCCACCAGTTCCTCCTCACCGAGTCGATACATCCGCATCCCCGACCGCCCCTCCCGGAGCACCCGGGTCGCGAGGGGGATGACGCCGGCGTCGAGCTCCGACCCCAGCCCGTTGGCCCAGAGCACCACATTGAGACGGTTGTCCAGAATCTGGACTTTCCGAAGCCGCTGGGTCGAGAGCACGGCCAAGAGGGCAGCCTCGGTGTCGCGCACATCCAGTGCCCCGCTCGGCGACGCGAGGGCGCGATGGAGCGCCGGCAGGCGACCCACCAGTTCCGCATCCCGGAGTCCGTCCCCCCGCCACTCCTGAATTGCGAGGGTACGGAGCCGGACCGATTGCACCAGTTCCTGCTCCACCTGGGCCACCAACCGGGCCCGTTCCCTGGGCTTGAATACCAGGAGGAAGTAGGCCGCCACCAGGACGGCCAGAACTACGGCAGCGGCCGAGACGGCCACCACTGCTCGATGGGTGTTGCCGTGCGTCTCAACTCGGGATGGGACAGGGTCCACCGTGGGTTACCTCCTTTCACACAATGGGCAAAGCGGGAGCAGATGTAAACCAGGTGAAACACGACTGGGTCCCCAAAAAGAAAACTGGCCACCCCGTGAGGAGCGGCCAGTCTGTGCCTTGCGGAGGCTCTGAGGATCAGGTGGGAACGCCCGGCTTCTTGCGGCGCCGGATGACTCCGGCCACCCCAAGTCCCACCAGCCCGGTCGCGAGCAAGGCCATCGAGGCCGGCTCGGGCACGCTGGAGACCGAGAAGACCACGTCGTTGAAGTCCTTGTCACCCTGGAATTTCAGGTCCTCGAACCCGATGACGGTGGAGCCGGCCGCGGCGGTGTTCCCGTAGCCAAGGCCATTCCATTCAGCCGAGGTCAGGAAGGCGGCGTGGAGCTTCCTGTCCCAGTTACGGGAGGCCGCACCGGTAAAGTACATCTTCTCGAACTGGAAGAAATCTTCAATCGATTCCCCCGACAGCCCACCTTTCGGACAGGGGATCTCCGGGCTGCCCCAGATCGTCGAGCAGAGTCCGAAGACGACCTCGGTGCCCGCAATCCAGTCAAAAGTGAACGAGGACGGGGCCCCGACCCCGGTGCCACCCCCGATATACATCAGACTCAGTCCTGGGCCACCACTCGAAGGGGTGGTCAGGGCGTACAGCCGGTTGTTGTTGGCCGCCAGGGAGTACAGGAAGCTCACCGTCACTTTGCTGTAGGGGGCGACGTAGACCGAGGAGGTTACCCACGCGCCAAGGCTCGGCGGATCAGCGTGGAGGGTGGTTGGGGCCACCAGAGCGGCAGCAACCACAGCGGCAGAAAGGCGGGTGCGCAGGGACATCGGGGTCACCATTGGGAGTGGCGTCGGGTGATTAGTGTAAAGCTTCCAGTCCCGTACGCAATTCTTACACCCAGGCCCCGCACCGGCTAAGTCAATGTCTTTCCAACACTTTCACGTTAAGATATCACAATCAGTCGTTTCATTCACTCCACACCCATTCCAAACCGTGGACTTCGCGCATCAACCTCGAAAGGTGGACCGGGACTCACCCGAAGGGCCGCGGCATCAAACACAGGACAAGAAGGGTGAGACAGGTGATCCCGATCAGCCGTCGGCTGGTGGGAAGGGTGCCGGAGTCGATGATGACCGGCGGGTGGGTTACCCGCCCTCCCCCGACCAGGAACGCCAGGCCGAGCCAGGCATACCAGCCGGGCGCCGCCTGAGCCAGGTACACCAAGGCGACGACCGCAGCCCAGGCAACCCCGCGTTGACCCCGACCCAGGAGGCCATAGGCGATGTGCCCACCGTCCAGCTGGCTCAGGGGCACCAGATTGAGACCGGTCAGGAGCATCCCGACCCAGCCAGCGAAAGCGGGAGGGCTCAGGTGCACCGCGGCGGTTCCCGGGAGCACCAGATCGCGCAGCCAGCCGGTCAGCAATGATTCGCCGAGGAAAACCGGGTACCCGGCCAGGGTGACATAGCTCGGATCGGCCCCGGCGACGATCGGAATCCGCTCCGAGATCGAGTACCCCCAGGCCAGCACCAGCACGGCCATCACGAACCCGGCCAGCGGACCGGCTGCCCCCACATCGAGAAGCTGCCGGCGATCCAGCACCGGGCTCCGGAGCCGGATGAACGCCCCGAGACTCCCCACCGGTGAGAGGCTGGGGGGGACGGGAATGAAGAACGGTGGGGTGACATCGATGGCATAGCGTCGGGCCGTCAAGTAATGCCCCAGCTCGTGTACTAACAGGATGGCCAGCAGCGGCACCGCGAAGGACCAGCCCGAGAGGAGCAGCCGCCAGTCTCCGGTGGCCACGTCCGAGAAGTACCGGGTCGCCGCCACCGCCTGGGAGAGCAGGGTGTTGCCGGTGACCGGAGCCCAGGCCCCGTTCAGCACCGCCCCGGCCCCCATGGTACAGACCAGAGTGAGAATCAGGAGCCCCACGTGGAGCCACCACCTGGGGGACTTGCCGCCCAGAGCCCGGACCAGCACGAGGCGGGTCTCCCCCGGATCGGCCCAGTACCAGGCCCCGTCCCACGCCTCCAGCGCCCGGGCCAATGCGGGGGTTGGCCCCCTGGAGTCATCCCGAACGATGGCATCGGTGATCTCCCGGTTTCCCGACTGGAGGGTCCGCCAGGCCGAGAAGTGGGTGGTCAGGCCCTCCATTTGCCCCCTTGACGCGGGGTCGACCGGGGGTTAGTGTTGCAAATCGTCCTAATCATACGCCTCAGCAAAGACCTCCCCTGACAAACAGACGCTCACGCAACTCCGGCCACGCCGGAGGCTCCGGCACCCGCAAGCCCCCACCCCATCGGCATCGTCCCCACCGGCCTGACCACCTTCCGGAAGACGAACCCGAACCCGGGGATACGCCCGAGGGCCCCGCTGTCGATATCGCCGAGCTGAAGCAGAAATCGGTGACCGAGCTCAACGAGCTCGCGCAACAACTCAACATCGTCAACTACTCCGGCCTTCGCAAGCAGGATCTGATCTTCCGGATCGAGCAGTCGCTGCTCGAATCGGACACCGTGATCCGGGGCGAGGGCGTCCTGGAAATCCTGCCCGAGGGGTATGGGTTCCTCCGCAGTCAGGACTGGAACTATCTGTACGGGCCGGACGACATCTACGTCAGCCCGAGCCAGATCAAGCGGTTCGACCTGCGGACCGGCGACACGATCAAGGGCCAGGTTCGCCCCCCCAAGGAGGGCGAGCGGTACCTCGCCCTGCTCAAGGTCGAGAGCGTCAATTTTGACGCGCCCGAGAAGACCAAGCACCGGATCGCCTTCGACAACCTCCGGCCCCGGTATCCCGACGCCAAGCTGACCCTCGAGCGGATCGAGGTGCCCGATCTTTCGATGCGGGTGGTCGACCTCCTCTCCCCGATCGGCATGGGCCAGCGCGGCCTGATCGTGGCGCCGCCCAAGGCCGGCAAGACCATCCTGCTGCAGAAGCTCGCCAACGCGATCTCGGCCAACCACCCGGAGTGTCTCCTGGTGGTGCTGCTGATCGACGAGCGGCCCGAAGAAGTCACCGACATGCAGGAGAACGTCCTGGGGGCCGAGGTCATCGCCTCGACCTTCGACGAGCCGGCGGATCGGCACGTCCAGGTGGCGGACATGGTCATCGAGAAGGCCAAGCGGCTGGTCGAGCACGGCCGGGATGTGATCATCCTGCTCGACTCGATCACCCGGCTGGCCCGGGCCCACAACGTGGTGGTGCCCCACTCCGGCAAGATCCTGTCCGGCGGGGTCGACGCCAACGCGCTCCAGAAGCCCAAGCGGTTCTTCGGCGCCGCCCGGAACATCGAGGGAGGCGGCTCGCTGACCATCATCGCCACCGCCCTGATCGACACCGGGAGCCGGATGGACGAGGTGATCTTCGAGGAGTTCAAGGGCACCGGCAACATGGAGCTGGTGCTCGACCGCCGGCTGGCGGACCGCCGGATCTGGCCCGCGATCGACATCCAGAAGTCGGGCACCCGCAAGGAGGAGCTCCTGATGGACAAGGACGAACTGGCCCGGACCTACCTGCTCCGGAACTTCCTGGCGGACATGCCGCCGGTCGAAGCGATGGAGTTCCTGATCGAGCGGCTCAAGCGGACCAAGACCAACAAGGACTTCTTCGCGACCATGAATCAGTAGCGGCCCACCCCGTGGGGCCTGCGAGTTTGACGGGCGGGGCGGTCCCCCGCCCGTTTACGTTTCCCGCATGGCCATTCCCACCCAGGGCCGGGTCCTCGCCGTCGACTGGGGCGAACTCCGGATCGGACTCGCCCACAGCGACGAGCTCCAACTCATCGCCACTCCACTCGATACCCTGGTCCGGCGCCGGGGGAAGCGATTCCCGATGCCCGGCTTTCTGGCGCACTGCGCCCGGTTGTCTCCGGTGGGGCTGGTGGTGGGGTACCCGCTGGACGAGGAGGGCGGAGAGGGCGCCAGTGGCCAGGCCGCCCGGGAACTGTCCGAGTTGCTGGCCCATCGCACCCAGCTGCCGGTGGAACTCTGGGACGAGCGGATGAGCACCGTCGCGGCGCTCGACTCGATCCGGCATCAGGGCGGTCGGACCCGGGGTCGGAGAGAGGAGGTCGACGCCATTGCCGCCACGGTCGTCCTCCAGGGCTGGCTCGAGGCCCGCCGTCAGGAAGCTCGCTGATATGCGATTCGTCCCGCTGTTCCTGCTGGTGGCGTCCGCCTGCACTCCCGAGCCGGGGCCCCCGGTCCGAGTCACCATCCCCCACGGCAGCAGCTTCTCGGCGGTGCGCGACACCCTATCCAACCGCGGCCTGTTGGGTTCATCGACCTGGTTCCGCCTTCTGGCCCGGGCCCGGGGAATTGACCGGGCGCTCAAGCCCGGGGTCTACCACCTGACTCCAGGGACCTCCGCCTGGGGGCTGCTCGATATCCTGACCCGGGGTGAGGGGGTCATGGTCCGGTTCACGGTGCCGGAAGGCCTCAGGCTCCGGGAGATCGCGGCGTTGGCGGAGGACCGCCTCGCCATTCCGGTCGACAGCTTCCTCCGCGCCGCCAGCGACCCGGCCCTGCTGGCGCGGTTGGGTCCGGGACTGGGCAGCGCGGAGGGATACCTCGCGCCTGAGACCTATACCCTGCCGGCCCTCGCCACCGCGGCCGAGTTGGTGGAGGCGATGGCGGACCAGTTCCTGGCGGGGTGGGATCCGACCTGGGACGACTCCCTCCGGGCGGGCGGCCTGACGCGACACGAGGCCGTGACCCTGGCCTCGATCGTCGAGGGCGAGGCCAAGGCCGACGAAGAGCGACCCATGGTTGCGCGGGTCTACCTCAACCGGTTGCGGATCGGGATGCCGCTCCAGGCTGATCCCACCGTCCAGTACGCCCTGGCCGAACGCCGGGGCGCCCGCACCAGCCGGGTCCTGTTCGAAGATCTGGAGATTGACTCGCCCTACAACACCTATCGTCACTCAGGCCTCCCGCCCGGGCCGATCGGTGCACCGGGCCGGCGGAGTCTGGAGGCGGTGATGGCCCCGGCCGACGGCCCCTGGCTCTATTTCGTCGCGAGTGGCGATGGCAAGCACACGTTCAGCCGGACTTATGGCGATCATCTGCGGGCGGTGGCCAAGGCCCGCCGCGCCCAATAGCTTTCGCTCCCGCTCCCCCCGAGGCCTCATGCTCGACAAGGTATTTCCTGACGCCCGTTCCGCCCTGACCGACCTCCGGGACGACATGACCCTCCTGGTCGGCGGGTTCGGGCTGTGCGGCATTCCCAACGAACTGATCGCCGCGGTGCGCGATCTTGGGCCCAGGCGGTTGACCTGCGTCAGCAACAATGCCGGCACCACCGATCATGGCCTGGTCCATCTGCTGCGCAACGATCAGGTCCGGAAGATGGTGAGCAGCTATGTCGGCGAGAACGAGGTCTTCGAACAGCTGATGCTCTCAGGCAGGCTCGAGGTGGAGTTGACGCCCCAGGGCACCTTGGCGGAGCGGATCCGGGCCGGGGGAGCCGGGATCCCGGCCTTCTTCACTCCGACCGGGGTCGGCACCCTGGTGGCCGAGGGGAAGGAAGTCCGCGAGTTTGACGGTCGATCCTACCTGATGGAGCGGGGCATCCGGGGTGACTTCGCGCTGATCCACGCCTGGAAAGGCGATCGACAGGGTAACCTGGTCTTCCGGAAGACTTCCCGGAACTTCGCCCCGATGATGGCCACCGCGGGGCGGATTACCGTGGCCGAGGTGGAGCACCTGGTCGAGCCCGGCGAGCTGGAGCCCGACCAGATCCACACCCCCGGGGTATTCGTCCAGCGGGTGGTGGCCTGCCGGGTCCTCGAGAAACGGATCGAACGCCGCACCGTGAGGAAGCGCTGATGGACGCCCGCGAGCGGATCGTCCGCCGGGCCGCCCAAGAGCTGCTCTCCCTGACCCCCGAGACCGGGTTCTACGTCAACCTGGGCATCGGGATGCCCACCATGATCGCCAACCACGTCCCGGAAGGGGTTCCGGTCATCCTGCAATCGGAAAACGGGATGCTCGGCGTCGGACCCTACCCGTTCGAGGGGGACGAGGATCCCGACCTGATCAACGCCGGGAAGGAGACGGTCTCCGAGCTGCCGGGAACCTCGTACTTCAGCAGTGCCGACTCGTTCGCCATGATCCGGGGGGGGCACATCGGGCTCTGCATCCTGGGCGCCCTCGAGGTCTCGGCCCGGGGGGATCTGGCCAACTGGATGGTGCCGGGGAAGATGGTCAAGGGCATGGGGGGCGCGATGGACCTGGTGGCCGGGGCCCGCCGAGTGGTGGTGATCATGGAGCACCAGACCCGGAAGGGTGAGCCCAAGATCCTCAATCGGTGTTCCCTGCCCCTGACCGGGATCCGATGCGTCCACCGGATCATCACCGAACTCGCCGTGCTCGACGTGGTGCCGGAGGGACTGCGGGTGGTGGAGCTGATGGCCGGGGTCAGCGCCTCCGAGCTTCAGGCTGCCACCGAGCCCGCTCTTGTCTTCTAGGAGGTTCGCTCATTCCTCGGGCGCGGGGCTCCCACCCAACTCTCTAGAAGAGCCAGAGGCTCACCACCACCCACAGCAACGCCACCACCATCACGATCGCGGTGTACCCCACGATGTCCCGGGCCTTCACACCCGTGATGGCCAGCAGTGGCAGCGCCCAGAACGGCTGCAGCATGTTGGTCACCTGATCCCCGTACGCCACCGCCATGACCATCCGGGCTGGATCCACCCCGGCCCGGATCGCCGCCTCGACCGCGATCGGACCCTGCACGGCCCACTGCCCCCCACCTGAGGGCACGAACAGGTTGACCACCCCGGCCGAGACGAACGTCAACACCGGAAGGCCGGTCGGATCGCTGGTGGCGGCGAGTTTGGCGGCAAGCAGGGCCGTCAGCCCCGACACGCTCATCATCCCCATGATCCCGGCGTAGAGCGGGAACTGAAGAATGATTCCGCCACACCCTCGGACCCCGCCCTCCACGGCGCGCAGGTAGTTGGCCGGGGTCCGCTGGAGGACCAGCCCTACCATCAGCATGGTCAGGTTGACGGTGTCCGGGGTGAGGGACCAGGCGCCCGATCGGCCGACCTCCGGGAAGTAGTAGCGCCAGGCCCAGAGCGCGATGAGCACCACCAGCACCCCGGTCACCAGCGGGGTGTCCTCCAGCATCCGGATCACCGGCGGCTTGGTCTCGTCGGCCCCGGCCGGTTGAGCTTTCTCCGGTGTCACACCGAAGTGAGACGGGGGCAGCGACTCGGCAGCCGAACTCGGCGAAAGCGCCGCCATCAGGCCCACCGCGATCACCACCAGGCCCCCGGTCACCAGCAGGTTGAGCGGGCTGAACAGGGTCTGTTCCAGCCCGATCGCCCCGATCGGCGCCGGATCCCCGAAGACCTCGATCAGGTCTCGAGCGGTGGTGACCTTGAGTGGCGCGCTGCCGGAGAGCCCGCCATGCCAGACCATCATCCCGACGTAGCCCGCCGCCGCCACCAGCGGGTAGTGGATCGGCACTCCGCGACGCTCCATCGCCAGTCCGACCTGACGCGCCCCGATCGCGCCAACGATGAGGCCAAGACCCCAGTTGATCAGCGCAGCCAGGGCCGCCATGAGCGCCACCAGCCCGATGGCCTGGGCCCCGGTCCGCGGCATCCCCGCCAGGTAGTGGGTGAGCCTCTCGATCGGCGGACTGGTGGCCACCGCGTAGCCGGTCACCAGGATGAGGCACATCTGCATCCCGAACGCCAGCAGCGACCAGAGCCCGCGACCGCCACCCCAGATTCCGACCAGATCGGCTGGAGTGGTGGGGGTGAGGGTCACCGCCAGAACAAAGGTCAGGACCGTGAGCAGGATCGCCAGCACAAAGGGATCGGGCACCAGCCGGGCGAAGAGGCGGCTGATGGCGGCACCGAGGGCGCTGATCACCGGGACCTCACGGTGGGAACCCGTCGCGGTATTCCCGGGCGGCAGTCTCCACGTCCTCAGCCCCGAGAATGCCGGAGACGACGGCCACTCCGGCTCCCCCAGCCGCGAGGACGGCCGGGACGTCGTCCGGCCGGAGCCCCCCGATCGCCAGGCACACCCGCCCCTCGGCGTGCCTGACCAGCAAAGCGAAACCCTCGGCGCCGAGCGGCGCCCCGGCCCCGGACTTGGTGGAGGTCTGCCGGAAGGGACCCACCCCCCAGTAGTCGGCCCCGCGACCTCCATCGACCTCCGCCTGCGATCCGACCGAGGCGCCGATCAGGAACCCCGGTGGGGAAATCCGGCGGATAAGAGGGACGGGCACGTCGTCCGGCCCGAGGTGGACCCCGTCGGCGCCGACCGCGAGCGCCACATCGGCTCGATCGTTGACCAGCACCGGGACGGAGACCGCCGCCCGAACCCGGCGGACCAGTGCCGCCAGATCCCGGGCCGAGGGGTCCTTCAATCGGAGTTGGACGGAGGTGACCCCGCCCCGCACCGCGGCCTCGACCAGGGAAACCGGGTCCCGCCCGCCGATCAGGGCGTCATCGGTCACGAGCATCAGCCGGACGATCGCGGCTACATTGGTGGCCATGATGACCGGAGAATATAGGTGACGACGGTCCGGGTCAGCCGGAAAGGGGCGGCGCGGTGGGCCGGGGGACACCCCTGGATCTACCGGAGCGACACCCTCGACGCGGTCCCCGACCCCGGAGTGGTCCGGGTGGTGGACCCCCGCGGCCGGTTCCTGGGCCAGGCCCTTCACTCGCCGGCCTCCGAGATCCGGCTGCGCCTGCTGGAGCCCACCGAGCGGCCGGTGGATCTGGGGTGGTGGCGGGAACAGATCGGCCGCTGCGCGGCTCGGCGCACCGGAATCGATGCCACCGCCTGCCGGATCGTCCATGGCGAAGGCGACGGACTCCCGTCCCTGGTGGTGGACCGGTACGACCGCTGGCTGGTGGTGCAGCTTCTGTCCGCCGGACTGGAGACGATGCGAGAAACGGTTCTCGATGCCCTCCAGGAGGTCCTCGCCCCGGAGGGGATTCTGCTCCGGCACGATGCCTCGGTGCGGCGCCACGAGAAACTGCCTGAGGGGATCGAGCTGGCGCGTGGGGAGGTCCCGGAACAGGTCGAAGTGCGCGAGGGGAGCATCCGATACCTGGCCGCGCCGTGGACCGGACAGAAGACGGGGGCCTTCCTCGATCAGCGGGTCAATCGGGGGCTGACCGGGGAGCTGGCCCGCCCGGGGGGGCGCGCGCTGGACTGCTTTGCCTACCACGGCTCGTTCGCGCTCCATCTCGCGCGCCGGTCCGGACAGGTGATCGCCCTGGACGCGAGCGAGGAAGCCCTGGCACGGGGACGGGCCAACGCGGCCCTGAACCGGATGAGCAACATCGACTGGCAGCTCGGCAATGCCTTCGATGTCCTGGCCGAGCTGGACCGGGCCGGGGAGCGGTTCGACACGGTGGTGGTGGACCCTCCCGCCTTTGCCAAGTCGCGCCAGGCGGTGGAAGCCGCGCTCCGCGGCTACCACGAGATCAACCGCCGGGCCATCCGGCTGCTTGCCCCCGGCGGGGCGCTGGTCACCGCCTCCTGCTCCTTCCATATCGGACGACCGGCGTTCGAGGAGATGCTCCTGGGAGCGGCTCAGGACGCCGGGCGCCCGCTCACGGTCCTGGCCCGTCTGGCCCAGAGCGAGGACCATCCGGAGATCCTGACCATCCCCGAGACAGCCTATCTGAAGGGGCTCGCCCTCCGCGCCGAGTAGCTGTCATCTGGTCCGGGGGGCATTCCGTTCTTACTTTGTACAGGATGCCCCCGGGCAACTGCACCGTCCTCCCCATGCTTCGTTTCTCCCGTCACCCGGCCTCGGGCCGGGGGGAACCGTGCTGAGCGCCGCCCAGCTGCTCCAGGGCCCGGCGGCCCGGCGGGCGATGCCGTCGCTCCGGCGGCAGTATGAGGAGTACCTGCTCCAGCGGATTGAGGCCTACAAGAACTCGCTCCGGCGCGACGAGCTGATCGGCCTGGGGGATGAGGCCGTCGGCGAACTCCAATCCGCCACCGCCGATCAGTTCCTGCTCACCGAAGTGCTCATGCAGGAAACCGTGGACAAGCTCATCACCAGGCGGCTCCGGCTCCCGGCCTATGCCAAGTGGCGGAAGCAGCACGCGGCGCTGCGGCAAGCGCAGCGGGAGCCGGTGCATTGGGGGATCAGTCCGGGGTCGGTGCTGGTGACCCTGCTGCCCCGGCTGGAACAGGACGATCCGGTTCTGGTGGTCGGGAGCGGGCTGCAGGCCGAGACCTGCCTGCTGGCGGCCTACGACACGGCGGTCACCTTCGTCGACGAGGATCTGGGTACCGTCGATCAGATCGAGGCCCGGATGGCCGGCGAGTCCCTGTCCGGTCGGTTCCTGGCCTACGTTGCCTCGCTCGGCGAGTGGTTGCCCAGCTTCCCGGTGGCGAACCAGCTGGTGGTGATCGACGCCGGCACCCTCGCCTCCCTGAGCTACCTCCGCCGGCACGCCCTGCTCGAGCACGCCCGGGCGGTTACCGCTCCAGGGGGCGTGCATGTTCTGCTCCCCGGCGATTCGGGGGGCGTCCCGGAAGCCTACCTGTCGCACTATGGGGATTGGATCCGGGAGTCCTTCCCCGCCGAGCGCCGTGGCAAGGCCGGCCGCCCGGTCGGCATGGTCCTCAGCAGTCCCCCGGTGGAGGAGCCGGAGGCGTCCAACAGCGCCCAGGCCTGACCTTTTCTGATACGAGATACGGCGAACTGAAGTGGGGGGGCGACCGACGGAGGTCCTGGAAATGCACAGGGCCGGCAGCTGGCCGGCCCTTCTTGCATCTCTGCGATCGAGCTACAGAGTCCTGCAGACTACCTACTTCTTCTTGGCGGCCTTCTTCTTGGTGGCCTTTTTCTTGGTGGCCTTCTTGGCCTTCTTCGCCTTCTTTGCCATTTGATCCTCCTGTGAGTTTTCCTACCAACCACAACTTCTGTGGCCGGGTGGGCAGACCGATGTGCCGTACCCACGTAACAAAAATCAGAAATTGTGTCAATTAACGCAATACCCCAATCCGGTTTTCGGCAGATTCGCTTTTCCGGAACTCGGCGCATCGATGGCATCCTCCGGCAGGAATCGTCGGCCGAGGACCATCTGACCGACCGGTCGATGCCGCTTGCAAGCGCTCTCTGGTGACTCTAAACTCCCGGTACCTCCAGCAGGAGCTGCCCATGGCAACGATCACCTTGAACGGCCGACAGCTCCCCTTCGAACCTGGTGCCACGATCCTCGACGTGGCCCGTGCCGCCGACACCGACATCCCCACGCTTTGCTGGTATCCGAAGCTCCCCATCGTCGGGAACTGCCGGATCTGCCTGGTGCAGATCGAGGGTCAGGCCAAGCTCGCGCCGGCCTGCAACACGGAGGCCGTCGACGGGATGGTGGTCCAGACCGAGTCCGGGCCGGTGGTCGACGCCCGGCGCGGAGTGCTCTCCCTGCTGCTGGAGCGCTACCCCGGCGACCACCTCGCGAACGGGGGCCGGGAGCATCCCGCCAACGAGTTCGAGGAGTATGTCGTCCGCTATGCCGTGCCGGTGGAGCGGAAGAGCGGACTCGGACTCCGGGGCGGGGATGAGCGTCCCGGCGACGTCATGATCCAGCATGACATGAGCCTCTGCATCCTCTGCACCCGGTGTGTCCGGGCCTGCGAGGACATCCAGCAGGTCGGGGTCCTCGATGTCGGGCAGCGGGGCGAGCGGCACCGAGATCATCGTCGGCGGCGATGGTGATCCAGATCACGCCGGCTGCACCTGGTGTGGGGAGTGCGTCCGGGTCTGTCCCACCGAACGCCATCTTCGAGGTCGATCCCCCGGCGGTCCGGCGCGGGGCCCCCGCGGGGCGTCCCCGGACCGGGTGACGCGCGCTCGGTCTGCCCGTACTGCGGGGTGGGGTGCCAGATCGATCTCCACGTCAAGGACGGCCAGGTCATGCGGGTGACCTCGCCCTGGATCGAGGAACAGACCCCCAACGAGGGATCGACCTGCGTCAAAGGCCGGTTCGGGTACGATTTCGGCCAGCACAGGGATCGGCTGCACGGCCCCGCTGATCCGGACCGACTGGCGGCGCAGGACCCGGACGGGCGCTGGCCTGGACGGGAGAGCGCCCCGGTATCGCGACGGGACCTGGCCCACCATGGCCGAGGGGGCCGGCGGCCGGAAACCGAAGGCCGCCCCGCCGCCAGACCGGCAAGCCCCCTCAGACGGGCCTCCCGATCCTCGCCGAGGACCCCGACATCCGCGATCGCAACGCCACGCCGCCCGAGTGGTATCAGCCGTTCCGGACCGCGACCTGGGAGGAGGCGATGAGCCTCGACCGCCCAGGAGCTGCTCCGGCTCCGGGAGGAGTACGGTTCCCGAGTCTCTGGCCGGGTTCTCCTCCGCCAAGTGCAGCAATGAGGAGAACTACCTCTTCATGCGGATGGTCCGGGGCGCCTTCGGGACCAACAACGTGGACCACTGCACCCGGCTGTGCCATTCCACCTCGGTGGCGGCCATGAACCGGGCCCTGGCCACCGCGGCGGCCAGCGGCTCGATGCGGGAGATCGAGGAGGCCTGCGACGTCATCTTCGTTTCCGGCGCCAATACCACCGAGACTCACCCGGTCTTCGGGGCCCTGCTCAAGCGAGCGGTGGCCAAGGGGGCTCGGCTGATCGTCGCCGACGTCCGGCGGACGGAACTGGCCGCGATGGCCGACATCCATCTCCAGATGGCACCCGGCAGCGACGTGGCGCTCTACAACGGCATGCTGCGCCACATTCTCGAACAGGGGTTGGAGGACCGGGAGTTCGTCCGGAACCGAACCCGGGAGTTCGACGAAGGTCAGGGACGCGGTCCAGCCCTACACCCTCGCCAGGGCCTCCCAGATTTCGGGGATCCCCGGCCGAGACGATCGCGGCCGCGGCGGAGATGTACGCCAGGGGGCCCAACACCTCGACCCTCTGGGCGATGGGGCTGACCCAGCACGCCGCCGGCACCGACATCGTGACCAGCCTGCTCAACCTGATGCTGTGCTGCGGCATGGTCGGCCGGTGGGGGGCGGCGATGATGCCGATCCGGGGCCAGAACAATGTCCAGGGCGCCAGCGACGTCGGCGCGATCCCGTTCGCCTACACCGACTACCGGACCGTCACCGAGCCCGGCCAACCGGGCCGAGTACGCCGCGGCGTGGGGAGTGCCCGAGGAATCGCTCTCGCTGAAGGACGGGCTGATGGTGACCGAGATCTGCAAGAAGGGGAGCCCGGTCCGGGGGATGTACATCATGGGCGAGAACCCGGTACTCTCCGACCCCAACGTGGCGGCCGCGGAGGAGTGGTTCCGGGGACTCGAGTTCCTGGCGGTCCAGGACCTGTTCCTGACCGAGACCGCTCGCTGGGCCGACATCGTCCTCCCGGGATCCACCTTCGCCGAGAAGCAGGGCACCTTCGCCAACACCGACCGGCACGTGCAGCTGGCCGAGGCGGCCGCTGGAACCTCCGGGACGAGGCTCGGCGCGACCTCGACATCCTGATCGAGCTGAGCAACCGGCTCGGGCCTCGCGACCCCGCATCCGGACGCCGAGGCGGTGATGGACGAGATCGCCCGGGTGACCCCGAACTGGCGCGGGATCTCCTATGACAAGCTCCGGCGGGAGGGCTCGCTCCAGTATCCGGTCCTGACGCCGGACTCGCCGGGAACCTCCTTCCTGTTCGCCGACCGGTTCCCGACCGAGGATGGTCGGGCCCTGCTGGTCCCGGTCGAGTTCCTGCCGCCCAGCGAACTGCCGGACGACGAGTATCCATTCTTCCTCAACACCGGGCGCCAGATGTATCACTGGCACACCGGCACCATGACCCGTCGGGCGACCGGACTCGATGCCCGGGAACCGGTCCCGGTCGTCGAGATCCACGCCGGCCGACGCCGACGCGACTGGGACTGGAGGACGGTGAGACGGCGCGGGTCACCTCCCGGCGAGGCGAGATGCTGATCGGGATCCGGATCTCGAACCGGCAGGCGCCGGGACAGGTCTTCATCCCGATGCACTACCGGGAGGCCGCGGTCAATCTGCTGACCAACCCGACCCTCGACCCGTACGCCAAGATCGCGGAGTTCAAGGTCAGCGCGGTCCGGATCGAGCCGGTGGCCGCCCACACCGGAGCCCACGCCTGAATGGGAGCGGCCCCGAAGCCGCTCCAGCCGCTCCTCACGATGTCCTGGGCCTATGGCGACGGGACCATCTTCACGACCAGGCCTCCGCGTTCCGCGTCCAGGTTCCTCCGGGGCCGAGCCAGTCGGGCCGACCGGGACCAGGGGACCGCCGCCTATCTGCCGGTCTCAGGCACGGCGGTCGGGATCGCCGCGCGTGCAACCCTGACCCCAGCCTGTCCTGGACCTGCTCGAGGAGGCCGGTCTCCCGATTCCCGCCGCCCGCCACGCCTATCGGGATGAACGCGACTATGAGCGGGTTCTGGCCCGCCTCGCTCAGCAGGGACACCGGATCGCCGTCACCTATCTTCACCCCCTCGACCAGCTCCCGGCCCCGGCCTGGTGGATGGACCCTCACCTGCTGGCCGACCTGAACGACAAGGCCCTGCTATCCCGCTGGGTGCCACGGGCCCATCGCGCTCGCCGGCTGGTGGTACCAGTCGATGAGGTGCGGCAGGCGGCCCGAGGGTTCCGGACCCCCTTTCTGCTCAAGGCCTCGACCAGCTCCTCGAATGCTTCCGGAATGGCGGTGCGGATTGTCTCCAGCCCAGCCGAACTCCGGGCAGCCCTCCTGGAGTGGCGGGGGGTGAGGACGGTAGTGGTGGAGGAGTTCCAGACCTTCGCCCGGAACCTCTGCCTCAACTACGCGACCGACGGCAGGCGGGTGCATTACCTCGGATCCGGCGAGCAGCGGGTCGACGGGACGGCATACCTGGGCAGCTGGGTGGACCCCGAGTCCAGGGCCCCGAAGGCCGCCATCGCGCTGGGTCACGAGATCATGGAACGGGGAAGGCGGCAGGGATACGTCGGGATGGCCGGATTCGATATCGGGATCACCCCGCGGGGTCACCCGATAGCGTTCGACCTCAATTTTCGTCTGTGCGGAAGCACCTTTTCGCTGCTCTACCAGGATGCTCTGCGGCAGCGCTCCAGGAAGATGGGCTGCCTGACTTCGATCCGGGTGGTCGGGAAGTCGGGTGCCCGGCGAATGCTCACCGCGACACGGAAGGCCATGCGGGCCGGCATCTTCCTGCCCTACGCCATCTTCACGCCGGAGTTGGAAACCCGCCAGACCCACCCTGTGGTCTACGGACTCGTTCTGGGTCGGGATCGGCCCGCCGTCGAGCGGAACCGCGCCCGGTTGGCCCGAGCCGGCCTGAAGTGACCACCTGCGTCGCCCCACGGACCTATATTCCCTCCGACTTCCACCAGACCTGAGGCATGCGCGCACTCGTCAAGACCTCCCGGGGACCCGGCATGGAGTTGCAGGACGTGCCGGTGCCGTCGCTCGGCCCCAACGATGTTCTGATCCGGGTGCTCTACGCCGGCGTCTGTGGCACCGACCTCCATATCTGGGAGTGGGATGCCTGGGCCGCGGGTCGGCTCAACCCTCCCGGTGGTCATCGGCCACGAGTTCTCCGGTCGGATCGAGGCGCTCGGACCGGAGGCCGAGGCGGAGGCGCTGCTCAAGATCGGGGACCTGGTCACCGCGGAAGGCCATATCGTCTGTGGTCACTGCCTCCCCTGCCGGACCGGAAACGGTCACCTCTGCTATCGCACCCGGATCATCGGGGTGGACCGGGACGGGGCGTTCGCCGACTTCATCGCCATGCCGGCCTCCAACGTCATCCCGCTCGACGGGATTTCCCCCGAGATCGGCGCCATCATGGACCCGATCGGCAACGCGGTGCACACCGTCCTCGAGGGCAACGCGGTCGCGGGAAGCACCGTGTTTGTCCTGGGCTGTGGGCCGATCGGGTGCTTTGCGGTCGGGGTGGCCCGGGCGGCCGGCGCCTCGCAGGTCATCGCCAGCGATCTCAATCCCACCCGGCTGGAGATTGCCCGGGCGATGGGAGCCCACGTGACGCTGGACGCTTCCCAGGAGGACGTGGTCGCCCGGATCCGGGAGGTCACCGGCGGAGAGGGGGTGGACCTGGTCTGCGAGATGAGCGGCCACCCGTCGGGTCATGCCCAGGCATTCGCGGCCGCTCGGCCAGGCGGTCGGGTCAACATGCTCGGCACCCCGAGCCGCACCACCGAGGTGGACTTTGCCCGGGACGTGATCTTCAAGGGGCTGACTCTCTACGGCGTGACCGGGCGGAAGATGTACTCCACCTGGAACGCGATGCAGCGCTTCCTCCGGACCGGACAGCTGGACCCTCGCCCCGTGGTGACCCACCGCTTCCCTCTCGAAGGCATTGCCGACGCCATCCGGGTCATCAAGGAGGGGGCGGCCGGCAAGGTCATTCTGGAGATCGGCAGATGACCAACCAGCTCGACACCAGACTCAAGGCGGAGCTCGACCAGTTCAAGGCCGACGGGGTCTACAAGACGTTCAACTATCTGGAGAGCCCTCAGGCGGCCCGGGTCCGGATGGAGGGCCGGGGGGAGATCATCATCCTCTCGTCCAACAACTACCTGGGCCTGAGCAACCAGCCGGAGGTGGTGGCGGCGGGCCAGCGGGCCCTGACCCAGTTCGGAGCCGGCACCGCCTCGGTCCGGTTCATCTGCGGAACCTTCACGATCCACCGCGAGCTGGAGCAGGCCTGTGCCCGACTGGTGGGAACCCCGGCCGCCATGAGCTTCGTGAGCTGCTGGAATGCCAACGAGGCCCTCCCGGCCACCGTGCTCACCGACCAGGACCTGGTGCTGAGCGACCAATTCAATCACGCCAGCATCATCGACGGGGTCCGCCTGGCCAGGAGCATCACCCGGTGTCAGACCGGGGTATACGCCCACGCCGACCGGGCCGACCTCGACGCCAAACTCACGGCGGCCGGCGATCGCCGGATCAAGATGGTCATCTCCGACGGAGTCTTCTCGATGGAGGGCGCCATCGCCGACCTCCCGGGGCTGCTGGAGGTGTGCCGAAAGCACGGCGCGGTCCTGGTGGTGGATGATTCCCACGGCACCGGCGTCCTGGGCGCCACCGGCCGGGGCACCGCCGAGCACCACGGCGTGCTCGGGGAGATCGACATCATCACCTCGACCCTGGGCAAGGCGCTGGGGGGCGCGGCCGGCGGTTTCATCGCGGGCTCCGAGGAGCTGATCGACTTCATCGCCCAGCGGGCCCGGCCGCAGCTGTTTACCAACGCCCTGCCCTGCACCGTGGCCGCCAGCGCGCACGCGGCGATCGAGTACCTGGAGGCCCACCCCGAACGGGTGACCACCCTCCGCGAGAACGCGTCCTATTTCCGTCAGGGTCTGCTGGAGCTGGGGTTCAAGCCGATGCCGGGCCAGACCCCGATCATCCCCGTCATCCTGGGGGAGACCGCCGCCGCAATCCAGATGAGCCGGCTGCTGCTCGAGGAAGGGGTCTTCGTCACCGGATTCGGCTTCCCGGTGGTGCCTCAGGGACAGGCCCGGGTCCGCTGTCAGGTCTCGGCCGGGCACAGCCGGGAGGACCTCGATCAGGCGCTGGCGGCGTTCAAGGCGGTGGGACGCCGACTGGGACTCATCTAGTTGGAGCGCCTCGCGTTCTGCGATTTGAGCTTCCAATTCTGGGGCCCTCGGATGGACCCGGGAGATGGGACCGGGGAGTTGGGGGCTGCGCCGAGTGCTCCAAGCTGTTGTCAGTCAGCAGGATAGAGCGCTTTTTCCGGTTTTCGGGTTGGCGAGCACAGGGCTTGCCGTAGATTGCTGAACGTCCCCATCTTGGGACCTTCGTTGCAGCCATTGTTCACACATCCTATCTGATCCTGCACGCTCCCTCGGGAGGCTAGACCATGCGCGTGTCCACCGGGGCCCTGATCACCCTCAGCCTGTTTTCCGCCGCAGGGCTCAACGCCCAGGAACTGCGGGAAGACTCGTTCAAGTGGTTTGTCGGCGCTCAGGGCGGAGTCCTGCTGTTCGAGACCCAGACCCAGACCAGTTCCACCATTCCGTCCGGAGGCATGCACGTCCTGGTGGTCGCCAAGCGGGCCGGGCTGCAGCTTTCCGTCGACGAGGCCTTCGGCAGCAAGGAGGGCTCGGCGTTCGGAGATGCGACTGCCCCCAACGGCACCCGGGACGTCACCTTCGATCGACTCCGCAAGTACACCGCCACGGCGATGGGGTTCCCTCTGAAGAACAGCAAGGTCGACCCGTTCCTGGGCGTCGGCCTCGGGATCCTCCACACGGTGGGAACCGAAGTGGTGGGGACCTTTACCACGCCTCAGGCGGCCGCGGTGGCCCAGGAGCGCGCGGTCCAGGCCGGGAGCACCGGGTTCATTTCCTTTCTGGGCGGCGTCCAGTACAGGGTGTCACCCCATTGGGTGATCTACGGACAGTATCAGATCACCAACTCCCCGGCCGCCGGCAAGCTGCTGGTCGGGCCCAGCCACGCCATCACCGCCGGGGTCCGGTTCAGCCTTGGCAGTTCCAAGGAAGGGCTGCAGGGCGGCGGTTACTGAACCAGAAACCGGAGCGGCCACCGGGTCGCTCTGGTGATTCCGATTCGCGCAGTGATGCGCACCTGATCGTCCGGGACGGCCCTGCCCTCCCGGACGATTGCGTTTGAGGTCCGCATCGCCTGACCGTCCAGAGTCCGGGTGATGCCCAGGGCCCGGGTCAGCTTTCCCGGACCGTCCGACAGGTGCCGCTCCGGCACCTTCCCCCGCCGTCGGCGAATGGCCGGGAGCCCTTCCAGCGGCTCAATCCCGCGAATCAGGACAGCGGCCCCCACCCCGCGGGGTCCAGTCACCAGGTTGGCGCACCAGTGGACCCCATAGGACAGGTAGACGTACCAGGTTCCCGGCGGTGAGTAGAGGTGCTCGTTGCTGGCATGGCGACGCCCGTCGAAGGCATGGGAGGCTGGGTCGGTGACACCGAGGTAGGCCTCGGTCTCCACGATCCGGCCCACCGTCGCGGTGCGGCCGGAGGTCGAAACGACCACCGCCCCCAGCAGGTCGCGAGCGACCTCGGGGGCGGTGCGGAGGAAGAAGGCCCGGGACAGCACCGGGCCGTACCTGCTGCTCACGCGGTGGAGGGCCCCTTCTTGGGCGCCGCCTTCTTGGCCCGGGAGCGGGACCGCCGACGGGCAGGCTTCTTGGCGGCCTCCTTCTCGGGAGTTGCGGGCACCGTCGTCGCGGCGGGCCTGGCCGCCTTCTTCCGGCTCCGCCGCTGCTTCGGGGCGGGCTTCGACGCCTCGACCGCGGGCGGCTCGGGGTCGGCCTTGGCCGGGGCGGCCGCCTTGGCCGGAACAACCGCCTTGGCGCCAACCGGGACGTCGGCAGTGGAACCACCGATCTTGACGGCACCGGTCAGCGGAATCTCACTGGGACGGAGGGGGCCCCGAGACCCGCGGCGGAACCGGAGGGTGGCAACCGACCGGGGCTCGGTGGGCCCGGTACCCGTCGCCTCGGCGGAGGCCGGCGTCGAATCGGCCGCGGAGCCGCCCTTGGCTCGGGCCGACATCTGGTCCCGGGCCTGGAGGGCAAGCTGGGCCCGGTGCGGGAGCACCTCGTAGTGCTCGTCATCGATCTTCCGCACATCGGCCACTTCCGCATCGTTCGCCTGGCGAAGGAACCGGGTGAACCGGTCGGCCTCCATCAGTCCATCCTCCCGACCCAGCAGCGCCAGCATCCGGGCTCGCACCTTGTCGTGGGCCACCGGCTGGGGCAGCTCATTGAGCGCCGACTGCAGCAGCTGGAAGGCCTCCGCCAGGGTCAGCGCGGCGTCGGCCTTGGCCGCGGCTCGTCTCGGTTCGGCCTTGGCTTCGGCAGGAGCCGCCTCGCTCCTGGCCACGGGTGCCGGCTTCCCCTCTTCGCGGTCCCGATCGCGACCCCGACCCCGGCTGCGACGGCGACGGCGTCCCGGTTCCTCCGAGGCCTCAACGGCCGGGGCGGCGGCGGGCTGGCTGGGCTTCTCCGCTGGCCGGCCCCGCTCGGGCCTGCCCCCTCGCTCGAGCTTGACCGCGACCTTGGCCGGAGCGCTCTTGCCGCTCGCCAGCGGACCCACCTCGTACTGCCCGTTGTCGAGCTTGGAGACGGTGATCAGGCCGCGGTTGCCGGCCTCGGTGACGAACTTGCTGAACCGATTGAAGCCGGCGTTCCGCTCGTCGAAGTTGGGATCGAGCTGCTGCATCACCTGCTTGAGCCGGTCGGAGCGCATCACGTCTCCGCTCCGATGCATCTGGGCCACCGCCTCACCCGCCAGCTCCCACGGGTCGCGCTGGATCGAGGGGGTGTCCTCCTCCCGAGTCAGTCCCGCCAGGTCGGTGTAGGAGTAGTACTCATCGCAGTTCTGGATCAGCAGATCGCTGGCGGATTCGCGAATCCCGACCCCGATGATGTACTTCCCGTACTCCTTCAGCTTGATGACCAGGGAGGAGAAGTCGGAGTCGCCGGAGAGCAGAATGAAGGTGCCGATCTCGGGCCGGGTAAAGACCAGCTCGATGGCGTCGACCGCCAGCCGGATGTCGGTGGCGTTTTTCTTGTTGGTGCCGAAGGCGGGGGCGAAGATCAGGTCGATCGACGACTCCGACAGCGGGACGATGTACTGCGGGTAGCGGCGCCAGTCGGCGTAGGCCCGCTGGACGGCGACCTTGCCCCTGATGATCTCGCTGTTGAGCAGGGTCCGGAGTTCCTTGGTCAGGTCGGACCGGATTCCCAGGGTAACGTTGTCGAAGTCGATCAGGAGGGCCGCGTGCGGCGCATGGACGACGGGGGTGGACGACATGGCACTACGGCCGGTCCGTCCGGACGGGAGGGTATTCACTCGTTCAGTTTTCTCCGGACCGGCGATCAGCGCATGCCCGGACCGTCCGCGGGGCCAGCGAGTACGGCTGGCGGGAGGGTCAGGGAAGGCTCGGTCGCCGGTCCCACATGGGTTAAGTACAGCAGTAGCAATCTAGTGGGCTGCCAGCCGGCCGGGAAGCTCTGGTCAGGTGGCCACGGTGACGGGATGATCCTCGGGCGAGGCCCAATCGACCGCCGCCACGGCCCGCCGCAGCAAGTCCTCCCCATCGAACGCCTCGGCGTGCTCGGCCTTGGTGCTGGCGAGCCCCGCCCGGAACGAGCCGGGGGTACCCGCCTTGGAACCGGACAGCTGGTGGAGCGAGTGCTGGAGCCGATCCACCAGACCCAGGGCGGCGTCGGCGTTGACACTCGGAGCGATGATCGCGAAGTCGAGCGGGGTCAGCCGGGCCAGCAGATCGGAGCCACGGAGGGTGGAGCGAAGCGCATTCCCGACCCGGGTGCCGTGGGCTCGAACCTGGTCCGAGGCTTCCCGCAACTCGACCGATCCGGTGGAGACGACGACGCAGGTGACCGCCAGGCGGGAGCGCCGCACATCGTGTCGGAGTTCGTCCAGACGATGCATCAGACCATGCTGGCTGTAGAGGCCCGACTCCGGATCGAAGGGGCTCTGGCCCAGGGCGCGGTCGAGCGCCGCCTTGGCCTGCAGATAGGTCCGCACCCGGTGGAGCAGCGCGGGACCGTCAAAAGGCTGGGTCCGGAAGTCCCAGGCGCCCGCCTCAAGAGACTCGTCCTCCCGGCTCCGTCCCCCGGCGGCGGTGGTGATGATGATCGGGGTCCCCCACCCGATGAGGGGATCAGCCCGAAGGGTGGAGCAGACCTGGGGGCCGCTCAGATCCGGCAACTGGAAATCGAGGATGATCAGGTCGGGCCGAAGCTCCTGGGCGAGATTCAACGCCTGGCGACCGGTATAGGCCCGGACCACCTCAAACCCCTCGGGAGTCAGGATGCTCTCCAAGCTCCGCGCGGTCCACTCATGGTCGTTGGCGACCAGGATGCGCTGCGGCCTTGGGACGGACTCGCCGTTGTATGAGTTCAACATAGCGTAGTGTTGGCGCAACAATCTTGGCCGAAACACGCACCAGAAGGGGCCGGAGGCGTATCGCCATCCAGGGCCGTAAAGTAAGTACTGCCAACGACTTCACATCCCAGGCAAAACTCCCCTCGGCCTCAAGTGGGACCGGGGTCGGATCTCCCGGTTCGGTTCCAGTGCAATTCCCCTTCCGCAGCGACCGATTACTGGCGATTCTCCGGGGACAATCAGAACATCAGGGCGGCCTGGGAGTTGCAACGACAGGGGCAAATGGAACTGGACATTCTGGAACAGACGGCGGAGTTCGCGGTTCCCGGTGGGAGGGGTAGATTCGCAGGAGCCCGACCCCCTTTGCCGCGGACGCGTGACTCCGCACCAAGGAAGCACGGCGAATCCCTGGTGAGAGAGGAAATGACGCCCCCTGCCTTGGCCGCCCATCAGGCCATCCCCAAGGAAGCCCAGGTTCCGGAGCCGTCGGACCTGGGAGGCCTCTGGCTGGAGGGGGCGGCCGTCGGGACCGGGACCTGGCCCAGGCGGGCCCTGAACGTCGGGGTCGCGCTGCTGCTGCTGCTGCTGACCCTGCCGATCTGGTTGCTCATCGGGCTGGCCATCAAGCTCACCTCCCGAGGGCCGGTGCTCTACAGCCAGACTCGGGTCGGGCTCGACAAGCGGTTCGGGGCCGAGCGCGCCAACGACCCGAGACGCCGGAAGGACCTGGGCGGCCGGCCGTTCCGGATCTACAAGTTCCGGACGATGCTGGTCCATGCGGAGGCGGACACCGGGGCGGTCTGGGCATCGGAGGAGGACCCTCGGATCACGGCGGTGGGACGGACCCTTCGCCAGTACCGGCTCGATGAACTTCCCCAGCTGATCAACGTCCTGAGGGGCGAGATGAATCTGGTGGGCCCGCGGCCCGAGCGGCCGGCGATCATCGAGGAACTCCGGCTCCACATCCCGCACTACCAGCACCGCCAGCGGGCCCTGCCGGGGATCACCGGCCATGCACAGGTGAGCCTCGAGTATGACGCCTCCATCGATGACGTCCGGAACAAGGTCGAATACGATCTGGAGTATATCAAGAGCGCCAGTGCCTGGGAGGACTTCAAGATCATGGTCAAGACCGTGCCGGTCATGCTGTTCCGGCGCGGATCCCGGTAGCCCGTGACCCAACCTGTCATGACCGCGGAGACCCCGAAGCCCACCGCGGTCGCGCTGCTCGGCAGCCGCTGGCGCGAACTGCTCCCGCTGCTGGCGATTGCGGCCACCTTCATCCCGCTCTTCATCAAGCCCACCATCCTGCTCGGTCTGGACTGGTGGAACGATCCCGAGGCGGGCCACGGACTCCTGCTGGCCCCGGCCGCCGTCTGGCTCATCTGGCGCGATGGCCTCCGGTCCGATGCCAGACCCGCCCCGGCGCTCGGCCTGCTGGTGATGGGGGGCGCGATCCTTCTCCGACTGGCCTCCGAACTGGCGGCGGAGATGTTCACGATGCGGTTCTCGCTCATGGCGGCCCTGGTGGGGCTGGTGATCTTCTTCTGGGGGCTCCGGCAGGTTCTGGCCTGGTGGCTCCCGGTCACTCTCCTGGTGCTGGCGATCCCACTGCCGGAACTGATCCGGAGCACCATCGCGATGCCGCTCCAGTTCCAGGCGTCGGAACTGGGAGCGGCCCTGTTGCAGTGGCGGGATGTCCCGGTCAACCTGAGCGGCAACATCATCCAGCTGCCGGGGCACCGGCTGTTCGTCACCGAGGCGTGCAGTGGACTGCGCTCGCTGACGGCACTGCTCAGCCTGTCGTTCCTGATCGGCGGACTGTGGATGAAGAAGCCCATGACCCGAGGCGCCCTGATCGTGGGCGCCATCCCGATCGCGGTCCTGATCAACGGGATCCGGGTCTTCCTGACCGGGTTTCTGGTGTACTTTGTGGATCCCTCGCTCGGCGAGGGGTTCATGCACCTGACGGAAGGGTGGTTGCTCTTCGTGGTCTCCTTCGCCCTGATCGGCCTGCTGGCCTGGGGGCTCGGCAAACTGGAATCGCTGTGGATTGCCCGGAAGGCCAGCCATGCCTAGCCACCGCTATCTGCCCTGGATCCCGGCCGTGTTCTTCGGGCTCGGTGGACTGCTCCTGGTCAGGATTCACGATCAGGGCCAGCTTCCCCTCCGCCAGTCTCTGACCATCGTCCCTTCCCAGTACGGGGACTACGTGTCGACAGGAGGACCTCCCGATCTCCGAGGAGGAGCAGCGGGTGGCGGGGATGGACACCTACATCAACCGACTCTACGCCCGGGACTCGAGCGACTTCTTCACCATGTACGTCGGGTACTACGAGTCGCAGACCCAGGGGCGCTCGATCCACTCGCCCAAGAACTGCCTGCCGGGTGGCGGCTGGGAGCCGGTCTCGGCCGGAAGCCGGGTGATCCCGGTGGGGACCGATTCGGTCACCGTCAACCGCTATGTCATCGAGAACAAGGGCAACCGGGCGATCGTCTACTACTGGTACCAGGGTCGGGGCCGGGTGGCCTGGAACGAATACGCGGTCAAATGGGACCTGATCCGGGACAAGGCCCTGTACGGCCGGAGCGAGGAGGCCCTGGTGCGGCTGGTCATTCCGGTGTCCCGCGGCGGAGAGGAAGCGGACGCCGACCGGCTCGCCACCAGGGTGACGCAGGAACTGGTCGGCCAGGTCGCGGCCGCGCTCCCGGCCGGCCCTGGCGCGGAGTAGCTTGGCCAGCATTACTCCGCCACACCTGTCCCCGCCCAGCGCAGAATCCTCGCGCACAGAGGGCCTTCTGCAATGACCTCACCCACCACATTCCGGGCCCACCTTGGCGGCGATCCTGTCGCCGCAGGGCCGCAGCTCAGCGGATCGTGGCAGCGGTGGGGGAACTCGGGCCAGGAGCGGTTCTTCGCCTGCGAAAGTGGTGTTGCCCTGACGGAGGGCGAGGCCCAGCGGGCCTCCGAGCTGTTGATCCAGGGAGACGCCGAGTCGGTGTTCCGGGCCCAGACGGCCAGCATGGTCGTGGTGGACCCGGCGATGCGCTCGGCGGTCGTGGCCTGCCATCCCTCCGGTACCCACCCCCTGTTCCTCCGAACAACCCGGGACTCGGTGATCGTTGGAAACTCCATCACCGCGGTGGCCGGCCCGAACCCCGAACCGGATTCCGCCGGGATCCTGCAGCATCTCTGCTGGGGCTGGACGGTGGGCAGGCGGACGCTCCTGCGGGACGTCCACCGGGTGGATCCCGGAGCGGTTGTCACCCTCGCCGTAGCGCCAGGCGGGGTGCGGGTCGAGACCACCACGGTACCCTGGCACCTGAATCCGTCCCAGACTGCCGATGGAGTACCGGATTTCTGGGACAGTCTCGAGGCGGCGATTTCGCTACCCGAGTCAGGCAAGGTCGCCGTCATGATGAGCGGGGGCTGGGATTCGCGAACGGTACTCGCTGCCCTCCTCCGCAAGGTCTCGACCGACAGGGTCCTGCTCTACTCCCACGGCAACCCCGAGAGTCGGGAACTGGCCATCGTCCGGGCCATCGGCCGAACATTGGGGTGTGCCGTCCACCTGGAGCCCATCACCCCGGACCCCTTTTCCCTGCCAGCAGTGGCCGACGGATTCGTCCGCACCGAGAACGTGCTCTTCCCGCACTGGCACGCCGCCGCCCGCAGGCTCAAGACCCTGGGAGTAACTCGCACCTACACGGGGGTGTTCGGAGAACTGGTGGGCGGCCGGTACGGCACGACGACCGAGGGGTCCTTTGCCCAGAAGGTGCTGGCGACCTTTCTCCCTCAGTTGGGCGGGAAGGTGGCGCCATCGCAGGTGGTGAATGAGGTTCTCTCCCGGTTTGAGCGCACGCTGCCAACCTCCCGGCCATGGTTCCTGACCCAGGAGTTCTGGGCCTCAGCTCAACTTGAACTGGACGAGATCCGAACCGAATGCCGCGAGTGGCTGGGGCACGAGTTCACCCGCCACAACCCCACCCTGGGCGGACTGATGGAGGCGTTCTACCTCAAGCACCGAGCCGGCCAATACGCCGGGGCTCAGCCCAGGAGTTTCCTCGGCCAGTCGGACTGGGCCAGTCCGATGGCATCCCTGGATTGCATCCGCAGTGGGGCCGCTCTCGATTTCGGATCGAGGGTTCAGAACCGTCGGAACCGTCAGATGCTCCGGCAGAATGACCCGAGGGTCCTCGGACCGTCCACCGCAGCCTGTCTCATTCCCGCGCGATACCCCATTCCTCTCCAGGAAGCATCTCGCGCGTTCCGAAAAGTCGCTCAAGCACTGGCGCAGTACGGCAGGCCCGGTCGCCCGATCGCTCTGTCATGGAACGATTTCAGCTTCCTGAAGAACTCGGGAGCCCTGGAGCAGATTGTCGGCACCTTCTCCTCCAGGATCATCGATCAGAAGGCGGTCCGGCAACGAGTGGCGGCGGGAAACACCAGCCAGGGTGGGAACCTGCATTCCCTGGCGGACATGATGCTCAAGATTGCCAATGTAGAGTGGTCGCTGAACCCGGACGCGATCGGCGCCGGGCGCAACCCAAGCGGCTAGGACTGCTGGCCAGGCTCTGGAAGGTCAAGGGTAAAGGCAAACCGGGTTCCCTTCCCCAGCTCGGTCGACACCCGCAGTTCGGACCCCATGCTCTCCACCAGCTTCCGACAGATCGAAAGGCCCAACCCCGAACCGGAGAAGGCGTACTCCCGCTCCCGCTGCCGCCGGCGGAAGGGTTCGAACAGCAGCGCCATGGCCTTGGGAGGAATCCCCCGCCCGGTGTCCCGGACCCAGAACTCGACTCCCCGCTCCGACACCTCCGAAGCCCCCAGCTCCACCAGGCCCTCCTCGGTGAACTTGAGGGCATTGGTGGTCAGGTTGAGAAGCACCCGGTTGAGGGCCACCGGGTACCCGATCCGGTAGAGCCTGGTGGGAAGCTCCAGCCGCATCTCCAGATCCTTCTCCTCCGCGATCGGCCGGACGATGTCCCGGACCGACTCGAAGATGTCGCCGACGGAGAATGGCATCGGGTTGAGATCGGTCAGCCGGTCCCGGCCCCGCACCAGCTCGACCACGTCGCTGGCCACCGCGTTGAGCCCGAAGGCCGCGCCATAGACCAGGCCCAGCTGACGCTCCTGAATCGGGGTCACCGGGCCGGACCGACCCCTGAGAAGGGTCTCCGCCAGAAAGAGGATCGAAGTGAGCGGCGACCGAAGGTCGTGGGCGACCTCCACGACGAGTTCCAGCCCATCGGGGCCGGAGAGCCGCTCACTGAACCGCTGGTCCCAGCCGGGATACAGCCTGGACCTCGATGGTACCCATGGTCTGGAGCAAGCCCAGCAACTCAGCGGTTTCGGGGAGCGGGTCCTGCCGGCCGACCTCGACGATCAGCCGAGTGCGCAGGTGGGCCAGCAGCCGACGCGCCAGATTGGAGGGGGGAACCGGATCGGTGCCGTGGCCCTGGACTTCCTGCACCAGCGCCCGGGTCACCTGCACCACCTCTTCCGGGGAGGCGGCATCTTCGTGGACCAGGTCCGTGTCCCGCTCCACCGACGCCGCCACCACCGTGAGCGCATCCCACACGACGCTCGCCGCTGGCGGCGGGGAGATCATGCCGCGCTCCCCGAGTCGCTCCGATCGAGGCTGTGCTTCTCCATCAGACGGTAGAGCGTGGTCCGATCCACCTTGGCCATCCGGGCCGCCTTCGACATGTTGCCGGCCGCCCGGTCCAGCAGCCGGGCCAGGTACTCCTGCTCGAACTGGGCGATGATCCGGTCCTTGGCCGCATGGTACGCTTCGTCGGGTGAGGCCAGCGCAACGGCACTGACCCGGGGCGACTCCGACACGTCATCGTACAGCGGAATATCGCTCGGCCGAATCATCTGATCGGGCTCGACCAGCACCGCCGCGTGTTCGATCACATTCTGCAACTCGCGCACATTGCCGTTCCACTGGCGGGACTTGAGGAACGCCATCGCCTCGTCGCTGAGCTTGGGCGTCCGATCCGGCATCCGCCGGTGGTGGCGCCAGTAATGGCTCAGGAAGTGGTTGGCCAGGAGCGGGATGTCCTCGGGGCGCTTGCGCAGCGGCGGCAGGTGGATCGGCACCACCCGCAGGCGGTAGAACAGATCGCCCCGGAGCAGTCCCTCCTGCACCGCGGTCTGCGGGTCCCGGTTGGTGGCCGACATGAACCTGACGTCCACCACCGCATCCTGCTGCTCCGAACCGACTCGGCGAACCACTCCGTCCTGAATCACCCGGAGCAGCTTGGCCTGAAGGGCCAGCGGCATCTCGGTCAGTTCGTCGAGGAAGAGGGTGCCGCCATTGGCCGTCTCGAGCAGACCCGGCTTTTCCCGGTCCGCGCCGGTGAAGGCGCCCTTCCGGTGGCCGAACATCTCCGACTCCAGCAGGGGCTCCGGCAGCGCGGCGCAGTTGATCGGCACCATCGCCTTCCGGGACCGCCGGCTGTTCTGATGAATGAACTGGGCAATGACTTCCTTGCCGGTGCCCGACTCGCCGGTGATGAAGACCGAGGCATCGGTGGCCGCCACCTTGCGGGCCAGGTCCACGGCCTTGCGGAAGAGGGGCGAAATCCCGATCAGCGGGATACTGCCTTCGCCCGCGCCGGACTGCTGCAGCACCTGGAGCCGGAGGTCGTGCGCTTCGCGATTCACCATGACGGCGTGCGAGGCCCGGCCGATCAGCACTTGCAGGTGGGTGGCCGAGAACGGCTTGGGCAGGTAGTCCCAGGCCCCGGCCCGAAGCGCCTCGATGCTGGTCGTGACGCTCGGATTGCCGGTCATGACGACCACGATGGTGTCCCGGTAGGTCTCCAGCGCGGCCCGAAGGATCTCGAGCCCGGAGACCTGGGACATATAGAGGTCGACCAGGACGATGTCGAACTTCCGCTGCTTGACGTACTCCAGGGCTTCCTCGCCCCGGCCCGCCAAGGTCACCGCAAAGCCGTCCATCTGGAGGACGCTGGCGCAACTCTCCCGGAGACTGCGGTCGTCATCGACCAGCAGAATGCGGATGCTCGCCTTGACCTCCGCCGGGATCGCCAGCGGATCCCGGGTGGTGTTCGGCGCGGCCGAGGTGCCCGCAGCGTCTTCCGCTGCCCTGACGTGTGAGATACCCATTCCAGGTGCCTGGTGTTGCTCCGATTCGAGGACTGTAGTGACAGCGGAGCAGCAGAAGAGCGAAAACCGTGCCCAAGGCGCCAACTGCCGCGCGACCAATACCACACAAGTTGCAGGCACTGCGCCATATACATTGCCTGGCCGTCGCGTTGATACTACACTTTCGATGCCTGTCCGCAACTCGCCGTGGGCCGCAATCCGCAGTCTGGGCACGGCCCTACACTTGCATGAGGACGCTACAACCGACACCGGACCTCCTGGGACCGGACAATGACTCCTCGCGGTGCGAGAACTATGGCAAGCTCCCTGACCCCCCTGGGGCCACAAGACAGTTCCCCCCTGCAGGCCGCAGCCGGCAGCCCGGCGGGCTTTCCCCAACAGGGGGAACCCGGACACGGACCAGGCCATGGGGCGAGCCCTTTCATCAGGTATTTCCAGGCCATCAAGCGGTTCAGGTGGCTCATTCTCGTACTTACATTGGCCGGCCTCGGTGGAGGATTTCTGGCCACCAGATACATCTCGCCGGTCTATGAGGTCGGGGCCACCATCTGGATCGAGGCGGCCTCCTCGGACCGGGCCGGCACCCCGATTCAGGGCGACCGCCTGCTGGGCGCCCGCGCCTGGGTCGAACTGCTCCGGACCTATGCCGTGCTCGACCCGGTGGTGCAGGAGCGCCGGCTGTATCTGACGGCAGCTCGGGGCAAGGACTCGACGCTCTTCAGCAGGTTCGACATCTTCCCGCGGCGGCACCTGGCAGGCCAGTACGAGTTCACCGTTTCGGACGACGGGACCCGCTACACCCTGAAACACGTGACCCGGCTGCTCTCCGAGGAGGGGGCGGTTGGGGACTCGGTCGGCCGAACGCTGGGGTTGATCTGGGTGCCCCGCCCGGGACGCGACTATTTCGGCCGGACCCTGAAATTCGAGGTGCTCACCCCCCGACAGGCCTCCGAACGGCTGCTCAAGCGGCTGACCACCAACCTCCGGGAGGACAACTTCCTCCAGGTCCGGTTGACCGGCACCAATCCCGAGGAGGCGGCCAGCACCCTGAACGCGCTGGTCCTCCGGTTCGTGGAGGAGGCGGCGCTCCAGAAGCGGCAGAAGCTCACCCTTCTGGCGGCGGTGCTCGACTCGCAGGTCTCCGACCAGACCGAGAAGCTGCGCAACGCGGAACAGTCCCTGGAGGGCTTCCGGGTCGGGACGGTCACCATGCCGCGCGAGGAAGCGCCCGTGGCCTCCGGCATCCAGATGACCCAGAGCACGGTCTACAGCCAGTATTTCGCGCTCCGCACCGAGGCCGAAGCGGTACATCGAGATCGGGTCTCCATCGAAGACGTGCTCCAGAAGGTCACCACCGGCGGATTGGCCGTTGATGCCTTCAGCACCATCCCCGCGGTGCGCGAGGCCCCGGATCTCCAGCGGGTGATCCTGGAACTCTCGGTGGCCGAAGCCGATCTCCGGACCCTGCTCACCAAGTACACCGAGGAGTTCCGTGGGGTGAAGGACGTGCGGGAACGGATCGGGACGATCCGCAACCGGACGATCCCGCTCTACGCCAACGCTCTGGTGGAACAGCTCAGGGGGCGGGAGGCCGAACTTCAGCGGCGAATCGACAACGCATCGCGGGAATTGAGGCTGATTCCGTCGCGCTCACAGAACGAGGCCCGGCTCCGCCGAGAGGTGGACCAGGCCGACAATCTCTTCCGCTCGCTGGAGTCGAGCCGGCAGCAGGCCAAGCTGGCCGAAGCCAGTGTCATTCCCGACGTCCGGATTCTCGACGACGCGGTCCCACCGACCCAGCCGTCCAAGAACAGCATGGTGGGCCTGATCCTGATGGGCCTGCTGAGCGGGCTGGGCCTCGGATTGGCCATCGCGCTGGCGGCGGACCGACTCGATACCCGGTTCCGCTATCCCGAGCAGGTTTCGGAGGGGTTGGGACTGCCGATCCTGGGGACCATTCCCCAGATTCGGACGCGAACCGGCAATGGGTCGGCGGACTCGGCGGCGCAGGTGGTGGAGTCGTTCCGCGCGGTCCGGCTCAACCTCTGTCACTCGTTTGCCGCCGGCACCCCGATTTCCCTGGCGATCTCCAGCCCCTCACCGGGGGACGGCAAATCGCTGATCTCGGCCAACCTCGCCCTCTCCTTCGCCGAGGCGGGGTACCGGACCGTGCTGCTGGACGGCGATACCCGGCGAGGGGACCTGCATCGGACCTTTTCGGTGGAGCGGATCCCCGGCCTGCTCGACAATCTCTCAGGCGGAGCGGATATCACCGCGGTGCTCCGGCCGACCGAACACCCCAACCTGATGGTCATCCCGTGCGGAAGCCGTCGCCGCGAGGGACCCGAACTGCTGGGCACCACCCGGATGCAGGATCTGGTGGCGATGCTCAAGAACCGGTTCGACGTGATCCTGATTGACACCCCGCCGCTCGGCGCGGGGATCGATCCCTTCGTTCTGGCAACCGCCACCGGCAACCTGGTCCTGGTACTCCGGGCGGGGGAAACCGACCGGCAGTTGGCCGAGGCCAAGCTCCAGATCGTGGACCGGCTCCCGGTGCGGCTGCTCGGTGCGATCCTCAATGACGTCCGGGTGGGCGAGGGCGCCTACAAGTACTACAGCTACAGCTACGGATACCTGGCGGACGATGAACCGTCCAAGACGCCGGAGCTGCCGGCCACGACTTCAGCATGAGCAGGGGCATGATCCAGACGACAACCCGCCACTCGGCAACCCGGCTCCTGGTACTATGTGGCGTGATCGCAACAGTCTGGGGTGGATCGCTCGCCGCTCAGTCGCCCTCCTTTCCGACGCCCCGGGTGGATACCCGCCGGGCCCAGGCGACCCGGGCGGAGCTCGAGGCTACCCTGCTCGGGATCGACAGTATCCTCAACTCCCCCGGCTACAGCAGCCGGCTCCGGGATGCCAAACGCCGGGAATCGGCGCTGATCCGGGAGCGGCTGACCGATGGCGACCTCCGGGTGGGGGATCAGGTGGCTCTGCTGGTCGAGGGCGAGGCGACGCTGAGCGCGATCTTTCCGCTGGGCCCGGGCCGGATCCTGAACCTCCCCGGGGTGGGGGAGATTCCGATGGGCGGGATTCTCCGCTCCGAGGCGGAGGCGCATGTCCGGAAGCACCTTGGCAACTTCATCCGGAACCCACAGGTCCGGGTCCAGACCCTGATCCGGATGGGGATTCGTGGCGCGGTGGGTCAACCCGGGTTCTTCAACGTTCCGGCGGAGTACCTGGTGACCGACGCCATCATGGCGGCGGGCGGCCCGGCCGGGACGGCGGACCCCAACAAGACCGCAATCCGCCGGGGCGGCACCCTGATCCTCGGGCATGCCGAGGTCCAGGAGGCGATGATCCAGGGAACCACCCTTGATCAACTCAATCTGCGGGCCGGCGACGAGATCATCGTGGACGAGGAGACCGTCCGGCGGGGGCGGACGATCGGTATCATCGGCATCGTCAGCCTCCTCTCCAGCCTGACCTTCCTCGCGACCCGCATTATCAGATTCTGATCCAGTCCTTGCAGGATTTGAAAAGCCCCCGCTCGGAACGACGCGCGGGGGCTTTTCTTCTGCATCCGGGTGGAGGGGGAGCGATCCTGCTACGACCCGACTACCAGGGGTTTGCCTTCCTTGTGCTTCGGCTCCCGCTCCGTCATGACCGCCAGCACCCGCCGACCGGCCATGGTACAGAGGGCAAATGCGCCAGCACTGGTGAACAGCTTGAAGAGCGACCTCGCGACCGCGAAGTCGAATCGACCCTGCTGATCCATCGGAACGTTCCCCCGGACCTGCAGTGCGTCCAGGGTGAAAGCGACCATCCCCAGCACCAGGGCCACGGCCATCACAGCAGAGAACACGGTCACGAACCGGATATGACCGCGCTGGTAGATCGCCGAGCCCAACATGAGAATGAGCGCCACGGAAAACAGCGGGGTGGGCAGGAACTGTCCCAGGATTCCCAAGGCGCCGTACCGCCAGGTGGCTTCTCCGGGGTTGATCGGATAGGTGTTGGAGACGTAGTCCACGATGCTGACCAGGATCAGCAGGTAGAGCACGAAATAGACGGCCCCCGCGATCCGGTCCCAGCGCATCGCGATGTCGGTTGGCGCCATGTGACTTCTCCATCCCGGCGAGGGAGGTTGGGGGGGAGGTTGCTGGAGGACTGTGTCCCAAGGTAGCAGGGGAACCGGTCCCAACGGAACGGGGGCTGGAAACCTGGTTTCCAGCCCCCGCGCTCCGAGACTTGGGTATTGATGAACCGCTTAGGCGACGTCCTTCTTCCGGCGGCGGAGGCCGGCGAAGCTCAGTCCGACCAGGCCAGTGGCCAGCAGGGCGTAGGTGCCCGGCTCCGGCGTCGCGTAGGTCAGGAACTCCTGGTGTCGGCCGTCGTCGCTCCTATCGTTGTCCGTAACCACGAAGAACCAGCGGCCGTTGCCGACATTGCCGTAGTTGTTGTCGGCCAGCGTGGCCCAGGCAACCTCGCCGGGACGGCCCAGGAAGGGTGACCCAGGAGTCAGGAAGTGCCAGATCGCGTAGTGGATGTCCCGCGCCGTCTCGCTATCGGCGGCGTCAGTCGCGGTCTTCAAGTAACTGTACAAGAACGCTGCCTTCAGGTACCCGGTCAGCCCGGCGGAGCCGTGGACGGTCCTGGCATCGAGAGCAGCCCCACCAGCAGCCAGGGAGGTAAAGCTGGCCGTGTAACTGTGGCCCACATGAAGCGACCCAGCGTAATCGGTGCACCAGATATCGAGGGCACCGTAGCCGGGGGTGGTGCCAAGACCCACGCCGTGTGCCTGAGGAGGCCCGAACGGCATGCTGGTAACAGAGAAGGTGCCCTCAGAGGTCAGGCTGAGGGGACTGAACTGGGCCGAGGCCACGCTCGTGATGAGCAGAGCAGCGACGGCGGAGAGAAACAGCGAACGGAACTTCATGTGGGACCCCCGTGCAGGTGCGGTTCAAAGAGTTGTCTCGGTAACTCAGGATGGAATATGGCACCGACCAGGCCGTGTTGTCCAACCCTCGGTCAGGCAGGTAACCATTTCCTTTCCACCAGCAGGTTTCGCAACATCCGGGCCAAACCACAGGCCCCACTACCTATTGTCTAACGCATTGTACTACATCATGTTAGCCTGGTCAACCGACCAGGTAGTATTCGCCGAGTATTGCGACAGCGCCGTTGCGCCACCACAACAGAATAGAGGCAACCTAGCGTCTGGTCGGCTCCCAGATCGGGTTCTGCTCCCCCGAAAGCGCCTTCCACCACGCCACCAGCGCGGCCACCGGGGCCGACACCACGAATCCGAGAATCAACACCGGCCTGGGCGGCCGGCCACCGGGCCATATGAAGGCGAGGCCACCAATGACGGCTCCGACGCCCAGCCCAACGACGCCAGTCAAGGCCCAGCGGTGGTCCAGCGCCAGCAGGGCCAGCCCCACTCCGGACAGCGGCATCAGGAGCAGGCCCAGCCAGCGGACCAGCTTATGGCTGATCAGCATCAGGGCAAACCGGCCGTACCGAAAGGGGCTGAGCAGGGGCCGCAGGAACCACAGCGTCTCGAGCCCCCGGGCCATGGTCCGGGACTTCCTCCTGAATTCCACCCGCAGCCCCGGGGCGCGCGGAACGAACGCGCGCGCGTCCTGGACCGACACCGACCGGTACCCGGCCCGTTTGGCGAGCAGCGGGGTCGCGAAGTCCCGGCTCAGCGCTTCGGGAAACAGCTGGTTGAAGAGATCGGTCCGGACCCCCATGAAGCAGCCACTCGCCCCGACGATCCCGCCAGCCCTGGTCTCCAGCTCCCGGACCCACATCTCATACCCCACATATCCGCCCTCGGCCAGGTTGGCTGCCGCCGCCCCACTGCCGGCGCTCACGTCCCGCCCGGAGGCACACCCCACCGTGGGATCCTGAAAGACCCGCACCAGCGCCCTGATGGCGTCCGGCCTGATCCTGGTTGTCGCGTCGGTGTTGATGATCAGCTCGCCTGTGGCATGCCGACCCGATTCGTTCTCCGCCGCCGTCTTCCCCCGCCGCTCCGGCATCACCACCAGATCCACCCCGCGACCGGCGAATCCCCGGACGATCTCATGGGTCCCATCGGTGCTGGCGTCCGACATGACCAGAATCTGCCGACGGTCGGGCGGATAGTCGGTGGCCAGGAGCGCCTCGATCGTCGCCCCCACCACCTTCTCCTCGTTGTAGACCGGCAGCACGATGGTCACCGACGGCCACACCGGAGGATCCTCGGTGGGCAGCTTCCATTCCCTGCCCCGCGTCAGGAGCCACAGGGCAACCGGGTACCCCAGGTAGGCGAAGCCCAGAAGCAGTATGGGAATGGCAAGGAGAACGTACCCCGCGGTGTCGAGATCGATCACAGTCAAGAGACCTCAGCCTGTGGAAGAGTTGTCGAGCGCGGTCCGATACAGCCGGTCGTACCGTTCGAGCCACTGCGGGACCCCGTACTCCATCTCCAGGCGGCGCCGGGCCGCCACTGCCCGGGCTTCCGCCCGCTCGGGATACCGCCGGGCTTCCGCGATCGCGGCCGCCAGCGCGGTGCCATCCTCCGACGGTACCAGCCACGCCTCCTTGCCAGCCACCACATCGGGCACCCCGCCGACCGCAGTGGTCACCACCGGCACCCCGGCGGCCATCGCCTCGAGAAGTACCATCGGGGTACCCTCGGTCCGCGAACTCAGCACGAAGAGGTCGAAGGCGCTGAACAGCCGGGACGCATCAGGCCGCTGGCCGGCCCAGACAATCGTGTTCCCCAACCCCAACGCGGCGGCCCTGGCCTTGAGGTCAGGCTCCATCCGGCCGGAGCCGATGACCACGGCCTGGAGTCCGGCCCGGTCCGGCAGGGCCCCGATGGCGTCGAGGAAGATGTCGCCGCCCTTTTCCGGTCCCAGCCGCCCGACCCAGCCGATGACCCAGGCGGAGGGGTCGAGTCCCAGGGCAATTCGCGCCTGGGCCCGGGACTCCATGGATCCCTCCGACTGGTAGGCGTTGGGTATCAGATGCGTCCGTGAAGCGGGAACTCCGGCGGCGATCAGTTCGCCCCTCAGCCTGTTCGAAACCGCCGCCACTCCGTCGAACTTGCGGAAAGACCGCACCTGAAGCCACTCATACACCCGGTTCCGCCCACCCCCTCGGGTAAAGCCGTGGGCGGTGGAGACCACTCTGATACCCAGACGCCTGGCCACCCCGGAGAGCACCACGTCGGCATGATATCCATGGCAGTGCAGTACCGATGGCCCCCACTCACGGAGCAGCCGAGCCACTTCGGCGCGCTGCCGGAGATACCCGCGCGACGGGGTGACGACCTCTGCCACCCGGACGCCGCTCTCTCGCAGTGCCTCGACCATCGGTGCCGAGCCCTCACCCGCTACCCGCAGGGCGATCACCCCGGCACAACGACCCCCTCGGGTCTGGCCGGTGGCCAGCAGACGGACCACGCTTTCGAGGCCGCCGAACGGCGCGGGAGCCAGCGCGTGCACCACCTTCATCCGGCCCTCGTCATCCAATGACTGCCAGGAGCGCAGCTCAAATCGCTGCTCCCCACGTCTGTCCTGCGCGCTGATCCAGGATCTCAGACGGGCCGAACCAGGGGCCCGCCTCGAACTGCTCCTTCTCGCCGCCACCGACGATCCGGCCGGACACCTTCCCACGGCGGGTGAGGGCAGGATCGTTTTCATCTGCCATGGCAACGTACTCCGCAGTGCCGTGGCCGAGGCGCTCTTCCGCCTCAAGGCCCCCGACCTGGCCCACCGGGCCGCTTCGGCGGGACTCCACACCCGGGTCGGTCGCCCGGCAGACCCGCGGGGACAAACCATCGCCCGGGAGCTGGGTGTAGAGCTGAAGGACCACCAATCCCGACCACTCGATGCCGACCTGGTTGCCGGAGCGGATCTGCTGGTCGTCATGGACCGGGTGAACCTCGCCGAGACCCGAAGCCGCCACCCTGAGGCACGGAACCGGGTGATTCGGTTGGGCCGGTTGACCCAGGGGCCCGGCCGACATTCCCGATCCCTACATGGGCTCCGAGGACGACGTCCGGGCGGCATACCATCGCGTCGCGGAGGGGGTCACCGAGTTGATCCGCCAGCTCAAGGCGTAGCATCGATCACCGTCCCCTCACCCATTCGGCCAACTCGCGGACCTGGGGCCGGGGATCGTTCCACCGAAAGATCTCGGCCCGGTCTCCGGGCCACCAGAGCCGCAGGAAGTCCAGCAGCGCGCGCCCCTTTCCCGGGGCACCGGGCGGGAGAGCCAGCTCCACGGCGGACCGCCGGAACCGGGCCAGCAGGTGATCCACATCCCCCATCCACCACCGGCTCCGGACCCCGGTCCGGTAGCTGGTGACCGGCGACGGGATTCGACCGAGTGCCGTGTCCACCAGCATCGCGGGGAAGTCCACCCCCGCGTCCACCGCCAGCTGGAGCGAACCCCAGAACCGGCCGTTGATCTCCATGAGGAACGGCACCCCGGTCGCCGCATCGAGCTTGTACTCCACCATCGCGACCCCGCTCCAGTTGAAGGACCGGAGCAGCGCCAGGGACGAGTCGCCCAGACCGGCGGGCACCGGGATCGATTCGCGGTACACGCTGACCCCGCCCGACGGGGGCTTTTCCCGGATCCGCCGGTGGGCAAACCGGGCCAGCGCCCTTCCCTCATGGACCAGCAGGAAGACCCCGACGCCCGGCCCGACCACCCGTTCCTGGAGCAGCACCGGGAACCCCTCGGCGGGAATCCCGGCGAGCACCGTTCTCAGCTGTTCGGGCGTCGTGGCGTGGCGGACGCCGAGCCGGATGAGGCCCCTGGCGGACTGACACCACCGAGCGGACCGGCTTGACTACCAGCGGGTAACGGAGGTTCCCGGCGAGCTGCCGCTGCGGCAGAGGTCAGTACCTGCTGTCCAGGAACCTGGATCCCCAGTTCCCTGGCCGCCTCCATGACCCGGGCCTTGTCGGACAGCTCGGCGTGGAGCGGGGCGTCGGGGAACGGGATCACCGCGGCTCCGAAATCGGCCCGTCGAGGGAGGATCGCCATGAGCGAGTGGTCGGTCACGGGGAGGACGACGTGGGCTGCCTCCCGGTGCGCCGCCTCAAGGACCTCGTCCGCGTAGCGGGCCGGGTTCTCCAGCGGATTGCGGAACCTGACCGACCGGGCGGCGTACCGCGAAGCGCCCGCGAGCGAGCGGGCTCGGGAGGAGCCGACTACGACCCGGTACCCGTGCCGTCCGAGCGATCGCACGATCGCCAGCGCGGCACGCTGTTCCCCGTCGGTGACCAGGACGGTCTCAGAGGGCACGGTAGAGCTCCTGGTACTTGTCGAGCATGGTGTCGAGGCTGAATCGGGCCCGCGCGTGTGACGGTCCGAGGGCGGCCATGGCGGCGCACCGCGCGGGATCGTTCGAGAGCGCGGTCAGGGCTGCGGCGAGAGCCTCGGGATCATCGGGGGGCACCAGCAGGCCCGCGCCGGAGCCCTCCAGGATCTCCTCGGGTCCGCCGGACCGGGTCGCCACGATCGGGAGGCCGGTGGCGCAGGGCCTGCACGGTGGCCAGAGAGAATCCTTCGGACCGGGAGGAAAGGGCGAACAGGTCGAACGCCCTCAAGGCGGCCGGGACGTCTTCCTCGAACCCCGTGAAGCGCACCCGATCGCCGAGCCCGGAGGAGCGCACCAGGTCCACCAGAGGCGGCCAGGTCGGTCCCGTGGTGTCACCCACGATCACGATTCTCCAGGGGCGGCTGAGTTGTCCGAGCCGCGAGGCGGCCTGGATGAGCACCTGGTAGGCCTTGGCTGGCCGGACGTTCCCCAGGGCAACCGATGACCCATTCGTCGGGTCCAATCCCCAGTCGATCCCGCAGGGCGTGGTCGCGGCCGGGGTGATATCGGGTGAGGTCGATTCCATTGTGGATCACCTCGGCCCGGTGGGCTGGATAGCCGGTCCGGGCCAGCAGCTCGATCCTGAGTGAGTCGGAGACGAGGACTACCCGCGCCACCGCCAGTCGGAGGATCGCGTGGCGGACCAATCGGAATCGATCTCCGGCTCGGAGATCGGTGAGTCCGTGAAAGGTGGCGAGCACCGGAATCCCGGCCAACCGGCCCGCCAGTCCACCGTAGACCGCGGCACCGAGCAGGTGGGCGTGGATCAGCCTGGCCTTCCGGTGCCGGGCCAGGCGGGCCAGTTCCCTCACGAATCTGATCGAGAAGCGCCCCGTCGGGCCGAGCTGGACGGGCTCGAGCCCGCTGGCCACGGCCGTGTCCCAGACCCAGCCAGGCCCTGCCACCACCGGGACCGGATCGAATCCCCTCTGTGCCATGCCGGCAGCGATGTCGAGAAAGACCGTCTCGGCGCCGCCCGGGCCGGTGGTGTCGATGAGATGAAGGACCGTGGTCACGAGGGGCCTGGTTTCACGGGGATGCTGCCGGGCAAGAGGTGCGCCACCGGCGAAGGCTCGACCAGACGCACGGATGCTGGCCTTGCGCCAGCCTGCCCGTGTCCACGCGTTGCACAAACTGCACAATATTTGATTCTATGGCATGAACGCAACATACATAAACTCTTTGTTTTCAATAGATTAGATAGATAATCACGTAGTCTGGCTTATGTACAACTCGGATACAGCATCATGGAATACCAATTGCGTAAGGAGATCCCATTCCGTTGGTCTCCAGGTCAATTCTCGGTCTGTCTTCCTGATCGTGTGGTGAGGGGTCTGTCATGGTATATCTGTCGAAGCTGGCCAAGAGGCTCGCCCTCGCCGGGGGACGTGCGTCTGGCGCACTGGTTCTTTTCTACCTTGCAGGCTGTTCCTCGCCCCAGGAACGCGACTTTCTGAGCCCGAATCCGGGCACCACCGCTCCAACCCTCGTCGGCATCAGCATCTCTCCCCGGGACGTTCACGCCGCACCGGGAGAGCCGATCCACTACACCGCCACCGGTGTGACCAACCAGGGCACCAGTGTGCCGGTCACCGTCGTGTGGACGGCAAGCGGCGGGGTGATCCAGCCAGACGGCACCTTCACCCCGGACGCGATTGGCCGGTACCGGATCCGGGCCACCCAGCAGGGAGCGGCCTTCCGGGCGGACTCGGTCGAGGCCAAGGTGTATACCGAGCCGACCGACATCCTCGAGATCGAGATCAGCCCTGACTCCCAGGAGGTCGGAACCGGTGAGAGCCTCAGGCTGATCGCCCGGGCCGAACTGGGCAATGGATCCACTGGTCCTTTCGCCCCCTCTCGGCTGGGCCGCCAGCGGTGGCCGAGTCGATGGCAGCGGCTGGTTCGAGGCCCCGGAGACCGCGGGGGTGTACACCGTCAGGGCCAGGGCACCCTCGGGCGCCGAGGGACGCGGAACGGTGAAGGTAACGCTCACGCCCCGGACCCTGACCGAAATCACGATTTCCCCGAAAGTGATCACTGTCGCGGCAGGCCGCACGGAGCAGTTTAGCGTCTCCGGCCGTCTGGAGCAATGGCGGGAGGGGCCCGGTCGAGGTGGTCTGGAGTTCGACTGGGGGGGGGATCTCCGGGACTGGTGCCTTCACGGCGGGGTCCACCGCCGGTCAATACCGGGTGGTGGCTCGCCAGGCCGACGGCAGCGTGGCGGACACCGCTCTCGTGACGGTCACCGAGCCGAGCCTGGTCGGGATCACCGTGTCGCCGAGCACCAGCAGCCTCACCCCCGGTGCGCAGATCCAGGTGACCGCCCGGGGACAGTTGAGCGACGGCTCGACCCGGTTGGTCGGCGCCGCGTGGCAGGCCACCGGCGGGACCGTCACGGCCGGCGGGGTGTATACCGCCGGGACAGCGCCGGGCAGCTTCCGGGTGATCGGCACGGTTGCCGGGACGCCGTTTGCCGACACGATGGCGGTGACCGTGAGCCTCCCGGTCGCCACGCTGACCAGCCTGATCCTCAACCCGGGCACGGTCAGCGTCCCGGCCGGCACCACTCGCCAGTTCGCGGTGGTCGCCAGCTGGAGCGACGGTTCCACGGGCACCCCCCAGCTCGCCTGGGAGGCCACCGGGGGCACCATCACCAGCGCCGGGCTGTACACCGCGGGAACCACCCAGGGGATCTTCCGGGTCATCGCCCGCGAGCTGGGCAGCGGCAAGGCGGACACCAGCACGGTGGCGGTGACCGAGGCGGTGCTTCAGTCCCTGGTCCTCAACCCGTCGAGCGTCACCCTCAGCCAGGGTCAGACCCGGCAGTTCCAGGTGGCGGCCCTCTGGAGCGATGGAGGGACCGCTCCGCCCGCAGTCACCTGGTCCTCCACTGGGGGGAGCATCACCCCGGGAGGGCTCTTCACCGCCGGCGCCAATCCAGGCACCTGGCCGCTGATCGCGACCCACGCCGAGGGGACGCTGGCGGACACCGCCTGGGTGACCATCGATCTGCCGGCCCCCACCCTGCTGGCGCTGACCCTCACGCCGGCCTCGGTCACCGTGGCCCCGGGTGGAACGGTCCAGTTCGGGGTGAGCGGGACCTGGTCCAACGGGGGCTGGGGCATCCCGCCGGCCACCTGGTCGGCCACCGGGGGGACCATCACCGCCTCCGGGCTCTACACGGCGGGTGGGAGCCCTGGGGGGTATCGGGTCATCGCCACCCACACGGGCGGCGTCCGGGCCGACACATCCACGGTCGTCGTGAGCGAGGCGGCTCCGGCGCTGGTGAGCCTTCGGGTCTCGCCCAAACCGACCACCGTCCAGTCCGGCGGCACCCGTCAGTTTGCGGTGTCCGCGCTCTGGTCGGACGGATCCACGGTCACTCCGGGGGTCAACTGGTCGGCCACCGGCGGGACCATCACCAACGGCGGGCTCTACCTGGCACCCAACGGCGCGGGGAATCTTCTGGTGGTGGCGGCCCATGCCGGAGGGACCCTCCGGGACACGGTGCCGGTCACTGTAACACTGCCGCCACAGGTGGTCGCCCTCCGGGTGACCCCGGACAGCGTCAGTCTCGGGTCCGGCGGGACGCAGGCCTTCGGCGCGGTCGCGGTCTACGACCAGGGGGGAACGGCGTCGGTGCCGGTCACCTGGTCAGCCACCGGAGGCACGGTGAATGCTTCCGGGGTGTATACAGCGGGCGGAACCGCGGGTACATTCCGGGTGATTGGGACGGCCCAGGCGACGGGACACGCCGACACTTCGGTGGTGGTGATCGTGGCCCCGGTGGTCACGTCGTTTGTCCTGATGCCGGGGAGCGCGACGGTTCCGACCGGCGGGACGGTGCAGTTCAGTACCACCGTCACCTGGTCGGATGGGGCATCCCGGTCGGTCTCCAGAACCTTCAGTGCAACCGGGGGGGCACGATTTCCTCAGCAGGGCTCTTCACCGCGGGCAGTCAGCTCGGCACGTTTGTGGTCATCGCCACCTGCGGCTGTGGTATTTCCGACACGTCGGCGGTGGTGGTTCAGGCGGCACCGCCCCGGCGGCGACTGTCACGTCCTTTGTGCTGACCCCCGAAGGCCGCGACGGTCCAGCCGGGTGGCACGGTGCAGTTCATGTCGACCGCGCTCTGGTCGGACGGGGTACCAAGGACCGTCGCGGTCAGCTACAGCGCGACCGGGGGCTCGATCGACGCGACGGGGCTCTACACGGCGGGCGGCCAGGACGGGAACTATCGGGTCATTGCCACCTGTGGGTGTGGACTGGCCGACACCTCGACGGTGGTGATTCAGGCGGCGCCTCCGGCACCGACGGTTACGGCCTTCGTGATGTTGCCGGGCACGGCGACGGTCCAGGCCGGTGGGACGGTGCCATTCAGTACCACCGTCACCTGGTCGGACGGACAACCTCACCCTGCAACACATCACCTACAGCGCGACGGGGGGTACCATTACCTCAAGCGGGCTCTTCACCGCGGGCGCTCAGCTCGGCAGCTTCCTGGTCATCGCGTCGTGCAGTTGCGGGCCTGCCGACACGAGCACCGTGACCATTCAGGCTGCGGGTGGCGGTGGAGTGGTCTACTTCGATGAGGACTGGTCCTCGGGGGATTTCAACCGGACCCAGAATGGATTCAAGTGGGGGGGGCGAAGCGGTGGCAGTGGCGATGTGGCACCCCTAATCACGACCACCAACCCGTTCCCTGGGAAGACGTATTCCGCTCAGTTCCAGTACGGCGGGAACCTGAACCCCAACGACGATGCATGGTCCGAACTTCGGATCGTGTTCGGCACGCCGCTGACAGAGTACTACCTGCGCGTCTGGCTGTATTTCCCCGATGACGATGACACCGCCCTGGGCACCGCCGGCTACTACCACCGGAGCCCGCCGGATGGCGGGACCAACAACAAGCTGTGGACCTCGTGGAGCGGGTCGTACGGGGGTGCCAACACCAGCAGCGGGTGGGAGACCCGATTGACCCTCGGGACCTCCCCTCCGGGGGGAAGCAGGGTCTTTCCGAAGTACCAAAAAGTAGATCCTGTCACCGGATCCAATCAGGGAACTGGTCAGCATGGGATGGGGATTCATGACCCGTTGGTACACATGACCAACGATCGTGGGCGGTGGATGAAGGTGCAGATGCGTGTGAAGGTAGCGAGTTCCCTCGCAGCGTCAGACGGAATCCTGGAAATGTGGAAGGACGGTGTCCTGGTACAGCGGGACGCCGGCATTCCGAACGCGGCCTTCAACCCGGCGAACAACGGGCACACCGAGGGCTACATACTTGGTTGGATGAACAGCGGGTTCGACCAAGACTACCCGAATCTGGCTTGGCCCAGTGAAGATGACTTCCACCCTGATTCCGGATTGAGGGAGTCAAGGAGATCCGCTCCCATCTGAAGCAGTGAGACCCCGCAGGTCCCGGAGGGGGGAGCGCCTGGAAGTGGCTCCCCCCTTCTTATATTCCGGTTGGGGACCCACGGCGATGGTGACCCACTTCCACAACCCAGGAGGTAGGAATTTCCTCCCATCAAGGGACCTCAAGGCCGGAGCGGGTCCTGCTTGTCTGGGATGCCGACTACCCGTGGGACGTCCGGGTCGAGAAATTCGGGCTGGCGCTGAACTCGGCGGGGTACGAGGTCCACGTTCTCGCCCGGAACCGGCGCCGAGACCCGGTTGAGGAGCAGGTCGGACCGTTCCTCGTTCACCGGCTCCACCCGCTGCCTTCCTGGCTGGGCAGGCTCAACAATACCTGGACTTTCCCGGCTTTCATCAACCCGCTATGGTATCGTCGCTTGACGGCTGTCATCAACAGCGTCAAGCCCTCAGTCATTATCTGCCGAGATCTCCCCCTGGCACCCCTCACGGTCCGTGTCGGTCACCTTCGCGGTATCCCAGTCGTCATGGACATGGCGGAGGCCTACCCGGACATGATCCGGAATGTCTGGCTCTTTGGGCCCCGCAAGGTCCGGAATCTGGTAATTCGGAATCCGTTTTTCGCCGACCTAGTGGAACGGTGGACCGTGCGTCACCTGGACAAGATCCTGGTGGTTGTCGAGGAGTCTGCTGACCGACTGCAGCGAATGGGTGTCCCAGCGTCACGAATCGCCCTGGTATCCAACACCCCTGTTCCCGGTCGGTTCGAAGAGCCCCGCCCGGACTCGGCGGTTGGGAGCCTGAGTCTCCTTTACATCGGCTTGTTGGGCCGGTCCCGTGGGATGGAAATCGCCCTCCGGGGACTTGCGGAGTACATCCGGCGTGGCAAGCAGGCAACGCTCACGATCGGGGGCACCGGCGTGGCGGAAGCCAGCTTGAAGCGTCTGACCCGTCGGCTGGGCCTCACAGAGCATGTCCAGTTCCTTGGCTGGGTACCACCGGAGGCCCACCCCGGCCTCCTCGCTGGCGCCTCGGTTGGATTGGTTCCCCATCGGAGATGCCCCCACTGGGACGTCACGATCCCCAACAAGCTCTTCGACTACATGGCCGCCGGACTCCCGGTCCTGGTATCGGACCCTCCCCCGATCAAGCGGGTTGTAGAGGAGACAGGATCCGGCCTGGTCTACCAGGACGACGACCCCAACGGCTTTGCCACGGTCCTCGAGGCCATGGAAGACCCCGGTACCCGACTGGAGATGGCCGCCCGGGGCCGGGCAGCCGTCCAGGAACGGTATAACTGGGAAGTGGATTCGAGAGCGTTGCTGGCGGCAGTGGCTGAGCTCGTTGGCCGCGGGCGGCCAGCTCCTTCGACCGAGCCCATTGCGGTTGGCACCCTCATGAGCGACTCAACGGGACCGACCTTCTCAGTAGTGGTCCCAGTCAAGAACAAGATCGCGTTCCTGAAGCCGTTTCTCGATTCGCTCGATGCCGCCGTGGCAGCCCTGCCAGCAGGAAGCGTCGAAGTCGTCCTGGTCGATAACCAGTCGACCGATGGAGCCCGCGAGTTGCTTCACACCCGTTACCCCAAGGGCGTGACGCACCTCATCAGCGATGCCTCCACCGTTGCGGCGGTGCGCAACCTCGGCGCAGCAGCATCGCATGGCGAGACCCTGGTGTTTCTCGACTCCGACTGCCTGATCCCCGAGGGGTTTTTCTCCCAAGTAAACACCGTGCTGCAACGGAGCAGCGCCGCGGCGGTGGGCCACAAGGTTCGGTATGTCGAGACCTCCTGGATAGAACGGGTGTGGAACAACCTCCACTTCATGCCTGAGGAGGGACCCACCCGTTGGCTCCCGGGCGCCTGCTTTTCCGTCCGCAGGACCTCCTTTGAGGCGGTGGGCGGCTTCCGAGGAGAGCTGGCCAGCGGAGAAGATGTTGACCTGGCCGCCCGGCTGACCGCAAACGGCCACCTCGTATGGTCGTCGCCGCAGCTGGTCATCACCCACCTCGACAACCCGCGGACCCTGAGGACGTTCTTCGCCAAGGAGGTCTGGCGGGGGCTGGGGGCCCGGCAGACCTCAAACGGGATCGTCAGGAACCGGGTGGTGATCATGGCGCTCGCCTACCTGCTCTCGCTAGCAGCGGCTGTCATGATCGTCCCATGGCCAGGGATTTCACTCCTGACACGGCTAGTAACTGGTGTAGCCCTCCTCGTTGGGGTACCACTCCTTACCGTCGCCTACAGAGTCGGCCAGCTCGAACCCGGGAAGCGGGCGCTGGCCCTCCGCGAAGCGGCTCCGGCCACTCTCTTGTACGCGGTCTATTACCTGGCAAGGGCGCGGGCCCTGACCCTCGGGATCCCCCGAAGGACCACCCCCTGAACGGGCTTGTGGCTGTGGTATCGTTTCGTCGGCCGCCGGTGGCACGATCAATGCGGCCGGGTATATGCAGCGGGTGAAACTGCGGATACATTCCGAGTGACCACCAGGGAGGGGGCGTTGGACACACCTCCTGGCCGGTCAGGGTCACTCACAACGCCACGGGGGCAGCATGACTCCAGCGACTCTTGTCACGGCGGCCAGTCGGCTCTGCAGAGTCCTGGTGGTGGTATCCTGTGGATGCGGGATGGCGGACGGCAGTACGACCTCCGCCCAGACCAGCGGTGGGCCAGTCACGATCTCCATCATGATCAGCCCACGCACAGCGACCCTTGCCACGGGCGAAGTCTACCAATTCAGCAGCACGGTGACCTTCCCCGATGGCACAACGTCCACCACAGAACCGGTGACCTACGGCATCACCGGGGGGTACGTGACTGCCAGCGGCCAACTCCAGGCGGCCCGGCAACCCGGGAGCTACCACCTGGTGGTCCACCATTCGTCGGGAGCCCGAGATTCCGCCACCGTGACAGTGATCGTCCCCGCGACCCCCTACTTCAAGGAAGGGTTCGAGTCGGGAGACCTCAAGACCAATCAGGATGGATTCCGCTGGGCCGGCGGGCAAGGTGGTGCCGGAGGCGACGAGATGCCGGTTGTCACCGGGGACATCGCCCGGACGGGGACGAAGAGCCTCAGATTCCGCTTTGTAGGCGGTCCAAGCAGTGACGACGCCTGGAGCGAGCAGCGCTTCAAACTCGGCCTGAGATTGAGCGAGGTCTACCTGTCGTTCTCTCTGTACATCCCCGGCCCCGGTGATGCATACCTCGGTACCGCGTCGTACCGCCACCGTCAGGACCCCACTTCCCCCGCGTCGATTAACAACAAGGTCTTTCGCCTCTGGGACATTGAGTACGGTCGGAGCGATGTGCAGTTCGGGTTTTCAACCCGGCTGATGCCGGGCGACCTGTCGCGGCTCACGAGAGAATGGCTCGTGAGAGGGGCGGACGGGCGGCTCCAGGAGTACTCCACGGGGAATGTCTATCCGGACTGGATCACTGATCAGGACCGGGGACACTGGATGCGGGTCCAGATCCGAGGGCGTCTTTCAAGAGGGCCGGACGCGAAGGACGGCCTGATCCAGGTCTGGAAGAATGGCAACCTGGTCGTGGACCAACAGGGTATGGACTTCTGGAGCGACCGGGCCGGAGCGAACAACTACTTTCTCAATGGTTACCTGCTCGGATGGGCCAATAGCGGATTTGACGAGACCACCCACATGTATATTGACGACGTGGTGATCTCCGCCACGCCCACCCCCTGACACAAGTTCTCTCCTTCCTTGAGCACCGACTTGGGTAGGACCAGCCTGTGACACACCTGGTCGCGGTCGGAGACCTGGTCTTGGGCGACAGCGCCACCAGTCCGGGGTTCGGATTCAACAGTCGGTACAGCGTCGATGGTCTGGCCGAGCCACTCATGGGTGTCCGATCGGCGTTCGCCGCGGGAGATATCGTCTTCGGCAACCTGGAGGCGGTCCTCGCCACCACAGGGCTTGATGCCAGGCGACACCACACCGTCCACATGCGCGGGGCGGTCCGCTACGCCGCAGATCTCAGAACCGCGGGCTTTACGGTCCTCAATGTCGCCAACAATCACGCCAATCAGCACGGGGACGACGCGTTCCATGAGATGTGTGATCACTTGCAGGCGGCAGGGCTGGCTGTCTGCGGTCTGCCGGGTGCGGACGGGTGGTGCACCAAGCCGGTCGTGCTGAACGGCACTGACGGCGAGACCGTGGGGCTACTCGGGTATTCAATGCATCCCCGACAGTACTTCCCCCATCGACCCCCTCCATTCGCGGAGGCTACCCAGGAGGAGATACTCCAGGAGATCGGGCGGCTGAGGTCGCAGGTGACCCACGTCGTCGTGTCGATCCACTGGGGGCTTGAGTTTGTGCCGGCGCCGTCAGAGGAAGAAGTCGGTCTGGGCCGCGCCATGCTTCGTGCCGGCGCCTCGGTCGTGCTGGGCCATCACCCCCATGTGGTCCGCCCCGTTGAACAGTCCGCCAACGGGGTCATTGCCTACAGCCTGGGCAACCTGGTCTCGGACATGCTCTGGGCTCCCACGGTCAGGACCGGGCTCATCCTCGCGTGTCAGCTCGGCCCGGAAGGCCCCGCCGAGCTAGTCCTCACCGAGACCCGGCTGGACGGCCAGTATCGGGCTTTCCCAACGGGAACACCAGCTGCAGTTGCCCCGTCTGCCGTCCGGTCCCTGGGGACTGCACAGTACCGGCGGACAGCCGCCCAAGCCGAGCGGATGATGCGCCGGAGCAAGTACCGACACCTGCTGGCCAATCTCCCCTCAGCAGACTGGTCCCTGGCGGCTCAGATGTTGGCCGGAGTGGTCCGGGGCCGAGTGGTGAAACATGACCGGATGAGCCCTCACCGGGAGGGTGATCGTGTCGGGTAGCATGTACCTTGCCGCTCAGTGGCTGCGCGGAGGTGCCACTCCCGCCATGATCCGGACTGCATCCGAGATCCTCCACCGGGACCAGGCTGCCTTGGACAGCTACCTCAGCGCCAGGCTAAGGGCTCAGTTCGGCCCTGAGGCCGGACGGCCGGGATGGCTGGCCCAACAGCCGACGGTGGTCAGAACCGAATTACTCGAGGCGCATCAGGAGGAGATCACCACCGGCAATCGTAGGGGACGCGAAGTGCGCCGCACCAGCGGCTCGACCGGCACCCCGTTCCGGTTCGTCAAGAGCACCGAGATGACGGCCTGGATGGATGCCGCGATGTGGGCCGCCTACGCGTGGCATGGGATCCATCCGGGGGACCGACAACTGCGGTTCTGGGGGATGCCACCCCAGGGAGCGGCGCGAGCCAAGAAACGACTGATCGACTGGGTCTCGGACCGGATCCGGTACGACGCTTTCTCGCAATCCGCGGTTGCCGCAAGGCGGTTCCTCCTGCGGGCAGTTCGGTTTGGCCCCCGCTACGCCTACGGCTACCCTACCCTGATGGCGGCCTTTGCCGCTGACTGCATCGCGCAAGGGTTCGACGGACAGAACCTCGGGCTGAAAGTCGTGATCTCTACCGGAGAGGTGCTGCAGCCTGCCCAAAGCAAGCTGCTGAAGGCGTTTTTCGGCTGCCCCGTCGTCAATGAGTACGGCTGCACGGAAAGTGGGGTCCTGGCCTTTGGCTGTGAGCACGGGACCAGTCACCTTGTTCCGGTCGCCGCCCTGGCGGAGATCGTGGATTCGGAGGGCCGAGCAGTACCGCCCCAGGGGAGATCGGCGAGGTGGTGGTGACCGATCTCTACGGCGGGATACTCCCGTTGTTGCGGTATCGGCTGCATGACCGGGCGGCAACCGCGCCGACCGGTACCTGCCGGTGTGGCCGCTCCCTCCCGGAACTGTCAGTCGCGGTCGGCCGGCAGGATGCCTTCATCAGGACACCTTCTGGCCGCGAGATCTACGATGCCATCCTGGCGTATTCGGTCCCCGACAGTGTCCAGCGGTTCCGTGCGAGTCAGACCGCACTCGACCGGATTGAGGTGCGTCTGGTACCGCGGCCCGGAGTGGACAGCACGTCGGCGGCCCGGGACACTGTGAAGTCGTGGGAGGCGGCCTTGGGGGGGGAGATCAGAGTCGAGGCGACGATCGTTCCGGATCTCCCGTTCGATGCATCTGGAAAGTTGAAGTACTTCCTGCCCCTCGGGCTCCGACATGGGGTAAGCCAGGTGAGGTGAGCCGGGCTACTTGACTCCGAGGATCCCCTCCTGAGTTGCTTCGCGGTTGCGGACCATCTGGCTCGGGGCAGCAGGGACCACCACCGGGCCCCGGTGAACGCCGGGGCGCCATCGTGTGGTTGGGCCGGCGGCGGCAGCCTTTCCGTCCGTAACGGGGGCACCCTCAGGCTGGATGTTGCGCACCATCTGCTCGAGCGCCGCTGTCAGCCCGATCGCAAACCACAGGTAGGGATAGAACAGCACGGTGACGAACGACCCGGAGACGAGGAACCCGATCATGGCCCCGTCGAGACCCCTGGCGGTGAGCCCGGCAAACCTGCCTGGTGGACCCAGCAGGTCGGCCCGCTTGCGAATGCGGGCCGTCACGACGAACGAGGTGCCTACCAGGAGCAGCAGGGAGCCCAAGCCGAAAAGCCCGAGTTCGGCCCCGGCTTGCAGGAAGATGTTATGCAGCAGACCGCCCGGCCCGCCGGTGCTGACGATAGTACTGTTGCCAGTTTTCGTATCCCACACCGGTGATCGGGTACTGACGAATGGTCCTGACCCCATCCGCCCAATAGACGAGGCGGTTCTGGGAGGTCCCGTCATCGCCCATGGTACTCAGCCGGGTCTTCTGCTCGGCGGGCAGAACCAGCCAGACCGTGCCAGCGAGCAGAGCCAGCCCCACCGCCCCGCGCACCCGGTGACGGCTCCGCAGCAGCATCCAGAGGCCGACCGCTGCCAGGCCGACGAGTGCCCCACGGGAGGAAGAGACCACGATGCTGATCACCGCGCTGGCCGGGAACGATGCCAGCAGGAAGAACTTCCCCTTGCCCCAACGCTCCCGGAGTGCCGCGATGAAGTACAGAGACATCGGGAAGAAGATGCACATCTGAATCCCGAACTCACCCAGAGTTCTCGAACCACCCGGGCGCTCCGGTGGCGCCCCAGCTGGAAAACCCGAACCCGAAGGCCACCCAGGACTGGACCCCGTGCTGCCCCATTTTGAAGCTCGCCAGCAGGAAGAGGAACAGGAAGAGGAAGAAGCGTTTTTCGGTGGTGGCCGAACTGGCGATCAGGATGTACGCCAGCACCCAATTGACGTAGACCGAGAACTTGTCCCACCCGATACTCGGGTCCTGAGCTCCCAGAATGGAAGCCACAACGGCCACGCTGAACAGCCCGAGGGCCCAAGTCAGCGGTGAACGCGGGATCAGACTCTTGCCCTTCGACCAGCAGCGCGATCGGTGCCGAGATCAGGACGATCTGGGCCCATGGCAGAGCATTCAGCCAAGGATAGATCGCTTGAGGTCTGACGTACTCGAGAACCAGGTAGAGACAGACCAGCCAGAATGAGGGGGGTTGCCGGAAGGCGGCCGCCGCAATCTCACGGACTTGGAGGGCATAGAGTCCCCCCATCGGCTCCCCGGCCTTGGGAGCCCCTGCCCGGAGGCGGGTGTGGGTCATCGGTTGCGAGATACCGGTGGCTGCCATGGGAAGACTGTAATTGCAAAAGGGGTGCCAGACAACAGATTTCCCCACCATATTCACGACGACCGCAGCCCAGCGGGAAATCTGAGGGGTCCGGGGTTGGCGGCCACAATGGCGTGCAGGAAGAAACTAGAGGGGAGGCAACCCTTCCCCTGGGGCGGTCGCTGGAGAGAGAGGGCGCTTCGGGTTCCCTCGCCGGGGGGGCTACTCGCATTCTGGCGGACGGCGGAGAAAGAGCCCGACCAAGCGCCATTGTTGCCGGTGTGGACGTTGCCAGCTCGAAACTGGCCACGGAGGGAACAGCGTCGGTCGATGATGGTGACCAAGGGTATAGAGCAGCGAAGTAGTGGGCGCTGTAGGCAGTGCCGGGCTAGTGGCAATGGGCAACATGGGGAAAGGAATAGAGCATGAGATCGGCGGTCGGTGTGGCCGGGCACGAACGCTTCCTGATGATTGATGGTCTTCGCGGCATCGCTGCCATGATGGTAGTGTTCTTCCATTTCAACGAGGCGCTGAAGGACGTTGTCTCGTTCCCCCGATGGGTCCATACGACCCTTCAGCACGGCGACCTCGGTGTGGATGTCTTCTTCGTGCTGAGTGGCTTCGTAATCCCCTACAGTGTTCGAAACGGCGTGCACACGCCAAAGTACCTGGCGAAGTTTGCGTTGCGCAGGTCGATCCGGCTCGACCCACCTCTGTGGGCGACTCTCTTTCTCGAGGTGGTACTCATCCGTCTGGTTCTGCAGGCCTACCCCGGCATGGGAACGCCAATTCCGGACGCCGGCCAGATCGCGGCCAATGCCGCTTACCTTCAGGTCTTCCTTGGCATAGACTCGATCGTGACGGTCCTCTGGAGTCTGACGTTCGAGGTACAGTTCTACTTGGTGGTCGTTGGCTCGTTGGTCATCCTCCATCTTGTCCGGACTCGATTCGATTCGGGTAACCTGATCCACTACCTCGCGAGCGGCCTCTCGGTGGTCGCCTTCGCCTACTCGGTGTTGATCTGGCACGAGGTTCTTCCCAACCCGCTACGAGGGCTCTTCATCCAGCGTTGGTTCCAGTTCTACCTCGGCGCCCTGGCCTGGCTTGCAGTCGCCGGGCGTATTCGGCTCAGGACCTTCGTCGCGGCGAGCGCATTCTGCCTGATAAGCGCCCTGGTCTTCGCCGAGAACGACTATCGCTTTTGGTCCACGAATGCGGCCCTTTTCGCGAGCGCCCTGATCGTCTGGGCCAGTTTGACCCAGCGCATGTCGAAGCTCCTCGCCGGCCCGACGCTTCAGTTCCTGGGGAAGGTCTCGTACAGCCTCTATTTGTTGCACCTGGTCACGGGGTGGCGCTTCATCGCGTTGATGAAGCAATCGTTCGGCGGCGAGATCTCGGTGCTCTTGGGCACCCTCGTCTTCGCTGGAGGCGTCGCGGTTAGCCTAGTTAGCGCGTGGGCGATATACCGCGTCCTCGAGGCACCGTCGATGAACTTGGCCCGAAAGGTGACGCTGCTGACCGCCCGATCACCCTGAGCGGTCATCCCCGACGAGCGGAACTGAGATTCCGGATCTAGTTGGAGCTCTTACGGGTGCACTCGACAGGAGCTGGTAGCTTCAGTGGTTACCCATGGCGTGTCTCGTGGCTCCCGGGAAAAGGGCGTGGCTTCCGATACCCCATCTTCTTGCAGTGCAAGCACTTAGGCCACTGGCTCTCCCTACCCTGACTGCCCCTCGTCTTGCGTCGCGGCGAATAGGGCTGGCTCAGGCAGACCGGCGGCGGGTGATCCCCGCCAGCCCGGCTCGGGCAGCAGCGCGTTCATCCGGGTGCAGGAAGATCGCCCAGACCACCCCAAGATACCCCAGCCCAACCCCCATCAGGATCAGGGTGAGCGGAACCACTCCCATGGCCGGAACCAACGATCCCGCGATGGAAACGGCCGCTGAGAAGATGGCGAGCCCCCGGATCCGGCCCCAGGTGAACGGCACCGGCCACAGCCGCTCAGCAAACCGCCGGGTCACCACGCTCCGGAACGCGAACCCGATGAACGTGGCCCAGGCCGCCCCGGCCGCTCCGAAACGGGGAATCAGCACGGTGTACAGCACCAGGATCAGGGCCACCGACATCAGGGTCGCGTAGGCGTAGTATTTGGTCTTCTCCGACATGTCGATCTGGAACCTCCAGGTCTCAGTCCATGCCTGTGCCACGTAGGCCGCCACGATGACCGGAACGAACGACGCCGCCGAGTGAAACGCCGGAGTGGTCATGACGATCAGCACCGGCCGGATGCCCAGGGCAAAGGCAGTGTACCCCACGAACAGCAGAACGCTGAACAGAAAGAAGGCCTGATCGTACACCGGGTTCCGCTTCTCGGGAGGATCCGAGGCCATCATGAATCGCACCGGACTCCAGGCCCGAAGAAACGGAGCGGTGAAGAACTGGCTGAAGACGAACCCGAACTGGTACGCGATCCCGTACAAGCCAACGGCGGCGGGACCGGAGAAGGCCTGAATGAAGTAGCGGTCCCCGAAGTTGAGGACGTAGCTTCCGGCATTGGTAAACTTGACCGGACGGCCGAACCGCCGCATGTCGGCCCAGACCGCCTTGCTGAACCGGATTCCGGTGGTCCGCAGCAGGGTCACGGCCAGGACGGAGCCGATCAGGCAGTTGGTGATCAGGGTGCTCACCAGTACCCCGGTGACCCCCCATCTGAGACCGACCACGAAGAGGATGTTGAGCGAAAGCTGCAACACCAGTCGGCTGACCCCGATCACCGTGAAGGTCCCCGACCGCTGGCGGACCTGGAGGAAGAGCATCGGGACCGAGGACAGGGTCGAGGTCCAGAAGTTCAGGGCCGCGATCTGCACCTGCCCGATCGTCCCGAACCCCCGCATGATGAGGTCGTGCACCACCGAGGCGCCGATGATCAGCGCGAGTGGCCCCCAGCAACGCGTGCACCGTCAACAGCAGGAAGGCGGTGGAGAGGACCTCGAACCGTCCCCGCTCGGTGGTGGCCTTGAAATAGAACCGGGTGGTTCCGGCGATCGCCCCGGCGACGAAGATGATCGACGCAACATCGGCCGTCGTATCCAGCAGCTGAAGCACCCCGTAGTCCGCCGGGGTGAGGAGGCGGGTGTAGATCGGGAGCATCAGGAAGCCGACCAGCCGACTCAGGGCCGGCTGCAGGCCATAGATCAGGGCGTCTTTCCCGACCCGCTTGAACGAAGTGTCCTGGCTCAGGGGTGTCTCCAACTGGGAGGGCCAATCACGGATAACGGAGCATCCCAGTGCATATTCAGTACCAGAAGGCAAATCCGCAACGGCCCCCGATGGCAGGCCCGCCGTCCCGGAAGCGGGCGCTGGCACGCGGATTGCCCAGACCAGGCCGGAACCCCATGCGACTCCTCGATGTGACCCTCCGAAGAGCACCCGGCACGGTGGCCCTGGTGGGCACTGTCCGCCGGGGTGACGGAGAATTCGAGCTTTTCTTCCGCTACCCCGAGTGGTGCGAGGAGTTTCTCCGGCCGAATGCTGACCCGTTCCTCGCCGCGATGAGCATTCCGGCCGCCGAGGTTGGCGAGGAGCTGGCCTCAGACCTTCCGGCCTCGCCGAGCCTCCTCCAGGGGCTTGTCAAAGCGGCGGAAGTCCTCCATACCTGGAATCCCAGCCGGCTGGGGAATCTGCGGTTCGATGTCCCCCTCCGGACCGAACCCCTCCCCAGGGGCCCCGATTTCGCCGCCAGCTTCTTTTCCTGCGGGGTGGACTCGTTCGACACGGTACTCCAGAACCTGTGGCATCCGGCCCCCGGCAATCCACCCCTGAGATACTCCGTGTTCGTCCACGGCCTTGAGACCCAGCTCGACCGGGAGGTCGGTGCCGCCGAGGCGGCAGAGCACTCGGTCCGGGCAGCCGCCGCCCTCGGGCTCACGGGCATCGTGGGCTGGACCAACATCCGAACCCACTTCCCCATCAACTATGGCGGGCTGTACTGCGGGGTCGCTCTGGGTGCCACCGCGCTGTCGCTCGCCGGAGGCTGCTCCGTCTTCCTGCTTCCCTCATCGCAGAGCGTGGCCTCGTTCCAGCCCTGGGGGCACCACGCGCTCATCGATGAGGCGTGCGGGACGGAGTACTTGCGGGTGGAGAACGACGGAGGAAACGTCGTCCGCACCGCCAAGGTGGTCAGGAGCATCGCACGCAGCGAAGTCGCGTTGGCACACCTCCGGTCCTGCACCATCAACAAGGGTGCCGCGGCCAACTGCGGTGCCTGTCGAAAGTGCCTCCTGACCATGGTCTCCCTCGAGATCGCCGGGGTCCTCAGGAGCAGCGACACCTTTCCCCGAATCCTCCCTCCCGATGTCTTCGCCACCACAAGGTCAAGTCGCCCCGACCGACTCTGTGGCAACCTCGCTGTCGCCCGGAAGGTAGGGACATCCCCGCGGCTGATTCCCTTGATGCAGCGGATGGCCCGGCGGATCGCAATTACCGGTGCTCTCCGGCAATACCTGGAAGTCTCACCGGTCCGGGGCTTGCTCGGACGGTGGCGGGCCAGGAAGAAGGCCCGCCGTGCTCTGAGAAGGAGCCGCACGTGAGCAACGATCCAGGATTCCGGATCCCACCAGGACCGGCCCTATGAGGCTCCTCGAGGTCACCCTCCGTCGGGAACCCGGCACCGTCTCCCTGGTAGGGACGGTCCGCCGTGGTGACCGGGAATTCGAGCTGTACTTCCGGTACCCGGAGTGGTGCGAGGGGTTTCTCCGACCGAATGCAGACCCCTTCCTCGCCGCCATGAGCGTTCCGGCAGCCGAAGCGGGAGAGGAGCTGAGCTCGGACCTCCCTGCCTCACCGGACCTCCTCCGGGGGCTGACTCACGCGGTGGAGGTTCTCCATACCTGGCATCCCGACCGCCTGGGACCGCTCCGGCTCGATGTGCCACTTCGGACCCAGGAACTGGCGAAGGGCCCCGATCACGCCGCCAGCTTCTTTTCCTGCGGAGTGGACTCGTTCGACACGGTACTTCAGAACCTCTGGCATCCAGCCCCCGGAAATCCGCCGCTCAGATACGCCCTGTTCGTCCACGGCCTTGAGACCGAACTCGACAAGGAGGTGGGCGCCGCCGGGGCCGCGGAGCGCTCGTTCCGGGTGGCGGCCGCACTTGGACTTGGGGGGATCGTGGGCTGGACCAACATCCGGACCCACTTCCCGCTCAACTATGGCGGGCTGTACTGCGGCGTGGCGCTGTGTGCCACCGCTCTCTCCCTGGCAGGTGGTTGTTCAGTGGTGTTCCTGCCGGCCTCGAGATACAACCCTTCGGGCCGGCCCCTGGCCCACCACATCCTTATCGACGAGTCGTGCAGCACCAGGTACCTCCGGCTCGAGACCGATGGTGGTGACGTCACCCGAACCCAGAAAGTCGCCCGCAGTGTCGCGCGGAGTGAGCTGGCCCTCGAGAACCTGCGATCCTGCTCGACCAACAGGGGTGCCTTGGAGAATTGTGGGACTTGCCCGAAATGCCTTCAGACCATGATGTCCCTGCAGATTGCGGGCGTGCTGGGGTCGAGCGCAACCTTCCCTCGGACCCTGCGGCCTGACGTTCTGGAGGTACTGAACTCCCGAGAGCCTGGTTACATGCATATCAACGCCAGGGCCCTCCGGGAGACGGGGAGATCGCCCTGGATGGCCCATCGACTCGAGCGGAGGGCTCGGGGTGTCATTCGCGGCAACGCTTTGCGGGCCTACCTGGAAACCTCACCGTTCCGCGGGTTGCTGGAGGCCTGGCGGGGGCTCAAGAACACGAAGTCACCATGGCGAACACCCCCCCCTCGATGAGATGATCCCATGCGCCTCCTGGACGTAGGTCTCTGTCGAGAAGCCGGCACCGTCTCCCTGGTGGGGACGGTCCGCCGTGGTGACCGGGAATTCGAGCTGTACTTCCGGTACCCGGAGTGGTGCGAGGGGTTTCTCCGACCGAATGCAGACCCCTTCCTCGCCGCCATGAGCGTTCCAGCGGCCGAAGCGGGAGAGGAGCTGAGCTCGGACCTCCCTGCCTCACCGGACCTCCTCCGGGGGCTGACTCGCGCGGTGGAGGTTCTCCATACCTGGCATCCCGACCGCCTGGGACCGCTCCGGCTCGAGGTGCCACTTCGGACCCACCCGCTGCCCCGGGGTCCGGAGCGGGCCGCCTGCTTTTTCTCGTGCGGAGTGGACTCGTTCGACACCGCGCTCCAGAACCTCTGGCACCAGGCGCCAGGCAATCCACCCCTCAGCTACACCCTCTTCCTCCACGGGCTCGAAACCGAGCTGGAAAAGGAGGTCGGTGCCGAGGCGGCGGCTGAGCATGCGGCCCGGACGGCTGCCGAGCTCGGGCTCAAGGCAATTGTCGGATGGACCAATATCCGGACTCACTTCCCGGTCAACTATGGTGGGCTCTATTGCGGCGTGGCCCTGAGCGCCACCGCTCTATCTCTGTCTGGTGGCTATTCGGTCTTCCACCTGCCCTCCTCGATGTTCAACGCATCTCTCCATCCCTGGGGGCACCACATGCTGGTCGACGAGTCATGCAGCACGGAATACCTCCGTCTGGAGAACGACGGCGGGGACGTCAGCCGGACCCGCAAGGTCATCCGGAGCATCGGGCGAAGTGAAATGGCGCTGGCCAACCTCAGATCCTGCTCGACCAACAGCGGAGCCCTGGAGAACTGCGGAGTCTGCCGGAAGTGCATCCGGACGATGATGTCGCTTGAGATCGCAGGGGTTCTCCGCACTTGTGCCACCTTCCCCCGGACCCTCCCGTCCGACTACCTCGAGATCATGAACCCGAGGCGACCTGATCATATCTACCCGAACATCGAGGCGACCCTCGAGGTGGCCGCATCGCTCTGGATGATCCCGGGGCTCGAGCGGAAGGCCCGCCGGATCGTCCGGGTTCAGGCCCTGAGAGACTACCTGGAGGCCTCCCCCTTCCGGGGACTGTTCGAATCCTGGCGGGAGCGAAAGCGTGCCCGGGCAACCGAGGAGATTCAATGACCGACATCCACCAACCCACCTGGCACCTTCACTCGGTCCGCCCCCTCGAACGGGACGGTTGGGCAGGAGTGTCCGCCAGTGTTGTCCTCGACCAGCACGAGACCGAACTCTGGTTCGCCGTTCCCGATGCCCAGGCCCCCATGGTGCGGGTCTCGGCCGACCCCTTCATCGCGGCCATGCTGGTACCGGCGCTCTTCCGGGGGGCCGCTATCAGATCGGACCACCCCGTCTCTGCCGCACTGCTCCGCCGGGTCAAGCGGGTAGAGGGTCTGCTGCTCGGGTGGCTGCCGGACCGAACCGCGCCCATCTCGGTCTCCGCCGACCCGGCGTCCGGGGAGGCTGCCCAAGGCCCTTTTCGAGCGGTGTCCTTCTTCGCCGGGGGAGTGGACTCGTTCGATACCGTGATCCGGAATCTGGCCAGCCCCGCGATCGGCAACCCCCCGCTCACCCACGCGGTCTACCTGCCCGAGTTCGACGGGCCGGCCCGGCGGTCGGCACCGCGGATCGCTGACACGATCCGGACCCTCGGGCTGGAACCGATCGTGGCCAGCACCAATCTGCGCCAGGTCTTTCCGGTGGATTGGGAATGGCACCGGGGCACTGCCCTGGCCGCCTTCGCCCAGGTTCTGGCCGGAGGGTTCCGGGTAGCGTTCATCCCATCCAGCCAATCGTATGCAGTCGAACAGGCTTCCGGGAGCTTCCCAATCCTGGACGAATCGTGCACTACCGAGAGCCTCCGGATCAGCCACGATGGCGCCGACGCGCACCGGGCCGCCAAGATCCAGCGATCGATCGCCACGCATCCTGTCGCCCTGGCGTCCCTTCACAGCTGCACCTCGGGCCGGCCCGATCATCACAACTGCGGGACATGCCACAAGTGCCGCGAGACCATGCTCGGCCTTGCCGCTGCCGGTGCCCTCGAGTCGTCCGGCACCTTCCCAAAGAGTCTCCCTGCCAGCTTCTTTCAGGGATGGAAAGGGATCACGGCAGCGCCCCTGGAAGATGCCCTGTCGGTGGCCTTGGCAACCGGGAAAGCGCCTGAGTTGGTGCCCCAACTCGAGCGGCTGATTCTCAAGGTCCGTCACCGGACCGCCTTGCGGCGTTTGATCGAGGTGGTCGTCCTGAGGAAAGGTCTCCGCCCCCCTGGCTGGAACCGGCGATCAGGGACCCCCTGGCAGTCGTGAGGAATTCCCTCAAGCGCATCGCAGAGCACCTGCTCGCCAGCTCTCCGGCCCGGGGGCTGGGCCATCGGATCCGCCGGGGGAGTTGCCTGATCCTGGCATATCACAACATCACCAGGGAGCGGGTACCAGAGGGCGACCGCTCGCTCCACCTGCCCTATGATGAGTTCCGCCGGCAGCTCGATGCCCTGGCTGCTGTCCCGGTGCTCCCATTGAACCAGGCGCTGGATGGCACCCCGGACGATCGGCCCTCTGTGGTCATCACCTTCGACGATGCATATGCCGGGGCGGTGGCCCTGGGACTTTCCGAGCTGACCGCCCGGCGGATGCCGGCTACCGTGTTCGTCGCCCCTGGCATCCTTGGCTGGGAGGCCATGTGGTGGGACCTGCTCGCCAGCCCATCGGCCGGCGTCCCCAACCTGATCCGCGATCGCTGCCTCGACGAGTTCACCGGGAGTCACGAACAGATTCTCGCGGCAGCCACAAGAACAGGATGGTCCCTGGACGAGGTGCGCCCCCATTACCGGATCGCCGCCGAAGCGGAGCTTGGCCAAGCGCTGGCGGGAGGGAATGTGGCACTCGGGCTGCACACCTGGTCGCACCGAAACCTGGCCCGGGTACCCAACCAGGAGATGGCAACTGAGGTGAGCCGGCCTCTCGAGTGGCTGCGCGCCCGCTGGCCGCAACACACCGTCCCCCTGCTTGCCTATCCCTACGGTGTCCCGGCGGTCGGGGCGAACAGCCTGGCCGAGGAGGGAATCACCGGAGCATTCCTGGTGGGCGGCGGGTGGAGAGGACCCGACGCAGGAGACCCATATCGAATCCCGCGGCTGACGATCCCCTCCGGACTTTCCCTGGACGGCTTCCGGGCCCGACTGGCGGGGCTCTGGCCATGCCATTGACCGGGCGCCGGCCCGATTCATTCACCAGCCGGGCCGACAAGCTGCGGTTCCTGCTCCAGGCGCCAGAGGGGTCACTGGTGGCGCTCAGGGGCGGGTACTGGGAAGGCCAGGCAGCGGATTTCTCACTGGCAGGGTTCCGGATCGCTCCGGACCACGTCACAGGGGCGGACCAGCCAAGCTACTTCTTCATTGACGCGGGCGGCGACTTGACCGGGGCCCTCCCCCAGGGACCATCGACAGGGAATCCGATCTTGGGACTGGTCACAGCCATCCGCCCCCCGCGCATCTGGCCGAAGCGTTACCTCTCCCGAATCGCGAATCGGGCAGCCGGGCTGGGACTCGTCGAGTACGGGCAATTCGAGGTGGACAGTCTGGGACGCTGGCTGGACGACCTCCGACGGGTGCCCCAGGAGGCCCCTCCTGCACCTGGATTCACCGCCTTGTTCAGCACCCTTCGTCGAGGCCGGTGCCCCCGCCTGGCGTTCTACGGCCCGCCGGGCCACAGCGAACTTCCCGGCCTCCAGCTCGCCGCGGCGGAGGTTGCGTCGCTGGCCCGGCTACCCATGGCCCCGGAAACGGAGCAGATCTGGTTCCGCCAACGGGGAGCGCTGGTACTCCGGATGGTCCTGCCAGGCAGCAAGGAACAGTCGTTCTTCCTGCGGGTGGCGACCAACCCTGAGGTGGATGAAGTGCTGGGAGGCAATCAGGAATTCGTGAACCGGCTGTTGGCCGGCGGCGACCTCCCGGGTGGCGTGCGTCGGTTGATCCCCCGTCAATTCGGCCACCGGAGGGCGGGAGGAGCCGATCTCTATCTCGAGCAGGGATTCGACGGCCAGATGGCCTGGAGCCTGGAGTCGGACCCTGGAATGCGGGCCTCCATCGACCGTCAGCTTCATGCGTTCTCGGCCGACCTCCAACGAGGTACCGGGCATTCCGAGCAATTGTCGGGTGGTCGGCTGACCCGCTGGATCTCAGACTTTCTGGGACCACTGCCTGACCGGCTGGAAGGGGCTGGCCTGGACGCGAGCATGCTGGCCGGCATTGTCAGTCAGATCTGCCGGATCATGGAGGGTCGTTCCTGGTGGCTGGCCCCTGCCCATGGCGACTTCGGGAGCGGGAATGCTCTGGCACGCCCCGATGGCGAGCTCACCGGCATCATAGACTGGGACACCCACGCCGAGGATGACCTGGCCGGGATTGACTGGTGTGACCACCGGCTCAAGGCACTCCGGTTCGTGGCCGGGTCATGGAAGGATCGACTGGCCCTCCTGATCGACCACACCACGAGTACTGGCTGGCTGGCACCGGCACATCAGGGATTCGGGAAGCAGGACTTTGGACTGGACCGGGAGGCCATGGTGCTGCTGCCATGCCTGGCGTTCCTCCGGATCCTGACCCGCGAGGCCCGATACCCGGCCACCTTCCGCCGTCCACCTGATCACTACCGCCGTTGGCTCGATAGCGTTGGTGCACATCTGGCGGCCGCTCCAGGCCGTGCCCCGGGCGAGACGGAACGGTCATGACTCCGCGGCCCCCAGCCAGACGATTGCGCCCCCGCAAGAGGCCGCCTGCCGTCGTGCTCGGGTTGAGCATGAACGCCCTTGGCACGATACGAGCTCTCAAGAAGGAAGGCATCCAGGCGGTGGCGTTCGAAGAACATCCCGCATCGCCGACCGCGATCCTGACCTGGATGAGCAGCCGCACCAGGATGTGCCAGCGAAACTGGCTACGGCCCGGAGCCGGTGAAGAGGACTGGGTGGAAGCGCTGCTCGAGTTTGGCCGGCGCCAGGAGGACCGCTGTCCGGTCCTGCCAAGCAGTGACGCCCACGTGGACTGGTTGAGCCGACACCGGGCCCGACTGGAGCCCTGGTTCCGGTTCTTCATTCCGGATGCGGATACTCTGCTGGTGCTGACCGACAAGGACCGGTTCGGGCGGCATGCCGAGTCGGTTGGCGTCCCGGTGCCGGCGTGCGTCCGGCTTTCCCCGGGATCCATGGCCCCGACTCTTCCGGCTACCGTGCGGTTCCCCTGCATCCTCAAACCGGTGATCAGGGATTCCAGGTGGGATCGCCTGTTCTCGCCGGCCAAGGCACTGGAACTGACCACCCCCGCCGACTTCGAAACGGGATACCGATCTGCCTCCCGGGCGGGAGTGGACCTGCTGCTGCAGGAGACGATCCCCGGACCAGATCGGTCGCTGGTCTTCTCACACCTGTACCTGGCGGGTGGTGGCCGCCTGGCAGGGGCCTGGACTGGCCGGAAACTTCGCCAGCTCCCGATCCATTTCGGAACCGCCACCCTGGCCGAGACCGAGGACCTTCCAGCGGTGCTCGACCTGAGCATGCGGCTGCTTTCTCCACTTGGCTACCGAGGGTACGCCAGCGTCGAGTTCAAGCACGATGCCCGGGATGGCTCCTACCGGGCACTTGAGGTCACTGCCGGACGGAGCTGGTACAATCACCTGCTGGGAGCCAGCGCAGGTGCCAATCTCCCGGCTCTGTGGTACCACGACCTGATGGGCGAGCCGCCTCCAGAGACGATGCCCACTGCCCGGGTCGGAGTCCGCTGGGTAGACGAGTATCGGGATCTCATCGCAGCATCGGAGTATCGTCAGGTCGGCGAGCTTGGCTGGCGGGAATGGCTGGGCTCGTACCGGCGGGTGAGGAGCTTTGCCGCGTGGTCGTGGCGCGACCCTCTGCCCGGCCTGTTCGTGGTCGCTCGGCTCGGGCTCTCGGTGATCAACGCAGTTCGAAGGGCCCTGACCGGACGGCACCAGTGACGGTGCGCGTCCTGGTGGTGGACCAGGGCACCGCCCTGGGGGGGTCGGTTCTGGTGGCATGCGCCCTGGCCCGGGAGGCCTCGCAATTCGGGATTGAGGTGGATCTGGCCACGGCCACCGACCCGGTTACGGTGCGGACCAGGCTCGACCCCCAGCGACCGATCTACTACCTGGCCAAGCGCTACTCCTACGATCACCACGCCGCGAGGGCTCGCCGCTGGCGGGGGAAGCTGATTCGGCAGCAGCTGATCCTCTGGGCCTCCTGGCCGGAGCAGATCGTGAGCGAAGTCGGCTACCTGGTCCGGCTCATCCGGATGATCCGGCGCGGCAGGTACGACCTGGTGCACCTCAACAACGGGATGGCCAACCGGGCCGCCGCCGTGGCAGCTCTGCTCACTGGCCGACCGTTTGTGGTCCACTATCATGGCTACTGCCACCCCACCAGAATGGGCCGATGGCTGGCCCGGCGGGCGGCGGGATTCGTGGCCATCTCCCACAGCGTGGCCCAGAGCGTGACCGCCATCGGGGCCCGGGTCGATCAGATCACCACGCTGCTGAACCCTCTCACGGTGGTTCCGGGGACCGGGGCTGGCGTCCGGGAGGCGGTCCGCCGAGCCTGGGGCGTCCCGACCCAGGCCCAGGTATTTGGCATCGTGGGCCGGGTGGTCGGGTGGAAGGGCCAGCTCGAGTTCCTCGCAGCAGCTGAACGGGTCCTGGCCCGATTGCCTGGTGCCTGGGCCGTAGTCATCGGTGACGCGGCTGACGGGAATGAGGGTTACCATTCCGAAGTGGCTCGGCAAGCAGCTGACCCGGCCCTGAGCGGGCGAGTGGTGCTGACGGGCTATCTCGGCAATGCCTCGGAGATCTACGCCGGACTCGACCTGCTGGTGCACAGCAGTATCGAGCCGGAGCCCTTCGGCCTCGTGATCAGCGAGGCGATGGCCGCCGGAGTTCCGGTCGTGGCATCGCCCAGAGGGGCACCGGCCGAGCTGATCGAGGATGGAGTGAGCGGCCTGCTTCGAGATCCTGCCGATCCAAAGGGGGTGGCGGCAGCGGTGGAGCATCTTCTAGCGGCTCCCGCAGACGCGGCACGGCTCGCCACCGCAGCCCGACAGCGGATCCAGCTCCTGTGCGACCCCGAGCGATTTGCCGAGGCGATGGCCAACCTCTACCGTGGGGCCCTGACGTGAATGGCATTCTAGGCTGCCTGGGCAGCGATCCCGGGAACAGCCCCGCCTGGGAGGCTGCCCGGACCCGGCTCGCGGGCCGCTGTCCCGCCCCCGAGACCCGGTGCGCCGGCCTGGCAGGCGTCATCGTCTGGCGCGGAATGAACCGGGCTGACCTGCATGCCGACGAGTCCCTCGCGGTGGTACTCGACGGATACCTTTCGCTGGAGGGCGGGTCAGGTTCCTGGGCCACCGCCGAGGAAGTGGCGGGAGCGTACAGAACCCATGGCATGACCGTGTTCCGACAGATGCGAGGGTGCTTCGCCGCAGCGGTCCTGGATCACCGCGAGCAAGCGTTCCATCTCAGCCGGAGCCCGTTTGGCACCCACCCTCTGTATTACACGTCCATCGGGTCTTCCTGGCGGATCGCCTCGGAACTGAAACCTCTCCGGGCCCAGGTGCCTGAGGTCCTGCTGGATCCAGTCGGCCTCAGGGATTCGGCAAACTTCCGCTTTGCCGTGGGGCCTCAGACCCTCCTGGCCGGGCAGCACCTGGTCCCCCCCGGAACGGTGGTGAGCCTCCGGGCCGGCGTACCTCCTCGCCAGGTGCGGCTGGCCGTTCCCCGGATCAACCCTGGGGATGGAGGGTCATGGGAGACCTGGACCACGCGCTCGGGAGACGCGTTGGATCGAGCCATGGAACGACTGGCTCGACGCTGTGATACAGTTGCGATCCCGTTGAGCGGTGGGATGGACTCATCCCTGATCGCGGCCATGGCACGAAACCACTTCAAGAGTGGGATTGGGTACGCGGCCGAGATCGAAGGCTACGCCAACCCTGAGCTGGGGCGAGCACGGATCGTCGCGGCGCGACTCGGGCTCCCCCTCAGGATCGTCCCGGTCACCAGAGACGATGTGGCCCGGCTTTACCCCAGCCTGATCGAACGGATCGAGTCTCCGCCGAGGCACTTCAACAACTTCGTCGTGGCGCGGCTGTTCGAGGCGATGGCGCACGAAGTCGATGGAGTACTCCTCGGGGAGTTGGGCGACACCGTGTTCGGGACTGGGGTCCGCGCCAGCATGGCGAGACTTCGTCGGCGGATCACCACACTCCACCGGATCCCCGGGTCGGTGCGACGCGCCGCGGCCGCTCTGCTCAAGGCGAGCGGTCATCGGCGCGGCAGGAGCCTCGCTGCCCTGCTGACCAGCAGCTATCGTGAAATGCAGGTTTCGACCGTGCATCTGGCGACCCCCTGGTTGGTCAGCCCCGCCACTCGCGCGGTCTGGGAGGCGCTGACTGGCGGGGTGCGGATCTCATCCGATATCGCTGAATACTGCGATGCCATGGCGGACGGGGACGACGGGCTGGCGCACGCCTATGGGGCGGTGGTGACGGGTGGAGCCTCCCTGGAACGAGACGATCGGCTGACCGCACCCCTGGGAATCGATGTCCTCTACCCTTTCCTGGATCGGGATGTGATGGACGTCGGGTTTGGGCTGCCCCTGGAATTCCGGGAGGATGGTCGGGCCAAGCCGGTGCTCCGGCGTCTGGCCCGGGAGGCCCTGGGGGACGAGATCACCAACTGGCCCAAGCTGGGGTTCCCCAGTCCAGACGTGGAGTGGATCGAGGGTCCCCTGGCGCCATTCCTCGCGGTGGTCTGTCAGCCCGATCCGTTCCTGGACTCGCTGGTTCCCCTCACCTTGCGCCAACGACTTCGGCTTCCCCGGGATCATCAGATGCTGTGGACCCTGATGGGGCTGAAGGCGACCAACGACCTCTTCGGGTTCCAGCGACCGGGGCTCGACTTCCGTCATCCAGCCAGCTGACCGGTGGCTTCCGATCGAGGAGAACAGATGCCGCAGTCCCCATCGATGTTATCGCCTGAGCAACTCCGGCAGAATTACAACCGGGCCATGGAGCGGATCGGCGACAAGTACATCTCCGTGCGATGGGGGAACTCCCCCACCCAGCGCCGTCATTTCCTTCAGACCCAGTCGTCCCTGGCCCATGCCCTCTCCTCCACCAACCTGGGCGTGGTGCTGGAGGTCGGGTGCGGCCCGGCCGTCTGGACCCCGATGGTACTCGGCCCGTCGCGCAGGATGACACTGCTCGACATCTCCGACGAAATGCTCAGCGCCGCCAAGCGAGCCCTGGGCGACGAACCCAAGGTGGACTACCTGCGGGCCGACTTCGTGGAGGCCGACCTCTCAGCCGCCTCGTTCGACACCGCCCTGTCGGTGCGGGCCTTCGAATACATGCCGGACAAGCCGGCCGCGCTTCGGCAGTTTGCCAGAGTACTCCGGCCTGGTGCGACCCTGATCCTGGTGACCAAGAGTGCCGGGTGGCGGGACCATGTGGCCGCTCAGCGTGCGGTGGCCGGGCAGCCGGTCGACCAGATTCCGGACACGGTTCGCATGCAGGCCGGGGTAATCGGCTGGGCGGCGCTTCGCAGCATGGCGCTGGAGAGCGGCTTCGCCACGGCGGAGGTATCCCCAACAGTGATCGGATCCTACAGTCGCTTCTCCCGGACCCGGCCGGCGCTGTGGTTCTTCGACCGGCTTCATGCCCGGACCTATCGGCGCCCGATGGTTCCAGCCCTGGACCCACTCACGGAAAGCGTGACCCTCGTCGCCCGGGTTCCGGGGAGATAGGGAGACGTGAGTGACGGTGAGGTGACAACCATCCGGGTGCTGCACGCGCACGCCACCAGACACAACGTCGGCGACGACGCGATCGTCATGGCCATCCACGGCCTCCTTGGCAGTACCCTCGGCCAATCGGTCCGGTTTACCGACCTGACACGGGACCCCTATTCCCGCCCCGCCGAGCCGATCGACCGGTTCATCCCGCTGTACCAGTATCACCGGGTGCGGTGGTGGCCCACGCTCCTCAGGAACCTGCTGGCCAGCCGGTGCGTAGTGATCGGCGGAGGGGAGATCGTGACCGGTGCCATCGAGTTCCTGGGTCTGGGCCTCCTCGGCCTGGCCGCCGGCCGGCCAATCCTCTGTCTGGGGGTGGGCGCCAACTTCGAGGGCACCACTCGGCTGAAAAGGGCTTACGCGCAACTGGTCTACCGACGCGCCCACCACGTCACCCGCGACCCCGCCGCTGCCGCTGCCCTCCACGAGCTTGGGGTGCCCCTGGCACAGGTCACCGCATCGTGGGACGTCGTGCTCGCCCTGCCGATGCCCGACAACGGCTCGAAACGGGATCCGTTGATCGGCGTCTCGCTCCGCTCCCCCCAGGGATACCACCCTCTGGGTGAGACGGAACTGCGGCGGATCGCGGCAGTGCTCGATGAGGTCGTGGCACGTGGCGGCCGGGTGCTGATGATTCCCTTTCTGCACCCTGATTCACCCTATGAAACCGCTCGGCTCGCGGTGGACCCGATGGCGACCGATACCGCGGTGCTGGATCGCTGCCGGTCATACATGACGCGCCCCGATCAGGCGGAGCTCTACCAGGGGGACATGTCACCCAACGCGCTGATCGGGGTCATGCAGGGCCTTTCCGGGCTGCTCGCGATGCGACTGCACGCCTCGATCCTGAGCCTCAAGGCCGGGCTCCGCCCGATTGCGATCGCGTATGCCCCGAAGATCGGCCGGACCCTGCACCACATTGACCCCGATATCCCGGTCTACCTGATCTCCGAGATCGAACCTGCCCAGGCTGCGGCGCAACTGCTGACACCTCACCCGGGACCGGGACCGGCGGCGTTGCGGGCGCTCGGGGAGCGTATCCAGCAGGATGTCAACGCGGCGGTCGAGGCCGCTGGCGAGCCCCCGGGCCCGATCGGCACCGCGATCCGGTTCCCCCTGGTCCTGAGTGCACTCCTGGTTCACGCGCTTATCCAGTTCTACTTTGACCTGCCACCCTTCCGCCACTGGTTCCGGCGCCCGCGAGGCCGCGACTGATGCCCGCGCCGCTGTTCATCGTGACGGTCGATACCGAAGAGGACAACTGGGGCGAGTATTCCTGCCGACACCCCACCGTCGAGAACCTCCGGGAACTCCCGGTCTTCCAGTCGCTCTGCGAGCGCCATGGGATTCGTCCCACCTACCTGGTCAACTACCCGGTCGTTACCAGCAGTCTTGGGCAGGGGATTCTGGCTGAGTTGGGTGCCAGGGGTGCTGGATTCGGGGCCCACTGCCACCCGTGGAACACCCCGCCGGTCGAAGAGACGGTCGGTCCACACGCCTCGTTCCTCTCCAACCTGCCCGCCACGCTGGTGGAGAAGAAGCTGGAGCGGTTGACGGACGCGATCACCGTTGCGGTGGGTGAGCGACCGACCTGCTTCCGGGCAGGGCGCTGGGGGGTCGGGCCCGGGGTCACGACGGCGCTGCACACCCTCGGCTACCGAGTCGATTCGTCGGTGAGCCCGTTCGTGGACTGGTCGGCCGAGGGAGGGCCCGACCACTCGGCCCACCCCAGGACGGCCTATCGATTCCATCCTGAGACGCCGTTCCTCCCCGATCCCACTGGAGTGATGCTGCAGGTTCCAGCCACAACGGGATTCTGGCAAGGAGACCAGGACCGCGCGATGGCCCGGCTTCGACTGGCCCGACGGGTACCGCGGGCGCTGCGGGCGGTGGGCGTGGCGGATCGACTGGGATGGACGAACTTCCGGTGGCTGTCACCGGAGACTACCAGCGGAAAGGATATGGTGCGGCTGGCCAGAGCCCTGCTCCACCAGGGGGCACCCTACCTGAACCTGATGTTTCACTCGACGACCCTGCTTCCGGGCCGCACCCCATTTGTTACTACCCCCGCCGACCGGGCGCGGTTCGTTGAACGATTGGCCAGGATATTCGCATTCGTGCAGGAGGTCGGCCTCCAACCGGCCATACTTGGTGGCGACGAAACGGCACTCGCTTCCATGATCGGTCATGCCGGCCAGACCACTCGGGACACCCGAGGACATCCTCAATGACCCACCCGCGCTTTGGAGCGCAGCGAACCCTCTCTTCCAGCACCGGGCGACGCCTGCAGTTTCGTCTCTTCGGGGTGGCAGACCCGGCCCATTACCTCCACCACCGGTACTTGCGCCGCGCCCTGGAGCGCCTGGAGATCACTGCCCCTCGACGAATCCTGGACGCGGGCTGCGGTGCGGGAGACCACTCACTGTATCTTGCCGGCTCGATACCCCGAGGCAGAGCTCCTTGCGATCGACATCAGAGCCGACCGCCTGCCACAACTCACAGAAGCGGCGAAAGCCCTAGGACTGAGCAACATCCGGTTCGAGGTCGGAGACCTTACCAGGCTGAAGACCGAGAGCGGAATACGACCTGATCGTCTGCATCGATGTGCTTGAGCATATCCCGGAACAAGGGAGCGCTGCGTCGAACCTGCTGCGAGCCTTGCGCCCGGGGGGAATGGTGTTTGCTCACGTCCCTACGGTTCGGGAAAAGCCGGTACCCTTCTCTGGACTGCTGCAGGACTTTCACGATTGGGCCGAGGAGGAGCACACGGCCGTGCCGTTAACGTTCGAGCGGGCCGTCCGGACTGTTCGCAGACTGCGGAGCCGAGATCGTCGACGCCAGGCGGACCTTCGGGTATTGGACCGGCGAGTTGGCGACCAGCCTGTTTGCCATGCCGTATCGCAACACGCCAATCAACCGGGTGTTCCAGGTCCTTCTGGCCGGCCCCTGTCGGCTGCTCGCCCTCGCGGACTCCATTGGTTGGGACCAGACGCGCTTTGCAGCGGCCGTCTGGGCACGGAATCCCGGGTGACCCTGATGCCGGCTGCAACTCCTTCAGCAGGGCCTGCTCCCCGAGCAGGTGGTTCTCTGGCCCACTCGCTCCGCCACACGTCTTAGCGAAGCCACATGGACTGGCGGGGGGTACCGCCCTCGACAGCCCCCTTGATCAGGCGGGCGAGCTGGCCACCACGCCCGAGGGAACTGATTCGCTGCCGGAGACCGTCCACAGATCTACTCTTCCGGGGAGGGCCCGGCTGTTGGCGGGGTGAGCCCCGTCAGGCCGTGGAGGGTGTGGAGCGTCATCAACGTCCAGAGCATCTGATGGTCCTTCGCCAAGGTGAGCTCGGCCCGCATGTGGAGTGGCACTATTGCGTCGAGGAAACGGTCCGGCCGGAAGACCGCCTCAAGATGCTCTCGGAGCGGCCCTCCCATCCAGTCAGCCTCGGGACTGGGAAACCCCAGCTTTGACCATCCAGCCACGTCCTGGCCAAGGTATCTGCCCAGCAGGGTTCTCAGCACGGGTTTGGTATAGACATCGTCCTTCTTGAAGCCGCTGGGCTGTGACAACCCGAGGCTGGGGACCGCCCCCTCGAGGAACGGATAGCATAGTTCCAGCCCGAGCGGGGACGCCAGGCGGTCGTTGCGTTCCATGGCGGGCATCGTGACCGCCATCACGCCATACCCTCTCCGTATGGCCTCTCCAGGCACCTCCATCACGCGCCTGAGGCGTGCAAAATCGGGGGCGTCAAGGTCGCCACCGGTCATCTGCGACCACACCTGTCTCGTGGCAGGAGAACTCTCTGCCGGGCTCGCAAGGTGGATATCCGAGCCCACGTAACCAAGCTGTTCTTCGGTATGCATCAGCTCACTCGCGATGCGGCGCGCCCGGGCTCCAGTCCCCCACTGCAACAGGGCGGAGGCCGCAAGGAGCCTCGCACCCATCGGGATGTGGCTGAAGCTGGCCACGCGCCGACGGATCCGTTCCTGGGGTGCCCTTGCACGCCCCCCGAACATGGTGTCCGCCGCTTCACCCATGATTGCAGCCGGGACCTCCCTGGCCATGGTCTCGAACAGCTTGGCGACAACGATTCCATTGAACTGACGAGGGGGTGATTGTGCCCGTCGAACGACCTCCCGGTACAAGCGCCGAACGTCCTCGGCCCGAACCGGCACGACTCGGTGGGGCATGCCCAACCGCAAGGCCACCTCCCGGGCTCTCTCCAACTCAGGGTTGTGGTACCCGTCAATCGCCGCGGTGTACGCAATGCACTTCTTGAAGACGGACTGAGCCATGGCGGCAATCAGGGAGGAATCCACCCCGCCACTCAGAGGAATCCCAATTGGCGCGTCGTCCGTCGAGAACGATTCGAGATTCGCCACCAGGGCCGCGTGAGTCCTGTCCACCCAGTCTGCGAGATCTCCGGTCTGCTCGGGAGATACCACAATGGCTCTCAGCTGTTGCATGACTGGTGATTCACCGCAACGCAGGCTCACCGAGGCGCCGGGAGGAACGACCGACACGCCATCATAGAGAGTTGTTGGACCGACGCAATACCGGAAGTTGGTGACGGAGCGAAGTCCGCCTGGATCGACCACCGGGCTGATCCCCATCGACAGAAGCTGGGTCACTTCCGACCCGAACAGCCAGGTGTCCCCCAAGCGGGCGTAATAGATCGGGCGGGTACCCAGAAAATCACGATACAGGTGTATCGTAGCGGTGCGCGCATCGGCGACCACGAGCGCACAGGTTCCGGTGACGTCCCGGAAAGCATTGATCCCCCTGGCATGATACCGCTGCGCCAACGCGTCGGACCCCACGACCGGTCCCGCACCGAAGCGGAGCCGTCCGTCCACGACGCAAACCACCCCCGGTCCCTCAGCCAGGTGCTGGTCACCCACCGATCGGCTGGCCACCTGGATGCCAGGGAGCTTCCCCAAGCGAGTCCGCCCGGGGGCTCGATCCTCCAGTGATCCAAGCGCCATTCCCAGCTCAGGGGATGGTCGCGTGGGGGAAGTGAGCGTGCCAAGAAAAGCAACCATATGGACGATCTCCCTCGGCGGTGGACTACAGTTGCTTCAGCATGGTGTGCACCGCGAGCAGAGCCTTGATTCCCGAAGCCTCCTTGATGGCGTCGCCGACCATGGTCGTTTCGGCTCCGGGGACGATCGCATCGAAGGCCTCTCGCTGGAACAGCTGATACGCCGGCTCGCGATCCAGATCCACCGATCGGCGCGCCGCCCGCCAGCCCGGCGCGTTGAAGTCGAACACCCGATGGTAGTACCGTCGCTCCGGGGCGGTCCACAGGCCGAAGGAGGCCTTCTCCCCCAACTCCCGCAACTTGATCCGGATGGCCTGCGCCACCAGGTCGCGCAGCCTGGGATCATGGGCATGGGTGTCATAGGAGTTGCGATCGATGGGAAGCTGGGCCAGCTCGGGGAACCGCCTGCACAGCAGCTGGATTTCCAGCTGGCGGTCCGCCAGCAGTGCCAGCGGGAAGCTCCCCGCGACGCCGATCACCTCCTGGTCCACGGAGGGTGCCGAAGGCCAACCACTGTTGCTGAGCCGCCAGAAGACCCGCCCCACGTGGAACCGCTGGATGTACCGGAGGTCGGTGCGCCAGCTCCGCTCCAGATCGGTCTCCCCCGCCGCCTGGTACTCCTCCCGGATCCGGCTCGTCACCGCCTCCACGGCGTCCCCGAACACATCCCGTCGCAGCAGACGGCCCAGGGTTGCCGGGTCGAAACCCCACCGGCTGAGCTGAGCCAGAAAGGGAAGGAAGCCCGAGGCCCGGGAGCCGGCATCGTACCCCCAGTGAACGTCCGATCCCCCCACGATCGCGTCCATCAGATACCCGGTGACGATCCGCTCCCCCCGGATGGACAGCACCGGGGCCGCCCCTCCGGTGGCCGGGAGCACAGGGCACCCCTTCCCAGCGGATGGTGCGGTCCAGGCCGCTGCGCGGACCGGTCTGTTCCTCCAGATGATGGGGCAACCCGCACGCCCGAGCGACCATCACGGCAATCCGGGCCTCCTGGTCGGTGGCCAATCCGTAGGTGACGGCGGTGACGGGCAACCGCTGACGGCTCAGGTAGCCCGCCAGCAGCCGACTGTCGAGCCCACCGGAGAGGAGCAGGAGACTGGGGCCGACTCCGGCAAGGTGCCGAGCCACGGCACCATCCAGGACCTCATGGAACCGGTGCACCATCTCAGACACCGGAAGGTGATGGTGTCCGGCGCTGATCGGCACCCGGTAGTTGGGCACCTCCCGCCATTCCCCTCGCAACTCCGAGACGAGCACCGCCCCTGGCTCAAGCCGCCGGACATCACGGTACACCGTCCGCCCCGCCACGATGCTGTTGGCCAGGAGCAGGCCCACGATCCCTTCCGGATCGATCGCGGCGGAATAGTCGGGATGGGCTCCGAACAGCCAGGGGCTGGAACTCACCATCCGGGTGCCGGCAGATGTCGTGTGATAGACCGGGAAGAGCCCCAGCAGGTCGGCCTGAACCCCGATCCCGTTCTCACTCAGATGGAGAAACACCGAGAACCCGTCTCGACGCGGCAGGTCGGCCACCGACGCTGTGCCCGCCCAATCGGCCAGCAGCTCCTCGGCCGAAAGCCGTCGAGCCTCGGCCCGGGGCATGGCCTCCCCCAGCAGCACGCCAGTCACCCCGAGACCCACGGCCAGATCCTGGGGGGCGCCCGCGACCATGGCCCAGACCACCACCGTGTCACCCCTGGAGACGGACCCGATCTTCAGGTGCGACAGCTCCCCCAGCCGCTCCACGACCCGGTCGTGAATGACGGCCCGTCGGACCGGATCGGGGTCAACCGCGGCGAAGAAGTGGGCCACGCTACCTCACTCCTGACAGGGTGACTTCCCCAAGGCGCTTCTGTGTTTCAGCACCGACCCAGCGATGGGTCGGCAGAGTCCACAGCGCTCGCGCCAGGCGATCCGCCCCCGGCGTCGAGGCGGGCGAGCGGGGCGTGGGCAAGCTCGGCAGGGATCTCAGCGGCACGGGATACCCCGGCATCAGCCCGACCTCGGCGCCTTCCCCAAGCCCCACGGCCGGTACCGGGCGGCCATCCAGAACAACAGGATACCTCAGCCAACCCGGGGTCCCACCGTCCACCCCGGTCGGCAGATGTTGGGGCAGCAACCCGCCGAGCCGCTCGGCAACCCCGGTGCGTTGCTCCGCGTCCCCGGTGCGCTTCTGCCATGCCACCAGCGCCGCCGCCGCCGCAACGGCACTGATCGGCCCGGCCGGCCAGGGCTCGTGGTACACCGTCTCGCCCAGCTGGAGAAACGGCAGACTCGCCGGAATCCGGTAGATCGCCGGACGGGCCATGAATGCCTGGGCCAGCAGGACGATCAGGTCGCGGAATCCTCGGCGGGACCCGACGGGCGCACTGACGGCACCTTGCCATGATTCCGAAACCACCAGCGCGCCACCACTCCCGCCGGTAATCCCCTTGCCACGACCGAAGCTCAAAACTGCCAGATCGCCCATGCAGCCGAGTGGACGGCCCCGCCACTGTCCACCCGCGCCCTGGGCCGCATCCTCGATCACCGGGACCCCGGCGTGATCGGCCATCGTCCGGACCCGGTCCATGTCGACCGGCAGCCCGTAGAGATGCACCACCACCACCGCGGCGGGCGCAGTGGCCAGCGCGGCACCGAACGACTCCCAGTCGGGCCCGAGGGTGGCGGGGTCCACATCGTACAGCACGACCCCGGCTCCCGCCGCGTTGAGCGCCGTCACCAGGTCGTAGCAGCCATATCCCGGCAGGGCAATGTGGCCCCTGCCGGTGGCCTCCATCGCCGACCGCATGGCCAGAGCAAGGGCGGTGGTGCCCGAGTCGGTCAGGACCACACGGCCGGCGCCGAGCTCCTCCACCAGGGCCGCTTCCAACTCACGACCCGCCCGGTCGCCGCCGGTCAGCAGCGCCCGAAACCCTGCCAGCAGCCCGGCGAGCGTGACCGGGGAATGCACCGGCGGGAGATAGCGCCAGCTCACGGGATCCCTCGGACGATGTGGGGACCAAGGGCATTGGCAATCGGCAGCGGAAGCCGGCTCCAGATCTTCGGCGCCCATTGCATGAGCCCACCCTGGTCGGGGCTCGGTGTGAGTCCCGCGGGGCCATCCTGGTACCAGTGGAGTTGCACGTCCTCCCCACCCCACTGCTGCTTGAACCGGTGGGTGCCACTCCCCGGTGTGCAGCGCCCGAAGTTGAAACGGGTGCACCCCTCCCTGGCCGCCCGGCTGATGAAGGCCCAGTAGACTCCCATGTTGGGCGCGATCCGGCTGTGGCTTCGGAGGCTCGACGCCCAGGTGATCTCGATTTCCTCGCCCTGCCGGAACCCGGCCCCGGCCGCGACCGGCACCCCTTTGAGCCAAGCGACACCGAACCAGGCGGCATCCCCAAACCGCTGGGCGATCTCCTCGAAGAACCGCCGCGGCAGCACCGGGGTCCCCAGGTCGCGCATGTGGTGGGCAAACACTCGGTAGAAGTCAGCCACCTGATCCGGCCCGAAGCGATACTCCACCCCCTCCTTTTCCGGGCGGCGCACCTGGCTGCGGAGCTTGGCGGGGAGCCGACCGAACACCACGTCTGGATCGGGGTCGAGCGGGAGGATGACGGTGATCTTGCGACGGGAGACCCGGAGCTCGGTCTCGATCGGCTCCCGGCAGCGCAGCTCCAGCAGCTTGACCGCCGCGTCCCGCCCCAGCCGACGAGCTTCTTCGGCCAGGAGGGTGACCGCTGCGCTGCTGCCCAGGGGGCCACCGTCGTTGAGGAACGGCATCGAGACGAGATAGTGGCCAAACAGCGGGGTCCGGACCCGGACCAGGGGGAGCACACCCACAAGGGCGACACTGTCCCGAACGGCCAGCGCCATGGTCTCATGCCCCAGGGTCTCCCGGATGACGTCGAGCCACTCCCAGCGATGGCAGTGGGTCGCCCCATGAGCGGCCCCGACGAAACCGTTCCACTCCTCCGGGGTTCCGTCGAAGGCGACGACCCGCAGGCTCATGCGGCGGCCTCGAGCCAGGCCCGCACCGTCCCGAAGCGGAACTGGGAGAGCATCGCGTCGAGCCGGGGAAGGGTCCGGTTGATGCCGCCGTAGTGCCGCCACCGGGTCACCAGCGACACCGGCAGGCGAGGCTGCCCGGGATCCACCTCCCACGGATGGACGTACAGCATTCCTGGCTGGCCGTTGCGCTCTGCCTGCCGGAAGGCGGCCCGGATCACTCCCAGCGGAAAATGCCGGAGATAGCCGCCGCCCGCCGCCGGCAGCCGCAGGCCGCCGAGTGAGAGAGTGGCCATCGGAAACTCATGGAGCGAGCCGGCCGGCCGCTCCAGCCGATGAGGCATCGGAGGCGCGGATGGGTAGCCGTAGCCGGGACGCCGGATGGGAAAGAGGCTTGAATCGTATTGATAGCCCTCTTCCAGCAGGACATCGAACGCCCATTCCATCCCGGGGCGGATCGAGAAACTGGGCGCCCTGAACCCCAGGACCGGCTGGCCGGATTGCGATTCAAGAATGGCCTTGGAGGAGCTGAGTTCCTCGCGGAACTGGTCGGGGGTGAGCCGGCTGATCCTCGGATGCGACCAGCTGTGGGATCCGATCTCGTGGCCGGCGGCCGCGATGCGGGGCACCAGCCCGGGCACCCGCTGGGCAACCCAGCCGAGCACGAAGAAGGTGCCCTGGACCCCATGGCGGGCCAGAAGGTCGAGCAGCACTCCGGTGGCCTGTTCGACCCGACTCGGCTGGGCCGGCCACGCGGACTGAGGCACGACCCGCTCGAAGACGTGGGCGTGGAAGTGCTCCTCGACGTCGACCGAGAAGAAGTGGGTCACCCCCGAAACCAGTCCCAGGTCCGTCGGAGTCCCTCCCGCAGATCCACCTCCACCCGATACCCCAGTCGGTCGCGGGCGCGCTCCATCGAGGCCAGCGAGTCCCGGACATCCCCTTCCCGGGGCGGCAGGTGGGTCACCGCGAGGGGCCGTCCACTCACCTCGGTGATGAGTCTCACGAGATCCAGCAGCGACGTCCGGTCGCCGGCGCCCACGTTGCAGACCGTCCCGTTGACCCGGTCGGCGGGTCCGAACCCGGCCAGGAGGTTGGCCGAGACGACATTGTCCACGTAGGTGAAGTCGCGGGTCTGGCCACCGTCGCCGAAGATCGGCGCGGCGGTGCCGTCCTGGGCGGCCTGCATGAAGATCGGCACCACCGCGGCATAGGCCGAGGTGGGACTCTGGCGGGGCCCGAAGACATTGAAGTAGCGAAGCGCCGCACCCTCGAAGCACGCCGGCCCGGGCAAAGGCGAGGATCATCTGCTCGCCGGCCAGCTTGTACGCGGCGTAGGGAGACCTGGGGAGCGGCTCCATGCTCTCCACCTTGGGGAGCACCTCGGTGTCGCCGTAGACCGACGAGGAACTGGAGTAGACGATCCGCCGGACCCCGGCGTCACGGGAGGCGAGGATCAGCCGCATCGTGGCCGCGACGTTATGCTGGTAGGACGCCTTGGGGTCCTCCATCGAGCGCGGCACGCTGGCCAGGGCGGCGAGGTGGAAGACGACCTCGATCCCCTGGGTGGCCCGCCGGCAGACGTCGGGCTCGGTCAGGTCGCCGAGCAGGAAGTCGATCCGGTCGCGGATCGGGTCGAGGTTCCGTTCGTCGCCGGTGGACAGATTGTCCACCACCCGGACCCGGTGGCCCTGGGCCAGCAGCCGGTCGGCGACGTGGGATCCGATGAAGCCCGCTCCCCCGGTGACAAGGACTGCCATGGACGACATGCCCGCTCCTTGGTGAGATTGTGCCGGACACCCGCCCGACAGGGCCAGACCTGAGCAACGTACGTACCACCGGAGGTCCCCTGCCCCACTCCAGTCCCTGGCCCGGCCGGATCGCCCTGATGGCCTGTGCCGTGATCCTGGCCGCGACCCTGACCCCGATGCCTCATCAGGCGGCCCAGGTGGCCCTGACGGGCCCGTTCTGCCTGGCCTGCGGGGACGGGGGCGGGGCGGACTTCATCCTCAATATCGCCCTGTTCCTGCCGCTGGGTGCCGCCCTGGCCGCCGCCGGGTTCAGGGTCAGGACGGTCGTCCTGCTGGGGCTGGCTCTGAGTACCGGGGTGGAGCTGCTGCAGTTTAGCGTGATCCCGGGGCGCGACGCGACCATCGGGGACGTCGTCGCCAATACCACCGGGACCACGCTGGGGTGGGTGCTGGCGGGTCGGAGCCGGGCTCTGCTCGCGGCCGCCACCGAGGGCGGCGGCCTGGCTGGCCGGCGGATGGGCCCTGGTGGCGATCGCCGGGACATTCGGCGCCCCGCTGCTGATGGAACCCTCGCTCCCGGAGGCCACCTGGTACGGCCAGTGGGCCGCGACGGGACCGGAGCCGGAGTGGTTCGAGGGAGAGGTGCTGTCGGTGACCCTGGGCGACTCGCCCGCTGCCCGCATTGGCGGATCGAGGACTGGAGGAGCCGACGTGTGGAGCTTCGGGCACGCGGTGAGGTGAGACTGGAGGCGGAGATCGTCACAGGGCCGGCCACCCATGAGCCACTGCGGATCGTGGCGCTGGCCACCGACGACGGCCGGTTCGCCACCCTGACCCAGACGGGGCGGGATCTCCACTGGGGGGTCCGGCTCCGGGCCTCGGACCTCGGATTGCGCTCACCGGCCACGGTTCTCGACGGACGCCTGCCCGGCTCGGCGGGAGACACCATCACGGTCGGGGGCACGCTACGGCAACCGGCTTGCCACCGTACAAGTCCGGCGGGGCGACCAGGTCACCGAGATCGAGGCCAGCTTCGGATGGAGGGACGGGTGGCGGCTGCTGCTGGGAACCGCCAAAGCCGGGCGGCCGGTCGAGCTGCTGCTGACCGGACTCTGGCTCCTCGGGCTCTGGGGCCCGTTGCTCGGCTGGACCTGGCTGGCAACGGCCAGGCGAAGAGGCGGACCTCCTGGCTCGATGGCGTGAGCGGCCCCACCGATGAAATGAGAACGGGCCCAGGAGCTTCCCTGGACCCGTCGTCCTTCATGCCCCGCGCGGCCCGGATTGGGCCCCACTGGTCAGCTCGAGCGGCGTCTCCGGCGGATGGCTCCACCGGCCAGGAGACCGGCCAGCCCGGTGCCGAGCAGGATGACGGTGCCGGGCTCGGGCACCACCGTCGGCGGCACCGCAGAGAGCGTCCGTGGTGGTGGTCTTCCCGCTGCCATAGCACTTGAACGAACTCTCGTCGCCCGGCCCGTCCCAGCTCCCGCCGTGGAAGGCGAAATAGAACTCGCCCGGCAGTGAGCCCGTCAGGCTGAAGGTGAAGGTCCGCTCCTCACCGGAGGCGATTGAGGTCGAGCCCGTTCTTCTGGGCTCCGCCCAACCAGGTCGACCCTGCGGGCCGCTCCCCACCGTCGAGGTCGTTGGACCCATCCTTGAACCCGTTCTGGACCCCGTCGCCATCCGACGGCGGGAACAGGGTCAGGACCGGGCTACCGGTGCCGGTGAAGTAGAAGAAGCCAAAGGAGTGGATGATGAACGGCGTGTTGGTCGGGGGCCCACTCAGGCTCTTGACCACCGCCGTGAAGGTGGAACCGATCAATGAGACGTTCACGCTGGCGCAACTGGAAATCGACCCGACCGTGAGGCACTGGATCGACGTGGGGCCGCCGACGTTGAGCGGCGCCGCATGCGCCATCGTGGGTGCGGCAACCGCCGCAAGCGTGAGAACCAACCGGGAGAGCTTCATCCGTCCTGCCTTTTCCTTGCTGAGATCAATACGAAAGTCTGACTGAAGAACAACACCAGATACAGCACCGTCAACAGCAGCATCTTGACGACCGCCACCCGGAACTCCGCGGCGCCGGGCACCTCGCTTGCGGTGGCCAGGAACACCATGGGCAGGTTGAGCCCGATGGTCAGCAGTCCCAGCACCGTGACGACCCCGAAGAAGATCGAGCCGCCCATCGCCGCCGCCGCCAGCCCCACTCCGCGTCCACTCAAGGCGAACCAGCCGAGGATGGCCACCCCGATGGCGGCGGACCCGAAGCTGCCGCTCAATTCGCCGAAGGCAGCCAGTTCCCACTCGGGGACCCCGAGCTGCATCGGGAGCATCACCACCGCGACCTGAATCAGCCCGACCGTGAGAAAGGCGATTCCGGCCAGCACCCCAATGCGCCGAACCGGTGGTGAAGCCACTAATGCCCCCGCCGGCGCAAGAGACATACCGCCGGCTGGAACCTGGTCATGACTGGCAACACGTTGTCGTTCATTGAGTTACGGGGTTCGGCAGAGGATGAGATCCCCAACCTGTCGACAGCGCTCAGAGCATCAGGTGTTGGGGGTGTACAACACACCCTTGAGCCCGGCGTAGCCCAGCAGCAACAGGAAGACCAGCCCGACCGCGACCGTGCGGGTGGCGGTCCGGTCCAGATCGGCGAGCGATTCGACCGGAGTCAGCGTCCGGATCTCCGGCAGGGCGAGGATGAATGCCACCAACCCGACGGCCACCGTGACCGAAAACAGCAGACAGAGGACGCCCCAGATTCGGGACCGGAGCCGGTGACCTGTCGCGATCGACGCCATGACACCTGCCAGGAGTCCCAGGGTCGGCAGCGGCAGGCCACCGATCAGCAGCGCCACGGTCGCGAACCGCCAGCTCGGATTTCGCCGGAGCCGGGGACAGCAGGGCCAAGGCGAGATCGATCGACACCCGCCAGGAGCAGGAAGACCCCGAGGACCTGGGCCGGAGCCCAGACCCGGATCGGGTCGGGAGCGGAGAGCGGATTCGGTTTGGCCTGGCCAACGTACAGTTCTGGGGGTGCCATCATGCTCCACAGGTTGGATCCGAGGTGTTCAACTGGCCGCCATGAGCGAAAGCTATCCGGGTCAGCTGCCATTGTCGAGGGTTCGGGCCGCCTCGCGGACCCGGCGGGGAATCATCAGATAGATCGGAATGCCGGTGGACACGATCGCCAATCCGAAGAGTGAACGCCCGGGTGCGGCCACCATCATCGTCACCGTCAGGACCACCGTGAGCACCAGTGCCAGAGCCGGGACCAGCGGGTAGCCCCAGGTGCGGACCGGCCGCGGGGTGTCGGGCTCGATCCGCCGGAGCCGGAACAACCCGGCGATCACCACCGCATTGAAGGCCCACCGGACGAACACCGCCAGCCCGGTGAGCTGCGCGAAGGAACCCGTCAGGGCGAGCACGAGGGACATCACGGCCGGGATGACGACCGCCCAGACCGGCACCCGGGTCACCGGATGCACCTTGGCCATGACCCTGGGGAAGAGCCCGTCCTTGGCCACCGCATAGGGCAGCCGCCCGGCGGTCACCGCGGAACCGGTCATCGAGCCCACCGCACTGAGAATCATCACCATCGTGAGCCCGCCGGCCAGCAGCGGCCCGCCGACCCGATCCAGCATGTCCGACACGACGTGGTCGGAGGCGGCGACGGTGGAGAAGCCCAGGACGTAGAAGCAGGCCACGGTGAGCGCGACGTACAGGACCGTGGTGAAGGCCAGCCCCCAGAGCGTCGCTTGCGGCATGACGCGGGATGGGTCTTTGACCTCCCCACCCACCCGGACCAGGTTGGAGGTCCCGCTGAAGGCCCAGAGCGCGGCCGAGACCGCCACCACGAACCCGGCGAAGGTGGTCCCGATCCCCGCCACGTCGGCCCGGAGATTCGCGAAGGTGCCGGATCCCCCGCGGCCGAGGACGAAGGGGGCGAGCACGATCCCGAGGAGGAAGAGGACCTTCAGGCCGGTCAGCACCAGATGGGTCCGTCCGGCGGTCTTGATTCCGGCACAGCGTCAGGAGGGTGAACCAGACGATCAGCACCGCGGCGCCGATCCGGGCGCCGGTCAGCACCAGTTCGAAGGGGCTCCAGAACAGTCCGGGGATCGACAGCGCGACGACCGGATCGCCCAGCTCGGGGAAGTAGTACATCCCGAACAGCATCACCGCGGCCGCCTGGGCCGCGTGCGAGGCCGGGCTGTTGAGGACGACGCTCCGCCAGGCGTAGAGGAATCCGACCCCGGGACCGAACGCCCGACGGAGGAAGACATAGTCCCCCCCGGACTCAGGCATCATGGTGCCGAGTTCCAGGTAGCAGAAGGCCATCAGGAGGGAGAGCAGCGCCGCGACCACCCAGGCCCCCACTGCCCAGAGGGGAGTTCCGGCGCTCTGGGCGATCTCGGCGGGCTTCAGGAACACCCCGCTCCCGATCATGATCCCCACCGGGACCGCCATGGAGGTCCAGACGCCCAGCACCCGGACGAGCCCGGGCCGGGCTCCGGCCCCCTCCTGCTCGGTGCGGGGGCGGTACCCGATGAAACGGGGGACGCTTTGGGCCAGCTCGCGAATGGTCACACGCAGCCACGTGAAAAGGGACTGGGCCTGACAAGGCAAGCCCCGAGCCAGCGAGAGTGGGTGAGAACGTACCCCTGGAACACGGAATTGGCGAGGGGTCTGTCGGGTCGGCGCAACACCTGCGCCGGTTGATTGCCACGGGGCGCATCGAGGGCCCCGGGGCCGGGTTACCCTGTGACGGGCGGGGGCTGCTGCCGGTACCAGAGGGACCAGACAGGCAAACCCGAGAGGATCAGCAACAGGCCGATTCCCGATCGAACGGGCCGCTGGAGCAGGATGCTGAGCGCCAGGCCACCCGCCAATCCGATGAAGAGGAGGGGGACCAGCGGGTAGGGCCGAGCGCGGTACACTCCGGTTTGGGCGGGCTCCAACGACCGGAGCCGGATCAGGGCCACGCCGGTCAGGGCAAAGAAGGACCACTGGGCGAAGATGAAGAGCGCGGTCAGCTCCTCGAAGGTCCCGGTCAGGACGAGCAGGGGAGCCAGCGCCCCCTGGAAAGCGACCGCCATCTGCGGCGCGGCGGTGGCCCGATCCACTCGGCCCAAGACCTTGAAGAACTCCCCCTCTCGGGCCATGGCATAGGGAACCCGTGCTCCCGCCATCGTGGAACTGTTGAGGGTCCCGAGGGCGCTGAGCGGAGGTCGATGGCAAGGAGTGGGGCGGTGAGCGGAAAGACGGGAGGGCGGTGAGCGGAAGCGGTCGAGCGGGGTGGAGCGAGGTCGCAGAGCATAGAGGACCGCAGCGGCCCGCCGCCGGGTACGCGTAGTCCGCCCGCCTCCGGCATCGCAGTGCGACCGAGCCCTCCGTGAGGCTAGTTGAGGACGACGTCGCCCAGCTGGCGGGGCTTGAAGTACCAGCCGCCCACACCGTTGGGAACCAGGACTCCGGTGGCTGACATGCTCCGGCCCGGACGGAACTGGGTCCGCGGGAAGGGGAGGTTCCCGTCCAGGATCATTTCCAGGGATCCGGTCCCGTCGCTCACCGTCACCTTGAAATCCGGCGCCACGGTGATCGTGTCGCTGATGACCGCTCCGGTAATCTGGACCAGCCCGGCGTCGAGTGCCCCGTTCTGCGCGTTGGCGGCAAGCCCGGTACCCAACGGGAGCGCGATCGGCGGCGGCCGGGTCCCGAACCGGGAGATGATCGAGAGATCCAGGGTCGGTTGACCGGCCCGCGATCCGGTCACCCCGAGCACGCTGACGCTGTCGCCGGGGGTGTTCCCGGTGAGGCCGCCCCGCAGGGCCACCCTGGTGAGCCGCAGATACCCGGAGCTGTCGGACAGATGCGAGGTGGTGTCCCGGAACGACTGGACGCCCGCCAGGACGATCCCGCGCAGGAAGACCCGTTTTCCAGCCGGCAGCCCTCGGGCCGCCCGGATGCTGACTTCGGGGTACCCGACCCGGGCCAGGACCGGCGTCACGCTGTCGGTAATGGCGATCCGGAGCGAATCCGACTCGACCTTCTGCACCTCGAGCGAGTCCCCGATGCTCTGCGGGACAATCACCACCCGATACTGTCCCAGCGGGACGCTGTTGATCCGCACCAGCCCGCTCACATCGGTGGTGCCGACCTTGAAGGTGTCGGTGCTCCCCCTGATGAACAGCGCCACTCGAGCCCCCTGGTAGACCGTATCCAGCACGGTGAGGGTCTTGGACCCGTCCCGGTCGAGATACACCCCGACCGAGACGGTGTAGCTCGGCAGGGGGCCGAAGCCGAGGTCGGCGCCGTCATTGGTACAGGCCGCCGCCATCAGGATGACGGCGGAGGGGACGAGCCGGCTGAGAAGAGAGCGAACCATGATCAGTACTCCATCCGGATGCCGACCCGAATCAGGCGCGGATCGGCCCGCCGGGAGAGAAGTTTGCCGAAGTTGGGATTGGCGATCAGCGGGACGTTCACCAGGCCGGAGGGGCCCGAGGTGAGCGGTCGGGTCGGGTCGACCAGGACCAGCGCCCGGTCGACGACCCCGAGGGCGGAGCCGACCACGTTGAACGCGTCGACCACCAGGGAGAGGTGGCTGCCGTCACTGAATCGGGCCGGAAGCCCGATCTGGAACCGCAGGTCGAGGGCGGTCACCGCCTCTTCGCGACAGCTGTTCCGCTGGAGGAACCCGTTGACCGCCGCCTGACTGCAGCCGGCCGCCGAGAGCGCCGAGGACAACCCCGAGATCGAGCCGTCGAGGTAGGCGGGATCGTTGTTCCCCGCCCCATCGCCGTTGATGTCCACTCCGGGACGGAACCCCGGTGTGAAGGGCAGTCCGCTCCGGTAGCGGAGCCGCGCCCCCAGACTGATCGCGGTCCGCCCGCCACCCCGATACTCGGCCGACGCCACCACCCGGTGGGGCACGTCGAAGTCGGAGACTCCCTGCGCCCAAATCGCGGCGGCCTGGTCATCGGGGAACGGATTGAGCTGATCGGCGGGATCCATCATCCGGGCCCCCAGCACGTTGTCCTCGGTGTGGGAAAAGGTGTAGGCCAGGTTGAGGTTGAGGCCGGCCAGCGCGGTACGCTCCAGCGACAGCGTCAGCTCGGAATAGTCGGAGAAGCCGGTGGGGGAGAAGCCACTCACCAGGTCGAAATCCGCGAACCGGCGATTGCTGGTCGGCTCCGGGGTCAGCAACCCGCCCTGCTTGACGAGGGTGCCGAACACCGCCCGTCCCTCCTGGGTCTTGCCGAGCGGCTGCGCCACCCGATTGATGTCGGTCCGCTGCTGGAGGTAGTCGGTGTGGCTGTAGAGCCCGTTGATCCGGAGCGCGATCCCGTTGGGCCAGGCACGGCTGATGCCAGCTCCTCCCTTGAAGGCGCGGGGCGCCTTGTAGCTGGAGTTGAACATCGCCAGCCGGGGCCCGACCGACGGGGCCAGCAGATTGTCGGGCCGGGTGGGCCAGAAATCATAGTCGCCAATCCCCCGGCGAATGGTGGTCCGGCCGTCAAACAGGATCGTCTCCGACATCAACGCCATGTCGAGCCGGCCCTGATACAGTCCGCCCCCACCGGTCAGGATCCACTCGCCGCGGTTCTGGACGTCCCACACCAATCCGACCCGGGGCGAGATGCCGCTCCGATCCCTGGGCAGCGAATCATTCCGCATCCCGCTGGCGTCAAACCAGGCCTGATTGAAGGAGATCGGCAGGCTGGTGTTGATGCTCTGGGTGTCATATCGCAGTCCGAGCAACACCTGAATCTCGGGGGCCACCGCCCAGGCATCGTGGAAGAAGATCCCGAAGTCCGTGGACCCCGGCTTCCCGAGGGTTCCGGCCGGCGCGACACTCTGGAAGAAGGTCCCGGTCCCGGAGTTGAACTGGTCGATGTCCCCGAAGGTGAAGACCCCTTCGGAGCCGTACCGATACTCGTGCTCTTCCCGGTTGAGCCGCACCGAGGCGCCGACCTTGACCCGGTGGCGTCCCAGCGGGAAGTGAAAGGCATCGGAGATGTCGACGGCCCGAGTCGAGAAGTTCGCCGGCAGGGCGGCCGAGCTGCCGAAGGCCACCCCCTCACCGGCGAGCAGCGTGGCGGGGAGATCGACGCCGAGCCAGTCACGGACGCTGGAGGTGAAGCCCATCCGGAACTCGTTGGAGAACTGCTGACCGCCGGAGGTCACCGTCAGGGCGCCGGACAGGTCGTTGGCGTCCAGCTGGACGCCACTCAGGTTCGACAGTTCGGTCGCCAGCGCGGGCTGCTCCTCGGTCAGCCTGGCATAGCCGAAGCGGAGCAGAACCTGGTTGGATCCAATCCGCCAGTCGAACCGCCCCTGACCGCTGAACCCGACCCGGCTCCGCACCACCGGGCTGGTCCACGGCTGGAGGCTCACGCCGTACCGGTCGCTCCCGATATCGTTCAGCGCCTGTCGCAGCGAAATCGGGCTCCCTCCGAGGCTGGCCGTGTCGGTGGCCCAGGGGTAGGCCGAAGGGGTCCGTTCCGAGAAGTAGTCGAACCGGATGTTGAAATGGGCAGTATCGGGGACGATCGCTCCGGAAAGGGACGCCCCGACCTGCATGCTGGAACCGGTGCTGTCCGCCGGGTTGTCCTCCGCGGCGCCGCCAAGAGTGGCACTGGAGAAGAAGCCATAGGGCCGGAAGGAGAATCCGCTGCCCCCGCGCGCGGTGTGCGCCGCGACGATCGTCCCCGGGTGGCCACGCCATTCGGTGTCGAACCCGAGGTTCATGACCTGGACCAGGGAAATGCCCTCCCGCTGGAAAAGCGGAGCCGATCCCGGCTCCCCGGGAAGACCCGGGTGGCGCAGCAGACTCTCGGGGAGACCGTCGACATAGAGTTGGGTCTGGAGCGGGGCGACGCCCGAGCCACCGGTGGCAAAGCCGGCCCGGCTGTCCCGCATCGCGTCCACCTCGGTCACGCCCTGACTGGCGTCGGAGATATCGAGCCGGCGGTCAAACTGGCGCAGCGGGCGGCCGCCCACGACCGCACCGGAACTCGCCCCGGCCAGTGCCCCGGACCAGGGGATTTCCACCACGGCCAGGATCGGGGGCGGCTTGCGCTCGACGCGCGAGGTGACGACGGTGGTTCGCCCCGCCGCGACCGGAACCCCCAGCATCCGGACCGGCTGGTAGCCGATCTGCTCCACCAGCACCCGATACTCCCCGGGCTGGACCAGCGGAATCGAAAACCGGCCGTCTCCATCGGTCTCGACAATGGTGAGGGCCCGGCCATCGCTCTGTTCCAGCGAGACCTGAACTCCGTTCAGGGGAACCCCGTCGATCGACAGGACGGTTCCCCGAACGGCGCCAGAAGTGAGACTCTGGGCGTGAACCACCCCGACACCACCGGCCCGAACGAGGCCGACGAAGACCAGAGCGGCAACCAACGAACGCCCCGCGCGATTGAGCATGCAATTCTCCCATTTCGGTACTGGTATCGAAATACTGCGGAGTGGGGTTGCAGGACGGGTGCCACCGGGCCGGGCAGGTCGATCATTGCCCCGGCGATCCCAAAGATGGCGATAGTGTTGCGTCGTGACAACAGTAGTGGGGTCCTGGCTTCGGAGCGGTTCGGGGACCCACCCTGAGACACGGCGAGCCGCAGGACCCGCCACGGGGTGAGTGCCGTTCAGGCCTTTATCCATCGCGGGAAAACTGGATTGTTGCTAACAATACATCGGTTACGGTGCGTTGACGCAACAGCATTGTTGCTGTTGCGTTACTCTCCGGTGATGGCTCAATGAGCTATAGGCCACGGCGGGGCATCGGGATACTTTGATGGGCCATGCCATCGCTGAGCTTCCGAAAGCGGATTCTGCTGGCCCTGCTCCTCCTCGGCGCCCTGCCGGCCTCGTTGGCCGTCGTCGGCTGGGTGGTGACCGTCCGGAGCAGCAATCCGGCCGAGGTCGGGCGGGCGACCTTCGAAGACCTCGGGCGCCACCGGCCGAGGATCTGCTGCGGGCCCTCGATACCACCCGGCTGACGGCGGTCGAGCGGGAAGCCCTCCGGACCCACAGCGAGACCCTCAACGCCGCCCTGGCCCGTGCCCAGCGGGCCGAGCTGTTCAGCCGGTGGAAGAGCCTCGGCTGGACCGTCGTCATTGCCTCCCTCGGCACGCTGCTCGTCTACCTGGCGATTCTCATGGGCCGCAACCTCAGTCGCCAGCTGAGCGCCCCGATCGACGAACTGGTCGGGTGGACCGCGTTCATCCGCCGCCACGAGCCGCTCCCGCCCACCGAGCGGACCGGGGGAGCGCCCGAGTTCGCATCCCTTCGGCAGGCGCTCCGGAACATGGCGGTGGAGCTGTCGTCGGCCCGGAACGCGGAACTCGAGGCGGAGCGGCTGCGCGCCTTCCGCGAGGTCGCCCGCCGAGTGGCGCACGAGATGAAGAACCCGCTCACCCCGGTCCGGCTGGCGGTGCGCCAGTTGTCGCTGAGCGCCACGGCGGATCAGCGGGAAGCGCTCGACGTGCTGGTCGCCGAGTCGGGCCGGCTGGAGCAGCTGGCCCGTGAGTTCGCCAATCTGGGCCGGCTGCCCGAGGGACCTTCGGCCGAACTCGACATGGGCGAACTGCTGGGTGAGCTCCTGAAGACCTCCCTCCCGGAAACCATGACCTGGCGGCTCCGGGTCGAACCCGGCACGCCATCCGTGCTGGGGCACTATGATCCGCTCCGCCGGGCGCTGGGCAACCTGATCCGGAACGCGGTGGAGGCGTGTGGTGGCCGGGGCCTGTTGGAGGGGCAGGTGGTGCGGGAGGGGGATATGGTGCTCGTCTCCCTCGCCGATCATGGCCCCGGGGTGCCGACGGACAAGCTGGCCCGGATCTTCGAGCCATACTTCACCGACAAGCCGGACGGGACCGGGCTGGGACTCGCCATCGTCAAGCAGGCAGTGGATCTTCACCGCGGCACGATCGCCCTCCGGGAAACCCCGGGGGGTGGGGCTACCTTCGACCTCCGGCTGCCCGCGGCCCTGGAAGGAACCGACACGGCATGAGTGGACGCATTCTGATCGTGGACGACGAGACCAACATCCGCCGGATGCTGGGCGCGCTGCTCCGGGCCGAGGGGTTCGAGGTGGCCGAGGCGTCGGGCGGCAACCAGGCTCTGCTCACGCTGGAGGAGACCCACCCTGACCTGATCCTGCTCGATCTGATGATGCCTCCGGGCCCCAGCGGGTTGGAGACCCTCAGCCGGCTCCGGGAACGGGATCCCAGTGTCCCGGTCATCATGATGAGCGGGAAGGCCCAGCTGAACGACGCGGTCCAGGCGATCAAGCACGGGGCCTTCCAGTTCCTCGAGAAGCCGCTGACCCCCGAGGCGGTCCTGATCACCATCCGTTCGGCGCTGGAGCTGACCCGGGCCCAGGCCGAGAACCGGGCGCTCCGTTCGCAGCTGCCGCCCCCGCAGGAGATGGTGGGTCAGAGCGGGGCCATGGAGCAGGTCCGCGAGCTGATCGCCCAGGTCGCCCCGACCGACGCCCGGATTCTGGTGCTGGGTGATTCGGGCACCGGCAAGGAGCTGGTCGCCCACGCGATTCACCGCTCGAGCCGTCGGGCCCACAAGCCGTTCATCACCGTCAATTGCGCCGCGATCCCCCGCGATCTGGTGGAATCGGAGATGTTCGGGCATGAAAAGGGCGCCTTCACCGGGGCCACGGACCGGCGGCTCGGGCGCTTCGAACTGGCCGACAACGGCACCCTGTTCCTCGACGAGGTGGGCGACCTGAATCTCGAGGCGCAGGCCAAGCTGCTCCGGGTGCTGGAATCGGGAGAGGTCTCCCGACTCGGGTCGGAGCGCACCATGCGGGTCGACGTCCGGGTGATCTCGGCCACCAACCAGCGGCTCGATCAGGCGGTGGCCGCCGGAACCTTCCGGGAGGACCTGTACTTCCGGCTGAACGTCTTCCCGATCGAGGTGGCCCCGCTCCGGGCCCGGCTCAGCGATCTCGGCGAACTGGTGGCCCATCTGGCCGCCCGGGCCATGCCCCATGCCCCCCCGACGTTCACCACCGAAGCCATGGAGTTGCTGGCGGCCTATGACTGGCCCGGCAACGTCCGGGAGCTGGCCAACGTGGTGGAGCGGCTCGCGATCATCAGCGGCCGGGAGGTGGATGCCTCGAATGTCCGCCACGTGCTCCCGAAGATCCATGGCCGCACCGACGGGACCAGGCTCACCGCGTCGGCCGACCCCGGCGCCGACGTGTTCGATCGCTCGCTGTCGAACCTGCTGGACGACTTCGAGCGGTCCCTGATCTCCCGGGCCCTCACTCGCACCAGCGGGAATGTCGCGGAAGCCTCCCGGCTGCTGCAGACCGATCGGGCCAACCTGTACCGCCGGATGAAGCGGCTGGCCATCTCATGAGGCGGCTGGCGCTGCTCGGAGCCCTGCTGCTGGGCGCGGTTCCGCTCGCGGCCCAGGACACCACCGGGGTGTTCGTCATCGACCCCGATGCGCCCCCGATCCAGATCCGGTCCGCGAGTGGGCCACCGGCCGAGATCGTGGCGGAGGCGGTGGCCAACTACAACGACTCGACCGCGACCCGGATCTTCGGCGCCTTTACCGTGGCCAGCGGCACCGTCCTCCGGGGCAACGTGGTGGTGTATCGCGGCACCCTTCGGGTGGTCGGCCGCGTCATCGGCCAGATCACGGTCATCAACGGGAATCTGGTGGTGGGACCACTCGGCACCGTGGAAGGCGACGTCCTGCTCCTCGGCGGGCGGCTGCAGGTGGCACCCAGCGGGCGTCACACGGGCTCCGCCCGGACCTATGCCGAGCCGGCCTTCGTCTTTCGCAATACCTCCGGCACCCTGGAGGTCCGGGAGCAGCCCGCCACCCTGAGCGACCTGGCTGCGGCCCGGGCCAGTTTCCAGGCTGGGCCTCTCAAGACCTCACTTTCGATCGAGACCGGCGAGACCTACAACCGGGTGGAGGGTCTCTCCATTCTGGCCGGTCCGACCTTTACGGTGGCGACCCCCAACCGGGGGGAAGTCCGGGCGGAGTTCTGGGGACTGCTCCGGACTGAGAAGGACAAGACCGAGCAACTTCCCACCCTGGGTTGGCGAACCCGAATGGAGTGGTCCTCCAAGGCCAGGATATCGGGCGGGATCGGCATGCGGTGGGAGAACATCGTGGTCCCGATCGACGACCGGCAGCTGTCGCGCTCCGAGGTTGGCCTGGGGTCCTTTCTGTTCAATCGGGACTACGACGACTATGTCGAGACCTCGGGGATCGAGGGCTACGTCTACCTCCGGCCGGTCCCCGCGCTCCGGCTGGAGGCCTCGGCCCGGTACGACCGCCAGACCACGGTGCCGGCCTCCGACCCGATTTCACTCTTCCCCAACGACGACCCCTGGCGGGCCAACCCCCTGGTGGATGACGGCCACTACCGGGCCCTTCGGCTGCGGGCCGATGTGGACTCGCGCAACAATGCTCGGACCCCGACCAGTGGCTGGCGGATTCGCGCCTGGTTTGAACACGCCTCGAGCGATGACGTCGCGCCAGTGGCCCTCCCGTCGGAAGTGCGGTCGCCCATCCCGGTCCATCGGCTGTATGGCTACAGCCACGTCGGCTTCGACGTCCGCCACTACGCCCGGATCAACCAGGTCTCGCGGGCGAATGTCAGGCTGCTGGGTGGGGGATGGGTCGCCGGCGACCCGTTGCCGATCCAGCGACGCCTCGCGATGGGGGGACCGGGGATTCTGCCCGGCCACGGGTTCCGGAGTCAGACCTGTGCGCCAGCGTCGCTGACCGACCCGTCACTGGCGGGCCTCTGCGACCGGTTCCTGGCCGCTCAGGGCGAGATCCGGTTCCGGATTCCCCTGTCGCTCCGCGACGTGCTGGGCGCCCAGGAATGGCTGCTGCTGGACCGTCTCCTTGGCGGAGACCTGGCCGACCTGGTGGTGTTCGGCGATGCCGGCAAGGCCTGGCTCACCGGGGACGGACCGGGCCGAGTGCCCAACAACCGGATCCCGACGTTCCGCGAGTGGGACTACGACGTGGGACTCGGCATCGACCTGGGCGGGCTGGCCGTCTTCGTGGCGCAGCCGCTGAACGGACCCGGCGCCGCCCGGCTGGCCCTCCGGTTCCAGCGGCGCTTCTGATGCGTTCGACGGCACTCCGGCTTGCGGCGATGGTCCTGCTGCTCCTCCCGGGAGGGGCGGCGGCCCAGCAGCAACGGGTGAAGTTCGAGATCACCGCGTCGGCCCCGCTCAACGACGCCGGGGTCCGGCAGCCGGTCCTCAGAACACCGGGGCTGCTCCGCGACACGCGCTGGCGGGAGGCGATCGAGAATTCCTTCCCGCTCCGGCTGCGGCTCCGGGTCGAAATCTGGCGAGTCCGGACCGACTGGTTTGATGCCCAGGAGCGGAACTTCGCCTTCGAGGTGCTGATCCAGTACGAACCCCTGACCGATGAGTACTCCCGAACCCTCATCTTCGGGGGCAGCCCACGGGAGATCCGCCGGTTCACGACGCTGTTGGATCTGGAGCGGAGCCTGGAGCGGGAGAACGTGGTCAACATCCGGCCAGCGGGTGTCGGGGAGTACTACTTCAGCGGCAGTCTCCAGATTCAGGTGCTGACCGACGATGAGATGGAGGAGCTGGAGCGGTTCCTTCAGGGAGAGCCGAGCCCCCGGGACCGGCAGGAGCCGGGGCCGTCGATCGGGCGGAGCGCCCGACGGCTGCTGCTGAGATTCGGCGGATTGCCCTACCAGGAGTTGGAAGCCCGCAGCGAGCGGTTCGAGGTCCGCCCTCCACCACCCTGAGACCGGCCCCGGTCAGAACTGATAGTAAAGGAAGACCGATTCGGCGCCGTTCATGAACAGGTAGACCCCGAGCAGGCACGCCGCCCAGACGAAGGCCCAAGCCGGGTGATCCTTGAACTTGAAGTCCCAGGTCTCGGGGACGAAGGCGATCGAGACCAGGCCGAGGACGATCCAGCCGACAGTGGTTCCGTGGGCGCCGACGTCCCATGGGCCCGGCGTGAACATCCGCTCCAGCCACCCCATGGCCATCCCGAAGTCGGTCGAGCGAAAGAGCACCCACCCCAGCACCACCATGAACAGGGTCTGCACCTGGTAGACCAGGCGGGGAAGTCGGCGGAAGACCGGTGCCCCGAGCCGGTCGGCGATCAGCAGCACGCCATGGTAGGCCCCCCAGACCACGAAGGTCCAGTTGGCGCCGTGCCAGAGCCCGCCCAGCAGCATCACGATCATCAGGTTGAGGTACATCCGGGTAACGCCCAGTCGGTTCCCGCCGAGGGGAATGTACAGATAGTCCCTGAGCCAGGTGGAGAGGCTGATGTGCCAGCGCCTCCAGAAGTCGGTGATCGCCTGCCGCCCGGTAGGGAGCATCGAAGTTCTGGGGAATCCGGAGCCCGAACAGGTACCCCAGCCCGACGGCCATGTCGGAGTAGCCGCTGAAATCGAAATACAGCTGGCAGGTGTACCCGGCCGCCGTGATCCATGACTCGGTGAAGCTCATCGCGCCGGCGTTAGCCAGAATCGGATCGATCCCGGAGGCAATATGATCCGCAATCACCACCTTCTTGATGAGCCCCACCACGAAGAAGCCGATCCCCATCGCGATCCAGTCGTTTCGCGGCGGACCGTCGATCTTCTCCAGGTCCTCCTCGATCTGGCGAAACCGGACGATCGGGCCGGCCACCAGCTGGGAGAACAGGTTCACATAGGTCAGATACTCCCACAGGTTTTTCGTTGCCCGCACCCTGCCCTGGGCCACGTCCACCACGTAGGAGATGGTGTGGAACGTGTAAAAGCTGATCCCGATGGGGAGGGCAACGTCCAGCAGCGGCAGCGACCCGGGTCCCGTCAGGCTCATCAGGGACCGGGCCAGGAAATCGTAGTACTTGAAAATCCCGAGGACGGTCAGATCGGTTGAGACCGTCACCGCAACGATCAGCCTCCGCTTTGCCTGACTCGTGGCGAGGAGCAGCAGGTTCCCGGCCGCGAAACTCACCAGACTCGAGAACAGCAGCAGAAAACAGTACCGCCAGTCCCACCAACCGTAGAAGACATAGCCGGCCAGGCTGAGGAGGACATAGCGAGCCTGGCGGCCCCGGAAGGTCCAGAACAGGGCGAAGACGATCGGGAGAAAGACGAGGAGAAAGACGTCGGAGTTGAAGACCATCTACCGCAGCGCCTCGACTCGTGCGGCAATGAGCCTGGTCACGGCATCGGCATCGGCCGGGCTCATGTGAACGCAGTCATACCATCGGGAGGGGTCCCCGCTGAACACCACCGGATCCGAAAGGTCCAGGACCGACACACCCGGGCGGGTCGCCATCTCCCGGAGGAACCCGCGCGCGGCGGCCAACTGTCGCCGGGCTCGCGGGGACCCCTGGATGGCGGCGAGGAGGTCCGGGCTCGACGGCGTCAGCCAGAGCACCACTTGTCGTCCCTCGGCCACCGCTTCCCGAATCAAGATGGACACGGTGGTCCTCCGCCCTTCGGAAACCGAGTCCGATCGCTCGAGCATCGCCAACTGCTCCGGGACACACTGCGCCTGGTTGAGGGAATAGTCGTAGGATCCGGCGGTGATCTCCCGGTCGGACCGCGGATAGGTCATCGCGCCGTCAGGCCAGAGCCGGTTGCGAGGTTCGACGGGACGGAATCGAAGGCGCACAGACTGAAGGAGATCCACCGCGTACCCGAACTTGATGCTGCCTTTGTGCAGGAGGACGGCATGCCGAACGCTCTCAAGAAATCCACTACCCAGAGTGTCCAGCGTCGAGCGCAGTTCCCAATTGGCCTCCAGATCGGGATGCCGCTCGCCGGGAACGAAGGTGAACGGATCAATCCCCAACCCCACTACCCGCAGTTCGGGGTTCAGCTCGGAGAGGCGTCGATAGGCCGCGAGGTAGTCTTCGGCGGTAGCGGCGAAGAGGCCAAGATTGAACGACCTGAGTCCGGTGTTCTGGGACAGCACGGTCGGAGAGAGCAGCATCGATCGGCTGGAGCCCAGGACAACAGCGGCCACTGGCCCCTCAGCAATCCGGGCCTTGAGCGACTCCAGTTTGAGGACGCGGGCGTTCAGGAAGACGGTCGGGAAGCGTCCTCCACCAAACTGGCCCCTGGGGTCGACGTAGCGAACGGCAGCCAGGTAGAGGGCGGTCAGTCCCAGGAAGGAAAGGAGGAATTGGCGGAGGAAACGCATTGGAACGCAGGGGGCATGAACCGTGCCAGTCGGCAATGACCTGCAGAGCGGGTGGACCCTGTCCAACGGGCCCTCCGCCACCCTAACTGCCGATCAGCTCCAGATTCTTCCCCTTGCTGAACGCCCGCAGCGTGGTCTCCCCGTAGAACAGCCGGATGTACTTGGCCTGGATGGTGGTCAGCCGCCGCACCGTCCAGGCGAGGTGGACGAAGTGGGGTTCCGCCGGGGGATGGAGCGGGTGCATCCCGCACTCTTCCGGCAGGTGGTTCCCCTTGCGGGTGTTGCAGGTGGAGCAGGCGGTCACCACGTTGGTCCAGAGGTTGGTGCCACCCCGGGACAGCGGAACCAGGTGGTCCCGGGTCAGGCACTCCCGGTGCCGGAGCTCCGGCTGGTTCCGGTGACAGTACTGGCAGCGGTAATCATCGCGGGCAAAGAGGAAGGTGTTGGTGACCTGCCGACGGAACCGGCGGGGGACGTGCACGAAGCGAACCAGGCGGATGATGGCCGGTTTGGGAACCACGAGACGTTCGCTGCGGATCGCCTCACCGGCTTCGGCCTCGACAATCTCGGCCTTGCCGTCGATGACGAGTCGGAGCGCCCGCCTCAGGGGCACCAGAGTCAGTGGTTCGTAGGATGCGTTCAGCGCCAGACAGCGCATGCCAGGTCTCCTCGGGATGCCCGACGGGGCCACCCCGTTTGAAGCTGTAGGCTAACGGCTCCCCAGCGGGGTATCAAGGGAGTACCGAGCACCCCCCGAGCCACACTCCGGACAACCCCATCCCACCCCGCTCCAGGAGGCGACCGGTCAGCGCCTCCGCCGAACACGGTCCCCCCAGCGAGATCGCCACCACATCCCCCCACTTCCCGGCCACCAGGGAGCCGACCTCCGCCTCCAGGCCGATCGCGGCGGCCCCCCCGAGCGTCAGCATCCGGAGCACCAGGTCCGCCGACAGCCCGAAGTGATTCCTGGCGGCCCTCGCCTCGGCCCACAGATCGAGGGGCCCGATGCTCAGTTCGGAGTCGGTCCCCAGCCCGACCCGGAGACCCGCCTCGAGCATCCGATCCACCGGCGCCCAGCCGTGCCCATGCCGGGCATTGCTGATGGGACAGTGCGCCACCGCGGCACCCCGATCCCGCAACAGTGCGAGGTCAGTGGCGTCCACCCGGATGGCATGGATGCACAGCGTCTCCGGCCCGAGGACGCCATGATGGTCCAGCCAGCGGACCGGGGAGACCACCCCGCTCTCCAGCGGCAGCTGGGCCACGTCGGCGGGCAGCGGGATCGACCGGCGCTTCCACAAGTCGGCAAACGGCCCGGCTCCGGTGGCCAGCAGAGCGCTCTCGGCGGCGGACTCCGCCAGATGGACCGCGATCGGCAGCCCCAGCTCCCGGGCGCAGCTGGCCGAGGCCCGATACAGCGGGCCACTCACGCTGTACGGGGCGTGGGGTGAAACGCCGAGCCGCGCCCGGGACGTTTCCAGCTGTCGAAGACGGTCGAGATCGGCTATCAGGCCGGCCATGCTCTCTTCGAGCTGGGCCGGATCCGGCCCGAACACTTCGTGATAGGCGATCCCGCTCCCCCCGATCACCCGGAGGGCCTCCATCGTCGCGCCGGTGTCTCCGGTGTCGGCCACCGTGGTCACCCCGGAACGCAGGCAGCGGCGCAGTCCCTCGCTGGCGGCAGCGAGGTATTCGGGGGCGGTGCGGCCGGCCTTGAGGCGGCGAACCGAGCGAATCCAGTCCGGGAATCCGGGCTCTTCCAGCCGGGAGGCAAGGTCGGTGAGCTCCAGGTGGGTGTGGGTGTTGACCAGCCCGGGCATGAGCGCCGTGCCGGCCAGATGTTCTGACGGCACCGCTTCGGGACGCGGGACGAGGGCTCCGGGTCCGACCGAGGCGATCCGTCCGTCGTCCCCGATCAGCACGGCACCGTCGCGGATCGGGGGGCCGTCCACCGGCACGACCCAGTCCGCACTGAGCCGCCGGGCCGACACGCTAGTGGAGAAGCCCGGTGCCGCCGATCAAGCCTCCGCGGCTGTGGGTCGGGCAGAAGAGTTGGGGTTCGGTACCGGGAATGAAGTACTGCAGGATGACGTCCGACAGCGGGCAGAACGGGGTGGCCCGGAAGCCGGTGGACTCGTCGATCTGCTCGAGCAGGATTCCCTCGGGCACCACCCAGTCCGGCGGGGGCCGCCGCCGGGCGTAGATGTCGCGCATCATGGCGGCCCAGGCCGGCGCCACCAGCCGGCCCCCGGTGGCGTTCCCCATGATCTTGGTGGGATTGTCGAACCCCATCCACATCCCTGCCACCAGATCGGAGGTGAAGCCCAGGTACCAGACGTCCTTTCCGTCGTTGGTGGTGCCGGTCTTCCCGCCCGAGGGGTACCCGAATCCGCCCGCCGCAATGGCCGAGGCGGCGGTGCCCCTCCGCACCACGTCCCGCAGCACGTCGAGCATGATCCACGCCTGTTCGGGGGTGAGCACCGACACCTGCTCCGGCTGGGCCTGCCAGAGGATGTTGCCGGCCCGATCCTCCACTCGGAGGATCACCAGCGGCAGGGTCCGGGTGCCACCGTTGGCGAACGCGGTATAGGCCGCCACCATCTCGAGGATGTAGACGTCCGCCGCGCCGATGTGAATGGCCGGATAGGGCGGGATCCGGGTGGTGAGCCCGAACGCCGCGGCCTCCCCCACCACCGCCTCCTCGCCGACCCGCATCCCGAGGCTCACGGCCACGGTGTTGCGCGAGCGATAGAGCGCCCGGCGCAAGCTCATCCGCCCTTCGAACAGGTTGTCGTAGTTCTGGGGTTCCCAGTTCGGCTGCTCCAGCACCGGCACGCTGATCGGTTCGTCCACCACGATCTCGGACAGCGGGTACCCGGCGCGGACCGCGGCGGAATAGACGAAGGGCTTGAAGGTACTGCCGGCCTGGCGGAGCGCCTGGCTGGCCCGGTTGAACTTGCTGTCCTCGAAATCGCGACCGCCCACCAGAGCCCGGACATAGCCGGTCTTCGGCTCCATGATCACCACGGCCCCCTGCATGTAGGGGCTCATGGTGGGCACCACGTCGCCATCCTGGCGGGTGCGCAGGTAGTCCCGGAAGCTGGTGTGCGGGAACCGGCCGTACTGGCCGGCTTCGATGGCCTCGAGCTGGGATGAGAGGGACCGCTCCGCCAGCAGCTGCATGTCGAGGTCAAGGGTGGTGAACACCCGGAGCCCCGACCGGTACAGGTCCGCCCCGAACCGGGCGTCGAGCTGCTGACGAACATACTCGACGAAGTAGTCGGCCACCCCACTGTAGTCGGAATGGGACGACAGACTGATCGGATAGGCCTTCCAGGCCTCCGCCGAGGCCGCACTGAGTTTTCCGGCATCCCGCAGCAGGTTGATCACCAGATTGCGGCGGGCCACGGCGGCGTCGGGATAGCGCCGGGGGTTGTAGCGGGACGGTGCTCGCGGGAGGGCGGCGAGCATGGCCGCCTCGGCCACGTTGAGCTGGCGCACCGGCTTGCCGAAGTACCGCTGGGCCGCTGCCTCCACTCCGAAGGCGCGGTTTCCGAGTTCGATCTGGTTCAGGTAGAGTTCGAGGATCTTCTCCTTCGGATAGTTGGCCTCGATCTCCAGGGCCACCTTGATCTCGCGCAGCTTCCGGGTCACGGTCCGTTCGCGCCGGTCGATCGACTCGGGCCACAGGTTGCCGGCCAGCTGCATGGTGATGGTGGAGAAGCCCTCGACCCGTTTCCCGGTCAGGATCGACTTGACCGCCCCGAGGGCGCGGATGAAGTCCACACCGTGATGCTGATAGAACCGCTTGTCCTCGACCGCCACGAAGGCGGCCACCACCGCGGGAGCCATCTCGCTGAGGGGGATGACGGTCCGGCGCTGGAGCCCGAAATCGGTGATCAGCCGGCCGTCGGCCGCGTAGACCCTGGACGCCTGGTCGGGGTCGTAGTTTTCCAGCTCGGCGATCGAGGGACAGGCCCCGCCGGCGCAGGCCCGGGTCCAGGCACCCACCAGGAAGACCACGCCGAAGACTCCCACGGCCAGGATGGCGACGGCGGTGCGGCGGGCGGAGCGTGACGAGAGCCACCGGCGAAGCCGCCCGGGGGCTGGCGTGCTGGACATGTCAGGGAAGCTAGCCAGGTGCCGCTTGCCTCACCACGGGGAGCCGCCTACGATTGCCGCCATGCCCGACGCTGCCCGCATCGACCTCCTGAACACCCTCCGGGCCCATGACCTGGTGCAGGATGCCACGCCGGGACTGGCGGAGCGGCTGGCCCGCGGACCGATCACCGGGTACTGCGGCTTCGACCCGACCGCCGATTCACTCCACGTCGGCAACCTGGTGCCGGTGATGGGGCTGGCCTGGCTCCAGCGAGCCGGCGGCCGGCCGCTGGTGGTGGTGGGGGGAGGCACCGGCCTGGTTGGCGATCCGAGCGGCAAGCGTAGTGAGCGGCCGATGCTCAGCCAGGCCCAGGTCGCCGCCAACACCGCCGCCATCCGGGCCCAGCTGGAGCGGTTCCTGGACTTCGAGGGCACCCACGGCGCCAGGATGATGGACAACGCCGACTGGCTGCGAAGCCTCCCGCTGCTCGACTTCCTGCGGGACATCGGCAAGCACTTCACCATCAACTACATGCTCCAGAAGGAGTCGGTCCGCTCCCGGATGGAGACCGGGATCTCCTTCACGGAGTTCAGCTACATGCTGGTGCAGGCCTTCGACTTCGATCATCTGTTCGAGGCCGAAGGCTGCCAACTCCAGCTGGGCGGCTCGGACCAGTGGGGCAACATCACCGCCGGGATCGAACTGATCGCCCGCCGCCGCCAGGGCGAGGCCCATGGCCTGACGCTGCCGCTGCTCACCACCTCCGCCGGCGCCAAGTTCGGCAAGAGCGAGGACGGCAACGTCTGGCTCGATCCGGCCCGGACCAGCCCCTACCGGTTCTACCAGTTCTGGATCAACCAGGACGATCAGGATGTCGGTCGGCTGCTGCGGATCTTCACCTTTCTCGACCTGAGCCGGATCGACGCGGTCCTGGCCGAGCACACCGCCGATCCCTCCGCCCGGACCGCCCAGCGACTGCTCGCCCGCGAGGTAACCACCCGGGTCCATGGCGCCGAGGTCACCGACGGGGTCGAGGCCGCCAGCCGCATTCTGTTCGGCGGGACCGATCTGCGGACCGCCGATGCCCGGTCGCTTGCCATCGTGGAGGCCGAGGTCCCGGTGACCCGGATCGCGCGGAGCAGCCTCGGGACGGGGTCGCTGGTGGAGGCCCTGGTGCAGACCGGACTGGCGCCTTCCAAGGGCGAGGCCCGCCGGGGCCTCCAGGGGAGTGGATTCAGCGTCAACGGCGAGAAGGCCTCCGCCGACCGCCCGCTGACTGACGGTGACCTGCTGGCCGGCAAATGGATCATGCTGCAACGCGGGCGGCGGAGCTACGCCATGCTGATCGTGGAATAGGTGATGACCCCTTGCCGCTGCACCCTCGTCCTCGGCGGCGGCGGGCTCAAGGGCCTGGCCCACATCGGAGTGTTCCGGGCGCTGGAGGAGCGGGGCATCGAGCCCGGGCTGGTGGTGGGCAGCAGCATGGGATCGCTGATCGCCGCCACCTGGGCGGCGGGGATGCGCATCCGGCAGATGGAGGACCGGGCCCTGGCGCTGCAGCGGCGGGACGTCTTCCGGATCGCCCACGTGGACATGGCGCTCCGGCGGATGCTGGCACCGGCCGTGTACCGCCGGGAGCCACTCGATCGGATCCTGACTGACCTGGTCGGCGACCGCACCTTCCAGGATCTTCCCCACCGCCTGCTGGTCAACACGGTGGACCTCAATTCGGGACACCAGATCCTCTGGGGCCTTCCCGGTCTGGACGATGTCCGGGTCGCCGACGCGGTGTTCGCCTCCTGCGCGCTCCCCGGCATCCTTCCCCCCCGCCGGATCCGCCACCATCTGTGCGCCGATGGAGCCGTGGTGGAGAATCTCCCGATCCGGACTGCCCAGGCCATCTCCTCGCACCCGATCATCGCCGTCGACCTGAGCGGGGGTCGGTCCCGCCGTCACGGGGTGGAGCGCACCGGGTTTGCCGCCACCTACAGCCGCGGTCTGGAGCTGGTGATGGGACGGCTGGTGGAGGATGTCCTGGTGGACTGGGATGGACCACCCACGATCCTCATCCGTCCGGCCATCGAGCGAGTCACCATGTTCTCGTTCAACAAGACTCCGTACCTGATCGCCGAGGGGTACCGGGCCACAGTGGACGCGCTGGACCAGCTGGAAGCCCCGCTGCCCGAACTGCCGCTCCGGCATTCATCCCAAGCATCAGGTCCATGTCCGGGTTGACCGGGACCGGTGCATCGGTTGTGGACTCTGCGCCGGCGCCCGCCCGGACATCTTCCGGATGAAAGGGGCCAAGGCAGAGGTCCACACTCCTCGCCACGAGTGGTCCCCGGCAACCGACGCCCTGGTGCGGACCTGCCCGGTGGCCGCGATTACGGCGGCGGCGGCACCCGGAATCGTTCCCTCCCACGCTCGGCCGTGAGGACTGGCGCAGTAGTCATGCGGGTTGCCCTGTTGCACAGCGTCAGGATGCCGGTCCGGGGCTATGGCGGCACCGAGCGGGTCGTCGTCTGGCTGGCGCGCGGGCTGGCCGAGGCGGGACACGATGTCGTGGTCCTGGCGCCATCGGGAACCCGGATCCCTGAGGCCACGATGGTGCCGTTGGATCCTCGGCTGTCCCGGACCCGAGGCTTCGATCTCCGGCGGCACCTGCCGAAGGGAGTGGACATCGTGCACGCCCACTTCCCGCTGGAGCCACAGCCTGGGGTGCCGCTGGTCTGGACCCTCCACGGCCTGGGCGGGTCCGATACGCCGCTCGCCCCCAATGCCATCGCCGTCAGTCGGGACCATGCCATCCGACACGGACTCACCACTTTCGTCCACAATGGTCTCGACCCGACCGAGTACACCTTCTCCGCCACCAAAGGCGGCTACGACCTGTTCCTGGGTCGCCTCGACGCGGTGAAGGGATGGCGCTGGGCGGTGGATGGCGCCCACCGCGCCGGACGCCAACTGGTGGTCGCCGGCGGATGGCGTCCGACTCTGCGCCCGGGCCTGAGTTTCGCCGGAGAGGTCTCCGGCGATCGGAAGGCGGAACTGCTGGCCGGGGCCCGCTGTCTCTGGATGCCGGCCCAGTGGGATGAGCCGTTCGGCCTCACGCTGATCGAGTCACTGGCCAGCGGCACCCCGGTCCTCGGCACCCGCCGCGGGGCGCTCCCGGAGATCGTCACCCGGGAGGTGGGTGCGCTCGGGGAGACGGTGGATGACCTGGTCGCGCTCCGGCCGGAGATCGAACAGATCGACCCGGCCGCCTGCCGGGCCCGGGTAGAGCGGTGCTTCAGTCATCGGACGATGACCGAGGGTTACCTGCGGATGTACCGGGGATTTCTGGCGGACGGGATGCTGCCCCCCAACGACACGATCAGTCCGCCGGCACCACACTGAGGAGCGTCCTCAGCCGGTGCATGTAGGTGTGTTCACCGAGGGCTCGGCGCCGGGAGGCGGCCCCGAGTGCCTCGGCCCGGGCCGAGTCCCCGATCAGCGCCTCCACCACCCTCCGCAGTTCCGCCGCCGATTCGAACATCTCCACCTCACTGCCGAGCTGGAACCAGCGCGGCAGATCCCCCCGGGCGTCCACCACCTGCGGGACGCCGATCCCGGCAATCTCGAACAGCCGCTGGTTGCAGCCCCGTCGCGGCTCGGCATCCTCGTCCGACCGATGGTGGATATTCACCGCCACGGACGCCCCGGCATAGGCGCGGACAAATTCCTCGGTGTTGGTCAACTCGCCCCGGCAGTAGTCCCGGAGGGCGCTTTCCCGCCAGCCCGGACCCCAGAGGGCCAGGCCGAACTCGACCAGCTGGGCCAGCAGCAGTTCCCGCCTCCGGGTAGCGCGGCCGGCAAAGACCACGTTGGCTCGGTACTGCTGGGTGCGGTCGGGATTGGGTCGATGGACCGACGGGTCGCAGGCCGCGGGGAGCAGGTCCACCGGCCGGCCCCGAGCGGCCTGAAGGGTCTCCGCCAGGTCACTGGCGGAGGCGAAGACCTGGTCGTAGGCTTCCGCCCGCTCGACAATGTCGGCGCCATTCGACTCCTCGGGGAACCAGTTGATCCAGGTCGTCTCCCTCGACTTGAGAACGCCGACCGTCGCGGCGTCGAGCCCGGGAACCCCGAGGACAAGCACGGCCGCCGGTCGCCGCTCCACCGCCTGGGACAGGCTCTTCTCCCAGCCGCTCCGCCGGAGCCAGGCCCCGATGCCCTTCGGCTGCAGGATGTTCACGCAGGTGACCGTCCAGCCCAGTCGTTCCAGCGCCCGGCGGCGCAACGCCGAGTGGGCGTGATGACCCTCATCGAAGGCCGCGACCAGCACGATCGTCCCGGTCATGACACCGCCACCGGGTCGTCCTGAAACTGGAGGTCATGGAGCCGCCGGTAGAGTCCCCCGCGGGCATGGAGCTGGTGATGAGTGCCCTGCTCCACCACCCGACCGTGGTCCAGCACCAGGATTCGATCGGCGTGTCGCACCGTGGCCAGCCGGTGGGCGATCACCAGAACGGTCCGATCCACCATCAGCCGGTCGATCGCCTGCTGGACCAGCCGCTCCGACGCGGTGTCGAGGGCGCTGGTGGCCTCGTCGAGAATGAGGATCGGGGCATCCCGCAGCAGGGCGCGAGCGATCGCCAGCCGCTGCCGCTGGCCGCCGGAAAGCCGGGCCCCGCGCTCACCCACCACCGTGTCGTAACCCTCGGGCAGGCGATCGATGAACTCGGCGGCATTGGCGGCCGCCGCCGCGCGGGCCACCTGCTCGCGGGTCGCCGTCGGGCGGCCGTAGGCGATGTTGCGATGGACGGTATCGTTGAACAGCACGGTGTCCTGTCCCACCACCGCCAGCAGGGCCCGGAGCGAGCGCCTGGTCAGGCTGGCAATCGGGGCTCCGTCGAGCCTGATCTCACCGCCGGTGGGCTCCCAGAACCTGGGCAGCAACTCCACCAGCGTGGTCTTCCCGCCCCCGGAGGGCCCGACCAGGGCAACCACCTCCCCCTTGGCGACCCGAAATGAGACCTGGTCGAGCAACTGGTCGCCGCCGGGATAGCGGAACGAGACCCGATCGTATTCCAGCGCACCGGTGAACCGGGCCTCGCCGGTGCCGGTCTCCCTGGATGCGGTGGCCGGATGATCCAGCAGTTCGAACACCCGCCTGGCACTGGCGACCGCGGTGGCCCAGTGGGCCGGGAACTGGGTGAGCGACTTGAGGGGGGCCATCGTCTTCAGGGCACCGAGCAGGAAGACGAGGGTGACTTCGGGCCCGAGGGGAGTCCCGGTCAACGCCGGAACCGTGGCGGCCCAGATGATCAGAATCAGCACCATCCCGGCAAAGACCTCGGTGACGGGGCTGGTGAGCTGGGCAAACCGCTCGGTCCGGATCACCCGTTTCCGGTAGCTGGCCGCCTGCTCCGCAAACCGGGCCGACTCCTCGGCCTCGGTGCCCGCCGCCCGGATCAGCTTCATCGCCCCGAGCCGTTCCGCGGCGATGCCGGTCAGGTCACCCCGGGCCCTCACCCGTTCGTCTGCATGCCGGCGGAGCCGGAGAATCAGCACCCTGACTCCGAGCAGCAGCAGGGGCGCCGTGGCGAGGGTCAGCAGGGTGAGCCGCCAGGAGATGGTGGCCAGAATGGTGAGGGTGACCAGCATCACCGTCGCGTTGGTGAAGAGCGCCGCGTAGGTCGAGGTCACGGCGATCTTGACCTGTTCCGCTTCGGCAATCAGTGCCGCGATCAGCTGCCCCGCCCGGGTCGCCTGGAAGAAGCCCAGATCGACCCCGAGCAGGTGGTCGAACAGCCGGACCCGGAGATCCCGGACCACCCCTTCCTGGATTCGGGTGCTGGTCTGGGAGGCCGCGTAGACGAGGAGGTTCTTGAGCATCAGGGCGCCGCCCAGGAGAGCCATGATCCGGAGCGCGGCCACTCCGGATGAGGTCCCGACCAGCACCGGCCCGAGCAGCTGATCGGTGATTCGTTCAAGCGGGGTACCGGGGGCACCGAGGGCGCCCGCGGTGCCGAAGAGATGCTTGAGGAAGGGCACCAGAACGACGATCGTGGCGCCATCCAGGACCGAGGCCACGGCGGCGGCGCCAATTCCCAGCGCGAACCACCCCGTGTAGGGTTGAAGCAGGGCCACCAGCCGCCGATCGGTCGTCACGCCAGCAAGGTAGGGGCCGGGTTCCGACAGGGCAACGCGTTGGCGGCGACCCGCCCGCCGGGTACATTGCCACGGTGCCGCCCGAGACCCCCGACGCCCCGCGCATCCTGGTGGTGCGGTTCAGCTCCCTGGGCGACCTCATCCTCATCACCCCGCTGCTCCGCGCCATCCGACAGCGTCACCCGCGGGCTCACGTCACCCTGGTGACCCGGGCAGAGTACGCCTCGCTGTTCGTCCAGAATCCCAGGGTCGACGAACTGGTCACCTGGGATGGTCGGGAACCGCTGGCGGACCTGATTGCCCGACTCCGGACCACCCCGTGGACCCATCGGCTGGATCTGCACGGGAGCCTGCGCTCGCGGTGGATCCGGTTCCGGCTGGGCGGCGTCTGGGGCAGCTACCCAAAGCATCGGCGCGCCCGGGCGACCCTGATCAAGCGGAAGCGGGATGTCTACCGGGACCACCGCCATGTGGCCGAACGGTACTTCGACGCGGCCCGGAGTCTTGCGGTGGTTCCCGACGACAAGCCGGCGGAGATTTTCATCCACCACGACGCCCTTCGGGCCGCCGATCAGTTCCTCAGTGAGGCGGGGGTGGGACGGGATCGCACCCTGGTGGCGGTGGTGCCCGGGGCGGCGCACGCCACCAAGCGATGGCCGGAGGAGTACTGGCATCAGCTGGTCACCACCCTGGTCTCCACCGGCCGGGATGTCGTGGTGCTGGGTGGGCGCCCGGAGGAGGCGATCGGCCGCCGGCTGGCTGACGCCGGCGGGGACCGGACCGTGAGCGCGGCCGGCCTGTTCGACCTCCAGGGCACCGCGGCGCTGCTCAAGCGGTCCCGCGGCGTCGCGGTTGGCGATACCGGGCTGATGCACATGGCCACCGCGGTCGGGACCCCGGCGGTCGTGCTGCTCGGGCCGACCGTGGCCCGGTTCGGCTTTACCCCGTATCGGGCCAGGGCCACCATTCTCGAACGCCAACTCGACTGCCGCCCATGCAGTCCGCTGGGTGGGGAGCAGTGTCCGCTGGGCCACCACCGCTGCCTGGTGGACATCCTGCCGGACGAGGTGGCCGATGCCCTTCGGAGGCTTCCACAGTGACCGGCCCCGCCGAGGCCGAACTCCGGATGCTGGCCGTGCTCGAGGACGCGGCCCGGGGGCCGAAGCGGGAGGGGGCGTACGCCGTCTGGCTGGTCCTCCGGGTTGCGCTCGACCTGCTGGAAGATGCGCCGCCGGTCGAGCGGGCCCACCGACGTCGGGTTCAGGCCCTGGAGCAGCGCCTCACCAGTCTCACGATGCCGCCGCCGGTGCGGCGCGCTTTGGCCGGCGCCCTTCAGGTCCTCCGGGACGGGTCGTCCGACAATGCGTCGCGGGCCCTCGCCGAGCTGGTGGCGCCGGTACGCGAAGGGCTCGGTCAGGAGGCCGCGGCGGCCCTCCAGGAGGCGCTCAAGCCGACGGCTGATCGCGTTGCCGCAACCCCGCGCCAGCACTAGTTTCCGCCCACAGAGCACCAGCCAAGGCGGGACCGATGGCGGGCCATTCCAAATGGACCCAGATCAAGCGCAAGAAAGCGGTGACGGATTCCCGTCGGGCCTCCGCCTGGACGAAGGTGATCCGGGAAATCACCGTGGCCGCCCGGGCCGGGGGTGGAGACCCGACCGGCAATCCGCGCCTGCGGACCGCGATCGACGCGGCCCGCGCGGTCAACATGCCCAACGACAACATCGATCGCGCCGTCAAGAAGGGCACCGGCGAACTCGAGGGAGCGGTCTACGAGGAACTGACTTACGAGGGCTACGGGCCCGGCGGCACCGCCCTCTTCATCGAGGCGACCACCGACAACGCCAACCGGACGGTGGCCGAGATCCGCCACGCCTTCAGCCGCAACGGCGGGAACCTGGGCGCCACGAACTCGGTGGGGTGGATGTTCGATCGGAAGGGCCTGCTGACGCTGGATGCCACAAGGTATGGGGAGGACCGCGCCATGGAGGCCGCCCTGGAGGCTGGCGCCGAGGATTTTGTCCGGGATGGGGACCAGTTCGTGGTCACCGTGGACCCGACCTCGCTCCACGCGGTTCAGGATGGTCTCACGGGCGCCGGGTTCGACGTTGATTCGGTGGAGGTTGCGATGCTGCCCCAGAACACGGTCAAAGTCGAGGGGGAGGACGCCTCCCGGCTGCTCAAGCTGATCGGTGCCCTCGAAGACCTCGATGACGTGAGCAAGGTCTTCTCCAACTTCGACATCGACGCCGCCACGCTGGCCGAGGCGGAGGCCTGACCGGGCGGCCCGTCTTGCGGGTCCTCGGGGTCGATCCTGGCACAGCGGTCACCGGTTACGGGGTGGTCGATTCAGCCACCACCGGGTTCGGACGGCTGGTCGAGTGCGGGGTGGTGCGAACCCGCGCGGTCGATCCGTTGCCGGTGCGGCTCCAGCAGATCCATGACGGCCTGTCGGAAGTGCTGACACGCCTGGCGCCGGATGTCATGGCGGTGGAGGGAATCTTCTACGCCACCAACGTGCGCACCACGGTGGTCCTGGGCCATGCCCGCGGCGTGGTTCTTCTGGCCGGCGCCCAGCACGGTCTCCCGGTAATGGAATACTCCCCCGCCCAGATCAAGAAGGCGGTGGTGGGACGCGGGGCGGCCGTCAAGCCGCAGATCGGTTACATGGTGGCGCGACTGCTCAAGCTCAAGACGGCTCCGACCCCGGCGGACGCGGCGGACGGGGTGGCCGTCGCCCTCACGCACCTCCTGATGGGCGGTGCCCGCCCGGGACGGCAGACCGCCTCATGATCGCCTCGCTGACCGGTGTCCTGGTGGAGAAATCGCCCGAAGCGGTGGTGGTGGAGACCGGCGGAGGGGTCGGGTATGCCATGGTGGTCCCGCTCGGCGTGTTTGAACGACTCCCCGCCGTGGGCAGCCGGGTCACCCTCCAGACCGAACTGGTGGTCCGGGAGGATGGCTGGCTCCTCTTTGGATTCGACAGCGGGTCGGAACGGACCATCTTCCAGCGCCTGCTGGCGGCGAGCGGGTTCGGCCCCCGGCTCGCGATCGCATTGCTCTCAGCCCTCGGTCCGGCGCGCACGGTCCGAGCGATCCGGGAGAAGGACTTCGTGGCCCTCAGCACGGTGAGCGGGATCGGGCGAAAGAAGGCCGAGCGGCTGGTCCTCGAACTGCAGGACCGGTTCAGCGAGATGCCGCTAGATTCCATGCCGACGCCCAGTCGGGGCGGCTCCGCGGCCGTTCGGGCCCTGGAAGCGCTCGGCTATTCGTCGTCCGCCGCTGAAGACGCGGTTCGCTCCTCGCTCGAGCACGATCCGGGCGGGGAGACCGCCGCCCTGGTCCGATCGGCGCTCAAGAAACTGACCGGCCAGAAAGGAGCCCCCGGATGACCATCATTCCCCGCCGGCCGGCCAACACCGCCGAGTGGCAGTGCACCAAGTGTGGCAGCACCAACCGCAAGCTGGTGGAACCGAAGGCCCGGGAGGCCACGGACCGCTGCTATTCGTGCCACCGGCGGCACCTCATCACCCAGGAGTCCCGCCCGGTGCGGTGGGCCTCCCGGGCCGCCTGACGCAACCCGATGACCCGGGTCGAGGTCACCACTCCTGACGCCCTGCCCGAGGAGGGCAGCGCCGAAAGCGCGCTCCGCCCGTCGCGGCTGGATGAGTTCGTGGGCCAGGAGCAGGTGCGGGCCTCGCTGCAGATCGCCATCGACGCCGCCCGGGCCCGCGGCGAACAACTCGACCACACCCTGTTCTTCGGTCCCCCCGGGCTGGGCAAGACCACCCTGGCGATGCTGATGGCCCGGGAGATGGGCGTCCAATGCCGGACCAGCTCGGGGCCGGTGCTGGAGAAGCCGGGTGACCTGGTCGGACTGCTGACCGGCCTGGGCCCCGGCGACATCCTGTTCATCGACGAGATCCACCGGCTGCGCCCGGTGCTCGAGGAGTTTCTCTATCCGGCGATGGAGGACTTCCGGGTGGATGTCCGGATCGCGGAGGGGCCGAACGCGCAGACCATTCCGATGAGTCTGGAGCGGTTCACCCTGGTCGGGGCGACCACCCGGTACGGCCAGTTGACGCCCCCGATGCGAGCCCGATTCGGGTTGATCGAACGACTCAATTTCTACCCGGCGGAGGATCTGTCCCGGATCGTCACCCGGTCGGCCGGCATTCTCCGGGTGCCGATCGATGAGGCAGGCGCGATGGAGATCGCCCGTCGGAGCCGCGGGACACCTCGGGTGGCCAACCGGCTGCTGCGGCGGGTCCGGGACTTTGCCCAGGTCCGGGCCGACGGCGCAATCACTCCGTCGGTGGCGGCCGACGCGCTGGCCCGGCTGAACGTCGACCAGTTCGGGCTGGATGACATGGACTCCCGGATCCTGGCCACCATCATCGAGAAATTCGGTGGCGGTCCGGTGGGCCTGGGCACCCTGGCGGCGGCGGTCAGCGAGGATCCAGGAACGCTGGAAGAAGTGTACGAACCCTATCTGCTGCAGCAGGGATATCTCGACCGGACCCCCCGGGGCCGGGTCGCCACGCCCCAGGCCTACCGCCGGCTCGGGATGACGCCGGCGCCGGGCACCCAACCCACCATCTTCGACACCTGAGCCTCGATCGGTCCTACCGAAGAACCCCTGGTCGGGCGCCTCAGAAGGCCGAGGCGCCCCGGGCGTCGTGGGCTACCTTCTGGAACACCGCAAACCGACGGCGCTTCAATATCCGTTCCCGGAGCCAGTGCACCAGAGGAGGATCGAGCAGCACCCGACGGAGGTTCGGTCGGTGGTGCGAAGCGTACCTGATCGCGGTTCGAACCCCGAATGAGTAGCCGTCATCGAGCACCAGGAGGCCTCCGACGTCCAGCACCCGATCGGCCATCACCAGATCGGCCATCACGTAATCGAAGCAGTGGTTCCCGTCGATGAAGATGAAGTCGAACCGGTCGCCTGCCTGCTCCAGCCGGGGGAGCGCCACCAGCGAGGTGGCTGCGATGACTTCGACGCCGGTACTCAGGCCCAGCCGATCGAGCAGGGCCCTTCCGCCACCACCCCAATCCACGGTCTGAAACGGGTCGACGATCACCTGCCGGCTCGGACGTTCAGCGGCATAGGACTGCCGGGCTCGGGCGGCGTAGGCGGCGCTGATCCCGGTGGCCATCCCGATTTCGAGCATTCGCACGGGGCGGTACTCGCTCACCAGCCCGTGAAGCAGACGACCATAGCGCACGCTGACCTGCTCGGTGCGGGGCATCTCGCGCCCGTCCTCGGTAGTGTAGCTGGCCGAGCTGGCGATGGCGTCCAGGTCGGGGGTGACCGTGGCACCCTGCCACCGCCGGAGCACAGAGGCGATTCCCAAGGTCGTCCCCGCCCAGGAATCGGTCCGCTGCCGGGTCATCGGGCGCCGGCCGCTGGCTCGGCAGGGAGGGGTGAGCGTTCGATCCGGAGAATCGCGATCGGTGGAGTCAGCCCCTGATCCTGTGCCGGGCTCGCGTGAATCCGGCGCAACACCTCCATCCCCTCAACCACCCGACCGAAGGCGGCAAAGCCCTGCCCATCCGGATTGCGTCTGCCCCCAAAGTCGAGCTCCGGCTGGTCTCCCAGGCAGATGAAGAAGGAGGCACGGGCCGAATGGGGGTCATTCCGCGCCATCGACAGGGTGCCGTCGAGGTGCCGGAGTCCGGTGAGCTCGGTCGTTTCGATGTCGATGGGCGGATAGTCGCTGTTCCGGCCCGAATCCGCTGCCGCCTGCACCACGGCGATGCGGACCAGGTCGTCCGGCTGGTTGTCGGGACGCACGGTTCGGAAGAACGACCCACCATCGTACGCCAGAGTGTCCACGTAGCGGAGAAAGTTGGCCACGGTTTCCGGTGCCCGATCCGGGTACAGCTGGGCCACAATGACCCCGAGCTCCGTGGTGATGGTCACCCTGATCGCAGCGGGCGTCTGCCAGGGCGGGGGTCCGGCACAGCCAATGGCGAGGGTGGCAACGGTGGCTATCCGTCTGCAGGCGCCAGGCGGTGACCGGAGAAGGGACATGGGGGAAAGATTAACACCCTGCCGGCCTGGCCGTCTGGCTCCCTGGACCGAGATAGAGATTCCGGGTGCTGGACCGGGCCCGGCCCCCCGTTTCGAGGGTAATTCCATGACCCGTATTGCTCTTTTCACCACGATCTCGATGGTGCTGGCCGGCTGTGGGGCCGAGGCTCCGAGCGGGCCGATCGAATCGGCTCCCGACCCGGTGTCAGGACTGCTCGCCTTCGAGCGGGAGTGCGCCAGCTGCCACGCGTCCAGGGACGGGTTCGATCTGGCCGTCTTCGGGTTCATGGACACCACCATCATCCGCCGGGCAGTGGCCCACGTGGATACCGCCACGGCGCTCGCCATCGTGGCCCACATCCGCCGGCTCAACACCCCGCACGTTTCGGAGACGGCCCGGCTCTTCCAGCCGGGGAACGCCCCGCTGGCCAGCGATCTGGAGTTCGCCGTGGGGCTGTTCGGTCGCGATGCCTGGCCCGCCGAACTTACGACCGCCGGCCTCCGGGCCATCGATCCTCGCCAGGTGCGGATCGCGGTACCTCTGCCGGTCTGGTCGGACGAGTCCGGCAACCTCGACTGGATGCCAGACGTCCCCCTGCCCGACCATCTGCTCCAGTACAGCGGCGGCGCGGCCATCGCGGCCCTGGCCGGGTATCGGGCCGCTCCCAGCCGCGACAACCTGCTCCGGGCAGTCACCACGCTGCGGCTGATCGATCGGACTCCCGCCAACCCGGACGCCCCCTGTCTGTTCGAGGAACCCGCCCGGGTCCGTTACGTGGAGTGCTTTGAGATCCGTCGCTGGGCCTCAAGCCTGGTGGGACAGCACATGTTGCGCTACGGGATGGAGCAGTCCCTCGGTGCGGACATCCATGACATCTGGTGGGATGTGGGCAACGCGGCCCGGAAGTCCCGCACCGACCCCACCCAGACGGTGGCGGCGGCCACCCTCAACTGGGCCAGCTGGATGTTTCTCGGCTGGAGCTTTGACTCGTCCCGCCATCCCAGCGTCTATACCGGCGGGGGATTCCTGAATCTCGGTCTGTCCCGGCACGCCACCTTTGTCGCGCTGAAGAGCCAGGTCTCCCGGCCGGTCCGCAGTCCGATGGTCTACGACGATCTGGTGCAGACCGTCCGGTTCTCCCCCAGCCATTGGACGACCACCGCGACGACCTTCGCGCTCCGGCACCTGATCGAACGGCTGAACGCCGGGGACAAGCCCGCTCGACCCGAGCAGCTCACCGAAGCGGTGACGGCGGTGAATACCGCCCTGGCCGCGGCGCTCCGGAAGGTCCCGGTGGTGGATCGGGCGGCGATCAGTGCACTGGCTGAGCAGGTTCTGGCACAGCTCCAGTAACGGGCGGGGCAACGACGGTGGGGCGCCATTGAGGGGTCGGTCGTTATTTTCCCCGCGTGCCCCACCGTCGCGGACTCTCCCTGGCCGAGTTTGACTATCAGCTCCCTGCCGAGCTGATCGCGCAGCGTCCGAGCCCGGAGCGGGGCGGAAGCCGGCTCCTCGTAGTCCGCGGCACCGATCACCCGCTCGAGGATCGTCGATTTGCCGACCTGCCGGCGTTTGTCTCTCCGGGTGACCTGCTGGTGGTGAATTCCTCCCGGGTCCGTCACGCCAGGTTCCTCGGCACCCGGCCCTCCGGTGCTCCCGCCGAGGTGCTGCTGATCCACCCTGAGCGGGAGGACCGGTGGGTGGCCCTTGGCCGACCGGGCAGCGCACTCCAGCCGGGGAAGCGGATCGGGATCGGACCCGAGGTCGCCATCGAGACGGTCCAGGTGCTGGACGATGGCCACCGGCTGGTCCGCTTCATCGGTGCCAGCGCCGAGGAGGCGATCCGGCAGTTCGGCCGGCTGCCACTGCCACCGTACATCGACCGGGCTCCCGACCACCTCGATGACGACCGTTACCAGACGATCTACGCCGACCGGGAGGGCAGCGTCGCCGCTCCGACGGCGGGTCTCCACTTCACTCCGTCGCTGCTCGCCACGCTGCACACCGCCGGAGTGCGACTGGGGATGCTCGATCTCGAGGTGGGTCCCGGCACCTTCAAGCCGGTCGCGGTCGACGATCTGGCGGATCACCCGATGCACGCCGAGCGCTTCGAGGTGCCCGAGGCCCTGGTGCAGGCGGTCAAGGAGGTCAAGCTAGCGGGGGGAGCCGTCTGGGCGGTCGGCACCACGGTGGTCCGGGCGCTGGAATCGGCGGTGGATCCCAAGGGGAGATTACAGCCGGGGGCCGGGGAGACCCGGCTCTTCATCACCCCGGGCTATCGGTTCAAGGTGGTCGACCGGATGATCACCAACTTCCACCTGCCCCGGAGCACGCTGCTCATGCTGGTGAGCGCCTTTGCGGGCACCGGGCGGATCCAGGCCGCCTATCGGCACGCGGTCGCCGGGCGGTACCGGTTCTACTCCTACGGGGACGCGATGCTCCTGCTTCCGGATTAGCTTCCCGCCCCATGTTTGAATTCCAGCTCGAGGCCACCGCCGGTCCCGCCCGGGCCGGAACCCTGCGACTCCCGCACGGGACGGTCGAGACGCCCGCGTTCATGCCGGTGGGAACCCATGGGACGGTCCGCGGCCTCCATCCGATGGAGGTCGAGCGGGCCGGGGCCCAGATCATTCTGGGCAACACCTACCATCTCCATCTGCGCCCCGGGGAAGCGGTGGTGCGCGCCCTGGGCGGCCTCCACCGGTTCACGACGTGGTCGAAGCCGATGCTGACCGACTCCGGCGGATTCCAGGTCTTCTCGCTGGAGGGACTGCGCCGCATTGAGGAGGAGGGGGTCGAGTTCGTCAGCCACCTCGACGGCAGCACCCGCACCATCACCCCGGAATCCGCCACGGAAATCCAGTGGGCGCTGGGCGCCGACGTGGCGATGGCCTTCGACCATGTGGTGCCGGGGCAGGCCGACCCCCGTCTGGCGCGGGAAGGGATGGAGCAGACCCTTCGCTGGCTGGAGCGCTGCCGGGAGCGGCACCAGGCCCTGAGCGCGGGAGACCCCGACCGCCAGACGCTGTGGCCGATCGTGCAGGGCGGGACCCACCAGGATCTGCGCGGCGCCTCGCTGGCGGGGACCCTGGAGCGCGGGCCCTGGAGCGGGATCGCGATCGGTGGACTGTCGGTGGGCGAACCCAAGCCGGTGATGCACCGGGTGCTGGAGGACCTGGAGCCGAGCCTGCCGGGGGGAATCCCCCGTTATCTTATGGGGGTCGGGTTCCCCGAGGATCTGGTCGAGGGAATCGCCCGTGGCGTGGACCTGTTCGACTGCGTCGCGGCGACCCGGAACGGACGCCATGGCAGCGCGTGGACGATGGGGGGCCGAGTCAACATCCGGAAGGCCACCCACCGGACCGCCGAGGCGCCGCTCGACCCCGACTGTGACTGTGCCACCTGTGTCCGGTTCCCGCTCGGCTATCTGCGCCATCTGTTCATGGCGCACGAGATGCTCGGGCTCCGGCTGGTGTCGCTCCACAACGTGCGGTTCCTGATCCGGATTGCGGAACAGGCGCGCCGGGCGATTCTCGATGGGACCTTTGACCCCTGGCGTCGCGACTGGCTCCAGCGCTATCACCCGAAAGGCACGGCATGAACACCCTGCTCCTCAGTCTGCTGGCCACCCCCGAGGGCGGATCGGGGGACTCTCGATCCTGCTGTTCCAGATGGTCGCCATCGGCGGCGTCTTCTATCTGCTGCTGATCCGGCCCCAGAGCAAGGCGCGCAAGCAGCACCAGGAAATGCTCGCCGCCCTCAAGCGAGGCGATGACATCACGACGGCCGGCGGCATCATCGGCAAGGTCAAGGACCTCAAGGACGACCGGATCACCATCGAGAGCGGCGACGCCTCGTTCGTGGTGGAGCGCAACCGGATCGTGCGCGTCGGCGAGACGTCGGCCCCGGGAGCGTAGATCCGGTGAACCTGTTCGACCTCCACCTGCTCGGCTCGCCGGCGCTGAGGGTTCCGGGCGTCGCGGTGGCCGACGGTGGATGATCAGGTTCGGGAGTTCATCGAGGACCTGTACCGGACGATGGACGCCGCCAGCGGAATCGGGCTGGCGGCCAACCAGGTAGGCGATCTCCGCCGGATCGCCGTGGTCGATGTGGACGACCGGCGGTTCGCGATGATCAACCCGGTCGTGCGCTCGGCGGAGGGCTCCTCCAAGGGCGAGGAGGGTTGCCTGTCGATCCCCGATCTGTACGCGGACGTGGTCCGGCCTGAGCAGATCGTGCTCGAGGCGCTCGACCCGAACGGTCAGCCGTTCACGATCGAGGCCGGCGGGTTGCTGGCCCGGGCCATCCAGCACGAGATCGATCACCTCGACGGCATCCTCTTCATCGATCACCTGAGCCCTCTCAAGCGGCGGCTCCTGGTCTCCCGGTGGAAGAAGGAGCACAAGGGAGAGGGCGTCACCAAGTCCCTCAAGGCCGAAGCAGCCGGGCGCTAGCCATGCGTGTGGTCTTCTTCGGGACTCCGGCCTTCGCCGTGCCCTCGCTCCGGGCCCTGCTTGAGGAAGACCTGACGGTCGAGGCGGTGGTCACCCAGCCCGACCGGCCGCAAGGCCGCTCCCGGTCCGCCCTGGTCCCCTCCCCGGTCAAGGAGGAGGCCCTGGGACTGGGCCTTCCGGTCCTGCAACCCGAGCGCCCCACCGGCGATCTCTTCACCGCCAGTCTCCGGCGCTACGCTCCGGAACTCGGCGTGGTGGTCGCCTATGGTCACATTCTCCGCCCGGCCATCCTGGAGATCCCGACTCACGGGATGATCAACGTCCACGCATCGCTGCTACCCCGGCATCGAGGGGCCGCGCCGGTTCAGGGCGCGATTCTGGCGGGCGACTCGCGCACCGGCGTGACCATCATGCAGCTGGACCCGGGGATGGACACCGGCCCGATCCTCCACTCCATCAGCACCCCGATTCTCCCGGGCGAGACCGCCGGTTCGCTGACCGAACGGCTGGCCGATCTGGGGGCCCGGGCCCTGGTCGAAGCGATCGGCCTGATGCGGGACGGGGCGCGGCGTCCCACCCCGCAGGACGAGGCCGCCGCCACGATGGCCCCCAAGCTGACCCGCGACGCGGCACGAATCCAGTGGACCGACCCGGCGGACGCCGTGGCCCGGGCGATCCGGGCCTACGATCCGGCACCCGGCGCCTGGTCGCTGCTCGATGGCGCGGCGATGAAGCTGTTCGGCCCGATGCCGCTCCCGGAGAGCGGTCGCCCCGGGGAGGTGTTGCGGACCGTGCCTCAGCTGGTAGTGGCGACCGGGACCGGGGCGGTCAGCATTGCCGAAGTGCAGCCGGCGGGGCGGCGGCGGATGACTGCCAGGGAGTGGGTCCGGGGACGTCATCCGGGCGATGAGGGCCAGTTCCGATGAGGCCGCTGCCCCGGCTGTTTGCCTTCACCGATCGGACCGTCCGGATCGGCCCTCGCACCGGGCACGCGGCGGCTCAGATCGCCGAGCTCGGCCCTGCCGTGGCGCTGGTGGCCCGGGATCACAGCGCCACCGCCGCGGAACTGACCGACTGCGCCGCAGCGTTCCACGTCCACGCCCGGGCCTGCGAGGCGGCCCTGGTGGTGTCGAGCCGTCCTGACATTGCCGCCGCCCTCGGGGCCCAGGGGGTCCACCTCCGGGCCCGGGACCTGAGTCCCGCCGATGCCCGCGCGGTGTTTCCAAGCGGGTGGATCGGTCGGTCGGCGCATTCCGCGGTCGAGGCGGCGCAGGCCCGGGATGAGGGCGCCGACTACCTGGTGGTGGGACCGATCTTCCAGACGGCGAGCCATCCGGACGCCACCCCGGCGGGGGTGGGGTTGATCGAGTCGGTGGTCTCACTCGACCTTCCGATCATCGCGATCGGGGGCATCACCCCGGAGCGCGCTGCGGTGGTCCGGGAGGCCGGGGCCTGGGGGGTCGCGGTGATCTCGGCCCTGTGGAAGGCGCACCGACCCGCCACCGTCGCGGCACGATTGCTGGAACCCTGGAGCGAATGACGATGACCCAGCTCACGATCACCCTGAATGGCGAGCGCCGGACCGTTCCGGCGCCGGCCACGCTGGCCGACCTGCTCGATCATCTGTCCCTCGACGCCAGGGCGGTCGTGGTGGAACACAACCGGGGTATCGTCCGGCGGCCCGGGCTGGCCTCGACCCCGCTGGCGGAGGACGACGTGATTGAACTGGTGCACTTCGTGGGAGGAGGTTGAGCATGGACACCCCGTTCGCCATTGCCGGGCAGAGCTTCCGGTCCCGCCTCATGGTGGGCACCGGCAAGTATCCCAGCAATGCGCTCATGGTGCAGGCGATCGAGGCCTCTGGCGCCGAGGTGGTCACCGTCGCCGTGCGCCGGGTGGACCTGGACCGGACCCGGGAAGAAGGTGTGCTGTACCACCTCGACCCCAAGCGGTTCTTTCTGCTGGCCAACACCGCCGGCTGCTACACCGCCGACGAAGCGATCCGCTATTCCCGGCTGGCCCGGGAGGCCGGTTTCAACGACTTCATCAAGCTCGAGGTGATCGGCGACCAGGAGACGCTGCTTCCCGATGTCGATGGCCTGCTGCAGGCCACCCGGGTGCTGGTCAAGGAGGGGTTCGCGGTGCTGGCCTACACCAACGATGATCTGATCACGGCGCTCCGGCTGGAGGAAGCTGGCGCGGCGGCGGTGATGCCGCTCGCCTCCCCGATCGGAAGCGGGCTCGGGATGATCAACCCGTTCAACATCCGCACCATCAAGCGGCGGCTGTCGGTCCCGATCATCGTGGACGCCGGCGTCGGCACGGCCTCTGACGCCTGCCTGGTGATGGAACAGGGAGTGGATGGAATCCTGATGAACACCGCGCTGGCGGCGGCCGACGATCCGGTCCGGATGGCCACCGCGATGCGCCATGCCGTGGACGCCGGTCGACTCGCCTATCTGGCGGGTCGGATGCCGCGCCGGGAAGTCGCGGTGCCATCGAGTCCCCTCTCCGGGATGCTCGGCGAGACGCCCCCGGGCCGATGACCGACCCGGCCGGGCTCGCCCCGCGGCGGGCGGCATGGGAGGTCCTTCAGCAAGTGGCCGAAGGTCGCCCATTCGACCTGGCCCTCGATGCGGCGCTCGATCCACTCACCGGTGCCGACCGTCGCCTGGCGCACGAACTGGCGGCCGGCACCCTCCGGGCCGCGGCGGTGCTCGACCGGGAACTCGCCCCCCTGGTTCCCCGCGGCCTGGACAGCGTGGCGCTCCCGGTCCGCGACCTGCTCCGGATCGGTGCCTACCAGATGATGGGACTCGATCGGATCCCCTCGCACGCCGCCGTCAGTACCTCCGTGGCGCTGGCCCGAGCCACCGGGCACAGCAAGGCGAGCGGGTTCGTGAACGCCGTGCTCCGCAAGGTGGCGCTTGGAGCCCCGAAGATCGTCCCGGGCCGTGGCACCCATCCGGGATGGCTCGTCAATCGGTGGACCCTTCGCTTCGGGGCGGAGGACACCGCCCAACTGCTGGCCTGGAACGACACCCGCCCGTCGCTGGCCATCCAGCCAGCCCGATGGACCCTCGAGCAGTTGCGAACGGCGCTGACCGGGGCGGGGATCCCGGTCGACGATGCACCCTTCGGCGCGGGGCTGCTCCCCGAGGCGACGCGACCGGCTGAGCTGCCGGGGTTTCTCGAGGGCGGCTTCATCGTCCAGGATCCGGCCCAACATCTGGTGGTCCGGTTCTTCGACCTTCCGCCCGGCGCGGTGGTGTACGACGCCTGCGCTGCCCCCGGTGGCAAGACGATCCAGCTCGGACGCCGGGCCGGCGTGGTCGTGGCCGGCGAGCCCCGGCGCGAGCGGATCCATCGGCTCAAGGAGAACCTGGCCCGCGCCGGCAGCGGCCGGGAATTCCCGATCATCGCGGACGCCTCCGCCCCACCGGTTCGTCCACTCGACGCGGTGGTGCTCGATGTGCCGTGCCTGGGAACCGGAGTGCTGGCCCGCCACCCCGAGGCCCGGTGGCGGGTCAGCCCCGAGGCGCTCGCCCGACTGGCCTCGGAGGCTGGCCACCTGCTCGACGCGGCGGCGGACCGGGTCCGCCCCGGGGGTTGGTTATGTTTCTCCACCTGCTCGCTTGAGCCCGAGGAGAACGAAGTGCAGATCGAGGCCTTCCTGGCGCGTGACGGCCGGTTCCAGCGCGATCCCGGGCCGGCACCGGCAGGGGTGGTGAACTCCGCGGGGGACCTGCAACTGCTGCCCCACCGGTACGGGACCGACGGGGCCTATGCGGCACGGCTCAAGCGAGTCAGCTGATGGCCGCCCGGAAACCACTGACCGTCAAGGCACGCCGCCGGCTCATCATCGCCGGGATCATGGTCGGCGCGGCCGCCGCGGGCTATGTGGCCTCCCTGACGCTGTACCCGGCCCCGTTGATCAGCCGGAATCAGCGGGTCCGGCAGGTGATTGGCCTTCCGCTGGAGGAGGCTGAGCGGGAATTGACCGCCCAGGGATTCAGGGTCAAGGTCGCCTCCGGGGGAGAACAGGATCCCACCCTGCCCCAGGGTTATGTCACCTGGCAGGAGCCGGTGTCACGGATAGCACTCCCCGAAGGGAGTCAGGTGGAGTTGACCGTGAGCAGTGGCGCCGCTCCGGTGACCGTCCCCGATGTGGTGCAGTTCGATACCACCGATGCCCGCCGAGTGCTGGGAGCGGTGGGGCTGGTGGTCGGCACGGTGGATTCGCTGATTGGCAGCGCCGATCCCGGGGTGGTCATCGGGACCCGGCCGGCGGCCGGGACCACTCTCGGGCCCGGCGCCAAGGTGGACCTGATCGTCAGTCGGGGGCCGGCGGCCATCCGGATCCCGAATCTGGTCGGGATGTCAGAGACCGCGGGGCGGGCTCAGTTGGAGGCATTGGGCCTCCGGGTCGGCCGGGTCCGCAAGCTGACCGGACGCACCCCCGGGACCATCGTTGGCCAGACCCCGCGCGCCGGGGTGCAGGCGGCCAAGGGCAGCCGGATCGATCTCACAGTGCACGAGGCAAGGAGACCATGACCGTCCGCATCGCTCCCAGCGTCCTCAGTGCCGATCTGGCCCGGCTCCCCGAGCAGATCGCGGCCGTGGTGGCGGGCGGTGCCGACTGGATCCATCTGGACGTGATGGACGGGCACTTCGTCCCCAACCTGACGTTCGGGGCACCGCTGCTCCACGCGCTCCGGCGGGTGACCGATCGTCCACTGGACGTCCACCTGATGGTGGAACGACCGGAGCAGTACATCGCGGAGTATGCCCGGGCCGGGGCGGCGGTGTTCACCCTTCACCCGGAGGCCACCACCCATGTCCAGCGGCAGCTGGCCCAGATCCGGGAGCACGGGATGATGGCCGGGCTGGCTCTGAATCCCGGAACCCCACTCGGGTTGCTGGAAGAGGTGGTTGCGGACGTGGACCTGGTCCTGGTGATGTCGGTCAATCCGGGCTACGGGGGCCAATCCTACCTGCCGGCCGCGACCGAGAAGATCCGCCGGGTCCGGGCCCTGCTCGATGCCCGGGGTTCCCGCGCGGCGATCGAGGTGGATGGCGGCATCACCGCCGGGACGATCGCCGCGGCGTGGGAAGCGGGCGCAGACACATTCGTGGCCGGGACCGCCATCTTCGGCCAGGCCGATCCGGCGCAAGCGGTCCGCCAACTCCGCGGGGCCTGCACAGTGAGGGTATGATCATGGGAACGAACACCAAGCAGTGGGGGTTCGTGGCCGCCATCACCGGGGGCCTGATCCTCGGCGCCTGGGGCCTGGTCAGATTCGCCCCGATCCCCGATGGGGCCGAAGTGGGTTCCCGGGCACCCGACTTCCGGGCGCTCAACCTCGCCACCGGCGACTCGGTTTCCCTTCGCCAGGAGTATGCCGGCAAGGTCACCCTGGTCAACATCTGGGCCACCTGGTGCATCCCCTGCCGGGTCGAGATGCCGGCTATCGAGGCCCTCTACCAGAAGCTCGGACCGCACGGGCTGCGGGTCGCCGCGGTGAGTATTGACGAAGGGAAGATCGACGACGTCAAGGCCTTCCGGGACGACTTCCACCTCACCTTCGACATCCTGCACGACAAGTCCGGCGCGATCGAGCAGGTCTACCAGACGACCGGAGTGCCCGAGAGCTTCCTGCTGGACAAGGATGGGATCATCATCCGGAAGATCATCGGGGAACACCCGTGGAACTCCCCCGCCAACCAGCGGATCATCGCCCAGCTGCTCGGCGTCGAACTCCCGGCCGGCAGCACCGACGCCACGACCGCCGGTGGCGACCCACCCCGATAATGGAACGGGTCCTCGGGATCGAGACCTCCTGCGATGAGACCTCGGCGGCCGTCCTCAGCATCACCGCGGGGCGGCCGTCGCTCGAGAGCCTGGTCATCCTCTCCCAGGACGTGCACGCCCTGTTCGGCGGGGTGGTCCCCGAACTGGCCAGCCGGGCGCATCTCAAGACCATCATGCCGGTGGTGGACCGGGCGCTGGCCGAGGCGGGAGTGGCCCTCGAGCAACTCGACGGGATCGCGGTCACCGCGGGCCCGGGATTGATCGGTGCGCTGCTGGTCGGCCTGTCCTACGGGAAGACCCTCGCCTGGCGGGCCGGGCTTCCGCTGATCGGGGTGCATCACATGGAGGGGCATCTGTTTGCCCCGACCCTGGAACACCCGGAGCTGGGCCCACCCTTCGTGGCCCTGCTGGTGAGCGGCGGTCACACCATGCTGCTGCGGGTGCCCGAGTGGGGTCGCTATCAGCTGCTGGGACAGACCAGGGATGACGCCGCCGGCGAGGCGTTCGACAAGGTGGCCAAGCTGCTGGAGCTCGGTTACCCGGGCGGGCCCGCCATCGAGAAACTCGCGCGCGAGGGGGATCCGGCTCGCTACCGGTTCCCCCGCCCCATGCTTGGTGCCGAAGGCCCGGATCGATTCACCTTCTCCTTCAGCGGACTCAAGACGTCGGTGCTGCGGGCGGTGCGGCAGAGCCCGGATCTCCCGGCGGACCGGGCTCACCTGGCCCGGGGATTCCAGGACGCCGCCATCGAGGTCCTGGTGGAGAAGACCGCACTGGCGGCGGAGGAGTTCGGGGTGGAGACGGTGGTGCTCGGGGGAGGGGTGGCCTGCAACCGGACCCTGGTAGCGGGGATGCGGGAGCGGGTGGCGCCCTGGGCCCGGGTGTATGCGGCCACGCCTCGTCTCAACACCGACAATGCCGCGATGATCGCCGCGGCCGGCGCCTGGCACCTGGCGCAGGGCCATCGGAGTGACTGGTCGCTCGAAGCCTCGGATCATCTTTCTCTCCCCGGCCTGGTCGCCGGCACACCGGCGGAGGCCGTTGCCTGATGCAGCCCTCGATTCCCCCGTTCGTCATCCCGATCGGCCCACTCACGGTGACCGGGTTCGGGATCATGATGATGGTCGGCTTCCTGGTGGGTGGCTGGCTGGTCGATCGCGAACTCCGGCGCCGGGAACTCAACGTCGACTACGCCGCCGACATGATCGTGGCTGCGGTGGTCGGGGGGGTCATCGGGGCCAAGCTCTGGTACGTGGGGCTGTACGGCCCCCACACTCTGTTCGACCGGGGAGGGCTGGTCTGGTACGGCGGGTTTCTGGGAGGCGCGCTGGCGGTGATCCTGAGTGGGTGGCGACGGAAGGTGCCGACCGCCCTGACCGCGCAACTGGCAGCCCCGGCGCTGGCCGCGGCCCATGCCCTGGGCCGGGTCGGCTGTTTCATGGTGGGGGATGACTACGGGATTCCGACCGACGGGTTCTGGGGGGTCAAGTTCCCCCAGGGTATTCCACCGACCACGGTGGCCGGCCTCTCCCAGTTCGGGGTGGCGACCCCCGAGGGACTCGATCCCACCACCGTCCTGGCGGTCCACCCGACCCAGTTGTACGAAGTGGCCCTGTTGACCATCGCCTTCATGGTGCTCTGGCGGCTTCGGACTCGGGACTGGGGCACCGGATGGCTGTTCGGACTCTACCTGGTGTTCGCGGGGGCCGAGCGATTCCTGGTGGAGTTTGTCCGGGCCAAAGACGACCGGTTCTTCGGACCGCTGACGCTGGCCCAGGTGACCAGTCTGGCGCTGATGGTCGTGGGTCTGATCGTGGTGCAGTCGCTCCGCCGCCGTCCCGCCGCCGTCCCCGGAGAGTACCTGCTCCGGAAACCGATCCCCCGGTAGCCGGCTACTGGGGGACCTTGGGGCTGATCCGGTCCCTGAGGCGTTCCACCTCCGCCCGGATTTCGGAAACATCCGCATCGATCCGATCGAGTGACCGAAGCACGTCCCGGCGGGTGTCATCCCCCCCCGGAATCGGAGTGGCGGCCGCGCGGGCCGCCGCCGCCGCGCGACGGCGGCTGGGAGGTCCGAAGGTGACGAAGATGCCGATCCCGGCCAGCAGCAGCAGGAGGCCCTGCACCGCGATGGATTCCATCGTCGGATAGATCCCCAGCATCGGAACCCGGGGGGCGCCTCGCACCACGTTGGTCCCGAGCAGTCCACCCGCCTGCAGTTCCGCCACCGCCTTGCCCGCGAAGACGAAGGCCATGTAGTAGAGGAACCCGCTGGTCACCCCGAAGAAGGGGCGGAGCGGGAGCCGGACCCCGAACCGGTTGATCAGCACGTAGACCACACCCAGGGCCACCGCCCCGAGCCCGAGACCCAACAGCACCGGCGCCAGCCCACCCGGCCCGGCGGTGAGCATCAGCGCCTTGTAGAAGAGGACCGTCTCGAACCCCTCGCGGTACACCGCGAGAAACGCCACCGTGGCGAGGGCCAGGGCCGAGCCGCTGCTCACCGCGTCCCGAACCTGGCTCTTCACGAACTGATTCCATCGGGCAACTTCGATCTTGGACAGCAGCCAGTAGCTGACGTAGAACAGCATGACCGAGGCAGCCACCATGGTCACCCCCTCCAGCACTTCCTGCCGGGCGGGGGTGAGAAGAAGATGGTCTCCAGCGCCAGGGCGGTGACCAGGCTGGCGACCAGCGCGAGGCCCACTCCGATGTGAACATCCCGCCGGCGACTGGTGGCGCCGGTCTTGATCAGGAAGGCGATCAGCGCGCCCACCACCAGGATGGCCTCGAGCCCTTCCCGCAACAGCAGGATGAAGGACTGGAGAAAGAGGTTGAAGGAGGACAGCTCATCCCCAATCACCCGCTCCGCCCGCTCGAGCCCGATGTCGAGCTGGACCCTCACCCGGGCCAGACCCTCCGGATCGGCCGGGTCGGCCCCGGCCCGGTCACGGAAGCTGGTGAACTTCCCCTCCAGGTCGGTCGCCAGGGCGTGATCCTTGACCCGGACCTGACGTTCCACCTGTTCGAAGGTCAGGTAGGCGCCGAGCGCGATGAACCGGGCCTGTTCCGACTGTCCGGCCCCGGCGGCGGCCATCGCGGAATCGAGTTGCCGGCGGACGGTGCCGAAGGCGGCCCGAGCGGCGGCATCGTCGGAGGCCACCATCAGGTGGCTGCCCCGCACCGCGGCCAAGGCCGCGGGGCTGGCGTCGGCCCCGAGCGCGTCGAGCACCTGCCGATCACTCATCCGGGCGGTGGTGGCGAAGGCGGTCAGGGCTGGCGGGACCGAGCCGCCGGGAGCCGGGAGCCGCAGGGTGCTGGCATAGAGGGCCACCGCCCAGCGCTCCTCGAGCGACAGCGACGCGGCGAAACCGGGCATCGCGGTCCCGGCAACCCCGAGGGTGACCCGCCGATAGAAGTCCAGCGGCGAGACTTCGATCAGACCCGGGGCGTTGGCCAGATTGCCGGGTTGGGGATCCAGTCCGACGGCGTCCTTCCCGTCGCCGCGCCCGAGCGAGCCATGGCAGCGGGCGCAACTGGCCTGGAAGAGCGCCGCACCCTGCCCCAGCGAGGGGGCGGTCGTGGGAACCTCCTCAACATCCACCTGGTAGCGATCAGAGAGCCCCTGCACCAGGGCATCCACGATGGCGGCCACCGAATCGGGCGGCCCCGTCCGCCCCACAATCGCGAGCGCCCGGTTCAGCTCTCTCTGAACCAGCTCGGCATCACCCCCCGGCAGCGCGGTCGCCGCCCGGAGCGCCTCCGTCAGAAAGAGCTTGGCCTCTTCGATCTCCGCCGTGGCAATCACCCGACCACCCTCGACCCCAAGCGCGTACTCCTGGGCGGCCAGCTGAGCGCTGCCGGCAATCCGGCGCACCAAGGGGGCGGGATCGCCCTGGGCGCCAGCCGGCAGGGCGACCGCCAGCAGGGGGAAAAGAAGGGCAATTGTACGAATGAGAATCATTCTCAACTAGTCTTGTGGGTCGGTCAAAAAAAGTACGCCGGTCTAGTCGGAGATGGAAGGCCCCCCTTCGAGCACCGCCACCGCCCCGGCCGTCCGCTCGGTGTGGGTCAGCGTCACCCAGATCCGGCCGCCTTCCAGCCGGCCCACGATCAGCTCCGCCTGTCCGTGGAGAATGATGCTGGGTCGGCCCCGCCGATCCCGGGCAACCTCGATGTCGCGCCAGGTGACTGACGACGCCCCCCGAAGCTGGGTGATCGCCTTGTAGACCGCCTCCTTGGCCGCGAGCCGGACGGCAAAGTGTCGCGCCGGGTGGGCCATGGTCAGGACGTAGTGCCGTTCGGCGGGGAGCAGGAAGCGCTGGAGCGCGCGCTCCCCATGCCGGGTGAGCATTCGCTCGGCCCGCTCCAGGTCCACCAGATCGAAGCCGATTCCCATTACGGCCATGGCAGACTCCACCACCAGTCCCGGACCGAGCCGATGAGGCCCGGCGCCGGCAGGTACCCCCCAATCGCCAGCCCCAGCCAGAGCATGACGGCCAGGGAGAGCGCCGTGATCAGCCAGAGCGGCCTCGGATCGCGTCGCCAGGCCCGGACTCCCCGAGCGACGCTAGTCCACCGGTCGAGTTCCTCACCCATGACGACCTCAAGACGATCCCAGGCATCCTGAAGCGCGGCGGCCTGCCGGGGAATCTGATCGGACCACTCGCCATCCGGCGGCTCGGCGGCGAGCCGCTCGAGCGGGATCCCGGCCGCGCGGGCGCGATGACTGACGATGGCCACATCCTCCTCCCCTGGCATCCTGGCCATGACCAGTCCCCGGGGCATCCTGGATTCCACCGCGGCGGTCTCGATCCGGCGGCGGGCTTCCTCCATGGTGCGCGTGGCGACCCGCCCGGCCATTCCTCGAAAGAACTCGAGCCAGACCGGTCCACCGAGCGCCCGGTGCGCCTGGTCCGGGTGGCCCCGCTGATCCAGTTCGCGGGCCCTCGCGGCGGCTTCGAATAACTCGGCCATGAGCTCCAGCCGAAGCTCATCCAGGCCAGGGACCCGCACGGAGGGCCCTCGGGTGGCAGTAAGTCGACCCAGCCAGGGCCCGAGTTCCGGGACTCCAGTCATGGTGAGAATCAATTCCAGATCGCCGCCATGACGGCGGCGGTGTCGCTCAGGTCCCTGAAGGCGGCGGCGGCTCCCGCGGCGGTGAGTTCGCCGGTGGAATAGGCACCGGTCGCGACCCCGATCGCCCTGGCCCCGATTCCGCGACCGCAGGTCATGTCCGCCGGGGTGTCCCCGATGATGACGACTTCTTCCCCTCTCGGCTCCCGCCCGAAATGAGCCCGGGCCCGCTCGGCAGCGATCGGCGGCAGGGCCCCGCGATCGGGATGGTCGGAACCGTAGGCGCCGAGCCGGAACCGGTCGGGGTCGAGGGCCGCCGACTGGAGCTTGAGGCGTGCCCCAGCCGCGACATTCCCGGTCAGCAGCCCCAGGATTCCATCAGCCGCCGATTCGATGCGGGAGAGCAGGCCCGGGATGCCGGGTAGCACCTGGGTCACATGATCGGGTCGCGCCAACTCGACCTCGAGCTGCAGGAGGTATCGGGCGAGGACCTGGTCGATCCGGGCGGAATGGGCCGGATCGGTGACGCCCGCGGCCTGCAGCAGCTCCGAGACGATCTGAGGATCGGTCTTACCGTCAAACCGGACCTCACCCACCCGGGCCAGGTCGGTGGTGATCAGCCATTCTTCCATGGCGACCAGGATGGCGCGCCGCCCGGCGCCCCGACTGAGCAGCAGGGTACCGTCGATGTCGAACAGCACCAGCCGACGCTTCACGGCGTGGCCGGCCTGGGGCTGGCGCCAGAGCACTTGGAGCAGAGCACCACCCCGCGAAAGGTGCAGATCAGACAGATGAACGTCCCGCAGCTGGAACAGGGATAGCCCTCCGACGCCCGCTCCTGGCGGCCGCAGGCGCGGCAGAACATCGCGTCCTTCTCCTTCGGGGATTCGCCGGGATTCATGGCCGTCACTCCGTCAGGGCGTAGCGCTTGATCTTGTTGATCAGGGTCGCGCGGGAAATCTTCAGTTCCTTGGCGGCCCGGGTCCGGTTGCCTCCATGGTACCGCAACGCGGACTCGATCTGCCGCTTCTCCACGTCCTCCAGGCTCATCGGGTTGTGGCGCCGGTCGCCGAGACCGGGACGGGCCCTCAGTTCACCTGGGAGGTGTTCAACCTGCACGGCAGGCTGGCCGGCGGCCATGAGGCAGGCCCGCTCCAGCACCTGGCGGATCTCCCGCAAGTTCCCTGGCCAAGGGTAGCTCACCAGCCGCTCCATCGCTTCGGGGCTGATCGGTGGCGGCGGGTTGGACAGCCCGGGGGTGATCGAATCGAGCATCAGGCCCATCAGACCGACGCGGTCCGCCTCGGCGCGCTCCCGCACCGGGGGAATCTGGAGCACCAGGGCGCTCAGGCGGTAGCAGAGGTCCCCGCTCATCCGGTCCGTCTCCACCAGGGCGGCCAGATCTCGACTGGAGGTCGCCAGGACCCTGGCATCCGCGGTCAGGTCCCGATCCCCACCGACCCGGCGAAAGGTCCGGGCCTCGAGAATCCGGAGCAGGAGCGGCTGGAACTCGCGGGGCAGGTTGCCCACTTCCCGGATCAGCACGGAACCCCGTCCGGCCAGTTCGACCCGTCCCCTCCGACGCCGATCGAGTCCGGGTTTCGACCACCGCTCGCCGCCGAAGAGCTCGAGTTCCAGCGCTCCCGGATCGATCCCGATCGTCGGGACCTCGAGAAAGGGCAGACCTGACCTCGGCCCCAGCTGGTGGATCAGCCGGGCCACGAATCCCTTCCCGACCCCGCTCTCCCCGGTCACCAGCACCGAGGTCCGATCGGACTGGGCAATGTTGGCGAGCTGTTGGGCCACACCCTTCATCGGGGGATGGGTGCCGAGGCCCTCCAGCCCGAAGGTGGCCCCGGTCAGGAGACGGCCGGCCGCGCGGGTCCGGGCCACGGCCGCCGCGGCCACGATCTCATGACCCAGTCGCTCCGGATCGAGCGGGCGCTCGATCACCCGATGGGCGCCCGCCTCGAACCCGGCGAGCATCGCCGCGCGGTCATCGGCCGGAACGACGGCGACAATCTGGGCTCCCCCCGCAGCCAGCCGGCCGAGCAGGGCCCCTCCCTTACCCGCCAGGGACAAGTCGAGCATGATCACGTCCGGGGTCAGCCGGTCGGCGGCGTCGAGCGCCGCGGAGGGGTCCAGTTCGCGGGCGACCTCCAGCCCCAGCCCTTCGAGGTGGGTTCCGAGGACACGCAAGGTCTCGACGTCGTGGTCAATCAGCAGGATGGTCTCGGCCATGGCCTTACCCTTACCGAAGAGGAGTCATTACAGCGATCGCGCCGGGAACGATTTCGGCGGTGAACGGCGTCAGTCCATCAACATCACCATCAAGTTCCACCAGAGCCGGGGCGTCGGTGGCGACCGTCACCACCCGTCCCGCCACATAGCGGATCAGTCGTTCATCCTTGCGCTCCGGGTTTCGCAGCACCTGCCAGACCGCCCGGAGTCCGTCAGCCAGCCCGTCGGCGCGCACCGCCACCACGTTCAGCAATCCGTCGTCGAGCTCGATGTCCGGACCGAGCGGGACCACCGGCGGAATCGCCAGGCGGCAGTTGGCCACCAGCACCATCGAGGCCTCAAGCTCCATCTCCACCCCATCCACGGTGACGAGGTGGCGATGGCTCCGGATCGACGGCAGCACCCGGAGGGCCGTCGCCACATACGCCGCCACTCCCCAGGTCCGCTTCATGGCGGTGGTCGTCTCCCCCATGACGGCGGCATCGGCGCCGGTGCCCGCGGCCACCGAGAAGTACGCGTCGCCGTGGAGCCGGTCGAGGCGGCCAAGATCGATCCGGCGGGGCCGTCCGCGGAGCACCACCTCGGCCGCCGCCACGGCGGCCCGGGGAATCCCGAGATTGCCGGCCAGGACATTGCCGGTCCCGGCCGGCAGGAGCCCCATGGGGACCTCGGAGCCGACCATCGCGGCGGCCGCCTGGATCAGGGTTCCGTCCCCGCCGTGCACCACGATCCGGTCGTACCCTTCCAGCAGCGCCTGTTCCGCGAACCGGCGCGGGTCGGTGGGACCGGTCGTTTCCGCCACCTCGAGCCGCCAGCCGCCGCGGCGGAGCACCGCCAGGGACGTTTCGAGGGTCCGCGGCCTGGACCGGGCGGCCACCGGGTTGGTGATTACCAGGGCACGGGTCACGGTCAGTACTCCTTGCCCCAGCGAAGGTCGGTGCCGAACTGATGCCGGATGGTCGAGCCGGTCGGCGCGCCGGCGATGCAGACCTGGACCGGTTCAGTGGTCGCCGCGAAGGACAGTCGCCCGCTGATCCGGTATTCCAGGCCCACCCCGAAGTTCCGGAAATCAAAGGCCCCTCCCCCATTGAGACAGAATCCGGTCCGCAGGGTGACGAACCACTGGGTGCCGACCTGCCAGCCGGCCGACAGCCTGGTGAGGGACGATCCCGCGGCCACCCCTCGATAGGAGGTACCGGGGCGAATCTCCACCATGTCCACCCCGACCCCGCCCTCCGTCTGCACCAGCGCCCGCTCCACTTCGCTGGCCAGCGCACTCGCCAGCGCCTGGGTGCCCACATCCATGAGGACGCTTTGTTGGGTCGACGCCACCTGGGCGTTGAGCGGGCGGCCCAGCAACAGGAGCGAGACAATATCGCTCTGGGACAGCGGAGGACGGATGTTGCTCTCCAGGTGCAGCTCCGGTTTGAGCAGGTCGCCGGTGATTCGGGCGATGACCTCGATGTCACGCCCTGAGCCGCTCTCCGAGGAGCGGATCGGATGCCTGGCCTCGATATCGAGCGTGGCATTGAGATCGGGGGTCCCGAAGTAGCGCACGGTGCCCCGGGTGACGTCGAAGCCCTTGGACAGGGGGCCGACCTTGACGGTGTAGGTGCCTCGCGGGGCGGTCAGGGTACCCTCCAGCCGATAATTGCGCCGGATCTTGTTGACGGCCACCGACCCCTCCATCTGGATATTGGCCTCGTTGGAACGCAGCCAGACGCGGTCTGCCGCCAGGAACGTGAAGTCGCGGATCTCCAGCGAATCCAGGAACCGGCTCTGGAAGGCGGCCCCGAGCTGACGCTTGCGGATGCCGGCGGTGTCCACCAGGTCGGCAAACAGGGGATCTTCCAGATTGACCACGTTCTTGGTGATCAGGTCACTGAAGTAGAGAACCGTATTCCGGGCGGTCGCCGAACCCGTCATCACCGGGTGGGTGATCGGCCCGCGGAGGTGGACATCCCCGCCGGCCTCCAGGGTAAGGAACTCGGGAATGTCCAGCAGCTTGAACCCCTGGGCCCGGAGGTCGAGGCCCAGCACGGGCTGGGTCAGCCGCTCCAGCCGGATGAAGCCAGCCGCCCGCAGATTGCCGGATTCACCCGCCACCACCATGCTGTCCACCAGGATGGAATCGCCCGAGAACACCACCCGGCCCTCGATCGGTCCGTAGCTGGTCCGGAGCACCGGCACCGTGGCGGATCCGCCGAGGATTTCGGCATGTCCTCCCAGTCGGGGGTCATCCCAGGTACCGCTTACGGTGGCATCCATCCGCACCGTTCCACTGACTCGGCGCAGATTGGTAGTGAAGGCCTCCAGCGCGGCCAGGTCCATGCTGTCGGCCTTGAGCCGGATCGCCAAGGCACCCCCCAGCTGACGATCGGTCTTCAGATCGAGCCACGCCAAGTCGATCGGCAAGGCGGCGCCGACTTCCATGACCGGCCGGCCGGTCCGCCAGAACATCAGGTTCGCATCGAGCTTTCGATCGCGATAGTTCAGCGCCAGTCGGCTCAGTGGAGCCCGGAAATCCCCGAACACGGGACCGGTGAGCGCCGCGGTCCCTCGGAAGGTGGGCGCCTTGCCGGTCCCCCCGATCCGGAGATCGCTCTGCAACCATCCCCGGATGCCGGTGGTGTCGCGCTGAAGCAGGCTCGCGATGCTGCGGAGATCAACCCCGAACATCCGGAGGTCGAGCTCCCCGGGACCACGCCAGGGGATCGAGCCTTCGGCCTGGATCTGGGCCGAACCGTCCGATGCCGTCAGCATCACGGGCTGGTCCAGGCCCACCGAGTCGCCAAGGGCAAGGCGGACCGGCGACACCAGAGAAAATCGATCGCGACTCAGGTCGAAGTCGAAGGTCGAGATTCCCAGCACCGACCGCTCGCCGCTCGCCCAGTGGCCGCTGGCGGCCAGCAGGGCCTGGCGCCCTCGCCCGCTCCCCTGCCAGGTCAGGGAATCCCGGTCCCCCATGGCTTCCAGCCGCAGATCGGTGAACCGCAGACGGCCCGACCGGAGCGAATCGATCCGGATGGTGGTTCGCACGCCCGCTTCGCCAGCCTCAAGCCACTCCAGCCCGGCCTCGCCCCGGTTGAGCTGGAAGGTCTCCCAACGGATTTCCTCGCCGGAGACGTTCGCCAGGACGGTCAGCGAATCGAGCGCGCCGGACAGCCTGAGGTTCCCGGTCATCGATCCCTCGAGACGCTGCGTCGGCAGCTCAGGATCCCGCTCCACTCCGGCGACGGTCGTCAACATCGAGTCAAAGGCGGCCAGGCTGGTCGCCGCGAACCGGATCGCCACCTCCCCGGTGTGACCGGTCGCCCACCCCAGGGTGCCGACCCCGGTGGCACCACCACCCCGCCACCGCACCGCGGCCGAATCGATCGTGACCAGGCTGTCGGTCACTGCCAGAGTCGCCATCCCCGAGTCAATCGGGAACTCCCCGAACCAGGACGGACCAAGGCGGAGCGCGAGGGTGCCCTCCGGGGCAACAGCCGAATCGACGGTTCCGTGGGTCACCAGATCGCCGGTGAGCAGGGTGGGCAGGCCGGAACCATTCCAGCTGGCCAGATCGAAATCCGTGAAGCGGACCCGCAGGTTCTCGGCGATCCACCGGGGCGGCAGGGCGGCGACGGTTCCCTCGGATTGGATCCGGCCGATCTCTCCCTGCACGTCGGTGGTGACGGCCAGATGATCGATTCGGCCGCGGAGAGAAACCGGGCCCCAGATCCGGCCGGTGGCGGTCAGGGTGGGGAAGGTCCGGCGGATGCCCGAAAAATCGAGTGGGGTCAGCGTGAAATCGGCGTCGAAGCTGGTCAGGGTATCCCGGGTATCGAGCCCGAACCGCCCGGTGGCAATGCTTTCCCCTCGATCACCGTCGTTATGAATCAGTCGACCGGTGTAGTCCACGTCCCGCCACGGGCCCTCGAGCGCCCCTACGCCCGCCATCCGGCCATCGAGGATGACCGCGGGAGCGGCCAGCCGGACCGTGGCGAGGTCGAGATCGGACGCGGTCAGCTGGGTATTCCAGAATCGGAGCCCCTCGGGTCCGCCGAGGGTCACCTCGCCCTGCATGGCGATCCGGTTGAAAGGCTCGCCGGCAATCCGCCGGTCGGCAAAGGTCCAGTCAAAGTTCACCCGCATGCGATCGAAGTACCCATCGGCGGTGAGCCCCCCCGAGAGCCGGCCCTGGAAGGGGATCGTGTCGAGATAGGGGCGAACGATCTCCAGATCCAGGTTGTCCAGGGCAAAATCGAGGTTCCGGAACCCCAGCCCGCGAATCCGGTGAGTCAGGGCAACCATCGAGCCCGTCATCCCGGTCCCGCCACCCGCCAGCCGGAGGGAGCGGAGGTCGTACTGCGTCTCGATGCCGTTCGGGGAATAGGCGACAACCTCGCCCGAGCCCGTCAGATCGGGAAAGTCGGGCGAGATGAATCGCAGATCCGCCAGCGCCAGTTCGGGAGCCTGCAGCTCGAAGTTGAAGAGGACCGTGTCCCGGGGCCACGACAGCACCCCCTCACCGTGCATCACGGTCCTGACGAGGGCGGCCCGGGCGAGGGTGAACCAGAGCGAGTCGGCCTCGGTGTGGAGTTCGGCCCGGAGATCAGTGAGGGCCAGCAGCGGGTCGCTGAGCTGGGCCGCGAGGGAGTCGATCTGGGCCCGGATCGGGAGTCGGTCCGGTGTCACCAGGCGGAACACCGCAACCCGGGCGGAAAGGCCCTCGATGGTGCGGAGCTGGACCAGGCCGTCGACGCCCTGATCTTCAATCCGTCGCCCGGGCACCAGTCGTGCGGCCCGCAGGGCCGAGTCCCGGGCCGCCGCGCCGCGCAGATGGCCCGGAGGCGACCACGGGGTTCGAACCGTCACGATGCCGTCCGTGATCTGGAGATCGTTGAGGACCACGAGCGGCGGGGTTCCGCCACCCGGCCCCTCACCCAGCCGCAGTACTTCTTCGAAGTTGAGCCGACCCTCGCGGTGCTTGACGAGGTGAATCCGCGGGCGGTCGATCCTGACCTCATTCAGCACGATCCGCCGAGCCAGGAGGTTGGTGAGGTTGAAACGAAACGCGATCCGTTCGAAGCTCGCCAGCGGGAAGCCGGTCGTGTCCCGGACCTCGACGCTGTCCAGGACGAGCGAACTGTAGAACGTCCCCTGCATGGCCCCGATCCGGATCTGCCCCCGGACCATCCGCCCTGACTGGTCGGTCACCAGCCTGGCGAGCAGCGCCCGGCCGGCCGCGGTCCGGGTCATGGCGCCCGACACGCCAAGCCCGGTCGCCACCGCGCCCACGAGCAGGACGAAGCTGAAGTGAGCCGCCCAGCGCAGCAGGCGCCGCATCCACTGGCCAGGTTGGATTGACATCAGAACGCCTGTCCGATGGCAAAGTGGATCGTGACCCCGGACCTGGTCGACTTGAGGTACTTTCGCTGGAACAGAAACAGACTGCCATCCGACAGGGTCTTGTAGAGATCGCCCGGGGGGAGCCCATAGGAGTTGTAGGCCATGTCGAGTCGGGCCGGTCCGAGGGGGGTCGTGACCCGAATGCCGACACCCGGAGTGATCCGGACTCTGAATCCCGATGGGACCCCTTGGCGTTCTTCCCACAGGGCGCCCGCGTCCGCAAAGACCGCCAGGGTCGTGAAGGAACTGAAGATCGGTGATGGGAACCGGGCCTCCAGATTGCCGATCAGGGACCGGTTCCCCCCGATCGGCGACACCACCACCTTGTCCGTGGGGATCACGGTCGAGTCGGCGTAGGTCGTGTCGAGCACCACATACACGACCGGGCCAAGCTGGTTCCCATCGTACCCGCGGACATCGTAGGGCCCCCCGGCGTAGAGCCGCCACTCCGGTGGGACATAGCTGAATGGCTCACCGCCTTCGCCGGTGAACGTGGTGGGGGAGAGAAGCACTCCGGCGCGAAGCCGACCCGCCACGACCACCTTGCGGCTCAGGCTCCGGTAGATCGCCGCGTCACCGGTGATCTTGGTGAACCGCTGAAGATCCTCCGATCCCGTGATGCTGCCGGAATAGGACACCTGGGCCCCAAGGGAATAGCCCCGCTTGGGATCGAGGACGTCATCCACCCGGAGATTCGAGATCCCAGCGCTGATCACGCCCTGTCGTTGCCGGCCCCGAAGGGTCTCGATGTCCCCCCGAGTGCAGGCGTTGAAATAGGCGCAGAAGTTGGCGTCGTTGGCGTCGGTCTGACCGTGGGAGATCCGGTAGCCGATGGTCACCGGAATGAGGGACCCGATCTCGGTGGTGGCCACCAGGCTCAGGCCGAGGGCCTGGCGGGCATAAACCCGGAATTCCGACACCAGCTCCGCGAAGGCCCCGACCGTGAGCGACGTCCGGGGACCGAAGAAACCGGGTTGCCGCACGGCCGAGCTCAGGTTGTAGTTCATCCGGTCCGACCCGATGGAGTCCTGCTGCAGTCGGGAACACAGGAATGAGGACGCCAGTCCGATGTCGGTGGGCTTGCCGACTCCGAGTTTGGACAACCGGGCCGAAGTCTCCAGAATCCGGCCCCGACCCAGGGCGTTCCGGCCGGTCCAGCCTGCGGAGCCCCTGAAACAGTCGTCGGTTCCGAAACCGAGGGACCCGGAGACCCGTTGCTGGGGACCCGGGACCACTCGAATCAGCAGGGGGACGGCATCACCGGCGGGACTGAACCGGGCCGAGTCGACGTCCACCGAGGCGAACCGATAGAGGTCCGACAGCGCGAGGTTCCGCTGGCTCCGGAAGAGGTCGACCTGGCGGAAGGGCCGGCCTGGGGTGGTGGACAGGAAGCTCCTCACCAGCAACGAATCCCCGCTGTCCCGGGCGCCTTCCACCTGGATCTCACCCACGACCATGAGGGGACCGGCGACCACGCGCAGCTCCACTTCGGCCGATCGATTGGCGGAGTCGACCGTCCGGCTGGCCAGGAAGACCCGCGCCGCCGGGTGCCCCCGGTCGCGCAGTCGGTTCCCCAGCGAGTCGCTCAGCTGGCCGAGCTTGAACCGGTTGAACGGGTCCCCTACTCTCATGGGGAGGTTTCTGAGCACCGATTCCTGATCGGACAGCGAGTCGAGTCCCCTGATCTCCATCCGACGGAGGATGACGGGTTCTCCCTCCTGGATCCGGAAGGAGATGAAGACGTCGCGCTCGGTCCGCTGGACCACGGTGTCGACCTGGACTTCCAGAAAGCCGTAGATCCGGTAGAGCAACCGGACCCGCTCGACGTCGCGCTCGAGGGCCCGCTGGCTGAAACTCCGCTTGGCGCCGAGGCCGAGTTTTCTGAGCAGCGGGAGGGTGGCAAAGGCGCTGGAGTTCGTGGTTTCGATCGCTGCGGCGATCGTGTAGTCGTCGATCGATCGGTTGCCCTGGAACGACAGCCTGCGAACCGTCAGCGGCTCCTGCGCGCTGGCAGGGGCCACCGCCCCGCCAGCGAGGATGGCCAACAGCCAGAAACAGGCCGGACGGACCGCCGGGACACTGATTGACGACACCCTGTAAATCTAGTAGTATCGCGGCCTTACGCCATATTCCCGGGGCTACCGAAGACCCCGCTGTCCAGAATCCTTCCAGCCGGTGCTTCAGGCACCAAGTGGAGACCCCGTGGCGCCAATCCGGTCCCGCACCCTGCTTGGGCTCCTGTTGATCCTGGTTCCGGCCACGGCGGCGGGCCAGTCGTGGCGGAAACCGCTCGATCGATTCCTCGATTCCCCACCCCTCAACCGCCACCTCTGGGGGATCGCGGTGGCGGATTCCACCGGACGGATCCTCTACCAGCGGAACGGGGACCGGATGTTCATCCCGGCCAGCAATACCAAGCTGGTCGTCGCGGCCGCAGCGGCCGTGCTGCTGCCACCCGACTGGAAGGTTGAGACCTCGCTCTACGGCACCGGGCCGATTCGGGATGGGAGGCTGGAGGGACACCTGGTGCTCTACGGCAGAGGCGATCCGACGATGAGCCGCCGCTGCTACCAGCGGGACACCCTGGCGGCGGGCGCATGCACCCAGGATCCGTTCAGCGGACTCCGGGCGCTGGTAGACCAGCTGAAGGATCGGGGGATCAGGACGGTGGCTGGAGATCTGGTGGGTGATGGCAGCTGGTTTGAACCGGAGATCCTCCATCCGACCTGGGAGACGGGCGATGTCACCTGGTGGTACGCGGCGCCCGTCTCCGGCCTGGGTCTGACCGACAACTCGCTCGAGATTCTGGTGAGCCCGGGCACCGTGGGAGGGCCGGCCTGGATCACGCCCTGGCCGCTGCTCGATGACCATGCCATCGAGAACCGGACCCGCACGCTGGCGCTGGGGGAGGCTCGGACTTTCGACGCCCGTTGGGAGGGGGACCGGCTGGTTGTGACCGGGGGAGTGCCGGAGGGGACCGCTCCCCGCCGCGAGTACGTGGCGCTCGTGGATCCCGCCCGCTACACTGCGCGGGTGTTTCGGGATCTGTTGACCGAGGCGGGGATTGCCGTGCAGGGCGCCACCCGATCCACCACCGATTCGCTCCTCTATCAGGCGGCGCGGGGCCGCCCCGCGCTCGCGGCGGTGTCCTCCCGTCCGGTGTCCGACTGGCTGGTACCGATCCTCAGTAGCAGCCAGAACTGGTTCGCCGAGATGCTGCTCAAGCAGCTGGGCCGACAACTCGGCGCGGCGGGGTCGTGGGATGAGGGCCTGCGGGTCACCCGGCGCTTTCTGATCGATTCGGTCGGCGCCGATTCGACCCAGTTCTCGCTTCGGGACGGCTCCGGGCTCAGCACGGTGGACCTGGCCACCCCGGCGACCTTCGTCCGACTGCTGACCTGGATGCGGCGACATCCCGCCTATCCGGTCTTCTCGGCCGGGCTCCCGGTGGCCGGGGAGACCGGGACGCTGCGGAGCAGGTTCGTGGGATCCCGGTTGGAGGGACGGGTGATTGCCAAGACCGGTACCCTCACGTCGGGAAACACCCTGTCGGGATATCTGGAGCGGGCGAAGGGCGGGATGCTGGTGTTTTCGATCCAGGCCAATCACCATGCGATTGGCGGCCGGGCCATGGTGGCGGCGATTGACTCGGCGCTGAGCATCATCGGGAGATAGACCCCGGAGGGATCCCGCGACCTGCCGCTGCGGTCCGGCGCCCGGACAGGAGTATCTTCTCCCCCATGAAGATCTACACTCGCACCGGTGACGAGGGAGAGACCGGCCTGTTCGGCGGAGGCCGGGTCCCCAAGGACAATGCCCGGGTCGCGGCCTACGGCGATGTGGACGAACTCAACTCCAGCATCGGCCTGGCCCGCGCCACCGCCCCAGCCGAGCTGCACGAGGCCCTGCTCGAAGGGATCCAGCGCGATCTCTTCGCCATCGGCGGGCACCTGGCAACACCCGATCCTGACAAGGTCCGGAAGGCGCTGGAAAAGGCGACCCTGGGCGACGAGCGGGTGGCGATGATGGAGGCGGCGATTGACGAGATGGACACCGAGCTGCCACCGCTCACGGCGTTCGTGCTTCCCGGCGGCACCCCCAAGGCCGCGGCATTCCATCTGGCGCGCACCGTCTGCCGTCGGGCCGAGCGCGCTGTGGTCGGGCTGGCCCGGAATGAGGAAGTGCCAGCCCAGTTCATCGTCTACCTCAACCGGCTCTCCGACCTGCTCTTCGCCATGGCACGCCACGCCAACCTCAGGGCCGGCCGCCAGGACGAGACCTGGTGACCATCACCCCGACGCTGCTGGTCCGCCATCGGGCCGGCGAGTACCCGATCTACGTCTACCCGGGCGCACTCCGCGACCTCGCCGCCCTGACCGAACTGCACGCCCCGGGGCGCAAGCCGGTGGTCATCGCCGACCGGACCGTGGCGGAGAAGGTCGGCAACCCACTCGATGCCCCGATGGTCACCTTCCCTGCCGGTGAGGGGTCGAAGTCCCGCGCCGAATGGGCTCGGCTCACCGACGAACTGCTCGTGCTCGGGGTCGGCCGGGATGGCGTGGTGATTGCCTTGGGCGGGGGCGTGACCGGGGACCTGGCCGGGTTCGTCGCGGCGACCTATCTCCGCGGGGTGCCGGTCCTTCAGGTGCCCACCACTCTGCTGTCGATGGTGGACGCTTCGGTCGGCGGGAAAACCGGGATCGATACCGCCCATGGGAAGAATCTGGTCGGTGCCTTTCACCAGCCAGTCGCGGTGGTCGCCGATCCGGCCTGCCTGGCTTCATTGCCCGACACCGAACTCCGCACCGGCCTGGCCGAAGCGGTCAAGCACGCCGTGATCGCCGATCGAGGACTGTTTGACCGGCTGACCGCAGGACGAGAACAGTACCTGGGCCGGGACGCCGAGGCCCTGACGGAACTCGTCCGGGCAAATGTTCGGATCAAGGCGTCGGTGGTCGAGGAGGATGAGCGGGAAGAGGGCCGCCGGGCGATCCTCAACGCGGGCCACACCATCGGGCATGCGATCGAGGCGGTGCTGAACTACCGGCGCTCCCACGGCGAAGTGGTGGCGATCGGTCTGGCGTGCGAAGCCCAGATCGCGGAGCAGCTGGGAATCGCCTCGCCGGGAACCGCCGACGCGATCGCCCAACTCCTCCGCGATCTGGGCCTCCCCACCACCCCACCCCCAAATCTGCCCCCCGGGGTGCTCGCGCTGATGCAGCGCGACAAGAAGAGCCGGGCCAGCGCGATCCACTGCGCCCTGCCCATGCAGATCGGGAACATGGCCGGAAGTCATGCACGCGGGTGGACCACCCCTGTCCCGGAGCCCCTGCTGCGCAGTACCCTCGGCTTGGACTGAACCTCTCCACACGGCTCGGCCGAGCTGTAGCACCTCCAACCACTGACGGAATCAGCCATTGAGTCGCTTGTCCACAGAGCTGGGGAAAACTCCCCCGTGGACAACCTGCCAAGACCCCCTAACCAGATGTGGGAACAACACTTCGGGTGTTGGGCGATTTATTGGTTTGCCCCCGATTTTTCCGATTCCTAGATTGAGACTCCCATCACACCGACTGCCCACGGCCGCGTTGATGTGGTTCGCCCAAGCAAAGCATGTCTCGCGGTGCCACTGAGGGTTCTATGAGTAAGGTGGTCCGTCCAGCCGTTGGCGCGCGGTATCGCTCCACGGCCGGTAGTGCGTTCGATCAATATCTACTGGACATACGGAAGCTCCCTCTGATCACTGACCCGAGAGAGGAGCGGCGTTTGGCCCATCGGGCCCGGCGGGGCGACAGTGAGGCCGCCGAGCGTCTGGTTACCGCCAACCTCCGCTTCGTCATCTCCTACGTCAAGCGTTTCCAGGGCCACGGGCTCGACCTGTCGGAACTGGTGGCGATCGGCAACGAGGGCCTGCTCAAGGCGGTCCGCAAGTTCGACCCTTCCCACGAGGTCAAGTTCATCAGCTACGCCGTCTGGTGGATTCGGCAGTGCGTGCTCAAGGCCCTCGCCGAACAGACCCGCACCGTCAGGATCCCCGTCAACCAGAACGCCGCCCTGGTCAAACTCAGCAAGATCGAATACGCGCTGGGCCAGGAGTTGGGCCGGACCCCGACGGATGTCGAGACCGCTACCGCGCTCAACACCAGTGTCGATCTGATCCGGGCCCAGCGGCGGATGACCAGCACCGAGTTCTCGCTCGATGCTCCGGTCGAGCGGAACGACACGGCGGCCGTGACGTTCGGCGAGCGGGTGGCCGGGACCGACGCCTCCGACATCGAAGAGCGGACCGATCTTGGCCTGCAGCAGGAGTTCATCCGGCGGATCTTCCGGCAGTATCTCACCCCGCGGGAACGGCGGATCCTCTCCCTCTACTATGGCCTCGACAACACCACCGAGCCACTGACCCTCGAGCGAATCGGTGCCATGCTCGGCGTGACCCGGGAACGGGTCCGGCAGATCCGCGAGCGGGCCTTTGAAAAACTCCGGCGCTGTCCTGAAATCCGGGACAAGGAAGGATTCTGGGCCGCGGCGTAACTTCCCCCGTCGTGGTGCCAGCTTACCCCCTCGTCGCCTCCGGGCGCCGAGGGGGTCCTTCGTTGTAGCTTCCGTCCATGAGCACTGCCGGAGTGGTATCCGGAATGACCGCCCTGTCGGAGGAGCTTGCCGCGGTGGTGGGCCCACGCTGGATCCGGCGCCGTCCGGCCGAACTGGCGGTCTTCCGCGCCGATGGACTCCCGACCCATGAGGTCACCCCCGGACTCGCCGTGCTGCCCGGCACCCGGGAACAGCTGATCGAGATCGTGCGCCTGCTGTATCGCCATCGCACGCCCTTCGTGGCGCGGGGCGCCGGGACCGGCCTCTCCGGTGGCGCCCTGGCGGAGTCCGACGCGGTCCTCATCGTGCTCACCCGGCTCAATCGCATCCTCCGGCTCGACCCCGCGACCCGCCGGGCGGTGGTGGAGCCCGGGGTGGTGAACGCCCGGCTGGCCGAAGCGGCGGCGGCCTTCGGGCTGCACTACGCGCCCGACCCCTCGAGCCAGACGGCCTGCACCATCGGTGGCAACGTAGCGGAAAACGCGGGCGGCCCGCACTGTCTCAAGTACGGCGTCACCACCAACCATGTCGTCGCGCTGGAGGTGGTCCTGCCGGATGGCACCGTCACCCGGCTGGGAAGTTCCCAGGGCGAACCCTGGGGCCCGGACCTGGTGGCGCTGTTCGTCGGCAGCGAAGGCATGTTCGGCATCGCCACGGAAGTCACCGTCCGCCTGGTTCCGGTCCCCAAGGAGATCCGGACCTTCCTGGCCGCCTTCTCGACGATTCGAGCCGCCAGCGAAGCGGTCTCCGGCATCATCGCCGCCGGGGTGGTACCGGCCGCGCTGGAGATGCTGGACGGCCCCTGCGTCCGGGCGGTCGAGGCCTCGATCTATGCCGCGGGGTACCCGACCGACGCGGCCGCCGTGCTGCTGGTCGAACTCGATGGCCGACCGGAGTCGGTCGACCAGGAAGAGCGGGTCGTGACCCGGATGCTGGCCCGTTGCGGCGCGACCGAAGTCCGTACCGCCACCACCGCTGCGGACCGGGCCCGTCTCTGGCAGGGCCGGAAGAAGGCGTTTGGCGCCATGGGCCGGGTCAGCAGAGACCTGATCGTCCAGGACGCCGTGGTCCCCCGCTCGACCCTGCCCGAGGTGCTCGACGCCATCGCCGAAATCGCGGCGCGGGAACGGGTGACGGTGGTGAACGTGTTCCACGCCGGCGACGGCAATCTGCACCCCAACATCTGCTACGATCGACATGACGCCGCGCTGGTTGCCCGGGTCCAGCGGGCCAGCCGCGCCATCATGGAGACCTGCGTGGCCGCCGGCGGCACCATCACCGGGGAGCACGGCGTCGGGTCCGACAAGATCGATTTCATGCCGCTGATCTTCGACCCGGCCACCCTGTCGGCCATGTGCGACGTGCGCCGGGTGTTCGACCCGGAAGGACGGGCCAACCCGGGGAAGGTGATCCCGTTGCGGTCCTGCCGGGAATGGCGGGCGGGAGGTATCGCATGAACGACCACATCGCGACTCGGCTCCGCGAGTCCCTCGGCACCGTGGCCCTGACCCACGGCCCAGGCGGGCGACCCCGGGCGGCCCCCGACACGATCGAGAGCGCAGCCGGGGTCCTCGCCCTGGCCAGCGCCGAGGGGTGGTCGGTCCAGCTGGAGGGCCAGGGCAGCTGGGGACTGCCGAGCTCGACGGCGGACCTGGTGGTGACCACGACCGGACTGGATACCATCCCCCGGATTGCGGCGGCCGATCTGGTGGCCACGGTGCAGGCCGGGGTATCGCTTGCGGAGCTCAATCGCAAACTCCACGAAGCCGGCATCTGGCTCCCCTGGGACCCGCCGGGTGGACCCGACCGCACCATCGGTGGGATCATCGCCGCCGGCACCGCAGGACCGCTCCGGCTGGGGTTCGGCCCGATCCGGGACTCGCTGGTGGGTTGTACCATCGTGACCGGGGACGGCCGGATCCTCCGACCCGGGGGCACCGTGGTGAAGAACGTGGCCGGGTACGATCTGACCCGGTTCCAGGCCGGCGGGTTTGGTGCGTTCGGTCTGATCGCGGAGGTCCACCTTCGGCTCCACGCCAACCCGGGGGCCGACCGGACCCATCTGGCTCACGGCGATCGCGACATCCTGACGCGGGCCGGTCGCGGCCTGATGGATGGTGGCGTCGACCCCGCCAGCCTCGAACTGCTGTCACCCGCGCTCGGGGCTCACGCGGACTGGACCCTGGCCGTCCGGTTGCTCGGCCCCGAGGCCGCCATCGGGGCCCAGGCGGCCGCACTCCACATTCTGACGACCCTGAGCTGGATGGAGTTGACCCGGGAACAAGCGAGTGCCTTCTGGCATCAGGCGGCCCGCGGCGCCCTGGGTGGACCGGTCACCCTGCGGCTCGGCACCCTGCTCGATGGGATCGATGCCACGATCGACCTCCTGGAAGAGCGGCTCGACAGCGGGCTCATCTCCGCCGGGGCCGGCACCGGATCCCTGCGGTGGACCGGGTCGGCGTCAGCCGAGACCCTGATCCAGCTCCGCCGGATCACCGCCGAACGGGAGATCCCGCTCACGGTGGAACGAGGGCCAGGGAAGGTCCTGGCGGCGGTTGGACACTTTGGCGCCTACCGGGAGGGGGTCGCACGGCTGGTTGCCGGGCTGCGTGGCGCGTTTGACCCGCAGGGCATCCTGCAGGTTCCCACCGACGTGGAGCCGCATGACGGCTGACCTCGCCACGGCGCCGACCGGGTCGAATGGATGGCAGGCGCTCGACCCCTGCGTCCACTGCGGGTTCTGTCTGCCTGCCTGCCCGACCTACCTGGCGACCGGCGACGAGAACGACAGCCCCAGAGGCCGGATTGTCCTCATGCGAGCCCTCGCGAGCGGGGAACTCCCTCCTGATGACCCGGCGATTCGCTATCACCTTGACCGCTGCCTCGGGTGTCGGGGCTGCGAGCCGGCCTGCCCCTCCGGGGTCGGCTATGGTCGGGGACTGGAGACGGCCCGGTCGCTGCTGAGCGGCGCTCGATTGGACGGGCCGCCGGCCGGTCTGGGGGTCTTCGCTCGACCGTGGCGGTACCGCCTGGTACTGGGCGCGGCCCGGGTCCTTCGCGCCACTGGGCTTCCGGCGCTACTGGCCGGCCGGAGTCGGCTCCGGTTCCCCCTGACCATGCTGGCGGCGTCGGCCCCGGCGACCCGACCGAAGCGGGCGGCCATGCCCCATGTCGGCAGCCCCACCCGTGGCACGGTGGCGCTGCTGACCGGCTGCGTGGCCGGGGCGCTGTTCGACCACGTGCATCAGGCTACCCGCCGAACCCTGACAGTGAACGGGTATCGAGTGACCGAGCCGAAGGGCCAGGGCTGCTGCGGGGCCCCCCATGCGCACGCCGGCGACCCAGTCACAGCCCGGAAGTTGGTGGCGCGAAACATGGCTGCCATGGCCGGGGTCGACTGGGTGGTGGTCAACGCCGCCGGGTGCGGCGCGACGCTCAAGGAGGCGGGCTACCTGCTCGGGACCGACGAGGCCGCCGCGTTCGGCGCCAGGGTGCGAGACGTCAGCGAACTGCTGGCAGCGGCCGGCCCGCGACCCGGGGCTGAACTCCCACTCCAGGTCGGCTACGACCCCCCCTGCCATCTGCAACATGCCCAGGGCGTACACCAGGAAGTCCTGACGGTGCTGGGCGCAATCCCCGGTCTGTCGGTGCGCCTCCTTCCCGGAGCCGATCAGTGTTGCGGAAGTGCCGGGACCTTCAACCTGCAGCACCCGGAGCTGGCGGGCTCGATCCTCGATGCCAAGCTCGAAGCGATCCGGCAGGCCGAGCCGCCGGTGGACCTGATCGTCACCGGCAACCCCGGATGCCTGATGCAGATCGGCGCCGGGGTACGGGCCCATGACCTCCTCGTTGGACTGGCTCACCCGGTGGAACTGCTCGATCGCTCGTACGCCGACGCCGGCTACTACCGTCAGGGCGCCTGATGACCAAGCCGAACGTCCGGCTCTCTCCCGAAGCCCTCGAGTGGCTGATGACCGGCGCCACGGCGGTCCCGGTCGAACATGCCGTCTTCCGGATCGAGGGACCCGCAGCCGCGGATTGCCTCCAGGGGCTGGTGACCTGCGATGTGGTGCGTCCGGGTGACGGGCATCTGAGCTATGGCGCCGTGCTTACCCCGAAGGGGATGATCATCTCCGACCTCTGGATGCTCCAGCTTGATGCTTCCCTGCTCCTGCTGGTGCCGGCGGAGGGTCGGGAAGCAATCCAGGCCGTATTCACCAAGAGCATTCCGCCCCGGCTGGCCCAGGTGACGGATCAATCTTCCGAGTGGCGATCGGTCTGGTTGATCGGCGATGGGACCGCGGCGACCCTGGCACGCGCCGGCCTCCCCTGGCCGGACGGGGAACTGCTGCTGCAACCGCTCGAGGCAGGTGGCCTGATCGGCCGACTCGCTCCGACCGGGCCGGCCGCCGCGCTGCTGGTCGGGCCGGGCGCCGCCGTGGCGGAGGTGCTGGAGCGATTCCAGGCGGCCGGCGGTCTGATCGGCTCAGGCGATCACGGCGAAGCCGCCAGGATTCTTCAGGGTTTTCCGGCGCTCGGCGCCGAAATCGATGGAAAGACCCTGCCCCAGGAGGTCAGATACGACGACGTGGGCGGAGTTTCCTATACCAAGGGCTGTTACGTCGGTCAGGAGACCGTCGCTCGAGTCCACTTCCGAGGACACCCGAACCGGACCCTGCGCGGAGTCGCCTGGCAGGGGAGCCCGGTAGACCTGGGCAGCCCGGTGGTGGCGCACGGCCGGGAAGTCGGGACCATCACCTCGCTGCTCCAGGTGGGATCGGCCTGCCTCGGACTGGGGCGCATTCGACGGGAAGTGACCTCGGGGGGCGAGGTATCGATCGGTGAGGGAGAGGTCGGTCGGGTCATTGACCCCCCGGGCCACGCGGTGCTGCTCGACCTGCTTCCATGAAAAAGCCCCGGCATGGCCGGGGCTTTTCATATGCCTTGAACGGCCTACGACCTAGTGACTGGCGGTCGTGTCGCGGGCCATCGTGTCCGCAGGCATGGCGGCCGAGTCCGCGGGGGCTGCAGCCGGCGCGGCCATCTCGGTCTCAACGGGCGGGGCGGCTTCCTCGGCCTTGGGTGCGCAGGCACCAAGCACCAGAAGAGCAGCGACAAACGCTACCTTCGACATCCGAACTCCTTGCGTGGGTGGAGGTACAGTGGTGCCCTGCAACCGTCACTGTGGCCGGGTCCAACGGCGGAAAAAATTGGACATTCGTTAGGATTTGTCAATCCCCCCATTGCGCCCGAGCACGCTCCCGGATCACCTGTACCGCCCCCTCGACCCCCAGCGCCCCGGTATTCAGGACCATATGGTAGTTGACCGGATCGGCCCAATCCCGGTTGTAGTGCTGCCGATGGTAACGCCCCCGGTTCTCGTCCGACCGGTCGAGCAGGGCCTCGGCCTCCCCGGGGTCGATTCCCAGCCGTTCAGCCGCCCGGGCGACCCGCGCCGCCCTCGGTGCCACGATCCTGACATGGAGCGACTGGGGGTGGGAGGCCAGCACCGCGGGGGCGGCTCGGCCAACCATGACCACTCGACCCCGGGCGGCAAGTTCGGCGACGACCGCCTCCGTGACCCGAACCAGCCCGACCTCCGGCAAGGTCGAGAGCGCCCCGGCCTCGGGGCCGACGAACTCCGGCATCGAGATGGCCAGGGCCCGGGCAACCCGCTCGCCAAACCCGGGGGTACTCTCCTCCCGCTGGGCCACCTCCTCCGGGGTCAGGCCGGCCCGGGCCGCCACCTCCACCACCAGTTGATTGTCCACCAGGTCCCAGCCCAGCCGGCCGGCGACCTGGCGGGCCACCTCGGAGCCGGCGGACGCGAACTCCCTCGAAATCGTGATGATCACTGTCGCCGTTCCTGCCAGGTGTAGGATTCCTCGGTCTGGGCCGACTTCCGCCGGTCGATGGCAGCTCCAAGAGTACGCCGGATCTGGAGGGTCATCCAGAGGGTCATGGCCAGGCAGACGGTGCCGCCAAGCGCCGCGGCGACTCTGACGCCCGCCAACTCACTCACCAGGCCCACCTGCAAGGCCCCGAACGGGGCCAGCCCCACTACGATGAAGGCATAGAACCCGATGACGTGACCCCGCAACTCGTCCGACGCCTCGGTCTGCAACAGGGTGTTGGTCGTGATGGCGTTGGTGGACAGACTCGCGCCCCCGGCGACCAGCAGCACGAAGGCCAGCGGTGCCACCGGGGCGATCGACAGCAGCAGGAGGGCCAACCCGATGACCACTCCCGCCCGGAGGGCCACATCGCCCCGAGCCCTGGTCGGCCCGAAGCCCGCCAGCAGGAGGGCCCCTCCCGCGGCCCCGATCCCAAAGGCCGCCGTGAGCCAGCCGTAGCCCGCCGCCCCGAGGCCGAGCGCATCCCGGGCGTAGACCGGCAGGATGGTGAGGAACGAGAGAGCGAAGATGGTGTAGGTGCCGCTCAGAACGACCAGGGTGCGGGGCCAGCCGGGGTTGAGGACGAACTGGAGCGCCTCCCGCATCGAGGGGCGAGCCCGGGTCGGCACGATGAGAGCAGGATCGAGCCGAATCCGGAGCAGGCTCACCAACACCCCGAGGTAGCTCACGGCGTTGATCCCGAAGCAGACAGCCGGCCCCGTCACCGCCAGGATCATCCCGCCCAGGGCCGGACCGATGACCCGGGAGAGGTTGAAGGTGGAGGAGTTGAGGGCCACGGCGTTCATCAGATCCTCCCGACCCACCAGGTCGAGGAGCAGAGTCTGCCGGGCCGGAATCTCGTAGGCGCTGAGCAGCCCGTGGGTAACCGCGAGCGCCACCACCCACCCGAGGGTGACATGGCCCGACCAGGTCAGCACCGTCAACACCACCGCCTCGACCAGCATCAGGGTCTGGAGGATGGTAACCATCCGCAACCGGTTCGACCGGCCCGCCAGGGCCCCGCCCTGCAGGGTGAACAGCAGGACAGGCAGGCTTCCGGTGGCGCCCACCAGGCCGACCGCGAAGGCCGAGTCGGTCATGGTGAGCACCAGCCACCCCAGGGCGACACTCTGCATCCAGGTGCCGCACAGCGATACGAATTGTCCGGTGGCGAACAGGCGGAAATTGTGGTGGCGGAGCGCCCGGAAGGCGGGACCGGTGCGGGACGGGCTCACCCGGGCTGCATCAGGGTATCTGTTTCATGATGGTGCCGCGGGGGATGACCTGGCCTGCGACGAGGCCGTTGATCAGGGCCACCCGCTCGACCGGGACCACCGAGGGGTAGGACCGGTAGAACTCCTCAAGCGTCATCCCTCGGGGAAGGGTCACCAGCCGAATGCGGTTGGGCTGCCGGTTGAGCGCCGTCGGGTCCGTCAGTTCAGCGAATGAGCCGGCGAACTGCCGGAAACCACCGGCATACCCCGCGGCCTTGGCCGGCGTGGTATACCCGAGCAGCCGGTACAGCCGACCGCCGTAGCTGACGAACTGGACCACCCCAGTCACCGTCCCCTGACTGGTGGTGGCGGTGAACTCGCCGGTGGCCGCGGGAATCCCGTTGACCGGGCTGGCCGACGACGGCCCGGCCTGGATGCCCTCCTGGCCGAGGAACTCCCGAAGGGCCCCACTCGGGGAAGTCCCCTTGGCCAGAGCGAGCGCCACAATCGCATCTTTCCCCGGACTCACCCCGATGACCGAGGCCGGCTGATTGCTGCCCTGCCAGCCGGTGGGAATCACGAACCGGAAGCGGAGGTCCGGGTGGAAGAACTGCTCACCCTCGAAGTAGCCCTGCCGGGGATCTTCCCCGAACACCATCCCGTCCAGCCGTTGTAGAAACCGTTCCCGACCCAGCCTCATGGAATCCGGGATCCCCGGGAACCCGGCCACTCGCTGGTCGTTCCGGGCCACCCGATTCTCCGGGGCCGGATGGGTGCTCTGCCACTCCGGAAGGCGGCCACCACCCCCGGTCGCACTCTGCCGTTGCAGCATCGTGAACATGGACGACATGGCTCGCGGGTCGTAGTCATCCCGCGTCATGTACCGGAAGCCCAGCTCGTCGGCCTGGAACTCGTGGTCGCGGCCGAACTTGAGAAACAGCAGGCCGAGTCCCGACCCGACCGTGGCCCCGAGGAGGGAGCCAACCTCCGGCAAGGCGATGGTGGTGACCGCCATGCCGATTCCCGCCAGTTGGGCCCTGGAGATCTGGGTGGCGGTGTGCCGGGCGGTGACGTGCCCGATCTCATGCCCCAGCACCCCGGCCAGTTCGGCTTCATTGTTCATGTGGGTCAGGATCCCGCGGGTGACGAAGATGTACCCGCCAGGAAACGCGAAGGCGTTGACCGAAGCGTCATCCAGCAGGTAGAAGCTCCACGGGAGGTTGGGGCGCTCGGCCACCTCTACCAACCCCATCGCGACCGAACGGAGGTACCGCTGCGCGGCGCTGTCGGCCACCAGCGGAATGGTGGCGAGGGTCTCCTCGGCGCCCTGTTTTCCCATCGCGATCTCCTGCGATTCCGACACAAGGGAAAACTCCCGCCCTCCGGTGGCGGGATTGACGGCGCACGCCCCCGCAACTGCCAGGCCGCCGAGTAGGATCCCCGCCTTCCGCCAACGCCAGGACACCAGGTCGACCCCCCTCAAGCTTCGTGGATAGATTGCTGCCGTGCCTGAACCCATTATGCCGAGGCCCCCGAGCCCGGGCAACCCGGCGGACCCGACCCCCGACGCGCGAATCGCGTTCGTCCTTGAACTTGGCCGGGCGCTCCACGCCTACGGAGTGGCCGCCCCGAGGCTCGAAGAGGTCCTCGATACCGCCTCCCGCCGACTCGGCCTGGAGGGTCAGTTCTTCACCACCCCTACCTCGGTGTTCGCCGGGATCGGTCCGGTGCCAAGCCAGCACACCTTCCTGCTCAGGGTGGAACCAGGGGGCACCGACCTGGGTCGGCTGGCCCAGACCGACACCGTCATCCGCCAGGTGCTCGAGGGGGCAACCTCCCCGGAGGCCGGGCTTCAACAACTGGCCCAGATCCGCCGCGACCCACCGGCCTATCGCCCGGCGGTGACCGTTCTGGGGTTCTCTCTGGCCTCCGGGGCGGCAGCCCGATTCCTCGGCGGGGGGCTTCCCGAGATTGGAGTGGCGGTGGTGCTGGGGGCACTGACCGGCGCCCTCTCTCTCCGGGCGGCCACCCGCCCGGCTCTCGACCGGGTCTTTGAACCGGTGGCCTCCTTCACGGTGGCGTTCCTGGCAGCGATTGCCGCCGCCACTTGGGGAGGGTTCTCGCTGGCCACGGCCACCCTGGCCGGCCTGATCGTGCTGATCCCCGGGATGACCCTGACCACCGCGATGTCCGAACTGGCCAGCCGGCATCTGTCCTCCGGAACCGCCCGGGTCAGCGCGGCGGCTATCACCTTCCTCGGGATCGGCCTCGGCGTCACCCTCGGGTACCGGGTGGGAGAGCTGGTGGTGGGGCTGCCCATGGCCGCGGGACCGCGGCTCGGCCTGCCGAGCTGGGCAAACCTGATCGCTCTGGTGATCAGCGGCCTGGGCTTTACCGTGCTGCTCAAGGCCGAACGCCGGGATGCCATCTGGATCGTAGTGGCGGGGATGGTCGCCTTCTTCGGCGCCCGGCTGGGAGGCCAGGTCCTCGGGCCCGAACTCGGCGTGTTCATCGGAGCCCTGCTGGTCGGGCTCGGGTCCCTGGGCTTCGAACGGCTCACCGACCGTCCCGCCGCCATTGTCGAGGTACCCGGGTTGCTGACCCTGGTTCCGGGAAGCGTCGGTTTCCGAAGTCTGCTGTCGATGATGGACCGGGAGGTGATTTCCGGAGTTGAAACCGCGTTCAAGATGGTGATGATCGCGGTGGCGCTGGTGGCCGGGCTGCTGCTCGCAAAACTCGCCGCCCCGCGAGCCGCCCGGTAGCGACTACCGGGCGATGGTGGCGGTGAGCACCGTTCGGGTGGTCCCCACCGCGTAGAATGCGCCATCCTGGACCGTCGCCCCAAGCATCCATTCCTCGGTCGACAGCTCGATCCTGCTCCAGGCCGAACCGTTCCATCGGAGGGCGACCCCTTCCTCCCCGAGGGCGTACACGTCGGTCGGGCCGGTCCCCCAAATGGTCCGGAGGTTGTTCGTCACCCCGCTCTGGAGCGGATACCACCGCCGGCCATCGAACCGAAGGGCCACCCCGCTGTCGCCCACCGCGATGAGATCGTCCACCCCGGTGCCCCAGATCGCCCTGATCCGCTTTGTGGTGGGGCTGGGCTGGCGGACCCAGATCTCTCCGTCCCACCGCAGGATGGTTCCACCATCCCCGACCGCCCAGATGTTGCGGGCATCCAGGCCCCAGACCTGACGAAGGAACCCGGTGGCAGGACTCGGCATCACCTGCCAGCCCCCACCATCCCGATGCAGGATCGTGCCCTCCCCGCCCACGATGACTTCCAGTCCGGAGCGAGCGATCCAGACCGATCGCAGCAGTACCGACGACGGGCTTCCCTCCTGAATCCAAATTCCGGCCGTGCGCCGGAGGATCGTCCCGGTATCGCCAACGGCCAGCAGTCCGGTGCCGGGACCAACCGCCGCAACGCCGAACAGGTCCCGGACGGCGGGGACCGGCTCCTCAACCCAGTCGATCCCGACCTTCCGGAGGACGGTGCCGCCGGTCCCGACCGCGACCACGGAACCGCTTCCGGTTGCCGCCACTGCAAAGAGGACGGGTGAACTCGTCTCGGTCTCCCAATCCGCCTGGCCTCGGCGGATCACGGTACCGGACCATCCCGCGGCGTAGACCGCTGTCCCGTCGCCGTGGATCGCCCGGAGATTCTGTCGGGTCGCGTTCTGCGGGAGGAACGACCAGACGGATCCGTTGTAGTACATCATCGCGCCATTGTTCCCCACCGCATAGATCTCGGAGCCGCTCCGACCCCACAGGGCGAAATAGTCGGCGGGGCTGGGGCTCGCGACCCGCCCCCAGGTCGCGCCGTCAAACCGCAGCAACCACCCTTGAATCCCGGCCGCCCAGAGGTTGGTCGGGGATACCCCCCAGAGACCGAAGATCAACAGATCGGTGGGCGAAGCGAGGGTGGTCCACCGGACGCCCTCCCACTGGAGGAGCACCCCATTCTGGCCCGAGGCAAAGAGCAGGTCGGGATGGAAGCCCCAGATCCCCCAGAGTTCGGGTTCGCCACTGAGCGGCATGGTGGACCAGGCCACCCCATCCCATCGCAGGACGACCCCGACGCCGACGGCCCATGCCTGACCGGGCCCAAGGCCCCAGACATTGAGCAGGGTCCGGCTGGTCGGGCTAGGCATCCGGGACCAGCTGGTCCCATCGTGGCGCAGGATGATTCCCGAGTCGCCCACCGCAAAGACCTCATTGGGCCCGGTCCCCCAGACTCCGGTCAGCGCGGCGGTGGTCGGCACCGGTACCCGTTCCCATCCGCTGGCACTCCTTCGGATGACCACTCCATCCGAGCCCACCGCCCAGGCGAGATCGCCGGGCCCCTTCCAGATCCCGAGAAAGGAGGTCCCGGTGAGTCCCGCCAGGGCCACGCGCCAACCGATGGCCGGCGCGACCGCGGGCAGGACGCTGACCAGGGCAGTGCCACTTCGGCCGCCGGCGGTGGCGGTGATGGTCGCCATCCCGGGTGCCGTCCCGGTCACCCGGCCATCGGGAGCGATGGTGACTTGAGGCGAGGAACTTCGCCAGATGGCCGTGACCCCGGTGACGGGATCGCCATTTACGTCGACCAGCAGGCTGGTGAGGGGGAGCGAGTTCCCCACCTCGATCCGGGCGGTGGCGGGTTGGATCGTGACTTCCGCCACCTCTCCGGGACCCAGCGGAGTCGAGGCGTCGCAGGCGGAAAGGAATGCGAGGGCAGCGAGCAGCCCGAGGCGGCGCACCGCAGTCAGGTCCGTGGCTGGCCGTACTTCCGGACCACCCGATGGACCAGCGCGTCCATCCAGCGGCGAGGGAGGATGGTCTGAAGCGCCAGCCGGATCTTGGCGTCGCGTCCCACCACATACCGGTGCCGCGGACGGGGGGCACTCAGGGCGTGGACGATGACGTCGGCGACCCGGTCCGCCGGGATGCCGTGCTTCTGGGCCCGACGGGCGGTCTTGGCGATGAGGGTGACTTCGGCCGAATAGCGCTGGGCCAGCTCGGTCGAGAGGGCCGATCCCGACTTGGCGAGCGCCTTGTCCCAGATCGGCGTGAGGATCACCCCGGGCTCGATCACCGAGGCGTACATCCCCGATGGCCCCAGTTCCAACCGGAGAGCATCGGTCACCGCCTCGACCGCGTGTTTCGAGGCGCAGTAGGCGCCGACGACCGGGGAGGTGACCCGGCCCGCAATGGAACCGATGTTGACGATGCGGCCTTTGGCCGGTCGCAGCAACGGGATCATCGCCTGGGTCACCGCCACCAGCCCGATCACATTGACTTCGAACTGCCAGCGCAGTTGATCGAGCGGAATACCTTCGATCGGGCCGCCCACCGCGATCCCGGCGTTGTTGACCAGGCCCGGTAGCCCGGCGGAGCCCACCGCCTCCGCTACCAAGGCGGTCGCGGCGGCGATCGAATCCTCGTCGGTCACGTCGAGCAGGATCCAGCGGAGCCGGTGGGAGGCTTTTTCGGCGAGCCGTCGACCGTCCTCGGCCCGGCGGACGCCGGCAAAGACCTGCCAGCCCAGCCGATCAAGCCGGAGCGCGGCACACTCGCCGATGCCGGTGGAACAGCCGGTGATGACGACGGAACGTGGCGGGGTGGTCATGTCGGAAAGCAACGCGCCCCGCCCGGATCGGTCAAGGAGAGCTGCTATCGGACGTTCCGGTCCTCGGTCCTGATCCGAACGCCATCACTGGCCGTCAGCCGAAGCCGACCGGCCGTCACCGGAAGGTGAACTTCCCCGCCCCGGGCGAACGAGAGAACCTGTCCGGTGACCGCGTCCCGGACCAGCACCATCGGGAAGGCGGCCCGGTTCCAGCGGATCACCGCTCGGCCGGAAGCGTCGCGGCTCAAGTCGAAACCTGGATTGTCACTGGGGGCCCCCGCCCGCTGCTCCGCGGACCGGCCACCCGCCACCACCCGGAGGGTGGTCATCTCCAGCTCCATCGCCCGCTCGAGCGGAATGACGAAGGCAAACCCCTCCTCCACTCCGGTCGGGAGATCTCCCACGGGCACCGCGCTGAAGCCGCGGCGGTACAGGACCGTGCCATCGGACGCCAGAGCCTCCAGGCGATGGGGGCCCGGTGGCGGAAGCACGAGCGGCGCATCCACCACGAAGGCGGGCTCGAGAACGGGACCCCGGTCGGTGATCCGGCCCCAGACCAGGAGTCCGCGTCCGGTGCCCTGCCCTACCGCCACGATGTTATTGGGTCCAGCCTGGCGATAGCTGACCATCGCCGCCCAGTTGTAGTCGCTGACCCAATCCGGGTTGCAGTACCCCATCAGGTCGACATAGACCGCGGGGTCCTTGGGGGAAAGCGTGGCGACATCGAGCCCCCAGACGCCGATCTTGCCACCGGGGTAGGGATAGGAGGGATCGGGACCGGCGGGACCACCGCAGGGCGCATGGGAACGACCCATGTTATGCCCCAGCTCATGGGCCATGACCTCGGAGCCGCTGGGAAGCCGATCCCAGCCGATCGCAGTCCGGGCGCTGCCGCCAACGTACCCCATTCCCGCGACTCCGCTTCCGTAGCTGGTCTTCACCACGCCGTAGTAATACTGACTGCTCCCATCCAGGGTCTTCAGTGCCCGCACTTCGCTCAGGATGGTACCCCAGGCCCCGTTGCCATTCCCGCTCTCCAGCGCCGGGGCGGACGTGGTGTAGCTGGTACGGACATCGGCGGCATACCCCGCCACCGGGAGCATCTTCTTGGTGTTGACCAGGAAGGTCTCGGTGTTGCCACTGTTGACCACCCCCTCCAGGCCGTTCGCCGTCTGCAGCACCGGGACGAACCGGACATCGAAGGTGGGCACGGAGCGCACGTCGACCACCCCCGGGGATCCCGAAACCGGGAAGCTGTTGTCGGTTTCATTCGTTTCGGCCACCAGCCCGCCGGGATCCACATCGGCCAGCACCATGAGGTTTGGCTGCACCAGACTGCCAGGGACCAGCACGTTCCAGGATGACGCCAGCACATTCTCGGTAACGGTCAGGGGCACCGAGCCGGACGGCGCGTTGATCGTGTAGCTCTGGACCAGCACTGCTCCGCTGTACAGCCGCACCCGAACCGCCGGCGTCGCGGTGTTGGCCTCATTCGCGAGCGTGAAGACCCGCAGGTAGGCGGCTCGACCGGCCACCAGTGGCGTGGTGCCATCGTACCGCTGGGTGGCCTGGGTCAGGTAGACGCCATCCACCCGGAGATTCAGGGTGGTGGGTGGCCCGGTAACGGCATAGCTGACCGCCACGGCAGAGGTGCCACCGGCGTTCACGGTCGCGGGCTGGGAAGCGGGCGTCCCGCCCCAGGTCTGGCCTCCACTCGCCACGTTGGACGCCGTAATCGTGTAGGAGCCCGGTACCAGCCCGGTCAGGGTGGTACTGCCCGTCAGATTCTGCGAGAAGCCACCGGGCCCCGTCACCGTGACGGCGGCCGCCGCGCCTCCCGGCAGTCCACTGATGGTCACCGACAGCGACCCGGTGGACTGGGCATAGCCCACCGCCGCTGCCGCGGTCGCCCCGGCACTCACCGTGACCACTTGCAGGGGCGGAGTGGGAGCCCACGTCTGGCCTCCGGAGGACACCGACGATGTCGCCACCGAGTAGCTCCCGGGTTGCAGCCCGGTCAGCGTGGTGGTGGCCGTCACGGACTGAGAGAATCCTCCGGGGCCGGTCACCAGAATCGCCCCGGGGATACCCCCGGGGAGCCCGTTCACCGACAGCGCCAGGCTGCCATGGGTCGGACTGTACTGGACCGCCACCAGGTTGGGTGTCGTGCTGGCCGGCACCGCGCTGGCCTGTGAAGCTGGAGTGGGCGTGTAGTTCTGGCCACCGACGCTGATCGGAGCCGCCGTGACGAGGTAGCTCCCTGGCACCAGTCCTACCAACGCCGCGGTCTCCGCGAGCCCCTGGCTGAAGCCACCCGGTCCGGTCACGGTCACACTGGCCGCGGTGCCTGTCGGCAGCCCGGTCACGGAAACGGTCAGTCCACCCGTGGTGATCGCGAACGACAGGCCGAGCGAAACCTGGGAGGTGCCGATCGTGACGGAATAGCCGGCGGGATTCGGGGACCAGGTGTGACCCAGATGCTGAACCGGGTTGGCGGAGACCAGGTAGTTGCCTGGATCGAGCCCCGTGAGAAGGTCGGCCGTGGTGGCGTTCGCGCTGAACCCCCCCGGCCCGGAAATCGTCAGCGATGCCACGCCGCCCGGTGGAAGCCCGGAGGCCTGAAAGGCAAGACTGCCCGTCAGCCGGGTGAATGCCACGGTCAGCGCGACTGGGGTCGTCCCGGCACTCACGGCCGTCGGCGCACCAGGCAGGGTGGGTTGGTACTGGGCGGACCCCACCACCACCGTGACCCCGCTCAGGCTGTAGACCCCGGCTGCCAGCCCGGTCAGCGTCTGCGTCCCGCTCACGGGAGCATTGAAACCCCCCGGTCCGGAGAGAGTGAGGCCGGCCGGCACCCCGTCAGGCAACCCGGTCACGGCGATCGAAAGAGCACCGGTCGTCACCCCATACTGGATCTGCGCCGAGGCGGACTGCCCACTGTTCACCACCACGGCCTGACTGGGGGCATCAGCCATCCAGATATGCCCACCGGAGCTGACCTCTCCCGCGAGGATGCTGTAGCTCCCGGGGGCCAGATTGCCGAGGGTCGTACCGGAGTTCAACTGCTGCTGGAAGCCACCCGGGCCGGTCACGGACACATTGGCAGGGACCCCGGAGTCGAGCCCCAGGATGGTGACCACCAGAGTACCCTTGGCCAGTGGCGGGGTGAGCCCCGCGACCCGGTCTTCGCCCCCGCACAGGCGGTCGCCAGGCTCAACCCCAGCAGAACGCAAGGGAAGCTCATGCGACGACGGAGAGTCCCGAACCAAGGAACGGTCACTTAAGGTCCTCTGATTCAATCACTTGCATGATCACACCGGGTTCCGGTGTGGAGTGGCACCAACAGGGCTCCCGGACAGAAGAGCAGGAGGTGTACCGGGACCTTGCGCCAACGGAACGCCCCGGAAGAGATTCAGCAGACCCCACGCACAGGGAGCCACCATGTCCAGCCGCCGGAGCTTCGTCGCATCCATGGTCGGGGCCGCTGCCACCCTGCCGGCGTTCCGCGAGGAAGCCATCGCCCAGGTGGCCCGGGCCGACTCGAGGGCCGGGGCACGCTCCCCGCTCGACGTCGCCGCAGACGAGTCCTACTGGGCCGAGATCCAACGGGCCTTCGATACCGACCGGACGATGGTCAATCTGAACAACGGCGGGGTCTGCCCCACTCCCACCCATGTGCTCGAGGCGATGATCCGGGACCTCCGGTTCAGCAACGAGTTGCCGGTCGAACACATGTGGCGCGTGCTGGAGCCCCGGATCGAGAGCGTCCGCCGGGACCTCGCGGCCGACTTCGGTTGCGACATCGAGGAGATGGCGATCACCCGCAACGCTTCCGAGGCGCTCGAGATCATGATCTTCGGGCTTGACCTGAAGCGGGGTGACGAGGTGGTGGTCTCCAATCAGAACTATGGCCGGATGCTCACCAGCTGGGACCAACGGGTCCGACGTGAGGGAATCGTCCTCAAGCAGGTCTCCTTCGACGTGCCGCCACCCTCCCAGCAGCATATTCTCGACCGGTTCCGCGAGGCGGTCACTCCCCGGACCCGGGCGATCGAGCTTCCCCATATCACCAACCTGAGCGGCCAGATCCTCCCGATCCGGGAGATCGTGGCGATGGCGCGCCCCCTGGGCATCGAGGTGCTGGTGGATGGGGCCCACGCCTACGCCCACTTCCCGTTCACCCGGGACGATCTGGGCTGTGACTACTACGGCACCAGCCTGCACAAGTGGCTGCTGGCCCCGATCGGCACCGGGTTTCTCTACGTCAAGAAGGACCACCAGAAGCGGCTGTGGCCCCTGATGGCGGCCACGGCAGAGATGGATGAGAACATCCGCAAGTACGAGGAGATCGGCACCCATCCGGCCGCCAACCACAACGCCATTTCGGCGGCGCTGGCCTTCCATCGCGCCATCGGGGCCGATCGGAAGATCGCTCGGCTCCGCTACCTCAGGGACCGCTGGGCCCGACGGCTGCTGGCCGAGAGCGACCGGGTCCGGGTGCTGACGCCGCTCGATTCACCCCATGCCGGTGCCATCGGGCTGGTGGCGGTCGAGGGGATCGACACTCCCCAGCTGGGGAGCTGGCTGATGAGAGAGCATCGGGTGGTCACCACCGGGATCGGCCACCCCGAGTTCCACGGACTCCGGATCACCCCGAACGTCTACACCACACTAGACGAGGTGGACCTCTTCGCGGACCTGATGCTGCGCGCCATCAAGCGGGGGATCGCATGACCAGGCTGCCGGTGACCGTCCTGGTGACGGCCCAGCTGATCGTCGGGGCCTGCACTCCCACCCCCGAGGCCGCCCCCGGGCTCGACCAGCAAACGGCGGCCCTGGCCCAGGCCGTCACGGAGCCCACCCTGCTAACCTACCACCCCGACCTCGACGTCCGGATCACCGAGATGGTCCACCGGGCCACCGGAGTCCTCTATCGCGACGTCAAGCTGGGAACCGGCGACTCGCTGAAAGTGGGAGTGACCGCCGTGGTGCGGTACTCCGGCTGGCTGCCCGATGGGACGGCGTTCGATTCCAACCGGGATTCCGGCCCGTTTTCCTTCCGGGTCGGCGCGGGCGAAGTGATCGAGGGTTGGGACGACGGGTTGCTGGGCCTGCGGGTAGGGGGGACCCGTCAACTGATCATCCCCTACCAGATGGGCTACGGCGAGATGGGAAGTGGAAACATCCCGCCGTATGCCACGCTGGTGTTCGAAGTGGAGCTGCTCGAAGCGCGCCGCTGATCAGCGACCGCGGCCCTGGTCGCGGTCCCGGGGGCGGGTCTTGGCCAGCTTGGCGGCCTCGGCGGCGGCCTGCCGAAGCATCTTCTCCGGGCTCACCGGGTTGGCCCGAGGCCGGGGCAGACCCATCTTGAGCTTGAGATCCCCCTCCACCACCTCCGTGGTGATCGGCCGGCCACCCTTGACTTCGTACGAGCCGAGGATCTCTTCACCCATTCCGGCCCCCGGCAGCATCCGCTGGATCAGCGCTTCCCGGCTGGGGAGTCCCTCCAGCGAATGGTGCCTGGCCCCGGTGGCGCTCTGGACCCCGAGCAGCACGACATAGCGTGCCCCGCTCAGCCCCTTGACCGACCGAAGATCAGTCCCGGCGACCTCCCGAGCCCAGCGGAGCGCCTCCTTTTCCTGCACTGATGGTGCGCCATCCGCCCCGCGGCGGGCCTCGGCTCCGCCGGGCTGGGACTGGGTCTTGCGCAACCGCTTCAGATACTCAGGTTCGTTACTCATGGTAGCTCCTCAGACACAGATACGTTCATTCACCACGCCCGACAGTGTTCGAAGATAGTCACCCCGAGGCCCGTCACCACAACAGGGCGAGATACACCAGGTAGCCGGTCAGCAACACTCCACCTTCGATCCGGGACAGGTTGGATCGGAACCACAGCATCGGGAGCAGCAACAGAGCGATCCCCAGCATCCACCACAGGTCGCTGCCGATCACCTGGGCCGCGACCGGAATCGGCTTGACGAGCGCGGTGGTCCCGATGATCGCCAGCAGGTTGAAGATGTTGGATCCGATCACATTGGCGACTGCCACCTCACCATGGCCCCGGTAGGCCGCCACCAGACTGGTGGCCAGTTCCGGAAGGCTGGTCCCCACCGCGACCAGGGTCAGGCCGATCACTCGCTCCGGGATGTCTGCCATGCGGGCCAGCCCCACCGCGCCATCCACGAGCAGTTTGCCTCCCAGGAACAGCATGCCGGAGCCCACCAGCACCTGCAGCAGGGCCACCGCGAGGTTCCGGCGATCGAACTCCGGCGCCCGGGTCTTGACCATCGCCTCGATCTCGGCCGCCTCCCCCGCTTTCACTTCGACACGCGAACTGTGGACCATGAAGGCGACGAACAGGATCAGACAGACGATGAAGAACCCGCCCTCCAACCGGTCGAACACGCCGTCCCGGGCCAGGAGGACGGCGACCCAGCTGGCCGCGAACATGAACGGCCACTCCAGGCGGACCGCCGAGCCGTAGACCGGGAGCGCCGTCACCATGGCGGTGATCCCGAGGATCAGGCCGATGTTGGCAATGTTGGACCCCACCACATTGCCGATCGCGATGTCCGGAGTGCCACCCAGCGCCGCGTACAGGCTCACGGCCAGCTCGGGGAGCGAGGTGCCCAGCGCCACCACGGTGAGTCCGATGACGGTGGTGGTGAGACCCAGCTGTCTGGCGATGGCCGTGGCACCCCGCACCAGCAGTTCCCCTCCCACGGTAAGGAGGGTCAGCCCTCCGGTCAGGAGGACGACCAGCAACGGAAGGCTCATCGATCAGTGCACCAGGTGGAAGCGGCTCTGGCGCCCCTTCACCCAGCGCGGCGTGCCGTCGGCCCCGACGATGAAGTCCTCCTCCTGGGCGATGCGGACCGGCTGCCCACCCCACTCGGCGACCGGAGAGGTGACCTGCAGCTCACTGGAATACCACATGCCCGCGATCACCGGGTGATCTCCCCGACCGGGGACCCCTTCCTGGTAGTCCCACAGTCCGATCAGCGGGCCGGCCCCGTGACCGTTCAGTCCGATGGGATGGCTGTACAGCGTCCCGTTCAGCCCCTCGGAGTGCATCCGGGACCGGGTGGTACCCAGGATTTCGTTGCCGGTGCGACCGGGCCGGGTCTCCTCGAACAGCAGGTCCTGGAGCCGGTTGGCATTCCGCATGGCCTGCTGCAGCCCCGGCGGCGGTTCGGTCTCGCCGACCCGGAGGACGTAGGCCATGTGCTGGGTGTCGGTGTTGAGCCGGAGCGCGGTGATCCCCACATCGCAGTGGAGCACGTCGCCGCGCAGGATGATCGGATCGTCCCCCAGGCTCTCCCCGCTGACCCCTCGTCGCTGCACGTCGATCGAAGGCTGGAACCAGGTCCCCAGGCCGAGGTCGTTGACCCGCTGCCGCCACCACCAGACCAGGTCACTGGTCCGGGTGGTGCCCGGGTCGATGACCCGCGAGGAATACATCTCCTCGATCAGACTCCAGACCAGGTCCTGGAGCTGGCGGTAGCTGGCCTCTTCCTCAGGAAGCCTCCAGGCCAGGAAGTCCACGGCCAGACCCTCGGCTGGCCGCAGCCGGGCGGACCACTGCGGCCCCAGCGCCTCCCGCATCCCGTCGTATTCCCCGCTGCTGAGTCCGTCGGCAAAAGCCCAGGTGCGGGACATGTTGATGGCGATGACCCTCGGGTTGCGAGCGGCGATCACCTGCTTGAGCACCTCCCACTGCTGGTCCCCCCACAGTTCCGCCATCGGCCCGGCCACCCCCGCATCGACCCTGGTGGTGGTGCGGACCGCCTGGTACAGCCCTCCCTGACTCGACCCGCCCAGAGCGATCCGCTCGACCCCCAGCTCAGGACCCCGGTCGAAAAACAGGTAGATGGTCCGGCGCCGGGCCGCGAAGGTGGTGGGTGAGACCATGGCGAGGAAGGTGGGGTCCTCATTGTACTCCCGCATCGGGATCACCCACATGTCGACGCCGTACTGCCGCATCAGGGCCGGAAGCTGGGACTCCAGCCGTCGGGCCAACCAGGACTGCTGGAGATCGGCCTGTTCCCGGAGGGTGCCGAACGGGCGATCGGGGGCCTGGGCCGAAAGGGAGGCCGGGGCCGCCAGCAGGAGCAGCAGGGTCAGGGACGGGTGGCGCATCGTGAGACTCCTGAGAGAATGGGACGGGGACCTTCCCGCGAGTACAATGCCCGGAAGGACGGCCGGGGGCAAGCTTGCGCGGCCCTCCCGCTCTGGTGATCATCCGTCGGTTCCACAATCCGGAAATCACGGGGAGAGTCGTCTTGCTGGCTTCAGCGCTTTGGTTTACCGGGGGGGCTCCCGAGAGCTTCGTCTCCACCACGGACCCGGTCTCGCAAGGCATCGTGGGGACCGTCATCGTCCTGGTGTTCGCCTTCCTGGTGATCGAGAAGGCCCATCGGGTGCTGGTGGTCTTTTCGGCGGCGGCACTGCTCCTGGCAATCAGCTACCTGACACCGTATCAGCTGATCTCCTTCGAGGCTGCGGGGCGCTCGCTCGACCTGAACGTGCTGTTCCTGCTGGCCGGGATGATGGCCTTTGTCGGTGTCCTCAAGACCACCGGCGTGTTCCCCTGGGCGGTGCATCGGCTCCTGAATCGCGCCGGGGGCCGGACCATCATCATCCAGGCCCTGATCATCTGGTTTACCGGCCTCGTGTCGGCCCTGGCCGACAACGTGACGACCGTCATCTTCCTGACCCCGATGGCCATCGAGATCGCTCGCCGCACCGGGGTCCGGCCGATGGTCTACCTGCTGCCGATGATCATGGGTGCCAACATCGGCGGAGCCGCGACCCTGATCGGCGACCCGCCCAACATCCTGATCGCGTCGGGCGCCGACCTGCTGTTCATGGATTTTGTCCGTGACCTCACGGTCCCGATCCTGATCATGATGCTGATGCTGGAGTGGTTTTCCCGGCGCTACTACATCCAGGACCTCGAGAACCCGAGCGCCACGATCGCCGCCGAGGGCCCGCCACCCGAGATCCAGGACCGGACCCTGCTGACCTGGTCGCTCGGGGTGGGGGTCATCGTCTTTGCCGGATTTGCGACCCACGGGATCACCCACATGCCGGTGGCGGTGCCGGCGATCGTCGGGGCCGCGGTCCTCCTGGTGGCGCAGGACGTGCTCTACCTCCGGCGCCACCGTCCGACCCATTCGGAGCGGGAGCACGGACTGCTCCAAGTCATCGAGAAGGAGATCGAGTGGCCCACCCTCTCGTTCTTCGCCTTTCTGTTCATCGCGGTCGGCGCGGCGGTGGAAACCGGCCTGATTGAAACCCTCGCCGAGGGACTGGTCGCGTTTGTCCGCTTCGGTGAGACCACTTTCAGCCTGTCACCGGCGGGGAGCACGGTATTCGCCGCCCTGGCCATCTGCTGGGCCGCCGGGGTGTTCTCCGCCCTGGTGGACAACATTCCATTCGTGGCCGTGGCCATTCCGATCGTGGCCCGCCTGGCCGGGGAGATGCCCGGCGATCCGTTGGTCCTCTGGTGGGCCCTCGCTCTGGGTGCCTGCCTCGGCGGGAACGGCAGCCCGATCGGGGCCTCCGCCAACGTGATGGTCATCGGTCTGGCCGAGCGGATGGGCTCGGCCATCGGCTTCCGGGAGTTTCTCCGGATGGGGGTCCCGGTTACGGCCATGACCCTGGCCGCCTCGTCGCTGTTCCTGGCGGGGTATGTCTACCTCGGCACCGGTGGCGTCTTCAAAGTCGGTCTGGCCATCCTGACCGCACTGGCCATCTGGCGGGCCTTTGCCGCGACCCGCCCGCCGTTCGTCCCCCGCGCTGAGTCCTAGATGGCACCACTCGGTGTCCTTCTCCTGACCGACCCCTCTGCCGGTGAGGGCTTGCTGTCCACGACCGATCCCACCTCCCAGGCCCTGGTGGCGGGCATCGTCATCGGCACCTTCGTCCTGCTGGCCCTGGAGCGGGTCCACCGGGTCCTGGTGGTACTTGGCGCGGTCTCGACCCTCTGGCTGGTGAGCTACCTCACGCCCTGGAAGCTGATCAGCTTCGAGGGCGCCGGTCGAGCCCTGGACCTGAACGTCCTCATCCTCCTGGCCTCGATGATGGCCCTGGTGGGGGTCCTCAAGACGACCGGCGTCTTCCCGTGGGCGGTGCAGCGACTGCTGGCGCGCGCCCAGGGCAACCCGCGGGTCATCCAGCGGCTGATCATCTGGTTTACCGGGATCGTGTCGTCGGTGGCGGACAACGTCACGACCGTGATCTTCGTGACCCCGATGGCCACCGACATGGCCCGGCGCACCGGGGTGGCGGCGGCAGCGTACCTGCTTCCGATGATCATGGCCTCCAACATCGGCGGGACCGCCACCCTGATCGGTGACCCGCCCAACATCCTGATCGGTTCGGCGACCGGGCTCAGCTTCATGGCGTTCGTCGCCAACCTGGCCATTCCGATCGCGTGCATGATGGTTCTGCTGGAGTGGATGGCCCGCCGGACCTTCGATTCCGCCCTCACCCGTCAGAGCGATCCCGGATCCACCCCGGCACCCGCGGTGATTACCGACCCGGTCCTGCTCCGCTGGGGACTGGGGATCTCGCTGCTGGTCTTCGCGGGGTTCGTGACCCACGGACAGACCGGAATGCCGGTGGCGGTCCCGGCCCTGATCGGCGCCGCGACCCTGCTCGTCGTGCAGGACGCGCTGTACCTCCGGACCCACCGACCCACCCAATCCGAGCGGGAGCACGGGCTGCTCGAAGTGGTGGAACGGGAGATCGAGTGGCCTACCCTGGCCTTCTTCGTCTTTCTCTTCATCGTGGTGGGGGCCGCGGTACAGACCGGGCTGATGGACACCGTGGCGGCGGCGTTGTCCCGGGCGATCGCCCGAGGCCAGGAGGGCTTCGGGCTGAGCGGGCCGGCCACCCTGGTCCTGGCCGCCCTGGTCATCTGCTGGGCCAGCGGCGTGCTGTCGGGGCTGGTCGACAACATCCCCTTCGTGGCGGTGGCGATCCCGATCGTCGCCCGGCTCTCAGGCCAGCTCCCAGGCTCCGGGAATACCCTCTGGTGGGCCCTGGCTCTCGGCGCCTGCCTGGGCGGCAACGCCACGGCGATCGGGGCCTCCGCCAACGTGACGGTGGTGGGGATCGCGGAACGAGAGGGCACCCGGATCCGGTTCGCGGACTTCGCCCGGTTCGGCGTTCCGGTGACCGCGATGAGTCTCGGGATCAGTTCGCTGTTCCTGGTGGGGTGGGTCTATCTGACCGAGACCCGGGTCAGGCTGCTCGGGCTCCTGCTGCTGGGCACCCTGCTGGCGATCGGTCGTCTGGCCGGCCGCCCCGCTACCAGTACTGCCACTCCCCGGTCATGATCACATAGCCGGACAGACAGGCGTTGGTCACGGCGTGGGCCACAATGCAGTCGCCGAGGCTCTTGGTCTTCCACATCCAGCCGTTGTAGATCAACCCCGCCAGCAGTCCGACATCCCAATACCCGCCGTGCTCCGAGGCGAACAGCAGCGCCGTGATCCAGAAGGCCGTCCTGGTGTAGCTCCCGAGCGCCACCTGCTGGAAATCGGGATTGCTGATCCATCGCGGCAGCCAGCCCCGCCAGAACAGCTCCTCCACGATCGGCACCAGAATCGCAGCCCGGAGCGACCGGAGGACCAGGGTCGCCGGGTCACCGCGAGCGGCCTCGGCCAGGCTCGACCCTCCCCCACCGAGGAGGCTGTTCTGGAAGAGCCAGGAGTCGCGATAGCCGGCAAACATCAGGTCCGGCGCAATCCACAGCGCGAACACTCCGACCCCGATGGCCAGAGTCCCGACCCAGTGGCGGACCCTGAAATCCAGCACCGATCGACTCACCAGCAGCAGGGCACCACCTACCACCACCAGCCGAATGACCTGGTCGGCGAGCGGGTCCACCCCGGTCATGGGAAGCACCGCCAGCAGGAGGATGAACAGCGCAAACGGCAGCACGTATGGCACGGCCGGCCATCGGGTCACCAGGGTCATCTCGGTTCGAAAGGAGGGTTTGGAGGGCGAGGGTGTGGCGGGGGTCGCAGCCCCCGCCACCCACCGGCGACTAGAAGGCGAACTGCAGCTTGGTCATGACCAGCCGACCCAGCTGAGGAATGCCCACGAAGGTGCTGTAGTTCTCGTTCAGAATGTTCTCCATCAGCACGGAAAACATCAGGTGGTCGCTGAACCTGGGCCGCCAGGTGACCTGGGCGTCGAGCAGACCGTAGCTGTTGATCGGCAGCAGCTGGCCCTGGCTGTCTCTCGGGCTGACATACACCCCCGAGTTGACCGGGAAGCCTTTGACGTAGCGACCCCGGGTCTCGGCCGACCAGCCGGCCCCGTCATTCCGGTACCGGAGGGTGGCCGACCCCTTGCTCTTGCTGGCGTTGAGCGCGATGTCGGTCGGCCCGCCGACGTCGTCCGCGGCAAAGAAATCGTCGCTCACCCAGCTGTAGGTCCCCGACACCGACCAGTAGTCGGCAAAGAAGTAGTCGAGCGCGAGGTCCGCGCCCCACAGGTCCACCTTCCCGAAGTTCCGGTAGGTCAGAAAGATGTCGGAACTCTGGGTCAGGGGATCGTCGGGTACGATGGTCGCCAGTGGCACGCCGCTGAGGCCCGCCGCGACGCTCCCACCGTTGAGGCCGGCCATCCCTACCGCCACGGTCTGCACCGTCTGCTGGGCGGCCGCATCGCTGAGACCCGCACCCCTCAGCCCGGGGTACAGATAGGTCATCAGGTGGGCGGTGGTGGTGGCCAGATCCAGGAATACCGAGGGAGACTCGACGATCAGCGGTCCGACAAAGTTCTCCTTCCGCTGGAACCAGCCGTCGATCGAGATCCGGAACCTGTCGTTGATGATGCCCTTGTACCCGAGCTCGTAGGCGTTGGTGATCGTCGGCTGAATCACACTGATGTCGGCCACCTCCTCTGGTGTCACGTTCCTGAACACACCGGCCGTGGCATCGAGCCGTCGCAACTGGGTGCCCACGGCGGTTGGGACCGGCACTCCGAGCAGCAGGGGGGCCAGCGGGCCGAGGGCGGGCGCGACCGCCCCGGCCGCCACGCCCCAGAGGGTGGCCGCCCGGGCCGGCAGCGCCGCCTGGGGCACCCCCGGGAACGGCCCGGGCCGCATGCAGAGGTTGTCCACCCCACCGGTCCCGCAGTAGCCCCGGAACGAGAACCCGGCCTGGGGAACCCCGAGCGCCCGGACCTTGTAGGGTCCCGCCTGGGCTGCCACGATGTCGAGGAAGAGGTTGTTGCTGGACGGGGTCGAAAAGGCCCGATTGTATGTCACCCGGAGGTTGTGGTTCTCGGCTGGGGTAAACACCAGCGCGGCCCGGGGAGAGAACACCCGATCCTTGACCCGACTGTGGTCGTCGATCCGGAGGGCCGCCACCAGGTTGAGCCTGGAGGTGAGCTCGGTCTTGCTCTGCAGGTACCCGCCCCCACTCGGTGATGTCGTCGTCCTCCTCGTTCCGGCCGTTGATCGTCCCGTCGGTCACCGAGTTGGTCTTGGAGTAGTCCACCCCGTAGATGAAGTCCTGCCGGGCGCCGAGCATGAACCCGTGCTGCAGCTGGGCCGCGTTGACGTTGGAGCGGTCCACGATCGGCTTGCCATCCCTGAGCAGGAAGCTGCCGGAGTTGTCCTGCGGGCTGTCATTCCCCGAGTTGCTCTGATTGCGGAACACCTGGAAGAAGAGCCGATCGTACCGGGCCCGCACCTGGTAGTAGGTGTAGGACCAGTCCCGGGCCTGGGCCGCGCCGATTCCGGTGTATTCGATCAGGTTCCCCGCGTTGGTCCGCCCGGCGGAGACGATGATCTCGGAACCAGCCGTGGGCCGGTAGTCGGCCCGGAAGTCCGCCGCGACCCGCTCCAGGTCGAAATCCCGGCAGCCGAATCCGGCCGTGCAGGTCTTGCCGGGAAGGGCGGCCGGCTCCGCCGGATCCTTGGCCCGCCACTCCTCCGACTTCAGAATCTCGGCGGACACCTTGAAGCCGAACTTGTCGCTCAGCCGACTCGCGTGACGGAGTCCCATCCGGAGCACACTATTCCCACCGTCAAAGGAGGTACCGAGCGAGTCGCGGGAATCCGACCGAAAGCCCGATTCCAGGGTGAGCTGGGTCCCGGGGCTGCTGATCGGTGACTTGGTAATGATGTTGAGGACGCCGTTGGCGGCGTTGGGACCGTACAGCGCCGCCCCGGGTCCCAGCACGAATTCCACCCGCTCCACATCGTCGTTGGTCGTCGGGGCGAAGGCCGCCACGTTGACCCGGAGCGACGGGACCGCCGCGAACCGGTTGTCGCTGATGACGAGCATGGCCCCGGAGAAGATGTTGTTGAACCCGCGGCCCACCACGTTGCTCTGCACCAGGCCACCCTGGGAGATGTCCACTCCCGGGAGGGACTTGAGGTGGTCAATCATGGTGAGGGCCGGGCGCTCGGTGATATCCACAGTCGCTACCACGTGGACCGAGGCGGGAGACTCGAGGGCCTTTTCCGGGGCCCGGGACCCGGTAACGACGACCGGATCCAGCTCGAAGGGCTTCGGGATGAGCGCCGCGTTCGCCGTCGCCGTTCCGCCAGCGGTCACTACCACGTTGTCGATTCGCACGGCCGTGAACCCGACTGCCGTCACCAGCACCGAGTAGGTCCCCGCCGTCAATCCAGTCAGCCGGTAGGTGCCGCTCGCCCCCGCCACCGTGCCCCCAACCCGCTGCCCCGAGGCGCCCGAGACCGTGACCACGGCATCGGCAATTGCGGCCCCGGTTTCCCGGTTGGTCACCAGACCGGAGATCGCTCCGGTCTGGGCCGCGAGAGACACCGTGCCAACCACCATGCCGGTCATGAGGAGGACAAATGCCCTGATGCGCGTGCGCATGAACACCACCTCTTTCAAAGTGAAGCCGGGGGAATCAGAACGGGTCTTCGGATAGCCCAGTCAATACTCGCGCCGAGGAACTGCATTGTCAAGCTGACTCGGCCGGGGGCGGGGCTTCCGGTTCAGGAAAGGGCCCGAACAGCCGACGGTATCCCCGTCGAAGCGCTCCCGTTTCCATGGCCGGGACCAGACCCGCCGTCAGGAGAATGCTGAGCAGCACCACCTGGTAAGTCGTGTCGCGAATCACTTCACCACCTGGCACCCCCGCCGCGAGCGGAATCGAGGCGATGACCGCCGCGGCCAGCCCCTTGGGCACCATGTAGGACACGACCCTGGCCTCGGTCCACGGCACCTTCCGACTCAACAACCCCCGGGTAATGGCCAACCGGCCGGCGTAGGCCGCGAGCACGATCAGCAGCGCCAGGATCGCTTCGGCCGGAACGAACGACATGGACAGTCCGAGGTAGACGAAGAAGAAGATCTTGAAGATGAAGACCAGCTCCCCATGAAACTCCCGCTCGCTGTCGGTGAGGACGGTGGGGTGCTTCTCCACGATCCGCAGCTTGGTGATCCCCAACTCGTCCTGGTTGACCAGGGCAATCCCGAACGCCAGCACCGCGATGGCCCCACTGTACCCCAGCATCTCGGCCACCCCATAGAGAATCAACGCGAAGGCCAGGGTAGTGGTGAGGGTGTTGGGATACCGGCGGATGTGGGTCAGAAAGACCAGCCAGAGCACCGCCCCGGCCACCCCGACCATGGTGGCCAGCACCAGGGTCGACAGCACGCCGCCAAGAATGGGACCGACGGTCATCACACCTTGTTCCCAGGCCTGGAGGAGGGAGAACAGCCCGACGATGGTCAGCACGTCGGTCAGGGCGGATTCGGTGATCAGGATGGTCGCGGCGGGTTCGCCGAGCTGCAGCTGACGGACGATTGGGATGACCACCGCCGACGAGCTGCCACCGACCGCGGCGCCGAGCATCAGGGCCGGCATCCCTTCCAGTCCCCCGAGCGCGGCGCCGATCCCGGCCCCCAGCGCGGTGGTGAGCACGAAGGTCAGGACCGCCAGCAGGCTGGTGTCCCGCATCGATGCCCTGAGATCGGGGATCTTGAGCGTGGTGCCGCTGTCGAACAGGATGACCAGCAGGGCGAGGGTGGTCATCACCGGGCCGACCTTCCCGAAATCCTCCGGATGGAGCAGGCCGAGGATGGGGCCCAGGACCAGGCCCAGCACGATCAACATCAACACATCCGGGACGCGGGTCTTGGTGAACAGGGCGGTGGCCCCGTGCGCCAGGAAGTACAGCAGCGCGATCGCTAGAATGGTGGAAGCCACGGGACCTCAGGATGAAGTTGACAGGACCGACGCGAATCAGGGCTGGCGGATGATCCGCCCGCGCTGCATGACAAAACGCACTGCCCGGAGGGCGCTGATCGACTCGAGCGGGTTCCCCTCCACCGCAATCAGGTCGGCCAGCAGGCCAACCTGAACCTGCCCGATCTGGTCATCCAGGTGGAGCACTCGGGCGTTGACCGAGGTCGCGGCGCGGAGCGCCTCGATCACCGGGGTGCCGTAGTCGACCAGCAGTTCCAGCTCCCGCACATTCTCCCCATGGGGAAAGACCCCGACGTCACTGCCATTGCACAAGGTGACGCCTGCTTCGAGGGCGTCGAGGAGACTCTGCCGCTTGGCGGCGATCCGGGCCGGCTCCGGGTCGAGGCCTTTCCGCCAGCCACGATACTGGGAGACGGCATCGCCGGCGGCGACCGTCGGACAGAGCGCCACCCCGCGCTCCCGCATCAGCCGGAAGATCTCCGGGGTGCCCCCATCGCCGTGATCGATGGTCTCGACCCCGGCGAGCACCGCCCGCCGCATCCCCTCGGCGGTGGAGGCGTGGGCCACCACAGGGCGTCCCGACGCCCGGGCCACTTCCACGATCGTGGTCAGTTCTGCCAGGGTGAACGTTGGCCGGGCCTCCCCCCCCGGCCCCCAGCCGTAATCGGCGTAGACCTTGATCCAATCGGCCCCCTTCCCGATCTGATCCCGCACCACCCTGGTCAGCCCCTCGACTCCATCCGCCACCTCGGCGCCCATCAGCGGGGCCGACCCCTCCGGCGCGAAGCCCCGTGGCCCGTAGGCTCCGGTGGCCACGATCGCCCGGGTGGTTACCAGGAGTCTGGGGCCGGGGATGATCCCCTCCTCGATGGCCTGCTTCAGCCCGACATCAGCGTACCCTGCCGCTTCGGTCCCCAGATCCCGCAAAGTGGTGAACCCGGCCCAGAGAGTCCGTTGGGCCTGGACCGTGGCCCGGGCCACCCGGTACGCCAGAGGCTCCCGAAGCAGCTGATCGTCCCAGGAGGTTTCATCATACGGATGGAGCAGGAGATGGCTATGAGCGTCGATCAGGCCGGGAAGCAGGGTCAGGCCGGGTAGCGCCACTTGGCGCGCCCCGGCGGGCAGGTTCGCCGTCGGACCCACCCCCACGATCCGATCCCCCCGGACCACGACCCGCCACCCCCGGTGGAGTTGGGCCGTGGCGCCGTCGAACACCGCGTCAGGGACCAGGACGAGGGTCTCGGCACCGGCGCCCGGGACCTGAGCCAGGCCAGCGGTGGCAGGTACTCCAGAAAGCACGAGGATCAGTGCGAGGCGCATGGAGCAGTGAATATGCCCCTCAACCGGACAGTCTGCCAGACGCCAGTCTTGGACTTTCCGGGGTTTCCGGCCATGTTTCCCGGTTGTGACCACCACCGAGACGAGGCTAAGCGCATGAGAACACTCCCCCTGGCGGGAACCGCCGCCATCCTGGTCCTGATCGCCGCCGGCTGCAAGGGCACCGGAACCACCGCAGCCATTCCAGCGGACTCCACCGCGTTCTACCGCACCCAGTCGGAGAACATGGCGGCCCTCAGCATGGAAAAGGACAGCCTGCTCCGGGAGCTGACCGAGACCACGCGGCTGATCACCGATGTGAGTGTGGAGTTGGCGACCATCCGCACCGCCCCGCCCACCAACGCTCCGGTGGTCGGCAGTGAAGGAATACGGTCGGACGAACGGGCCGAAGTGCTGGCGAAGGTCCGCCAGCTGACCGCCCGGATCCGGCAGAGCGAGTCCCGGTTGGCCACCACCCGTCGGCGACTCGACTCGCTGGCCCTCTCCTCGGACTCGCTGCGGTCGTCGCTCGCCGCCTACGTGGCCACGGTCGCTGATCTCGAGGGCATGCTCGCCGATCAGAAGACCACGATCCAGACCCTCACTGACCAGATCGGCACTCTGACTCAGCAGAACGTCCAGCTGACCGCCGAGAAGGCCGAACTGCAAGACACCGTCTCGGAGATGGATGAGCGGGAGAACGAGGTCTACTACGTCATCGGCACCAAGAAGGAACTGATGAGCCGCGGCATCATCTCGGAGGAGGGCGGCACCCGGTTCCTGATCTTCACCCGGACCGGTGAGACGCTGGTGCCGGCCGCCGTGCTGGATCCCGCCCAGTTCACCAAGGCCGATCGTCGGACCCTGACCGAGCTCGCGATGCCCAAGGCCAACAAGGACTACCGGGTCATCTCCCACCATGATCTGGCGTACGTCGAGGCCGACCGGATGAACAAGGGCAAGTTCCGGGGAACCCTGCGGATCACGGCCCCGACGTCGTTCTGGGGGCCGTCCAAGTTCCTCATCATCGTGGAGAACTGACCCCGGATGCGGCTGGTGGTCGTCCGGCACGCCATCGCGGAGGATCGTGACGTGTTTGCCCGGACCGGCCAGACCGATGATCGACGGCCGCTGACGGGACGAGGCCGCGAGCGCATGGCTCTTGGCGCTCGCGGCCTCGCGACGTTGGTCCGGTCGGTCGACGTCCTGGCGGCCAGTCCCTACCTGAGAACGATGGAAACGGCCGCCATCCTGGCCGAGGCGTGGGTGGGTCCGACGCCGGTGCCGGTCGGGGCGTTGGAGCCCGGGGGAGATTACGACCAGCTGGGGGCCTGGCTTCGGGCGCTGGGTCCGGATCAGCGGGTGGCCATCGTGGGCCACGAGCCCCACCTGTCCGGGTTCGTGTCCCGGCTGATCGGAGCGCGGGGCAGCGTCATCGAGCTCAAGAAGGGGGCCGCCTGCTACCTGACCCTGGCTCCCTCCGCCGGGGCGGGGTCCGGGGTGCTGCGCTGGTCCCTGCACCCCAAGCAGCTCCGCCGCCTGGCAGACGCCGAATAGGCTACCGCTCTCCCAGAATCCGCCGCCGCCGAAGTACTCGACGCGCCTCGGCCGCCGCCAGGCTCCTTGCTATCACCGCCATCGCCTCATCGACCGAATCGGTCACCGTGAGCAGATCGAGATCGGCCGGATGGATGGTCCCGTGCCGAACCAGGGTACCGCGCATCATCTCGAGGAGCGGGGCCCAGTATTCGGTGCACATCAGCACGATCGGGAAGTCGGAGATCTTCCCCGTCTGCACCAGGGTCAACGCCTCGAACAGCTCGTCCAGCGTGCCGAGCCCCCCGGGCATCACCACGAACGCCATGCTGTACTTGACCAGCATCACCTTGCGGACGAAGAAGTACCTGAAGTTGATGAACCGATCGAGGTAGGGGTTCGGGACCTGCTCGGCCGGCAGCAGGATGTTGCAGCCGATCGACGTACCCCCCGCTTCGCGTGCCCCCCGGTTGGCCGCTTCCATGATGCCGGGGCCCCCGCCGGTCATGGTGGTCATTCCCAGCAGGGCCACCCGCCGGCCGACCTCCTGGGCCAGCCGGTAATAGGGATGATCCTCCGGAAACCGGGCCGACCCGAACACCGTGATGCAGGGCCCGGTGAAATGGAGCGCCCGGAACCCCTTGATGAACTCGGCGGCGATCCGGATCACCCGGAGGAGCTCGTTCCACCGAGCCCGAGGGCCCTCCAGGAAGTCCGGTACCTCGGAGCCACCGGGCCCGAGCAGCCAGCGGCGATCCGGTACCAGGGGTGGGGCCGGCGGTTCAGGAGGCGGAACGGTCATCGGCTTCTCATGAGAATGGTGGTCTCGCAAGATAGCCATCCCCCACACCCGGCTCGCCAGCTAGCTTTCCCAGGACTCTCCGAGGAGCCTCCATGCTCGCCCTGCTGGCCGTCCTGATCTCGCCTGCCCCCAAGCTCCCGCCCGCCACGATCCGCTGGTGGGACCGAGGCCACCACGCGGTTGCGGCGCTGGCCTGGTCCCGACTGTCCCCCGAAGCACGGGGTCTCGCCAGCCAGCTCCTTGCTGGCGACGATTTCATCCAGGTCTCGACCTGGGCCGACAGCGTGCGGCCCCACCGCCGGGAGACGGGGCCCTGGCACTACGTCAACATCGCCATCTGGGAGCCGCGCTTCGATCCGGACCGTCACTGCCCCGAGGGGAACTGCGTCATCGACGCGATCGAACGGTTCCGCACGGTGCTGTCCGACCCGGAGGCCCCGGCGGAGGCTCGCGGGGAGGCGCTCCGCTTCCTGATCCACTTCGTGGGCGACATTCATCAGCCGCTCCACGCCGGGGACCGGAGTGACCGCGGCGGGAATGACACCCGGGTGACCTTCGGCGGGCGGGAAACCAACCTGCACGCCATCTGGGACGGCGCCGTGGTCGAGCTGCTGGCCCCGACCGAGCCGGGACTGATCGCCCGGCTCCAGACCCGGCTGGACGCGGTGCCGGAGGAGCTGGTCCGGGGCTGGGGAGATGATCCGGTGCTGCTATGGGCACTGGAGGGCCAGACCATCGCGAAGGACCACGCCTACCGGCTTCCGGCCGACGGCGCGATCGATACCCGGTATCTCGATGACCAGCGGGAAGTGGTGGAGATGGCCCTGCTCAAGGCCGGGGTCCGGTTGGCCGCGCTCCTCGAGGCCGCGCTCACTCCCCGAGCCGGGCCTGAAGCTTCTCCAGGACGCTGATCAGGTCGGGCCGGTCCCCGAGCACCGCCAGGCAGGGGTCGCCCGCCAGGGCGGCCATCCGGACCGGCGCGTTGATCATGGTGTAGTCGCGCAGATCGAGGGCGTGGGACACCTCGTCCCAAGTGAGCGGCATGGAAACTGGTGCCGCCGGGAGGGGACGGACGCTGTAGGGGGACACCAGCAGGCGGCCATGGCCGTTCTGCACGAAGTCGAGATAGACCTTGCCGTCCCGCCGCTCGATCGTCCGGGTGATGGTCGCGATCTCCCGATGCTCCGCGACAATGACCCGGGACAGCAGCTCACCGAAGGACCGACTCTGGTCGTAACTGAACAGCCCCGCCAGCGGCAGCAGCACATGCAGGCCGCTCGACCCGGTCGTCTTGACGTAGCTCGGCAACCCGATCTCCAGGCAGAGGGCCCTGACCGCCAGCGCCACCTCGACCACCTGTGTCAGCGGGGCTCCCTTCGGATCGAGATCGAGGACACACCAGTCCGGCCGGTCCAACGCGGCGATCCGGCTGGCCCAGACATGGAGCGGGATGGTGGCCATGTTGGCCAGATAGAGCAGCGACGGCAGGTCATCGCAGACGAAGTAGTCGATATCGCGGCGGGCATGCTCACTCCACATCCGTTCGGTCCGGAGCCACTCGGGGATGAACTTGGGGGCGTCCTTCTGGAAGAAGGACTTTCCCTCGATCCCATCGGGATACCGGGTGAGCACCACCGGCCGGTCCCGCAGCCAGGGGAGCAGCCACGGCGCGATCGCGCGGTAGTACTCGACCAGCGCGCCCTTGGTATACCCCTCCTCCCGCCAGAACACCTTGTCGAGGTTGGAAAAGCGCACCTCGGGCGGAACCGACCGTTCGGGTTCTGTCGACACGGCCACCTCCGCCAGGGTGCGATCGGCCCGGACGCACTCGGCCGGTGGCTTGTCGTCCCGGAGCCGGAGAAAGACCGGCTGCCGCAGCAATGGCTCGTCGGTCCACTCCTTGAAGCGGACCTCACAGACCAGCTCCGGCGCGACCCAGGTGGCGGTCCGGTCATCCGGGACCGGGCCGGCGCAGGCGGGGGTCTCCCGCCGCAACGGTTCCAGCTGAGCCATCACCTCGTTCAGGGTGGCCTCGTCGAACCCGCTCCCCACCCGGCCGGCATAGGTCAGTTCCCCGGCTAGATAGTCTGCCACGTGCAGCGCGCCGAACCCGGCCCGTGACCCCTTCGGCGCGGTATGGCCGACCACCACGAAGTCCTCGGTCCGGTCGGAGCGGATCTTGAGCCAAGACGGGGAGCGACCCGCCCGGTACCGGCTGTCGGCCTGTTTGGCCACGATCCCCTCGAGCCCCATCCGACGGACCTCGGCAAACAGGGCCTCGCCCTCCCGCTCGAAATGGTCGAGGTAGGGAATCGGACCGACCGGCGGGAGGAACCGCCGGAGCGCGGCCTTCCGGTCGAGGACCGGGAGGTCGCGCAGGTCGGATTCCTCGAACGCCAGCAGGTCGAAGGCGTGGTAGCTGACCGGATTCTCCATCGAGGCTCGGCCAATCTCTGCCGGACGGAGAAACCGGGCCCGCTGCTGCAACCGCTGGAAACTGGGGCGCCCCTCCGCATCGGCCGCGACCACCTCTCCATCGAGCAGGAAGCGCCGATACGGCAGCCCCCGCACCGCCGCCGCGATCTCGGGAAAACTCGCCGAGGCATCCCGCCCGCTCCGGGTCGTCAGCCGGACTTCGTCCCCCTCCTTCGAGGCGAGGATCCGATAGCCGTCGAGTTTGAGTTCGAACAGCCAGCCGTCCCGGGTAAAGGGTTCCTCCGCCGTCTCCGCCAGCATCGCCTCCACCCGGTCCAACGTGGCCGGCGCGACAGGCATGGCATGAGGCGCGAGCCACTCCCGGACCCGATCGGCTGGCGTCACCCCGTCCCGCAGTTCCTCCACCGTGAGTCCCGAGCGAACCGACGCCTCCGACAGCTCACGGCCCCCGGGGGTCAGCCAGCCGTCCCGCTCCTTGATCAGCAGCCAGTCCCGCTCGGACTTCTTGATCTTGACCAGGGTCCAGTTGCCCCGGAGTTTGTACCCCCGCAGTTCGAACAGCAGTTTGCCCTTCCGGAACCCCTCGGTCGGATCCTCCACCGGAATCCAGCTGCCCTTGTCCCAGATGATCACCGCCCCGGCGCCATAGTTCCCCTCGGGGATGATCCCCTCAAATTCACCGTATTCGATCGGGTGGTCCTCGACGTGCACCGCCAGCCGCTTGTCGGCCTGATCGAAGGAGGCCCCCTTGGGGACCGCCCACGACATGAGCACCCCGTCGAATTCGAGCCGGAGGTCCCAATGCATGTGGCTGGCCGCATGCTTGTGCATCACGTACCGCCGGCCGGCCACGGGCGCTGCGCCTCCGGGGGGCTCCGGGGTCTGCTCCAGCGCCCGCTTGGCGCGGTAGCTCTCGAGGGGATCGGGGGGGTCGCCAGTTGCGGTCATGGGGGGCCGGTTCGTATAGTAGTCAGCATATGTCGGCACGCGCCATCGGCACCGCGACCATTTCCTTCGGCCTGGTGTCCGTCCCCGTCAAGTTGTACTCCTCGAGCGAATCGGCAGCTTCGCTCTCGTTCAACCTGCTCCATAAGAGCTGCGGCTCCCGCCTGAAGCAGCAGTATATCTGTCCTCAGGATGGCGAGCTGGTGTCCCGGTCGGACATGGGCAAGGGCTACGAGTTCTCCAAAGGCCAGTATGTCCAGTTTACCCCCGAAGAGCTGAAGAGCCTGGAGGAGAAGGCGACCAACTCGATCGACATCGCCGAATTCGTCCCGCTCGCCGCTGTGGAGCGGCTGTTCCTCGACAAGGCGTACTACCTCGGCCCCGACAAGGGCGGCGATCGCGCCTACCGGCTGCTCACCGAGGCGCTCCGGGAAACCGGTCGTGCGGCGCTCGGACAGTACGCTTCGCGGGGACAGCAGTATCTGGCCCTGGTCCGCCCGCTAGGCAACCTGCTGGTGCTGGAGCAGCTCCATTACGCCAACGAGATTCGAGGCGCCGAGGACGTGCCGCTGGAGGACGGCGAGGTCAAGCCGGCCGAGCTGGCGCTCGCCAAGCAGCTCATCGAACAGTCCGCCACCGAAGAGTTCCGACCGGAGCAGTACCGCGACCAGGTTCGGGACCGGGTGCTTGAGGCGATTCAGCGGAAGGTGGAAGGCCAGGAGATCATCGACGAACCGACCGAGGCGCCCCAGACCAAGATCATCGACCTGATGGACGCCCTGAAGGCAAGCCTTGCCCGGGGGGGAGCCCAGCCGCCGGATGCTCCGATCCCCGCCCAACCGGCCGAGCACGCGGCCGGCAGCGGTTCCCGAAAACGCAAGAAGGCGTAATGGAGGCCATCGGCTACACGTCGCGGGAAGCTGCTGGCCTCTTCGGTTTGACTCCCAACCGGGTTCGGGCGATGGCGCGCGCCGGCCTCCTCAACCCCGAGCGTGGGGCCCGGCACGAATACCGCTTCTCCTTCCAGGACCTCGTTCTCCTCCGCACCCTCAAGTCCCTGATCGACGCCCGGCTCCCTCGGGGCCGGGTGCACCGCGCCCTCCGGCAACTCCTCCGCCAGCTGCCGGAAGGCCGCAAGGCCAGCGAGATCCGGCTGGCCGCCGACGCGGGACATGTTCTGGCCCACGACGGAGGCATGGTCTGGAGCCCGGAGAGCGGACAGATCCTGATGGACTTCGCGGCCGCGGGGGGATCGGCGGTCGCCGCCCTGTCACCGTTCACCACCACCGATGCGGCCGCCGAGGAGTGGTACCAGCATGGGCTCGACCTGGAGCCCTTCGATGTGGAAGGTGCCAAGGCCGGCTACCTGCAGGCGCTCGACCTGGCGCCGGAACATGGTGGCGCCCATGTGAATCTCGGGCGGCTGCTGCAGGCGGAGGGGGGGGTCGTGGAGGCGATCGGACATTACCGGGCGGCCCTCGACGCCGATCCGTGCCACGTCACTGCGGCGTTCAATCTGGGGACCGCCCTGGAGGAGGCTGGTCTGACCGAAGAGGCCATCGCGGCCTACCGGCTGGCGCTGAGCGTCCACCCCGCCCTGGCCGATGCCCACTACAACCTGTCCCTGCTCTACCAGCGAACCGGCCACAAACTCGCTTCGCTGGTCCACCTCAAGCGCTACCGGGAACTGGTCGGTACCCAGCACTGACCGCGACTATGGGGCTGCATCCTCCCCGGCCCCGAGTCCAAGCCACGAACCAAGGGACCTCCGCTTCCGTGGCGTCCCGGTCGGGGGCGCCTCCTTGATCACCAGTTCCGACATGAAAAGTCCGCCCCGCAGCACCAGCAGGTCGTCACTGAACTCCCCGCGGAATCGACGGGGTTTGGAGTGCTTGGACGAGGCGAGCACTTCGCGGCACTCGTTCTCGACCTGGGTTCCCGGAGGAATGGTGATGGTGACCGATCCCAGGGTCACCGACAGGTCGATCACCGTGGTCTCGCTGGTGAACTGGGCATCCCGGAAGTCGAGCTTGAGTTCGCCCAGGATGACCAGCACCTCGAGGTGCTCCGGCACGATCCAGAATCCGGCCCGGTCGGTCGACCCGAGGATGCTGGGAATCCGGATCGAGGCCGGCGCGCCCAACGGGACCGGGGTGTCGACCCGCTGGACCGGGTAAGCCTCCTCCTCGTCATCCCCGACCGCCTCCGGCGGGGTAACCGGTCGGGGCGCGGCCAGCAGCCCGGGATCGGTCGGCAGGTCGGCGATAATCGCCTGCATGATCGCGGCGGTCTCGGCGTCCCGGAGCAGGGCGTAACGCTCTTCGAAGACCTCGATCGACAGCAGTCCCGCGGCCTGCGCCTCGCAGAGCCGGGCCACGGCCTCCCGGCGGACTCGATCGGTCGGGTTCACTGCGGCACCACCACCCGGAGCGCCGCGGGGGCCACCGTGAACCGGACCGGGGTCTGGCCCAGCGGTTCCCCGTCCGCCACCACCGGCATCGGCCGATCGGTTTCAACCACGATTTCGTCTCCCCGGTACATGGTGACCGCCGGGTGGAGCAGATGCCCTCCCGCGTACGCCGTGGGCAGCAGCCGCAACAATTCCAGCCGACCGACCTCACCCACCAGACAGACGTCGAGCAGACCATCGTCGGGACTCGAGTCCGGCGCGATCCGGATCCCGCCGCCGTACCGCCCGCCGTTGCTCACGGCCACCAGATACCCCCGGCGCTCGACCCGACCAAACGGGCCGGTCACCGTCATCGTCGGCAGTCGGAAGCCCGGAAGATAGACGACCACCCCGACGGTATACGACCACCGCCCCAGCAGCCGCCACGGCCAGCCCTGCACCCGCCCGTTGACCTCGGCATCAAACCCGATCCCGGCGACGGTGCAGAACAGCCGATCGTTGGCCCGGCCCAGATCCACCATCCGTACGACCCCACCCAGGAAGACATCGACGGCCCGGTCCCGATCGGCGGGGATGCCGAGCACCGCGGCAAAGTCGTTGCCCCGACCCGACGGGAGGATGCCGAGGGGCGTGTCCCGATGCGCCAGGGCGGCCGCCACGTCGCCGACCGTACCATCGCCACCGCTGACCAGCACCCGGTCGTGGTCGCACTCGGCAGCTGCTCGGCCCGCGTCCCCGGGGGCCCTGGTCACGAAGAGATCGACCTGCCATCCCGCCGCCGTGAGGCGTGGCACCACCCGATGGGCCGCCGCCGCCGCGCGGCCTCGTCCAGAGACGGGATTGGCCACCACCAGCACTCTCATTGCCGGGGGGGAAGATGGTTGCGGGTGGCGAGGTCCCAGTAGGACGGGAATCCTGCCTGGACGCCCGACCGGAAGGCATCGAAGGTCTGGACCAGCGCGGTGCTCAGATGGCCCGGGACCGCGTCGGGATGGAGCCGGGTCCGACCGAACCAACTCCGGATGATCACGCTGTGGGCGTCGCTCGGCAGCCCAAGGGTAGTCTCGGCGAACCGATCGAAGGATCCATCCCCCCAGAGGTAGAACTCCACGTTCGACACGTATATCGCCGAGACGGTGAGGCCGCGGCCTGCAAGATCCCGACCGATGGCGGCCAAGGCATGGGGTCCGGCCAGATCGCCCACCACCGGGATGATCCGGTCACGAAGCTGGAGGTCGCGCACCACCAGATAGCGCGCTTCCGAGGAGAGGAAGCTGCCCTGCTCACCCGCCAGGTCCCGGGCCTGAACCAGTTCCCGGTAGGTCGGGTAGAGCGGGCGAGGACCCCGGCCGAAGCTGGTAAAGCGGAGATCCAGTCCGGCGGCCATGAAATCCCGGTGAAATCGCTCGATCGTCGCCAGGTCTTCCTTGCTCAACGGCACCCCGAACTCGGTCATTCGAGCGTCGACCCGGGCTCGGGCTCGGGACGCCGAGGCCTCGGTCATCGCGAGGGAATCCACCGCGGCCACCAGCTGGTCAGCCGTCTGGTCCCCCCGGCTGAGGAGATCTGCCGGAAGATCCCGACCGAAGAGGAGTGCCAGGTACTCCGTCCGGCTGGAGGCCGCTTCCATGATTGCCTTGAAGAGCAAGTGGAGCAGGAGGTTGTCCCGCCGAAGGTCCAGCAGATAGGCGACCTCGGGCCGGATCTCGGCGATGTAGGAGAAGTTCTGATCCGGCCCGACGCCGATGTAGCCGCCGCCATGCACCCCGTGCCGGCGGAGCGGACCCAGCGCGTGGAGGTAGGACGATTCGTTGGAGATCAGGTTGTCGGTATCGAAGAAGCCGCCCGGCTCGGACAGCTGGTCGATCAGACCGGTGAAGGACCCGCCGTCGGCGGGGGTCGACTGGCGGGCGGGCGCGCAGGCCACCGCCCAGAGCAGCGCCGCCACCAGCCATGCCGTGGCGCCAGCCGCCCTGGCCGGGCGGCGAGTCAGATGCCCCGGGCTCACGCCATCACCCCGGCCGGGCTCATCGCCGTGATCGGTATCCCCAGCTCATCGAGCAGCATCGTCGCTCCGGTGGGTCGGTCTCGTCGAAGGCCGACCCGGGTGAGGATCAGCCGTTCCTTGGCCCGGGTCATCCCGACGTACAGGAGGCGGCGGGCTTCCGGGAACTGGTCGACACTCCCGCTCTTGAGCGCTCGCCAACCCGGCATGCTGTCATCTTCCACTCCGATCAGGTAGACCCGGGAGAATTCCAGACCCTTGGTCGCGTGCAGGGTCAGCAGGTTCACCCGGGTGTCGGCCACTTCGGCGCCATCGGACCGGGAGAGTGCCGCCATGTCGAGCAGCGCCCGGATCCCCTGGTGAAGATCGGTGTCCTCCACCAGATCCACCAGCGCCGTCAGCCGGGCGACCGAGACCGGGTACCGCTGAGCCGGTTGCCGACTTCGCCGGAGTCTGGCCCGCAGCCGCTCGCCTCCCAGTCGGGCCACAACCACCTCGGGGTCGACAGGGGCCGTCAGTTCACCCCCGGCCACGGCGGCCTCATAGCGGTCCAGCGCCTCACCGTACCGGCCCAGGGTGTAGTATTTCGCAATCTCCCGGAGCGCGGTTTCGTCGGCCCCAGGCTGGGAACCCGGGCCGATGGCCAGCGCCAGCCCGAGCCAGTCCAGTCCAGGAGCCAGCGCAGCCCGCCGCTGGCGGGAGCGTCGGGCCTCATCGAGCCCGGCCAACACCCCCACCAGAGCCCGGGCATCGTCGAGCGCCCGGTGCGATGTCCCCGGGTCCACCGCGAATCGCTCGGCCAGATCGGGAAGCCGGTGGCTCCCATGAACCACCGATCGAGCCAGCAGCAGGGTGTCGAACACCGTCAGATCGGTGGCATCGAACCCGGCGGCGGCCGCCTCGCGCGCCAGCACCGGCAGGTCGAAGTCGATCCCGTTGTGCGCCACCAGAATGTCATCCCCCACGAATGCCCGGAACGCCGGCCAGACCGCCCCGAACGCCGGCTCGCCGGCCACCAGGTCGTCGGTGATCCCGTGCAGCGCGCTGACCTCGGCCGGAATCGGCTGGGAGGGTCGCACCAGCCGCTGGAACTCCTCCACGATCTTCCCGCCCCGGACCCGGCAGGCGCCGAGCTCGATGATGTCGCAGGTGGCGGCCATCCGGCCCGTCGTCTCCAGATCGAAGACGACGCAGTCACCCAGCCGGTCGGACACGTCCCGGACCGACAGCAGCTGCAGCGCCTTGAAGAGGGTCACCGTCGAATAATCCGGTCCCCTCAGATCGAGGTCATTGGCGCCCATCCCGGTCACCGAGTCGGGCAGGCCGTCGCCGAACCCCGCGAGCCGGAGGAGCCCGCGCAGCGCGAGATGGAGCCCGCCGGCCTCGGGCAGATGGATCGTGCCGCGGCTTTCCCGAACCCGGGCCAGATCGGCCGCCAGCTCCCTGGCGCCGGGGAACTCGAGGGGGTCGGTCAACTCATCGGCCCGCTGCATCAGCAGGCTGGGGGACCTGGTGGGACGCTGGAGCAGGAGGGCCTCCACCAGCCCGCCCAGAGTGGGCTGGGTGCGCACCAACGCCGGGAGATTCTCCACGAAATGCAGGAACCGGCGCGCCACACCGCGATCCTCGTCGCTCCCCCGCTTGAGCCGGTAGTACATCCGGAGCGCCGCCAGCACGGAGCGGTCGGGGCCGCCAAACTCCGCCTCCACTTCATTCATGAGGTGCCGCGGCAGGACCCGCCTGGCGAGGGCATCGACCGGGACCGGATCGTCGGGGGCCATGATGCAGGAGAGGGCGCCCAGCACCTCGGCGACCAGGTCGTCATCCATCAGCGCCCGGCCTCGGGCGGTCCGAATTGGCACTCCTGCCCGGAGCAGCGCCTGCTCGATCGGTGGTGCCACCTGATGCTCCCGGTAGAGCACCGCAAACTCGCCCCAGGGCAGATCGTGTTCCGCGCGCTGCGCCAGGATGTCCCCCACCAGCCACTCCACCTCGGCCCGGTCGTTGTCGAACCCCAGTACCCGGACGGGAAAGGGCGAGATCCGATCCGCCACCAGCTCCTTGTCGAACAGTCGCGGGTTGAGGGTCAGGGCTCGGCGAGCAGCCTCCAGAATGGCGGTCGAGCACCGCCGGTTTCGGTCGAGCACGATCGGCTCGGCAATACCGAAGTCCTTGCGGAACCGGTCGAGCACCGTGGGATCGGCGCCGGCCCAGCTGTAGATCGACTGCTCGTCATCCCCCACCGCAAAGATCTGATGGTGCCCCGCGACCAGCTGGCGAACGATCCCGTACTGGGTCGGATTGAGATCCTGGAACTCATCCACCAGCAGATAGTCCCACCGCCCCGCCACGGCCGCCAGCACCGCCGCATCTCGCTGAAAGAGGTCGTGGGTCAACAGCAGGAGATCGTCGAAGTCCACCAGGTTCCGGTGGCGCAGCTTCTGGCGGTACTGCTCATAGAGCGCCCCGTCCTGGGCGGGGGCGGAGGGCCGCCCCGCGCGGAGCCGGCCGAAGGAACCGAGCACCTGGCCGACCCGCTTGAGCGGGACCCCCATCCGGCGGAGCAGGGCCCGCTGGTAGTCCTCGTCAGCCACCCCGAACCCGCGCTCGAGCCGGACCCGTTCGGGGGATTCGCGCAGGACCTTGAGACAGAGGGCGTGGAGCGTGCCACGGGTGACGAGTCGGGCGTCGGCATCGCCCCCCTCCTCCAGCCGCGCGGCGATCTCCCCGGCAGCCCGGTTGGTGAACGTCACCGCGCAGATCCGCTGGGGCTGGAAGCCACGTTCCCGGATCAGGAACTTGATCCGGCCGATCAGGCAGAAGGTCTTCCCCGCCCCGGGGCCGGCAACCACCAGGACGGGGCCTGGTCCCGCCTCGATCGCCTCCCGCTGACGGTCGTCCATCCTGGCGGCGGGTGCCCTAACGCCGAGGCGGGTTGACGTAGGCGGAGACGGGACTCTCGTGTCCACCGGACCCGATGGCGGCCACACCGAACACATAATCGTCGATCGAGAGACCGGGCAGGGCGGCGGAGGTGACGGGGCCCACCAGCCGCGAGTGCTGCCAATCGTTGGTCCAGGTGTCCCGCCAGACGATCCGGTACCCCACGGCGCCCGGTGAGGCCTCCCACCGCAGGGTGGCGTCGTACCCGTTGGTGCCCCGTCCGAGGGTAGGGCCTCCGCGCGCCGAATTCACCACCGGAGCGGAGGGCGCCAACCCGAGGGCAGCCGCGGCGGCGGCGTTGACCTGGGCAGTGCGCGCCAGGTAGTCGGGCGACACGCCCTCGGGGGTATCGTCCACCGTGTGCTGGCGACTGAAGTTCTCGGTCGCTTCGCTGAACCGGACGCCAGGGTAGCCCAGTTGATTGAACGGGGTGTGGTCCCCGCCGCGCCCGAACCGGTCATGGCGAGCCACCAGCCGGACGGTCTGGGCCGGCACGTATCGCGCCGCGACGTCCCGGATGTAGCGGGCCAGTTGGCGGTTGGGAGAATCCTCGGGCCCGTCAGAGAACACCCGGACGGCGCGGTTGTCGGCCTGACCGCTTCCGGCCACGGCGCCACCCACGATATCGTTGTTGAGCACCGCCCCGATCACGGTGCCGGCCTCGGCAGCGGCCTTCGCGTGGGCGGTGGCCCCGACCAGCCCCTGCTCTTCCCCGGCGAACGCGATGAAGACCAGAGTGGCCTCGAACTCGATGCCGCTCCGGGCAAAGATCGACGCCAGTTCCATCACCAGCGCGGTGCCGGATCCATCGTCATTGGCGCCAGGAGCCGGCAGGTTCCCGGCGCTCCAGTCGAAGTTGCTCCCGCTCTGGGCCGACCGGGCCACCGTGTCGTAGTGCCCGCTGAGATAGATCCGCCGAGGGGACCGCCCGGGAAGAATCGCCACCACGTTCCGAAGCTCGACCGGCTGGGGGATCCGGCCACCCTGGGGGATCTGGAAGACGTCGTAGCTCACCTGTAGCCGCGGGCTCGCGTCCTTGAGGTACTGGAAGATCCATCGCCGGGCCGCACCGATGCCGCGGGTTTGAGAAACCGTATCCGAGAGGGTGTGTCTGGTTTCGAAGGCGGCCAGTCGCTGAACCAGGGACGCGATCCGGGCGGGCGATACGCTGTCCACCAGGCTGGCGATCCGGGGATCGGTCGCGACCATCTGGGCCCGGGCCGGGGTGACCTGGGCCGTGAGGGCACCCAGCAGGAGCAGGAGACGGCTGGTGTGGGACATGGCGTGATCGGGTGAGAGGGATCAGTGCCGCGAGGCTCGCGACCATCGGGTGAATGGTAATCCCGGACGCGCCTCTTGCGCCCGCCCGGACATTCCGGGACGTTTCGGCAGATTTCAGCTTCGGAGGGGGCATGGTCGTTCAGGTCGGGATGAGTGGCTACGCCTACAAGGAATGGAAGGGGACCCTCTACCCGGCGGACCTGCCCGCCGACGGGATGCTCGCGGCCTATGCCGGACACTTTCCGACGGTGGAGATCAACAGCTCCTTCTACCGGATGCCGTCGGAGAAGGTCCTGCTCGACTGGGCCTCCCGGGTCCCGGAAGGGTTCAGCTTCGCCCTGAAGGCCTCGCGCCGGATTACCCACAACCACCGCCTCAAGGATGTGGACGATCTGGTCAGCTACGTCGTTCGGAACGCGTCGGTGCTGGGGGGTCGGCTCGGTCCGATCCTGTTTCAGCTCCCCCCGACCATGAAGAGGGATCTGGAACGGCTCCGGGCATTCCTCGCCCTGCTCCCCCGCGACTGGAAGATCGCGCTGGAATGGCGGCATCCCTCATGGGACGACGCAGAAGTCCACGGCCTGTTGGGGGAACGGGGCGTGGCGGCGGTCACCGCGGAGTTTGACGAGCAGGCGCCCCCGATCCGGCGCACCGCCGATTGGGGGTATCTCCGGCTCCACCGCCCGGGCTACACCGGGGAGGCGCTCGCGGCCTGGGCCGGCCGGATCCGGGCCCAGGGGTGGGAGCGCTGCTGGGTCTTCTTTCAGCACGAGGAAGGGGTGGCTGGCCCGCAGGTGGCCCTCGATTTTCAGGAGCTGACTGGATGACCGGGGAGGACACCACCGTGCTCACCCCATGGGATCAGTTGGGCCCCGCCGTCCCGCGCCGCGGCAACGCGGTGACCCGGGGACTGTGCAGGGGAATTCTGCGGCTCTTCGGGTGGCGCGTCACGGGGGTCCTCCCCGACCTGAGCAAGTTCATCATCATCGCTGCCCCTCACACCTCGAACTGGGACTTTCCCATTGGCATTCTGGCCAAGGCGGCGGTTGGGCTCCGCCTGTCGTTCTTCGGGAAGGACTCGCTGTTCAAGGGCCCACTGGGCTGGTTCATGCGATGGCAGGGGGGCCAGCCGGTGGACCGGAGTGCGGCGCACGGGGTGGTGGGGGAGACGATCCGGATCGTCAGGGAGTCTCCCCATTTCGTCCTGGCGATCGCGCCGGAGGGCACCCGGAAGCTGGTCTCCTCCTGGAGGTCTGGCTTCTATCACCTGGCCCTTGGCACCGGCATCCCGATCGTCCTGGGGCACCTGGATTTCGGCCGCCGGGAAGTGCGGCTGGAACCCCCGTTCTGGCCAACCGGTGATGCGGAGGGGGACATCAATGCCATCCGGGCCCGCTATCGCCACACCCGGGCCAAGCGGCCGGATCAGTACGATCCAGGGTCGCCCTGAGGCCACCCCGGGATTATCTTCCCGCCCCGGTTCGTCGGCGGATGGGTCCGTCAGGTGGCGGTCGACCGGGAGTGGTTCTGAGGCAAGGATGAAGCGATGAAGGCCAATGACATCCGCAAGGGCAGTGTCATCAACTACGAAGGTAACCCCTGCCGGGTGATGGACTTCCAGCACCGGACCCCGGGGAACCTCCGGGCGTTCGTCCAGGTCCGGATGCGGAACCTGAACAACGGGAACAGCTTCGAGACCCGGTTCAGCTCCACCGAGTTTCTCGACGAGTTGCGGCTCGACACCAAGGCCCTTCAGGTGATGTACAAGGATGCCAACGGGGTCCATGTGATGGACTCGGCCACCTACGACCAGTACACCCTCGACGATGAGACGGTGGGCGATTCCAAGTCGTGGCTCGAGCCGGGGATGGACTTCCTGGCCGAGTGGCTGGAGGGGAAGCCGATCTCGATCCAGTTGCCGACTTCGATCGAGCTGGAAGTCACCGACACCGCCCCCGTCATGAAGACCGCCACCAAGACCGCCTCGAGCAAGCCGGCCACCCTGAGCAATGGCGTGACCGTCCAGGTCCCCGAGTTCATTGGGGTGGGAGAGAAGCTCAGGATCAACCCGGCCAACGGGGAATACCTGGAGCGGGCCAAGTAGCATCCCCCAGGTCCCGCTGAGCAACCCAACGCTCGGTCGAGGAGACCACCCATGAGCGCCGACCTCCGCTGGCCATGCATGATCCTGGTGCTGCTGCCGGCCGGCACCGGCTGTGGCCTGTTCGATCCGACCTCGCCCGACCTCGTCGGATGCCTGCCCGCCTACGCCGAGGTCGAACAGGAAGCCGCCACCCAGTTCGCCAAGTACCACCCCCAGGGCGCGGGCCTCCTCGTCATCGTCGATGGCCAAACCGTCTGCCGGCTCTTCTTGGGAGACTATGGCCCGACCACCGAGGTCTACACCGCCTCGGCCGCCAAATGGCTCACCGCCGCCACCATTCTGGCCGTGGTCGACCAGGGGACCCTCCGATTGGACACCCGAGCTGTCGAGCTGTTCCCCGATGTTCCGGCCGTGACCACCAACATTGTCGTCAGCCAGCTCCTGTCGCACACCTCCGGGCTGCTCTGGTTCAGCCGCTGCATGGGGCGACCGGACCGCACCCTCCAGGCCTGTGCCGAAGACATTCTCTGGAGCGACCTGCAGTTCGAGCCGGGTACCGGGTTCTTCTACTCCGGTCCTCCATTCACGGTCGCCGGGGCGATGGCGGAGCGGGCGTCGCGCCGACCGTGGGCGGAGCTGTTCCAGTCGTTGATCGCCACACCGCTCGGGATGTCCCACACCTCCTACGGCAAGGGCCCGAACCCCGCGCTCTCGGAGGGCGAGGTCGTGACCACCCTGGACGACTATGGCCGGTTTGCCCAGATGATCCTGGACCAGGGCGCGGGGAGGCATCGGCGGGTGTTGTCCCCGGAAGCCATCCTCGAGATGCGGCGCTCTCGGAGCTCTTCGGTCCGGGGAGAGCCGCCCTACGGACTGGGCGTCTGGCTCAGCACGGTGGATCCGGCCGGGGTCGGCACCGTGCTGAGCAGTCCCGGCATCGGGGGCTTCTTCCCCCTGGTGGACTACGGCCGGCGGATGGTTTTCGTGTTCGAGACCTTCGATGACATCGACCGGATCGGACCGGGGATCTCGGCGATCCTGCAGATCACCCGGGCCGTGGTGGACCGGGTCCACGGGATCCCTGCCAGTCGGGAGGTGCCCTGAAGCTCCGTCACTCCTTCCGGTAGGCTGGATCGAGGCGTGGAGGATGGACAGGCAGTGGCTGAAAAGAACGGCTGGTTCCCGATTTCATCCACACCAGCCCGTTTCGGCGCGTGGAAGGGCGTGCCGCTACCGGGCTGGTTACCTTGACCTCATCGAGCGCGTCGAGGGGAGACGCCGCGAAGCGCTTGCGAACCAGCAGTAACGTTCCTGGCACCACGTCCGACGAGCGGTGCGCAAGGCATGTGCGAAGACCACTCTGACATGGCAGCGTCTATGCCCCAGCCCCCCTCCGAGACCCCCGGTCCGGGTGCCGCCGGCCGAACCAGGCTGTACACCGACCTGGCCCCCTGGTTTCACTTGCTGACCGCCCCCGCAGAGTATGCCGCACCAGCGGCCTTCTACTGGCAGGTCATCCACTCTGCCTGCTCGTCGCCTCCCCACACCATCCTGGAGTTGGGCAGTGGCGGCGGCAACAACGCTTCCCACCTGAAGTCTCACTGCCAGCTCACCCTGGTCGACCTTTCTCCCCTGATGCTGGCCCAGAGCCGGCTGATCAATCCGGAGTGCGAGCACATCGCTGGTGACATGCGGTCCGTCCGCCTGGGGCGCCTCTTCGACGCGGTATTCATCCACGACGCCATCTCGTACATGTTGACGGAGGCTGACCTGGCGCAAGCGCTCCACTCCGCGCTTGTCCACTGCAGGCCGGGAGGAGTAGCGCTCTTCGCCCCCGACTACGTCCGAGAGACCTTCCGCAGCTCCACGAGCCACGGCGGACACGACAGCGGCGGGAGAGGACTGCGATACCTCGAATGGACGTGGGATCCCGATCCTGACGACTCCAGCTACCTCGTGGACTTCGCCTACCTGCTCCATGACGACACGGGCGAGCTCCGCGTCGAATCGGATCGGCACCAGCTCGGGGTCTTCCCCCGCGGCGACTGGCTGCGGCTCATCGCCGGTGCCGGCTTCGCCCCAAGAGCCATTCCGTTCGAGCACAGCGCGGTCGGGCACGGACATGAGATCTACCTTGGTCTCCGGCCGACCTCGCCCGGGCCGACCGACGGATCCGGAGAATGACCGGGCCCTCGCTGACGGGCGTGATTGCCGGCAACTCGGAATACCTGCCGGCTCACGAGAATCTGCTGCTGGGGGGGGAGCCGCATTGGTCCTGGGTCACCCGGCTCGCGCCTCGCGGCCCCGAGCAGGCAGTGTAATCATGCATCAGACCGTCAGTCGCTCGAAGGCCATGACCGGGCAACGACACCTGGAGGCATCGATGAAGGTGGGATTCGTGGTTCTCCTCCTCCTGACCGCCGCCACCGGGAGTGCGGTGGCCCAATCGGCGGGCATTCAACGCATTGCCTGGCTGCAGGGTTGCTGGGAGCTCGCCTCGTCCGGGCGCACCGTTGAGGAACAGTGGATGGCACCGCGCGCCAGCAGCATGGTAGGTGTCAGCCGCACGGTGCGCGCCGATCAGTTGGTCGGCTTCGAACTCGTCGTCGTCCGGGAGGAGGGCGGTCGACTGGCCTACCAGGCCCACCCCTCCGGTCAACCGTCCGCCACGTTTGTCTCGCACCGGGTGACCGATTCGAGTGTGGTGTTCGAGAATCCTGACCACGATTTCCCACAGCAGGTGGGGTACCAGCGCAAGGCACCCGACTCGTTGCTTGGGTGGATTGAAGGGCACCAGGACGGGAAACGGCGGCGGCTGGAGTTCCCGTACCGTCGCGCTGTATGCCCGGGAAGGTGACGCACCACCGGCAGGCAACGGGTTCCCGCTGATGGGCTCCCTGTTGCGGCACTACCAGAAGACCTTCGCGCGCGCCGTGGCCATCGTCTACACGGGTGGGGCGGTCGCGCAGCTGCTGCACCTCCTGCTGCAGTTCGGCTGGGAGTACATGCCGTTCTGGGTGGACTGGGTCCTGATCGTGGTGGGCAGCTATGGTGGGCTTGGCCTGCTGGTCTTTGCGCGACGTGTGGCCTGGCGAGGCCGCTGGGAGCAGGTCGTTCACGGGCTGATCGTGATGCACCTGTTCCTGTCGATTCTGGTGCATGCCCGGGCCATTGTTGTCGGGGACCACGCGTTCTTCACGGTGTTCCCGTACCAGTACAGCTACTTTGCCCTGCTCTATTTCGGGTTCTTCGCGTGGCGCTCCTGGACCATGACGTTGGTCCCCCACCCGGATCGGCATGCCAGCTAGCCCACGCCCGGGCCTGCCCGGCGCGGCGGGGGACCTCGATACTCGCGCCGGCCAGATGTGAGGAGATCCAAGGTGATCGGTCCGCCGGAGGCACGGGCTCCGTGAGACTCGCGGTAGCCCAGGTGCGACCAATCGTGGGCCAGGTGGAGGCCAACCTCGACCGCCATCTGGCATTGCTCCAGCTGGCGGTCGGCTACCGGGTCAAGCTGATGATTTTCCCGGAGCTCTCGCTGACGGGATACCAACCCGCAAGAGCGGCCGAACTCGCGCGGTTCCCGGACGATCCCTGCTTCGCCCAGCTGCAATCTGCCTGTAACCATGGGAATATTGCTGCCGGTGTCGGGGTTCCACTTCGCACGAACCACCTTCCGCACATTTCCACCTTGGTGTTCCGCCCCCATGCCGGGCCCCTCGTCTATTCGAAGAAGTACCTGCATCCGGACGAGGCGCCCTTTATCACACCCGGCTTCGATCCCCCGACCCTGATCCTCACCGCTCCCGCCGTCGCCTTGGCCATCTGCTATGAACTTTCCGTTCCGCAGCATGCCCAGGACGCGAGCACGGCCGGGGCGGATGCGTATGTGGCCAGTGTGGCGAAGACCGCGCCTGGGATCATGCAGGCCAGCAGGCGTTTGTCAGACATTGGCGCCGAGTACTCGATGCCGGTCCTGATGTCCAACTGCCTTGGCTATTGCGATGGCGCAGAATGCACGGGTTGTTCGTCGGCGTGGGACCGCAACGGTCGCTTGATGGCGCAACTCGATGCTGAGCACGAGGGCATCATCGTGTTCGATATCGCAACCGGCGATGTGGTCACGGCAACGCTGTCGCGGGCAAGGCCATGACCCCGTCCTGCACCCGGACCGAGGAACTCCTGACGAAGATGAACCTGGCACCGCGACCCGGCGCGAAAGCGGGCGGCCTCCTGCGGTCCTCGCTGATCCCGTCCGCCTCGGCACCGGAGATCTAGCGGCCGGCGACCCGAGGCCGTACCTTCTGCCGAAACCGCCGGTCTCCCGCCGCCAATCACAACTCAGGAGGATCCATGGTCCAGCGACTCCGCCGCTTCTCGATCGGCCAGACGGCCAAAGTGTTCGGTGTGCTATACGCCCTCATGGGACTGGTCTTCGCCCCGTTCCTCATCCTCGCCGCGCTGATCGCGCCCGATATCGCCGGCTTCGGGATCGGGTTCGCGATCGGGATGCCGATCCTCTACGGGATCTGCGGTTTCGTGGTCACCGCCATCGGGTGCGCCCTGTACAACTGGGTGGCCGGAATGGTCGGAGGGATTGAGGTCACACTGGAAACCGGAGCTGGAGCCTGAGACCGGTCTGAGTACCCGAGGTCGCTCGCGGGCTGGCCTTTCCACCCGGCGCCTACTACCGTAACAGCGGTATTTGTCGCCGGGTGGGATTTCGCCGTTCGGCGTTGGCCCCGCAAAGTGCACCCCTGCCTGCTCCCAGAGGAGTCCCCAGGACCGGCCGGCCGAACCACGCGTCCACCGCTCTGCACCGCCACACCGCGAGATCGTGGCTCGTCGGACTCGGGGCCTTGTTCGCGGTCCTCGGCGCTTCGGCATGCAGCAGCGGCCTTACCGGCCCGGCGGCCCTCAGCTGCAGCTCCGGATCCTACTTCACCGCCCTGCCTGTCGCCCTCGGCGACATCGATGCGATCACCGTCATCGGTGGCCTCGCCGCACCCGGCCACACGCTTCCGACGGCTCATGCAGGCATCTACCTCCTCACCGAGGGCGCGACGGTGCTGGCGCCGGGTGCCATGCAAGTCACCGGGCTCCGACGGACCACCTACCTCACCTCGCCGACCAGGCAGGGGCATACCGACTTCACCGCTGACTTCCAGGTCTGTGATGAAGTGACCGGCTGGTTCGGACACCTCAGCACAATCGCGTCCTCCATCCCCGGTCCCTCCGGTGGGTGGAAGGACTGCCAGCGGTACAGCACCAGTGTTGAAACCGTCGAGACCTGCAGGGGCACGTTGGATCGCGTCACCCTGGCTGCCGGGCAGCCACTGGGGACCAGCGGCTTCTCAATCGCCCTGGGATTGACGTCGCTCGATATCGGACTGCTCGACTCGAGAGTCAACAACAGTTACCTCGCTCGATGGCGATACCCGGACCCCATGTTTCGTTCGATCTGTCCCTGGGACCAGTTCGATCCAGCCATTAAGGCACAGCTCTACACCAAGCTGGGCGATCAGAGCAGGCTCGGTACGGTACCGGCTGGTGAGCCCCGCTGTGGCGCGATGGTGGTGGATGTGGCCGGAACAGCCAGGGGCGTCTGGGCCCTGCCCTCCGAAACGCAGCCAGTCGCCGGCAACGAAACTGGCTACATCACCCTGGCCAACTACCCCTATCGCCCGCAGGAGGAGTTGGCACTCTCGGTCGCCCCCGTCGCGCTCGGTGAGACGGTTGCGGTGGTCGCGCGCGCAGTCACCGGCCGGGTGAATCGAGCCTTCGAGCAGGTCACCAACGACGGCCAGATTTACTGCTATGGGCCCGACGCGCAGGCGCCGGGAGGCACCTGGCTGCTGACCCTGACCGGCCCGAGTGCGCTGAAGATTCGCAGGGTACAGGCGACGGACGCGGTCCCCAACATCTGTGCCGCCGATCCAAGCACCTGGTCGATGGACGGCGCGATCAGCATGGTGCGGTAACTGAGACCGGGTTGACCACCCGAGGTCGCTCGCGGGCTTACCTTCAGGCATGTGCCCGAGCCATTCCGACCCGACCCAACCAGGTCTGACGACCAGCCCGCCCGCCATGGACGACGCGCTCCGGTCTCGCCTGGACGCGCTCTGCACCGAGGGCTGGGCGATCTGGGATCGGTTCACCGCCGAAGTCAGCGACCGCCAGTTCCATCCCTTCGTGGCGGCGGACTACGAGGTCGTCTGCCAGGCCCTGCTCCCCTACCGGGGTCGCGGCCTTCGCTTTCTCGAATGGGGCTCGGCCACCGGGGTCATCACCATCATGGCCGACCTCCTTGGGTTCGAGGCGTACGGCATCGAACTGGACCCCACCCTGGTGACCACGGCCCGCGGTCTGGCCACCAAGTTCGACTCCGGCGCGCGATTCGTCGCGGGAAGTTTCCTGCCCACCGGGTATCGCTGGCGGTCCAGCGACGGGGATGCCCGGACCGGCACCCTCGGGACCGGCCCATCCGGATACCTCCAGCTCGGCCTTTCGCTCGACGACTTCGGTCTGGTCTTCGGATACCCCTGGGATGGGGAGGAGCCGATGATGCACGACCTGATGAAGTGTTACGGGCGGCGGGACGCGGTGCTCCTTCTGAACAGCGTCATCACCGGGGTCACCGCGTATCGCGGTGGCCACCCTGCGGAGCCCGGATTCCCCGGGAGATGATCAGGATGACTCCCTTGCCATTCGACTGGACCGCGTATGCCGTCTCGGCCCAGGTGCGGGGAGGGGGTTGAACCACCGCGTGGCCCCCTGACCCGGGGCCTTCAGTCAGCGGGCCCCTCATCCACCGCTTCCGGGGCCTCGTCCTGGGCGGTGTCGTCTGGCTGATCCGGGGCACGCTCCAGCTTGCGCAGGCGCTTCTCCTCCTTCTTCTTCTTGCGCGCGAGTTCCTTCTGGCGCTTCTCGAATCCATAGTTTTGCCTTGCCACCAAACCTCCTTGCAGATGCCGTGCGACCCGACCGGAAGTGCCATCGGAATCCCGTCGGGCTGAGCGCGATGCCGAAAGATACCGGTGTGACCGCGACGGCGCTCTGAAACGACCGCCCCGACCCTCGGACAACCCGGTCGGACCCCGGGGACTATCTTCCCCTCATGACCCCAACCTTCGCCACCCTTGGGGTGGCCCCGGTCCTGATCGAGGCGCTCACCGCCCTGGGCTACGAAGAACCGACACCCATCCAGCAGGAGGCGATTCCACCCCTCCTGGCCGGCCGGGACATTCTGGCCCAGGCCGCCACCGGCACCGGCAAGACGGCCGCCTTTGCCCTCCCGCTCCTGCAGCAGCTCCCGCCCACGCCGCCGGCCTCCTCCCGTCCAGCGCTCCTGGTCCTGGTCCCGACCAGGGAACTGGCCGTCCAGGTGGCGGAGGCCTTCCACCGCTACGGCCGGGCCCTGGGCGCCCTCACAGTCCCGATCTACGGCGGCCAGGAGTTCAGCCAGCAGAGCCGGGTCCTCCGGCGCGGGGTCCACGTCGTGGTGGCCACCCCGGGGCGAGCGCTCGATCACCTCCGTCGTGGCACCCTCGACCTGAGCGGCCTGGCCGCGGTGGTCCTCGACGAGGCCGACGAGATGCTCGACATGGGGTTCGCGGAGGAGATTGAAGGGATTCTCGAGGCCACGCCGGCCACCCGCCAGACTGCGCTCTTCTCGGCCACCATGGCCCCGCGCATCGCGAAGATCGCCGACCGGCACCTGCGCGACCCGGTCAAGGTGCTGGTGGCTCGGGAGAAGACGGCGGCCGGGAAGCTCCCCAAGGTGCGGCAGACGGCCTACGTGGTGCCGCGCAGCCAGAAGGTCCAGGCGCTGGGGCTGGTACTCGACCTCGAGGCCCCGACCCTGGCCCTGGTGTTCTGCCGGACCCGGCACGAGGTGGACAGCCTGGCGGAGAGCCTGGGCGGCCGCGGGTATCGGGTCCAGGCATTGCACGGCGGGATGACCCAGGACCAGCGCGACCGGGTCATGAAACGCACCCGGGGCGGGACGGTGGACCTGCTGGTCGCCACTGACGTCGCGGCCCGCGGGCTCGACATCGAGCAGATCACCCATGTGGTGAACTTCAACGTGCCCGAGTCGCCGGCGGGCTATGTTCACCGGATCGGACGCACCGGCCGAGCCGGACGGGAGGGAGTAGCCATCACCTTCTCGGAGCCACGGGAACACCGGATGCTCAAGAACATCGAGCAACTCACCCGGCAGCGGATCGAGGTCGCCAGGCTCCCGACGGTGCACGATGTCCGCGCCAAACAACTCCAGGTGACCAGCGACTCGATCCGGGAGGCCCTCCTGGCAGGAGATCTGGATGGCTACCGGGTGATTGTCGAATCCCTGGCCGACGAACACGATGTCATGGACGTTGCCGCTGCGGCGGTCAAGCTGGCGCATCTGGCCGAGGTCGGTACCGCGGGGTCAGGCGCCCCGGAGTTGCCGGAGCCAAGACCAGCGGGCAAGCGCTCCGGGAAGCCGGTCCCACCCCGGCAGCGGGCTCCCGGCATGGTGCGGGTCTATGTCGGGGCCGGTCGCAAAGCCAACATGCGACCCGCCGATCTGGTCGGCGCCATCATCAATGAGGCGAAGATCGAGGCAGGGCAGATCGGGGCCATCGAGATCGCCGACAAGTTCTCCCTGGTGGAGCTGCCCGAGGACCGGGTGGACTCGGTCATCACGGCGCTCAGGGCGACTACGATCAAGGGGAAGCGGCAAACGGTTCGGCGGGATCAGGCCACCCGGCCCCGATGAGCGGCTCCGGACCGGCACCCGATCGAAAGGAGGGGTAATGCGTCGGATCTTCGTCGGTCTGTCTTTGGCCCTCTGGCTCGGCTGCTCATCGGAGCGGGAGCCGGAGGCACCCAAGGCCCAGACTCAGCGCGAGCGGGACAGTCTGGTTGGGGCCTCCAGCCTGCCGGGGGCCTCGGGCGTCCGTGGCGCCCTCCGGGTGGCGGACTCGGCAGCGGCACGCCGGGCCCTGGCCGATTCGATAGCACGGGTCCCCTAGCGGAACCTGACCCCACTGGACCAGTCGGCGAAGCTCGGCTGATCGGAAATACCTGACATCACGGTGACCCATCCGGGCCCACCGCCAGACGGCCCGGCGGCCGGTTCAGGTTGAGAACCAGCCCCCTACATGAGGAAGGCGACGTATGGAAACCAATATCGCTGAAGACATTCTGAAGCAGCACAATGACTTTGAAGGCAGCAAGGGTCTGGTTGATGTGCCAGGCATGTCCAGTTATCGTGTCTGCAATTTCCTCAATCAACTCGTCGCCCGCATGGATCCCGGAGAGACGTACCTCGAGGTTGGCACCTGGAAAGGGCTGACCCTGCTCTCAGCGGCCCATGGCAATCAGGGAAGGCTTTGCGTGGGCTGCGACAAGTTTCGTCTCTGGGGCAAGTACTCGGGTTTTGGCCCCTATATCCGCCTGGTCTTCAACCACAATCTGCGGCGGCACCGCAGGCATTCCGCCACCATTCACTTCCACGCCATTCCATATCACGACCTGTTCCACCGACGGTTGGTCCCGGCCCCCGTCGGGGTGTATTTCTACGATGGCAACCACAGTGCCGAGGACACGAGGGCCGGCATTCTCGAAAGCATTCCGTTCCTGAATCAGCGAGCGATCCTGGTGGTGGACGACTGGAACGGCCCGACGGTTCGTGAGGGGGCCAGGGCGGCCCTGGCAGAGGGCCCGCTGACCGTTCTGTGGGAGCGCCACTTTGACGGTGATGGCACGGTCGACGGATGGTGGAACGGTCTGGCGGTGTTCTATCTCGAGAAGCCCACTGCCAACGGAGAGAGTGCTTGAGAGTCGTGCTTGACGCCAGGCAGGTCGAGGACACCCTCACCGGCGTTGGTCGCTATGCCCTGAACCTGGTACGCCACCTGGCACTCCTGGATCGCGAGAATGAGTACATCGTGCTGCGCCGCACCGGTGTTGCCCAAGCCCTCGTGACCCAGGACAACTTTCGGGAACTTCGGGTTCCCTTTCACATTTCGACCTGGGCCAACCTTGTCGGTGGTTCTCGCGTCATCAATCCGCTGCGCGCTGATATCTATCACGCGCTCCATCACTTCCTGCCGCTGGGCGTTCGGGCACGGCAGGTGATCGTCACGCTGCACGATCTCATCTGGGTGAAATATTCCCACCTGGCCTATGATTCCCGGTGGCTGCGATGGTCACGTCGTCGATTGTACGGACCGGCCATTGGTTACACCCTCCGCCGGGCCGATCATATCGTTGCGATTTCACACTTCACGGAACAGGAAGCGGCAGCCCATTACGATCTGCCGGCTGGGAAGATGACGACGATTCATCACGGGATGAGCGTTCTGGCAGACGCTGTGCCGTACGACGGCCCGACACCGTTCATGCTTTCGCTGGGACATTCCAAACCGTACAAGAACATCCCCCGAGTGATCAGGGCCTTTCACCAAGTGACAACCAGGCACCCTGAGGTGCATCTGATCATCGCGGGGCGAGGGGACGGCTATCCTGCTCTCCATCAACTGGCCAGCAGGTTGGGGGTGTCCAAGGTGCATTTCCTGGGCCAATTGAGCGATTCGGAGCTGGTGGGCCATTTCAAGAGTGCCCTCTTCCTGGCGTTTCCCTCTCTGGTGGAAGGCTTCGGTCTGCCCCTGGTCGAAGCCATGGCGCATGGCTGCCCGGTCCTGACGTCCCGCCATTCAGCCATGGCCGAAATCGTGGGCGACGCCGCCGTGCTGGTCGATCCCATGAGCGTTGAGGCGATCGCCGACGGAATGAACCGCTTGATTGAGGAGGGATCGCTTCGACAGGCCCTGGCGCTCAAGGGCCCGGAACGAGCGTCGAGGTTTACCTGGACCGAGTGTGCGGAAAGAACCCTGAAGCTGTACCATGAGGTGATGTCATGATGAGGGCCCTCGTCACCGTCGGTGGTGGCTCGACCAACGGAACCGGCATGAAACACCGCCAGGTGATTCCCCGAAGGTGAGGCCGGCGATTCCAACCTCGCCAACTGAGGTGGCGTACCGGGCTCCAAAGGGAGTAAGATCTGACGCCCCAAACCGCGACTGAGGTTCAGATGACCCTGCGCACCGCCATCCGACGGGCCGCCACCCCGACCATCGCCGCCTTGCTCGTGGCCATCGGCGCCACGTTCCTCCCCGCCCAGACCCGGCCCAATCCCGCCGCCGACCCGGACGTCCTCGGTGCCCAGCGGCTCTTCTCGGCCTGGCTCGAGGCCCAGATCGCCTACCGCAGTCTTCCCGGAATCGTGGTCGGGGTCGTGGCCGACCAGCAGCTGGTCTGGGCCGCGGGCTTCGGCTATGCCGACCTCGAGGCCAGGCTCCCGATGACTCCGGCCACCAAGTTCCGGATGGCCTCCCACAGCAAGCTCTTCACGGCGACCGCCATCATGCAGCTGCGGGAACAGGGCCAGGTCGGCCTCGACGACCCGGTCTCGAAGTACCTGCCATGGTTCAAGATCAAGCCGGCCGATCCGGGCGACCCGCCGATCACCATCGGCGAGCTGCTGACCCACAGTTCCGGACTTCCCCGCGAGGCCGGGGGGCACTGGAGCAGCCTTGAGTTTCCCACCCGGGAGCAGCTGCAGGCCCTGATCACCGAACGACAGGCCGCCTTCTCCCCCGAGGTTCGTTGGAAGTACTCCAATCTGGCCTACTCCATGGCTGGCCTGGTCGTCGAGACGGTGAGTGGCCAGTCGTGGGCCGACTACGTCGAGCAGCACATCTACCGTCCGCTCGGCATGAGTTCGTCCAGCGTCGACCAGCCGGTGTCCGGACTGGCCGTGGGGTACGACAGTCGGATGCCGGATGGATCGCGCGCCGTCATGCCGTTCGTCGATGCCCGGGGGATGGGCTCCGCCACCGGCGTCACTTCGACCGTGGAAGACATGGCCAAGTTCGTCTCGGCTCAGTTCCGAACGGGAGCCATGGGGGGTCGGCAGATCCTCAGCACCGGCTCGCTCCGGGAAATGCATCGGGTCAGGATGCTCGAGAACGACTGGACCCGTGGCTACGCCATCGGCTTCGCGGTGAACCGGGTCGGGGACAAGCTCTACATCGGGCATGGAGGGGGTTACCCCGGGTATACCACCAACACCCTGATCCAACTGGACAGCAAGGTCGGGGTGATCGTCCTCACCAATACCAACGATTCCGACCCGGGCGACATCGCGTCCAAGCTGATGAGCACCGTCGGAGAGGCAGTGGCGAAGGCGACGGCGATCAAGCCTGAGGTCGTGGCCTGGGATCCTGCCTGGGCCCGCTTCGCCGGCCGGTATCGATCACGTGGCCGGGAGTCACAGGTGGTCCTCCTCAACCAGAAGCTGGTGCTCTTCACCCCGAGCGGGGACAATATCAATCCGACGGAGCTGGTCCCGACAGGGAAGGGACAGTTCCGCTACGTTGCCCCCGGCGGCGGTGGACCTGTGGGCGAAGTGGTCCGGTTCCTGGAGGAGAACGGGCGAGTGGTCCGGATGATCACCGGCGACTCGTACGCTGACCGGGTGCAGCCATAGATGTCGATCCGCGGTCGGCACGTCGGCCTGACCTGGTCCGGCACCGTCCTGTTCGCCCTCGGTGCATGGTCGGTGGCCACATACATGTACGGCTTGGATCGGGACACCGCCTTCTGGGCTGGCTATTCCGGCGTACTCATGTTCGCGGCACCCCTCCTCCTGACCTGGGCCTGGTCGAAGGCACCTGGCTGGCGTCACCCCCAGCGACGGGAGTGGGTCAAGGGCGGCCTGATCGTCGCGGGGATGCTCTGGGTGGGCGGCTTGCTCTGGCCCTTCATGTGACCGTGCAGTCCTCGATCCGGAACACCTCACCTGGGAGGCACTTGCATTGAAGATCACCCGGATCCTGGCTTACCGGGTCGAACTCCCCCTCCATGAGACCAGCTACAAATGGAGCGGCGGCAAGTCCGTTACCATCTTCGATAGCACGATCGTCCGGGTCGAAACTGATGCCGGCATCGTCGGGCACGGCGAGGTCTGTCCCCTGGGGCCCTTCTACCTCCCGGCCTACGCCAACGGGGTGCGAGCCGGCATCCGCGAACTGGCGCCACACCTGATCGGGCACGACCCACGCCAGCTGACGAAGCTCAACCGAACCATGGATGCCGCCCTCAAGGGGCACCCCTACGTGAAGAGCGGGATCGACATCGCCTGTTGGGACATCCTGGGCCAGGCCACCGGTTTGCCGGTCTGCGAACTTCTGGGCGGCCGGTTCGGCGACGACCTCCTGCTCTATCGGGCGATCTCGCAGGAGTCCCCCGCGGAAATGGCCGGCCGGGTGGCAGGCTACCGGGCCGAAGGGTATCGCCGATTCCAACTCAAGGTAGGGGGGGACCCCGACATGGATATCGAACGGATTCGTGCCGTGGGGGCCCAGCTTCAGACCGGGGAGCGACTCATCGCCGACGCCAACACCGGTTGGGTCCAGCACGAGGCGGTCCGGGTCACCAAGACCGTCCGTGACATCGACGTCCATATCGAGCAACCCTGCCTGACCTACGAGGAGTGCCTGGCGGTCAGGCGCCAGTGTCGGCACCCCTTCGTGCTGGATGAGTCGATTGATGACCTGCACACCCTCCTCAGGGCCAGGGCCGACCTGGCGATGGATGTCGTCAACCTGAAGATCAGCAAGTTCGGGGGCCTGACGAAGATCCGACAGGCCAGGGATCTTTGCGTCAGCATGGGGATCGCGATGACCCTGGAGGATTCGTGGGGCTCCGACATCGCCACGGCCACCATTGCCCATCTGGCCCAGAGCACCCCGACCGAGCACCTGTTCACCACCACCGACTTCAACAGCTACGTCACCGTCAGCACCGCCGAAGGCGCCCCCCGGCGCTCCAACGGACGGATGGCGGCCTCCCGGGAGCCGGGGCTCGGTATCACCCCCAGGATGGAGGTCCTCGGGCGCCCGGTCGTGGTAGTTCCCCAAGTCCCCTGAACCTCCCCAGCTCTCCGCAGGCCGCCTCACCCCGGTAGGCCGCCTCAATTCGACATCCCTCCCCCAGTCACCGCCCCCGAACCTCGTTTTGGGGGCCGTTTTCCAAAAGCCAGAGGACCCCCTCGGGTCCCCCGGTCGATTACCAACCCGTGGTGATCAGGCAAGTGATTGACCACCATGGAGTTGGGTAGGCAGTCAGCGGCCTGGAAAGCAGCGGCCCACCTCTTGCCCTACTTCGTCTCAGAAGATGGACACTCCTCCAGGAACCAGACTATCGTCGGGGCCTGGGAGAAACGCCCTCTGAGCCTGGCCGAGGCGGAAGGCGAAGCGACGGGGCGCCGCCCCGACAGACGGATCAACTGGAGCCGGACCGATGTGGGCAGCACGGAGTCAGATGACGGTGGCAGCACTCGGGCTGGTCCTGAGTCTCGCGGCCTGTGGCAATCCCCTGGAACCGTCAGCGGTTCCGGGCGGGAGCGACTCGCCGAACCTGGTGCTCCAGGACCCGCGAACTCTGGCCTCCGTCATCGGGGATGCCTCTGACCGAATTGTCCCCTCGCTGGCTGCGGGGACCGAGCGGGATCTGCTGGCCGGTGCTCTTGGCAATCTGTACGCCGCCCTGGAGACCGGGGCGGTGGTGAAGATCCGCCTGGCACTCGGCCCGACCGAGTCGGCCCTGGGTCGATATGCGGAACGACCTTCCGCCGACGGGGCACCGGAGCCTGAACTGGACGCGATTTGGCTGGCCGTGGTGGTGGTCGCCGAGGACGTGGGAAGTCACTGAAGCAAGGGAACTCCGGCCGGGAAGAGCCGCCGGGCAATCGTCAGCTCCTGTTGATGACACGTGGTTGAGGGATACGATGAGATCAGACATCCAGCAGTCAGCGGCCAAGGCCGCGCGGGTTCCGGGCATCCTGGCCGTGTTGCTCGTCATCCCCGCGCTCGCGATGGCCCAGGCACCAACATCCTCCCCGCCGAACCCGGCTCCTGGATCGGCGCTCTATTTCTGCTACCTGCCCAGATCAGGAACGGTTTACCGGATCAAGGAGGAGGGTCTCCCCCGGTCCTGCGACCGGCTGGCCCAGGAGTTCAGCTGGACCGTGCCGGCCCCGCCCAGTCCCCCCGAAAAGGGACCGCAGGGCGACAAGGGTGATGAGGGTCCGGCCGGCCCGATCGGGCCGGTTGGAGCGACCGGCCCGGAGGGTCCGGCTGGTCCCGCAGGTGCCATTGGACCGGTTGGCCCTGTAGGTCCCATCGGCCCAACCGGAACCCCGGGTCCCCAGGGGGCAGCGGGGCCTCAAGGCCCGTGGGGCAGCACCGGCGTAGCGGGTCCCCAGGGACCCGCGGGCGCTGTGGGTCCGGTCGGGCCGGTGGGTCCGGCTGGCCTTCAGGGTCCCATTGGGGCGACGGGCGCGGATGGTCCACAAGGTCCAATTGGCCTTGTCGGTCCCGCTGGAGTTATCGGCCCCCAAGGCCCGGCAGGCGCTGATGGCGCGGCCGGAGCGCCTGGCGCTCAGGGTCCGATCGGTCCGGCCGGCCCCCAAGGCCCGGCTGGAGCGACCGGCGCAGCGGGGCCGATGGGTCCCGCAGGTCTTCAGGGTCCGGCTGGCCTGATCGGATGGCAACGGATTGCGGGAACCGCGACAGCCTCAAACAACACCACGCCCAAGACGGCCACGGCCAGCTGCGGCGGAGGTCAGGTCGTGGTCGGCGGAGGGCACATCCTCACCGGGAACCAAACCGAGCGTCGGTCGGTCGTCGAAAGCTATGCCAGCGCCGACGGCACCTGGACCATCACTGCCAGGAACTTCAACGGCAGCGGCAACTGGGCCGTCCAGGCCTTCGTGGTCTGCGTCAATCAGCCGTAGTCACCACCCACGGGTGGTACCCACCTCAAGGCCTCCCGGTTGAACAGCCGGGGGGCCTTGCGGCATCCAACCAAAGGGCCCCGCGCTTCGGGGTGCTGGCGTTCTCCAGATACCGCGCGTAGAATCACCCCAAGGGCACCCTGCCCGGTTGACGATACCCTCGGCGTCCGCTGGCGATTGCCCCCCAGGATACCGCCGGCGAGCGTCATGCGATGGTGGATCACAGTATTCGCCCGAGCCCCCTGCCCTCATGCCCATGTCCCGGACCTCCCATTGAACGATCACGCGAGATCCCCCGAGCACGGCGCCAGCGAAGTGGAGACGCTCAGGGCCCGGGTCGCCGAACTCGAGGCCACTGGCAGGGGCCACGACCAGGCTGCGACCGGGGAGTATGCGGCAACCGCGGCCATCCTGGAAACCGCGCTGGACGCCATCATCTCGATGGATGAGGAAGGCAGGATCACCGAGTTCAATCCGGCCGCTGAACGGATGTTCGGGTACCGCCGGGCGGACCTGTTGGGCCAGCCCCTCGTTGAGGCCATCATCCCTCCTGCCTACCAGGACGCCCACCGCTTCGGCCTTGCTCGTTTTCTGGCGACCGGGGCCGGGCCGGTCCTGAACCGGCGGATCGAAGTCTCGGCCCGGCGCGCCGACGGCACCGAGTTCCCGGTCGAACTGGCGATCTCTCCCTTCCGTCTGGCTGATGCCTGGGCCTTCACGGCCACCATCCGGGACATCTCGGCGCGCAAGGCGGCCGAGCGGCGGCTGGCGGCCCAGTACGCGGTCACCCGGATCCTCTCCGAAGTAACCAGCATGGCCGACGCGGCACCCCGGGTGCTCCAGGCCCTGTGCGTGAACCTGGGCTGGAGCGTTGGACAGTTCTGGCAGATCGATCAAGGCGGCCGGCTCGGGGTCACCGCCGTCTGGCAGTCACCCGGGAGCAACCTGACCGGTTTCGTCGGCGTCAGCCGGAACACCACCCTGAGGACCGAGGAGGGATTGCCGGGTGAGGTGTGGTCAGGCCGTCGCCCCCACTGGATCTCCGACGTCACAGTGGCCCCTGGTTTCTCCCGGGCCCAGAGTGCCGAGGCCGGCGGACTGCGTGCGGCGTTCGGGTTCCCGATCCTGCTTGGTGAGGAAGTCCTTGGGGTCATGGAGTTCTTCCACCACCAGATCCGGGAGCCGGAGGAACCCCTGCTCGACATGGTGGCCGCCGTCGGCGGGCAACTCAGTCAGTTCATCGAACGGAGGCGGGCCGAGGAGGCGCTGTCGCGTAGCGAGGCCCTCCTGGGGCAATCACAGAAGATGGAGGCCATCGGACAACTGGCGGGAGGCGTGGCCCACGATTTCAACAACCTGTTGACGATCATTTCGGGCTATAGCGAAATGCTGCTCGAGGATCTGGCCAAGGAGGATCCGGCGTTCCACCCGCTGAGCGAGATCCACCGGGCGGGGCAGCGAGCGGCGTCCCTCACCGGACAACTCCTGGCCTTCAGTCGCAAGCAGGTGGTCGCCCCCGTGGTCGTGGATCTCAACGACATCGTGCGGGAGGCCGAGAAGATGCTCAGCCGCCTCATCGGGGAGGACGTGGAACTGCGGAGCACCCTCGACCCCCGGATCGGGCCGGTCCGCGTCGATCCGGGTCAGATCCACCAGGTCATCGTCAATCTGGCGGTGAACGCCCGGGATGCCATGCCCGAGGGAGGGCGACTGGCGATCGAGACCCGAACCGCCGAGGTGGACGTGCACTCCACCGATCGCCGGCCCGACAATTGGGCAGGCCGCTACGTCGTGCTGGCCGTGACCGATACGGGTCCGGGGATGGACGAGGACGCCAAGGCCAGGATCTTCGAGCCATTCTTCACCACCAAGGGCGTCGGCAAGGGGACCGGACTCGGCCTGGCTGTCGTGCACGGAGTCATCGAACAGAGCGGCGGCCACATCACCGTGGAGAGTGCGCCGGGTCAGGGAACTTGCTTCCGGATCTACCTGCCGGAGGTGGATAGGGCGCCCCAGGGCAGCCACCCGGCTGCCAGGGAGGTCGGAGCGATGGCAGCATCGGAGACGATTCTGCTGGTGGAAGATGAGGAGGCCGTCCGCCGGTTCGTCCGGCAGAGGCTCGAGGCCTCAGGGTACACGGTCCTCGAGGCGAGCAACGGCCGGGATGCGCTCCAGGTCGCTGAGTGCCATGCCGGGGTCATCAACCTGCTGATCTCCGACGTCATCATGCCGGAGATGGGGGGGCGGGTGCTGGCCGAGCGGCTTGGGTCCGCCCGACCGGATCTCAAGGTGTTGTTCGTGTCGGGCTATACCGACGATGCCGTATTGCGGGCAGGGGTGAGGCAGGCCTCGCGAGCGTTCCTGCAGAAGCCGTTCACGCCGGCCGGACTGGTCCAGAAGGTCCGGGAGGTCCTGGACCAGTAGCCATTGCCCGCCGGTGGCCCTAGGACCCCCGGTTGCCCCGCCGGGACCGGGTCGGGCGTGAAGCCTGCGGGCTCGGCGGCCTCGCCGAGATCATGGCCCGCCGATCGGCGTTGATCTTGGCTCGGGCCCGGTCTTCCGCCTTCTTGGCGCGGATCGCCTTGATCCGCTCCGCCAGCGGCACCTCGAGCTGCCCCTCCGCCTTCGCCTTGTAGTCGAAGTCCGGGACCGTCACCCGTGGGATCTGCTTCCCGACGGCCCGCTCAATCGCCCGTAGTTCACCCTCTTCCTCCCGCGATACGAAGGTGAATGCCTCACCGGTGGCCTCGGCACGCGCCGTCCGGCCCACCCGATGGATGTAGTCCTCCGGCACCGCCGGTACATCGAAGTTGACGACATGGCTCAGGGCCTCGACGTCAATCCCGCGCGCCGCGATATCGGTGGCCACCAGCACCCGGAACTTGCCCGACTTGAAGCCGGCGAGGGCCGCGGTGCGCTGAGGCTGGGACCGGTTGCCGTGAATTCGCTCGGCCGCTATCCCCGCCTTGACGAGGGATTTCGTGAGCCGATCGGCGCGGTGCTTGGTGCGGGTAAAGACCAGCGCCTCGTTCAGATCGCCTCGCTGGAGGAGCGCCACCAGCAGGTTCGACTTGAGCTCCTGGGGAACCGGGTACACCGCCTGGGTGATCCCCGTCGCGGGTGCGGCCTGACGCTGCAGCTGGACCCGCACCGGCGACTTGAGCAGATCGCGGGTCAGGGAAACGATCTCCGACGGCATCGTGGCGCTGAAGAACAGCGTCTGACGCTTGGCCGGGAGCCGTCGGATGATCCGCTTCACATCCGGAAGGAAGCCCATGTCGAGCATCCGGTCCGCCTCGTCGAGTACGAAGTGTTCGATGGCATCGAGCTTGGCGTAGTCGTACTGCAGATGGTCCAGCAGCCGACCCGGCGTGGCGATGAGGAAGTCCACCTTCCGGCGGAAGGCGGCCTCCTGGGGGCCCATCCCGACGCCACCGAAAATCGCGGCGGCGCTGATCTGGGTGTGCTTGCCAAGGTCCTGAAGGCTTTCCAGAATCTGGGCGGCCAGCTCCCGGGTCGGGGTCAGGATCAGGGCCCGGGTTCCGCGCCGCGGGTTGCTGAGCAGCTGATGCATGATCGGAAGCAGAAACGCGGCCGTCTTGCCGCTGCCGGTGACGGCAGAGGCCAGAACGTCCTGGCCGGCGAGTCCGGGCGGGATCGCTTCCGTCTGAATGGGAGTGGGGCGGGTGAAGCCGAGGTCTTCGATACCGCGGTGAAGACTCGGGTGAAGCTGGAGACTGCTGAAAGCCACAATGTTCCTGTCGTTGGGCACAGCCTGCCGACAATCAGCCGGATGGCCGTACTGGTTATTGCGCACGAATTGTTGAGGGAGTTTGGCGAAACCGCCGAGTGCGCTGGGGCGGTACGGGTCGAAAGCCCATGCCCCGACGTGGATCAATCTAGCGGGTCAGCCCCCCGGATGCCAACTGACGAGGCTGGCGGCGCCTCGCCGCTCACAGCCTGCGGGTCGGTACTTCTACCACCCGGGGTGGGTGGCCCGTCACTGCCAGAAATCGCTCGATCCCGGTCCGCCCCACGACCAGAGTGGCGGTGTTGATCAGCGGGTGGCAGCGCCAGTGAGGCTCGGCCCAGACCGTCCGATCCACCACCACCTCCACCGCGTGGCCCGGGTCATTCACCAGCCCGAACACGGTCACCGCCCCCGGCGTGAGGCCGAGGTGGCGGGCCAGCCGCTCGGGAGAACCCAGGGTGAGTCGATCGGCCCCGATCACCGGAGCCAACGCCCTCAGGTCGACCGTCCGTTCGCATGAGGTGATCACCAGCCAGTGACGTCGGCCCTTGCCGTCCCGAAGAAACAGGTTCTTGGTCTGCACCCCGTCGGCCTCGGCCGGCACTTCACGGGTGGCCTCATCGCAGGTGTAGACCGCGGAGTGATCGAACCGGCGATACCAGATCCGGTGCTGATCGAGCAGGGCACAGAGGCCGCCGGCATCCATCGGGGCCTCGCCCTTCGGGTCAGAACCCTCCACCGCCACCACCACCTCCTCCTCCCCCCGACGACCCGCCACCGCTGAACCCCGACCCGCCCGAACTGCGAGGCGAGGAGGACATGGTGCTCCCCACCTTGGTGGAGAGCGCCCCGAGCCGACTGGTGAAGGCGGGGGCGTTGAACGAGGTGAAGTGCGTCCCGACGTACCACCGAGGCGGCTCCAGGTACATGCCATCGAAGGCCTTGGCCCACTTCTTCTCGACGCCGAAGACCATGGCAAACGGCAGGAACCGCTCGAACATCTCCGGGGTGAGCTTGGCCTGGGTGTAGCGTTCCCTCTCGACCCGACCGAGGAATTCTTCGAAGCCGAGCAGCTGCTCCCGGGCCCGGGCACCCTTGACCGTCCGGGCCGGCATGACGACCCCGAACGCCACCCCGATCAACCCGACCAGGACCCCGGCCACGATGAACGGAACGGGGGTAAGCAACAGCCAACGGGCCAGGATCGAGCCCCCGACCCCGACGACGGCCCCGAATCCGATCCCGACCGCGACCCAGGTGGCCTGCACCTTGTCAGGCCGCGACCCGTAGTAGCCGGCCTGGACCAGCCGGTCGAGGATGTCGGCCTTGATCTGCGGGAGGTGGGTGTAGAACTCGTTCTCGAGGTCCGACAGTGCGACCTCCAGCTTGCCCCCTTCGAACACCCCGTCCAGCACCCGCTGCTCATGGCTCGGCAGCGGCCGGCCTCGCGGTTCAGGCTCCCGGACAAAGGCAAACTCCTCCTCGGTCCACAGCCCCAGCAACCGTTCCTTCCGGCGTTCCTCGATCCGGAGGTGTCCCTCCACGGCCAGGTTGACCAGGGTGGCGGTGATGTCGCGCATGTCGGCCGAGTTGTCTACCAGGGTGCCCGCCTCGCCGGGGGTCACCCCCTCCGGCGGCTGGTAGCGAACCACCACCGGGAGCGCGTCGGGATCCCGCCCCCGGCGGCGCCACAGGGTCAGCATCGCGAAAAAGAACGGAATCGGTAGCAGCAGAGGCCAATTGACGGCAAGGAACCCGATGACCTTGGCACTCGCTGTCGGTCGCTCAACCAGGCGGGTGGGCTCGGCCGAGCCGGGACTCCGAACCATCGGGTTCCAGCCCACGACCGCGGTCAGACCCTCGTGGAACGCCAGGGCGTGCGGCATCGCAATCCGTGCCGTCGGACCGTCGGTCACCACCGTGGCCTCCTGCGCGGTCGATCCGTAGACACCGTTGAAGGCAATCGCCCGAACCCCCTCCGCGCCGGTCGGCAGGGTGATCAGCGCAGTGACCGCCTCGATCGGCACCTCCCACTCGTCCCCCGTGACGTTCCAGTACAACTCGTCGTGCTCGTCGAAGAACCGCAGGGCGTTGACAGCCCGATAGCTGATCACGATGGTCCGGGTCGCGTCGACGGCGCCGGGAACCCAGACCTTGAACTTCGCGTTGTGGCGCTCCCGGCTCTGGTCCACCCGAAGCGGCTGCCCGAGGTCGTCGGTCACGCTCTTCAGATCGAGTCGGATCGTCCAGTTGAACCCCTGGGGCGTCCGATAGACCACGGGGATGGTCCGGAAGATTCCGTTCCAGGATCCGGTGAACCGGGCCGAGATCGTCTCCGTCACGTCGATGCTGGCGTCCCGATTGACCGCGATCCGGGCGTCGAAGCGCTCGATGACCAAGGTGCGCTGGGCCGCCACCGGGCCGGCCACGAGCACCAGCAGGGCCAGGAGCAGCCGCTTCACGGCCGTCGCTCCACCTCGACCGTGGGGACGGCACTCTCCCCGGGGTCGGCCAAGCCAAAGAACTCGCGGGGGGTAAACCCCATCGCCCCGGCCAGGAGGTTCGAGGGAAACTGGGCGATCCTGGTATTGAGGTCGCGGATCACGGCGTTGTAGAACCGGCGCGCATCCTGGATGTGGTCCTCGATCTCGGTCAGGGCGCCCTGCAATTCGAGGAAGCTCTCCTGGGCCTTGAGGTCGGGATAAGCCTCAGCCAGGGCCAGAAGCCCCCGGACCTGGGTGGCGAGGGTTCCTTCCGCGAGACCGCTGGCCCGGGGGCCGGTGGCCGTCATGGCCCGACCCCGAGCCTCCACCACCGACTCGAGGGTGCCCCGCTCATAGTCCGCCGTCCCCTTCACCACGGCGACCAGGCTCGGAATCAGGTCATGGCGGCGCTTGAGCTGGACGTCGATATCGGCCCAGGCGTTGTCGGCCAGCAGCCGGAGCCGGGCCAGCGCGTTGTAGGTCAGGATGACGAACCCCATCACCCCGACGGTGCCCAGAAGGAGGGTCAGACCCATGGCTGGGCGAGTGGCCTGGCGGCAAGCCAAGGCAGCCGGATGGTGACAATGGTCGGGGGCATGGCAGGTCCTTGGAAGGTACTGTGCGAAGCCAACAGAGGCCAAACCAGTTAGATTTCAAGGGTCAGCCTTGGGAGCCCTCCGCCCGACGGGGCACGCTCCCGGTCTCCCCTCTCTGAAATGAGCGCTCGGATGGCGGGTTACAAGACCGATCAGTGCCGGATTGCCTATCGCGGCAAGGAATTCCACTTCGTCTCCTACGAGGGTCAGGGGGCCAACCCCGCCAAGGGAGTGGTCGAGACCCCGGCCATGTGGTACCTGATGCGGGCCGGCCACCGTCACGAGGTCATGCCTCAGGTGACGGGGCAGGAAGAGACCGAGCGAGAGCGTCAGTTCGGAGAATGGCTCGAGAGCTTCGTGTTCGACCCGCCACTGGACACCGAGGACGCACCCACTCGCCGCTCGGCCTGACCGGTTGACGGGCGGCCCGCCGGCGGAGGGATCCGCCGGCGGGCCACCCGGACCCAGGAGGTGCCAGCTCCTGCGTGTTCAGATTCCTTCCAAGAACCGTCTCCCAGACCGGAGAGCCCCTACTCCCCGAGCCCAACGCCGACTGGCCGGGTTCGGAATGGAGGCTACGTTAGGGCATGGACGGTGATCGAAGCTACCACGTCCGAGAGTTGAACCATTCGACCAGGACCTGACCTCGTGAGGGCTCTCCTGCTCATCCTGACGGCCACGCTGCTGAGCCTGGGGATTTCCCGGCCGGCTTCCGCCCAGCCGACTCCCCAGCCCGACAGTACCCTCGTCGCGTTGTCCCGTCTGGTTGGTCTCTGGGGTCCGGCCCCCAGCGGCCCGCGTCGGCCTGACCAGCCGATCGTCCATGATTACAGCTGGACCGTGGGAGGCAAGGCCCTGCGCATTCGGGAAGGCTATCGCCTCGGTCAGCCCGAGGGAGCTGAACTCGACGGCCTGGTCTTCTGGAACCCGGCGACCGAGCAGATCCAGTTCGTCGCCGTCGCAGGACGAGGCCCCGGGCAGGGCCGGTACTTCGAGGGAGAGTACCACATTCTGGCCGACAGTACGGTGGAGCGGGTGTACGACGTGTTCTACCGGACGCTGGCAGATACGCCGGGCGAGCAGTTGGGCGGGGCCAGACGCCGCTATCGGGAGATCTACCGCTGGGTCACCCCCGACAGCGTTCACGCTTCGCTGGACTGGTGGCGGGCCGGGCGCTGGCAGCCCTTCGGTCCCGGCAGTTACACCGTGGTCAGAGTCCCGGCCCCCTGAGTCGATGAGGCGCTCAGGCTGGCTGGCAACCGGACTTGCGGGGGTACTCGTGGCCCTGGCCGGATACCTTGTCTCACAGAACCCGGAAGAGCTCGACCTCGACGCCGCGGCCCGTGACGCGGCCGGCGGGCAGTACGTCACCCTCTCCGGGGGCATCACCCACTACGACATCGCTGGACCGGCCGATGGCCCCCCCGTCGTCCTGGTGCCCGGCTTCTCGGTCCCCTTCTACATCTGGGACTCCACGGTCGCAAGCCTGACCGGCGCCGGGTATCGGGTGCTTCGGTACGACCTGTTCGGGCGAGGGTGGTCGGATCGACCGGACCTCAGCTACGATGCGGATCTCTTCGACCTCCAGCTCGCCGAGCTGATCGAGGCGGTGGGATTCAGGGGACCGGTTCACCTGATGGGGCTGTCATTCGGGGGATACCTGACGGGGACCTTCGCGGGTCGACACCCTGACCGGGTCCAGTCCCTCACGCTGGTGGATCCAATGGCCAGCGACCTCGGTCGCCCTCCGTGGTTCTTCCGGCTCCCGGTCCTCGGGTCGATAGTCTGGCAGGCGCTCGTGGTGCCGGGGATGGCTGAGGGGCAGCTGGAGGATTTCCTGGAGCCCGAAAACTGGCCCGACTGGCCCGACCGCTATCGGACCCAGATGCGGTATCGGGGGTTCGGGCGGGCCCTCCGCTCGAGCATCATGGCCAGCTCCGGCGTGAGCATGGACTCGGTCTATGCCACGGTCGGACGCCAGGGCTTCCCGGTTCAGCTCCTCTGGGGGGAGGAAGATCAGACGGTCCCGATCGCGCTCAGCGAGGGAGTGCGTCGAGCCATCCCCCGCATCCGGTATCATCCGATCCCGCGGGCAGGGCACCTGCCCCACATGGAGCGGACTGACCTGGTGAATCCGATCCTGCTCGATTTCCTTCACACCGCGGACTCAGCGGCAGGCACCGCCGATCGGCCCTGAGTTACTGGACCCGAACGAGGGGACCGGGGTGTCCCCTGGAGGGATTCCACGATGTCGTTGCGGCTCACTTCCCCGGCCTTCACCCATGGCCAGCCGATCCCGAGAGAGCACACCTGTGAGGGAGAGGATGCCTCGCCGCCCCTGGCATGGGACGGTGTCCCTGCCGGCACCCGGAGCCTGGTGCTCATCGTGGATGACCCGGATGCCCCCGACCCCGCTGCGCCGAAACTGACCTGGGTTCACTGGGTGCTCTACAACCTGCCACCTCGCCCTGGCTCAATCCCCCGCGGGGTGTCGTCGGCTGAACTGCCCCCGGAGACCAGGGGCGGTCTGAACGACTGGCAGCGGACCGGATATGGCGGGCCCTGCCCGCCGATCGGTCGGCACCGGTACTTTCATAAGCTGTACGCCCTCGACGTTCAGCTCCCCGACCTCGGCGCCCCGACCAAGGGACTGGTTGAACGGGCGATGGCCGGCCACATCCTGGAGAGCACCGAACTGACGGGAACCTATCAGCGAGGCTGAGGGGCCTTCCCTTCCACGGTCTTGATCAGTTCGCTCCATTCAAACCACCCCGGCTTGCCCCGGATCCACTTCTCGAACCAGTTGAACTCGACCACCGCCTTGGTGAGTTGGTTCCGGGGATCGGGAATCCCGTGGCTCTGGCCGGGATAGACGAACAGCTCGGTCGGGACGTTGAGCCGCTTGAGCGCCATGTGCAGTTCTTCGCTCTGGGGACGGGGCACCCGCGGGTCGCCATCCACCACGTGGATCAGGGTCGGCGTTCTGGCGTTCTTGATGTACTTGAGCGGCGAGACCTGCCAGTAGGCGTCGTAGTTGTCGTACGGCAGGCTCCCGCCCATGTACCACTGCCGGTTCCGTTGGACATCGCTCTGGGCATACATCGAAATCCAGTTGACGGTACCGGCACCGGAGGAGATGGCCTTGAACCGGGTGGTGTGGGTCAGGATCCAGTTGGAGTAATGGCCGCCGGCGCTCCACCCCATCGCCCCGAGGCTGTCCGGGTGCACGATGCCCCGGGCGATCAGGTAGTCCACCCCGGTCATGATGTCCTCGAAACCGCGATCGAAATACTTGCCCACCCCGGCGGTCTCGATCCGGTGGCGCTCACCGTAGTTGGTGGACCCCCGGTAGTTGGGCAGCAGCACGGCGTACCCCGCGCCGGCATACACCTGGGAGCCGTAGCCATCGTTGAAGCCGAGAATGTCGGCTCCGGCCGGTCCACCGTGCATCTGGACGATCAGCGGGTACCGGCGATCGGCGGTGTGCCCGGCCGGCTTCACCAGCACCCCACCCACCATCCGACCGTCCTTCGACCGCCAGTCGACCTCCTCGACCTCTCCGAGAGCCCACTCGCGCACATCCGGGTTGGCATCGGTCAGCCGGGTCCAGCGCGCCGGATCGGCCAGATCGGCCTCGGACCGGGCCAGGTGGAGGTTGGACGGCTCATGGGGGGTCTCGTAGATGAGGAGCAGCAGGCCGGTCTCGTCGTCCCGGTTGGCCCGGACCGAGCCCCGCACGGTGGTCACCTGGTGGACGGTGTTGGTGGCGATGTCCAGCGCCAGAACCTGATTGGTGACCTTGACCCCGTCGCCGAAGTAGATCGTGCCTCCATCCGGCGACCACCAACCCACCGAAAGGCCGCCGTCGTAGCCGCCCCCGAGCTTCTGCCACTGTCCCCCCACATCGGTGGTCCTTCGAAGGTAGAGCTTCTGGTCCCGGGAGTAGCTGAAGTCGTTGGACGCCACGAAGGCAATCCGGGAACCGTCGGGCGAGAACCGGAGGGGGCTCTCGCCCACTTCCTGGTTCTTGGTGAGTCGTTCGATCTTCCGGCTGCCGACATCAAGCAGGTACAGGTCATCATACATTCCGCTCTCGGTCACGGTGCGGGAATAGCGGTTGTTCGGAGCGCCCCGGAACCCGACCCAGCGACCATCATCGGACAGCGTCACCCCACCCACGCTGTACTCTGACCCTTCGGTCAGCCGGTGTTCGGCCCTGGCCTCCATCTCGAAGACCCACAGATGCTGGAGCGGAAGATCCTCATTCCGGACCGCCACGTTGAATCCCTTCTCCAACCGTGTCTTCCGGTCCGTCGCCGCGGTATCCACCGACAGGAAGAAGATCCGGCCGCCGTCCTTGGACAGGCTCCACCACCCGATCGGCGTCGCGTGCTTGGTGAGCTGCACGGCGGTCGGTTCGCCCGCCTCGAGCTCGGCGGCCGGGAGGGCCCAGAGCTGCTGCTCGTCGCTCTTTCCCGCCCCGAACACCAGCCACTTGCCATCCCGGCTGAAGGCGAACTGCCCCACCCCGTTCTTGGCATCGGTGATCCTCCGAGCCTCGCCACCGTTGGGGTGCATGAGATAGAGCTGCTGGGTGGCCGCAGCGCCGGTGCCTTCGCGGTTGGAGGAGAACACGAAGAAGCGGCCATCGGTCGACCACCGCGGATTCGTCTCGTTCTTGTCCTTGGTGAACGTGAGCTGCCGAGCCGAAGCCACGCCCTCGGCGGTTGAGACGATCCAGACGTCGGTGAACCGGCGCGCTTCCTGCCAGTCCGGCACCGACAGCGTGTAGAGCATCGCCCCGCCGTCGGGACTCAGGGACGGGGCCCCGACCGCCCGGAGGTGCTGGGCATCGAGGAAGGTCATCGGACGGGGCTGGGCGACGAGGGTACCGGCGGCAGCGAGGGGCCACAGGGCGGCACGCAGAGCGGGGGCGAGCATTGGCGCGGTTCTCCTGTTGGGTAGGCCCGGCAGCTTGCAGCCTGGCATCGAAAAGTACGCCCGATCCTCTCCGGCTGGAACTGCTCGCGAGGAACCGGTCGTCCACGGTGGCGTCCCGGCCAATCGGAGGGTATTGTCTCCGAGCGCAGCGACCGATATCCCCGCAATCAACAACGGAGGCAGCATGATCGTCAGCCGCTCTCGGACTCTCGTCCTCCTGGGGCTCCTCACCATGGCCGGGTGTCAGCCGGCACCACCCGCCGGCCTGTCTGACGCCGATCGCGCGGCCGTCGGGGAGTTGGGCACCCGGTTCGTTCAGGCATTCCTGGCCGGGGACATGACGGCCGTGGGCCAGACCTACGCCGAGAGCGCGACCCTGCTGCCTCCAAATGCCCCCAGCGTTACCGGCCGTGAAGCCATCACCGCATTCATGGCCACTTTCCCGCAGGTCACCGAGTTCACTCTCACCGATGAAGTAGTAGAGGGGTTTGGAAATCTGGCCTATGTCTCCGGTCGCTACCGGATGACACTGGCCGTTGGCGGAGGGGTGGTGGACAGCGGCAAGTTCCTCGATATCCGCCAGCGCCAGGCCGATGGCTCATGGCTCTACCTGGTGGACATGTTCAACTCGAGCATCCCGCTGCCGGAACCGCCGGCGCCCTAGTTCCGAGCTTGAGGTGGTTCTGCCGCGGCCCGGCTCACCCACTTCGGACCTGCAGGCGGCCTCACGGTTGAGTGAGAAGGACCCGACTGTCCACCGCCACGACCCCGTGTTCGCTCGCGAGCACGGGGTTCATGTCAATCTCCCGGATCACCGGAAAGTCCATCACCAGTTGACTCACCCGGAGCAACAGGTCCTCCAACGGGGGGCGAGCGACCGGCGCGGCGCCCCGGAGCCCGTCCAGGAGCTTGGCCCCGCGAATGCCGCCCAGCAGATCCCGCGCCTCCTGGCGACCCAGCGGGGCAATCCGGAACGCCACATCGCGCAGCACCTCGACCATGATGCCGCCCAGGCCGAACATCACCAGCGGCCCAAAGGCCCGGTCCCGGATCATCCCCACGATCAACTCCCGTCCCCCCCGCACCATCAGCTGGACCATCACTCCATCGATTCTGCCCTCGGCGCCTGCCGCCGCGGCCCCCGCCATGATCCGGTGCCAGGCGGCCCGCACCTGATCCTCGGTCCGGAGATCCACCTGCACCCCGGCGGCCTCGGTCTTATGCAGGATTGCCGGGGCGACCACCTTGAGCACCACCGGCCCGCCATGTCCATGAGCCAGCGCGACCGCCTCATCCTCCGAGCGCGCCAGCTGAGCCCCGGCCACCTGGACGCCATAGGCAGCAACCAGATCGAGCGCTTCCAGTTCGGATAGCCGGCTTCGGCCCTCGCCGACCGCGCGATCGATGATGGCCCGTGCCGCCTCCCGGTTCACCGGCAGCTGTTCGAGCACCGAGGCCGGGCGCTCCTGCCATTCCCGGTACAGACACCGGGCGGCAACCGCCCGGGCGGCGGACTCCGGGAAGATGTAGGTGGGAATCCCGACCTCATGCAGTTCGGCACGACCCTGTGGCAGTCCTTCGTGCCCCATCAGCACCGCGAAGACCGGCGTGTCCTGATGAGCCTGGGCCGCCTCGGCGATGGCGGCGGTCACATCCGCCTGCTTGATCCCGAGCGGGGGCACGAAGATCGCCACCGCACTGTCCACGTTGGGATCGCCCAGGAGTGCATCGAGCGCCTCCCGGTAGCCGCCGGGCGTGGCGCTGGCAATCATGTCGAGCGGATTCCGGATCGAGGCCTCTGGTGGAAAGAGCGGTCGAAGCCGGTTGACCGTGGCGGGCGCCAGGTCGGGGAGTTCCAGTCCATTGGGCTCCAGCGCGTCCGCCGCCAGGATGCCCGGCCCTCCGGCGTTGGTCAGCACCACCGTCCGACGGCTCCGAGGGGCCGGTTGACTCGAAAACGCCATTGCCAGATCGAACAACTCCTCCATGGTCCCCGCCCGGAGCACCCCGGCCTGGCGGAGCAGCGCGTCCACCGCGGCGTCGGAGGCCGCCAGGGCGCCAGTGTGCGACGAGGCCGCCCGGGCCCCCGCCAGGCTCCGGCCGGACTTCATCGCGATGATCGGTTTGGTCCGGGCCACCCGGGACGCGATGGTGAGAAACTTGGCCGGATTCCCGAAGTTCTCGACGTACATCAGGATCACGCCGACGGCCGGGTCATTCTCCCAGGCCAGCAGCAGATCGTTGCTGCTCACGTCGGCCTTGTTGCCCACCGAGACGAACTGGGCCAGCCCGATCCCGTACTCCTTGGCGTAGTCCAGCACGGTGAGGCCCAGCGCACCGGATTGCGAAACAAAGGCGGCCGAACCGAAGGGCGGCAGGCGCGGGGCAAAGGTACCGTTCATCCGCACCGTGGGCTCGGCGTTGAGGACCCCCATGCAGTTGGGACCGATCATCCGGATTCCCCGGCCCCGGACCAGCTCCACCAGCGCCCGCTCCCGCTCCCTGCCCTCACCCCCGACCTCGCGGAATCCGGCGGAGATCACCACCAGCCCGCCCGCCCCGGCGTCGGCACACTGGTGGACCACATCCTGGACCAGCTCCTTCGGCACCGTGATCACGGCCAGGTCCACCGGTTCCGGCAGACTGGCAACGTTCGGCGCGGCCCGGATCGAGTAGATCGCTCTGGCCTTCGGGTTCACCGGGTGGACCGATCCGGTGAAACCACCGCGCACCAGGTTGGCGACGATCTCATGGCCGATGGTCCCTGGTGTGCGGGAAGCCCCGATCACCGCGATGGATCGGGGCCGGAGAATCGGCTCCAGGGCGCCCTCGCCCACTAGGTGGTGTAGTCCGGGTAGTTGGGGTCGAACATCTGCGTCCGAACCCAGGTCTCGGTTTCCGCCGGGACCGGAACGCCCGCCAGCCCGGCCTGGACCGCGGCCCGGGCCACGGCCGCCGCGATCTTGACCGAGACCTCCCGGATCTCCCCGAGCGGAGGCAGCAGTGAGCCCTGCCGATATGATGCATCCCCGACGCTGGCCGCCAGCGTCTCCGCCGCGACGTGGAACATTCCATCGGTGACCTGGGCGGCTCGGGAGAGCACCACTCCGAGGCCAAGGCCCGGGAAGATGTAGGCGTTGTTGGCCTGGCTCGGTGTCAGCCGCTGGCCGCCGACCTCGACCGGAGCGAACGGACTGCCACTGGCAAACAGGGCCCGGCCTTCGGTGAAGCGATAGGCCTGTTCGGCGGTACACTCGGCCTTGGAGGTGGGGTTGGAAAGGGCAAACACGATCGGCCGCTCGTTGGCCGCAGCCATCGCGCGCAGGACTTCCTCGGTAAAGGTCTGGGGCTGGGCCGACAGCCCGATCAGCGCCGTCGGCTGGATGGCCCGGACCGCCTCGGCCAGCGTGGCCGCCGGGGGGTGATCGTGGGCAAAGGCCCGCTTGTGGGCCGCGAGATCGGTCCGGGAACTCACCACCAGCCCCTTCGAATCCAGAAACCAGATCCGGGACCGGGCGTCCACCCGCACTAGCCCCTGTCGCTCCATCGCCCCCGCGATCAGTTCTGCCACCCCGGTGGCCGAGGCGCCAGCACCGAGAAACAGGATCCGCTGTTCGGTGAGCAGCCGCCCCGAAATCCGGCAGGCCGACAGAAGGGCGGCCAGGGTTACGGCTGCCGTGCCCTGAACGTCGTCGTTGAAGGAGCAGGTCCGATACCGGTAGCGTTCCAGCAGCCCCAGGGCGTTTTCGGTGGCGAAGTCCTCCCACTGGAGCAGCGCCCCGGGAAAGACCTCCTGGACCGCGGTGACGAATTCCTCGATGAACTCCTGGTACCCCTCGCCCCGGACCCGTCGCTGATAGAGACCGGAATAGAGCGGATCCTCGAGCATCTCCTGATTGTCGGTCCCGACGTCGAGCATGATCGGGAGACATTCGGCAGGATGCAGGCCGGCGCAGGCCGTATAGAGCGCCAGCTTGCCGATCGGGATTCCCATCCCGTAGGCGCCGAGATCGCCCAGGCCGAGAATCCGTTCTCCGTCGGTGACCACGATGACCGAGACCTTTTCCCGGGGCCAGTTCCGCAACACCTCGCGGATCCGGCCCCGGTCCTCGATCGAGATGTACAACCCGCGAGGGCGCCGGAAGATGTGCCCGAAGGTGCGGCAGGCCTCTCCGACGGTGGGGGTGTAGATGATCGGCATCATCTCCACCAGGTTATCCACGATGACCCGGTAGAAGAGGGTCTCGTTCCGATCCTGGAGCGAGGTGAGATAGACGTAGCGGTCCAGGTCGCTGGCGGTGGAGTCGAGGTGCCGCCGGATCCGGAGCAGTTGATCGGACATCGCCAGCATCCGGGGCGGCAACAGGCCGCGAAGGCCCAGCTGCTCCCGTTCCGCCGGGGTAAAGGCGGTGCCTTTGTTCAGGACGGGATCGAACAGCAGGGAGATCCCGGTCGGCAGCGGGCCGACCGGACGGGGATTGGCAGCTACATGGTCGGACATGACAACTCCCAGATCAGCGGGCGAGCATGGCCTCTCTGATCGACTTGAATTCGGTGCCTGGCTTCCACTCGGGCCAGCTGAGGCCCTGGAGCACACGCCAGCCGGTCTCAAACAGCATCTGTACGTCCTCCACCCCGCCGGACAGGTCCCAGTCCGGCTTGATGTCGTCGCTCGGCTTGTGATAATCGTTGGCGACGTACTCGTCCCGTTTCTGCTGGCCGTATCCCTCCGGCTTGCCGAGGAACTCGGTGCCGCTCTCGATGTAGAGCGCGGGCACCCCCTTCTTGGCAAACTCGAAGTGGTCCGACCGGAAGAAGTAACCCTTGCCCGGTTCTGGATCTGGGGCCAGGGCCCGCTGGCGAGCCCCCGCCACTTCCGCCAACACGTCATCCAGCGTCGAATTGCCGTACCCGATCACCACGACGTCCCGGGTCCGCCCCCACTGGTTGATTCCATCAATGTTGATGTTGGCCAGGGTCTTCTCCAGGGGATAGAGCGGATTGGCGGCGTAGTACTTGGCACCCAGGAGCCCCTGCTCCTCGGCGGTGACGGCCAGGAAGATCACCGAACGCCTGGGTGGGGTTGGCATCGCCTTGAAGGCCCTGGCCAACTCCAGCAGGGCCGCGGTGCCCGAGGCGTTGTCGAGCGCCCCGTTGAATATCTGGTCGCCGGCCATGCTCGTGTCGCGGCCCAGGTGGTCCCAGTGAGCGGAGTAGACGAGATACTCACTGGCCAGGGCCGGGTCGCTGCCGGACAGTTTCCCGAGGACATTCCTGGACTGGATGTCGCGAATCGTGTTGTCGATGGTGAACGTGGCGGTTCCCCCGAGCGAGACCGGCCGGAACTCGCGGGTCTTGGCCGCGGCCCTGAGCTGATCGAAATCCTGACCGGCGGCCGCGAACAGCTCCTTGGCCTTCTCCAGAGTGATCCACGACTCGACCCCGACCCGGCCGGCGTTCCCGTCGGCGGCACGGACGTCGATGTTCTCCCGGGCCCAGCCCACCTGCACCACTTCCCAGGGATACCCGGCTGGGTCAGTCTCGTGAATGATGATCGCTGCCGCGGCGCCCTTGGCCGTGGCGATTTCGTATTTGTAGGTCCACCGGCCATAGTAGGTCATCGCCCGACCCTTGAACAGGGCGTCATCCAGCCTGGAGGGGTCAGCCGGGTCGGGCACCGCCGGATCGTTGATCAGCATCACGATCGTCTTGCCGGTGACGTCGACGTCCTTGTAGTCGTCCCACTGATACTCCGGTGCCACCACGCCGTATCCCACGAATACCAGGTCCGAGCTGGCCACCGCCACCTGCGGGACGGTCCGGCGGGTCATCGCGACATAGTCGGTCGGAGACTCCAGGGCGATGGTGCGCCCCCCGACCCGGAACGAGGCCTTCGGCACGGCAGTGAGGCCCACCATGTCCACCTCTTGGAGGAAACTGCCGTCCGGGTTCCCAGGCTCAAGACCGAGGGCCGTGAATTGCTCGACGAGATACTGAACGGTCTTCTCTTCACCTGGACTCCCGGGGGCGCGTCCCTCGAACTCGTCAGAGGCCAGGACCTCGATGTGGGTCCGGATGCCCAACTCGGTAATGGCGGCGACCCCGGGAGCGGTCTCGCTTCCGGTGGCGCAACCAGCCGCCAGTGCGAACAGGGGCAGAACGAGGGGGCGACGGCACCGACGCATGCAACCTCCAAGGTGAGGCGATCCGAGCAGGAGAGGATAATACTACGACATCGCTGGGCCTGCCGACCGGCAGCGTGAAGGAATCCTCAGTGATCCTCAGCGACCGACCCGGAACCCCGCCAGCAGGAACCTGCCCCGACCGGGAAACCCGATGATGGTCCGGTAGCGCTCATTGAAGAGGTTGTCGACCCGGGCCGTAACGGCGACGTCCCCGGGAATCAGCCCGGATCCGGGCGGACGGAGCGGGAGGTCGGCTGACAGGCTGACCAGCTGGTACCCCTCGAGCGGCACCCGGGCCGCCGGGAACGTCGAGTAGTCGACGTCATCGCGCCGTCCGACCAGCAACAGGTTGACATCCACCCGAGCCCCCGAGCGGCCGATCCAATGGGCGCCCGCCGTGCCCGAGTGAGGCGGCCGGCGCAGCAGGGTCCTGCCGGGGTCGAAGGCCGGGCCGGGAGATCCGGCTTCGATCACCTGGGTAAGCAGCCTGGTGTAACCCGCCGATACCGACAGGGAGCCTGTCATCTGCCAGTGGCCGCCCAGCTCGAGTCCACGGGCCTTGGCGCGGGCCAGGTTCCGGTAGGTCGGGTCTCCGGGGTTGCTGAACTGGTACTGGATCATGTCCCGGAACTGCTGGTCGAACCAGGTCGCCGAGATCTCCAGCGCACCGTCAGCCAGCTGGCGCTCCACGCCGACCTCCCAGGTCACCCCCCGCTCGGGCGCCAGGTTCGGGTTGCCGGTCTCAAACGGGGTGTCGGCGAACTGCTCGGCAAAGGTGGGCTGACGGAAGGCTGTCCCTGCCGCGGCATGCAGCCGCCAGGCCGAGTTGGGCAGCAGAACCGCCCCGAGCCGCCAGGTGCTGAAGCCTCCAAAGACCGAATTGTCCTCCAGACGAAATCCGCCGTGCAGATCCAGGCCCCTGGTGGCCTCGACCCGTGCCTGCGCGTAGTAGCCGATGTTGCGACGGCTGGCGTCGAACTGCCCTTGCTCGGAGAGTATCCCGCCGCCGAAGTTGGAGCTAACCACCGAACGCTCGTTCGCCGACTCGGTTGACCATTCCATCCCGCCGGTAAATGACAAACGGGACGCCGCGTCCCACCGCAGCCTGGCGTCCACCACCCCGCGTCGCGCCCCGCCATCCCGGGTACTGGCAAACCCGAAGCCGGTGGTATCGGCCGCACCGTCGGAAGCGTCCCGGTAGCCCAGGCGGTCTCGGAAGAAACTGCCGGCCACCCGGACCGAAACCGTGTGACTCAGGTCCCGGCCCGCGTCGAGGCCGATCGACAGCGAGCGCTCGGTGGTGTACTGGTTACTGTCAGCGGGCACCCCGGCAAAGTCGGTGGGGAAGTGACTCTCCCCGTCGCCGGTCCTGAAGGAAAGGGCCAGGTCGGTCCGGGCATCGGGACGGAACCCGAGGCGGCCGCTGCTGGTCAGACTGCGGTACTGGCTGTTGAAGGGGTAGCTGCCCGACGAGCCGAATCGGGCGAGGTGGGCGGACCAGTCCACGATCCCGGCCTGACCGCTGTAACCCAGCCGAAGATCGCTGGTGCCATTGCTGCCCGCCATCAGAGTCGTGTTCAGCCGCCCGGTGCCACGGCCTCGGCGAGTGAGGATCTGGATCACGCCGGTGACGGCGTCGGACCCGTAGAGCACGCTCGCCGGTCCGCGAAGCACCTCGATCCGTTCGACGTTCTCGAGCGACAGATTGGCGAGGTCGATCGCCCCGCCCGGCAGGTTGGCCGCCACCCCATCCACCAGGATCCTGGTGTAGTCGCTCTCACCCCCGCGAAGAAACAGGGAGGTCACGCCACCAACGGAGCCGGAGGCGACGATCGCCACACCCGGAACCTCGCGCAGCCAGTCCGCTACGAACCGGAATCCGCGACCCCGGAGCTCTTCGCCGGACACCGACGTGACGGTGGCAGGGGCTTCCCGGCGCGGGATCGGGTACCTGGTGGCGGTCACAACCAGATCCGGCAGTTGCGTGGTGTCGGAGGCGGCCGGGTCCTGGGCCTGGGCGGACCGGGAAAGTGGACTGACGAAGAGCACGAGGGAAAGCAGGCGCTGCAGCGACACGGTGACCTCCCACGAGGTATTGGCGTGTGGATGCAGACGGGACCGGTCTCCTGGCTCGAGGCCTTCCGTTCACCTTCCCGGGATCGCCCCAGTGGTGTTCGAACGGAAGCAGCATGCCTCTTACAGTGGCGGGGCCGCGCCGGTATTTCACCGGACTTCCGGGAGGCCCCATCTGCTGGGATCGATTGTGGTGGAAGGGTAGCTGGCTTCACCCGAAGCGGCAACCGCCTACTTTTCACGGGTCGCCCTTCCCGGAGGCTCCTGTGGCCATCGCCCGATCCATCTTCCTCCGCGCCTCCCGCAGTCAGTGGCTGGCCGAGAACCTCATGCGCCGCTCCTTCGCCCGCCGGGCGATCAAGCGCTTCATGCCGGGCGAGGAACTGGCCGACGCCCTCGATGCCGCCGAGGCCCTGGGCCCCGCCAATCTGGGTACCATCCTCACCAAATTGGGCGAGAACCTCACCAGCCTGACGGAAGCCGACCAGGTCCGCGATCACTATCTGGATTCGTACGACCAGATCCGTCAGCGGGGGCTTCGACGGTCGGTGGTGTCGGTCAAGCCGACCCAGCTGGGGCTCGATCACTCCCTGGAGGCCTGCGCCGGGCATCTCGAACGGCTGGCCGCCAAGGCGGAGTCGGTTGGATCGTTCCTGTGGATCGATATGGAGGACTCGAGCTACGTGGATCGTACCCTGGAGCTGTATCGCCGGGTGCAGGCGAACCATCCGGCCGTGGGTATCGCTCTCCAGGCCTATCTCCGGCGCACCCCGGCAGATCTGGCCTCGCTGCTGCACCTCAACCCGATTGTCCGGCTGGTCAAGGGGGCCTACGCCGAGCCCCCCCACGTGGCGTTTCCCGCCAAGCGGGAGACCAATCTGGCCTTCTACGACCTGGCGGGAACCCTGCTGGAGGCCGCCAGCCGCGGCCCGGCACTGCCGATCTTCGGCAGCCACGACCTTCCGCTGCTCCGGCGGATCGTCGGCCGAGCCGAACAGCTGGGCGTCGCCAAGGGCAGGTACGAGATCCACATGCTGTACGGCATCAAGATGGAGGAACAGCGGGCCCTGGCTCGGGAAGGTCACACCGTGGCCACTCTGATCTCCTACGGCAGCGCCTGGTTCCCGTGGTACCTGCGCCGCCTGGCCGAACGCCCCGCCAATGTCTGGTTCGTGATGCGGAGCTTCCTCGGCTAGGGGTACTTGGTGTAGTCCTTGAGCAGCGCATTCTCGTTCGCGTGCAGGTACTTGGGCTTGGCCAGCTCGGCCACGTACAGGCCGCTGAGGAAACTGCTGGCGCTCAGGTCGTTGTTCTTCCAGCCACTGGCGAGATAGTACGATGCCTTGCTCCAGTCATAGTTGATGTAGTGGAACCACTTGATCTCTGACCGGGAGGCGATCAGCCCGAAGTAGGGAGTGAACCACTCGGTCCACGCCGCCGAGGCCTGACTGGTCACGCCGAGGTCATAATGCGACGGCGAGCTCTCGGCGATCACGACCGGCCGGCCAACGGTGACTGCCATGTCGAGAAACCGGAGGGACTTTCCGAAGTTGGTGGCTCCGCCGTCATGGCCGGTCGTGGCACCCGACACGTCGGCCTTGGAAAAGAGATCGATCGAGAACCAGTCGATCACATCGGCGCCGGGATACCATTTGGCCTGCCCCGCCGCGCTGACGGCGTCGAAGTCATTGGGTGCCGCCGGCTCATAGCACCAGACGAAGGCGACGTTCTGGACACCGGCATCACGGAACATGGTGACGATCCGCCGGAACGCCTTGGGGTACTCATACGGGTGGTAGCCGTTCCAGGGCCCACTGAACTCACCACCGATCCGGAGCATGGCCGGACGGCCATAGGCCTTGAGCAGCTGGATCACGTCCTGGATCCGAGCCAGGTATTTCGGATCGCCGGCCGCCACCAGGTGGTCGATCCCGTACAGCTTGTCCTCCAGCTTGGCCAGCGAGTCCGGGCCAGGCTGCAGCCCGCGGAGCGACATGTCGAGACTCGGGATCCGACCGCCGGCCCCGATCCCCGCAATCCGGGCGGCGATTTCCTGAGGTTCCCAACCCCGCGGGGTGTCGCCGATGTCAAAGAACACCAGCTCGGAACCCGGCTGGTTGTCCGCCGGAAGCAGGGCCGTGTACTGGGGGTTGTAGTTCATCCACTGCCCCATCCCGTGCGCCACCCGACCCACCGGGGGCTCGAACTTGGCACCGAACTGATAGACCAGCGGCGCGTGCGGCGGTTGCTGCGGTCCGGCCGGAGGGGTCGGGTCGGGGGGAGGGCCTGCCACCTCCTCAGCCCCACAACCCAACGCGAACAGGCCAGCAAAGAGCCACCCCAGTCTCGAACCCGCGCCAATTGTGATCCGCATCACCAAGCTCCTGGTTGCCTGGCCCGCCCAGTGCGAGGCCTCTACTGGAAGACCCCCATCAGTGGCGCACCCCCTGACACCGCCCTAAGCTTGGCCATGCCCGAACCCACCCATCCTGATCCGACCTGGGTCACCGAGGCCGAGGCCCTCCGCTCGGCCGCGCCCCGCCACATCCTCTTTCTCTGCGTCGCCAATTCGGCGCGGAGCCAGATGGCGGAGGGCATTGCCCGACGCCTGGCGCCCGCCGGGGTCCAGATCTCATCGGCTGGGTCGGAACCAACCCGGGTCCGGCCGGAGGCGGTGGTGGTGATGCGCGAGATCGGCATCGATATCGGGACCCAGTCGTCGAAGGGTCTGGCCGACATCGAGCGGTCGGTGGACGCGGTGATCACGCTGTGCAACGAGGAGGTCTGCCCGGTCTGGATCGGGCGGGGGATGAGGCTCCACTGGGGCCTTCCCGACCCGGCGGCGACCGCCGGTGACGAGGCCACTCGACTGGCCGCCTTCCGTTCGGTCCGGGACGAACTGGGCCGGCGGCTGGCTGTGGTGTTCGGAAGGCCCGATTCGTCTCCCGGAGACAGCCACATTGCAGCACCAGATGAGGATCCCCGGTGACGATCGGTCAGCCGGTCTTGGCGTGACCAAGGGGAACCGCGTGCTGGAACGAGGGGTTGGTCTGACACCCCCACTTGCCGCCCCGGAGGCACCATGTCGATCCGACTCCCTTTGCTTGCCCTGTATGTCGCGCTGGGTTGTTCGAGCGCCCCGTCGGGGCCCGGGTCCTCCCCGCCTCCGCCGGCACCACCCCCGCCCCCGCCCCCACCGTCAGGCGCAGTGACGGTCCAGGTTCAGAACAACGTCTTCAGTCCCTCCGTGGCCTCGATTGCGGTCGGCGGCACCGTCACCTGGAGCTGGACCGGCAACGGGCACAACGTGACCTCGACCGGGAGCCCTTCGTTTGCGCCCAACAGCGCCACGGCGAGTTCACCCTTCACCCACGGGCCGCTGACCTTCAACACCGCCGGCACCTATCAGTACGTCTGCACCATCCACCAGGGCACCGGGATGACGGGGTCGGTCGTGGTCCAATAGCGGTTCGCCGCTAACTTCCCCGGATGAATCCGGGGACCGCCGGCGCTCGCCGCCGAGTCGTGGTGGTGGGCGCCGGTGCCGCCGGCACCATGGCCGCCATCTTCGCCGCATCCGCCGGCGCGCAGACCGCCCTGCTTGAGCGGACCCGCGATGGCGGCCGGAAGATCCTCATCAGCGGGGGTGGCCGCTGCAACATCCTTCCCTCCCGGGTCGACGAAGCCAGGTTCGTCACCGACAGTTCCACCAACACCCTCAGGAAGATCCTCCGCTCCTGGCCCCACCGGGAGCAGGTGGTGTTTTTCGAACAGCAGCTTGGCATCCCGCTCAAGGAGGAGCCGGAGTCGGCCAAGCTCTTCCCGGTTTCGGACCGGGCTCTGGACGTGCGCGATGGCCTGATCGCCCTGGCCAGGCACCGGGGAGTTCGTTTCGAGCCGGGCAGCATGGTGACTGGGGTCGCGCCGGTGGATGGACGCTGGCGGGTGGCGCTCGCCGGAGCTGCGCCGATCGAATGCGATGCGGTCGTCATTGCCACCGGTGGCCTCTCGGTACCGAATACCGGAAGCGATGGCACCGGCCTGTCGATCCTCGAGACACTCGGTCACACGGTGCACCAGACCTATCCGGCATTGACCCCGATCACCGCGGCACCCTCGCCGTTGACCGCCCTGGCCGGGATATCCCTGACCGTGACGCTCAGGGCCAGCGATGGGGTTCGAACGGCCTCCGCGCGAGGGGGGTTTCTCTTTACCCACCGGGGCTACAGCGGGCCGGTGGTGCTCGACGTTTCCCACGTCCTGGTCCGGGCCCGCCAGGATGGCCTGCCAGCCCTCTTGCAGGTCCAGTGGACCGACCTCGACGAGGCGGACTGGGAAGAGCGCCTGCGGCCGGTGGCCAACGAGACCGTGGGGGGCGTGGTACGGAGGGAGCTGCCGGATCGTCTGGCCAACGAGCTGGTGATCATGGCCCAGGTCGAGCCCGGGACTCGGCTGGCCCAGCTCAAGCGCGACGACCGGCAACGTCTGATCGAAGTCCTCACCCGATACCAGCTGCCCTGGACCGGTGACGAGGGCTATCGCAAGGCCGAGGTGACCGGTGGTGGGGTGTCTCTGGCGGAGATCGATCCGGGCACGATGGAGAGCCGGCTCCATCCGGGGCTCTTCATCTGTGGGGAAGCGCTGGACGCGTTCGGTCCGATCGGCGGGTACAACTTCCTCTGGGCCTGGGCCACCGGCCGGGCTGCGGGACTCGGTGCTGCCGCGGCGGTCGAGGCCCGATGAGGGTCGGCTTCGTGACCTCGACGGGATATCCGGAGCTGACGCCGGACGACCAACTCGCCGCCGCCGCGCTGGGGGATCAGGGCGTCGCGGTAGAGCCCGTCATCTGGACCGACGACGGGGACCGGTGGCGGGGGCTCGACGGCCTCGTTGTGCGATCGCCCTGGGACTATCACCTGGCTCCGGACCGATACCTGTCCTGGGTCGACCGGGTACAGTCATCCGGGCTCCCGCTCTGGAATCCTCCCGAGATTCTCCGCTGGAACCTGGACAAGGGGTATCTCCGTACGGTTGAGGCGTGGGGCTTCCCGATTCCGCCGACTCGCTGGATCCGCCGGGGGTCGACAACCCCGCTGGTCGAACACCTGATGGCGCTGGGAACTGATGAGGCGGTCATCAAGCCGGTGATCGGGGCCTCGGCGGCGGGGGTGATCCGAGTCACCCGCGCCAGCCTGGCCGACGGGGAGGCGCACCTTCGTCAGATCCTGGGAAGTGGGGATGCGATGGTGCAGGCCTTCGCCCCGGAGGTCGAATCAAGCGGTGAATGGTCTCTCGTCTTCATTGGGGGAGAGTTCAGCCACGCGGTGGTCAAGACCCCAAGGGCGGGCGATTTCCGGGTCCAGGGCGAGTGGGGAGGATCCCATGCCCGCGTCGAACCTCCGCCCGGGGTGGTGGATCAGGCAGAGCGGCTGGTGGGCCGGCTCGGTGGGCCGGTACTCTATGCCAGAGTAGACGGATACCTCAGGAAAGGGGTGCTGACGGTCATGGAACTCGAACTGCTGGAGCCGCTGCTCTTCCTGGCGTCGGATCCCGGCGCGCCGGCCCGGTTTGCCGAGGCCATCCGGCAGGCGCTGGTTGGCCCGGTACCCTCGGGTTACACTTTGGCCCCATGACTTGGCGCAATCCCCTCTCCGGCTTGACGGCTCGCAACAGGATCGCCCTGCTGCTCTCGGTGGTCTCGATCGTCCTGCTGCTGCCCGGACTGATGCGACCGATGATCACCATCTCGGCGAGTATCGACGCATTCGGGAAGACCCGCGAGATCTTCCGGCAGACCCAGAGCATTCTCCAGGCGGTGAGGAGCCTCCACGAATCGGGCAACGACTTCGTGGCGGGGCTCATCCTGCTGTTCAGTGTGACGGTGCCATTCGTGAAGGCGGTTCTGCTCTTCCCGATCATGGGGCTGGCGGACGCCGGGAAGCGGTATCGGCTCTACCAACTGGTCAGGTCGATCAGCAAGTGGTCGATGGCGGACGTCTTCGTGGTGGGGGTCTTCGTCGCGATGCTGGCGGCCAAGGCGACCGACAACCTCGATGCGTCGGTCGAGCGCGGATTCTACTTCTTCACGGGATACTGCCTGATCTCCAACCTCGCCTTTCAGCTGCTCAAGGTCGATCCCAGTCCGTCGTCGCCGAACTGAGCCGTCCCCTTGATGATGCCGAGGTCGTCCAGCTCGGCGGTGGGCTGGCGGGACGGGTCGGTCTCCGGGGTGCTCCAGACGCAGCTTCATCAGCAGCTCGTCGGTCTGGTCCCGGGTCAGGACCGGATCAGCCGCGACCGGCTCCCGGCTCGGGCACGTCATTGATGATCTTCCGGACCGGGCGGGTCATCGGTGACCTCCTGGTGCATCGAGTCGGTTCGCGGCAGGGGATCCACCGCTTCTGCATGACGGACACCCACCTGGCTCCTGCCCCCTGACACCCACCGGGAATCCGGCGGCCCGGGACAGTGCCCGTGGGGTTCATGGCCGGGGACGGACCCATTTGGGATGATGCGACGACGCAACACTTCTCAGCGGAGTAACCACGACAACACGAGCACCGGCGGTACCACCATGGGGCGGATCAACCTGCGCTAAGTTACCAAACGGCAAGGTGTTACGCAGTCATTGGTGTATGATTACCATGCGGATCATTTCTTGCCATCAATGAAGCTGGCTCTTCCTACGACCAGCGCCTCCCTTCCTATTGGGAGGGTGTACTTTTCCAGCTAGGAGATCAACGAATGAGGCTTTCCGGGACTGTTTCTCGCGTGGTGCTGCTGGCAGCACTGATCGCCCCTGCCGCCGGGGCGCAGGTGTACTCGAACGGACCGAACGATAACAATGGGTATTTCTTCTCCCAGGATCGCTACGATAGCTTCGGCTGGCAGCTCTGGGACGACTTTTCACTCGGCTCTGGGACCACTCTGACTCGCGTGAGCTTCTGGGCTATTAACAATGGCCTGACGTCCCTCACCTCGTCCATCAACTGGGAGATCTTCGCCGATGCGGGCGGCACTCGTGGCGGACTACTGTTCTCCGGGATCGGGGCCGTGACCAGCCAGGCGGGCGTGGTCGGTGGGTGTTGCTCGAGCCAAGAGCCTCCGTACCTGCGGTATGTGAGCGATTTCTACTTCAGTGTCGGGTTGGGCGCGGGAACCTACTGGCTTGGATTGTACAACTCGACCATGGGGATAAATGCCGCGTGGGAGACAGCAAATCAGCTGGGCTCCTCGGGCGAACACAGCGCGACTGGTGCGCTCGGACAGGACCTCGCCTTTGACCTGTACGACGATTCGGTGGTCCCCGAGCCCGCGACGGTGGTGCTCCTCGGCACCGGTCTGCTGTCCCTGGGGCTGGTCAACCACCGCCGGAAGAAGTCGCGCCAGGATCCTACCTGACCGATTCCGCGATCGGGCAGCGTCAAGCCCGGGCTCCTCTCTGAGGAGGCCCAGTTTTCGAAGGAAGGAACGCCCGGGGAATACCCCGGGCGTTCTGCGCAGTTGGACGAGTCTTTGTTCAGTTCTGGGTCCTTTCTGACCCCGCCACCAAGATCGAAGCCCGGGAGACCGACCATATCGCTGGCTCGAGCCCCCACCCCAGTCTATTCACCGTCGAGACGCCGATCCTCTGAAGCTGCCCGCTTGAGTGTGGCAAGAGCCCGCCGAGCCGCTTCGCCCGCCTCGGTTCCCCGAAACCGATCGGCCAGGCGGGCCAGCTCGGCCATCTCCCGGCCGGTGTTGCCGGTCCGCCGGTAGTGGGCAATCAGCGATTCCGTGGCCCTCCGCTCCTGCAACGGTGAGGCGATGCCATTCCGGATCTCGAGCCAGAGTCGTTCCGCCCCGGACGGGTCGGCCAGATGCCCTGCCAGCAGATCGGCCAGGGCCAGACGGGCATCCTGGTCCTCGGGGTGCGCCGTCAGATGGTCGCGATACACCTCAGCCGCCTCATCGGCCCGGCCCCGGATGACCAGCGATTCCTGGTAGGAGAAGGACGGAGATGGAGCGAGGTTGCCGGACCCGCTGATCATCTGGACCAATCCCTGGGACGCCGCCCCGGTACTGAGCAGGACGAGCCCCCCCATCGCCAGCCCCAGCACCACAGCGCCGAGCAGGATGGCGACCACTTCGGTGGCATTGACGCCCCGGCGATCGTTCAACAGGAAGATCACCGCCACGGCGATCGGCAGAATGGCTCCGACCGGAAAGGCAAAGGCGCGAAACATGGTGGTCCGATCCCCCGCATGGCCCCGGCGAAGGTGCGGGGGGACCGGAGGGGGGACCATGGGGGGCGGCTGATCGGACATCGGCAGAACCTCCGCTGTTCCAAGCTACCGAACGCGACGCCGGGAGCGACAGCAGCGAGGGGCTGGAGCCGGGTGTAATTTCCGGTATCACCTCCCCATCGAGGGCACCACATGAGGCTCGGCACCAATCCGCTTGTCAAATTCCTCTCGGCCACGATGGCCTGTATCACCATCACGATGGCCGATACCACCATTCCGAGCGGTCACCTGGCGGCCCAGAGTCCGGTCAACCGCACCGAGCAGGCGATCGTCCGCGCCGTGGATGCCGGCAACGAAGCTGGCCTCGCCCTGCTCCGTCGGCTGGTGGAGATCAACAGCGGATCCATGAACTTCGAAGGGGTCCGGGCGGTGGGGAGTATCCTCCGGGACCAGTTCGACTCTCTCGGGTTCCGGACCCGGTGGGTGGACGGGACGGCCTTCAACCGGGCTGGCCATCTGGTGGCCGAGCATCCCGGCCAAGGCCCCGGGCTGCTGCTCATCGGTCACCTCGACACCGTGTTCGAGCCTGACAACGCCTTCCAGCAATGGCAGCAGCTGGACGACACCACGGCCAAGGGGCCGGGGATCACCGACATGAAGGGCGGAGACGTCATCATCATCCAGGCCCTCAAGGCCCTCAAGGCGGCCGGACAGCTCGACCGGATGAACATCACCGTCGTCATGACCGGAGATGAGGAGAGCTCGGGCGATCCGCTGAGCCTGGCCCGGGCGGCGCTCATCGAGGCGGCCCGGGAGGCGGACATCGCCATCGGCTTCGAGGACGGCGACGGCGATCCGAAGACCGCCGTGGTGGCCCGCCGAGGGTCCAGCTCCTGGGTGTTGAAGACAACGGGAACCCCGGCCCACTCCTCCCAGGTCTTCAAGCCGAGCGTTGGCTACGGGGCGATTTACGAGGCATCCCGGATCCTCAATGCCTTCAGAGAGCAGTTGAGCGGCGAGGAGCTTCTCACCTTCAACCCCGGAGTGGCGCTCGGTGGAACCACGGTGACCTTTGATGCCGAGAATGATCGCGGCACCGGCTTCGGCAAGACCAACGTCGTGGCCGGCGAGATGACGGTCCGCGGGGACCTCCGGACCATCACCCCGGAGCAGCTGACCCGGGCCCAGGCCGCGATGACTGCCATTGTGGCCGGACACCTCCCGGGCACCTCGGCGACGCATCACCTTCGAGGACGGCTATCCCCCACTCGCGCCCACCGACGGCAACTACCGACTGCTCGGGATGTACGATCAGGTGAGCCGGGATCTGGGCTTCGGTCCGGTGGCGGCGGTTGATCCCGGCGCGGCCGGGGCGGCGGACGTCTCCTTCACGGCGGGGCTCGTCACCATGGCGATGGACGGGCTCGGGCTCTCCGGGACCGGCGGGCACACCGACCGGGAGACTGCCGACCTGCGGATGCTCCCGCTGGTGACCAAGCGGGCTGCGGTCCTCCTGTATCGCCTGAGCAGGCAGACTCTCCAGCCCTGACAGGCGCCGGGCACCCAACTGGCGAACCGCGCCCCTCCCCCGCTAGTCTAAGTGGATGCCAGTTCACAAGATGGGTGCGGTATTGAAACAGCTTCCCGGAGGAATCCGGCTGGGCCATTCTGAGGGAAGCCACGCTGGCCAACTGGCGGACCTCCAGCGTACGGTCTTCCCGACCCTCGCCCCGGAAGCGCGGTTCAGGGCAGAGCAGTACCGCCGGCACATCGAGGTCTTTCCCGAAGGGCAGTTTGTCGCGCTGGACGGGGAGAAGGTGGTTGGAGCCACCACCACCATCCGCCTCAACTTCGACTTCGCCAATCCGGGCCACACCTTCGCCGAGATTTCCGGAGGCGGCTGGCTGACCTCCCACGACCCGACCGGGCCGTGGCTCTACGGTCTCGATCTGGGTGTCCACCCTGACTACCAGAGACGGGGGATCGGCCGGGCCCTCTACGCGGTGCGACAGGAACTGGTCTGGGAGCTTGGACTCTCGGGCCAGCTGAGCGTCGGGATGATGAGCGGCTTCGGGGCGGTCAGGGACACGATGACGGCGGAGGAGTATTTCGAAGGCCTCTGCACCGGCAGGATCAACGACCCCACCCTGTCCATGCAGCGTCGGGTCGGCTTCGAATTCCGGCACCTGCTCCCGGAGCATCTGCCGGACCCGGTCTGTGACAACTACGGAGTGCTGATCGTGCTCCCGGCAACTCGGGACATCCCCGGGGCCGGCCGGCCAGGCACCGGCAACGACGTGGTCCGGCCAGACACCGGCAACGACTAGGAGATTGCATGGGATTCATCCAACTCAGGACCGAGGTACCGGGTCCCAGGAGCAGAGCGCTGCTGGACCGACGCGCGGCCGCAGTCTCCGCCGGACTGGCCAAGGCCACCGAGGTGGTGGTTGACCGGGCTCAGGGGGCGCTGATCCACGACGTGGACGGGAACACCTTCATCGACCTGGTCGGCGGTATCGGGATGCTGGCGGTGGGGCACAGCCCTCCCGGTGTCGTGCAAGCCATCACCGCCCAGGCCGACCGGCTGATCCACACCTGCGCCCTGGTCGCCAGCTACGAACCCTACGTTCGGCTCTGTGAGCTGCTGAACGAGATGACCCCCGGCAGCTTCCCCAAGAAGAGCCTGCTCGCCAACAGCGGCTCCGAGAGCGTCGAAAACGCGGTCAGCCTGGCGCGTCGGTACACCGGGCGTCCGGTGGTCATCTGCTTCGAGGGCGGCTATCACGGCCGGACCCTGCTCACCCTCAGCCTGACCAGCAAGTACGGCCTCTTCAAGAAGGGCTTCGGGCCGTTCGCCCCCGAAATCGTCCGGCTCCCCTTCCCCAACATGTACCGGATCCCCGAGGGGATGTCCGCCGAGCAGTACCTGGACTGGAGCATCCTGCAACTCGAGCAGGCCTTCGTGGCGCAGGTCGACCCGTCGGCCGCCGCCGCCATCCTGATCGAGCCGATCCAGGGCGAGGGCGGCTTCCTCCCGGTCCCCGCCCGCTTCATGCAGCGGATCCGCGCGCTCTGCGACCAGCACGGGATCGTGCTGATCGCCGACGAGGTCCAGTCCGGCTTCGGTCGCACCGGGAAGATGTTCGCGATCGAGCACACCGGCGTGGTTCCCGACCTCATGGTCATGGCCAAGTCGCTCGGGGCCGGGATGCCGATCAGCGCGGTGACCGGCCGGGCCGAGATTCTCGACTCGCCTCACCTGGGCGGGGTCGGCGGGACCTACGGCGGGAACCCGCTCGCCTGCGCCGCGGCCATCACCGCAATCGAGATGATCCGCCAGCCGGGCTTCATGGCCCATGTCCGCCTGCTCGGCGAGGTCATGCACGAGGTGCTGGACGGGTGGAAGGAATACCACCCTATCGTAGGAGATGTCCGGGGCCTCGGGTCGATGATGCTGGCCGAGTTCGTCCGGGACCGGAAGACCAGAGAGCCCGCCCCCGAAGAGACCCTGGCGATCATCAAGCGCGCTGTGCAGAACGGGGTGATCGCCATGCGGGCCGGACTCTTCAGCAACTGCATCCGGCTGCTCCCCCCGCTGGTCATCACCGAGGCACAGTTGCGTGAAGGCCTGGCGGTGCTGGGAGAATCGATCGCGCAGGCGTGAGGTGACCGAGCTGATCCTTCATGGCGGGGTGCTGCTCACCCAGAACCCCGGGGGCCCGACCGCCCAGGCCCTGGCCGTCGCCGCGGGGAGGATCAGCGCCGTCGGGAGCGACGCCGAGATTCTGTCCCTGCGGCGACCTGGCACCCGGGTCGTGGACCTGGCGGGCCGGACCCTGATCCCGGGATTCATCGACGCCCACGCCCATATCTGGAAGATCGGCCACCTGCTCACCGGCATGGTGGATCTGCGGCGGACGGCGGACATCCCCGGGATCGCGTCGCTGCTGCGCACCGCGGCCGCGGCCGCGAGCCCTGGTGCCTGGATTCAGGGCCGCGGCTTCAACGAGTCGCGGCTGGCCGAAGGCCGCCCGCCCGATCGTCACGACCTCGACGGGGTCCTCCCTGACCATCCGGTGGTGCTGACGCGGACCTGCGGACACATCTACGCCTGAATACCCTCGCCCTGACGCTCGCGGGCATCGAGCGCGACACGCCCGACCCTCCCGGTGGGGTGATCGAACGGGACGCCTCGGGACAGCTGACCGGCCTGCTGCACGAGACCGCCATGGGGCTCGTCAACCGGCGGCTGCCGCCCCCGTCGCCGACCGACTACTCCCGGATGATCCTGGCGGCGCTCCAGCATCAGCTCACCCTGGGCATCACCAGCACCAACGACGCCGGGGTGTCGCCCGAACTGCTCGACAGTCTACCGGGCGATGGACGCGGAGGGCGCGCTCCCGTCCCGGGTCAACGTGATGGCCCTGCGGAAGGTGGACGGCGTCGGGACGGTCCCGCTGCCGTCCATGCACCGGAGCGATCACCTGCGGGTCGACACGGTCAAGTTCCTCGCCGATGGCGGCTTGAGCGGGGCCACGGCCGCGCTGAGCGTGCCCTATCGCGGCACCACGTCGCACGGGAGTGCTGCGCTTCGAGACGCAGGAACTGCTCGCGCTGGCGGGTGAGGCGCATCGGGCCGGATGGCGGATCGCCATCCACGCGCATCGGGGACGTGGCCATCGAGCCAGATTCTCCAGAGTCTATCGCGCGCTGGGTCCCGGACCGATGCGACATCGGATCGAGCATCTCGGGCTCCCCGATCAGGCCCAACTGGCCGAAGCCGCCCGGTTGGGGGTGATCTCCGTACCGCAGAGCATCTTCCTGCTGGAATTCGGCCGGAACTTCCGTACCGCGCTGCCCGATCACCTGCTCGCGAGAGCCTATCCCATCCGGGCCATGCTGGACGCCGGGCTGACCGTGGCGCTGTCGTCCGATGCGCCGGTCGTGGAGAACGACAATCCACTGCAGGGAATGAGGCCGGCCGTCGATCGGCTGGACGACGGCGGCAGCCCCATCGCCCCCGACCAGGCGATCACGGTTCCGGAGGCGCTCTTCGGCTACACCATGGGCGGGGCCATCGCCTCGGGTGACGAGGACAACCGCGGCAGTCTCGAACCCGGCAAGTGGGCCGACTTCGCGGTGCTGTCCGGCAACCCGCTGCCACGACCCCGCTGATCGACATCCAGGTGCAACAGACCTGGGTGGCAGGACGACTCGTTTTCGAAAGCTGAGTCTCATGACATACCAGTACCGACAGCTGATCGATGGCGTCTGGGCCGACGCCTCGAACGGCGGCTCCTGGGACGTGATCAACCCGGCCACCGAGGAGATCATCCGCACCGTTCCGTTCGGCGGGCGCGACGACTGCCGCTCGGCGATCGAGGCCGCGGCACGGGCGTTTCCCGCCTGGTCAGGACTGACGCCGTATCAGCGAGCGGCGATCCTCAGCAAGGCCGCGGCCATCATCCGCGAACGGGCCAAGGATCTGGGTCGCACCACGGTGCTGGAGAGCGGCAAGCCCTTTGCCCAGGGACGGGGGGAATGGCTCGTCGCCGCCGACCTGTTCGAATGGTTCGCCGAGGAAGGGAAGCGGGCCTACGGCCGCACCATCCCCTCGCGCACGGGCTCCAAGCGGATGACCGTGATCCGCCAGCCGGTGGGCGTGGTGGGGGTCATCACCGCCTGGAACTTCCCGGCCTACAACCAGTCCCGCGCGTGGGCAGCGGCGCTGGCCGCCGGCTGTACCATCGTGACCAGGCCCTCGGAGTTCACGCCGCTGACCGCGATGGAGATGGCTGAACATTCTGGTGGAGGCCGGGCTGCCCGCCGGCGTCTTCAACCTCGTCAGTGGCGAGCCGGAATCGATGGGTCAGGAGATGCTGGACAACCCGCTCTGCCGGAAGATCAGCTTCACCGGCAGTGTGCGGGTCGGGAAGCTGCTGATGGACGGCGCGTCGCGCACCGTGACCCGGCTGTCGCTCGAGCTGGGCGGCAACGCCCCGGTGCTGATCCTGCCGGATGTGGACATCGAGGCGCTGGCCCGGAGCTCGGTGACCGCCAAGTTCCGCAACAGCGGCCAGGTCTGCGTCGCGCCGCAGCGGTTCCTGGTCCACGGTCGCGTCGCCGAGGAGTTCACCAGTCTGGTGACCGATCACGCGCCAGGGCGCTGAGGGTCGGGAACGGGATGGAGCGGGAGACCGAGGTCGGCCCGATGATCAACGCCCGCCAGCGCGAGCGGGTCGAGCGCCTCATTGCCGGGGCCCGGGCCGGCGGGGTGGATGTCCGGACCGGGGGCAGCCGTCCGGCGGCCCTCGACAAGGGCTTCTTCTACGAGCCGACCGTGCTCACCGGCGGCTCGGATGCCCTGCCGATCTATCGGGAGGAGATCTTCGGCCCGGTGCTCCCGGTCCTGTCCTTCGACGAGCTCGACGAGGCCATCGCCCTCGCCAACTCGACCACCTACGGTCTGGCCGCCTACGTCTGGACCAACGACCTCTCATGCCGCGATCCATGCCGCGGAGCAGCTGGAGTTCGGGATGATCGGGGTGAACGAGTGGACCCCGCATGCGACCGAGGCACCGTTCGGCGGCTGGAAGCAGAGTGGACTCGGACATGAGAGCGGCGCGGAGGGATCGCCGAGTACCTGGAAACCAAGCTGGTGGCCTTCGGAGGGTTGTGACCGAAGACGACCGTACCCTTGGCATGAACCGCCCCATCACCCGCCGGGACTTTGTCGACGGCGTGGCGGTCGGGATCGGGGCGCGCCCTCGCCCTGCCCTGGCTGACTTCCTGTCAGGCCGCGCCCTATCCGCCGGCGCTGACCGGCCTCCGCGGTTCGCACCCGGGCTCGTTCGAGGCGTTCCACCTGCTCCGGGACGGCACCTTCTGGCAGACCGCACCGCCCATTGCCGACACCAGGGAGGAGTACGATCTGATCGTGGTAGGCGGCGGCATCAGCGGCCTGGCGGCCGCCTGGTACTTCCGGAAGGCCCGCCCCGGGGCTCGAGTCCTGATCCTCGAGAACCACGACGATTTCGGCGGCCACGCCAAGCGGAACGAGTTCTCCACCGCCCAGCGGCTCTTCGTCGGCTACGGCGGGACCCAATCGATCGACAGCGCCGCTCCCTACAGCTCCGTGGCCCGGGGGCTGATCGAGGAGTTGGGCATCGATGTGGACCGGTGGAAGGAGGTCCATGACCGGGAGTTGTATCCCAGCCTTGGAATGCGCTCCGCATTCTTCTTCGACCGGGAGACCTTTGGCCAGGACAAGCTGGTGCGCGGGTACTCCACGGCCTTCACCGATGCCTTCCTGGCCGAGGCCCCGGTCTCCGATGCGGTCAAGCGCGACTGCCGGCGGCTCCGCTCGGAGGCCTTTGACCCCTGGCCCGGAGAATCGTCCGACCAGAAGAAGGCTCGCTTGGCGCGGGTGAGCTACGCCGACTTCATCACCGCCGTGTGGAAGCTGGACCCCGGAATCCTGCCGATGTACGGGGGGGCGACCCACGACCTGTTTGGCGTCGGGATCGATGCGGTGGCCGCCCAGGACGCCTTCGGGCTCGGGTTTCCGGGCTTTCAGGGGATGGGACTCGATGCCGAGTCAGCTGGCCCGGGTCAGAATCTCGACACGATCCCCCATCCCGGGGCGGAGGAGTACTACTTCCATTTCCCCGACGGCAGTGCCTCCGTCGCCCGGCTCCTGGTCCGCCGGTTGATCCCTTCCGCGATTCCCGGGAGCACCATGGACGACGTGGTGACTGCGAGGGCCGACTATGCTCGACTGGACCGGGCCGGGTCCGAGGTCCGGATCAGGCTGTCGAGTCTGGTGATGCGAGTCAGGCATCTGGGAGACCCGAACGCCGCGTCCACCAGGGTGGAGGCGACCTATTCGCACCACGGGGAGTTGAAACAGGTGACCGGGCGCACTGCCATCCTTGCCTGCTGGCACCCGGTGATTCCCTACCTGTGTGACGAGTTCCCGGACGAGCAACGGAAGGCTCTGGCCTTTGCCGTCAAGGTGCCGCTGGTCTACAGCAATGTCCTGATCCGCAACTGGACCGCGTTCCAGAAGCTCGGCATCCGGGAGGTGGTGACTCCGGGGATGTGGCACCTCGGGATGAACCTGGACTTCCCGGTAAGCATGGGGTCGTACCGTCACCCGAAGGTGCCGGAGGCGCCCATCGTCGTTCACCTGTCCACCGCACTGGCCAGCCCCGGGCTGCCGATCAGGGAGCAGCACCGGGTCGGACGCACCGCCCTGCTGGCGACCCCTTTCGAGACCATCGAACGGAGCATCCGGGAGCAATTTGCCCGGGTGCTGGGGCCCGGCGGATTCGACCCGGCCCGGGACATCCTCGGGATCACCGTGAACCGGTGGCCGCACGGATACGCCTATCAGTACAACTCGCTGTTCGACGACTTCTGGCGCGAGGGGGGGCAGCAACCCTGCGTGGTGGCCCGGCGCCCGTTCGGCCGGATCGCGATCGGCAACTCGGATGCCGGTGCCTACGCCTACACCGACTCGGCCATCGACCACGGCTACCGGGCGGCCCAGGACGTCCTGAACCTGTGACGCGGACCCGATGACAGCACCCGAACTCCGGGCGATTCCGAAGGCGCTCGGCCGGTGGGACCTGGTCCTGCTCAAGGTCGTGGCGATCGTGAACATCAACAACGTCACGCCCACGGCCATCTACGGCAGGGCCTCGCTGCATCCTCTGGCCCCTCGCCTTTGCCGCCTTCTTCATTCCCGAGGCCATCGCGGTCCTCAGGATGTCGAAGCGCTACCCGGGCGAGGGCGGGATCTATCTCTGGACCCGGAAGGAGTTCGGCGAGAAGCACGGTTTCCTCTCCGGCTGGTGCTACTGGACCAACAACCTGTTCTACATTCCGGTCCTGCTGGTCTATATGGCGGGCATCCTGGCCTTCAGCGGCGGGAACGCGACCGCCGGACTGGTGGATCAGAAGCTGTTCGTCGGCGGGGTCGCCTTCGGGTGGCTGGCCTTCATCACCTGGCTCAACATCCGCGGCCTGCGGGTCGGGAAGTGGATCCAGAACATCGGCGGGATGGGCACCGCGGCCACGGTCATCCTGGTGCTGGTGGCCGCCTTCATCGCGTGGACCAGGGGCGCGGCGTCCGTGCCGCCCCCGGTGTCAGGGGTGGGCTGGGGGATGGCCACCAACTTCAGCCTGATGTGCTACGCCTTCATCGGCATCGAACTCGCCTCCACCATGGGCGACGAGATCCGCGACCCGGCCCGCGACCTGAAGCCAGCCATCTTCATCGCCGGCGGCGTCTCGCTGGCATCCTACACGCTGGTCACGGCGGCCGTCCTGATGATCGTACCAGTGGGCGATCTGAGCGTCATTCAGGGCATCATGCAGGCCGTGAGCTCCAGTGCCGCCAGCGCCGGCATCGGATGGATCGTCGCTCCCGTCGCCGTCCTGATGGGCCTCTCGATCGGCGGAGCCACCTCGGCCTGGTTTGCCGGGTCATCCCGGATCCCATTCGTCGCGGGACTCACCAGCGCCCTCCCGGCCGGACTCGGCCGAGTGCACCCGAAGTACCAGTCGCCCCACGTCGCGCTGATCACCTGCGCCATTCTCGCCGGGATCCTCACCGCGATGTCGCTCGTCGGGTCGAGTGTCAACGAAGCCTTCCAGGTTCTGCTCATGGCCTCGGTGGTCATTCAGCTGGTCCCGTTCGGGTATCTCTTCCTCGGGCTGGCGCGGATGGACGGGGTTGGCCTGACGGCCCGGGTGGCCGGCATCGTGGGCCTGGTCACCACCTTGACCGGGATGGTGGCCGCCTTCCTGCCGGCGCCCGACGTGGTCAGTGTGCCGATCTTCGAGTTGAAGATGCTGGTCGGCGTCCTGGGCCCCACGGCGATCGGCTGGTGGCTCTTCACCCGGAGCCAGGCCTCGGCTCCACCCGCCTAACCCCTTGCCGGACAGGGACTTCGGGAGCACCTTACAGGCAGCCTTCACCCGAGACCCCGATGAAATACCCAGAGGTCCGCAACTACCTCGATGGCGGCTTCGTCGCCAGCAGCCTCCCGGTGCTCAAGGTGCACAACCCGGGGGACGGGTCGGTCATCTCCACCGTGCCCCTGTCCTCGGGCGCCGAGGTGGATGCCGCCGTTCGGGGGGCCCGGGCGGCGTTCCCGGGCTGGTCCGGGTTGCCGATCAAGGAACGGGTCCAGGTGTTCTATCGCTACCGGGCGCTGCTGGAGCGCGACATGGAGTCGCTGACGGCGCTGGTGACCGAGGAAAACGGCAAGGTGTACCCCGAGGCCAAGGCGGAGATCCTCAAGTCGATCGAACTGACCGAGTTCGCCTGCTCGCTGCCGCAGATCACCGCCGGCGAAGTCATGGAGGTCAGCCGCGGGGTCGAGTGCCGGATCGAGCGCTTTCCGCTCGGCGTCGTGGCATCGATCACGCCGTTCAACTTCCCCAACATGGTGCCGCACTGGACCATCCCGAACGCGATCGCGCTCGGCAACTGCATGATCCTCAAGCCCTCCGAGCTGGTCCCCCTCAGCAGCAGCCGCATCGCCGAGCTGCTGCACGAGGCCGGCCTGCCGGACGGGGTGCTGCAGATCGTGCACGGCGGGAAGGAGGTGGTGGAGGCGATCTGTGACCACCCGGGGATCGAGGCGGTCAGCTTCGTCGGCTCGACGGCGGTCGCCAAGATCGTCTACCGTCGAGCCAGCGCAACTCTCAAGCGAGCCCTGGCACTGGGCGGCGCCAAGAACCACCTGATCGTCATGCCGGACGCCGACCTCGAGATGACGTCCACCAACGTCGTCGCGTCGATGTCCGGCTGCGCCGGGCAGCGCTGCATGGCCGCCTCGGTCATGGTGGCGGTCTCGGAGACGGATCACATCATCGAGCGAATGGTCGACCACGTCGCGAGCGATCGTGCCCGGGGAGAATCTCGGCCCGGTCATCTCCGCCGAGGCCCGCGCCGCGGATCGAGCGCTACATCACCGAGGCGGAGGCGGCCGGGGCAAGGTGCTGGTGGACGGGCGCCAGACGGTGGTGCCCGGCCGAGAAGGCGGCTACTACGTCGGCCCCACGATCATCGACCACGTGCACCCCCCAGATGCGGATCGCCCAGGAGGAGGTGTTCGGGCCGGTGCTCGCTATCGTCCGGGCCAAGGATCTCGACGAGGCGCTGCGCGGTCGAGAACGCCTCGCCCTACGGCAACGCGGCCTCGGTCTTCACCGAGCAGCGGCGGCATCGCGCGGTACGTGATGGAGCGGGCCAGCGCCGGGATGGTCGGGGTCAACGTCGGGGTGCCGGTGCCCCGGGAGCCGTTCTCGTTCGGCGGCTGGAATGAGTCGCGGTTCGGCGTGGGCGACATCACCGGCCGCGGGTCGATCGAGTTCTGGACCCAGTCGAAGAAGATGACCACCAAGTGGAACCGGGAGCACGGCACCAACTGGATGAGTTAGCCGGCCCGGGAGACTTCTGTCGGTTCGCTTCCCTGGAGGACAGCGATGGCCATTGACTGCGGCACCACCTTCACCGGGCTCCGGTTCGAGAACCCGTTTCTCCTCTCGTCGGCGCCGCCGACCGAGTCGGAGACCAACATCCTGCGGGCGTTCGAGGCGGGCTGGGGCGGCGTGGTCACCAAGACCATCGGCCTGCACCCGGTGGTCAACGTCGTACGGCGCCAAGGCCAAGTTCATGCGCACCTCGGTCGGCGACCGCCGCGGTCTCGATGAAGAAGCGCCCGGACGCCGCGCTCCACTCCTCGTGGAACTGGGAGCTGATCTCCGACAAGCCGCTCGACTGGTGGGAGCCCCGGATCCGCGCGGATCAAGGAGGCCTACCCCAACCGGGTGCTGATCGCCTCGATCATGGCCGGCTCGGGCAACGACAAGGAACTCGGGCACTGGCAGACCCTCGCCGACGGCCTGCCAGGACGCCGGCGCCGACGGGCTCGAGCTCAACTTCTCGTGCCCGCACATGGACCGGAAGGACATGGGCTCGAACATCGGCAAGGACTCCGGGCTCTGCTCGGTGGTGACCGAGGCGGTCAAGGAGGTCGTCGACGATCCCGGTCTGGTGCAAACTCACCCCGGCCACGGCCGACATCGTGGTGGAGGCAGGCGGCCTGCTTCCGGGGCGGGGCCGACGCGATCGTCTCGTCGAACACCTTCCCGTCACTCCCCGTCATCGACCCCGAGACCCTCGAGTTCGAGATCAACGTCGACGGGCTCGTCTCGAGCGGCGGCCTCGGCGGTCCGGCGATCCTGCCCGCTGTCGCTCGCCAAGATGGCCCAGATGACCGCAGGCCTTCCCGGACAGCGAGCTTCTCCGGCATCGGCGGCATCTCCGACTTCGCCCAGGCGCTCTGAGCTACTTCCTGCTGGGCTGCGGCACGGTCCAGGTCTGCACCGCCGCGATGCTCGACCCGGCGATCGGCCCGAACGTGATCAAGCGGCTCAACCAGCAGGACTCGAGGAGTTCCTCGAGACAGCACGCGGAGCGGGGCTGGCACTCCCTCGATGACTTCCGTGGCGCCCGGCGCGATCGGGTGTCTCTCAGTCGAAGATCCGCCGCCCGGACGCGGCGGACTATCACGCCGGCTACGAGCCGTCGAAGGGTACGGCGCGAACCCCGCAATGACGCATGCCCCCGTGCGATCTACCAGCCTCGCGCTCTCCTACCAGGGCCCCCCGCACGCGGACGTCCTGCGCGATGCGCGCGGGCCGGTAGCTCGCAACCCCGCGATCTTCACGCTCTACCAGGAGCCGCTGATGCTCGTCGAGGGCCACATGCAGTACCTCTTCGACGAGACCGGCACGCCGCTACCTCGACCTCTTCGCCGGCATCGTCACCGTCTCGTGCGGCCACTGCCACCCGAAGGTCACCGCGGCGATCAAGCGAGCAGGTCGACACGCTCCAGCACACCACCACGATCTACCTGCACCCCAACTTGCCCGCGCCTGCGCCAAGACGCTGGCCGCGAAGATGCCGGACGGCCTCGACGTGACCTACTTCGTCAACAGCGGCAGCGAGGCCAACGACCTCGCCATCCAGATGGCGCGGCTGCTACACCGGCAACGTCGACGTGATCGCGGTGCGCAACGCCTACCACGGCGGCTCGCCCATCGCGCCAGGGCGCTGACCTCGCACCACACCTGGAAGTACCCGCGTCGAACGGCGACGGGCGTCCACCACGTCCGTCTGCCCGGACCCCTACCGCAGCCCGTTCGAGCGGCACCCCGGAGGAGATCGCGCGCAGAGCGTGCGCGAGATATCCGGGACGTGATCCGGTACTCGCACCTCGGGCGGCCATCGCCGCGTTCATCGCCGAGCCGATCCAGGGCGTCGGCGGCGTGACCGCACGGCGCCCCGCAAGTACCTCAGCGACGCCTACGCGATCGTGCGCGAGCACGGCGGCCTCTGCATCGCCGACGAGGTGCAGACCGGCTTCGGCCGCACCGGCGACCACTACTGGGGCTTCGAGAACTTCGGCGTGGTGCCCGACATGGTCACCATGGCCAAGGGCATCGGCAACGGCGTGCCCCTCGGCGCGGTCACCACCCGCCGGGAGATCGCCGAGTCGCTGACCCAGCGGATCCACTTCAACACCTTCGGCGGCAACCCGGTCTGCATGGCGGCCGGCCTCGCGGTGCTCGACGTGATCGACGAGGAGGGGCTGCAGGAGAACGCCCGCGTGGTCGGCGGCGCGTCTCAAGGCCGGGCTCGAGCGGCTCATGGCCACGCACCGCTGATCGGCGACGTGCGCGGCATGGGCCTGATGCTCGGCGTCGAGCTGGTCCGCGACCGCGCGACCAAGGAGCCCGCGCCAAGGCGGAGACCGCTGCAGGTGCTCGAGGAGGCCGCGGGCCCGCGGGGTCCTGGTCGGCAAGGGCGGGCTCTACGGCAACGTGCTGCGGATCAAGCCGCCGATGTGCATCACCGCGGCGGACGCGGACTTCGCGCTGGACGTGCTCGACCGCGCGCTCCAGCGCCGTCGGATGACCGGAGGTGATGCGCCATGACGTTCGACACCATCGTCCACCGGCGGCAACGTCGTCACCCCGACCGGCGCCATCCGCGGCCGACATCGGCATCGCCGGCGAGAAGATCGCGGCGCTCGGCGACGGAGCTGGCGGCCGCCGGCCGCCACGACCGATCATCGACGCCGCCGGGCACTACGTCCTCCCCGGCGTGATCGACGTGCACGTGCACCTCGAGCTGCCGTTCTGCGGCACCGTCTCGTCCGACGACTACCGGAGCGGCACCCGCGCCGGCGCGCGCGGCGGCGTCACCACCCTGATCGACTTCGCCATCCCCTACGCCGGCGAGTCGCTGCAGCGAGGCCGTGGACAACTGGATGGCGCAGGCCGAGGGCAAGGCGCTGATCGACTACACCTTCCACCTCTGCATCACCCGCTGGAACGAGCACCAGGACCAGATCAAGGGGATGGTCGAGCGCGGGTTCACCACGTTCAAGGAGTTCATGATCTACGAGTCCGAGGGATGGCAGTCGGACGACCGGGCGATGTTCTGCACCCTCGAGGAGATGCGGGAGCTACGGCGGCATGCTGATGGTCCACGCCGAGTCGTCGCGGGTGCTCGACGAGCTCATCGCCCGGCACCACACGCCCGGAGCTGATGAAGCAGCACGGCGCCCAGCTGCACGCCATGACCCGCCCGAACTTCATCGAGGCCGAGGCGATCCAGCGGGCCATCACCTGGTGCGAGGTGACCGGCGGCACGCTGTACATCGTGCACATGTCCACCGGCGACGGCGCCGACATCGTCCAGCAGGCCCAGGCGCGCGGGGTGCCAGGTGCTGGCCGAGACCTGCGCCCAGTACCTGGTGCTCGACGACTCCGTCTTCGCCCGGGAGGACGGCCACCTCTTCGCCTGCTGCCCGCAGATCAAGAAGCCGGCCGACTCGGCCCGGCTCTGGCAGGGACTCGCAGGACGGCGAGGTCTCGGTCATCTCCACCGACACCTGCACCTTCACCCGCGAGCAGAAGGCGATGTGGGAGGGCGACTGGACCAAGATCCCGATGGGGATGCCGGGGCTCGAGACCCTGCTGCCGATCGCTACACCCACGGCGTGCTGGCCGGCCGGCTCACCGCTCGAGGAGACTGCTGCCGGCAGCTCAGCACCAACCCCGCCCAGATCATGGGGCTCGTACCCGCGCAAGGGCGCGATCGCGGTGGGCAGCGACGCCGACCTCGCGATCATCCACCCCGACGCGCACCGCGCACCGTGTCGACCCGACGACCATGGAGACCAACACCGACTGGTCGCCGTTCGAGGGCTGGGAGCTGGCCGGTTTCGCCCGCACGACCCTCTCCCGCGGCGAGGTGATCGTGGACGACTACAAGGTGGTGGGCCAGGAGGGCCGCGGGCAGTGGCTGCTCGCGCACGACCGCCGGGCTCCATGGTCGATGAGCGACGCCGCCGGACCCGGAACTGAGGCGAGCCCGCTCTGGAATCGCGGACCTCGCGCCCGACCCCGATGTCGCGGCGCACCTGGTCCACCTACAACATCGCGGCGCTCTGGATCGGGATGAGCGTGGTCATCACCACCTACACCCTCGCCTCCGGCCTGATGCAGCAGGGGATGACCTGGTAGCAGGCGCTCGGCACCATCCTCGCCGGCAACGCGATCGTGCTGCTGCCGATGGTCCTCAACGCCCACGCGGGCACCAAGTACGGCATCTCCTTCCCGGTGCTCTGTCGCGCCAGCTTCGGGGTGCGGGGAGCCAACGTCGCGGCGCTGCTGCGCGCGATCGTGGCCTGCGGCTGGTTCGGCATCCAGACCTGGATCGGCGGGCTGGCGCTCCACGCGCTGCTGCTCGCGGCGTGGCCGGCGTGGGCCACGGTGCCCAGCGCGACCTGGATCGCCTTCGGCTTCTTCTGGCTGATCCAGGTGCTGATCATCCTCCGGGGCACCGAAGGGATCAAGCTGCTGGAGAGCTGGTCGGCGCCCGCTGCTGCTGAGCGGCGGGGCGATCCTGCTCTGGTGGGGCGTCCGCAACGGTGGCGGGCTCGGGACACATCCTCGAACGAGTCGTCGCGGCTGCAGCAGGGCACCACCCCGTTCTGGACCCTCTTCCCCGCCGCGCTCACCGCGAACATCGGCTACTGGGCCACGCTCAGCCTCAACATCCCCGACTTCACCCGCTACGCCAAGAGCCAGCGGTCGCAGGTCCTCGGCCAGGCCCTGGGCCTGCCGGCGACGATGACCGCCTTCGCCTTCATCGGGGTCGCCGTCACCAGCGCCACGATCGTGATCTTCGGCGAGGCGATCTGGGATCCGGTCGTGTTGATCAGCCGGATCGGCGTCGCCGTCGGTCGATCATCTTCGGCGCGCTGGTCATCCTGGTGGCGCAGGTCACCACCAACATGGCGGCCAACGTGGTCTCGCCCGTCGAACGACTTCTCCAATCTGAGTCCCGAAGCGGATCAGCTATGTCACCGGGGGCGTTGATCACCGCGGTGCTCGGCATCGCCATGATGCCCTGGCGGCTCTACTCCGACGCCGCCGCGTACATCTTCACCTGGCTGATCGGCTACTCGAGCCTGATGGGGGCGCTGGGCGGGATCCTGATCGCCGACTACTGGGTCCTCCGCCGGCAGCAGCTGGCGGTGCGCGACCTCTTCCTGCTCGAGGGGCCGGTACCGCTATCTGAACGGCGTCAACTGGCGCGCCATTGCGGCGCTGGTGCTGGCGGTCCTCCCGGTGCTGCCGGGATTCCTGCGCGCCGCGGGGACGCCGGGCGGGCAGGTCGCCGAACCCGACCTTCTTCGACACGCTGTACACCTACGCCTGGTTCGTCACGTTCGGCTGAGCTTTGGCATCTACCTGGCGCTGATGCGGTCGCGCACAGATGCCGGTGACCTTGCAGCGGCGGCCGACCTTCCGGCGGCGTGACCACCGGACGGCACCCGATGCACTCATTCCCGCCCGGAGGGCGACCATGTCCCGAATCGTGAAGTGCGGTCTGATCCAGGCCACCCATGCCTGCAGGACCGATGAACCGCTCGAGACGATTCGCGAGGCCAATGTCGCCAAGCACCTGCCGTTGATCGAGCAGGCGGCCCGGGAGGGGGTCCAGATCATCTGCATGCAGGAGATCTTCACCGGGCCCTACTTCTGCGCCGAGCAGACCCCCCGCTGGTACGACGCCGTCGAATCGATTCCCGACGGGCCCACGACCCGCCTGATGCAGGAGGTCGCGAAGACAGCACAGCATGGTGATCGTGGTGCCGCTCTACGAGGAGGACGGCACGGGCGTCTACTACAACACCGCCGCCGTGATCGACGCCGACGGCAGCTACCTGGGCAAGTACCGGAAGAACCACATTCCCCACTGCGGCCCGGGCTTCTGGGAGAAGTTCTACTTCAAGCCCGGCAACCTCGGCTATCCGGTGTTCAAGACCCAGTACGCCGACATCGGCGTCTACATCTGCTACGACCGGCATTTCCCGGAGGGAGCCCGCGCGCTGGGGCTCAACGGCGCCGAGATCGTGTTCAACCCCTCGGCCACCGTGGCGGGACTCTCGGAATACCTCTGGAAGCTGGAGCAGCCGGCCCACGCCGTGGCCAACGCCTACTTCGTGGGCGCCATCAACCGGGTCGGCCAGGAACAGCCGTGGGATATCGGGGAGTTCTACGGCCAGAGCTACTTCTGCGACCCGCGCGGGCAGTTCCTGGCCACCGGATCGCGGGATCAGGACGGAGTTGATCACCGCCGAACTGAATCTGGACCAGATCCGCGAGGTCCGGAACATCTGGCAGTTCTATCGGGACCGGCGTCCCGAGACCTACGACCGACTGGTCGACCTGTGAACCGACTGGTGGACCGGTAAGCTGAGCGGGTCGCGCGGACCGGAGCCCGCGCGACCCCGTTACACCCCATCGCCCTCAGGCCGGGGCCAACACGAGCCCGGGCACCAGCGGGAGCTTCCTGATCCGCTCCCCGGTGAGAGCCGCGAGCGCGTTGACCACTGCCGGAGCGATCGGCGGGGTGCCCGGCTCTCCCACTCCCCCCTGAACATCGGTGCTGGGCACGATGTGCGTCTCGACTACGGGCGCCTCGGCGTGCCGCACCATCAGGTAGGTGTCGAAGTTGCCCTGCACCGCCCGGCCGCCCTCGATGCCAATCTCCCCATACAGCGCGGCGGTCAGCCCGAAGATGACCCCGCTCTCCATCTGGGCCGCGATGATGTCGGGGTTGACGATGGGACCGCAGTCGATGGCCACGACCACCCGGTGCACCCGAGGCACCCCGTTCTCCATCGACACTTCGGCCACCTGGGCCACGAAGCTGCCAAACGACTCGGCCACCGCGATCCCGCGCGCCCGTCCCGCCGGCAGCGGGGTTCCCCAGCCGGCCTTCTCGGCGGCCAGCTCCAGCGCCCGCTTGTGACGGGGCGCGTTGCCCAGCAGGTCGCGCCGGAACTCGAACGGGTCCTTGCCCGCGGCCCCGGCCAGCTCATCGATGAAGCATTCGGAGAAGAAGGCGTTCTGTGACGAGCCCACCGAGCGCCAGAACCCGACCGGAACACCGAGGGCGGGATTGTGGGCCTCTACCAGGACGTTGGGAATGCTGTACGGGACATTGGCCAGGCCTTCGACCGAATCGTCCTCTGCCTTGCCGGCCTCTGCGGGCAGGATCGCCGGGCACGCCACCCGGTTGACCCATGAGACCGGCGCGCCATCGGCGACCGTGCCCTTGAACCAGGCCAGTGAGGCCGGGCGATAGAAATCGTGCCGGACATCGTCCTCACGGTCCCAGACCACCTTGACCGGTGTCGCGGTGGCCTTGGAGCACTCCACCGCTTCCGCCACGTAGTCGAGGAAGAACCGCCGGCCGAACCCGCCACCCAGCAAGGTGGTGTGGACGGTCACCTGCTCGATCGGCACTCCGCCGATCGCCGCCCCGATCTCCCGGGCTCCACCGCCAAAGGCGTTGCCCGCCGAAGCCTGGAACTGGATCGGCCCCCAGATGGTGACCTTGCCCGCCTCCACGTGGGCGGTGGCGTTCATCGGCTCCATGCAGGCGTGGGCCAGATAGGGCACCTCGTAGACGGCTTCAATGGTCGTCCCCGCCTGTGCGGCCGAGCCCGCGCCCTCCCGGCGGACCTCCATGCCTCGCTTCTGAACAAGCGAGGCGAGCTGGGCCGAGATTCTGGCACTCGACTGCCCGGCGTTGGCGCCACCGTCCCACTCGACCGCCAGGGCCTCCCGCCCCTTGCGGGCGGCCCAATAGCCGTCGGCCACCACCGCCACGCCGCTGCTGATGGCCACCACATGGCGGACTCCCGGAACGGCCAGTGCGGCCGCCTCATCCCAGCGGGCCGCCTTGCCGCCGAACACCGGACAGCGGGCCACCATGGCCACCAGAAGGCCAGGGACCTGCACGTCGATGCCGAACCCGGCCTTGCCGGTCACCTTGTCGGGGACATCCAGCCGGGGCACCGCCTTGCCCAGGATCTTGAAGTCCTTGGGGTCCTTGAGAGTGACGGTCTCCGGCTCCGGAAGAGCGGCCGCCTCTTCGGCGAGCGCCCCGTACGACAGCCGGTCGCCCGAGCCCGCCTTGAAGACGTAGCCGTCCTCGGTGCGACACTGGTCCGCCGACACACCCCAGCGCGCCGCGGCAGCGGCCACCAGCATGGCGCGCGCCTTGGCGCCGGCAGTGCGGAGCTGGGTCCAGGAGGCACGGACCGTGGAACTGCCCCCGGTGCCCTGAATGCCGAACATCGGATTGAACCAGGCCTCACCGGCTGGCGACTGCTCGACCCGGACCTTGGACCACTCCACGTCGAGTTCTTCGGCCACCATCTGGGGCACCGCGGTCAGGACGCCCTGACCCATCTCGGAGTAGCCGCAGACCACGGTAACCGAGCCGTCGGTGCTCACCTTGAGAAACGCGTTGGGATTGAACGGGGTGGTGACCGGGCCCGAGGGCTCGCCGGCCCGGCACCCGAGCTGCATGGCGATCGTCAGCCCGGCCCCGACCGTGACGCCGGTCCAGATGAAGTCGCGCCGTGAGAAGGTGCTGGTCATCTGGCACCTCCGCTGGCCCGGTGGATCGCTCGTCGGATCCGCTGGTAGGTGCCGCAGCGGCAGAGGTTCCCCGCCATCGCCGCATCGATGTCGGCATCGCTGGGGTCCCGGTTCTTCTTGAGCAGGGCCACGGCGCTCATGATCTGGCCCGACTGGCAGTAGCCGCACTGGGGTACCTGCTCGGCGATCCAGGCCTCCTGGACCGGGTGGCCCCCATCGTCGGAGAGGCCTTCGATCGTGGTGATCTCCGGGCTTCCAGTCAATCCGCCGACCGGCAGGTTGCACGAGCGAACGGCCTCGCCGTTCAGGTGGACGGTACAGGCGCCGCACTGGGCGATCCCGCAGCCGAACTTGGTGCCGGTCATGCCGAGGGTGTCGCGCAGGACCCAGAGCAACGGGGTGTCGGCGGGTACGTCGACGGTGACGTCCCGGCCGTTGATGCGGAGGGTGGTCATGGAGTGGCCTTGTGGTCGGGGGGACTCATCATTTTGAGAATACTCCGGGGGACCCGGATCCGCAATTTGAGGGCACCTTGACCCCCCCGACTGGGAGGTCGCCCCAGGGACCAGATGGAGGGCCCAGGCGCTTCATCCTTGCGAGTTTGACAATTAGCGGCACCTTGAATGGTCTCCCCAGGCATTCACCTCTCCGCGAGGACGTCGACCGATGAACACTCGTATCGCCCTGTCCCTGTGCTCGGTCGTCGCGCTCGCTCTCGCCCAGGTGGCCTGCGGCAGCCACACCGTCGACACCGCCCGGATCGCGGCAGCGGACTCGGAGCCCGGCAACTGGCTCAGTCACGGCCGCACCTACAGCGAACAGCGCTTCAGCCCGCTGGTCGCGATCGACACGACCTCGGTGGCCTCCCTTGGCCTGGCCTGGAGCCGTGAACTGCCGACCAGCCGGGGCGCCGAAGCCACCCCGATCGTGGTGGATGGCGTCATGTACGTGACGTCGGCCTGGAGCGTGGTAACCGCGCTCGATGCGAGGACCGGCGAAGTCCGCTGGAGCTACGACCCGGCGGTCGATCACCGGGTCGGATCCAAGGCCTGTTGCGACGTGGTCAACCGGGGGGTGGCGGTGTACGGCCGCAACCTCTATCTCGGGGTGATCGACGGACGGCTGGTGGCGCTCGACCGGACGGACGGCACGGTCCGCTGGGAAGTGATGACCACCGACCCCGACGCGGCGTACACCATCACCGGGGCACCCCGGGCGGCCAAGGGGCTGGTCTTCATCGGCAATGGGGGAGCCGAATACGGCGTCCGGGGCTTCGTGTCGGCCTACGATGCGGAGACCGGCGTCCTGCGGTGGCGGTTCTACACCGTGCCCGGCAATCCGGCCCTGGGGCCCGACGGCGCCGCCTCCGACTCGATTCTGGCGGTCGCGGCCGCGACCTGGAACGGGGAGTGGTGGAAACTCGGAGGCGGCGGCACGGTCTGGGACGCGATCGTCTACGACCCCGAGTTCGACCAGCTGCTGATCGGGGTCGGGAACGGATCGCCGTGGAATCAGCAGATCCGGTCACCGGGTGGCGGGGACAATCTCTTCCTCAGCTCGATCGTGGCGCTCGATGCATCGACCGGTCACTACAAGTGGCACTATCAGACCACTCCCGGCGAGACCTGGGACTACACCGCGACCCAGCCGATCATCCTGGCGACCCTGTCGATCGGCGGCACCGACCGGCCCGTGGCCATGCAGGCGCCCAAGAACGGCTTCTTCTACCTGCTCGATCGGCGCGACGGCCAGCTGCTCTCGGCCACCCCGTACCTGCCCCTTCCCCCGGCGGAGGCCACCCCGCCGGGGTACCCGATTGCCTGGGCCTATGCGGTGGACTCGGTGACCGGTCGACCGATCGAGAATCCGGCGGCGCGCTTCCTGAACACCACGGCCGTCGTCCGGCCGAGCGCGTGGGGGGGACACAACTGGCATCCGATGTCGTACAGTCCGCAGACCGGCCTGGTGTATCTGCCGACCCAGGAACTGGCGCTCGATTACACCGCCAACCGGAGTTTCGAGGTGCACGAAGGATTCTGGAACGCCGGCGTGCTGCATGTTCCGCTCCCCGACGACCCCGCCATCCGCCGGGCGATCCAGAACTCCGTCAGCGGGACCCTGATCGCGTGGGATCCGGTGGCCCGGCGCGAGGCGTGGCGGGCTGAGCGGCGGGGGCCCTGGAACGGTGGGACCCTGGCGACGGCAGGAGGACTGGTGTTTCAGGGGACGGTCGACGGGCGATTCCTGGCGATGAACGCCAGCACCGGAGCCGAGCTGTGGTCGTTCGCGGCCCAGGCGTCGGTGCTGGCGGGTCCGGTGAGCTATCAGGTCGATGGCGAGCAGTATGTCTCGGTGCTGGGCGGCTCCGGATCGGCCTTCTTCCTGATCAGCGGTTTCCTGCTGCCGAAGGAGGGCAACACCGCCAAAGCACGGGTCTACACCTTCAAGGTGGGGGGCAGCGACACGTTGCCGACCCTGAACCTCGAGCCGGTCCCGTTTCCGAAGCCACCGGAACTGGCGGCTACTCCGGAGGCGTACGCCCGGGCCGGGGCGCTCTATGGCGGCTACTGTCTGGTGTGCCATGGGTTCGGGGCGATCTCGGGCGGGGTGCTGCCCGATATCAGGAAGTCGTCCCATTTGCAGACCGCAGACGCCTGGCGGAAGGTGGTCGTCGACGGGGACTTGGTATCGCTGGGGATGCCGGGCCACGGGAAGTACCTCAACCCCGCGATGGCTGAGCTGATCCGGGTCTATGTGGCCCGCCAGGCCGGGCTCGGGCACGACCCGGATTCGTCACCCTAATCTCATCCCACATTCATCGTCTCGCTGCGAGGATGCCGATGAGGCTCATCGGGAGGTGCCGGATGAAATCGACCGACTTGGCCAGCTGGGGATGGCTGAAACGGGCAGGCGCCGGCCCGCGCTGGGTTCACCCGTTGATCTGGGCAACCCTGCTGGGGGCGGGCCTCGGCGGGTGTGGCGCCGGCAACCGTCTCGCCCAGTACGATTTCCCTCGCCTCACCCTGGCGGTCGTGCCGGAGTTCCCGCCGTATCCAGAGGTGCTGAGTGGACCCTATTTCCCGGGCCATCCGAAGGACCCGGTCCACGCCATCATCCGGGCGGGCACCCGGATCGCCAAGGAAATCGAGGCCGACCGGGTGCGGGATCGGCTCGACAGCGCCGCGGCGATGGTCGACGTGGCCAGGTTGACCGGTGATCGGCTGGCGGCCAGGGCCTCTCGATACCTCGGTTCCACACTGACCGACCCGTCCGGCGACACCGACCTCATCCTCGAAGTCGAGATTCGCGACTACGGGATCGATGCCGAGGAGTGGGACGCTGCGGCCCGGTTCTTCATCGACGCGGAAGCCTGGCTCCTGGATGGGCAGGACCGCAGAGTGATCTGGAAGACCCGAGTCAGGGCCCACGAGCCGATCACCCCTGCCATCTTCCACAACAGCTCGATCCGCAACGTGGTCACGGCGGCTGCCTTGGCCGACCTGTCGGTCGAGGACATCGGCCGGGCGCTCACCCAGCTGAGCTACTACGCCGCCGACCGGGTGACCGACCGACTGCGTAGTTCCCTCGACCGAGCCCGGCCTGCCCGGCCGTAGGTCCATCGCGCTACCGATGCGGTCAAGGTGCCCGCCCGAGAGCTCACTCGGCGAGGAGACTGTGGCCTCCGCCCAGTGCCATCCAGAACCGCCACCTCCCGCCGAGGGCAGAATGACAACAGGACTGAACCGTACCCTTGTGTCCAAGGGGTGCCTGGCACTCCTCCTTGCCTTGGCAGGTTCAGCCGGCGCGGCCGGCGCTCAACAGCCCCTGACCGATTCGGCACCCCCCATCGTCTTGCCTGGCAGCCATATCCACACGTTTCGGTCTCAGGTGAACGGACGGGACTATTGGCTGGGGGTCATACTGCCGCGGGGATACGCCCGCGACACCAATGCCGCCACTCGTTACCCGGTCCTCTACGTTCTTGATGGCAATCAGGCACTGCTGCCGACCGCGATGGCCTACAAGGGCAGGAACCCGGCACGCGACAGCTTGATCATCGTCGGCGTCGGCTACCCGGGTATCTCGTCCCGTAGACTCGACTACCTGCCTCCCCCTTGGCCAGGCTCCGGTGATGAGACGCTGAGTGGGGTCGCGGCCGGTACCTGCTGCGCCGGAGACCTCTTCCTGCGAGCCCTCCGCGAGGAGATCCTCCCTCTGATCCACCGGACCTATCGCACCAGCCCCGATCGGGGCATCTGGGGCCACTCGCTCGGCGGGCTCTTCGCCAACTACGTCCTGTTCGAGGCCCCTGACCTGTTTGACCGTTACGCGATTGCCAGCCCGAGCCTCGGTGTGGACAACGGGCCACTGTTCGTCCGCGAGGCGGAGTTCGCCGCAACTCACGACTCCCTGCCTAAGCGGGTCGTAATCTGGGTCGGCGCCAAGGAAGGGTTCATGATCTACGTGGCCCAGCGAATGGCCACCACCCTCCGGGCCCACAAGTACCGGGGGCTGGAAGTGACGGACTTCGTGGTCCCAGGGGTCGGCCACCAGCTTTCTGGGTGGGACGGGGCGGGCCGGGCCCTGCGGGCCCTCTACCCCTCACCGCAGGATCCGGAAACCGAAGACCAACCCGCGGCCGCAGATAGCGCCCGTCGGCTCGCCCAGGCGTTCCTCGCGGCCTATGCTCGCCGGAACACCGGGGAGGTGCTCGGCCTCATGGCGGAGGACTCAGCATTTCAAGGCAACGTGGATGGCGCCGTTGTCCATGGGCGCCAGGCCTATGGTGCGTTGCTCACACGGCGATTCGGGCCGTGGCAGAGCCTGGACCTGCGAGTCAAGGACCTCTGGGTCAATACCTTGGACAGTCCCCGGAACGCGGTGGTCGGGGCTACCTACACCGTGCTGATACACCTCCGATCCGGTGAGTTGGTCTGGGAGGATCGTGACGTCATCTGGGAACTGGAACAGCGACCCGAGGGCTGGCGCATCAGCTACCTGCTCGAATCGCCTGCCCCGCCCCCGCAGTAGCCGATCCTGGGCACCGCAGCCAGGCCTTGGGGATCGACCGCGCGGGCGCAGTCAAGCGAACGAGTCCATGGTGGTGGCGGCCAGGGGGGCTGGGATCGACCGCGCAGACGCCGTCAAGCGAACGAGTCCCAGGAGGGGTAACAAGAAAGCCGCGAGCACGCTCGCGGCTTTCTCAGTTGCCCCTCCTGGGATCGAACCAGGACTCTCCTGATCCAGAGTCAGGCGTGTTGCCAGTTACACCAAGGGGCAGCGTACTCGGGTGTCATGGAGCTGAGGGGGATCGAACCCCTGACCTCTGCATTGCGAACGCAGCGCTCTCCCAGCTGAGCTACAGCCCCGGACAGGGCGAGTAAGCTAGCCGCCGACCCCCACTCCGTCAACCAACTCACACTCTAACACGCGGCCCTCCACCTCGCCACCAGCGGCCCGCTAAGCCATTGCCCAACCATAGTTTGCATCGCCAGACTCGGACAGAGCATCGCGGCGCGAGCGGAGCCCAGGTGATGTCCACTCACTCCCCGCCCGGCCCCACGCCCACCCCAGCCATGTCGGCGATCAATCCCTCCCGGTTCAGCCGGTACCGCCCCAGAATCCCGGCGGCGATCCGCTCGGCGTTGGCCAGGATCGTGAGGCTGGTGTTGACCGCCAGCGACGACGGGATCGCGGCCCCGTCCGTGACGAACAGCCCCGGATACCCGAACACCTCGCCCATCGGGTTCACCACCCCCTTGTTCGATCGGTGCGCCATCCGGGCCGAGCCGGTGTGATGAGCCGTCGAGTGCCAGGCCCCGTCGCGGGGATTGCCACCGGTATCCACCCACTCGGCATGCACCGGACGGCAGCCGTTGCGCTCCAGAATCGAACCCAGCAACGGCTCCACCCGGCCGTAGTACTCGGCCAGCTCTCGACTCTGATCCAGGCGCACCCGCGGCCGACCGTCGGCTTCCAGTGACACCGTCCCGCACGGTGGGGTGAGCCCCAGGCTGAGCAGGATGATCATCCGGCGACGGAACTGCCCCATCAACTCGACATGCGACTCACCCCACCACGAAGGCTCTCTGGAGTCTCCGTCCAGCCGGAGCCGGGCCCCGGCGACCGCCTGGATCGGGAGCGCCTTCACCGCCGCGACCGTGATCCCGTGGGATTCCAGGAACTGGTAGCTGATCATCCCGGGGTGGGACCTTCCGGTGAACATGTCACCGTCCGGAAGATCCTCCGCCAGCAGCCCGCAGACCTTGACCCCGCCGTTGATGGCGATGTGCCGCCCCACCGCCCGGCTGAGCCGGGGCAGTCGGGCCCGGTTCCGAAGCAGGAGCAGCGCGGTACCGACGGTCCCGCCAGCCAGCACGACCATCCGGGCCTGGAAGATCTCGGTGCCGCTCCGCGAGCCCACTCCGCGACAGACCACCTCATACCGGTAGGGCAGCCGCTCCCACTCGGTGGCCGACGCCGACGGCCAGGGATTGCCGAGTGGTCGAATCTCGTCGGCCTCAAGCTCGCACTCGAACCGGGCTCCGGCTTCCACCGCCCTGGGCAGGTAGTTCTTGTGCAGCGACTGCTTGGCGCCGTAGATGCAGCCCGTGACGCAGAACCCACTCCCCAGGCAGTTGCGCACCGCGTACGCCGCCCGGTCACAGGAGTACCCCAGCTGCTTCATCATCAGGGCGAACACCAGCCCGGAGCGGGGTACCTCCTCGGGCTTGATCTGCTCAACCCCAAGCACCTGTTCCGCCAGGGCATACCAGGGATCGAAGGTGGTCCGGTCCAGGCCATCGGGCCACAGCGGGTATCCCGAGGGGTCCTTCTGCTCAAAGGCGAGCGAGGGCGCCCGGAGCGAGACCATCTCGTAGAACCCGGACCCTCCACCGAGCGCCTCGGCGTAGGTGAAATTGAGATTCTCCCCGGAGAGCCCCTTGAGGTATCGGGTCAGGTAGGCGGGACTCTGGGTCTGGCGGAAGTCACCGGTATCCACTCGGGGTCCCTTCTCCACCACCATGACATCGAGCCCGGCTTCGGCCAGGCGGAGGGCCGGCCCGGCCGCGCCAAAGCCCGATCCAATCACCAGCACGTCGGTTCGCTGGGTGCGCATGGTTCATCCCCTAGTGGTAGTTGCCGGTTGCGGTCAGGGCGGCAGGCAGGTACCGCTCCGGACCGGGGTAGCTCACCGCCGCGAGTCCCTGGAACTGGTAGGCGCCATCGAAGTGCATCAGCGGGGCACCGGCCTCGTCGTCGTAGATCCCGGCCAGCAGGGCGACCTGGGTGAGAAAGATGGCGCCGGTATAGAGCTTCTGCGTCAGCCGATCGGCGGAGAGTCCGTCGGCAATGACCCTGGTGCGCTCGGCACGGGGCAGCTGCTCGAAGTACCGGTGGCCACAGCGCTCGCCGGCCCGATGGCAGAGGTCACTGGCGAGGAGGGACCGATACTCGGCAAATGGAAGCTCGGGGTCGCCCAAGGCGCGGGTGGCGCAGGCCTGGTCGAGGTCGCAGCCCGGGACCACCGCGTCCACGAACCCCTTGAGCACCTCGTCGATGCGTCGCGGATCCTCGGCCAGGTCGGCGCTGGTGGTCCGGAGCAGAAAGCGGACCGGGGTGCAGCCGGTACCGAGGGCGGCAGCCGACAGCGCGAAGGTCCTGAGCATGGTCCGTCGGGAGATGGTGTTCGGGGGCCGGTTCATGGCATCCTCCTTTGCGGCCAGGATGCCACCGGCAGGTCAAGCGGAAGTCAATTACTGGGCGTCAGGGACCTCGACCCGAGGCCACGATCCGAGGTGGGGCATCACTGACTCCCGGGCACCAGGCGGAGGACGTCACTGCGGACTTCTCGTTTGGTGAAGGTGGCGGACATGGATTCGAACCCTTGATGAGTTCCTCCGGCAACACCGATCATCCGGACCGGGTTCCAGATCCGTTCGGATCAAGGCCGGGCTTTCCCGGCGGGTGCGACCCGCCCCACCGTGCCTGGCCGTGGGGCATCGCCACCGCAACGCCCGACACAAGCCCGGCACCCGGGCCTGATCGAGCGCCCCGGCCATGACCACAACTTCATTACCCACAAGGGCTTAGGTGATCGACCCCGAGGCCGGTATCGGGCGATGTCGGTGGCGTGTACCTTGCGCGGTACCCAGCTAATGCTCACTGCAACTCTGTGCGACCCGCGCACCCTCGACGCCATGCAGCCCGAGTGGGATGCCCTGGTGTACCGGGACCCGCTCGCGACGGCGTACCAGACCCACGCCGTTTCGCTGGGTGGCTGGCGGATCGACGCTGCCGAGATGGACCTTGAGCCGGTCGTGATCGCGATCCGGGACGATGCCGGAACTCTGGTCGGACTGGCTCCCCTGGCGATCTGGACCACGCGGCAACATGGGATTCCCTGGCGCGTTTTGGACAGCCTCCCCGGGACCTGGGCCAGCTCCTGGGACATCCTGGCGCTTCCGGAACTGGAGGAGCTGGTAGTGGCCGCCGTGCTGGAATTTCTGGTGGCCCAGCAACACCGGTTCGATCAGTTCCGGGTGCGCCGGGTCGGGCGCAAGACCCGATTGGGGCGCCTGGCCGACTCGTCGCCAGAGGCTCTTACGACCTGGCGCACCCCGGCTTCACCGGTGGGACACTGGCTGCTGGTGCAACCGGGCTGGACGGGGGTCAACGACTACCTGAGCAAGAAACAGCGGTCGCTGCTCCGACGGAGCCGGAGAAGGGTGTATGACGATGTCGGCGCCCGGCTTATTGCAGATGGCATCGATCCCCACGAGGCTGCCCGCCGAATGGCCACGACCCATATCGCGCGGTGGGGCACCGAGAGAAGCGAGTTTGCTCATCCTGGGCGGGTCGACCGGTTCGGCGATCTGCTGGAGGCGGTCTTTGCCCGGGGCCAGGGCGGATATCTGGAGGCTCGGGCACCGAACGGTGCGTCAATGGCCGGCATGCTCTATCTCCGCCTGCGGCATTCCGCCGTGCTGTACCGCACCGCCTACAACCAGACCTTCGCCGACTGCAGCCCCGGGGTCGCGCTCGATGCGGACACCATCGACGCGCTGATTCAGATGGGGATCACTACCATCAGTTTCGGGTTCGGCAACGACCCCTACAAACGCCACTGGTCCAACCTCACCACGGAGGTATGCAGCGTGAGCGCCTGCGCCCCGACGGTGAGGACCTGGGGTGTCCGACTCGGACTGGCCGGCCTGAGCCGGAGTGGACTCACCTCGCGGAGCGACAACCCCTGGGCCAACGACGTCCCCGGGCGTTTGAGGGGATACTAGACCGGCAGATGCTAACCGCTACGGTGCTGGATCCGGGGACACTGGACTCCATGCGGGAGGAATGGGACACCCTGGTGGACCAGGACCCCGGTGCCACGGGGTATCAGACCCATGCCGTCTCGCTGGGCGGGTGGCGGATCGACGCGACCGAGATGGACCTTGAGCCGGTCGTGATCGCGATCCGGGACGAAGCCGGGACCCTCGTCGGCCTGGCCCCGCTGGCGATCTGGACCAGCCGAAAGCACGGTATCCCTTGGCGCGTCCTGGGCTCTCTGTCAGGCACCTGGTCGAGTGCCTGGGATATCCTGGCGGTGCCGGACCGGGAGGAAGAGGTGGTGGCCCTCGTCCTCAACTGGCTGGCCGATCACCGGCACCGGTTTGACCAGTTCAGAGTTCGCCGGGTCCGGGGCGATGCCCGGCTGGCCAGGCTGGCCCAGACCGCGCCGGCCCCGCTCACCACCTGGCGTACTCCCTCCTCTCCCGTCGGGCACTGGCTGTTCGTGGAGCCCGGCTGGACCGGCATCAACGACCGCCTCAGCAAGAGTTACCGTCGCTACCTGCGCCGCTGCCGGGCCAAGGTCTATGAGGAGGAGGGAGCCGGACTGATCCTCACGGGAGTGGATCCCCACGAGGCCGTCCGGCGGCTGGCCCGGCTCCACGTGGCACGGTGGGGAGCGGACAGGAGTGAGTTTGCCCACCCGGGCCGGGTGGAACGCTTCGGCGACCTGCTGCGGGTCGTCCTGGATCGGGGCCAGGGAGGATACCTGGAGATCCAGGCAAAGAACGGCGAACCGATGGCAACCTTCATCTTCCTTCGCCTTCGCCACTCGGCCGTGCTCTACCGTTCGGCATACAACCCGGCATTTGCCGACTTCAGTCCGGGGGTCGTCATGGAAGGGGACGCGCTCGATACCCTGATCCGGAGGGGAATCACCGCGGTGAGCTTCGGCTACGGCAACGATCCGTACAAGCGGCACTGGTCGAACGCCACGAGGGAAGTGTGCACCGTAAGCGCCTGTGCCCCGACCGTCCGCACCTGGGGGGCCCGCGCGGCGCTGGCCGCCTTCAGCCGGACCGGCCTGACGGCCCGGAAGCACCGGCCCTGGTCGTACGCGGTGCCCGGCCGACTGATGGGCTACTAGGGATCTGGCGGGACTCAGACGAACAGCGCGCCGACGCCCGCCGCCATCACCAGCCCGACCGCCGCCGTGACCCGGCGTCTCAGCGCCGGCGCCGCCAGGGCGAGCACCATCCCCCCCTTGACCAGGGTATTGGACAGCACCGCGATGACGATCGCATTCCGCCCCGTGACAAGGTCACCGCCGTCCCGAACCAGGCCGGCCATGGACAGGGTAATGGCGTCCACATCGGTCAGCCCCGCCAGCCCGGCCACCGGGTAGAACCCCTGCCCAGGGAAGGACCGCTCCACCAGCTTGACCACCACCAGCACCGCGGCGAAGAACAGCGCGAACTTGATGGCCGCGGTCAGACTGAACGGATTGCGAAGCGGGACACTGGTCTCCACCGCCGGGCCGGTGTGAACCACCTGACTCTCCCGGAAATACCACCCCGCGGCGATCAGGCTGGCCACCGCCATGGCGACCATCGGGACCAGCAGCTCGGGCAGCATGGTGGCATGAACGACCGCCACTTCCACCAGGACCCGGGCGAACATCACCACCCACGCCAGCATGATGCCGGCCGCCAGCACGCTCCCCAGGTGCGGCCCGCCGTCACCCTCCTTGCTCTGGCGCGAAAAGGCCAGAGTCACCGCGGTGGAAGACACCAGGCCACCAAGGAGTCCGGTCAGCGCGGTCCCCCGCCCCGGCCCGAGCAATCGCACCCCGAGGTAACCCAGCAGGGACAGCCCGGAGATGAACACCACCAGCAGCCAGAGCCGGTTGGGATTGAGCGCGCCGAGCGGATCGATCGCCTGGTTCGGCAGGAGGGGAAGCACGATGAAACTGGCGATCAGGAGCTTGAGAATAGCGTACAGATCATCGGTCCCGATCCGACCGACTGCCCCGTGAATCGGCTGTTTGAAGGCCAGAATCGCCGACACCGCAATCCCCAGCACCACCGCGATCGCGGGATAGCCGAACATGGTGAGCCCGCCCAGCAGGCAGACCACGATCGCGGCGATCTCGGTGGTCATCCCGCTGGAAGCAAGCCCCTCCCGGACCTGGATGAAGTACCCCACCACAATGGCCGCGGCGACCGCGCTGAAAACGGCGATAAACACCCAGGGAGTTCCCAGCTCCCGGGAGAGCCAGGCCCCGACCGCTCCGGCCATGGCAAACAGGGCAAAGGTCCGGATTCCCCCCAGACCCTTGTCGCCCTCGGCCATCTTCTTGAGTTCCCGGTCGAGCCCCACCAGCGCCCCGATGAACAGGGCGATGGCAAAGTCCCGGATCAGGATCGGGGTGGCAGGGTCCATGGCGGCAGCAGGGTCGGGGTCAGGAAGAGGGAACTTCGCCGTCAACCATCACGATCGGGTTGCCGGCCGACACCCGCTGGGAGGTGGCCTCCCGCATCAGCCGTCCGAACGCGATCACCACATCGGGGTCGAAGGCCCGGCCGCTCTGCGCCTCGACGCGCAGCAGCGCCTCCTCGGCCGACAGGGCCGGGACCGCGGGCCACGAGGTACAGAAGGCATCATACACCTCGGCCACCGCAACCACCCGGCTCGCGAAGTGCGGTTCCCGCGGATAGCGCAGCTTGGGGTATCCGGTCCCGTCGATCTTGAGATGGTGCTCGTAGGCCACCACCGCGGCCAGGTCCATGTGCCGGTGCCGGGTGAGCAGCAGTTTGGCGCCCTCCACGGTGTGGGCCTGGATCGCCAGCCGGTCCGCGTCGGTGTACGGGGTCGTCTTGTTGACGAGCTCCTCGGGAAGTTTGAGGTTGCCGATGTCGTGCAGCAGGGCCGCGGTCCCGAGCCCCCGGACCTCGCGGGGCGCGAACCCGAGGTACTCCGCCATCCCCATCGAGAGCACCGCCACGTTGCAGGCGTGGGTGACCATCAGCTGGTTGAACTGCGCCATGTCCAGCAGCGGGAGCACCAGGCGCCCCTCCTGCCGCATCGCCACCGCCAGCGAGCGAACCACCGCGGTCGCTTCGGCTACCGGGAGCGAGTCCCCATCCCGGACCTGTTCGTGAATCCACTCCATCCCCTCCAGTTCATCGGACAGGTTGTACTCGACCGGGGCCACCATGGTCGGGGTGTCGAACCCGCCGGTTCCCATCTCCTCACCGGCCAGTGAGACCGCGCCCCAGCGGATCGATCCTTCGGCCACCGCCCCGGACAGCGAGTCCCCGCGCCGGCTCGGTGCCTCGCCGGCCAGCGCCTTGGCCAGCCGGGAGTGCACCGTTTCCACGAACTCGGCCACCGCCTGCCGGCTCACCGGCGGGGTGAACTCCACTCGCTCCATCCCGATGCTGGTGAGCCGGGCCGCCCACTCCCATCCCTTGAGTTCCCGCAGCACCCGGGGCCCGAACACCACTTCGCCGTCGAGGAAGGAAAAGGTGGCGTCCCGGTCGATCTCCACCAGCCCCCCCAGGGCCTCGTAGGCGGCGTCGATCGCCCGATCCCGGCTCGGGTGCCCCGGGGCATAGAGGTTGTGGGCCGACATCACCTGCCCAAACGCCGTGAGGAAACCAACCGGGTCGCTCACCCGCCACCTCCAGGCACCGCGTCGCGGATGTCCTGATCGCGACTCTCCCGAGCCCGCTGGAGGATCGGCGCCACCTCCGGATGATTGGGCCAGTGCTGGCTCAGCACCCCGAGGCAGGCCAACAGTTCCGGGGTCTTCCTGGCCAGCCGCTTCCGGCCGAACCACCCCTTCTCTTCGACCTGCCCGACCAGCCAGTGCCGCGAAGCCGGGGTCAGCCGAGTGGCCAGCAGTCTGATGGCGTGGGCTCGAAGGTCATGGTCCCGGTATCGGGTCCGCAGCAGGCTGGGGAGGGCCTCGGAGAGTTCGGCTGGGCAGTCCTCCGACGCCGCGCTGAGCGCCAGCCTGGCAATGCCGTTGTCGACGTCCCAGGCTGCCTTGCTGATCCCTTCTGCCCGCTGGTCCGCACCACCCATGAGAATCTTGTAGGCCTCCCAACGCACCTTCGAATTGGGGTCGTCGGTAAACGGCATCACGCTGAATCCGGGCGGCAGGCCGACCGTCGCCAGCAGCCCCAGCAGGTTCCGGGTCACGAACCAGGGCTTGCCGGGCAACCGGGCCACCAGCACTGGGGCGATCTCGCCGCCCAGCGATTCCAGCCGCTTGAGCAACCACCGCCGACGGGAAGCATTCTCCGATACCTCCAGGGCCTCCAGCAGCCCCTCGAGGCCCGCCATGCCGAGTGCGTCCAGCAGCAGGTCGAGCTGGTCTTCCGCCTCCCCTTCGTCCCGGAGGATCGGTCCGAGGTTCGCGGGCTGCACCAGCCTGGCCTGGAGCGCCTCGTGGGCGGGGCCCTCGCCGCCCGTTCCGAGGAGCTCGATCACATCGCTCAGGGGAGCCACTCGGGCGAAGTCGTCGATTCCCCGGAGCACCGCGGGTGGCGCGATGTCCAGTTCCAGCCCCATCTGAACGAGGCGCTTCGACTCCGGGGTCGCCCGCTCACCGGCCACGGTGACGACCGGCTCTCGCCGCCCCTGGGGCTTGGACAGCAGGTCGAGGAATTGCCGGTACTTGAGATCGTCCTCTTCGGTCGCGGTCCATTCACCCAGCAACTGGCGGACCGAGTCCCGGAGGGCGGCGTCGGCGCCGGGCAGGACCGGGCCCGAGAAGCCGCCCGAGTGGCCGGCCAGCTTGCGGAGCATCCGAAGCATCGACTGGGAGAGCTGATGCTTGTCATCTTCCGCAGCCCGGAGCACCTCCAACGCGGCTCCCACCGGCAGCGAGCGGGCCGCAGCCATCGCGAAGGCTTTGCGGCCGGTGTCGTCGGTCCCGTTCTGGAGGATCCGGTCCAGGGTCTCCGGACCGAGCGCCGCGATCAGGGTCTCGACCTTCTCCGAGGCCAGGGCCTCGGGAGTCCCCGCGACCGCCTTGCCGGCGTCCATCAGCCAGCCGAACACCGCCTGAGCGACACCGGCATCATCTGCCCGGTGCCGGATCGCGGCCGCCATCGCCTCGGGATCCGAGGACCCCTCCGGTGCTGCCCCCTCCATGCCGATGACCGCCGCCGCCAGCCCCTTCCACACGTCGTCGGCCTTGCGGTCGCCGGCCCCCGCCCGATCCGCCAGAGTCAGCTGTTCGAGGGGCAGGCCTTCCAGATGGATGTGCTCCCAGAGCGGCTCATCCCACTCCTGGATGATCATTCCCACCGGACGACTCTGCCGCCAGGACTCCTCGGCCAGCATTCTCAGCATCGCTTCCACCTCGTCCACCCCGATCCCCTGCGCCAGGCGGATCGCGGCGAGCTGATGATGATGGAGTCGGTTAGCCAGGTCCCGCATTACCCCATGGGTCGGATCGCTCGCCATCCCATCCACCAGGACCTGATGGGAGGCGATGCCGATCGTCAGCATCCCCCGATCGGCGAGCAGACCCGCCAGCCGCTGGACCACCGCCTCCACCGCCGCGATCAGGACCGGGTGGCCCGGGGGATAGGAGCGGGTCTTGTTGAGGGCGGCCGAAAACTGGATGAGGAAAACAGTGACGTCCCGCGGCAGGGCGGGATGGTCCTGGTTGGCAGGGGTCGAAGACGTGTTTGACACGGTTGCCTCCACCGTAACGGGGGCTACCGATTCCCACAAGAGCCGTTAGCCGATCCCAGAGGCAAAGGGAATGTCCACCGAGCATCCGTCGCGGGCAATCACCGTTGCCGGGAAGACCTCGCGGGCCTCCGCCAGAAGCTCGGGCGCCTCCCGCGAGTAGCGGGCACTGATATGGGTCAGGGCCAGGCGGACGGCACCGGAGTCCCGGGCCACCTGGGCGGCCTGCCGGGCAGTGGAGTGTCCCGTCTCCCGGGCGCGATCCAGCTCGTGGTCGCCGAAAGTCGCTTCGTGGATCAGCAGATCGGCCCCCCGGGACGCTGCCACAACACTGGGACAGGGGCGGGTGTCACCGGCGTAGACCAGCCGTCGGCCGGGACGAGGAGGGCCCACCAGATCCTCCGGGTTGACGGTGCGTCCGTCGTCCAGCACGATCGCCTCCCCGCGGTGAATCCGGCCCCAGAGCGGCCCCTCGGGAATGGCCAGGGCCTTGGCCCGATCGGGGTCGAACCGGCCCAGCCGGGGATGCTCGATCAGCGAGTATCCCAGGGTGTCCGCCCGATGGTCGGTGGCAAAGGCCTGAAACGCGTAGTCGCCCCGGTCGAGGGACCAGCCGGCACCGATCTCCACGATCTCGATCGGGAAGCTGCTCCGCTCGACCCCGACCGCAAGCAGGCCCCCGAGGATCTTCTTGGCTGGCCGGGGGCCGTAGATCGTCACCGGCTCCCGTCGATCCTGCAGCCCCAGGGTCCGGAGCAGCCCGGTAATCCCGAGAATGTGGTCGGAGTGATAGTGGGTGATGAAGATCTCCCGGAAGGAAAACCCCACCCCGTACCGCATCATCTGCCGCTGGGTGCCCTCACCACAGTCGAACAGGAACATCTCGCCTTCGCGATGGGCGGCGATGGCGGAGACATTCCGATCCACCGTTGGGCAGGCGGCGGCGGTGCCGAGGAACGTGACGGAGAGCATGACGGAGGGTAACTTAGGCCATCCCCGAGGAGGTCGCCAATGACCGATCGTCGCCGATTCCTGAGTCAGCTCGGACGCGCTGCCGGGCTCGCCGCCGGTGCCAGCCTGCTGGACACCCGGGCCCTCGCGGCCGGGGAGCTGGTGCAGACCTTCCGTAGACTGGGCGACGATCGCTCGGCCCGTCAACTGGCGGAGGAATACCTGCTGGGTCCCGAGGTGGTCTACCTCAACCACGCCTCGATCGGAACGATCCCCCGCACCGTGCTCCAGGCCAGGCAGCGCTACGTCGAACTGTGTGAGACCAACCCGTGGCTCTACATGTGGGAGGACGTCTGGGAGGCCAGTCGGGAGGAGGTCCGGGCCAAGGCGGCGGGGATGATCGGCTGTGCCCCGACCGATCTGGCGATTACCCACAACACCACCGAGGGATTCAATACCCTCGCCCATGGACTCCCCCTGGGGCCCGGCGACGAAGTGCTCTTCAGCACCCTCAATCACCCGGGCGCGAGTCTGCCCTGGTTTCACACGGCCAGGACCAGGGGCTATCAGGTCCGGCAGTTTGCCTTCCCGATCGACCGGATTCCTGCCATGACGGCCCAGGACGTCGTCGAGACCTACCTGACGCAAATCACCCCGGCCACCCGGGTGCTGGTCTTCAGCCACGTGGACAACACCGTGGGACTCCGGTATCCGGTACGGGAACTGACCCGGGCCGCCCGGGCTCGCGGGGTCGAGTTCGTGGCGGTCGACGGCGCCCAGTCGGTGGGGATGATCCCGGTGGATGTGATCGGCGACGACGTGGATTTCTACGCGGCAAGCCCGCACAAGTGGCTGCAGGCCCCGAAGGGGTTGGGACTGTTTTACGTCCACTCCCGGGTTCGCGACGTGCTGTCCCCGATGTGGGTGACCTGGGGCCAGACCCGATGGAAGGGCAGCGCCCGGATCTTCGAGGACTACGGCACCCGGAATCTCCCGGAACTGATCACCCTGGGCGACGCGATCGATTTCCAGCTCCGACTGGGCTCCGACCGGAAGGAGGCCCGGTACCGGGCCATGTGGACCAAGCTGAAGACGGCGGTGGAGGCGGAGGACCGGCTGCGCTGGCGGTCGCCGGGCGGATGGAGCCTGGGGGCTTCGCTGGTCGCTATCGAAGTGGTCGGGGTGCCCTCCGGCGAGTTATTCAATCGCCTGCATGAGAGCCACGGAATGGTCTTCCGGGCCTTCAGCACGGGGGACTTTACCAGCTCGCGGATCTCCCCCAACCTCAACACCCCCGAAAGCCACCTCGACCTCTTCCTCGAGCAGGCCATGGCAGCCGCCCGCGGTTAGAAGATCTTGACCTGCACGGTGATCTTTCCCGGGTGCTTCCGGAGATCATCGACGAAGGCCTTGAGCGAGGTGCTGAGCCCGGTCAGCTGGACATAGAGGGTCGAGTCGGTCGCCACCCGGCCCAGGGTGCCCTCCCCACGCTGCATCCCCGCCAGCAGACTGTCCAGCCGCGCCCCGGCACTGGCATACTGGTCGGTCAACCGCCCGAGCTTGACCGCGACCGTGTCCAGATTGGTCAGAGTCCGACCAAGCCCGGGGCCCGCCACCACCGAATCGAGCCGAAGGGTCAGCTGCTGCAGCGCTTCCATGGTCTGGACCAGTTCCTGGGTGGGTCCGCTGTCCCGTTCCGCAAACACGTCGGCCAGCCGGCGCACACTCCCCAGGGTGAGCCGCAGATCCTCCGACAGCTGGCGGTACTGAATCGATTCCAGCCCGGCCATCACATTGCCGGCCTGGTCGCTCAGGCTGGCCCCGATCGCCATGAGCCCCTCGTCCACCGTCCCGACGATCACCGCGCCCGGGGCCAGCGGCTCGGCCGCCTGCCCCGGGTCGAACTGAACCACCACGTCTCCGACCAGCCCGATCGATGCCATCCGGGCCGTGGCGTCGGTCCTGGCCACGATGCTCTTGTCGAGGGAGAGGACCACCAGAACCTGGCCGACCCGTTCAAACCGGATCTCGCCCACCGTGCCCATCTGCACCCCGGAGATCCTGACCGGGTTGCCCCGCTTGAGGTTGCCGACATCGGCAAAGTGGACCTGTACGGTGTTGCCACCGCTGCCCAGGGCCTGTCCGCTCAGCCACATTGTCCCGAGGATGAACAGGGCGATCGCCGAGAGGACCAGCGCGCCAACGGTGACTTCCTGTTTGTAGTGAAGGTCCATGACTCGTCCTAGGCCGCGATGGGCCGGTTGTCGAAGTCGCGCTCGAGGAACTCCCGCACCCTGGGATCGTCCGACTCGAGAAAGTCCTGCTGGGTCCCCTGGAGCAGTACCCGTCCGCCGGTCAGCAGCGCCAGCCGATTGGCCACCCGGAACGCCCCCCGCACGTCATGGGTGACCATCACGCTGGTCACCCCGAGTTCGTTGTCCAGCCGTTTGACCAGTTCGTCCACGATGTCGGCGTTGACCGGGTCGAGTCCGCTGGTCGGTTCGTCGTACAGCAGATACTTGGGTTGGCCCGCGATCGCCCGGGCAATCCCGACCCGCTTGCGCATTCCGCCCGAGAGTTGCGCCGGGTACTTCAGGGCGGTGTCCGGCGTCAGGTTGACCAGCCGGAGACACTCGGCCACCCGGGCCTTGGCAAAGTCCTGGTCCTTGTACTGCGACTCATCGCTCAGCCCCAGCCGGATGTTCTCGAAGGTGTTCATCGAATCGAACAGGGCCCCGTTCTGGAACACATACCCGATCCGGGTTCGCAGGGCGGTGAGCTCCTTCCGGCTCAGGCTGGTCACATCGAGCCCGTCCACCAGCACTTGCCCCGCGTCGGGACGGATCAGCCCGTTGATGTGCTTGAGCAGCACACTCTTGCCGCAGCCGGAGGGGCCGAGCAGGGCGACGGTCTCCCCCTCCCGGACATCGAAGTCCACTCCGTTGAGCACCAGCTGCTCCCCAAACCGTTTGCAGAGGCCCTTGATCTCGATCATCTCGTCCTCAATTCAGCAACACTCTGGCGAGGAACGCATTGATGACCAGGATCACCACCGAACTGGCGACCACCGCCGCGGTGGTCGCCCGGCCTACCCCCTCGGCACCTTGCTGGGTGTTGAACCCCATATAGCAGCTGATGAGAGTGATCGCCCCGCCGAAGAAGAACGCCTTGATGACCGAGTAGTACCCGTCGAACGGCCGGTAGTAGAACTGGGCCCCGTAGACGAAGTCGGCATCGGTGATCGGGAGCACCTGCTTGACACTCCACCATCCCACCAGCACCGCGATCACGTTGGCGATGATGGTCAACGCCGGCACCACCACCAGGCCAGCCAGCACCCGCGGGATGATCAGGTGCGACGACGGCGACCGGCCCAGCGACTCCAGGGCATCGATCTGTTCGGTCACCCGCATCGTCCCGAGTTCGGCCGCGTAACGGGCCCCGATCCGGCCCGCCAGCACCAGGCCGATCAGCACCGGTCCGAGTTCCAGCACGATGGTGGAGACGATCAGGGTCCCGAGGACATACAGCGGCAGGCTGGTCTGCCACTGGTAGCCGGACTGGAAGGCGGTCACGGCGCCGGCGAAGGCACTGATCAGCACCACGATGAAGAGACTGCCAGCCCCGACCGTGGCGATTTCCTGGATGGTCCGGGGGATCCAGATCCGCCAGTCGGCCAGCCCGCGGACCATCTCGAGGACCATCAACCCCAGCCGCCCGAGGTGGGCCAGGGCGGTCAGGGCGCCACGCCCGACGGTCCGGGGCAGCACGGTCAGCGGATTCATTGCTTAGTATTGTGGCCGTCCATGCGACCGAAGTCCACCCCGCCCCCCGACCGGCACGCTCCCTTCCGGCGACGGCTGCTCCGCTGGTTCCGGCGGCATGCCCGGGACCTGCCCTGGCGCCGCACCCGCGACCCCTGGGCGGTGCTGGTTTCCGAGTTCATGCTGCAACAGACCCAGGTGTCCCGGGTGGAGGAGTTCTACCCCCGTTTCCTGCGGACCTTTCCCACGGTGGCCGATCTGGCGCGCAGTGAGGCCCCCGAAGTGCGGGAAGCCTGGGAAGGGCTCGGGTACTACCGGCGGGCGGAGAATCTGCGGCGGCTCGCGGTCCGGGTGGTTCGGGAGCATCGGGGGGTCATCCCCGCCGACCCGGAGCTGCTCGAGGCGCTCCCTGGCGTGGGTCGATATACCGCCGGGGCGGTGGCCAGCTTCGCGTACCACCGTCGAACCGCCGCCATCGACACCAACGTCGCCCGGGTCCTCCGCCGAGCCTTCCACCCCCGGATCGGCACCGGGGTCCGGGCCGAGGCTCGGCTGTGGGGCACCGCGGCGCGGCTGCTTCCGCGAACCGGGAAGGATGCCTGGAGCTTCAATCAGGCGATCATGGAACTGGGAGCCCTGGTGTGTACCGCCCGGGTGGCGCGATGTGGCATCTGTCCGGTCCGGCCGGTCTGTTCCACCGGCCGGAAGCGTCAGGTGCCGTAGCGGTAGAGCGCCCCGGTCAACAGGGCCAGAAGGGCAAGCGAGTTGGCCCCCATGCTGATCCGTGCCAGCCGCTGACGCATGCCGGCGTGGACCCCGGGATCGGCGACCGGATCAACCCGGGAGAGCTTGGCGGCGGTCGGCAGCCCCGCCACGATGACCAGGATGCCCGCGATCAGACCGAGCCCCTGCATCGCCATCAGCCAGTGATTCAGGCCCACGGCGGTCACCTGATTGTACATCTCGAGGGTGAGGATGAGGCCCGAGACCACCGAGGCCGCCGCACCAGGACCGATCAGAGTCGGGTAGAGCCTGGTCTGCAGCCGGGTGGCGGTTCCCTGGGACGCCTGCGGTTCCCGTTTGGCGGCGATCGAGAGGACCATCGCCGCGAGGGCCCCACCGATCCAGACGGTGTAGCCGGCGATGTGGACGAAGTACCAGATGGCTCTCATGGGACGATTCCGTGGAAGAGGGACTGATCGATCGGTTGCCGACCGGCCAGCCCCGAGTCGAGTTCATGCCAGTGGGTGATGCCGTTCTCCCCCATCTGCCAGCAGAGGAACACCAGCCGGTCGTCGAGCAGGGCATAGAAATCTACCAGGCCGAGCCGGAAGTCCTTGAACTCGCACCCGAGGGTCTGCAACTCCTCGAGGTAGCGGGCCACCTCGTCGGCACGCAGGTTCACCGCCCTCCGGAGGACCTCGACCTGCCGCAGGCTCCGGCTGATCGGCGACGGCACCGGCCACCGCGATCTCGTAGCGATCGACCACGCCCTGCCAGTTGCGGTAGGCCCGGAGAATGTCGGCCACGATCCGCCGCACCAGGGGCAGGGCCCGTTCGGCCTCTTCCAGGGTGTAGATCCGCGGTTCAGTCATCGAGCCCTTCCCGCATCAGGACCTCTCGGGTGGTCTGATACCCTTCCGTTTCATAGTGGGCAAACTGCCCCACCGCAAAGGTCGCTCCCCGTTCCACCGCCGGCCGGACGTAGACCAGCCGAGGACGGGCCGGGCTGAGTCGCCAGAGGTCGAGCTCCATCTCGGTCGCAAAGGCCATCATGACGCCCAGCGCGTCGAGGTGGGCCTTCAGAAAGGCCGGCGGCGCCAGCCGCCCGGCGGACGGCAGCGCGTCGAACCCGGGACCCGCATCCACCGCGATCACCAGATCAGCCGCAAACGACGCCGCGGTGCTGAGGGGCAGTGGTCCCCGCAGCCCGCCGTCGGCGAGCCGATGGCCGTTGAGCTCGGCGGGAGGGTACCACAAGGGCAGGGCGCAGGAGGCGTACAGCGCCTCCATCAGTGGGGCCGCCTCACCCCCGGTGCCGAACCGGACCTCCTCTCCGGTGTCGAGGTCGGCGGCCGTCACGGTCAGCGGCAGCACCATCTGATCGAACCGCTCCAGAGGCACCAGACGGGCAATCGTCTGCCGCAACGGTTCATCATGCAGCAGGGCCGTGGCGAAGAGCCCCTGCACCAGGGCGGCGGCGGAGAGCCGGGCGACGTCGCGACGGCGAATGCCGCGGGCCCGGTCGAGAATCTCCTCGGGCCGACCGCCGGCGGCCAGGGCGGCCGCCATGACGGCACCCATCGAGGTCCCCACGTACCGGGTGGGATGGAGCCCGGCCTCGATCAACGCCCGGACCGCGCCCAGGTGGGCGGCCGCCTTGACCCCGCCACCGCTCAACACCACCGTCACTTGCGGACCGGTCATCGAATCCGCCGGTACTCCTCGCGGTACCGCTCGGCGCGCTGATACCGTTCCAGCTCCTCGTCGGTTTCCGGCACCAGGCGAGGCACCTTGATGGGCCGGCGATTCCGATCCACCGCCACGAACACCACCTTGGCGCTGTGGGTGTGGCGACGCACTCCAGTGCTGACCTCTTCGGAATAGACCTCGACGCCGATGTCCATCGAGGATCGGCCGACGAAGTCCACCGTTGCGATGCAGGTCACCAGCGCCCCGACCGGGATGGCCTCGTGGAAGTCGAGTCGATGGATGCTGGCGGTGACGCAGGGGCCGGCCGCGTGCCGGATGGCCGCAATCGCGGCCGCCTGATCGACCAGCGCCATCAACTGCCCGCCGAACAGGTCGCCCAGCAGGTTCTGCATGTGGGGCATTACGAACGTGCTGATTTCCCCACGGGAGTGCGACATGGGCCGCGAGTCGGGATGGGTCATGTCGGCCGAGGTCTCGGTCATGTTCAGTAGTCTACCGGACGGAGATAGAACTCGCCGATGGCGGTCTGGCTCAGCATGGCCACGGTCGGGAGTCGGCGCTTCCAGTGAGTCGACTCGAGCCGCCCGCGCACCAGAGCCACCTCCGCCTCGGAGTAGCCCAGGGCGGCGATTTCCCCGGGTCGGTATCCCAGCAGCAGCCAGTGGAGGATGTGATCGGCCTTGGCGTAGGTGATGCCGAAATCCGCTTCATCGGTCTGTCCCACCACCAGGTCGGCGCTGGCCGGTTTGTCCACGATCACCGACGGCACACCCAGGTGCCTGGCCAGGGACCAGACCTGGGTCTTGAAGAGATCCCCGATCGGATTGACCGGCGGCGAGTCGTCGGCGTGCCAGGTGAAGTAGCCCAGCAGCCGCTCCGACTTGTTGCCGGTGCCGAGCGGGAGAGCCCCTCGTCCGGCGGAGTGGTCGAACAGGGTGATCATCCGCATCCGGGCCATGATGTTGCCCAGCCGGGCCGGGGTGGGATTCGACGGCAGGGCGCCGGCGAGTCCGTCGACCCCGGCGGAGATATCCACCGTCTCGACCTCGATCCCGGTGGCGGCGATGACCAGGTCGGCGTGGGCCAGGCTGTCGGGACTGGAAGACCGGTACGGCATCCGGATCGCCGTCACCTGGGCCGGACCCAACGCCTCCGCCGCCAGGAACGCGACCAGCGCGCTGTCCACCCCACCCGAGAGGCCCACCACCGCCCGCTCGAAACCGCGGCGCCGGGTCACCTCGTCACGGATGAACTCGACCAGCCAGCGGCGGGTGAGTTCCGGATCGATCGCGAGGGGATCGGCCTGGCCGGCGGCGGGCTGGGGCGGGCGCGGGCCCCGGGGCCGGCGGGCCGGTGCCGCCGGCGCCGGGGGCCGCGCCCCGTCCCCACCCCGCCGCCGGGCCAGATTCTCCACCAGATGGGGCAGCCGCATCTCCAGGTCCGATAGCAACGGCGTCTCCGCCCGAGCCCGGGTGATCTCCTCCAGATCGAGCTCAACCCGCAGCACCGCCTCCTCGAACAGCGGGGCCCGGGCCAGGATCTCTCCGCGCGGCCCGACCACGCAGGACCCTCCCTGCAACGCCTTGCCTCCCTCAAACCCGGGCAGCTGGGCCAGCACCAGGTACATCCCATGTTCGGCGGCGATCGCCTGAACGGTCTGCTCCCAGCGCCGCGCGCTGGCCGGCCGACCGTCCCCGTCTCCCTCGGGATCCGGCCTGATCCCCCGGGCCGGACTGGCGCTCACCACCACCAGCAGCAGGGCACCATCGAGGGCCGCAATGGTCGGCAGCAGCGAGTGCCAGGCATCCTCGCACACGATGGCCGCCAGCCGGCCGTGCCGGGAGTCGCAGGCCTCGACCGAGAGCCCGGGCTCGACGAACCGCTCCTCGTCGAATACTCCGTAGCTGGGGAGAAAGACCTTCCGGTGGACGTGGCGGATGCCCGCGTCGGACCCGCCGAGGGAGGCCACCAGGGCCGAGTTGTGGATCCGGTTCCTCCAGACCTCATAGAAGCCGACCACCACGTCCCAGGGTGGGGCACCGGCCTCGGCGTGGATCCGGGTCAGATCGGCGTAGAGCCGTTCGGCCGGGACCGCGAGATCCTGAACACCTCCCTCCAGGAAATAGCCGGTCAGGGCGGCCTCCGGGAGGATCACCAGGTCCGGGGGAGCTCCCCCAGCGGCAAGCTCCCGGAACACCCCCGCTAGCCTGGAAAGGTTTTCGGAGTAGGCGCCCTTCCGAGGCCGAAACTGGACGACGGCGATCCGCAGCATGGGCAGGAAGATATTAGAATTCCCCCCTCTCTGGACGGAGCCGGCCATGCCCACCCCCATCGAGGCCCTGCAGGGCGTCGTCAACGCCAATCAGGCCCTGCCCCACCTCACCACCGGGGGCCAGCCGACGGCCCAGCATTTCCGGGCTCTCCAAGCCGCCGGGCTCGAGATCGTGATCGACATTCGTGACCCGATGGAGCCCCGGGGGTATGACCAGGAAGCCCTCATGACCGAGCTCGGGTTCGACTATCAGGTCATCATCGTCAACGAGGGCACCATGACCGATGCTACCCTCGATCAGATCACCGAGAGCCTGCGAACGGCCGGGGACCGTCCGACCCTGATCCATTGTCACAGCGGCAATCGCGTGGGTGGCGCGACGATCCCTCATCTGATGCTCGACCATGGCATGACTGAGGAGGAGGCCACCATGGCCGCGATGCGGATGGGCCTCCGCAGTGCCCAGCTTCTCCAGTGGGGAATGGAGTACGCGAAAGCCCGCGCCGGGAAGTAGTCCCGGCACGGGCCTCGGTTGAACCCTCCAGAGCGACTAGGGCTTGGGCCGACTTCTGGCCCGCGGAGCCGATCCCCCCGACTTGCCACTGGAAGGCCTGGAGGCCGGTGCGGCCTTGCCACCTGATGGCGAACCACCGCGGGGGGTGCTGGCCTGGGGCCTCGAGCCACCCCCGCTCTGCCCACTGGATGGACGGGCCGACCCGGACGGCCTCGATCGATCGGCTCCGCCTCCGAACACCTTCCCGATCAAGCCGCCTGAACCCCGCTCCGCCCTCCGGGCCGGCGGCGCTTCGGGTACGACCTGCCGCGGCTCGCTCCGGTCACCGCGGGCATCGTTGAACCGGACCTGGTCCTGGCGGCTCGACTCGGGCCGGCTCCGTACCACATGCATCCGGTCGTTCTCGTTGACGGGCCCGGCGATTCGCCGTTCCGCAGCCGAGGGCCGGTCGCCACCTCGCGGGCGAGCGCGAGTGGCCGGGGGTACCGCTCCGGAAGCTGGACGGCCCTTGGGCTGGGCTCCGGGCTCGGAGCCCCTGGGCTGAGCATTCCGTGGACCGGTGCCCTCGGCTGACCGGCCCTCGGGACGGCGAGCGCGGTCCGCTCCGTCACCACGAGCCCGCCGGGCGGGACCGGCGGCATCAGCGCCGGAGGAGCCATCCTGCCGGGTACCGTTCGGACCAAAGCCGTCATTGCTCCGGGGACGGGCCGGACGCGGGTTGTTCCGCTCGATCGTGTAGCCACGAGCGCGTCCCACCACCACCGGGTAGTCGCGCGGCCGCACCACGGGCGGGTAGTAACCAGGCCGATTGTAGCGGTTGTTGCCCCAGTAGGGTGGGTAGTACCAACCGCCCGGCCGATAGGAGTAGTAGTACGGGTTGTACCACGAATACGGTGAATACCAGTAGCCCGGAGTATACCATGAATGGCCGAACCCAAAGCCGACACTCACGTGAACCGAACTGCCTCCCCAATAGTCGCAGCTGAAGCAGGAGGCGCCGTAATAGTACGGGTCTGAGCCGTAGTAGAAGTCATAGCCGGGCGACCACCAGATGGGACGGACCACGGCACGAGACACCCGGCGGGCCGGACCATCAACCCAGTAGTCGAGCACGTCATAGTCAAAGCCCCGGGACGATGCCACCCGCTGCACCAGGGTGGTCATGTCGGCCTCGGGATCCTCGGTCTCCACCGCGATTCGCAGCGCCTGGTAGTTCCAATCCCCACCCTCCCGGAATGCATCCAGGCTGAACGGGTCCGTCGCTAGGGCCGCGTAGACCAGCCCCGCCCCACCGTATGGCTCGGCAAGGAAGCTCTGGTCGGCACCAAGATCGCGCAGTTCGTACCTCCGGCCAGCCTGTACCGCGCCGTCGTCGGACGGATCCAGCGGGAACAGCACTCGCAACTGCCCTTCGGCATCGAATCGAAGGACCAGCAAGTAGCCAGACACCCCCGTCTCGACCTGAACTCGCACCGGCTGTCCGGGCTCGAACTGGCGGTTGTTGCTGATCCAGAGCCGGATGGCGGGCGCGGGGGCGGCGGTGGGGTCGGGGCCTGGCGCTGGCACGGTGGCCAGAGATATTGCGGACAGAATCGTGATCAACATGCAGGCCTCCTTCGGGGTCTGGCGGACGGCTGGTCCCTATAACACCAGAACCGTGCCAAGGCATTCGCCAACCCTGACTGGGATAAGCTCTTGTGTTTCAACAACTTGCCAAATGGTTACCCAGGCCGGAACCGTCCGGTCGGGGGGACAGGTGTCCTCCCAGGGGACACACTCATCGGGTTCCGGTCCCGGGCCTCCGATGCCAGTACATTCGCATCTCAGTCACTTTCCCGCCACCGGTCTCGCAGAAGATCGCTCCCCGGGCCTCCACCCACTCACCGGTCCGGCGGCGGCGGAACAGCGCTTTGAACTCGGTGGAGAACCAGGGCCCGACCGCGAAGATCTCCCCGGTCGACACGGTGATCTCCGACTGATGGTAGGGTACGTCAGCCCACCATCGCCGGATCGCCGCGGTGCCGACCAGCGGGGCGGAGAATGGGGTTTCCTGAAAGACCGCCTCCTCACTGAAGACGGACATGATCTCGTCGACCTTGGCCCGGGACCAGCCCCTGGCCAGGGTGTCCATCAGTTCGCGCCCGAGGGCGAGGATGTCGGGGGGGCTCATTGGGTGGTAGAATATACCGAACCGGAGGATACCTGATGACTGCTTTGCGCCAAGCGACCGTTCAGATGCTGGAAGCGTCGGCCCGCGAATTCCAGGAGCGGACCACCCGGATCGGTGCGGACCTGTGGGACCGGGTCCCGGGGTCGGGCGGATGGTCGCCGGCTCAGTTGGCCGAACACCTGGCCCTGGTGGAGGCGAGTTGTGCCAAGGTGCTGCCCCGGAAGCTGTTCGCGGCGCCTGCGGCGGAGGAGATTCTGCTGGTCACCAGGTCCCGCGAGGCGGGGCTGGCCGGCTGGTGGGAGACGGAGATCAAGCGCGTCGCCCCGGACTTCGTGGCGCCGACCAGGACCTGGCCGGACGCGGAAGGCACACTGGCGGCGTTTGACGCCCACCGGGCGGCCAACATCGAGACCTACCGTCAGGCCCCGGAAAACCTCAGAGCGTACGCCCTGCCGCACCCGATCCTGGGGCCTCTTGATGGCTACCAATGGGCGGTGTTTCTCTCCGAGCACCTGCGGCGGCACCTCCGCCAACTCGACCAGATCGTTCAGGACCTCGGGGTCACGGTCCAGTCGGGAGGTCAGGCCGCAGGCACATGATGAGTCCCGCCATCGCGTGAGCCACCACCTGCTCGCCCCCGTCGTGACGGACGGTGAGCGGGCCGTCGAAGGGCTCCCTCCGCACCACGGTCACCGGCGTCCCGGGAGTGAGCCCCGACGCCCCGATGTACCGCAGGTGATCGGCCTGGCGGGTCATCACCCGATGCACCTGCACCGTCTCCCCATCCGGGATGTCACAGAGCGGGGTATAGCTCAACTCGGCGATCTGTCCCTGGGCATCCGGAATCGGATCTCCGTGGGGGTCGAACCGGGGGCTGCCCAGCGCCTCCGCCATTTGCTCAATCAGGGTATCCGAGACCGCGTGTTCCAGCCGCTCCGCCTCGTCGTGGACCGTATCCCAGGTATAGCCCAGCCGATCCACCAGATATGCTTCGATGATCCGGTGGCGTCGCACCATTCGGAGGGCCGCCCGGCGACCCGCGTCGGTCAGCGCCACCCCCTGGTACGGGACGTGGTTGAGCAGTCCCTGCTCGGAGAGCCGGCGGATCATCCCGCTCACCGAGGGCGGGGCCAGGTCCAGTGATTCGGCCAGCGCACTGGTGGAGGCCGACTCGCCATGCTGGGTGAGCGAGTACACCGCCTTGAGGTAGTCCTCCACCGAACGGGAGAGATTCCGGGCGTCGGGAATGGCGTTCACGAGAGTTCCGCCGGAAGAGGTTGGACCGGGAGCATGGCCCGGCGCCGCGTGGCCCGCAATCCGTTGGCGATCACCACCAGCGAGGCCCCAGTGTCGGCCGCGACCGCCATCCAGAGGGTCGCCAGCCCGGCCACCGCGAGCACCAGAAAGACGGCCTTGGTCAGCAGGGCGAACGCCACGTTCTGCTTGATGATCGCGACGGTGGCCCGGGACCGCGAGATGGTGCCCGCCACCTGGTCGAGGTTGTCGCCCATCAGCACGATGTCGGCGGTCTCCAGCGCCACGTGGGTGCCGGCTCCCCCCATCGCGATCCCCACGTCCGCCGAGGCCAGCGCCGGCGCATCGTTGATGCCATCCCCGACCACCGCGACCCGGACGCCCGTGGCACGCAATCCGGTGACCACCTCCTGCTTCTCCACCGGGAGCAGTGAGGCATGGACCCGGTCGATCCCGACCTCCCGCCCCACCCGTTCGGCCGCGCCGGGGTTGTCGCCGGTCAGCAGCAGGATCTGTTTCACACCGGCCTCCCGGAGCGCCCGGACCGCCGCCGCCGCCCCGGGTCGGGCCTGGTCCGCGATCCCGATGACACCGAGGGCGGTTTCCGCCGTGGTGAGGAGCACCGCGGTACGACCCTCCCGCTCCAGGGTTTCGATCTGCTGGTGCGCCCCCTCGTGACAATTGCCGAGCGCCTCACAGACCCGAACGTTCCCGACGTAGAGTCGTCGCCCCTCCACCAGGCCGCCGGCACCCTGCCCCGGGGTCGCCGTGAACTCGGCGACGTCGGGAATCGCCAGCCCCCGATCCTCGGCCGCGCGGACGATCGCCGCGGCCACCGGATGCTCGGAGCGGCGTTCGATCCCGGCCGCGAGCCGGAGCACCTCCGCTTCACCCAGGCCGCCGATTCCGGTCACGCTGGTGACGACCGGCCGTCCCGTGGTCAGGGTACCTGTCTTGTCGAACGCCACCGTCGTCACCCGTCCGGCGGCTTCCAGCTGGCTGCCTCCCTTGATCAGTACCCCGTCCCGGGCGGCGCCGGCCAGGCCACTCACGATGGTGACCGGGGTCGAGATCACCAGGGCGCAGGGACAGGCGACGACCAGCAGGGTCAGCGCCCGGTGCAGCCAGGTCATCCAGCTGGCGTCCGCCAGCAGCGGCGGGAGCACCGCGACCAGGAGGCTGAGCCCGACGACGGCCGGGGTGTAGATCCTGGCAAACCGGTCCACGAACGTCTGGGTGGGAGCCCGCGAGGCCTGAGCGGACTCGACCGCATGGAGAATGTGGGCCAGGGTGGTGTCGTCGGAAAAATGGGTGACCCGGATCTCGAGTCCGCCGTGGGCGTTGATCGACCCCGCGAACACTTCGGCTCCGGCCTCCTTTTCCACCGGCAGTGACTCCCCCGTAATGGGCGCCTGGTCCACCGCACTTCGCCCGGTCACGACGACACCGTCCAGGGCGATCCGCTCACCCGGCCGGACGATCATCAGCTCCCCGATCTCGATCTGGTCCACCGGCACGGTCAGATCCACCGCACCACGGCGGACCAGCGCTTCCCGGGGTGCCAGGCGGACCAGGGCACTGATGGCCCGACGGGCCCGGCCCATGGCGTATCCCTCGAGCAGTTGCGCCACTGCAAAGAGGAACATCGCCGACGCGGCCTCGGCCCACTCCCCGATCATCGCGGCACCGATCGCGGCCAGCGTCATCAGGAAGTTGATGTCGAGCGCACCGGCCCGGAGGGCGTGCCAACCCCGCGGCGCGACGTACCACCCGCCGGTCACCACCGCCGCCGCCAGGAATGGGACCGGATTCAAGGAGGTTCCGGTCCAGCCCAGCAGGAGGCCGGTGCCCAGGAGGGACCCGGACGCAATGGCAGCCAACTGACGACCCACCGGTCGGCGGGTCTCGGTTTCTTCCGGGGTGACCACCCCGTATCCCGCCCGCTTGATCGCCCGGCGGACATCGTGCTCGGGACGACCGCCCACCCGGGCCACCCGGACCGTGCCCCGCATCACATCCACCGAAACTTCGGTCACCCCGTCAAGACTGCCGACGGCCCGCTCGATGGCGGCCGCGCAGCCGGAGCAGTCTACCCCGGAAACCCTGAGTTCCCGGACGGTCGTTGCGGCGATGGCGTCAGACCCGCTCTTCGACATGCTCGAATCCGTCGGCCAGCAGCCGTTCAATGTGGGCATCGTCGAGCCGGTAGAACGTCGTCTTGTGTTCCCGACGGCTGCGCACCAGTCGGAGCTGCCGGAGAATCCGAAGCGAATGGGACGCGGCGGATTGACTCACCCCGACCGCGGCCGCGAGATCACAGACGCAGAGCTCCTGTTCGGCGAGGGCATGGACCAATCGGATCCGGGTCGGATCTCCGAGGGCTTTGAAGGTTTCGGCCAACAGCAGCACCTCCTCGGCAGGCTTCATCCGGGAGCGGGCCCGGCGCACCTTGGCCAGATCGGTCACCTTGAGATCACACAGTTCTTCGTCGGACAGCACGGCTGACAGTTTCGGCACAACGTCCCCCAATCGTATGAGCATATGTTCATATGATCGCCTGACGCCGAGCCCCCGTCAAGGGCCTCCCCAACCCCGGTTCAGGCCGCCAGCCGCCAGACCTGCGCCACCAGGAAGGTCAGCACCAGCCCCATGATCACCGGCAGCATGGTGGCGATCGTGGTCCACCGGACGCTCCCGGTCTCCTTGTAGATGGTGTAGATCGTGGTCGAGCACGGATTGTGGAGCAGGCTGAAGAGCATCAGGTTGAGCCCGGTCAGGACCGTCCAGCCGTGGGTCCTCAGCAAAGTGCCCACCGCGGCCGTTGAGTCCAGGTCGAACATCACCCCGGCCCCACTCCCCACACCCACCACATTGCCGGCCAGGACCGTCAGCATCAGCACGGTCGGGATCACGATCTCGTTGGCCGGAATGGCGACCACGTAGGCGAGCAGGATGACGCCGTTGAGCCCGAGCAGGAAGCCGAACGGCTCGAGCCCGTTGATCGCGTGGACCGCGAGGCTCAGCTCCCCGACCCGCAGGTTGGAGATCAGCCAGATCACCGCCCCGGCCGGCGCCGCGAAGACCACTGCCCGCCAGAGGACGATCAGGGTCCGATCGATCAGCGAGGTGTACAGCGTCTGCCAGAGCCGGGGCGGACGGTAGGGCGGAAGTTCCAGGCTGAAGGTGGTGGCCTCACCCCGGAGGACGGTCCGGGTGAGCAGCCAGGAGGCGAGGAACATCATGGCCACCCCCAACAGGGCGATCCCGACCACCGCCCCGGCGGCCACCAGGCTGGCCAGGTGGGGTGGCGCCAGAGTGCCGAGGAAGATCGAGGCGATCAGGATCTGGGTCGGCCACCGGCCGTTGCAGAGCGAGAAGTTATTGGTGATGATCGCCACCAGGCGTTCGCGCGGGCTGTCGATCACCCGGGTGGCGACCACACCAGCGGCGTTGCAGCCGAACCCCATGCACATGGTCAGCGCCTGCTTGCCATGGGCGCCCACCCGCTGGAACATCTCATCGAGATTGAACGCCACCCGCGGCAAGTACCCGAAGTCCTCCAGCAGAGTAAAGAGCGGGAAGAAGATCGCCATCGGGGGGAGCATGACCGCCACCACCCACGCGGTGGCCAGGTACACGCCGTCGATCAGGAAGCCGCTCATCCACCACGGCATGCCGACGCTGCCGGCCGCGCTCATCAGCAGGGGATGGGCCTGATCGATCAGCACCGAAGCCAGGAAGGCGGAGGGCAGGTTGGCCCCGGCGATCGTCAACCAGAAGACCCCGGCCAGGATGAGGCCCATCAGCGGGAAGCCGAAGGTCCGGCTGGTCAGCAGTCGATCGAGGGTCCGATCGAAATCGAACCGGGCCCGTCTGACCCCGCTCAGCCGGGTCGCCGCGACCAGCTCTTCGGCAACGGAGTAGAGCCGCTGGGTGATCCGGTCGTGGAAGTCGGCGGGCAGCGACCACCGGAGCGCCCGGGCCCGAGCCATGACCCCCTCGACCGCCATGGCGATCTCTGCGTCGCCCAGCTCCGAGGCCCAGGGCTCCGCGTCACCGTCGCGGGTCCAGAACCCGATCTCCCCGCTGACCAGGGCCGCCTCGATCCGCTCGTCGGCATTGAGGAGCCGGAGCGCCACCCAGCGGGCATTGGGCAGTCCGGGAAAGGCTTCCTCGATCACCGGCACCAGATCTGTGATGGCGGATTCAACCGCCACGTCGTGGCGCGGCACCCGATAGGGAGTGGGGCGGATCGCCTGGGTGGCGACGGCATGGATCGCGTCGAGCAGTTCAGGGAGACCCTCTCGCTGCCGCGCCGATGCCGGGATGACCGGAACGCCAAGCCGCTGTGCGAGCGCCGGGACGTCGATCCCGATCCCGTGCCGGCGCGCCTCATCCATCAGGTTGAGGCAGACCACCACTCTATCGGTGATCTCCAGGACCTGCAGCACCAGGTTGAGGTTCCGCTCCAGCCTGGTCGCGTCCACCACCACCACGGTTACGTCCGGATCGCCCGAACAGGATGAAGTCCCGGGCGACCTCCTCGTCGGTGCTCCCCGCCTGGAGTGAGTAGGTCCCCGGAAGGTCGATCAGTCGCGCCTTGAGTCCGGCGTGCTGGAACCCACCTTCCGCCCGGGCTACCGTCTTTCCGGGCCAGTTGCCGGTGTGTTGCCGCAGCCCGGTGAGGGCATTGAAGACGGTGCTCTTGCCGGTGTTGGGATTGCCGGCCAGGGCGACGAGGTAGTCCCAGCCTTCGGGACTGATGCCCAGCTGGACCAGGTTGGCGGCCCGGCTGGCACTGCAGCCGCGGCAGCCGGGCGCCGAGTCGGCGGAGATCACCGGAAGGGCGACGCTCATGCCGCCGCTCCATCAGGGTCTTCCCCCGGCCGGACCAGAATCTGGGCCGCCTGTCGGCTCCGCAGGGCGATCATCGCTCCGCGGATATCGTAGGCGATCGGGTCGCCGGTCGCGCTCGACATGACGGCTCGAATCCGGGTCCCCGGTACCACGCCAAGATCGAGCAGGCGACGCCGCTGGGGACCCTGACAGGTCGGGGCGAGATCCACCACCTCGACCTCACCCCCCAGGGTGATATCGGCCAGTGTCGGGTGGTGGCGTTCCGGCTCCAGCGCCGGACCGCTGTGGGCCACGACCTCCACATTGGCGGCCAGAATCCCGTCCAGCACCGCTTCTCGACCATCGGTCACGAACCGGACTCGAGAGGGACCCGACTCCAGGACCCGCAACGTCATCCCCGGCGCGAAGCCACGCGCGACCAGTCGGTCGTAGATCTCCCTCGGTTCGTCCTCGAGGTGGGTAATTCGCACCAGGGTCCCTTCATTCACCCCCGGCAACGGAATTCCGACCGGAGCTGGGAGTACCCCTGCGGCACTGGGAATCGGATCGCCATGGGGGTCGTACAGCGGGTGCCCCATTCGGGAGGCCAGCCGCTCGGTCTCGGCTTCGGACAGGAGGTGCTCTTCCCGTTCGGCGCGCTCGTGCCATTCCTCGGCCGGGACACCGGTCCGATCGGCGAAGTACTTCTCCAGCAGCCGGTGGGTGCGGAGCAACCGGAGGGCGTAGTTGCGCCCCTCCTCAGTGAGTCGATGCCCCTGGCCGTCGGGTCCCGAGAGCCCCAGTCGCTTGAGGCGGGTCAACAACTGGACGGTCCGGGCCTGGGAAATCTCCAGGGCGCCGGCCACGCTCTCGGTGGTACAGGGGAGACCCATGCTCTCGCAGTGAATCAGGTGCTTGAGGGCGTCCTCCACCCGGACCCGCTCGGTCAGCCGGACGACCCGGAGCAGACGAGCGACGAGGCCCCAGCGAGGCCAGGCGAGCAGTACCAGGACCCCGGATCCGAGCAGGAAGAGAACCAGGGCGAGACCGGGTTGTGGCATGAAACAACATTATATTAGGTACGCCTAATTGTCAATCGTCCCGCAGGAGCGCCAGGACCGGCGTGAGAATACGCTCGGTCATCCCCCAGACAATCCCTTCGGGCAGGCGGTAGCCCTGGCGGCGCAGCCGGAAGCCGCGGGCCTCGACCGGATAGGTGTCGTAGGCCCCGGGGGCGAGCAGGAGGTCGAGATCGACCCACCGGGCGGCGGCTATTTCCGAATTCGGGCGCAGGGTCGGCCGCCCGCCAACCCGGAAGACGTAGGGACGTACCAGGATGGCCGGCAGCAACTGGGTTGACGGAGCCAGGTCATCGAGGGCCCCTAGCAGGGCCGCCGAGGAGAGATCGACCCCCACCTCCTCCGAAGTCTCCCGGACCGCGGTTGCCAGCAGGTCGGAGTCCTCCTCCACCCTGCGGCCCCCTGGCAGGCCCATCTGACCCGACCAGGGATCCGCCGGGTGATCAGCTCGGCGAATCAGCAACAGGGCGTCGGGGTCCGGGGCCCAGATCAGGGCGACGGCCGCCTCACGGCGACCCGTCGGGTCCGCCACGGTCGGGCGTCGGGAGGCCAGCCGCTGGGTCAGCCGGGCGATTCTGCTCATCCGAGACTCCGAGCGAAGTGCGCGATGGTGGCATCGAATACCCGCTCCATCGAGGCGGGCCGGCCACTGAGCGGATGGGTCGCTCCAAAGGTGTGCCCGCCGCGCTCGATAATGAGCGATTGGGCCCCAGGGGCCGCCGCGGCAAGGGTCTTCCCTTCGGCAATGGGTACGGTTTCGTCATCCTCGGCGTGGACCAGGAGCCAGGGCACGGTGATCCGTGCGGCCGAGGCCACGATGTCGTAACGCGCCCGGTGTGCCTCGATGTCGTCGAGCACATCCGGATAGATCGGCAGTACCTCGCCGGTCCGCTGGTTCGTGACATCGAGATAGCCGCGCTCCCGCCAGATCCGGCGGGTGGTTTCGGGCCAACGGTCGACGGTGCCGATGGCCGACCAGGTTGCCAAGGCGCGAACTACGGGGAGTTCGGGGATGGTCAGGATGGAGACCCCTCCACCCCGGGAGTGCCCCAACACCCCGATCGCGGTTGGCGCCGGTCCAAAGGCCCCACCGACCAGGGCGGAAACGACCGAGGAGAGGTCGGCGATTTCTCCCGAAAACGTGAAGCGACCGAACCGTTCTGGCCAGGCAAAGCGGCCCTCGTCATCCACCCCGGAACCGCTCGAGTTGTAGCTCACGGCGGTGAATCCCGCGCGGGCCAGGCGCTCGCTGAACGGCGGGAACATCCCCCAATCCTTGAACCCCTTGAACCCGTGGAGCACCACGACGGCCGGTCGGGGTGAGGCGTCACGCGGGGCCCGCACGTCGACCAGCAGGTCGCCGAGGGTGCCGGCCAGACGATGTTTCTCCAGAATCGGCGTTGCCATTAACTTTGCATCATTCCCTTCAAGACTGGAGACGGCGTGCGCGCCTCCCCCCCAACGTTGGTGGCGGCCAGCAAGGCCATCGCGACCCAGCGCGAGGCCATGCTCGCGCGCTGGAGCGAGTGGCTCGGCGAGCGGCTCAGTACGGCCCCCGTCGTCGGCCGCGATCTGGTCGAGCATGAGCTTGGCGTCATCCTCGACGTGCTGACCGTCATGGTCGGCCCGCTCCGGCGGGAGGTCAAACATATCTGGAGTGGGGTCACCGATCACTACGGCCGGCTGGCGGCGACGCGGGGCCTCGCGGCGGGAGAGGTCGTTGAGGAGCTCCAGTACCTTCGAGAATTGCTGATCCGCTATCTGGCTCCCGCCATCGCCGCCCTCCGGCCGCGGCAGGGGATGGCCCTGCTGCTCCGGCTCAATCGGTTGGTGGACAAGGGCGTTGCTGCCGCCGTCGTCGGCTACACCGACGTGCTGGTGAGCGGGCTGATCGCTCGCTCTGGCGACGATCCGGCCGATGACACCGTGGCTATCGACCCGGATGCGGTCCGGGCCGAGCTTGGAGGTTTTGCCGAGCCCTTCGGGCCATCACCGGCAACGGGATCAACGGTACCTGACCTGTCAGGGGTGCTCGCGATCTGGTGGCCGGTGCTGCCCTGGGCGGCCGCTCTGTTGCTCCTGCTGCGGCTTCGTCGACTGACTCCCAGCCTCGATCACACCCCGCCACGCGGCGACATCCCGCTCAGCATCATCCTGCCCGCTCGCAACGAGGCCGCCAACATCGAGGCGGTGGTCCGCAGCATTCTCCAATCCAGCTACCCGAGCTTCGAACTGATCGTGGTCGATGATCAGTCGACCGACAACACGGCGGAGCGGGCCCTGGCCACCGGAGGCGCCGACCCGCGTTTTCGACTGGTCCGCGGAGTCGATCCGCCGAGCGGGTGGTTCGGCAAGCCCTGGGCCTGTTGCCAGGGCAGCCAGGTTGCGACCGGGGAGCTGCTGCTGTTCACCGATGCGGACACCTGGCACCACCCGGAGCTGCACGGCCGCGCGGTGGGGGAACTGGTCGCGCAGCAGGCAGACATGCTGTCGATCCTGGGACGGCAGGATTGCGTGACCTTCTGGGAACAGGTCGTCATGCCCCAGGTCACGGTTCCGCTGGGGCTCCGGTATCACCCCGAACGGATCAACCGGGCACGGCACGCCCGGGACCTGGTAGCCAACGGTCAGTTCATCCTGGTCCGCCGCGAGGCGTACCGCTCGGCGGGCACCCACGAGGCCGTTCGGCATGAGGTGGCCGAGGACCTGCGCCTCGCCCAGGCGTTCTTCCGGACCGGGCACCGGGTCAGGGTGGTCTTCGCCCTCGACTCGTTCCGGACCCGGATGTACTCGGGGCTGGCCCATCTGGTGGAAGGCTGGACCAAGAACGTGTACCTCGGGGGTCGCGCCTCGTTCCCCGAGAGCCCGGTGCTTCAGGCATTGGTGCCGGTCGCGCTGCTCGCCAACACCGCGTTCTGGATCACGCCGCTGGCGTGGCTGGTCCTGAGCCCCGACCTCCGCTCGCTCGCCGCCTACGGATTCGGAGTGCTGTTCTGGCTGGCGGTTTCGCTCGGGATGGGCACCAGGCCGTGGACCGCGCTGCTCTACCCGCTTGGCGCCGCGGTGATGGGGTACATCACCGTGCGGTCCCTGCTGCGAGGGGGACGCCGGGTCGAATGGAAGGGGCGGACCTACGCCCCCGGGGCCGATTAGCTTCTGCGGTGACCCGATGATCGAACTCGCGATCTACCTTGTCACCCTGGCGGCCGTCGGCGTTCTGGCGGCACCGGTCGTTCGACGGCTTCCGGCCCCGGCGTGGTACCTCCGCGCCCGGGACCGGGGCCGTCCTGGCATTCCGGTGGTGACCGCCCTCGGCTCCCTCCTGTTGCTGGGCCTCCTCTGGCTCCTCGGGGAACAGCGCGGGGTAATCGGGACTGTGGCGCTGGTCCTCTGGATCGGCGCGCCGCTCACCGCTTTCTTCGTCACCCGCACCTGGATCCGGGATCGCCGGAAACGGCTGGGTCACCCCTCACCCTGATCACCCGGCGCGCGGCGGTTTCGTCCGCCCGGCGCGATTTCGGGTAACTCTCCGGCCGGACCGCCGAGCCATTGTGGGCCACCATGTCGGACCACAACCCGGATCTGGGCCACCTGCTCGGCGGTCTTCATCAACTGGCCGACCTGCGCACCCTGGTCGGTGTGACGGGCCACATCCCCTGCTTTCAGGAGCTTCCCGCCTTCGACGGGAACCCGACCGCCGGCCAGGCGGCACTGCTCGGGGTCCGGAACGGGTACCAGTGGCTCGGCCTGACGGCGGATGGGCGAGCCAGCACGACGGCCGGAGGGGTGGCCCGGCGTCTGGCCCGAGGGAGGGCGCCTGGCGATGATTGCGGCGCTGGACCGGACCGGTCGGCAACTCGCCCTCTCGGTCAGTTTCGGCAGTTGCCCGGTGCTGACGGTCGACTTGGATCAACCCTCCTCGCTCGCGCTCGACTGCTTGGCCCGGCTCGCCGGGATTGATGCAACGCAGGCCGCCGCGCAGGCGGCACGAACCGCCGAGGTGCTCGACATCGAAGCGGTGGGTCGCAAGTTCTTTCGAGGGTTCCGGTCGGCGCTGCATACGGCCATGGCGGTGCTCCCGCCCCGGATGTCCCGGACCGAGCGCCATGCGGTCGCTCTGCTGCAGCTCACCAGGCTGCTCTTCCTCTATTTTGTCCAGGCCCGGGGCTGGCTCGATGGTCGCCCCCACTTCCTGCGGCACGAGGTCGATCGCTGTCTCGGCCGGGGGCGCTCGATCGGTCGCGACCTGCTGCGCCCGCTGTTCTTCGGGACCCTCAACCAGCCGCCCCATCGGCGAGGGCGTGCCGCCGACAGCTTCGGCGACATCCCGTTTCTCAACGGCGGTCTGTTCGAACCGCACCCGCTCGAACGACGGTGGCAGACCGCTCTCCCCGACACCGTCTGGTGCGGGATCTTCGACGACCTGTTCGAGCGATTTCACTTCGTAACCGAGGGCGGGACCTCGCGCAGCATCGCGCCGGACATGCTGGGCCGGGTGTTCGAGGGGGTCATGGATCCCGCGGAGCGGGCCCTGACGGGCACCTTCTACACCCCGGCCGCGATCGTCCACGCCCTGGCGCGGGCCGGACTCGTCTCGTGGCTGGCCGGAATCGCTCCCCTGCCCCGAGGCCGAAGCCGAGCGCCGGCTCGATGAGCCGGATGAACGGACCCGGGTGCTGCTCGACCGGATCACGATTCTCGACCCCGCGGCGGGTTCGGGCGCCTTTCTGATCGGGGCGCTGCAACTGCTGGCGCGGGCCGCCCCCAGGGATGGCCTGGCGCAGCGACGGAGAATCCTGTCGCGCAATCTCTTCGGGGTCGATCTCAATCCTGCCGCCGTCCGGCTCACCGAACTCCGGCTCTGGCTGTCGCTGCTCGAGGTGGATCGAACCCGGGACCCTGAACGGGTCCGCCCGCTGCCCAATCTCGACGCGGTGGTTCGGCAGGGAGACTCGCTGCACGATCCGATGTCGCCCGCCTGGGGCGGGACGCCGGGAGTGGCGGAGGGAGCGGTGGTGCGCGCCCTCCGGTTGCAGGTCCAGCACACCACCGGGGCAGAGAAGCGAGCCGCCATCCGCGACCTTCGCCAGGCCGAGGCCTCCGCTCTGGACGGGGTGCTGAGCGGGGCGGAGCGCAACACCAGAGCCCGGATGGACGACCTGCTGGCGCAGGGCCGGTCCCTGACCCTGTTCGGCGATCGCCGCGGCCTTGAGCGCGGTGAGCGGAAGGTGATGCGACTGCTGCGGGACCGACGCTGTTTTCTGCTCCGACTGCGTCGTCAGTTGCAGCGGGACGGCTCGCTTCCATGGTTTCACTACCAGAGCCAGTTCGCGGAGGTCTTCGCCGCCGGGGGCGGCTTTGACCTGGTGCTCGGCAACCCGCCCTGGGTCCGCGCGGAGGATCTCCCGGCCGCGCTGCGACGGCAGTTGGGCGGACGCTACGCCTGGTGGACCGCCAGGCCCCAGTCCCACGGATACGCCCACCAGCCCGACCTTTCGGTGGCGTTTGTCGAGCGGGCCCGCGAACTGGTCGCGCCCGGCGGCACGGTCGCCGTCCTGCTGCCGGCCAAGCTCGCCACCACCGACTACGCGGCTACGATGCGGGGTGCCCTCGCCGTCTCCGACACGCTGAGCGTGGTGGCCGATCTGACGGGCGACCCCCGGGCCCAGTTCGATGCCACCACCTACCCGATGGCCCTGGTGAGTCGTAAGGCGCGACCGCCGACCGGACACCGGGTCCGGACCGAACTCGACGCCTGGGCAACCGCCGAAGTGAGCCAGCACCGGTTGAGCGACGGACCGTGGATTCTGGCACCGGACCAGGTCTGGACCGCACTCGACACCCTCCGCGCACGACACCCCACCATCGGTGACGTCCTGCCGGTGCATCTGGGAGTCAAGACCGGGCTGAATCGGGTGTTCATCGATCCCGGTCAGTCGATCGAGCCGGAACTCCTCTGCTGGGCTCTGGCTGGACGCGACGTCGCGGCGTTCGAGGCCACCCCCGCCCGTCGACTGCTCTGGACCCATGACCACGACGGGCACCCCCTGGCAGAACTGCCCCCGCTGGCCCGCGCCTACCTGCGGCCTCATCTGGCGGACCTGGCCCGACGGAAGGACTACCTGTCAGGACCTCCCTGGGCGCTGTTTCGAGTGGCCGGCGCCACGCTGCCCAACCGGGTGGTGTGGCCCGACCTCGCCCCTCACCTCCGGGCCACCGTCCTCAACGGCCCGCAGGGGGAGCGGGTGATTCCGCTCAACTCCTGCTATCTGATCGGCGCTCCCCGCCCGGTCGATGCCCACTGCCTGGCCGCCTGGCTCAACTCGACTCCGATCCGCGCGGCCGCGGCGCTGACCGCCGACCCCGCCGCTGGTGGGTACCGGCGGTTCAACGCCAGGGTGATCCGGGACCTCCCCTTGCCGGACGGGGTACTGGGGAATCCGCGGCTGCATGCCCTCGCTCAGCGCGGACGGGCGGGAACGCTGACGCAGCTGGAACTCGACCAGGCATGTCATGAGATCCTCGGGCTCGACTTCGGCCCTGGCCTCCGCGCTGGCGGGAGTGGCGGGAGGCGGTCCCGGTCATCGTCGCTGAGTCCCTCAGGCTGGCGGGCGATCCAGCACTGCTCGGCTGGCGGATCCTGCCACCTGCCGGGCGGGACGGGGTGCTGAGTGCGATGGCCGGTGCCCTCGCGCCGCCACTGGCCGACGACCCGGCACCGCCCTGGCTTCGTCCTCATCAGGTGGTGGCCTTTCGCAGAGCGCTGGCGGCGGTTCGTCGTCACTCCGGCGCCATGGTGGCCGAACCGGTGGGAACCGGCAAGAGCCTGGATCGCCCTCGCGGTGGCGGCTCGATACGGCCCGGAGGCGTCCTGTGTGGTGCCAAGCGGCTTGGCCTCCCAGTGGAGCCAGGTCGCCGAGCGGGCCGGGATCGCCATCCACCTGACGACCCACAGGGCGTGGAGCCGAAGCCCTCGCCAGCTTGGCCAGGGGTTGGTCATCGTGGACGAATCCCACCGATTCCGAACTCCGGGATCCGCCGGGCGGTGCACCTGGCGCCGCACCTGGTGGGTCGAGCGGGGATCCTCCTGACCGCCACGCCCGTCATCAATTCGCTGGCCGACCTGGTGCCGCAACTCCTGTTGCTCATCCGGGACGACGCGCTCGTGGCCAGCGGGATCGCGTCCCTGACCACGGCCTTGACCGACCGGCGCGCGCGCATCCCACACGCCTTGGCCTCGCTGGTGATCTCGGGAACGATCGATGCAGACCACAGGCCGGCGCTGGCCGAACGCCGGGTCGCCGCCCCCGAAGTACCGATTGCCATGACCCGGCTGTTCGACAGACTCGACCGGCTTCGGCTCAGTGATCAGGAGGCGAGCCGGGCCCTGCTCCGGGGTGTCATGGCCTGGGCCGCCGGATCCAGCCCGGCCGCGCTGGAGAAAGTGCTGGGCCGCTATCGGCTCCTGCTGCTGCAGGCGCGAGACGCCGCGGCCACCGGTCGGAAGCCTTCACGGGGAGCGCTGTACCGCCTGCTGGCCGGAGATCTTCAACAGACCGTACTCTGGTCGATGATGACACCCATCGAGGCGGACGGCAGTCCACCGCTCGAAGATCTGGACCGCCTGGACGAACTGGTGGGCGAGTGCCGCCGCCTCACTCGCGAACCGGATCCCAAGCTGGAGCGGCTCCGCGACATCCTGGCGGATGGGGTGACGACGATCGTCTTCGTCACCGCCCGGGCGACCGTGGAGTATCTCCGGACTCGACTCGCCGGGGACCATGTGGTCGGGTGGTGCCACGGCGATGAGGCTGGCATCGGTCCGGGACGAATCGCCCGCGAACAGGTGCTGGCCTGGTTCGCGCCGACACCGCCCGCGTGGGCCGGCTCGCGACCCACGGTACTGGTCACCACGGACGTCGGATCAGAGGGGCTCAACTTGCAGGGCGCCGGCAGAGTGGTGCACTACGACCTGCCCTGGACGCCTGCCCGTCTTGACCAGCGCCAGCGGCCGGGTCCATCGCGAAGGGGGCAGCCATGATGCGGTGGAGGTGGAGTGCGGTTTGAGGTCCCAGCCGCGGTGGAACGACGGATCGCCCTGGCGCGAGCCCTCTGGCGCAAGGACTGGCTGGGGCGCCCGGTCCGAGTGGGAGAGGCGGCCCATCGGCCTGGACCTGGCCGAGTCGGTTGGCGACGGCGTTCGGTGGCACCCCACCGGAGCCCGGGGTATCGGCCGTTCGGGGGACGGCGTTCCGGTGTCTGCTCGGGTTCCGCCTGGTGGCTGGAGGGGAGGAAGTTGCCACCCGGATGCTGGTGCTCGACCGTCGCGGGGTCTGGCACGAGGACGGAGCGATGGTCGAGCAGGCAGCCCGCCTGGCCGCCGCAGCGCAACAGCTCAACCCTCCTTCGGCACTGACGGTCCGTCACCTGCTGACGCGGGCCGACCGCCCGCTCCGGGAAGCGGTGCGCCAGACGGCCGGGGCGCTCTGGGGCTTTCACCACCCAAGCCGGACCAACCGCGGCGCGATACGACGGTTCCGAACCCTCGCCTCAGCGGCGGTGAGGAGTGGGAGTATGGGGATGTTATCTCTGGTCGATCGGGCACTCGATTTTCTCAACCGGGGCCACACGCTCGGAGAGCTGTCCCTGATCGGAGCACTCGATGCGGCGGAGGATGGGGACCGGATCGGCACTCTGCTCCGTCGGCTTCCCGTCTCGCGGATCTGGATACCACCGGTCCGAACCGAGGCGACCGGCTTGATCGTGTGGCTGAACCCGAGCGAGGGCACTCACCCCGGCTCAGTTGGTGGGCCGGGAGGCGCTGAGTAGTTTTCACCGCATGCCCTCATCCCAAGCACCATGACCAGGTACCACACCGTCCTGTTCGACCTCGACGGAACCCTGGCCGACTCCGTCCGCCTGATCCTCGACAGCTATCATCACACTCTGGCAGTGCACCAGCTGCCGGCCCGGACCGATGAGTACTGGCTGGCGGGTCTCGGCACCCCGCTCACGGCCCAGTTTTCCCCTTGGGTCGATTCTCCCGACCAGTTGCAGGCGATGATCGCCACCTACCGGGACTACAACCTGAGCCACCACGACGCCGAGGTGAGCCCGTACCCCGGGGTGGTGGAGATGGTCCAGCGAATCCGCCGGGCCGGGTTCCGCACCGGACTGGTCACCAGCAAGAACCGCTCGGGCGCCCTCCGTGGCCTCAAGGTGATCGGACTGGAGGAGACCATGGAGGTGGTGGTCGGGGCGGATGACGTGATCAACCACAAGCCCCACCCGGAGCCGGTCCACCGGGCGCTCGACCAGCTCGGCACCACGGCGGCGGGCTCCATCTTCGTGGGTGACAGTCTTCACGACATGTACTCGGGACGCGAAGCTGGCGCCCACACCGGCGCAGTGCTCTGGGGGCCGTTTTCCCGGGAGCATCTCCATCCATCGGCGCCTGACCATTGGCTCGAAACACCGGACGCCCTCGCAGCGCTGCTCGGGGCCTGACCGAGCATGGCCGCGGGACGGGTGTGGGGCATCGTGCTCGCGGCGGGGGAGAGCCGCCGGTTCGGAAGCCACAAGCTGCTGGCGCCGTTCCGGGGACACCCGTTGGCCTGGCACGCGTTCACGGCGGCGGCCCAGGCGGTGGAGCGCGGGTGGCTGGAAGGCGTGGTTGTCGTCTGCGCTCGGGAAGATGCTGCCGTGGAGGCCATGGCGGTGGCGGCGCGCTTGAGGACGACGGCGAATCCCGATCCCACCATGGCCGCCAGTCTCCGGTGCGGACTCTCCTTTCTGGCGGAACAACCGGAGCCACCCGACGCCGCTCTGATCTTCCTGGCCGATCAACCCCTGATTCAGCCCGACCAGATCCACGCCGTGCTCGCCGCGGCGGCGCACAGTTCGGCACTGGCCTGTCGACCCCGCTACCTGGCCACCCCGGACGCTCCAGGGCACCCGGTCTTCCTGCGCCGCGCGGCCTGGAGCCTGGCCGAGGCGCTGGAGGGCGATCAGGGATTCGGTGAGCTGATCGCCTCGGGCCGGCTCAGCCTGAAGATTTGCGAGCTCCCTGGAGCCTGCCCCGACATCGATACTCCTGCGGACCTGACGACTCTCGAGGCGCTGGACTGACCGATGCGCGACATTCTGCCCGAGTACCGGATGCTGGCCGCCACCGGGCCGGTGGGCCGAGCGGTGGTCACTCGAGTCTGGGGATCGGCTCCGCGTCCCGAGGGAGCCACCATGATCGCGACCGCCGACGGTCGGATGGCGGGGTCGGTGACCGGCGGATGTGTCGAAGCTGCGGTGGTCCTGGAAATCCAGGAGGCGATCCGGACCGGCCGGTCCAAACTCGTGACCTACACCGTCTCCGATGATCAGGCCTGGGAGGTCGGGCTGTCCTGCGGCGGGACCATCGACGTTCTGGTGGAACCGATCGATTCGTCCAGAGATCCTGGCGGCGGCCGAGAGCCGCCACGGCACGATGGTGGCCAGCGTTCTCGCCGGGGCGACCCCCGGTGCTCCAACACCGGAGCTGAAGGCGATGATCTCGGCTCACCAGTCCGAGTCCCGGCAGAATGTACTCCTGCCGCACCATGGAGCTTTCCACACCCGACGGCCCGGTCTCGGTGTTCCTCGAGGCGTTTCCGGTCCCACCCCGGCTGGTCATCGTCGGCGCGGTCCACCTCGCCGAGGTGCTGGTCCGGATGGCAGATCCCCTGGGATATCGAACGATCGTGACCGACGGGCGAGCGGCCCTGTTGACCCGGGATCGGTTTCCCGAGGGCTGACGAGTTGATCCTCGGCTGGCCCCAGGAGACCCTTCCCCAGCTGGGCCTCGATGCCGGAACCGCGGTCTGCGTCCTGACCCATGACCCCAAGTTCGACGAGCCGGCGCTCAGACTCGCGCTCCGCTCGGCGGCCGGGTACGTGGGCGCGATCGGGAGTCGAAAGACGCAGGCCGCTCGAAGGACGCGACTGCGGGAGGAGGGGTTTTCAGAGCAGGAGATCGCTCGGCTGCATGGCCCGATCGGACTCGATCTGGGCGGGAGGGCGCCGGCCGAGGTGGCGCTGGCGATTCTGGCGGAGGTCACCGCGGTCCGGCACGGTCGCGGCGGGATAGACGTCCTTCAGTCCTGACCGGCGATCTCCAGCAGCCGGGCCAGTACAGCCTGCTGCCCCGAGCGGCCCCGGGCGGCCACGAAGATGGTATCGTCGCCGGCGATGTTCCCGGCAACGTCCGGCCAGGCCAGTCGATCCATCGCCGCCCCGACCCGATTGGCCTCGCCGGGTGGGGTCTTGATCACCACCATCACCTCCCCGACCGCCTCGACGCCCAGCACCCCTTCACGGATCCGCAGCTCGTTGGGATCAACCGCCCGGAGGTCGTCCACCGGCGGCCGCTGGTAGATGCCGTCCATCTTGATCAAACCCAGCACGGTGATGTCCCGACTGACCGAGGACTGGTTGACCGGGAACCCTTCCTCCCTGAGCGCCTCGACCAGGTCCTCCTGAGTCTGGATCGGCCGGGTGCTGACCAGCTCCAGGATGCGGAGCAGTCGTTGCTTGCGACCGTGGCTCACCGCCTGGCTCCCGTCAACCGGCGCAGGGCCCGGTCATACCGCCCCTGCTCCCGCCGATTCCAGGAGGAGGCGACTCGCACTCTGCCCCGCAGGTCGCCCAGCGCCAGATGGCCCACCCCACCGGTGGACCCGCGCCGCCGGATCAGGTCTGCCGGGCTCGGCGCCGGGAAGGTCGCGCCGGCCTTGAGCTCGGCGGCCACCGCCCGGTAGGCCTCGCGGAACGGGACGCCGGCTTCGACCCGGCGCATCACCTCGTCGGTGGCCAGCGCCTCGCCCTGGATCATGGCCCGGCCCCGGGCGGCATCCACCCCGAGCTTCGGCACGGCGTGCGCCATCATCTCAAGCATCTCGCCGGTCAGATCGAGCCCCCGGAAGAGGGGCGCCTTGATCAACTGGAAATCCCGGTGATAGCCGCTGGCCAGTTTTCCCTTCAGATGGAGCATGGCGGCCAGTTCACCGTCCAGAGCGGCGGCTCGGGCCCGAGTCAACTCGAAGAGGTCGGGGTTCCGCTTGTGGGGCATGATGCTGGAACCGGTGGCCAGGTCGTTGGGGAGCACCAGGAATCCGAACTCCTGGGCACTGAACAGGATCACGTCCGCGCTGAGGCGAGACAACTCATGGCCGAGGTCGGCGCACCAGAACAGCACCGCGGCCTCGAGCTTGCCACGGCTCAACTGGGTGGCACCGACGCTGTGATCGAGAGCGCGGAACCCCAGGGCGCGCATGGCCGCTTCCCGCTTCAGGGGCAGCGGCACCCCGTAGCCGGCCGCCGAGCCGAGCGGCGAGCGATCCACTCGTCCCCAGAGCCCGGGAAGCAGTTCCGCGCTGGTCAGGACTCCCTCGGCCAGGGCGGACGCCCATACCCCGGCGGAGGAGGGCATGGCGCGACGCTGATGGGTGTAGCCGGGCCACAGCACTCGGCGGTGGCGGCCGGCAAACTCGAGCAGCGCCGTGGTCAGGTTGAGGGAGGCGCGATGGAGATCGAGCAGGGTGTGCTTGAGATAGAGGCGGACGGCGCAGGCCACCTGATCGTTCCGGGAACGCCCGGTGTGAACTCGCGCCCCGATCTGACCGGGGCGCGCGTTGAGCCAGTCCTCGATCGCCGAATGGCCGTCCTCGTGCCGGGGTCCAATGACGAGTTCGCCCGCCGCCTCGGCCCTGAGCGCGGCCCGAAGGCCGGTCCGGAGCCGCCGGTGGTCCGGCTCCGAGATGATCCGCGAGCGGTGGAGTGCTTCCACATGCCCGAGGCTTCCCAGCAGGTCCCATCGGAGCAGCCGGGTGTCGAGGATCCGATCATCGCCTACGGTATAGCGCATCATCAGCGCATCGGGGGCATCGGAGGACCAGAGAGTGGTGTGCCCCCGGACGCGCCGGCCGGCGGTGGAGCGACGAGGGCTCATGGGAGGTACTCCCTGGCGAGGGCGTGATAGAACTCGCGGGCCTGCGTCACCTCGGAAAGATCCACGTGTTCATCGGGCGTGTGTGACTCGCGGCTGGTTCCCGGGCCACACTTGATGGCGTCGGTGTCCCGGACGAAGACCCAGTCGGAGCAGGTCGGGCTGCCGTAGCTCTGGGTCTCCGGTCGTACTCCCCTGGCCACGGCCAGCACTCGGGATCCGGGCGGGGTCTCGCAGGGGACCAGCCGGCTCGAGGTGATGACCGGCTCGCACTCCAGCCGCTGCCGCAGCGCCTGGGTCAGTTCCTCGTGGGTCCAGGACGGGGTACTGCGGATGTCGAGCACCGCCCGGGCCGTGGGCGGTGTCACGTTGCGACTGACCCCGGCCTCCAGCATCGTCGCGGTGGCGGTGGTCACCCCGAGGACGGGATGCACTCGATCGCCGAACAGGGTCTCCAGCCGGATCAGGTCCCGGGCCAGACTGGTGACTGCGCTGGTGAATCGCTCGTCCCCGGCGTATCCGGCGTGTCGCTGATCTCCGCGAGCGACCAGGTCGACCATCATGATCCCCCGCTGGGCGATGGCCAGTTCGAGATTAGTCGGTTCGCCCACCACCGCCCCGTCGATCGGACCGATTCGCTCCAGTAGCCGCGGCATGCTGGTGTCCCTGGTCTCCTCACCATAGCCCAGCAGGACGAGGAGTTGTCCGCCGATGGCCGCAGACCCTGCCGCCAGGTCACGGGCGGCGGTCAGCATGGCAGCGACGCTGGCCTTGGCGTCACCGGAGCCCCGGCCATAGAGCAGGGTGCCTTCGATGGTTGGCTCGAACGCGGGCCGAGTCCACCCCTCACCCTCGGGCACGGTATCCAGATGGGAGATGAATGCCAGGGTGGGTCCCGGGCGACCGCCGACCACCTGGACCACGACACCATCGTCGGTCCGCTCGACCGTCAGGCCCCACTCCCGGGCGCGTCGCTCCACGAACCGCCCGATCGTCTCCTCGGCACCACTGACCGAGGGGATCGCGACCAGCTCGCGGAGCAGCTCGATCTCAGTCGGCCAGGTCCACACCAAGGTAGGTTGCCTTCTCCTTTCGCCCGACGATCATGGTGCCATGTCCGGTCCCGGTGAACACTTCCAGCAGGAGGGAATCGGGCGTCAGGCCATCAACGATGTGGGTCCGCTCGACCCCGCCAGTCGCCGCCCGGATGCAGGCCTCGACCTTGGGTCGCATTCCGCCGCTCAGCGCCCCGCTGGCCATCAGCTGGGCCAGGTCATCGGGATCGGCGAAGGTCACCAGGCTGGTAGGGTCCTCCCGGTCGCGGAGGACGCCGGGGACACTGGTCAGGTAGATCAGCTTCTGGGCCCGGAGCGCGATCGCCAGGGCTTCCGCCACCGTGTCGGCGTTGACGTTGTACACCGCACCCTGTTCATCCCCCGCCAGACTGGCGATGACCGGGACGAACCGGGCATCGAGCAGCGTGGTGAGCACCCTGGGGTCTACCCGCTCGATGTCGCCCACGTGGCCGTAGTCGACGGTCCGCGACACTCCGGCATCATCCACCACGGTGACGGGCGGCCGACGACGGGCCGTGATCAGCTCGGCATCGACTCCGCTCAGGCCGACCGCCTGCACCTGATGGTGCCGGAGGGCGGAGAGCAGCGCCACGTTGAGGGTTCCGGCATAGGTCATCGTGGCCACTTCGAGGGCGGCGGCGTTGGTGACCCGGCGACCGGCGACCAGCTCCGGCTCAACTCCCAGCCGCCGACTCAGCGCCGAGGCCTGCGGGCCGCCGCCATGCACGACCACCAGGCGGATGCCCAGCGAGTGGAGCAGGGAGACCTGGGCGGCGACGCCGTCCAGGGCGGAGGGCTCCTTGAGAATCTCTCCCCCGAGCTTGACCACGAAGACGTGGTCGCGATAGGCCCTGACGTAGCGGAGGGCACCCTTGAGCCCGGCGATGCCGCGGGAGGTATCGATCGTCATCTGGCGCCATTCCCGGCCGGTCCGGCCGAGCCAATCAGTTCAAGCAGCAGTGCCCGCTGGGCGTGAAGCCGGTTCTCGGCCTCGTCGACCACCGCGGAGTTGGGCCCGTCGAGGACAGCGTCGTCGATTTCCACGTTGCGGCGCACCGGCAGGCAATGCATCACGATCCCCTTGCCGTTCCGGGTCCGGGAGGCGAGCGCCTGGGTCATCCGCCAATGGCGCCGCTCGGCCCGGAAGGCCTTCTCCTCCTCCGGCCGGCCGAAGTAGTCGAGCGAGCCCCAAGACTTGACGTAGACCGCGTCCGCTCCGCTGACCGAGCCCTCGATATCTTCCGACACGGTCACCGAACCGCCCCGGGACTCTGCCAGCCGGCGGATGTCGGTCATATCATCGGGGTCGAGGTCGTATCCGGGCGGACGGGCAATCACGATCTCCATTCCAAGCTGGGCCGCAGCGATGGCGCCACTGGCCGGCACGGCGGTTGGGAGCGGCTTCGGATGCCAGGCCCATTGCAGCACGAATTTCCGGCCGGCCGGGTCGCCCAGCTTTTCCTGCAGCGTCATCGCGTCGGCCAGCCCCTGACAGGGATGGCGGCGAACCGACTCCAGGTTGATGACCGGTTTCTCGCAGAACCGGGCAAAGTTGCGGATGACCGGATCGGTGCGCTCGGTCCGCCAGTCGGTACCCTTGGGAAAGGTCCGCACGGCGAGCGCATCGGCATAGCGACCGAGGACCCGCGCCGCCTCGATGATGTGTTCCACCGTGGTCCCGTCCATGGTCACGCCCAGCTCGGTCTCGATCGCCCAGGATCCCTTCCCGGGCTCCAGGACCACAGCATGGCCACCATGCAGGAACATCGCGGTTTCGAAGCTGGTCCGGGTCCGAAGACTCGGGTCCATGAACACCATGGCCAGCACCTTCCGCTCGAGTCCGCCGGGGATTTCCCCGCGCTTGACCCGGGCCCCCAGCCGGAGCAGCCCGTCGATCTCGTCCGGGCCCCACTCCTCCATCGCCAGATAGTCGCGCTTGGTCATCCCAGTACCTTCTCGAGCGCCGCGAGCAGTTGGGCGGCCTCGTCAGACGAGAAATTCAGCGGGGGCATCAGCCGGAGCACTTCCGGGTCGGCGGAAGTACCGGTCAGAATCCGGTGGGCGTAGAGGGCGGTCTGCACCGCCTTGGCCGGCCGGCCCAGCCGGAGCCCGATCAGCAGCCCTCGACCCTGGGCCCCGATCCCGAGCGCCTCGGCGCCTTCCCGCAACTGGCGACCGACTCGACGGGTGTTCTCCAGCAGGTTCTCCCGATCGATCACTGCAAGGTTGGCCAATGCGGCGGCGCAGACCACCGGGCCGCCGCCGAAGGTGCTGCCGAGATCGCCGATGGTCAGACCCTCGGCGAGCCAGGGGTTGATTACCACCGCCCCGATCGGCAATCCGGCTGCCAGGCCCTTGGCCATGGTGATCGCATCGGGGGTGGATCCGAATGCCTCAGCCGCGGTAAAGGCCCCGCTCCGTCCGACTCCGCACTGGATCTCATCGAAGATCAGGGCGGCACCAGCCCGGCGGGTGATCTCCCGCGCGCCGGCGAGGAACTCCACGGCACAGTCCCGGGCTCCCTGCATCCCCTGCACCGGTTCGAGCACCACCGCGGCCACCCGGTCGGTGACGGCCGCATCGAGCGCTGCGATATCGTTGAACGGCACCTTGGTGGAGAGCGGTACTCCGGCCCGACGGGCCGCCTCTTCGTAGCGGGCACCGTGGGTGATCGACAGGGCGCCGGGGGTCCGGCCGTGCCAGCCGCCCTCGAGTGAGACCAGCGCCTGCCGGCCGGTCCGCTTCCGGGCCAGCCCGATGGCGTTCTCGTTGGCCTCCGCGCCTGAATTGCAGAAGAACACGTGCTGCAGCGAATCGGGGCAGCGGTCGGCCAGCGCGTCCGCCAGCTGATGTCGCACCGGGAGCGGAACCACCGAGCTGTAGAACAGCAGCGTCGCGGCCTGGTCGGCGATGGCGCGGACCACGTCGGGATGGGAGTGCCCGGTGGAGGCGACCGCGTGGCCGCCGTAGGCGTCGAGCCACTCGGAGCCGTCGGCGTCGACCAGCCAGGAACCGTGGCCCCGGACCGGGCGGATCGGCATCTCGGAGTAGACCGGCAGCAGCGCGGAGGAAGAGACGGCGGTCATCGGCCTCAGATGGGGAAGACGGGGAGTTGGATCAGGCCGGCGGTCTCGGGAAGCCCAAGGGCGAGGTTCATGGCCTGGATTGCCTGGCCGCTGGCACCCTTGATCAGGTTGTCGAGCACCACCAGCAGCTGAACCTCGCGGCCGTCGTCACTCTGGGCCGGGTGGATGGCGGCGTAGTTGCTGCCTACCACGTGGGTCAGCTGGGGGGGCGCGTCGACCACCCGGACAAAGGGCCGATCCTGGAAGGCCTCGGTGACCAGACGGGCGGCCTGACCCGGGGCCAGCGCGTGACCATCCGCCAGGGAGGCGTGCAGGGTCAGGTGGATGCCGCGGACGAAGGGGCCGGAGTGGGTGAGCATCCGGGCCCGGGCGTCGGCGTGGCCGGTCCATTGGCGCCACCGCTCGAGCACTTCCCCCTCATGCCGGTGGGAGAAGACCGAGTAGGCAAAGAGGTTGTGGGCTCGGGCGGGATGGTGAGTGGTCGGCTTGGGCAGGGCGCCGGCTCCGCTGGAGCCGGTGACGGCGAACAGTGCCGGCGGGCCAGCGAGGGCGAGGCCCCTCAAGGGGAAGAGCGCGAGCTGGGCCGCCGTGGCAAAGCAGCCGGGGGCCGCGAGGGCGGTGGCTCCGCGCAGTTCGGGCCCCAGCACGTCGGCCAGTGCATAGCGGAATCGATGCACCAGTTCTGGCGCCGGATGGGTGCCGTAGTGCTTTCGGTGGAGCGCCGGGTCCTGAATCCGGAAGTCGGCGGCCAGGTCCACCACCAACCCGGGCCCCTCGGAAAACACCTCTGCCGCAACTCGCGCGGACTCGCCGTGCTCCAGGGCCAGGAAGACCACGTCGGCACCGCGCGCCACGCCGGCCGGCGTGTCGCCGCTGAACCGGGCGTCCGAGATTGGCGCCAGCGCCGGGTGGAGGTCGGCCACCGGCTTCCCCGCCTGACTGCGACTGGTCGCAATCCAGCTGTCGACTTCCGGATGGGCCGCGAGCAGCCGGAGGAGTTCACCCCCGACATACCCGGCAGCGCCCACCACGGCGACTCTCACGCCGCGGTCCCGACCGGAGACGGTGTCCACCCCAGCACCGCCTCCCGAACCACTTCGACCAGCGCCTCGGGCTCCCGCCGGGCGTTGAACGCGGGAAGCCCCAGCTCGGCCCGGATGTAGTCGCGCCCGACCTCGTTATCGGTGGCCGGACCGGTAATCACCGTCACCGGGTGATGGAACCGGTGGCGATAGAGTTCGACCGCACCCCAGCAGGCCACCGGATCGGGGGCCGCCATGACGTGAGCGGCCCCCAGGGCCATCAGGTCGGGGGCCAGCAGGATGTCCTGCACCCCGTACTCGCCGAGAATCCCGTCACCCAGCTCGGCGACGATCACCTCGGGCCGCACGACCCGGTCGCGGGCCAGCTGGTTGAGGAGCCCGCGCGCCACTGCCACCGTGGTCCCGGGGTGGGTGCTGGCCAGGCCCGCATCGTTGAAGGTGAGGGCGGCCACCGCCCCGGCATCACGCATCGACAGGGTATCCCGCATCAGCGAGACCCCGGTCAGCTTGACCGCGGCCACCCGGAGCCCCGACCGGCTGAGTCCCCGAACCAGCTCGGTCGCGGCCACCGTCTTGCCCGAATTCATGCAGGTCCCCGCGACAAACACCACTGGCACGGCGCAATCGAGGTCATCACTCGACGGCACCGCGTTTTCCCGGATGGAGGCCGCCCGACCGACCCGGTCCCCAAGGTCGGGGAAACTCAGCACCGCTCCGAGCACTTCAGCGGAAAACGGAGGTCCCACATCGGGGTTGGCGGAGGTGCAGCGGCCGAGGACGCCACCAAGGTTGAGCACATCGATCTTGTCGCCAACGGCGATCTGGCTCGGCACCTCCCCGGCATAGCCGCGAAGCGCGCGCCGACTGCCCAGGGTACCGGCCAGTACGTCGCCGCTCCGCAGCGATACCATGCGACCGGTCACATCCTCGACCGTGTTGTAGCTCGACTTGTCGGTCAGCACCCGCACCGCCAGAACGTAGCCCTCGGCCGGGATGATCTCATCGCCCACGATCACGTCCGGCGCCAACCGGAGGTTGCGGGTGGAGGAGGAGATCCGGTCGAGCCGGACCTTGGTAGTGCGAACCATGGCGTCAGTCCTGGGCTGCGCGCGCGGCGAGCAGTGACGGAATCGAGGTGAGTCGGGAGAAGGCCCTGGCCTCTTCGCCGGTCCAGAGCCGGTTTTCTTCGCCGTAGGTGGCGACTGCCGGATCCATCATGGAGAACGGGCTCCGGGTCCCGGTGACCAGGAAGCGGCCCGGCGCCAGCAGTACCCTGGTCTCGCCGGTCACCCGCTGCTGCGAGCTGGTGATCAGTGCTTCGATGTCGCGTAGCGCGGGATCGAAGTAGTGACCCTCATGCAACCGGTCACCGTAGAACCGGCCGAGCTGGTCCTTCCAGAAGGTCTGCCACTTGGTGAGCACCAGCTTCTCCAGCTCCCGATGGGCGGCAATGAGCACCAGCGCGGAGCCGGCCTCGAAGCCGATCCGCCCCTTGATCCCGAGCGCCGTCTCTCCGACGTGAATGTTGCGGCCGATCCCGTAGCCATCGGTCAGCTCACTCAGCGCCGCCACCAGGCCCGGGCCGGTCAGCGCGGTCCCGTCCAGCGTCGTCGGAACTCCCTCCTGCCAGCTGAGCACGAGCTCGCGACCCGGGAGCGTCCTCGGAGGGCGGGGTGATCAGTTCGGCGGGTGGTCCGGCCCAGGTGTCGTGGGTCCAGCCTCCGCCCCAGGTCGTGCCCCAGAGTCCCCGGTTGATCGAATAGGAGCCGGCCTGGGGCGGGACCGGGAGGCCGCGCTCGGTCAGATAGGCAATCGCCTGCTCCCTGGTGAGGGCCTCTTCACGAATCGGGGTGATGACCTCGAGATCGGGGGCCAGGACCCGGAACGCCACATCGAACCGGACCTGGTCGTTGCCGGCCCCGGTGGAACCGTGGGCCACCGCCGTCGCACCAATGGTCCGGGCGACTTCGATGACCCCGATCGCCTGCTGGGTCCGCTCGGCGGCCACGCTCAGGGGGTAGACCTCTCCCCGGAGCACGTTTCCCTGGATCAGGAAGCGGACAAACCGGTCGAAGACTTCGTCGCGAGCGTCCACCTCATGGTGGGCGGTGACCCCAACCGCTTCGGCCTGGCGGCGGATGGCGCCGAGCTCGTCCGGGCCGGCACCGCCGGTGTTGACGTGGACCGAATGGACCACGAACCCCCGCTCCGCCAGCCGGGGAACGCAGTAGGAGGTGTCGAGGCCGCCGGAGAAGGCGAGGGCGAGAATCGGTTTCTGCATAATGCATAAATATTCATACATGCCATCGCTTTGGCAACCCCCGGGAATCGGTTCCCGCCGCAGTCCCCGCGACTCGCACCCCACTCGTCGATCTTGCCTAAACGATGACAAGAGAGCATTTTACGCCCAGTTCCTGAGACGCGGTTTCAGGAAAAATACGCGCCGGCCCAACCGGCCCATCGCCAGTGTTCAAGGAGATCCTTCCTATGCGCAGGTCCACACTCATCGCCGCCCTCGGCCTATTCCTGGTCACCCCACTGCTGGCCCAGCAGAAGGGCACCTTGGAAATCGGCGGCTTCGGCCGGTACAACTGGTACGACAAGTCCTTCGAGCCAGGTCGACGAGTCACAGCGAAGAACAGCTTCGGGGAGGTGGCGCCCGGATCGGCTACTTCTTCTCGGACCGGTTCAGCCTCGAGCTCGACGGTTCCGGCAATGCCACCGACGTCGATGGTCCCGGGAGCCAGCATTGAGAGCGTCGGTCTGGTCTACATGCCGTTCCACCTCCGGGCACTCTACAATGGCGCGATCGGCGAGACGTCGAGCTGGATTCTCGGCGCCGGGCTCAACTACAATCGCTACCGCACCTCCTCTGCGGCCGACGACGTATCTCAAGAAGACCTACGACGGAGAGCGACATCGGGGTCGGCGCCCTGGCCGGTTTCCGACTGGGACTCAATGAGGTGTGGAGCCTCCGGGTCGATGGGACCATGGACTACATCCCGAGCCCCCAGAGTGACGTCGATGGTTCCAACACCATGCTCGGCCTCCAGGCGGGCCTCAGCGCCTTCCTCGGTGGCAAGTGCAGCGACAAGCTCGACTCGATCGCGGTCGAGCCGCGGAACAGTACCGTCATGGTCGGCGACCAGGTCAACCTGACCGTTCGCGGCTACCTGTGCGACGGCAGCAGCACCAACGTGACCAGCGCCAGCACCGGCAGCGCCAGCGGCGGCACCCTGACCGGGGCGAGCTTCTCGAGCAACACGCCGGGCAGCTACACGGTGACGTACAGCAACGCCACGGCCCGGAAGCTGAAGAGCTCCTCCGCGACCGTGACGGTCAACGCCCGTCCGATCCCGCCGGTCACCCTGAGCCGGGTGGACCTGCAGCCGGACCAGGCCACCATTTCGGCCGGTGAGTCGGTGGCCCTGCGCGTCGTCGGGCACTTCAGCGACGGCAGCTCGCGGCCACTGACCAACTGCCGGCTGACCCCGGACGCCGGGACCGTCTCCAACGATTCCTTCAGCGCCACCCGGGCGGGCGAGTACACCGTCACCGCCAACTGCGAAGGCGGCCAGACGGACCGCTATCGCATCACGGTGAAGTCGATCAGCATCACGGTGCGGGCGCTGTTCGAGTTCAACAAGACCAACGTCTACGTGCAGGCCGAGCGGGATTCGCTCAAGGCGCTGGCTCAGCTGCTCAAGGCCAACCCGAACATGCAGCTGACCATCCAGGGCCACACCGACTGGGTCGGCTCGGTGGGATACAACGCGAAGCTCGGCCTGCGGCGGATCGAGGCTGTCCTGGAGATTCTCAAGGCCGAGGGCGTCAGCCAGGCTCAACTTGAGACCTTCACCAAGAACAGCTTCGGGGAGTGCCAGCCGGTCGTCAGCAACGCGACCAACGCGGGCCGCGCGCAGAACCGCCGGGTGGAAGTCACCGACCCCGGCAGCGCGACGCAGTACGTGGGCACGGCCACCTGCCGGAACCGCCCGTAGCGCACCACTTCACCGGTCCCGGGTTCCCCTGATACCGGGCACCAGGTGACAAGACGGCGTCGGCTTTCGAGCCGGCGCCGTTTTGCTTGGTCAGACGCGAAGGAGAGCCTACTGGATGTGAACGGTCGCCAGCCCGGCCGCCGCGAACCGATCGTTCATCAGCCTCACCCGAACCCGGACGCTGCCGGAGCGCTTCGGTCGCACCAGGCCGGTGGCTGAAACCACGGCAATGGTCGTGTCGGAGGTGGCCCATTCGACGATCAAAGGACCCCCTTCCCTGGGCAGGTTGCTCGAGACGACCATTTGCAGGGAGTCTGACAGGGGGAGCGTGGCACCGTCAGGCGCGACAAGCACCCACAGGAGGGGTGGGTGTGGGTGCGGGTTCTCCGGCGACTGCGCCGGGTCCAAGGGCGTTGCTCCACACCCCAAGATGGCAACTACCAGAAGGCATCCCGTCAAGACCAGTACCGATTGTCGCGCTGCCATGTGAGCAAGATGCGACTCGCGGCAGCGGCTCGCCAGCCTCGAAATCACCTCTGTGCGCCAGATCACAAACCCAGAGGACTGACCGACCGACGGGAAGATGGACGGAGGCCCCAGCGGGTGGCCTTCTCAGCTCGGCTTGTCCGGCTCCGGAGCCACCGGGGCAGAAGGCTCCACCGCCACAATGGCCCCCGATGCGGACTGCATCACGGGACCCGGTGGGGTGACCGCCGGCCACGAGCCGGTGACGTACTCCTCGGAGTACATCCGCAGCAATTCGAAGAAATAGCTGATGGCCAGGGGGCCCAGAATCAGGCCGATGAAGCCCATCTGCTCGACACCGACGATGGCGCCGACCAGGGTGATCATCGGGTGGATCTTGGCAAACCGGTTGTAGATGACCGGTCGAATCACGTTGTCGATATTGCCGATCACCACCACGCCCCAGATGACCAGCGCCAGCGCCTTGCCGCCCGATCCCGCCACCAACAGCCCCACCGCTGCCGGCAGCCAGATCATCCCGCTCCCCACCAGTGGCAGGATCGAGAATGCCGCCGTCACGGTCCCCCAGAAGACCGGGTTGGCAAGCCCCAGGGTGACGAAGGCGAGCCCGATCAGGGTGCCCTGAACCACCGCGATGACGCCGGTCCCTACCACGGTGGACAGCGTCACATCGATGAACCCCTGACGCAGTTTGACCGCCCGCCCCTGGCTGAAGGGAACATACGGCTCGACCGCCGCCCAGGCCCGGCCGGGGTTGATCAGCAGGAAGTACAACCCGAACAGCAGGAAGACCAGGTTGAGGATGAACCTGGTCGCCACCCCGATGAGGGAGAGCGCGTTGCCGCCAAGCCAGCGGAGCACGCTCTGTCCGGCGGAGGCGATGTACGGCCCCAGAGTAGATCGATCCGATCTGGAGGGTACTGGCGCGGTCCAGCACCGGGCTGGCGAGGGCGCCCCGAACCGCGCTCTGCGCCTGCTCGACGATGCTCGCGGCCAGGAAGACGCCCGGAAGCACCACAAGCACGAGTGTCAGCCCGATGACAATCAGGGCTGCGAGCTGGGCCGGCAGCCGCCTGGACAGTCGGCGCTGTACCGGCTCCCAGATGACGTACAGCATGGGCGCCCCGAGCAGACCGCTGGCGTACGGCGCGAGGCCTGAAAGCAGGGCGACGCCCAGGGCGGCAACGGTCGCGCCGGCAAGGAAGCGTCTGGTATTCGGTGTCAGCACAGGGGGAACGGTACCCCATCCGCAGCCTCCGGGCCACCCGTCCCCTGTCGCCTGCCGCCCAAAGTCCCTAGAATTCGGGAAGGATGAGAAGTCTCTTTCTGGAACGTGGCGGAGCACGGCTGGTTACCACCCTGATCGCCGTGACAGTGCTGGGCCTCGGTTGCGTGGATGCGACCGGAGACGGCGGTGGGGCCACCGCCACGCTTGCCCTCCAGCCGGTCCTCCCGCCCTCGTACACGCCGGGCGTGTTCAACCTGGCGATCGACCGGGCCCGGATTCAGTTGACCAGACCTCCGGCCCAAGCGGTGCTGGATACCACGGTGTTCTTCCCGGCGGATCAGTCCCAGTTGACGGTCCGGCTGAAAGTTCCGCTGACCTCCCGTCGTGAAGAGCTCACCGCCGCGATTGAGCTCCGCTCGGTCCAGACCCTCCTCTTCACCGGGAACGCGACAATCACGCTGGACGAAGGTGGAAGCGTGACCCCGCAGATTCCGATGCAGTATGTGGGACCTGGCGCGGACATCACCCGAATCGAGATCTCACCCCGCGATACCGCGCTCAAGCCAGGCGACCAGTACACCTTCCTCGTCAGGGCGTTCCGGTTCACCACTCCGGTGGAGGAGTTTTACGTGAGCTGGTCGTCGGGCGACCCCGCCAACGCACCGGTCACCGCCAATGGAACCATGACGGCTCCGGGAGCTCCCGGGTCCACCACCCTCAGGGCGGTGTCCCCCACCGGGATTCGCGACTCGACGGTGATTGCCTTCTCACCGCCAGCCAGCACCCTGAACCGGACCAGCGGCGATGGCCAGACCTGGGTCGCCGGGGTCCAGTTGCCTGATCTGCTGGTGGTGCAGGCCCGGGCCTTTTCCGGGCAGGGGGTACCCGGCGTCCGGGTCCGGTTCAGACCGCTTTCGGGCGGGGTGGCCCGGGACACCCTCGTGATCACCGATCTGCAGGGGTATGCCCGGACAGCGGCCATCCTGGGTCCGGTGGCCGGGGTCCAGGCCTTCGAGGCGAGCGCTCCCGGTCTCCAGGCGGTCGGATTCACGGCGATCGCGACCATCGGGCCGGCGGCCAGAATCGAGGTCCTGGCGGGCGACCAGCAGACCGACACGGTGGGCCGCACCCTCCGGACCCCGTTGATCGCCAGGGTCACCGACCACGTCGGCAACCCGGTGTCGGGGGTAGCGGTCGGGTGGCAGGTCATCAGCGGCGGCGGCACCCTCGACCGTTCCGGCAGCATCTCCAACCTGAGCGGGATCGTGTTCGCCGACTACACCCTCGGGACACTACCCACCCAGAACCGGGTACGCGCCACCATGACCACGCCGCCATGGGCGGTGGACTTCGTCAGCAGCGCCGTGGCCGGGCCACCGGCCACCCTTGCCGTCGTCCAAGGCATCGGCCAGGCCGGGATCGTGGGGAGCATCCTCCCGATGGCACTCATGGTCCGAGTCACGGACGCCTTCGGCAACCTGCGGGAGGGAGTAGTCGTCCGGTGGAGTGAGGTCCAGGGGGGCGGGGAGCTGTCTGCCTCGTCCACCCCGACCAATCCCGTCGGGAGCGCCCAGGTGACATACCGTTTGCCCACCACCCCAGGTACCTACAACGTGGTGGCGGACATTCAGGGCACTCCCCTGACTGTCCTCTTCAGCGTCCTGGCTCTTCCCGCTCCCTAGCGGGCGGCGAGCAGCGGCCCCAGCACCCGCCAGACCGTCGCAGCCACGATAGCCTGCCCTTCCGCCGTCGGGTGGATTCCGTCCGCTTGATTGAGCGCTTGCACCCCGGCCACCCCCTCCAGCAGGAACGGGATCAGCCTCGCCCCCGTTTGCGCGGCCGCCTCGGGGAAGACCTCGCGAAACCGTCTGGTGTACCTTTCGCCGAGATTGGGGGGAGCCTCCATGCCGGCCAGCACCAGGACCGGTGGCGGATCGAGACCTTTGGCAGCCGCCAGAATCGCAACGATGTTGGCGCCCAGGCTGTCAGGGTCCTGACCCCGAAGTCCGTCGTTGCCGCCGGTTTCCAGGATCACGACCGCAGGGAATTCCTGGGCAAAGAGCCACTCGACCCGACGGAGGGCGCCGGCCGAAGTCTCCCCGCTCACCCCGGCGTTGACGGCGCGGTAGTGCAGGCCGGCGGAGTCGAGCTTGGCCTGGATCAGGGCAGGGTAGGCCTCGGCGGGGTCGAGCCCATACCCGGCCGTGAGGCTGGTCCCGATGAACAGGATGACCGGAGCCGCATTCGTGGCACCCGGATCTGAGACCGGGCCACCGGTGGCCGGGGAAGGCGCCGGCTCGCCGCCACCACAGGCCAGCAGGAGCGAAACCAACAGGGTCGAACTTCGGTAGTGGATTCTCCCCATCATTCCATTGCGGTGAGAGGACAGCATGCTTCGATGCGAAGGGTTGGCGCAGACGTACCTGTCGGGCGGCCGACCCCTGACGGTCCTGAAGGATATCACGTTCTCCCTCGAAGGCGGCGGGTTCCTGGCCATCGTCGGGCCCTCCGGGAGCGGGAAGACAACGCTCCTCGGGCTCCTGGCCGGACTCGACACCCCGTCGGCCGGCGAGGTCTGGATCGATGGGGACGAAGTGACCACCATGACCGAGGACCAGCGGGCCCGGATGCGCTCGGCCAAGGTCGGCTTTGTCTTTCAGTCGTTCCAGCTGATCCCCACCCTCACCGCCAGGGAAAACGTCCAGGTGCCCCTCGAGCTCCGGGGCGAACCCTCCGAATCGCGGGCCGCGGAGCTGCTGGTCAGGGTCGGGCTCGGGGATCGGCTTGACCATTACCCCGCCCAACTCTCGGGCGGGGAACAGCAGCGGGTGGCGCTGGCCAGAGCCTTCAGCATCCGCCCCAAGATTCTGTTCGCCGACGAGCCCACCGGCAACCTCGACGCCCGGACCGGAAGCACCATCATCGAGTTGATGGTCGAACTCAATCGGGCCGAGGGGACGACCCTCGTGCTGGTCACCCACGACAGCGATATCGCGAGCCTGGCCCGCCGGACCATCAGGCTGTCCGACGGCAGGGTGGTGGAGGACCGGGCCGCCGCATGAGCGACCGGTTCGTCTGGCGGATGGCCTGGCGTGAGACCCGCGGGTCGCGCCGCCGTCTCGTCCTGCTCACCGCCGCCATTACCGCCGGCGTAGCCGCGCTGGTAGCGGTCAATTCCTTCGCGGCCAACCTGCGCTCGGCCGTCGCGGATCAGGCGCTGGCACTGTTCGGTGCCGACCTGACCGTCTCCAGTCGCCAGCCGTTCACGCCCGTCACCCAGGCCCTGCTCGACTCCCTCGTGGCCCCCGACAGTGCGGGCGGCCTCGGCGGTGGCCCGGGCCAGGTGGCCGTGGTGGTGAGCTTCAACGGCATGGCCTATGTCCCGCGGACCGACGGGGTCCGGCTGGTGCAGGTCGCGGCGATCGAGCCCGGTTACCCGTATTACGGCGAGATCCTCACCGAGCCGACGGGCGCCTGGGGGGAACTGCAGCAGGGCGGCAAGGTGCTGGTGGACCCCGGCCTGCTGACCACCCTCGGCGGGGCCCTGGGTGACACCCTGGCCCTGGGCCAGAGCCGGTTTGTCATCACGGCCGCGGTCACCAGTCAGCCGGGCAATGTGGCCGCCGCTTCGGCGTTCACCTCCCGGATCTACATCGCCGCCAGGGATCTCGAAGCGACCGGCCTGCTGCGGTTCGGCTCGCGGGCCGAGTACGAGGCCTACGTCAAACTGGCCCGTCCCGAGCGCGCCACCGAGATCGCGAAACTCTATCGGCCGGTCCTCCGCCCGGAGCGAGCCGGGATCAGGAGCGTCGAACAGAATCGTACCGATCTCACCGAGGCCCTGACCCAGCTCAGTAACTACCTGGGCCTGGTGGCTCTGATTGCGCTGCTGCTCGGGGGGATGGGCGTCGCCAGCGCGGTGCATGTGTTCATCCGGCAGAAGCTCGACAGCATCGCGGTCCTTCGAGTCCTCGGGGCCGGCACCGGACGACTGTTCACCGTCTACCTCATTCAGGCGATCGGGCTGGGGGCGGTGGGAAGCCTGATCGGGGCCACCCTTGGCGCGGCTCTCCAGCGAGTGCTTCCGCTGGTGCTGGCCGACCTGCTCCCGGTGGACGTCTCGGTGACGCTCGACCCGGGGGCGGTGTTGCTGGGTCTCGGGCTCGGGATCTGGGTCTCGGTGATGTTCGCCCTGCTGCCCCTGCTCGCGATCCGCCGGGTCTCGCCCCTGCGCACTCTGCGACGCAACGTGGAGCAGCTCCCCGGACGGGACCCGGCGCGGATCGTGGCGGCGATCGCCCTGGTCGTCAGCGTCGCCGGGCTGGCCGCGGTCCAGGCCGGCAGGGTTCGGGACGGCATCGGGTTCACCATTGCGCTCGGGGTGGTGGTGGTGATCCTGTGGCTGGCCTCGCTGGCCCTGATCCGGGGCCTTCGCCGGTGGTTCCCGTCCCGGTGGCCCTATGTCTGGCGCCAGGGGCTCGCCAACCTCTACCGGCCGGGTAACCAGACGGTCACCGTGGTGCTGTCACTCGGGTTCGGGGCCTTCCTGCTGAGCACCCTCTACCTGGTCCAGAGCAATCTGCTTCGGGATCTGAACGTCGCCGGGGTGAGCGCCCGCCCCAACCTGGCGTTCCTCGACATTCAACCCGACCAGCGCGACGGGGTGCTCCGGCAGCTTCGGGAGGCGGGGATCGATCGGGTGGAGGCCGTCCCCATGATCCCGATGCGGATCGCCTCGATCAAGGGCAAGCCGGTGGTGATCCGCACTCCGAACGAGACCGACTCACTCTCCGCCGACAGCGCCGCGGTCGGCACCGGGTGGGCGATGCGCCGGGAGTATCGGTCCAGTTATCGAGATTCGCTGGTGGATTCGGAGGAACTGGTCGCGGGCTCCTGGTGGGATGGTCCGATGCCCGACCCCGCACAACCGGTGGACGTGTCGCTCGAGGTGGACATCGCCACCGAATTGCACGTCACGATCGGGGATGAGATCGTCTGGGACGTGCAGGGCATCAAGATCCCAAGCCGGGTCGCCAACACCAGGAAGGTGGACTGGGCCCGGTTCGAGCCGAACTTCTTCGCCGTCTTCCGGGGCGGGGCGCTGGAGAAGGCCCCCGGGTTCATGGTGTCCCTGGTCCGGGTCGATGATCCGGCGCGGCGAGGCAGACTCCAGCGGACCGTCGCGGAGCAGTATCCCAACGTGACCTCGATCGACCTGGGAAGCCTGCAGCAGCTGCTGGAGAAGATCCTGGGAAAGGTGGCCCTGGCCATTCGGTTCATGGCGGGGTTCAGCCTGGCCACTGGGGCCGTTGTCCTGGTAGGCGCCATCGCCACCACCCGGTTCCAGCGAGTCCGCGAGGCGGTGCTCCTCAAGACCCTCGGTGCCGAACGGCGCCAGGTGCTCATGGTGTTTCTGGCGGAGTATCTGGCGCTCGGGTTGCTGTCAGCGGGAATGGCGGTCGGGCTCTCGACAGCGGCAGGCTGGGGCCTCGCCAAGTTCATCTTCGAAACCGGCTTTGCGGTTCCGTTCCCGGCCCTGGGGGCCATTCTCCTGGTTATTCTGGCACTCACCGTGGGGATCGGGCTGATCAGCAGTCTCGACATTCTCCGGCGGACCCCGCTGGAGGTGCTCAGGAACGAATAGTCGGCCCCAGCCATCTCCGGATTATCTTCCGGCACCTGATTTCACTCCCGTGAGGCCTCATGCTCCCGATCGATCTGACCGGAAAACGTGCCTTCATCGCCGGCGTGGCGGATGACGTCGGATTCGGGTTTGCCATCTCCAAGGCGCTGGTGGAGGCGGGTGCCACCGTCTGCGTCGGAACCTGGCCCCCCGCCCTGGGCATATTCGAGAAACTGCTGAACCGGGGCAAGATGAACGACTCGATGATCCTGACCCGGGGCGGGGTCATGACGTTCGAGAAGATCTACCCGCTCGACGCCGGGTTCGACACGATGGCGGATGTCCCGGCCGAGGTGGTGGCCAACAAGCGGTACGAAGGCCGGGGGGATTTCTCGATCGCCGGGGTGGCCGGGCGGCTTCGTGAGGACTTCGGGGACCAGGGCCTGGACATCGTGGTGCACAGTCTCGCCAACGGGCCCGAGGTCCAGAAGGCCCTGCTCGACACCAGTCGACACGGATACCTGTCCGCGGTCGGGGTCAGCGCCTACAGCAACGTGGCCCTGATCCGAAGCCTCGCCCCGATGATGCGCCGGGGTGGCAGCTTCCTGTCGCTCACCTACATGGCCAGTGAACGGATGATCCCGGGCTACGGCGGCGGGATGTCGTCGGCCAAGGCCGCGCTGGAGTCGGACACCCGGACTCTGGCCTTCGAGGTCGGGCGGCGCTGGGGATTCCGGGTCAATACCATCTCCGCCGGACCCTTCGCCTCCCGGGCCGCCACCGCGATCGGGAGGATCGGCCGGATGAAGGAGTACTACCGGGCGAATTCACCGATCGTTCGCGACCTTGAAGCCATGGACGTCGGCTATATGGCCGCGTTCCTGGCCAGCCCGATGGCCGCGGCAATCACGGCTACCACCATCTATGTGGACAATGGATACCACAGCATGGGCATGGGAGCCGAGGAACCGATCCTCCAGGCCGATTGAGGATGGCCGACTCTTCCCCGGCCTCCCCGATGCCCTGGGTGGCACTCGGAGCGGCGCTGGCCGGTCTCGCCGTCGCCGCAGGGGCCTTCGGGGCCCATGCGCTCCGGGCCCAACTCTCCACAGCCGACCTGGCCACTTTCGACACCGCCGCCCGATACCAGATGTACCACGCCCTGGCCCTGGTGGCCGTTGGGCGGCTCGATCGGAACGGCGGCGACCGGCTGCTCACGGTGGCTGGCTGGGCCTTCCTGGCGGGCATCGTCCTGTTCTCCGGGAGTCTGTATGGCCTGACCCTGACCGGGGTCCGAGGTCTGGGAGCCATCACCCCGCTTGGCGGTCTGAGTTTCCTGGCCGGCTGGGGCCTGGTTGCGTTGGCCGCATTCCGAGGCCAACGCTCGTAATTCCGCGCAAAACGCCGGAAGGCGTTCCCGCGTAGAGTGTAGATATCCTCCACATTCTCTCCAGTCCTCAGCTCATGGAGTTCAGCATGCGAATGACCCGATTGGTTCTGGCTGCCGTCCTGGCCGCCCCGATGGCGCTGAGCGCACAGGAGCCGGTGGACCAGGCGGCCATCGGCCGGATCCGCGCCGAGGCGTTCGAGCGGTCCCAGGTCATGGATATCGCCAGCTGGCTGACCGACGTCTATGGTCCCCGGCTCACCAACTCGCCGATCACCACCGCGGCGGCGGACTGGACCGTCAAGCAGCTGACCTCCTGGGGGCTGTCGAATCCGCGGACCGAGGCGTGGGGACCGTTTGGCCGCGGGTGGACCAACGAGCGGACCGCGATCCAGGTCACCGCCCCGGTGGCCTTCCCGGTGATCGGCTATCCCTCGGCGTGGACCCCGGGCACCAACGGCAGGGTGAGTGGAGCCGTTGTCCTGATCCGGGCCGACAGCGCGGCCGACCTGGTGAAGTATCACGGCAAGCTCAAGGGCGCCATCGTGATGACCGAGGCACCGCGGCCGGTGCCGGCCTGGTTCACCGCGCCCGGCAGCCGACTCTCCGATGAGCAGCTGGAGAAGATGGCCGCGGCAGAGCCCAACCAGCCGGGGGGCGGTGGACCAGGGGGCCCGCCAGCCAACCTGATGGAAATGCGGCAGCGGTTCCAGACCCAGCAGGCGTTCGCCACCGAGCGGACCAACTTCCTCGTCAGCGAGGGGGTCGTGGCCGTGCTGCAGCAGGCCCGGGGGGACGGCGGCACCGTCTTCGTGAGCGGCAGCGGCGGCTCGCGGAATGCAGCCAACCCGGCTCGGCTTCCGATCGTCGCGATCGCGGTGGAACACTACGGCCGGATTGCCCGGATCCTGGACAAGGGGGTGCCGGTCACCATGGACCTGGAGGTCCAGAACAGCTTCCACGATGCCAGCCCGAACAGCTTCAACATCCTGGCGGAGATCCCCGGGACCGACCAGCAGGACGAAGTGGTCATGCTGGGCGCCCACTTTGACAGCTGGCACAGCGGCACCGGTGCCACCGACAACGCGGCCGGGTCGGCGGTGATGCTGGAGGCGGTCCGGATTCTCAAGGCCCTCAACCTGCCGATGCGGCGGACGGTGCGGATCGGACTGTGGACCGGCGAGGAGCAGGGGCTGCTCGGGTCGCGGGCCTACGTCCGGGAGCAGTTCGGAACCCGTGACTCGGCCAAGGCGGCCAACGGGAAAGTTTCGGGGTATTTCAACGTGGATAACGGGACCGGTGCGATCCGCGGCGTGTACCTCCAGGGGAATGCCGGTGTTGGACCGATCTTCCAGAGCTGGATGCAGCCGTTCGCCGACAAGGGAATGCAGACCCTCACCCTGTCCAACACCGGCGGGACCGACCACCTGGCGTTCGATGCGGCGGGGATTCCCGGGTTCCAGTTCATTCAGGACGCCGTGGAGTACAGCACCCGGACCCATCACTCCAGTCAGGACACGTGGGAGCGGCTCCAGGAGGATGACATGAAGCTCAACGCCGCGGTGGTGGCGGCGTTCGTCTATCTCACGGCAAATCGAGCAGAGATGCTGCCCCGGAAGCCGGTGGCGTTGACACCGTAGCGGGGCTCGGCGCCCGGGCCGGTCCTACCGCGGGACGGGAGGCTGGTCCCTGCCGGCACTCCAGATCTCCACCTTGCCGATGTCGGGCATGGTGGAGATCGGTGCTTTCGCCCCGGGCGGGGGGGCAGGGGCACCGGGCACCAGGGTGAAAGTGCGGGTATCCGACAGGAGGAGCGGCGCCCCGCCCGGCGATCGCTGCCACAACTCGATGGTATGGATCCCGGGAGTGGTCAGAACGCCAGCAACCGGAAACCGCCAGGAAACAAAGGTCTGGCTGAAGGTCGAGGTCCGACCGAAGGTCACGCCGGCGACCGGTACTCCGCCCGGAGCCTTCACGGTGATCCGTACTGAGTCACTCCGAATATTGGCCACGTTGTACCAGACCAGGGCCGACCCCTGTCCACTTGGCACCTGGGTTGCCTGGACGGGCCCTTCCAGCAGATCCGCAAAGCTCACGGCACTGGCCAGGGTGAGGCCGGCGTCCACTACCGCAAAGGCAGCCTGATAGGGAAGCTGGTCCCGCCACAGGGACGCCACCGGGTTGCAGGAACCGGAATAGGGATCCCGGAGACCGCTGTTGTCGACCTCGAAGTGGAGGTGGGGCCAGTTGGAGTTGCCGGAACTGCCCACCAGGCCGAGCGGCTGCCCCTTCCCGACCACCTGGTTCTGGGTCACCGCGATCGAGTTGGTGCGCAGGTGCAGATAGCGGCTGGTGAGCCCGCCGCCGTGGTCGAGGATGACCTCGTTCACCGGCCGGTCGCCGTTGACGGTGTTCCGATCCGGCTGGTTGTCCCGCACAAAGATCACCGTCCCGCCGGCCGCGGCGACCACCTTCACTCCCGAGTCCTGCACCTGGAAATTACGGAGCAGGATGTCCACTCCGCGGTGCCCGGAGTAGTACTTGACCCCGCAGGCATAGTCTCCCCCGCTGTGATCCACATAGGCCCCATACCAGTGGTTCAGACCGGGGGTGCCCTCGATCGGAGAGTCGAACACGACGAGCGGAACGGGCGGAGGGGGAGGAGACGAGGGCCCCTGGGGCCCGGTGGGGGCCGGGCTGCCGCCACAGCCAGCCAGGGCCAGGAACGCAACCAGAAACCGACCTGGAAACCTCCGGACTCCCCGGCACCGCGCGACAGCCCCGCTCGCCACTACTCCGGCGCCCGGTCGCGGTCGAGCGGGATGAACCGGCCGTCGTCGACCTGCCCCCGACGCACCTGATACAGGGTGATTCCGGAACGAAGTCCCAAGGGACCCTCGCCGAAGGCGGGGCCTGTCACGGCGGCGGTCTGGTGGAGCCTGATGGGGCCGGAGGCGGTCTCGAAGGTCATGGTTTCGCGGCGGTGGAAGTGCCCTCCCAAGGCCAACTCGAGCCGGCCGCCGAGGATCTTCAGCACCTCCTCGGCATTCTGAACGGCGTGCCGGAGATACAGCTTGCCGCGGATCCGGATCAGGCTCGGTGCGGGCGGCTCTTCACGGATCCCGAACAACACCGGCGAGGGGCTGGTGAGCGGAATGTGGTTGAAGGTCACCACCGGCATTCCCACCGGCAGCCGGGCGATGTCCTGCCGGAGCCATTCGAGCTGCACCGGGTCCACATGGCCGAAGTACTCCAGGTCGAGATAGTCGACGGTATCGAGGCTCAGAAAGTGCACTCCGCCCCAGGTAAAGGCGTAGTAGTTGGGACCCAGGTAGCTCCGGTACATCCGCTTGCCGTAGAGCGGGTGGCTGGCCGGCACCCGGGACTGATGGCGTTCGATGCCGAAGATCTCGTGATTGCCGAGTGTGGTGAACACCGGGACGGAGAACTGGGCGAGTTCCCGCATCAACAACTCGTAGTAGCCGACCGCCTCGGATTCCGGAACCCGGAGAGCGTCCCGAACCAAGTCGCCAGTGACCAGCACGAAATCCGGCCGGATCGAGTCGACCATCGCCCTCAGCCGGCGCATCCGGGGAAGGCTCTGTTCACTGATGTGGGTGTCCGAGGCATGCACGAACCGGAAGGAAGAACCCTGATCCAGCCTCCGAACCGGGAACTCGACCGGGGGGTTGGCCCGGGCCGACCGCCACCGGGCTCCACGCACCAGGTACCCATCGGGCTGGACCAGGAAGACGAACCCGTATCCCGAGGCGTCGATCGTGAACCGGCCGTCGGCATCGGTCATGGTGACCGAAACCTGATCGGAAACCATGGCTCCCATCAGGCCGGATTCACCGGGATCACGCCGGCCGTTCCCATTGGTATCCTCGAAGACCTGCCCCGACACCCGGATGGGGGCCGCGACCCGTTCGGTCGGTTGGGCCAGGACCGCCGGCGCGGCCGTGAGGCTGAGGGCGAGCAGGACAGGCGTGGCACGGGAGAAGGGTCTCATGGTGTGGCCATCGGGGTCAGGCAGGTTGCCAGCAGGGGAACCGCGATCAGAGCAAGGAGTGCAGCAGGGAGGACGGTGCACGCCAGGTCCCGACCGAGCGGCCAGGGCGCCGCGCCATTGGCATCAGACCGCTCGCGGAAGTACCAGAGGCCAAGCAGCACCGCTCCCTCGATCACCAGGAAGCCCGCCAGAGTCAGCTTGAGCACAGTCGTCATCGAGAGGTCGGGCATCAGCCACCATCACGGGCCCGGCCTGAATCAGGCAGCGAACCGCATCAGAGAACGGAAAACGGACAGCGCCGCTCGGCCCCAAGCCCTGATGGGATTCCGGAGAAGGGGCCCGGGGAGTATAATGAAATGGTGTCGTGCGGCGCCCGGCGGTCCACCCCGGACGCCCCTTTTTGTTGCCCGGAGTCAAGCGATGATCAGTGAGATGAGGGAGACGCTCGGGCGGGAGATCGACGCCCTGAGCCGCGAGCTCAAGGTGACTTTGCCCGAAGCCATTGCAACCGCGGTGGCAATGGGAGACTTGCGGGAGAACTCCGAGTACAAGGCCGCCCTGGAGCGGCAACAGCTGGTGCAGGCCCGGCTGAGTCAGCTCCACCAGCGGATGGCTCAGCTGCAGCAGCTGTCGACCACCGAGGCGCCTCGCGACCGGGTCGGGCTTGGCTCGCGAGTGACGGTGGAGTACCTCGAGACCGGGGAAACCGACACCTATGTCCTGGTCTTGGCGGAGATGATGGATCTCGACGGGGGCCATATCTCACTGGCCTCCCCCCTCGGTCGAGCCCTCAAGGATGGCAAGGTGGGTGAGGAAGTCGAGATCAGGTTGCCGGCGGGGGTACGGCAGATCCGCATCCTGAAGCTGGTCACCGTCTACGACGCGCGGGGTTGAGGATGGACGGTCCGGGCGGTCGGGATCTGCACGTGGTCGGCGATCGGGTGCTCATTGCACCGGAGGAGGGCGACGACCGGACCAAGGTTGGACTGTATCTGCCGGCGACCGCCGTGGAGAGCCAGCAGGTTCAGTCAGGCCGGGTGGTGGCGACCGGCCCAGGGGACCCGGTCCCCGACCCGACGGCGTTTGAGGACGAGCCCTGGAAGGTCGAGGACCGTCCCCTGCGGCATCGCCCGCTCCAGGCCCGGATCAACGACACCGCCATTTTCTTCCGCAAGGCCGCGGTCGAGATCACCTTTGAGGACCGTCGCTATCTGGTGGTGCCCCAGGCCGCCATTCTGGTCCTGATTCGGGACCGCGACGATACTCCCTGAGGGTGTGTTTCCGCCTCTATCTTGCCAGTCCACTCACCCTGAGTGAGGTCCGCTCGATGCTCCCGGACGGGGCAGCGGCCGACCTGGCCCCTCCCCTGGTCCGTGATCCGCTGCTGGAGCATCACCTGCCTGCCCGCACGGTCGTCGAGCTGCTGAGGGGCTGCTGTGCCTGCGACTTCCTCGGATTGGGTGGCAGTGCCAAGGACCAGGAACGCGAACTCCGCCGACGCTACCGGACCCTCGGGGCCACCCGGGACCAGACGATCTCGGCCCTGGAACAGCATCGGTGCCCCCGCGTCCGGCTGGTTCAACCGGTGGCCTGGCCCGAACTCCTGGCGGGATTCGTGGCGGAGCATGCGAGGAATGCCGGGCCGGCGCTCTACCTGCTCCAGTTTGCGGCCCGACATCCGGCCCGACCCCAGCGCCCCATGGCGGGTTCTCAGATCAACGCCACCCAGGTCCGGGCGAGTCCACGGGACTGGCTGGTGGTCCACCAGGTGACCCTGGTGGAACCCTAGACGGCCGGGCCCGGGACAAGGTGGAACCCTACCGATCTGCCGGGGGGCGGATTAGAATTGCATCGGCAATTTCCCCTGTCCCAGGCACCCACTGCAGCACGTCGGGCGCCCTTTCCCGGGCCCGATGAGGGCGGCTGCATTGCGGACGCTCGGACCCTCTGTCGGGCGCCAGGTGCCGATCCCCGGGCGGAGAGGGAAAGACCCGGAACAGGCCGTCTGCCACCGGACCGAATCGCTTCAGGAAGAGGAACATGGCACGAGTGTGGAGCATGCGGGTCAGCGGGGTACTGGTGGTGGGGCTGCTGGCGGGCTGCGGCGGCGCCCCCGAGCAGGGCATCGCCCGAGGCAAGGACCTGTTCGACAGCTGTGTCCCCTGTCACGGAGTCGACGGCGGGGGCAGGGCGGATCTCCGGGCCCCGGTCCTCGCCGGTCTTCCCGCCTGGTATCTCGAAGCCCAGCTCAAGACGTTTCAGGCGGGGCACCGGGGGTACGAGGCGTTCGACACCGTGGGGATCCGGATGAAGTCCATGTCGTGGTCACTCGACCTCGACGGGGACATCGGCTCGGTGGCGGCCTATGTCGCGAGTCTGGCCAAGCCGACCGGGGCCACCCCGACGGTCACCGGAGACCCCACCGCGGGCCAGGCGGCCTTTACCCTCTGCGCCAGCTGTCACGGCCCCGACGCCAGGGGGATCGAAGTCCTCCACGGGCCGCCCCTGGCCGGTCAGGCTGACTGGTACCTGCTGGCCCAGCTCCGGAAGTTCCGGGCGGGCCAGCGCGGCACCCATCCAGGCGATGTCTGGGGCGCCGCGATGCGACCGAACGCGATGGCGCTCGACGACGCGGGCATGGCCAACGTGATCTCCTACATCCAGACCCTCAAGTAAGGCCGGACATGGCAAGTCATTCGCATCCCGCCCCTGCCCCGGAGGATCCGGCGCTCGCTCCACCCCCCGACGACCAGAACCAGGCGCTGATCGACAGCTGGCACATCTTCCTGGTCACGGTCATCGGGGTGGTGCTGTTCGTGGGTTCCGTCTTCCTGTTCATCTTCTGACCGAGTGGACGGACTTTCATGGAGCGACTGATCCACCAGGCCTCGTCCTACGCCGCCACGATCGACGGGCTGATCCTGCTCGTCACCGTGCTCGCCGGCTTCTGGCTGCTGCTGGCGTACGCAGTCTTCTTCTGGATCATCTGGCGGTTCCGGGCCAAACCGGGGGTCAAGACCCAGTACTTCGACGGGACGGAAAAGCAGATCAAACGGTGGGTGACGCTACCCCACCTGGCCATTCTGGTCTTTGACGTGGTGGTGATCGTGGCGGCGATCCGGGTCTGGGTGGAGGTCAAGCAGACCCTGCCGCCCGCCGAGGTCACCATCCGGGTCATTGGGCAGCAGTGGGGCTGGATTTTCCAGCAGCCGGGGGCCGACGCCCAGCTCGACACGGCGGACGACATCTACACCACGGACGACCTGTTCGTCGAGACCGGGAAGACCTATCACTTCCAGCTGCGGTCGCGGGACGTGATTCACAGCTTTTCGGTACCGGTCTTCCGGATCAAGCAGGACATCGTCCCCGGCCGGACGATTACCGGGTGGTTCAAGGCCACCGACACCGGCAGCTACGACATTCAGTGCGCCGAGATCTGCGGGATCGGACACGGGGTGATGGCGGGACGGATTCACGTACAGGACGCGGCCGAGCACGCCGCCTGGATCGCGGGCAACAGCCCCGCTGCCACGCAGTAGGGAGATCGCCCCGATGGCTGCTACCACCACCCACGCCCACGCCCACGCCGATCACGGTCCGCAGGGCATCCTGAAGTACCTGTGGTCGACCGACCACAAGGTCATCGCCCAGCAGTATCTGTGGACCGGGGTGGCCATGGCCCTGATCGGCGGCGCCATGGCGTACGTCTTCCGGATGCAACTGGCCTTCCCCGGCATCTCGGTGCCGGGTTTCGGCGTGGTCTCCCCGGTGGAGTACAACGCCCTGATCACCAATCACGGCTCCATCATGATCTTCTGGGTGGCGATGCCGGTCCTGATCGCCGCCTTCGGGAACTTCCTGATCCCGCTGATGATCGGTGCGGATGACATGGTGTTCCCCCGGATCAACCGGCTGTCGTACCAGATCTTCCTGCTGAGCGCCCTCCTGATTCTGGCCTCGATGTTCGTTGAAGGGGGCGGGTTCGGGGGCGCCTGGACGGCCTATCCGCCACTCTCCGCGACAGCGGAGTACAACCTGACCCCGCTGGGGTCGACCCTCTGGGTGATGGCGGTCGGGCTGGAGTTCGTGGCCTTCCTGCTGGGCGGGATCAACTTCATCACCACCCTGATGAACGCCCGGGCCCCGGGGATGAAGGCCTACGACATCCCGATGGTCTGCTGGATGATCGTGATCGCCAGCATCCTCTTCATGCTTTCGGTCGGGCCGCTGATCGCCGGGGCGGTGATGCTGGTCTTCGACCAGACCATCGGGACCGGGTTCTTCAACCCGAACACGGGTGGCGACCCGATTCTCTGGCAGCACCTGTTCTGGTTCTTCGGGCACCCCGAGGTCTATGTGGTACTGCTCCCGGCCGTCGGGGTCATGATCGAGATCGTGGCCACCTTCTCCCGGCGGAAGCTGTTCGGCTACCGGCTGTTGCTGTTCACCGCGGTCGCGATCGGTGTCCTCAGTTTCTTCGTCTGGGCCCACCATCAGTTCATCGCCGGGATCGACCCCCGGATGGCCAACATCTTCACCATCACCACGCTGCTGATATCGATCCCGGTGATCGAGATGTTCTTCGTGGTCTTCGCCACGATGTACGGCGGCTCGATCCGGTTCACGACCCCAATGCTGTGGGCCCTCGGATTCATCTTCACCTTCCTGATCGGCGGGATGACGGGGATCTACCTCGGGGCCAGCGGGGCCGACGTGTACCTGCATGACAGCTACTTCGTGCTGGCCCACTTCCACTACACCTTCTTCCCGATCGCGATCATCGGCGGGTTCGCCGCGTTCACCTACTGGTTCCCGAAGCTGTTCGGGAAGATGATGGACGAGCGGCTCGGCAAGATTCACTTCTGGGGCACCATCATCCCCTTCAACTTCATCTTCATCCCGCTGTTCGTCCTGGGCCTCGGCGGCCAGCACCGGCGGATCTACAACTTCCAGAATTTTCCCGAATTGATGGCCATGCAGCCGATCCGGATCTTCGCGACGGTGGCGATGCTGGTCATGATGGCGTTCCAGGCGTTCTTCTTCTGGAACCTGATCAAGAGCCTGTGGAAGGGTCCTCCGGCCGGCAATAACCCGTGGCAGTCCAACACCCTCGAGTGGACCACCACCTCGCCCCCACCGCACGGCAACTGGCCGGTGGATCAGATGCCCAAGGTCTACCGGGGACCCTACGAGTACGGCCATCCCGACCGGGAGAGCGATTTCTGGCCGCAGAACCTTCCTCCAGCCCAGGGCTGACCGTGTCGAGCACCCCGCTAGCCACCACTCGAAGCGCCACCGGCATCCCGACCGGCCGGCTGGCTGTCTGGTGGGTCCTGGCCTCAGAAGTCGTGATCTTCGGCGGCCTGCTGGCCTCCTACCTGATGTTCCGGATGGGGCACCCGGAGTGGGCCATCGCCGCCGCCGTGACCAACACCTGGATCGGCGCCTTCAACACCTTCGTGCTGCTGAGCTCGAGCTTCACCGCCGTCCTGGCCCACCAGGCGGCTGAGCGAGGCGACGGCAAGCGTGCGGCCCGGTTCCTGACCTTCACCATTCTCGGGGCCGTCACCTTCCTGGTGGTCAAGGCGTTCGAGTGGGCCAGCGAGATCAGCCACGGCTACACCATCACCTCCAATGGCTTCTGGTCGTTCTACTACACCGCCGCCGGGCTCCACGCCCTGCACGTCATCGCGGGCGCCATCATCATGGGCTTCATCGCCCGGGACGCCGCCAGGGGCAAGGGACTCCACCGGGTTGAACTGATCGGGATCTATTGGCACTTCGTCGATGTGGTCTGGATCTTCCTGTTCCCCTTGCTGTACATCGCCAAGTAGGGGCGTCCAATGTCCGATAGCCATCATGTGAATTACAGGAAGATCTACTTCACGCTGCTGATCCTCCTGGTCATCAGCGTGGCCGGCCCGTTCATCGGCATCGGCTGGATCACCCTGGTCACCGCGTTCGGCATCGCGCTGGTCAAGGCCAATATGGTGATCCAGAACTTCATGCACCTGAAGTGGGAGCGGCGGATCGCCAAGCTGGTTCTGGCCACCTCGCTGGCGCTGATGGTGCTGTTCTACGGAGCCGTCGCGCCGGACATCCAGAACCATGAGGGGCGGAACTGGGTCAACGACGCCGCCCTGGCCGCCACCGCCCGGGGGATCGAAGCCCCCCATGGCGATGAGGCCGCGCCCGCCGAGGAGCATGCCCCGGCGCCCGCTGAGGGGGCGACCGTCGTACCGGCGGCGTTCGATGCCGCCGCATCCTATGCCATGATCTGCTCATCGTGCCATGGCCCGACCGGTGCCGGCGACGGGCCAGGTGCCGCTGCCCTGACGCCCAAGCCCGCCAACTTCACGGACCCCGCCTTCTGGGCTGACAAGACGGACGCCGAACTTACCAAGGCGATCCGCGAAGGGGGGGCCTCGGTCGGGAAGTCGGCCTCGATGCCGCCATGGGGAAGCGTCTATGACGAGGCCAAGGCCGAGGCCCTGGTCGGCTACCTGAAGACCCTCAGGCACTAGCCAAGATGACCCCCGCCGCCACCATCTCCGTCGACCATCGGCCCGAGCCGGCCGCCAGGCAACAGGTGCTGCCCAACGGGGTGATGGGGATGCTGCTCTTCGTCTTCACCGAGGCGATGGTCTTCGCCGGGATGATCGCGGCCCACACGATCGCCAAGGCCGGCGCCACCGAGTGGCCCCCGTTCGGACAGCCTCGGCTTCCGGTGGCGGTCACCCTGGTCAACACGGCCGCCCTGCTGCTGAGCGGGCTGGTCCTCCTGTGGGCCCACCGGCTCTGGAAACAGTCGCCGGCCGACGCCCGCCGTCCTCTGCTCTGGGCCACCCTGCTCGGCATCTTCTTCGTGGCCGCCCAGGGACGGGAGTGGGTGGCGCTCCTCGGTGAGGGCCTGACCATTACCTCCAGCACCTATGGGGGGTTCTTCTACCTGATCGTCGGGACTCACGCGGCCCACGCGGTGGCCGCGATCCTGGGCCTCGTCTGGGCCTGGCGCCGAGCCGGAACCGGCCGGCTGACTGCGGGTCAGTTCAGTACGGCAGCGATTTTCTGGTATTTTGTCGTCCTCGTCTGGCCAGCGCTTTACCTGAAGGTCTACCTGTGACCAGGACGACCCGAATCATCGGTTTGGCGGTCCCGCTGCTGGTGTCCCTCCCGGGGCTGGCCCACGCCTGCCCGGTCTGCTTCGACCCGCGGGACGAGAACCGGCTGGCCTTCCTCGGTACCACGGTCTTTCTGAGTCTCCTCCCGCTGGCAATCGTCGCCGGCACACTGCTGTACATCCGGCATCGGAGCCGACAGGCCGCCGATCCGGTTCCGCAAGCCGAACCCGCCGCATAGTCGGAGGGGCTGAGGCGGCTGAGGAGTTCCGGAAGGCGGCTCCGGACGCCCGGGGTGCCCAAGTCCTGATTTCCTTGACACTTCCGCCTCGCTCGGGCGAACTTCGAGAGATATGTTCCCAGCCTGGCTATGACGTCCCCGACGATGGTCTGCAGCTCCTGCAGCACCCCGCTCCCTGAGGCGGCGGCGTTCTGCTGGGTCTGTGGCACCCCCACGCCCACCGGGATGACGGCGGCCGGGACCACCACCACGCGGGCTTCCCTGGAGTCGGCCGAAGCGGTGATCGACACCCGACGGCGGCTCACCAAGGCCCTGGGGTCGAACTTCCGGGTCGACGACCTGGTGGGCCGCGGCGGGTTCGCCGAGGTCTTCGCGGTGCACGATCTGCGCCTCAAGCGGGACTTGGCGGTCAAGGTTCTTTCTCCGGAGCTGGTCGTCAACCAGGCGATGTTGACCCGGTTCCGGCGCGAGGCGGAAGCGGTGGCCGCGCTCCGGCATCCGGGGATCGTACCGATCTACGACATCGGCGAGGTGGGCGGGATCGCCTACATCGTCATGCCGTTGATCAAGGGCGTCACCCTCCGAAAGAAGCTGGAGGACGAGGGCCGGTTCCAGATCCGGCAGGCCCGGCGGATCCTCCGCGACGTGGCCGAGGCGCTGCGAGTGGCGCACGAGGCGGGGCTGGTGCACCGGGACATCAAGCCCGAGAACGTGATGCTGGATGGGCCCCGGGAGCAGGTCCTGGTGATGGACTTCGGGATCGCCAAGGCGATCGACCCCAACGCCAGCGGGGTAACCACGGCGGGGTTGATCGTCGGGACTCCGCACTACATGAGCCCCGAGCAGGCCAGCGGGGAGATGGTGGACGCCCGCTCCGATCAGTACTCCCTGGCGGTGATGGGCTACCGGATGGTGACGGGGATGCACCCGTTCGAAGCCGAGACCACCCGGGCCCTGCTTTACAAGCAGGTCTTCGAGACGCCGCCTCCGGCCGCGGAACGGGTCCCCGACGTTCCCCTCGACCTCTCGGACGCGCTGCAGCGGGGCATGGCCAAGGAGCCGGCCGATCGCTATCCGACGATCGAGGCGTTTTCCGCCGCAGTGCTGACCCCGAGGCCCGATACGGGCTCACAACCCATCCCCTCGGCATCGGACGTCGCAACCGGGGCGAAGGACCAGCCAGAGCCTGCCACACCCCCAACCGGCGCCAACCCGTCTTCGGTGGGTGCGGGACCGGCCAAACCGGCCAGGGGCGGACGGCTGGGGCGGATCGTCGCGGGCGGCGTTACGACGGTGGTGGTTCTGGCAGGGCTCGTCTGGGCCAAGGGGGCCTTCTTCTCTGGCGCCGCTGCAGCGCCCGATTCCGCCCTGATCTCGGCTGACAGCGCTGCGCCCACCGTCGCGGGCCAGGACGCAAGGACCCCGCAAGATCCTCGGAACCGGTCCACTGCTCCAGGCAACCGCCAGGCTACCTCACCGGAGGCGACCCCGCGAACGGCATCCGGACGCGCCCCAACGGCCGCCACGTTGGCGACCTGTCTCGCAGCAGTGCAGGCCTCGGCGTGGGACCAGGCCATCTCGCTCTGCCGCACCGAGGCCGAAGGCGGATCAGCGGAGGCGCAGGTTGCTCTGGCGGGAATGTATCGGGCGGGCCGAGGCACCGCGGTCGATGCGGCGGCCGCAGCCGAGCTGTATCAGCGGGCGGCCAGCGCCGGATCGACGGATGCGGCTTTCCGGCTCGGGCAGATGCTGGAAACGGGCGACGGGGTGCCCAGCGACCCGGCCCGAGCCAGCCAGCTGTACACCACGGCGGCGCGGCGAGGGGTGGTCCCGGCGATGCGATCGCTGGCCGGGATGCTGGAGTCGGGCAAGGGGGTCCCGAAGAACGAGTCGGAGGCGGTCAACTGGTACCGGCGGGCTGCGGCGGCCGGTGACGCGCAGTCGATCCTGCGGATTGGCCAGATGTACTCGCTGGGCATCGGGGTTGACCGGGACGAGGTGACCGCCGCCCGGTACTTCGCCCGTGGTGCCGATGCCGGAATGGCCGACGCCCAGTACGAGCTGGCACGGGCGTATTTTGCCGGCCGCGGGGTGCCTCGAAGTGATTCTCTCGGGGTGGTCTGGCTGGAACGAGCCGCCGCCCGGGGATCCGAGGCAGCGGCGAAAGAACTTCCGAAATGGAAGCCGTAGCGGCGGGCTACCCCTCCCGCCGGCGCACCAGAGTCAGAATTGAATAGACCGCCACTGACTCTCCCTCCTGGTTCGTCACCTCGACATCCCACTCCACCACCCCCTGCGGCGGCTGACCCTCGATCGGGTCCTTGGCCGTCTTCTTCTTGCAGGTCAGCCGCACCTGGATCGTGTCCCCCGGATAGACCGGCTTGACGAACCGGAGTGACTCCAGTCCGTAGTTGGCCAGCACCGGACCCGGCGCCGGATCCACGAACAGCCCGGCCGCCGCCGAGAGCACGAAGTAGCCGTGCACCACCCGGCCGTCGAAGATCGACTCCCGCGCGGCCGCGTCATCCATGTGGGCATAGAAGTAGTCGCCACTGAGTTCGGCGAAGTTGACCACATCGGCCTCGGTGACCGTCCGGCGATCGGTGATCAGGGTCTCCCCGATCTCCAGCTCCTCGAAGTGCTTTCGGAAAGGGTGCACCTCGCCCGTGGGGGCCTCGGCGCCCTTGATCCACTCCCCGGCCACTCTGGTCAGGGTCGTGGGCGATCCCTGAATGGCGGTCCGCTGCAGGTAGTGCATCACCGCCCGCGAGCCGCCCAGTTCCTCACCGCCACCGGCTCGGCCCGGCCCGCCATGGATCAGATGCGGCATCGGGCTCCCATGGCCGGTACTCTCCTTGGCGCAATGGCGGTTGACGACCAGGATCCGGCCGTGGTGGGCCGCGGTACCCAGCACCAGCTCCCGGGCCACCCCGTCATCGGCGGTAAAGATCGAACCGCACAGGCTTCCCTTCCCCAGCCGAGCCAGCGCCACCGCATCGTCCACCGAGTCGTAGGGCATCACCGTGCTGACCGGCCCAAAGGCCTCCACGTCGTGCGGCGCGCTGGTCTCGAATGGCTTGTCGCAGTAGAGCAGGAGCGCGGGAAAGAAGGCGCCCTTGTCGCGGTCGGCGCCCTGCACTTCAAACTTCTCGATGTCACCGTACACCAGTTCGGCCCCGGCCCGGATTGCCGTGACCGCCCGGTGGCAGTCCTGTACCTGACTCCGGCCGACCAGGGGGCCCATCCGGACCCCTTCGACCGCCGGGTCCCCCAGCCGCATCTCCCCCAGCCGCTTGCCGAGCGCCTCCACCACGGCCTCGGCGTGCGGGCGGGGGACGATGGTCCGGCGGATGGCGGTGCACTTCTGCCCCGCCTTGACGGTCATCTCCTTGGCCACTTCCCGGATGAACAGATCCGAACTCCTCGGTGTCGGGGCCGGCGTCGGGACCCAGGATGCTGTAGTTGAGGGAGTCGGCCTCCATGTTGAACCGGACCGAATTCTCGATCACCGCGGGGTGGGTCTTGAGCTTCCGGCCGGTCGCGGCCGACCCGGTAAAGGTCACGATGTCCTGACAGGTCAGGTGGTCGAACATGTCGCCGACTCCGCCGCAGATGAGTTGCAGCACGCCTTCCGGCAGGATCTTCGACTCGTGGATCGCCCGGACCATCGCGTGGGTCAGGAACGAGGTGACGGTCGCCGGCTTGACGATGGCCGGCACGCCGGCCAGGAGGGTCGGCGCCAGCTTCTCGAGCATCCCCCAGCAGGGGAAGTTGAAGGCGTTGATGTGGAGCGCCATGCCCTCCATCGGCACCGCGATGTGGCGGCCCACGAAGGTTCCGCCCTTGCTCAGCCCCTCAACCGGGCCGTCGACATGGAACTGCTCATCGGGAAAATCCCGCCGGCCCTTGCTGGCATAGACGAACAGGGTGCCGATCCCACCCTCGATGTCGACCCAGGAATCGGCCCTGGTGGCACCGGTCCCGGCCGACACGGCGTAGAACTCGTCCTTCCGGTCCATCAGGTACTGGGCCAGGGCCTTGAGCATCCGGGCCCGCTCGTGGAAGGTCATTTTCCGGAGGGTTGGGCCACCGACCGTGCGACCGTATTCGAGCACCGCCTGGTAGTCGACGCCGTCGGTGCCGGCCACCGCCAGCTGTTCCCCGGTGACGGCGTGGTAGCAGAGGGGTGCCGTGGCCGGTCCCCTCGCGCCAATCGCCGCAGACCAGATTCTGAAGTCGCATCAGCCGGTGCCCTCCCGGCGGCTGGCGCGCCAAGTCTGATAGAGCGAGTCCTGAGCCGCCCAGTCGGAGGGGACTTCGCGCAGGGGCTCGCAGGCCTCGAGCCCCTGGTGCAGGTCGGCGGGGAGTGCCTGGTACAGTCTGGTACCCTCGGTCTTCCACTCAAGCATCTCGTCGGTCACATCCTTGAGGATCCTGGCCGGATTCCCCACCACGACTTTCCGTTCCGGGATCTCCATCTCGCTCGGCACGAAGCACAGGGCGCCCACGATCGAGCCGGCCCCCACCACGGCGTGGTCCATCACCACCGCGTTCATCCCCACCAGGGCGTTCCGGCCGATCCGGGCCCCGTGGATGACCGCGCCATGTCCGATGTGCGCCCCCTCCTCCAGCACCACGGTCACCCCGGGAAACATGTGGACGGTGCAGTTCTCCTGCACGTTGCAGCCATCCTCGACCACGATGCCCCCCCAGTCACCACGAAGCGCCGCCCCGGGACCGATGTACACGTCCCGGCCGATCACCACTTTCCCGGTGACCGCCGCCTGGGGATGGACGAACGCCGAAGGGTGCACCACCGGCGTCCAGTGCTTGAAGCGATAGATCATGGCAGGGGTTCAGGCCCGCTCGAGAATGGTGGCCATGCCCTGGCCGACCCCGACGCACATGGTGCAGAGGGCGTAGCGGCCCCCCGTCTCCTGCAGTTCAAGCGCGGCGGTGAGGAGCAGTCGCGCACCGGACATGCCGAGCGGGTGGCCCAGGGCGATCGCGCCCCCGTTGGGATTGACCCGGGAATCGTCGTCCTCCAGCCCCAGCTGCCTCAGTCCACCCAGCACCTGGGCGGCAAAAGCCTCATTGAGTTCGATGACCGACATGTCCTGGAGCGTGAGTCCGGTCCGTTCCAGCACCAGCCGGGTGGCGGGCACCGGGCCCAGGCCCATCAGCCGCGGTTCGACGCCAGCAGCGGCCGCCGCCACGATGCGGGCCAGCGGAGTGGCGCCGAAGGCACGGATCGCGGAATCGGCGCCGACCAGCAGGGCACAGGCCCCGTCATTGAGGCCCGAGGCATTGCCGGCGGTGACCGAGCCCTTGCCATCGGTGCGGAAGGCAGGCCGGAGCCGAGCCAGGATCTCGGGCGTGGTGTCCGGTCGGAGAAACTCATCCTGGTCGAAGACCACCGGGGGATTCCCCTTCCGCGCCGCCACCGTTTCGATCGGCACGATTTCCCTGGCAAACCGACCCCGGGCTCGTGCCGCGGCGGCCCTGGTCTGGGAACCGGCAGCGTACCGGTCCTGGTCCTCTCGCGAAATGCCCAACAGCTCCACCACGTTCTCGGCGGTCTGGCCCATCGCATCGACCCCGAAATGGGCCATCATCTGCGGATTGACGAATCGCCACCCCAGGCTGGTGTCGAACAGTTCCGCGTCCCGTCCGAAGGGCCGCGATGACTTGGAGAGAACGTACGGGGCGCGGGTCATCTGCTCGACCCCGCCGGCCACGAACAGGTCGCCAACCCCCAGCCGGACCTGCCGCGCGGCGTGGGCCACCGCGCTCATCCCGGACGCGCACAGCCGGTTGATCGTCTCGCCCGGCACCGACCAGGGCACCCCGGCCAGCAGTGAGGCCATCCGGGCCACATTCCGGTTGTCCTCTCCGGCCTGATTGGCACAGCCGAGGATGACGTCGGTGAGCTGAGCCGGATCGAGATCCGGATGGCGGGCGAGCAGCGTGCGGATCACGGTGGCGGCGAGGTCGTCGGCACGGACGGGAGCCAGGGCCCCGCCCAGGCTGCCAATGGCACTCCGCACGCCGTCCGCGATATAGGCGTCACGAATGGACATGGGCTGAATCTACTATATTCTCCGGGCTTCCGGCGGTGCACCCGCCCTCACCCTTGAAGGCCCATGCCCAACCGGTTCATCCGCAGCGAAAGCGCCGCCGGGGTCCTCCGGATCACCTTTGACCGGCCGGACGTGCTGAACAGTTTCCACAGCGCGATGGCAGCGGAAGTCATTGGAGCCCTGGACCAGGCCGCCCAGGATGAGGCGGTCCGCGCGGTGCTGCTGACGGGCAGCGGCCGGGCCTTCTGTGCCGGCCAGGACCTCGACGAGGCCCGCCCCAGGGACGACGGGTCGGTACCGGACTTCGTGGCGCACCTCGAGGCGACCTACAACCCGATCGTGCGCCGGATCCGGGCTCTGGAAAAGCCGGTCGTCGCCGCCGTCAACGGGGTGGCCGCCGGCGCCGGCGCCAACATGGCTCTGGCCTGCGATTTCGTGATCGCCTCCGAGAAGGCCTCGTTCATCCAGGCCTTCAGCAAGATCGGACTGGTCCCCGACACCGGCGGAACCTGGTTGCTGCCCCGCCTGGTCGGGCTGGCCCGGGCCACCGCTCTGATGATGACCGGCGAGAAGGTGACGGCGGAACAGGCCCAGGCGATGGGGATGATCTACCGGGTGGTGCCGCCCGATGAGCTGATGACCGAGGCCACCGCCCTGGCCGGGCAGCTGGCCACGATGGCCACCAAGGGTCTCGGTCTCACCAAGCGGCTGCTCAACGCCAGCGCCACCAACGACCTGGAGGCCCAGCTCGCCCTGGAGGCCGCGCTCCAGGGCGAAGCCGGCCACAGCCACGACTACACCGAGGGGGTCAACGCCTTTCTCGGCAAGCGTCCCCCGCTCTTCAAGGGTCACTAGTGTCACTCGGCTCGGGCAGCACGATCGGGGTCCTGGGCGCCGGCTCGATGGGGACCGGGATCGCCCAGGTCGCGGCCCAGGCGGGGCACCAGGTCGTGGTGGCCGACACGATCGCCGCGGTCGTGGAGCGGTCGGAGGTCACCCTTCGGGCGGTGATGGACCGGGAGGTTCACAAGGAACGGAAGACCCGGCCCGAAGCCGACGCGCTCCTCGCCCGGATCACCTTCGCCACGGTGCTTCCACCGGCCTTCGAGCCATTGGCGGAATGTGACCTGATCATCGAAGCCATCGTCGAAGACCTGGAGATCAAGCGGGTGGCCTTCGCGGCACTGGAGACCACCGCGCCGCAGGCCATCCTCGCCACCAACACCAGTTCCCTCTCCGTCACCGCCATCGCCGCCGCCGTCCAACACCCGGAGCGCGTCCTGGGGATCCACTTCTTCAACCCGGCCCCACTGCTTCCCCTGGTCGAGATCGTGGCTGGCTATTCCAGCGACCAGCAGGTGGTCAAGAACGTGCAGGATCTGGTCGATACCTGGGGCAAGACGACGGTGCAGGCCAAGGACACCCCCGGATTCATCGTCAACCGGGTAGCCCGTCCTTTCTACGGTGAGGCGCTCCGGATTCTGGAGGAGGGGATTGCCGACGCGGCCACCATCGACTGGGCCATGCGGGAGCACGGCTTCCGGATGGGACCGTTCGAGCTGATGGATCTGATCGGGTTGGATGTGAACTACTCGGTGAGCCGGGCGGTCTGGGAAGCGTTCTATCACGACCCCCGCTACCGGCCCTCGCTGATCCAGAAGCAGATGGTGGACGCCAACCTGCTGGGCCGGAAGACCGGGCGCGGGTTTTACGACTACCGGGATGGGGCGACCGCACCTGAGCCCGCCAAGGACCCCGAACTGGGCGAGCAGATCTTCCTGCGAATCGTGTCGATGCTGATCAACGAGGCGGTCGATGCCCTCTACCTGAAGGTGGCCAGCCGCGATGACCTGGACCTGGCCATGACCAAGGGTGTCAACTACCCCAGGGGTCTGCTCCGCTGGGCCGATGAGCTGGGATTGGACGCGGTGCTCGAACAGCTGGAGGACCTGCAGGCCCTCTACGCCGAGGACCGGTACCGGCCCTCGGTGCTGCTGCGGGAGATGGTCCACGACGGGACGGCCTTCTACTCATGATCCGCGACCCGCAGGCACTGGCCACGGCAGTGGTGGAGGGGATGTTTGCCAAGGACACCCTGAGCCAGTGGCTCGGCATCCAGGTCACGGAGGTGACACCAGGGAAGGCAACCTGTACCATGACGGTCCGGGATGAGATGCTCAACGGGTTCGGGGTGTGCCATGGGGGAGTCACCTTCTGCCTGGCGGACAGCGCGCTGGCCTTCGCCTCCAATACCAATGGGCAGATCACCGTCAGCGTGGACAACAGCATCAGCTATCCCGCACCGGTGCATGCGGGTGACCGGCTCACGGCCCGGGCCGACAGAGGAGAGTGCAGGCCGCAGGCTGGCCTTCTATCGGGTGACAGTGACCAGGCAGGATGGGACGGCGGTGGCCCATTTTCGGGGAACGGTGTATCGCACCGAACGGCGGCACGAGGCCGCCCAGGGACCGGGGGGGGGTGGATGAGAGACTGGAAGCAGGTCGCCTACACCGTGTTGGCCTCGCGAATGATGGACGACATCGAGGAGCACCGGCTGGTCCCCGAGAAGGAGGTGCTGTACCAGTTCACGGCCCGGGGCCATGACGTGGCGCAGTTCATCCTGGCCCGGCACATCACCCACCCGCGGGACGCGGTCGGGGCCTACTACCGGTCGCGTCCGATCCTGCTGTCGCTCGGGCTTACCCTCGAGGACGGGTTCGCGGGGCCGATGGGCAAGTCCGGCGGGTTCAGCGATGGCCGCGACATCGGGGTGGTCTGCAACCTTCCCGGCCTCAACGGCCCCACCGTGCTCCCGATGTCCGGCGACGTCGGCTCGCAGTACACCCCGGCGGCCGGCTGGGCGCAGAGCATCCAGTACCATCGGGATCAACTGGGCGATGCCGCGTGGGACGACGCCATCGCGGTGGTCCTGGGCGGCGAGGCCGCGGTGGCCACCAACGGCTTCTGGTCGGCGCTGACCATCGCGACCACCCTCAAGCTGCCGATGCTCTTCTTCGTCGAGGACAACGGGTACGGGATCTCGGTGACCAGCGACCACCAGACACCCGGTGGCGACATCTCCAAGAACCTGGCCTCGTTCGGGAATCTCTTCGTCCTGAGCGGCGACGGCACCGACCCAGCCGAGACCGACCAGCTCTGCAGCGAGGCGGTCGGCCATGTCCGGAGCGGGAAGGGCCCCGCCCTGCTGCGGCTGACGGTGCCTCGGCTGAGCGGCCACTCGGGTCAGGACACCCAGGCCTACAAGCCCGCGGGGCTGGTCGAGCAGGAGCAGGCCAACGACCCGCTTCCCACGGCTCCGGGCCCATCTGGTTCCGAAGGTCATCTCCGAGGCGGAGTGGGTCGCCCTCGAGGCCACCGTGACCCGGGACGTCAGCGCCGCGCTGGAGGGTGCCCTGGCTCGTCCGGGGCCCGATCTCGGCTCGGCACACCGGTACCGGTTCCTGGAGGTCGGGGTCAACGGCCACGAGGACCTGCAGAGCTTCGGCGGGCGGGCCACCAGCGGTCGGGTCCACCCCGTGGGGTCGGCGGAACCGCAGCCGGAGCCCACCCGGATCAACATGCTCACCGCCATCCGGCGCACTCTGGAGCACGAACTCCAGATCAATCCGAACATGGTGGTCTTCGGGGAGGATGTGGGCGCCAAGGGCGGGGTACACGCGGCGACGATCGGGCTACAGGAGCGGTTCGGGGTGGCGCGGGTGTTCGATACCAGCCTCTCGGAGGAGGGGATCATCGGTCGGGCCGTCGGGATGGCGATCGCCGGGCTCACTCCGGTTCCGGAGATTCAGTTCCGGAAGTACGCCGACCCGGCCACCGAGCAGCTCAACAACTGCGGCACCATCCGGTGGCGGACCAACAACCGGTTCGCGGCGCCGATCGTGGTCCGGATTCCCGGTGGATACGCCCCCAAGTGCGGCGACCCCTGGCACAGCGTCTGTGGCGAGGTGCAGTGGGCCCATGCCGTCGGCTGGCAGGTCTGCGTGCCGTCCAATGCGGAGGATGCGGTTGGCCTGCTGCGGACCGCACTCAGGAGTGAGAACCCCACCATCTTCTTCGAGCACCGGGCCCTGCTGGACGGGGTCTGGGCCCGGCGGCCGTACCCGGGTGACGAGTATCTGGTCCCGATGGGTCAGGCTCGGCGGATCACAGCAGGAGACGAGATCACCGTGGTGTCATGGGGGGCCATGGTGGAGCGCTGCCAGGAGGCCGCGCAGCAGGCCGGCGTCGCCGTCGACATCCTGGACCTCCGGACCATCGCGCCTTGGGATCGCGAAGCGGTGCTCGAGTCGGTCAGGCGGACCCGCAGGGTGCTGGTCGTGCACGAGGACCTGATGACGGCCGGGTTCGGCGCCGAGGTCGCGGCCGTGGTGGCCGAGCAGGCGTTCCTCAATCTCGACGCACCGGTGGCCCGGCTGGCGATCGAGGACATTCCGACACCGTACAACGTGCCGCTCATGAACGTCGTGCTGCCGTCGGTGGACCGGATTGCCGGGCGGTTGCGCGAGCTGGTGGACTTCTAGCCTGGTACCTGGACTGCTAGACTGGTACGATGACCTCGACCCGTTCGCCGGGCGGGGGCAGACGTCTTCTGGGAGATGAGCATGGCTGATCTGGTCGACGTACGGCTACCGGCGGAGCAAGCCGAGGGAACCGAGTCGGTGGTCGCGGTCTGGTTCAAGGCGGTCGGCGAAGCGGTGGTGGCGAACGAACCGCTGGTCGAGATCAGCACCGACAAGGTGACGGTCGAGCTTGCCGCGCCCGCTTCGGGAGTGCTGCAGGAGATCCTGAAGCAGGAGGGGGAGCAGATCGAACTGGGTGAAGTGATCGGGCGGATCGCTGCCGGGGTGACGGTCGGTGCCGCCCCGGCAGCGGCCCCACCGGCTTCCGCCCCCTCGCGACCTGCTTCGGCCACCACAGGCGGCGCTGACGAGGACCTGAGCCAGGAACTGACACCGGCGGTGCGCCGCCTGCTCAAGCAGCACGGCCTGTCAGCCTCCGCTATTACCGGCACCGGCACCGGCGGCCGGATTTCGATGCAGGATGTTGAAGCCTACCTGGCCGACGGGAGCCCCGCGGGGCCGGGACCAGCTGGCATCCCCAGTCGGCGGGTGCCGCACAGCCAGATGCGGAAGAGCATTGCCCACCACCTGGCCGAGAGCGTCCGTGCGGCGCCCCATGTCACCACCGTGTTCGAAGTGGATCTGACCGCGGTCCAGGCCGATCGGGCACGGCGCAAGGCAGACTTCCAGAAGCAAGGCGCACGGCTGACGTACACGGTGTACTTCGTCCGGGCCACGGTCGAGGCGATCAAGGTGGTGCCGGAGACCAACGCGCGGTGGCACCCCGACGCGCTCGAGATCTGGGAGGAGATCAACATCGGCATCGGGACCGCGCTGGAGACCGGCGGCCTGATCGTGCCGGTGCTCCGGAAGGCGGGGGACCTGGATCTGCTGAGTACCGCGCGCGCGGTCGGGGATCTGGCCGAGCGGGCCCGCACCGGGGCGCTGACACCTGCGGATGTCCAGGGCGGAACCTTCACCATCAGCAACCACGGGGTAAGCGGGAGCCTGGTCGCCACCCCGATCATCATCAACCAGCCCCAGTCGGCGATCCTCGGCATCGGCAAGCTGGAGGACCGGGCGGTGGTGCGGGACGGGCAGGTGGTGGTCCGCCCCATGGCCTACGTGACGCTGACGATCGACCACCGGGTGCTCGACGGGTTCAGCGCCAACGCCTTCCTGACGCGGTGGGTCGACGTGCTGGAGGGCTGGTCGTAGGGCGGGATGGTCCACTGGCGGTCCCGTGTCTGGCGGGTATTATTGCCACACTCACCACCAAGGAGTGACAGTGGACGTTTCGATCCTCATCGCCCGGGTACTGCATATCGGTCTCGGGGTCTTCTGGGCCGGCGCCATGATCTTCGTCGCCGCCTTCCTGCTCCCCTCGATCCAAGAGGCCGGCCCGGATGGCGCCAAGGTCGCGGTCGGACTTGCCAAGCGCCGGTTCCTCGACATCATGCCGGTGGCAGCCCTGGTAACCGTGCTCTCGGGGTTCTACCTGTACTGGAAGAGCTCCGCCGGTTTCTCCCCTGACTACATGGGCTCTCCTACCGGGATGGCGATCGGCCTGGGGTCGGTCACCGCCCTGTTGGCGTTGGCCCTGGGTCTGACCATCGTGCGCCCCTCGATGAAGCGGGCGATGAAGCTGGCCCAGGCGGCGGCCGGTGCGCCGGCCGAGTCACGGGAAGGCATGCAGGCTGAGGCCCAGACCTTGAGAGGGAAGGCCGCTGGCGCAGGCAAGGCGGTGGCCTGGTTGCTCGCCGCGACCACGATCGCGATGGCCGTCGCTCGATACCTCTGACCGGAACCCCGATGGCAACCCACCCTTCGATGCGACCCGCTCTGCACCCGACCTGGGCCCTGATGGCGATGATCGCCGTCGGCAGCACCACCGCCTCGCTCCAGGCGCAGTCGGTGCAGTACCGCTCCAATGCCGGCATCGAATTCCGGTCGCAACCGGACACCGGGGCCATTGCCCGCGCCGAGGCCGCCCTGGCCGCATCGCCGAACAACGTCGACCTGATCCTCCAGCTTGGCCTGGCTCAGGCCGGGGCCACCCAGTATCGGGAGGCGATCGCCACCTTCAGCCGCGGACTCGCGCTGGCGCCCGACCACGCGATGCTGCTGAGATGGCGGGGGCACCGGTATCTCTCGATCCGGGAGTTCGACAAAGCCCTTGCGGACCTGACCCGAGGCGGCCGGCTGGACCCCAGCCTCTATGGGATCTGGTATCACCTGGGCATCGTGCTGTTTGCCCGGGGCGACTTCGATGGCGCCGCGGAAGCGTTTGCGAAGAGCCAGCCAATCGCGCCGAACGCGGGGGAACTGGCCGGGTCGACGGACTGGCTCTGGATGTCGCTTTCGCGGGCCGGCCGGGGTGCCGAAGCCCAGGCGATGCTGGCCCAGCGGCCGGATTCCCTGCCGGTCAACAACGCCTACGCCGCGCGGCTCCGACTCTACCGCGGGGAGATCGGACCCGACAAGCTGTTTACCCCGGCCGACACCGCTGGGGTCCAGGTAGCGACCCTGAACTACGGACTCGGCAACTGGTACCTGGTCCGGGGAGACACGGCCACGGCCAGGGCCGCCTTCGCCCGCGCCGTGCAGACCGACGGCTGGAACAGTTTCGGATTCATTCTCTCCGAAATCGAGCTCAAGGGCCGGAAGTAGCTCAGTCGGGCCGGTTCTTGGTCAGCGTCCCCAGCGGCTCCAGACTCAGGTCGCCGCTGGGCAGCCGGATGAAGTAGAGGCCTTCCGCCAGCCCCTTGCCCTCCATGATGAACACGGTGTCCCCCCGGACCTGATAGGTCAGCTGGTCGGATGGCATCCCCTGGCCCTCGACCACCTTGCCGCCTTTGAGCTCCATCGCAAACTCGCCGGTGACCGAGTTGTAGTACCGCCCGTCGAGCCCGCTGCTGCCACAGCCCACCGCCAGCACCAGCAATCCAAACGTTCGAACACCATTTTCGACCCTCATGGAGGCCTCCCGGTTCATCAAAGGAAAGGGGAGAGCCGCCATTCGACTCTCCCCCCGCCTTGCGAATTCGTGACCCGGGAGCCGTCACCCTCCCGCCGGCCCCCGCGTCATCGCTGGAGCCGACGCAGTTCAGCCTTCAGTTCCGGCAGCACCGCCTGGCCGCCTTCGGTATCGATGATGTTGTTCAGCTCGAACGGATCGGCAGCCAGGTCGTAGAGCTCGTCCGCTCCGGGCAACTCCAGGTAATGGATGTACTTGTAGTGCTCGGTCCGGACTGCCTTGTACCCCATCCTCAACATTCTCGGGAAAACGGTGTCAGTCCAGTACTCGATCAGCAGTGAGGTGCGCCAGTCGGTGGAGTGGCCCGACAGGAGACCGGTGAGCGACACCCCGTCGCGCCGGGCGGTGTCGACGATGCCAGCCAGCGCCAGGACCGTGGGTGCCAGGTCGATGGTCTGCACCAGCTGCCCCGACGTGGCCCCCGCCGGTGCCACCTTCGGGTAGCGGATGATCAAGGGAATCCGGGCGGTCTCCTCGTAGGCCAGCCGTCGCTCCTCGTTGAGTCCGTGCTCACCGTAGAAGTACCCGTGGTCGCTGGTGACGATGATCACCGTGTTGTCCAGCTGTCCCAGCTCGCGCGAGGGTCGCGACGATCCGTCCCAGGCTCTCGTCTACCCCGAGCACCATCTCGAGGCGGTCCCGGATCTCCTTGTCCGGGGTGACCGTGCCGGGCCCGAGCGGCGGCAGGGTGTCGATCTTCCGCTGCAAAGCCGGTTTCCCGACCGGTGCCACTCCGTAGTTGGCCCGTCGGGGAAGCTCTGCCGTCGCATAACGCCCCCGATGCCGCTCCGCGGCCACGAACCCGCTCGGCTGGTCGGTCAGCTCGCCGGTGCTCCCGTCATCCCGCTGCATCACGTTCGGATGCAGGGCCTTGTGGGCCAGGAAGAGCATGAACGGAGTGCCCTGGTCGGCCTTGATGAAGTCGACGGCATAGTCGGTCAGCACGTCGGTGACATACCCCGGCGCCACGATCCGCTCCCCGTCCACATTGAGCCTGGGGTTCATCGCTTCGCCCTGCCCCTTCATCGCCACCCAGCGGGTCCACCCCGGCCGCCGAGTGTCATCGTTTCCCATGTGCCACTTGCCGAGGAAGGCGGTCCGGTACCCGGCGTCGGCCAGGGGTCGGGCAAAAGTGGCGAGCCGATGGCTGGCGGAGTCCCGCGCCGTGTTGTCGACGATCCCGTTGGTATGAGCGTACTGCCCGGTCAGGATATTGGCCCGGCTGGGAGAGCAGAGCGGAGTCGCCGCAAAGGCGTTGAGGAACCGGACCCCCTCGGCCGCCATCTGATCGAGGTTGGGAGTCTCGACGAACGGATGTCCGGCCACCGCGATGTCATCCCACCGGAGGTCGTCGACCAGGACGACGACGATGTTGGGGCGGGCCGCCCCCGGTTGTGCCACCCGGCAGGCCGGCAAGGTCAGGGCGGCCAGCAAGGTGAAAGTGATAAAGCCAGGACGGGACCGGGTCATCGGTTGCTCCGAGAGGTCCGCCGGCTGGTCAGGCCGGGAGACTAGAAGGCCTTGAAGTGCTCAAATGGCTGATGACAGGCATCGCAATAATACAGCGCCTTGCAGGCGGTGGAGCCGAAACCGCTCCGGAGGGTCGTCTGGTCCGATCCGCAGTACGGGCACCCCACCACCCGCACGGTCGGTCCCAGCGCCAGCGGGGCCTCCAGGTCCGGAGCCGGCCCGGGCGGGGCGATCCCGTATTGCTGGAGCTTCCGTTTCCCGGCCTCGGTGATCCAGTCGGTGGTCCAGGCCGGCCGGAGCACGGTGCGCACCTCCACCTCGGTGAACCCGTGTCCAGCCAGCGCCGCCTGCACTTCCTCCTCGATCACTCGCATCGCGGGGCAGCCGGAGTAGGTCGGGGTGATGTCGACCACCACCCGGGAGCCGTCCACCTCTGCCCCCCGCACGATCCCCAGCTCCACGATGCTGATGACCGGCACCTCGGGGTCTTTGACCTCGTGCAGCAGTTCGACCACCTCGGCGCCGGTGGCTACCACGATGCCCCGGGGTGGGCCCGGGCCACGCTCTGCATCTCGCTGAGCAGATGTCCCAGGTGCTCGGTGTGATCGCCCCGGCGGTACCCGCGGCCGGTGGGTGGGGCGTCCTCCGGCACCTTGAGAGTGGCCCGGTCGAGTACTTCCCGCACCAACCGATCCCAGTCGGCACGGAGCGCCGCCGAGTCCGGGGCCACGTTCGCCGCGATCAGCTCCGCCTCCTGTGGCGTGGGCCGGTGCAGGCCGCCGGTCCAGCGCCACGCCTCGTCCAGGGCGGCCTGCGCTCGCAGGTGGCTCTCCTCGGTGCCGTCGCCGAACCGGACCACCCACTCCGAACTGTGGCGGAGATGATAGGCCGCTTCCTTCCAGGCCTTGGCGGCGATGTCGCCGAGCCGGGTTTCCTTGCTCTGGCGCAGCGCGCCCAGCAATTGCCAGCTGGAGACGTCGAACAGGAACTGCCGCACCATGGTGAAGGCGTAGTCCCCCCGGGGCAGTTCGACCAGCGGGTGGCTTCGGAACTCGACCGCCTCCCGGAAGTAGGCCAGGTCGTCGGCATCGCGGCCCTTCCCCTCCACCTCCCCAGCCAGTCCGTAGAACAGGTTGGCCGCACCGATCAGGTCGAGCGACACATTAGTCAGCGCGATGTCCTCCTCGAGGATCGGGCCGTGGCCGCACCACTCGCTCAGCCGATGCCCCAGCACCAGCCGGTCGTCGGCCAGGCCGAGCAGGTAGTCGAACAGGGCGGCCTGGCGGCCCATCGGGTCAGAACCCCCTGACGCCACGCGGCATCTTGTAGAACTGCGGGTGCCGGTAGGCCTTGTCGTTGCCGGGATCGAAGAACGGCCCCGCGTCAGCCGGACTGCTGGCGCGGTGATCGCGTCGGCGGGCACCACCCAGAGGCTCACCGCCTCGCCGCGCCGGGCGTAGATATCCCGGGCGTTCTGGAGCGCCAGTCTCGGCGTCGGGGGCATGGACGCTGCCGGCGTGCTCGTGCGGTTTCCCAGTGCCCGGCTGGGTAAAGACCTCCCAGAGCGGCCATTGGGTCTGACCGCGTCCTTCGTTTCAGGCTTGGCCATGGTCCGTCCTCAGGCGGCGGTGGCGATTGGCGCGGGCCTGCTTGCTTGGCGGCATAGGCCTCGGCGGCGGCCCGAACCCAGGCTCCGTTGTCATGGGCCTGGCGCGCGCGCCTCCAGCCGCTCCCGGTTGCAGGGACCATTGCCGTGGATCACCGCCCAGAATTCGTCCCAGTCGATCGGCCCCGAACTCGCAGTCGCTGGTCCCTTCGTTGTAGCTTCAGGTCCGGATCGGGAACGGTCAGCCCGATCGCCTGGCCCTGCGGCATCGTCATGTCCACGAACCGCTGCCGCAGGTCGTCGTTGGTCTTCCTCTTGACCCGCCAGCTGATCAGCTCCGCGCTGTTGGGCGAGTTCACGTCGCTCGGCCCGAACATCATCAGCGACGGCCACCACCAGCGGTTGAGCGACGTCCTGCGCCATTGCCTTCTGGGCCGGAGTGCCGGCGGACAGGGTCGCCATGATCTCGTAGCCCTGGCGCTTGTGGAAGTTCTCCTCCTTGCAGATCCGGATCATGGCGCGGGCATAGGGCCCGTAGGACGCCTTGGCCAGCATCGTCTGGTTGACGATCGCGGCGCCGTCCACCAGCCAGCCGATCGCGCCCATGTCGGCCCAGCTCAGGGTCGGATAGTTGAAGATGCTGGAGTACTTGGCGACGCCGGCATGCAGCTGGTCCACCAGCTCATCGCGGCTCGACGCCCAGGGTCTCGGTGCCACAGTAGATGTAGAGCCCGTGGCCGGCCTCGTCCTGCACCTTGGCCAGCAGCACCATCTTGCGGCGGAGGTTGGGCGCGCGGGTGATCCAGTTCCCCTCGGGGAGCATCCCGACGATCTCGGAATGGGCGTGCTGGGACATCATCCGGATCAACTGCTTCCGGTACCGCTCGGGCATCCAGTCCTTGGGCTCGATCGTCTCGCCGGCCTCGATCCGGGCCTGGAACTCGGCGGACTGGGCCGGGTCTTCGGGGGCGGGGACAGGCTGGGCTCCGCGGGCCTGGGTCTGACTCATCTCGGCTCCTTGGCTCCGGCCAGGCGGGCCGGTCTCCCCGTAAAATAGACGGGGAGGGCCGAATGCCAGAAACGTCGCCTTGCCTGGCCGGCCAGGGCGGGCGGCATTCCAGTCCTGTTATCTTTGTAGAATACCCGCGCTGCACTGGAAGGAGCGTTGCCGTGAGTACAGCCGTCGAACCCGGACGGGTCCTGGTGGAGATCACCGAGGGCATCGGCACCATTCGATTCCACCATCCGAAGGGGAATTCCCTCCCCGGCGTCCTGCTCCAGCGCCTGGCCGCCGAAGTCACCGCGCTCGGGACCGATGGCGAGGTGCGGGTGGTCGTCCTCCGGAGCGACGGAACCGGCCCCTTCTGCGCGGGCGCCAGCTTCCAGGAGCTCCAGGCCATCCGGAGCGCTGAGGTGGGAACCCAGTTCTTCATGGGCTTTGCCCGGCTGATTCTGGCGTTGATCCGCTGTCCCAAGTTCGTGATCACCCGGGTCCACGGGAAGGCGGTCGGAGGCGGGGTGGGAGTGGTTGCGGCCAGCGACTACGCCATTGCCGGTCCCGGTGCCTCGATCAAGCTGAGTGAGCTCGCGGTCGGGATCGGTCCCTTCGTCGTGGGCCCGGTCATCGAGTGGAAGCTCGGCCTTTCGGCCCTCACCACCCTGGGCGTGAACGCCACCGAATGGCGCGATGCCGAGTGGGCCCGGGAGAAGGGCCTCTATTCCGAAGTACTGGGTACGATCGGGGAGGTGGACCGCGCGGTGCAGACGCTAGCCACTCGACTGGCCGCCTCAAGTCCCGAGGCGATGGCACTGATGAAGCAGACCTTCTGGCAGGGAACCGAACAGTGGGAGACGTTGCTGCCCGAGCGCGCGGCGGTGAGCGGACGGCTGGTGCTGTCGGACGTTGCTCAACAGGCCCTCTCAGGGAGATAGGGCGCCAGAATCGGTCGGGCCCACCACCCTCACGGTCCGGGAACCGAATCCAGTTGCGTCGCCAGGGGAATCCGGTACAGTCGACGGATCTGCCACCGCCCATCGTCCCCCAGGGTCCACTGCATCACGAATCGGCCGGACTGGGCGCTCACCGGTTGTCCCGGGAAGCCGAGTCGCTCGAAGTAGCTCCCCCAGAGGTAGGCAGTCTTCCCGTAGAGTTCGATGGTGTCGGCGGTGGCCGTGGCGGCTTCGACCACGACACCCGGGAACGACGCGATGAAGGCCCGGATCGAGTCGCGGGAGTGGACCGGGGGAATGCCCGGTTCGAACAGGATGGCGTCCGCGGCATAGAAAGGCGCGATCCGGTCCGGATCTACTGTTCTGGCGGCGGCAGTGTACTCCTCAAGAGCGGCCACCAGCGCCGCCCGGGTCGCGATAGAGTCTGGGCCCCCCCGGCAGCCATCCAGAGCGGCGATCGTCAGCAGGGATACCGCCAGCTGGAATCCACGCACCATCCACCTCCGAGGTCACAGGCGAATTGAACGGATACCGCCAGAATCGGAGCCCCGCCAGAGGGCCTGGTCAGGTCACTGACACCGCCACCAGCGCCTGCTCGATGCGGATGACGGTAAACCCGCGCGCCTGGTAGTTCTTGAGGGCGGCGGGGTGGTCGAACGAGCAGGTGTGGAGATACACCCGCTCGGCACCCGCCTCAAACCCGCGCCGGACGGCGGCCTCCAGCAACGGCCCTCCGTGCCCCTTTCCCACCGCATGCGGCAGCAGTCCAAAGTAGGCGATCTCCATCATCTCCGGGTCGTGCCGGCAGAGCTCGAAATAGCCGAGCGGGGTGCCGCCCTCACTGGCGAGCCAGAACTCGACCCTGGGATCGTCGATCCGCGCGGCCCACTCCTCATCGCTCCACGGCAGCCGGTCGGCCCAGTGGTAGTCGGCCCCGACGCCGACGTAGAGCGCCCGGGCAACCGCGGGCGTGGGGCTGATCAGACGCTCCAGCGAGAACTGCCGCTCGCCGCGGGCCGGCACCAGCGCCGCCAAGCCCCGGACCTCCAGGTGCCAGACGGTGGCCATCGCCTTCTCGATCTTCACTTGGCGAATTCCACCTTGGTGATTCTCCCTCGCGGCCCCACCATCCATCCGCTATTGCCGCTGAACCCAACGCTCCAGTAGTCCCGGGTGTCCAGCGCGGTCCAGCTCTTCCCCCCGTCACTGGTCCAGGCCGACCCCTTGGGGCCCACCGCGACGGCGGTGCGTCCAGCGACCATGGAGGCACCGAAGGCTGCCCCGCCAAAGGGCAGGTCGCCGCCCAGCCGCCAGGTGGCACCCCCGTCCTCGGTCAGCACCACCCGGTCCCGCAGGCTGTCCGGCGCGGCCACATCCCCGCCGACGCCCAGCCCGATCCGGTCGTCGAAGAAGACCAGCGAAGTGAGGCCCGCGGTCCCGGTGCTCTGGAGAATCGGGGTGTTGACCAGGGACCAGCTCCGGCCGCCATCGGTAGTCCGCCCCACCCGTCCCGCGTTGACGCCGGTACCGAACCACGCCTGGTTGGTTCCCCGGGTGACGAGACAGGTTCCGCTCGCGGCAAAGAGCCCCTCCCCCTCCCGGGCCGGTGGCGAGCTTTCGGGCGGAACCCGCCGCCAGGTCTGCCCATCGTCGGTGACGATCAGCACGAAGGCCCCGTCCACCGCGTCACTGATGGCGATCCCGCGACGCTCGTCCCAGAAGGAGAGGCAGTCGAAAAAGGCCCTGGGTTCCTGGTTGGTCCACTGCAACACCCAGTGCCCCCCACCGTCAGCGGTGCGGTAGATCCGGGAGGCGGGTCCCGGCCCGGCGGTCATCGCCCAGGCCAGATCGGCGCTCAGGGCATGGATGTCCCGGAATTCGAGCGAGTCGGCTCCTGGCACCACCATCGCGGTCCAGTTGGCACCGCCGTCCAGCGTCCGGACCACGGTCCCCCGGGCTCCGCTGGCCCACACCACCTGTTCCGTGACCGGGCTCACCGCCTGGAGCCGGGCGGTGGTGCCCGACACCTGGTCGACCATGGCCGGGGCCTGAACAGCGGCGAACAGCAGCAAGGCGATCATCTCATCCTCACCATTCGTCGATGGAGCGGGGCCAGTCGTCCCGGAGCAATCTGGACAGTGCCCGGTCCGCAAGCAATCGCCCGCCGGTCTGGCACCGGGCACAATAATTGGTCTCGTTCTCGGCGTAGCGAATCCGTTGCACCGGCGTGCCGCAGACCGGGCACGGCTTCCGGTAGCGGCCATGCACCGCCATGGCGGCGTGAAAGGCCGTGACCTTCGCTGGCCACCCGTCCACCAGCTCACCCCGGAGCCGGTCAGTCCATTCGACCAGCACCTCCCGCATCGCCCCATGGACCCGGGCAATCTCCTCGTCGGTCAGGCGGGAGGTCCAGACCAGTGGCCCAAGCCGCGCTCGGTGGAGGATTTCATCGGAGTAGGCGTTGCCGATCCCGCTGAACATCGACGGGTCAGTCAGCGTCCGTTTGATCGTGTGATTCTCCGACCGGAGCCGCTCCGCGAACGCCTCGAGTCCCACTTCGAGGGGCTCCAGGCCACCGCGCCCGAACTCGGCCAGCGCGTCTCGGCCCTGCACCAGATGCAGGGAGGCGCGGCGTCTTGTGCCCGCCTCGGTGAGCACCAGGGTCCCGTGCTCGAAGGCAAGGAGCGCGAGCGTGAGCTTCCCGGGTGGCTTCTTGCCGGGGGCCAGCCAGCGGAGCCTGCCGGCAATCATCAGGTGAATTACCAGGTGATGATCATCGGCGCCGTGGAGCACGATTCGCTTGCCGAGCCGGGAGATCCCTGAGATGGTCCGCCCGGCCCAGGCCGCCGGGGGTACCGCTACCGACCGGAGGACGAAGGCGTTTCGGATCACCAGCTCGGTTACGGTCCGCCCGACGACCCGCCCACGCAGGGCATCGACGTAGAGAGTAAGGTCGGGAAGTTCCGGCATGGCTGGCGCTTGGGGTCTGGGCAGAGGCATTATAGGCTCCATACTCGCCTATGACTACTCTGCTGATCCTCTCGCTGGTGCTCGCCCCGACCGGGCGTTCAGCCTCGCCCTCTTGGAACTTCGCCGCGCAGGCTCCCGACACCGTGGCCCAACGGATCTCGGTCCGGGAACTGGGTCGCCGGGAACAGGCCGATCTCGACTCGCTGATCACCCCCTTCCTCTCGGCTTCGGCCGCGTCGGTCCGGATGGAGGCGGCCAACGCCCTGGGCCAAAGCGCGGTCCACACCGACGGCAACGCCGCCCGGGCGGTGCTTGCGGCCCGGCTGGGGCTCGAGTCCGACCCGGCCGTCCGCGGGGTCATCTACCGGACCCTGGGCCGACTCCCCCAGCGTCCGGAGAGCGATCCCGCCGCGATCGAACTCCTGATGCTCCAGGGGAGCCGATCGCCGGGTGGGGATGCTCCGGAGGTGACCCTGGAAGGGGTCACCCACGGGCTGGCGGCGCTCTACCGTCGATCGGTCGCTCGGCGGCCACCGTCTTCCGCGGCGATCGAGCGCCTGGTGCAACTCACGGAATCACCACACCACCCGCGGGTCCGGCTCCAGGCGGTGATGGCGCTGCAGACCACCGGACGGGCCGACAGCGGCGCCCTGCTGGATGCGCTGAACGACGACGAGTGGCAGGTCCGGCGGGTGGCGGTGTCGATCGCGGCGAGCCAGCGGGAGCTGCCGGGCCGGGAACGGATCATCGGGCGGGCCCTGCTCGACCCGAGTCCGCAGGTTCGGCTTGATGCGCTCCGCGGCTACGGCCGGTTCATGATGGAGAGCGAAGGGTGCCTGCCGGTCCTCAGGGCCCTGCAGGACGAAGATGGGGATGTCGCCCTGACCGCGGTCGATCTGCTGGCCGGATGCGGGCCGGCCGTTGCCCAACCCCTGATGCGGCTCGCCGGAACTCCCATCACCACGACGGAGTGGCACCTGCCCGCCCATGCCATCGTCTCACTGGCCAGAGTCGATTCAGGCGCCGTCGCTGGTCTCCTTCCCGACCTGGCGGCGAGCAAGGTCTGGCAGGTCCGGATGTACATGGCACGCGCCGCTGGTCTGGCCAATGCCCTCTCAACCCTGGAACGGCTGGCCCGCGATTCTCACCTGAACGTCCGGGAGGCCGCCATCGCCGAACTGAGCGCCAGAGTCGGTCACGAAGCTGACGCCCTCTACCGCGACGCGATGGCCTCCAACGACTACCAGCTTCTCCAGCGCGCAGCCATCGCGCTGGACAGCACCCCAGACGTCGACAGGGCCCTGCCGGTGCTGTTCACGGCGCTCGACCGGATCACCAGGCAGCGGCGGGACACCTCGCGCGATCCCCGCGCTGCCCTCCTCCAGACCGTCGGTACCTTGGGTGGTCCGGCCCAGGCCCAGTCGCTCCGGCCGTATCTGTCCGACTTCGACTCCGCCATCGCCCAGCAGGCGGCGGCGATCCTCACCCGGTGGACCGGTCAGCCGGTGACCGCCACGCCCCGGCCAATGCCACCCCCCACCCCACCTTCGCCCGGGCAGATCGCCGAGTGGGAGCGGAGCGAGGCGGTCATCGAGATGGTCGATGGCGGCCAGATGGTGCTCCGGCTCTTCCCCGATGAAGCGCCCATCAACACCGCCCGGTTCGTCCGGATGGCACGGGAGGGGTGGTTCGAGGGCCTGACCTTCCACCGGGTGGTCCCCAACTTCGTGGTCCAGGGCGGCAGTCCCGGGGCCAACGAGTACATGGGTGACGGGCCATTTACCCCGGATGAGCTGGGACTCCGGTCGCACACTCGGGGCACCATGGGGATCTCCACCCGGGGCCGCCACACCGGCGACGGGCAGATCTTCCTCAACCTGGTGGACAACCTCCGGCTCGATCACGACTACACGATCATCGGAGAGATCGTGGAAGGCCTCGAGGTCCTCGACGCGATTCAGGAGGGTGCCGTGATGCGCCGAGTGACATTGCGATCGAGGAGGGTGCCGTGATACACCGGGTGACAGTGCGAGCGAGGACCGGACGATGAAGCGTCGGGATTTCGTGGCGGCAGCCGCCGCTGCTCCGTGGATCGTGCCCGATCTGTTCCACGATCGACCCCGGCAACGACCGGTGGTGATTGACGGCCTGGGCGAGGTCCGACCCGAGTATGGCCCTGCCCTGCTCGACGAGATCCGCGCCAGCGGACTGACCGGCTGCGTCGTGACCGTCGGCAACCCAGCCCTCCAAGGCGCCAGCGCCTACCGCAGCATGGCGCAGGAGATCGTCGAATACGAGCGATATGTCGCTGCCAACCCCACCAGGCTGTCGCTGGTCCGGGCCACGGCAGGATTCGACCAGGCGGCGGCGACCGGCCGGATCGGCCTGCTGCTCTACACCCAGAACGCGACCCCGATCGGGGATGAGGTGGAGGGGCTGGTCCGGCTCCACCACGATGGGGTACGGATCGTCCAGCTGACCTACAACACCCGGAACCTGCTGGGCGACGGCTGCCTGGAGCGAACCGATAGCGGGCTCAGCCACTTCGGCCTGGCGGTGGTGGAGCGGATGAACGCACTCCGGATGCTGGTGGACGTCTCACACTCCGGCGAGGCGACCACCCTCGATGCCATCAGACACTCCCAGGTGCCCGTGGCCATCACCCACTCGGGGTGCCACGCGGTCTTCCCCCATCCCCGGAACAAGTCAGACGCCGCCATCCGGGCGATGGCCGACCGGGGCGGGGTACTCGGCATCTACCAGATCAATCCATACCTGGGCCCCATGGAGAGGAACACTCTGGAGGACTACCTCGGCCATCTCCGGCATGCTATCCGGGTGGCCGGGGTGGAGCACGTGGGGATCGGAAGCGACCGGGAATACCAGACCATCCCCGACACCGAGGCCCAGCGGAAGCGGCTGGAGGAGGAACTGGCCAGGCTCCGGCCCAGTTCGGCGGCTTCGTTCCGCTGGCCGTTCTTCATCCCGGGGTTGAATCACCCGAGGCGGATGGAGACCATCGCCCAAGCGCTGCAGACGATGGGGCTGGCGGCTCGCGAGGTGGATCTGGTGATGGGCGGCAACTTCAGGAGGCTCTTTCAGGAGACGATCGGATGACCACTCCCGCCGACGAGTTCATCCGCCAGTCCAGGGCGTACCTGATGGACGACTTCCGCCCCCGGATCCGGAAGTGTCTCGAGACGTTGAGCGACGAGGATATCTGGTGGCGGCCCAACCCGGCCTCCAACAGCATCGGCAACCTGGTGTTTCACCTCTGCGGCAATGCTCGGCAGTGGATCGTGGCCGGGGTCGGGCGGGCGCACGACATCCGCCGGCGGCAGGAGGAGTTCGACCGGCGGGAGGTCGTGTCACGCAAGGAGCTGGTCGCGATCCTGGAGTCGACGCTGACGCTGGTGGACCAGGCGCTGGCCCGGGTGCTGACGAGCGAGCTGCTCGAACCCCGGCTGATCCAGGGGTACCACACCACCGTGCAGGGCGCCATCTACCATGTGGTCGAACACTTCGCGATGCACACTGGGCAGATCATTCTGCTCACCAAGGCGCGCACCGGGCGGGACCTCGGCTTCTATGCCGTGCAGGACGGGGTCGCCAAACCCACCTGGGGAAAGTGATGGGTGCGTGAAGAGGGTCCCGGTTACCCCACGCCAGTGCCGACTTGCCTGCCCGGGTCCACGCCGCGATGTTCCACTCATGCATCGGCTTCTCCGGCCAGGGGCCTCCGGCCCCCTGGTCGTCCTGATCCTGGGCCTGGCCCTCCTCCTCCCGGAGGTGAGCCACAGCCTGGCGCATCACCACGCGATGGAGGCCGAGCAGCACCACCACGCTGGTGCTCAGGACCATCAGGCCGCTGGCGGGGCCACGCTCGGTGAGCCCGACACGGACGCTGGCCACCCCCATCTGGATCTCCGGGCGACCCCGGCGGCCAAGCCGCTTTTCGCTCTGGAGTTTGCGCCTCCGCCCGTTGTCAAGCTGGCGAGCACCCTCGGAGTGGTCCGGGATCACCAGGCCTCCGTCATTGCTGACCCTGCCCCACCCGGTCAACTTCCCGGCCCAACACCACCCGCCAGAGCTCCACCGCTCATCTGACCCTGGCCATCACGCTCGGCACTGAGCGCTGATGGTGCGGTGTCCCTGATTCCGACCCGGCCCCGCCTTGGCGGCGGGCCTGGTCCATATCTGTTTGCGTCGGGGTTGTTGCCGGCGCCCACACCTGATCGTGCAGGTACTGTCATGCGAAAGATCCTGGGCCTTGCCAGCGCCCTCCTGATCGCCGCGTTGCCCCTCGGAGCGCAGGTCCCCGGGGCACCTCACCGGGCACCGCTCTCCCTGGCCGATGCCCGGGCCCAGGCCCGGCTCCACAGCCCGGAGCTGGTGGCCGCCCGGGAGGCGGTGACCGCCGCGGGAGGGTGGGAGCGTCAGGCCGGCGCCCTCCCCAACCCGATGCTCAGCTTCAGTCGCGAGCAGACCTCGCGCGATGGCGAAACGAACTGGCAGAGCATCGTAGCCCTCGACCAGCCACTCGAAATCGGCGGGCAGCGGGGCGCCCGTCGGGGGGTCGCCGAACGGCAACGTGCGGTAGCCGAAGCCCGGTTGGCCGGGGCGGTAGCACAGCTCGACCTGCAGGTGACCCGCAGCTATGCGCTGGCGGTGGCCGCTCACTGGCGGGCTCGGCTCGCCCTCGTGGCCGCCGAGGCCTTCGACGAAGCGCAGCGGGTGAGCACGGCGCGCCTTGAGGCCGGGGACGTCTCGGGCTATCAGCACCGACGGCTGCAGCTCGAGGCGGCACGGTACACCGCCCTCCGGCTGGAGACCCAGGTGGCCCGGGACAACGCGCTCGGGGTGCTGGCCTCACTGATCGGTTCCACCGACCCCACGCATGATGACACGACGGTGCTGACCGACAGCCTGACCCCGGCCCCGCTGACCCAGTCGGTGGATTCCCTGGTTTCCCTGGCCCTGACCAACCGATCAGAACTGCGGGTGGCCCTGCTCGAGGCAGACGCCGCGGCGGCCGAGGCCCGGCTGGCGGAGGCTGAACGGATCCCGACCCCGGTCCTGACGGGAGGCTTCAAGAACGAACGCCTCACCACGGGGGTGACGATCAGTGGCTTCGTCGCCGGCCTGAGTCTCCCGGTGCCACTCTGGGATCGGCGGAGCGGAGCGGTCGAGGCGTCCCGGGCCGAGGCCGCCCGGCGGACCGCCGATGCGGCGATTCAGCGGAGGGATACTGCACGGGAGGTCCGCAACGCCCACGCGGCGCACCAGGCGCTGGCTGCCCAACTGGATGCGCTGCGGGTGCAGCTCGACGAGAGCGCCATGACGGCGCGCGAGGCCGCCGACACTGCCTATGCGGAGGGCGAGATCTCCCTGCTGGAGTGGCTGGACTCGGTACGGGCCTATCACGAGGCGGCGGCGAGCTACGCCGGTCTCTGGGCTGAATACATCGCGCGGCGTGCCGCGCTCGAACGCGCCACCGGCGCCTCGCTCCTCTGAGGATCATCATGCGACCTGACTACTCACCACTCCAATCCACGGTCCTGACGGCGGCGGTCGTGCTGGTGCTCGGGGCGTGTGGTGGCGCCAACGGCGGTGCCGAGCCAGAGGTCACCGGGCCGGCCGGGGGCGCCATCACCCTGTGGACCGATTCGACTGAACTCTTCATGGAATACCCGGCCCTGATCGTTGGCGCACCGGACAAGTTCGCCGTGCACCTCACCGATCTGACCGACTTCGCCCCCCTCCGTTCGGGGAGCATCACCCTCCGGTTCGAGCCTCAGGACGGGGGCGAGCCCGTCATCGTGACCCAGGACGCGCCGAGGGCACCGGGCATCTACGGACCGTCGCCGGCTTTCTCGCGACTCGGGCTATACGACCTGATCATCACCGTGAACAGTCCTCAGGCAAAGGACATCCTCCGGGTCCCCGGACTTCGGGTCTATCCCACCGCCGAGGAGGCTCCCCGCGAGTCGGCAGAGGCCGAGGACGGCATCGCGTTCCTGAAAGAGCAGCAGTGGAAGACGCCCGGCTTTATCACTGCGTTCGCCGGCACGGGTCGAGTGGCGGAATCCTTTCAGGCGACCGGAACCATTGCTCCCACCGCGGGTCGGCTGGCCCGCCTCTCTGCCCCCGTGGCCGGGATGGTGGAGGTGAGCGGGGTCGCCCAGTCGCCGGTGCCGGGCCAGCGAGTGACCCGCGGACAGATCCTCGTCATCCTGACTCCTGCGCTGAGCGAGGGGGGCAGTTCCGTGGCCCAGGCTCGGGCAGGACTCCGCGAGGCCCAGGATGAGTACGCCCGTGCTCAGCGGCTCCATGCCGTGGAGGCGATCCCCGCCCGCCGACTCCGTGAGGCAGAAATCCGGCTCACCGCGGCGCAGGAGACACTCGCGGCCTTCTCCAACAGCGGTGCGCTGGGTCCGGATGGCCGGCTGGTGCTCCGGTCTCCCATCGATGGGGTCATCGCGTCCCGCACTCTCACCCCCGGGAGTCGGGTCGAGGCCGGCGCCGAACTCCTCACGGTGGTGGACCCGTCTGTCGTCTGGCTGGTGGTCAACGTCCCGGCCGGGGAGGCCGCCCGGGTCGGGCGGGAGGCAGGCGCTTCCTTCCGGATCCCCGGCAGCGTCCGGGTGCATGAGACCCTCCGGACCGTCTCGCTGGGTGCGGTGATCGACTCGATCTCCCGGACCGTGCCGGTGATCTACGAAGTGCGAAACGCCGATGGGGCCATCCGGATCGGCATGAACGCCCAGGTCACGGTCGGCACCAGCCAGTCCATCTCCGGAGTGGTCATCCCGACCTCGGCGGTGCTCGACGAGGATGGCCAACCCGTGGCCTACGTGCAGGTCGAAGGCGAGCGGTTCGAGCGGCGGGCCCTGAGCGTCGGCGGGGCGACGTCCACCTTGACCCTGGTCCGGTCCGGGATTGCCATTGGTGAACGGGTGGTGACGGGTGCGGCGTACCAGATCCGGCTCGCCTCGCTGTCCACCGGCGTCCCCACCCACGGCCACGAGCACTAGGGTGATCCGATGCTGAACAACCTCATCGCGTGGTCCCTGGGCCATCGGGTCATGGTGCTGGCGGTTGCCGGACTCCTCCTCGTCAGCGGGGCCTGGACGGCGTCCCGGATGCCGGTGGACGTCTTCCCGGACCTCACCGCCCCCACCGTCACGGTACTCACCGAAGCCCACGGCATGGCACCGGAGGAGGTCGAGACCCTCGTTGCCTTCCCGATCGAGACCGCCGTCAACGGCGCCACAGGCGTCCGTCGCGTCCGCTCCTCCACCGCCCAGGGGATCGCGGTCGTCTGGGTGGAGTTCGAGTGGGGGACGGACATCTTCCGGGCCCGGCAGATCGTCGCCGAGAAGCTGCAGGTCGTGGCGGGTGGCCTCCCGGCAGGCGTCTCGGCGCCGGTGCTGGCACCGATCTCGTCGGTCATGGGCGAGATCATGATGCTGGGCCTGACCGGACCCCAGCCGCCCCGGGAACTGCGCACCGTAGCCGACTGGACCCTCCGTCGCCGGCTGCTCGCCATCCCGGGGGTGGCGCAGGTCATCCCGATCGGGGGGGAGGTCAAGCAGTATCAGGTGCTCCCCGACCCGGCCCGGATGCTCGCGGCCGGCGTCACCCTCGAAGCGATCCGGCGGGCCGCGGCGGGCTCGAACGCCAACGCCTCAGGCGGGGTCTACATGGACCGCGGCCAGGAATACGTCATCCGGGGTATCGGTCGAGCCCAGAGCGTGGAGGACATCGGCCTCTCGGTGGTGGCGGTGCGAGGAGGAGTCCCCATCCTGCTGGCACAAGTCGCCGATGTGATCGTGGGATCGGCCCCGAGCTACGGGAATGGCTCGGTCAACGGGGACCCAGGCGTCGTCCTCGCGATTCAGAAGCAGCCCGGGGCCAACACCCTCGCGCTCACCGAGCGGATCGAGCTGGAAGTGGCCGCCATCCAGCAGACCCTGCCCGAGGGGATGATCGTCCGGACCGACCTCTTCCGTCAGGCCAGCTTCATCAGGACGGCAATCGACAATGTGATCGAGGCCCTCCGGGACGGGGCCATCCTGGTGGTGATCATCCTGTTTCTCTTCCTGTGGAACTTCCAGACCACCGCCATTTCCGCCCTGGCGATCCCGCTGTCGCTGGTGGTGGCGATTCTGGCGATGCAGTTGCTCGGCATCACCATCAACACGATGACCCTCGGGGGCATGGCCATCGCGATCGGGGCCCTGGTGGACGACGCGATCATCGACGTCGAGAATGTCTTCCGCCGCCTGAAGGAGAACCACCACCTCGCCGCCGATCGGCGTCGGCCGGCCGTTGAGGTGGTCTATCGAGGCGTCCCTCGAGATCCGCGCCTCAATCGTCAACGCCACGCTGATCATCATCGTGGTCTTCCTGCCGCTGTTCTTCCTGGGCGGCGTCGAGGGACGGCTGCTCCGCCCCCTCGGCTTTGCCTATGTGGTATCGATTCTGGCTTCGCTCTTCGTGGCGGTGACCGTCACCCCGGTGCTCTGCGCCTGGCTCCTGCCACGGGCCAGGGTGGTCCAGGAGGAGCGGGAGAGCCGGCTGGTCCAGTGGCTCAAGCGGCACTACGCCCGGATCCTCGATCAGGTGCTGGCACGGCCGCGACAGATTCTGGCGGCCGCCGCCCTCACCCTGGCCGCGACAGTGGCCTCCATCCCCCTCCTCGGCTCGTCCTTCCTCCCCGAGTTCAACGAGGGGGCCCTGACGGTTTCGGTGGTGACTGTACCGGGAACCTCGCTCGAGGAATCCGATGCGATCGGTCGCCGGGTCGAGCAGATCCTGCTGGCCGATTCCGCGGTCGCCAACACCGACCGCCGACAGGGCCGGGCCGAGCTCGACGAGCATGCCCAGGGCGTCAACGCCGCCGAGATCGATGTCACCCTCAAGGACGGGATCGACAAGGAGCAGCTGTTCGAGTCGCTCCGGCGGGAGTTCTCGGCGATTCCCGGCACCAACGTCACCATCGGGCAGCCGATCGGGCACCGCATCGACCACATGCTCTCGGGGACCCGGGCCAATATCGCGGTCAAGATCTTCGGCCCCGATCTCTACCAGCTGCGGCAGGTCGGCACCCGGGTTCGCGAGGCGATGCAGGGCATTGCCGGCGTCGTCGATCTGCAGCTCGAACAGCAGGCCGACGTCCCGCAACTCCAGGTGCGGGCCAACCGGGAAGCGCTGGCCAGGTACGGCCTCACCGTTGGCGACCTGGGCGAAGCCATCGACATCGGCTTCAACGGCGAAGTGGTCTCCCAGGTGCTCGAGGAGGGCCGGAGCTACGACCTGGTGGTGCGTCTCCCCCCAGAGCTGCGGACCAGTGCCGACGCCATCGCCAGAGTGGTGTTTGACACGCCAACGGGGCAGAAGGTGCCACTGTCCCACCTGGCCACGGTCAGCGTCGCCCGGGGCCCCAACACCATTTCCCGGGAGAACGTCCAGCGGAAGATCGTGGTTCAGGCCAACGTGGCCGGTCGAGACCTGGGCGGAACGGTGGCTGACATCCGGCGGGCGGTCGAGGAGACGGTCACCCTGCCACCGGGCTATCACATCGTCTATGGGGGTCAGTTCGAGAGCCAGGCGTCGGCCACCCGGATGCTGTCGGTCCTCAGCCTGCTGTCGATAGCGGCGATCTTCCTGATTCTCTATGGCGAGTTCCGCTCGTCGAGGACCGCCGTGCTGGTCATGGTCAATCTGCCACTGGCACTGATCGGCGGGGTGGCGGCGGTGCTCCTCACTGACCGGGTCGTGAGCATCGCCTCACTGGTGGGGTTCGTCACCTTGTTCGGGATCGCCACCCGGAACGGCATTCTGCTGGTGACGCACTACCGTCACCTGCAGTCGGAGGGGCTCCCCTTCCGGGACGCGGTCGTGCGCGGATCGCTTGAGCGGCTCTCCCCGATCCTGATGACCGCCCTGACGGCCGGGCTTGCCCTGCTGCCGCTGGTGCTCGGTGGGGGGGAACCGGGCAACGAACTGCAGACTCCGATGGCCGTGGTCATCCTGGGCGGACTGCTGTCCGCCACGGCACTCAACATGGTGGTCCTTCCGGCGCTATACTGGCTTGTTGAGCAAAAGGCCGCGGAGACGTCGAGGGAGCCGATGCAGATCGTCGATCCGGTCTGGGACACATGACCTTTGATCTGGCGGCGGCAGTTCGGTTGCTCCGGGAGGCGCGGAAGGTCGGGGTCCTCACCGGGGCCGGGATTTCCGCGGAGAGTGGAATCCCCACTTTCCGGGAAGCGATGACCGGGTTGTGGGCCACCTTCGACCCCGAGGAGCTGGCCACGATGGAGGCATTCCGCCGGCAGCCGCGGATGGTCTGGGAGTGGTACGCCGAGCGGAGGAAGAGCATCGGGGAAGCGAGACCCAATCCTGGGCACCTGGCGTTGGTCGAGCTGGAGCGGCGGGTGGCGTCGTTCACCCTGATCACCCAGAACATCGACGGGCTCCACCAGGCGGCAGGCAGCCAGAACGTGGTCGAGCTCCACGGGAACATCCGGCGGGTCAAATGTGCCGGAGAGGGCACCGTGGTGGAGTGTTGGGACGAGACCGGTGAGCTGCCGCCGCGGTGTGCGGTCTGTGGTGATCACTTGAGGCCCGACGTGGTCTGGTTCGGGGAGTTGCTGCCGGAGGCCGGGCTCCAGCGGGCATGGCAGGTCGCCGAGGAGTGTGATCTGTTCCTGTCGATCGGGACCTCGAATCTGGTGGTGCCGGCGGCGTCACTGCCCTGGCTGGCCCACCGCTCCGGTGCCACGGTCCTGGTGATCAACCCGACCACCGAGGGCCAGGGGCACGGGGCCGGGATCCATCATCTGCAGGGCCCGGCGGGAGAGGTGCTGCCCGCGCTGCTTGGTGTTGTCTAGGCGGTCTCAAGGGGGAGAGGGATCCAACGACCCTAGGGAGCGACGTCAAGCGTATTCGATACCCGGAGCCGACGCTCCTGTCCCGGAACGGAGCCGGAGCAGGTGCTTGAGCCGGCCATGATCCTCCCGCTCCCGCTCCTCCAGGAGGGCGCGGACCCGATGGATCTCGGCGGCCAGTCCCGGGGCCACCCGATTCTCCAGGGTGTTGACCTGGCGTGAGGTGCGGCGGAGCGCTTCGGCCAGACGGCGAAGGAGCAACTCGGTGGATGCGGCATCGAGCAGCAGTTCCACCAGATGCTCGAATTCCGTGGCGGCCACTGCCGCGGCGGGACCGGTGAGGGGAGGCGCCTGGCCGCGGGCCTCCACGGTGCGCCGGACCGGCGTGAGACGCTGCACCGTCCCGCTCGCCACCCCCCAGGATTCCGTCACCGTCAGCTCCACTTCCACCTGCCGGGTCGGCCACCCCATGGCGTCAATGCCCGAGGCGCCGTTGATAGCCGCCGCACCGAGCAGCGCGGGATAGGCCCGCGCGGCGGCCGCTTCCACCCGACTCCGCGCCTCGATGGCCGGCGCGGCCACCCGAAACAGGTCCGCCACCAGGGCCTGCCGCTTCCGGGTGAGCAGGTCGATCCCCTTGCGAACCCGCTCCAGCCGGCGGCGATGCCGCAGCAGATTGAATCGGGTGGCGGGACCGAGGTCCTTCATACCGCCCCCTCTCGGCCCGCTCTCCGCGCCCATGCCTCCTCCGACATCCGGTGGAGGTCCTCGCGAGGCATGCTCTCCAGCAGCAGCCACCCCACCTCCAGGGTCTCGGCGATGGTGCGGCGCGCCCCACCCTGGTGAACGAACTCTCGCTCGAACCGCTCCGCGAACGCCATGGCCCGGCGGTCGGCCGGCGGCAGCCCGGACTCGCCGACGATGGCGGCCGTGAGCCGGGCCTCCCGCCCCAGGGCGTAGACCGCATAGAGCTGGTTGGACCAACGGCGATGATCCGGAGCGGTCCCGGCGTCGAGGCCCGCTCCCATCAGCCGCGACAGTGAGGGCAGCACGTCGATCGGCGGGAAGACCCCGCGCCGGTCGAGCTCCCGGCTCAGCACGATCTGCCCCTCGGTGATGTAGCCGGTCAAGTCAGGGATCGGGTGGGTGATGTCGTCGTCCGGCATCGACAGGATGGGCAACTGGGTGACGGACCCGTCCGAGCCCCGCACGACGCCGGCCCGCTCGTAGATCGTGGCAAGGTCGGAGTACATGTAGCCGGGATAGCCACGGCGGCCAGGAATCTCCTCGCGCGCCGCGCCCAGTTCCCGAAGCGCCTCGCAGTAGTTGCTGGCGTCGGCCAGCACCACCAGCACCTGCATCCCGCGTTCGAACGCCAGGTACTCGGCCTGGGCCAGCGCCAGCCGCGGCGCCAGGAGCCGCTCGATGGTGGGGTCCCCGGTGCGATTGAGGTAGAACACGCTCCGGGCCATGGCCTCACTGGCCTCGAAGCGCAGCAGAAACTGCTGGCTCTCCCGTTGGGTGAGCCCGATGGCCACGAAAATGACCGCAAACGGCTCGGAGCGGGTCGTTCGCGCATTGGCCACGACCTGGGCCGCCAATTCCAGCCCCGGCAGCCCGGCCCCGGAGAAGATCGGGAGCTTCTGCCCTCGCACCAGAGTGTTCATCCCGTCGATCGCCGAGATGCCGGTCTCGATGAAGTCGGCGGGCTTGCGGCGGCAGACGGGGTTGAGCGGTGCCGCCCAGGCGGCGCGGCGGGCCGATCCGACCGGCGGCGGCATACCATCGAGCGGCGCACCCGATCCGGCAAAGACCCGGCCGAGGAGTTCTTCTCCGACCAGTGCCCGGGCGATGTCCCCGGTCAACGTCACCTCGGTGCGGGCGGGAGCCAGGCCCACGGTGTCCTCGAAGACCTGGACTGTGGCAGTGTCGCGGGCGACGTCGATCACCTGGCCTCTTCGTGGAGTCTCTCCCAGTGCGTCGAGCCGCACCCACTCGCCGAGCACAGCGCGGTGGGTCCGCGCTACCGTGAGGAGCGGTCCGGCGGCCGATGCGGCACCAGTGTATCGACGCGGGGTGCCACTCATGGGGCGGTTGCTCCCGGAGAAGCCCGCAGCGCGGACAGGGCGCGGCGCACGCTCGCCAGATCGACGGCCGCCATGGTTCCGCCGGCCGCGAGGGTCCTGCCTCCCTCGCGGTGGAAGCGGAGGATGGTGTCAGCCAGCGCCCGGGTCTTGACGACCGGCGAGTTGGCGTCGGCGGGATCGTAGCTGTTCTGCCCGATCAGGAATTCCCGCAGCAGGCGGGCGGTCTCCAGGATCAGCCGGTCCGGGTCCTCGAGCGCGTCGGGACCCACCAGTCCGGCCACCTCGCGCAGTTCCCGATCGCGTTGCAGCAGGGCAAACGTCTCCCGGCGGAGAGACGCCCAGTCGGCGCCGCCGTTGGCCTCGAACCAGGGGATGACCTCAGCGGCCTGGAGGCTGTAGCTGGATTCCCAGTCCACGGCGGGAAACTGCCGCTGGTGCGCCAGGGAAGCGTCGAGGGCCCAGAGTGCGCCAGCCACCCGGAGTGCGGCCTGGGTGACCGGTTCCGAGAAGTCGCCGCCGGGAGGCGACAGGGCGCTGATGAAGGTGACCGCGCCCTCCCGCGCCTCGGCCCCCAGCACCCGGGCACGGCCCGCCCGCTCAAACAGTTTGCCGAGCCTGTTCCCGAGTGCCGTGGGATAGCCCTCCTCGCCTGGCATCTCACGCAGCAGGGAGCCGATTTCCCGGAGCGCCTCGGCCCACCGGGACAGTGAGTCGGCCATCAGCGCCACACGGTAACCCATGTCGCGATAGTACTCGGCGATCGTGAGACCCAGGTAGACTGACGCCTCGCGGGCCGCGACCGGCATGTTGGAGGTGTTGACGACGAGCACGGTGCGTTCCATCAGCGAGCGCCCGGTGCGAGGATCCTGCAGTGCGGGGAACTCCTCCAGCACCTCCGCCATCTCGTTGCCCCGCTCCCCACAGCCGACGTACACCACGACGTCCGCCACCCCATGTTTGGCCAGCGACTGCTCGATGACGGTCTTCCCGGTACCGAACCCGCCCGGCACCGCGACCGAACCACCTTCCGCCACCGGAAACAGCAAGTCGAAGACCCGCTGACCGGTCACGAACGGCCGGTCCGCCGGGAGCCATCTCGCTACCGGCCTTGGCCTCCGCACCGGCCACCGCTGTAGCAGGGAGAGTGGGGTGCCGTCCTCCAGGTGCCCCACCGGCTGATCTACCGGGTAGTCCCCCGCGGCCAACTCCGCGATGACGCCACTCACGCCTGGCGGCACCAGAACGCGATGCACCAGCCCCTGCTTCTCCTCCACGGCACCGACCTGGTCGCCCGGGCCCACCTTGTCACCCGGTCTCGCCGTGGGGGTGAATGTCCAGCGGGCAGAGCGATCCAGTGTCGGGGCGACGGTTCCGGCAGCAAGAAAGTTCCCCTCCACTGCGGCGAGCCGGCTGAGCGGGCGACCGGTCCCGTCGAGCACCGAGCCAAGGAGCCCTGGGCCCAATTCCGCCAGGAGAGGTGCGCCGGTGCCCTCGACAGGCTCCTCGAGCGCCAGGCCGACGGTGTCCTCGAACACCTGCACCGTGGCGGTCACACCGCGGACCCTGATCACCTCGCCGAGCAGGCGGCGGTGGCCGACCCGCACGATCTCGTTGAGCGCCACCGCCGGCAGGGGTGCCGCCTCGACCAGCGCGCCGGCGGCGCGGACCACCCGGGCGCCTGTCACCGGAGCCTCACCCGATAGCCGATGGCGCGGCGAAGCAATTCCACCACCTGCTCCTCCGCCGAAGGGGCGGCCCGCCAGGCAGGGCCTGGAAACGGCACCACGACCGGTTGGGCGACTCGATCCACCACGGATCGCAGGTCCGGGGCAAGAGCCGCATAGAGCGACTCCTCGAGCAGGATGACCCCGAGTTCCCGGCGCTGCAAGAGCGGGCGCAGGACCGTCTCCGCCCCCGCCTCGTCCTCGGCGGTCTCGGGTACCAGGCCGGCGAGGGCAAACCCGGCGGCCGTGGCGGGTCGGCTGAGGACCCGGACGGTGTGGGTCATGCGGCCTCCGGGATCAAGCTCATCACGGTCGACGCCGGGGCGCCAAGGCTCACGCCCCAGGCGATGCCCCGGAGTGCGCGCGCCTCCGCCCGGATCCGCTCCATCACCCCGAGCACCACTGCGGGACCGAGCGGATCGCGGCGCGACAGACTGCGGAGCCAGGCAATCCTGGCTGCGGCGGCGCGCAGCGGAAGGGAGGGCATGTCGAGCGGCTCGACGGCGAGCGCCGCACCGAGTGCCGTCCCCTTGAACAGCACACTGAGTTCCTGGACAAGTCGCTGGCTGTCGCGCCCGGTCCGGAGCCGGGCATACTCCTCCCGGGTCAGCCGGCATCCACCCGGAAGGAAGTCCCGGTCCACCGGGCCAGCTGCCTCCGGCGGAGTGGCCAGCAGCAGGGTCCACACGTTTTCCTGATCCACCAGTTCGGCCACGAAGCTCCGAACGACCGGCCCTCCCGGTCGCGCAGCCCTGGTAGCGCGTTCGCTGAAGAGTCGGGCCAGGGCCCAGTCAAGGGCCTGAAGGTTCGGGATCTTCGTGTGACGGAGCACGTCCTGAAGGGCGCGCCCCGCGGGATGCCCCGCCCGCACCAGGTCCCCCACGAACTCCGGTACCGAGGAAGCGTGGGCCAGCCGTTCCAGCCTGTTGACCGGGAGTTGGGGCGTCGGCATGATGGCGCGAAGCCGGGCACCGGGCGACGCACCCTGGGCGGCTCCCCGCAGCAGTGCCCGCACCGTCCGGCATTCTTCATCCTCCAGCACGACGGCAAGCACCGCCTGCCGAGTGGCGAGCCAGCGACCGAGCAGGCTAAGCCGTCGTGACGCGACCAGGCCGACGGCGCGGTCGAAGGCGGCGAGATCAGCCATCGCGGCCCCACCAAGGGGATAGCCCAGGGAGGCAACACGAGAGACGAACACCGACCAATCGGGGGCCGCGGCCAATCCGGCCAGGGTATCCCGGTCAAGCAGGTGAGTGGCGAGACCACGGGCGCGGGCGTTCACGTCACCCCAGTGCATCGTCAGCTTCCCTCGATCCTGGCGGCAAGTTCGATAGCCAGCTCGGCCCGGTTCCGCGACAGGAGAGCGGGGAGACTGTTGTCCACCACCACCCGTCCATCAGCCGATCGGCCCGTGACCCCGGCCACCACGCCGGTCGGCTGGACCGTCAGGTTGGGCAGTTCAGGAACCACCTCGGCCAGGGCTGCGACCGCGTCGGGAGGACATTGGAGCACGGCGGGCTCCCCTTCGAGGTAGCGGGCGGCGTCCCGGGCCAGGCGTCCGATGATGGGGGCATAGCCGGACGCGACCATGCCCCCCAGCAGTCCCAGGGCCCGATCGAACACCCGGTCGAGCAGGGTCGTCCGGACCTGCAGCAATTGCTCGCGAGCCCGGGCCCGCGCGCTGGCCACCTGTCGTTCGCCGGCAGTACGCAGTTCAGCGGTCACCCGGTCGAGATGGAGCGCCCTGCGCCGTGCCGCATCCGCCTCCGCCCGCGCCGCGATGGCCGCGGCGCCCTCTTGGGCGACGCTCCGAAGCCTCGCGACCTCGCGCCCCGCATCCTGCTCCAGGTGGAGCAGCAACGCGTCAATGCCCATCCGCTCAGCCGCCGGTGCGGAGGATGATCATGACCGCCACCACGAACCCGAGAATGGCCATCGTTTCGGGGATGGCGAGCAGCAGGATGGCTGTGGTGCTGAGTTCGGGCTTCTCTGCCAGGCTGGCGGAAATCGCCGGCCCGATACGCGACTGTGCCCAGCCGGTGGCCAGCGCCGGGATGCCGACGGCCAGCGCGGCGCTGAGGGGAATCAGGAACGCTTCCATGTGACCTCCTGAGGTTCAGCCGGCGGTTCCGTTGGGCCGCCAGTGCGAAAATGGGCGATAGGCCTGTCCGCCCGGACTGTGAAACTTCCCGAAGAACTCGACATAGTGCAGGCGCAGGCCGTGGATCGTGGGAGCAAAGACGCCGAGTCCGAAATTGACGAGGTGGAACAGCAGGGCGAAGAGCACGCCCACCAGCACACTCCCGATGCTGCCGGCCAGTTCGTTCGCCACGACCGCCATCATCACCGAGGCGGTGCCGAGGGCCATGATGCGGGCGTAGGACAGGATGTTGCTCAGGGTGGAGAGGAACTCGATCGGGGCGATGATCCCCTCCGCCAGAATCAGCACCGGAAAGAGCGCCAGCAGGGCGATGACAGCCGGGGTGAGGAAGCCATGGGGCAGCACCTCGAAAGCCGCCAGCAGCACCAGAACGATGAGCAGCACCATCGCGAGCGAGACGCCGCGGCCCACGGCCTGCCGCGGGTGACCCCGCCAGGTGTTGACCACACCGAGCGCCAGCCCCAGCGTGACGTGCACGGCCCCGATGGCGAGGGCGAGGCCGAGAAAGGGCAGCAGTGCCTTCTCGCGGTCCAGCAGCAGCGGGTGGAGGCCGAACCACCGGGCGCCCACGTCCCCGAAGAACTCTCCAAAGGCGATGCCGAATGCCACGGCAAAGGCCGCTCCCGCACCGAGCACCTCGGCCACCGCCCGGCGGGTACTCCCCGGGGCACCACCGCGCCGGAGCCACAGGGCGACGGCCCCGAGCAGCAGGCCGTAGCCGATGTCACCCAGAATGAGTCCGAAGAACATCGGGAAGAACACCGCGACGAATGGTGTCGGGTCGATGGTGCCATAGGCCGGAAGCGGCACCATTCGGGTGATCACCTCGAACGGACGGAAGAGACGGGGGTTGTGGAGGACCACCGGGGCGGCTTCACCCCGCCAGTCCTCGCGGGCTACCTGCTCGACCACGACCCGATCGCCGAATCGTGCCTCGAGGGCCTGGACCAGTCGCGAATACCCCGCCTCCGGAATCCACCCTTCCAGCACGATGCTGCGCGACGTCGCGGTCGCCTTTTCCCGGGCGGCGAGCCCGAGCAGACGGTCTTCCGCAGCGGCCCGGACGCCCGCCAGGCTTGAGCCGACGGCCTGGGACAGCGCGTGCCGCTCGCGCTCGAGCGCCTGGAGTTCGGCATCAAGGGCGTCGCGTCGGGCCGCCAGGGCAGGCCCGAGCTGGCCCAGTGCCTGCCCGCCGCTGCTCTCGGGCATCGGCAACTCATGAACCCCCGCCTGGGCCAGCAGCCGCTCGACCCGCAGGGCATCGGCCGGCGCGACCAGGAGGATGGCGGCCAGTTCCCCGGTGGTAAGAGGTGCGGTCTCCAGGACGAACTCATCGCCGATCGTCTGCGCCAGCCCCTCCCGGAGCCGTGGCACCACCGAAGCGTCCTGGCCCCGGAGAACCAGGTGATAGCCGTGGGTGCGAACACCACTCCCGGCGGGCAGCAGTCCCCGGAAAGCCCGAATGAACTCGAGCAGCCGCGCCGTCTGGCTTCGCTCCTCCTCCAGCCTCCGGCGCCTGGCTTCCAGCCGCTCGACATCGCGGCGGACACGTCGGAACTGGCGCCGCCAGCGGGCAAACGATACGGGCGCCAGAGACGGCGCCGCGCTGGCGGGGGAAGGCACCAGGTGGGTGGTGAGTGTGTCCGCGTCCTGCAGGAGGGCCCGCAGGCGTTTGGCTTCCCGGGCCTCCCGGGGGGCGGGCTCGACCGGGCGGAGGGAGCCGGTGGGTTCGGTGCCCGCAAGTTGTAGGAGGCCCACGTCCTGAACGACCGAGAGCACCCCATCGAGCTCCTCGCGCGGACCGAGGATGCGGGCCCGGACCATGGAGAGGATCACGGTACCGGCGTCCCCGTCGACTGCAGGACCCGCTCGACGACCCAGGCGGCGAGCGACTCCACCCCGCGATCATCCACCGCCTCGTATCGGGCACGCACCCGGGCGATGGCCCCCCGTTGCTCCGCCATCCGCGCGGCGGCCTCCGCGGCCAGCGTGACGGACAGCTCGCCGTCCACTTTGGCCAGTTCGGCGGCCAGCGCGACCCCGCGCGCCTCCGCCCGTTTCCGCGCCTCGGCGAGAGTGGCCTCACCCTGGGCATGAGCCTCTTCCAGCATCGCCTCCAGGCGGGCTTCCACCTCGAGGAGACGGGACAGGGCGCTCTCGGGCGCAACCGTGGGCGCAGCGGGTGTCCGTCGCATGGCGCTTCCCTTGGGCCCGAGGGACTAGGGGCCGCCAAGGAAAGCTGCTGGGGGAGGCGTGAAGGGACGGGGAGCGAACGCTGAAGGGCTCTTCAGGAACCGCTCGGGCCTCCGTTCAGACCGGCGCGGGACGGCTGGTGGGCGGCTCGGTGGCGGTGGCGGCCTCACAGATGGGGGCCAGGCGCGGTTCCGCTCCAAGCCAGTACAGCCCGTTCGCCATGATGCAGTAGCCGGTGGCGGCGAACCACACCATGGCCCCACCGACAAACCCGGTGAACAGCAGCCACCACGGGCTGTGCACCAGGGACAGGCCCGAGGCGACCGTGAGGTTGATTCCCACGGCAAGGTAGATTCGCCGTTCCAGATACCACCGGTCAGTCTGCATGAAGTAGAGTTGACCGGGTTCCCATCCAGACCGCGCAAGCATTGGCGTCAACCCGAGCCGGGCCAGGATGTTGCCCACCAGGCAGAACCCGGTCAGGGCCACCGCGATGGAGGCCCAGGCGGTGGTCATGACACCGAGCACCCAGAGCGGGTGGACCCGCGCCGCCAGGGCGGTTGAACTGAGCAGGACCAGCCCGGCGATGAACCAGACCGTGCGCTCGATGTACCAGCGGTGAGTGGGAACGACATAGACACCAGAGCGGAACGGCATGGGCTGCTCCCCAATCGATGCTATCGGATGGACGGCATGAGGTGACCCCAGAGGCCGGGACGCGTCCGGAGCAGATATCCGCCAGCAACCAGGGTTGCGAGGCCATTGGCCACGATGATCGACCACCAGGGCAGGACTGGTCGCATCGGGCTCGTCAGCCACCCAATCCCGAGAACTGTCACGACAAACCCGGCCACGATGGTGAACAGCACCAGCGATGCCTGGGTCGGGTGTCGCTCGGCCTGGGCAATCAGTCGAATCACGATCAGCCCGATCGCCAGGGAGAGGATCAGATGGAGCCCGTTGTACCAGAACACCACAAGTAGATCGGGCTGAATCGGGTATTGCAGCACGGTGGGATCGCGCAGGCCCTGGAACACGGCCTTGCCGAGCAGATCAACCGTGAAGAGCGTCCCCCGGGCCGCGAGGAAATCAAACGCGCTGTAGAACACCGCGACGGAAGCGTAGGCGATGAGTCCCACCACGAACCCCTGTCGCCACAGACGAGCTGCAGGTGCCATTGTCGCCTCCCGAGGTGGCAGCCACATTGTTCGCTGAAACGAGATTCCAGTCTTGCGGCCTGATCGGTTGATGAACTCCGAAGAGACGCTACCCCAAACCAGAGCGGGTGGCAAGTCCTGCCGCCTGTCCTGAGGTCCGTCGCACAGCCGGAGTAGCCGGGGGAACCTGATCTCCAGCCGTTCGGGACCGGCCTGGCTCCTGCCCCCGACCTGCGGGGCGGCTCCGCTACCGGAAGTCGAACAGCTTGGTGAACTTGACGATCAGCGCCCGCTCCTGGGGCCGCCACCCCGGGGCTTCGCCGTCGGTGCCGTCTCCGTCAAGCTCCGCGTCGTTAAACACCACGTACAAGCCGGTCCCCGCCGCAGTGAGCCAGCCCAGCCGGAGATTTCCCTGAAAACTCCGGCTCTCGTTGCTGTACTGTGCCAACCCCTGGAGGTAGATCCTCGGGGTGAAGGAATACGCCAGCTTCAGCCCCACCAGCTTCCGGACAAAATCCCCCTCCGGCAGCTTCACGTCATTCCAGGAATACCGCACCGACCCTACCATCGGTCCCCAGCGGCCGTTGACGGTCCCGTACGCCGCAACCCGACTCCCGCTGTACAACCCACCAATATCCAGCCGCCCCTGAACCGAGAGCGGTGCGCTCAGGTCGGTGTTGTACGCGAACCCCCAGTACCAGTTGTGGTAGGTCCCGACCGGGATCACGACCCCTTCCGAGATTTCGAACGGCTCCTGCAAGCCATCAGTGGTAAAGTTGATCCCTGGCAGCTGGAAGAACGCCCCGTTGGCAAACTCGACATGGCTGTCGATATGCACCAGCCGGTTTTCCACGAACCAGTCCCGGTCCCGGTATTCCCAGAAGGTCACGTGCGGCCGCAACTCTCGCAACCAGGAGATCGAGGGGGTTCGCACATGCCGGAGCACCCGCGCCGTGAGGAAGTAGTAGCTGTTCCGTACCAGGAACCCGACTTCGGGATTGAAGTTCTCGGCCAGATCCCGGACCGCCACCCCAGCCTCCCAGTTCCGATCGGTATAACTGGCTCCGAGACTCCAGGCGTACTGATTCCCTTTGAGACCAGGCGTGTCGGTCAGCGCGGCATACCCGTCCACCAGAATCCTGTCGCCCACCCCGAACCGGCCGTCAAGCCCGTAGCTCAGATTCCGGTCTCCGGTGCTGTCCGTGTTGAACCGGCTCACGAGCACCCCGCCGATCCGTGACCGGTGGGGCAGCTCCCGCATCACCCGCACCACGCCATAGTTCTGAGGATCGATGTCGTCCCGTTCCCGAGCCTGGATGTTCAGGAAACCGAGGGTGGTACCTCCTGACTTGCCTGACAGCCGGACTCCGCCCAGCAGCGGCACCGTGCGGCCGTCGGGACCGATCCCGATCCGGCGGCTGAAGAACAGCTCCGCCGTCTCTGGGGTCCCCACCGCAAAAGTCCCGGCGTTCTCGAGGAAGAAGGTCCTCTTCTCCGGGAAGAAGACGCTGAACCTGGTCAGGTTCACCTGCTGGTCGTCGACTTCCACCTGGGCGAAGTCGGTGTTATAGGTCAGGTCGAGAGTCAGGCTCTGGGTGACTCCGTACTTGAAGTCTCCACCCATGTCAGCCTCGGTGGTGGTCTCGGGGATCGAGAAGTCGCGCCGGGTCGAGCCGAGTACATAAGGGGTCAAGCTGACCACCCGCTGGGCCGGAGCATCGAGCCCTTCCAGGGTGCCCGCCAGTGAGACCCGGAGCAGGGTGTATTGTCTCGGGACCGGCGCCCAGAAGGCCTGCTCGTTCTTGCGGCGGATGTTGCGTGAGAAATTGAGCCCCCACGACTGGGCGCCACCCCTCGGGTACCGCAGGGTCGAGAACGGAATCCGGAACTCGGCGTACCACCCCGCCCCGTCCCGGGTGGCCGCGACCGTCCAGCTGCCGTCCCAGTTGACGTTGAGTCCGGCTCCGGCCCCGCGCTGTTGCCGGGTCGCGGTGATATTGACGTTCTGGCCGGAGCCGCCTTCCCCCTCGCGGGTCACCTGCCCGTCATACTCCACGCCCATCGGCGAGGTCCCGAAGACGAAGGCGTTCTGCCGGTCCTTGTAGGTGTCCACCACCATCAGGAAGGCGTCGAGCTGGGTCAGGTCCACATCGCGGCGCGACTCACCGGCCACGATCGCGGACGGGTCGCTGTCGAAGAGCCAGGCCCCGATGTAGATCGCCTGGTCGTCGAACAGGATCCGGACCTCGGTCCGTTCGGTGACCGGACGGCCGTCGTCGGGCTCGTTCTGGATGAACTCGGAGATGACCGGCGCCTGGGCCCAGACCGGATCGTCCAGTCGGCCGTCGATGGTCGGAGCGGTGGTGGTGCGGGTTGCACGGGTCGTCGGGGCCCGCCGCCCGGCCGCCGCCCTGGACCTGGTCGGGCTGCTGGGCGGCGACCAGAGAAGCGCCGCCCGCGATGGCCGCCAGCAGGGCCAGGAGTCGGATTGGCATTTGTACACAAAGCTAGCGGGCCGGAGCCCCGGCCCTCAAGCCCGCGCAGTGGTCGGGAGGGTGGGGGAGCGGCCTTGATCGGCTGCAGTCCCTGGTACGCTCGTCTGGGGCCCGGACCAGGGGCAGGGACCGCCTGCGGCCGCTCCCCCACCCTTCCGGCCAATCCACGGTTTACTTTCGGGCCCCGTCACCCCAGAGTTCTGGACCCTCTTGCCTGGATCATGCATGCGAAGCCGACGCCTTGTCGCCGTTCTGATCGCCCTGACCACCGTGGGAACATGCCGGGCGGCCGCTCAGGGGCCGGGCGGTTCCCGTGGCACCCCCATCAAGGCGGGAGAAACCTGCCCGCCCGGGACCACCGAGATCAGACCGCGGCTCTGCCAGGCCCCGGAGCTCCCAGCGCCCAGCATCCTGGACTACCGACCCCATTCGACCCTGATCACCCCGGTACACCCGGTTACCCGACCGAAGTTTCCGGTTGATCGATTTCCACGGTCATCCCCGTCTGGGGTTCGGCTCCGACGTGGATCTGGAGGTGCTGGGTCGGTCGCTCGACAGCCTCAACATCGGCCTGATGGTCGTCGCCAACGGCATTTCAGGTGACGCGCTCAAGCGGGCCGTGGCCGCGATCAAGGCCTCCCCCACGATGAGGGACCGGCTGCGGATCTTCACGGGGATCAACTTCCGGGACGTGGGTCCGGGATGGGCCGAGAAGGCCGTGGCCCAGCTCGAGGCCGACGCGGCGGCAGGAGCGGCGGGTATCGGGGAGCTTGGCAAAGGGCTCGGACTCTCGATCACCAAGGCCGACGGAACCAGACTCCGGATTGACGATCCCGCGCTCGATCCGGTCTGGGAGGCGGCGGCTCGGCTCAAGCTCCCGGTCTTCATCCACACCGCCGACCCGCCGGAGTTCTGGAAGCCGATCGACTACAGCAATGAGCGCTGGCTCGAGCTGGCCCTGTTTCCCAATCGCCGGTATCCGCCCGAGGAGCACCCGCCCTTCGAGCAGCTGATGACGGAGCGGGACAACCTGCTGCGCCGGCATCCGAAGACCACCTTCGTGATCGCCCACCTGGGGTGGCACGGCAACGACCTCGACCGACTGGGTAAACTGCTGTCACTCCCCAACGTGTACACCGAGGTGGGCGCGGTCCTCTACGACATCGGGCGGCAACCGCGCGCGGCACACGACTTCTTCATCAAGTACCAGGACCGGATTCTGTTCGGGAAGGACTCGTTCCAGCCGGAGGAGTACCCGTACTACTGGCGGGTGTTCGAGACCCGGGACGACTACTTCGACTACTACCGCGGCTACCACGCGTTCTGGAAGCTGTACGGGATCGACTTGCCCGACGAGGTCCTGAAGAAGGTGTACTACGCGAATGCGCTGCGGATCACGGCCGGGCTGCCTCAGACTGGTTGGCCGCGATAGGCCACAAGTCACGGACAGCCGCCGATCGCTATGGGGCGTCCGGGGGGCGGCCGGGAGGGGCGGGCTCTGCCTCGGGCGGCTGGCAGTCCCTGCTACTCTCGTCTGGTGAATAGGGCTCCTGCGGCAGGGACTGATGCCGTCGTCGGCCGACCCCACCCCTCCCGGCCAGCACCTTCTCGCCCCTGTCACCCGGTGCACGGGCTACTCACCGCCGACGCCAACCGCTCACCGCCCAATCCGTCCCAACCCATCCCCGGGCCCTGCGCCCAACCAGAGTTGGCACGGAGGTCCGCGTCGCCATACCATCCACCGTATCCCGTCTTGCCGTCCACCATGCCCGGAGCCCCAGGATGTCATCTCGCCTCCCGCTAGCTCTCGCAACCCTCGCTGCCATGCTGACCTCACCGATCCACGCCCAGGATGCCGACCAGGCCCTCATGGCCCGGGCCCGGGCAATCCACGCTCGAGTGATCACTCTCGACACCCACGTGGACATCCACCCCGCCAACTTCACCGCCGAGCGGAACTACGCGACCGGTCTGCCGGGACAGGTGGACTTGCTCAAGATGGAAGCCGGGGGACTCGACGCCGTCTTCCTGATCGTCTATGTGGGCCAGGACTCGGACATGACCGCCCCCGGATTCGCGCGGGCCAACGCCGCCGCGATCGAGAAGTTCCAGGCGATCCACCGGCTCACCGACTCCCTGGCCCCCGACCGGATCGGGTTGGCACGAACCGCCGCAGAGGTTCGTCAGATCGCCGCCAGCGGCCGGAAGGTGGCGCTGATCGGGGTGGAAAACGGGTACCAACTCGGTGATGACCCGGCCAACGTCCGGGCATTTGCCCAAATGGGTGCCCGGTACCTCTCCCTAGCGCATAACGGGCACAGCCAGCTCTCCGACTCCAACACCGGAGAACGCGACGGCGTGTGGCTGTACGGCGGCCTCAGCCCACTCGGTGTGGCGGTGATCGGAGAACTGAACCGCTGGGGGATCATGGTCGACATTTCCCACCCTTCCAAGTCCTCGATGATGCAGACGATCGGGGCCACCAAGGCTCCGATCATCGCCTCGCACTCGGCGGTGCGGGCGCTCTGCAATCACAGCCGGAACCTGGATGACGAGCAGCTGCTGGCCCTGAAGCAGAATGGCGGGGTGGCCCAGATTGTGGCATTCAACAGCTACCTCAAGTGCGGACCGGCTTCTCCCGAACGCGAGGCGGCCCTTGCCGCCTTCCGGACCGAAGTCGGGCTGACCAGCGGCTCCCCCGCCGAATTCCGGGCCCTGAGCGACGAGCAGCGGGCCGCCTTCCGGGCCCGGATGCAGGAACTCGACCAGCAGTTCCCGCCGCCACCTCGCGCCACGGTGAGTGATTTCGTGGACCACATCGACTATGCGGTAAAGCTGATCGGACTGGACCATGTCGGGATCAGCTCCGATTTCGACGGCGGTGGCGGCGTGGAGGGCTGGAGCAACGCCGGCGAGACCTTGAACGTGACACTCGAGCTGGTTCGGCGGGGGTATACCGAGGCACAGATCGGCCAGCTCTGGAGCGGGAACCTGCTCCGGGTGATGGACGCCGTCGACCGAGTCGGCATCCAGCTCCGAGGACTGACGCCATGACCGCGGTTGGGGCTGCTAGGTCGGGAGGGCCAGGGCTCGGCCTCGGCAGCTGGCGGTCCCTGCTACGCTTGCCTGGCAGGCTTCCGGGTCCGGTGGCAGGGACCAACGCCGCACGCGGCCGATCCCCGACCCTCCCGACCCACAGCCGACTGCTCGCAACCCTGTTCGTCGCGGGTCTGGCTGCCGGTTCGGCCAGTGGCCTGGGGGCACAGACCGCTGATCTGATCCTGACCGGGGCCAGGGTCTGGACCGGCGACAGCACCAATCCCACAGCGCAGGCGGTGGCCATTGCACGGGATCGGATTCTGGCAGTGGGCACGGCGGCCGACATCGGCCGCCTGGCAGGGTCGGAAACCCGCACCATCGATCTCCGGGGCCGATTCATCTCCCCGGGTTTCATCGATAACCACACCCACTTCTCTCAGGCCGGCGCCCTCCTGCTCGGGGTCAACCTGCTCGACGTGGCTGCCGAGGCTGACCTGATCAGCCGAGTGCGCGAGGCCCGAGACCGGATGCCCAGGGGCGCCTGGCTGGTCGGGGGCGATTGGGGCGCCTACGAGGCCTGGGCCCAGGGCTCCACCGGACGGGAAGGTGCGGCTGCACGTCGGCCGTTTGCCCCGACCAGGGCGTTGATCGACTCGATCACCCCGGACACTCCTGCCCTCCTCTCCAAGTGGGATCGCTCGGCCTACCTCGCCAACGGGAAGGCACTGGCCCTGGCAGGCGCCGTCTGTGGCTGGCCCGGGGTCGAGTGCCGGGACGGCCAGCCCACGGGACGGCTCGATGAGGCCGCGGCCAATCGGGTACGCAGCGCGATTCCCCCCAAGCCAATGACCCAGCGCCTGGCCGAGGGACGGATCGCGCTGGAGCAGCTCAGCGGCTTCGGGGTCACCACGATCCACGACATCACCGGCTTCGATCAACTGGCGGTCTATCAGGAACTCCGCCGTCGCGGGGAGCTCACCACCCGGATCTTTGCCCGACCGACCATGGATAACGTGGACCGGCTGCTGGAGATGGGGATTCTCCCAGGCTTCGGCGACGACCTGATCCAGATCGGCGGCCTCAAGGGCTTCGTGGACGGGATCATGGGCAACTCATCCGCCCGGTTCTATGAGCCCTACCTGACCAGCGGCAAGCTCGGCGAGTGGCGGGTGATGATGAACCCGCCCGGCAACATGGCTCGGCTCCTCAAGACCGCCGATTCCGCCGGATACTGGCCGATGGTGCACGCGATCGGTGACCATGGGATCGATACCCTGCTCACCATGTTCGAGGAGACGATGCGGGGCAACGGGGACAAACCCCGCCGGTTCCGCCTGATCCACACTCAGGTGATTCGCAACGCCGCGGTGGCCGAGCGGATGGCGCGACTCGGGATCATCGCCGAGGTACAGCCGTATCATGCGATTGACGACATGCGGTGGATGGAAGAACGCATCGGGGATCGGTCGCGCTGGGCCTATCCGTTCCGGACGCTGCAGCAAGCGGGGGTCCTGCTGAGTTTCGGGAGCGACTGGCCGGGTACCAACGCCGCGTGGTACCCCGCCGATCCGATCAAGGGGATGTACGCAGCGGTCACCCGGCAAACGCTTGAGGGTGAGCCGGCGGCGGGGTGGTTCCCCGAAGAGCGGGTGGAGCTGGAAGCGGCCCTGCGAGGGTACACGGTCAACAACGCCTGGGCTGAGGGTACGGAGGATCGAAAGGGCCGACTGGCACCGGGCTATCTGGCTGATCTGGCGGTCTGGGATGCCGATCCGTTTGCCGGGCCGGCTTCGCAGTTGCGGGATCGCCGGATCGTGCTGACCGTCCTGGCCGGGGGGATCGTGTACCAGGCCAGCCCCTAGCGCGAAGTCGGGGTCCGCTACAGTCGGACTCTGACACGCAGACCGGGAGGGATCGGGACGCGGCCGACGGCGGCATCAGTCCCTGCCACAGCGCTCGGACCTCGCACAACGAGCATGGCAGGGGCTGCCGGCCGCCGGAGGCAGAGTCCCGACCATCCCGATCTGTCGCGATCGAAACCCGCAGCGGGCCCATCCGTATGGTGCCGGGTTCCCCACCGCCTGGAGTTCCGATGATCGTTTCACCTTCCCGCCTGCTCCTGTCGCTTGTCCTGATCACCGCCCCCGGTACGGTCGTTGGCCAGGACCTCTTTCTCCAGAACGCTCACATCGTAGACCCGGACGCGCGGACCATCCGCGAGGGGAACATCCTGATTACCGGGGGCCGGATCGTGAGCTTTCCGAACAGCGCCCCGGCAGGATTCAAGGGGCAGACGATCCACGCCGGTGGCCGGTGGGTGATCCCGGCACTCACCGACATGCACACTCATTCCTTTGGCAACGCGGCCGCGGCCGGTGCACCCCAGTTCCTGGGGACCGCAGGGGTGGCCACGGCAACACTCCAAGTCGGGGTGGCACGGTTTCTTGACCTGTTCAGCCCTGAGGATCAGATCTTCGGACTCCGGGACCGACAGCGAACCACCGGTCTGCCCGGAGCAGAGGTTCTGGCGGCTGGTCCCTGCCTGACCGCGACCAAGGGCCATTGCTCCGAATACGGAGTGCCAACCCGGATCGTGGATTCCCCTGAAGACGCCAGCCGGGAGGTCACAGCCCTCGCGGCCAGGAAGCCCGATGTTGTCAAGATCGTCTACGACAACCAGAGCTACGGTGGCCGCCGGATGCCGACCGTCAATCGAGGCACCCTCGAAGCGGTGATCGCCACCGCGAAAGAGTTAGGGCTCAAGACGGTGGTCCACATCGGTACCTGGGACGATGTCCGGGATGCCGTCGAGGCGGGAGCGGCGGCGGTAACCCATACCCCCTGGCCGGCTGAGATCCCGGATGGCCTCGCCGAGCTGATGAGATCCCGAGGGACGTACATGATCCCGACCCTCGCGGTGCAGGGTGACTACTCACGGTTTGTTGATATGCCGGAACTCCTCGATTCACCGTTGCTCAACCGGGTGGTTGCGAAGCACATCGTGGACGGCTATCGGATACCCCCCTCCGACACCTCGCGCAGCGGCCGATTTCTGAATTGGCAGAGAGGCATCGCCCCGGGGAGCCTCAAGTCGGTGGCGGTGCTGGCCAGTGCCGGTGTGCCCATGCTGACCGGGACCGACGCCGGGAACCCGGCGGTCTTCCAGGGGTACTCGGTGCACCGCGAGATGGCACTGCTGGTGGAGGCGGGGTTGTCACCCTGGGATGCGCTGGCCGCGTCGACCACCAACGCCGGCCGGTTCTTCGGTCGGAACTGGGGGATCGGGATCGGAGCCGAAGCCTCGCTGGTGGTGCTCGACCGCTCGCCGATCGAGGACATCCGCAACACCGAGTCGATCCACCTGGTGATCCACCGTGGAATCACCAGCCCTTAGGGTTGGTTTGTTGTGAAGATCCGGAACCGGGCGGAAACGAGGTAGGATTCAGTAACGGGCGGGACCGGCCGCGAGCGGCGTCAGCCCCGGCCACCGGACGACGATTCACCACACGAGCGTAGCAGGGACTGCCAGCCCCAAGGTCGATTCCGGACTCCTCCGGGGTGAGGTCCGAACCCCGGACCCGTCTTGCCCTTCCCTCCCATCGGGCCGTAGGTTCTTCGTACTGCACTCGTCTCATGACGCCGACTCGCGGTTCGGCCGGATCCACTTGCGCCCTGAGGGGCTTTTCATGCGGCAGCGGCCCGAGGACCCTACCGAAGACCCCGCCCGGGATGGCGGACTGGCCAGGCGCCAATCCGCTCTCCTCAGACTCAGCGCGGTCATTGCCACTGCCGAGACGGAAGCGGAGGTCTGCCGAGCGGTCGTGGATGGGCTTCACGACGAGGCCCTGGGCTACGCCTTCCTCGGCGCCTTTCTGCGGGACCCGGCCACCGGGGACCGCGTCCTGGGCGCCGCCGTTGGCTGGAATGACATCCCGGCCAACATGCGGGTGCGGCCCGGGCAGGGACTCAGCGACCGCCCGATGCGCGATGGCAAGCTGCGCTACACCCCGGACGTGGCGAGCGAACCGGAATACGTGCCCGGCCTCAGCACCGGTTCGGAGGTGGATGTTCCGATCACCGTGGGCCACGAGGTACTCGGGGTGCTGGTGATCGAGAGTCGTGAGCCGCACGCCTTTGGACCCGCTGACCTTGAGATCCTCACCGCCGCCGCCCAGCACGCCGGCCTGGCCCTGGCCCGGATCCGGCTCCTGGCGCAGACGCACCAGCTGGTGGAGACCGAGCGCCAGCGCGCGGACGAACGCGAGGCGCTGCTCGCCACCATTACGGACCTGTCCGGTGAACTGGAACTCTCCCGCCTCCTGGAGACGGTCCTCGGCCGGGCGGTGACGCTGCTGGGCGCGGCCGGAGGCGAACTGGCCACCTACGATGCAGCCCGCGGGGACCTGGTCATCGCCGCCAACCACAACATGATCGAGGATTCCCGCGGAACCCGGCTGGTGGTGGGCGAGGGGGCGATGGGCCTGGTGATCCGCACCGGGGAGCCGCTGATGATCCCCGACTATCAGCAGTGGGAGGGCCGCTCGTCCCAGTATGCCCGGATCGATGCGCACGCGGTGATCGTTGCCCCCCTGCTGATCGGCCACCGGCCGGTGGGAGCCATCAACGTCTGGCATGAGGACCCCAACCGGACCTTCAGCGACGCCGATCGGCGCCTGGTGACGCTGTTCGGGCAGCAGGCCGCCGTCGCCCTGGAGAATGCCCGGCTCTTCACCGCCGCCCGCCGTGAACGGGAGTACTTCGAAGTGCTGGTCGGCAACAGTCCGGTCGCGATCGTGGTCCTCAGCCCCGACCACCGCATCCTCTCCTGCAACCCGGCCTTCGAGCAGCTCTATGGGTACACCCAGTCGGAGATCACCGGCCAGAACCTCGACGACCTGATCACCACCGAGGAGACCCGGCGCGAAGCGGTGTCCTATACGATGCAGGTTTCGGAGAATCGGCCGGTCCAGGGGATGGGCCAGCGGCGCCGCAAGGACGGTTCGCTGGTGGAGGTCGAGGTCCTGGCGGTGCCGGTGGTGCTGGACGGAGAGCGCGTTGCTCTGATGGCCCTCTACCACGATGTCACCGATCTGCTCGACGCCCGGCGGGCCGCCGAGGCGGCCAACCAGACCAAGAGCCAGTTCCTGGCCAACATGAGCCACGAACTGCGCACCCCCCTGAACGCCATCATCGGCTACAGCGAGATGCTCGAGGAGGAGGCCGAGGAACGCGGTCAGTCGGAGTCCGTCGCCGACCTCCGGAAAATCCAGGCCGCCGGACGCCACCTCCTGGCGCTCATCAATGACGTCCTCGACCTCTCCAAGATCGAAGCCGGCAAGATGGAGCTGCACCTGGAGACCTTCGAGCTGGAGCCCGCGATCGAGGCGGTAGCCAGCACCGTGGCACCGCTGATCGAGAAGCGCGCCAACACCCTGCGCCTTGAGCTCGAGCCCGGCCTGGGCGCGATGCGGGCCGACGTGACCCGGGTCCGGCAGGTCCTCTTCAACCTGCTGTCCAACGCCAGCAAGTTCACCGAACGGGGAACCATCACCCTCCGCGCCAGGCGCCGAGCCGGGCCGGACGGCGGGGAGATCATCCTGACGGTGGCGGACACCGGCATCGGGATGAGCCCGGAGCAACTGGGTCGTCTGTTCCAGGCCTTTTCGCAGGCCGAGGCCTCCACCGCCGCCCAGTACGGCGGCACTGGGCTCGGCCTCGCCATCAGCCGGAGGTTCTGCGAGATGATGGGTGGCGACATCACCGTGGCCAGCACGGCCGGTGCCGGAACCACCTTCACCGTTCACCTGCCGGTCGAGGTTCGCGATCCCCACCCGGTCGCGCCGCGGTCGTCCATTGTCGCCGATCAGGCCGCTGGAACGGTCCTCGTCATTGACGACGACCCGGCCGCGCGACAGCTCCTGAATCGAATGCTCGCGAAGGACGGATTCCGGGTCATCGAGGCCACCGGCGGCGAGGAGGGGCTCGCGTTGGCGCGCGCGGAACGGCCCGACGTCATCACCCTCGATGTGCTGATGCCGGGGCTGGACGGGTGGGGCGTGCTCGCGGCCTTGAAGCGGGAACCCGCACTGGCATCGATTCCGGTGGTGATGCTCACCATCACCGACGAACGCAATCTGGGGTTCTCTCTCGGGGCGGCCGAATACCTGACCAAGCCCATCGAACGGGCAGAGCTGCGCACCATCCTCTCCCGGTACCGCCGGACGCCGGATGCCGGGGTGCTGATCGTGGAGGATGATGCTGCCACCCGGGAGATGCTGCGGCGCTCGCTGGAAACGGAGGGCTGGACCGTGGCTGAGGCCGAGAACGGCCGGGTCGGGCTTGAGCGTCTCGCCGCCACCCCCCCCGCCCTGGTGCTGCTCGACCTGATGATGCCGGAGATGGACGGGTTTGAATTCCTCGACGGGTTGCGGGCCTTGAACCCCGCGGACGCCCCACCGGTCGTGGTCATTACCGCCAAGGACCTGACCGACGAGGACCGTCGACGTCTCAACGGCGGCGTGCGGGCGGTGGTCCAGAAGGGTTCGCGGGACATCGAGGAGTTGTTGAACGATGTCCGCCGCCGGGTGTCGGTGCTGGCTCACCGGCCCGCCGGGAAGGCCCCGGCGTGACCGTCGCTTCCGAAGCGGCATCCGGCCGCCACCGCGAAGCAGCACTTCTCCGGCTCAGCACCGCCATCGCGGCGGGGGATTCCGAGGCCGAGATCTGCCAGGCGGTGGCCGACCGGGCTGCAGGACCCGGCCCTTGGCTTTGACTTTGTCGCGGTGCTCCTGGTCGATGAGCAGACCGGCGATCGCGTGGTCATCGCGAGCAAGGGATCGGACGGACGTCCCGCCGGGCCTGCGGGTCAGCCCGGGACGGGGCCTGAGCGAACTCCCGCTCCTGGACGGACGGCTCCACTACGCGCCGCAGGTGACCCAGGAGTCGCGGTACCTGCCCACCCGGAACGAGGGATCCGAAGTGGACGTGCCGCTGCTGATCAACGCCAAGCTGGTCGGCGTCCTGGTGGTGGAAAGCAACCGGCATCACGCGTTCACCCCCGCCGACTTCGAGGTGCTCCGGGCCGCGGCCAATCAAGCCGGCATCGCCATCGGCCGGGCCCGGCTCCTCGGGGCCGAACGACGGCGCGCCGACGAGCAGGAGGCCCTGCGGGCCAGCATGGCCGATCTCTCCGCCAAGCTCGAGCTCTCCGATCTGCTGCAGGCGGTGCTCGAACGGGCCGTCCAGCTGCTCCGGGTCAGCCATGGCGAACTGGCCATCTACGATGACGCCCGGGAGGACCTCGACATCGTCGCCAGCTACAACCTGGGGAAGAAGGACACCATCGGGACCCGGATGAAGGTGGGCGAAGGGGCCATGGGCCACGTGGCCCTGACCCGCGAGCCCTTCATCATCCCCGACTATCAGGCCTGGGCCGCGCGCTCGGAGCAGTACACCCAGGCGGACTTCCATGCCGTGATGGTGGCGCCCCTGCTGATGGGACCCCAGCTGGTCGGCGCCATCGCGTTCATGGACAAGGACCCCACCCGCCAGTTCGGCCACGACGACCTCCGGCTCCTCGACCTCTTCGCGCCGCAGGCCGCGGTGGCCATCGAGAACGCTCGCCTCTTCACGGTCGAACGCCGCCGGGCCGAGGAGCAGCAGGCGCTGCTCGACACGATGAAGGACCTCGCCGGCCAACTCGAGCTCTCCAAGGTGCTCCAGCGCGTGCTGGAGCGGGCGGTGGGCCTGTTGCACGTCACCGGCGGCGAGCTGGCCACCTACGATGCGGTCGCCGGGCGATCTGGTGATCGTCGCCAGCCAGCGACATGGGCACCGACGCGGTCGGGACCCGGGTCGCCCTGGGCGACGGCGCCATGGGACGGGTGGCGCAGACCCTCGAGTCGCTGATCATCCCGCACTACCAGGACTGGGAAGGCCGGTCATCGCAGTACGAGCGACAGCACGGTCCAGTCGGTGATGGCCGCGCCGTTGCTGATCGGGACCCGACTGGTCGGCACCATCGCGAGCGTGCATTCCGATCCGGACCGGCGCGACTGGGAGCCGGACGACCTGCGGCTGCTGGAGCTGTTCGCACCGCGAGGCGGCGATCGCGATCGAGAACGCCCGGCTCTTCACGCGAGGCGCAGCACCAGCAGCAGTACTTCGGCGAGCTGGTCGCGAACAGTCCGGTGGCGATCGTGACCCTCGACACCAGACCACAACGTCATGTCGTGCAACCCGGCCTTCCTCGCCCTGTACGGCTACGCCGAGGAGGAGGTCATCGGCCACCACCTCGACGACCTCATCACCACCCCGGAGACCCGGGCCGAGGCCGTGCAATACACCGCTCAGGCGCTCGACCATCAGGCGGTGCGGGCCATCGCGCAGCGCCGGCGCAGGGACGGGAGCCTGGTGGACGTCGAAGTCCTCGGGGTGCCCGTGGTGGTGGATGGGGTGCTGGTCGGGATGATGGGGCTGTACCACGACATCACCGAACTGCTGAAGGCGCGCCGGGAGGCCGAGGCCGCCGAATTCCGCCAAGAGCCAGTTCCTCGCCAGCATGAGCCACGAGCTGCGCACCCCGCTCAATGCCATCATCGGCTACGGCGAGATGCTCGAGGAGGAGGCCGTCGACGCCAGACCATGGCCAGTACGTGCCCGATCTGAAGAAGATCCAGGCGGCCGGGCGGCACCTGCTGGCGCTGATCAACGACGTGCTCGACCTCTCCAAGATCGAGGCCGGCAAGATGGACCTCTACCTGGAGACCTTCGAGCTCCGTCGCCGCCATCGAGGCCGTGGCGGCGACGGTTCTGCCGCTGATCGAGAAGAACGGCAATACCCTCACCCTGGACCTGGCCCCCGATCTCGGGACGATCCGGGCCGACGTCACCCGGGTCCGGCAGGTGCTGTTCAACCTGCTCTCCAACGCCAGCAAGTTCACCGACCACGGCACCATCACCCTCCAGGCCGGGCGCATCCAGGGCCCGGACGGCGACCTCGATCGCCCTGACGGTGCGGGACACCGGTATCGGAATGACGGCCGAGCAGCTGGACCGCCTGTTCCAGGCCTTCGCCCAGGCGGAGGCCTCGACCGCGAGCCGGTACGGCGGCACCGGGCTCGGTCTGGCCATCAGCAAGATGTTCTGCGAGATGATGGGAGGCGACATCACCGTGACCAGCACCCCGGGCGAGGGGACCGCGTTCACCGTCCGGCTCCCCACCGAGGTCCGGGAACCCCGCGAGGCGGAGTCTGCCACTTCCCCGGTGGCGGACAAGTGGCCCCGCGGGAACCGTGTTGGTGATCGATGACGACCCCTCCACCCGGGATCTGGTAGGCCGGATCCTGGCCAAGGAGGGATTCCGGGTCCTCGAAGCCGCCACCGGCGAGGTGGGACTCGCCCTGGCCCGGGCCGCGCATCCGGATGTGATCACCCTGGACGTCCTGATGCCGGGCCTCGACGGCTGGGGGGTGCTCGCGGCACTCAAGGACGATCCCGCCGTGGCCGCCATCCCGGTGGTGATGCTCACCATCACCGACGACCGCAACCTCGGGTTCGCCCTGGGCGCGTCAGAGTACCTCACCAAGCCGATCGAGCGCCCCCAGCTCGCCGCGGTGCTGGCGCGCTATCGCCGGACCCCTGGAGCGGCCGTGTTGCTCGTCGAAGACGATGCCGACACCCGGACGATGTTGCGACGGTCCCTGGAGAAGGAGGGCTGGCGGGTTACCGAAGCGGAGAATGGGCGGATCGGGCTCGAGCGAGTCCGGGCCGATCCGCCCACGCTGGTCCTGCTCGACCTGATGATGCCGGAGATGGACGGGTTCGAGTTCCTGGATGAACTCCGCCGGGACGAACGCGTCCGGAGCCTGCCCGTGGTCGTCATCACCGCCAAGACCCTGACGGAGGCTGACCGCCGGCGGCTCAACGGCGGGGTGGAGCGGGTGGTCCAGAAACATGCCCTCGATGCCGACCGCCTGCTGGCCGAGGTGCGCGCAGTGGTGGCGGGCCGATGACCCCCGACTCCATGGAACAGGCGGCGCACCGGCAGGCGGCGCTGCTCCGGCTCAGCGCGGAGATCGCCGCGGCGCCCACTGAGGAGGCGATCTCCCACGCCGTCGTCGAGGGGCTCCGCGACCCGGCCCTAGGCTACGACTTCCTCGGCCTGTTCCTGGTGGACCCCGACACCGGCGACCGGGTCCTCCGGGCCAGTGTGGGCTGGCCGGATGTCCCGCCGGATTGGCGACTGCCCGCCGGCCAGGGGCTCAGCGCCCGACCGCTCCAGGACGGCCGGCTCCGGTACACTGCCGACGTGACCCGGGAGGCGGGGTACCTGCCCAGCCTCAACAGCGGGTCCGAGGTGGACGTGCCGCTACAGAGCAACGGGCAGGTGCTCGGAGTGCTGGTGGTCGAGAGCACCGAGCCGGACGCCTTCACCGACCGCGACTTCGAGATCCTGACGGCCGCTGCCACGCAGGCCAGCATCGCGCTCGGCCGGGCCCGCCTGCTGGCGGCCGAGCGCCGCCGCGCCGACGAACAGCAGGCGCTGCTGGACACGCTCGCCGACCTGTCCGGCGAGCTCGAGCTCGGCAAGCTGCTGCAGGCCATGCTGCACCGCGCCACCAGCCTGCTCGGCGTGAGCGGTGGCGAGCTCGCCATCTACGAGGAGGATTCCCGGCAGCTGGTTATCGCCGCCAGCCTGAACATCGGAGTGGACTCCACCGGGACGCGCCTCGGGCTCGGCGAGGGCGCCATGGGCCACGTCGCGGCCACCCGGCTCCCCATCACCATCCCGGAATACATCGAGTGGCTGGGCCGGTCCGAGAAGTACGAGGGGGTCGACGTCCACGCCGTCATGGCCGCCCCACTGCTGATCGGCCAGCGATTGGTCGGCGCCTTCGCCTGCGTGCACGACGACCCCGCCCGCAAGTTCGGCCCGGACGACCTCCGGCTGATGAATCTGTTCGCGCCTCAGGCCGCCATCGCCATCGAACATGCCCGGCTGTACACCGCGGCCCAGCGCCAGAAGCAATATTTTGAGGACCTGGTCCTCAACAGCCCGGTGGCCATCGTCACCCTCGACACCAGCCACCGGATCGTCTCGCGCAACCCGGCGTTCGAGCAGCTCTTCGGCTATCCCGAACTGGAGAGCATCGGGCGCAACCTCGATGAGCTGATTGCCACCGACACCAGCCTGTCCGAGGCCATTGCCATCACCCAGCACGTCCTGCAGCAAGGGGCGGTGCGGACCGTCGGTCGGCGCCGCCGGAAGGATGGCACCCTGGTGGACGTCGAGGTCCTGGGCGTGCCGGTCCGGGTGGCTGGCGAGCTGGTGGGACTGATGGGGATCTACCACGACATTTCGGAGCTGACCCGAGCCCGGCAGGCCGCCGAGGAGGCCAATAGCGCCAAGAGCCAGTTCCTGGCCAACATGAGCCACGAGTTGCGCACCCCGCTCAATGCCATCATCGGGTACAGCGAGATGCTGGAGGAGGAGGTGGCCGACATCAACCACCCCGAGCTGGCGCCCGACCTCCAGAAGATCCGCACCGCCGGCCGGCATCTTCTGGCTCTGATCAATGACATCCTCGATCTGTCCAAGATCGAAGCGGGGAAGACCGAGCTGTATCTTGAGGACTTCCCGGTGGCGGCGATGGTGGAGGACGTGGCGGCCACGATCCGACCGCTGGTGGAACACAACGGCAACCGGCTGGTGCTGAACCTGGGGGCGCCGGGCACCATGCGCGCCGACCTGACCAAAGTCCGCCAGATGCTCCTCAACCTGCTGTCGAATGCCTGCAAGTTTACCCAGCGGGGGACCATCGGCCTGGAGGTCCAGCGCCGAACGACGCCCGGCGGTGAGGAGCTGTGGTTCCTGGTCACCGACTCGGGCATCGGCATGACACCCGCCCAGATGGAGCGCCTCTTCGAGGCGTTCTCCCAGGCCGAGTCATCCATCAGCAAGACGTACGGCGGCACCGGTCTTGGGTTGGCCATCACCCGTCGCTTCGCCCAGATGATGGGCGGCGATGTGACGGTGGCCAGCGAGCCGGGCACCGGCTCCACCTTCACCATCCGCCTCCCGGTCGAGTCTCCCGCCCCGGCGGCCACCCCGGCTCCCAACGAGGCCGGCACCGGAGAGGCCGGCACGGTGCTGGTGATCGACGACAGCGCCGACGCACGAGAGATTGTTCGTCGACTGCTGGTGGGGGAGGGATTCCGGGTGCTGGAGGCAGCCACCGGAGAGGCGGGTCTGGTGCTGGCGCGCCAGGAGCGCCCGGACGCCATCACCCTCGACGTCCTGATGCCGGGAATGGACGGCTGGGCGGTGCTGGCCACTCTCAAAGCCGACGAGACGGTGGCGAACATCCCGGTCATCATGCTGACGATGCTCGACGACCACCACCTGGGCTTTGCCCTGGGAGCCTCGGAATACCTCACCAAGCCGATTGACCGCGACCGGCTGCGGAGCCTGCTGGCCCGCTACCGCCGCGACAGCGCACGGGAAGTCCTCGTGGTCGAGGACGATCCGCCGACCCGGGACCTCCTGCGGAGAATGCTCGAGGCTGACGGCTGGTCCGTGACCGAGGCCGAGAATGGCCGGACCGGCCTCGAGGCGCTCGGCCACCTCACTCCGACGCTGATCCTGCTCGACCTGATGATGCCGGTGATGGATGGCTGGCAGTTCGCCGCCGAACTGCGAGCCCATGAGGCCTGGCGGGACCTGCCGGTGGTGGTCATCACCGCCAAGGATCTCACCGCCGAGGACCGCCGGGTACTCAATGGCAACGTTCAAGGGGTACTCCCCAAGGGCGCCTTCAGCCCCGCCGAGCTGCTGCACGAAATCCATCACCTGCTCCACTCCACTTCACACCGCCCCGGGCACTCGAGGTAGGACATGCCAAGAATCCTGCTGGTCGAGGACAACGAGATGAATCGCGACATGCTCTCCCGCCGCCTCCGGCGAAAGGGGTACGAGGTGGAAATGGCGGTGACCGGGACCGATGGGGTGGCGATGGCGCTGGAGGGGCCCTACGACCTCATCCTGATGGACATGAGCCTGCCTGAAATTGATGGCTGGGAAGCTACCCGCCGGATTCGGGAGGCCGAGGGTCCGTCGCGGATTCCGATCATTGCCCTCACTGCCCACGCCATGTCGGGCGATCGGGAGAAGGCCATGGCCGCGGGCTGCGACGACTACGACACCAAGCCGGTGGAGCTCGAGCGCCTGCTCGGCAAGATCGAGGCCCTCCTGCAGGCGGGGGCATGACCGACCTCACCACCCCCGAGGCGGTGGCGGAGTTGCGCCATGAACTGCGCACACCCCTCAACCTGATCATCGGCTACTCCGAGATGCTGCTCGAGGACGCGACCGATTCCGGCCAGCGTGCCCAGCTGGAGGCGATTCTCCGCGGGGGGCGGGACGTGCTCGATCGCGTCAACAGGAGCCTGGCTACCTCCTGCAACGCCATCAGCGCCGCTGAACTCGACGCGCTCTTCGAAGGGCTCCGAGAGCCCCAGGGACGTATCGTCGAGGCGGCGACCACCCTGCTCGGCCAGCAGCCCGATCCCCAGCTCGAACGCGACCTGCGGCGGATCCGGAGCGCCGCGGAACGACTGTTGACCATCGAGCTGCCGCAGTTGGCGGCCGCGACCTCGGCGGTGGCGTCCCTGGCCGATACGGCCACCACCCGGAGCATCCCGGTGCCGGCCGACCAGCACCCGGCCCGGATTCTGGTGGTGGACGACCAGGAGGACAACCGCGCGGTCCTCGAGCGCCGCCTGCGCCGGCAGGGCCACACGGTCGAGTCCGCCAACGGTGGCCGCCCGGCCCTGGCTCGGCTCGGGCAGGAGCGGTTCGACCTGGTGCTGCTCGACGTCCTGATGCCCGATCTTGATGGCTATGCGGTGCTCGAACAGCTCAAGGGCAACCCGGCCACCCGCGACATCCCGGTCATCATGATCTCGGCCCTCGACGACATCCGCAGTGTGGTCCGCTGCATCGAGGCCGGCGCCGAGGACCACCTCTCCAAGCCGTTCGACCCGATCCTCCTGCGGGCCCGGATCAGCGCCTGTCTGGAAAAGAAGCGACTGCGCGACGGCGAACTGGAGTACCTTCGCGAAGTCGGCCACGTCATCGAAGCGGCCACCGCCGTCGAATCCGGCGCCTACGACCCCGCCACCCTGGCACCTGTGGCCCGCCGGGCGGACGCGCTCGGGCGGCTGGCCCGGGTCTTCAACACCATGGCCAACCAGGTCCGGGCCCGGGAGGACAGGCTCAAAAGCCAGATCGACGCGCTCCGGAAGGAGATCTCCCAGGCACGGCCCACCGCCCCGGCCGTGGCCACCGGCAGCCCGGAACTTCCCACCGGGCACGTGATCTCCGATCGCTATGAGATCCTGGCGGAACTGGGCCGCGGCGGGATGGGGCTGGTCTACCGGGCGCTCGACCGGGAACTCGGCGAGCAGGTCGCGGTAAAGACCCTGCACAGCGGCCTGGTGCAGGATGAGTCGATGCTGGAGCGGTTCAAGTCCGAGATCCGGCTGGCCCGGCAGATCTCCAACAAGCACGTGGTGCGGACCCACGATCTCGGCGAATGGCAGGGGATCTACTACCTGACCATGGAGTACGTCCAGGGCATCTCGATGCGGGAACTGATGGACACTCGCACCCGGCTCGGTGCGGAGGCCACCCTGGCGATCGCCAGCCAGTTGGCCCAGTCCCTGGAGGCCGCGCACGAACAGGGGATCATCCATCGCGACATCAAGCCGCAGAACATGCTGCTCGACCGGGACGGTGTCCTGAAGGTGATGGATTTCGGGGTGGCCCGCCTGGCGGAGCGGCCAAGCGGGCTGACCGAGACCGGGATGATCGTCGGGACGCCGACCTACATGGCGCCGGAGCAGATCCTGGGCGAGGCGGTGGATCAGCGCAGCGACCTGTATGCCGCCGGGGTGGTGATGTACGAGTGCCTGACCGGCCAGGTCCCGTTTGACGCCCCGTCGCTGGTCGCGCTCATCGCCAAGGTCCTCCGCGAGGACCCGGTCCCTCCAGGCGACCTGGCACCGGACACCCCGCCGGCGCTGTCCGCCCTGGTGCTCCGGTTGCTGGCCAAGGATCCCGCTGATCGTCCCGCCAGCGCTACTGAACTCCTGACCCTGCTCGGTTCGCTGGGCTAGTCCTCTATGTGTTGTGTGTGTGAAGGTGGGGGCGTGACCTTGTGGGGCTGGCAGTCCCTGCTACGCTCGCCGTGGTGAGCCCGGAGTCCCTTGGCAGGGACTGACGCCCCAGGCGGTCACGCCCCCACCCTCACACCCACACCTCCAGCGGCAACCCAATTCGAGGGCCTGGCAACGCCGTCAATGCTCCGATCTGGCCCCCCAAGCGCACCCAACGGCGCCGATGGTACCAGCTGGGCCTTCCCGTCTCTCGCTCCTCGATCTACGTCGCCGACTTCAAGCCGCTGCTCAAGCCGCGGCAGTAGACCCAGAAACTGGTAGGGTCACAGCGTCACCAAGGGCGCGGCGGTTGTCCGGGCCCTTGGTTCTCTCCATGCGGCGTCCCGCTCGAGCAGGGGTGGGTGTGAATCCAAGCTTCGGTGTCCCGGCAATCACCCCCGATCTCGAAGTTGGGCTGGCCTGGAAAGCATGGATCGTCGTGGTTGAGAGGGGCGGGGATCGGGCGAGGCGGCGTCAGTCCCTGCCCGAGGACCCCGAGCCAACCCGACGAGAGTAGCAGGGACTGCCAGCCGCCGAAGCCAGATCCCCGACCCTCTCAGCCAAAAACCAGCCAGAAACCAGACCAGTTGACTTCGGGTTTTGTTCGGATAAATTGACCGAACAGACACCGAAGTGAGCACCGCATGCCTGCCTCCCCAGTCGTCCCCAGCCGCGCGGCCAAGGGCTCGCCAGCCAACCCCATCTCCACGCTCACCCTCCGGGTCTGTCCGGAATGTGCCGGTCCGCTGGCCCATGGCTCCGGTTGTATCACCTGCCTCCAATGCGGCTGGGGGCGCTGCGGGTAATGCGGGCCATCCAACTCCCGCTCCTCCCCGAACCCGAGTCGGTCCTCGACCGGCGGGACCGGGGCACCTCGTTCCACCGGCTGGCCAGCCGGTCGGTGCTCAATCCGCCGGCCAGCACCAGGATGGGATTCTGGTCGATCAACCCCTACGTCGGCTGCGAGTTCGGCTGCAGCTACTGCTACGCCCGGGATACCCATCGCTGGGTGGTGGAGCGGGCGGCGGCCCGGATCGAGGTCGAAGCGGTGGTCGCTCCCCCCGAGCTGGCCGAACTGACCGAACTGGCCCCGCTCGACGCCTTCGAGCGGAAGATCTTCGTCAAGACCGGTGCGGCCGAGGTCCTCCGTCGCACCCTCGACCCGGCCCGGATCGGCGCGGTGCCCATCGTCATCGGGAGCGCCACCGATCCCTATCAGCCCGCCGAGCGACAGTTCCAACTCACCCGACAGCTGCTCGAAACGCTGCTCCCTCATCAGGGGCTCACCATCGGGATCATCACCAAGTCGGCGCTGGTGGTACGCGATCTTGAGCTGCTCCAGCAACTCGCGGCCCGGCACCGGCTCCGGATCAACTTCTCACTCGCCTCGATGGACGCGGCCCTGATCCGCAAACTGGAACCTCGCACCCCGCTCCCGATGGTGCGGCTCCAGGCCCTCGCTCGTCTGACCGACGCGGGGCTTGAGGCGGGGCTCCTGCTCGCACCGATCCTGCCCGGGATCACCGATGGCTGGGCCAGTCTGGCCCGGGTCATGGAGTCGGCCCGGGCGGCGGGAGCGCACTTCGTGAGCGGGATTCCGCTCCGACTGGGACCGTCGGCCCGGGAGCGATTCCTCGAAGTGCTCCGCCGGGAATTCCCCCAGCTGGCCCCCCGATATCAGGAACACTTCGAGGGCCGGACCAACGCCAGCCGGTCCTATCGGCATGCCCTGGCTCGGCGGATCAGGCTGCTCCAGGAGGTCCATGGCTTCCCGGTCGGGGTCGCCCCGGGCGGCTCGGGAGTTCGCCAGCGCAACGAGGCCCCGTCACCGGGGCCCCGTCGTGCTGCCAGTCGTCCTGCCCATCTCAACCGCCCAGCGAATCCGGCGGCTTGACCAGGTGACCATCCGGCGGTGCGGTCATCACCTTGTAGTAGCACCAGCCAGCCAGCAACCAGACCGAAGCCGTCGAGATGATCAGAGTGAACCATCCACCGGTAGTCATAGTGCCTCCCTCAGTCCAAGTCCGCGTCGAGCGGCTTGTCGTCGTTGATGTCGATTCCGGCGGCCCGCCAGCGTTTCTCGCCGGCCCTGACCGCGAACAGCAGCCCGATCAGGGTCACCCCGATCAGCCCCATCGCCAGCATGGCGCTGGGCGAGTCACCTACGGCACGGAGCGAGGCCGGCAGGTTCTGGACGCTGAAGCCCACGAAGACCACGATCAGATAGATCGGAGCCACGTATTTCATCACGAACCGGACCACCCGGGGGATCTGCATCAGCGCCCCGGCGTGGAGTTCCCGCCAGCCACGGTCCATCCCGAACATCCACCCGAAGGCAATGATCTCGACCCCGGCCATCACGAAGATCAGGAAGGTGCCGACCCAGAAGTCGAGGGTGCTCCAGAAGACCCCGTTGCCGGTGTACCAGAGCACCATCGCCGAGCCGATCACCGCGATCGTCATCACCCCGCGGGTCGCCTTCTGCCGGTTGATACCGTAGGCCTCCATCAGGAAGGCCACCGCCGGCTGATACATCGACAGCGAACTGGTAATGGCGGCCAGGAAGAGCATCAGGAACCAGACGGCACCGATGACATTCCCCAAGGCACCCATCTGGGCAAAGACCACCGGCAGGGTGGTAAAGCCCAGACCGAACGAACCGGTCTGCACGGCGGCAATGGTGCCCGTCAGGCCGAGGAAGATGAACGAGGCCGTCAGGGTGATCATCCCGCCAAAGCCGACCTCGAACAGCTCGTTGGTGGCGGCGGCGGTCAGTCCCGAGAGGGCCACGTCGTCCTTGCGCTTCATGTAGGACGCATAGTTCAGGATGATGCCGAAACCGACCGAGATGCTGAAGAAGATCTGCCCGGCGGCATTGAGCCAGGTCTGGAAGTTCGTCAGCGCGCTGAAATCGGGATTCCACATGTACCCGAGACCGTTGACCACGTTCTGATCGGGCGCGGCCGGATCGGGCGTGCCCAGCGTCAGCACCCGGATCAGCACGATCACCGCACAGATCGCCATGATCGGCATGGCGTAGGTCACGAATTTCTCGATGCCCTTCGACAGCCCTCGGAAGATCAGGGTGAGGTTGATGGCAAAGGTGGCAATCCAGCAGAACAGGGTGAACTTCGACGAGCCGGTAAAGAGCGTCCCGTCACCGGTGGCACCGGTGTAGCCGTTGTAGAACGCCGCCGAGGCTGCCGTCTGCTCGGCAATCGTCCCCGCGTGATCAATCCCGATCCCGCCGGTGAGATACTTGAGGAAGTACACCAGGGTCCACGACTCGATGAACACGTAGTAGAACGCCACCGCCAGCGGGATCAGGACGCCCACCACCCCGAAGTACCGTCCCCAGGATCCGCGGGTGATGATCCCCATGATCCCGGGCGCCGAGTGGAGCCCCTTGGCCCCGCCGTAGCGCCCCATCGCCCATTCGGTCCAGCCGATCGGAATGCCCAGCAGGAGCAGGGCGGAGAAATAGGGAATCAGGAAGGCGCCACCCCCGTTCATGGCGGCTTGGCCGGGGAACCGGAGGAAGTTGCCGAGACCGACGGCGGACCCGGCCACGGCCAGGATCACACCGATACGAGATCCCCACTCTTCCTTCTCGGAAGCTGTCATGGCACACTCAGCGATTGGGTGAGAGCCCGGCACCACGGCGGGGGCACAGGACCGATCTGATGGGAACCTTCACAAAGTATCCCCCGAGTCCCCGCACGTCCACCACCCCCGCGCGACTCACCGGCCACCACCCTGGTTCGTCCACCACCGCGATGGCCTCAGCCGTGCATCGCACCGACCACCCCACCCCCTGATGGGCCGGGCCGTGCTGTACGTGGACCCGCCGTCGTTCTGCGTCACCGTGGAGCGGCTGGTCGCCCCGGCGCTCCGGCAGCGGCCTCTCGCGGTGGCCCCGCCCGGGGCCGACCGGGCCACCGTGCTGGCCCTCTCCCCGGAGGCCGAAACCGCCGGGATCACCCGCGGAATGGCGGTTCGGCTGGCCCGGAAGATCTGCCCCGACCTGATCCTCCTCCCGCCCAATCCTCGGCTCTACGCTCGCGCCTCCCGGGCACTCCACGAGGTCCTCCAACGCTACGCCCCGGTCATCGAGCCCCGCTGGTACGGCCACGCCTTCCTCGACGTGAGCGGCACCGAACGGCTGTTCGGCCCCCCCGCCGACCTGGGCCACCGGATTCGACGGGAAGCCCTCCAGCGGCTCCGGCTGCCACTCAACGTCGGGGTCGCCTCCAACAAGCTGGTGAGCGAAGCCGCGACCCGGGTGGGGCGCGCCGAGGGCCTTCCCGACAACGACCTCTGGCCGCTGAGTGTCCCCCCCGGTGACGAGGCCCTGTTCCTGGCCCCCCGCCTGATCCAGGTGCTCCCCGAAGTGCCGGACCCGATCCGCCACCGACTCGACGACTACCAGCTCGACCTCATCGGGCTGGTAGCCGCCATCCCCGAACCCGACCTCTGCGCCGTCTTCGGCTCGGCCGGCCGCACCCTCCGAGCCGGTGCCCGCGGGATCGATCCGCGACCCGTACTCCCTCCCGAGGTCCAGGCCGAGTTCCGGGTCGGGCACACCCTGGCCACCGACACCAACGACCTGGGGGTGCTGCATGCCCTTCTGCGACGATTTGCCGAGCGGCTGGGACGCCGGCTCCGCTATCGGGGACTGGCGGCCCGCCGGGTGTCGATCACCATCGATTATGTGGATTACACCACCAGCCACCGGGGGGTGCGGGTCCCCGAGGCGGCACTCGATCGGGAACTGTGGGACGCCGCCCGCAGGGCCCTGACCCTGGCCATGGGAAAACGGCTGGCGGTCCGGCGCCTGACCCTGACCGCCGACCAGCCGATCGAGGCCAATCTCCAACTCGACCTCTGGGCTCCCCCCATCCCGCCAAGGGCAACCAGGCTACAGGAGGCGATTGACCGATTTCCGGCCAAAAGGGTATCTTAGGTGATCGTTTCCTGCTTGCTCGACTACTGGCCGCGGGCTATCTTTGCATCGCGATTTCCCGCGCACAGGGCGCGGTCAGTTCCAGGGACGCTCAGGGGCTCGGCGTACTGAGTCCTTTTTTCGTTCCGGTCGCAACGCTTGAGTCCTTCTGGGATGGAGCGGGAACGGCCCTGCCGTGAGGGACACCGGTTCACGGCATCAATGCGGACGGGGAAAGCTCTGCTCAGCCGCCGCAACATACCCAGGAGTAGTACATGCGTACGACCGGCACCGTGAAGTGGTTCAACGACGCGAAGGGCTTTGGCTTCATCACCCCCGAGGGCGGCGAGAAGGACTGCTTCGTCCACCACTCGGCCATCACCGGCCAGGGCTTCAAGACCCTCGCCGAGGGTGAACGGGTGGAGTTTGACATCGTGGCGGGCCAGAAGGGCCCCGCTGCGTCGAACGTCGTCAAGCTCGCGTAGTAAGGTGCACAGGGACTGGCCCGGCGTTCTGCCGGGCCGGCACCCTCCCCTCAACCAGTGTTTGTGGCGCCCGCCAGAGAAGAGCAGCGTAGATGATTGAAGTAACCGTTGGTGAAAACGATCGCCTCGAAGGGGCCCTCAAGGCCTTCAAGCGGAAGGTCGCCAAGTCAGGAATCCTCAAGGACCTGCGTCGCAAGCGTCACTACGTGAAGCCGAGCGAGGCCCGGCAGCTCAAGGCTGCGGCGGCACGCCGTCGCCAGCGCCGGACTCCGAAGCCCAAGGGTCCGAAGCGCGGCGCTTGAGTCCGTGAAACAGCCGCCGCCCGGCGGCTGTGACATCCTGGACCGCAGTCTCGAAGACCGCCTCATTGACCTTTGATGGCACCCGGAACCCGCTGATCTTCCTGACATACTGCAGGGCCGCGTCCCGCAACTCCTGATCGGTCGGCATCCGGTCCGGCTGTCGCAGTCGCTTGATATTCCGGCACATTGTCACCACTCCAGAATGAGTTTTCCGAACGTCGCGTTACTCTCCATGGCGCGATGGGCGTCGGCGATCCGCTCCATCGGATAGACCGCATCCACCACCGGCCGCAGCGCCGGCGGACCGCCGGCCCCTTCGAACCCCGCCAGCACCCGCTCGACAAAGGCCTGCACCAGCGGGATCCGCTCCTCCAGCGGGCGGGCCCGCATGATCGTTCCGATGACCTCGAGCCGCTTCCGGAGAACCGGGGCCAGACTGGTGGCCACCTCCGGACCCTGGAGAAAGCCCAGCAGCACCAGTCGGCCCCTGGGCGCCAGCACCGCCAGGTTGTCGGCCAGCGCCGGACCGCCCAGCACATCGATCACCACCTGCACCGGGGGATTGACCGCCTCCCGGAATCCCCCCGCCGAAGTGTCGATGGCCAGATCGACGCCGTACTCCCGCAGCCGGCCGAGTTTCTCGGGACTCCGGGACGTGCCGAGGACCGTGGCGCCCATCGAGCGGGCGAGCTGGGCCGTGGCCGTGCCGAGCCCGCTGGCGACGGCATGAATCAGGACCCGATCGCCGGAAGCCACCCGGGCCCGGAAGACCAGGGCGTCGAACCCGGTCAGGAAGGCCTCGGGAATGGCCGCCGCCTCGGCGAAAGACAGGCCCGCCGGGATCGGCATCGTTTCATCCTGGTGGACGATGACTGCCCCGGCATGGGCCCCGCCTCCCACCAGCCCCATGACCCGGTCACCGGCCTTCCAGCGACCACCCCCGGGGCCGACCGCCTCGACTTCCCCCGCATACTCGAGTCCGGGGATGTCCTCCGGCCAGCCTGGCAGCGCGGGATACCCGCCGCGCCGCTGGAGGATGTCGGCCCGGTTGAGTCCGGCGGCCCGCACGGCCACCCGGACCTGCCCGGGCCCCGGGTCGGGGGTGGGTCGGTCGGCCAGCGTCAGGACCTCCGGTCCGCCCACCCCCTGATGTATGATTGCTCTCATCCCGGTGCTCCCCAAGGGAATCGCGGAACCGCCCGCGGAAGATATCAACCGGCCGGACGGAGAGAAGAACCCGGTGAGCTTCTATTGCGACTTCGCCCCGGGCCATGAGTGGCACGGGCCCTATCATGAGACGGAATACGGGTTCCCCCTGCGCGACGATGCCGAGCTGTTTGGTCGGCTGATCCTCGAGATCAACCAGGCCGGCCTTTCCTGGCTGACGATACTCAAGAAGAAGGACGCCTTCGCGCGGGCATACGATGGGTTCGACATCGACCGGGTGGCCGGTTACGGCGCTCGGGAGACGCGGCGGCTGCTGGCCGACGCGGGGATCATCCGCAACCGGCTCAAGGTGGCCGCCGCGATCGCCAACGCCAAGACCCTGGTCGGCCTCCGGAAGTCTCACGGTTCGTTTCACGACTGGCTCCTGGCCCACCACCCGCTCCCCAAGGAGGAGTGGGTCAGGCTCTTCAAGCAGACCTTCCGCTTCACCGGCGGGGAGATCGTGGGCGAGTTCCTGATGAGCATCGGTTTCCTGCCCGGGGCACATCGCCCGTCGTGCCCGGTCTACCGGACCATCGCCAGGCAGCGTCCGGCCTGGATGACGGCTTCCGCCGCGAGGAAGCAATGACCCGCCCCAGCTACCGCGCCGCCGTGATGACCGCGCCCCACGCACCCATCGTTCTGTGCGAGATCCCGGCCCCTCAGCTGGAGCCCGGAGCGGCGCTCCTCTCGACGCTCTACTCCGAAGTCTGCGGGACCGACGTCCACCTCCACCACGGGCGGCTGGCGGGGGTGCCCTACCCGATCATTCCGGGACACGTCTCGGTCGGCACCATCGCCGCGCTGAACGGCTGGATCACCGACGTGGAGGGTGCCCCGCTCCACGAAGGCGACCTGGTCACCTTTCTCGACGTGCACGAGACCTGCCACCAGTGCTGGTACTGTCGGGTGGCCAAACAGAGCACCCGCTGTCCCGCGCGCCGGGTCTACGGGATCACCTACTCGGCCAACGAGGGCCTCCTGGGCGGCTGGGCCGAAGCGATCTGGCTGAAGCCCGGGGTGAAGATGATCCGGCTGCCGAGGGGCCTCGCGCCCGAGGCCTTCATCGGGGGCGGCTGTGGACTGGTGACTTCGCTGCACGCCACCGACCTGGCGGAGATCCGGCTGGGACAATCGGTCGCGGTACTGGGGGTGGGACCGGTGGGGCTGTCGGCGGTGGCGTTCGCGGCGCTCTCCGGTGCCGGGGAGATCATCGCGGCGGGGGACCCCGAGGACCGCCGGGCCTTTGCAGAGCGAATGGGGGCCACGGCCACCCTGGGGCTTGACCTGCCGGCGGACGATCGGGCGGCGGAGGTACGGCGGATGACTGGCGGGCGCGGAGTGGATGTGGTGATCGAGGCGTCGGGCGCCCCGGCGGCGGTGACCCAGGCACTCGACCTGGTCCGCGACGGCGGTCGCGTGGTGGTGGTGGGGCAGTACACCGATGGCGGGGACGTCCCGCTCAATCCGCACCGGCAGATCAACCAGAAGCACGTGGAGATCCGTGGGTGCTGGGGATCGGACTACTCGCATTTCCACCGGGCAGTGGAGTTGGTGGCCCGGTTTGGCGATCGGATGCCGTGGCGGGACCTGGCCGGCCGGATCTTTCCGCTGGAGGAGGCCGGAGCGGCGCTCGCCGCGGTCGAGCAACAGGACGTCATCAAGGCGGTCATCAGGCCCTGCTCCTGACGCCGGTCATGGCTGAGTGACTGGCGCCCTGCGCTCGGCCTAGGAAGGGGTTCGTTTGATACTGCAACGCGCCCGATGGACAGCGATCCGCCTGGGCAGCCACCTCGCCCGGCGGCGCCGCGTCGGCGAGAATCCAGCGTTTGCGTCGCACATCGAACACGCCAGGCAAGCCTCGCAGGCACGTCCCCGCGTGGATGCAACGGTTCGGGTCGAAGGTGACGGTGATTCCTGGTGCTTCGTACGTTTGCAATCGCTTGATCATGGCTGGCTCCGCGTTCTTCCTGGGTGTTCAACCCATCCGAGGGGGCCTCACCGTGCTCGAACGACCGGGCGTCCCCACGGGCCGCCCCGGCACATCCGTCGGTGGCCGGGGAGAGCCCCGAGGCAGCCTGAGTGATCAGGCGCTGGCCGTGGCTGCGCTGGGCGCCCAATCCACCGACCCGACCCAGTCGGCAAACCGGGTGGGCGCAATACCATACCGTGTGACATTCCCCTCGATATCGACATCGTAGCCGACCCGATCGAACCACTCGAGCATCAGGGCGAAGTCCTCGCTGAACTTCCGGACCTCATCGAGCGGCACCGCAAAGTGGGACACCGGACGGCCTGCTGTCCTGGCAATAAGGTCGGCCGTGCGGGTCATGGTGAGTGAATCCCCGGCGATATCGAGGGCCTGGCCGTTGAGTTCCTGATGTCGCTCGAAGGCCAACCGGACGTACTTCCCGATGTCGGCCACGGCGATCATCTGCAGGGGGACGTCGGAAGGCATTCCCACCGCCAGAGTGCCGCCGTCAATCGCCGGCTTGAACCAGGGCGAGATCAGGTTCTCCATGAAGAACGCCGGGCGGACAATGGTCCAGGACGGGAAGTCGAGCCCCCGGACGGTATCCTCTACCCGGGCCTTGTTGTCGAAGTGGGGAATCCCGGTCTTCCGGTGTGCCGAAGCGACTGAGGCGTAGACGAAGTGGGTGACCCCTGCCTTCCGGGCCAGCTCCGCCAGTCGCTTGCCCTGCGCTTCCTCTCCTTCGACCCCTGCTTCCCAGGTGTTCTGAAGCGAATAGACCCCCCAGGCTCCGACGAGCGCCCGCTCCAGGGAGGCGACGTCATCAAGGTCGCCCTTGACTACTTCTGCGCCGAGTGCGAGAAGCACTTTGCCGTTCTCGCTGTCGGGGTTCCTGGTCATGGCCCGGACCCTGTGGCCGGCCGCGAGCAGTTCACGGGCGGCGGCACCGCCCTGTTGTCCTGTGGCGCCTGTGACAAGAATGCGATCAGTACCGATGTTCATGATCTCTCTCCTTCTGCGTGTTCGATAATGGTGGTCAGGAGCCCGGTCAGCTCCTGCAGTCTTGCGGGGCTGAGCGAACCCATCGCGCGTTCACCCATTGCCTTGGCGGGGGCATCGAGCTCAGCGAGTAATTCCAGCCCCGAGCCCGCAATCCGGGTCCGGACGACCCGGCGGTCCCCCGGATCCCGCTCGCGGGTCACCAGCTGGCGCGAATCGAGGCGGTCGAGGAGGCGGGTGATGTCGGGGTCCCGGGTGATCATCCGCTCTGCAATCTCGCTACAGGTCAACGCCTCGGGTCGGGCGCCACGGAGGATCCGGAGCACGTTGTACTGACCTGGCGTCACACCGTGAGACTTGAGGTACCGGGCCCAGGGGTCGAGGAGCCGGGTGGCGGCAATCTGGATGGCCAGAAACGCCTCGGCCTCCGGGGTGGGCGGTGGAGCCTTCTGCCGAAGGACGCGTTGAACCGTGTTTGTCATGGCCAGAATGTAGTCGTTGTAACGACAATCGTCAAGAGGAGGTTTTGCATCTCCTGGGATTCACCCCATCTTGTTGTGGGTCAATTAGTCTTCGGGGTATGTTCGGTTTTCCCGATCCGGCAGGCCGGCACTCTCGTGTTCACCCATCTCCACGTGCACACCCACTTCTCCTTCGGTCGAGGCGCCTCGAGCCCCGACGCGCTGGTCACCGCCGCCCTCGAGCGCGGCTTCACGTCCCTGGCCTGCACCGACACCAACGGGGTGTACGGCGCGGTCGAGTTCCAGCAGGCGGCGGAGTCGGCCGGTCTGCGCCCGATCCTCGGCGCCCACCTGGTCGCGGGGGGACAGGAGGCGGTCGTGCTGGCCGAGGACGACCGTGGGTGGGCCGCGCTCTGTCGGGCGGTGAGTCGGATCCACTGGGCCGGCCACCCGGGTACGATCGTCGGCCAGGTTCCAGTCCCGACCACTGCCGGGTGGCCCGAGCGGACCGGGGGAGGCCGAAGGCGAACGTTGGACCCCGCGAGCATCCCGCAATCCGACCCGCGAGCGATTCACCGCGGGGAACGCAGTTCGCCGGAGGATTCCCCCGGCCGGTCGGGACAGGACCCGGCAGCAGACCTGGCTGGTCAGTTGGCCGGCGACCGGGACGGCCTGGTGATCCTCTCCTCCGACATTGCGCTGCTGGAGCGCGTCCACCGGCTGAGCGGCCCGGACGGACTCTACGCCGAACTGGTGCCCGGCAAGGCGCGACACGCGGTCCTCGCCGCCGCCCGGCGGCTCGGCATCCCCCCGGTGGTGAGTGGCGCGGTGCACTTTGCCCACCCCGAGGACTGGGCTCGCCACCGGCTGCTCCGCGCCATCGGCCTCAACACCACGCTCTCGGCGCTCTCGGCCACCGAAGTCTCCGGTCGCGACGCCTGGCTCCGCCCCACCGACGAGATCGAGCGTCACTTTCCCGACTGCCCCGAGGCGGTGACCCGCGCCACCGAGGTCGCCGAGCGGTGTCGCTACCGGATTCCGATCGGCCGGATCGTGGCGCCCCGACTGGCCGACCAGAGCGACGCGCTGGGGCAGCTCCGCGACCTTCGCCTATGAGGGCGCCCGACGGCGTTACGGCACCGTCGCCCGAATCACCCGCGACCGGATCGAGCACGAGCTGACGATCATCGCGCTGAAGGGGTTCGCCGACTACTTCCTGGTGGTCCGGGACATCGTGGCCCACGGCCCCACCCACTGCGGCCGCGGCTCGGTCGCCAACTCGATCGTCGCCTACTGCCTGGGGATCACCCACGTCGACCCGCTGGCGTCCGGGCTGCTGTTCGAGCGGTTCCTCAATCCGGAGCGGACCGATCCGCCCGACATCGACCTCGACTTTCCCTGGGACGAGCGCGATCACGTCCTGGCATACGTCTTCCGCCGCTACCCGCACCCCCAGGCCGCGATGGTCAGCAACCACAACTGCTTCCGGCTCCGCGGCGCGATCCGCGAGGTGGCCAAGGTGCACGGCCGTCCCAATGGCGAGATCCGCGAAGTCACCCGGCGGATCCCCTGGTTCTCGGATGAGCCCCTCGACCAGCTGCTCGACACCCACCCCAACTACTCCGAGCTCGATCTGCCCGCCGCCTGGCGCGACTACGCCCGGATGGCCCAGCCGCTGGTCGGCGTGCCGCGGCACCTGTCGCTCCATCCGGGGGGCGTGGTCATCGTCCCCAACGCGCTGACCGATTTCGTCCCGACCCAGCCGGCGGTCAAGACGCTCGACGGGTCGCCCGACCTGACCGTTCCCGCGATTCAGTTCGAGAAGGACGGGGCCGAGGATGCCGGACTGGTCAAGATCGATCTGCTGGGGAACCGCTCGCTGGCGGTGATCCGCGACGCCATCGCCATGGTCGCTCGCAACACCGGGGTGGTCCTTGACTACACCTCATCGGAGGCCGGTGAAGATCCCGCCACCCGGGCCCTGTTCCGGGCCGGGAAGACCATGGGAGTGTTCTACACCGAATCCCCCGCCTCGAGGCTCCTCTGTCAGAAGAGCCAGGCCGAGTCGTTCGAGCTGCTGGTCCTCAACACCAGCATCATCCGGCCGGCTTCCAACCGGTTCATCCGGACCTATCTTGAGCGGCTGCATGGCGCACCGTATGAACCGCTCGATCCCTGTCTTCGCGATACCCTGAGCGACACCTTCGGGGTGATGGTGTTTCAGGAGGACGTGGTCAACGTCTGCGCCAGCTTTGCCGGGATGCCGCTCTCCACCGGTGACGGACTGCGCAAGGCGCTCTCCAAGAAGCGACCGGTCAAACATCTCGCCGGCTACGCGGAGGAGTTCTTTGCCGGTGCGGCGACCCTGGGGCGCGACCCCGACGTCGCGCGACAGGTGTGGGAGATGGTGATGAGCTTCGCCGGTTACAGCTTCTGCAAGGGGCACTCCTGCTCCTACATCCAGGTGGCGCAGCAATCGTGTTTTCTCCGAGCCCACTATCCAGCCGAGTTTTTTGCCGCCGTCCTGGCCAACGGAGGCGGCTTCTATCGCCCGTTTGCCTATGTGGCGGAGGCCTGGCGGGAAGGAGCCCGGGTGCTGGGGCCTGACGTCAATCTGAGCGAGTTCCGCACCACCGGCTCCGGTGACGCACTCCGGATCGGCTTCCAGTTCCTCAAGGGGCTCTCCGCCGATGCCGTCGACCGGGTCGAGCGGGCCCGAGCCGCCTCCGGGGGAGACGTCCGACCCTTTGCCGACCTGGAGGATCTCCGGCGGCGGACCGGTCTCCAGACCGACGACCTCCGGATTCTGATCAAGGCGGGGGCGCTCGATGCGATCGCCGGCGACCGCACCCGGCCCATGCTGCTCTGGGCGGTGGACGCCGAGCGAATGAGCGCCGCCGAGCGGCAGAGCCCCAATGCCGCTATGGCCGACATCCTGCCGGCCCCCCGGATCCCCGAGCTGCCCGAGTACCGCCCCGAGCGACGCCGGACGGAGGAGCAGGCCGCGCTGGGGTTCCCGACCGACGCCCATCCCATGACGCTCCACGCCGACCGGCTCCGCCGGTTCCGGCTCTGTCCGTCCACCGATCTGGCCAACCAGGTGGGGCGGACCGTGCTCTGTGCCGGAATGCTGACCACCGCCAAGCCGGTCACCACCGCAAAGCACGAGCCCATGGAATTTGCCACCTTCGACGATGGCCACGGGCTGATGGAGACCGTCCTCTTTCCCGATATCTACCGGAACCGGGGGCATCTTCTCTTTGACCAGGGACCGTTCATCTTTCGGGGGAAGGTGGAGCAGGAGTTCGGGGCGGTCACCCTGACCATCACTCATCTCGACCGGCTGGAACGGATGCTGGCCAAACTCGCCTCGCGGCCCGCACCGTGCCGTCCGGTCCCGCTCACAACGGAGTGTTCCATGATGCGCATCGTCCTGATCGTCCTCGGCGTGCTGGTCGGCCTGGTGGCCCTGACTGCGGCCATCGGAACCGCGCTGCCCCGCAGGCACATTGCGGTGAGTGAGATCGTGTTGCCCATCGAACCCGACACGGTCTGGAAGGTGGTCCGCAATCCCGCGGCGCTGGTCGGCACCTGGCCCGAACTGACGTCGGCCGTCCGGGTGGATGAGGCTTCGGGACGCGAAGTGTGGGAAGAGGAAGTGGACGGGTTCACAATGCGGTACCTGATCACTGTTCCGGTACCCTGGCTCATGACCGCCAAGATCCTGGAGCAGTCCGGGGCCGCCTTCGGCGGGCATTGGGATTACCGGGTGATTCCCGAATCGCAGGGGACCCGGATTCGGGTGACCGAAGCCGGCTGGGTCGGCAACCCGCTGTTCCGGGTGATGATGCGGATCATGGGAACCCACCGGTCGCTGGACGGCTACCTGACGGCTCTGGGACGGCACTTCGGCCAGGACGTCACCCCGATGCACCTCCGTCTGAAGGCTGGCTAGCTGCCAATGAGGGCTGGCTAGCTGCCAATGCGTCGATGGGAGATGGTGTGTCCCCGGACGCCGATGCCAGCGTCTCATCGGTACACCCAGCTCCAATCACCCTGACGGAGTCGATCATGTCCCCCAGGAGTCGCGTGTTACTGCTCGGTTTGCTCGCCACGGCAGCATGCGGGAACGGGATGACCGATCCACCCGGCGCGTTTGACCTCGCCCTCGAGCCGGTGGCCACCGGGCTCAGCAGCCCGGTGCTGGTGACCGCCCCGCTCAATGACCCCACCAGGCTGTTCGTCGTCGAACAGGGTGGGATCATCAAGGTCATCCGGAATGGACAATTGCTCTCGACTCCATTCCTCGACCTTCGCAGTCGGGTCTCGACCGGCGGAGAGCGCGGCCTCCTGGGCCTGACCTTTCACCCGAATTACGCCACCAACGGCATCCTGGTCGTCAACTATACCAACGTGTTGGGTGACACCCGGGTCTCCAGCTTCAAGGTCACCAGCAATCCCGACGTGGCCGATCCAGGCAGTGAGAAGGTCCTTCTGGCCATCCAGCAGCCGTACCCCAACCACAACGGCGGTCAGGTCATCTTCGGGCCCTTTGGATACCTGTGGGTCGGAATGGGTGACGGCGGCTCGGCCGGCGACCCGGGCGGCCGGGCGCAGGACCCGCAGAGCCTGCTGGGGAAGATGATCCGGATGACCGTGGAGGACGACGGGACGGGAAGCGTGCCTGCGGGAAATCCCTTCGTCGGTCAGTTTGGGATCCGCTGGGAGATCTGGAGCCTCGGCGTCCGCAACCCATGGCGCTATAGCTTCGATCGCGTCACCAACGATTTCTACCTGGCCGATGTCGGTCAGAATACCGAGGAGGAGATCAACGTCAGTTCGGGGCTCACGGGCTCCGGCCGGGCCCGGAACTACGGCTGGCGGTTCATGGAGGGCAGCCGCTGTTTCAACCCCAGCAGCAATTGCTCTGAAGGCGTCTTCAACCTCACCCTCCCCCTGGTGGTCTATGGCCGGAGCGAGGGCTGTTCAGTCATCGGAGGCCACGTCTACCGGGGGCCCACCCTGACCGACATCGACGGGCTGTATTTCTACTCGGACTATTGCGGCGGCTGGGTCAGGTCGTTCCGCTATCAGAATGGTCAGGCAACCGACCAGCGGGAGTGGCCCGGCCTCAGGATCACCAGCCCCACCAGCTTCGGCGAGGATGCCGCCGGCGAACTCTACCTCGTCTCGGGTCAGGGCACGGTGTATCGCATCATCCGCAGGACCTGACGTGCAGCTGGAGCTCGGCGGAAACTCGCAGCCCGCCCCACCCGATCCACTGCCGCCGCGCCGCGAGTTGGAGGCCTGGCGGGCGCTGATCCCCGATCACATCCACTTCGGCACCTCGACCTGGACCTACCCGGGATGGTACGGTCAGGTCTATCAGGAGCGGTATCCCGAGCGGGGGGGCGCAAGCCGCATGCTGGCGGAATACGCCCGCTTCCCGCTCTTCACGACCGTCGGGATTGACTCGAGTTTCTACCGACCCCCTTCGCCCAAGACGCTGGCCGCCTGGGCCCGGGTCCTTCCCAGGGGCTTCCGCGCGGTGAGCAAAGTCTGGGACCGGATCACGGTGCACACCTTTACCGGCAAGCGCGAGGGTCCGGCACTGGCCGGGAGGCCGAACCCCGACTTCCTCAACCCCGGGCTGTTCCTGTCCGAGGTGCTGGAACCATTCAGGGGGCATTTCGGAGAGCACACCGGGCCGTTCGTCTTCGAATTCCAGACCATTGCCGGCGCCGACGCTGACCCGGGTCGCTTCGCGGAACGCCTCGATGCCTTCTTCGGCCTGCTGCCGAGGACCGCGCCCTACGCCGTCGAGATCCGGAACCCCGAGTTCCTGACCTCGAACCTACCTGGCGGTCCTCCGGGCCTACAACGTGGCCCACGTCTTCAATTCGTGGAGTCGAATGCCTTCCATCGGAACCCAGCTGGATCTCGAGGGGGCGGTGACGGCGGATTTCATCGTCTCCCGGGCGCTGCTCAGGCCGGGAAGGGTGTATGCGGAGGCGGTGGAGGCGTTCAAGCCCTACGACAGGGTACGCGAGGTCAACCCGGAACTGCGGAGCGATCTGATCCGGCTGGCCGAGACGGCCGTCGCCCTCCGGATTCCAGCCTACCTGATCGTCAACAACCGGGCTGAGGGCAACGCGCCGCACACGATTGCGGCGCTAGCGCGTCAATTGGCCGAGCGCGCCTCAGCGGACTGAACGTCTGGTCCGCCGGGCCCGAGTGGGGCGCCGGCGCCGGGCGGCGGTGCGGGCGGCTCTGAGGCCGGTCGAATGGGCCGCCTTCAACAGATCCTCCAGGTCGGCTTCCTCCAGCCCCACCAGCGGCACCTCGGCCCAGCCATTCAGATGGGCCGCTCCCATCGACAGAAACGGACGCGCCCGACCGGCGGCGACCGCCTCGGTGAAGACGGAACCGGGCAGCCGGAGCACCACCGCCTGCGCCGAGAAGAAGGCGAACATCGCGTCACCCACGAAATAGGCGTCGGCCCCGAACATCCGACGCGCGGCCACCCCATCCATCGCGCTCAGGCTGGACCGCAGCGGGGGGATCAGATTCTCGACCTGAGAGACGGCTTCAGGCATCTCGCGCTCCAGGGCTGGGTCAGCACTGATACCGCGAAGATTGTACCGCCAAAATCGCTGCTCCGTAGCCCCGAAGAAACGCCGAAGCGGGTTCAGGATCAGGGGTCCCGGTGACGAGCGCGCCGGCTGACGGCGGGCTGGCCTTGAGGGGTGGGGGCTAGCTGAGGAGGGAGTCGAAGCCGAGGCCGACCGTTTCCGCGACCCGGACGATCGCTTCGCCGATCTTGTTGTTCGGGGTCGAAGCGCCGGCGGTGACCCCGATCGTGCCGACCCCTTCGCACCATCCCCGGGCGGTCGTGATCTCCTGACCAGTCGACGGATCGCGGTGTCGGATGGTGCCTGCCTCGGGGTCGATGCAGCCGGCATCTTCAACGTGGTAGGTGCGAACCTCCCGGCTTCGGCACAGTGCGGCCAGGTGATTCGTGTTGCTCGAGTTGTACCCGCCCACGATGAGCATGAGGTCCGGGGGATTCTCCAGCAGAACCACCAGGGCGTCCTGCCGCTCCTGAGTGGCGGAACAGATCGTGTCGAAGGTCCGGACATGCTGGGCCGCCGTCTCGGCGCCCCACCGCCGGCCCACCGCATCCCGGAAGGCGTCGGCGATCGCCAGCGATTCGCCGGCCAGCATGGTGGTCTGGTTGGCGAGTCCGATTCGCTCCAGATCGGTAGCGAAATCGAACCCGGGACTGGCCGCGTGCCGGAAGCGGTCGGTCAGCGCCGCCGCATCACCCCCGTGCTCGATATAGTCGATGACCTCCTTCGCCTGGTCCATGTCGAAGACGACGAGGTATTTCCCGCCGGGGTACTTCGTCACCTGGCTCGCCGTGGCCTTGGTCTCTTCGTGCCAGTGTTTGCCGTGAATGATGGCGGTAAAGCCGTCCCGGGCGTAGCTCTCGACCCGCTTCCAGACGTTGAGCACCGAGCCACAGGTGGTGTCCACCAGGGCGCACCCGATCGCCCGCAGCCGCTGGAAGTCGTGGATCGTGACCCCGAAGGCGGGAATCACCACCACGTCGTCCCCGGTTACCGCGGAAAAATCAAAGGCACCGCCCTCGCCGTGGCGGAGGATCTCGATCCCCATCCCCTGGAGTTTGGCGTTGACATGCGGATTGTGGATGATCTCGCCGACGATCGAGCATCCGGCGATCGGGGAACTTGGTCCGGGTCTCGTAGGCATACTCCACCGCCCGGTCGACCCCGTAGCAGAACCCGAACTCCCGAGCCAACCGGAAGGTGAGCGGCCCCACCGTCACGACGTGGTCGTGGCTCCGGAAGAGGTCCACGATCTTGCTGTGATAGTCGGAGGCGATCTGCGGGGTGATGGCGGCCTTGAGCCCGAAACCCTTCCGGTAGTACGTCGACTCCATGGCCCGAATCTAACCGGTCAGGTTGCGGCGGCTGGTCTGGACGCACTCCGGTCCCCGGGTCACGGGAACGACCCGGGTGAACTGACCCTTCACGGCAAGCGTATCGAGCTTGACCACGCCGAGCAGACGAGCCGAGAAGCGACCGCTCAGACCGGAGCGGCCGGTCTCGTCAATCACCACTTCGCCATCCAGTGATTCGAAGGCCTCAACCTCGACGACGGTGAACCACCGCAGGGCCACCATGGCCCCCGGTCGAGGTTCCGCATTGATGGCTGTCGAGAACACCGGGTAACGGCCGGGGGTGATGGTGGTGTCGGTCGGGAGCAGGAGGATGGCAACCCCGGTGTCGCCTCGGCTGGCAATGAGTTCCAGGAGGCGGGTCCCGGGACAGAGGGCGGCCGTGGCGGTTGCGACCAACTGGCCGGAATCACTGGTGCCTTCCCAGCTCGATCGCAACTGGCCGTGCTGCGAGGTGGATCCGCAGGCGGCGACCAACAGGGCCAGCAGGAGAATCGGCAGGGGCAGACGCATGCCGAATGCTATTAGGGCTGGGCGACGATTCCTATTGCTGATGGGCGCAATGCCGATGAGGCGAAAGCCGGGTCAGGAGGCCTGCGCGACCCGGGCCCGGCCATCGCGATGGAGCCCGTAACTCCGGAGCCGTCGCCAGAGGGTCGTCCGGCTGATCCCGAGGCTCTTGGCCGTTTCGGCAAGCCGCCATTCGTGGGCGTCGAGGGTGCGGACGATGGCGTCCTTTTCCTTCTCCGCCAAGGTGGTCGGGCCTTCATGCCGAGGCAGGAAGACCGCTTCGCCCAGTTCCAGCCCGCCGACCCGGAGAGTGGACAGACGGCCACCGATCTCGGCGAGAGTCGGCATCAGCTGGCTGGCCGGCTGGGTGAGGTCCACGGTATCACCCAGCGCCTCGCGGGCCGGCTGGTTGAGGTACATCACGCGCCCCTGGGCGTCGAAGACCACGACGCCTTCGCCGAACGCGTCGAGGAGGGTCTTCGCCAGGGGCGAAAAGACGGAGGGCATTGGAGTCGATGTGTTCGCAGTCATACTCAGAGGTTACGGGCGTGGAACGTCTCGGGTTTCAAAATGGGTCGTCCCCTGCCCAAAGCGCAAGAAGGCTACACTCTGGGGTCACTGTCTCAACCGCCTGCAGCTCCTTGGGCCCCTACGACAGGCCAGAGCAAGAATGCCGCTTGACACAAGAAGCATGATGATCGACATTGACTGAATGACCAGTCAGTTATCATCGATCAACCAGATCATCCGCTCCGGAATCGAGCTGCTGTCAACCGCAGGATTGAACGGATGTTCAGTCGAGGCTATTGCCGCCCGATCGGGCTGCGCCAAGGGGTTGGTGAACTATCATTTCGGGTCCAAGGATGCTCTGCTCCTCAAGGTCGCCGAGCGCCTCCGGGACGAGCGACACCAATCGCGGATCGACGCCATGGCCCAACGGGGAGCACCGCCCTCGACGCCCTTTGGCAGGTCATCGGTGCCCAGGTGGCATCGGGCGGGAGTGGAGCCTGGCTGGCGCTGCTGAGCAACCCTCCCACCGGCGGAAGCGTCCAACCGACTGAGACCCAGATTCAGGCGTTCGTGGAGGCTGTTGGCGAGGCACTTGGGATGTCGGCCGATCGGTTCGACCCCCAGTTCCTTCTTGGCGGGCTCGAGGGCATCGAGGTCCGGCTGCTGAGCGGGGCCCAACCGCGACGAGCGAGGGAGAGCTATGACCGATTCTGGCTCACCATCCTGAACGATCTCTCGCAAGCCTGACGACCGGGACCACTCTCTGAGGCACGACATGGCCCTCCCTGGGGTGCTCCCCTCCAACCCCTTCTCATTCATTCCGTTGCTTTCCTTTCTGGTGGCCATGGGCTGCACGCGGCAGGAAACCCCGGCCCTGGCGGTCGTCGACACCCTCCCTTCCGGAATCGAACGGGTGACCAGCCCCGAGCCGACGGGATGGGCCGACTCGACCGAGGCGTGGGCCCTCGAGGAGGTCCTCCGGATCTCCGGCAAGGTCGGCACGCCATCAGAACTCATTCAACCTCAGAGTCTGGCGGTGGACAGCGCGGGTCGGATCTACCTCATGGACCGCAAGCCGACAGTGATCAAGCTGTTCGGTTCGGACGGCACCTTCCTCCGAACCGTCGGCCGGGAGGGGGCAGGCCCTGGGGAGTTTCGGACGGGCCTGATTGCCACGGCGGGGATGCGGGTGGTGGTACACGACCCCCAGACGGCGCGGACCACCGTCTTCGACAGCGGCGGGGCCTACCTCCGCAGCTGGGCCGGTCCCTGCTGTCACTGGCGGGAGATCCAGGTGGACACCGCCGGGTTGATCTACCTGCCCGCCATGCCGACCGAGGGTATCCCGGGCTATCCCGTGATCCGCTACCGGATCGATGGCACTCTCGTCGACACCATCCACGTCCCAGGAAGCAGTGAGGAGCATCACTGGATCATCCGGCAGGGGGAGGGCAATATGGCCACCACCAACGTCCCGTTGAGCCCGAGGGTCATCGCTGGCTACCACCCTCAGGGCGGGTTGGTCTTCGGGTTCTCCGGCGGGTTCCAATTGGTGCGTTCCATGACAGGCCGCGACACCTTTCGACTCTTTCGCCGGCGCTGGGACCCCGTTGCGGTCAGCGCCGCCACTCGGCAGAAACTCGTGGACGATATGGTCAGGAACTGGGACTGGCTACCGCAGTCCACCACCCGGGCGGTCTTTCTTCCCGAGGACATTCCCTCCACCAGGCCCGCCTTCGACCGAATCCTGGCTGACCCCCTTGGCCAGGTCTGGGTCCGGTCCGACGATGGCGCCGATGGCGTCTGGTGGGCCGTCTTCGACCCCTCGGGAGCCTGGCTTGGTGGGCTGAGAGTCCCCGGCCGGATCGAGGACGGCATGGTGATCGGCGCGGACATGATCACGATCGCGACCGAGGATGCCGACGGTGTCCCGGTGATCCTGCGCTTCAGGATCCTGAAGCCAACCTGAGGCCCGCCGCGCTGTCGCGGGCCCTGGTGTTGCAGTCCGAAACCGGAAGGGGTGACCGGTCGTAGAGAGCCGGTCACCCGAACCACACAGGCTTCCGTGCTCCTTGCCGCGCTCCATTTCGTTGTTGCACTCCAGGTCCAGGACACGACCTCGATCCGGCTCCCAGCCGACGCGTACGCGGACGCCGCCACCAGGGCACTGGTCACCCGGCTCCGCGCCGCCCGCGATCGCAACGAGCGACTGGTGACCCGATACACAGCCACCGCCAAGCAGCGGATCGGGGTCGGGGTCCGGGCCCTCTCACGGGACCGGATGCTCTACCGGAGCGAGCTGGTGGTCCGGATTGCCTGGAATCGCGATACCGCGAGCACGGTGGAGGTCGTCGGCGCCAGGGAAGGCATCCCGATCGCGATCCGGGGGGACCGGATTCCTGAGGAGCTGGACGACCTGGCCAGTGATCTGGTGCTGAATCCGTCGGAGGACTACCTCCGGCTGCTGGGCAGTGACGAGGATGGCTTCCTCTACCCGCTTCGGCCCGGAGGCGAACTCGATTACCGGTTCGCCACCGGCGATACCACCACCATTTCCCTCCCAACCGGTCAGAACATCCGGTTGGTGGCCCTCAAGGTCACCCCGCGGCGGTCCGACTGGCAGCTGGTGACTGGCACGTTCTGGTTCGATCTCGACACCGATGGCCTGGTGAGGGCGGTATTCCGGCCGGCGCGGCCGTTTGAATTCAAGAGGGACATCTCCCCGGAGGATCGGGATGACACTCCGGGGTGGGTCAACCCGGGGGGCGAGGTCAAGTACATCACCCTGGAGTACGGATTCTACGAGACCCGCTGGTGGCTGCCGCGCTTCGTGGCGATGGACGCGGTCGGCACCTGGGGCGATTGGCTCAACGTCCCCTTCAGGATTGAGCGCACTTACGAGGACTACGAGGTAGACGGGGGCACTCCACCAATCGAGGGAAGCACCTTCCGGCCGGCCGGTTCGATCCGCCGACGGGCCGCCGACGACTCGGTGACCGATCAGTCGGAGCGCGCCCGGATCGCCGACAGCATCCGAGCCGAGGCTCGTGCCTGCTCAGACAGCGCCCGGACAATTCCTCCCACCGGAGCCCGGCAGGCCGACCGGCAAGCCCGCCGGGCCGCGAGCCGCGAGTGCTACCGGAATCGCAGCCACGACAACCTCGATGTGGTGATCCCTGAGGACACTCTGGCGCTGCTGGCCTCCCCTGAGTTGGGGGCGCCGATTCTGGCGATGGGTGATCTGATCAACGAGAACGACCTGCGGGGACTGGCGGCCAGCATCAAGCAGCTTCCCTCCCCGCCGTGGGACACCCGCGTCGAGCTCCCCGACGGCGTGAGCTCGGTGCTCCGAACCGCGAGGTTCAACCGGATTGAGTCGATCTCGCTGGCGCTCGAGGGGCGGATCGACATGGGGCCGGTGGCCGGCCGGGGCAGCGTCCGACTGGGCGCCGCTGACCTGGTGCCCAACGCGGACCTGCGCCTGGTGCGGTCGTTACCCTCGGTGCGATATGGCCTCGGCGGGTATTACCGTCTTGCGGCGGCCAATCCCGAGACACATCCGTTCGGGCTGGTCAACAGCTTCACCGGGTTCTTCGGACAGCGGGATGACGGCGAGTACTTCCGGACCCTGGGCGCCGAGTTCACCGCCGAGAACGCCAACGCCGGCTGGTGGAGCGCCCGGGTCTGGTATCAGCAGGAGCGGCCCGTCGAGGTCGGCACCCAGGTCAGCCTCCCCCACCTGTTCAACAGTGACCGGCGCTTCCGGCCCAACATCGTGGCAGACTCCGCCACCCAGGCTGGCGCCTCGCTGACCTTTCGCGGCACCCGCACCCTGTCACACACCTTCATTCTGGGAGGAGAAACCCGTTTCGACGGAGCCACCGGCGACTACCGGTATGGCCGGGGTGCGGCCACGGCTCGCCTGTTCATCACCCCGAAGGGGCCGCTCGCAGGAGCGGTGGCGTTCACGGCGGGTACCTCCACCGGTGATCTCCCGGTCCAGTCGCTCTTCTACCTGGGCGGGGCGGCGACGCTTCGGGGATATGACGGCGGGGTGGCCCGGGGTTCGGCGTACTGGCACGGCCGGGCGGAGATCGGCAACAGTTTCCCGGCGGCGCGGGTCACCCTGTTCAGCGACGTGGGTTGGGCCGGGGAGCGCTCGCAGTTCAGTCAGGGACGCCCGCTGATCGGGGCTGGTGTGGGAGGGAGCTTCCTCGACGGCCTGGTCCGGATCGATCTGGCGGCCGGGCTGCGGAATCCCAAGCGGTTCCGGATCGAGTTCTACCTCGACGGAATCCTGTAGCGCCCGAGGGCCGGTGCCGCGGCGAACGAGGTGAACCCAGGCGGTGCAGCGGCGGGTGGGGCGAGCCCCTCCGGCGAACCCAGGCGGTGCAGCGGCGAGTGAGGCGAGCCCCTCCGGCGAACCCAGGCGGTGCAGCGGCGGGTGAGGCGAGCCCCTCCGGCGAACCCAGGCGGTGCAGCGGCGAGTGAGGCGAGCCCCTCCGGCGAACTAGCGTAACCCGCGGAAATCGCTCACGGGCTGGGTCTCGGGATGCTCGCGGGTTCCGACGTTCGCCTCGGTGCTCACCCCACCCGCCGCTGTTGGCCACCCGGCCTGTTGGACTACCCGTCCTGTCGCCGGATGCACCCACCTTTTCCCCAGAGGCTCAGCCGGACCGTCGCTGGTTCGGCGCCCGACCTTGGGCGGGACCCGCTGTGCCAGAGGCGTCCGAGGAGAGGGCACCCCGATCCCACCGCGAGGGGTCCCTTTGAGGGAGCGCATGAGGGGAGATGCACCGAGCCCCTGGACGGGAATCCGGGGCTCGGCAGGGGGGCGGGTGAGGGCCCCCTGCCGAGGAGGCTACAGCCCCACCACGGGGATCAGCGGATCCCGGACTGGGTCGACACCCGGGCTTCGGTCTGCCAGCGCTGGGCAGGCATGGTCCGCTGGCGGGGCCAGATCTCATTGAGCGTCGCGGCCTCGTAGACCCGGCCATTCTTGATCACGTACTTCAGCTTGGTCGAGTTCCGGAGATCCACCAGCGGATCGGCATCGAGGACCAGGAGGTCCGCCATCTTCCCCGCCTCCAGGGAGCCGACATCCTGGCCGAAGCCGATCGCCTCGGCTCCGTAGATGGTGGCGGCCCGGAGGGCGTCGTGGTTGGACAGCCCGCCGGAAGCCATCGCCCACAGCTCCCAGTGATAGCCGAGTCCCTGGAACTGGCCGTGGCTCCCCACCGCCGCGCGGCCACCGCCCTCGATCAGCAGCTTGACCCACTCGGCGTGCTTGGGATAGACGTACTCGTCGTCGTGGAACCAGCCGGCTGGTCCCGGACTGCCCCCACCACCCGACCCCTTGCGGCGAGTCTTGCCATCCAGATGGCTCTCCGGCATGAACCGACGCAGCTGGTCGTTCTCATGCGGATTTTCGTGAGTGTAGAACCAGTTTTCCCCGAACGGTCCGCCATAGGAAACCAGCAGGGTCGGGCTGTTGGTGGTCTGGGACGCCTTGAACAGCTCCATGACGTCCGGAAAGATCGGGGCGATCGGCAGGCTGTGCTCAATGCCCGAGTAGCCATCCATCGCGTGGGTCAGCTCGAGCTTGAAATCGAGGCCGCCCTCGGTGGTCGGCATGATCTTCTGTTCCTTGGCCGCCATGATGATCCACTGCCGCTGCTGACGGTTCCCCGTCATGTACATCTTGAGGGTCTTGGTGTCGTAGTACTCGCTGTACCGCTTCAGGATCTGCTTGGCATGGTCCAGATCCCGGACATTCTCATTGATGAACACCCCGGGGCCGGTGCTGTAGATCCGCGGCCCGACCATTCCGCCGCTCTCCACCCGGTCCTGGTAGCTCAGGACATCGGTCGACCCGGTCTGCGGGTCGCGAGTGGTGGTCACCCCGAAGGCGAGGTTGGTGAGGTACTGCCAGGTCTGGGTCGGATGGACTTCCGGCACCAGCCACTGGGCGTGGTAGTGAGTGTCCACGAAGCCCGGGATGATGGTCTTCCCGGAGACGTCGATGATTCTGGCATCGGCCGGGATCTCCACCGAGTCGCGCGGCCCGATGGCCACGATCCGGTTGTCCCGAATGACGATATCGGCATTCTCGATGATCTGTTTGTCCTTCATCGTGATCGCCCGTCCTCCCCGGAGTACCGCTACCCCGCGCGGGAGGTCCCGCGGCAACTCGACCCGGATCCGCCGCTCCACCGGCTTGTAGACCGCCTTGGTGGTGTCCGCCTTGGCGGTGTCCAGCCCCGCCCGCACCGAATCCGCCAGCGCCTTGATCGAATCAGCGAGGACCTTGAGGCTGTCCGCAGCCCGGATCAGCGAGTCGGCCTTGACCCGCACCGAGTCGGCCCGGAGCCGGTTGAGCTTGAGGGTGAGGGAATCGGGAATCGTGACGTTGGCCTTCTTCAGGCTGTCCGTCAGGGTACGAACCTGCTTCAGGCTGTCGAGCTTGGCTCGGACCCCCTTGAGGATCCCCGCCGCCTCCAGCTTGGCTGCCTTGGTGCTGTCCTCGATGAACCTGACCCGGGCGAGGTCATAGCTCGAGAAGGCGTTGCCGATGGCCCAGTAGACCTTGCGACCGTCCCGACTCCAGGACGGAAACTCCCCGCCGACGTCGGTCAGCTGCCGCATCGGCAGCGGCGAGCCCTGGGGCGAGGCCACCGAGACGGTGGGCGGTGGACCACCTACCGCGGTCAGTTCGATGGTATAGATCTGACTGCCAACCTGGGCCAGCGCCATCTTCCCGGTGGGCGACATGAGCACCAACCCCGCCGGGGGCGGACCCCCCGCTTCGAGCGCGCCGGCGTTGGCCGCGTCCGCCGTGACTGGAGACAGCCGTCGGGGGAGGAACTCCTCCAGTTGGTGAATCTCCTGCGGGAGGCCGACGTTGGCTGGCACGCCCATCACCCGCAGGTGCTGCTTGACGTCGGTCCCGTCCCACCGGAAGGACACCAACCCCTCCAGGAAACTGTAGGCGTAGATCCGGTCGGAATCCGGCCCGAAGTGGGCGACATCCCGGAAACCGTTGGGGGCGATAACCGTCACCTCTCCACCGGCTGCCGGCACCCAGACGAAAGTGGCGCCGAGCGGCCCGCCGAAGCCAAAGGTCGCGATCTCCTGGAGGTCGCGCGCGGCACCACGAGTCGCCACGATCCGCTGACCGTCCGGCGACCAGGCGAGGTTGTAATAGAGAGCCGCGACCCGGGTCAGTTGGACCGGTTGACCGGTGCCACTGGTCGGCACCTTCATGATGTGACCACCGGCGGCGTCGTCCCAGGTGATATAGGCGACCCACTGACCGTCTGGCGACCAGACCGGATGAAATTCGCCCACGTCGGCGCTGGTCAATCGACGGGGGGAAGCGCCCGTCACTGAGGACAGGTACAGCCGATCGACCGCGGTGAATGCGACCCGCTGTCCATCGGGAGAGACCACCGGGTTCCGGACCTGACGCGCCACCATGGTCGCGGTCGTATCCATCCGGTAGGCGAACTTGACCTCCGGTCCAACATCGAGCTTGACCTCGACCTCGAATGGGATCCTGGTCCCGACTGACCCGTCCACTGGGACCCGCCAGATCTCACCGCCGTATGAGACGACGATGGCGCGGGAATCCGGGGTAAAGGCGTAGCCTGGCAGCACGTCGAGCGGAGCTCGCGACTCCTGCTCGTCGCGCTGGACCGGGTAGGCCAGCCACCGCTCGTCGCCATTGCCGAGGTCCCGGATCCGGAGCCCGGTCTGGGCGTTGTACCGCGAACCGTAGACCAGCCACTTTCCATCGGGCGAGATCGCCGGCCGGAATCCGCTGCCATAGCGGAGGGACATCAACTGCGATTCACCGGTCGTTCGGTCATACCTGAACAGCTCGTACTGGGGCAGGATCGCGTTGTACTGCCAGTCGCCGTTCCGACCGGCGTACCACACTTGCTGCCCATCGGGGGAAAACGCGGCCCCAACCGTCTTGAGCTGGGCAGGTCCACGAATCAACGGGATCGGGCTCCCCCCCTCCGCATGGTACATCGTGATCTTGGCCACGCCACCCAGTCCACCGGAGCGGCTGGCGACGACGTACTGACCATCCGGCGTCCACTCGGGAGACAGGTAGAGCGCGCCGTTGCCGCGGGTGACCTGGGTGGTATCGAGCTGGTCGAGCGACATCGTCCAGACGTTGTCGCCTCCGCTCGCGTCCGAGATGAAGACCACCTTCTTTCCGTCGGGACTGAACCTCGGCTGGGCATCGAATGCCAGTCCGCTGGTGAGCCGGGTGGCCTTCCCGCCCGCGATCGGCAGGGTGTAGAGGTCCCCCAGCAGGTCGAACACGATCGTCTGCCCATCGGGGCTCACATCGAGGGAAATCCAGGTTCCCTTGGTGGCGGTGAAGTTGGCGTGCCGAGCCGCTTCGAGCGGAAGCGGCTTCGGGGGGGTACGCCCGGCCCCGGGGCGCGGTGGGCCACCTGGCCCCTGAGCCATCAGGAGCGCCGGGGTGGACACCAGCAGGGCGAGGGCGAGCAGGCGCCGGGAAAGAGACCGCATCGGCTGACTCCGGAATTCGGAAGAAATGGTCGTGGTCATTGGGCGCCTCACCGGATCCCGTTGGGGACGGCCGGCGGGACATCGCGCCAGGGTTCGACCGGGGCCGGCCGCTGGCGAGGCCAGATCTCGTTCAGGGTGTCCCCTTCGTAGAGGCGGCCGTTCTTCATCACATACCGGATGGTGTTGGTGTTCCGGATGTTGGTCAGCGGGTTCTGGTCCAGCACGATGAGGTCGGCCAGCTTGCCGGCCTCCAGCGACCCGAGATCGCCTCCGAGGCCGATCGCTTCGGCCCCCAGGATGGTCGCGACCCGGAGGGCGTCGTAGTTGTCCATCCCGCCACTCTGGACCGCCCAGAGCTCCCAGTGATACCCGAGGCCCTGGAGCTGGCCATGGCTGCCGATGCCGGCCCGGCCCCCAGCCTCCACCAGGCGCTTGGTCCAGGCGGAGTGCTTCTTGAAGGCGAACTCGTCATCGTGGAACCAGGCACCGGGACCGGGACCGGGGTTCCGGCGGCGCGCCTTGGAGTCGAGCTCCTCCTTCATCGTGAAGTGATTGAGCTTGACGTCTCCCACGACGTTTTCGCGGGTGTAGAAGTAGTTCTCGGCCCAGGGGGCGCCGTACGACACCACCAGGGTCGGCGTGTTGGTGGTCTGCGACGCCTTGAACAGTTCGACCACGTCGCCGTAGGCCGGGATGATCGGCATGGTGTGTTCGATCCCGGGATAGCCATCCATCGCATGAGTCATGTTGAGCCGGTAGTCGAGCCCGCCCTCGGTGGTGGGCATCAGCTTGAGTTCCCGGGCGGCCATGATCAGCCACTGGCGCTGCAGCCGGTTGCCGCCCATGTACATCTTGAAGGTCTTGGTGTCGTAGTAGTCACTGTACCGCCGAAGCACCCGCCGGGCGTCGTCCAGACTCTGGACCCCGCCGAAGAACCCGAACACCCCCGGACCGGTGGAATACACCCGCGGGCCCGGCATCTGGCCCGATTCCACCATGTCAGAGTAGGACAGCACGTCGGTGGTGGCGGTCTGAGGATCCCGGGTGGTGGTCACTCCGTAGGCCAGATTGGCCTGGTAGATCCACGGCCGGGTCCAGTGCAGGCCCCAGAGGTTCCACATGTGCGAATGGGTGTCCACGAAACCGGGGATGATGGTCTTGCCCGACAGGTCGATCACCTGGGCACCGGCCGGCTCCGCGCCACGGGGTCCGACACTCACGATCCGGTTGTTGCGGATGACCACGTCGGCGTTCTCGATCTGCCCCCGGTTCTGCATGGTGAGCACCCGGGCCCCCCGGAGCACCACGGTGCCCTGAGGGATGTCGCGCGTCGCCGAGACCTGCACCCGGATCTCGCTGGGCCGATAGGCCGTGTCGGCCGCGGCCTGGTCCAGGTTGTAGCTCACAAAGGCGTTGCCGATCGACCAGTGGGCGGTGCGACCGTCCCCGCTCCAGGCCGGGAATTCCCCGCCGATGTCACTCAGCCGGCGGACCGGGACCGACGCGCTGTCGGGCTTGGTCACCACCACCAGCGGGATCACCCCACCGACCCTGGGGACGGTGATGGCCCAGAAGGAATTGTCGGCCTCCGCAATGGCCATGTCCCCGGACGGGGCCATGTACACCGCGTCCACCGGAACGACCGGGAGCGAGGGCTCCTTGCTGAAGTCGCGGGGCATGAGCAGATCCGAGGTGCGCGACTGCTCATAGGCCTCCGGTGGTCTGGCGAAGCGCCACCGGACCTGCAGGTGGGCCTTCACGTCGGTCCCGTCCCACCGCATCGACTGCAACGACGTTACCGTGGACTGGGGTCCCGGGAAGCCAGGCTGCGCGTCGACCTGGGCGGGACCGTACAGGAAGATCCGGTCCTTGTCCTGGGTAAAGTGGAGACCCGCCCGGCCTCGAGTGGGGGCGATGACCGTGGCCGGGCCCCCGGCGGCTGGAACCCAGACGAACTCCGCGCCCAACCCGTCGAAGATGAAGGGATCAACAGCCTGACGCAGACCCTCCGCCGAAGAACGCGTCGCTGCGATCCGGCTCCCGTCGGGAGACCAGGCGGGGTGCTGGTAGTAGGCCGACATCCGGGTGAGCTGGGTCGGGGTGCCTCCCGCGGCGCCGACCCGCATGAGGTGGCCGTTCCGGTCATCCCAGGTCACGTAGGCGATGGCGGTTCCGTCGGGCGACCAGACCGGCTCGAACTCGCCGACGTTGGCGCTGGTGGCCCGCCGTGGAGTACCGTTCGGCAGGTCCATGACGTAGAGCCGGTCCAGCGCCGTGAAGGCGAGGCGTCGGCCGTCGGGAGAGGGCACCGCATCCCGAATCTGCCGGGCCGTGAAAGTCGCAGCGTCCTCGATCGGGTACCCGAACTTGACCTCGGGCCCGACCGCCACCTCGGCGTTGACCACGAAGGGGATCGGGGTCGCCGCGGCGCCATCGACCGGCACCCGCCAGATCTTGCCGCCATAGCTGATCACCAGCGCGCGCGAGTCCGGGGTAAACGAATACCCCGGCAGCACATCCATGTTGGCGATCGACTCCTGATCATCCCGCTGGATCGGATACGCCAGCCACCGCTCCTCACCCGACGCCAGGTCCCGAATCCGGAGCCCGGTCTCCGCCTCCTGCCGGCTGCCGTACGTCAGCCATTTCCCATCCGGCGACAGGGCCGGCCGGAAGGCCGAGCCGTACCGGCCGGACATCGTGGTGGTCGTTCCCGTTTCCCGGTCATACACCCCGACCTGGTACTGCGGCAGGATGGCGTTGTAGGTCCAGGCGCCGAACCGCGAGGCATACCAGATGTAGCGGCCGTCCTGGCCCACCGCCGCCCCCATCATCCGGAGCCCGCCGGGGCTCTCCACCAGCGGCAGCCCGATCCCGCCGTCCACGTGGTACAGCCACAGCTTCTCGAGCCCGATCCCGGCCCCGGTCCGACTGACCACGACGTACTTCCCGTCCGGCATCCACTCGGGGGACAGATAGCCGTAGTCGACCCCCTTGGTGAGCGGACGGACCTCGCCGCCGGCCGCCGGCATCAGGTACACGTTCTCATCCCCGCTCCGATCCGATACGAAGACCAGGGTCTTGCCATCGGGCGAAAACCGCGGCTGCATGTCATGCGCGAGCCCGCTGGTCAGCCGGGTCGCAGTGCCACCAGCGGCCGGGATGGTGTAGAGATCGCCAAGCAGATCGAAGACGATCAGCTGGCCGTCGGGGCTGACGTCCAGCGACATCCAGGTGCCCTCGCTGGTCGTGAACCGGGCCGTCCGCGCGGCTTCCAGGGGGAGGCCCTTCCGAACGGTGTCGACCGGAGCCGGGGCGGCGGACACCTCGGCGGCAAGGAGCAGGAGGCCCAACGTGAGAAGGACGGGCGTGCGGGGAGACAGTAACAGCATGAACGAGTTCTCCGGACGGCGGATGACGGTCAGAACGCGGACGGCCACGTTCCGTTAGGAAACGGCGACGATGGCTGGGGTGGAATCATATCCCTCCGAGTGGATCACGGCCACCCGATGGCTGGTCATCTCCTACGGGATGCCGGAGGACCGAGTTTCGTGGCCTGGGGAGGACGATTGGCAGCCCGGTGTCTCGACGGCTTGCGGCCCGGCCTTCCGGACCCGAGATTCCCGGCTCACCCCCATCGGGTCGCCAATGGCCCATCCACTGTCGGTCACTGAGGCAACCGAACGGGACCTTGCCCAGCGGTTCTGGGAACGGCTCCGGGTGTTCGGGATGCGCCGGCTGGGCGATCCTGCCCTGGCCGAGGACCTTGCCCAGGAGGTGCTGCGCCGGGTGACCGAGGCGTTGCGCAACGGTCGCGTTGAAAACCTCGACGCGCTGGCCGGCTTCGTCTTCCAGACGGCCACGTATATCTGCCTGCATCACTATCGCTCAAGGGGACGCGAGGAACGGGCCCTCGCGCTGATGACTGGGATGGACCCCGGAGGCGCCAGTCCAGGACCCCTCGACGCCCTGGTGAGCGAGGAAGCCCGGACCGGGGTGCGTCAGGCGCTCGCGAAACTCAACGCCGACGACCGGGATCTGCTCCGGCGCCTTTACTTCGACGAAGAGGACGCGGCTGTGACGGCTCGCCGGCTCCAACTGACCCCCGGCGCACTGAGGGTCCGGAAACACCGGGCTCTGGCACGGCTCGCGGGGCTGCTGGGTGAGTGGCGATTGTGAAACGGGACGACGTGTCCGGGAACTCTACTGCGATGCCTGAGCCACCGATGACCTGCGAGCTGGTGGACCAGACCGAACTGGAACGCCGCTACCTGGAGGGCCGACTCTCCGACACCGAGGCGAACGCCTTCGAGGAACACTACCTCGGGTGCGACCGGTGCTGGGCACTCGTCAAGAGCGGTACCGGAGTCCGTGCCGCGCTGCACGCCGGCGGGGCCATCCAGGCCGGCCGGCCGCGCAGGTGGTGGACCCCCCTGGCCATCGCGGCAGGGCTCGGCCTTGTCACCCTCGGAACCTGGCGCGCGGTGACACCACGCAACGCCGCCCTGCCCGACGCGATCCGGGGACTCGGGGACAGCCTCGCCGTCCAGGGCGGATTCTCGGCCGGTGCCTGGCACGCGGTATGGCCAGCCGACTCCATGATCGCGGGGTATCGAGTGCGCCTCTTTGCGGCGGACGGGCGCCTGTTGTTCACCCGGGAGGTGACAGACACGAGCGTTGACATCTCCGCCACCTCGCTCTCGACCGCCGACCGGCGGGCACCAGTGTATCTCGACGTGGAGGGCTTCGATCTGATGCGCCGCCCGGTGAGGCGCTCCCCTCTGGTCCCGCTGAACCCACCCGGCGACCTCCCCTGATCTGATGCGCCGCGCCCTGGTCGCTCTGTTGTGTGTCACGACCACTCTTGGGTGCAGCCGCGCCGACGGTGGCGCAACTGATGGTGACGGGGATTCCCGCTCCCCGTTCTTCGCCGCTGACAGCCTCCGGGACGAACGGCGGTTTCTCCAGGCCCATCCCGAATACCGGCGGCTGCGGGATTCCTTTGCCCTGGCGCAGGACTCCGCCGGGTGGTGGCGAGCCCAGCTCTGGTGGGCCCAGACCCTGATGCGCCTGGCCCGCACCGACAGCAGCGAAGTGGCAATCCGCGATGCCTTTCTCCTGGCCGGCCCGGACTCTACGCGGCAGGCGTGGACCTACCTGATGCGGTGCGGGCTGTGGTCGCGGCTCGGGCGCTCCGAGCAGGCCATCGAGGACTGCGAACTGGCCCAAGGCCTGGCCGAGCGGCTGAACGCGGGCGAACTCAGAGCGCGGATCCACACCCAGCTTGGCACCATTTACTCCCGGCGGGGACTTTTCCGGCGCTCGGTACAGGAAACCGAGCGGGCGCTTGAGTTGGAGCGTCGCCACGGTCGGTCGCCCCATCAACTGGCGGGAGTGCTCAACAGCATGGGAGTGGAGTACGCGGCGGTCGGGCGCCTGACCGAGGCGGCCGCGGCATACGAGGAAGGCCTGGCCATCACCCGCCAGGTCTCCGACACCTCCACCGGCGGCTACCTGATCAGCAACCTGGCGGCGCTCCGCTCCTACACCGGCCGACTCGACCAGGCTATCGACCTGATGACCCAGTCCCTCGCCTCCGCCCGCGCGCTGGGTGATTCGGCATCGATGGTGTATGCCCACAACTCGCTGGCGGAGTATTTCCTCAAGGCGAACAACCTGACTGCGGCCCGCGAGCAGGTCGAGCGATCGCTGCCGCTGAGCGGCCCGGCCCCCGCCATCTACCGGGTCATCGCGCTGATCGACCTGGGACTGATTGCCATGGCCGAGGGGAGGCCCGACTCCGCGGCGGCGAGCTTTGAGCGGGCGCTCCCGTCCGCCGTGAGCGGAGGCTTCACGTTCGAACGGTTCCGGATTCTCGCGGCGCAGGTCCGGCTGGCCATCGGACGGAGGGACCCGGTCGCGGCGCGGCGGCTGGTGAGGGTGGCGAAAACCGTGGCCGACTCGCTTGGTTCACCGGACGCGGAGCTCGAGGTGCTGGCCCTGTTGGGAAGTGTGGCCGAACTGGAGGGTCGGCCGGATGCCTCGCGGTTCTTCCTGGAGGGCATTGATCTTCTGGAATCGTGGCGCGGCCGCCTCTCGATGGGTGATCTCAGGCTCGGCATCGCCGAGCCCAAGTGGCACGTGTACGAGGGGGCGATCCGTACCCTCCTCGCCCACGGCCAGAGCCCCGCGGCCTTCGCGGTCGCCGAGCGCGCGCGGGCCCGAATGCTGCTCGAGGTGATCGCCGAGCGGGACGTCGCACGCGAGGGTTCCCTGACGGTCGCACTCAAACAGCGGCTCCGGGAGCGGTTCGAGGAGGCGGCGGCGGGCGGGGACTCGTCCCAGATCCGCATCGTCGAGGCCGAGCTGCAGACGCTCCGGGACTCCCTTGAAGTGCTGGAATCAGCCGCCCAAGGTGATGGTCGGCGCGCCTCGATGCGGCATCCGTCCCCTGCCCCACTGGCCGAGATCCGGACCCGGTTGCTGGGACGCGACGGAACGGCCCTCTTCTCGGTGTTCTGGGGAGATAGCGGGGTGTACGCCTGGTGGGTCACCGGCAATGACATCCGAGGCCAACGGCTGGGCCAGGTGGACTCCCTCGAGGCGGTGGTCGAGTTTCTCCGTCGGGCCATCGAACGGCCTGGTGATGCGGCGTGGCGACCGGCGGCGGCCCGCGTCTACCAGTTGATCCTGGCACCGCTGGCCCCCGCGGGTGCCTCCACCGTGCTCGCCATCATGGACGGGCCACTCGCCCGGCTTCCCCTGGAGGTCCTGCTTCCGTCGGCCGACGCGGCCCCCTTGGGCACGACCCACCGCCTCATCTACGGGCCGTCCGCCTCGGTGCTCACCGCCCTGGCCCGGAGCAGGCCGCCGGACCGGTGGGAGCGGACCATGCTGGCCGTCGGCAATCCCCGGGGGTCGCCGGCCCCGCCGGAAGCTGGTCCTCCGACGCGACAACCCGAACGGGGACGGGAGATCGACCTCCCATACGCCGAGGAAGAGGCAAGTGCCCTTCGCGACCTGTATCGTGGCACCGGGGCTGACCTGCTGGTCGGCCGAGGGGTGACGATGGGTCGGTGGCTGGCGCTCGAACCGGGGCGCTACCGCTACCTGCACTTTGCGACGCACGCGCGGGTCAACGACCGCGAACCGGACCAGAGCCACCTGGTCCTGGCCGATGGCGTATTGGACCCTCCGGCGATCCGGCGCCTCGAGCTCACGGCCGAACTGGTGACGCTGTCGGCCTGCGAGACCGCGCTGGGACGCCAGGTGCGGGGCGAGGGGGTGGTCGGCCTGTCCCACGCGTTTCTGGCCGCGGGGGCCCGGAGCACCCTGGTCACGCTCTGGCCGGTGACGGATCGGTCAACGCTCCGCTTCATGACCGACCTCTACCGCGAGCTGCACGGCGGCCGGTCCCCGGCCGAGGCCCTTCAGTCGGTGCGCAAGAGGTGGATCGGGTCGGAAGGGGCCACCGGCCACCCGGCCTTCTGGGCGCCGTTCATCCTCCTCGGGGACCCGAAGCCTCCCCTCGTTGTAACGCCAGCCGCCGATCGGCGACCTACTGGACAATCGTCTCTTACTTGAGGCCACTCGCATGCCGATCTCCCCCCGTACCGTCGTCGCGAGCATGCGTCCTTGGCGAGTCGCGCTTGGTCTGCTCGTCGCCGCCCCGCTGACCGCGCAGCAACCGGCTTGTGCCCAGCCCGCGTTCAAGGGCGTCTGGGAGCCGGTCAGCTTCAGCGAGGACATCCGACTCCGCCAGGTCCACTTCGTCACCGCCGACAGAGGCTGGGCTGCGGGCGCGAACGGCACCGTCGTCCATACCAAGGACGGCGGCACCGCCTGGACCGCGCAGGTTGGTGGTGATCCGCAGTCGGCCGAGCGGGAGACGTCACCCATCTGCACTTCCTCGACGAACAGCACGGCTGGGCGATCAAGGACGGTCGGGTCCTCCGGACGGTTGACGGCGAATCCTGGAGGAGCAGTCGGCGCCGGCCCCCTCGCAGACATGGGGGCGCTCACCATGACTTCCCCGACGGACGGCGTCGCGACTGGCTGGGTTGGAATGGGCACGGTCCCGACCACCCTCTTCGACGACCCGCGACGGCGGCAAGACCTGGAAACCAGGGCCCCTGTGCCAGATCAAGGCGATGGTCGGGGGACTGAACCGCTCGTTCTACTGCACGGTCATCCGGATTCAGTTCGTTACGGCGTCGGTTGGATACCTGGTCGCGAGGCACCAGTGCGACGGCACCGGGTGTTCGCCACCGCCCATACTCGGGAAAACCGAAGATGGGGGCGACAGCTGGAACTTCTTCGTCGGTCCTGGCGACGCCGACGTGGTGGGTGCGACCGACCTGTTCTTCACCGATGAGGATACCGGCATCGTTCGCACCACCGACGGGAAGCTGTCGCGCACCACCGACGGCGGGCTCACCTGGAAGGGGCTCCTCGCCAGCGTCGCAGGCTTTAGCCGGTTGATCTTTGCCGACCCGGAGGTTGGCTGGGCGCTCGAGTTTCACGAGAAGATGAGCTTTACCATCGACGGGGGAAACCGCTGGAACTCCCGCTCATTTTCCTTTCCCGCGACACCGGAGGCGTGGAGCTTCCCCCGCCGCGACCGCGCCTATGTCGTAGGCGCACACGGAATGGTGTTCCGCTACAGCGTGGTGCCCGCCGCTCGGCGAGTAGCTGCCGGGTCGATCGCAGCTCCCGTCATGCCGTCGTTCGGGTCCCCGTTGGAAACCCAGGTACCAGAGCTTGATGGTATTGTGCAGGACCTCACCGAAGTCGTGGATCAGCTCCCCGATTCCGCGGGCCCCGCGGCTCCGGAAGGGGCGACACCCGCGGTCGATCCACCCAGCGCTGACAGCTTCGCGCAGGACACCTTCGCGCCCTCCCCCTTCATCACCTCCTGCTGCGGCAAGCCGCTCAATCGGCTCGACGCGATCCTCGGCGCGGTGTTGCAGAGCCTGCCCCAGTTCGTAGCCAAGTTCAAGAACACCAACCTGCTGGTGGCGGGCCTCCGAATGCTCTCCACCATGCTGTCGCAGTCGGGCGACGTCCGGAGCGCGATCCGGGAGTTCCGGAGCGCCACCGACAAGGAGGGCGCCCAGGCGGCGCTGGCCCGGCTGGGCAGCGCAGCGAGCTCGCTCAGGCAATCGACCCAGGCGGCATTCCAGAAAGAGGGGACCTGATGATCAGAAGAGCCTCATTTCCTCGGGTCGAGGTCCGCGCCCTCGCCTTGCTTTCCGTGCTCACCGCCGCCCCGCTGACCGCCCAGCAACCGGCTCGTACCGAGCCCGCGTTCAAGGGCGTCTGGGAGCCGGTGAGCTTCAGCGAAGACCTCGAATTGCGCGAGATCTTCTTCGTTACCATCGACAAGGGCTGGGTGGCGGGATCCAAGGGGACGATCATCCACACCAAGGATGCCGGCGCCACCTGGACCGCCCAGATGGGCGGCGATCCACAATCCGCCGACGAGCCGGTCAGGCTCCTCCGTTTCCTCGATGAGACCCACGGCTGGGCGGTGATCGGGGGAACCGGCAGCAGCTCCACCCGGATCCTCCGGACCGAGGACGGCGAGTCGTGGGAGGACCTCGGCGCGGCCCCCCAGTACATCCATGCCCTGGCCATGAGCTCCCCGACCGAGGGCGTCGCGGCGGGATTCCTCGGGATGGGCAGTGTGCCGTCGACCCTTCTCAAGACCCGAGACGGCGGCAGAACCTGGAAGCCGGTCGCCGAATGCTCCGTCAAGGCCACCGTTGGCGGACTCAGTCGCGAGATCGGCTGCAACGTCGGCCGGATTCAGTTCGTCACTCCGTCGGTCGGGTACCTGGTTGCGAAGACAAAGTGCGTCGGTCCATGCGAATACCCGCCGATTCTGGCAAAGACCGAGGACGGCGGCGATAGCTGGCACTTCTTTGTCGGTCCCGGCGATCCTGAGGTGGTCGGCGCCACCGACCTGTTCTTCACCGACGAGAACACCGGGATCGTGCGCACCACCGACGGAAAGCTGTCCCGGACCACCGACGGCGGGCAGACCTGGAAGGGGCTCCTCGCCAGCGTCGGGAACTATGGCAGCCTGATCTTTGCCGACCCCGAGGTCGGCTGGGCGCTGGAGTATCACGAGAAGATGAGCTTTACCGTGGACGGGGGAAACCGGTGGAACTCGCGTGCGTTTCGATTCCCCGCCACGCCACGGGCCTGGAGCTTCCCGCGGCGGGACCGGGCCTACCTGGTGGGCGATCACGGGATGGTATTCCGCTACAGCGTGGTGCCGACCACCCAGGCAGTCCCGCCCGCCTCGGTCCTCGGACCCGCCATGCCCGCCTTCGCCTCGCCACTCGAGAGCCAGGTGACCGAATTCGGTGGGTTCGTCCAGGACCTCACCACCATGGTGGATCAGCTCCCCGATTCGACGGGGACCCCGACCCCGGAAGGGGCGGCCCCCGGCGGCGATCCGCCCGGCGCCGACAGCTTTGCGCAGGACACCTTCGCGCCTTCCCCCTTCATCACGTCCTGCTGCGGCAAGCCGCTCAACCGGCTCGATGCGATCCTCGGCGCGGTGCTCAAGAGTCTGCCCCAATTCGTGTCCCGGTTCAAGAACACCAACCTGCTGGTGGCAGGCCTCCGAATGCTCTCCACCATGCCGTCTCAGTTGGGCGATGTCCGGAGCGCCATCCGGGAGTTCCGGAGCGCCACCGACAAGGAGGGTGCCCAGGCGGCGCTGGCCCGACTCGGCAGCGCGGCGGGGTCACTGCAGCAATCGACCCAGGCGGCATTCCAGAAAGAGGGCACCCCATGAGAAACACCATCCTGCTGGCGGCAATCATCGGACTCGTCGCGGCACCCACGTCCGGCCAGGCGCAGGCCGCTCCCTGTTGCGGCATCATCGCGATTGACGCCGCAAAGGGGATCGTGACCGCCAAGGTGACGGCCAATGGCAACACCTTCGAATTCAGGGTCGCCGACCAGCGGGTGCTGAGATCACTCCGCGTCGGCCAGGGGGTGTATGCCAATTTCACCGCCCGCCAGGTGTCGCTCGATGGCACTCGGTCCTGCTGTGCCATTACCAGCGGACCCACCGCCGCGGCTCCGGCCCCGGCTCCTCCGGCCCGGACGCCCGCTCCGGTGGCACCCCCACCGCCCGCACCTGCGGTGGTTCCGGTGGCACCACCCGCTCGCCAGCCTGCGGCTCCTGCCGGGCCGGCCGCCCGGCTCGGCAATACCGCGGTGATCACCGCCGCGATGATCAATACCCCGCCCGCGGTTACGATCGGGGCGCCCACGACCCGCACCACGACCCCGATCCGAAGGACCAGTCGATTGGACGTCATCAGCGTTCCGATCCAGAAAGCCGGCCGAGGCAGCACCGCCACGATCGTCCACCTGCGCGGGCTCAAGGCCGTTGAGGAAGCCCCGGGACTCCCGGATGGCGCCAGGCGGCTGCTCCAGATGCTGGTGCGGAGGGTCCCCCTGGACCAGTCCGACCACTACATCGTCGACGTCGAAATGGCCCGGGAATGGATTGCCGCCCACGGCGTTCCCGACAACGTCAAGCCGACGGAGCCCAAGGAGAAGAAGTGCGGCAACTGGTATGATTCCTGGGACTGCGCCAACCAGGCGGCCAACGACGAGTGGAAGCGGACCTTTGACCACGCCACGAACGAGTGGGAGAACGCCACGAAAACGCTCTCCGGTGCCTGGGAGACCTCCTTGGAATGCTTCACCGAGCGCACCATATCCACAGGCGACATCCCGGTGAAGTTTTCCATCACCCCCTCGATGACCGTGAATCTGTCCCAGAGCGGATCCAAGGGATCGGCCCAGGGAACGGTCTCCGGGAGTACCACCCTCGGCATCCCGATGCAGTCCGACTTCGCCGCCCGGCTCGAGCTGTTCTACATCCCGTGCCTCCCCTTTGCGGTTCGTCCCAAAGCTCTCTCGGGAGTCGGGGTCCTGACCGTCGGGCAGGAACTCACGACCACCGTTACGGCGACCGGGAGCTTCAACAAGACCTTTACTATTCCGCCGACCGGCGGCCCGTCGATTCCAATTCAGGTGTTTCCGATCATCATCGCCGGCGTTCCCGTCGCGGTACTGGACGTCAGCGCCTATGTGGAAGGGGAAATCGAAGTCAGCGCCGAGGGCCGCGCCGAGGGCCGGTTCCAGCTCAAGAATTCCAACCCGACTCACTTCAGCTTCGGCTGCAGTGGGAGGGGTTGTTCCGCTCGCTCCAACAGGCAGCCTTCCGCCACCACGACCAGCGAGAGCGCCCAGATCGAGGGAACGGTCAGCGTGAAGCCGGCCATCTATGTCGCCCTGGAGCTCAATCTCAACTACGAGGCACTGAGTGCCCGGGCCGGTCCCCAGCCGTACCTCCTCGGCACGGCCTCCGGTTGTGCGGCCGTGGCCGGTTCTCAAACGGCAGGCGGGGCCTCCACCGTTCAGGAGAATCACGTCCTCAGCGCCGACCTCGACTGGGGACTGGAGCTCCGGGCCGAGGCGCTGGTGATGGGCAAGATCGTCGGCAACTCCTATCGGACTCCACTGATGGCCGACAAGCACCTCTGGTTCCGCGACATGGCCCCGGGGGGTTCGAATGCCTTGATGGCAACGGTCGAGAGCGCTGGGCCGGCCGTGGCAGGGCGGCCGACCAATCACAAGGTCAGGATGCCGACCTGCTACCCGTACCCCAACCGGGTCAAGTACCAGGTGACCTGGACTGGCGGCGCCGTGCCGGCGCCCGCTCCGGCAGGAGGTGCGGCAAGAAGTCCGGTGTGTTCGTTTGAGGCCACCCAGAGCAAGGGCACCTGCACCTTTGATCCCAAGCAGGAATTCGTCATCAGCCTGGTTTGGCCGACGCCCGGCAATTGGTCCCTCTCGGTGGCTCCCGTCGGGGATACTCACGACCGGGTATTCACGCCGGCCCCCCCAGTGACCCGACTGGATGTGACCGTGGTCCCGTAGCGGTCAAGCCGCCCGATCCCCCGGGGGGCCGGGCCGTCTCGCCGACTGGCCTCCCCCTCGGTGGCAGGCTAGATACAAGGCATGAGGTGGTACCTGAGTGTCCTCGTCTCGGCGGCTTTTCTCGGGAGCTGCGCATCGGGACCGACCAGCTACCGGGTCGTGATCCCCCCCAGCGCCGAGGCGCTGTCATTCCTGGGGGATACCCTCTGGACGGTCCCAATCGACCCGCGAGAGGGCCCGGCCGGGTGGCCCGCCTTCAGCAGGCCAGGCAGCGGGCGGCCGATCGACCGAATAGCATCGAGAGTCAGATCCTGCTGGCCCGGCGGACCGCCGAGATCGGCCGGTTCCGCGACGCGATAGCGATCTACACCGAGGCCATCGCCGCCAGTCCGACCGACGAGCGCCTGTACCGGCGCCGCGGGGAACTCCTGCTGCGAATCCGGGAACTCCGATTGGCGATTCGAGATCTTCAGTACGCCACTCGGGAGAGCCTCGCAGCTGCGGAGATTGTGCCCGAGTTCATTCGGCTCGATGGTCAGGACGGATTCGCCGAGACCACCCTGCTCCACGCGTCTCTCCATCTCCTCGGCATGGCCTTCTACCTCGACGGCCGGTTCCAGGAGGCGAGGAACGTCTGGCTGGAGTCGTTGAAACGCGCGGCGAATTCCGACGACGTGGTGCGGTCAGCCCTGTGGCTCTTCTATGCCACCCAGCGGGCCGAACTAACGGCTGATGCCTACGCCATTGTGGCGGCGCTGCCCGACACCATGGACATCAACCAATCGTTCGCGGAGTGGAATCTGCTGCGAGCCCATCGCGGCATCCTGACCAGGGAGGAACTGCCGGTCAATCTGCACGGCCCGCTGCGCACCGGGGACGATGCGCTCTACGGCTACGGCGTTGGGTTGACCCTGCTGATTCTGGACCGCTGGGAGGAAGCGGCCCTCGTGTTCCGGAAGGTCCTGGCCACCAGGGACTGGAGCGCCCTGGCCTACTTGGCAGCCGAGGCCGATCTGGCGAGAATCCAGCGAAGCCACCCCCGAAACCCCTGAGGAGGAACTGGTCGATGCGAATGGTGGTACTGACGGCGCTGGCCCTGCCCTTGTTGACCGCTTGTGGGGATCCGCCACTGAGGCCCAACCTTGGCCCGGCGGACGGCGTGGTCGAGGCGATTTCCCTGCTGGGCGACTCGCTCCGGCGGCCTAGCTTCCCCCAGAGGCCATGGCCCGGATGCTTGCCCAGCTCGACACGGCCCGGCGGGGCTTCGACGCGGACTCGGGGTCGGCGGACTCCTACATCTGGTATGGGCGGCGGACAGGGTACCTCGGCCGGTACCAGGAGACCCTCACCATCTTCAATTTCGCGATCGACAAGTACCCGGACGATCCGAGGATGTTTCGTCATCGGGGCCACCGGTACCTGACCACCCGACAGCTCGACGGCGCGGTGGCCGACTTCACGCGGGCCGCGGAGTTGATCGCCGGCACTCCAGACGCAGTCGAGCCCGATGGTCAGCCGAACGCCCTCGGCATCCCGACCAGCACCCTCCACTCGAACATCTGGTATCACTACGGGCTGGCTCTCTACCTCAAGGGAGATTTCGCAGAGGCCCTGGAGGCCTACCGGAAGGACCTGGAGGTGGCCACCAACCCTGACATGCAGGTGGCGGTGCGCCACTGGCTGTACATGACGCTCCGCCGGCTGGGCCGGGCTGAAGAGGCGGCCGGGGTCCTCGAGCCGGTGACTCAGGATATGGAAGTGATCGAGAACACCGCCTATCACCGGCTGCTGCTGCTCTACAAAGGTGAGTTGTCTCCGGATTCGCTGGTCGTCGCCGGACCGGGAGAGGGCGACCCCGCGCTGCAGGACGCCAGCGTGGGGTATGGTCTGGGGAACTGGCATTTCTACAACGGGAGGGAGAAGGAAGCCCGGGCGATCTGGCGGCGGGTGCTGGAGACCGGGCCCTGGGCCTCATTCGGTTACCTGGCGGCCGAGGCCGAACTGGCCCGGGAAGCCGCAGCGGACGCCAAGTAGCGTCCGCCACGGATTCCAGTGGCTAGCGGGTGCGGCGGGGGTTCCTGATCTTGAGCCCCGGATCGCCTTCCGCCTCGGTCAGCCGAATGGCTGAGGCGATCTCATAGAGCGGGGAACCCGGTTGTGGCGCGATGGACTCGCCGCGGATCTCCCCGGTGTAGAGCCGGCGAAGGTAGTCCCACTCTTCCCGGGGGAAGTGCGCGGCAAACCGGGCCAGCCGCTTCGGATTGTACCCCTCCTTGCGGAGTTGGGCTCCGTACGGCGAGAGATAGCGTTCCATGGCCTGGAGCTGGTCCTGACCGCGGGCCAGCACCAACTCCGGGGTCTCGGTCTTTTCAGAGAGTGGCATGTCGGTGGCGCAGCCGGCCAGGCCGGCGAGGGCCACCAGGATCAGAAAGCGTCGCATGGGGTAGTCTCGCATCAGTAAGAGGGGTAGCACTGGAGTACCCGCCAGTAGCGAATGACAAGCTCACCGCTCGGCAGGATCTCCCATTCGTAGTAGATGTCGCACTTCCAATCGGGTGGATCCTCACCGCTCATCCCCCCGCGACCGTCGCCGTACTCACCCAGGGTCGCCCCACCGCCATCTCCCGGACCGCAGCCACCCATTTCGGGGTCGTCACAGCCGTCCTCGTAGATCTTCTCGACCTCACCAGCAGTGCTGAGGACCCGGTATTTGAAGCCGAAGAGGACTCCCTCATCCCGGCAGGCGACCTCCATCTGGGGGCTGTGCCAGGTGAAGTAGTAGGGCGGCGCAGGATTGGTGAAGGTGCCCGACTGGAGCTGGTCACTATTGGGAGAATAGTAGGCCTTCCGGACCATCTCCCCAGTGCCCCAGTCGTACAGCGCCGGCAGTTCCTGAGTCTTCTGCCAGATCATCGCTCCCGAGTGACTCTGCGGGAATTTGAAGCGAATGTTGCTGTGGATGGCATCGGGGAACCAAGTGACCCCGACCCAGTCGGGGCAGCTGGGGGGACTCCCCCCCTGGGCCTGCAGAGGCTTGTAGTCGAGCCCGGCCACCCCCAAGTAGCCGGCCCCCAGCAGGGCGGCCACCGTGGCGAGGCGTGAAGTGACGAGTCGCATCGGGTCTCCTCTCTGTCCGGCGTGAGCCGGCTGGTTGAGATCTCAACACTCACCCAGGTGGGGAGACCTGAAACCCCCAACAAGTTGGGGGTTGCGTTGGCAAATCTTGGTCGAACCGGTGGTATTCTTTGAGACCTGTTTGAGACCTCCGCGCGATCCTGGAACAACCCGCCAGTGAGGAGCCTATGCCCCCTTCCCTGCTGATCGTGGCCCCCCGCACCTCTGCCGAAGCCATGGCAACAGCCCTCCGCCCGGCGATGCCCGACATCAGGGTCGCCTCCACCTGTGCCGAGGCGTTGGCCCGCCTCAGAGAACGGCGAGTCTCGGCCACCCTGGTTGCCGCCACTCTCCCTGAGTCAGGGGGACTGCCGGTCATTCTTGCGGTCTCCAGAGAGGTACCATGTCTCCTGCTGAGTCATGTCCGGTCACCACTCCAGGCGGCCCTGGCCATGTCGTACGGAGCGAGTGGGGTGGTGTCGGAGAGCTGCGGGCTCCCCCTCGTGGCGGAGGCGGTCCACTGTGTGGCGGCGGGATGGCCGTGGTTCTTCGGGGTGCTCGGTGAATCCAGGTTGCCCCGGCCGAAGGCAGGGCCCCTCGGACCGCTGACCCATCGGCAGCTCGAGATTCTCGACCGGGTGAGCCGGGCTACCGGCCGGAAGGCGGTGGCGCACTCACTCGGGATGGCGGTCTATACCCTCGACGAGCACCTCGCAGTGCTCCGAAGGAGGCTTGGCGCGGACTCCCTGGCCGACCTGGCCCGGCGGGCCGCGGGGCTGGGACTGGTGGGCAGCAACTGAACGCAAGACTGCCCGCGGGACCGGATCCCGCGGGCAGCGTTCTGCGTGAGGCGTCCTGGGCTAGAACTTGTAGCGCTCCAGGATCTGGAGATCGTCCTCGGTCACGTGGCGAAGATAGACCACTCCGCCCTTGCCGAGTCCCGCCAACCGGCGACCAACCGGAAGCACAACCTGTCGCTTGGCCTTCCCGTCCGCCCCGAACACATCGAACGTCCGTCCAGTCCCTGCGGCCACCGACCGCTCGACCCAGGCATCCCCCTCAGGCGAGGTCCACACCCCGCTGGTCACGAACGGCGGCTTCGAGGCGGGCCACTCGTAAGTATCCGCGTCGTCCTGCTGGCCACCCATCCGCATCCCGCCGCGACGGAAGGTCACGCTCATCCGGCCGTTTTCGTTGGAGACGGCGATCCCCAGGCCACTGGCGCGCTCCGCCATCCACTCCTTCTTGTCGGCGTCCCTGACCGGCACCGGGCGGGCGGGGTTGGCCGGTCCGCTGACGGTGCGCCCGCCGGGCACCACCCACTCGAGCCGGTAGTTGGCCGCCCGCGCCACCGCGACCCGCCCGTCCGGCGCCACATTCCATGCATCAGCGGCCGAGAGCGGAACCGCCCGCATCTGGACGTTCCGGTTGTTGGTGGAGCCGCTGGTGCTGACCTTGACTGGGGGCAGCCCGACCTTGGTCAGGGTATCGAAGGTGGAGCCCTTGGGATCGAACCGCACCACAAACGCCGAGTCGGGAGGCCCGGATTCCATCCCCATCGGCCGGGCTTCGAAATAGATCCTGCCCTGGGCGTCCGTGGCCCGGGGGAGCACCATGGTCATCCCCGCGCCAGGGGCGCCCCGGGCGATCGGCATGCTCTCGACATACTTGCCGGAGCCATCGAAGATGGAGAGCCGACCGTTGCCAAGGTCCGTCAGCAGGACCCGGCCGCCGGCCAGCGAAAAGACCGCATCAGGGAGCTTGTATTCCCCGGGCCCCTGCCCGACCCGACCGAGGGTATCGGCCTTCCGGGTGGTCAGGTTGATTCGCAGCAGGGTCTGATCGATCCCATCGGTCATCAGGACCCGACCATCGGGGAGCTCGAGCAGGCCGGTGATCGAACTGAATTCAACGGGGAAGGTGGCGTCGGCCTTGGTCAGCCGCGTTTCGGGCACCTGCCGAGCGGCGGCGCCGGTGGCCAGCGAGAAGCTGAGGACCAGGCCGGCCGCAAGGTGACGGGTATCAATAATGGACATTGGCATCCTCTGAAGGGGTTTCCCCCTTCAGGATGCCTTACCCAGCCCCAGCGTCGCAAGGCCACCCGTGGTCTCCAGAACCTCCTGGTAGGCGTCGATCTCACCCCGGAGGCCGGCCGTGAGCAGGCTGAGTCGTTCACCCGCGGACGACAGGGTGTCGGCCGAGTGACCATGGAGGCGGCCCACCACGGCCACCACCTCCATCAGATACTGGGCGAGCCGGTGTCGAGCCGCCTCCATCTCCTCCACGGCGCGAATGACCGGGGCGGCCAGCTCCTCCACTGACGCCCGCTGGTTGATGTCCGTTAGCGCCTGATCCAGGGCAGCGAGATCCGCCGCCGCCGCCGCAACCTCCGGAAGCATCTCCCGCAACTCGTGGCGCAGACCATCCGAAACCGCCTCGGATTCGAGGACCCGGGCGGAGGACCGGGCCAGTTGAACCACGATGTCCCGAGCGTCCCCCTCGGCCAACCCCGAAAGCGCCCGCACCAGAACCGCGGGAACCGGGGGCCGATCCTGCCCTCTCGCGGCATAGAGCGGACGCCGAATTCCGCGCCAGGCGGAAACGGCCAGCACCGCGGCAAAGAGGGGAGTGAGCACCAGGAGGGGAGGCGCGACCGACCAGCCAGCCTTGAGCCCGGTCACCACGACCAGGGTGAGCAGCACCGCAAACGAAACCGGCATCGAGGCCCATGACCGGTTCACCGGAACTTCGTGCGCCACGATTCCCTGCCCCGCCAGAGTCTCCAGCGCCGTGGGCGCAATGGCGGCAGGGACCCGAGCCATCGCCCGGTAGCCGCGGCTCACCGCGTCCACCGCGTCGGCCTCGGGGGACCCGCCGACCGCCCGGGCGATTCGATCCCGCAGGGTCACCTGGTCCTGCCGGGTACTGGCTGGCACCACGTAGAGGAGCCGATCCGCCGCTTCACCCTCGCTGCCCCCACACCCCGGGCAGACGGCCAGGCCAAGCCGATCGGGTTCACCGCAGACCGCGCACCGACGACCGGGGGTCACTGGCCACCCCCCTGTGCCAGCCGGTCCAGCACCGTGACTGCGTTGGCGTGCCAGCCGTCGAGCTGCTGGTAGTTCTCGAGAAAGGCGGTGAGGTGACTCCGCGCCAGATCCATTCGACCGGTCGCGTAGTCCGCCATGCCGGCGTGGTAGAGCGCCATGTAGTGGTTGGGCCAGAACTCGACCACCAGCCCCATGATCGGGCCGGCTGAGCGATCGTCACCGGCGTCCGCCACCGGGTGGCCGACCTCGAAGACGATACCGGCAGCCTGGTAGCGGTCGGCCTCGGGGAGTTCCAGGATGACGGCACGGGCATCGTCGATCCTGCCGGCCAGGGCCAGGCAGGCCGAGGCAAACCCGGCACCTTCCATACCGCCTGGCGGGGGGCTGGCCCGGAAGGCCATGTCCACTTCGAGGGCGTTGCAATAGGGTTTGACGGCCTGAAACCATCCATCGGCGCCGGTGCCGGACCCGAAGGCCGGGCTTGGGCCGTGGGCCAGGTCGGCGGGCCGGCCGGAACCCAGCAGGGCCAGGCATACCGCCACCCAGATCAGTCCGGAGAGATAGTGAAGCCGCGACATGCTGCCTCCAGGGGCAAGACTCGTTCCGAACTGGTTGCGGCCGGGAGAGGCTTGACCTGACTGGACTTGCACACCCTTTCAGGCCGGCCGGACCCCTGCGAAGACCGGAAACCCCGGTAGATTGGGAGACCATGCCGATGCGGTTGGTGGCCCTCGATGAAGAGCGCCGGCGCCGGGAAGCCTCCCGGGCTGAGGAGGTCGATCAGGCCGAGACGATCTGGCGACGCCGGGTCATCCGGGCCTGGCTGATCTGGGGGGCCTGGTACGGGGTCGGAACGGGGATCGCCTGGTCGAGTTTCGCGGTGCACACCCAGGAGCTTGGCGCGATCCTCCTGGATGGCGGTCTGGCAGTCGGGAACATCGGTGCCTGGTTCTCGATCTATCTCTTCTACGACGCGGCCGAACGCCGCGGGGATGTATGATGACTCCGATTCGTGTGGCTGGTCGAACAGTCCCGTTCCTCCTCCTGCTCACCCTTGCCTCCCCCACTTCCGGCGCAGCTCAACTGAGCCTGAAAGGCGGACTCAGTTTTGCGACCCTCTCCAACGCGACGCCCGACCTGAAGACCCGGACCGGGTTCGCCGGGGGGGTGGCCCTCAGTCTGGGCCGGGGCCCCGTCGTGCTTCAACCCGAAGCGCTCTTTGTCCGGAAGAATGCCACCCGCGAGCCCATCTCCGGTGAGCCGCCGGCGACTGTCCGGGTGGACAATCTCGAGCTCCCCCTGCTGGTTCGGCTCAACATCCCGCTGGGCGGCGTGACCGCCTACGGCCTGGCCGGCGGACTGTACGACATCGTGCTGAATTGCGACCTGGTCGGCGGGGTCTGCCCGAACTACATCTCCAAGCACGACTTCGGGGTGGCGCTCGGGGGCGGCGTCAGGTTCAGTGGCCGGCGGGGGCTGTCGATCGAGGGCCGCTACACCTGGGGCCTCAAGCAGATCAGCGAGATCTCGACCGGGCTCGACCAGCGGACCCGGACCTTCATGGTTCTGGCGGGGGTCGGCCTCTGAACATGGAGCGGATCCCGACCAGGGTCTTTCCCAGTCACGATGCCCTGGCCCGGGCGGTGGCGCTCCGGATCGCCGCCGTCATTCGCGAACGAACCGGGAACGGGCACCGGGCGGTGCTGGGCCTGGCCACCGGTTCCACCCCGATCGGAGTCTATCGCGAGCTGATCCGGCTCCATCGCGAAGAGGGGCTCTCCTTCCGGAACGTGGTCACCTTCAATCTCGACGAGTACTACCCGATGGACCCCGGGAGCCTCCACTCCTATCACCGGTTCATGCGGGAGAACCTGTTTGACCAGGTGGACATCCCCCCGGACCAGATCCACCTCCCCGACGGGACGGTCCCGCGCGACCAGGTGGCGGCCCACTGCGCCGAGTACGAAGCGGCGATCGCCGCGCACGGCGGGATCGACTTCCAGCTGCTCGGCATCGGCAAGACCGGCCACATCGGGTTCAACGAGCCGGGGTCCGGCCTTCGCAGCGCCACCCGCCTGGTCACCCTCGACACCATCACCCGTCGGGACGCGGCGGCCGATTTCTTCGGCGAGGAGCACGTGCCGCGCGAGGCGCTCACCATGGGGGTGGCCACCATTCTGGCCGCCCGGGAGATCGCGATCCTGGCCACCGGAGAGCACAAGGCCGAGATCGTCCGTCGAGCGGTGGAGGGGGAGGTGGATACCTCGGTGGCCGCCACCTTCCTGCAGCACCATCCGGACACCACCTTCTACCTGGACGAGGCGGCCGCCGCGGGGCTGACCCGGGTCGCCACCCCGTGGCTGGTGGATGAGGTCGAGTGGACCGAGGCGCTGGCGGTGCGGGCGGTGGTCTGGCTGTCGGAGACGGTGGGCCGCGCGGTCCTCAAGCTCACGATGCGGGACTACGCCGAGCACAAGCTGTCGGCGCTGGTGGCCAGGTGGGGCTCGCCGGGGGAGGTCAACGGTTTCGTTTTCAATGCCCTGGGTGCCCGGATCCGGGGGCGGTCCAAGCTGCCGTCCGGGCAGCGGGTGATCTGTTTCTCGCCCCACCCCGACGACGACGTGATCTCGATGGGCGGGATTCTCCGGAAGCTGGTCCTGAACGAGAACCGGATCACCATCGCCTACATGACCAGCGGCAACATCGCGGTCTTCGATCACGATGTGCGGCGATATCTCGACTGGATCGCCCGGCTGGGGCACGAGGGGAAGTTGCCGCGGGCGGAGACGGCGGCGCTCCGGGATCGGGTGATGGCCTTCCTGGCACAGAAGCAAGCCGGCGAGGTGGATACCCCGGAGGTGCTCGATCTCAAGCGCGCCATCCGCGAGGCCGAGGCGGTGAGCGGGATCGAAACGCTGGGGCTGCCGGCCGGCGCGGCGAGGTTCCTCAACCTGCCGTTCTACCGGACCGGGCAGGTGCGGAAGGATCTGGTGGGGCCGGCCGACGTGGCCATCGTGCGGGAACTGCTGGAGGAGGTCCGGCCGGACCTGATCTTCGTGGCGGGGGACCTGTCGGACCCGCACGGGACCCACCGGATGTGTCAGGAGGCGATCGACCGGGCGCTGGCCGAGGTGGCGGGGGTGCGGCCGGAGATCTGGCTCTATCGGGGAGCGTGGCAGGAGTGGCCGGTGACCGAGGCCACCTGGCTGGTGCCGCTCTCGCAGGAGGAGCTGCAGCTCAAGATCCAGGCGATCTTCAAGCACCAGTCGCAGAAGGACTCGGCGCCGTTTCCGGGGCTGGACGACCGGGAGTTCTGGCAGCGGGTGGAGAGCCGGAACAAGGAGACGGCGGCGATCCTGGACCGGCTGGGACTGGCGGAGTACTTCGCGATGGAGGCCTACCTGGTCCGGACCCCCGGACCGAGTGGATAGCCCGAGGAAGGGTGCTCTTGCGTCGCCTGCCGCTTCGTGTGCATCTAACAAGGCGAACCTGACCCCCGGCCCACTTATTCCAGAAGGATTCCCGGTGCCCAGACTCGCCTGGATACTCGCTCTCGCTTCACTGTTTGCGGTTCCGCTCGCGGCCCAGCGGCCAGCAAACGTCACCCTCCGGGAGGCCATCGCCCTGGCCGCTCGGCACGACCCCAACGTGGTGCAGGCCCAGGGTGGCTTTCGCTCCGCCGGCGCCACGGTCCGCTCCGCCAAGGGGGCCTACCTCCCTGACCTTTCGGCCAGTGCCAGCGGCGGGTCCTCCTTCAGCGACGGACCGTCCCGCCCCGACCCGATCACCGGTGAGGTGTTTCCCGGCGGGGCCGCGAGCAAGAGCCTCGGGATGGGCCTCTCCGCCAGCCTCGACATCTTCGACGGGTTCCGCCGGGAGGCCGATGTCCGGGCCGCCCGGGGTCGCGAGGACCAGGCAGAGGCCAGCCTGACCGAGGCGCTGGCCCAATCGGCACTCCAGGTCTCCAACGAGTTCTTCAACGCCCTCTCGTCCCGCGAACTGGTGGCCGTCCGCCAGGAGACCGTCCGGCGCGGCGAGGAGCAGCTCCTGGTGGCCATCGCCAAGCTGGTGACCCGGGCCGCCAACGTGGCCGACTCGCTCCGGGCAGTGGTGCAGCTGGGCGAGGCCAAACTGCAACTGGTGAGCGAGGAGGCTCGGCTCGCCACCTCGGAACTGAGCCTGGCCCGTCGGCTCGGGGTGCCTGGGCGAGTGGCCGCCCAGAGCGACAGTTCCCTGATCGTGCCCGGCACGGCGATCGACACTGCCGCGCTGCTGGTCGAGGCGCTGGCCCGGGCCCCGTCGGTCCAGAGCGTCGAGGCGAGTGTCCGGGCGGCCAGCGCGGCGGTGAGTGCGGCGAAGTCGGGGTACTGGCCGCGACTGGTGCTGTCCGGCAGTTACCAGTTCACCGGGAACGATCGAACCGACTACGAGCTGTTCAACAACCGCTCGCTCCAGCTTGGAGTGTCGTGGCCGCTGTTCAACCGGTTCCAGCGGGAGGAGCAGGTGGTGCGGCAGCAGGTGGGGCTGGACACCGAACGGGCCCGGCTGGCCGATGCGCGCCGGGAGGTGGAGTCGCGGCTCTCGGGTCAGTTCGCTGGGCTCGAAGCAGCTCGGCAACGGATTGAACTGACCCTGCTGAGTGTGGACGCGGCGCGGGCCGACGTGACGATCGCGCTGGAGCGGTATCGGCTCGGCGCGATCGGCATCGTGGATCTGAACACGGCCCAGTCGGGATTGACCCGGGCGGGGGAGTCGGCGGTGTCGGCCCGGTTCGAGTACCTGAGGGCCCGGGCCGAGATCGAGGCGATCCTGGGGCGGCCGCTCTAAGACCGTTGAGCTTGTCGGATGCTGAATGGGGAGCGTACTATGGCAAGATCCCGCAGCCAGTGACGTGTCGTTGACGTTCGACCTCGCATGGGTCTCCGTGGAACCGTCCAGTCGGCTGGGTCTCGTCCTCGGGAGTCGAGTGGAGTTGTTCTTCCCCTGGTTCCTCGACCAGCCACGCTGGAGACCACCAGGCGGCACTTTCCAGTCCGTTCTCGACCCCAGGGCACTTACCCTCGGGATCCTGCTATCCGGGGAGCGCCGTGGACCCAGGCACAGTCCGTCTCCATCGCCCGACCAGCTGAGAGTTGCGCTCCGGCTGCTCACGGAGGAGGCCGGTCTCGGTTCCGCGGATGAACTCTGTGCCGAGGCGGTTGGGTACCTCTGTACCCATCACGGGGTATCAACGGCCCTGGAGGCCCTCCGTCGCGCATTCACATTGCTGCCGGACTGTCCCCGCTGTGGTAACCTTCTGGCCATCCTCAACCCGGCGGAACCGCGCCCGGGGGCCTGACCCCCCCGCCGTTGGCGGACTCGGCGTCGGGGACGCACATTAGGTCCAGGGCCATGAGCTTCGACGTCATCCGCATCAGGGCGGCCCTGGGCCGCAACGACCCGGAGCGGGATCGGGTAGGACCCGATCCTGCCCGGTGGCTGACCGACGCCCAGGACCTGGCGCCAGTGGCGTTCCTGATCCGATCCGAGGACCTGCCCGGGCTCAACGGCTGCCGCGACCTGATAGTGGACCGGGGCCGGAAACACCCCGCCAAGCCGCTCTCCGCCGTGATGCTCGACCAGGAACGGATCCCGCTGATCCGGGGTGATCACACGACCCCGGGCCAGTTGCTTCGCAGCGTCCGTGCCCTGCTGGCCCGGGCCGTTGATGCCGGGGATCGCAATGTCTTCCTGATTGGGACCGATCCCGGCCCCTTCACCGAACTGTGGCGGCGGAGTGGCGGTCCGGCCGCCCGGGCCGCGGGTCCGGCGGAAGCCGGCGCCCAGCCGGGCACCCTGTTCCGGATGCTCGCCGAACTGCCGGTCCCTGATGGTGTGCTTCGACGGTTCGTAGGAGTGGGCGAAGAAGTGCAACTGGTCCGTCAGCTCATCCTCCGGGCCGCCCGACAGGATGACCCGGTGCTGATCCTGGGCGACACCGGCACCGGGAAGGAAGTCGTGGCCCGGCTCATCCACGACCAGAGTGACCGGCGGAATTCGTCGTTCACCGCGGTCAACTGCGGTGCCATTCCCCGGGAGCTCCTCGAGTCTGAGCTGTTTGGCTATGAGAAGGGGTCGCACTCCACCGCGGTCGCCCGGAAGCAGGGGCTCTGGCGCACCGCCGAGGGCGGCACCCTGTTCCTGGACGAAATCGCCGATCTGTCCCTGGACCACCAGGTCAAGATCTTTCGCGCGCTCGAGTTGGGTGAGGTCCGGCCCCTGGGCGCCGAGCAGGAGATTCGGGTGAACGCCCGCGTGATCGCCGCCACCAATCGTGACCTCTTCACCCGGGTGCAGTCGGGCGAGTTCCGGGAAGATCTCTACTACCGGCTCCGTGGATTCATGATTCGCACGCCGGCCCTTCGCGACCATCCCCAGAGCATCCCCCAGCTGGCCGCCTGTTTCTGGCAGCAGATCGTTCGGGGTGGAACCGAAGAACTCCCCGAAGACGTGCTGGCCGAGCTCGCCCAGTACCGGTGGCCGGGCAACGCCCGGGAACTCCGCATGGTACTCGCCAGTCTCCATGCCCTGTTCGGCACCGAGAACCTGGCGGCACGGCATGTCCGGGCGGTGTTCGAATTCGAAGGACAGGCCCTCGCCGCTGGCGGGGCGGCGGGTGCCGGCGAACTTGGACATCACCGGGTAGAGTGCCTGCGCCGGCTCCGTCGGGCCGACGAGATCCTCCGCGCCACCGAAGTGACCCTGGCGGCTCCGCCTGCAGACTCCGGTGCTCCCGACTCCACCAAACCGCTCCGGCAGGCCGCACGCCACCGCGGCCAGGAGCTTGAGCTGCTCTGCCGCCAGCCTCTCCTGTTCCACGACTTGGGCGTGTTCCGGGCGGTGCACCGGGTCTACGACCGCCTGTCGGGCCTCGAGACCCTGCTTGCCTCCGAGGCTGGTGACCACCGGGTCTCGCTATGGCGCCAGGACCTGAAGGCCGACATCGAGGCCGCCCTGTCGCGGATCTTCGAGGAAGTAGAAGACCTGTTGAGTCTGGCCTGATCCGGCCACCCAACTAAACCAACTCGACCCGCTCTTCCCCGCGCCCGCTCGGTTCCCCGGGCACGGCAGGGTGAGTTCCTGCTGGCACGCCACTCGCGTATTCACGGGTGCGGCCGATCCGATCGGCCGCCAACTCAACTCGTGAAGGTCTCGCGATGGCCCACTTCTGGATTCGGCAGCAGGCGGAATGGGCGGTGGTGCCGGTACCGCAGGGCAACAGCGCCCCGACCCCGCTTCGGTTGTCGGACATTCGGCGTGCGGCAGGAGAGAATGCGCCGGCTCCCGATGCCGCCTTCGTGCCCGGCAGTTCCGGCGGGAGCGGTCGCACCGACTGGCACCTGATCACCGGGAGCCGGACCGGGGTTTCGGTCAACGGACAACCGGTCGTCGCCGGTCTCAGGACCCTGGCCGATCGGGACGAGATCCGGGTCCGGGGCGCCGGTCCGATGTACTTCTCGACCGAACGGATCGCCCGTCCGGGCCCGATGCCGGAGACCGGCCACCCGGTCAGCTGTCCTCGCTGCCGCCAGCTCATCGTGCCTGGCACCATCGCGGTCCAGTGCCCGGGGTGCGACCTCTGGCACCATGCCGCCAAGGCGCTCCCCTGCTGGACCTACGCGGAGCGCTGCGCGCTCTGCTCCCATTCCAGCTCGCCGGACGCCGGGTTCCTCTGGACCCCGGAGCAGGTATGACCGCGGCCGGTAGGGCGCGGGTTCTGGTCCTCGGGGCCGGTGGAAATATCGGCTCGCACCTGGTGCCCCACCTGGCCCGGACGCCGGAAATCGGGCAACTGACCCTGGTCGATCGCGACCGCTACGAGCCTCGGAACCTGACCAACCAGGATATCCCGCCCGGAGCGGTCGGACGGCCGAAGGCCTCGGTGCAGGCGGCCCGAGCCCGGCGCCTGCGGCCGGATCTCGAGGTCGAGGCCCTGGTCATTGACGTGGAGCAGCTGCCGCTCGGCCGATTCAGGGCCGACCTGATCCTCGCCTGTCTCGACAGCCGCCGGGCCCGACAGCTGGTCAGCAGGGCGGCCTGCCGGCTCGGCGTGTCCTGGCTCGACAGCGGGGTGCTGGCCGACGGCATGCTGGCCCGGGTCAGTCACTTCCATCCGGGCCTCGGCTCGCCCTGCCTGGAGTGCGCCTGGGACGACGCTGACTATGCCGCCGTGGAACAGGTCTATCCCTGCGCCGGCGACTCCCGGACGGTGCCGCCCCGGACGGCGGCACCAGCTTCGCTCGGCGCCCTCGCCGCGACGCTTCAGGCCATCGAGTGCCGAAAGCTCCTGACCGGGGAGGGAATCTCGCTCGATCCGGGAACCGAGCTGGTGGTGGACGCGAACCACCAGCGGCACCTCCTCACCCGATCCCCGAGAAACCCCCGCTGCCGGCTGGCGAGCCACGGCGCCTGGGCAATCACCCCCCTGCCCAGCGCCCTGGGCCAAACTCTGGCCTGGCTCTTCGCCGAGGTGGAGGCGCAAGGGAACCCCGCAACCGAACTGGCCCTCACGATGGAGGGGCACCGGTTTGCCCGGACGCTGTCGTGCGCCGGGTGCGGCCTGACTCGGCGCGTGCTGCGCCTTGCCTCACGCCGCCGGGCCTCGGACCGCCGCTGCAGCACCTGCGGAGGGGCACTGCTGCTGCACGGCTTCGGCCTGACCGAACGCGTCGAGCAGGTCGGGCTTTCCCGGCGAGAGATGAACCGTTCCCTGCGCGGCATCGGGTTCCAGCCCGGCGATGTGCTCAGCATCGGCAGCCACGCCGCCCAGTGGCATGTCGAGCTGGAGTCCTGAGCATGTCCGATCCCGTGTTCCAGGCGTTTCTCATCGCGCAGCGGGCGGAGGGCCAGGCCCTCGCCGCCTCCAGTGACCTGGTCGAGGTCGAGCCCGTGGGCCGCTCGCCAGCCGACCGCTATCTGGTCCGGTTCCGCTGCGATGGCCTGGTCCGTGGACCGGACCGGCAGGTCCGGGCGGCCAACCGCTTCGAGATCGGCATCTGGTTCCCGTCGGACTACCTGCGGCGGGCCGAGCCCTGGGAGGTGCTGACCTGGCTGGGCCCGGGGCGCGCGTTCCATCCCAACATCAGCGACCGGATGCCGCTGATCTGCATCGGCCGCCTGGCACCTGGCACCGGCCTGGTGGATCTGATCTACCAGTGTTTCGAGATCATCACCTGGCAGAAGGTCACCATGCGGGAGGACGACGCACTCAACCGTGGGGCATGCGGCTGGGCCCGTGACAACAGACATCGCTTCCCCGTGGACCGCCGCCCCCTCAAGCGACCGATGGCCGGCAGCCCGGAGCAGCGTCATGCCTGACTCTGGCGCGATGACGAGACGGGCCATCGAGCACGCGCTCGAAGCCTCCGCCCGGCGGGTCGCGCGGTTGGACGCCGGGGGCTGGCGCTTCGACCTGGGCAACGGGACCCCCCTCCCCATGACCGCGCAGTGGGAGGCGGACTGGCTCCGGGTGGCTTCCGTGCGGCCGGTCCTCGAGCCCGGGGCGGTCAGCCAGGCCCTCGCCCTCAATGGCGCGGTGCGGGGGCCAGCCAGGATCGACATGTCCCCGATTTCGGAGTTCGAACTCGTTGCCGACATCCCAGTTGCCGACATCCCATTGGATGGGCCGACCGCGCTCCCCGCACACCTGGTCGCGGCCTGTGAGTCGGTCGACGCCATCTGGGCCGAGCTCGTGACCAAGGGTGCGCGTCGGATCCAGCCGGCTTCGAATCATTCTCCCGAGCCTGTGCCGCTCGAGGCGATCCCAACAGGACTCGCGTGGGAGTTCACCACCGGCGCCGACGGACGGACCAGGGTGGGGCTCGACACGGCTCTCCCGCAGGGGGAAGCGACCCTGACCCGGGGCCCGACCCACGCCACCCTCCGCGTCGAGTTCGGAGGGAGCCCGGTATCGGATGCTGCGTGCCGGGCAACCGCGACGTTCCTGCTGGCCTTGACGGGCGGCCACCGCCTGGTCCGGGCCACCGCCACGCCATCCGGCCCGTTTCGGCTGGAAGTCGATCTCCCCGGCCCGCTCTCGGCCACGGACCTCGAGCTCGGGTGCTCGGCGCTGTCCCTGGCCTTCCGGCTGGCTGCGAAGGAAGTCCGGGCCCTGTCCGATCCCGGACTGGCCGCTCGCTACCTGGAACATTTCAGCAAGGAGTAATGGCATGAGACTTCACGATGCACCTGGAGTCCAGCTGCTCGACGTCACCGACGTATCGGGTCAGAAGCGGCTGATGGTGGACGACTGCGAGGAGGAGAGAACGGTGGGCGAGCTGGTGGAACAGCTGCTCGCCGAGATGGACCTCCTGCGTACCGATGGTGAGGGCCGGCCCCTGACCTACCGGGCTCGACTCGAACGTGAGGGCCGTCACCTCCATGCATCCGAGCGGGTCGGGGATGCGCTCCGCACCGGCGACCGGCTGGTCCTCCAGCCCAACATCGACGCTGGCTGAGGCATCCGGGTGCCTGCCATGCCAACCCTCGACGTGCCAGCCTGCCGCTACGCCATGGAGGTCACCTGGGAGGACGGCACCCCGGTGGGACAGGTCCCGGTCGAGGTGGACTGGGAGCCCGCGGGGGAAGCCGCGCGCCTGGAGGCCCTGGGCCGAGGCGCCGATCCTGATACCGCATTCACCAGCCGGTACCAGGTGACACCCAGGTGGGATGCAGGGCGGGGCCCACCCTATCTGGCCGGGTTCCGGGTCACGCTGGAGGGCAATGAGGCCACCCCGATGGATTTCCCACGGCGCTGGTTCCAGGAATCCAGCCGCACCGTGGTCGCGAAGATGGTGGCCGACGGCCTGCTGGCAGCGGGGGACCGGGTTCGCGGACATCCACTCGCCTTCCCTCTGCCGGCACTGGACGATGGTGCGCTTCCGCGTCCGACCCTGGGCCGGCCGGCCGCGCCCGCGATTCCGTTGCTGCCGCTTCCCCTGTCCCGGTTCGGCACTCGACCGGAGGCCGGGGAGCGCGGTGCGGCAGACCCGCCAGTCTTCATCCCCGCCGGTGTCATCCGGGAACTGGGGCGGCTCACCCTGACCGCGGGTCCTCAGGAGACCGGTGGCATCCTGATCGGTCACCTGTGCCGCGATCCGGCCGATGCGACGGTCTTTCTCGCCATCACCGCCCAGGTGCCCGCCCGGCACACCGAGGCCAGCGCGACCCGGCTCAGCTTCACCCCGGAGACCTGGACCGAGGTCAGGGCCGCTATCCGACTTCGCGGCCGGGATGAAATCATGCTCGGCTGGTGGCATTCCCACCCGGTGCGCGAATGGTGCCGGGAGTGTTCCGAGGAGCGCCGTGAGACCTGCACCCTGCGAAAGGGGTTTCTGAGCGAGCACGACCGTCGGCTCCACCGCACCGTGTTTCCGAGGGCGTACAGCGTCGCGCTGGTGGCGAGCGACGTGGCGGACAGCGACCTGCGCTACGCCCTGTTCGGATGGCGGCAGGGCACCATCCAGTCCCGTGAGTTCATCACCATTGAGGAGGACGCCCATGTTCAGGTCGCGTAGCGTCCACCGGGAAGACCCCCTGGGGGAGTTCCTCGGTCGGCTCCAGGACCTCGCCGCCCACCCGGGCACCGAGGAAGAGCAGGTCCAGCTCATGGCCCGGATTCGGGGGCATTCCCCGGAGTGGTCCCGCCGCCTCGACGAGTTCCTGGTCGGTGAGATGCGGGGAGTTGCCGAGACCGTCAATGAGGTGTGCCGCCAGCAGAAGGCGCTGGAGGCGATGTGCAAGAAGCTCACGGCACCCCCGCAGCATGCCGCCGTCTACCTGGGGGCCGTCGAGACCAGTCATGGCCCTGGTGCGGTGGTATCGTACCACAACGCGCCCCGGGTGGTTACCCTGAGCGACGGCGTGGATCCGGCCCGGCTCCGCCCCGGTGAGACTGTTCTGCTCGGCCCCGAACTGAATGTGGTCGTGGGGCTGCTGGGCGATCCGCTCTTCAATACCGGCGAGACCGCAACCTTCGACCGGTACACCGGGGACGGCCGCCTGATCGTGCGGTACCGTGAGGAGGAGAGCGTGGTCCGGCCGGCGGGGACTCTGGCGGAGGACGAACTCCGGTCCGGAGACCAGGTCCGTTGGAATCGCGGAATCGGACTCGCCTTCGAGCGGCTGCCCCGCGGCGAGGGCAGCGATCGCTTCATGGAAGACACGCCCGGGGACTCCTTCGCGGACGTGGGAGGGCTCGACCATCAGGTCGCCCGACTCCAGCGGGTGATCCGGATGCAGATGGAACACCCCGAAGCGGTGAGCCGATACCGCCTCCGCCGCCGGACCTCGGTCCTGCTTTCCGGCCCGCCCGGTACCGGGAAGACCCTGGTGGCCCGGGCCCTGGCCGGCTGGCTCGCCACCCTGTCGTCCTCGGGCCGGTCCCGGTTCATGAACGTCAAGCCGGGGAGCCTGCACAGCATGTGGTACGCCCAGAGCGAGGCCAACTACCGGGAGGCATTCCGGGTGGCCCGCGAGGCCGGCGCCCGGGACCCCGACGTCCCGGTAGTGATGTTCTTCGACGAAGTGGACGCCATCGGCATGGCTCGCGGGGGATCCAGTCACCAGGTGGACGACCGGGTTCTCACCGCATTCATGGCCGAGCTCGATGGGCTGGAGGCTCGCGGCAACATTCTGGTGGTGGCCGCGACTAACCGGCGCGACGCCCTGGACCCGGCTCTCCTCCGACCGGGGCGTCTGGGGGATCTGATCCTCGACATTCCCCGCCCCGACCGGACCGCGGCCCTCGAGGTCTTCGCCAGGCACCTGCATCTGGACCTGCCCTACAGCGGTCCTGCTGCCGAGGCCCGCAGCTCGCTGATTGAGCACGCGGTGTCCCGGATCTATGCGCCGAGCGGCCTGGGTGAGCTGGCCGTGCTCACCCTGCGCGACGGCAGCCGCCGGCCGGTGGTCGCGGCCGACCTGGTGAGCGGGGCGGTGATCGCCAGTATCTGCCAGGCTGCGGTGGAGCACGCCTGCTTGCGCGACGTCGAGTCCGGGGTGTCCGGAGTCCGGCTGGAGGATCTGCTCGATTCCATCGAGGCCGAGTTCGACACCGCCGCCCGGGGCCTGACGCCGGCCAACTGCCATCGGTTCCTGGAACGGCTGCCCAGTGATGTGGACGTGGTCAAGGTGGAGCCGGTGGCCCGCCGGCTGCGCCGGCCCCACCGTTTCCTGCGAGTCGCCTGATGTCGGCCCCCAGCACGGTCCCGACAGACGGAGCCCCGCGCCCCAAGCTGTGCGGAGCGGACGTGGAGCTGGGCAACTTCATCTCCGGACAGCCGCCGGCACGGGGACGCGGCCGGGCGCCGCACACGGGCCGAATCGCCTCCCGGGAGCTGCTCGCCGCTTTCGCCCGGGTCACCGGAGGCATCGGGCAGCGCACCGATGGGCAACGGTGGCCGGTCAATCCCCAGGACGTGGGCCGGATCTGGCTGCCCGGGAATGGGGGCTGCGGGTACATCGATCTCGATCACCTTGAGCTCTGCCTGCCCGAGGTGACCAGCGCCTTCGATCACGTGGCCGCCTGGCACGCGATGCTGGCCCTGACCCAGGATGCCCTCCGCGACGCCAATGCGGCCCGCCCGGCCGAGCGGCCGATCTCGGTGCTGGTGAACAACAGCGACGGTCAAGGGAACTCGTACGGCAGCCATCTCAATGTCCTGCTCGCGCGCGGGGCCTGGGACTGCCTGATGGGCCGGAAGCTGCATCAGCTGGCCTTCCTCATGGCCCACCAGGTCTCGAGTCTGGTGCTCACCGGTCAGGGTAAGGTCGGCAGCGAGAACGGGACACCCGACGCGGCGTTTCAGCTTTCCCAGCGGGCGGATTTCCTGGAGACTCTGCTCGGGCGCCAGACCACCTGGTTCCGCCCGCTGATCAACACCCGGGACGAACCATTGAGTCAGGATGCCAGGCTCCACGTCATCTGTTACGACAGTACGCTGTGTCAGGTGGGGAGCCTGCTCCGGATCGGACCGCTCCAGCTGGTCCTGGCCATGATCGAGGCCGGGCGGCTGCGGGCGGAGCTGGCCCTGGAGGATCCGTTGGAAGCGATCCAGCTCTGGAGCCGCGACCCCTCCCTGGAAACCCGGGCGCCACTGGTGGATGGCCGGATGGTGACCGCGCCGGAGCTTCAACTGCTGTTCGCGGAGTCGGCGGCACAGTTCGTGGAGACTGGCGAAGCAGAGGAGGTGGTGCCCCGGGCCGGAGAGATCGTGACCCTGTGGTGCGAGACGATGGAGATCCTGCGGCGAAAGGAGTGGTCCGCCGCGGCCCGGCGGCTGGACTGGGCCCTCAAGCTGGCCACGCTCGAACGGGCCCTCCGCCAGCGCCCTGACCTCGACTGGCAGGCGCCCGAGCTCAAGCACCTCGATCACCTGTACGCCGGGCTCGACCCGGAACAGGGCCTGTTCTGGCACTGGGCCCGGGCCGGCGTCACCGATACGGTGGTCTCCCAGGAAGCGGTCGCGCACCTCCGCACCGCACCACCGGACGACACCCGGGCCTGGGCCCGGGCCCACCTGCTGCGTGAGGCCGGGACCGACGCGATCGACTCCGTGGACTGGGATCGCATCGCCTTTCGACTGCCCGGTCCGCTGGGACGGCGACGGTACTGGCGGATCGACCTGCCCGACCCGCTGGGCGGTACCCGCGCCCACTGGCCTTCCGGCGACAGACCAAGCCTGGCCGGGCGGCTCGAGGCCCTGGGAGCCACATCCCAGCGTCCGGTGACAGGACCGCAGGGTCGACGCTCCGTCCCGGCCACCACGAGAGGTTCACGATGAGAGAACGGCACCAGCGCGACGAGTACCCCTGTCCCCCGCCGGACCCGATCGAGGCCGGCGGGCTGGATCAGGCCCGCCAAGAGGCCGAGGATCTGCTCCTGGCCGGCGAGGAGGCCATTCGGCGTGCCCTCTCGGGCGACAGCCGGGAGTTCTTGCGGGCCAGCCGGCAGGAGGGCGGTGAGTGACCGAGGTCCCGGTGCTCATGGGGATGGAGACCGAGTACGCCCTCGCGGCAGTTCCGCGCGGCGGGCAAGACGTCTCCCTGACCTCGGTGGCCAACCGCCTCCTCGACCTGGCCCGGCAGGGTTACCCATCGGTACCGTCCCAGCCAGGTTCGGGCCTGTTCCTGGCCACCGGGGGTCGGCTGTACGTGGACATCGGAAGCCATCCCGAGTACGCCACTCCCGAGTGCACCGATCCCTGGGAGCTGGTGCGCCAGGTCCGGGCCGGCGACGCCCTCCTGCTCGAACTCGGCAGACGGCTGCTGGCCCGGGACCCGGGGCTCAAGGATCTGGCGATCCTTCGGACCAACGTGGACTACAGCCGGACCGGCGCCACCTGGGGGTGCCACGAGTCGTACCTGCACCGGCTTCCCTCGTTCCTGCTTCCCGGCCAGCTGATGGCCCATCTCGTTACCCGGGTCCTGTACACCGGCGCGGGCGGCTTCCACCCCGAGGCACCCGGACTCCAGTTCACCCTCTCACCCAGGGCGTGGCACTTCACCGAGGCGGTGTCTGGCTCGTCTACCCACGGCCGTGGGATCTTTCATGCCCGCGAGGAGGCCCTGAGCGGCCACGGCTGGAAGCGGCTTCACCTGATCTGCGGCGACAGCACCTGCTCGGACCTCGCGACGCTGCTCAAGGTCGGGACGACCTCCCTGGTGGTGGCCTCGGTCACCGCGGGCCTCCGGCCCGGCAACGGCATCCAGCTGGCCAACCCGGTGGCCGCGCTCCACGCCGTGGCGGCGGACCCGACCGGGCAAGTGGAGCTGGAGCTCGAGTCGGGCCGGACCACGACGCCCCTGGCCCTCCAGCGGCACTACCTCGACTCCGTCCTGTCGGCTCTGGCTCGGGGCTGCCTGCCCAGCTGGGCTGACGCCATCTGCACCCTCTGGCGCCGCCAGCTCGAGGCCATCGAGACGGGGGGAGACGCTGTGGCCCGGACCCTCGACTGGGGCATCAAGCGGGCACTGTACCGGCGCTGGGCCAGTCGACACGGGTTCAGCTGGGAGAAGATCGCCGGCTGGAACCAGCTGCTGGCCCGGGTCGAGCGCGCGCTGACCGGAGGAGCCGGCGCTGCTGCGCACTCGCCGGACGATGACGAGGTCCGTCCACGACTGCTGCCCGTCACCGGGTTCTTCAACTTGCGCCGGGAATTGCTGGAGGCCGACCTCCGGTTCGGTCAACTGGGACCTGGCGGGATCTTCGCTCAGCTCGACCAGCAGGGAGTGCTGGACCATCGGGTGAATGGGGTCGGAACCGGGGTCTGGGATGGAAACCTGCCCGGACCAGGTCGGGCCCGGGTCCGAGCTCAGGCGATCTGCGCTTTGTGGAAGCGCGGAGCGAGTCCGGAGCACTCCTGTGACTGGCCGATCATCATCAACACCCTGACCGGCGACTTCCTCGACCTGTCCGACCCCTTCATCGAGCACGCCGCATGGTCAGCCCAGCCGCAGCCAGTACCTCTGGAATCGCTCTGACCGCCTCCCGGTCCCACTCCCGAGCCTCAACCCCAAGTTCGTCCCATGACACCAGATACGGTGTGATCCGGCGGGCCAGGTCCCGCACCGGTCCAGCGGTCCACCCGGCGGCAACTCGATCCTGGACCCAGCGATCGTGTTCCAGGATTGCCAGCCGTTCGACGTCCTCCGGAGTGAGCACCCGCTCGGGACCGTCGTTCCCGGCCAGGACGATTCGGCAGCCGAGCAGCGCCAGTTTCTCCTCGACCCCTGCCGCCTGGTCCCGGTTGGACCGCTTGAGCGCCTCGTCCAGTTCGGCCCACGGCCTCATCGCGGGATCCGATGACGGCTTCCGCTCCGACTGGTTCTTCCGGTACCGCTCGTGAATCGCCTCGGCCATGAGTTCCAGTGCCTCGGGTGGCAGACCAGCGCTCATGGTTCCTCCGTTTTCCGATCGCCCCAGGCCAGGTGGGCCTCCGAGAGCCCGGCCCTGGTGTGAGGCCGCAGCTGTTCAATGCATTGCAGGGCATCCTCCCGGTTCAGGCCCCGCTCTCTGAGCAGAGCATAGCTCATCATTCCGGTCCGGTGGATCCCGGCCGAGCAATGGATCAGAGCCGACTCCCCGCGATCGAGCGCCAGGTCGATCTCGGCCAGGCCGGCCCGGGCTTCCCGATCCCGTCGTCCCTCCGGAGGACGCCCCCCCGGAAGCGGAATCCAGCTCCACGCCAGCCCGGCGCGCTCCACGGCCTGGCCGATCTCCCGGGCTCCCTCGCTCCCCGAGAGCAGGGTGACCACGCGGTCGCAGCCGCTCTTGGGCAGATAGGGGATGGTCCGGAGCCGGAGCCGGTGCCAGAGGGCCAGCCGGCCCGGGGCCACCGTCACCCAGCGGAACCCGAATCCCGGCACCGGCCCCGTTGCTTCTGCGAGATGTCCCATCATTCCCTCTCCGGCGGTCTGCCCCTTGCGGATCACCGACTCGGAACTTACTTCAGCGGAGCCGATGACCCCACCCAGCGACCCACCCCGCATTGACCGGTGGCCCCGCCACCGCCGCCTGCTGGCGGTGGCCTGGTTCCTCCTGACCATGGTCCTGGGGACGGCCGGTTATCTGGCGTGGTGGCAGCTTGCTCCATCGCCCCGCTCCCTCCTCCAGGCCCTGTTCAGCACTGTTCAGCTGTTCGTGCTCCAGACCCCGACCTTCGACCGCCCGATCAACGGGATGCTCGAAGCGGCGCGCTGGATGGCGGCACTCTTCCTGGGCGGCTCGGTCTACCAGGTGGCCCGGGCCCTGCTGACGGACGAGATCGGGACCTGGAAACTCCGCCGGCTCTCGGGACATACCGTCATCACCGGGCTCGGGCGGCGGGGGCTGGCTTGCGCCCGAGCCGAGCGAGCCCGGAGTCCGAAGCGGGGGATCGTCGTGGTGGATCAGGCGCCCGACGAGGCGATGGTTCGGGCCTGCGACGCGATCGGCGCTCGGGTGATCACGGGGGATGCTGGTGATGCCGCCGTCCTCGACCAGGCTGGCGTCGGGAAGGCGGCCGCACTCTACGCCCTGTGCCCGGACGATGGCACCAACTGCGAAACCGCGGTGCAGGCGACGCTGCTCCGGAAGCGCAGGGCCTCCCGCGGCGAGCCGCTCGATTGTCACGTACAGGTGGCCGACGTGGATCTCCGGGTCGAACTCCAGCGTCACGCCGCGGTGGTCGCCCCTGCGGAGACAGCGGCCTCGATCCGGTTCTTCGACATGTTCGATCTCGAGGCCCACCGGGCGCTGCTGCACGGGCTCCCCATCGATCACGGCGGGATCGCCGCGTCGGAACCCCGCCGCGCTCATCTGGTGATTCTGGGCTTCGGCCGGATGGGCCGGGCGGTGGCACTCCGCGCGGCCCGACTGGGGCACTTCGCCAACGCCGTCGGAGATCCTTCGCGTCGGCTCCGGATCTCGGTGATCGATCGCGAGGCGCCGGCCCGCGAGGCCGCCCTCCTGTACAGATACCTCGGGTTCCCGCTCGCCGCCGAGCTTGAACTGCACCAGTTGGAAATCGAGTCTGCGGCGGCGCGTACCCTGCTCGAGGGGTGGTGCGCCGACCTGGATGCCCTGACCAGCATCGCGATTTGCTTCGACAACGAGCCCCGGGCCGTGGAGGTCTGCCTCCGACTGCTCCCCCTGCTTCAGGCCCACGATGCCCGGGTGGCCCTGCGGGTGGCTCGGCGGGCCGGCCTGGCGAGCTTGGTCAACTCCATGCCCGCCGGTGCCAGGCCACCGGTGGTGCTGTTCGGAGGGATCGACCAGGACTGGTGGAACCAGTCGGTCATGGACACCCGGGACGAACTCCTGGCCCGCATCATCCATCTCCGGTTCGTCTCCGAGCGGCTGGCCGGCGGGAGTCCCGGTGACAACCCCGCGCTCGCCCCGTGGAATGCCCTGGCGGAGGATCTGCGGGAATCCAACCGACAGCAGGCCGACCACGTGCCCATCAAACTCCGGGCGATCGGATGCGAGATCGCGCCCGAGGCCGACCCCCGCCCGGCCATCGGACCCCTGACAGCCGACCAGATCGAGACCCTGGCGGCCATGGAGCACAACCGCTGGAACGGCGAGCGGTGGCTGGCGGGCTGGCAGTTCGCGCCGGGGCCCAAGAACCTGCTCCGGAGGACCAGCCCGTACCTGGTGCCCTGGACCGAGCTCCGGGACGAGGTGCGGGAGTACGATCGCCAGAGCGTTCGGCTGATTCCGGAACTGCTGGCGGCGGCAGGGGCCAAGGCGGTCCGGCAGGTGCCGGGCTAGAGCCGGTAGAGCTCGAACCCCGCCTGAGCCAGGTATCCCGGAATCCCGAGTACCGCATCGCGGTCGTACTGCCGGACCGCGTCTTCCAGCTGGCTCCAGGGAATCAGGAAGGGACTGGTCTTTCGGTGGGGATCCCGGACCGACCCCCAGGTGAACCCCGCCGCGCTCCGTTCCTCCATCCACCGTTCGTGCTCGAGTTCGGCCAGCAGTTCGACCTCCTCGACACTGAACTGGAAGGGAGCGGGCTCCCCGACTCGGGGCCGGAATCCGCAGCCGATCCGCTCCAACTTGCGGAGAATGTCATCGGCCTGGGCCCGGTTGGCTCGCTTCAGGATCTCGTCCAGCTGGTTCCATGGACGGAGCGCGGGATCGTCGGCCGCCCGGTCCCCGGTCCGGTCTCGGCAGTAGGCCTCGTGGATCGCCTCGGCCGTCGCCTCGCGTGCCGCGGCGAACCGCACCCCCAGCTGCACCAGGCGGGTGAACGAGGCGGCATCGGTGTGCTGGTCCAGCTGTTCCGGCGGCGGCAGGGCCGACGGTTCGAAGCTGGGTTTGCCGTGCAATTGGCTGGTCTCCACAATCGCCTCGAGTGACCGAACGCCATGTCGGTAGACCGGTACCCCGATCAGGGCGCGGACCACTCCTTCATCCACGTTGAGTTGGCCGGGTCGTTCGGGATCGGCCAGCGCGGGCCACAGCGACCGGAGCAGAACCCGGACAATGGTGGCCCGGCGAATCAGCCAGGTCCGGTCATCGGGATCGGCCGGGTCGGGGTTGGGACCCCTCACGTTGATATGGCCTCGGAGCCGGCTCACGAAATCCGGCCCCTTGGCTTCCGTGAACCGGCGCCGCTCATCCTTCCGACCGGCTTCGTCCAGTTCCGGATCGAACTCCTCCCGGCTGAACCTGGCAAAGCTGGGCACCAGTCCACCGGCGAACACGAAAATGGCCTTGCCGATCGGGTGCACCGCTTCGCCGTCCTTGAACGCGCCGTCCTGCATCGGCGCCAGGAAACTCCGGAGCCAGCCCAGTGGGCCGTGGAACTCGGCGTCGAACTCGTCGAAGAACACCAGCGGGACCTCGCCAACGAGCACCCGGTCCCGCACCTTGTGGAAGGCGCGCACCAGATCGGCCGGCGAGTCGAACTGTGACAGATTGAACTCGAGCTTCGGCACGTTGGCGTCGGTCAGGCCGGCCACACTCTTGGCCACCTGCTCCACCCCGAACGACTTGCCCGATCCCGGAGGGCCGAACACCGCGAGGCAGAGCGGCCGCTTGGTCACCCGGCGTTCCAGGTACTGCCCGATCAGGTTCTGCACGCTCCGGAAGCTCTCGATCTCGGCCCGGTCTACCGTCCGGAGTCCGCCGAAGGCTCCCACCGGCACCAGGCGCAGGGCATCGGCTTCCCCTTCCCGCACGATCCGCCCGGCGATCGTCTCCAGCGCCTCGGTACGCAGCTCATCCAGCAGGCACCACCAGTCGGGGTCGGGCGAATCCGGTCGTGGGGAGGGCGGGATGACCACATCGGCGATCAGGGACTCCCCGTCCCGCTGGGGGCCGAAGACCTCGGCACCGGGATAGTCGAGCCGCTTGGGATCGGCCCCGAACCCGGCCAGGAAGAACCGGCGAGCCGAGCGGATCCCGTCCCGAACTCCTTCCCCGATCCCCACGGTACCCTCGTCGGTCAGCCGGGCCACCAGCGCAGCCACGAACGCGTCGGTCAGACCGATCATGTCCCCTCGGTGCCGGTCCCGGAACTCGTCTTCGGCGCTGCCGGGGTCAAAGTAGAGCCGGGCGGCGGACCCCCTCCCCTCCGGAGAGCCGGAGTAGTGGATCGCCCCGTCCAGTCCGAACCGCACCACCAGGTGGCGGAGCGCGGCCAGCGGCCGGAGGTCAGGATTATGCTGCATCTGCCAGAGGAAATCGCGGGCCGTCCGCTCCCAGGACATCCGGTAGCTCAGGTCCACACCCTCGGCCCTGAGGTCGGCGGCGTTGATCACGATGAGTGCGTCGGGGAATCGTTCGGTCACTCGCTGAAACAGGGGACCGCCGAGCGGTCGGGCCAGCTTCAGCACCACAAGCGGTTGCGACCCTTCGGCGCCAATGGCCGCGGGCCAGGCATCCTGCCGATCCCGGAATCCGTTGCCAGCGTCGTCCAGCACCAGCAAGTCCGAGGCGGCGGAATCTCCGGCGAGCGGTAACGGCTCAGGGTTGCCCTGGTCCGGGCCGGAGAACCCCAGCAGGCGGCCGACCCGGAACACGGCCGGTGCACGGCTCTTGTCGGGCGGCTGGCACCTGGTCACTTCGACCACCGAGTGCAGCACGTGGGCCGGGGGGATGTTCTCGATGCCATCGAGCGTGTAACTGACGACCGTCGGGGCTTGTTCATCCTCTGCGCGACGGACCGCTTCCAGCGCCAGTCTGACCTCGCGGGCCAGCAGCATCGCACCCCCGGCCCGTGTGGTCATCCGGATCCCGGGCCCGAGCCGCCAGTCCTCCCGCGGGCCGGTCCCCCGATCCGGAGTGTCGAGCCAGTCGACATCCGGGTCGGACAACCAGTCGATCGTCACGTCACCGGCAACGCTCAGCATCCGCAGCATGACGAATGATGATACGGCCGGCGAGGGTCGGGCGGGAGGGGCCCCAGGGCCCATCGGTCCCCCAGGCTGTGTCAAACGGTCTACCCGGGCGGCGTCCGCCGACGCTCCTCGTGATCCATCTTTCTCAACTCGGCCGAAAGTTGCTGCACCACGCGCATGGTCGCCGCCCGATACCGCGGTATCACCTGAAACGCCGCGGCCTGCAGCCACGCCAGGGCCAGCGGGCCTCCGAGCAGCCACCACCACCAGCGCCGGGACCCCGCCGCCACCGCGGCCCCGGCAAGGAGCCCAAACAGCACCAGCACCACCCACCCCTGCCAGCGTTTCCGGTATCCCACCTTGATCTGGCCGAGGACGCCCTTGGCCTGCAATGCGGTCGCCCGGTCGCCCAGCTCCGTGAAGAGCCCGATTGCCTCGGCACACTTGGCGCTGGCCTGCTCCCGCCCGGCGGATGATTGACTCAGGCCTTGCGCCTGATTCAAGAGGCTAATGGCCAACGTCCGGCGGTCGCCCGTCTCCCGGGAGATCCGCTCGGCCTCGGTCAGCAGCTCGTGGGCTGCCGTCCCCTCGCCTCGGCCCTCGAGCACGACTGCGTGGCTGTTGAGATTGTTGGCCACCCCTCGCCAGTCGCCCAGTTCCCGGTGGATTCCGGCAGCCGCTTCGAACGCCTCGATTGCCCGGGCGCTGTCGCCCAGGTCGTGGTAGAGGTGTCCGATGTCGGAGTGCACCGTCGCCAGACCCTGCCGGTCCCCCCGGGCCCGCCGCTCCCGCTCCACCTCGCGCGCCAGCTCCAGTGCCTCCCCCGTCCGGCCCCGGGCGTGCAGGAGCCGAGACCGGCTCGACTGGACGCCGGCCACGTCGGCACCTTCGCCGTGGGCCCGATACAACGCCTCGGACCGCTCGTAGCGCCGCTCGGCGGCGTTCAGGTCCTTCGCCGCCAGATGAACGTCCGCCTGAAGTTCCAGGCACCTCGCCAGGGCCCTGGGATACTCGATCTCCCGCAACACCGCCTCCGCCTGCCCGAGCAGATCCAGCGCCTCGTCGAATTGTCCCTGCTGGAGGTGACCGTGGGCCATGCTCTGGAGCCGGTCGGCGACCATCAGGGGTTGCGCGAGTGACAGGAGGTCGGACGTCCCCTGGAATTCCTCCGGAGCTGCACGCCCGAGCCGGCGGTCCACCAACTGCTGGAACTGATCGCTCCGATAGAAATCGAGTAGCTCCCGGTCCAGCGCCAGCGCCTGATCCACTCGCCCCACGCCGGCCAGCAACTCCCGCACGATGACGGCGGTCCAGGGGTGCTGGAGGGGCTGCGCGATGATTAATCGGTAGCCGTCCTCGATCCGTCGGCCGGTCGCTTCCAGCCGAGTCCAGAACCGGCGCACGTCCAGCTTGCCAGGGTCGGTCTCCCACGCGGCAGCGAGAAACGGTTCGAAGCTGAGCAGGGTCTTGAGGCCGTCCCACTCTTCCGCCGCCGCGGCCTGCCACGGGAGTTCCTCCACCAGCCGCGGCCCGATCGCCTGGGTCTGGAAATAGGCAACCAGTCGGAGGTGGGCCCCGCGGCGTGCCTCGGTCGTGCCAACGTACCGGGCCTCCACGGCTCCGCGGACGTGCTCGTGCGAGAACCCCAGCAGTCCCGACCGGTTCACCAGCGCCGACTCGACGGCGAGATGGAATGGTGACCAATAGGCCCCCGGCAGCGGGGCCGTGCCGGTGCCCAGCAGCTCCAGCAACTCCGCGGTCGAGAGCCCCCGTCGGGCAGCCCACAGGTGCCGCATCGCATCCCCGACCAGCCCGGGGCGGTCGTCCTCGTAGTCCTCCTCCAGCCGCGCCAGGATCCTGTCGTACAGCTCCGCAGGCGTGGCCGCGGCCAGGAAATGCCGCAGCCGGGCGTCCAGCGTCTCATGGTCCCCCCACAGCCGAAGCTCCTCCAGCAGCGCGCGAAGGTAGAGCGGGTTCGCCGTCTGGGGCGGGGAAGCGAGCAGCGCGATCCGGTCGGGAGCCAGCTGCTTGCCGTACTGCGCGAGGTACCTGACGATCAACCGCTCTCGCTCAGCGACCTCGAGGGGCTCCACCTCCAGCCGGGGCCAGCAGCGATCATGGAGGGCATCGAGCGCAACACCGGGCAGGGCGGAGACGACCAGACGAACGCCGGGGGGGATATCCCGGGGGATCCACTCGAGGTCGAGCCCTCCCTCGCGGTCCTCCAGCTGGTTCAGCGCGTCGAGCACCAGGATGGTCTTGCCGACAGCCCCGCACTCGCGGAGCCCGAGGGCGAAGGCGCCTCGCAGGGCCGCGGGCTCACTCGGAATCTCGATCCCCAATCCCCGCAGCCGATTCAGCTCGCCCAGCAGACGGCGCACCGTGGTGACCCAGTCGGTGCTGTCGGCCGTGGCCCCGATGAAGTGGGTGAGCAGGACCGCGTCAGGGTGGCGTTGGCGGTAGTGATCTGTCCAGGCGGCGAGGAGCGCAGACTTCCCGCCGCCCGATTGGCCCACCAGGACGAGGGGCGGCCCCTCCCCGGCGGCATGGGCATCCAGTCGGTCGAAGTACACCCCGCGGCCGATGTACACCGCCCGGCGGTTCCGTGCGAACGCCTCGTGGACCGCCCCCTCCCGATCCAGCGGGTCTGGAGCGGACCCTTCCGGGAACAGCCGGTCGATGACTCCGATGAAATCCTCGGTCACCAGCCGGCCCAGTTCCTTCGGATCCCGATAGTTCTCCCGAACCGGAAAGCCGCTCTCCCGAATCCGTACCTTGAGCGCGCCAAGCTGTGCCCCTCGCGCCTCCGACTGCTCTCGATATCTCGGCCGCTCCCGGGAGGGCAGCGACTCGAGGTAGACAGGATCTCGGAAATAGAAGAACGCGTGCTCCGCCATCTCCGGATCGTTGAGCACTCCCTGCAGAATCTCCAGCTCGGTGACCGACCGGCCCGCCTGCTGTGCCAGCCAGGGCTCTCGCTCCAGCACCTCCCCCGACAGTTCCTCCGGGACCCACCCGTACCGCTCGCCCAGGATCCCCAGGAAGTACGGCCGGCATTGGCGGATTTCGGCCAGACAGACCGGCAGCACTTTCCCTTCGGCCTGCTGCTCGTCGGTCACTCCCCACCGTAGGTCCACCTCGCCCCACGTCACCCCGCGGCTCTCGCAGAGCTTGCGGAGTTGGGGGAAGACTTGCTTCACCAGCTCCTCGCGCTCCTCCCGCATGTCCTGGAAGGTCGAGGAGACGAAGACCCTGATGCTCCGGTTGGAGTCGTTCAAGGGTGCCCCGCGCGTTGTTGCCGCTCAGACGGCACCGGGCAGGCCCTCCGACAGCGACCACTCGGACCCCGGAAACGCCCAATTCCAGATTGACAGCCGGGCATCCACCCTCGGGGGTCGGGGGTGGGCCCGGCCCGCGAACACCGCCCATGAGACGGGAGGGTTGGCCCGGAGGACCCGCAGGGCCTCCCGGACGTGGAACCGGCCGCAGATCAGGATCGTGAGTGGTGCGCTACTCCGGAGCGCCCGGGTGATCATGAGCTCGGAACGCGCCAGCGCCAGTTCATGGAACGCTCCCGCCCCGTCGCTGGCCCGGTCGGCGGCCGCCGCCACTCCCTGGATCACCCGCCTCCCGGTTTGGTCCAGCCACTCGTGGCCGAGCGCCGTGTCGCCCACCCGCAACGCCTCGTCCACCCACCGCGCCGGACTCCGGTTGCCCGACAGCACGCCGCGGACCCGGGACGCAGGAAGCTCCAGGGTGAGGAACCGGCCCAAGTCATCTGCCCGGCGCTGCAGCTCCAGGACCCCCCGCTCCATCGCCGAACGGGTGTGGACGTCGGCCAGCTCGTCAAACAGCCCCGGCAGGTCCTCCTCCAGCAGGTCGTTCAGGCTGATCCGTTCGGCCATGGTGACGTAGCGGATGTAGCGCCCGAGGGCACTGCCGGGGTTCACCGGAATCTCCAGCGCCTCGAGCAGATTCTCCAAGGTCCGCATGTACTTCGCCATGGTCATCCGCTGGGAGCCATACGCCTTCGACAGGGCGATCAAGCGGCCGAACCAAGCCGGTCCGGCGAGCATCTCCTGGCGCGACAGCACCGTCCCCTCGGGAACCGGCGAAGTGTCCATCCACTGCACCAGCGCCCGGCCCCTGCGCGGGTCATCGGCCGCTTCGCTATGCTCCACGATCTGCTGGATCAGCCCCATCCGCTCCTGCTCGACCCGATCGAAGTCGAGCCGGCTTTCCTCTTCGACTGAGGTGACCAGGGCATGCAGGGCCGGATAGCCGTCGGTCGCGATCCCCTCGTCGCCCGCCATGGCGGCGAGTCCCCGGGCATAGGCGCTGGGCCCCCAGTTGGTAGTGAACTCCTGCTTCAACGCCAGCAGCTGCTGAAGCCTCGGGTTGAGGGCAGCCCCCAGTCTTTCCGCTGCTTCCTCCATCTCTACTTGGAGGGCGGTGAGCAGCTGGCCCGAGGTCATGCCTCGCGCCGCCGCCGGCAGCGCCCCCACAACCGCGGCCTCGATCTCCCGCAGACACTTGCGCTGCCGGTCGAGCGAGTCCTGGTCGTCGGCTCCGGAGATGGTCACGGAATGGGGATGGAGGTCCGCCAGCACCGTCCCGGCCAGCACCCCCTTGGTCTCCAGCCGCTTCAGCGCCTCGGCCTGTCGCCGGGCCGGTTGCTTGATGGCCGACCCGAAGAGGCCGAACGTGGGCCGTGCGCGGGCCCCGACCATCTCCTCCACCATCACTTCGGCACCGGGGAACCGGGCCAGCAGGACCTCGGCTTGGGCATAGAGATGCTGCTGCTGGCTGGGCAAACGGTATTCGTGGGTCAGCACCACCAGTACTTGTCGGTCCTCCCGTGACCAGCCCTCCACCACCAGGTGACCATGCGCCTCGTCCAACGCGCCGCGCAGCTCACTCCTCGTGATCCCGCTCATGCCTGAGCTCCATCCTGCCGGGCTACCGGCGTTCGAGGTCAGATCCTTCCAGGTCCGCTCCTTGCAAGTCAGTGCCGTTCAGTGACGCGCCTGCGAGCCGCGCCCCGCGGAGCCTGCTGTTCCGGAGCACCGCCCCGTCCAGCACGGTGTTCCGGCAATCGGCTCCCGCGAGGTCGAGATCGCGAAAGTCCAGCTCACGCAGATCGAGCCCGTGCAGGTCACCGTCCAGGGCGTACTGCACCAGCGCGAGGTTGCGGAGGAAGATCGGGATGTCGGCGCCTCGGTACTGGCTCCGGCGCTGGCGCCGGAACCGGAGCCACTCGCCGAGTCGGACGGCGCACCCAGGATCCCGTGCTACCAGCTCCGCCAGGAAGTGCGCGGTGCCCTGAGAGAGCATCACAGAGCCCAGGCTCCGGAATTCCGGTGGATCGGTGAAGAAGAGCCGCTGGCCAAGCGCCCGGGCCCGGAAGGCGTCGGCGAATGCCGGATGGGCAAACCGGACGACGCCGTCTCGGGCGACCACGAGCGGGCACGCCTCGGCGATCACATGCAGACCGGGAATCGGGTCGCCGTCGTCGAGGTTGAGCCGCTCGCCGCCGAGCCGATCGAGTGGCCGCAGGAGCCGGTCGGCATCCTGCCCCGCTTCTGGCCAGTCCGGCGTCTGCCGGGCACAGGCCAGCGCGTAGCGTTCCACCGTCTCCAGCGTCCCGGACGGCAGTTCCCCGGGGTGGTCCCTGAGAGCGACCAGGAGGAGTCCAAGGACGGGCGAACCCGGCGATTTCACGTTGGTCGCGAAGGCCTCTGCTCCCCCGGGAAACACCAACCCATGGTTCCGCTCGCACTGGAGCACGAACCGGGACCAGGTGGTGCCGTCCCAGGGAGCGACCCAGGCATCGCACAGGCTGGCCACCGCATTGAGCCCGAGCCCAGGTATCGGGGATCGCTCGGGGGAGGTCGGCTCCGAGTCGTGGGCCCCGGTCCCTCGCGCCCGAGCGGGGGCGACCGGAGCTGCGGGACCGCGGTCGGAGGGCGGGACTGGTTGTTCCGCTGGGTCGAGCGCCGCCGACAGCCCGGAGCTGAACCGGCTGAGCGCCGCCTCGAGGCCACCCCCTTCCGTCTTTGCCAGTTGCCGGAGCTCGGTCACCAGGCTGTCCCGCTGGGTCCCGGGCGGGAGCAGCCTGGTTATCTGGCCGATACCCTTCAGGAACCCGGTCGGCGTTGCCGTCAGCAGACGCTGCTGGATCGCCCAGGCCTTGTCAAACCGCCCCAGCCGCTCCAACGACTGGCGGGTCAGCAGCTGCACCAGAGGACCCACATCGTCCGGAACGGCCCAGTCGCCCCCGTCGACAACCGCGTCGTCCCGCCCGGCGGCCCAGGCCTCCACCAGGGCACCCACCTTCTCCTGATCCGGGGGAGTCAGGGGGCCCGCCAGGACCTGACACCAATCCTCGAATCCGGGATCCTTGGTCAGACGGAGCACCGTCCCGGGACCCGGGCCGGTGAGGGTCCACACCCCATCGCGGCCAAGCGGGACCCCGTCGAACGGGCAGACGAGGGTCCAGACCCCGGCCCGCCAGAGCCCCGCCACCAAGGCCCGGTCCCCCTTCCGGGCCGCGCACCGGTTGCAGACGTAGCGGCCGCACTGGTAGCACCGGGCCACCACCTCGGGGCGGCCCACCCCGACCTGGACGACCGGCCCGGTGCAGAGCGGACCCACGTAGCGGCAGTGCCGGTTCCACTCGCAGGCCTTCTCGACCTCCGCGGCTGGCGTCACCATGACGGCGCGATCATCACGTGACCGATTCCCTGTCCCTCCAGCCATCGGGCGACGTGGGAGTACTGGAATCCGTCACAGCACAGCAGTCCCCGCTCCACCCCCTCCTGGTGCATGGCCCGGACCAGCGCTCCCGGCAGGTCCTTCCCCCGGAGCACCGTCCGGTCGAAGAAGGTCCTCAACACGTCCAGCCTGTCCTCCAAGCCCGGCGTGGCATCGCGCCACCCGTCGGGGGGGGCGATGCCCAGGCGGTGGAGCCGTTCGCAGAGCAGGCTCACGTTGAGCCGGAGCATGGTGGCCCGGATCTCCTGGTCGTGCACCACCTGATAGCGCCCCACCGACTGCAGCAGGCATGAGGTCGGGATCAGTTCGAGCAGGAACCGGTCGGTGTCGGAGCCCGCCACCCGCTGGAACACCTCCCGTTCCAGGTCGCGGGAAGCTCGACTCACCCGGCTGGCCGTTCCGGGGTCCGCCTCGACTGCTTGCGCGGCACCGGCGTACACCACCGCCGCCATGAGCTCTTGGGAGTGGCCGGTCTCCACCCCGATCACCGCCGCCAGCTCCAGCACTGACGATAGCTTCTCGCCCTGGGGGCCCAGCAGGGAGAGCTTGTCTCGCCCAGGCAGCACCCGGACCACTCCATCGGACGTCGCGTCACGCACCGCGGCAGTCACCGCGTCTAGGGCCTCCTCCGAGGGCTCCGGCAGCTCGTCTGCGGCGAGCCATCCGGCGATCTCAACCAGCCGCGCTTCGGAGTCCTCGGTCCGTGGAACCCCGGAGGAGTAGATCTCCCAGGCTGCCCTGCGGCTCACTTGTCCGGTGCCGGCCTGGAGCTTCACCATCTGGCCCAGCAGGTTCCGCTCGAGTTCGGCCTGCCCCTGATTCCGTGCCTGTTCCATCCGCTTCATCCGGGCGTACTCCATCATCGCCCGATACCGTGGGTGTCCCAGCGGCACCCCCAGCGATTCCGCCTTGGAGAGCAGCCAGGTCAGGTAGGCGCCGCTGTCCGCCCCGGGCGTGGACCGGTAGGTGGCCACCCGTTCGTAGCACTCCGCGGCGGCGGCGGTGCATCGTCGCGCGGCGCCATCCGATATCACCTCCGCCAGTCCGCCGAAGAAGGGCGCCACCGCACCCATCACCTCAATCGCGTTGGCCTCGAGGGCCCCGAACTCCGCCACCTCATCGCGAGGTTCCAGTCCCACGACCCGGGGAGCCAGCCGGTCGGCCCGTAGTGCCGCAGCGATGCCCAGTCCACCGGTCTCCAGGTAGTCGGCTGGGGGATCTCCCGCCCCGGGACCTCCCAGTCGGGCGAGTTCGACCCAGGACTCGTTCTGGAGTCCGACCAGGAAGGGCCGGTCCCGGGGAAGCTCCTGATAGAGTAGGGTGGTATTGCGCTGGGCGGCAGCGTACTCGCCGGGCGGGAGCGCGTGCCGGGGGGGATCCAGCAGGACCAGCACTTCCTGCCGGGCGGTGCCCTCGCCACGCTCGACCTGGGTGCCCAGCTTGCGCCCCCCCGAACTCAGCCGCGGACACCACACAGGGATCGCGAGCTCCTATCCGAACAGCAGCCGACGTTCCCTGCTGCCCAGTGCCGCGGGATCGATCCCGGTGGCTCCGGACAACTCGGGTGGAGTACTGCCCACGTCGATCCCGGTCAGGTCCGCCCCCGAGAGATCAGCCTGGGAGAAGTCGGCACCGTCCACCGTAGCCCCGAACAACGTGCACCCCCGGAAAGTGCAGCCGGTGAATCGGGTGCCGCTCAGCACCGCATCGGTAAACTCCACGTCCTCGAACACCGCGCCCGTCAGGTCGAGCCCGGCCAGATTCGCCTCCGCCAGTCGGAGCCCGCTGAAACGCATCGCGGCGGGGTCGGACCGGGAACGGCGGAGCCCGAGGGCAATGCGGAACAGGTTGCTGCGATAGACCGGATCGGCGGCGAACCCGCGCAGTTCCTGATCCAGGTACTCCAGCAGAGTCGCCCCCAGGTCGCCGGCACCGGTGGGCAGTTCAAGCGACTCCCGGACCCGGCGGTCGTCGAGAATGCCGGCCAGGAACAGGGCCTGATCCGTGGTCATCCGGCGGGCCGACAGCAGCTGAGGGGTCCGCGGGCCTTCTTCGGGACCGGTCGTGGTCCCGGTTGCCTGTTCCGTCAGCCAGCGGGCGGCGGCGGCGGCGCCGAAATAGTCCTCGAACGACTTGTGCCCGAACCCGTACCTCCGGTCCCGGTCGCAGTTGAGGAAGGCGTAGGTCCGGATCTGCCGGGTCAGGAACTCACGGAGCGCTCCGTGTCCCACGCTCTCGAACAAGCGGGAAAGGAGGGACAGCAGTTCCTCCTCCTGCAGGGTGGACGCCCCCCGGCCCAGGCACTCGTCGGCGAACCGTTCCATGGCGCAGTACTGCCAGGCAAGTGGAAGGATGGCATCCATCAGCGGGCGGCGGGTCACCGCGTGATCCAGGAACCGCTGGTACAGCCCGCTCTGGGCCATGTCAGGCATCGAGGGCAGCTCGTTCGCGATCGACACGATCATGTAGCACCAGAGCGGCCGCGAGGTGAGGGTCGAGAGTCTGGGCCGATCGGCCACCTCTTTCAGCAGCCGGTCCGCCCCGCCCGGTTCCACGCCGGCCGGCGACGACTCCACGTACTGCCGCCACTCCCGGTCGCCCCACGCCTGCAGTTCGTAGCTGTCCCAGCCGGCCAGGTCCTCCTCCGGACGGCTCAGGTAGGCCGAACGGGAGGTGACGACCACGCGGGCTCCCTCGATCCCGAGGAGCGGTGCCAGGACGTCCTGCCATCGCGCCTGACGCGGCAGCGACAGTTCGTCCAGCCCGTCCAGAATCACCCCCGCCACCCCGTCCCTGAGCCAGCCGACGAACTGGTCCCGCCTGGCGCCCGGAAACTCCAGCCCCATGGCGTACTCCAGCACCTGCTGGACGAGATCTCGTGGATTGGTCGGCGCCGCGGCGTCGGCGTAGCTGAACCGCCGCAGGGGATAGAGGATCGGGAGCAACTGTTCCCGCCGGGTCTCCAGCCGGTCCACCTGGTCCAGCAGCGCCCGCCAGGCGAGGTAGGTCTTCCCCATCCCGTAGTTCCCCAGGATGGCCACCCGGGGCCGGACTCCCTCCCACACCTCACCCACGATGGACTCGAGCGCTGCCTCCTGACCACCATCCAGGGCCGCGGCGAACTGGGGCACGTACAGCCGATCCGGGCGCACCAGGTCGGTGGCGAAGGTCTGGGCGCACTCCGCTCTGAGTCGAGCCACGTAGGTATCCACCGTGGCTCTCCGCTCCAGGGGCCGTGCCTCCTCCGCGGCAGCTGGTACTTCCGGAGTAGGCGCGGGCCCGACCAGCGCCTCCACCGCTTCCACGATCCGGGTGAGATGCTGATCCACCGGCGGGGGCATGGCGTTCAGCCACTGCCGGGTGCGCAGGTACCACTCCATCTCCCCTTCGGGCAGAATGTCCTCGATCCGGACCGGCAGGATCGACACTCCCCGGTGGAGCGCCAGCTCCAGCTCGTTCATGACGTACGGGGAAACGTTGGAGTGACCAGAGAACACCAGGACCACGGCGCGGGCCCGTTGGAGGGCGGCGATCAGCGCCGCGGCATACCGGGTCCCCGGCCCGATGTCCCGGGGAGCGATCCAGCAGGGCACTCCCCGACCCTCAAGCGCCGCGACTAGGGCCTGCGCGGCTGCGGCATCCTGCGAGGAGTGGCTGATGAATACGGTCCGGTCCACCGGTTACCTCCGGTCCGGGCGAGCCCGGGAAAGGTCTGCTGGGGATATGATACGGTCAGCCGGGCCCGGGCGCGAGGCCGACCCGCGCCTCGCCTTCGACCTGGGACCATCATCGGTCCCAGCGCGCTCCAAGCGCCATCAGGCGTGAGCGGACGAAGATCAGGGCCGGGAGGTCCTGGTCGCCGTTCTGCCACTGGCGAGCGGCATCCCGGTAGAGTCGCACCGCCGAGGCCGTGTCGGACTCGGCTTCCAGCCACCCAGCGAGTTTGAGCCGCGCATTGAGGAACTCGAGCTCCGCCTCCGAGCCGAATTCCGGCCGCGCGGCTACTTCCTGAAGCAGGGTGATCGCCTGACCTCTTCGTCCAGTGAGGTACTCTGCCTCGGCCCGCCGTGCTGTCCGGTGCACTGGAAGCGGCAGGGCGGTTGCAGCCGCGAGGGCACCGAGGGCCGAGTCCGAGGCAGCGCGTGCCAGGGCGACAACACCGGTGAGGTAACGCTCCGCCCCACGCTCGACGTCGCTGGCCGGATCGAGGACCGCGCGGACCCGACCGAGCAGCCGCGCAGCCGCTCTCAGGCGCCCCGCTTCAACCAAGGCGTCTCCCGCCAGCGCCGCGAAGGTGGGGTTCACCGGCTCCCGCTCGAGAATCCGTTCTGCCTTGTCCAGCTCGCGCTCGGAGGCGTCGGCCTTGCCTCCCACCCGGAGGGCGGCCGCGCGCAGCAACCGGTTTCGCCATTCGCTGAGCCAGGCACGACCCTGACGATTCATGTCCGCGGCGATGCCGAACTCCCGCGCTGCGTCGGCCATCCGTCCTTCCCAGAGGGCCAGGTAGCCAAGGGACCGGTGACCGTTCGACGGGTTGGCCGTGGTGGGCACCCTCGTCATCTGATGAAACGCCGACTCGGCGTCTCCGGCCCGGCCAGCCAGCACGAGCGCGGCCCCAAACTCTCCGTTGATATTGTGTTGGTAGAGGATCGACTGGTCGAGCTGCCCGGCCTCCTGGTAGTGCTGCACGGCACGCACGAAATCCCGTTGCCCCTTGTAGGCGGTCGCCAGGTTGATGTGCGCGTTGACCTCCATGGGATCCCAACGGAGGACCTGTTCCAGCGCCGGAATCGCCTCGGCCCACCGTTCGAGCCGGAGGTAGCGGGTACCCAGATTCCCCTGGGTCAACACCGACGGGTACCGCTCCGCCAGGACGAGGGCGAGCGCCAGCGCGGAGTCCGTGTCTCCGCGAAAGGCGGCCCAGTTCTCCTCGATTCTGAGACGCTCCCGCTCGGTGAGCCGATCGCGTCGGGCCACGGCGGCGGCGAAGTGCTCCCTTCCCGCCTCACGGTTGAGCAGATAGTAGTGGTAGGCCCCGAGCGCGGCGAAGGCCATGGCGAACCCGGTGTCGATACTCACCGCCCGGTCCCAGTACTCGCCGGCCATCCGGAACTCGTTCCGCCGCCAGGCTGCGGCTCCATCGCTGTAGGCCCGGAGTGCGGCGAGGGAGGGAGTGGTCACCAACTCGAGGGGTCGCGACCCCGAGGCGACCTCGCGACGGGACTCTCCGACCGCCCGACGGGTTCCTCGGATGATCCGATCTACCGCCGCAACCACTTCGTCCGCCCCCGCCGCCGTCGCCTCAGCCCGATGCCTCACCAAGCCTGACTCCGCCTCAACCAGTGCGGCGGACAGGATCACCTCACCATCCGGGCCAGGTGCCACCCGGAGTTCAAGGACCCACCGCACACCGGTGCGGATTGCCACCTCTCGCGCAACCACCTCTCCCAGCCATTCGTCCGGCGACAGACCCATGTGGCTCAGCACGGCCGCGACTCGTGCCCTGGGAAGGAGTTGAAGTTGCCGGGATTGCTGGAGTGCGACCAACGCGGCTTCCTGCAGGGTCCGATCGAGCAGGGTATCAGTGGTCGCGTTCACCACGTCGGCCAGCAACACGACATCGCCCTCGCCGAACCCCTGCACCTGTCGATCCGGTCGCAGGAGCGCCACCAGAAACCCCGCCACGACGATAGCCGCCACCATGACCAGGGAGCGACCCCGGGCGGGCCGCCCGGGGCCCACCACCCCGGTCTCGGCACGGCGCGCAGCCAGCCATTCGTCGAACTCGGGAGAATCGGGAAGCACTAGGCCAAGGAGGTAGTGCTCGCCGGCCGGCGGGCCGTCGGCGGTGATCGCGGCCGGAGCCGCGCTCACGATGCCTTCTCGCCGAACCAGCAACTCGGCACCGGCGGCTTTGGCCACGGATCCCAACAGCGCGTCGAGCGCTGCGCGGCCAGCGGTGAGGGACAGATCGGGCCAAAGGTGCAACAGCACCTCCGCCTCGGGCCGGTGCCCGCCCCCCGCCAGGATGAACGCCGTCAGGGCAAGCGCGCGACTCTCAACCTGGACGGCGGCACCGGAGGAATCCTCCAGCGCAGCGGCGCCTCGGGTTCGAAGCAGGAAGGGGGCCGGACGGTCCGGTGCCATGGGGGAAACCTACTCCGCGTTCCGTCCAGGCGCGATCCAACCGGGGAGCGGCTAACGAACCCAGTCCCGCGCCTTGGCATACCGTTGGCGAAAGGCCACATCGGCGCCCCGCCAGGCCCGTTCCACAGCGGCGAAGTGCGCCGCCGCACTGTCGCGCGCCCCGAGCGCGGCAAACGCCTCGGCGAGAACCTCATGCAATTCGGTGCGAGTCAGGTAGAGGTTTGACCCGTCGGCATCCCCACGCAGGGCCGCCTGCAGGGGCCTGATGGCATCGGCCGGCCGACCCAGCCGGAGGACGGCCCGTGCCAGTTCGAAGTTGGCGCGGGTGTACCCAAACGACCACGAGTCAACCGAACGCTGAAACAGATCCGCGGCCTCCGCGTCCCGCCCCGCGGCAGCCTGCACCAGCCCCCGAAGCAGGAAATGCAACCTGACGTCCCGCCCGTACAGGCTCCGGACCCCGAGCCGCTGCACCGAGTCGGCCAGCGACCTCACGACGGCCGTGTCGCCCGCGGCGGCAAGCGCGGTGGCCTGCAAGGTGGAGTACCATGCGAGGTTTCGCGCCTGCCGCCCCTCGGACAAGCCACTGACCGCCACTTCAGCCGCCATCGCCTCCCATCCGCTTGCGGCAAGGCGCGGTCGCCCCATTTCGAAATCGAGGATTGCCTGATTGAAACGGTCGGGTGACGGCGGAGCGCCCCCCCGGGCGACCCCAGACCAGCGACCCTCGTAGAGGAGCAGGACGGCATCCCGGTACCGCCCCTGATTCCGAAGGGCAATCGTGCAGACCCAGCGGGCCGCCGCCGCCTGGTCGGCCTCGGCCGCAGCCACCCGACGCTCGCATTCTCCGTTGACCCAATCGTAGTCCTCGGCCCAGAGCCGACGGCGCAGCTCCTGCTCCCACAACAGCTCGCGGCTGCCAGCCGGCACCATGGCGTGGGACCGATCCAGTGCCTGTCGCGCCTCATCGAACGCGCTGCGGCGGATCAGCACTTCGGCCAGTTGGCGCCAGCTCTCACCGTATTCCGGCCGGAGGGCGGTGAATCGGCGGGCCGCGCGTTCCGCGGCAGCGAGTGAGTCCGACCAGAGATAGGCGACCACCAGGCGACTCGACGCCTCGCACAGCCGACAGTCACCAGCGGTCGGTGGCGACGCGGAGTCAATCTCGATGGCCCGGTGAAAGAGCGACGTCGCCCGGGGCGAGGAGGCGCTGGCGGTCGAATACACGGCCGCGGCGCGGACAAGGGCCTCCGGGTCATCCGGGAACTTTGCCAGGAGCGTGTCGGCCACCGTAAGGGCTGCGGGGTCATTCCGGTCTTCCCCGAGATGCGTCAGGATCACGAGCCGATCCCGCTCGGAGGCCCGCACGGCAAGACGGTGGGCGCGGACACCCAGCGAGTCCCGCGCGGATGGATCCGCCACCGCCGCCGCCCGATAGGCATAGTAGGTCGCCAACGCAAACGTCGAATCCTCCAAGAGCGCCGATCGGAGCAGCCGATAGGCGCCATAGACGTCGTAGTGGTAATAGGCACGCAGCCCTTCGTCGTAAAGCCGGTAGGCGATCGGAGACCGGGTCGTCACCTCGGTCACCGGCCCGATCGGTGGGCCGAGTCGAAGATCTCGCGCCACCACCAGCGTGGCGCTATCCACCAAGGCGAACCGATCGGCCGCCTCGACCCGGTAGCCCCGCAGGACGACACCGGTCGCGATCTCCACCCGCCGCAAATCGAGCCGAAGCAGGGCTTCTCCGACCGGCCACACCTCGCCCTCCAGAATCTGCTTGGCACCCGCGCGGCGGGCCGCCTCGGACCGCGCCCCGGCGAGGGTGTCGCCTCCAGGCGGCATCAACTCAAGCAGTCGGGTATTGCCGACGAGGGGGAGATCGGACAAACGACCCAGGCTGGTGGCCAGCATATCGGAGAGGATCCCGCCCGACCGGGGAGTGCCTCCCCCGGTCTGGTCCACAAACCGCCCTACCGCAAGCGTCGGAATGGACCCGGTTGCGGACCGGTCGCGCATTGCCATTGCCACCAGCAACGCGCCGACCGCCAGGCCAAGGACCAGCGGAACCCGCCACCTGCGGAGCCGGCCCGGTCCCGGGGCTCGACGGTCCACCCCGGAGCCGGAGCCGAGCGGGGGCTGAGTCGCATCTTCCGCAGGTCGACCGGGCGACTCCGAGGTGCCCGAACGAGGCTGGACGGGTGCCGCTGGCGGCATCCGAAGTCGCTCGATGAGTTCCATGATGGCCCGGTCCGGCTCCACGTCGAGTTCCCGCCGGAGTCGGGCCTCGTATTGCTTGCCGTAGGCCAGCGCGCCAGCTCGATCCCCGATGACCACCAGAGCATTCATATAGGACGCTGCGAACCGGGCGCTCAGCGGGTCGACCTCCACCAGCCGCCGCCACCAGTCGACCGCCTCTATTGGCGGCGAGGCCGAGGCCGCGGATTGCTCCAGGGCGTTCGCCGCTTCCTGCTGGAGTCGGGCCCGCTCCCGGTCGACCCATTGCTCGAACTCGCCTGGAGCATCGCCCAGGGTGAAACCATCGAGAAAGGGTCCGGTGTAGAGCCGGCCTGCGGAAGCCGGATCCCCGTGCGCGAGTGCGGCGCGGAACTCGAGCAAGTCGCAGGAAAGGACCGAGGCGTCGAACCGCAGTTCGTCGCCGGCGTTGATCACCGGATCGAGGGGAAGCTCTAGCCGGAGGCGATACAGGGTCTGCGACAGGGCATGGCGGCCCCGCTCCGCGTCGCTCTCGGGCCAGAACACCCCGAGCACCCGCTCACGGGAAATGCCCTTCGGCGCGCTCGCCGCCAGCAAGGCCAGGAGCGCCAGGTGCCTCGGGCGGAGCGCCGAGTCGGCCGGAACACCGGCATCCTGCTCCAGCCAGAGGCCGCCGAAGGTCTTGAGCCGCAATGTGTTAGAAGGCAGGTGATAGTCCAGTGACGATGCTGACGCCGGGGTCTGAACCGGGGTGATGCCGTCGTCCCATCTTGTCGGCTGATTCTAGCGTCAGGATCTGCCCCCCGCAATCCGATCCGGCGGACGATGGAGGCCCAGCATGCGGATTCGACCTCTTCGGTCATTCATTGCGGTGGCCCTGGCCACCTCGGCTCTGGCGGCACAGGACCCACCCAAACCTCCAAGTCGATTGAAGCGGGTCGCCGCCAAGATCGCGGACACGGTGGCGTCCGCCGCAGCGGCCATTGCGGTCGACTCCGCTCTGGGCGAAGGCGGACGCGGCCTCGTTGCGGCCGTCATGGGCAAGGACGGGCCGACCTGCCCGCCCGGGTACGTGGTGATCGACCCGAACCACCAGGTCGTCCCGTCCGCCCGCCCCTCGGCCGGTTCATCGGTCGTCGGGGCCGTCAAGCAGGCCGCGCGAGGGAACGCGCCCACGACCGGTACCCCGGGCACCGGTCTGATGTGCGCCCCGGTGGCTGGCCCGGGTGATCCATCGAGTCCGTCCGAAGGGCCGGTCGGCGGTGGGCAACCGGGAATGCCTGATGCGGGCTCGGTGGCCAGTGCCATGGTCGGTGTCACGCCGATCGGCGCCGCGGTGGTGGCCGCCCCGGTCGCCGTCGGGGTGGCGAAGGCCGTCGGCGGCCTGATCCGTGGGGGGGACCAGTCGAAGGAGAGCATGATCAAGGAGCTGGCGAGGGGCCGGCTGGTGCTGAAGGGCATCCGATTCCTTCCGGCGAGCGACGCGCTCGAGGACCCGATCGACGACGACCTGGGGGCCCTCGGTGAAGCCTTGGCCGCCATGGAGGGCACCTTCGTCCTCAACCTGCCGCCGGAGGCGGCCGACGCGGACGACGACCCGAAGACTCCGGCAGTGCCCGACACCGCCATGGCCGCGCGTCGGCTTCAGAAACTGGGCGCGGCGCTCGCGGTGGCAGGTATTCCTGAAGAGCGCCTGGTCCTCGTGAGCCGGGCCCCAAGGCTCGACCCGCGGCAGCGGTTCCCCAAACGGGGCGAGGCGCGGGTGGAGGTCCTGCCCCTCCCACCCGGCTTCGAGCGCTAGGCGATGGGCATCCTCCTCGCCCTGCTGCTCGCCGCCGGACTGGGCCGCGGCAACGCCATGGCTCAGGCCGTCTGGCAGGCCGATATCAGGATTCAGACCCTCGGCGTGGTTCCCCTGTCGGACCGGACGTTATCAGTCCGGATTCTGGTGGCCAGTGACAATGACGATCCGGCCCAGCAGAGTCGACTCGAACTGCTGCTGCCGATCGGGGTGAGCGTGCTCCGGCTCACACCACCCTGCCGGCCCAGCCCGGCCGCGGTCGCCAACACGGCGGGGCGGATCACCTGCGACCTCGGGGACATTCCGGTCCGGGGACTCCGTGAGATCAATGTCATCACCACAGCCCCGATCGGTCACGGAGCCCGCTTCGCCGCGTTCGTGCTGAGCGACACCCCTGATCCCTTCCCGACCAACAACTACGCCGAACGGAGCGTGCCATGAACCCGGCCCGGACCGCAGTCGTGTCGCTGATCCTCGGATGTCTCGGTATTGGCGCCGCTCCCGCCCAGACCACGGCCAACCCGCCGGTGGAAGCCGCCGCCATGCGGAACCCGGCCACGTTCAAGGCAGTGACCGATCTCACACGTCGAGAGCCCGGAGTAGCTACCCGAGTGCGGTTCGAGTGGGAACGGGTCGCCGGAGTCACCGAATACCTGCTCCGCGGTCTGTGGATGGACCCCAGGACCTGGTATCCAGAACAGCGGGAATATCGCGTCTCCGTGCGCAACGCCTCCGCGTGGAGCGATGCCCGCGTGAGCTTCGAGATCTCGCTCCCCCGCGGCGCTCATTCCTGGACGCTCGTGGCACTCCACGGATCCCGCGAGCTCGGCGATTTCGCGCGTCCTGCCCAAGTCTCGTTCGACCTGGACTGAGGCAAACCATGCAGACACCCTGGCACGCCGTGACCTTCCTGAGCGCCCTCTGCCTGGTCGCGCGGTTGGGGGAGGCGCAGCCCGGCCCGACCGCACCTCGACTCCGCGTGGCAGTCATGGATCTTTCGGGATCGGCGCTTCGGATTCAGACCACACAGATGGGCATCCCTGGGCAGCCGATGCCGATGCAGCCCCAACCCTACGGCCAGCCCCCGGCGCAGCAGACCACCGTGACGATCGCCATTCCGCCGCCGAGCGAGTTCGCCCGCGGACTCACGGAAATGCTCACTTCCGTCCTAGTGCGGACCGGGAGGTTCGTGGTCCTGGAGCGCGCCGTGATGCCGCAGATCCAGCAGGAACAGCAGCTGGGGGCGTCGGGAGCGGTGTCCACCCCAAGCGCGGCCCAGCAGGGGGCCCTGCTCGGTGCCCAGGCCCTGATCACCGGCGACATCACCGGCTTTACCTTCGAGAAATCGAGCCTCGGGGGCAGCGTCACGAACCTGATCAAGGGCTTGAGGGTGGCGGCGGAAAAGGTGAGCGCAGAGGTGATCATCGACCTCCGGCTGATCGACGCCAGCACCGGCGAGATCCTCCACTCGGCCAAAGGGAAAGGCAAGGCAAGCCAGACCGGTGTTGCGGCGGACCTGATCCGGGATGAGAAGAGCTACAGTGCCGACGCCACGATGGCGACCCCGCTCGGCCAGGCCTCCCGCCAGGCGATCCAGGAGGCGGTGACAGCGGTGCTGATCGGGATGCCGCGGGTCCGCTGGAGCGCCCGGATCGCAGACGTGCGCGAGGGGGTGGTGTACTTGAGCGCCGCGGCTGCCGACGGGATGCGACCCGGACTTGAGCTCGAAGTCTTTCAGGCCGGCGAGGCGCTGGTGGATCCCGAGACCGGCCGGTCCCTCGGGGCACCGGAGAAATACGTTGGGACCATCGCGATCGAGACCGTGCTGGAAAAGTTCAGCACGGCCAAGGTCGTGTTCGGCGACGCCATCGCGCGGGGGCAGGTGGTGCGACTCAAGGGGGCGGCCCGATGACCTGCCGGGGGTGGTTGCTCGTCCTCGCAGTCCTGGCGCCCCACGGGCCGACCCATGTCTTGGCCCAGCGGACCACCGTCACGAAGTCCCCCGACCTGCCGGCCCCGGTCGCCAGCGTTCAGCTGAATCCGGTAGGCATCGCTATCACGTACACGCCCCTTCCGGGTGCCGCCGTCCGGTATCGGATCGTACGGGACATCTGGGATGTTACCAAGGCCTCCGTCGACGGGACAGTTCCAACCGTGGAGATCGCGACCGGACTCGAGCCGGCGAGCGGGTCGGCAACCACCTTCATGGATCGCACCGCGAGGGTGGGAACCACCTTCGTGGATCGCACCGCGAAGGTGGGAATCACCTACGCCTACATGGTCTGGGCCATTTCCCCAGACGGCCGACAGAGCGGGTCGCCATACCTCACGATCGCGCGCCCGGCGGCACCGCCCTCCGGCCTTGGAGTCGGGAATCTCTATCGCCCCATCGGCGGCGGCGCCATGTCGTTCACCCTCACCACACACATTCTGTCGTGGTCGCTGCCGTATCCCCATCCAAACCGGATCGAAGTCCATCAGCAGGAGACCCCGACCGGTCCCTGGAGCCTGATTGCGCAACTCGGAGGAGCGGCGACCAGCCTGGTGTTCACCGGATCATTCATGCCGGGAGTATCGAGCTTCCGGGTCTCCTCCGTGTTCGAAGCCGGCAACACGCAGTCTCGGGTGTCGGCTGAAATCCGCTATGCCAATCCAATCTCAGGGAACCATCCCCAAGTACTCAGCGCCATTCAGTCCGGCCCCAATGAGATCAGTCTCGCCGTCGAAGGTATCGTTCTCAGCCAGAACCCCAATATCGGCTATCGGGCCTTCGGACCGGCGCTTCCCCCGACTGGGGTACGCCTGACGGCCGGGGTTCATCCGGACGGTTCCTACCTGGAGATGGTTGGCGGCATCCCCCGACGCCTTGCCGGCGTTTTCAGGCTCAAAGGAGTGCCGCCCGGAACTCACACGTACCAGGTGGCGGCGGAGTACAGCTATCCATACAACCCCTTTGGCATGCCCGGGGTCACCGCCACCGTGGTCGCCCCGTTCAGCTTTGAGATCTCGGTCGTCGGCGTGCTCGCCTCCCGCGAGACGGCGGACGACGACCCACTGGAACGCGACGGCAAACGGGACGAGATCGCAATCCTGGCCGAGGCGACGCAGTTGTCCGGCCCTTACAACCCATTTGTGGCCGGCGGCCGGCTGCTGAGCATCTCCCTTCCGCCAGGTCTCCCGGGCTCCAACACCGACCTCCGGCAGGCCAGTGCGCCGAGCTACCCTATCACCACCTCCACCCGGTCAGTGGTACATGGTGACATTGGTGGCTTCCCCACTCGGGCGCGCGCTGGGACGGCAGGACCAACCGGGGGCATCCGAACCGGCGACTATGTGGCTGGCCAAGGCGCGTCGTCCACCTCCGTCGGGGCGAACCTCGCCCCAGCACCGGTGCCGTTCACGGTGTGGATTGGAGACCTCGCCTCCGGCACGATCGCGATTCGGCTGGCGCTGCTGGAAGTCGACAACGACGACCCTTCCACCTGGCCAGCTGCTGAGTGGTACCAGACCGGACCCGGTACAATGGCCCTACCTGCCGCCAACCCCTCGGGACCTATCGTGGTGACCAGCCCGATCTTCGTTGGCTCTGGGGCGGCGACCGGTGCCCGCTTCATCGGCCAACGCTACGATCCGACACAGCGCCGGATCGGCTATCGGGACCGCTATCTCGTCTTCACCGGCCCAGCGCTCGCTGTCATCGCCAATACCCAGTTATCGGGAGCACCCTCACCGGGCATCGTTCCGTTTCGCGTCGCGGACGAGACGACGGGCGGTGACTACACGCTCTACCTGCGCGTCCGGGCGGTACGATGACCACGCTGCCACCCAACCACAGTCCATCAGGAGCCAAGACATGATGACAAGAACGCTGCTCCCCTCACGACCCACCATGGGGCTCGGACTGGCCCTGTCCATCGCCAGCGTGGCCGTCGCGCCGGCACTCGCCGCACAAGTCCCCGCCGGCATGCAGGGTCAGGTGAAAGCGATCGGCGAGACCCAGAATCGGCTCTACGCCGAGTGCACCGGCCTCCCGCTCGAGCTGGTGCTCGACGCGTTCTTCGAGACCCGGGGCGAGCTGCGGAACCCGACCAAGGCCGAGCAGAAGCGGAAGGAAGAGGCCACGAAGCAGGTCTTCAAGTCGGTCCCGAAGAAGCAGCACGAGGAGTGCATGGGCCAGGCGGTGCAGCAGGCAATGATGGGCGGGATGACCGGCATGATGGGCCAGGCCGCCGGCGGAATGCCGGGAGGCCCTGGGGCGGGCAGCGTGAGGACCGAAGCGGCCGGGAAGGACCTGGAGCTGGCCGAGGACCTGGAAGCCGAACTGACGGCTGGCAAGACTGTCATCCGCCACATCGACTGGGTGGCCTACAAGGCAGAACTCTCTGCCGGCGGCGCTGATGCATTCAACGAAGCGATGACCGTGTTGGGCGAGGCGCTGGTTAAGGTCGGCGGCGCGTTTCGGGTCGACTTCTACCTTGACACTCGCTACGACGAGGAAAGCGCCACCCTGGTCGCGCGCAGTCGCCTGCAACTGATGCAGATGGGCCTCGGCGAGGCTGCCGCCCAGGTCGAGCTCGGCACCGTCAAGCGCGACAAGAACCCCCGAATCGAGGTCGTGAAATGAGCGCGCCCACCAGCCGGCTCGGCATCGCAGTGGCCATCAGTATCCTAGCGTGGACCAACGCGGCGGCCCAACGGAGTGCCAGTCCAGCCACCGTTTCCGCCCCACCAGGTCCTCCCCCGACCGGCCTGTACGTCAAGGCCGCCACCCCCGCCTCGGCCACCATCGCATGGCAGGGTGTACCGGGGGCAGCCGGCTACCTGGTGGCCCGGGCAGCCGACCCGCGCGGGCCCTGGACCACACTGACGCTCACACCGATCACCGGCACCGAGTTCACCGAGGCCGCGGCCTTTCCCCAAGGGGTTTCCCAGGTGTATCGGGTCACCGCTCTGGTTCCGATGACCCAGCCGGGCTACGATGACGTGGCCTTTGTGCCGGCCCCGGTCCGCAACCCGACCGGTGTCGCCGCCCAGGTGCAAGGACGCGACGTGACGATTTCGTGGCAGCCGGTCCCGGGCGCCTCCGCCTACCTGGTCTCCGGCCAAGGCAGCTTCTGGCTCCGCGAGGTTCCCGCCACCCGGACGACCGAGCGTTTCGCAAACGCGCCACCCGGCACCTATGACGTCAGGGTCGGTACCCGGTACTACCCCGGCCCGATCGAGACATCGGCGACCGAGTGGAACGGCACCCAGGTCGTGGTCCACGCCAGCGCCCGGTTCCGGGTCTACCTCACCGGCGCGGTCGTGGACCAACGTACCGAGGAAACGAGCCTGGACCCCAACTTCAACCAGGCGTTGAAGTCACCGAGAATGGGGGGTGGGGGATGGACCGACCCCAGTCCCGGAGACGAGGTCTTTTTCAGTGCCCGCGTACAGCGCTACGACCGCGTGAGCGGTACCATGACCGGGGGCGACTTCCTCCGGAGCCCGGTCTACGGATTCGCCGACCTGCCGGGTCGATACATCGCCGGGCGGGTGACACATCGCGGCGGGGTGGGGGACAGCGACCTCATCCCGTATGCGACCAATCCGACCGTCCCCGGCGGGGTCGTGACCAGAGACAAGCTCCCTCTGCTCCTCTTCGACGGAGATCTCCAGCAGGGCGGCGACTTCGTCGCCATTGCGCCGACAATCTGGAAGGAGAATGGCAAGTCCGCCGTCTTCGACGACTGGAACCAGCAGGCCACACAGGGCGCCGCTGGATTGGGGACCCGAGCCGATGTTCGGACGGTTCTGGGATGGCCCCAAATCGAATCCGCGTGGGACCGGCCCCGGTTCGCGGGCGTCAACGACCGGACACTTGATCGTCCGATCGGGGTCACCCAACTCAGGAACCTCATGGGGACCCACTTCGAGGCGGAGTATCTGGTGCCCTGGGTGATCCTGACGCGCGAGAAACTGGATGCAGCGCTCGCGGGCGCCCCGAGCACCATGTACCGGCTCCGCTATCTCGACACCGGCCAAGGGCTCCGGGGCGACTATGCCCTCTGGCTCGTGCTGGAGCGGGTGCCATGAAACCTAGAGATCCGTTGAAACGATCACGGCTGCCGCTCGCCGCGATGACAGCATCCTGGCAAGTACCCCGCGACCAGGAACACGTATCGGGCATCGCTATTCACAAGGCTTCTCGGGGAAACCCAACCCGGCCCTTCACTGAAGCCGCTACATGTTCACCTTGATCTTGAAGGCGACCGCGCCGTACTTGGTCTGGTACAGGTTCGCCCGCGCCACCTGGGCGGAGCCGATCGTGTTGAAGCCGCCTTCGATGTTGATCTTCCAGGACCCACCGCCGTCGAGGACCTGACCCACGGAGTGCGGGTCGGTTGACGTCGCCCCGCTGAAGGTCTTCGCGTACGGGCCATCCGGCGTCGTGGCGGTAACTTCGTACGAGGTCGCACCGGCAACTTTCGGGATGGAGATTTGCGCCGAGGTGAACCAGCCGCCGGGCGTCGTGAGCACGGACACCGCAAACCCCGCTGTCAGCTGGTCCACGGTCACATTGGCCTCGGCGGTGCCGAGCGATGCCAGCTCCACACCCGCCACCACGGACACGACCTCGACCTTGACCTTGTCCGTTCCCCCGCCGGTTGAGTTGGCGGTATAGGTCACCTCGGTCGCGGCCGTCCGGACCCCGTTGGCGACATTCAAGGTCCCGAAGGCGCCGGGATTGGTGTACTTGTACATGATCCCGGTTACCTCCGGCGGGTCCAGGGTGACCGTGAGCTTGGTGTTGGCGTTGGCGCCCAGCGTCTTGCTCGGCGGGTTGAGGGCCACCGTGTAGTTCACCTTCACTTCCACGAAGGTCTTGGCTTCGCCCCTGACGAGGGTGCGGGTGACCTCTTCGTCGGTCCAGGCGCCCTCCCCACCGAAAATGGCCGGCTTCCACACGCGAGTCGGGGAGGTCTTTGTTTCCGTCACCTTCAACTTGATGTCGTCGACCCGCGGCGGCGGGCCGGAAAACGTCGTCTTCGCCGTGTAGGTCACGAACGGCTGCGTCGGAGCCGCCGCGCCGAGGCTGCCCCAGGCCCCGGAGGTGGTCCACGCCAGTTCGTGGCCGGCGGGCACCGTCAGGACGTTCCCGGCCTTGTCGCGGATCAGGAGCTGGAAGGTCTTCGCCTGGCCGCGATCGATCACGGGACTCGAGGGAGTGAGCTCGTAGGTGACCTGGAGGTCGGCGTCGACCGTGGCCTGCACCGAGACGATGCGCCACTTGGCCGGGTCGGTTTCCCCGGGGTTGAGCAGGACCTCGACCTTCACATTGTCGATCGGGCCGCTCAGCAGGTTCAGGTTGGCGTTGGTGGCCGTGTACTGCACCTCGGTCGTCGTGGTCCACGCGGTGGGAGCAGGTCCGCTGATCGCCCCGTTGACCCCGGTGGTGGACCAGCGGTAGCGAAGCGGCGGGGTGTTGGCTGGCAGCGGGACGCCGGCGCCGTTCGGCGCGAGGGCCACGGAAAAGGATGCCGAACGCTGCTGGAAGTTCACGCTGGCCGCGTTGGGGGACATCGTCACGACGGGATCCTGCGCCCCGATCCCGATTGTCGGGCCAGGCTCCTCGGCGTTGGCTTCGCCGCCGAGGCCCCTGGTCGTCGGGGTGGCGGACGGCGTCGCGCCCGGGCTGGCGGCAAAGGTGGTTGTCTGGCCGGAAATGGTCTTGTTGGCGCCGTCCACGACGACGTTGGCCAGGCTGCTCCATTGTCCGCCGCTCACGTGGCGAAGCTTGAGGTCGCCGGACATGACCCACACCGGGAGTTCGCCGCTCTTGTATTTCAACTTCACGGTGACCGGTTGCAGGAACACCGCGCCGACAGGGCCGAGCGCGTACTGCCGTCCCACCGCTTGCCAGCCGGCCGGCGGCGGCTGACTTGGGCCGCCTACCGGAATGACGGTGATGGTCGTGTTGGTGGAGACTGCGCCGGACGGTACCTGCACCACGACGTCTCCGCCCGCGAGGTTGAGCGTGGCACCAGCCGGGCCAACCGTGCCACCACTGGCCACGGTGAGGACGACGCTCGCGCTCTTGCCCTCGCTGGCGGCGGTCACCGTCAGGGTCCCCAGGGCGACGGCGGTCACGAGACCCGAGTTGCTGATCGTTCCCACATTGGCCGGCGTGGCGGTCCAGGTGACGGTCCGGCCGGTGAGCGTATTGTTGGTGGCGTCCTTGAGGACGACCGTCAGTTGCGCTGTCTGCTGCGGAATCAGCACCTGCACGGGCGACGTCACGGCGACGGTCGCCACCGGGGCGTTGTTCACCACGGTGACCTGCGCTGTCCCGCTCCTGCCCTCGCTGGTGGCCGTCACGGTGAGGGTGCCGGGAGTGAGGGCCGTGACCAGACCGGTGGTGCTGACCGTACCCACGGTGGCCGGCGTCGCCGTCCAGTTGACGGCGCGGCCCGAGAGCACGTTGCCGGAAGCGTCGCGGAGGCTGGCGGCCAGCTGGACCGTCTGCGTTGGGGTGATCGAGGAACCGTCCGGCGTGATGGTGACCGACGCGACTTGGGCGGGTACCGGCTGGGTGGGTCCACCATCGGCGGCGCCGCCACAGGCGGCGAGGGTCAGGGCGAGGGCGCCGAGCGCGAGGAGCGATGCAGGTCTGGTAGGCATACGGGTCCGGGGTTGAGTGTCCATACTGTATGGGCGGAAACGGACCGTGAAATGGCTCACTATCCGCCAGTCGCCCCCTGCCATGACCCGGAGTCCGTGTCTCAAGCGCCTGTGCCACCTCACTTTACGGTTGGGCTGACAACCGACCCCGGGGTTGCCACCCTCAGCAGACCAAGCCCGCCCCCCCGGGGTACTGGTGCCGCTCGGCGAGGCCTGCGACTGGTGGGCGAGGAGGCCCGGGTCGCCACCGCGGAACTGGGTACGGCGCAGTCGGGATTGACCCGGGCGGAGGAGTCGGCGGTGGCGGCCCGGTTCGAGTACCTGAGGGCCCGGGCCGAGATCGAGGCGATCCTGGGGCGGCCGCTCTAAACGACACAGTGGCAGGCGGGCGTAGTCGTGTCAGTTGGACACTGCGCGCCGCCGCTGGATCTCAGTCCGGAATCCGAACCGACCGCGCCCCAGTGTGTTGAGCCACAGTCGCCCAACTGGCACACACGATGCTGAACTCCAAGGGTGTCCAGCCCTGACCGAGGTGCCCGATGAGCCGCGCGACCCCCCTGTTGCCCAGTGCCCTGGTCCTGATCCTCGCCTGCGGGGGTCCCACGGAGCCGTCGGGCCCCGAGCCCCTGCTCGAAGCCCTGCCTCGATCGCTGAGCGCCGCCGAGCAACAGGTGATCGACGCGGGAAACCGGTTCACCTTCGATCTCTTCCGCGAAGCCACCCGGGAGCTCCCGCCAGAAAAGAACGCCTTCCTCTCACCGTTCAGCGCCTCGATGGCACTGGGGATGGCGCTGAACGGCGCGGGCGGAGAGACCTTCGAGGCGATGCGGTCGGCTCTGCGGTTCGGAACGGCCCCGATGGCGGAGATCAATCAGGGCTATCGGGACCTGATGACCCTGCTTCCCGGGCTCAGTCGGTCCACTGAACTGGCGGTGGCCAACTCCGTCTGGAGTGACAAGGGCTTTCCGATCCTCCCATCGTTTGTGACGGCAGTCCGCAGCTTCTTCGATGCCGAGGCTCGCTCGCTCGATTTCAGCGATCCCGCGACGGTCGCCACCATCAATTCCTGGGTGAAGGAGAAGACCGGGAACAAGATCCCCAAGCTGCTGGACGAGATCCGGCAGGACGAGGTCGCCATCCTGATCAACGCGGTCTACTTCAAGGGGAGCTGGCGGGACGGATTCGATCGGGGCCAGACCCGACCTGAACCGTTCCACGGGGCCGACGGCTCGAATCGCACCGTGTCGATGATGAGCCGCGACCCGGGCCCGCTCCGGTACTCTCGAGGATCGGGCTATGAGGCGGTGGAGTTGCTGTACGGCAACGGGGCGTTTGCGATGACAGTGATTCTGCCAGAGGCCGGCGCCACCCCGGCCGAGGTCCTCTCCCAGCTCGATGCCAGCGCCTGGAGGGAGCTGCGGGCATCGTTTACCGAAGGGAGCCTCGGTCTGAAGCTGCCGAAGTTCCGGCTGGAGTACGAGAGGACACTCAATGCTGACCTGACCGCGCTCGGCATGGGGATCGCGTTTGACGGATCCCGGGCGGATCTGTACGGTATCGCGGACGTCCGACCGAATAGGCTGTTCATCTCCCGGGTGCTCCAGAAGACTTTTGTGGACGTGAATGAGGAGGGGACCGAGGCCGCAGCGGCTACGGTGGTGGGGGTCGGCGTCACCTGTGCCTGTCCACCGCCGACCTTGGTGGTGGACCGGCCGTTCCTCTTTGTGATCCACGAACGGCTGTCGGGGACGATCCTCTTCCTGGGTCGGATGAACGTGATTCCCTGATGGTCGCTGTCAGGGCCCCGAGTCGTCCCGTTTCGGTGTCCACTCCGTCCCGGACAGGGCCCTGCTCTCGACTGGACTTCCCAGGGGTGCAGGTTGTACATTAGGACGTACAGTCTTCAGGAGCCTCCCGATGGCCCGCATACGACCAACCCAGGATATTCGTCCTCTAGCGGATTTCCGGGCAAACCTGGCCGCCGTGGTCAAGCAAGTCCAGCGTACCCGCCGGCCTGTCATCTTGACCCAGCATGGCCGCAGTGCGGCAGTGCTGGTGGCTGCCGCCGAGTACGAGGCCTTGCTCGAACGCGCCGAACTCCTTGAGGACGTGCGCGTCGCGGAGACCGAGGTCGCCGCCGGCCACGCCCTCTCGCATTCCAAGGCCAAAGGCGCGGTCCTGGCTCGCTTACGGGCATGAGGGTCGTTTGGGCCCCGCGTGCGGTCGCTCGGGCCGCGGAGATCGCCGAGTACATTGCGGCCGATCGCCCGGCGGCTGCCCGACAATGGGCTCAGGACCTGTTCCTCCGAGTGGCCTCGCTCCGACAGCAGCCACGGCGCACTCGCAAAGTCCCGGAACTGGATCGGGATGATATTCGCGAGATCCTGTTCGGGGACTATCGCGTAATCTATCGATTGGAACCGCAACGTGTTGTGGTGCTCACCGTTCGTCACGGACGGCGGCGCTGGCAACCGGATGAGCTCGACTTGGATTCGTGACCCAACCTCCGGGAGCGGGCTCTCCTCCGACCGACTCGGCAGCAACTGGTCGTCCTCCACCAGTACGCCATCACCCCGCTCAGGAAAGCCGTGGCCAGCGCGGTCGGCCTCAGCCTCAACACCGTCGATGACCACCTCCACGCCTCTGCCGGAAGCTCGAAGCCGACTCCCACCACGACCTGGTCCACCACGCCATCGAGTTGGGCCTGATCCCATCACCCAATCCCAGAACCGCGCTGCCGTTGCCACCCCTCGGCGATGATCGGGGTGAGGGTGGGGGGCGCGGCCGCCGGCGGCGTCAGTCCCTGCCCAGGGACCCGGAACCCACCAGACGAGGGTAGTAGGGACTGCCAGCCGCCCAAGGCCACGCCCCCCCCACCCTCAAGCCGACCGAGCCAGACCCCTTGCGTCGTTCCCCGCCATGCAGGCATCTAACAGGGCGACTTCAACCCCGTCCGCCACCCCCCGGAGGCCGTCCCGTGACCGCTGGCATGACCGAGGTGCGCCGTTGGACCCTGGGACTGGCCGCCCTCACCCTCATCCTCGCGGGCTGTGGCAAGGGCGCCAGCGACGCCGCGGCCACCGACTCCACCGACACCGAGGCCGACGCCCCCTCCACCCTGACCCTCCCGGTGGTCGGCGCCGAGGTTCGCCAGGGCGACCTGGTCCTCTCCGTCACCACCACCGGCCAGGTCAGCTCCGAATCCGCCGTGATGCTCAAGGCGGAGGCCCAGGGGATCGTCCTCGAGGTGGCCGCCCGCCCCGGTCAACGGCTCACCAAAGGCCAGCTCATCGCCCGGCTCGACCCCCGGCCGTTCGACATGGCGGTGGCCGAGGCGGAGGCCGCGGTCTCCGAAGCCCATCTCCGGCTGCTCGACAACACCGTGCCCGACTCGATCGTGACCGGCCGGGCCGTGACCGGCGAACGGCTCCGCAACGCCGAGGTCCGCTCCGGACTCGACGCCGCCAAGGTGCGGCTGGCCCGGGCCCGCTACGACCGCGACAAGGCCGCCATCACCGCCCCCTTTGCCGGGGTGCTCGATGACCTCCGCCTGAGTCCCGGCCTGCAACTGAGCGCCGGCCAGGAGATCGGCAAGCTGGTGGACCTGATGAACCTCCGGATCGATGCGGCGGTGCTGGAACACGACCTCCCGCTGATCCGCGCCGGCGGCGAGGCGACCGTAACCCTGGCCGCCTCACCGGGTGCGCCGCTCCACGGCCGGATCGCCACCATCCTGCCGCTGGTGGACTCCGCCACCCGGGCTGGTCGCGCCCTGATCCGGGTCCGCGGCAACGGGATCCTCCGCCCCGGGATGTATGCCGACGTCCGGCTCGAAGCGACTCGGCTCACCGACCGTACCGTGGTCCCCTCCAGCGCGGTGATCGAACGCGATGGCCGCCCTCTGGTCTTCGTGGTCCGCGACGGACGGGCCCAGTGGGTCTACATCACTCCGGGCCGGAGCAACGGCTTCGAACGCGAAGTGCTCCCCGACAGCAGCACCGGGGAGATCCCGGTCAAGCCGGGGGACACCGTGCTGGTCGAGGGTCACCTGACCCTGACCCACGACGCTCCGGTCCGGGTGGTGCCGCGCGCCGAGCGGCCTCAGCAGTGATCACGCCGGTTCCCGCGGCCAACTAAACCGATGTCGCTCGCCTCCGCCGCGCTTCGCCGGCCGATCACCACCATTGCCGCCACCCTGGGGCTGGTGCTGCTCGGCGCCGTGTCGCTGAGCCGGCTCCCGGTCTCGCTGCTCCCCGACATCACCCTTCCGGTCATCACGATCCGGACTCTGTACCCCGGTGCTGCCGCCACCGAGGTCTCCCGGCTGGTGGCGGAACCGCTCGAGGAGGCGGTGGCGTCCACGCCGGGGCTCGGCGAACTCCGCTCCGTCAGCCGGAACGGCGAGGTGACCACCACGATGAAGTTCGCGTGGGGCACCGACATGCCGCATACGGTGCTGCTGGTCCGGGAACGGCTCGACAACGCACGGGCGCAACTCCCCGAACGGGCTGAGCGCCCGACCCTTCTGACCTCGGACCCCGGCGAGCGGCCGATTGCCGTGCTCGCCCTCTCCGGCCAGGGCGATCTGCTCTCGATGTCCCGATTGGCCGAGGACGTCCACGCCCGCCGGCTGGAACAGCTGCCCGGCGTGGCCAGTGTGGCGGTGGCCGGCAAGCCCGAGGAGGAGGTCCGGGTCGAGGTCGATCCCGAGCGGGCCCGTGCGCTCGGCATCACCCCCGATCAGATCGCCGAGGCGGTCCGTCAGGCCAACGCGAGCGCGCCCGGGGGGACGGTGCGGCGGGGCCAGTTCCGGTTGCCGCTCCGGGCCTACACCGAGTTCCAGTCGTACCAGGAGATTCTCGACACCCCGGTGGGACCGGCCCGGGCCGGCATCCGGCTGCGGGACCTGGCCACGGTCCGGCTCACCACCGCCGATCCGGTCACCCTGACCCGGCTCGACAGCGGTCCCGCGGTCGGGCTTGTCGTATATAAGGACGCCGGCGCCAACACGGTGACCGTGACCCGCGCCCTCTACGAGGTGGTGGCCCAACTCACCGCGGAGTTCCCCGACGTCCGGATCGAGGTGGTGGCGGCCCAGGCCGAATTCGTGACCGACGCGCTGGCCAACCTGGGGCAGGAGATCCTGGTTGGCGGTTTCCTCTCGCTGCTCTGCATCCTGCTGTTCATCCGCGACGTCCGGACCTCGCTCGCGATCGGACTGGTGGTCCCGCTTTCGGTGATGATGGCGCTGGTGGTGCTCCAGCAGCTCGGGGTGACGATCAACATCCTCTCGCTGGGCGGGCTGGCGCTCGGGGTCGGCCTGCTGGTGGACAACGCGATCGTGGTGGCCGAGGCCACCGGCCGATTGCGGGAGCAGGGGATGGGGGTCTTCGACGCCGCCCGGGTGGCCGCCGAGGAGGTGGCGGGACCCCTCACGGCGGGGACGCTCACGACTCTGCTGGTCTTCGGCCCGATCGTCTTCGTCCAGGGATTGGGCGCGGCGCTGTTCCGGGATCTCTCACTGAGCGTGGTCACCACCGTGGCCGCTTCGCTGATTCTGGCGCTCACCCTGATGCCGGTGCTGATGACCACCGGCCGGGCCAAGCGGTCGATCACGCCTGGTGAACCTCCCGCCTGGCTGGCCGGGGTCTACCGGTTCGGGACCCATCTCGCCGAACTGTACGAGCAGGGGATGATGTGGTGCCTGGACCGGCCGATCCGGGTGTTCGCGATGGGCGTGGCACTCACGGTGGTGACGGTGGTGATCACCCTCCGGCTGCCGCGGGAGATCCTCCCGAGCGTGGAGGAGGGGATCGTCGTGGTGGGGGTGAACCTCCAGGACGGCACCGCCATCGAGGAGACCACTCGACAGGTGACCCGAATCGAGGCGGCCGCCCGCACCCTGGGCGCCAAGGGAGTCTACAGCCGGATCGGCACCGCCACCGATGAGGAGGTCCTGGCTGGCGCCGACCCCGGGTCATCCAGCACCGCGCAGGTGCTGATTCCGGTGCCCGGAGGTCGCGGCGCCGCGGCGTTCGCCTCCCGGCTGCGGGACGGACTGCCCGATCTGGCGACCGGGTCGCTGGCGTTCGATCTGGCGGGCCAGTCGGAGTTCGGCAGCCTGATCGGTCGCGAGGGCCGGCTGGTCCGGGTCGAAGTCTCCGCGCCCCGGCCGGAGGAAGCGGCGCGCTGGGCCGACTCGGTGCGGGTCCGGCTGGCCGAGCTGCCGACCCTCAAGGATGTCCGGTTCGCCTTTGCCGGGACCCAGCCGTCGGTCGAGGTCACCTTCGAACGGGCCCGGATCGCCCAGCGGAACCTGTCGCTCAGTTCGGTGGCGGGGGCAATCGCCGGCGGGCTGGGCGGCGTCGAGGCCAACGACTTCCGGGAGACCGACCGGCGGACCCCGATCCGGATCCGGTTCGCGGGCGAGGCCAACGAAGACCTCGATATCGCGCTGGCCACTCCGGTCGGTGGGGTGCCCGTCGGTCAGCTGGTCCAGACCAGCGAGCGGCCGGCGCCGATCGAGGTGGTCCGGGCCAACCAGCGGCCGGTGGCGGTGGTGGAGGCGCTGGTGAATGAGGGCGGCACCGCCCGAGCCACCACGGACGTCGAGGCGGCGCTGGCTCGGCTCACGCCACCGCCCGGCCTGGCGTGGACCCTGTCCGGCGCCGACGTGGAGCAGCGGAAGACCACCAGGGAGCTGAGCCTGGTGGCGATCCTCTCGGTGGCGCTGGTCTTCCTGGTGCTGGCGGGGGAGTTTGCCTCGTTCACGACCCCGCTGCTGGTGATGACCACGGTGCCGCTCGCCGCGGCGGGTGGGATCATCCTCCTCTGGCTCACTGGGCAGAGCCTCAACACCGTGTCGCTGATCGGTCTGGTGGTGATGATCGGCATCGCGGACAACGACGCGGTGGTCAAGCTCGACGCGATCCGCCGGTTCCGGGAGCTGGGGCATTCGGTCAACGAAGCGGTCCTGCTGGGGGGCCGACAGCGACTCCGGGCGATCACCATCACCTCCATCACCACCATCGTCGGCGTGCTGCCGCTGATCCTCGGACTCGGGAGCGGTGGGGAGCTGTACCGGCCGCTGGCCGCCGGGATCATCGGTGGTTCGATCACCGCGACCCTGGTGACTTTCTTCCTGCTGCCCACGGCGTATGCGGTGGTGGAGCGGAGGGCGGAGCGGAAGAGGGAGCAAACAGGCTGAAGCACCGGGTTACCCGGGCTGGCCCAGGTTCACTGCGGCGACGACCTGAGTTGGCGGATCGCTTCGAGCACCTCGATGTCCGCCGCGTCCTGCAACCGACCGGTGCGCTTGGAGGCAATCAGGTGTTCCAACGATGCGGTGGGGATCTCGACTCCCTCGACGTCGAACATTTCGGCCGCAGCCATGGCCTCCGGGTAGCGCACGCTCCAGGCCAGGGTAAAGAGATCAACCCGTGGGTCATCACCGATGATGGTGACGAACTTGCTGGCCACCTCTTCCGCCAGCCACTCGCCCGCGAGGCCGTAGCCGGACTGGCGAAGGGCGCTCAGGACGCGCTCGGCGTTTTCGACCGTGGCCTCGATCAGGATGTCGATATCGCGGGTGGCGCGCGTGGTGCCCCAAAGCTGCATCGCGCGAGCCCCGATCAGAACGTATCGGGCGCCCTCGCGGTTGAGGAGGTCACACACCGCGGCGAGGCTGGTTTGAAAGGCGGTCAAAGCGACACCATGGCCCGCTGCTTCCAGCGGAGGTAGTCCTCGGGCAGGTCGAAGGTCAGAATCTGCTGCCCGGTGGAGGGGTGGACCAGTCGCGCCAAGCGGTCGGTCTCTTCGGCCGCGAGAACCCGTTCCAAGGGAGTCAGGTTGAGATCAGCCTTCAGTTGTGTGAGGCGCAGCAGCCCGATGGCCCCGGGGTGTCCCGGCAGGTACTCCACACCCCGTTCCCCGGCAACGACGGGGGAGCGGCCGGGGGCCGGCCGGTCCGTCGCCTGGCCGCCCGCATACTGCCGGACCGCTTCGGCGACGACCCAACTCCTCGACCGGTCAAGGTCGCGGGCCAGGTGGTCCGCCGAGGCGAGCACCTCGGGGGGTAGCGTGATGGCAATGCGGGCGTACGGCCTCTTCTTTGGCATATTCAGTAATACTGAATATGATGATTCCGTTCTTGCTTGGCAAGACCGGGTCCGGTGGGCGGCCGCCGCGTGATCCGCTGGGCGGCGGGTCGACCGGCCGTCATCTGGGCCATCGGCATGGCGGTGCTCCTGGCGGGCGCCGTCTCCTTTACCCGACTCCCGCTGGCCACCCGGACCCAGGTCGAACTTCCCCGGCTCCGGATTCAGACCGCCTGGCCGGGGGCCTCCGCCGAACTGATCGAGTCGTACCTGACCTCCCCGATCGAGTCGGCGATCCAGCCGGTCCGCGGAGTCCGGAAGACCTCCAGTGAGTCGGGTGACCGCGGCAGTCAGATCACCGTGGAACTCGATCCCGATGTGGACGTCGGGATGACCCGGCTCGCGATCCTCGAACGGCTTGAGTTGTTCCGCCCGGAGTTGCCGCTCGGCGTCGCGCCGCCCCAGGTCTCCAATTTTGTTCCGGACGATCTCGAGGAACAGCCGCTGTTGGAGTACACCGTCTCCGGCCCCTACACCCCAGGCACCCTCACCAAACTGGTCGACGACGAGATCCGGCCTCGATTGGCCACCGTGCCCGGGGTGTCGGGAGTGGACAGCTACGGCCTCGCCGAAACGGGCGTGTCGGTGGTGTACGACCAGGTGCTGCTCCGCCAGCTGGGACTGCCGCCGGAATACCTGGCCGCCGCGCTCCGCGATGCTCGGCAGGTCCAAAGTCTGGGCGAGGACCGCCAGGGCCTGCTGCGGCGGCCGGTGACCCTGCGCGATCAGCCGCGCAAGATCGAGGACCTGGCCCTGCTCCCGGTCCGCTCGCCCTCGGGTCGGGTCTTCCTGCTCGGCGAGCTGGCGGAGATCCGGCAGGAGGAAGACACCCGCGGCCGGTTCAACCGGTTCAACGGCCAGTCCGCAGTCTCGATGAGTGTCAGTAGACTGGCGGGAGCCGACGCGATCCAGACCAGCCAGCGGGTGATCGACGTGGTCGGCCAACTGCGGAGCGTGCTGCCTCCCGGAGTCCGGTTCACCAAGCAGTCGGATGAGAGCATCGAGCTCGCCAAACAGCTCAGGGACTTGGCCATCAGGGGCGGGATCGCCTTCCTGGCGGTCCTGCTGGTGCTGACCCTGGCGCTCCGCCGAGTCCGGAGCGTGCTCCTGGTGATGGGCAGCGCGGCGGTGGCCATCGCCGGCACTGCGCTGGCGCTCTACCTCCTCAAGGTCCCCGCCAACATGCTCACCCTGGCCGGGCTCGGGATGGGCGTGGGGATTCTGGTGCAGAACGGACTGATCGTGGTCGAGCGGCTCCGCAGCGCACCCGACACCCCGGAGGGTCGCGCCGAGGCGGGACGGGACATCCTGCCGGCGGTGGCGGGGTCCACCCTGACTACCGCGGTCGTGCTGCTGCCATTCCTCTATCTCCAGGGCAATGCCCGGGCCGCGTTCGTCCCGTTCGCGGTGGCGTTTGCCTTCGCGCTCCTCTGGTCGGTCATCGCCTCGGTGATCATGATCCCGGCCGTGGGCACCGGCACCAGGACGACGGAGCGACGGCATCCCAGGCTGCGCCGGATGTACGACTGGACCCTGGTCCGCCTGCTCCGCTGGCGCTGGGCCGTGATCGGAGTCACGACGGCATCGCTCGGCGTTTTGGGCTGGGGCTTTGCCACCAAGGTGGAGCGGCTCGCCTTCGGCGGGTTCGGCGGCGACCGGACCACACTGTTTGTGAGCGTTGGATTCCCCAGGGGGTCCGATCCGGAGAGCCTCGACCGGGCGATCCGAGAGTTCGAGAGCATCGCGGTGGGTCGGGAAGGGGTGGAACAGGTGCGGAGTCAGGGCTTCGGCTCGTACTCGCAGATGCGAGTGCTGTTCACCAAGCCCGCGGGGCTCACCGCGTTCCCGGCGATGATGCAGGACGAGATGACCCAGCGGGCGGTGCTGGTGGGTGGCGCCAACGTGAGTGTCTTCGGGCGGGGCCAGGGGTTTTCCAGCGGGGGCGGCGGGAGCACGGTGGCGTTCCGGATCAAGCTGCTGGGGTATTCATTTTCGGGTGTCGAGCGGCTGGCCAAAGATCTGGCGCTCCGGTTGGAGGCGATCCCCCGGGTCCGCAACACCAACATCAACGCCGGGAGCTTCTTCGGACAGGATCGGGCGGTGAGCGTGGCACTCGATCCCGACCGCGGGGCGCTGGCCCGGAGCGGGGTCACCGCGAGCCAGTTCGCGGCGACGGTGGCGCGGGAGATCCGCGGTCAGCAGGGCGGAACCAGGCTGGAGCTGGAAGGGGAGGAAGTGGTGGTGACCCTCAAGGCCTCAGGGGCACGGGATCGATCGGTGGAGGAGTTGAAGGGCGCGGTGGTGCCCAACCAGACCGGGTCGCCGGTGCGGGTGGGGGATCTGGCGGCCGTGGGGGAGCGCGAGGGACTCAGCACCATCAGCCGCGAGGATCAGCAGTACGTCCGGATCGTGAGCTACGACTTCCGGGGCCCCAGCAAACTGGCGCAGCGGACCCATGACGCCTTCATGGCGTCGATCTCGGTGCCACCGGGCTATCAGGTCGACGATGAGAAGTTCGACTTCGGCAACGACGACAGCGGAAAGGGACTCTGGCTGGTCTTTGGTGCCGGGCTGGTGCTGGTGGTGCTGGCGGTGGCGTTCGTCTTCGATTCGGTCTGGGCGGCGGCGATCGTGTTCCTCAGCCTGCCGGTGGCGGTGGCGGGCGTGGCCGGGATCTTCTGGGCTACCGGAACGCCGTTCGGGCGGGAGGCGGCGGTCGGGTTGATCCTGGTGATCGGGCTGGCGGTCAACCAGACGATCCTGCTGATGCACGGGACGCTGACCAGGCGAACTCACCGGGTGGGGAACGACCGGGTCATCCGGCAGGTGCGGGCGCTGGACGTGATCGGGGCGGCCCGGGACCGGACGGCGATGATCGTGCTGGTGACGCTGACCACCCTGGCGGGACTGCTGCCGCTCTCGATCGGGACCGATCTGGACAGTCTGTTCGGGGCGATCGCGCTGGCCACCGTGGGGGGGACTCTGGCGGGGGCGGTGGGGGCGTTGATCGTGGTGCCGGCCCTGCTGCCGGGGCTCTGGCGGCGGGTTTCGAGAGAGGGCAGCCAACCCGCAAACGGCCATCAAGCCTGATAGGCTTGCGGAGGATCGGCAGGACCCGTAGCTTGGCGATGAGGCCTCAGACGCCTTTCAACGGAGTTGATCCTATGGCTACCCGCTCCTGCTTGCCGCGCCGTTTACCCGCCCGGCTCTGGCGGATGGCGGCAATCCGTTGGGGGGGGGGGGTCGCGATGGCAGCGATGTTCTCAGGCTGCCATGATGCGGAGATAACCACGGGGGCGCCAGCCCTCGGTACGACTTCCAACTGACAGCGGAGGGAACGTTCAAGCCCGGCGAACCGGTTACGGTGACCGCTCGGGTCAGCCTCCTTCGGAACCCAGCCACTGTATTCCTCAGGGTCTTCGCGCCGGAACTCGAGGCTTCGTTGACCGACTCCTACCGAACCACCGGCCGCTTCCCGACTGGACAACCCATCGCACCCCGAGCGGCAACCACGGCTTCCCTGTCCCGCGGAGGTGGCCAGGTCCTCACCGCAAGCCTCGTGTTTCCAACCGAGGGGTATTTCCGGGTCGCTGCGACCGCCAAGAGCCTCGGCCCTGCCTTGTCTCCACAGGATGCGTCGGAAACCTCCGATTTCGGGGTGGTGGAGATCTGGGTAGCCATCGACTCGACGGGCGGCCGCGCAACGAGCTCGTTCGACCGTTCTGTCTTCGCTGAAAACCACATCCCCGTGGCGGGACCACGCCGATACAAGAAGCGCCCCCAGCGTGGACAGTCCGTCAACGGTTCCGGTGACGCCAACTGGGCGTCGGACAACTGCGGCGTGTTCCGGATCCTGTACTTCAACTATGACGACTACACGTTTGCCCCACTTCCCTATGTCTGGGCGCAAGGGGATGTGATCGAGAACCAGACGGGCTACCCGGTCGGCCAGTGGTACGGTGCGGCGGATGACGCGGGTTACATGAATCTCTGCGAACCGGGCGACGGCTGGTGGGTCGGGAGCACGGCAGGGGAGGTCCAGCTCACAGGTCCCTACGTCGGGATCGGGACCTCTTCCGGCGCGTGGGTCGCTCCGGATTTCTACTCCGGAATCATCGACGTCTCGGTCCCCGCGACCGATGCGGCCCGCGCCTATGCGGTGGTGGACAAGGTGGCCCGCGAGGCAACCACCCGGTTCGGCTACAGTCGGACCGCGGTCGGCCTGGTGCTCGGGTCCTGCCCGGGGTCACCGAACACTGGCGCCTGCTATTGGCAAGATGGGGACAAGGTGTACGCCCAGCCGTGGGCTATCTGGGGGCAGTTGGGAATCTTCAATCTCGGGCATGAGTACGGGCATGCCTATTTGTCGCGAGTCCTGTATGAGTACCCCGATCCCGTCGGTTGCAGCCCCCATCCCGTTGATGGGGTAACGAACCTGACCTGTGCCTGGATCGAGGGGTGGGGAGACTTCTTCGCCGTCTATATCCTGGGAGCAGACCTGGTGGCGAATTCGGGAAGCTACAACGATACCGATTTCGAACTCAACCGGTACTACAACACTCCCTCACGAAACTGCATTGGTCAACCTGTCACGAACCTGGCATGTGACGGCTCAAGGATCGAAGGCGCAGTTGCTGCCTTCCTTCTCGACATTGTAGATAACACCTCATCTCCGGACGATATTCCTGGAGACGACGATCCGCTCGCCCTGAGCCCTTCGTATCTTGCGACGGCCGTCAAGACCTGCAGAATCAGTACGCCAGGCGTTCCTTGGCTCCAGGTGCCCAATGGAATAGACCACATCATTTACTGCCTCGAGACCACGGTGGATCCCACAGTCTCCGCCACGTACTTCGTCACGAGGTACCCGAAGCCCACACAGGTCTTTGAAGGGGCCACTGAGGTATCACCACCTTGGAACCAGTCCTTCATTCGCTTTCAATGGCTTTTCGATCTGTTCGGGCAATGACGGCAGGCTACTCTGATCTCCTGACCCCCCAGGGAGTACTGCGCTATTCCCTCATGCTGGCCGGAACAGCCTGCCTGTTGGCGGGGTGTTCATCCTCAGTAGGCCCTGCGGACACCCACTACCGCCTGGAACTCTGGGCATACGTTAGGAACGAATCCGACCAGATCACCCACGACTGCAGCGTGCGGATTAGCTTCAAAGCACCGTTCCCACTCCCCGATTCGCTGGATCACGAAGCCGACGCCGCGGTGGAACGTTCCGTTTTTGGGGGAGCCCCAACGCTCACTGCAAGGTTACAGTTGATCCCCTTTCGGTTGAAGATCCGGCCTGGCACAACCGCCCTGCTCATCGTGATCGAGGGCCCCGGTGTCCTGGACACTCTGGTTGCCACCGGCGGGCAACGCGCTGATCGGATTTACTACGGCAACTGGACGTGCGATGGCCGGATCCCTCTTGGGGATGACCCTGTGATCCTCGAGGCAGGCTATCCGCCGTCCTTTCGTGCGGATGGGACCTGGAGTCTGTGGGGTCCCCCCAGCTTCTGAGAGGAGCTGTCCACATGGGGCGGGTCCCGGCCCTCCGGTCCTGGATGAAGGGCTTGATGATCGTGAGCGCCGCGGCGTGCTCAGATCCCTCCGGTCCCCCGCCAGTTCGGTACCTCGTTTTCAACACGGCTGAACTCCGAGACTCCGCTGGTGCAACACTGCATGGGTGCATGCTGACTGTCGGGTTCGAGGCCGTGTTCCCCCTCCCCGACTCCCTGGACGTTGAGGCAGCAGCGGGATCGATCCGCCGTTGGACAAATTACCCGGTACCGGTGGTGCGGACGATTCCCCTGCCATCCGTCCGAATCGAACTCCGACCCGGACCCGACGCGGCTCGGCTGACCCTGATCGGCCCCGGTTGGACCGATTCTCTGGTGGCTCTTGGTGGCACGAGAGACGACCTCATCTACTTCGGCGACTGGACCTGTGACCAGCGCCTGCCTCTCGCTGACGACGCGGCGTTGCTCCTGGCAGGGTACCCGATGGATTTCCGGGCTAATGGACGCTGGAGCATCTATGGTCCCCGATTCGAATAGCCCCAGGATGAGCTGGTAGCTACGCTCGACCGATCGCAGGCAGGACCGGTCCACCAGCACCCCCTGATGGGCGGCAACCCCGTGACGAAGGGATGTCCCCGCTATCGTGTGGGTCAGCCGGCAGGGGCCCTCCAAGGCAGGACTTGCCCCCTGGCCGTTTCCAGGATCCGGGGTGATCGGAGCCGACTGGTTCGAAGGGCACCTACTCGTCATTGACCTGCGGCGCGGGCAATTTGGGCTCTGGGCCGGATAACCGTCGGGAGCTCTGATGCTGGCAGCCATCGATGCCGACTCCTAGATTGAGGCATGAGCAAGCGCCCAGTCCGAGCCCGCGAGCGGCGAGCCGAATGGCCGGTCCGGATCTACCAGCTTGGTGAGGAGCCGCCCGAAAACCTGTCGGCCATCACGACAGCCGAAGAGCGGGTGGAGATGGTCCGGCTGCTCAGTTTGCGCATGTGGGAGCTCTCGGGACAGCCTCTCCCCAGCTACCCCAGAGCCGCGATGCCGGTCCGGGTGATCACCCCAGGATGAACGACGACTGGTTCGACGCCATGGTCGCCCTGCTGGATCATGGGGCGCGATTCCTCGTGGTCGGGGCCCACGCGATGGCGGTCTATGGCGTCCCCCGTGGCACCCACGACCTGGACATGTGGGTGGAGCCGACGGCGGAAAACGCCGATCGGGTCTATCGGGCCCTGACCGAATTCGGAGCGCCGCTCACGGCACTCGGGATTACCGCAGCGGATCTTGCCAGGCGCGATGCCGTCATCCAGCTTGGACTCCCGCCCAACCGCATCGACCTGCTGACCAGCCTGTCCGGCGTGCCGGACTTCGCCGCGGCGTGGGAGACCCGGTTCGAGTCGACGGTTCGGAATCGGGAGATTCCCTTCCTGAGCAAGGCGTGTCTGATCGACAACAAGCGAGCGGTCGGGCGGACCAAGGATCACGCCGATCTCGAGGCCCTGGGGGAAGCCCCAAGCCGACCTGCGGAATCCGACTGAACCCCCTCTCCCTCCGCCGCCGGACAGGCCTCCAGGTCATCGCATCTAAGTTGTTGTTAAATCAGAGTTTGCGAAGCCAGGTCCGGGTTGCGGCCGGGGGCCTTCCCCCACTAGATTTGAGCGTTCCGGCGGACTCGATTTCCCGCCCCCTTTCCGGCCCCGATCCCGAGCTCGCATGACCGCGCCCAACTCGCGTGAACGCATCCTGCCGCGCCCCATCGAGGACGAACTCAAGCAGTCGTTCATCAACTACTCGATGAGTGTCATCGTCTCGCGCGCCCTCCCGGACGTGCGCGACGGTCTGAAACCGGTGCACCGCCGGATTCTGTATGCGATGAACGAGCTGGGCCTCGGTCCCGGCCGGCCCCACAAGAAATCCGCCACCGTGGTCGGCGATGTGCTCGGCAAGTACCACCCCCACGGCGACTCCTCGGTCTACGAGGCCCTGGTCCGGATGGTCCAGGACTTCTCGCTCCGCTATCCGCTGGTCGACGGCCAGGGCAACTTCGGCTCGGTCGACGGCGACCGCGCGGCGGCCTACCGCTATACCGAAGCCAAGCTCACCCGAATCGCGATGGAGATGCTGGAGGACATCGACAAGAACACGGTCGATACCCAGCCCAACTTCGACGACCGGCTCCAGGAACCGACCGTCCTTCCGTCCAAGATCCCGAACCTGCTGGTCAACGGTTCGAGCGGCATCGCGGTCGGGATGGCGACCAACATCCCGCCCCACAACCTCCGGGAGATCTGCGCCGCGGTGCAGCACCTGGCGGCCAACCCCGACGCCACCATTGACGACCTCACCCAGTTCGTCAAGGGTCCTGACTTCCCGACCGGCGGCTTCATCTACGGGCTGAACGGGATCAAGGAGGCGTACCAGACCGGCCGCGGCAAGGTGATCATGCGGGCCCGGGTCCAGATCGAGGAGAAGGAATCCACCGGCAAGGTGGCCCTGGTCGTCGTCGAACTCCCCTACCAGGTCAACAAGGCCCGGCTGGCCGAGCAGATCGTCGACCTGGTGGTGGCCAAGAAGGTGGAGGGAGTTTCCGCCGTCCGCGACGAGTCGGACCGGGACGGGATGCGGCTGGTGATCGAGCTCAAGCGCGATTCCATCCCCGAAGTCACCCTCAATCAGCTCTACAAGCACACCCCGATGCAGTCGACCTTCGGGGTCATCAACCTGGCCCTGGTCAACGGCCGGCCCCAGGAGATGGGGCTCCGGGAGATGCTGGCCCACTTCATCGCCCACCGGCACGCGATCATCGTCCGGCGGTCGCAGTACGACCTCGACAACGCCCAGGCCCGGGAGCACATCCTGGAAGGGCTCAAGATCGCGGTCGACAACATCGACGAAGTGATCAAGATCATCCGGGGATCGGCCACCACCGACGAAGCCGACGAACGGCTCCGGAAGAAGTTCAAGTTCTCCGAGAAGCAGAGCGAAGCGATCCTCAACATGCGGCTCGCCAAGCTCACCGGGCTGGAAATCGACAAGCTGGAGGCCGAGCTGGCCGAAGTCCGCGCCCTGATCGCCGACCTCAAGGAGATCCTGGCCTCGAGCGTCCGGCGGACCGGCATCCTGATCGATGAGATGAAGGAGATCGCCAGGACCTACGGCGACGACCGGCGGACCGAGATCATCCCCGACCAGGCCGACTTCGAGATCGAGGACCTGATCGCCGAGGAGGACATGGTGATCACCATTTCCCGGTCGGGCTACATCAAGCGGATTCCGGTCTCCACCTACCGGCGCCAGCGCCGGGGAGGCCGCGGCCTGATGGGAGCCACCGCCAAAGAGGACGACTGGATCGAGCATCTGTTCATCGCCAGCACCCACGACTACGTGATGTTCTTCAGCAACACCGGTCAGGTGTACTGGCTCAAGGTCCACGCGATTCCGCAAGGCGGCCGGGCCGCCCGCGGCAAGCCGGTGGTGCAGTGCATCAGCATCTCCAACGAAGAGCGGATCGCCGCCCTGGTCCCGGTCCGGACCTTCGGCGATGACCAGTGGCTGATGTTCGCCACCCGCAACGGGACCATCAAGAAGACGGTACTTTCGGCCTACGGGAACGTCCGGACCACCGGGATCAATGCCATCAACATCGTCGAGGGCGATGAGCTGATCGACGTTCAGGTGACCGACGGGAACAACGATGTGGTGCTTGCCACCCGCCTGGGCCAGAGCATCCGGTTCCACGAGAGCGACGCCCGGGAGATGGGCCGGGCCACCGCAGGGGTCAAGGGGATCGACCTCAGGGACGATGACGCCCTGATCGGGATGGTGGTGGTCCGGCGCGACTCGCCCCTGCTGGTGGTCTCTGACAAAGGCTATGGCAAGCGGACCGAGCTCGGGGAGTACCGGATTCAGAAGCGGGGCGGCAAGGGGATCATCACCTTCAACTGCACCAGCAAGACCGGCAACTGCATCGCCCTCAAGGAAGTGATCCCCGAGGACGAGTTGATGCTGATCACCCGGGCCGGGGTGCTGATCCGGGTGCCGGTGGCCGGGATCAGCATCATCGGCCGCAATACCCAGGGGGTCCGGGTCATGCACCTGGATGAGGGCGACCTGGTAGTGGACGTGGCCCGGGTGGTCAAGGAGGATGACGAGGGCACCGAGGACCCAACCGGGGACGAGGCGCCTGAGAGCCCCGCCGAGGCTTCCAGCTAGGGTGACCACGCCAGCCTGGGAGTACCCCACTGTGGCGGAACTCCGGGCCGCCGCCGACCACCTCCGCGCGGTGGCCCCAGCTACCCCGCTGGTCGAGTGTACTCCGCTCTCCCGGCTGACCGGAATGCCGGTCTGGCTCAAGTGCGAGCAGTTCCAGCCGATTGGCGCCTTCAAGGTGCGGGGCGCCTGGACCGCGGTCGGACAGCTCTCCGAGGAGGCCCGGTCCCGGGGGATCGTTACCCACTCCAGTGGCAACCACGGACAGGCGGTGGCCTTCTCCGCCAGGCAGCTCGGCCTCAGGGCCGTCATCGTGATGCCGGAGACCGCCCCACTGGTCAAGGTGAACGCGGTCCGCGGTTATGGAGCCGAGGTGGTCTTCGTGCCACCGGTGGCCACCGCCCGGTCGGCCAAGGCCGATGAACTGGCCGAAACCGAGGGTCTCACCCTGGTCCCTCCCTATGACGACCGCAACGTCATTCTGGGCCAAGCCACCTGCGGACTGGAAATTCTGGACGCGAACCCCGAGATTGGCACCATCCTGACGCCGATAGGTGGGGGCGGTCTGCTGGCCGGAACCGCCTGCGCGGTCTCCGCCCTCCGTCCGACGGTGCGGCTGGCCGGCGTGGAGCCAACCGGGGCCCCCAAGCTGTCCGCCGCGCTGGCGGCGGGTGCCCCGACCCCGATCGCCGAGGCCCGCAGCATCGCCGACGGCCTGCTCCCGCTGTCGGTCGGCCGGCTGACCTGGCGGTACATTGCTCCGGTGGTCCACGAAGCGGTTTCGGTAACCGACGAGGAGATCGGGACGGCGATGAAGCTCCTGTTCTGGGAATGCGGTCTTCGGGTGGAGCCCTCCGGCGCGGTCCCGGTCGCCGCCCTGCAGGCCGGCAAGTTCCGGCCGACCTCGCCAACGGCCCTGGTGCTGACGGGTGGCAACGTCGATCCCGCCCGGTTCCACGAACTGGTCGGCTAGATGCCCTCCTCCGCCCGGATTCTGTTTGCCCACGATGACCCGGCCTTCGGCAGGACCCTGACCTGGATCCTGAACGAACACGACTACCAGGTTACCTCCACCCCCACCGACGAATCGCTGTTCGGGCCGCTCGACACCGAAGCCTGGGACCTGCTGGTGCTGGAAACCAGCGGTGGCGACGCCGGCCTCGGGCTGGTGAAGCGCATCAAGGAAGACGAGCGTCACGCGGACCTCCCGATCCTGCTGCTCTCCCCGCTTGAGCCCGAGGAGGGGTCGATCACCGCGCTCGGCCTGGGCGCCTCCGATGTCCTCTCTCCCCCGTTCCGGGCTCGGGAGATCCTGGCCAGGATCAAGGCCCACCTCCGGGCCGGGCGAGCGCTCAATCGGGCCCGAGCCGAGGCCCGGTCCCGGTCGGAGATGGTGGGGATCCTGCGGGAGATCGCCACCTCGCTCACCCCGGAGGAGATCTTCATGATTCTGGTGCGCCGGGTTGCCCAGGGGCTGGGCATCTCCCGGTGCTCGATCCTGCTCGCCGGCCCCGACTCGGGGACCGCTACGGTGGTCGCCGCGTTCGAGAATCCGGTGTTGCGCAACCTCCGGATCGAGCTGTCCCGCTATCCCGAGATCCAGCGGGCGATCGAGACCTCCAGTGTAGTGCTCTGCGAGTCGGTCGACTCGGATCCGCTCTATGCCGCGACCCGGAACATCTGGAGGGACGAAGGCCAGAAGGTGGAGACCACCTCCGCGCTGGCCCTTCCGTTCACCATCAAGGGGGAACAGGTGGGGGTGTTCTTCCTCCGGACCAGCGGTGAGGACACCATCCTGACGGAGCTCGACCTCCAGTTTGCCGACCAGGTGATCCGTTCGGCGGTGAGTTCGATCGAGAAGGCCTACGAGATGGAGGAGGCGGTGGCGGACCATCGCCACCTGCGGCTGATGGCCGAGAGCGACCCGCTGACGGGGTTGAACAACCGGCGGGCCCTGGAACAGCGACTGGAGCGGGAGATGGAACAGGCGGCCAGGTACCAGACGGTCCTGAGCTGCCTGATGATCGACGTCGACAACTTCAAGGAGACCAATGACCGGCACGGCCACCAGGTCGGGGACCGGGTGCTGACACAGCTGGCCGACCTGTTGCGGCGGGAACAGCGGGCGATCGACGTGGTGGCCCGCTACGGGGGTGAGGAGTTCTGCGTGCTGCTGCCCCTCACCGGCAGCGGGGGCGCCCGGATTCTGGCCGACCGGATCCTCCGACGGGTGGCCGCCGAACGGCTCGGCGATCCGGACCATCAGGTCAGTGTGACGGTGAGCGTCGGAATCGCCACCTTCCCGGACGACCGGATCACCGATGGAACCACACTGCTCGATCTGGCCGACGAGAACATGCGCAAGGCCAAGACCGATGGGAAGAACCGCTATCGCGAGTAACCGCTCCGCTCTCTCTGCAGGAACCCCATGATCCTCGCCACTCTGCTCGCTCTGACCGCGCAGGACCCCCTCGCGGTTCGGCCCGATTCGGTCCATCCCCGTCACGACGCGCTCCACTATGACGTCGGTCTCCGGCTGCCGGAGACCGGCACCGCCATCGCGGCCGTGGTTGCGATCACGTGGCGGCTGACTACCGCCGAACCGATCCGGGTGGATCTCGACACGGCCTTCACCATCCAGGCGGTGTCGCTGGACGGCGCCCAGGCCGAGTGGAGCCGCCAGGGGCTTCAGCTCTACATCGGTCATCATCGAGCCCCGGGCGACACCGCGGTACTGGTCATCAGCTACTCCGGGTCGCCCGCCGACGGCCTGGTGATCCGGGACGGCACCACCGGTCGGACCTACTTTGCCGACAACTGGCCTGACCGGGCCCGGAAGTGGCTTGCCGCGCAGGATCACCCCGCCGACAAGGCGACCGTGTCGTGGCGGGTGATCGCTCCCCTCGGGCTCACGGTCGTGGCCAACGGCATCCGGACCGGGGTGGACACCACGGAGTACGGTGCCCGCTGGAGTTTCGAGATGCCGGAGCCGACCCCGGTCCACACCATGGTGGTGGGCGCGGCGCGGCTGGCGGTGACCAAACTCGCTCCGGCGACCTGTGCCGTCCGCTGCGTACCGGTGAGTGTCCTGGCCTACCCGGCCGATTCCGCCTGGGCGGTGGAGGGCCCCTTTCGGCGGGCCAGCGAAATGGTCGACTTCTTCAGCGAGACGTTCGGGCCGTTCCCCTATGGGGAGCTCCGCCATGTGGAGACCTCCACCATCTTTGGGGGGATGGAGAACTCGACCGCGATCTTCTATGACGAGCGGGGCTGGAGCGCCCACCGGCTGAGCGAGGGCACCGTGGTCCACGAGACCGCCCACCAGTGGTTCGGGGACGCGGTCAGCCAGAGTGACTGGCACCACCTCTGGCTGTCGGAGGGCTTTGCCAGCTACAGCGGGGCGCTCTGGGCGGAACACACCCGGGGCGCCGAGGGACTCCGGGAGATGATGCGGCAGACGGCACGGCTGATTCAACGGACGCCGGTCCGCGACCGCCCGATCATCGACCCGGAGGAGTCGCGGCTGATGTCCCTCCTCAACGCCAACAACTACCAGAAGGGAAGCTGGGTGCTGCACTCGCTGCGAGGGCTGGTCGGCGATACCGCGTTCTTCGCGGGAATCCAGGCGTACTACGCCGCCCACCGCCACGGCACCGCCCTGTCCCGGGACTTCGCCAACAGCATGGAGGCCGCGAGCGGAACCTCCCTCGACTGGTACTTCCGCCAGGCGCTGACGCAACCCGGCTACCCCGTTCTGGATGTGACCAGCCGTCCGGTCGCTGGCGGGCTCGAGGTGCGCATCCTCCAGGTTCAGGAGTCCGCTTGGGGCAGCTTCCGGATTCCCGGGCTCCAGCTCAGGATCAACGGCGCCTTCCACCGGATCGACCTCGACGGCCGGGATGTGACGCGGGTGTTCCCCGTGGACCGGGCGGACAGCGCGACGGTTGAGGTCGATCCGTTCAGTTGGTGGCTGCTCGATGTCCGGGTCGCGGCCGGACGGTGACCGTGGCCTCCCTCGGTCGGCGGCGTTGGAACCTCGGTCGGTGGCGGAGGCAGCCCCGGGCCGCGGTCGTTGCGGGATTCGTCCTTGCCCTGGGCGGGTGCCGCCTCTCCCCGCTCAGCAACAAGATTTCGGTCGGCCAGGAGCCATTCGTGGTGCTGGTCGGCCAGGGCCAGGGCGATCAGACCGACCTGTTTGCCGGATCAGCCGGCGGCGGGGAGATGTTCCAGCTCACCTATACCCGCGACCGGGAACGCTCCCCGATGCTGGATCCGACCGGGGCGCAGCTGGCCTTTCTGCGGGAGGACCCGCAGGGCGCGGTCTGGCTGGTGGTGATGAATCTGCTGAACACGGCGGAGCGGGAGACGACCGTACCCACCGATGCCGCTTCGGTCGAGCGAGTGGCCTGGAGCCACGACGGCACCCGGCTCTATCTCCGCACCGGAGCGGGGCTCTTCAGCACCGCGGCTCCACCGGCTCGGCTCACCCTGGCGCGACTCATCGACGGCTCGACCGAGGCCGGGGCAGCCGACAGCGCGCTCAGCATCCTGCTGGGTGACCCACCCTTTGCGGTGGTGGTCCGCTGTCCCGATGGGGGGCTTTGTGCCCGCTCCGGAAATGAGGACACCCCGCTGACCATGGACGGTCGCGACCCACTGCGCTGGACCGGCGACTCGGTGGCGTACCTGGTCGATCAACGGGTGGTGGTGCGGCCGCTGGGCCCCGGACGCTCTCGTGAGCTCGAGTGGTCCGGGATGCCCACCGGGATCCGGGAGCCCACCCACTTCCAGCCCGGCCCCAAGCCGTGATCCCGAGAGCCCGACCGGACTATATTGCGGGGCTTCCATTCGAACTTGTCGCCGTTGAGGCCCTGACATGAAGTTCCTGGTACTCGGCGCGGGCCTGCAGGGCAGTGCCTCCGCGTACAATCTCCTGCAGAACCCGGGCGTGACCCTCGTCACTCTGGCCGACACCCATCCGGATCAGATCCCGGCGTTCCTGGCCGGGCTCGGCGACAGTCGACTGGCGCCCGTGGCGATCGATGCCAGAGACGAGGCCGAGGTGCTGGCGACCATGCGCGGGCACGATGCGGTCCTCTGTGCCCTGCCCTACTACTTCAATGAACCGATGACTCGGCTCGCCATCGAGGCCGGCTGCCACTTTGCCGACCTGGGTGGGAACACCGAGATCGTGTTCGAGCAGAAGGTCCATGATCAGGCGGCCGAGGCGAAGGGGGTGTCGGTCATCCCCGACTGTGGCCTGGCACCCGGAATGGTCAACATTCTGGCCGCCGAGGGACTCCGCCGGATCGACCAGCCGGAGTCGGTCAGGATCTACGTGGGAGGGCTGCCGCAGCACCCGGAGCCGCCGCTCAACTACCAGATCGTCTATTCGCTCGAAGGCGCGCTCGACTATTACGCCACCCCGTCGTGGGTCCTCCGTGAGGGCCGCCGGATGGAAGTGGATGCGCTGAGCGAACTGGAGGACGTCGAATTCCCGGCTCCGGTCGGCACCCTCGAGGCGTTCCATACCGGCGGCGGGATCAGCACGATGCCGTTTGCCTGGGAGGGAAAGGTCCGGACCATGGAGTACAAGACCCTCCGGTACCCCGGGCATGTGGCGATCATGCGCCCGATCCGCGAGCTGGGGCTGATTTCCAACGAACCGATCGACGTAAAGGGTGTGTCGGTGGTGCCGCGGGACGTTTTCATCGCGGCGGTGCAGCCGCGGCTCAGCAAGCCGGAAGGCCGCGACCTGGTGGCCCTCCGGGTCCGGGTGTCTGGCACCCATCAGGGCGTACCGGCTTCGGTGTCCTTTCAGCTGCTCGACTATTACGACGAAGAGCGGGGGATCAGCGCGATGATGCGGACGACCGGCTACTCGCTGGCGCTCACCGGCCTCCTGCAGGTCCAGGGCAAGGTGATGGCCAAAGGGGTGAAGACTCCCGACGAGGCCACGCCGTTCGGGCCGTACCTGTCTGGCCTGGCCGACTTCGGGGTGAAGATCGAGGAGCGGGTCGGGTAGATCGGCCGAGATAGTTCGCGTGGTGGGGATGGTTCGTGCGAGGAGAGCCCCCGGCAAGGTGGTTCGCGCGAGGAGGGCCCCTCACGCGAACCACCCCCACCTTCTCACACACCCCGCCCCACCTTACCCACCACCAGCATCCCACCCCGACCCCACCCTGCGGGACCGGACTGGAAGTGCGCCACGGCAAGGCGATCGTCGGGAGGCGGGACCGGACACGCCCTGGCCCCGGGGGGCAGCACAGCGGGTACTAAGAGGTCGGGGCAAACGGCGACGGGTGGGGTGAGCACGAACTGGTTGGTCGAACAGCAACGGGTAGGGGTGGCACCAATCGGTCGGGTGGCCCAGCGCAGGGTGGGATGAGCACCAACTGGTCGGGGTGAACGGCGACGGGTGGGGTGAGCACCAAGGCGAACGTCGGAACCCGCGAGCAGCCCGGGATCTATCGTGCGAGCGATTTACCGCGGGTAACGCTAGTTCGCCGTTGGGGCTCACCTCACCTGGCGCGGTAGCAACCCGGGTTCGCCGTTGGGGCTCACCCCACATGGCGCGGCACCAGCCCGGCGGTCAGAACATCCAGCCGGTACCCATCGAGTACAGAAACCCGTCGCCACCCCAGGCAAAGTTGAACGTCAGCACGGTCGACCGGAGGATCCGGAGCGCCAACCCGGCGCCACCACCCACGTGGAGATCACTGTTCTGGCTCAGGGCCGCCTCCTTGACGCTGCCCGCGTCCAGGAACCCGACCGCGGTGAACGCTCCGTAGTCTCCCAGGTTCAGGATGTCCTGCCGGTACTCCAGGTTCAGGACCACCAGGTCCAGCCCGGTAAACCGGCCGTAAACGAAGCTGCGGTGGGTCTCGGGCCCACCCAGCACCGGGATGTTCTGCTCCCAGGTCTGCACCTCGTAGCGGGCGTCGAGCGGGGCCTCGTCCGACAGGTGCCGACCGAGAATCCGGGCCGCGAAGACCATTCCCTCGCGGGGTGAGACGAACGCCTTGGCCTGCCCGTACACCCCGTTGTAACCGCTCCCCCCGCTGCCGAGGAAGGCACCCCCCTCGAGCAGGACACCCTTCGCGGTGACGAACTCGAGGTTCCTGGTATCCAGGACCAGGGCGACCCGCCCCACCAGATCGGTGCCGCTGCCACAGTCCACGGCGGTCCCGCCCACCACCGGAAGCTGGGGGCAGTATCCGGCGTACCTGGTGTTTCCCGGCAGCGCTCTGAAGTTCGCCCGGGTCAGACTGCCACCCACCGCCACCTGCAGCGGACCGATCACGGTGCGCGTCAGGTCTCCGCGCACGAAATGCCTGGTCCGCCCCACCCGGTCAGCGTAAGGACTGTCCTTGGCCTCGTTCTTCTCGGTCTCGTTCCCCAGGCCGAAGAAGCCGTACCGATTCTCCCGAACGGTCCCCGCCTCCCCGAAGAGGCGCCAGCCCGGCGCAATCCGCGGCCCCTTGAACCGGGTCACCAGAAACCGGCTGCCGTCGGGGTTGGCGCCAGCTTCGGCCGAGAGGCTGTTCGCAAACGGCACCCGGTCGTAGTAGTCGGCGGCCTGGGCGTACTGATAGTGGAGCACCCAGGACAACTTGTCGTTGGGCCCCTTCAGCGGGTAAGGGTAGTAGCTGGCCCTCCACGGCTCCTGGGCCGCGACCTGGCCGGCCAGGAGCAACCCGGCCCCGATGGTGAGCGCCAGTCGAAACCGGGTCATCCCTGACCCCGCTGATAGAGGTAGGCGGTGTCCCTGATCGAGGCCTCTCGACCATCATGCACCGCGTAGCGGGAGGGGAAGAACGAAGCCGCGCCGGTCTCGCCCCTCTTGTTGACCGCGTAGAAATTGAGTCCGAACGTGGGGCTGCCGCGCTCGTCCAGCAGCCGCGGTGGTGTCATCGCCACCACTCGGCGCAGGGTCTCCAGGGCGGCATCGGTCGGAGCCATCCCTCGCCGCATGTGCTCCACCGTCAGAAAGCCGCCGCAGACCATGATGTTGGCTTCACCGAGGCCGGTGGACCCGGCGGCCCCGACGGCGTTGTCGGTGTACTGCCCCGCCCCGACGATCGGGGAATCACCCGCCCGGCCGGGGATCTTCCAGGCCAGTCCGCTGGTGGTTGTTACCGAGCTGATATCACCCTGGTCGTTAATGGTATTGAGATTGATCGTCCCGGTGGGGCGAACGGCCATCTTCGCATCGCGTGGCACATCCACCCAGTCGTCCCCGGAGCCCCGATTGGCCCGCCAGCGGAGCCAGATGTCCCGCGACTCCGGAGTGAGCAGATTCTCCTCCTGGAACCCGTACGACAGCGCAAACCGCTTGGCGCCCTGACCCACCAGGAGGATGTGGTTGGTGTATTTGAGGACCAGTCGGGCCACTTCGCTCGGGGTCTTGATCCCCTCCAGTGCCGCCACCGCCCCGGCCCGTTTGCTGGGGCCATGCATGCACGAGGCGTCGAGCTGCACCACGCCCTCCTCGTTGGGCAGTCCACCGTAGCCGACCGAGTTGTCCCTCGGATCGAGTTCCTGGATCTTGACGCCCTCCACCGCCGCATCGAGGGTGTCGGTTCCCTGGGTCATCAGCTCGACGGCGCGGGTCACCCCTCGAATCCCGTTGGTGCTGCCCACGGCGGCGAAGGTACTGACCTTGGACCGGATGAGGGCGGGTGCCGCCACGGCGTTCGCGGCCGCCGGGATCAGCGCACCCCCGGCCACCGCGGCGGCGGTACCGAGGAAGCGGCGGCGGGTGACGGTCTCGGACATCGGCGTGCTCCGGAAAAGAGGCGTGGGCGTGGTCTCCAATTGAGGCCCGTCGCGGCCTGCATGTCAACTTGTGCCGGCCTTCGGCCTGCCGGTACCTTATTGAGCAGAGTGCCTTACCCCAACCCCAGCCCCCGAGCGTTCTCCCCCCGGCTGGTCGGCGGCCTGCTGGCCGGCGCCTGCGGAGCCGCCACCATCGTTGCCCTCGTCTATTGGCTGCGGACCGGTTCCAGCCAGGGTCTCTACATCGCGGGCACGTTCTGGGTGGTGGCGGGGATCATCGCCGCGATCTTTCGCGGGATCGACGAAATCCCCGACGCCATGGCCCGTCTGCTGACCAACGTGGGAGTCAGCCGGGCGGGGGACAGTTTTTCCGACGTCGAAGCGATGGTGGCGCAGGGGAACTATGAAATGGCCGCCGAGAGCTACCGGATGCGAGCTACCGGTGCCCAGCGGGGCTGGGCTACCCTGGGACGGGTCCGGCTGCTGGCCGGAGAGCTCCGGCGACCGGCCGAGGCGATCGAGGAGGTGGATGGGCTATTCGCCTCCGGAGCCCGGGTCGGCCCGGCAGAGGAGTTCGCGCTCCGGGCCCTTCTGGCCGATACCCTGGCTTCGACCGGCGCGACAAACCGGGCCCGGCGGGAACTCGAGCATCTGCTGACCCGCTATCCTTCATCCCCTGGGGCCCCGGTCATTCGGAGCCGCCTTGAGGCCCTGACGACCGGCCCCACCGAGGAGCAGACCGCATGACCCGGCACCGCCCCCGACTCGATCCAGAGATCTTCCACCTCCCGGTGGAACGGATGCGGTCGGGGTACTACTCGGACAAGTACTTCGTCCGGACCCGGGAGATCCTGCTGGCCGACCACTACCGGCCCCAGGTCACGATGCAGGTGTTCGGCAAACGACACGCCTTCCTGGGCGGGGTGGATGAGGCGATCGCGATCCTCAAGCTCTGCGCGGTGGAGTGGAACGATCTGGCGGTCCACGCCCTGTACGACGGCGACGAGGTTGAGCCGTTCGAAGTGGTGCTCCAGATCGAAGGCGCCTATGACGCCTTTGCCCATCTGGAGACCCTCTTCCTCGGCGTGCTGTCCCGCCGGACCCGGGTCGGCACCAACACCCGCCGGGTGGTCGAGGCCGCTCGGCCCAAGGAGGTCATGTTCTTTCCGGCCCGGCACGATCACTGGCTGGTCCAGACCGGCGACGGCTACGCCGCCCACATCGCCGGGGCGATCGGAGTTTCCACCGATGCCCAGGCCTCGTGGTGGGGCAGCGAGGGCGTGGGGACCGTCCCCCATGGATTGATCGCGGCCTACGGGGGCGACACGGTCCGGGCCACATTGAAGTTCGCGGAGCACATGGGTCCCGACCTCCGGCTCATCACCCTGGTGGATTTCGACAACGACTGCGTGGGGACCTCCCTCCAGTTGGCCGAAGCCCTGGGTGAACGGCTCTACGCGGTCCGGCTCGACACCAGCGAACTGCTGGTGGACCGGTCGGTAGTGCCCCAGATGGGACAGTTCAAGCCCAATGGCGTCTGCCCCCAGCTGGTCTGGAATGTCCGGGAAGCGCTCGACCAGAAGGGGTTCCAGCAGGTCAGGATCGTTGCCTCAGGTGGCTTCACCGTCGAGAAGATCGAGGAGTTCGAGTCGAGCAAGGTCCCGGTGGACGCCTACGGCGTCGGGTCCTCCCTCTTCCAGGGTCGGTTCGATTTTACCGCCGATGTGGTCCAGCACGAGGGGAAGCCCTGCGCCAAGGTGGGCCGGACTTTTCGCCCGAATCCACGACTCGAGCGCGTGCGCTAGCGGGAGCGGATGATGAGCGGGACGCTGTTCTGGGATGTCGACACTCAATACGACTTCATGATGGCCGACGGCCGGCTGTACGTCCCGGGCAGTGAGGAGATCATCCCCGCGCTCCAACGGCTGACCGATCACGCCCACACCCAAGGCATCCGGATTCTGGCCAGCGCAGATGACCATGTCCCCGGCCACCGGGAACTGAGCGAGACGCCGGACTGGAGGGAGACCTTCCCCGACCATTGCATGCGGGGAACCCCCGGTCAGGCGCGGATCGCGGCCACGACCCTTCGGGATCCCCTGGTGATCGAGCCGGCACCGGAAGATCCCGGGCAGCTGGCCGCCCAGGTGCTGGCCCACGACGGCGATCTGCTGTTCCACAAACACTGGTTCGACGTCTTTACCAATCCCAACCTGCTGCCGGTGCTCGATGCCCTGAGCCCCGACCGGATCGTGCTCTACGGCGTGGCGCTCGACGTCTGCGACCGCTACGCCATCGAGGGCCTGCTCCGCCATCGACCGACCATTCCCCTTGCGCTGGTGACCGATGCGGTCCGGGCCATCGATCCCTCCGCCGGTGCCTCACTGCTCGCTGACTGGAAGTCCCGCGGAGTGACCATGATAACGACCGACCAGGTGGTGAACGCATGAGACCGTTCGGGCGCGGATTCCTCCCCGGGCCGACCGACGTCCATCCCGACGTCTGGCAGGCCATGCTGGAGCCGATGTACTTCACCTTCAACCCCCGGATGCAGCAGGTCATTCACGAGATCCAGCCCCTGCTGCGCCAGATGTTCGGGACCAGCAGGCCGGTGATGATCTCGACCTCGGCCGCGACTGGACTGATGGAGGCCTCGATCCGCAACGGGGTCCGCGAGACGGTGCTGGTGGTGGTGGGTGGCTACTTCGGCGAGATGTACGCCCGGGTGGCGGAGGGCTGCGGCAAGCAGGTCATCCGGCTCAACGTGCCACCGGGCGAGACCCTGGAACCCGAGCAACTCGCCCTCTTTCTCGATGGCCCCGAAGTCGATGCCGTCGCGCTGGTTCACTCGGAATCGTCCACCGGGGCCCTGGCCCCCCTCCCCGACCTGGTCCGGGTCATCCGCGAGCATACCGATGCCCTCGTGCTGGTGGATGGGGTGACTTCCGTCGGTACCATGCCAATCGAAGCCGAAGGGTGGGATCTCGATTTCATCTTCACCGGATCCCAGAAGGCGCTGGCCCTCCCGCCCGGGATTGCGGTCGCCGCCGCCAGCCCGCGATTCATGGCCCGGGCGGAAAAGACCCCCGACCGGGGCTGGTACCTGAGCGCCACCCATCTGGCGAGCGCCGCCCGCCAGGACCTGCCACTCACCACCCCGGCGCTTCCGGTCTATCACACCCTGCTGGCCCAAGTCCGGCGGATCGCCGCAACCGGCGGGCTCGAGGCGCGATACGCCCGACACGATCAGATGGCGGCCAGGATGGAGGAGTGGGCGGCCACTCGGCAGGACGTCCACCTGATGGCCCGGGCCGGAAGACGCTCCCGGGCGGTGAGCGCCCTGACCCTGCCGCCGGAGCGGAAGGCCGGCGAGGTGGTTGGGGAACTTGAACGGCGCGGCTGGTTGATTACGACGGGCATGACCCCGCTCAACAACTCGGTCATCCGGATCGGTCACATGGGGGACCTCACCCTCGAACATCTGAACGCCCTGCTGGTCCAGCTGGAGGAGGTCCTCGCGTGACACCCCCCCCACGCCCCGGACGGACTCTGACCCGCCGGGCCGCGGCCTGGTTCCTTCGCGGCCTGCTGATCACCACACCGGCGGCGCTGACGCTCTACATCTGCTGGCTCCTGATCCGCTGGGTGGACGGACTCCTGGGCATCCCGATCCCCGGGGTGGGGCTGGTCGTGTCCCTGCTGATCATCACCGGGATCGGGGCACTGGCATCGACCTATTTGACCAGAGCGGCACTGGGATTGCTGGATGAACTGCTCGAGAAGGTCCCGTTCGTCCGGCTGCTCTACTCCTCGACCAAGGATCTGCTCAACGCCTTCGTCGGGGAACAGCGGCGATTCACCAAAGCGGTGCGGGTGGCCCTGAGCGAGGACGGCGCGATCGGAGCCCTGGGCTTCGTTACGGCGGAAGATCTGGCAGATCTCGGGTTGGCGGACCAGGTGGCGGTCTACCTCCCGCAGTCGTACAATTTTGCCGGCAACCTGATCGTGGTCCCCGCCCACCGGGTCACCCCACTGGCGGCAGACAGCGCCGAGGTGATGGCCTTCATCGTCTCTGGTGGGGTCTCCCGGGCGCGGCCACCAGGAAAGGTATAAAGTGTTATTTTACAACCGGTTACGGCGATGGGAGGCGGCCTGCTTAACGCCGGGGACCGATTCGCGTCCAAGGGGGGGAAGCCGGGCGGCAAAGGCCCGTCACCAGCAACCACCAGACTTGCGAAAGACCACATGACCACCAATCGGAAGTTCACTGCCCTCGGACTGGCTGCGACCCTGGTACTTGGTGCCTGTGCGGAGAGCACCGGTCCCCGATCCGCCGATCCGACGCTCAACCTGGATGTCGCCACCGCGATGGCCGATGGGGCGGGTGCGGATGTCCAGACCATGCGGGAGCTCAGCCATGGTCTGCAGGTGGGGATGCGATTCTGGCTGACCCCCCAGGAGGCCCCATCGGCCGGCGACTGCCCGTACGATGCCGGCACCGGCTGGCACACCTGCGCGACGATCACCGGTCCTGGCGGACTCTCGCTCGACCGCCGCTACGCGTTCTACGATGCCTCGAACGCCGCCATGGAGACCTTCGACCAACTGTTGACCGCCAAGATCCACTTCATCAAGCACGCTGAAGGTTCGATCGGGCGGACCATGGACGGCGGCAGCATGACCGCCGAGGTGGACTACGACCGCGACATGGTCGTGACGGGTCTGGCCGGTGAGGAGACCTCCCGGACCTGGAACGGCACCGGCGCGAGCGAGGTCAAGCGGACCCGGATGTCGGACGCCCGCGGCACCCGGACCTACGAACTCGAGGCCGCCGTGACGGTGGCCGGGGTGGTGGTCCCGCGCCGGTCCGACGAGCAGACCGATGCCTGGCCCACCGCCGGAACGATCACCAAGGTGGTCACCGGAACGGTGAGCAACGGGGAGGAGACCCGGCAGATCAGCCGGACCGTCATCATCAGCTTCAACGGAACGCAGTTCCCGACGGCCACCGTCAACGGGGAGCCGTTCACCATCGACTTGGCCAATCGCATGGCCCATCGGGGCGGCGGCCGTCCGTAACGGCTGCGGGTAAAGTTGGGGGAGCGGGGACGTCGAGGCGACGTCCCCGCTTTCATTTGGTATATTGGGTGCACCAATGGCCTCTATCGCCGCCCTCCGCCTCGACAACACCTATGCCCGGCTGGCCCCGGAGCTCTACGAAGTCGTCGACCCCACCCCGCTGACCGCACCGCGACTGCTGGCGCTCAACCCGGACGCCGCCGCGTTGATCGGGCTCGACCCCGACGCCAGCTCCCGTGACGACCTGACCCAGTACCTCGCCGGTTCCCGACGGATTCCGGGCGCCGAGCCGGTGGCGATGCTCTATGCCGGTCATCAGTTCGGGGTGTGGGTCCCCCAGCTTGGGGACGGCCGTGCCATCCTCCTGGCCCAGACGGTCAATGATCGCGGTGAGCGGTGGGACCTCCACCTCAAGGGCAGCGGGCCGACCCGGTTCTCCCGGGGCGGCGACGGGCGCGCCGTGCTGCGCAGCACGATCCGGGAGTATCTGGCCTCCGAGGCGATGCATGGCCTGGGCATCCCCACCACGCGGGCCCTCTCGATCGTCACCAGCGATACCACGGTTCGACGGGAGACCATCGAGCCGGCCGCCGCCCTGATCCGGATGGCCCCGAGCCATGTCCGGTTCGGGAGTTTTGAGGTGCTGACCTCCCGGGACCGGCCCGATCTGCTGCGGGCGCTGGCCAACCACGTCATCGAACTGCACGCGCCGGCGTTCAAGGGCCGTCCGGCTGACTGGTTCCGGGAGGTGGTCGTCCGGACCGCCAGGATGATCGCTTCCTGGCAGGCCGTCGGCTTCACCCATGGAGTGATGAACACCGACAACATGTCGATCCTGGGCCTGACCCTTGACTACGGCCCGTATGGGTTCATGGAGGCGTTCGACTCCGGCTTCATTCCGAATCATTCCGATCATGCCGGCCGCTATGCATTCGACCAGCAGCCCGGGGTGGGATTGTGGAATGTGGTGCGCCTCGCTGAAGCGTTGGTTCCGTTGATCAACCGGGAGGAGGCGGAAGAGGCCATCATGGCCTACCGACCGGCCTTCGAGCAGCACCTGTCGCTCCGGCTCAGGGCCAAGCTCGGGTTCAGCGAATCGCGACCCGAGGATGGGGCGCTGACCGCCAGTCTCTTCACCCTGCTCCAGACCCAGCGGGCCGACTACCCCAGGTTCTTCCGGGCCCTGGCGCTGTTCTCGTCGCAGGATGGGGCGACCCCGCTGGCGCTCCGGGCCGAGGTCACCGATCAGGCGGCACTGGACACCTGGCTGGTCAGCTACCGGGACCGGCTGGCGAGCGAGCGGAGCCGGGACAGCGAACGGCAGGCCCGGATGGCCCGGGTCAACCCGGTCTATGTGCTCCGCGCCTGGCTGGCCGAGCGAGCAATCCGCAAGGCCGAGGACGAAGGGGAGGGGAGTGAGATCGAACGGCTGCGGCTGCTGCTCCGGTACCCCTATGCCGAGCAGCCGAACGCGGCGGAGTACACCCGGAGCGCGCCGGAGTGGGCCCGCGACCTGGTCCTCAGTTGTTCGTCCTGATCGCTACCTGAGACTCGACAGCCAGAGGGTCACGAAGGCCCCGTAGAACAGGGCCATGGTGACGAGTGCCACCCGGCGCCAGAGCGGCGGCCGGAGCGCCGGGGGGAGCAGGGTGGTGTTGATCCGCAGCAGGTGGAGTGAGGCCAGCACAAACACGATCCCCCCGACATTGGCCGAGATCTGCAGCAGGACCACCGGCTGGGCCAGCCGGAGCGCGATGACCCCCCAGGCCACCAGCAGGCCAAGTACCGAGTAGTAGACCAGCCGGACATCCCCGCCGCGCCAGGTCCGGACTCGGGAGCTGCCAGCCCACAGGATATCGGTGATCCCCCGGACCGTTCCCTCCAGAATATCGAGCTGGGCCTTGAGGAGGACCCAGACCGCCATCATCGCGATGATCCCGCCGAAGACCGCCCCCCTGGCCCCGGAAACCGCATGCGCCAGGGTGGAAGCCACCGCCAGGCCCCGGATGTCTTCCCCGCTCGGCACGAATGTCACATACAGCAGGCCGGGGAGCAGCATCCCCAGCACCGCACCGATGAAGAACACCCCGTACTGATCCGCCCGGACCAGCCGCCACCATCCCTTCCACCGCTGCATGGTCACGGGATCGGTACCAATCCGGAAGCCGGTGTGGGCCAGGTCGGTCCGCTTCCCGCCGATGGCGGAAGGGATGTACCCCGCCACACCGCCCATCCCGTATCCCTTGTCGCGGGCCCAGTTCGAGAGGGAGATGTTGATCACACCGCCGGCACCGGAGAAGGCCGCGAACGCCCCGATCAGGAACCAGTCGATGCCGGCTGGCACCGGATTGAAGTTGCCGGTCGCGGCGTCGAACCCGAACCAGCCGACCAGCCCCCCGATCCAGGTCGCCCCCGGGACGAAGAGGATGGCCAGCACCAGCAGGCCGCCGATGATCAGGGTGACCAGCACCCAGTTGAGTATCTCGAGGGTCCGCTCGATCCGTCGTCCCACCAGCAGAACGGCGACACAGAGGGCGTAGGCCGCCAGGCCGGCGAGGTAGACGAGGTTGGCCTCCTCGGGTCCCGCCAGCCGCTTGGTAAACAGGAAGAAAACCGCCCCGGCCGCAGTGCCCGCCCAGGCCGGCCAGCCCGCCTGAAGCAGGAAGAACAGGGAATAGAGCCACGCCCAGAAGCCGGCCCGGGGCGCGGTCCGCATGAACCCGGTGAAGACCGGTTCCCCGGTGGCGATGGTGTACCGCATCAGCTCGGTGTTGAACAGGGTCTGAAGGGTGATCGCCACGCCCGATATCCACAGCAGCGACAGCCCGTATTTGACCATGACGGCCGGACCGAGGAGAAACTCGCCGCTTCCGATCGACGCACCCAGCAGAATGACCCCCGGCCCCACCGCGGCGATCCATCCCAATCCCATCGGACGGGGTGGCTCGGGGAGCTGGCCGTCGCGAAACGGATCGAGGCCCGAACGGGCTTCGGGTGCGGTCATGCTGATCTCGGCCTGGAGCAAGGATCTGCCAAGATACCGGCCGCCTCGACGATCGGCTACCACCCTGCCCTGGCTTCCGGTCGCCCGCGGTCGGGGATACACTTGGGCTCGATGCCCGCTGACCCCCTGGAACCGGTTCGCCCTCTCTTCCACGCCCTGACCGAGGCCTTCGTCCCCGAGGCGGTGGCGTGCACCACCGAGCAGTGGGCCGAGGCAGATCGGATCGTGGCGCTGGCCCTGTCCGGCCGCCCGGCCGCAATGCGCCGGCAGCTCATCCTGTTCATCCGGATTCTCAACGCGATCGCGGTGCTCCGGTACGGCCGCGGACTGGTCTCCCTGGCACCCGCCCAGCGCACCCGATTGCTCGACGCGGTGAGCCGGGCACCGGTGCTGCTCCTCCGTCGGGGGGTCTGGGGACTCCGGACCCTGGCGATGATGGGCTACTACACTCGATCCGACACGCTGGACGGGCTCGGCTACCGGGCGGCTCCGGCCGGCTGGGAGGCCCGTCGATGAGCACCAGGCACTACGACGTGGTCGTGGTCGGAAGCGGCGCGGGTGGCGGCACCGTGGCCCAGCGTCTGGCCGACCTGGTGGAGGCGGGAAAGAAAGTTCTGGTACTGGAACAGGGGCCCCGGTTCCGGGATGAGGACTTCACCGGCCGCGAGCTGGAGATGGCGGATGCCGTGTTCGTGGATGGGGGCGGCTTCCTGACCGCCGATGGGACGATGACGCTCGCCTTCGGTCAGGGCTACGGCGGCTCGACCATCATCTACACCGGCACCTCGCTGATCGCCCCGGAGCGGGTCATCCGCCACTGGCAGGTGCCAGGTCTGGATCACGCCGACGTGGAACGCCGCAGTCGGCGCTACATGGCGGAGAACAATGTCCAGTTGCTCGATGCGGCCCGGATCAACGACAACAACCGGCTCTTCGTCGAGGGCTGCGCCGGGATCGGGATGCCGGCCGAACAGTTCCCGCTCAACCTGCGCGGCTGCAAGGGCTCGAGCCTCTGCAACCTCGGCTGTCCCAACGCGGCCAAACAGGGCACCAACCGGGTCCAGTTGCCGGCCGCAGAGCGGCGCGGGGTGGAGGTGGTCACCAGGGCCGAGGTCCTCCGGATCGGTGAACGGTCGCTGACGGTGCGGGTCCAGCCCCGGCCGGCCGGTGGAAAGGGCACCGAACCCGAGTGGGCCCCGGGCGACTATCAGATTGCCGCCAGCCAGGTGATTCTCGCCGCCGGCAGCATCGGATCCCCGGCCATCCTGCTCCGGTCGGCGCTCCAGGGCCTGCCGACGCGGGTCGGCCACGGCTTCACCTGTCACCCGGCGCACATTCTGGTGGGCGAGCACCCGGCCCCGATCACCAACGACGTCGGTCACCCGAAGAGCTTCTTTCTCGACCGGGCCGAGTCGGACGGCTATGTGCTGGAAACCTGCATGTACTTCCCGTTCATCACGGCCAAGAACCTGACCGGATTCGGAGCGGATCACAGCACCCTGATGCGGGCATTCCCGCGGCTCCAGATGATCCTGGTGCTCGCCTGCGACAAGGCCACCCCGGACAACCGGATCACCGTGGACCGCGATGGCAAGCCGGTGGTGCACTACCGCTTTACCCCGGAGGTGGTCCGGTCGATGGTCGCCGCGACTCGCACCTCAGCCCGGATCTTCTTCCAGGCCGGGGCGCTCCGGGTCCATGCTCCGTCGGCCGATCCCCCGCTGCTCGATCGCTCCCAGGCCGATCAGCTCGACAGTCTGATCAGCGAGCAGCATTTCGTGCTCGGGCGGATCTCCATCTCGGCGGCGCATCTCATGGGCGGCGCCGGGATGGGCCGGGGGCCGGCCGACTCGGTCACCGACGGGTGGGGCCGGGTGCACGGCCGCCCCTGGCTCCGGGTGGCCGACGCGAGCCTCTTCCCCGATTCCCTCGAGATCAACCCCTACCTCACGGTCATGTCGCTCGCCGACCGGGTTGCCGACGGCGTGCTGGCCGACCTCGGCCCGCTGACGACCTGAAGCTCCGGAGACCTCATGCGACTGACAGGCGGTGAACTGGTGGTGCGGGCGCTGGAGGCCGAGGGGATCAGCTGCACCTTCGGGATCCCCGGCACGCACAACATCGAGCTGTACGATGCCCTGGAGCCGTCCTCGGTCCGACCGATCCTGGTGACCGATGAGCAGAGCGCCGGCTTCATGGCCGATGGCTACTGGCGGGCCTCGGGCAAGCTCGGGTGCGTCAACCTGGTGCCGGGAGCCGGATTCACCCACGCCCTCTCGGGGATCGCCGAGGCCTGGATGGACGGTGTGCCGATGCTGGTGCTCGGTTGCGGGATCCGGCAGGACGTCCGGCTGGGCTACCAGCTGCACGACATCGATCAACTGGCGATGGCGGCTCCGGTCACCAAGGGCGCGTTCCGGCCGCTGGAGGGCCGAGACCTCTACCGCACCATCCGGGAAGCTTGCAGGCTGGCGCGAGCCGGCACCCCCGGACCGGTCATGGTGGAGGTGCCGGTGAACCTCTACCTGAGCCGGCACGAGGTGAGCGAAGCGGACCTGGGTGCTCCAGGGTCAACCCCGCCGCCGACCGCGACCACGGAGCAGTTGGACCGTGCGGCCGAATGGCTCAGTGCTCCCGGTACCGGGACCTTGCTTCACGTCGGGCTCGGAGCGGCCGGGGCCGGAGATCAGCTGGTCCGGCTGGCCGAGCGGCTGGGCGCGCCGGTCACCACGACCATCCAGGGGAAGGGGGTCTTTCCCGAGTCGCATCCGTTGTTTGTGTGGAATGGCTTCGGCAACTCGGCGCCGCCGTTTGCCCGCGCGGTGGCCCAGGGTTGCGACCGGATCCTGACGATCGGCTGCCGGTTCAGCGAGGTGGGAACCGCGGGCTACGGGATCACCCTGCCCGGCCCGATGCTCCATGTGGACATCAACCCGGAGGTCCTCGGGCGGAACTTCCCCGCCGAGCTGGGGATCGTCTCCGATGCGGCAGCCTTCGTGGCCGGGGTGCTCGAGCGACTGCCGGGCGTGGGTCCCGATCGATCGGTGATTGAGAAGACCATTGCCGATGGCCGCCAGGCGGTGTGGGAGGGGCAGGATGCGGAACAGAGCCCCGACCGGGTGTCCCCTATGGCGCTGGTCCGCGCGCTGCAGCGGGCGTTCGGCCCGGAGACGGTCTTCACCACCGACAGCGGCAACGGGACCTTCCTGGCGATGGAGGGTCTGGTGCTTGAGCGGCCGGGACGATTCCTCGCTCCGGTGGACTACTCCTGCATGGGCTATTCGGTGCCCGCCGCGATCGGAGCAGCCCTGGGCCGGCCGGGGACTCCGGTCGTCGCGCTGGCTGGCGACGGCGCCTTCCTGATGACTGGCCTAGAACTGCTGACGGCCGCCAACCAGGGGATTCCGGTCCTGGTGGTCGTGCTGCGCGATCGGCAGCTGGCACAGATTGCCCAGTTCCAGGGGACCGCGTTCAACCGCCCGGTGGCGAGCCAGCTGCCCGACTACGACCTGGCGAGTCTGGCCGCCGGGATGGGAATCGAGTGTCTCCCGCTCATGGGCGACGGGGAGATCGATACCGTCCTCGCGCGTGCGCGCGAGCGACTCGACGCGGGGATACCGCTTATGATCGATGCGGCGGTGGACTACTCGGCCAGGACCTGGTTTACCAAGGGGGTGGTGAAGACGATGCTGGCCCGCCTGTCATGGCCCGACCGCCTCCGGTTCATCAGCCGGGCCCTGGCCCGGAAGGTGACCGGCTAGCGGATCCCAGGCCTTTGTCCCCGGCACCGGCGGTCGATGTGCAACCTTCCCCGGGCGCCGGGCGTCATAGCAGAATACCCCTCGAGTACTGGACGGTCGAATGCGCTGGCGCACTCGTGCTACTCTCGTGGTTCTCGTCCTCATACTTCCGGCCACCCTGCCAGCCCAGGAGCCCACCTCGGCCGAGACGGCGGTGGCCCTCAAGGTCTTCCTCGACTGTGAACCCTACTACTGCGATCCCGACTTCTTCCGGACCGAGATCACCTGGGTCAACTGGGTTCGAGATCGGGCCGATGCCGAGATCCAGCTGCTGGTCACCACCCAGACCACCGGCAGTGGCGGCCGGGAGTACACCATGCGGTTTCTCGGCCTGGGCGCCCAGGCCGGCCACCAGGATGAGCTGCGCCACAGCAGCTCGGCGACAGCCACGGAGGACGAGCGACGGCGAGGACTGGTCCGGATGGTCAAGCTCGGCCTCGCACCGTTTGCCGCCCGAGCCGGGGCGGTGGATCTCCAGGTGAACTCTGCCGGCCGGCCCGCTGGCGGGGCCGGAGTCCTCCAGCCCGACGACCCGTGGAACTACTGGGTCTTCCGGGCCAGCGGAAACGGGTACTTCAACGGGGAGACGCGCTCCAACTCGGCCAGTCTCTACGGCTCGCTCCGAGCGACCCGAACCACCGACCTCTGGAAGCTCCGGTTCGAACTCCAGGGGAGCCGAAGCACCAGTCACTTCGAGTTCGACAGCGGGGATGCTTTCGACAGCAAGCTGATCAGCACCGGCGGGAGCGCGCTGGCAGTCCGGAGCCTGGGGCGGCATTGGTCGGCCGGGGTGAACCTCTCGGCCCGGCGGTCCGACGATGAGAACACGGACCTGGCTCTGCGGGTCAGGCCCGGATTGGAGTTCAACGTCTTCCCCTACCACGAGTCCACCACCCGCCAGCTGACTTTCCTGTATGAAATCGGGATCAGCGGATTCCAGTACCAGGACACTACGATCTTTGACAAGGTGTCAGAGACTCGGCCGAACCAGAGCCTGACCGCGTCACTGGTCACCAAGCAACCGTGGGGGTCGACCAATCTCTCGTTGAGTGCCGGCAGTTACCTGGATGACCCCAGCCAGAACCATGTCACCCTGTTCGGCGGGCTGAACATCCGGGTCGTCAAAGGCCTCCAGGCCAATTTCTTCGGCTCGTACGGCCGGCTCCGGGACCAGCTCTACCTGCCCAAGGGGGGGGCCACGGACGAGGAGGTGCTCCTCCGGTTGAAGAGACTCCGGACCAGCTATCGCTATTACGCCTCGGTTGGCCTGAGCTACACCTTCGGCTCGATCTTCAACAATATCGTGAACCCGCGCTTTGGCGGGAGCGGAGACCAGATCTTCTTCTTCTGATGGACGGAAGGTGACGGACTAGTCGTGGAGTCGGAAGGACCGCACGGAGCTGGTGAGCCGGACCGCGGCGTCCGCCAGCCGGGTGGCCGAGCTGGCCACTTCCTCGGTGCTGGCGTTGAGCTGTTCGGCGGCAGCGGCGATCTCCTCGGCCGAAGCGGCAAAATCCTCGGTGCCACTGGTCAGGTCTCCTGATCGGCCCGCGATCCCCTCGATCAGCTTCCGAACGTCCTCAGCCGACTTGGAAATCCCCTGGGTCCATTCGTCGTTCAGATTGGCCTGATCGGAGACCTGACCGAGTCCGGCGGCGGCCGACTGGGCCGTCTCCCGGGCCTTGAGGCCCCCTTCGCTCAGCCGGAGCAGCCGGTTCCGGGCGGCCGCGACCTGGGTCACCACCAGCCGGACCGTGTCGCGGGTCTGGCTGGCGGCCTGACCGGCCTGACTGGCCAGCCGCCGCACCTCGTCCGACACCACCGTGAAGCCCTTGCCGCCCTCTCCGGCCCGCTCGGCCTCGAGTGCGGCATTGATGGCGAGGATATGGGTCTGGCGGGCGATACCGGCGGCCTGGGTGGCGAACTGTTCGATCGCTTCGGCGGTCCGGCTCAGGGCGTCGGCCTCCTCGACGCCGCGAGCCGCCTGCTCGGCAAGCTGGTCCAGCGCCGTCGCCCCCGCGCCCAGACCCTCCCGGTGGGTCCGGGCCAACTCGGCCAGGGCGGTGTTCCGCTGAGCGGCCTGGAGTGATCCCGCGGCAAGCTCGTGGGCGATGGAGAGAATTCGTCCGGCATCGTCCGCCACGGCGCGGACCAGCGCCGCCTGTCGGGTGGCCCGGTCGGTCAGATCGCTGGTGGTGGAGGCCACCTCCTGGGTGGAAGCACCCATCTCCTGGGTCGCCGCCGAAATCTGCTCGGCCATCGCGGCCGATTCGTCGGCCCCGACCCGGATTTCCGCTACCAGGGTCACCAGGGAGGTCACCATCGTACGAAGCGCCTGGGTCAGGGGGCCGCCACCAACCTGCTCGAACGCGGTCTCGGATACCTGGAGGTCACCCTTCGAGACCTGGATCGTCACCCGCTCGGCAGCCTCGATCGGCTGGAGGACCTTCAGGTCGAGCACCCGCCAACCGGCATAGAACAGGATCAGCCCCGCCAGGGCAAAGAGGCCGGCGTTCCGGAGGAGCGATAGCGTGATTCTGAGACGAGCCGCGGGGGTCCAGGCCAGAACGGCGAGATCGGTCCCCCGGGCCCGGGTGGTCGCGATGATCTGGCCGCCGAGGGTGGTCACCCGAACGTCGCCCATCGGGGGCATGAGGGCTTCCGGATCGGACCAGGGACCCGCGGTTACTTCCTCCGAGCTCCAGACTTCGACGCCATCCCGGCCCAGCACCGTGATCCCCAGCGCCTCACTGCTCTGGTGGGCGATGGAGTGGATGGCGGCGGCCAGCCCGGCCGGGAGCTCGGGGGTGCCATCCATGCCGGTTTCCAAGGAGGTGAGGTCGAGCAGTGCCCCGGCGCCCCGCACCGCGGTGGAGACGATTCGGGCAGACTCGCCATCGCGAACCCGTGACTCCTCGAGGGTCCAGAGCAGCATGGCGACGAGGGTCAACCCCAGTACCGCGAGGATCGCTAACCACTCAAGCGCCTTGGCCAGGGGATGGCGGCTGGACATGAGGAGGATTCTATCACCTTCGCCGGGCCGGACACAGGGGCCCGGGCTCAGCGAGGGGTCGGACCGGGGCCGCCAGCGGGGATTCGAGTGCTCTCCAGCCGAACCCGCTCGTAGGCGGAACCGGCCATGCCATCAAGGACAGCCATGGTGAACTTGTCGCGGACGATCTTGGCGAACAGGCCTGACTGCAGGAAGGGATAGGGGATTCCATTCGGGGTATGGTGGAACGCCTCCCGGGCCCACTGCAGCGCCGCGTGGCGCTCCCCAAGCCAGGCATAGTAGATGGCCAATTCCTGGGCGTAGAGGGCAGGATCGAACCGACGTGCCGTGCGGTCGGCGGCATAGAGATGGAGCAGCGAATCGACCAGCGCCGTCGCCTCCGCCTGTCGCCCGGCGTCTTCGAGGCAGGCCGCCTTGGTGCCGATATAGGGACCGACATCGGTCGCGATGCACCGCGGGATCGCACCGTCAAGCAACAGGCCTCTCACCAGCAGCCCCTTGGCGAGATCGAGGCTGGCGTCAATCCGGAGTGCCGAATCTGCAGCGGCGATCGCCAGGCGGTACTCCCCAAACCCGATGGCGTCCCAGGCAACGCTCAGCCGTCGGCCCGGGTTGGCCGGATCCTGAGACACGCCCCGCTCGGCCATCTCCAGCGCTTCGGCCTTCCGGCCTTCCCGCAGCAGGAGGACGGAATACCAGCCCGGTTCTACCTCCCGGTTTCGGCGGAGGGCCCGGTCGAAACTGGCTCTGGCCTCCGTGACCGGGCCGCCGGCCTGATTGAGGATGTAGCCGAGGGCCATGTTCGCGAAGGCGGAGTTGGAGTCGAGCGCCACCGCCCGGCGAGCGTGAGCCAGGGAATGGGCCGCGGCCTCGTAGGGGCCCATTGCGTCGGCGTAGAGGTAGACGATCTGCAACGAGTAGAGATTGGAGAGCCGGGCGTGAGTCCAGCTGTCGGCCCCATCCAGCACCAGGGCTTCCTGGTACAGCTCAATCGCGGCATTGAAGCCTGCTGCGGTTCGCTTCCGCATCTCGACCTCTGCCCGGTCCCTGAGAGCAGTCAGCTTCGGGGACCTGGGCTTCACCGCGATCTCCTCGGCTGGACGCGGGAGGCCAAGCCACGCCCCGAGGGAGTCTACCGCCGTCCGGAGCAGGACGGAGTAGTCCATCTTCAAACCGGCCCCCAGCCGAGCCTGTCGGAGTACCCCCCAGGTGGCACCATCCAGCAGCCGAACCTCAAGCTCGACCCCCCGGCCCGGAACCGTCCGGAGCGTAGAGGCAATCACCTGCCCAACGTTCCACCGACCTGCCGTCCGACGCTGATCCTGAGCACTGTCCAGATCGCGGACCGCGGTGTAGTCGAGTACCCTGACCTGTCCGGGCTCCTGCAGTCGGCGGGTCAGGTCCCACTGGAAATCCCGTTGAAACGCGGTGGCCGGCATCGGAAGCCCTGAGGTATCACCCTCCACCAGCGGTTGAAGGACCGCCAGGGCGGGCTCACCCGCCGACCCCTCCAGCGGGGCCGGTATCAGAGCCCTCGTGGCCCACCCGATCGCGACGACGAGAGCCGCGAGGGCCAGCACCCACGGAATGAAACGATGGAGGATCGGTGAGGGGGCCGGCCCCTCAGCAGTATGAGTGCCGGAGGCGACCCCTGGATCGCTCAGGCGGATTCCCTCAAGGACCCGGAGGAGTTCATCGGCGGAGGCCCAGCGATCGGCCGGCTCCCGCTCCAGGCATTTCATGATGGCCGAACTCAGGGCCGGGGGAAGATCAGGCCGGGCAGCCTGAATTGGGGCCGGGGATGACCGGACCTGGGCCGCGAGGATCTGACGGGTCGACATCCCGGCAAAGGGCACCTTGCCCGTCAGCAGCTCGTACGCGACCACGCCTACCGAGTACAGATCGGTACGTCCGTCGAGATCCTCACCCCCTCCGGCCTGCTCGGGAGCCATGTAGGCAGGAGTCCCGATCGCGAGGCCCGGTAGCGTGAGCGATTCCTGGGTGACTCGTGCGGTCAGGGCCTTGGCAATCCCGAAATCAGTGACCACTGCGTGGCCACCGGCGATGAAGACATTTTCCGGCTTGATATCCCGGTGAATCACCCCGTGCCGGTGAGCATGAATCAGGGCTTCCAGAATATCCCGGAGGACCCGTACGAGGGTGGACGACGAAAAGGGCCCTTCCCGCTCCAGTCGGCTGCGCAGGGTTTCGCCCCGGATGTAGGGCATGATGTAGTAGGGGCCGCCGGTGCCAGCTTCGTAGTCCACGGTCCCAACGGCGAGAACCGGCACAATGCTGGGGTGTTGCAGCCTTGCGGTCTGCTGGATCTCCTGCCGGAATCGCTCCACATGCTGGGGTCCCACCAGATCCGGCGAGAGGACCTTCACCACCACATCCCGGTTCAGGGCCAGTTCCTCGGCCAGGAAGACCCGGGACATGCCACCCCCGCTCAACTCCCGGATCAGTCGATACCGGTCGCCAAGTGCTGAGGCCAGGCGGGTCTTGAGCTCGGGCATGTCAGAGGGCCGCATCCATGGGTGTGATGGGATCATGGGGGAAAGTGGCTCTTTCCGCCAGATCTGGCGGCTCCAGGCCCCAAGTCCAAGGGGTATTTACCTTTGGGGATGACCGACAGCACCCCAGCCCCGATCGGCTACGACCCCGGGCAGATCGAACCCAAGTGGCAGGCCCGGTGGGCCGAGCGGCGGACCAACGAGCCAGACCTCGACGGCGCCCCGCGGCCGTTCTACAACCTCATGATGTTCCCCTACCCCTCCGCCGAGGGGCTCCATGTGGGGAACCTGTTCGCCTTTACCGGCGCCGACGTCTTCGGCCGGTTCAAACGACTTCAGGGATTCGACGTCTTCGAGCCAATCGGATTCGACGCCTTCGGGATCCACAGTGAGAACTACGCGATCAAAGTCGGGATCCATCCCGGTGAACTGATCCCCCGCAACATCGCCAACTTCCGCCGGCAGCTGACCCGGATGGGGGGGATGTTCGACTGGCGGCATTCGCTCTCGACCACCGATCCCGAGTACTACAAGTGGACCCAGTGGCTCTTTCTCCAGCTCTACCGGGCGGGGAAAGCCTACAAGAAGAAGGGGGCGGTCAACTGGTGCCCCGAATGCAAGACAGTCCTTGCCAACGAGCAGGTGATCGCCGGGGAGTGCGAGCGCCATCCTGGGGTCCAGGTTGAGCAGCGGCTGCTGGAGCAGTGGTTCTTCCGGATCACCGAGTACGCCGAGCGGCTGCTCGGGAACCTTGACGACCGGACCAAGATGGACTGGTCGGCCAGCACCGTAGCGGCCCAGCGGAACTGGATCGGCCGTTCCGAAGGGGCGGAGATCGCCTTTGCCACCGACGCCGGCGAGCCGATCCGGGTGTACACCACCCGACCCGATACCCTGTTCGGCGCCACTTTCATGGTGCTGGCGCCGGAACACCCCCTGGTGGACCGGCTGACGACCGCAGCGCAGCGGGAGGCGGTGGAGAGCTATCGGAGGACCGCGCTGGCCAGGGATGTGGTGGCACGTCGAGTTGGCGACCGGACCAAGACCGGGGTGTTCACTGGCGGCACCGCGGTGAATCCCGCCACCGGCGCCAGGATACCGGTCTGGGTCGCCGACTACGTGTTGATGGAGTATGGCACCGGCGCCATCATGGCCGTCCCTGGCCATGATGACCGGGACTTCGAGTTTGCCACGACCTTCGGCCTGCCGGTCATCCGGGTACTGGTCACCGACGGAGACGAGGTGGAGGCGCCGCTCACCGCGGCGGTCCCGGACACCGACGGGATGCGTCTGGTCCATTCGGGCCGGTTCGACGGGCAGTCGGCCGAGCAGGGGCAGCGCGCCATCATCGACTGGCTCACGGCAGAGGGGCACGGACAGGGCCAGATCCAGTACCGGCTGTACGACTGGTGCATCTCGCGCCAGCGGTACTGGGGACCGCCGATCCCGATCATCTACTGCGATCGGTGCGGGGCGGTGCCGGTGCCCGAGCAGGACCTGCCGGTGCTGCTGCCGCCGCTGGAGAATTTCCGGCCGGACGACAGCGGGATCTCACCGCTGGCGCGGGACGAGCAGTGGTACCATGTCCCGTGCCCCAGCTGCGGCAGGAAGGCGCGCCGGGAAACCGATGTGTCGGACACCTTCCTGGATTCGGCATGGTACTACCTCAGGTACCTCAGCACCGACTTCGACGATCGCGCCTTCGATCCGGCCCGCGTCAAGCGGTGGCTTCCGGTCGCCAGCTACATCGGCGGGAACGAGCACGCGGTGCTCCACCTGCTCTACTCCCGATTCGTGGCGATGGTGCTGCACGACCTGGGACAGCTGCCCTTCGAGGAGCCGTTCGCCAGCTTCCGGGCCCACGGCCTGATCGTCAAGGACGGGTCCAAGATGTCCAAGTCACGGGGCAACGTGGTCATCCCCGATGAGTATATCGAGAAGTGGGGTGCCGACACCTTCCGGATGTACCTGATGTTCCTGGGGCCCTTTCAGGAGGGGGGCGACTTCCGCGATGCCGGCATCAGCGGCCCGCGGCGGTTCCTCGACCGGGTCTGGGACCTGGTGGACCAGAGCCTGGCAACGGACCAGACGGACAGCGTGCCGCGCCCGGTGGCGGTCAAGTACCACCAGACGGTCAGGAAGGTGACCGAGGATCTGGCGGGGCTCAACTACAACACGGCCGTCGCGGCGCTGATGGAACTGCTCAACGTGGTCCGGGAACACCGGGTGGCCGACCGGTCCATGGTGGAAGGTCTGGTGGTGATGCTGGCGCCGCTGGCTCCCCACTTTGCCGAGGAGAACTGGGAACGACTCGGTCACCACGGCACGGTATTCGACGCCCGGTGGCCCCAGTGGGACCCGGCCTGTCTGGTGCTGGACGAGATCGAGGTCGTGGTGCAGGTCAATGGGAAGACCCGCTCCAAGGTGGTGGTCGGGCGCACCGTGGGGGAGGCCGAGGTGGTGGCGGCGGCGCTGGCGGATGAGGCGGTCCGGCGGTCGATCAGTGGTGGCACCATCAGGAAACGGATCTACGTCCCGGGGCGACTGCTCAATCTGGTGATCGCCGCGGGCCGGGACGCATGAGTGAATCGGCGCGCGGCACCGGCCCCAAGCTCCTGCTCGCGGTGGGGCCGTTGGCGTTTCTCGCCGCCCTGCTGGTGCCGGCCACCAGCCTGGCGCCCCCCGCCGCCCGGGTGCTGGGGCTGGCGCTGTGGATGGCGATCTGGTGGGTCAGTGAAGTCGTCCCGCTGGCCGCCACCTCGCTCCTCCCGATCGTGCTGCTCCCGCTGGCCGGCGTCTCCAGCGCACGGGAGGCCTCGGCACCCTACGCCAACGAGCTGATCTTCCTGTTTCTCGCCGGCTTCCTGCTGGCCGCGGGGCTGGAGCGATGGCGCTGCCACGAGCGGATCGCCTATGGCCTGGTGGGCCGGGTCGGGGCCGGCCCCCGCCGGATCGTGCTCGGGGTCATGATCGCCACCGGCTTCATCTCGATGTGGATCTCCAACACCGCCACCACGGCGATGATGTTCCCGATCGCGCTGGCCATTGGGGCGCTGTTCGGCGTCGGCCCGGCCGGCGACCGGGGGCGGATTGCCCTTCTCCTCGGCGTGGCCTACGCCGCCACCATCGGGGGGATGGCCACCCTGATCGGGACCCCACCCAATCTGATCCTGGCAGGCGCGGCCAGGGAGCTGATTGGCGCCCCGCTCGACTTCGGCCGGTTCATGCTGGTCGGACTCCCGATCACGATCGTCCTGCTGCCGGTCACCTGGGCCCTGCTGGTCTTCCTGCTGTTCCGGCTCCCGGCCAGGGCGGAGGGTGACCCGGCATCGGTGGTGGCCGATCGGATCCGGGGACTGGGTCGAGTGGTCGGCGGCGAGCGGACGGTCTTTGCGATCTTCGGACTCACCGCGCTGAGCTGGTTCTTCCGGGAGCCCAAGGCCCTCGGCAGCTTCACGCTGCCGGGACTGACCCAATGGGTCCCGGGCCTGACCGACGCCGGTGTTGGCCTGATCGCCGTCATCCTGTTGTTCACGCTTCAGGGCCGGGCGCCCGATGGCAACGTGCGGCCGCTGCTCACCTGGAATGAGGCTCGGAAGATTCCCTGGGACGTGCTGTTGCTGTTCGGGGGCGGACTGTCGCTGGCGGCGGCGATGGACAGCTCGGGGCTCACCGCCTGGATCGCCGGCGGGCTGGAAGGGCTTCGCGCCTTCCCGCTGCCGATCATCTTCCTGGGACTGGCCGTGGTGATCGTGGCGCTGGGCGAGTTCGCCAGCAACGTGGCGATGGCCGCGGTGATGATGCCGCTGGTCGTGTCGCTGGCCTCGGCTCTCGGTCAGCCGCCGCTGTTGCTGATGCTGGTGGCGGGGCTCAGTGCCTCGCTCGGCTTTGCCCTGCCGGTGGCCACCCCGCCCAACGCCATCGTCTTCGGCTCGGGAATGATCCCGATGAGGCAGATGGTGCGGGCAGGGCTGGTGCTCGACGTGGTGGCCATCCTCATCACCGTGGCGGTGCTGAGCGTGGTGGCGCCGCTGGTGTTCGGCGGCGGCTGACCGCTATTCCACCTTGAAGGTCGCCGCCATGCCCGCGTCCATGTGAGGCGTGACGTGGCAGTGAAACAGCCAGGTCCCCGGATTGTCGGGCACCATGTCGGCCGTCACCATCTGCATCGTCATGATGCTCAGCACATCGGTTCGCATGTGGTTGGCCACCACCGTCATCCCGTGCCAGTGCGGGGCATGGACCTCGAAGTTGCTGCTGGCGAACACATACCACCGGACCCGTTCCCCGACCCGCATGGTCATCCCCGGGGTGTGGCCATAGGAAAACCCGTTCAGGGTCTCCTTCAGATTGGTCAGGTAGTACAGGTCCGCGAATGAGGCGTTCACCGGCACCTTGGCCGGATCGGCATAGGCTGCCACGTTGTCGTTGTAGTAGTGGCTCACATTCTCGTCGAACTCCCCGAACATGACCACGAACTCGCGGTCCACGTCCACCGGCGTCCCGTCGGGTCGCGCCTGCCCGCGCGCGGTGACAATCATCGGGCCCATCAGACCGGCATTGACGTCCTTCCCCTCTTCGGTGTGGCTGTGGTACATCCAGAACACCGTCGTCCCCTCACCCATCGCCGGACCGGCCCGCTCCGGCACTGGCCAGGTGTACACATGGGTCCCGCCGGGAGCCACCCCGTCATCGGCCTGATCGGCTCCGCTGGTCCCGTCAGCGTACGGCGCCCCTTCGCTGTCCTTGGTGTAGAACACCCCATGCGGATGCATGCTGAACGGGTGACTGGCGTTGTTGCGGAAAACAACCCGGAAGGTGTCCCCGACCGAGGCGCGCAGCAGCGGGCCGAGGATGCCGAGGTGCTCCCACTCGGGAGGCCGCGGCTTCAACGTCTGGAAGGTGCTGTCGGTGTATTCCTGGTAGACGGCCTTCCGGTAGACTCGGCCGATCCGATCGGGGGCCGAGGTCATCATGAGCGTCGCCACCCCCTCGAACTCCTTCCCGGTGATCTGGTCGGTACCGCTCGGCGCGTAGTCCCAGGCGACCTCGTTGGCGGCGATGTAGTAGGTGTGGGTGACGGACGGACCACCCGGGGCGGCACAGGAAGCGACCAACAGCAACAGGGGCGCGGGAAGGCCGAGATGGCGAACCAAATGAATCATGAGGAACTCTTCATGCGGAAGGAAGCAGAAATGTACCCCTGGGGAAAGGAAGCGCCACCCCGAGGCCGGAGCTGCCCACGGTAGGCGGAGGACCGGTTGGACATCTGGCGGATTCCCCGACGACCGGTAGCATTGCAGAGATGGACCGTGCCACCAGCACCCTGACCACCCTGGCTGTCGTCCTCGTGGCAGGCTTCCTCCCAACGCCAGCCCGAGGACAGATCGCCGTCGGCGACCGGGTGCGTATCAATGCCGCAGAGCCCGGCCCCGGTCGATTCACCGGCACAGTGCTCCGGCCCACCCATGACTGGATCACCCTCCGGACCGACACCGGACAGGTGGTCATCCCGCTCCGGGCCATCAACCGGATCGAGTTAAGCCTCGGGCTGTCCCACCGCACGGCGGTTCGGCGTGGGATGAACATCGGCGGGCTGGCCGGTCTCGCGGCTGGAATCCTGATCGCGGTCGGGTGGGATTGCCAAGGCACTGACTGCATCATCGCGCCGATCATCGTCCTTGGCGCTCCCCTGGGGCTGACCCTCGGCGGAGGCGCGGCTGGCGCCCTGATCGGCTATGGGGTGGGGAACCAGTGGCCGTCGGAGGACTGGCAACCGGTGGCGCCAACCCCGGCCAGGGACGGAATGAGGATCGGGGTAAGCCTGTCCATCGGCAGGAACGGACGATAGGGGAGAGCTACCTGACCCCCACCGCCTTGACGATCTCGGCGAACCGGGGGTCGCTCCGAAGCGGCAGGTAGCCCGGGTCGAGGTGGAGGTAGATGAGGCCTGCGCTCCGGGCGCCGAGCGCCCGGTCCAGGCATTCGAACGCCTTGTCGAACTCCCCGGCGGCTCCGTATCCCATCGCCAGGATCTCGGCCCGGACGTAGCCTTCCCGGGCCGAGGCCTCCAGCCGCTCCAGGATGGGCCACGCTTCCTCCAGCTGGCCGAGCGCGGCGAGCGGCCGGACCAGCATGGCATCGTAGGCCCGAACACTGGTCTCCAGTGACAGGCCCCGACGATACCATTTGAGCGATTCTTCCGCGTTCCCCAACGCCAGATACGCCGCGCCGATGTCGAGATAGACCTGGAAATGCCCCGGGTCCACCTCGATGGTCTTCCGGCTCTGGATGATGGCAGCGTCGTTCGCTCCACTGTAGAGCAGGAACCGGCCCAGCCAGCGGCTGAAGTGCCCCGACAGCGGATCCAGAGTCAGCGCCTTCCGCATCGCGGCGATGGCGTCGTCCAGCTGGCCCACACAAGGGAGACAGCTCCCCAGTACGAACTGCCCCTCGGCCGAATTGGGGTTGAGTTGGACCGCGTGGCGGAGACTCTTCTCGGCCCCGGCAAAGTCCCACTCGTACCAGCAGAGCACCTTCCCGATCGAGGTATGGGCATCGGCCAGATTGGGTTCCAGGTCGAGCGCTTTCGATGGCGGCAGCCTTGGCCTGGGGGTAGGCGCTGTCAGGCGGCACCCAGTCGTCCGCCATATCGGCCCAGCAGTCGGCGATCCCGGCGTAGGCCCGGGCGTAGCGGTGATCGAGCGCCAGCGCCTGCTTGAAGAACTCCTGAGCCCGCTGGATCGACCCCTCGGTGAACTTGTGAAGGAAGAACCGGCCCTTCAGATACATGGTGTAGGCCTCCATGTTCTGGGTAGCTGGCACCACCAGCCGTTCCTCCTGACCCGTCAGCTTGACCTTCAGCGCGTCGACGATGGCCCGGGAGATCTCTTCCTGGACCGCGAAAACGTCCTCCAGCTGCCGGTCGTAGGTCTCCGACCAGATCTGGTAGCCGTTCGACACGTCCACCAGCTGCGCCGTGAGCCGGATCCGGTTGCCGATCTTTCGGACGCTGCCTTCGAGCAGGGTGGCCACCCCGAGCTTCTCGCCTACCTGGCGGATGTCGGTTTCCTTGCCCTTGAACGCGAAGGAGGAGGTCCGGGAGGCGACCTGCACCCCGGGCAGCTTGGCCAGCGCGTTGATGATCTCCTCGGTGATCCCGTCGCTGAAGTACTCGTTTTCCGGGTCGGCACTCATGTTGGTGAGCGGCAGGACGGCGACCGATCGGGGCGCCCCGGCGGTTGCCTGAGGTCCTGACGTGGTGGCCGGCGCGGCGCCCTTCAGCGCCACGGCCATCTCGGCCCCGGTGGCAAACCGATCCACCGCCGAACGGGCCAGCGCCCGATTGACGACCGTCTCGACGAAGTCGGGCACTTCCCTCATCGCCCTGAACCGGCGGTACCGGGGAGAGAAACCGCTTGGCGATGATCGCCTGACTGGTGGGACCGGTAAACGGGGGCTCGCCGCACAGCATCTCGAAGAAGACGCAGCCGAGCGAGTAGATGTCACTCCGGCCATCGAGATCGCGCTCGCCGCTGGCCTGTTCGGGACTCATGTAGGTCGGGGTGCCGAGGGCCATGCCGGTCTGGGTGACCGGGCCGGTCTTGACCGTGAGCGCCTTGCCGATCCCGAAATCCGCCACCAGGGCGCTGCCGTCGTGGAACAGGATGTTCTCGGGCTTGATGTCCCGGTGCACGACGTTCTGCCGGTGAGCGTAGTCCAGCGCCACGGCCACCTCGCTGGCAATCCGGAGGGCATCGGCGAGCGCAATCTGGCCCTCCCGGTCCATCCGGTCCCGGAGCGAGCTGCCCTTCATGTTGGGCATCACGTAGTACAGCAGTCCTTCGACCTCGCCTGAGGCGTAGAGCGGCAGGATGTGCGGGTGAATCAGGCGGGCCGCGATCCGGATCTCCTGGAGGAATCGTTCGGCGCCGATCTCGGTCGCGATCTCGGGGCGAAGCACCTTGATGGCCACGTCCCGCTCGTGCCGGAGGTCCTGGGCCTGATAGACGATCGCCATCCCGCCCTGCCCCAGCTCGCCATCCACCCGATACCGGCCGGACAGGCCGACGTTCAGTTGCTCCACAAGATCATTCATGGCTCACAAGATGCCCTCAGACCCGGGGTGTCGCTACCCCGGGCACCGCCCGAACCGGCCGGGACCGGCCCTGACTGAAGATTCTGACCCCAGGACTACCTCGCGCCGGGTCGAAGCCAGAGCACATGCGCGGTCTCCCGCTCCACCGCCGCCCGGGAAAACAGCAGCGGGAAGTAGCGACCCTCTTCCCACATCTGGAGGAGGTTGTCGTAGAACGGGCTTCCCGGCTGCCCCGACTGGCCGGGCACGCTGGTCGCGACCGAGTTGTCCCAGTCCGCAAAGTCCAGAATCTCCCGGAACGAAGCCCCGTGGGTCTGAGCAAGGCCCGGCCCGGAAGTCACGTTGACCGAGGTGCCGTTGCCGCCCCGCGAGGCCGATGGGAGCCCGAACGCCGGCGACACCGGGTGCGGGAACGGCGCCCGGTGGTGATCACCCCAATGCCAGCCCGCCGGGTCCGCCCCAAGCTGGGCTCGGAGTCCGGCGACGGCAGCATCAAACGACGCCAGCAGCAGGCCCGGGTCGTTGGCCTCCGCGACCAGGGTCGGCATTCCGTACCCTTCCGCAATGAGGATCGCTGCCGCGTCGGCACCGGCCTGTCCGCCGAAAAACTGAGCATTGAGTGAGTCAACCCAGAACTCGAACAGCGTGGGCGCCGATCCAGTCTTTCGCATCACGAAATCCCACTGCCGCAACAATCCCAGCTCCGCATCATCCCTCCCAGTCGTTGCCGCCGCCGCCAGCAGCCGGGGCACCAGCACCTCGGCCGGCCGCGAGAACTCATCGTGTTGCAGCCGCTCGAAGTCCTCTCGAGTCCAGCCACCCTCCCGCGGAACCAGCAGGCTCGCCAGCCAGTTGGCCCGGAACGGACTGGCCCACTCGTAGTTGAGCGGCAGTTTGTACCCGGGCGGGAGGATGTTGTTGTTGGCGGTGATGATGACGCCCGACGGGGGGTTGTAGCTCTGCGGCAGCTTGTCGAACGGGAGGAACCCGTCCCACTCGAACCCGTCATCGCCCGGCACCGGCAGCATCCCCGACCAGTGCCGGACCGGCATCAGGCCGGCTGCCACCCAGCCAATGTTCCCGTCGACGTCGGCGTACACCAGGTTCTCGGTGGGGAGTCGCCAGCGATAGGCCGCCGCCTTGAAGCTGGCCCAGTCCGAGGCGCGGTTGATCGATAGCTGCGCCAGATACCCCGCCGTCCCGGGTTCCGAACCCACGAACCGGATGACATAGCCTCGCCCCAGCGCCGAGTCCTCGCCCACGATTGGACCGTGCTCGGTGAACTCAAGCTGCACCACCCGGGGCAACTCCCCCTTGATGGGAATAGTGTCGAGGACGACCCGCAGCGGCCGCCAGCCGTCTTGGTACCGGTAGCATCGTTGATCGGCCAGGTCGGGACACGGACCCAGGGTCTCCAGGTAGACGTCCTGCTGATCCATCCCGACGATGGTGAATCCGAAGCCGACGCGTTCATTGTGCCCGGCGGCCACCCCCGGGACCCCCGGCTCACCGGCTCCGATCACGTTCCATCCCGGACCCACAAGATGACTGAGATAGCGCAACGAGGGGAGACTGAGGCGCCGGTGCGGATCGTTGGCCAGCAGCGGCTTGCCCGACCGGGTCATCGCACCACTGATCACCCAGTTATTGGAACCTTCGGATTGCGGGTATCGTATGCCTCCGTATGACGCGTTCGTGGCACCCAACGCGGTGGCAGTGATCGAGCCCATGTCGAGTGTCGTGGCGGGATCCAGATCCCGGAAGGGATCGGGGGGCCACAGCGCCTCCACCTTGTCAGCACCGAGCAACGCCACCAGCCGGGCACGGGAAATCTCGCTGGTGGCGTTTCCCGTCATCGACAGGGCGGCCATCCGCTGGAGCGGCACCTCGTCGGCGAACGGCTCCGGCAGGAACCCAAGCAGGGAATACTCGATCGGCGGGTTGTCCCTGACCCTGGCGGCCCAGGCGTTGAGCCCGGCCACAAACGCCGAGACAATGACCCTGGTATCGGGGGCGTAGCTGGTCCATTCAGCGTCCATGTCACCGCGGTACTTGAGGAGTCGGGCGAACTTGTCTCGTTCGAAGAAGTCGGGACCCAGCACCTCGGAGAGTCGGCCATCGCCGATCCGGCGCCACATGTCGATCTGCCAGAGCCGGTCCTGGGCGGCCACCAGGCCCTGGGCGAAGAAGAGATCGTGCTGGGTCGTGGCGTAGATGTGGGGCACTCCCCAGCGGTCCCGGCGGACCTCCACCGCGCTGTCCAGCCCGGCCACGGTGAGGTCGCCCGCGATCTGGGCCAGCCGGGTCCGGGCCGCATCGAGCGTCGCCGGATTGGAGCGGCAGGCCAGCAGCATCGAAAGGCAAGCCAGGGCGATAGCGAGTCGGACTGGGACGGTCACACCGCGCATGGGTCGTTTCCTTTGGATGGGAGCGATCCTCGAATTGAACGCATTACCTTGAATGTCTCAAGGAGGCACTCGAATGAGGATGCTGACAGTGAAGAAACTCACCACGATGCTCTCGACCGTCCTGCTCACCAGTCCCCTGGTCGCCCAGGCCCCGATGGTCGTCTCGGCCGACTGGCTGCACCAGAACCTCAACCAGTCCGGGCTGGTCCTGCTCCAGATCGGGGACGACCGGTCCCGGCCGGTCTATGATGAGGGCCACATTGCAGGGTCCCAGTTCCTCAACCCGTTCCAGAAGCTCAGCACCCCACGGATAGAGGGACAACTGGTCCTCGAACTCCCTGAAGCCGCTGTCCTTGCCACGAACCTTGAGGCGATGGGAATCTCCAACGACTCGCGGGTCATCCTGATCATGGCCAACGAGTACCTGACCCCGACCACCCGGACCTATTTCACCCTGGTCTACGCTGGACTCGACGGCCAGATCTCGGTGCTCGATGGCGGGCTTGAAGCGTGGAAGGCCGCGGGATTCCCTGTCACCGTCGAAGTCGCGGCCGTGACCCCGGGCAAGTTCACCCCGAAGCTCAAGCCGGCGGTGGTGACCAATGCCGAGTATGTGGCGGCCCACCTGACGGACAGCAAGGTACAGGTCGTCGATGCCCGGACCCCCAACTTCTATGAGGGCGCCGAGACACGGCAGGGGCGTAACGGCCACATTGCGGGGGCGGTAAACATCCCATTCAGCACGATTGTGGGCGACAGGATGTTCTTCAAGAGCCCCGAGGAACTGCGGAAGCTCTTCCTGGACGCCGGGGTGACCGAGGGCCAGAAGGTGGTCACCTACTGCCACATTGGCCAGCAGGCCAGCGCGGCCTGGTTTGCGGCCAGGCTCGCCGGGTTCGACGCGGCGCTGTACGACGGCTCGTTCCAGGACTGGGCGGCCCGGAAGGACCTCCCGGTGATCACCCCGGCGGCAGCTCCTCCGGAGCGCTAGCGCCGTTGCGGTCTCCAAGGATTCGGGGTTAATTGGCCTGTCCCCCCAAGCCTGCTGGTCGATTCAGGCCACTCGGAAAGGATCCACGATGGCCAGGATCAAGATGAGCACCAATCGTCCGACCTGTCTGTTCCTGACCCCTGGCCTGTTCCTGCTCGCCGCCTGCGGTGGGGAGCCCGCTCCGCAGGCCACCGTGCGCGACAGCGCGGGCGTGACGATCGTCGAGAACCAGGCTCCCACCCAACCGGTGTACCGAGTCCTGGATTCGATCCCGATCCTGGAGGTCGGTGGCTCCGGGGAGGAACATGGCGAGTTCACCCGGATCACCGCCGTCGACTGGCTGGCGGGAGGGGGCGTGGTGGTGGCGGAGGGTGGCACCCAGGAGCTCCGGATCTTCCTCTCGGACGGCACCTGGCGCGCCAATGCGGGGCGGAAAGGCGGGGGACCGGGTGAATTCGAGGGCCTGAGCTCAGTCACTGTCCTGCCGGGAGACACTATCCTGGCGTACGACACTCAGCACCGCCGGTTCTCCCGGTTCGCCCTCGATGGCATGCTGACCGGCGAACTTCCGCTCGCACCCGGCGGCCCGATGTTTCCCCAGTTGGTCGGGCTGCTGCCGGACGGTCGTGCCATCTTCCGAGCCGGGGGTGTCTTCACAGCGGGCGAGAGTCAATCAGGGGTGTCGCGGCCCCCCGCGATCGTCGTGCTGTATGACAGCGCCGGAGCGCTCAGGGATACGGTGGGGGAGTTCCCTGGATCGGAGGCCTTCGTCCAGCTCGGCGGCGAAGGGGCGAGTCGCATGATGTCCGTCGGGTCGCTGCCCCTCGGCCGCAGCACGAAGTTCGCGGTGGTCGGCGACCGCTTGGGGGTCGCTCCGTCGGACGACTACGAGCTGCTGATCTACCGGCTCGATGGAACCCTGGAGCGGTCAATCCGCAGGCCGTTCACCAAGCGGCCGATCGAGGACGCCGATATCGAGCGTTACCTGCAGGACATGGCCGACCGGGGGAGTCGCAACTTTGTCGACCGGATGCGGAAATCCCTGATGGAGGCCCCGCGAGCGGAGGCGATGCCGGCCTATGGCAACGTGCTGGTTGGGCCCGACAACCAGCTATGGGTCGCGGATTTCGTCGCCCCGGGCCAGCAGGGGCCAGAGCGTTGGTCGGTCTTCAACCCGGACGGGCAATGGCTGGGTGAGGTGGAGATGCCGGCCCGATTCAGGCCCTACCGGCTGACCGCGGATCGGGTGCTCGGTGTCTGGCTGGATCCCGACGACGTCCCCATCGTCCGGGCCTACCGGCTTCGGGAGCGGTAGAGCCCCTCAGTCACAACCTGTCCCACGCCAGAGCGATCAGCGTCAAGCAGAAAGCAAGGGCCCGGCGCCGATACCCTGCGCCGGGCCCTTGAGGCTGTGACGCGGTCAGGCCTAGTGATTCGGGCGAGGGTTCTCGACGGGAATCATCAGGTGGGCCAACGGCGTATCGGGCCACATCACCCAGGGCCCCCCGTTCCGGTGATCGGTCGAGAAGCTCTTCAGCATGGCCCGATCGGGCACCAACAGCATCAGGTGCGCCCCGACGTGGGTCACCCAGTCATCGGCCCCGGTCGGCTCGGTCGCATACGGATCGCTGTTGCTGACCGGACTGTCACCCTGGAGCATGTACGCCAGCCCGATTTCCGTGTAACTCGGTGCCGTCTTGCCGACGTAGGCCGCGAGGAAATTGAGCCAGGGCTTGTTCATGCACCACGGATCCTCCCCCTGGGTGTCCGGCCGGTCCGGAACGCAGGTCCACCCATTGGTTCCTTCTCGAAGCACGTTCATTTGCCAGTCGAGGATCGTGGCGTTGGCAGAGATCGAGGACGGTGCCGCGCTCATCGCACTCTTGATGGGGTCCGACTGCGCGGAGGCGGGCATCGACCCGCCGATGCCCAGAATCAAGCACCAGGCTGGTGAGCGGAATGAAAGTGCGCATGGTTGTTCCTCCTGTGGGAAGATGCCATCACACGTCCCCGGATCGCCGGCCCCGGGGACCCAGACGAGTACGGTGGCAGCGACAAGGAGCCAGAACCTGAAGGTAGAGTGCACCTCGATCCCAGGTTCCGGAAGCCCCAAGAACCCGGAGCTGACTGAGCGCGCGGGCGTGGAGCCCTGTCGGGCTAGTGCTTTCCCCGGGACGAGAACCGCTCCAGGAATTCACGGTCGCTGGGGGTCAGGCTGGCGAGTCCCGTGGTGCTGATCTGATCCAGAATCCGGTCGAGTTCCGCCCGGTTGACCTCGTGCATCTCATCCCGCTTGATGCTGTTCCACCGGGCCAAGGCCGAGGGACCTGATTCCCGCTTGACCGCCGGAGCGGTCTTCCGCTTCCAGGCGTTGGCCGGCGACCGCCACTGGAAGAACTTGAGGGAGAGGAAGCCGCCCACGAACCCGCCCAGGTGGGCAAAGTGGGCCACCCCGCCGCCCGACCCGGTAAACCCGCCCATCAGCGCCAGCACCGTCATCCCCGCCACCAGCCACCGGGCCTCGATCGGCAGAATCCCCCAGATCAGAATCTGGTCCCGGGGCCAGAACATCGCGAACCCCAACAGCACCCCGAAGATGGCGCCCGAGGCGCCGATGATCGCGGCCCAGGGGGAGAAGACCAGCGAGAGCAGCCCGCCGGTGACTCCACTCACCGTGTAGAGAATCAGGAAATTGGGTGACCCCAGCCGGGACTCGAGCCGGGGACCGAAGAAGAACAGGGCGATCATGTTGAAGAGAATGTGGCCAATCCCGCCATGCAGGAACATGTAGCTGATGATGGTCCACGGCCGAGTCAGCAGCAGGGCCGGCACCAGCACCAATGGCTGCTCGATCCCCGGCACCGTGAGCTGGAGGAGGAAGACGATCCCGTTGGCCACCAGCAACCGCATGACCCATGGGGTCATGGGCCGTTCCGATCGTAGCCCACGATGTGCTCCCACTCCGAGGCGTCGGATCGCGCCACCACCGCCATCACCGGTTCGGTATCGCTCAGGTTGAACACCTCATGCGGCACGCCGGGTTCGATGTAGATGAAATCGCCCGCCTCGTTGTCCACCACCTGGCGACACCCCTCCCCGAACTCATGCCGCACCCGGCCCGCCAGGATGTAGAGCATCACCTCGAAGTCGACGTGGATGTGGGCATGGGCCACCCCTCCCGGCGGAATGGTCGCCACGTTCATCGACAGCTTGGTGGACCCCACATTCCCCGCCGACATCCCGGTCTTGTACTTGATGCCGTTCCAGCCTCGGCAGGTGGCGCTGCCACGGATCACCGTGATCCCGCCGTGCGCTTCGGCGGGGGTCAGGGGAACGGAGTCGGTCTGGGCAGTATCAGTCATCTTCGCCTCGGTGTCCTTCACGTGTCAGGCCGGCCAGGTCAACGACCCAGGTGATCGACCATCTCGTCGAGCACCGCGAGGGTCGTGTGAATGGTAGCGAGGTGGGTCCGGTGCACCACCACCGCGATTCGGAGGGTAAAGCGTCCCTCCAGCTGGGTGGAGGAGACAAAGACCCGTCCGTCCCGGCGAATCGCCTCGACCAGTTGCTCATTGTAGCGATCCACCGCCGGCCAGTCGACCTCGGCGCCCGGAGCCCGCATCCGCTCCGGGAGGTAGCGGTAGACCACCACCGACAGATCCGGCTCCGGACCGACCCAGAACCCGCGCCGGGCAACTTCGTGCCGGAAATATCGCGCCAGCAGGCACTTCTCCTCCAGCGCCGCCCGGAACGGGGCGACGCCGTGGATCATCAGCGGGAGCCAGAGTCGGAGCGCCCGGAAGGGCCGGGTCAGCTCGGGCGAGAGATCGGCCGGTGACAGCTCGTCGGTCACCTTCTTCGCGTCCTGCATGTAATGCGCTTCGTAGTGGTGGGTCTCCGCCAGGCGCGCCCCGTCGCGGACCAGCAACACCCCGGACCCGTACGGCAGGAAGAGGCTCTTGTGGGGATCGAGGACCACCGAGTCCGACAGTTCCATCCCCCGCAACATCGAGCGACCATGCTCGGTCAACGCGAAGAAGCCACCGTAGGCTGCGTCCACGTGGTACCAGAGTCCGTGCCTCGCGGAGACCTCGGCGATGGCCGTGAGCGGATCCACCGCGCCCACATCGGTGGTGCCCGCGGAGGCCACGACCAGCCAGGGCTTAAGCCCGGCCTCACCATCCGCCACGATCATCCGGTCGAGGTCATCGGGCCGCATCCGATAGCGATCGTTCAACGGGACCTGCCGGACCTGACATTCGCCGAGTCCCAGCACCCGGAGCGATTTCTCGATGCAATGATGGGTCTGGCTGGTGAGATAGACCACCGCCTGAGGGTAGTCCTTCCCCTTGAAGTCCACGAGCGTCCCGGGCGGTCGCCAGGGCCACCAGATTGGCCATGCTCCCGCCCGCCAGGTGCACCCCGGCCGCCGAGTCGGGGTATCCCACCACGTCGGCCACCCAGCGGGTCACCAGATTCTCGAGCCGGACCGCACCGGGGCCCCCGAAGAACACTCCGGCATACCGATTCGAGATGTCGCTCAGGAAGTCGCCCAGCGCCGAGGTGTAGATCCCCCCTCCGGGGATGTAGCCCAGGTGGCCGCCGCTGGCGGGATTGAGGCCGGGACCATCCACATGATCGCGGAGCAGGTCCAGCGCCCGGCTCAGTCCGGGTGGCTCCTCCTCCACCCGGCCCTCACGAATGCCGATCCCCATCGCGTCCGTCACGTGATACGCCGGCCGATCGGGCAGCGACTCGAGAAACTCCTCGGCGTACTGATTGACCTCGCGGAGCAGCGCGGAGCGGTCGGCCGCCCCGGGCTCGAGCGCCCGGGCGATCGATTCCAGTGTGGCAATCCGGTCCGTCAGTCCCGTCTCGATCACAGAACCCGCACCACCCACTCACCCACGAAGTAGCCGACCATCGCGACCCCCAGGCCGACGACGAACATGTCGAACCCGCTGCGCAGGATTCCCCGTCCGGTAAACAGGCTTCGGGCACCGCCGACCACGAAGTGGGATGCCATCGCCAGGCCGAACGAGGTCCAGATGGCCCAGCTCTCGGTGCTCACCAGCAGGGGCGCCACCGGGATCAGCGCCCCGATTGCCGTCGCCGTCCCGGTGATCCACGCCTCGCGCAGCGGACTTCCCGCCGGCTCGCCGATGCCGAGTTCCTCGCGCACCTTCTCCTCCAGCGCGCGTTCCGGGTCGGCCATGACCGCACTGGCGAAGGCCCGCGCCTCGGCCTCGGGAATCCCCTTGGCCTGGTAGATCAGCTGCAGCTCTTCCTCTTCCAGCGCGGGCATCAGCCGGATCTCCTCCCGCTCCATCGCGATCTCGTGCTCGTGCACCTCGCGCTCGCTCTTGGCCGCGAGGTAGCCCGAGGCCCCCATGCTGAGGGCATCGGCCACGGTCCCGGCCAACCCCGCCAGCACCACCGCATGCGACGCGCTGGCCATGCTGGCCTGGGCGCCCATCATCCCCGCCAGGAGCCCGAAGTTGGCCGTCAGCCCGTCATTGAACCCGTAGATCACGTTGCGCAGCAGGCCGCCCGCACCCTGTTGATGCCACGGCTCGGCCGAACCCCCGGTCAGCCCCGCGAGCGTCTCGGCGTGCCCCTTGGACTCCTTGGCCAGTTTCAGTGCCGTGGCGGCCGCGTCGCCCTTGGGGGCCGACCGGTACATCCCCAGGTAGCCTTTGACCTCCCGCCCCTCCTCCGCCAGCAGCATCGGGAGCAGGAACCCGGGGCCGAACCATCGGGAAAGCCGGACCAGTCGTCCGGGCCCGGATGCTCGGCGCCGGGGTCGGGGCCACGAACCCCTTCTCGGCCATAAGTTGCTGCCACATAACGACATGGCGATTTTCGACATCGGCCAGCTTGGCAAAAATATCAGCCCGGACCGGGTCGGGCTCCTTGGCCGCCAGAGCGCGGTAGAGGAAGGCCGCGTCGGCCTCGTCCTCGAGGTGGTGCGCCCACTCTTCCGGCGGGCGCTGCGGGGGGGGCGTCATGGCGTGGAATCTAGACGGTTTTGCCGAGCGGGCCTGCGACGGTCCCCCGGGCCGGTGCATCTTTCTCACTGTGACCACCAGAACGGCGTCCATGGACCTGTATCGGCTGGCAGAACAGGACACCTTGCTTCCGCGAGCCCAGCGGGGAGACCCCGTCGCCCAGGAAGCGATCTATCGCGCCCTGGAGACCCCGGTCTACGGGGTCGCACGCCGGATCTGTCGGACCCGGGAGGACGCCGAGGACGTGCTGCAGGAGACCTTCCTGGAAGTGTTTCGGAGCCTGCCGCGGTTCCGGGGCGATGGCAGCCTCTGGGCCTGGGTCCGGACCATCGCCTCGAGCAAGGCGCTGATGAGGCTCCGCCGGAACAAGTATCGGGACACCGACGAACTCGAACCCGAATTGACGGTCTCGCCCCGGGAGGACACGGCGCTCAGGCTCGATCTCGAAACGGCGCTCGAGCGGCTGTCCGACACGGCCCGCGCGGTGGTCTGGTTGCACGATGTCGAGGGCTACACCCACGAAGAGATCGCAGGGATGATGGACAGGACCCCGAGTTTTTCGAAATCCCAGCTGGCCCGGGCGCACGTCAGGCTCCGGGTCTGGCTGGGCGAGGAGGTGACGGCATGACCCACCTGAACATGGAACAGCTGCTGGCCCTCCGCGAGCCCGGCCTCGAGCCCGGCCGGGAGTCAGCCCTGACCCACCTCGAGGAGTGTGCCCGGTGCCGCACCGAGGCCGACCGGCTGGGGCAGCGGGTGGCCCGCCTCCGGACCCTGCCCACCCCCCGTCCGGCCCGGGACCACTTCGCCGTGATCCGCGGTCGCCACGTTCGGGAGCGCCGTCTGCGCCAACTGCGGGTGGCCGGATGGACGGGGCTGGCGCTGGCGGCTTCGCTGACGCTGGTGGTCGGACTCCGGAACTTCGGCACCACCCCCGAGGTGAGTACGGTGGTGGCCGGAGCCGGCGATGATGAACTGTTGCGGATGATGGCGCGGTCCCGCGAACTGGAGGCCACGATCCGGGCCTGGGATCCCGACAGCCGGGTCGTCGATGGACGGACCACCGCCATCTCGCTTCGGTTGGAGCAGCAGCTTGACGCGGTCGACCGGGAACTCGAAATGCTCGGCGTGCTCGGCAGCATCAGCCAGCCCAGCCGCGCCCAGCAGTTGCGGCTCTGGCGCGAGCGGGTCGGCCTGCTCGATGGTCTGATGGATGTTCACCTGACCCGCGCGTCGTTTGCGGGTCTCTGAGAAGGAGCAGCACGATGGTCATGCGTCTCACACTCTCCCTCGCGTTTCTGGCCTCGACGGTCATGCCGCTGGCCGCGCAGCCGGTCCGGCGGGAACGGTCCGACACCGGGGAGCGTCGCTTCCGGGTGATGATCAACGGCGAGGATGTCACGGCCACCATGGCGCCGCTGCTCCAGCGGCGGGCCCGGCTCGGCGTCACCGTCAGCCTGGTGGCGCGGGCCACCGACTCGGTCGGCGCCTACCTCGAATCGGTCACCCCCGGCAGCCCGGCCGCCAAGGCCGGACTCCAGGCGGGTGACCTGGTGACCCGGCTGGACGGCAAGTCGGTGCACGAAAGCGGGGTCAAGACCACCAAGGAACAGTCGGCGCCCGGTGTCGGACTCATCGAACTGGCGGCCAAGCTCGCGCCGAACGACACGATCACCGTCAACTACGTCCGGGGAGATGCCCGTCGCAGCACGTCACTGGTGACGGGCGACGAACCGATTGTCTGGGCTGACGAGGGGAACGTCATGCGGATGCTGCTCCCCGGTGGCGAGCGGATCTTCGAGTTCCCCGGACTGCAGTTCCAGCCGCGGATCGAGATCGAGCGGGGCCCCCGGATCGAGTCCCGGGTCGGCCCGGAACGACGGCTGGAAGTCCTCCGGGAGCCGGGAGAGTGGCGAGTACTCCTCGACGGCGGGGCGCTCTCCGATCTCGAACTGGCACCGCTCAACGCCGACCTCGGCGGCTACTTCGGCACCACCGAAGGGGTCCTGGTGGTCAAGGTCGCGGACCAGTCGCCGCTCGGCCTCAAGGCGGGGGACGTGATTCTCAGCGTGGACGGCCGAAAGTCGTCAAACCCCAACAGCCTGATGCGGATTCTCCACTCGTACGAGAACGGGGAGAGTCTCAAGTTTGAGGTGATGCGCCAGAAGCGGCGGGAAACCGTGACGGGCACCATGAAGTCCGGGGGCGGGGGATGGGATATGGTGCAGCCCCGGCGACCGGATGGACAGTTCTGAGCAGCACGGGCGAGCGGTCCATCCGATGACACTCATCGGGTGCCTCCGGGACGAGCCGAATGCTGAAATGCAATGCGCCAGACCGACAATGTTGAGGCAGAGTCTGGCCGGGCGCTGATCGCGGCCACAAGGGACGGTCCGATGAACTGAGTGAACACCTGGTCGAATCGCTGCATCTTCAGCAAGCGTGCGTTTTCCGGGTCGATGACCTCGATCTGTGTGTCGAAGGCCCTGTCAAGGTCAAGCCACTCGAAGTCCGTCCCGTGTGGCCCGCGGCGGAACCGGGTCCCCTCCTTCCAACGGCGATCGGGCACGAGCACCAGAACGGTCAGCAGCCCGTCATCGCGCTCCTGCATGCCGAGGTAGACAGGATCCGGTGCCCGATCCGGTCTGATCTCATTGTGGCGGTAGTCCGGAAGTGCCGGGTCCAGCCTCCGCAGGTCTCGCTGGATTCTGCCTGAGAAGTCCCAGAGTTCCATTCGATAGGAGTTGGAGCGGAGCGTCCATAGTCCGACGCGTGAGCGAGCCAGGCTCCGCACCCGTGCCTGGAGATCGGATCGAATGACGACCTCTTCGTGCCCCCATGAGGACAGGTGGCGGCCTTGGACCGAATAGCGGTGAATGAAGCGGCCGAAGTGCTCTGCATGGCCCACGTCTGCGTTCGCAATGAACCCCCCTCCCGGTTCGACCATGAATCCACCCCCGGCCATGCTGTGGGGAAACGGAAGCGTCCTGACGAACGTGGACTTGGGTGCAGGCGTGAACACGGAAATCCTGCGTGCCGATCTGTCCCAGACAAAGAGCGTGTCCCCCGGGCCGATGGCCAAGTGGGCGGCGCTCCGGAACTCACCGGGGCCGCCGCCGCTGCGGCCCAAGCGTTCGAACGGCGACCCCCCCCCGGGTCAAAGACCACGACTTGGTCAGGTCTCGCGGGGGAGATGAGATAGAACCATCCCCGGGTGTCTCGGGCGATCGTCTGGTCTGGGCCTGGATCGACCGGGAAACGATCCCCCGGGTTACGGAGGGTGACCATCGGCGATACTGAGATCCGGCAGGTGGGACAGGCCTGCCCGGACTTGATGGCAACAGGCACGGTATCGTGCCCGGCGAGGCTGCTGACCAGCGAAACGGCCATCAGGACACAAAGTGCCATCCTTACCCCCCGTCTGGCAGGTCGGCGAATTGGCCAACCGCGGCGATCCCAATGTAGCACCGCGGGTGGACCTCCCCCCAGAAGCCTGAGCCACCTCGCTACTATTGGTGACCATGTCCCGATCCAACCTGCTGGCACTTCTCTGTCTGCTCCTGACACCCGCGGTCTCCACCGGCCAGGGGCTGCCCGCCTATCGCCCGATGAACCCCCTGCTCTCGGGCCGGACCGCGCTGGGGTTCATCCCGCTCAGTCCCGCCGGTGATGGCTGGAGCGGGGACCTGGCGGTGGATTACGCCAGCGTCGTCGAGTCCAGTCAGCGGTCACCGGCCAGCGTTCTGCTGGACGCGGAGGTCTTCCGGGCAACCCTGCGGCTGAACCACTCGCTCGGTTCCCGCGGGTTCCTCCAGCTCGCCGGCGCGGTCTCCTCGTCCGAGGCCGGCTTTCTCGATGGTCCCATGATCTGGTACCATGATCTGGTGGGCTTCAACGAGGCCACCCGACGGGAACGACCTCGGAACAGCTTTGCCTACCAGTTGACCCTGCCCGATGGGTCCACGGTCACGCACGAATCCAGTGGGCTCAGGGTCACTGAGTTGAGTGTGGCGGGGGGCCTGCGGCACAGCGCTCACTGGCAGACAGTCGCCCGGGTCTTCGTGCCGACCAGTGGCGGCTCGGGAGGGTACGGCAACCCGTCCGTGGCGACCGGACTGGTCACCACCCTTCGCTCTCGAGTTCTGGGAGACCGAGTGACCCTGGAGGGCAGTCTGGGACTGGGATACAGCGCGCCATCCGGGGAGCTGGCCGAGTGGCAGCGCCGCTGGCTCGCCTCCGCGAGCGGCGGTGCGCGGTTGCGGTTCTGGGGCCAGCAGGCGATCTACGCCAACCTCATCCTCCATTCCTCGGCCTACCACGGCACCAGCGTGCCGGCACTGGACCGGGAGGAAGCGTCACTCGATTTCGGGTTTCTGTTCCGACCGGGCAAGGGACCGGAAATCGTGGCGGGACTGGTGGAGGATCTCTACGCCTTCGGGCCCGCGGTGGACCTGATCATCAGGCTGGGGGCCCGCTGGTAAAGAGGTACTGCTCGAGATTCTGGTAGAGGAAGGCCCGGGCTTTCGGATCCTGCAGGTTGAGCCCGTGGTGGTTGATCAGGGCCTGCTGATGAGCCACCCACTCGGCCCAGCACACGCCGCAGATCTGCTCAAAGGCCCGCTTCCCGATCTCATTCGGAAAGGGCCGAAACGCCATCCCATCCCGGGTCTCCCCGCATCGCACGCACGTCACAGTCGCCATGCGGGGAAGCTAATCACTCGCCCGAGCGAAGCGCCCGCACCCCACTCCGGGTACCGAACCCGGTGCCGATCCCGAACACGGCGCACAGGCCGGTGGTGATCACCGGCAGGGCGGCGAGCGGCCAGGTGATCAAGGCGGCGATCACACCCGCAATCAACGGTACCAGAGGCGCCCGGACCCCGTCCACGAACCGAAGCCGGTTTCGCACGAAGTTCCTGGCCATCATGAATCCCCCAGCCCCAACCGCGATGACAATCAGCAGGCCCAGCATCGGTCCTCCCCGGTAAACAACCCTAAGTCATTGTAAACGCGAAACTTACACAATGACCTGTGCGTTTCAATACGAAACTTACGACCCAGGAGTTTCACCAGCGCATCACACAGCTGCCCCACTGGAAGCCGGACCCAAAGGCGGTCAGGACCAGCAGCGATCCCGGCTGGAGCCGTCCAGCCCGGACGCACTCGTCCAGCGCGATCGGAATGGTGGCGGCCGTGGTGTTCCCGAATCGGTCGATGTTGTTGAACACCTGGTCGTCCCGGAGGCCAAGCCGCTTCTGCACCATTTCCGAAATCCGGAGATTGGCCTGGTGCGGGATCAGCAGGTCGATGTCACTGGGCCTGAGCCTGAGCCGGGCCAGCAGGGTCTCGACCGATTCCGGCATCCGGGTCACGGCCTGCCTGAACACTTCCCGTCCTTCCATCTTGATCCAGTAGCGGCCGTCGTCGATCTGTTGCTGGGAGATGGGCGGGTGATACATCGCTCCCGGGCCGTCCACCCAGAGCCGGTCGGCAAAGGCGCCGTCCCCGTGGAGGTCGAATCCCTGCACGCCCCGACCGGGGTCATCGGTCGTGCCCAGCACCACCGCGCCGGCTCCATCGGCGAAGAGCACCGAAGTGGCTCGACCGCTGTCGGACTTGTCCAGCCTGGTGGACTGGATCTCCTGGCCGATGGTCAGAATCCGGCGATAGGCCCCAGTGGTGAGCAGCGCATCCGCCACCTGGAGGGCGTAGATGAAGCCGCTGCAGGCGTTGACCACGTTGAAGGCGGGGATCCGTCCCATGTCCATCTCGTGCTGGAGATAGACGGAGTTGCCGGGAAAGAAGTGGTCGGGAGTGCTGGACGCGTAGACGATGGCGTCGATGTCCCTGGCGTCGAGGGCGGCCATGTCGAGCGCCCGGGTGGCCGCTCCCCTGGCCAGGTCGACGCCGCGCTCGCCCTCGGTGACCCAGTGGCGCTCGCGGATCCCGGACCGCTCGACGATCCACTCATCGGAAGTTTCCATGAGCTTGGCAAGATCGTGGTTGGTCACGACGCGGGCCGGAACGGTGTGTCCGGTGCCCAGTACGATGGTCCGAGTCACGAAGTGCCTCCGTCAGGGAACGAAGTCCATTGGAAGAAGGTACTGACCTCCACGGCCACGGGACAGGGATACGACAGAGGGCGGAGCCGGAGCCCCGCCCTCTGTACCGCCCGCCCCCGGGGGATTCCCGGCGGCTACTCGTACCGCAGCGCGTCGATGGTGTTCAGCATCGCGGCTCGGCGAGCCGGCCACAGTCCGAAGAAGAGCCCGACCGCGGCGCTGAAGGCGAACGCCACCAGGACGGCCATCGGTGAGACCAGGGTATTCCACCCGAACTCGGTGGACATGATCGCCGAGGACCCCCAGCCCAGCAGGACCCCCAGGGCACCGCCGGCTACGCAGAGGACCACCGATTCGATCAGGAACTGCAACATCACGTTGCTCCGGGTGGCGCCGAGCGCCTTCCGAATCCCGATCTCCCGGGTCCGTTCGGTGACCGACACCAGCATGATGTTCATGATCCCGATCCCGCCGACCAGCAGGCTGACGGCGGCGATGCTGGCGAGCAGCACCCCGAACACCTGGGTGGTCTGCTGCTGGGTGGCCAGGAACTCCCGGGCATTCCGGATCTGGAAATCGTTGTCTCCCCCGGGGCGGATCTTGTGCTCCCGCCGGAGGATCCCTTCGATCTCCACCATCCCCGCCTCCAGGCTGATCCCTTCCCGGACCTTCACGCTGATCGACCGCAGCCGATCGGTACCGAAGATCCGGTAGCGGGCCGTCTTGAGCGGGATGTACAGCTGTTCATCAGGGTTGGAGAAGCCCTGGGACCCCTTGGCTTCAAAGACGCCGATGACTTCGAACGGCTGCCCGCGGATCTGGAGGGTCTGTCCGATCATCGCAGCCGCATTGGCATTGAACTGGTTGGAGACCGTCGCCCCGATCACGACGTACCGCTGGCGGGATTCGTCCTCCCCCGGGGTGTACATCCGCCCATGGGTGATCTTGACGTTCCTGACCTCGCCGTAGTTGGCACTGGTGCCGATCACGTTCAAGTTGGCGTTTCGCCCCAGGTACTCGATCGGATAGGACCGCTGAATCTCGGGAACCACCGCTTCGATCGATCCGCCACCCGCGGCGAGCGCGTCCGCGTCCTGAACCGTCAGACTGACGCGCTGCTCGGTCGCGCGACCGCCCATGAAGGACTGGCCAGGCGAAACACTCAACAGATCGGCGCCCAGGGCATTGATCCGGTCCTCCACCGCCTTCTGGGCCCCGCTGCTCAGGGCCACCACGGTGATCACTGCGGCGACGCCGATGATCACCCCGAGCATGGTCAGACCAGCCCGCAGCTTGTTGGCCCGGATGCTCTGAAACGCGACCCGGAAGATCTCGAAGAGCAGCATCTACTTGCCTCCTCCCGGTGGCCGGCCGGCGCCAGCTGCCGGCGCCGCCTGACCACCAGCCGGAGTCGCCTGACCACCAGCCGGAGCCGCACCAGTCGGTGTTTGGCCAGCACCGTTCGTCGGAGCCTGCCGCAGCCCGCCCATGGTACCGCCGCCGGTCATCTGCCCGACCCGGTTCCGGAACTCCTCCTGCGACCGGAGAAGGCTGGCGCTGGGGAGGACGATGATCGAGTCCTCGGCCGAAAGGCCAGACACGATTTCGCTGTAATCCAGGTCGGTCAACCCAGTCCGGACGTGGACCGGGGTCGGGCCGGCGGGCCGCTTCACAAACACGATGTAGTTGCCGCCGAACTGGTAGTCATTCCCCGCAGGCCGGCGGCCAGCCGATCCCCCGCGGGCGCCGCCGTTCCCGCCGCCCGCCGTCTGCATGATCTTCGACATGATTGCCTGCTCGGCGGTCGACAGTTCCCCGCCCTGGAACCGCTTCCGGAACAGGGCGCGGACCTGGGCCTCCGTGACCCCTTCGGGGAGCTCGATGGTCCGGTCCCCCATGGTCATGGTGTTGGTGGCCGCTTTGGCCGCGGCCACTGGTGCCGCCGGACGGGCCGTTGAGTCCTCAGCCGGTGCGGCGGCAGCCCGAGCGGCATCCCTGACCGAGTCGGCCGAGGCCATCAACTGGGCCAACCGGTCGGCGTCGATACCCAGCACCCCGGCCGCCGAGGCGACATCCCGGGTGGTCCGGAGCGAAGAGTTCGGCACGGCCAGCACGTTATCGCGCTGACCGACATGGATCTCCACGTCGGCGTTCATCCCCGGCTTGAGCAACCCGCCCCGGTTCTCGATCCGGACCAGGACCGGAAACATCGTGACGTTCTGGAGGGTCTCGGCCTGGGGTTCGATCTTGAGCACTTCCCCCTGGAACGGCTGGTTGGGATAGGCATCCACCGTCACGGTGGCCCGAAGCCCCGCTCTGACCTTCCCGACATCGGTCTCATCCACCAGGGTCCGGACCTGCACCAGGTTGAGGTCGGCCATCTTGAGGAGCACGGTTCCGCCCCCGACATCACTGGTCGGCGACGAAATGACCTGGCCCCGCTCGACGTTCTTCTCGATCAGAGTCCCGGTGATCGGCGACCGGACGTCGGTGTCTTCCATCTGGATCCGGGCGTTCTCGATCGCGACTTCGGCCCGCACAACGTCGGCCTTGGCGTTGGCCAGCGCCAGTACCGCGCTCTCGTGTTCCTCCTGGGTAATCGACTGCGACTTGAACAGTTCGTCCGAGCGGCGCTTCCGGGATTCGGCGTTGGTCAGTCCCGCCTTCGCCACCTCGAGTTCGGCCTCGACCTGGGCCAACCGGTTGCGGGCGGTGCGCTGATCGACTCGGACCAGCAGGGCTCCTCGCTGCACCACCTGGCCGGTCTCCACCTGGATGTCGAGGATCTCGCCGGAGGCCTTCGACTTGACCTCGACGACCGTATCGGGCTGCACGTTGCCGGCAGCCCGAACCGACACCACGATGTTGCGCTGGCTCACGGGAGTCGCCTGGTACAGCTCCACGGGAACTTCCTTCTGGCAGGCGGCCCCGGCGACGAGTGACAGAAGCAACAAGGAACGAATGCGCATCAGGAGCCCTTCTCAGTCAAAGTGTCCCGCTCGACGAGCCCATCCTTGAGATGGATCTCGCGGCGAGCGTGGGCGGCAATGTCGTGTTCGTGGGTAACCAGAATGATCGTCTGCCCCTCGGCGTACAGCTGCTCGAAGAGCATCAGAATCTCTTCACTGGTCTTGGAGTCGAGGTTGCCAGTCGGCTCGTCGGCCAGCAGAATGCTGGGGTGGTTGACCAGGGCCCGGGCAATCGCCACCCGCTGACGCTGACCGCCCGAGAGTTCGTTGGGCCGGTGGTGGACCCGATCGCCCAGCCCGACCCGGGCCAACGTGGCCTCGGCCGCTTCGCGCCGCTTCTTGGAAGAGACGCCGGCGTACACCATCGGCAGCTCCACGTTCTGCAGCGCGGTGGCCCGGGGGAGCAGATTGAAGGTCTGGAAGACGAACCCGATCTCGCGGTTCCGGATCCGGGCCAGCTCGTTGTCGCTCAAATCGGACACGGCATGGCCGTTGAGCCAGTACTCGCCGTCGCTCGGGCTGTCGAGGCAGCCGATCATGTTCATCAGGGTGGACTTGCCCGACCCGGACGGTCCCATGATGGCGACGAACTCGTTGCGCCGGATGACCAGGTCGATGCCGCGCAGGGCGCGGATTGTCTCCGCCCCCATCACGTACTCCCGGGTAATCCCGCGGGCCACGATGACGGCATCCTCGGGGAGCCCGGGCGGGAGTTGCCCCATCCTGGAGGTCGGTTGCGTGGCGGTGCTCATAGCGGTCTCCCGATCAACGCCTCAATCGCGGCCCGGGCCCTGAGGTAGTCGAACTGGGCGTTGACCTCGTCCACCTCCGCCTGAGTGACAGCCTCCTGGGTCAGCATCACGTCGAGAATGGTGGAGGCCCCAAGCCGGTAGCGCTCCTGCTGCACTCGCAGGTCCTCGCCGCTGGCCGCGACACTCCGTTGGGTGATTTCGATCCGCAGCCGGGCGGCTTCAAGATCGGCCAGCTGGGTGGTCATGTTGGCGATCACCGCGCGGCGGACCTCGGCCTCCTGAGCCCGGGCATTCTCCACGGCCACGTTGTTCTGCACCACGCCCTGTTCCCGGTTGAACCGGTTGAACAGCTGCCAGGAAAACGCCAGGCTGACGTTGTTCTGGGCCAGCAGTCGGTAATCGTTGCGGTCAGCGCCACTCAGTCCCGCGTTGCCGGACAACGTCAGGGTGGGCCAGTAGCCCGCCTTGGACACCCGAAGCGACGCTTCGGCGGCCCGGGTGTTGGCCGCAGCCACCTCGACCGCAGGCGCCTGGGCCAGCGCCTCGCTCATCAGCGCGTCCCGATCCGGCGGAGACAGCATTCGATAGAACGCGCTGTCATCCACCGCAGCGACCCGTTCGGTGGCGCCGATCAGCCGGCCCAGGTTGGCTTCCGCCGACGCCAGCTGGGACTGGGTGGTTACCAACTGGAGCTGGGCATTCCCCACCCCGACCAGACTGCGAAGTGAGTCCGACCGGGTCGCGGCTCCGGCGGCCAGCCGGGCAATCGAGGTGGCGAGCTGTTCTTCCGCCCGACGCAGGCTGAGTTCCCGGACCACCAGCAACCGTCGAGCCGACAGCGCGTCGAAGAACTGGTTGGTGGTCTGGAGCGACTGCTGGAACCTGGCATCCACCAGACTCGCGTCGGCCGCCGTGCCCGCCGCCCGAGCCGAGTTCAATTCACTGGTGCGCCGGAATCCGGAGAAGAGTTCCACCGAGGTACTGACACTGGTCGAAACGCTCTTGGAGGTACTCCCGCTCTCCAGCAGGATTCCGGTGCTGTTGTCGATCCGCTGGTTTTCCGAGTAGGACTTGGACCCGTTGGCGTTCACGTTCAGGTTCGGGAGAAAGGCCCCCATGGCCGTCCGAATCCGGGCATCGGAGTTCCGGGCCACGCCCAGGGCCTGGACCACCCGTGGCTGATGACGCTCCGCCAGACGGATCGCCTCCCCCAGGGTAACCTCCTGCTGACCCGCCAGGACCGATGGCGCCGCCAAGCTCGCCAGCAGCACCACACCTGCCCACCTAATTCCGACCATTACCCCTCCGTTCACGATACAGGGAATCACGCCGCGCGAGCATCGCCTGATACTTCTGCTGTTGCACCGGATCGAGCTGAGCGACGATGGCGCTCCGGGCCACCTGCCGGAGCGAATCGAATCGCGGACGGATGTCCCGCCACAGCGAGTCCATCCCCGGCTCAAAGCGCTGCAGAATGGCGCGAATGCTGTCCTGCTGCGGGGCGGTGAGACTCAACTCGGTGGTCATCCGCTCCACGTAACCTTCCCGGCCACCCCGTCCAGACCCCTGGGGCCCATGGTGCTCCCGGTAGCTGGTCGCCCACCCGCCGATGACCGCCCCCACCGCTGCGGCCGCCAGCAACAGGCCCGCCGCCGACATTTTGGACTTGGTCATCGTCCCTCCAGGATGGCCACGGTCAGGACCGCCGCCTCGGCGTGCTGCGGCGCCACTTCCATCTGCACCGGGGCCGACGCCATTGGCCCGGTCGGCGAAACGGACTCAGGCCGGGTCACCATCCACAGCACTGCGGCTGCGGCGATCGCCGCCACGAGGCCGCGCGGGGCCCAGCGGGACAGCACGTCCCAGCTGTCCTCCGGCCCGGCCGCGAGCACGGTCTGCCGGAGCCGGGCAACAAAGACGTCCCCGTCTGCGGTATCGAGCGCGGCCCGCAGCTGGGCTCCCAGCTCCGGATCCGGACGATTGTCGAAGGCCGACTGCTCGGTCATGGCGCTTCCTCCTGAAAGGCGCCCAGGGCGCGCCTTAACGCCCGGCGCGCGTGAAACACATAGGATCTGACAGTGCCCTCCGGAACCTTGAGCACCTCGGCGATTTCCGCATGGCTGTACCCCTCGGCATCGAAGAGCACCACCGCCACCCGATGCCGGTCCGGCAGGGTCGCCAGCGCCGCCCGCAATTCCTCGCGAAACAGCGCATGATCGGTGGCCCGATCCGGGGCCACGAAAGACGATTCCGCTGACTCCGGGATCGGTCCCGCCTGCCGCACCTTCCTCCGCCGGCCCAGATCGAGCGCCGCGTTGGCAACGATCCGCATCAGCCAGGGTCGAAACGGCCGGCCGGGATCATACCGACCGACGGCCCGCCAGGCGGCAATCATCCCATCCTGGACCGCATCATCGGCGTCCTCGCCGACTCCGAGAATCGAACGCGCCACCCGGCGCGCCTGGCCCCCGTACAACTCGACCAATGCCCCGAAGGCATCGCCGTCGCCGGCAGCCGCCTGCCGGGCCAGCCCGGCCTCGTCCACGTGACTCATACGCGGACACCGCCACCCGTGTTGAGCCGCCGGGGGGCCATCAGTCGCGGTCCCGCCGGATGGCCTGGATCCCGGATGCCACCGCCACCCAGAGGAGCAGCACGGCGAAGACCACGGCCATGGTGTTGGGGACCAGCACCAGCAGCACGCCCACCAGCAGGGCGGTGACAGCCAGGGGACCAAAGGTGGCCAGCCTGGCTGTCCCGAAGAGGGTCCGGAAGGTGTTGACCCCACGAGTCCGCAGCTCACGGAACCCCGGACGGTGAACCGCCGGGAGTTCACTGGTGCGGGTGATGTCCAGCCGGGTGGGTCCCGCCGTGATCTTCCGGAGGACCGGCCGGAGGGTGATCTCGGCACTCAGCTCCAGATCCCGCCGGAACCGCGCTTCCATCCCCGTCGCAAACGCGGGGTCGTCGATCAGGACGTCGAGCTCCCAGTTGCCGTACAGGCTCGCGGGATTGAGGTTGCTCGATCCGATCCGGGCCCAGCGGCCGTCTGCCACCACGGTCTTGGCGTGCAGCATCGGACCATTCCACTCGTAGATCCGCACCCCGCCGCGCAGCAGGCGGCGATAGCCGATGCGGGTGAGGTTCCGGATCAACGGAAGGTCACTGGAACCGGGGACCAGCAAACGGACGTCCACCCCATCGCGGGCGGCATCGAGCAGCGACTGAAAGAGCCGACGGGGCGCCACGAAGTAGGCGTCGGTCACCCAGTACCGCCTGGTGCTCCCGCCGAGGAGATAGTCCATCACCCGGAGGGCCCGATCCCGGCCCGGTACCCCGGCGATCACCCGCACTTCCGAGGGTCCCTCCGGCGCGACCTCACCGGCCAGCTCGTCGACCGGGAGCGCGGTGCCGGTTGCGGCCCAGGCGTGGGCAAAGGCCTGATCGAGAACGGTCGCCGCCGGACCCCGGATCGACACCGCGGTTTCGCGCCACGGCTGGCGCCCCCGCTCCGGATCGCCGGTCCACTCATCCCCGATGGAAAAGCCCCCGGTGAGGGCCCAGCTACCGTCCACGACGATCATCTTCCGGTGATTGCGGGTCAGGTTGGCGCCCAGGTCGAGGACCCGGAGTGGGTTGAACTGGCGAACCTCCACCCCTGCCCGCCGGAGCCGGTCCCAGAAGTCGCGCGGCGTCCCCGCGGAGCCGAGCCAGTCGGTCAGTACCCGGACCCGAACCCCCGCCTGCGCCCTGGCGATCAGCGCGTCGGCGAACTGCTTCCCGATCCGGTCGGGCCGGAAGATGTAGTTGTCGAAGTGAATCCAGGCCTGAGCCCGCTCAATCGCGGTCAGGGCCTCGGGAAAGATCTCGGGCCCATCGGTCAGCAACCGCACCGCATTGCCGGGCACCGGGCGACCCCCGCTGGCCCGGTCGAGCGCATGGCCGGGCAGGGATGTGGACTGGGCAGGTTCGGAGATCACACCAGCCCGAGGCCCAGCTCGGCCTCCGCGGGCAACAGGGCATTCCGGACGACCATGATCAGTTCATCGAGGGGAATCCCGATTTCCTCGGCACCCTGTATCACGTCTTCGCGGCTGACCCCACGGGCAAAGGCCTTGTCCTTGAGCTTCTTTCGGACGCTCTTGACCTCGAGGTCGGCCAGGCTGCGCGATGGCCGGACCAGGGCGCAGGCAACCAGGAATCCGGCCAGCTCGTCCACCGCAAACAGAGACTGGGCCACTGGAGTGGTCCGGGCGACGCCGGTGTATCGAGCGTGCCCCATGATCGCCTCGCACAGATCGGCGGGAAACCCCCGGGATGCCAGGATCCGGACCCCTTCGGCGGGATGTTCTTCGGTGGCCGAGTGGGCGTCGTTGGGAAATCGCTGGTAATCGAAATCGTGGACCAGGCCGACCAGCCCCCAATGATCCGGGTCGGCCCCCAGCCGGACCGCCATCGCGCGCATGGCCAGTTCCACGGCGAGCATATGGCGGCGGAGCGCTTCGCTCTCGGTGTATTCATGGACCAGCGCCAACGCCCGGTCCCGGGTCCATTCACTCATCCGATGGCGCCGCGAGATTGACGGTGACCGGCACCCGCACCAGCGGCTCCTGGCCGAGCCCGATCTCGAACTGGTAGGTCCCGGGCCTCGGAAACGGAATGTCGAAGACCAGGACCGCGGCGGCCTCCACTTCGGTCACCCCGGCCGGCGGCTCGCCGAACCGAACCACCCCCTGCCCTCCGATCACTTCGCCACCCTGATCATCCACCAGCCGGATGGTCATCGTGTGTTCCCCGATCTCGGTTCGTCGCCCCCGGACCCGGACCACCAGGTGGCTTCGGGGGTGGAGCGCCGGGAACGACTGTACCCAGATGTGCCGGAAGATGCCGAGCACACTGAGCTTGCCGTGCTGATCGACCAGGGCATAGTCGGCGAGAACCGCGAAGTCGACGTGCAGCGGTCAGCTCACCCGGATCGATTCGATCCGGTCGTTCTTCCGGATGGAGCGAATCAACTCCACCCCTTCCCTGACCTGGCCGAAGACGGTGTGCTTCCCGTCGAGGTGGGCCTGGGGCGAGTGGCAGATGAAGAACTGACTGCCGCCGGTGTCCTTGCCGGCGTGCGCCATCGACAGGGTGCCGGCCACGTGCTTGTGGGTGTTCCGGTGGGTTTCACACTTGATCATGTAGCCCGGCCCACCCGTCCCGACCCGGCGATCGTCCGGATTCTTGGAGAGCGGATCACCCCCCTGGCAGACGAAGTCATCGATCACCCGGTGGAAGTGGGTCCCGTCATAGAAGCCGTCATTGGCCAGCTTCTCGAAGTTGGCGACCGTGCCAGGAGTCTCCTCGTCGTAGAGATCGGCGACCAGGGTGCCTCGAGCGGTGAGAATCGTTGCGGTTTTCATGCCTCGGCATATCCAGTGTTGAAGGTGTCGGAAGAATAACAGGTCATCGATGCCTGGCGGCCTGGGCCGGTGCGATCGGCTCGGGCAGGGAGGCCGAAGGGCAGAGTGCGTTCAACAGGCATTCGCCACAGCGGGGCCGACGGGCGATGCAGACTTGCCGACCATGCCAGATCAGGAGGTGGGAGATCAGGGTCCAGTCATCGACCGGGACGAGAGCCATCAGGTCACGCTCGATCTTGATCGGGTCGGTCTGCCCGGTCAGCCCAAGCAGCTTCGACAGCCGGCCGACATGGGTATCGACCGTGATGCCGTCGTTGATCCCGAAGGCATTCCCCAGCACCACGTTTGCGGTCTTGCGGCCCACCCCGGGGAGGACCCGGAGTGCCTCCATGTCGGCCGGCACTTCGCCCCGGTGCCGCTCCACCAGGGCGGTCGCCATCCCGATCAGATTGCGGGCCTTGTTGCGGAAGAACCCGGTGGAGCGGATCAGCTCCTCGACCTCCTCCTGATCGGCCGCCGCCAGCGCCTTCGCGGTCGGGTACCGGGCGAACAGGGCCGGGGTCACCATGTTGACCCGCTGGTCGGTACACTGGGCGGACAGGATGGTCGCCACCAGCAGTTCGAAGGGGGTGAGGTGATTGAGGGCGCAGTGGGCATCGGGATAGGCTGACTTGAGGAGGGTCAGGACCTGGTCCACTGGAGGCGGCGGGGCGCCGGCCCGCCCGGATGCGGCCGGTCATCGAGGCCGCCGAGCCCGAGCGAAGGCAAGAAATTCGTCGAGTGGTCTGGTGTTGAGGATCGCCTGGGGACCGAGCCATCCCTTCCGGGCCAGGCCCACGCCGAACTCCATGTGGGCCAGCCCGGCGGTGCTGTGGGCATCGGCCCCGATCGAAATCATCGCGCCGGCCGCTCGGGCCGCGCGGAGGTGGCGCCAGTCGAGGTCCATCCGGTGCGGGTCGGCGTTGATCTCAACCGCAATCCCGCGTTCGGCCGCCCGGCCGAAGAGGGGCTCCAGGTCCATCGGGTACGGATCCCGTCCGTCCAGGGTCCGTCCGGTCGGGTGGCCCCAGATCGTCAGGTACGGATTGTCCATGGCCCGGAGCACCCGATCGGTCATCTCCACCCGGGAAAGCCCCGCGTCATCGTGCAACGAGGCGATCACAAAGTCGAGCTGAGAGAGGACCTCAGGACCGTAGTCCAGCCGGCCATCCGGCAGGATGTCGACCTCCACTCCCTTGAGCACCCGGATCCCGCCCACGATTCCGTTGACCCGGTCGACCTCGGCCCACTGCCGCTCGAGATCCTCCAGTCGAAGGCCCCCGGCGTACGCGGCCGAACTGCTGTGATCGGTGATCCCCGAGGTACTGATAGCCGGCCTGCCCGGCGGCCCGGGCCAGATCCTCGATGCTGCTCGACCCGTCGGAGAAGTCGGTGTGGCAGTGCAGGAACCCGCGCAAGTCGCTGGTCTGCACCAGTCGAGGCAGTTCCACCAGCTCCACTTCGCCGGCACCCTCCCGTAGTTCCGGTGGGATCTCGGGCAGCCCCAGCGCCCGGTACAGGGTGCCTTCATCCGGCGTCGGGACGAACTCGCTTCCCCGCCACAACCCGGCCCCATGGAGGGCGTATCCCCGGGTGACCGAGCCGCGCGGCCAGCTGGGCGACATGGTTCCGATTCCCGGTGGCGAGCACCAGCACAGCCCCGAGATTGGCTGGCGAGGTGACCACCACCTGAACCGCCGTCCCTCCGGCCAGCCGCAGGGTCGCGCGTCGCTCATCCTGTCCGGCGAACTCGTCGACCCCCGGCACCTGCGCCAGTCGCCCGAAGACCTCGGCCGGTGGGGTTTCGGCGACCAGCACCATCACCAGGTCCCGGACGATCTCCATCCGGCGCCGCAGATCGCCGGCGGTGATCACCCGCAGCACCCCCGGGAATCCGCCCGAGTGCCGCTTCCAGATCGGTCGCCTCCTGCACCGCGTGGTGGATCAGCCGGACGGTGGAGGCGCGACGCAGGAACCCGAGACCGCGCAGAATGTTCTCGGCACTCCGCTTCCCGAAACCGGGTAGCGCCGCCAGCCGGCCGTCCCGGGCGGCGGCCTCCAGTTCGGCCAGCGAGTCGATGCCGAGCTGCTGGTGAATCCGCCGCGCCTTGGTGACACCCAGGCCGGAGATCGCGAGCATCTCGACCAGACCTGGCGGAGTCTCGGCGCGCAGTTGCTCGTGAGCGACCGAGCGGCCGGTGGTGGCCAGGTCGGTCACCATCGCCAGAATCGCGGGACCAATCCCACGGGTGGCGCGCAGGGATCCATCGGCCAACGCCTCATCCAGCAGGCCCGGAAGCCCGGCCACCGTCCGGGACGCCGAGCGGAAGGCCCGTACCCGGAACGGACTCTCGCCCTTCAGCTCGAGCAGGGAAGCCACCTGGTCGAGAACGTGGGCGACACCGGTCTTGTCCATCAGATCGGTTCCACGCCAGGCGACGCGGCGGCGAACAGGGCCCGTTGGTCGATCCGCCAGGCCAGTTCCAGCAGCTCGACCATGCCGGTGATGGAATGGAGACCCGCCTCGCGGCCCCCCTCGAGGGCAGGCGCGAAGGGAGTGCTCCCGTCTTCCCGCACTGTCAGGGAAGGTGCCGGACCAGTCACCCCGACCACGGTGAACCCATCCCGCTGGGGGTGAAGCCCGAAAATCCCCGCCACCGAACAGGTGGACCCATGCCGGGCGACAAAACACCCATCGAGCGGTTCGGCGGCACCACCCTCGACCGGCATCCCCCAGATCTTCCGGGCCGGCAGCTGGGCGTAGTAGGCCCGGGAGGGACCGGCCGCAGACTGGCTCGGCTCACCCCGCAGCAGGTCCTTCAACGTTGGCTCCCCCAGCAGCAGCAAGGGGCCGCCGGCGTGCCAGGAGAGAAAGGCCAGGTGCACGAGCGCGGCCATTTCGTCCATTGCCTCGCCGACCCCGCCCTCGGGGCGGAGATCCCGGAGAAGTTCCACCACCGGGCGTCGGAGCAGGAACCCGTCCCGATCCCAAGGGTCCGTCCCGCTGTCGCGCAGTTCCGCCGCCAGGGCGGGGAATCGTTCCGGGCCCAGTTCGCGAAACACCAGGTCCCATGGGGTGGGACGCGGGAAGGGGGTCGGGGTCATTGGTCGGCGGCCGGGAGGAATGGATCGAGTGCGGCAAAGAAGGCCTCGGGGGCCTCGAGGTATGGCACATGCCCGCATTCCGGAATCGGAATGAAGGCGGCACCCAGGAGATCGGCCAGTTCCCGGACCGACTCGAGTGGAATCGGGTCGTCGGTCCCGTGCACCACCAGTGCCGGAACCTTGAGAGAGGCGAGGGACGGCCGGAGGTCGTACTCGCCGAGACTGGCCCACACCGCCGTCTGGGTCCGCCCGGTGATTCGGAACGGTGTCAGGTCCCGGGTCCTGGCCGGATCGTGGAAGTACCCCGCCACCGAAAGCTCGAACGCCCGGCGTCGGTAGGCCTCGGGGTCCCGCGTGGCGAGTCCGCTGGCCCGGAGCTTGCTCCCGCAGGGTGGTGATCACCGGAGAGGCACTGCGGTCGGCAAATCGCCGTTCAAACTCGGCCCGGGCCGCCCGCCAGACTGGCGCCGGAGACACCAGGGCCAGCCGCTCGATCCGGTCCGGGTGCTCGATCGCATAGAGCAGCGCCAGCAGTCCGCCCCAGGAGTACCCGGCAATGGTGAGCCGGGCCAGGCCCCAGTGCTGTCGGAGCGCTTCCAGATCGGCGACCTGCTCACGCCAGCCAACCGGCACTTCGCGAGGCACCGCGCTACGGCCTCCCCCGCGCTGGTCGTAGTAGATGAGGCAGCGTCGACGCGCCAGCCGGTCGAAACCCGGCAGCAGGTAGTCGTGGTGTGCCCCGGGGCCGCCGTGCAGCACCACCACCTCCGGCCCGGTCCCGATCCGGCGTTCGAACAGCCGAAGACCGTTGACCTCCCGAACCGTGGTGGAGGCCTCAGGACTGGTGACGGACACGGAGCGCGAGACGGGAGCGGCCTAGAGCAGCACGGCCAGCGCGTCCGCCACCTGGCGCACGGCCGCGTGCTCCTCAGGCGTGAATGGGCCGGGCACATCGCTGTCGACGTCAATCTGCCCCAGCACCTGCGCCCCGCGCCGGATCAGCACCACCAGTTCCGACTTGGTCTCCAGATTGCACGCGAGGTAGTTCTCCAGCGCCCCGACGTCGCCCACATTCTGATCCGTCCCGGTCGCCACGGCCGTGCCGCACACCCCGCGCCCCACCGGTATCCTGGTGTGCTCGGTGACTCGTCCGGCGAACGCCGCCAGGACCAGCTCGTCCCCGTGCAGCATGTAGAGATAGACCGAGGTGTAGGGAGGTCCGGCCGCCTGGATCCGTTCGGCAGCCATGCCCAGCAGGTCCTGCCGGGAGGCGTCGCTGCAGAACGCGGCACGCAGGGCCGCCACAATTCCGGCCGGACGAAGCACCCCGCCCACCTCACCCGCCGCGCTGGCCCAGGGTGATCTTGAACATCTGGGGCTTGCCGTCGCGCAGTACCATGATGTCGACCACCTCGCCCGCGACATGAGCTCGCAAGGCGTTGGTCATCGATTGCAGGTCGGGGACTTCGTGGGTCCCGATCCGGGTGATGATGTCGCCGGCCAGGAGACCGCCCTTCTGTCCCGGGCTCCCCTCGCTGAGCCCGGAGATTCGGACGCCGCCCGGGGTTTCGCTCATGTCGGGAATGGTCCCCAACCAGGCGCCGTAGCCTCCGGTCCGACTTCCGGAGGCCGACCGGGGAGCGGCTGATGCCACGAACGTCAGGACCTGGCGCCGATCCCCAAGCGACTTCGTGGCCGCGGCGGCGAAGCTGGCAATCCGTTGAATCCCTTCCAGGTTGATCAGCGGTGCATCGTCCGTGGTCCGGTGGTACTCCTGGTGGGTGCCGGTGAAGAAGTGGAGCACCGGGAGCCCCACGGGAGTGAACGCCGCGTGATCGCTGGGCCCGTAGCCACCGCCGGTGGCGGTCAGGGAGAATCCAGCGGTCCGGTTGAGTGAGTCGAGGAGGGGGCGAAATTCGGTGGCGGTCTCGACCCCGTTGACGATCAGCTTGTCATCCCGGAGCCGGCCCACCATGTCGAAGTTGAGCATGACCACGACCCGGTCCATGGGCACCGGGGAGGCCTTCACGAAGGCGGTCGACCCGAGCAGGCCGAGCTCCTCACCAGAGAAGGTGACGAACAGGACACTCCGCTCGGGGGGCGCGGCGGACAGCTGCCTGGCGATCTCCAGGAGCGCGGCCACCCCGGAGGCATTGTCGTCCGCCCCGTTGTGCACCAGCCCGACGCTGTCAGGATCCAGGCTGCCGCTGCCGCCGAGACCCAGATGGTCATAGTGTGCCCCGATGATGAGGTAGTCCCCGGCCAGCCGGGAATCCCGGCCGGGCAGCAGCGCGACGACGTTGCGGGCGGTCCGGCCACCAATCTCCGAACCGTGGACGGCCGGGGCCGTCGCCGAAATCTGGTAGGATTGGAACCACCCGCCGAGCCCGGGCACTTGGCGCAGACCGAGAGCCTCGAACCGCCGGCCGATGTACTCGGCGGCGGCTTCGGCACCGAGGTAGCCCGTCCCTCGTCCCTCGAGCCGATCCGCAGTGAGAAACTCGATGTCCGCCCTGACCTGGCCGCCGGAAGGAACCTGGGCCGAGGTCGACGCTATTGAAGCCGGGAGCAGGAATGCCGATACTAGAAGGGCGCGAACCATGGCTCGTCCAGGGCACAGGAAATGGGTGTCGACGTGACCGGATTCTAACGCCTGTTGCTCGCATCCGTCAGGTCACGGCTTTGCTACCAGAAAGGTGACACGCCTGTAACTGTCGACGAGAACTGAGGATACGCTTGATCTCACCAGTGATGCGTTACCGGCACAGTTAATGCATATCTTTGTGCTACAATGTCTTATACGGTTGCCCGAAGGGCCGAATCAACCAAGGTGACAATGAGCAGTACAGCCTCCATTGCCGCAAATCTGGCCTGCGTCCTGTACCTCGGCCGCTTGGCCGATTCGGACCGGTCCGAGATCGACGGGGCGATCCTGGTGTTACTGGACGCGCTCGCCGGGCGGCCCCTGCGTTTCGAGGCCGCCCCGGGACGACTCGTCATCAACGGCCGGCGGATTCCTCAGGAGGTCCCCGGGGCTGGGCTTGTCATCGAGCGGATGCTCTCTCACCAGGTCGGGAGCATCTCCCTGCCCTCCGGGGTCGAGGCCTCCGATTTTCTCGCCCTCGCCAGGACCTTGGCGGGATACCCCGGAAGCTATGGCACCTGGCAGGATTTGCAGGCCGCCTTGGGACCGTCCCGGGCCCGGGTTACCCTGACGGAGGGGCTCTCTGACCATGAGTTCATTCACGAGGACTACGGGTCAGTCGGACCTCAACTGACGGGTGGCCTCGAGGGCCTTGAGTCCAGTGGACTCGAATCCATGGAGGACGGTGGCCTGATTCCGCTGCCGTTCCCCATGGACCTGGCCAGGATCCCCTTTGCGCTCAGGCCCAAGACCGGCCCCAAAGAGGATCCCAAGATCCTCGAACGGCTGCTGGCCAGGGGGCGGTCAGCCTTGGACGCCGGTGATTATGGAGCGTTGCTCTCCACCGCCAGCGAGTTCCTGGAGGCCGAACGGCAGGCGGTGGACGAGTCGAGCGCCCGGCTCTACCGCGTCGAGCTCAGGCGGCTCCTGTCTCGACGGGAGATTGGCCAGATCGCCCGGCTCGCGGCGGTCGGTGAGCGGCGGCAGGAGGCGGTGGAGGTCCTGCAGCGGCTCGGCGGCACCGCGACCGAAGTCCTGATGGAGCTCCTGGCGGAGTCGGAGGCACTGACCGAACGGCGGGGGTATTATTCGGCTGTGACGCGGATGGCCGACGGCAACGAGGTCATCGTCCATCACCTTGCGAGTCCGCATTGGTACGTGGTCCGCAACGCGGCTGATCTGTGCGGTGAGATGGCGCTGGCCCAGGCGATCCCCAACCTGACCTCCCAGATTGGCCACCCCGACGAACGGGTGCGGAAGGCTGTCCTTGGGGCGTTGATCCAGATCGGGGGCCGGGACGTGGTGGAGCCGGTATCCAGGTCGTTCCGGGACCCGAGTTCATCGGTGCGGCTCTCGGTCCTCGGAAAGCTCGAAGGCGACTGGGCCCGGGGGCTCGCGATGCCGCTCATGAACCTGCTCCAGACGGAGGAGCACCCCGACGTCATCCGGGAGATTCTGGGCGCGCTGGGGCGGATCGGAACGCCCGATGCCCTGATGGCCCTCCGCCGGGTGGCCTCCGGCGACATGAAGCGGCTCGGCAAGCGGCATCGCATTCAGGCCGTTGAGGCGATGGGCACTGGCCGGTGGCGCGGCCGATCAGCTGCTGGCCGCCCTGGCCCAGGACCGAGACCGTGATATCGCCGCGGCAGCCGGACGGGCACTGGGTACTGCGGCCTGAACAGGTCGTCACATTCCTTCGTTGAGGTGATCCTGTGGTCCGAGGACGAGTGAGGACGACGTCGGCGGGATGGTCCGCCATGGTGGCCCTGGCGCTGGTCGGTTGTGGTGGCGGGACCCCCGCCGGCAGCGCCGACATCGTCGCCGAGGCGGGCTCCGCCATCCTGACGCCGGAGCAGGCGGCGGTCTGGGCGGCCCGGGCCCCGGAAGCACCCCGCGCCGGCGATGCGTCCTACGTCGGGTTGGTCTGGGTGGACTACACCCTGCTCACCCAGGCGCTGGAGCAGGACGTTTCGTTGACCGACTCTGCCACGGCGGCCCAGGCCCTGGCCCCCGATCTGATCCTGGCCAAGCTTCGCGCCTGGCATGACACTCTGGTGGCTCGCCGCCCCGGGATTCCGGCGGATGAGGCCGACAGTCTCTACGCCAGCGACCTCCGGGTCTTTCAGCAGATCCTGATCCCCATTGAGGACCAGCGCGACGCCCGCCAGGTCGGGGCTGCGCAGGAAAAGGCGGAGTCCCTGCTCGGCATGCTCCGGACCGGGGCGGATTTCGTGGCCTTGGCCAAGCAGCACTCCCAGGACTCCTTCAGCGCCCGAGACGGGTACCTGCCGGCGGGACGCCGGAAGGACTTCTTCCCGGAATTCGTCCGCAATGCCTGGCGGTTGCAGCCCGGACAACTCGGCGGGATGGGGAGCCGGCTCGGACTGCACCTGGTCCGCCGCCCCCAACTCGACAGTGTCCGCGACCGGATTCTGGTCTACGCCGAGTCGCTTTCGGCACCCAACGCGCCGACTCGGTGTATGCCGACAGCCTGCGGGCGGGAGGCAAGCTGCAGGTCGCCGAGGGGGCCACGGCGATGCTGCGAGGATTCTTCGCTGATCCGGCCACCCGGGCCACCGAGACTCGCCCGGTGGCGACCTGGTCCGGTGGCGAGATGAGCCTGGCCCAGATGGCCGGGTGGCTTGATGCCCTGCCTCCCACGGCCTACCTCGAACTCCGGGGCGCCAGCGACGTGGCGCTGGCGGCCCTGGCCAATGACATCGCGACGCAGTACCTCCTGCTGGCCGACGCCGAAGCCCATGGAATTCAGCTGACCGCCGGACAGTGGGCGGGGCTGTACGACGGCTACCGCCGGGGCCTCGGCGAAGCGATGGCGCTGATCGGGTTGTCCGACACCGCGACCTCGCTGCCGGCTGGGCAGGGAGCGGCGCGGGTCGAAGCGCTCCTCGATCGGCTCACCGCAGACCGAGACTCCTGGCGGCCGCTGCCATCCGCGCTCGGCAGTTTCCTCCGGGCGAGATTCGGATACCGACTCCACCGGGCCGGAGCGGAACGGGCCGCCCAGTTGGCGACGAAGCTGGTCTCAGCCCAGTCGCCCGACAGCGGAGCCGGCTCGCGCTAGGCGGGTGCGTCGTCGCTGGGGCTGAAACGTCCCCACAGAACCCATGAGCATTCAGCTTCCCACCATTCTGACCATGGCCGGCATGTCTCTGCTGGCCTGCGGGGGAGCTGGCGGGATCGACCCACCACCTCCGGGCAGCATCACACTGAGCTTTGCCAACCCGAGCGGCGATGGTCAGTCCGGTGCCCCAGGGGCTCCGCTCCCGGCCCCGTTTCGCGTCGCCATCACCCAGAGCGGTGTGCCAGTAGCGGGCCGGACGATCAACTGGAGCCTGGTGACCGGCAGCGGCAGCCTGTCCCCCTCCAGTTCGACGACTGATGCCTCCGGGATTGCCGAGACCAGGCTGACCCTGGGGAGTACCGCCGGAGGCCGGGTCGTTCAGGCCACGGCCACGGGAGTCGACGGCTCTCCCAGAATCTTCAGCGCCTCGGCGGTCATTCCCGGTCAGTTCGTCACTGTCCAGGTCGTCAACAACCTCTTTGAACCGAACCTGGTGACCATCAACCGGGGCGGGACCGTCCTCTTCCAGTGGCTCTCGGGGTCCCGCGATCACAACCTGATTCCGATCGCACCGGGCACGATCCCCAACGCCCCAGTGGTCCGGGACGGCCCCTCCAGCGTTGAGCAGATCTTCCCGGTCGCCGGGACCTACGGCTTCTTCTGTTCCGTCCACGCCACCGCCACCAGCGGCTCCATGCGAGGCCAGGTGATCGTCCAATGACCAGCACCAGACTCCTCCTTCTCGTCGGCTGCTGGCTGCCAAGCCAACTGGCCGCCCAGGACGACTGCTACCCGGGCGCGGCCAGCCACGAGGCCAAGGTGTTCGCGATGAAGTCGGTCGCGTTGGCCTATTCGGTGGGCGAAGCCCCGGGCAGCCACGGGGCACGGGTGGGCCTTGAGCTGAGTACCGTCCCGAAGGTGGACGACGTTACCGCGACCCCGACCATCTGCCGACCGGGCAAGGGACCGGAGCACGCCAACCTCCTGGCCGTCCTGGTGCGACCGCGGATCGCCTTCGACCTGCCGGGCGGAGTTCAGCTTGACGCCAGTTGGCTTCCTCCGGTCCGGATCGACGGCGTCAAGGCCAACCTGTTTGGATTTGCCCTGCAACGCCCGACCGCGCTCGGCTCGATCCTCACCGGCACCGTCAGGGCGCACGCCACCGTGGGGTCGATCGTTGCCCCAATCACCTGCCCTGACGAAGCGCTCGCAGACCCGAGCAGCGAATGCTATCAGGGTACCCGATCGGATGACCGGTACCGGCCCAACATCTTCGGGGTGGAAGGGATTCTGTCAGCCGACCTGGCCGCGGGGAGATTCCGGCCGTACCTCGGGGTGGGCTACTCACACCTGGCGCCGCGGTTCCAGGTCAACTTCACCAACCGGCAGGGGTCACACGACGGCCGGCGGGTGATCGTCGATCTGACCCGAGGAACAGTGTTCGGTGGCGCCACCTGGGTGGCCGCTGCCCGGTGGACCCTGAGCGGCGAGGTCTACGCGACGCCGGCCGACGCGGTGACGGGAAGGCTGGTCGGCCGGGTGCTGCTGGGGCGGTAGCTCAGAGCGCGGCGGGCTGATCGGTCCAGACCGCCAGCTCGTTCCCCTCCGGATCCGTGAAGTGAAATCGGCGGCCGCCCGGGAAGTCGAATATCTCCCGCACGATTCGCCCGCCGGCCGCGACCACCTGCGGCACCATCGCCTCCAGATCCACGGCGTAGAGCACCACCAGCACCCCGTTGCCGGGATGGCTCGCCTCCAGTCGGAGGCCACCGGCGATCCGCCCGTCTTCGAAGCTGGAATAGTCGGGGCCGTAGTCGGTGAACTTCCAGCCGAACAGGGTCTGGTAGAACGCCCGGGCCCTGGCGACCTCGAGCACCGGGATCTCGATATAGTCGATCCGCCGATCATGCTGGGCTTGGTCCACGGTCCCTCCTTCAGAAGCAACAGGGGAACGCCCGCCAGCGGGGCGGCCAGCCGAAGTACACGCCAGGCAACCCAGCAGGGCAACTGCAGTCAACCGCCCGAAGGTCATAATCCCCGCCACAGATTGTTGCTGCGGTCGATGTCGGGAAACAGGTGCTCGGGGTCGATCTCCACGCTGGCCACCGGTGAGGGGATCGTCAACTCGTAGCGCCGGGCGCCCGACAGCCAGACCTCCACCGGAATCTCATAGCGCTGGGTCCCACCCCCAGGCCGCCGAACGGCCAACCGGACCGGCATCGGGGCCAATCCCAGATCCTCGATCACGATGGTGGTGGAATCTCCTCGAACGGTGACCTCGGCCACCGCCTGATCGAGGGTCCAGGTCTCCCACCACCAGGTCCGCCAGAACCACCAGAGATCCTGGCCGGCCGCCTCGTTGAAGGTGTTGAAGAGGTCCCAGGGGGCGGGATGCCTGCCCGCCCACCGGCGCCCGTACTCCCGGAGACCGGTCATGAACCGCTGCTGACCGATCATGCCCCGCAGGGTGGCCATGTTGGTGGCCATCTTATCGTAACTGGCCACGCCGAAGGCACGGCTGTCGTACGGGTACTGGTCGCCGGGCCGCATCAGTTCGACTTCGCCCCCAGTCCGGGCAAACTCGAGGTAACCGTCACGCGTGATGCTCTCCCGGTCATAGTTCGGGAAGAAATCCCGCATCCCCTGGGCCTGGTTGTAGCGTGTCAGCCCCTCGTCCATCCAGGAGTAGCGCTTTTCGTCAGACCCCACCTGCATCGGAAACCACATGTGGGCCAGCTCGTGCACCGTGACGGAATAGAGACTCAGGGTGTCTCGAGGGCCGCCGATGCAGGTGATCATCGGGTATTCCATGCCGGAGCACGACGTCACGCCATCCACCGCGGAGGCCTGGTCCCAGGGATAGGGCCATAGCAGAGCGAGACAGGAACTCGATCGAGTGACGCGCGTAGATCACCGACTGGTTCCAGGCCCAGGCCCGACGACTCGGCCGATAGAGGGTGTGGATCATCGACCTTTCCGCCAGCCGATTACCGTTCCGATCGCCCACCACCGCTGCGGTGGCATCCCACAGGTAGTCTGCCGAGGTGCCGAAGGCGAAGTCGCGCACTCCGGTGGCCTCGAACCGCCAGGTCAGCGTGCCGTCCGTCCCCCGGACCGTCGCCCGGCCCGGGCCGCGCTCCGCTTCGGTCACGATGGCCACCGGGCTTCCCCCCTGCGATGCCTTGGCCAGTCGCTCCCGAACGACTGGTGTGAGGATGCTGTCGGCATTGGCCAGCACCCCGGTGGCCCCGATCAGCCAGCCTTCGGGAACCGTCAGCGCAACATGGTAGTCGGCGAACCCCATGTAGAACTCGGCGTTCCCCAGGTACGGGTCGACTTGCCACCCGGAGAGATCGTCGTACACCGCGACCTGGGGGTACCAGTAGCTGATGAACAGCACTTCGCCATCGTCGCCCCCTCGAGGCCCACCGTCGGGCGCCACCTGGAACTCCCAGGCGAAAGCGAACTCGGCGCTGGCGCCCGGCCCGAGCGGGGTCGGCAGCCGGACCGCCAGCTTGGTCCCGTCAATCTGGTATCCGGATCCTGGACCTTCGGTCGCGGCGAGGGAGCTGTCCTGGGCCACCACCCGGGTGAGTGACATGCCTCCGGTGATCGGGACCACCCGGTTTCTCACCTCACCCGGGGCAAACAGGTTCTGGTAGAGATGGAAGAAGACGGTGCCGAGGGTGTCGGGAGAGTTGTTGTGGTAGCGCACGGTACCCCGACCCTCGAGTCGGCGGGTGACGGGGTCCAGTCGGGCGGACAGATCGTACTCGGCCCGTTGCTGCCAGTACGACGGGCCGGGCTGGCCGGTGCGAGTCCGGGTGCCCCGGGCAACCGCGCGGCGGAAGTCCGGGCTTTCGAAGGCGGGATACGGCCGAGGGCGGAGTTCGCGAAACGACTGCGCGCTGAGCGACCGAGACGCCGGACCCAGGGTCAGCGACGCGGCCAGCCAGCCGATCATCGGGATGCTACGGCGAAAGTTCATCACAGCTCCCTTGGTGGTCGACCGGTCAACGCGGATCCGAACCGGCGGCCTCCTGCCGGCCCGGCTTGAGCAACAGACGTTCGGCAAAGTCGACCCGCTCCGAGAGTTCGGAAACTTCCCGGCGGAGGTGGTCCATCTCGTCCAGGATATCCTGGGTCACCTCACCGGGCATGACGGTACCCTCCACGTCCCATCGGGAAAGCCGCCGGCCGTCCACGTCGCGGAAGCTGCCCGCTGCAACGAGAATGGTGTCATACAGATACCAGACGCCCAGCCCGCCCAGGGTGCACAGCATCAGCAGGCCAGTGCCCACCTTGCCGACGTAGAATCGGTGCGCACCGGCCCAGCCGAGCAGGACCGAGAGGGCGAAGGCGACGCCGCGGGACTTGTCTGATGGAGGAGTCATGGGCCCTTCCCGAGGGAGAGGCCTAGAAACTAACCCTTCCGTCAAGCTGGAGCCGGTGAAGGACCCCTGAGAAGCCCGGCACCGGCAAGACCGACCAGACGATGTGGTGCCGGGCCTGAAGGGTCAATTCCCGCACCGGGCGCCAGGTAAACTGGAAGATCGTACCCTGCACATTGGTCCCTCCAAGGCCGAAGTCGCTGTAGCTGAACATCGAGAGCGCCGCCTCCCGTTCCAACCGAGCCCAGGCGGCGCCGATCGCCCAGTCGCCTCGCCGCCGCACCTGGCCCCACGACGCCCCGACCCAGATCCCCGAATTATTGCTGCCGAGGGCGGTGTTCCGGGCCAGGTCGATGTAGCTCACCAGCGGCCGGCCCCCGACGCTGTCCACCGTCAGGCCGGCATTGAGACTGGCGATCCGGAAGTCGTTGGCGAATTCGGCAAAGGGATCACCGGTCGCTGGGGTCAGCGGGGAACCGCCCTCGAGAAGCACCCCGCTCTTCGTCACCACGCTGTTGGAGATCACCAGTTCCCTGTTGCCGTTGGCCAGAGTGGCCATCGGCCGGATCTGGGTCCAGTGCATGAAGGCACCCGCCAAGTCGAGCCGGGTGCGCGGTGAAGGCGCCAGCTGCACCAGGGCCTGTCCCCCCAGCATCCAGGTGTCATCGCCTGACCGACTTTCCCGGAGGATCCACTGGTCGGTGCTCAGGGTCAGCTTCCGAACCAGACCTGCCGACCGCTCCAGCGCCACCAGCTGCTGTCGAAGCCCTTCGGGGGGCACCTCGTCGTCGTACACCAGTTCCGATCCGAGCAGAGCGGCGGGGCGATGGAACGGCATGCCGAACTTGCCGGCCGTGGCTTCAAACCGGCGAGAGGGATGCCACGTCAGGTAGGCCCGGTCGAGGGTGAACGGTTCGTTGACGAACCCGTTGCCCAGCGTCAGATTGGCGCTGGTCACTGCCCCGGGCGCCCCGGTGGCCATCCGGAATCCGGTGGTGAAGTGGTCGGAGATGGCAATCGTGACCCCGGCCCGGAGCCGGATCCGCAGCCGCACCCGGTTGGGTTCGTCCCGCTGGAAGAACCCCTCTCCCCGGAGCCGGAAGTCCCCATTGAAGCTGGCCCGGTCGTACCACTTCGGGCCGGAGTCCTGGGCGTGCCCCACCACCGGGAGGGCCAGGCTGGCCAGCCCCAGAAGTGCTGCGAAGCGAAGCGGAGTCGACACGGGGACCTTTCGTTGGAAGTCATGGGGACGCCCAATGATAGGCATCTCGACGAATGCCATGGTCACAAGAGGTTTTCGAAAGTGTAACAATCAGATCCTGGCGACATCCCTCACTTCCGCAGGATGGCTCCAGTCCGGGGCGGGCGGCAGGTCTCACGCTGGCGAAAACGGGTTCGAACGTGTTGGATTCACTCGACCACCGCCTTTCCAAATCGTCAGTCGGAGACCCCCATGCCCTGCACCAGTTCATGCTGGCGATCGCTCCTGATCCTGTTCGTTGCGGCGACCCCCCTGGTGGCCCAGGGGCCGGACCCGGCGGCCGTCCGGCAGCAGATCCGGAGCTATCGCGAGGCCAATGAAGCCCGGATCCTGGGCGAACTCCGGGACCTGCTGGCCCTCCCGAACGTGGCCACCGACCTGGGGGACATTCAGCGGAACGCGCGCCACCTGGTGGGGCTGCTGGAGCAACGCGGGATCGCGGCCCGGATTCTGGACCTGGGGGATGCGCCGCCGGCAGTCTTCGGGGAGCTGAAGACGCCCGGAGCTACCCGCACCCTGGTGCTCTACGCTCACTTCGACGGACAGCCGGTCGATCGGACCAGGTGGGTGGGCGACCCGTGGACCCCGGTGCTGCGGTCAGCCGCCCTCCAGCACGGGGGCACCGAGATTCCCTGGCCGACGCCCGGGACCCGGGTGGATCCCGAAGCCCGGGTCTACGCCCGGTCGGCCAGCGACGACAAGTCACCGATCGTGGCCATGCTCACGGCGCTCGACGCGCTCCGCGCCTCCGGCACCCCGCTCTCGGTCAACCTCAAGTTCTTCTTTGAGGGTGAAGAGGAAGCCGGCTCCGACAACCTCCGCGCCATCCTCACCAAGTACGCCGACCTGCTGGCGGCCGACGCCTGGATCTTCTGCGACGGGCCGGTGCACCAGTCCCGGCAGCAGATGGTCACATTCGGCGTCCGCGGCGTGATCGGCCTCAACCTGACGGTGTACGGCCCGACCCGGCCGCTGCACTCCGGGCATTACGGGAACTGGGCACCCAACCCGAACGTCCTCCTGTCCCATCTGATCGCCTCGATGCGCGACATGGATGGCCGGATCCTGGTCGATGGCTTCTATGACGATGTCCCGGCGCTGACCGCGGCGGACCGTCGTGCGCTGGCGAGCATCCCGCCGATGGATGACCAGCTCCGCCGGGAACTCGGTCTGGCCGCCACCGAGGCCGACAACGCCCCACTGATGGAGCGGATCATGCTCCCGGCGCTGAATGTCGGTGGGCTGGCGGGGGGACCGGCCGGCACCGGTGGCGCCAACCTGATCGGTACCGCCTCGAGCGCCTACATCGATCTCCGCCTGGTGCCCGACCAGACCCCGGCCCGGGTTCGGGAATTGATCGAGGCCCACCTCACCCGGCAGGGCTTCCACGTCCTCCACACCGCCCCGGACAGTACCACGCGGGCCCGGTACACCAGGCTGGTGGAACTGCGGTGGAGTGATTCCGGATACCCCGCTGTCCGGACCCCGATGGACCTGCCCGTGAGTCAGGCCATCATTCGCACGGCGGAGCTCGCCCTCGGTGGACCGGTGGTCCAGATGCCAACTTCGGGCGGCAGTCTGGGGCTGTACCACTTCAGCGAAGTCCTCCACGTCCCCCTGGTTTTCGTGCCGATCGTCAACCACGACAACAACCAGCATGGCGAGAACGAGAATCTCCGGCTCCAGAACCTCTGGGACGGGATCGAGTTGCTCGGCGGCCTCATGGCCCGCTTGGGTCTTGAGTGGCGGGACGCGACCTGACCCCCTCCGGGGGCCCCCTCCTCACCCACGCAACCCTTTGCGGGGCCGCCGTGTCTGATGGATCGACATGGGAGGCCTCGCCATAGCCCGCCACCCGGCGGCCCCAAAGTCTCTTGTGAGCCGGGTGCTGGACGGCGACCCGGCCGCAGAGCGGGAACTCTACGACACTCACGTGGACCGGGTCTACCGGTTGTCCTATCGGATGACCACCGACCCTGCCCTGGCCGAGGAATACACCCAGGACACCTTCGTGCGGGTGTTCGACCGGCTGGCGGAGTTCCGGGGCGAGGCGGCCCTGTCGACCTGGATCACGTCGATTGCGATCTCGGTCGTCTACAACGGGATGCGGAAGATCAAGCGGTTGCGCGAGCGGGAGCGGGACCTGGAGACGGCGGAACCGGTGGCCGCGCCGGAGCGACACGCCGACCCGGATCTCAAGGTCCGGCTGACCGAAGCGATCGATGCGCTTCCAACGGGATACAGGACGGTGTTCGTGATGCACGACGTGGAGGGCTACACCCACCTGGAAATCGCCCAGGTCCTCGACATCCGCGAGGGCACCTCAAAGGCGCAGCTATTCCGGGCGCGAGCCAAGTTGCGGGATGCCCTCGCCGAATTTGAAGGAGCATGGACGTGAACGAAATCCATCCCCCCGATGATGACCAGTTCGAGCCGGTGGAGTTGCCGGAGGCGATCCGGGCCTTGGCCCGGGAGTACCACGCCCCCCCGGCCACCCCGAAGACCGAACTGTGGAACCGGATTCAGGTCGCCCGGGCCGACGGCACCAAGCCGGTCGTAGCGACCCAGCATATGGCTACGGCCTCGGCCCGACCCGTTGGACGGTGGATGGCGTGGGTCACGGGGATCGCGGCAATTCTGCTGGCCGGAATCGGCCTGGGACGCCTGTCGATGGTCGGCTCCCGGAACGCGGCCCCGGCCGCCTCCACCCGCGGCAGCGACGTGGTCTATGCCACTGCCATGGTCCAGCATCTGTCCCGGGCCGAGATCCTTCTGACCACGCTCCGGCTCGACCCAGCGAGCGGCGTCGGCCTGACCGGTCAGGCGAGGGACCTGCTGAGTTCGACCCGCCTGCTGCTCGACTCCAAAGCCGCAGTTGACCCGAAACTTCGGCGCCTGCTGGAAGACCTGGAACTGATCCTGGTCCAGGTGGCCCAACTGAGTGACGACCGGCTGGATGAGGAGCTCGGGTTTATCACCGAAGGCCTTGCCCAGCGCAACGTATTGCCCCGGATTCGCACCGCCATTCCGGCGGGACCGGTCCGCCTGTAAGGAGCCATTGCCATGTTTCGCACCACCAGACTGCTTGCCCTGCTGCTTGTCGCCCCCACCCTGACCGGTGCCGCTCAGATCGCCACCAGGCCGAGCCGTGAACCCGCGGTGGTCGCCCAGCGCGAAGTGGAGCGATCGCTCCGGATGGTCGAGCGGGACCTGTACCTGGTGCAGGGCCAACTGGTCCGGACCCGGGCGGGGATGCTCGCTCCCCGGGCCGAGTTGGCTCAGGTGCAGGACGAGTTGCGCCGCGCGATGCTGACCAACCAACTCGCGATGCTTGCTCCCCGGGCCGAGCTGGCTCAGGTGCAGGACGAGTTGCGCCGCGCCATGCTGACCGGCCGACTCGCCAGCACGAGGTCGTTCGTCACCGAACCGCCGGAGCCGGGGACCTCCGCAGGACCCGGGGGATTCGCTCTACCGGGCCGCGCGTCAGGCACTGAACGGGAACGACTACGGACGCGCCGTCGAACTGTTCCGATCTCTCGCGCAGTCGGTATCCCAGGTCGAACTATGTCCCGGACTCCTACTACTGGGAGGCCTACGGCCTCATGCGGCGGGGCAACGCCGAAGGCATGCGGGTAGCCGCCCGAGTCCTTCAGGAGCAGGCCACCCGGTTTCCGGAAGCCGCGACCCGCAGCAGCGGGGACGCCCGGGCCCTTGAAGCCCGGATCCGTGGCGAACTGGCCCGGCAGGGCGATGCCCGGGCGGCGGAACAGCTGGCATTGACGGCGGCACTCGCCGGTACCACCCCCATAGCGCCGCCCACCGCTCCCACCCCGATGAGCCCACCCCGGGCTCCAGCACCCCCGGCGGGGCTGGTACCCGGCGTGCCACGGCAATCCCGATCGTCCTGCGGGGAGGATGACGATGTGCAGGTGGCGGCGCTCAACGCCGTGATGCAGATGGACGACGCTCGAGCCATGCCGATCCTCAAGAAGGTCCTGGCCCGGCGGGACCCGGGCTCTACCTGCCTGCGACGAAAGGCGGTCTTCATCGTGTCGCAGGTCGAGGGGCGCGAGACCGAGGACATTCTCCTGTCCGCGGCCCGGACCGATCCGGATGCCGAGGTCCGGGAACAGGCGGTTTTCTGGCTCTCCCAGGTCGACAGTGAACGGGCGGTGGCCGCGCTCGACTCGATCCTGTTCTCCGCGAAGGAAGCTTCCCTCCAGGAGAAGGCGCTCTTCGCCCTGAGCCAGCATGAGAGTCCGACCGCCCATCGCGCGCTCCGGCGCTACGCGGAGCGGGCCGACCTGACCCCGGCGCTGCGGGAGAAGGCCATCTTCTGGCTGGGCCAGAGCGAAGATCCGACTGACCAGGCGTATCTGATCACGCTGTATCCCAAGGTGACTGAAGTCGGGATCAAGGAACGGATCCTGTTCTCGGTAGGGCAGTCGGAGGGCCCTGGCGGGACCAAGTTCCTGACCGACGTCGCCCGCAACACCCGCGAGCCCATCGATCTTCGCAAGAAGGCCCTCTTCTGGATGGGCCAGCGGAGCGAGGCCACCGGAGCGGAGATCGGGAGCCTGTACGGTACCTTTGCCGAACGCGAGATCAAGGAGCAGCTGATCTTCATCCTGTCCCAGATGGACGACAAGGCCGCGATCGACAAGATGATCGACATCGCTCGGCGGGAGCCCGACAAGGAGCTCCGGAAGAAGGCCATCTTCTGGCTCAGCCAGTCCGACGATCCGCGAGTGGTTGACGTGCTGACCGAGTTCCTGGAGAAGCCGTGATGACCCGGACTGTCACCGCCCTGGCAGCGGCGCTGCTGCTGGCCGCCCCACCGACCGTGGCGCAGTCGCTGGCCAGCCGGATCGAGCAGGTGGGTACCGGAACCGTGCGGATGAGCTACGCTGCCAGGCGCGGGGTGTGCGGAGACGGCCAGAACATCCGGCGGTCGACCTCCCGCCGAGGGGAATGGGAATCCGATTGCGAACCGGGTCCGGTGCGGACCGTGGTCGAGGTGCGTGGGGGCCGGGTCACCGAGGTTCGAACGTATGTGGGTGGCAAGTGGCGCGGCGCGGGGGCCACCGATCTCGGGACGGTGAGCGCACCGTCCGCCGCCCGGTACTTTCTCGGCCTGGCCGGACAGGGCGACGGCATCACGGGCGATGTCCTCTCCGCCGCAATCATGGCGGATAGCGCCGACAACACTCAGCCGCTGCTCCGGCTGGCACGCGACCCTGCCGTCCCGAAGGGTACCCGCCGTCAGGCGGTCTTCTGGTTGAGCCAGGAGGCCGGCGATATCGCGGCCCGTGGACTTGCCGAGTTGGTGGGTGACGCCGCCGAAGACCAGGACGTCAGGAAACAGGCGGTCTTCGCGCTGAGCCAGCTGGACGGCGACCAGAGCGTGCCCGCCCTGATCCGCGTGGCCCGGACCGACCGGGACCCCGTCATCCGGAAGCAGGCCATCTTCTGGCTGGGTCAGTCGGAAGACCCCCGGGCACTGGGGCTGATCGAAGAGTTGCTTGCGCGGCCCTGAGTGTGGCTGCATGATTGACTGACCCGCCCTGCCCCGGAGTCAATCATGCGTTGCACCCTGTCCGCCCTGACTTTCGTCGGCCTCGTCGCCGTCCCCACCCCCGCCTCAGCTCAGCAGAACCCGTTCCGCCTCGACCCGAGCAAGGTCCGCTCGGTCGAGGTGCACGCCGAGATGACCGGCGACCTCAAGGGCACCGCCCTGACCGCTCTGGCGGGCGACCAGATGGTGACCCGATCCACCAGCACGGGAAAGTTCTTTGGCAAGGTCTCCACCACCGAGTCCTGGACCCTGATAACCCCCGAGTGGCTCTATTCGGGCGACCCGACCGAGGCCAAGGGCACCAAGATGCCGAACATGCTCGGCGCCATGGCCAGGGAGTTCGACAAATTGTCCCGGGATGAGAAGAAGCGGACAGTCCAGAATATGACCGACATGGCCGAGGTGCTGGCCCGGGCCTTCGGCGGCGCCCCCCTGCAGGGCGAGAAGCGGACCAAGCGGACCATCGCGGGCGAGGAGTGCCAGGAACAGGCGTTCGGCGGCTTCACGACTTGCACCATGACCAAGGCCCCCCAGGTCGCGCTGCACTCCAGTGGCAAGATGATGTGCATCCGGTTCGAACAGACCGCCACCAGCGTCAAACTCGACAGCGAGGTGAATCCCTCTCTCTTCGAGCTGCCCAAGGGGATGGTCTTCACCACTCCGCAGGGCATCACCAGTCCGGATTCAATCGGCCGGGGGTTCGTTCGCTATCTGGCCAGCGAAGCGCTGACCGACTCCCTGGCCGCGGCCAAGGTCCGGGACGCCGCCGCCCAGAAGCAGGCCGCCACGGATGGCAACCTGACGCCCGCCCAGACCGACTCGCTGCAGGAGGCCCAGGCCCAGGCCGCCTGTGAGGCGATCCGGGATATCGATGTGGGGAAGATGATGGTCTCCGCGTCCAATGCCATCCTGAAGGCGATGGCGGACGCGGCGGTGGAAGAGGCCAAGAAGGCGGCCGGCAACAAGCTCAAGGGGCTGATCCGGAAGCCGAAGATCCCCTAGTCGTCCAGCTTCACGGTCGAACCCCCAGCTTGCGCAGCTGGGGGTCGGGACAGCCGGTCCACCGCGCCACGAACGTGTTTCCCTGATAGCCCAGGTCCTCCACTCCGATCCGGCTCGACCAGAATCCCGCGGCCACCAGATCCCGGAACCGGGTGAAGAACACTGCCCCCTGGCTCACCCCCGGGAGTGCCCGGGCGGGCCAGGCGATGTCGTCGAGCATGGTGGTCTGCCGCGAAACGGAGAGCATCCGGAAGGGACTCTCCCAACGAGTCCGGCACTCCCGATCGAGCCAGGCCAGTCCCCCCCGCAACGCGGTCTGCTGGGCCTCCTCTCCTTCCGCCAGCAAGGTGTCGATGAACTCCGGCACCATGGCATCCCCGGCACTCCCCGAACGCTCATCGCGGGGGATGATCAGGTCCGCCAGCAGCCGCACCGTCTCCCACTCGGCCGGGGTGAAGAACCGCGCCTGATAGCGCCCCGGATCTGCCACCGAGGCATGGGCGGCCCGGACGGCCTGCTCCAGCGCGGCAGGCGAAGCCCCAAGCAGCACCGGAAACGGGCTGGCGGCCAGCAGCCGGAGGAGGTCCCGGCGATCCATGCCGCTCACAGTTCCCCCCGCTTCATCGCCTGAGCGATGTGGTCGCTGGTCCGCATCGACAGCGCCAGGATCGTCCAGGTGGGGTTCTTGTCGGCCTGGGAGACGAACGGCCCCCCATCGGCCACAAACAGATTGGGGACCTCGTGCGCCCGACACCACCGGTCCACCACCGAGGTACCAGGGTCATGCCCCATCCGGACCGTCCCCAGTTCATGGATGATCCGGCCCCCGGCCGCGATGCCCCAGTCGCTCTCGGCGCCCGCTGACCAGAGCGGCGTCCCCCCCAGCTGCTCGATCAGCGCCGCGAAGGTCTGCTGCATGTGGCGAGCCTGCCGGATCTCGTGCTCAGCCCATTTCCAGTGGAATCGGAGCACCGGGATGCCCCAGCGATCCACCACCTTGGGGTCGATCTCGCACCAGCAGTCCTCGTTGGGGATCTGCTCACCGCGCCCTGAGAATCCGATCATGGTGCCGTAGTACTTGCGATAGGCGTCCTTGAGCGGCTGGCCGTAGCCGCCGCCCACCGGGTAGTTCTGGATTCCCCCCAAGGCGCCAGCGCCAGGCATCCCGTGGCCTCCCCAGATCTCGATGTGATAGCCGCGCGGAAAGTCGAGTTTCCGGTTGTCGGTAGTCCACGGCATGTACTTGTGCGCTCCGCCGACGCCGTCGCAGTTGTGGGGAATCCAGTCCTCCATTCGCGGCACGTAGGCCCCCATGTCGGAGCCCACGGTATCGGTCAGGTACTTCCCCACCACCCCGCTCCCGTTGGCGAGCCCATCCGGATGCCGGGACGACTTCGAGTTGAGCAGCATCCGGGCGCTCTCGCAGGCGCTGGCCGCCAGCACCACGACTCGGCCCTCCACCATCCGGTCCTCACCGGTGGTCTTGTCGATGTAGCCGACTCCTCGGGCCCGACCGTCGGGATGGGTGACCACTTCGCGGGCCATCGCCAGCGGGATGATGGTCAGCAAACCGGTTTCCATCGCTGGACGGAGCAGTACCCCGGGACTCGAGAAGTTGGCGTTGGCCTTGCACCCGCGGTTGCACTGACCGCAGTAGTGGCAGGCGGGCCGACCGTTGTGGGGTGTCGTCAGAATGGAGAGCCGGGAGGGGATGCAGGTGAGCCCGATCCGGTCGGACGCGCCCTGGACCAGGTGTTCCCAGCACCGGGGCTCCGGCGGAGGCAGAAAGATTCCGTCCGGTTCGTTGGGCAGGCCTTCCACGCTGCCGAAGATGCCAATCAATCGATCGACCTGATCGTAGAACGGCTTCAGGTCGTGGTAGCCGATCGGCCAGTCGTCGCCCAGCCCATCGAGGCTCCGCCGCCGGAAATCGTCAGGCCCGAATCGGAGCGAGATCCGGCCCCAGTGGTTGGTCCGGCCTCCGAGCATTCGACCCCGGTACCAGTCGAATGTCGTCCCCGGCGCTCGGGTATACGGCTCACCCTCAATGTCCCAGCCGCCGTCCCCGGCGTCGAATTCGCCGAACGGCCGGAGCCGGGTACCGCCGCCTCGCCGGGCCGACTGGTAGTTCCAGGTCCACATCGCCGAGTCTTCCTCGGGCCACCAGAGCGGTCCCGCCTCCAGCACCACTACCCGGGCGCCGGCCCTGGTCAGCATGTAGGCGGCCATCCCGCCCCCGGCCCCCGACCCGACGATCACCACATCATAGGAGTTGGCTTGCATGGTCCCGGGAAGGTGCCCTCTCGCCGCCGGTCGCGCCAGCCTTTCGTGCTTGGCAGATGCCACGAGGGGAGTAGTTTCCGGGAACACCCCCGCGTTGGCGCGGGCACCGTTCCCCTGGCCAAGGTCACTCATGCTCATGCTCCCCGCCCTGCGTCTCTCGCTGATCGGTACTCTGGCGTTCGCCACCATCCTCCCGGCCCAGGTTCCGACCTTCCGGGAGGTGTCGGGGCATGACTTCGGGGAGCGGATCACCCAGCACTTCGAAATGCAGCGCTATCTCGAGCGGCTGGCGGAGTCCTCGCCGCGGGTGAAGCTCATCCGCCAGGGCGAGAGCTGGGAAGGCCGGGCTCTGATGCTCGCCATCGTGACCTCCCCGGAAAACCACGCCCGGCTGGAGACCATTCGGGCAGAACTCGCTCCGGCTGGCGGACCCGCGGTCCACCACCGCCGCCGATGCGGCCACCATCATCACCGGCCAGCCGGTCGTGGCCTGGTACGGCGGATCGATCCACGGCTTTGAGTTGTCGGGCTCCGAAGGCGTGCTCAAGCTGCTGGAGCATCTGACCACCCGGAACGACGCGGCCACTCTGGAGGTGCTGCGGAACACGGTGGTGATGATCGACCCGATGCTCAATCCCGATGGACGGGACGCCTTTGCTCACCTGAACCACGAAAACATCGGACGGGAGCCCAACCCGGCCCAGATGGACTGGAACAACGACTTCACCGGCTGGCAATCGGTCAAGTTCCGGACCGGGCACTACTACTTCGACACCAACCGGGACTGGTTTGCCCACACCCAGCGCGAGACCAGGGACCGGATGCCCACGCTCCATGCCTGGCGCCCCCAGCTGGCGACCGACATGCACGAGATGGGTTCCGACGCGGAATTCTATTTCGACCCGCCGGGTGACCCCGCGAACCCCCACATGCCGAAGTTCACCTTCCGCTGGTTCCAGAATTTCGGCAACGCCTATGCGGCCGCGTTCGATTCCGCGGGCTATGAGTACATGACCCGGGAGCGGTACAACTACTTCTACCCCGGTTACACCTCCAACCGCGGCTACCAGGGCGCCGTGGCGATGCTGTTCGAACAGGGATCGACCCGGGGGCTCTCCATCGAGCGATCCGAAGGGCCGATCCGGACCCTGGCGCAGGCGCTGGAGCAGCAGTACCTCGCCGCCTGGACCGGGGTGCGCACCGCCGCCACCAACCGGGAGGCCATCCTCCGGGAGTACTTCGAGTCACAGCGGCTGACGGTGAACCCGGCGGACGGGCCGCGGCGCTTCTTCCTGGTGAATGACGGTTCCGGAAACCTGCGCGAGCTGGTGCGGCTGCTGCGGAGCAACGACATCGCCGTCGGTGTGCTCACTGCGGAGACCCGGATCGCCGCTGCTCGGGACCGCACGGGTCGGACCGCTGGTGCCCAGAGCCTCCCGGCCGGCAGCTTCGTGGTGGAGACCGGCCAGCCTTCCGGCCGACTGATCCGGGCGCTGCTCGACCCTCATGTCCCGATCCCGCCCGGGTTCCTCGAGGTGGCACGCCGCTTTGTGGACCGGGATGAGAACCCCCGCTTCTACGACATCACCGGCTGGTCGCTGCCGCTGCTGTTCGATGTCCAGGCCTTCTCCAGTGACGCCCCCGGCGCGCCGGCGGCCAGGAACCTCCAGGCCGAGTCCGACCTAGCTCCGCGCCCGGTGCCGGATGCCACGGGGGCCTACGCCTACATCCTCCCGGGCCACCAGCCGGCATCGGTGGCCGCGCTCTATCACCTGAAGGCCCAGGGCCACCGGGCGGCGCTGATCATGAAGTCGAGTCGGGTCGGTGGGATCGAGGTCCCGCACGGCAGTGTCATCGTCCGGATCGGGCAGAACGACGCGACCATCCATCAGGCCGTGCGCGACCTGGCCGCCCGGTACGGCATCGATGTCGCCGTGGCGCGGACCGGGCTGTCGGATTCGGGACTCCCGGCCCTGGGCTCCGGGGACTGGACCTTCAACGCCAAAGCCCCGTCGATCGCGATTCTCGCCGAGGACCCGGTCCAGGGCTACTCGTTCGGCTGGGCCTGGTACACCCTGGACCGGCAGTTCGAGATTCCGACGACGGTGCTGCGGACTCGCTCCGTGGCCACCTCCTCCTTGGATCGTTTCAACGTGCTGATCATTCCTGAGGCCTCGTCGAGCGCCCTCACGGCGACCCTGGGCCGCGATGGAGTCAACCGGATCAAACGGTGGGTTCAGGACGGTGGCACCCTGGTGGCCATCGGATCGGCGACGGACTTTGCGCGGGACACCTCGGCCCTGGGCCTCATCGCGCTCCGGAGCTGGTATGACACCGAGGACGGACGGAAAGCCACCCACTACGACGTGCCGGGCGCCATCCTGAACACGACGCTCGATGCGGACTACTGGCTCCGGGCAGGGTACCAGGGAGAGTCGCTCCCGGTGCTGGTCGATTCCGACCGGATCTACCTGGCGCCGGACGGGCCACCCAATTCGGGGCGCAGGGTGGTGGCCAGCTACACCACGTCGGATCCGGTCCTCTCCGGCCACCTCTGGGATGAATCGAAGGCACGTCTCCCGGGCGCCGTGTATGCCTATGAGCAGCGGGTGGGACGGGGCCGGGTGATCGCCTTCGCGGAGGAGCCCAATTTCAGGGCCTATGCCCGGGGTCTCAACCGGATGTTCCTCAACGCGGTGATCCTGGGACCAGGCGCGCCCTGACCCAGCCGGCGGAAGCCGGCCACAATTCAACGGAGATCGATACCATGTCGCCCCGAATCCCTCTGGCTGGCGCAGCCCTTCTTGCCGTCGGGCTGATCGCGGCCGCAGCACCTCGGTTCGAGAGTGCAGTGCCCCGGTTCGTGGTCACCTATGGAAGCGAACGCAGCACTGTGCCGCTCGACGGCCGACTGCTGCTGCTGATTTCCAGCGACACCGCGGGCGAACCCCGGTTCCAGATCTCGGACGCCGGCACGACCCAATTGATCTTCGGGATCGACGTGGACGGCTGGACCGCTGGTGCCGAAGCGGCGTTTGACGAGTCGGTCCTCGGTTACCCGATCGACAAGCTGAGTGATCTGCCGCCGGGGCGCTATCGGGTCCAGGCGCTGCTCAACCGGTACCAGACCTTCCACCGGGCCGACGGACACACCGTCAAGCTGCCGCCCGATCGGGGCGAGGGCCAGCAGTGGAATCGGAAACCCGGCAACCTGTACAGCACGCCGCGGATGGTGGTCATCGAATCGGGAACCAATCAGGTGGTCCGGATCACCCTCGACCAGGAGATCCCGGCGATTCCGGATCCGCCCGAGACGAAGTACGTCAAGCACATCCGGATCCAGAGCAAGCTGCTGACCGAGTTCTGGGGCACGCCGATCTTTCTCGGCGCCCACGTCCTGCTGCCCGAGGGATTCGCCGAGCACCCAAGCGCCAGGTATCCTCTGGTCATCAACCACGGCCACTTCCCGTACGATTTCGATGGTTTCCGCCCCGAGCCGCCCGATTCCACCCTGGCCCCCGACTACTCGGCCCGGTTCCGGCTCCAGGGCTACAACCGGATCCAGCAGGAGTACGCCCACCAGTTCTATCGGGACTGGACCGGGCCAGGATTCCCCCGGGTCCTGCTGATCGAGATCCAGCACCCGACCCCGTTCTACGACGATTCCTACGCGGTGAATTCCGCGAACAACGGCCCGTACGGGGACGCCATCATGCGGGAGCTGGTGCCGGAGATCGAGCGTCGGTTCCGGGGGATTGGCCAGGGCTATGCCCGGTTCACCTACGGCGGCAGCACCGGGGGCTGGGAGGCCATGGCGGTGCAGATGTTCTACCCGGATGACTTCAACGGCGCCTGGATCGCCTGCCCCGACCCGATCGATTTCCGGGCCTACACGGTGGTGAACCTCTACCAGGACAGCAACGCGTACGTCATGCCGAGCCGCTGGAAGCGGACCCCGCGACCGGGACAGCGGAACTGGCTGGGCGAGGTCACCACGACCCTGGAGGCCACCAACCGGCGGGAGTTGGTGCTCGGGTCGAAGGGACGTTCGGGTGATCAGTGGGATATCTGGCAGGCGGTGTATTCGCCGGTCGGGCCCGACGGCTACCCCAAGCCGATCTGGGACAAGGTCACCGGTACCATCGATCGTCAGGTGGCGGAGTACTGGCGGGAGCACTATGACCTGTCCCACATCCTGCAGCGGGACTGGCAGACCCTGGGTCCGAAGCTCCGGGGCAAGCTCAAGATCTACGTCGGCGACATGGACAACTACTACCTGAACAACGCGGTGTATCTGGTGGAGGATTTCCTGAAGACCGCCGACCCCGCGGCCGAGGCAGAGGTGGACTACGGCGACCGGGCGGAACACTGCTGGAACGGGGACCACTCCCGGCCCAATGCGCTCTCTCGGCTCCGGTACCACCAGATGTTCATCCCGAGGATCATGGAGCAGATCCGGCGGAATCACCCACCTGGGGTGGACACCCTCAGTTGGCGCTACTGAGGGGCCACGGAAAAGGGGCCAGGCGCAAGGCCTGGCCCCTCTCGCAGTCAGCTCGGGTGAAGCCTACTCGCGGACCCGGTCCTTGAGCCCCTGGCCCGCCTTGAACGCCACCGAATTCCGGGCAGCGATCGTGATCTCCTCGCCGGTCCGCGGATTGCGCCCTTTCCGCTCCTTGGTCTTCTTGGTCCGGAATGCTCCGAACCCGACGATCGTGAAGTCCCGTCCGGCATCGAGTTCAACCGCAATGATGCCGTCGCCCGACTTGGTGGAAAAGATCGCGTCAATCACTTCGGTCGCCTTCGTTTTCGAGAGTTCGCACTTGCCCGCGAGCTTCTCCGCAAATTCGTCCTTGGTCATTCATGCCTCCCGGCGTTGAAGTAATGTGGTCGGACGCCACCCGTAGGATGGCCCCGAACGGTCTTTCGCGCAATGTGACCGCCGTCGGATTACCTTAGCTGCATCACCCGCACCCACCTCGAACCGTGACCGTGACCACCCTCCGTATTGCCATCGTCGGCGCCGGCCCTTCGGGGTTTTTCCTGGCTGAGAAGCTGCTGGGCCAGAGCGACCGACCCGTGGCCGTCGATCTGTACGAACGACTCCCGACGCCCTACGGCCTGGTGCGTTTCGGAGTCGCCCCGGATCACGAAAAGATCAAGAACGTCACCCGGACCTTCGACCGCACGGCGGGCCGCCCGGGGTTCCGGTTCTTCGGGAATGTGGACGTCGGCCACACCATTCCGCTCGACGAACTGCGCACCCACTACCACGCCGTGTGTTTTGCCACCGGGGCGCAGACCGATCGCCGGATGAACATCCCGGGCGAGGATCTGCTGGGCAGTCACCCGGCGACCGAATTCGTTGCCTGGTACAACGGGCATCCCGAGTATCGGGACTTTGCCTTTGACCTCTCGGTGGAGCGGGTTGCGGTGGTCGGGGTGGGCAACGTGGCGGTGGACGTGGCCCGGATTCTCTCGCGGACGCCGGAGGAGCTGGCGAAGACCGACATCGCTCCCCATGCCCTGGAGGCGCTGAGACAGAGCCAGGTGAGGGAGATCTATCTGCTGGGCCGGCGGGGCCCGGCGCAGGCCGCATTCACCAACCCCGAGGTCAAGGAGCTGGGCGAGCTGGAGGGCGCCGATGTCGCCTGCCGACCCGAGGAGGTGGCCCTCGATGTCCTGAGTGCTGCCGCACTCGCACAGGAGGAGGACGCCGCCACCCGGAAGAAACTCGACATCCTGACCGATTTCTCCGGTCGCACCCGGTCCGGCAAGGGACGTTGTCTCACCCTTCGCTTCCTGGTCTCCCCCACCGAACTGACCGGCGACGCGCAGGGGCGGGTTACCGGCATGGTGCTGGCGCGGAATCGTCTGGTCGAGGGGAAGGGTGGCTCGCTCCGACCGGAGGCCACCGGGGAGACCGAGACCCTGCCGGTCGGCCTGGTTTTCCGGTCGGTCGGCTATCGCGGGATCGAGATCCCCGGGCTCCCGTTCGACGAGCGTTCGGGCACGGTGCCGAACTCGGCGGGACGGGTCACCGATGGCGGCAACCCGGTCCCGGGACTGTACGTGGCCGGGTGGATCAAGCGGGGCCCGAGTGGTGTGATCGGCACCAACAAGCCGGACGCCGGCGAGACCGCCGACAGCCTCCTGGCAGACGCCGCCGCGGGAACCCTCCCCGAACCGGCCCACCCCCCGGAGGTCATCGAGACCCTGGTGCGGAGCCGGCAACCGGACCTGGTCACCTGGCCGGACTGGGAGCGGATCAACCGGCAGGAGACCGAGGCCGGGAAGGCCGCTGGGCGCCCCCGGACCAAACTGGTGACGGTGGAGGAGATGCTGGCGGCCGCCCGGGGCGGATGAAATCGAGCCGTCGGTACTCCGGTCGCCAGCCTCAGGGATGCCCGAATCCCGTCAACCACGAAACTGAGCCCCGACGTGGCCGTAGGTTCTTAATGCGACCCTCGTACTACTCCTCCTGCCTGTTTGCCATCGCCACGATGATGTTCTCTCTGGCGACCTGCGGCTCGCTGACCGACGAGGGCGAAGCCCCGGGATTGAATGTGCTGTTCATCGGGAACAGCCTTACCTACGAGAACGACCTCCCGGCGATGCTCCGAGTGCTCTTCGATTCGGCCGGGCTTCCGAAGGCCCGGGTGGTGGCCGTCGCCAGGCCCAACTTCGGCCTCGAGGACCACTGGGGTGCCGGTGACGCCCACGCGATGATCGCTCGCGGCGGATGGGACTACGTGGTGCTCCAGCAGGGGCCGTCCGCGACCGAAGGCCGGCCGTCGCTGATCGAGTATTCCCACCGATTCGAGCCCGAGATTCGCGCCGCTGGGGCGGTGCCGGCCCTGTACATGGTGTGGCCGGCGGCCAGCCGCCCATTCGATTTTGACGGGGTGAGTGATGCCTACCGCACCGCGGCCGCCGAGGTCAAGGGAGTTCTGCTCCCGGCCGGGGACGGGTGGCGGGAAGCATGGGCGCTCGACCCTGACCTCCGGCTCTATGGAGCCGACGGCTTCCACCCGTCAGCGGCGGGTACGTATCTCGCGGCTCTGGTGATGTTCCAGCGCTTTACCGGCCGGAGTCCGATCGGCCTTCCGGGATCCCTCACGCTGCATTCAGGCGGCTATCCCGACCCCCGCATTCCGCCCGAGACGGCCCTGACACTCCAACGGGCAGCCGCGGCGGCGAACGCCTCCCTGCCGGCGGTGCGGTAGACCCTGCGCTCGCCGGCGGATCAGGCCGGGCGCGCGGACCCGCCCGATCGGCCCACCCGGCTCGAGCCTGCAGTCAGGGCCAGATCCCCCGCATCGCGGTGACCCTGGCGACCCGGTCCACCGCGAGCGCGTAGGCAGCGGTCCTGGCATCCAGGCCCTTCTCCTCTGCCAGGTCGAACACGGAGTGGAAGGCGCGGACCATCTTCTTCCTGAGCTTGGCGTCCACTATCTCCGGCTCCCACTGCTCGTCCTGAATGTTCTGGACCCATTCGTAGTAGGACACCGTCACCCCGCCACCGTTGGCCAGGATGTCCGGGATCACCTGGATGCCTCGCTGGTACAGCTGGTCATCCGCCGCGGGCGTGGTGGGTCCATTGGCCGCCTCGGCGATCAGCCTGGCCCGGATTCGGCCGGCGTTGGTGGCAGTGATCTGGTTCTCCAAGGCCGCCGGAATCAACACGTCGCACTCCAGTTCGAGCAGTTCAGCGGGCACAATCCCGGTAGACCCCGGGAACCCCGCCACGCTGCCGGTGGCCTGCTTGTGGGCCAGCACCGCCTTGGGGTCGAGCCCTTGGGCCGACTTGATGGCACCGGTGGAGTCGCTGAGTCCGATCACCCGGGCGCCTCCATCATGAGCGAACTGGGCGGCGTAGGACCCGGCGTTCCCGAATCCCTGCACTACCACGGTGGCATCGGCCAGGGCCCGGACCCCGTCCACCAGTCCCCGACCCAGAGCCTCCTCCACGCAGATGATGCAACCCCGCGCTGTGGCGGTTTCCCGCCCGTGTGACCCGCCCAGTTCCAGTGGCTTGCCGGTGACCACCGGGAGGTTGTTCTGCCCGGTGTGGGTCATGTCGTAGGTGTCGAAGATCCAGGCCATGGTGTTGGAGTCGGTGTAGACGTCGGGGGCCGGAATATCCACCATCGGGCCGATCATGGGGCCCAGCTGCATGGTGTAGCGCCGGGTGATGGCCCGCTTCTCGGTGGTGGAGAGGGTCTTGGGATCACAAACCACGCCGCCCTTGGCTCCGCCGAACGGGATCTGCATGACTGCGGTCTTCCAGGTCATCCAGGCCGCCAGCGCCTTGACTTCGTCCTCGGTGACCTCGGGATGGAACCGGATCCCCCCCTTGAACGGGCCCCGGGCGTTGTTGTGCTGGACCCGGAAACCGGTGAACACCCGGATGGATCCGTCGTCCATCTGGACCGGGAACTCGATCCGGGTGACCCGGAAGGGCCGGACCAGGCTCTCCAGGATGCCGGGGTCGGCGTGGACGTGACGGGCGCCGCGGGCGAACTGGGTCCGAGCGATGTTGAAGGGGTTGAGGTCTTCCATGGAACCTCTGTGTTGTCGGGGGTATTGAAAGGTCCGTTGAGGGCCTGAAGGACCGATGAAGCCGTCATGAGGAGATGAAACCACTCCCGGCCGGGAGGAAGGAGGCCTGGCGTGAGGGGTGAGCCCTGCCTGGCCTACGGCGCGGCTTGGTCGACCCGAGTCACCATGTCGAGCAAAGCCTGGACGACCACCGCGGGCTGTTCCTCATGGATGTGGAGGCCAGCGCCCCGCGCGGTGTCCACCGCGAAGTCGAGAAGCTGGTCCCGCAGGAGGACGCAAAGGGACCGTTTGATCCCGCTCCCCCGTGGCGCCCCCCCTACCAGGAGGTGGACCGGCACACCGATCATGCTGAGTCGCGGCGCCAGCGGCTCGTCCCGGGCCCGGGCCATGCCCTGCAGGGCGTCGAGCACCGCCCCCGGGTCGCGTTCCGCACCCTCCCCATAGCGGTCCACCACCTCCCGGGTGATCCACTCAGGGTTGCCGGCCGTCGACCGCAGCCCTTTCTGCAACTCGCTCCGCATGACGGTCCGACCCCCGAAGATCCGGAGCAGGAAGGCGAACTTCGCGGCGCGCTTGACACCCGATGTGGCGGCTTCCTCCTCTGGCCCCCCGTTGTCGGCAATGATAGCCGACACCAGGTCCGGCCTCAGGAGGGCCAGCCGCAGAGCCGTGGAGGTGCTCACCGAGTGTCCCAGGACGATGGCCCCGCGGACCCCGAGGGTGTCCAGCACGGCCGCCACCCGTCCAGCTTGTGCCGTCAGGGAGTAATCCGCGTCCTTGGGCCGGGATGAGTTGCCGATCCCCAGCGGCTCGACCACGATCACCTGAAGGCCGGCCGAATCGAGGGGTGGAATGATCCGGCGAAACGCGAAGGCCGATCCCAGCAGGCCCGGTACCAGCACCACGGGACGGCCCACTCCGACGATGGTCGCACGCACGGTTTCGCCCGGGGCGACCAGCACATCGCGCACCACGGGAGGTTGGGACAGCGTCAGAAGGAACAGCCCGACGAGCATGAGCGGGACACCCGAAAGAGAATCTGGAAAAGATAGCGCCAGACGATCCGGAGCACAGTTGGAGGGGCTCGGGACGTCTTGCGGAACCGCGCTGGCAACGCCTTGTTTCGGTGGCGCGGACGGCTGCTCGGCCGCTGCCCTCTCCTTCCCCATCCGGTGGTAGCCCAGTCATGGAGTTGCTGATCCTCGCGGACCAACCGGAGGCCCTTCACCGTCTCTGCGGTGTCTCGATGGTGGAGCGGACCCTCCGGACGGCCGCGCGCCTCGGGTTCCATCAGGCCATCGTCGTCGATGCCGGAGGCGACCCCCGTGCGGCCCGGGAACTTTCCGCCCCGGCACCGGCCCGACCTTCCCTGGCGATACGGCTCGCCACCGTGACCGAGCGGCCCCTTTCCGAGACGGGGCTGCGGCGCGAGTTGACCGGGACACCGCCCGATACGCTGGTGCTGGTGGTCCCCGGTGACGGGCTTTATGACGCCCGGCTGCTGGCGGAACTGGCTGGGCGCCAGACCCCGGCGGCGCTGGTGGATTCCCGGCCCCCGCTTACCCCCACTGGTCTGCTCGACCGAGCCCCGCGAACCAGCCGCGGGGCGCTGGTCGGCCCCGCGGTCCTGCAGGCGAGCTTGCCGGGCTTTCCTGCGGGAGCCTATCGCGAGGCCCTGGCCACGGCGGTGGATCGCGGACTGCTTCCGGTGATCGACGTGGCCGAACTGGACCCCTACCTCGATACCATGCGCCGGGAACTCCGGCCGCTCTGGATGCCGCCGCCGTCCCACCTGACCCGGGCTGCGGCCGAGACGGTTCTCCTGGACTCGGCCCAGAAGGGGACCCTGGATTTTCCCGCGCTGGTCCACGCCCCGATCGAAAACGTTCTGATCCGGCTGCTGTGCCGCACCGCGATCACCCCGAACCAACTGACCCTGCTCACCAACCTGCTCGCCTGGGGCGCGACCGCACTGTTCGCCAGCGGACGTCTTGGCGCGGGCATCCTCGTGGCCCTCGGGGTCGGAATCATGGACGGGCTGGACGGCAAACAGGCCCGGGTCAAGGTGGAGACCACCGAGGCGGGGCGGTGGGAACATCACGCCGACTGGCTTTATGAGACATCATGGTGGACAGCTCTGGCGTGGCACTTCGTCAGGATCGGCACTCTGCCCACGGCTGCGGGATGGGTGGCCCTGCTGGTCGGATCCGACCTGGTGGATCGACTCATCCGCCGCCTGGTCAAGCAGCGCGTGGGCCGCGACCTGGACACCATCGACCCCCTCGACCGCCTCATTCGACTGATTGGCGGCCGGCGCAATATCTACATCTGGCTCTTTGGCCTGGGATGGCTCGTCCGCCAGCCGGTGGCGGCACTGGTGCTCCTGTGCCTCTGGGGCGCGGCGACGACTGCAGCCCACGGGGCCCGGGCCTGGTACCACCTCCGGGCACCCGGCAGGATCACCCCCGCCTGAAGGCGCCAACCACTCGGACTGCCCACCGGCTGGCGGCATCCTGATCGCCCGGCGCAAGGCCGGTCAGCCGGAGGGCCGCCAGGTACATCATCAGGAAGCCCGCACCGACCACCACATCGTTCCACGGTCCGGCCAGCGACGCCAGCATCCCCCGGACCAGCACCATCAGGAGCATGGCGCCGAGGGCCGCCACCAGGGCCCGGCCGTGGTAGCGCGTGAACGGGTGAATCCGGTACCACGCGGCGACCAGGCCGAGGCGGACCAGGTTTGAAAAGGCCGAGGCGATCAGGGTGGCCAGGGCCGCTCCAGCCAGCCCGTGGCTGGGAACCAGCACCACGAGCAGGGTGGCCTGGATCGCGAGCGTGGCCACCACATTGGCCAGGTTGGCCCAGGGACGGTCGATCAGGAGGAAGAGCTCGGCGACCCCGAGGACCCCATTCAGGACGGTCGCCGTGGCCAGAACCGCCAGGGCCACGGCTCCCGCTCCGAAATCCGGGCCGAAGATCTCCATGATCGAACGACTCGCCAGGACGACCACCCCCAGCACCGCGAGGTCCAGAATCAGAATCCACCGGGTGACGTCCCGGAAGTGCAGGGCCATCCGGGCGCGATCCCGGGCCTCACGTGCCCCGGACAGGATCGGGAGGACGATCGGATCGAAGCCCTGGCGGATCAGCTTGACGGGGGACACCGCCTCCGCGGCGGCCCCGTAGGCTCCCACGAGGGCGGGCGGCAGGTAGCGGCCCACCAGGAGAAGGTCCGCCCGGCGGATGAGCTGGTTCACCAGATCATTAAGGCCGATCGGGGCCGTGAAGCGCAGCGCCTCCCCCAGCCCCGTGGTCGACCGGAGCGCCTGCCCCAGCATCGGCAGCGAGAGAACCTGGCCAAAGAAGACGGTTGCCGCCACCGCGCCGGCCAGCGCGGCGAGGGGCACCGCCACGGAGAGGCCGACCAGTCCAGCCCCGGTCCACCAGGCCGTCAGGGCCACCGCCAGCCGGATGACGGGCTCGACGAAGTTCTTGGCGAGAATCTGGTATCGCATGACGCGCAGAGCCCGGGTGGCCCCGAGCAGGACCGCGGACACTCCCCAGAGCGGCAGGGCGAGGGCCATGACCCGAAGCGGACCGGCCAGTTGGGGTTTCGCGAACACCTGGTCGGCCACCGGTCCAGCCAGGGCGAGGAGCAGCGCCATGAGGCTGATCGCCCCGCCGGTGCCGATCCACAGCGCCCGGGCGACCTCGGCGTGGAGCCCGGGCAGGTCGCCGACCGCATGGTGCCGGGCAGCGCGGGTCAGCACGCTCCGGTCCACCCCGAGGGCCGCCAGGTTGTAGGCCGTATCCACCGCCGCCATGGAGACCAGGTAGAGACCGGTCATCTCAGCACCGAAGAGCTGGGCAACCACCACCAGAAACACCACACTGAGGAGACGAAAGACCATGCCCCCGAAATTCGCCATCGCCCCGCGAGCCATGTCGGCGGTGTCCCGGCCGGTGTCAGCGACTGTCATTGGTGGCTTCGGAAGAGGTCCGGACCGCTAACAAGCGGTTCGGATGAGGGAAACCGCTCAGAGCGGAGCGGGGGGGGCTGGGCTGCGTGACGGGTCGAACGGCAGCACCGGCAGGGTGCGTCGCTCCGTCTCGCCCTGTTTGGCCAGGACCGAGGGATGACGGCCACTGCGCCCGAGGAGCTCGAGCCAGGTCTGCCGGACCCGGGGCACGATCTCCCCGCGCAGGTACTGGAACGGATTGCTGCGGAACAGGGAGACGCCGATAGCACAGTAGACGCCACACCCCTCCTGGCATTCCTTCTTCCGCGAGTAGGGCTTGAGGTCCTCCAGGGTCATCGACATGATGTCCCGCTCGGTGTGCCGCATCGAACACTCGAGGAACTTGCCCCTGGCCGAGACGAAGAACAGCTTGTGCCCCGCGCTGCAGGTCCAGGCTTCCTGCTGGTCCACGCCGTCGATCAATCCGAGCTGGTAGTCGAGAAGGGCCCTGGTGGTGTGGATGGCTTCGCCCCGCTGCTTGCGCTCGATCATCCGCTCGATCAGCGCCCGCACCCGGGCCCGTTCGCCCGGATCAACGTGCATGGTCCCGTCGGGGCCGGCATGCACCAGCCGCAACTCGGTGGGGATCCCCCGCGAGAGACCGAATTCGAGTACCTGCTCACATTCATCCGCCGTGTCGGCACAGATCACCCCGGTCAGATGGAGTTTGATGCTGGACCCGCGCAGCAACTCCACCTTCCGCTCGATGGTCTTCAGGGACTTGCGGGTCACCGGAGACGGGGTGACCCGGTCGATGGAAATCTGCATGACCTCGAGGCCCGCGTCCTCCAGCGCCGTCACGAGGGACTCGGAGAGCAGGAAGCCGTTGGTCGTCAAGCTGGTGGCCATGCCAAGTGCCTTGGCAAAGCGGACCAGTTCCACAATGTCAGGGTGAAGCAGCGGTTCACCACCCACCAGGGCGATGCGCGCGGTGCCCAGCGACCGAATCTTGGTCAGCCACCGTTTCAGGTCCTGGGTGGCCGGGTGGGGGGCGGAGTTGTCGTACTCGGTACAGTACCCGCAATCCAGGTTGCAGCGGTCGGTGACGTAAAGACTGCACTGCAGCGGCCGGTCGTCCACTGCGCGGAGCAAGGCCTGCCCATAGTGCAGGTCGCGGAAGTTGCGGCGGATACGGCCCAAGCCGGTGATCATGCCCCCCCCAGGGTCGGCCAGAATTGACCGGAATTCCCCGGCACAATAGCGCGGCGGCCTGCGGCAGACAAGCGAATCCGGCCCTCCCCCCGAGCCCCTGCCGGGCCCGGGAAGGTCACCAGAAGGGGCTTCGGGCCACCGGCCGGGAACCTCCTGCCGGGCTGAAATGTTGAGATCAGGGCCTCACTCGCCTACCTTCCCCCCGGGAATTCCCCGGTATCTTGACCCGGCCACAGTCGGCAGCAACCGTATTTCCGGTCCGGAGGCTCGTGTGGACAACCAGAGTCCGCTCCGTGGCGTGAGAGCGGTGCTGCTACTCGCAGATGAATCCGCCAACCTCGTTCTCGGGGGGCTGACTCAGGTCGATCGGTTGCTGCTCTCGGTCCACGAGTGCTGCCACACCCCGCCAGTCGGCAATTCCCGCCCACTGCCCGTCATGGTCTGGTGGCGCACCTCCGCCCTGATGGCCGGCCACCAGGCCCCGCGGGCTGGCGATCCCCCCCTGCTGTCGGTCGAGCACTGGAGCGGAGATCCGCCCCCCGATGGGGGCGCCCTGGCTGGCGGCGGGCTGCTGGTGTTGCGCACGTCGCTGGTGGTGGGTCGCGGCGTCCTGGGCCCGCTGCTTCAGGCCAACGACGAGGCCCGGCGGGGCCTCCCCCTCCAGCAGACCGCCCTCCCCGACCCGACGCTGCGAACCTGGTCCGACTGGGGCCGGCTGCTCGACGGCCCGGACGGCTTGGATGGGGAACACCACCCCGGCCCAGGCTTCGCGGCGGTCCTGCGGGGCCCGGGGGACGTGACGCGTGTCGAACGGGGCCTTCTTCGATCGTTGGGCAAACGCAGCGATGGCTATGTGGCCCGGACCCTGAACCGAGCGGTATCCACCCGGATTACCGGTCTGCTGGCTCGGACCGAAATCACCCCCGACCGGGTTTCCCTCGGGGTACTGGGCCTGGCCCTTGGAGCCGCGTGGACCGTGGCGCTCGGCAGCCCCATCGGCTTTGTGGCCGGCTGTCTGCTGAACCAGCTGGCCAGCATGTTCGACGGCTGCGACGGGGAGCTTGCCCGGTTGAAGTTCCTCGATACCCGGCGGGGCGCCTGGCTCGATACCTCGATCGACATGGTGGGCAACCACCTCTTCCTGCTCGGGATGGGCATCGGCCTCTCCCGCCAGCCGGGATTGTCACCAGCGGCTCAGGACGCCTACCTGTGGGAAGGCATCCTCGCCACCGGAGCCCTGGCGCTGTGCGTCTGGCTGGTGGCTTGGCTGACCCGCCAGACATCCGGTGAGCCACATTTCAATGCCTTCGGTTCGAACCTTGCCCTGGGCACCGGATTCGGGAATCCGATTCGGCGGGTGGTGGCCGTGCTCACCCCGGTCTTTCGACGCGACGTCTACGCCCTCGTGTTCCTCGGGATGGCCCTGATGGGCCGACCCGCCTGGGTCCTGCATGGCCTCGCTTTCGGGGTCATGGCCCATGTTCCGGTTATTGCGTGGTTCTGGTGGCAGCGCCACGATCTCACCCTCCAGGTCAGTACGGAGCGAGGACGATTGAATGGCTGATGGCGTGAATGCGACCCGACAGACGGTCATCCTGGCCGCCGGCCAAGGCAGCAGACTCCTCCCTGATCACCCGGGTCTCCCCAAGCCCCTCGTCCCGGTGGCCGGTCGGCCCCTGATCGAGCACGCCCTCTGGCAGGCGGAGGTGGCCGGCTGCACCGAGGCCATCGTCATCGTCGGCAGTCGCGCCGAGGAGCTCCGGGCCCACCTGTCGTCGGTGGAGACGCCCCTTCACCTGCGGCTGGTCCATAACCCCGACTTCAGCTTGCCGAATGGCGTCTCGCTCCTTGCTGCCGAACCGTACACCGCCGGGCGGTTCTTCGTGCAGATGGCCGACCATGTCTTCAGCGCCCCCGTCCTGCGGCAGTTGGAAGCGGAGGACCCGGCATTGGACGGGCTGCCACGCCTCCTGGTGGACTGCGCGCCGGAGGGCATCGATGTGGAGGACGCGACCAAGGTGCGCATCGCGGGACGCCGGATCACCGCGATCGGCAAGCAGATCAATCCCTGGGATGCCTTCGATACCGGCTGCTTCCGCCTGGACCACCGGATCTTCGGGGCGCTCCGCGAGGCGGCGTCCGAGGCCCCACCCTCCCTTTCCGCAGGGATGACCCGGCTCGCGATCGCCGGGCTGCTCGTGCCGGTGCCTCTGGAAGGAGTTCGGTGGGCCGACGTGGACACCTCGGGCGATCGGAATCGTGCCGAGACGCTCCAGCAGGCCCTCGACCATGTCACGGGGTAACCCGACCGCTCGATCGGCCAGCATCCTGGCCAAGTCGTGTGCCCCCCATCGCCCACCGCGCCGCCTGACCGGGTGGGGGGCGGCAGTGGTGGCGTGGTCCCTGGGCTACCCCGCGCTGCTCCTCGGGCAGGCACCCGCCGACTCGACCACCCCACCCCCCAGTCCCCGGATCATCCGCGCCGTACAGATCAACCGGGAAACCATCTTCGACTCCACCGAAACCGGCAGTTGGCTGGCCCGGGCGGCCAACGCCCTCCATGTGCGGACCAACCGGGCCATCGTCCAGCGGGAACTGCTGTTTCGCGAGGGCGAGCCCTATGACAGCCTGCGGGTCTTCGAGACCACCCAGAACCTGCGGAGCATGGGGATCTTCCGCCGAGTGCAGGTGGATACCATTCCCACGGACTCGGGGGTCATTGCCCGGGTGACCACCCGGGATGCCTGGAGCACCAGGGGCGACCTGCGGCTCAAGAGTACCGGCGGTCAGGTGGATTACCAGATCGCCTTCATCGAAGACAACTTCCTCGGCAACGCCACCCGGGTCGGCCTCCGCTACCAGAGGACGCCCGACCGGTCGCTGGCCTCCATCCAACTCCGGCAACGGCGCCTGATCGCCGATCGGGTAAACGTGGAGTTCTGGCACGAGGAGCGGTCTGACGGCAGCCGCAACGTGCTGATCGTCGGTCAGCCGTTCTACTCGGTCATCAGCCGGGTCGGGTTCGAGGTGCGTGCGGAGAATCGATCCGAGCGGATCTTCCGGTTTCGCGAGGGTCTGGAGGTCCCCACCGACACCCTCTATCAGCGGTTCTGGATCGGCCGGGCCGAGCTGGCCAAGGCGGTCATGATCCGGAACGGGAACTACCTGCGGGTCGGGCTGTCGGCCCAGGTCCGGCGCGACGACTACACGAACATCGAGGAAGGTCCCTTCGAGAACTCGGTGACCGGAGCGGCCGGGGGATTCGTGGAGTGGCGGCGCACCGACGTCCTGACCATCACCAAGTTCCTCGGCCTCGGCCGGGACGAGGAGGCGGTGGACCTCAGCACCACTATTCGGGTCGGGGCCCTCGCTGCCCTGAAGGCCACCGGCTATGAACACGATGGGATTGGCACCTCGGTGACCCTGCGACAGGGGTTGCGGGCCCCGGGCGGGTTTGCCTTTCTTGACGTCGCCGCTAACGGCCTGCACAGCACCGCAGGTCTCGACTCCGGATCGGTCTTCGTCGGAACGACCCTCGCGGTCCGCCCGGCGTTGAACCAGATGTTCATCGCCCACGCCCAGGCCGGATGGGTCAAGGCGCCCCGGCCTGGTACCGAGTTCGACTACGGCCTGAGCCAGGGCCCGAGAGCCTTCCGGGCGCATGCGTTCACCGGTGACCGGGCGGCCCTGGTGACCGCGGAGTACCGGTACATCCCGTCGCGGGGCATCGGCAACCTGGCGAATATCGGGTTTGCCGCGTTCGCCGACTACGGGGGCGCCTGGTACGCGGGATCCCCTTCGCGGCTCGGAGCTTCCCTCGGAATCGGACTCCGTTTCGGCGTGTCCCGGGCGGCCAACCTGAGCCCCAATCGCCTGGACCTCGCCTATCGGGTCAAGAATGACGTCAACCCGGGCGGCTGGGTGCTTTCCGTCGGGAAGGGACTGCTCTTCTCCACCACCCCCCGCTGACCCTGAGAGGAGCGGTGGCTCTGCGATTCGCGATCTCAGTGATGAAGGTGAGGGTCAAGGCGGGAGGTCTCGCGGTGGCCGCCCTCAGCCTCGTCGGGCTGGTTGCCCTCGTGGCAACCGGCTGTCTGGCCGCCCCGAAGCACCCACCAGCCGTGCTCCACTCGGAGGACGGGACCAGCACCGTCTATGTCGACTTTCACCGGAGACGTCCTCCAGTCAGGCCGGGTGACGAGCCCCCCGTCTCGTTCTTCGTCCTGGTCGACGGGCGTCCCTCAGTCGCCCTGACGTTCGACTGTGCCTGGGTGCCCGAAGCGGACGGGATGAAGATCCTCGACTTCCTCAAGGCCCAGGGGATCCACACGACGTTCTTCATCTCCGGACCCTTCGTGTTCCGGGACTACCGAAAGGGCATGGCGGGCGGCCTCAACGAGGCGAACTTCCGGATGATCCGGCGGATGATTGATGACGGCCATGAATTTGGCAACCACACCTGGACTCATCCCCGCAACGCCGGCTCGATCGAGTGGGAACGGGAGATCACCGAGCTGCGGCTCGGCTGGGAGGCCATGGTGCGCGAGCTGTTCGGCGCCGAACCGCCCGCCAACGCGCGGCTGCTCCCCTTCTGGCGGGCTCCGTTCGGCGAACACGACGACCGGTCACTCCGGTTGGCCTCCCGCGCCGGGTTTCCGCTTCACATCGGCTGGACCGTCGAAGTCCAAGACTGGTTGCCCCATTGCGCAGAGGATCTGTCGAACGAGGACTGTACTGATGCGAAGCGGATGACCGATCGGGTGATCGACTACCTGGACGCCAGGTCGGGACCATTCGACGGGGTGGTCGTGCTGGCGCACCTCCAGAACCCGCATGACTGGACCGGCGGTCCGGACGGGCTCGCTCGCCTGGTCGATACCCTCGCCGCACGGGGCATCGCCCTTCGCCCGTTGTCGGAGATCTTCAACTGGGACCTGGCCCCCGACCGGCGACCGGCGAACCGCTAGAGGAAGATGACCGCCAGCCCGGCCAGCGCCGACACCACCAACACCGCCGGCCGGATGAACCCCTGGTCGATGACCCCCTTGGTAAACCGGGACACCCCGTAGCCCACCAGGATCCCGGGGATCAGATAGCCGCCCAGTTTGAGTTCGGTCATTCCAAATCGCCCGACCCCCGCCAGCCCCGCCAGCGAGAGTCCCACGCCGACGATGAAGAAGGTGGAGAGGGTGGCGCGGATGCGCGGCCCCGTCTCGTGCTGATAGAGCAGGGCGATCGGAGGTCCGCCGATCGAGGTAAGGGTCCCCATGAAACCGGAGACGATCCCGACCAGCCCCAGGGTCCTGGGCACGGGGTGAATCCGGAGCCCGCTGGCGGTCAGGCCGACGGCCCCCAGCACAATCAGGCCGAACAGCAGCTCCAGCCGCTCATTCGAGAGCACCGAGATCGCGCCCATCGCCACCACGGTTCCAATCACTCGACCAGCCACCGCCCACCCAAGGTCATTCCGCTGCACCGAGTGCCACTCCCGCCGGGCCAGCAGCACCGTGAGGAGCGCCGACGAGACCAGGATGGGTCCGGGGACCAGCCGGGGATCGATCAGGATGAGGAAAGGGGCGGCGAACAAGCCGAGCCCGAAGCCGATGGTGCCCTGGATCAGAGCGCCCAGGGCCACCGCGGTGGTGGCCAGCAGAAAATCGATCAGACTCACGGGAACTGTGGTGGCATGGGCGCCGCAATATGGGCCGCGGCTCCGAATCCGCCAAGCCGCTGCCCCCGTAGGGCTTCAGGCCCGCCGGTTGCAGTCCGATTGACTAGATTCCGCTGGCTCTCCGGTGCACCAGCCGGGGCGCCATTCGTCTCACAGGAAACACCGACCTCGCTGCCGGCGAGGTCGCATTCGGAGCTAAGTTGATGAATTACAAGAAGTTACTGCCGCGGATCGGGCTCACTCTCGTCCCCCTCACCCTGGGGGCGCTGCTGCTCCAGGGCCAGGGCAAGGGGACCGACGGGCCCCGGCTGTTCGCCCAGGTGCTCCAGTTCGTCGAGCGCCACGCGGTGGACTCGCTGGGAAACGTCGAGATCTATGAGAAGGCCGCCCGGGGTCTGATCAAGGGCCTCAACGACCCGTACGCTGATCTCTACTCCCCGGAAGAACTCGCCAACTTCCAGCGGAATACGCTGGGGAACAACTACGGCGGGATCGGGATGCAGATCGAGAGCCAGGACGGGCTGATCACCGTCACCCGGGTCTTCCCGGGCACCCCGGGCGAACGAGGCGGGGTCCAGTCCGGCGACCGGATTCTGATGGTCGATTCGGTGGCGGTGACCGGGATGCGGATCGGAGACGTTTCGGACCGGCTGACCGGCGTGGCCGGCACCAAGGTCCAGGCGACGTTCGGGCGGGAGGGCGTCGATGAACCGATCCGGACGACCTTTACCCGGGCGGTGATCCGGGTTCCTACCGTGCCGTACACCCTGGTGCTCGACGGCGGCGTCGGATACCTCCCGCTCCAGCGGTTCAACGAGAATTCGGCCGCCCAGTTCGAGGAGGCGCTCAATGGCCTCCGTCGCAAGGGCGCCAAGAGCTTCATCATCGATCTGCGCGGCAACCCGGGCGGGAGCCTGGAGCAGTCGCTCAAGATCTCGAGCCTCTTCCTCCGCACCGGCCAGGAGCTGGCCCGGGTCAAGCATCGGGGCCGGGACCCGGAGGTGTATAACGCCTATCAGGACCCGATCATCGATTCCATGGCCATCGTGGTCCTGATCGACAACTTCTCCGCCTCGGCGTCGGAAATCGTGGCCGGATCCCTTCAGGATCACGACCGGGCCCTGGTGGTCGGCAACGGGTCCTTCGGCAAGGGCCTGGTGCAGACTCTCTACCCGCTGGACGGGGGCTGGGCGATCAAGCTCACCACCGGCAAGTGGTACACCCCGAGTGGTCGCTCGATTCAGGGCGAGCACACCCAGCTGACCGACGGCCGGTTCGTGGAGTACGCTCCCGACTCGCTGGAGAGCGACTCCGCCCGGAAGGCCAGGCCGACGTTCCGGTCGGATGCGGGACGGATCGTGTATGGCGGTGGCGGGATCACCCCGGACGTCGTGGTTCGCCCGGACACCATGACCGCCGGCGAGCAGGAGCTGCTCCGGTCGATCGGTTCCAAGTGGCCCTCCGCCCGGTCCGCGCTCTACGCCTATGCCCTGGAGCTCAAGGGCACCGTGCGGCCTGACTTCACCATGAGCCAGGCGTGGGTGGACGAACTCTACCGCCGGATGGCCGCAGTCGAGGCAGCGCCCGAGCGGGGGCTGTACGACAGGAACGTCTCGGTGCTGACCCGGTTGCTGGAGCAGCAGTTGGCAGGACTCGCCTTCGGGGACTCGGCGGCGTTCCGCCGCATGGTGCCGCAGGACCGGCAGCTGCAGACGGCCCTGGAGTACCTGAAGAAGACCAGCTCCCAGCGGGAACTGCTGGCGATGGCCGCCGCATCCTCAAAGCCGGCCGACCCCGGGAAGTAGCCCGCTCAGCTCCCGCTGACATCGAGAGTAGAGACTGGCCTCGAGCTAGCGACCGCGCAGCGTCACACCCACGGTGGCGCTGACCACGCTTCGCGATCCCGAGGGCGCTTGACGGGACTCGACGCGCGAGTTACAATGGCCAGATTCGCAGGGCCCGCCGGATCGGATCGGGATTGGCTGTGCTCGGGAATCACCGCATGGATACTCGTCGCGTGGTACCGTGGGTATTGGCCGTTGCACTGCTCGCAGCGTCTGCTCTCGTGCTGGTGCTCTCCCAGCGACTGCGCAATCTCTCGTCTGACTACCGAGAGCTCCGCTCGCTGAGTACCCTGCCCCATGCCGGCACCGTGGTGCCGACCTTCCGCACCCCAACGCTCGCGGGCGACTCGGTCACGGTCGGCGAACTCCCGGATTCCGCAGCGAGGCAGGTCCTCTTCGTCTTCAACACGACGTGTCCCTACTGCCGGGCCATCGTCCCCCTCTGGCACCAGATGGCCGACTCACTTCGGTCGCTGGGGCGAGTGCAGGTGCTGGCGATCTCGCTGCACCCCGCAGACACCACCCAACACTACGTGGCTGAGCATGCCCTTCGGTATCCGGTGCTCGTCTTTCCGCAGCCGAAGCTCGTGCGCCTGTACCGGGCTGTGGCGGTGCCGCAGACGGTGGTGCTCGACTGGACCGGAACGGTACTCTATGCGAAAACCGGGACGCTGGATTCCGCTTCGCTCGACTCGGTGTATGCGGCGGTCTCTGACAGCTCGGAGCGGTAGTTCCCGGGCGTCAGTTTGCATCCTACCCCAAGAAGGAGGGTCTCATGTCGAAGTGGCTCAAGGGGGTTTCGGTGTGGGTGTTCGGGCTCCTGGTGGCAGCAGCGCTGGCATTCGGGGCGCGGACCGCGTTCGCGGAGCCGGTGACGGCGGACTGCCCATACGACGGGTGGGTCTACCTCGGAAGTTGCATTGACACTCCGGACTGTAGGCAGAAGTGTCAGGTCGTCCACGGAGAGGAGGCCGTGGGTACGTGCAACTCGAACAACTGCTGCAGGTGCTACTTCTGAGAAGTCCTGAGTAATCGGTCGCCTACCCCGCGCAAGGCAGGTCGGCGCCGGGGTGGATGACCCCGGCCGTCGCCACTCAGGGCTTGGCGAACGGATCCCGGGGGGCCACCATGAAGTCCCAGGCCGAAGTGCGGGTGTGCTGTAGCGTCGGCTGGCCGCCAATCGTGAACGGCAGAGGTACCCGCCTGTAGGCTTGGAAGTAGTCGTCGCGGTTGGCCCCCAGCAGCTGGACTTCGAGGCGATCGAAGTTCTGGTGGACCAGCCTTGAGCAATGCGGATAGGTGATTGGATAGGTGGTCTTGATCGCCATCACCTCGAGCAAGGCACTCGCTGGAATCCGACCCCAGACTGCTCCTGCAGGAAGGAGCCCCGTGTGCATGGTCGCCAGGTCGAAGGGACGAGCCACCCACACGACGTTCGACAGTACGCTCCACACCAGTCCATGACCGAATGGGTATGGGCGCATACCGACGTCCGCGGCGTTCGGGACGTTCGGATTGTCGACATCACCCGGCCCGCCGTAGAACTCAAAGTCGGCCTGGCGCAAATCCAGTGCTCCCGGATAGAGCGGTCGGTGATCGATCGCGTCGATCGCCACCACGGCCGCCTCACCCGGCGGCAGAGGATAATCCGTCCCACGCCCCGGCAGCTGGTGGAACCAGTTCGCCCAGATCCCGAGCGGGTCCTGGGCATACGGGAAGTAGAGCGAACAGGGGAAGTTGGGGCCGTCGATGTCCGCCGCGAGGCCGCTGCCGATGATGAGGCCGTCAAGATAGACCGTGGTGTTGGCGTTGTTGAAGAGGCGAAGGTATCCCGAGAACTCATAGGCCCCGGGGGTGCCGACCGTGAGGATTGCGTCTCCCTTGAACTCGCTGATGACGATCCCTCTGCGCCGGCTCGCCACCAGGCCGACCGGCATCCGCGCCGTCGCCGAGGCGGTGATCAACGACATCCGCGCCACGAACCCCACCGCGTCGTCCCCGAGCGGCAAACGCGCTCGCTCCTCCTCCGTCAGCCACCGCACCGCGTCCACCACATAGCGCCCGCCGGCGAGCCGATCGAGCGTCAAGGTCCCGGTGGCGGATCCCTGGAGCCGTTGGGGAGCGCCGTTGGCCGAGTCCTCGGGCGTCAGCGTCACCGCGACACCCGGTATGCCGCCTGCCCACCCGAGGGCGGTCGCGGTCGCCAAGTCCTCCGGATCGGGACGGAACTCGAGCGTGACCGTGGTCACGGGTTCGCGAGGGGGCGTCACCAGCTCGGTCTCGCCCCCGCAGGCCCCCGCCCCGAGGGCTGCCATCGGAACCAGGATGGCGAACAGTTTGCGCATCAAGGACTTACAGAACACGGCGGCGATCCGGCAGAAGAACCAAGGGGAAAGGTAGCTCGGGACCGCTTGACCCGCGACCCCGCCTCAGTCAAGCCCGCCGACCCCGAGAAGTAGCTCGCTCAGTTCCCCCCTGACAGCGAGAGTAGAGACCGGCCTCGAGCTAACGACCGCGCAGCGTCACACCCACGGTGGCGCTGACCACGCTTCGCGATCCCGAGGGCCCGAACGACGTGGGTCCCGGCTTCGTAGGTGAGACTCGCTCGCCGGTGGCCCTGATCCAGAGCGACGTCCCGGGGCCCACCGTCCACTGCACTCCCACGGCGCCCAGCCAGGGCTGCGCGGGACGAGAGGCCAGGTCGTACTCGGGAAGCACGTAGGTCCGGTAGACCGACCCCAGCGCCGTCGGGTCCGGAAAGGAGCTGTTGGCGGAGTAGCTCGCGTATCCAATAGTTACGGCCGCGAACACGCGGGGAGAAAACGCCCGGCCAACCTCGACGCTCACGCCGTTGGTCAGTCCCGTGACTTCGGCCGCGACCGGGACGGTGACCGCATCCCGCAGCCGGTGCTCCCAGCGGACCTGCACGCCCACCACCAGCGCCCAGCCCACCGTGTCAGGCAGGATGCGCAGCTCGGCCGCCGCCGAGGCTGCGCGCTCGGCGGCGCGGAAGATCACTCCCACCGTGTCGAGGGCGAGGTCACCAGCACCGCGGAGTGTGGTGTACCGCGCATCCAGCGTGAGGAGCGTCCGCCGGCGGACCCGTCGCTGGTACGCCCCGCCGGCGCTCCATGCGTTCGCGTCCCAGGCATCCTCTGCGGGGTCGTTCGCCTCCTGCCGGGTGAGACGCTCGCGCAGCCAGCTACGCTCCGCGTAGAGGGTCCAGCTTCCTCCGACCAGGGGCCCCGCGACGGACCAGCCGGCGGAAGGAACGTTCTCCTCAATGCGGCGATAGTACAGCGAGCTGACCTCGAGCGGCAGCACCTCGCGGAGGCCTTCGAGCTGCACCACCTGCCCGTCTGCCGCGCTCTCTATCAGGAAGATGGTCTCAGCCCGATTCCGCCAGCGTGCGTACGGGCCGAATCGCAGCGAGCCGACCGCCCGCGTCAGGCCGATCGTCGCCCCCGGCAGAGTCTGGCGGGTCCGCCGCACGAATCCCGCCTCGATGGTCTGGTGCTCCCGCGCCTCATACCCCAGGGCCAGGCCCAGCCCCCAGGCTCCCAGTTGCAGGCTCGCCGCCCCCTCGAGCCGGACCCGGATCCGCCGCGTGGCGGTGGTGCTCGTATCGAGCGTGACGAACGGACTGGTGGGGTACGCCTCCACCACGTCCGCCCGGGCGCCCGGATCGAAGCGCTCCTGCTCGAGCACCACCCGCCCGAGGAGCCCGAGCCGGGCGTCCACCGGCGTCCAGCCCATGCCGGTTGCCTGCCGGACCGAGCTTTCGCCCGGGTCGAGCGGGCGGCGCAAGCTGCCACTCTCGCGGCCCTGGGACAGGGCAAAATCGGTCCGGGTGTCGGCCAGCTCGGCGCGGAGCCCACCGGGATTGCCGGCGGTCCAGAAGAGCCCGACGCGGGGCGGGGGCAGGAGAAGCGACGCCGGCACAGCGCCCCCATGGGGGACCCGGCGCGGCAGGTCGGCCCGGGGCTGAAGCGGGCTCCAGGTCCCAAGCCAGCTCGGGCGCCCGCTCTCCGGCCCGAGGCCCGCTGTCTGCGCCACGAGAAGGGGCGCCGCAAGAGACGCCGCAAAGAACGCCGCGAGGGCGCGGGCCGCAGTCACCGCTCTCCCCAGGCCAGCCCCAGCGGCAGCGTGATCTCGAGCCCGAACCGGGTCGACGGGAAGAAACGCGGCACGGTGGTCCGGCCGCCGAAGTTGCCCAGCCGATCGAAGGCGTTGAAGGCGTAGAACGACAGCCGGCCATCGAGCGGCAGGCTCTTGCTCACCTGGAGATTGAACAGCCAGTCCACCGGCCCCCTCTGGGGGTCATCCAGCACTCCGCGCCGGGGCACTCGCAAGTCCCGGTACTGCGGATCGGTCCGCTGTTCCCTTGGCACCGGCACCAACTCGCCGCTCCGGGTGACGTAGCCCGCGAACGCCAGCGTGTCGATCCCTCCCTCGTTCACCCGCACCTCCCGGACAAAGAGCTGGAGCGTGCCCGTAATGACGAGTCCCACCTTCGGCTGGTGGTGGATCAGCCGGGTGGTGACGAGCAGCCGCTCGCCGGTTTGTACGACGCTCTCCCAGTACGGTGCCCGCAGCCGACGCTCGCTGAGCTGGAACTCGCCGAAGCCGGTCCCGAAGTCCACCCCGTCCGACTCGAGCCGGCTCCAGCTCCAGGCCGCCTGCGCCGCGATCCGGGTGCGGAGCGGCGCGATCTCGGGCAGGATTGCCGTCAGCTCCAGCCCGCGCGAACGGAGGTCGAGGTTGTTGTCAGGGCGGTCGATCAGGACGGGAACGGTGTCAGCGGCCACCGGCGGCTGAAGGACACCGGGCGGGCGGCCCTGGTTGATCGTCGCACTGTCCACGGTGTAGCGCTCGCGGATGAGATAGGTCGGCTCCAGGGTGACGCCGACCGCCCGGCGAACCCGATCGAGATACCCGACCACGGCGATCTGACTCCCGCCGCCCAGGTCTAGCTCCACGCCCAGCTCGCCCTTGTCAGCCTGCGCCATCTTCAGATCAGGGTTCTTGCGCTCCAGGATCCGAGTGGTCAGGATCGCGCGGCGCTCGCTGGGCTCGTTGGCATACCAGTTGAAGTTCACCAGGTCGTAGTACTGCCGCGCCGGGAAGAGACTGCCGAGCCCGGGCACCTTGGCGAGCCGTCCGGCGCCCGCCCGGATCCGGAGCCGCTCGCTCGGCGCCAGCTCGAGCTGGAGCCGCGGCTGGAGCACGCCGTCGCGAGCGCCGGATACCCAGGTCGAGCCCCGATGGAGCAGGTCGATCCGCACGCCCGCCTGCGCGCCGAGCAGCCACCCGTTGCCCAGTGTCCGCGAGATCCGGTCGTCCAGGTAGAGCGCGCTGGTCACCAGCGGCGGGATCGAGTCGAACCGGCGGGGCCGGTCATAGCCGTTCACCCCGTTGAACTCGACCTGGGGCGGGAACTCGATATCGAAGAGATAGCCCGGTCCCCCGTTCCACTCCCGCCGCAGCTCCAGCCCGAGCCGTACGTCGTGATCGAGGCCTGCCCAGCGGGTGGGAACGTAGCTCTCCAGTCGGGAATAGAAGTGCCGCGGGTCGCCCTCCACATCCACCCGGGCGACATAGATCCCGCCGATGAACTTGCCGTCCTGGGTTCCCTCGGTGAGCCGGTTGGTGAACGGCATCGCGCCGCGGAGCCGGGGCGATTGGGTAAAGGAGCGCTGCCGCACGCCCTCGAAGGCAGCGGTCCAGTCGAGCCGGCTCCGCTCGCCCAGGCGCCAGCGCAGCCGCTCCGAGAGGCGGAGGCCGTTGTCGCGGCTCCGCGAGGCCAGGTCGGGGGATTGGTCGCTCGGGGGCTGGTCGTCCAGCACCTGGAAGAAGTCGAGCCTGGTGTCGAGGGTGAGCCGGGCGTCCTCGTGCCGGTGGGCGAGCTGTGCCGAGATGCGGGATCCGGTGTTGTCCCGGAACCCGGGGGCCAGGCGGGTGCGCGCGAGGTTGAGAGTTGCAGTGCCGGAGTGCCTACTACCCATGCGCCTTCCACCGAGCAGGGTCCCTTCCACGGTGCGGGCATCGAGCCGCACGTGCGCCTCGGGATCCACGGCGCCGGCGCGGGTATCCACCAGCACCACGCCCTGGGTGAGGTCGCCGAAGCGGCTCGAGGGAAGCCCCCGGATCACCTCCACCCGCTCAAGGGTGGCGGCGGGGATGCGCCGCAGATCGATTCCGCCCCCCGAAGCGGTTGCGAACGCCAGTTCGCCGCGCGGGCCCAGGCCCTGGAGGTTCACGTTATTGGAGACCGGAATCCCGTCGAGCACGATCTGGGTGCCGAATGACGCGAGCATCGATGCCGTGGGACCGGAGATACTGCCCGCACTGGGAGCCGCGCCGGGGCCGATCGGTACCGCGCGGAGTCCGAACTGCTGCACTCCGTCGAGTCCCGGCGGCAGGAGCACCGTGCCCGGCACCAGCTCGAGCACGCCGGCGAGACTCGCCGCGGTCTGGTTGCGGATCGCCTCCCGGCCGATGACCGACGCGGTGCCCAACTCGCCGCGCGCGCGGCTCGCCGGATCGGCGGTGACGACCAAGCCGGGCAGCTGGAGCGCGCTCTTGGCGAGCGCCAGGTCGAGGGTGATGGTCCCCTCGCTCGGCACCACAAGGTGGTGCCGGAGCGGCGCGTAGCCGATCCGTATCACCCGGATCACCTGGGGTCCGGGTGGTACGCTCCCGATCCGGAAGCGGCCCGCGTCGTCGGTGAGGGTGGTGAGGGGGGTACCTTCGACGCTCACCGTGGCACCAGCGAGCGGAACTCCCGCAACGGCGTCGGTGACCCGGCCGGTGATGGTGAGGGAGACCGCGGGCGGCTGTTGCGCCAGCACAGCCGGCCCCCCCGCGAGCGCCAGCGCCGCCAATGGAGCCCAGAGACTGCGGATGCGACAGCCGGGTGCCACAATCACCTCCGGCGCGAGACAGGAGTCAGCACACTGCAGACGCGCCGACGGGAAGAGTCACGCCGGCTCGGCTCGAGAAAACCGACGCCAGCCACCTCGAAGTGCTGGTCCGACAACAGAAGCTTTGCACAAGTTCTCCAACTGCGCAAGCTGTCCACCGGCCGTTGTACTTTGGGCACTTGACGGGACTCGGCGCGCGAGTCATAATAGCCTGATCCGTAAGGCCCGCCGCGGCCCGGATCGCGCCGTGACCGGCTGTTCTCGGGAATCGCCGCATGGACCCTCGTCGAGTGGTACCGGGGGTGTTGACCGTTGCGCTGCTCGCAGCGTCTGCTCTTGTGCTGGTGCTTTCCCAGCGACTGCGCGATCTCTCGTCCGACTGCCGAGAGCTCCGCTCGCTGAGCACCCTGCCGCATGCCGGCACCGTCGTGCCGACCTTCCGCACCGCAACGCTCGCGGGCGACTCGGTCACGGTCGGCGAACTCCCGGATTCCGCAGCGAGACAGGTCCTCTTCGTCTTCAACACGACGTGTCCCTACTGCCGGGACATCGTCCCCCTCTGGCACCAGATGACCGACTCACTGCGGTCGCTGGGGCGAGTGCAGGTGCTGGCGATCTCGCTGCACCCCGCAGACACCACCCAACACTACGTGGCTGAGCATGGCCTTCGGTATCCGGTGCTCATCTTTCCGCAGCCGAAGCTCGTGCGCCTGTATCGGGCTGTGGCGGTGCCACAGACGGTGGTGCTTGACTGGACAGGAACGGTGCTCTATGCAAGAACCGGGACAGTGGATTCCGCTGCGCTCGACTCGGTGTATGCGGCGGTCACCGGTCGCTCCCGGCGGTAGTTGCCGTAGGGCGGTTTCCTTTTCACCCCAAGCAAGGAGGGGTTATGTCGAACTGGCTGAAAGCGGTTTCGGTGTCGGTGTTCGGGCTCCTGGTGGCGACGGCGCTGGCCGTCGGGGCCCAAAGCGCGTTCGCGGAGTCGGTGACGGCGGTCTGCCCGGATAACGGGAGCGGCCTACTCGGAAGCTGCATCAACACGCCGGACTGCCAAGCCAAGTGCGATGCAGTCCACGGCGATGGTAATTCAACTGGCATATGCTCGGGCACCCCGGGCTGCTGCCGGTGCCTGTTCTGAGAGCGTCGCCATCATCGGTGACCTGCTCCGGCCTGAGACTCAGGGCCGGAGTGGGTTGCCCACGAGCGTAAGCACTTCAGGGCCGGGCGAAGGGATCCCGGGGGGCCACCGTGAAGTCCCAGGCGGAGGTGCGGGTGTGCTGTAGGACGGGACGGCCCCCAATGGTGAAGGGCAGCTGGAGTCGCCGGTACGCACGGGTGTCGTCGACGAACGCCGCCCCCAACAGCTTCACTGCCTGGCGATCGAAGCTCGGGTGCACCAGCCACTTGCACTCCGGATACGCACTCTGATAGGTGGTCTTCATGGCCATCACGTCGAGCACGGCGTTCCCTGGAATCCGGCCCCAGGCTCCCGCCCCACCAAAGATCTGCGTCTGGATAGTTGTGAGGCTGAACGGAAGAGCCACGAACGCCACTTTGCCCAGTGAACTCCAGACCAGCCCATGCCCTTGTGGTGGTGACCGTACTCCTACGTCTGCGGCGTTCGGGACCTCTGGGTTGTCGACGTCCGCAGGTCCGCCGTAGAACTCGAATGTCGCTTGGCGCAGGTCTAACCCAAGAGGGTAGAGCGGCCGGTGGTCGATCGCATCCGTAGCTAACACCGCAGCTTCACCCGGCGCCAGAGGATGGTCGGTGCCACGCCCCGGGAGCTGGTAAAACCAGTGCGCCCAGACTCCGAGCGGATCGTGCGCATAGGGCAAGTAGAGCGAGCAAGGGAAGTTGGTGAGGTCGAACTGGGACGCGAGGCCGCTGCCGATGATGAGGCCGTCGAGGTAGATCGTGGTGTCTGCGTTGTTGTACAGTCGGAGGTATCCGGAGAATGAGTAACCCTCAGTACCGGCGGCCTGGATTGGATCTCCCTTGAACTCGCTGATGACGATCCCTCTGCGGCGGCTCGCTACCAGGCCGACCGGCATCCGCGCCGGCGCCGAGGCGGTGATCAACGACACCCGCGCCACGAACCCCACCGCGTCGTCCCCGAGCGGCAAACGCGCTCGTTCCTCCTCCGTCAACCACCGCACCGCGTCCACCACATAGCGCCCGCCGGCGAGCCGATCGAGCGTCAAGGTCCCGGTGGCGGATCCCTGGAGCCGTTGGGGAGCACCGTTGGCCGAGTCCTCGGGGGCCAGGGTCACCGCGACACCCGGTATGCCGGCGGCCCACCCGAGGGCGGTTGCGGTCGCCAAGTCCTCCGTATCGGCCCGGAACTCGAGCGTGACCGTGGTCACGGAATCGCGAGGGGGCGTCACCAGATCGGTCTCGCCCACGCAGGCCCCCGACCCGAGGGTTGCCATCGGAAGCAGGATGGCGAACAGTTTGCGCATCAAGGACTTACAGAACACGGTGGCGATCCGGCAGAAGAACCACGGGGAAAGATAACTCGGAACCGCTTGACCCGCACTTGAGTCCCCCACGGCATCCTGTGCCCGAGCCCCGGATGGGGCGGCCGTCCCACCAATTCGCGCCATAATGCACGAGATCTTGACGCCTCGGCGAACGAAACGCGCAAGGGAATGAAGAGTAGAGTCGGCTGGATCGTCCAAGTGGGTAAGCTGTCCACCGGCCGTTGTACTTTGGGCACTTGACCGGACTCCGCGCGTGCGTCACTATAGCCTGATCCGTAAGGCCCGCCGCGGCCCGGATCGCGCCGTGACCGGCTGTTCTCGGGAATCGCCGCATGGACACTCGCCGAGTGGTACCGTGGGTATTGGCCGTTGCACTGCTCGCAGCGTCTGCTCTTGTGCTGGTGCTTTCCCAGCGACTGCGCGATCTCTCGTCTGACTACCGAGAGCTCCGCTCGCTGAGTACCCTGCCCCATGCCGGCACCGTGGTGCCGACCTTCCGCACCGCAACGCTGGCGGGCGACTCGGTCACGGTCGGCGAACTCCCGGATTCCGCGGCGAGACAGGTTCTCTTCGTCTTCAACACGACGTGTCCCTACTGCCGGGACATCGTCCCCCTCTGGCACCAGATGGCCGACTCCCTTCGGTCGCTGGAGCGAGTGCAGGTGCTGGCGATCTCGCTGCACCCCGCAGACACCACCCAATACTATGTGGCTGAGCATGGCCTTCGGTATCGAGTGCTCATCTTTCCGCAGCCGAAGCTCGTGCGCCTGTATCGGGCGGTGGCGGTGCCCCAGACGGTGGTGCTCGACTGGACAGGAACGGTGCTCTATGTGAAAACCGGGACGCTGGACCCCGCTGCGCTCGACTCGGTGTATGCGGCGGTCTCGGATGGCTCGGGGCGGTAGTTCCCGGGCGTCAGTTGGCCTTTACCCCAAGAAGGAGGGTCTCATGTCGAAGTGGCTGAAAGCAGTTTCGGTGTGGGTGTTCGGGCTCCTGGTGGCAGCAGCGCTGGCCGTCGGCACCAGCACCGCGTTGGCCCAGCCGGTGACGGCGACTTGTCCGGACGACGGATGGGTCTACCTCGGAAGTTGCATTGACACTCCGGACTGTAGGGAGAAGTGTCAGGCCGTCCACGGACAGGAGGCCGTGGGTACGTGCAATTCGAACAACTGCTGCAGGTGCTACTTCTGAGAAGTCCTGCGTAATCGGTCGCCTATTTCGGCGCCGACAGTCGGCGCCGGGGTGGGTGACCCCGGCCGTCGCCACTCAGGGCTTGGCGAACGGATCCCGGGGGGCCACCATGAAATCCCAGGCCGAAGTGCGGGTGTGCTGTAGCACCGGCTGGCCGCCAATCGTGAACGGCAGACGTACCCGCCTGTAGGCTTGGAAGTAGTCGTCGCGGTTGGCCCCCAGCAGCTGGACTCCGAGGCGATCGAAGTTCGGGTGGACCAGCCTTGGGCATTCCGCGTAAGAACGAGGGTACGTGGTCTTTATCGCCATCACATCGAGCAGGGCGTTCCTTGGAATCCGACCCCAGGCTCCTGCGGTACCGGGAATGATCTGCGTCGGCATGGTCGCCAGGTCGATGGGACCTGCCACCCACACGACGTTGCCTAGTTCGCTCCAAACCAGCCCATGACCGAATGGGTATGGGCGCATACCGACGTCCGCGGCGTTCGGGACGTTCGGATTGTCGACATCACCCGGCCCGCCGTAGAACTCAAAGTCGGCCTGGCGCAAATCCAGTGCTCCCGGATAGAGCGGCCGGTGATCGATCGCGTCGATCGCCACCACGGCCACCTCACCCGGCGGCAGAGGATAATCCGTCCCACGCCCCGGCAGCTGGTGGAACCAGTTCGCCCAGATCCCAAGCGGATCCAGGGCATACGGGAAGTAGAGCGAACAGGGGAAATTGGGGTAGTCGACGTCAGCCGCGAGGCCGCTGCCGATGATGAAGCCGTCGAGATAGACCGTGGTGTTGGCGTTGTTGAAGAGGCGAAGGTATCCCGAGAACTCATAGGCCCCGGGCGTGCCGACCGTGAGAATGGGATTCCCCTTCCACTCGCTGATGACGATCCCTCTGCGCCGGCTCGCCACCAGGCCGACCGGCATCCGCGCCGTCGCCGAGGCGGTGATCAACGACATCCGCGCCACGAACCCCACCGCGTCGTCCCCGAGCGGCAAACGCGCTCGCTCCTCCTCCGTCAGCCACCGCACCGCGTCCACCACATAGCGCCCGCCGGCGAGCCGATCGAGCGTCAAGGTCCCGGTGGCGGATCCCTGGAGCCGTTGGGGAGCGCCGTTGGCCGAGTCCTCGGGCGTCAGCGTCACCGCGACACCCGGTATGCCGCCTGCCCACCCGAGGGCGGTCGCGGTCGCCAAGTCCTCCGGATCGGGACGGAACTCGAGCGTGACCGTGGTCACGGGTTCGCGAGGGGGCGTCACCAGCTCGGTCTCGCCCCCGCAGGCCCCCGCCCCGAGGGCTGCCATCGGAAGCAGGATGGCGAACAGTTTGCGCATCAAGGACTTACAGAACACGGCGGCGATCCGGCAGAAGAACCAAGGGGAAAGGTAGCTCGGAGCCGCTTGACCCGCCACGCCGCCGCGTCCAAGCCCGCCGACCCCGAACAGTAGCCCGCTCAGCTCCCCCCGAATATTCCGCTGCGGATCCGCCGCGCCTTCTCCGGCGCGGTGGGGTCCGGCGCCAGCATCCGGTAGACCGCCTCCGCAAACCGAAGGTCCCCCTGGAGGGTAAGCTTCGTCTCGCCCCGCTGCACCACGATCGCGAGTGGATCGCCTTCGACCCCATCGCCATACCGGGCGCGGAACCGGAACCCGAAACTGTCGTCGGTCACCGGGACATCACCCACCGAGATCAGGAAGTCTCCGGGCAACACCCCAGCATCGGAGGCGGTGCTACCAGGGTCGACCTCGAGGACGATCGTGCTTCCGGCATCGGTCGAAGTGGAGACCCCGATCCGGGGATCGCGCACCGTCTCGGAGACGACCTGCAGCCCGGCCAGCGGCAGCACCTCCTCCCACGGGAAGGGCTCCCGGCCGTCGATATATCGCGCATCGAAGTCGGCAAAGTCCCGGCCCCCGGTCGCCGAGCCGACCGCGCTCCACCAGTCGGCGGAGGTGAACCCGCGGCCGGCCTTCCAGGTGGCGCCGTAGAGCGACCGCATCACGTCATCGAGCGAGCGGGCATTGTCGCTGGCGTCCCGGATCAGGATGTCGAGCAGGAAGCCCGCCAGCGCCCCCTTGGGGTAATAGCTGTAGTCGGTGCCGTCGGTCGGGTGAATCCAGGCCGAGAGCGAGGCATCCTCCAGGGCGACCGGTGGGGTCGCGTCGACCTCGCCCAGCTTCTCACTCAGCAGCGCCAGGAACACCGCCGAGTCCACCACCGCACCCCGAACCAGGGTGAGGTCGGCGTAGTAATCGGTGATCCCCTCGCTGACCCAGAGCCAGGGCGTCGCCTGGGGGGCATCGTAGCGATAGGGGAAGAGATCGGCTGGCCGCAGCCGCTTGACGTTCCAGCCATGGAAGATCTCGTGCGCGGTGATCGACGCCAGCAGCGCTGATCCGATGAAGTTGGGCTGGTAGATCCCGACGTGGGAATTCTGGTGTTCCAGCGCGCTGCCACCGCTGTAGTCCTCGTCGAAGATCAGCATCGTGGTGTAGTCCTCCCACGGCGTTTCCCCGAACACCCGCGCCATCGCCGGCGCCATGTCGCGGATCTGCTGGTGGAGCAGGGTCCGCTCCTTTCCCCCGAAACGCCCCGACGGCCATGAGGCGATCCGCCAGGTCTTGCCCCCGACGGTGGTGCCATCGAGGTCGATCTTCCCGATGAAGAACGGCATGTCCACCAGGTCGTGGTAATTGCGCTCGCCATAGACCCGACCGGGGCCGGTCAGCCGCATGCCGGTGGCGACCTGCCAGTCATCTTCGGTGGAGACCGTGACCGTCGCGGGAAACTCGAACCCCATCCCCTCGGGATAGAGGAACACGTTGGTTCCGTTGATCATCAGGAAGTCGGGCCGGGCCCAGGCCATCGCGTTGTCGAGGGTGTCGGCCAGGAACTCGAAGCGCACCTGCACCGTCCCGGCCCCGGTGGGCCGGACCCGCCAGGTATCGGGGTCGGCCTTGTCCCATCGGATCGGCCGACCGGCCTGGATGGCTTCGAAGTTCCGCACGTTCCGGGCAAAGTTGCTGATCTCATACGCCCCCGGCGTCCACGCCGGCAGGGAAAGTTCGACCGGGCCCGCCGCACTCGTCGTAAAGCTCATCCCGACCCGGACCGTTCTGCTCTGGGCGGTTTCGGCGTTGAAGGTCAGCTCGTAGTGGATCGCGGTCACCTGCGCCCCGGCAGAACTGCCGGCAAGAGTCCCCACGACCGCGAGGGCTAACAGTCTATGAATCAATGACTTACCAATCACAGTAGAGCTCCGGCAGAAGATCGGGGAAAGATAACCGGGAACCACTTGACCCTCACTTGAGTCCCCCACGGCATCCTGCACGCGAGCCCCGGATGGGGCGGCCGTCCCACCATTTCGCGCAGGAGATGCTACCATGAAACCCAGAATGATCTACCTCAGCCTCGCTCTCTGTCTGGCGGGCCTTCCAGCCTGTCAGGACGACCTGACCGGTCCGCAGGATCCCAGCCTCAGGAGCGATGGACCACCGGTCGTCGTCATGACCAGGAACCTCTACGTCGGGGCCGACCTCGACGTGGTGATCGGCGCGCTGGTGAGCCCCGACCCCGATGATGACCTCGCCGCCCTCGGCCAGGCCATCGCCACCATGCAGGCCACCGATTTCGGTGCCCGGGCGGCCGCGATCGTGGGCGAGATTGCCCGGAATCGTCCGACGGCCGTCGGGCTCCAGGAGGTCTCCACTATCGAGATTCCCACCGCCCAGGGCCTGCTGGTCATCGACTTCCTCCCGATTCTCCAGGCCATGCTGGCGGCGAGCGGTCTGAACTACACGGTGGCCGCCGAGGTCACCAACATCGACCTCACTCTGCCGTTCGGAGCCCGGCTGGTGGACAAGGACGTGCTGCTGGTCGCGGGCGGGGCCCAGATCCTGAGCACCTCGAGCGGGACCTATACGACCGACCTTCCGCTCGGGTTCGTCACCATCAAACGGGGCTGGGTCCGGGCCGACCTTCGGATGGCCGGGAAGACCATGAGTGTGGTGAGCACCCACCTCGAGTCGGGCCCGGGTGGACCCGGGCTCATCCGGCAGGCGCAGGCCGCCGAACTGGTCGGACTGCTGCCGTCCGGCAACGCCGTCATCCTGATGGGTGACTTGAACGATGGGCCGGGCTCGCCGATGCACGCGATTCTGACTGGCGGCGGTCTGCTCGACGTGTGGACCAGCGTGGCGCCTGGTCAGCCGGGCTACACCTGCTGTCATGCGGCCGATCTGTCCAACCCGACCGCCAACCTGAACCAGCGGCTCGACTACGTCATGGTCCGGGGTGGCTTCACGACCGGCAACGGGAAGCTGGTCGGCGGCGCCCGGGCGGAGATCATCGGTGAGGAGCCCGGCGACCGGGTCGCAGGGCCCTTCGGGCTCATCTGGCCGTCGGATCACGCCGGGGTGGTGGCCTCACTGCCGCCCGCCCGGTAGCAGCAGAGTGTCCGCGAGCGGCCCGCCGGGATGGGGGCCGCTTTCGCATGGGCCGTCCCTCCCTCCCGAACCCGCAGCGCGCGGTCGTCGACCCGGCCAAGGTCCGCGGCTACCTCCTCTCTTCAGAGCATCCGATCGGCCGATACAAGGCGACGGTGTTCGAGCGCGCGGGATACCGCCGGGACCGCTGGGAGGAGTTGAGGAATGACCTCGTCCAGACGGCTTGGCTTCCTGCGTCAGCGGCAATCGCGACCGAGTTTGGACAGAAGCTCGCCGTCCTGGCTATGCTTCGGACATCCACCGGCCTCCCCCTGCACGTGTGGGTCATCTGGTTGGTACGGAACGGGGAGGATTTTCCCCGGCTGGTGACAGCCTATCCGAGGAGGGACGCGTGAGTATCCAGCTGTTGGACACCGTGGTGCTCGTGAGAGACCTCCCCGAACAGGGGCTGAAAGCGGGTGACCTTGGCGCCGTTGTCCATTCCCATTCGGCGCAGGCTCTCGAAGTCGAGTTCGTGCTCGCCTCCGGCCACACCCAGGCAGTCGTGACCCTCACCCCCTCCGACCTTCGACCGGTCAGGGCCCATGACCTGGTGTCGGTTCGTACGGTAGGACAGGCGTAGGGCGCTTCGGTCCGCGACTTCGGTCGCGGACCGCGGGTCATGTTCGCGATCTCCTGACCCAATGCCATGGGCCGCTTTCGCCTGGGCCGGGTCCGGGGTTTTCTTCCGGCCCATGCGGCAACCCTCCTCCAAGACCCGTCTCTACTGGCCGGTGGTCATCGGCTGGCTGGCCCTGGATATCGTCACCAAGCGGTGGGCCCTTGGGACGCTCACGCCGGGGATGCCTCAGGAGGTGGTGGGTGACTGGCTCCGGTGGTCGCTGGCGTTCAACCGAGGGGCGGCGATGGGCTTCCACCTGGGAGAGTGGTCGCGGCCGGTGCTGACGCTGGTCGGAGTGGTGATGCTGGTGATCCTCTGGCGGCTCTATCGCGCCACTGACGCGCAGCATCGACTGCAAGTCCTGCTGCTCGGCTTCATCACCAGTGGGGCGATCGGCAACCTGATCGACCGGGTCCGGTGGACCCAGGGCGTGGTGGACTTCATCGATATCGGGATCGGGGCCACCCGGTTCTGGACCTTCAACGTGGCCGATATGGGGATCTCGGTGGGGGCGGTGCTGTTGGCGATCATTTGGGGTCGAGCCAAGGACGGAACGAAGCCACCCGCCGAATCCGGCACGTAATGACCCAGGTGGAGGTCTTTCCCATGGATCGACTGCTGCTGATCGGAATCGCGCTCGGGGCCGCCAACGGTGCCATGGCCCAGAATCAGCCCGGGGCCCGGGGCGCCACCGTACCGGGCGAGGTTCAGGAGTTGGTCTCGTTCCCGACCGAGGACGGGGGATTGATCCGCGGTGACCTGTACGGCCAAGGGGACCGCGCCGTGCTGCTGGCCCACGGAGGTCGGTTCACCAAGGAGAGCTGGACGGATCAGGCTCGCGCCTTGGCGGCCGCCGGCTTCCGGGTGCTGGCGATCGACTTCCGGGGCTACGGCCAGTCCACGGGCCCGGGCGCCGCCGATCCACTCAGTGCTCCACTGCGACTCGACATCCTGGCCGGGGTGCGGTATCTCCGGCAGGCCGGCGCGACCACTGTCTCGGTAGTTGGGGGCAGCATGGGAGGGACCGCCGCCGCCAACGCCTCGATCGCGGCGCGAGCGGGGGAGATCGATGCAGTGGTGATGCTGGCCGGAACGACCTACGATGATGCCACCAGACTCAAGGGCCGGAAGCTCTTCATCATGGCCCGTGGCGACACCACCGGCTCAGGGGCGCTGAGGATGACGGGGTTCCGGCAGCAATACGACAAGGCGCCGGACCCCAAGCAGCTGATGGTGCTCGAAGGAGCCGCCCACGCCCAGTACCTTTTTCAGACTGACCAGGGCCCACGGCTCCTTCAGGAGATCATCCAGTTTCTCTCTACCCCCACCCGCCCCGACTAGCGCTCGCGTTACTCGGCCCCGCCCTGCCCTGAACTGGTCGGACGCCCTCGGCGGCAGGCCACCACCTTGAGGGATGTCCACTTGCCTGCGTCCATCCGCCGAGGGTAGCCTATGGGTATGCCAAGCACCGCCCAGTCCTGGACCCGGGAGGCGGTCCTCGCCCTGCCGGAGGACGGAAACCGCTACGAGCTGCTGGACGGCAACCTGCTGGTGACTCCGGGCCCCTCCATCATCCACCAGAGCGCCGTCTGGGCGTTGCAGGACCGGATTCGGCCCTACGTCCAGGGGCACCGGCTGGGCATGGCGGGATTGGCTCCCACCGACCTCGACCTCGGCTCCAACCAACTGCTCCAGCCCGATCTCTTCGTGGTTCCGCTCCGGGACGGGCGGGAGCCCAGGGAGTGGTCCAACATGGGGATCCCGCTGTTGATCGCCGAAGTGCTCTCCCCATCGACCGCCCTCAACGACCGGAACCGGAAGCGGACCCGCTACCAGCGCTCCGGGGTGGGTGAGTACTGGATCGTGGATACCGATGCCCGGTTGATCGAGCGGTGGCTGCCAACCGACGAACGGCCCGAGATCCTGACCGAGCAGATCATCTGGCGGCCTGGCACCGATCAGCCGCCGCTGGTCATCGAGTTGGCGGAATATTTCAGGGAAGTGTGGGGCGAGCGGGAGGCTACCCCGCCGACTCAGACCTGAGAATCTGCTTCTTTCGTTCGATCCCCCAACGGTAGCCCCCCAGCCCGCCATCGGTCCGCACCACCCGGTGACACGGGATGACCACCGCCACGTTGTTCCGGGCGCAGGCGCTGGCCACCGCACGGACCGCCCTGGGCTTCCCGATCCGCCGCGCCACCTCGGTGTAGGTCCGGGTCTGGCCCACCGGAATCCGGCGCAGTTCCTCCCAGACCCGCCGCTGAAACGCGGTCGCCCGGATGTCGAGCGGCAGCTCCTCGCTCGGCGGGTTGCCAGTCACCTGGCGCACCACCTCGAGGGCCCACCCCTCAAGCGTACCATCGCCGCGCACTCGGCTGGCCGCCGGAAACTCCTCCCCAAGTGCGGTCGCGAGCTCCGCGTCGGTGTCACCGAGGGCGACGAAACAGACGCCGCGCTCGGTGCCGGCCACAATCAATCGACCCAGTGGAGACCCGGTGGTCACATAGCGCACCTGCTCACCCGCTCCACCCGCTCGATACGTCGCTGGCGTCATGCCCAACCCCCCGCTCCGCTGGTGATAGACTCGACTCGGGGAACCGTATCCCGCCCCGTACAGCGCCTGACTGACACTCTCCCCCTGGCGCAGCGCTCGCCGGAGACGACCGGCACGCAGGGTCTCGGCAACTACCCTGGGGGAGATCCCGGTCTCCCGGGCAAAGACCCGCTGCAGGTGTCCGGGGCTCACACCCAGGGCGCGTCCCAGCCGCGCCAGGGTAAGCCGCTCCTCGCCGGCCCGCTCGATCAGCCGCCAGGCCCGCTCCACCAGCCTGGTTTCGGCGCGCGGCCTGAGCACCAGGTCGGGGCGGCACCGCTTGCAGGCCCGGTATCCGGCGCGTTCCGCCGCCTCCGGCGCCTGGTAGAACTCCACTTGGGTCCGGCGAGGGCGGCGGGATGGGCAACCGGCCCGGCAGTAGATCCGGGTGGACCGGACCGCGTAGACGAACCGGTGCGCCAGGCCGGTGTCGCGCGCCAGCACGGCCTGCCAGCGGTCGGCATCAGTGAGGGAAGAACGGTGGGCAGCAGCAGTCATGGAGGGATGATACCACCCGACTCCGGACCGGGCTATCCGAATCGTGCGATCAAACTCCGGGTGATTATTGTTCGACCCCGATGTCCTATTCTCATGATTTCGACTTGGCCGCCCGGCTGGCCGTCCTCCGTGCGGTGGGCCCGGTCACATTGGAGTCGAGTGTGGCCGCCATCCGGGCCCTGAGCGAAGACAGCCGTCTCGAACCGGGCTACGGCATTCTGGTGGACATGCGGGGCGCCGAGTACACCCCGAATCTGGCCGACGCGGCCCGGGTGGGCCGGTTCCAGGAGGATGCTGAGGCGTTCCGTCCCCATCCCGTGGCGTTCGTGACCGCCTCCCGGGCGCTGCATGCCGCCGCCACGATCCTGGCGGCCATGGCTGGATCCCGGGGTCTCAAGGTGCGGGCGTTCGAGACCCTGGAACCCGCCACCGACTGGCTGGCGGAAATCCACCCCGGCTGACGGGGCCTTCGCGTCCCTCTCACCGTCCTTTAATACGGCACCAGTTTACCTTTCAGACAGCCTCTGAAGGGAGGGCCAGATTCCACGCCAACTCGCCGTGCTCGCACTCGCCGCCAGCCTGCTGCTGCCCGTCGGCTGTGCCCCCATGATGACCGGGGCCGACTTCGCGCCGGAGACCCGGTTCCCCGACTTCAAGACCTTTTCGTGGGGTCCCAGGGATGACCTGCCCACCGGCGATCCCCGGCTCGACAACAATCCGTTCTTCGACGCCCGGGTGCGCTCGGCGGTGGAATGGGAGCTGACGACCCGCGGCCTCAAGCCGGTGGACCAGGGAGCCGACCTGAACCTCCACTACCACATCAGCATCCAGCAACGGATGGATGTCTTCGCGGTCGATCGGATGGCCGGATTTGATTATCCCGGTTCACCCCGCGACAGCGCCCTCAGCGTCTATGACGAGGGGACCCTGATCATCGACATGGTCGAAGCGCGGAGCCGGCAGGTGATCTGGCGGGGATGGGCCAAGAGCAACGTCGAAGGGGTCATCGACCGGCCTGACCGGCTCAAGGCGAGGGTGGATGAAGCGGTGGCCGGCATGTTCAGGCGCTACCCGCACTCACGGTAGCGCTTCGGCGGGCTAGGGCGAAGGTGGTCGTGCCGTGCGGCCGCCACGGGCCAGGGAGCGATAGTACTCCTCCACCAGCGCCCGGAACCGGGGCGGCACCTGATCGGAGGGCCCCACCAGCGGTCGCGCCGCGTCTCCATCCACCTGCCGCCGCAAGGCAAACTCGAACGCCTTGAGCCGTTCGAGCACGTCCCGCTCCAGCCGCTCGAGCCCCGACGGATCGTTGAACAGCCGACCATTCTCCAGCCGCCGCAACTCGGCCACGATGTCTCGCAGATCCCCGCCGTCGAATCCCAGCCGCTCCACCTCGGCCATCAGCGAATCGGCGGCCCGACGCCGGTCGGTCAGCTCACGACCGAGCTGGCGGGCCGAGTTGGGATCGACGAACCCGGGCCGCCCTCCACCGGGCTGGCTCGGATCGGTCTGGCCGCCCGGCGACCGCTGACCCTCCCCACCCTGACCACCCGTGCCTGGCTGACCTCCCTGCTGACCCTGCCCCTGGCCCTGGCCCTGGCGGCCTGCTTCGCCCTGTTGACCCTGGCCCTGGCGAGCCTCCTCCAGCCGGTTCCGCAGACTCTCGAGTCCGCGCACCAGCCGTCCGGCCTGCTCGAGTGCCCTGGTCGGATCGCTCGCGTTTGCCTCGCGCACCGCCCCTGCCGCCGAGCCGATCCGGGCCGCGGCGCTGTCGAGGTTAGTCGCGATCTGCTCCTCGAAGTTCCGGGCATACTCCGGTGAGGAACCACGCAACAACCCCTTGGAGAATCGGATCTTGTCCTGCACCCGGTCGTCCCGCAGCCCGCCCGCCGCCTGGGTCAGCCGCCGTCCCGCCTCAGGCCGCTCGCCACCGGTCTCCCGGGCCAGCCGGTCAAGCTCGGCCTCGAGCCTGGCCACATCGGCGGCCAGACTGTCCTTCCGCTCGCTGAGCGACCGGGCCTGGTCACCGATCACCGAGCCGCTGTTCCGGAGCCCCCGCTCCACGTCCCGGCCGATCTCCCGCTCCCGCTCGGCCAGGTCCTGGGCTCGCTGCTGCGCCTGACCGATTGCCTGTTCCACCCGGTTGTTCCGCCCCGACTCGAGCGACCGAGTCGCCTGGCGCAGCCGGTCAGCCGCATCCTGCCCTTGGGCCTGGCTCCCCGACTGCCCCGTCGCCGAACGCCGCATCGCCTCCACGGCCTCGCGCATCTGTCGGGCCGCCTCGGTGGCTTCCGGAGAGGACTGTTCCCGGGCCAGCCGCTCCAGCCGGCGGGCCAGCTCCTCCGCCTCAGCCGCCATCCGACGCTGCTGGGCTCCGCCACCCGACCCACCCACCTGACCCTGCCCCTGACGCTGGAGGTTCTGGGCCGCGCGCTGAAGCCGCTCGTTTTCCTGCTGCTGCCGGCTCGCCAGCTGCTTGAGTCGCTCAAGGGTCTCGTCCAGCTCCGCTTCGGCCTGTCGCTGTTCACTCCGCTCCAGTGTCTCGTACTGGTTGCGCAGCTTGTCGGTCTCCAGCTCGAACAGGTCGGCCAACTCCTCGGCGTTGGCCTGACTGCCGCCCTGGCCGCCTCCCTGCTGCTGGCCCATACTCACCTGGACCTCGCGATACGCTTCTTCTGCCCGCTGGAGATGGACCAGCGCCTTCTCTTCAGGGGGCAGCGCCGCACCCGGGTCGCGTCGGCCCAGCTGCTCCTCGGCCTGGGTCATGGCTGGGGCCGCCTGGACCAGTTCCCTGAGGATGATGGCGAATACCGAGTCGGCCCCGGCCGCGTTCCGCCGAGTCATCTGCTGGGTGAGCTCGACCACCCGCTCCCGGAGTTGGCCCTGACTCAGAGCCAGAGTGGCCAGGTCCTCCCGGGTCTGATCCGCCGGCACCTTGTCCTGGTCGCGCTGGACCTTGAAGGTGGCCGCCACGATCTGCCGCTGGCGCTCCGACAGCCCTTCCGGTGACTCACCGCCCTGGCCCGGCATCCCGGACTGCTCGGCCTGCCGGTAGTCCTTCCCGAACGGTCGGATCCGGAGAAAGTACATGTCGGAGGTGGCGGTCTGTCCCGCGCCCGGGCTGTTGTCGGTCGCTTCGGCGAAGTAGGTGATGACGTCACCCGGCTGGAGCTGCCATTCCTCGAGGAAGAGGGTGTGCCCCGCCGAGACTTCGCGGCCGATCCGCCCGCCCTGGCTCAGGACCACGGTCCGCTGTTCGCCCCCGTTGACCCGGAACTGGAACGCCAGCCGGCGGATCCCGAAATCGTCGTAGGCTTCGGCTTCGGCGAGCACCTCTTCAACGGCGGTGGCCTGGGCATCGCGCCCCGGCTTCCGGATGATCACCGTCGGGTCACGATCATCCACCAGGTCAATCCGGTAGCCCAGCGAGGCCTCGACGTAGCGGCCTTCCGCGGTCTGCAATTCGAACCGGTAGGTCCCCGGCCGGGTCAGTGCCAGGGCGCCTTCCAGCACCCCGCTCTCACCGGGCATGAGGGCCACCGTATCACCCGCCGTGGTCACCAGTCGTCCCGCCGCGGTGGGCATGGTGGAGCGGACGGCAAAGGTGGCCCGCGAGCCGCGGGGAGCCAGGATGTCGCCGCCCGGGTCCTGTCGTTCGGTGGGGAGCCCGGTGTGGGCGGGGAATCGCAGTTCCACCACGAAGTGCTCCACGGCCGGAAGGTCCGCCACGTTCAGGCGATAGAGCGCTGACCTGACACCATTCGCTTCGACCACATACTCGGTGGGCTCATTTACGTCGAAGAGCCGGAAGACAAAGGCGTCCGCCGAATCGTCCGGCGCCATGGGAACCCGCTGCCATTCGGGCTCGTTCCCCGAACGGAACAGGATTTCGACGTCACTGGTGGAGAAGCCGCGCAGGTGGGCCACGATTTCCTGATCGCCGCCGCGCGCGACGGTGGCATTGCCGGGTTCGACCAGGACCGCGTAGGGTGTCGCCGCCGCGGCGTCCTCCCAGGGCAACAACAGGGCCCGTGCCGCCTGCCGGATGGCCGGGGAGCCCAGCGCCAGGAACAATGCGCCCGCGGCGAGAAGCCCACCTGCCACACCGCCCGCCTGCCGAATCGGTCGGCGGTCGATCGGACGGCCATCCTGCCGCTCGTGCATCCGTCGCACCGCATCGGCCACGATCTGCTCCGCGAGACCGGGGGCGGCGGGCTCGGCCTGGCGGGTCTGTTCCACCGCGCTGACCACCAGGGTGCCGAGGTCGGGCTCGTGCTCTTCGATATAGAGCGCCACCTGTTCATCGGTCACCTTCCGGATCACCGGCCGGATCAGATACCAGGCCACCACCGTGGCGACCGCGAGGTAGCCGAGAATCCTGAGGGCCAGAATGGCGCCAGGAGAAAACCGGACCGCATCCAGCAGGAACCCGCCGATCACCAGCCAGCCCACCAGAACCCCGAGGACGACTGCCGCGCCTCGGAGCGCAGCGCGGAGCCGCCAGCGGCGGCGGACCAGGGTGACAACCGCCCGCAGTTCGTCGCGGCTCGAAGGATGATCGGTCATGGCGTCTCTCCCCGGGTGGCGGATACCACCCGAACGGCACCGGTCAGGCGGTGGGCGACCATTGGCTCCACCAGGAGCAGCAGGGCCACCACGGCAAGCGCATACCACCAGAGACTCTGGGCATTTTCCCGCTCGGCTTCGGTCAGCTCGGCGACCGCGCCGTCACCGGCGGCCGGCACCGAGTCCGGGGCACCGGCCGCGAGCGCCAGATCCGCCGGATCAAACGGGGTCAGGTTGAACTCGTCGATGGGAATGTTGGCGGCCACCGTGGCCAGCAGCCGTCCCCCGGACCGGGCTTCCCGCACTTCATGGTACCCCTGTTCCTTCACCTCGAAGGAAAAAGCCCCCAGGCCCGACTCCCGGCGAGTGCGCTCGCCGCTCGGACTCACCAGCACCACCGCCGCTTCCCCCAGGGCATCCTCGTCTACAGTGGCTACCTCGCCAACCCGCACGGCGGCCGGTCGATCCAGCCAGTGGCCGGCATACTGGACCAACTGGTGGGCCAACGGCAGGAAGACCGGCTGCAGGGGCAGGTCGCTCCAGATGTTGTCGGCAGTGGAAGTCAGGATCAACATCCGACCGGACCCGGCCTGTGCCTCGAGCAGCGCCGGGGCACCGTCGTCGTAGCGGGCCAGGACCTCAAGGGAGTCACCCTGTACTCGCCGGTATCGGTAGACCCGGGTAGCGGAGAAGTCACCGGAACGGGGCAGCCGGAAGGGCTCGAAGATCGGATGATCCCGGCGGATCAGGCCGATGGTCGCGGGTACCCCGGTCGATCGGTCGACCACCTCACCGATCCGGGCACGGGTCAGCCCCGAGGGCCAGGCGGACGCGGTTCGCTCCCCCAGCACGTGGATCAGACCGCCACCACCCTGCACGAACTCGACCAGTCGAGCGCCTTCGGTGCCACCGGGAAAGCCGACATTGTCGAGAATCACCACGTCGGCCCGCACCAGGTCGGCCGCAGAGATGGACCCGGTCCGCGGAATCACCTCTACCCTCGGATGGCTGCTGATCGACAGGGCGTGACGGAAGAACGATCGAGCAGGGTCCCCTCCTTCGGGCACCCGGAGCACCACCTGCAACGGGCGCTCGGCGGTGGCCAGGAAGTGGAACCGGTCGTTGGCGGGGATCGCGTCGCTGCGTTCGAGCCGGACGGCGCCACGCTGAGCCGTAGTGCCGAGCGGGAAGGCGGCGAATCGCACCGGGACGACGCCGACCGCCGGGATCTCGATGGTCCTACGGTCGGCCAGTCGGCCGTCGAGCTCAAGGACCACGACCAGCTGATCGGGTGCGGTGCGCCCGGCGGCAACCAACTGAGCAGTGAGGGTGCTGACCACCCGCCCACCGCTCTCCTCCGGCACCAGGCTGATACCCGCCACCATGACATCCGGCACCGGACCCGACAGATCGACCGTCCGGAATCCAGTACCCTCAGGCAGCGCCTGGACGTCCTCACCGACCCAGCCCGACCGCTGGAAGTCGCTGATCACCACCACCTCGCGGCCGGGGCGATCGGCCCCGAAGGCCACCTCCCTGATGGCCCGCACGGCCGGGCCGTACCGGGTGGTACGGGAACTCGGTACGGCTCCGTCAATCGCGGCGAGCAGCCGGGTCGGATCGGCGGTCGGGAGGACGGCCACCACCGCCGAGGCGTCGAACAGGACGAGCGCGGCCCGGTCGCCACGTCCCAGAGTGGTGACAATGTCACGCGCGGCGGCCTGGGCCCGGGCCCACCGATCGCCCGCCGTCATGCTGGCCGAGCGGTCGAGCGCCACCACCACATCCCGACCGGTGCGGGCCACGATCGAGGCGCCCTGATCCCGGTCGCGGAAGAAGGGACGGCTGAAAGCCAGCACCAGCAGGATCACCGCCAGCACCCGGAGCAGGAACAGCGGCCAGTGGTGAATCTGCTGGCGCCGCACCTCGCGGAACTGAATCTTCCGGAGGAACATCAGTGAAGGGAACGGAATCGCGTCCTTCCGCTGCCGGTGCCTGAGATGCACCAGGATCGGAACGGACAGGGCCACCAGCCCTGCCAGGAACGCCGGCACCAGAAAGCTCACCGGGTCCTCCGCAACTGATGGCGTCGGGCGAGGTACTCGTGCAGCACGAAATCGAGTGGTCGGGAGACATCGCACAAGGAGTAGTCGGCTCCCGCCGCCCTCATCTCGCGGGTCAGGGCCTCCAGGTGGTCGTCTATCATCTGCCGGTACTGCTTGCGCTGGTCCTCGGGCACCACCGGCAGCCGTTCACCCTGTTCCAGGTCCTCGAAGGTGGCGGCTCCCTCGAACGGGAACGTCAGCTCGGCGGGATCCAGCAGGTGGAACGCCAGCACGTCGGCTCCGGTTGCCCGGAGCAGGCCCACCGCTTCGCCAACCCGCCTGGGATCCTCATAGAAGTCGGAGATCAGCACCATGATCCCCCGCCGGCTGGCCCGCTCGGCGACCCGGCGGAGCGGCACCAGAAACTCGCCGGCCGTGCCCGGCTGGAGGTTGTCGATCGCATGAAGGATGGTCCGGAGGTGCCGGGTCGAGGGTGGCACCTGCTGGACGATGTCTTTGTCGAACAGCACCAGGCCGGACCGATCCCGCTGGCGATTCGAAAACCAGGCCAGACACGCCGCCAGGTACCGGCCGTAGTCCAGCTTGGTGATCGCCCCGGTGCCGTAGGCCATCGAGCGGGAGATGTCGAGCAGCACGGTGACGGTCGCCTGCGTCTCGGCCTCGTACTCCTTGACGTAGTAGCGGTCGGTCCGGGCAAAGACCCGCCAGTCGATTCGCCGGATCTCGTCGCCCGGCATATAGGGCCGATGCTCGGCAAATTCCATCGAGAGACCCAGCCGACCCGACTTGTGCAACCCGTGAAGGAACCCGTCCACCACCGTTCGGGCCAGCAACTCGAGGTTCCCGATCGTGGCCAGCACGGCCGGATCGAGGAACCCGGTGGTGCCCAGTTCGGTAGGACGGGTGGTGGTCACCTAGAGCCCCGACTTCGGTACCGGGACGGATGCCAGCAGCCGGTCGATCACCGTGGTGGTGGTCACCCGTTCCGACTGGGCGTGGAAGTTGAGGAGAATCCGATGGCGGAACACCGGATGAGCCAGGGCCCGGATGTCCTCGAAGCCGACGTGGTGCCGGCCGTGGATCAGGGCCCGGGCCTTGCCGCCCAAGATCATGCTCTGGGCCGCTCGAACGCTCGCGCCATACAGCACCCACTGTTTGACGAAATCGGGAGCGTCATCGCCGGGCCGGGTCTGCCGAGCCAGCTTCACGGCGTACCGAATCACCGGATCGGCCGCGGGTACCCGGCGCACCAGCTGCTGGAACGCCACCAGGTCGGCTCCGGTCAGCGCGTGGGAGAACTCCGGGGCCTGGGGCGAGGTGGTCCGCCGGACCACGTCTTCCTCGTCTGCCTCGTTCAGGTAGTCGAGCAGGATCTCGAACATGAACCGGTCCAGTTGGGCCTCGGGCAGCGGGTAGGTGCCCTCCAGCTCGATCGGGTTCTGGGTGGCAAACACGAAGAACGGCTCATCGAGCGAATAGGTCCGACCCTGCACCGTCACCCGGTGTTCTTGCATCGCCTCGAGCAGCGCCGACTGGGTCTTGGGCGGCGTCCGGTTGATCTCATCGGCCAGGACGATATTGGCGAAGATCGGGCCGGGCGCGAAGATCAGTCGGCGGTGGCCCGTCTCGGGATCGTCCTGCACGATATCGGTGCCGGTCACGTCGCTCGGCATCAGGTCCGGGGTGAACTGGATCCGGGAGAACTTCATGTCCATCGCCTGGGCGATCGAATGGATCAGCAGGGTCTTGGCCAGGCCGGGGACCCCCACCAGCAGGCTGTTCCCTCCCGCCACCAGACTGATGAACACCTGCTCGATGACGTCGTCCTGGCCGACAATCACCTTGCGGAGTTCCCCCAGGATCTGCTGGTAGCCTGCCTGGAGCCGCTCCGCGACAGCAAGATCGTCGGTGGCGGGACGAAGGGTCGAAGTCATTCCGGTTGTCCTTTCACGAACCACGGAAGGTCAGTGGGTCATCGCGTAAATGATGTAGTTGACGCCGAGCTTGTACGCCTCATTGGTCAGTTCGATCGGGGCGAACTCTTCATCCGACCATTCCCAGTACTCGGCGATGTCGTTGTTGTAGTTGATGATCGCGATCAGCCGCTTGGCTGGATCGTTGTCCTCGTAAATGCCGAAGAAATACGACGGCATCCCGTAGTAGGGATGGTTCATGCTGAGCGACTCGATCCGGAAGAAGGAGTCGAAGATCGGATGATGGACGTCGAGCTGCACCGGACGGACATCGGGCAGAATCCGGCGCATCTGGGCTTCAAAATTGAACCAGTGATCGCTGGCGAAGTCATCCACGATCAGGAACCCACCTTGGCTCAGGTAGCGCCGGAGCCCATCCACCTCCGCCTCGCTCGGCGCCCAGAACCCCGGCTCGGTCAGGTAGGCGATGGGGAAGTTGAACAGCTCGGGGTCGTCGGTCCGGAGCACGTTGCCGCCTCCGAGATAGGTCGCCGTGTGGCTCACCTCGGCCAGGATCTTGGCAAAGTGATACTCGGCCCGTGGGTAGTCATGGTTCCACATGGCGTCTCCGCCGCCACGACGGCCCCGAGAGGCCTGGGCATCGTATCGGATTCGGACGAAGGTGAACTTCCCGTCATACGGCGCATTGGGCAGCAGCTCCGGCTCCCGGCCCCCGCGACCACCATCCGGGAACTGGGCCACCAGTAGTCCAGCGGAAAGGACCGTCAGCGAGACGATCAGGGCATGGCGCCACCGCGGTTGGTTCACAGCTTCATCCTTTCGGGGGGCCGCTGCGGATCCGAAGCAGAAGATCCTGGGCCGCCTCATAGGCCGGAGCCACGTCGAGCGACCGGAGTACCTCGCGCCGGGCCGCCGTCAAATCGCCTGCCTGGTACCACGCCAGAGCCAACTGATAGTATGCCTCCGCCCGGTCCGGCGGCGCGAGCGCGACGACCGCGCGCCGCTCCCGGACCGCCTTGGGCCACTCACCGAGCACCACGTACAGACCTGCGAGTCGCTGGTGGAGAGTGATTTCCCTCGGATCGACATAGATCGCCCGCTCCAGCGCCTTGGCCGCCCCGGTGGTGTCTCCCAGCGCCTCCAGTATCGACCCCAGTTCGTCGTTGGCCTGGTAATCGGTCTCGGTCAGGCTGGTCAGATGGTTCAGTTCCCGGGCCGCTTCCCGGAGCCGGCCCGCCTTCCGATGCAGCAGGGCCAAGTGCCAGGATGGACTGTCTCCCTCGGCATAGTCCGGAAACAGCGCCTTGGCCCGCTCGAATCCCTGACGGGCCTGCTCCTCGTCACCCTCCTGAAGCCGGTCCACCGCCCGCCGCAGTTCCCGCTGGAAAGCGCCACCGCCCTGCCCCTCCACCGCCTTGATGGCGTCCCGGTACCGCCCCCGGAACCAGCTGTCGAACTCCCGGTCCAGCGCCTCGGGCTTCAGATCGAGTGCCGTCTGGAACACCTCCGCGGTGGAGAGCCCCCTGCGGTACCCATCCAGCATGGCATTGATGGCCTCGGGGCCTCGCGTCGTCTCTATCATCTCACATACCAGTGACGCCTGGAAATAGCTGAAGCCCACCTGTTCCGGGAATGTCGGGCGGACGAAGCCGTCGTTGAGCCGGCTGACCGGAAGCAGTGAATCCGCGGCGGCGGCCCGGAGGAATCCAACCGTGGCGCGGGCCCCCCAGCCGGGCCGGGCCCGGCGCTCTTCCAGCACCGAGAGCCCTTCCGAGAACCACCGGGGCACCCGGTGGTCGGTCACCCCGAGGGTGAAGGCGTGGGCCAGCTCGTGCCAGAACGTGGACCCCCAGTTGAAGGCGCCCCGCTCCCGAGCCTGGGGCGAGTCCATCGCCAGCACGTTCCCGAAGCTCACCCCGAGCGCGCCGAGCCCGGCCAGCCCGACGGTCCGCACCGAAAAATCGGAGTGGTACCGGTAGACCTCCAGCTGGATCGGGGTCGAGGGCCGGTAGTGGTACCGGGTGGCCATCGAGTCGTAGGCCTCTTCCAGCAGCTCCGACAGATAGAGCGACAGCAGGTCGGCCTCTTCGGCCGAGGCATACAGCAACAACCGGCCCTGGCGGATCTCCCGGTACTGGCCAAAGACGTCGAGCATGTCGAGGGTGTTCTTGATCCAGACGTTGAATGGATCGAGCGCAAACGCCCGCTCGAGATGCCGCCGTCCCTCTGCCATCCGACCGATGCGCAGTTCATTGAGCCCCAGCGCCCCGAACGCCGCGGGAGACAGGGAGTCGAGCGCCACGCCTCGTTCCCCCAGCTCCACCGCCCGCCGATAGAACCGGTTGCGGGCACTGAGCTCGGCCAGGTCGGCGTAGAACCGGGCGTAGCGCGGGTTGATGGTAAACACGAGACGGGCGGTGGCCGCATGGGCGGCGCTGTCACCCGCCATCATCTGGGAGGCCGCCAGCACGGTGAGCGCCTCCAGCGAGCCGGAATCCACTGTCAGCCCCCGGCCGGCCTCCTCGGCCGCAGCGGGATAGTCCTCGCGCTCCAGGTGACCCATCGCCACGGCGACCCGGGCCCCGACCAGGCGAGGATTCACCTCCAGCGCCTGGGTCAGCAGCGCCGGTCCCTCCCCCCGGCCCTCCTCCCGGGCCACCAGCGCCTTGCCGAGCAAGGCCTCAGGGTGATGGGGGTTCCGCTGGAGAATCCCCTCGAATGACTCCAGCGCGTCGGGTCGATTGAACCGGGCAAGGAACATCCGACCCAGGGCGATCCGGGCCACATCGTTTTCGGGATCGGCGGCGATCGCCTCGTCGTAGACCCGAAGGGCATCCCGAAAGCGATTGGCATCGCGGGCGCCCAGCCCTTCGAAGGCCCGGGCGAGCGCCAGCAGATCGTCCGCTGAGGCCCCACGGCCCGGATCCAGCCGGATCACGCCGGCAAACAGCCGCTCGGCCTCCTCCTGGTCTCCTCGTTCCAGCAACAGCCAGCCGAGCGACGCCCCGCTCCGGAGGGCAGTCGGCCCGCCGATGGCGAGCCCGGCGCGGAACAGCCGGTCGGCTTCGTCGCGTCTCCCCTGCAGCCAGACCAGCTCTGCCAACGGCACCAGCCAGCTCGAATCGGCCTGGACGAATTGACGGGCGGCCATTTCGGCTTCCCGGTAGGCACCGGTTTCACGAAGCGCCCGCACCAGGCCCCAACGGACGGACTCCTCCGCCTCCGGCTGCGTCGCCAGGGCCCGGTAGATCACCAACGCCCGCTGATAGTCACCCGACAGCAGGGCGGTCCGCGCCGCGGCGGGACCATCGGACGCCGTGTCCTGGCAGGCCGCCGGCAGGGCAGCGCCAGCGATCGCGACGACGGTCGCAAACAGCACCCGAAACCCTCTCATGGCGTCCTCCCCGCTCTGGCGCGCAACTGCTGGTTGACGCGGGCCAGCTCCAGGATCAGGGTTTCGAGCGCCGAGCCGTACTCGGCCGGGGACAACGAACTTCGGCGGGCCCGCAGGGCGTCGATCTGTCGCTCCAGGTCTGCCTTGCGTGCCAGCAGGGCCACCGATACCGAGTCGGTGGGCTGGGCCGCGGCGACCGCGGCCGGGACCAGCACAAACCGGCCGGCCAGGGTTGAATCACTGAGCCGCGCGTGCTCGGTCTGCAGCCGATTGTCGGAACGGTAGACCCGCCCCACTTCAGCGGTGGTGTAGGCGAAGGCTTCGGCCAGGGAGAGTCGGCCATCCTTGTCCAGGTCGGCGGCCGCGCCGCTCATCGCCGCCACAAACGCCTTGCCAAACACCGTCTCGTTGCGTTCCAGGCCGGTCTTGGTCGCGGTGATGATCAGCCGGCGGCCACCCTGAAGCTCCTCGATCATCCCGCCGCTGGCGCTGGACGCGAAGACCATGGCCACCAGCCGGTTGGCAAAGCCGGACAGCAATGCGCCGAGGTCCCGGGCGGTCAGGTCCGGACCCGGGAGATTGATCTTGGGCTCCTCAGTGTCTGATCCATGCCCGATGAAGATGATCAGCACCTGGTCATCCGAGCCCACTGTGGTGGCCAGCTGAGTCAGCGCTGCCCGCACCGCCTCACTGGTCGAGCGGCCGCTGATGAGCGACCGGCCCTGGGGCTGGTTCTCCGCCAGCCAGGTGATGTGGGATGTCGAAATCTCGTATTGGCCGGTCAGCGCCTGGTAGAGGGCGGCGCCCTCCTGGACGAAAGCGGCACTGAAGCGAGGCTCGCCACCGACACCGGTCACCAGCAGCACATGGGTAACGGGGACCGATTGCAGCGAGGCCAGCAGGAGGAGGCTCGTCATGCCAACCCCCGCGACCGGCGCAGTCCCCACTCTGCGGTCAACAGCCCCGCCACCAGGAGGAACACGATTGGCATGTCCCAGAGGTCGAGCCGATCGGTCCGGGTGATTCCTCGTTCGGTGTAGACGATATCCTTGGGCAGCTCGGAAGCGGCTCCGGCCCGATAGAACTTCCCACCGGTCTCCTGGGAGATCCGCCGCAGCAGATCGGGCCGAGCCTCGGCCCCGAAAAACTCCCGGCCCACGTCGCCGGCCCGGGCAAAGGTCGGTTCTCCGACCAGAACATCCTCCTCGATCGCGGCCCGTGCCACGAACTGGTACTGCCCGGGCTCAATCGTGGGCACGGCAGTCCGGTACTGGCCCTCGGTTCCCACCACCCAGTCCATGGCCACCTCACTGACCTGGCCCGAAGGACTGGTGACTTCGGCGGTCACCTGGGCCGCGCTGGCGCCGAGGAACGCCTCATCCCGTACCTCGGCCAGCAGAGTGATCGGCTCGCCCGGTGCCACCTGATCCGACTGGACGGTCAGGGACACCTGGTCCGGCGTGTCGTTGACCAGCCAGCGGAGCGTCTGCCGCCAGAAGGTCTCGAACCGGCGGTCATCCGGTGCGGCCTTCGGATTCATCTTCCAGCGCCAGACATCCTGTACCGTCAGGGCGGCCGACTTGCCACGGCCGAAGCGCTGCACCGCGAAGGCGACCTGGTCACCCCGATTGGCCGTGTCCCGCCCCATCACCAGCGCGGTTGCGCCCGGCTTGAGCCGGCCGAGCCGATTGACCGCCGTCAGCGGCGGCATCGAATCCCAGGCCGCGTCGGTTCCGCTGCCGAGCCGGGTCACCGGATGGGCCCGCCCCGCTGGAGTCACGGCAAGATCGAGCACCCGGAACCAGCCGGAATCCCCCGGGGCGTCGAGCCCGATGGGGATGACATCTTCAAGGGGGGTATCTCGATAGCCTCCTTCGGCGAACGCCCGGCGGCCTCCGAGCAGCAGCAGTCCGCCACCCCGCCGGCCCACAAAATCAGAAATCGACCGGAGTTGCTCCGCGGTAAACCCCGCCGCCTCGACGCTGCCCAGCACCACGGCCCGGTACTTGAACAGCTCCGCGCGACCCCGCGGAAATCCGCCGATCAGGTCCAGGCTGTCGCGCACCCCGAGCCGGAGGTACTTGCCCTCGGCGGTTCGCTGCAACCCGACCACCCGCAGGTTGGTGTCGCCGGCCACGGCTCGCCGGAGGAAGACGAATTCGAACCGGGGTTCTCCTTCGAAGTAGAGAACGTCCTCGGTCCGGTCGAGGACCGAGACGAAGATCCGGCGTTCGTTGTTCCTGGCGATCGTCTCGTCGGCCAGCGCGGGCACTCGAACCACCAACTCCCGGCCACCGGAAGCGGGCAGTGCCACCGGGACCCGCAGCGTGGTGGCTTGGCCATCGCCCGGCGGAGCGAAACGCAGAGCGGCCAGCCGCTGTCCCGACTCCTCCACCACCAGCTCGAGGGAATCCCGGGCCGGACCGGATTGACGCACCAGGGCCTCGACGACCACCGAGGAGCCCCGGAGGGCGACCCGGGGGGCCTCCACCCGGACCAGTTCCAGGTCGCGTCGGAGACGGTCCGCCCCGATCCCGACGGTATACACCGGAATCTCCGCAGCGGTGAGCGCGAGCAGCGCCCGAGTCACCGAACTGTCGGCGTTGTCCGCCCCGTCACTTACCAGCACCAGTCCGGCCAGCGGCAGCGCGGCCAGGTCCCGGCGAACGTCGTCCAGAGCGGTCGCCAGATCGGACCGGCCTCCCGAGTGGTCCAGCGCGTCCGGTGAAGTGGTTCGTTCGGCCACCCGTGAGAACCGATAGAACCGGAGCTGGAACCGTTCTGCCAGCGCGGCCGGAATCGGCGCCCCGGCTCCCCCGAACAGCTGGCGGAGCAGCTCAGCCCGGCGGATGGTGCCGTCGTCCGCGATCTGCATGCTCTGTGAATCGTCGAGCAGGATCCCGACCACGTTGCGTTCCGGCACGGCTGTGCTGACGAGAAGGGCGGGTCGGAGCAAGGCGATGAGGACCAGGCCGAGTACTGCGACCCGCAGGGTCAGGAGGCCGACCCGGGTCCGGAGCGATGCCCGCCCAGCGGCGGTCCGGTACCGCCAGAGGATGGCGACCGCGGCGGCGGCCAGGACCAGCACTACCAGGGAAGCGATTCTGGGCGCCGAGAACACCAGGTGGCCCCGTTCGAACACCACGGGCCGGTACTTGAAGAGCAGTTCGAACACTGATGCCGGCATGCCCACTCAGGTTCAGGTCCCGGAGACGACAGCGGCCCGCGAACCGGGCCACCGATGTTCACCTACTATCTATAGCTCGACGCTGTCCTCCGGAGCAAAGTTTCCCGGCGGACCGCCATCCGTCATCGCCACCGCCGCCGAATCACGGATGGATGCTGGGGAGGCTCATGGCCCCGTCGATCGTTCGACGTATGAGCGGACTTGCCAGTTGCGACCCACCTGATGGAGGATGAGCACGTAGGTGCCCTGCTCGGCGCCCCCCTCGGGACCCGGTCCATAGAAGTACCGCCCGAACAGATAGGCCAGATTTCCGCTGGCCGAAAAATCCACTCGGGTAAGAGCCACCGCGCCGACCCGGCTCAGTCGCACCTGCAGCGCGTCCCTTATCGCCTCCCGGCCGTAGTATGAGGCGCCCCCGGCCGGCGAGAAGTGGCCGCCTTCGGCGGTGAAGAGCTTGACCATGGCCTCCACGTCCTCAGCCGCCACGGCGGTCTTCCACCGATCGGTCGTCTCCTTGATGCCCTTGCCGACTTCCGCGAGATACTCGGCCCTGACCTGGGCCCCGGTCGGCAGATTGAATCGTTGCGGCTGAGCCGCCCCGGGAGTGGTCACCCCCGCCACCAGGACAACGCCCAACCACCAGCCTGGTCGTGTCACTCTCTCCATTATCCTGCCTCCGAGGGGCCCGGTCGGGCCCGGTGTACCGAAACCGAGAAGACATCCGGCCGATGATAGTGCCCGCCGACATCGAGCGTCATGTGCTCCTCGACGCACCGACCCGGATCAATCGTCGCAACGACCACCGTGGGCCGGTCGAGCACCGGCTCGGTAAGGTACCTCCCGTCGGGGCCGATGACGGCACTGCCTCCCCGGAGCACCCACTCCCCGGTGTCGTCGTCCCGCGGAGTCAGGGCGGTGGGCAGGGCGCTCCGCCGCAACAGCCCGCCGGCGGCGAGCACAAAGCAGCGGCCCTCGAAGGCGTACTGCCGGCAGGCGAGCTGGTGCATCTCGTGCACCCAGGGCCAGGCCGCGACGTGAATGTCCTCTCCGGCTTCGTGGAGCACCTGGCGCGCAAGCGGCATCCAGTGTTCCCAGCAGACCAGACCGCCGACCCGACCCGCTGGTGTCGCCACCGATCGCAGGCCCTGGGCATCGCCAGGCCCCCAGATCATTCGTTCGGTGTAGGTGGGGACGAGCTTCCGGTGATGGTTGAGCAGGAGACCATCAGGCCCGAAGGTGAGCAGCGCGTTGTACAGGGTGCCCCGGCCGGCTCCCGCCGCCACCCGCTCGGTCACCCCGACCACCAGGGTGACGCCGGCGTTGCGCGCCATGGCCCCAAGCCGGTCGACTGTCGGGCCGGGAATGGTGACCGACTGTTCCGCCATCTCCCGGAAGAGTCGCTTGACTGGCGGGTGGTCCCACAGTGCCGCATCCCGGCAATGATCCAGCCAGGCGGGATATCCCGGGATCCAGGTCTCGGGAAAAGCCACCAGGGTCGCCCCGGCCGCCCGGGCGGTCGTGATCCCCTGCGCGGTGGCCGACAGGGCGGATTCCACGTCGGGGGGCAGTTCCGCCTGGACAATGGCGACGATCACTGGTGTGGCGACCACAATGACCTCATGGGGTGACACCGCACATACGGGCGGCCCCGGTCGATTGTTGGATGGCATCGACCGGATCCATCACCACGCGCCAACATGAGTTTCAGGACTCGAGTTCGACCCCGAGTCCGTCGGCGATCCGGTTCACGAAGGCGAAATAGCTGATGATCAGGCAGAGATCGTGAATTGCCCGGTCCTCCAGGCCGTGTTCCCGCAACCGGTCCACGTCGTCGGCCGACATGGCGCCTGGGGTGAGGGTGAGTTTGCGGGCATACTGCAGGATCGCCTGATCCAGCGGTGGCAGCGGCGCCGACCCGGCATCCCCGATCAATGCCCGATAGATCGCCTCCTGTTCCGCTTTCGGAAGCGCCCGTGCCTGCCACAGTCGACGGAGGCCCGCTCCGTGATGGTGCAGTCAATAGTGGCACCCGTTGAGCGCCGAAACCACGACCGCCACCATCTCGCGCTGCTCCCGGCTCAGGGGACCGGGCCGACGCATCAACTCGACATAGAGGTCGTAGTGCTGCCGGATGAGGCGCGGGCTGACCCCGTGGATCCGGAGGATGTTGTCGTCATCCGGCACCTGGTCCTGGGGACCCACCTCCTCGTCGGCGTAGCGGATGAAGGCCATGCTACTCGCCGTCCTTCGCCTGTTCGTTTTCGGCCGCCACCTTGGCCGTCACGTCCGGGGGTGCCTCCGCGTAGGCGTGGAAGGCCGTGGCGTAGGTGCCTCGACCATGGGTCATGGAATAGAGGGTGGTGCTGTACCGGTAGAGTTCCGCTTCCGGAACGATGGCCCGGACCCGGGTCAATCGCCCGACCACCTCGGTCCCCAGGATCTGGCCGCGCCGGCTGGACAGGTCCCCCATCACATCACCCAGGCAATCGTCCGGGGTGAGAACCAGCACCTCCTGCAGCGGTTCCAGCAGGACGGGCCGGCACTTGGGCGAGACGTTCCGGAAGGCCTGGATGCCGGCCATCTTGAACGACATCTCGTTGGAGTCGACGTCGTGGTAGGATCCTTCGTAGCACTCCACCTTGAAGTCCACCAGCGGGTAGCCGGCCACCACCCCGCGGGCGGCGGCTTCCTGGACACCCTTGCCCACCGCCGGGACGTACTTCCCGGGAATCACCCCGCCGACGATCTTGTCCACGAACTCATACCCGGAACCCCGGGGGAGCGGTGCCATCCGGATCCAGCAGTCGCCGTACTGGCCCCGACCACCGGATTGCTTTTTGTGTTTCCCCTGCCCCTCCGCCCGGGCCTTGATGGTCTCCCGGTAGGCCACCTTCGGCCTGACCAGTTCCGCGTGGACCCCGAACTTGCGCTCCAGCCGGCCCAGCAGGATTTCGAAGTGGCGCTCCCCCATGCCCCGGATCAGGGTCTGCCCCAGCTCGGAGTTGTACTCGAAGTGGAAGGTCGGGTCCTCCTCGTGGAGCTTGTGGAGACCGGCCGCGAGTTTGTCTTCCTCCCCTCGCTGTGTCACCGAGACCGCCGAGACCGCCACCGCTTCGGGGAAGGGGATCGGGGGCAGCTGGATCGGGTGGGACTCGTCACAGAACGTGTCGTTGGTATGGGTGTCCTTGAGCTTGGCCACCGCCCCAATGTCTCCCTCCCGCAGCTCCGGGACTTCGATCCGCTCCTTGCCCTGGGTGACCGTCACATGGTTCAGCTTCTCCACCAGCGAGTGTTCCGCGTTGTAGACCAACTGGCCGTTCTTGACGGAACCACGGTAGATCCGGAAATAGCTGACGTCGCCGACGTGGGGCTCGGACACGGTCTTGAACACCCGGGCCACCAGGGGACCGTCGGCCAGGGGGGGAACCTCGGCCGGGGACGGAAACAGCTCGACCATGTCGGTGAGGAGCGCTCGACAGCCGTAGGTGAGGGTGGCGCTGCCACAGAGCATCGGGACGATCTCCCCAGACCTCATCCCCTTCTTGAGGACCTTGACCAGGTCCGCCCGGGAAATTTCCTCTCCGCCAAGGTAGCGCTCCAGCAATGCATCATCGCTGGCGGCGATGGCCTCGACCAATTGCTCATCGTACTTCGCGTACTTGGCCTTGAGTGTCTCCGGCATGGGGACTTCGGCGTATTCACCGGACTTGGTCCCCTTCTGATAATCGTGGGTCAAACCGGTCAACAGATTGATGATCCCGTGAAACGCGACCCCGTCGCCAACGGGAATCTCGACCGGCACCACCTTGGGGGAGAGATGGTCGCGGACGTCTTCGAAGACCCGGTCGAAATCCGCCCGTTCCTTGTCCATCTGGGTCACGAAAATGATCCGCGGCAAGTGCCGCTCATCGCAGATCTCCCAGACCTTCTCGGTCCCCACCTCGACCCCACTCACCCCGCTGATCACCACGACGGCCGCATCCGCAGTATAGAGCCCGGTGACCGCCTCCCCGAGGAAATCGAGGTAGCCCGGGGTATCGATCAGGTTGAGCTTGGTGTCCTGCCACTCGGCGTGGGCCAGGCCCAGGCTGATGGAGTGCTTGCGGTCGATTTCGTCCGGGGTGTAATCGGTGAGGGTGCTGCCCTCCTGGATACTGCCATGTCGTCGGCTCGATCCGGCTACGAAGGCCAGGGCATCCACCAGCGTCGTCTTCCCCGAGGATCCATGCCCCACGAACGCCACGTTCCGGATCGCGGCTGTGTCATAGACCTTCATGGTCGCGGCCTCCAGATGATAGGGGGATAGGGATACTGAACGCCGCCTGCCGGGAAGTCAAATGGCCGCCTCGGGGGGCGGCCATCTGCTGCGTTTGCGGCGCCGGCGAACCTGGCTCAGCTCCGCCGGAGTCGCGCCCTGAGGTCCCGCCAGCCGAGCATCCGCCGCTCGTCCTCGTCCCACAGTTTGAGTGAAAAAGTCTTCACGCTCTCCCACATGGTCAGCACCCGCGCCTCGTGGAACAGGGTGTTCTCCTCGTGGCATTTCCGGAGGTTGTAGTTGGGGATCTTGGGGCTCAGGTGGTGCACGTGATGGAACCCGATGCTCCCGGTGATCCAGTCCAGCACCCGCGGCAACCGGTAGAAGGAACTCCCCTGCACCGCGGCGGCGGCGTAGTCCCAGACCGGATTGACTTCCCAGTAGGAATCCTCGAACTGATGCTGGACATAGAACAGGTAGATCCCGGCCGCGCCGGCCAGGAACATCACCGGACCGTAGATCGAGAGCACCGTCAACGGCCCCACCAGCAGCGAGGTCAGCACGAAGAACGCCACGATGGCCGCGTTGGTCAGGTGCACCCCGACGATCTCCTTGCGTCCGGCCGATCCAGGGTTGTGGATCCGCTGCCGGACCACCAGCCAGATCGGTCCCAGCCCGAGCAGGACCAGCGGGTTGCGATACAGCCGGTACTTGAAGCGACCCCACAGGTTGAGATCGAGGTATTCCCGGACGGTCAGAGTGGCGATGTCCCCGAAGCCGCGCTCCTCCAGATGGCCCGACGTGGCGTGATGGATCGCGTGATCCCGGCGCCACTGGGTATAGGGCGTCAGGGTGAGCACCCCGGTGAAGAAGCCGACGATATCGTTGGCCCGGCGGGACTTGAAGAACGAGCCATGACCGCAGTCGTGCATGATGATGAACGTGCGGACCAGGAAGCCGGCCGCAAGGACACCGACCGGCAGGGCCAGCCAATAGCTGATTCGGGACAGGAGATACATGACCACCAGCAGACCCAGGAGGGGGCCCAGCGTGGTGATCAGCTGCAGTACACTCCGACCGGTGCTCGGCCCCTGATACCGCGCGACGATCTCGCGCCAGGAATTCAGTGCCTTGCCGGCTCCTTCGGAAATTTTACCCATAGTCCCGAGTCAGGGCTCCCTGTCTGAGGTCAACCTGAAAGATAACCACTCATACCGACAGGGACCCTATCGGCGGCTGGCTGGGGAACCTGAATGGGCGGCGGATTCTGAGTCACCGCCCCAGGCGGTCGATCGCTATCGCTTGGCGAAGACGGTGATCTTGCCATTCTTATCGAACAGCAGGACCTGGTAGGGTTCCTTGGTCGCCCCCTCCATTCCTGGGGAGCCGATCGGCATTCCGGGTACCGCAATCCCCGTCACGGCGGGCCTTTCCGACAGCAGCTTCTTGACCAGATCGGCGGGCACATGTCCCTCGATCACATAGTTGTCGACCATCGCGGTATGGCAGGTGCGCAGTCGGATCGGTACCCCCCCCGCCTGCTTGACCTCGGTGAGGTCGTCCAGGTCCACCGTGCGGACCTGGAACCCTGCGGCCTTCATGTGATCCACCCAACTCGAGCAGCAGCCACAGGTGGGCGACTTGTAGACCGTCACCACCGACGCCTGGACCGGCGCCTTCTGGGGCGCCTGCATCGCCAAGGCCACTCCTGCGGTGGCGACTCCCCCGATCAGCGCCATGGTGCGAAACAGCATGGTTCCTCCTGCGTCGTCAGAGAACTGTTCCCGCCGGACCCCGCCGGCCGGTCCCCGTAAAGAGGACCCCAGGACAGCCCAGGTCAAGAGCGGGGAGGGTTACTCTTCCGGATCACCCGGAGCGAGGCTGAATGGACCCGACCACTCTCGACGGATCCGCCCTACTGGAAGCCATGGACGCGACGGCCGCCCGGGCCCTGGTCGAGGCCCTGGCGCCGGCCGATGCCACCCTGCTGGGCGTCGCCTGTCGCGCCGGCGGCAGTGGCGTGGCGGTCCGAGCCAGTCGGCTCGACGTCCTGGCGCTGAACCGGAGTGTGGGATTCGGCATCGGTACCCCGTTCACGGCAACGGATCTCGACGATCTGATCGACTGGTATCGGGACGGGGGTGCGCCAAGGTTCTTCTTCCAGCCGGCGCCCGGCGCCTCGTCCGACCACCTCCGCCGGTGGCTGGCGGACCGGGGCCTGGCCCACTACAACAACTGGGGCAAACTCTGGCGAAATACCGATCCGGTCCCCAGGGTGGTCACCGACCTGGCGGTCGAGCGGGTCGGAGCCGGTCACTGCCACGAATTCGCGAGCCTCGTGAGCCGCGGCTTCGGGCTCCCTGACGCCGCTCGACCCTGGCTCGCCGCCACCGTCGGCCGCCCGGCCTGGCGCCACTACCTGGCGCTGGACGGAGAAACCCCGGTCGCGGGAGCCGCGCTGCTGGTGGAGGGGGAAACCGGATGGCTTGGGTTCGCTGCGACCGACCCCGCGCATCGGGGGCGAGGGGCCCAAAGCGCCCTGGTCGCCCGGCGGATTGCCGATGCCAACGCGTTGGGGGTCCGCCGCCTGGTGGTCGAGAGCGCCGAGGATACCGCCGAACGCCACGCGCCGTCGTTTCACAACCTGCGCCGGCTCGGCTTCGAACTCGCCTACCTCCGACCCAACTACCTCTGGAAGGCCCCGCCCAGCGTCGCCTGAGTCTCCGGCCGCCTACGACTCGATGGGATCTTCGAGATAGTCGGGCCACCGGAACCGGTGGAGTTGCTCGTAGATCAACGACGTGTGAATCTGGGCCACTTCCTCTCGCGTGGTAAACGCGTCGAGCGAGAATTGCCGCAGGTGGTGAACGTCCCGACAGGCGACGTGCACCAGGAAGTCCTCCGCCCCGGTCAGATGGAAGACCTGGATCACCTCCGGCAACGCCGCCGCATAGGCCTGGAACCCCTCCACCAGTTCGCGGGTGTGCTGCCGCATCCGCACCGCGACCAGCGCCTCCACCCCGACCCCGAGCGCCGCCGGGTTCACCTCGGCATGCACCCCCAGGATGACCCCCGACTCCCGCAGCCGGCGGACCCGCTCCAGCGAGGTTGAGGGCGCCAGGCCGACCCGACGCGCCAGCTCCTGATTGGTGATCCGTGAATCCTCCGCCAGAATCGCGACAATCGACCGGTCGGTTCGGTCCAGCTGCCTGGAGGGTGTCATGAATCGAAGATAATTCTGATACCATTGCCTGTCCAGAACATTGTACATGATATTTCAACAAGGAAGGAACTATCACGAGGAAAATGCCATGCGCGCCGATACAATTGCGGTTCGGTCAGGACGCGGGGACTTCGAGGCACTCGGAGTGCACGCGCCACCGATCGACCTCTCGACCACCTACCCGTTCCGGGACCTGGAAGCGGCCACCGACAGCTACGATGCCATGGCGGCGGGCGGAATGCCCCGGGGATCGTCGATCTACGCTCGGCTCCACAACCCGACCGTCGCGCGGTTCGAGCAGGCGCTGGCGGCCATGGAGGGAGCCGAGGAAGCCGTGGCCTTTGCGTCGGGCATGGCGGCCACCACCGCGGTGTTGCTGGAGTCCCGGAATCGTGGCAGCCACGTCGTGGCGGTCCGGCCCCTCTATGGGGGGACCGACGAGTTGCTGCGAAACGGCCTGCTCGGCCTCGAGGTGACCTTTACCACGGCCGATCAGGTCCGCCAGGCCCTCCGCCCCGACACAGCGCTGGTGATCATCGAGACACCGGGGAATCCCACCCTCGAGCTGGTCGACATCGCCGCTGTAGTGTCGCAGGCCGGTGAGGTTCCGGTGATGGTGGACTCCACTTTTGCCACCCCGGTGCTCCAGAACCCCCTCCGACACGGAGCCACCTTCTCGATGCACAGCGCCACCAAGTTCCTGGGAGGTCACGGCGACGTGATTGCCGGGGTGGTGGCCACCAGCGGCAGCTGGGCCGCTCGGCTGAGACAGATCCGGATCATCACCGGTGCCCTGCTGCACCCGCTGGCGGGATACCTCCTGCATCGCGGCCTGCAGACCCTGCCGGTGCGGGTCCGCGCCGCCCAGGCCAACGCCCAACTGATCGCGGCGGAGCTGCTGGAGCACGCCGCGGTGCGCTCGGTCCACTTTCCTGCATTGGCGGGGTGCGACCCGGAAGGCCTCGTCGGACGCCAGATGAGCGGTCCTGGATCGGTGCTCGCCTTCCGGGTGCGTGGCGGCTACGAGGCGGCGCGGGCGGTATTGCTGAAGCTGCAACTGGTGACCCGGGCGGTGAGCCTGGGATCGGTGGATACGCTCATCGAGCATCCGGTCGGATTGACCCATCGGATTGTCAGACGAGGACGCGCTGGCCGAAGTCGGGGTCACTCCGGATCTGCTCCGGCTGTCGGTCGGCCTCGAGGACCCCGCGGACATCCTGGCCGATCTCGGCCAGGCACTCGACGCGGTGATTCCGATGGAGGCCGCCGCCCTGGCTACTCTCTAGGGCGGCTCGTCAGGAAACCCCGGCTGACCGCTTCACGGCAGACAGGGCGGGGTACCCCCCGATCACGACCGTGACGTCGGACCATCCCCTGGCCCGCAGCAGGCTCGCCGCGATCGCCGAGCGCGACCCGGCCTGACAGAACACCAGCACCGGCTGGTCGCGCGGGATCTCGTCCAGCCGAGCCGGCAGTTCCGGCAGGGGGACCAGCCGGGCCACCTCCAGATGGCCATCTCGCCATTCGGACTCCCCGCGAACATCGACGAGGACGGCGCCCTGGTCGACCCGCCGGCACGCTTCCTCCGCCGAGACCATCGGGAGTTGGTGCGTGGTGCCCCCAGCCGAGCTTTCCGTCGCGATGGACTCCGCACCGAAGGACCCGAGGATCCGATCCAGCCCGATCATCAACAGCGACCGCACCGCCCCGGCGAGTGACTCCTCGCTGTCGGCCAGCAGGTAGAGGTCCTGATCGTACGGGAGGACCGACCCGGCGTAGGTCGCGAAACCTCGGTTGAAGGGGATGGTGATCGTCCCCGGGAGATGAGCTTCCGCGAACCTACTGCCCAACCGGAGGTCCACCACTGTCGCCCCCGACCGAAGCAGCTCGGGTAGCCGGTCGCTCTGGAGCACCGGAGGCATCGGGAGGCCGTCGAGCACCCGGGGTCCGGCGCGGTTGACCTGCTTCATGATGCCGAAATACGCCGGCGGTTCCGGTTGGCCGAAGAGCACCTGTTTCACGAACGCCGACTCCTCATCGATGCCGAGCGCCCAGTTGGTCCGCTTCTCGTACCCGACGGTGGAGCTCGGGCACCGACCCGATACCCTTGCCGCAGGCGGATCCTGCGCCGTGGCCAGGCCAGACCTGGAGGTGATCCGGCAGCGTCTTGAACCACTGGAGGCTGCGGAACAGGTCACGGGCCGACCCCTGACTCGCACCCTCGACCCGGGCGGCCTTCTCCAGCAGGTCGGGCCGCCCCACGTCACCCACGAACACGAAGTCACCGGTCACGATGCCCATCGGCTCGCTCGACGCCGCACCATCGGTCACCAGGAAGCTCATGTGCTCCGGGGTATGACCCGGGGTATGGACCGCCGCGACAGTGATCTTCCCGATGGTGATCCGATCTCCATGATGGAGCGGCTCGAAGCCGGGGTCATCGCGGAACCGGTAACGCCACTCCTCAGGGCCATCATCGGACAGGCAGAGCCTGGCACCGGTCGCGGCCGCCAGGGCACGCGAGCCCGAGACGTAGTCGGCATGGATGTGGGTCTCGGTGACGGCCACGATCCGCATCCCCTCCTGGACGGCGACGGCCAGGTAGGGGGCGAGATCCCGGTTCGCGTCGATCACCAGCGCCTCGCCGGTGGCCTGGCAGCCGATGAGGTAGCTGGCCTGCGCCAGCGGCTCGTCATAGAAGCGTCGAAACAGCATCGTCGTGAATCCCCGGCTTGGTGGTTTGATCGACGGACTGTGCCTCGCCGCGGGCGAGGACAAAGGCTCCCATCAGCAGCAGCAGTACGGCAAACGCCCGGCGAAGGGTGGCCTGGGGAAGCTTGGCGGATACCATCGTCCCCAGCGCCACGCCGACCAGCGCCAGAGCGGTAAAGACCCCGATCAGCGCCCAGTCGAGGTCGTACCTTCCGGCATACCCGGCCAGGCCGGCGGCGCAGCTCAGCACGATCAGGGCGAGTGAGGTGCCGACCGCCCGTCGCATCTCCAGCCCGGCCATCAGGGTGAGCGCCGGGACATACATGAAGCCACCACCCACGCCCGACGAGCCCCGTCAGGAATCCGACCCCGGCGCCGATGGCTCCGAGCAGCACGGGCGAGCGTCGTCCTCCGCGAACGGCAACCTCCTTCCGGCCTCGCAGCATCATCACGGCGGTGGTCAGCAGCAGGACGGCAAAGACCACCAGCTGGAGCCGGGACGACACCCGAGACGCGGCCCAGGTGCCAGCCAGGGCGCCGAGCATCGCCGCCGGCCCGAAGACCAGGGCTGAGTGAAAGTCCACTTCGCGCCGCTGATGGTATCGCCAGACCCCGTACAGGCTGGTCGTCCCGACCACGGCCAGGCTCATCGGTACCGCGGCCTTCATCCCAACCCCGAACACGTAGAGCAGCACCGGCACGGTCAGCACCGCCCCACCTCCCCCGAGCGCGCCGAGCACCACCCCGATCAGGACCGCGAGTCCGTAGCCCACCACCATTCCGTTATCTACTCTCCGGTTGTATAGTAGTACAGGAGGTATCACCCATGGCGACCCAACTCACCGCTGCCACCATCGACCTGGTCGCGGAGCGATTCCGGACCCTCGGCGAGCCCACCCGTCTCCTCCTGCTCGACCAGCTGCGACGGGGCCAGGAGCGCTCCGTCAACCAGCTGGTCGAGGCGACCGGCGCGGGACAGGCCAACGTCTCCAAACACCTCCAGATCCTGCTGGCCGCCGGATTCGTGAGCCGACGGAAGGACGGCACGACGGTCTACTACCAGCTGGCGGACCCGACGGTCTTTCAGCTCTGCGACCTGGTCTGCGGTCGGGCCGAGGTGGTCATCGAACAGAAACGGCGCGCCCTGCGGCGGCGCTGAGACTAACGCCCCCGGGTCAGGGCCTCAAGCCGTTCCGCCAATGCCTCCAGCTCGAACGGCTTTTCCAGGACCAGGGCACCGGTCCGATCCCGGAACATCCGGACCTCCGGCAGCTCCAGGTCTCCGGTCACCAGCACCATCCGTTCCTGCAGCGCCGGCGCCTCCGCGCAGACCTTCCCGTATACGATCATCCCGGACACCCCGGGCAGCAGCAGGTCGCACACGATCGCGTCGTACTTGAGGCCTCGCTCCACGGGCAGCAGGGCCGCCAGGGCCGCCCGGCCGTCAGACACTTCGTGGACCGCCCAGCCGGTGCGCTCCAGGTAACGCCTGAGCGCCAGCCGCACGGTGGGCTCGTCATCGACCAGAAGCACCAGACGGGCGCCGGCGGCCGGAGTGGGCCCCGAACCGGCCGTCTCATCCCCGGCGGCCTGCCGATCCCGCCAGCGCCGGTCCTCGAACGGGAGTGCCACCACGAAACGGGCCCCGGCCCCCTCAGCCTCGGGAATATTCTCGGCAGTCAGAATGCCGCGATGGTTGCGCACGATACCCTGGGAGATCGAGAGGCCGAGCCCGCTTCCTTCCCCGGCGGGCTTGGTGGAATAGAACGGTTCGAAGATGTGCTGCATCACCTCCGGGGCGATCCCGGGGCCGCTGTCCCGGACCACGAACTCGAGCAGCCGACCGCGCACCTGGGCGGTGAGGGAGACCCTCCCTCCGCGGGGGGTGGCCTGGCAGGCGTTCTGCAGCAGGTTGGCCAGCACCTGTTCCAGGGCGGGCTCGTCACCCACCAATTCAGGAAGATCAGGTGTCATGGAGGAGGTGAACCTGAGCCCGCGAGCCTCGCAGTCCCGCGCGGTGACCGCCGCGATCCGGTCGATCAGCACGCCGGGCGAGAACGGAGTCCGGGTGCCGCTCGGCACCTCCCCGCGCAGCGATTCCAGCAGTCCCCGGAGCAGCAGCCTGGTCCGGCGGGCCTGATGCCGGATCACCATCAGCGCCTCACGCTGCTCGACCGCCGGCTCGGCGTGGAGCAGATCCTCCGCAAACGCCAGGATCGCGGTGAGCGGGTTGGTCAACTCGTGCGCCACCACCGAAAGCTGGCGACCCGCGTCGGCCAGCCGCTCCACCGGGATCTCGTCACCCTGCGGCTTCGCCGGAGGCACGGGGGCCTTCCGGCCGCGCTGCAGCCATAGGAGCGCACCGAGGCCGAGGACGAAGCCGGCGAGCAGTCCGAGCAGGGCGGCGAGGGCTGGGGACATGGGTCCTCAAGAATATCATGCCCCGGAAAAAACCGCCCGTCCGGCGATTGACCTCGGCGGAGCTACCGGTCCCGGCCGACTCCGACGCGCCGCAACACCGTCTCCAGCGGACAGAAGCCCGTCAAGCTCGACTGGAGCAGGTTGAGTCCGACAAACCCAGTGAACAGGAAGAACCGCGCGTCGACCCAGTAGCCCAGGGCCAGGGAGCCCAACACGAATGCGCCGGCAAACCGCCGGATGATCATTTCCATGACAATCTCCTCAGATGAATGCCTCGACCGGGAGTACCACCGCCCGGAGCCGTTCGCCGACGGGGAGGGTTCCGGCCGTCGTCGCGATGGCCGAGGTCAGAGCATCGGCCGACTCGGCCGGGACCGCCGTGAACCAGACCGTGTTGCCACCGGGCCAGGCCCGGGTTCCCTCCCGCCGGCCGGTCATCCCCGAACCATGGGCCCCATCAAGTCGGGTGTAGCCGGCGCCCACCCGGTCCAGGGTCTCGCTGACCCGCTCTGCCGAGACGCCACTGTAGATCACCACCACGAGTCTCATGCGTCCTCCTTGCTGGCGGTCAGTTCCCAGTACAGCAGCGGTACCACCACCATGGTCAGCCCCGTCGCCACGATCGCCCCACTCATCAGCGCCACGGCGAGCCCCTGGAAGATCGGATCGAGCACCATCACCAGCCCGCCCGCGACCACCGCGGCGGCGGTCAGGGCAATGGGGCGGAACCGGACCGCCCCGGCTTCGATCACCGCGTCCCGCAGGGAACGTCCCCGTGCCTGGGCCAGTTGAATGAAGTCGACCAGCAGGATCGAGTTCCGGACGATGATCCCCGCCAGCGCGATCATCCCGATCATCGAGGTGGCGGTGAAGAAGGCGCCGGTCAGGGCGTGCCCCGGCAGAATGCCGATCAGGGTGAGGGGAATCGGCGCCATGATGACGAGCGGAACGGTGAACGACTGGAACCAGCCCACCACCAGGACATAGATCAGGAGCAGTACGATGGCGAAGGCGAGTCCCAGGTCGCGAAACACCTCGATGGTGATCTGCCACTCGCCGTCCCACTTCATGGCCGTCTCATCGAGCTGGTCAGGCGGGACCGCGTTGTACCGCTGGATCTGGGCGCCATTGACCCGAACCGAGTCGAGCCGGGCGTTCATGGCCAGGATGGCGTACACCGGCGATTCTACGTCTCCGGCCACGTCGCCGGTGACGTAGATGACCGGGCGCAGGTTCTTCCGATGCCGTGAGACCGGCTGGACTCCCGAATCGACGCTGACGAACCGGGCCAGGGGCTGAGGCCCCGCCGCCGTCGCGACCGGCATGGCGAGCAGGGCGTTTACCGTACTGCGCTGCTCCAGCGGTAGCCGCGCGACGATCGCCACGCCCTCCCGCGCCGTGGCGGAGGCGGCCAGTCCGGCCACCCCACCACTCACCCCGAGCGCCACCGTCCGGGCGATCTGATCGACACTGGCGCCGGCTTCCGCGGCCCGAACCCGATCCACCCGGAACCGCCACCGGGTCTGGGGATCCTCCACCGTCCAGTCGACGTCCACTACCCCGGGGGTGCTCTCCAGCACCGCCTTGACCTGGCGGGCCGCTTCCAGCCGGGTGAGGTCATCCTTGCCGTACACCTCGGCCACCAGGGTGGAGAGCACCGGCGGTCCCGGTGGGATCTCGGCGATCTTGGCGCGGGCTCCGTATTGCCGGGCGATCGAATCGAGGCCCGGCCGGACCGCCACCGCGATGTCGTGGCTCTGGCGCGAACGGTCGCCCTTGGGAGCCAGGTTGACCTGCAGGTCGGCGACCTGACCGCCCCGCCGGAGGAAGTAGTGCCGGACCAGGCCATTGAAATTGAACGGCGCCGCGGTCCCGGCGTACAGCTGGACGCTCCGGACCTCGGGCACCGAGCGCAGATGCGCCGCGAGTTCGCTCCCCGCCGCATTGGCGGTCTCCAGGGTCGTGCCCTCGGGGAAATCGAGCACCACCTGGAACTCACTCTTGTTGTCGAACGGCAGCATCTTGACCTCGACCAGCCGCAGGGCGAGCAGCCCGACGGACAACAACAGCAGCCCCCCCACGCCGGCGTACGCCAGATACCGCCGGCGACGATTCTCGATCAGCGGGGTCATGATCCCGGCGTACCACCGGCCGAACCCGGAGCGCTCCTCCGGTTCGTGCGCCCGGTCGGCCGGTGCCTCATGCACCGGCACGTGCCCCTTGAGGAGCCGGAGTGCGAGCCACGGGGTGATCACGAAGGCCACGCCCAGGGAGGCCAGCATCGCGGCCGAGGCACCGACCGGAATCGGCCGCATGTAGGGACCCATCAGCCCTGAGACAAAAGCCATCGGGAGAATGGCGGCGATCACGGTGAAGGTGGCCAGGATTGTCGGGTTGCCGACCTCGTCCACGCCCTCCACCGCGGCCACCTCGGGCGACCGGCCCCCGATCTGGAGATGGCGGTAGATGTTCTCCACCACCACGATGGCGTCGTCCACCAGAATCCCGATCGAGAAGATCAGGGCAAAGAGGGTGATCCGGTTGAGCGAGTACCCCAGGGCGTAGTAGACGAACAGGGTGAGCGCCAGGGTGACCGGCACCGCCACCAGCACCACCAGCGCCTCGCGCCAGCCGAGGAAGATCCCGATCAGCACGGTCACCGAGAGGGTGGCGATCAGCAGGTGGAGGATCAGCTCATTGGCCTTCTCGGTGGCGGTCTCGCCGTAGTCCCGGGTGACCTCGACCGCCACCCCCTCGGGCAGAAGCCGGTCTCGACTCGCTTCGACCCGCTCCAGCACCGCCTGAGACACCACCGAAGCGTTGGCGCCACGACGCTTGGCCACGGCGATCGTGACGGCCTGAACAATCTCGCCCGCGGCCCCACGGTGGCTGACGTAGCTCGAGGTCTCGTCGAACCCGTTCGTCACCGTGGCCACGTTGCGGAGGTAGACCGGATAGCCCGCCCGGGAGGAGATCACCACGCTGCCAATCTCCTCTGCCGTGGTCAGGGGAGCACCGACCTCGATCAGCGCGGTCTGGTTCCCTTCGGTCATCGTGCCGGCGGACATTCTGGTGTTGGCACCCCGCAGCGCCAGCATCACTTCGCCCGGGGTCACTCCGCTCGCCGCCAGACCGGCCGGATCGAGCGCAACCAGGAACCGTCTGGGCTCCCCACCGACGATGAAGATCTCCGCCACATCCGGCACGGTCCGGATCTCCTCCTCGAGGTGGAGGGCCAGCTGCCGGAGGTCGTTGGAGCCGTACCCATCCCCGGTCAAAGTCAGGGTGAGGATCGGCACATCATCGATCGAATGCGGCTTGACCAGCGGCGCCAGACTGCCGGGAGGGGCCAGGTCCATGGCCGCCTGCAGCTTGGCGTGCACCTTGGAGATGCTGAGGTCCTGGTCCTCGCCGACCCGGTACCGGACGGTCACCAGGGTCATGCCCTCACTCGCCATGCTGTACACGTAGTCGACCCCGGGGATCTCCCACATCCGCCGTTCGATCGGCCGGGTCAGCAGGTTCTCCACCTCCTCGGGGCTGGCCCCGGGAAGGGCAGCGATGACATCGATCATCGGAACCGAAATCTGCGGCTCTTCCTCGCGCGGGGTCCCGATCAGGGCAATCAGCCCGACCAGCAGCGAGGCGATGGTGACCAGGGGCGTCAGCTTGGAGTTGAGGAAGCCCGCGGCCACCCGACCGGCGATCCCCACGCTCATCGGCTCCCTTCCAGTACCAGCACCGTGTCGCCCGGTACCACTCCCGACAGCACCTCGATCACCGCGTTGTACCGCTTGCCGAGCCGGACCCAGCGAAGCTCATCCCCTCCCGCCGTCCGAACCCGAACCCCGGTGAGGTCGCCGTCGCGAACCACTGCGGCAAACGGCACCACCACGACTCGCCGATTCCCGAGGGGAAGACCAAGGGTCGCCGCGGCGCCCGTCCGCAGCGCGCCGTCCGGATTCGCCACGATGGCGTTGACCGTCACCACCGGACTCCCGGACACCGACACCACGCCCTCGATCTCGGCGTCCACCGTCACCCCGCCCACCGTTCCCGTCACCCGGGAACCCCGAGCCGGACGGGGAAGATCCGCGGCCACCGTGGCGCTGATCCGGATGGCCCGGTGGTCCTCCACCGTCACCAGCGGCGCGCCGGGTGCCGCGAAGGCACCCGGATCCACAAACCGCTTCGTCACTACCCCGGCAAACGGCGCCCGAACCTCGGCGTAGGCCCTCATCGACTGGAGTTCCGACCCGGCCGCCATCGCAGCCTGCCAGCCGGCCTCCGCCCGTTCCAGTCCGGCCTCGGCAGCGTCGAGCTGGACCTTGGGGGCAGCGCTATCCGCGTAGAGGTTTCGAATCCTATCGGCGTAGAGCCGAGCCTCATTCCGGCCCGCCCCTGCCGCTCGCGCACCGGCCTCGACCTGGAGCCGCTTCGCCTCCAGGTCGCTGGCATCGAGGCGAACCAGGAGCTGCCCTGCACTCACTCGATCACCCGCGTGCACCAGCACCTCGGTGACCCTCGCCGTCAACCGAGTGCTGAGGTTGGCCTGGAGGATCGGCTCCGCCAGCCCGGCAGCGGGGAGCAGATCGGGGAGCACCGTGTCCCGGACCACGGCCGTGGCACCGGGAATCCGGACGGCTTCCTGTGCCTCGGCAGGGGGGCTGCCGCCACAGGCGACGGTTCCCAGGAGGAGAACCAGTGTGGCGGGGATTGCCGCAATTCTGAAGTTCATCATCTGCTTTCACCATCGAGGATGGTCATGGACATCACGTCCCAGCCGAGGGCCTGCCGCCAGGCCGCCGCCGCGAGAATGGCCCGGTATCGGGCGGCGGCGTACTCCAGTTGGCTGCGGATCTCGATCGCGTTCGCTTCGAGCAGTTCGGTGACCGTGGCGAGCCCGCCCTCGTATTTCCGAGCCACGATCCGGCCTGCCTCTGCGCTTTGGGCAACGGCCCGACTGTTGATCCCGGCGGTGACCAGAGCGACTGCGAGGGCGTTTTCCCGGGCCGCCCGGTCGAGTCGAGCGCCAGCCTCGGCCGCTTCGGCCATCGCCACCGCGCCATCCCGCTGGGCCCGAGCGGCTCGTTGATCGGCCAGCTCGGCGCCACCGCTGAAAAACGACCAGCTCGCCATCACACCGACTGTCCAGGAGCGCTGTCCTCCGGCCGGCGCGGACGGATCGTTCCAGTCGTACCGGGCAAACGAGTTGATCCGGGGGAGCATCGTGGCCCTGGCCCGCCGGAGGTTCTCCTGGGCGGCGTCCACCCCGAGTCGAGCGGCCTCCACATCGGCCCTGGGCAGGGGGCTGTCGGGCGCCTGGTGGAGCCGGCGGATCAGATCCAGCGCGGGGAGGGCGGCCGGGAGCCTCAGGGTGGTGTCCTCGGGGCTGCCGAGTGCCGTGGCCAGCCGACCGATCGCGAGAGCCAGATCCCCCTGAGAGGCCGCCAGACTGGCCTCAAGTTCTCCTGCCTTCACTTCGGCCAGCAGGACGTCCGATCGGGTCACCATTCCCTGGTCGAGCAGTGACTGGGCCATCCGGACATGGCTTTGGGCCGCGGCATGACCTGCCTCGAGGGCGGCAACCTGTTCCCGGACCAGAATGCCGCCGTAGTAGGTGGCAATCACCTCGAGCCGGGTCCCGCTGGCGGTCCACCGCGCCTGGGCGTGGGCGGCGTCGGCCATCGAGCTGGCCGCCGACCGGGCAAACCAGAGGTCGGGGTTGATGAGCGGCTGCTCCAGCACGACGCCGGTTCCCAGGTTGCTGGTGGCCGGGGGATGGTTGAGGCGGTCGGGGGCAAAGGCGGCCTGGGTCACGGTTCGCTGGCGCAGGGCAAAGCCGAAGGCGTTGAGCGGGTCGGTGGTGCGGATCCAACCGGCTTCCGCGCGGACCGTCGGCAGCAGGCCCTGGAGGGTGCGGTCCCGGTCGGCGGATCGGCCCGCCACCTGAGCCTGGGCGATCCGGTTGGGGTAAGCCTGGCGGTCGGCCCGGGCCATGGCCTGGCCCAGGCTGAGCGGGGTCTGGCCGGCCACCGGGACCGGCCACAGGGCGGTCAGCAGGGCAGCGGGAAACAGCAGGGATCGGAGCATCGCCAGTTAATGTCCTGTAATAGACTATATAACTATACAGTGGTACTCACGGTCCGTCAACTGCCGGCCGGAACGTCTCGGAGACTATCTTTCCCGGATCCTTTGCCAGGGGTTCCCGATGGTGTTCGTCCCCGTTCCCACCCCACCAACGGTCCTTTCCACCCGGAGCCGAGCCCTGTCGGCCAAGCTCGACGAGACGATCGAGGCCTACCGGCGGCAGCATCCGGAGATCAGTCCGGCCGAAGTCGCCCAGGCCCTGGGGGCCGTCAAGGCCTCCCACAGGGCGGGAGTGCCGCAGGCTCGGGCCGCGGTCGTGGGCGTGGCAGCCATGCTGGTGGCCGGGATCGGCGTCTTTGTCGCGCTGGCGTCGAATGGGGGACAGATCCCATCGGGCTCGGGCATCCCGATGGTGGCGATCGGCGTCGGGGTGGGGGCGGTCCTGCTGGCTCTGCTCGTCAAGCTCCGGCGGGCCGGCGAGGACTGACCCGCCGAAGCTCCGTTGTCCCGCCGAGGAACGGGATCAGGGCTGAATAAAGGTCCCGTCCTGGAGCTGGCTGATGGCCTGGCGGAGTTCTTCCCGGGTGTTCATCACGATCGGGCCGTACCAGGCCACCGGCTCCTTGATCGGCTTCCCGCTCACCAGCAGGAAGCGGATGCCCTCCTCCCCGGCCTGCACCACCACCTCGTCTCCGCGATCGAACAGGACCAGTGACCGGTTGCCGACCTCCCCGTCCTCGATCGGGCTGAGGCCTTCGCCCCCAGCTCCCGGTTCGACAAGCTCGCCCACCGCCTCGGTCTCGACCGCCCGCGGGAGCGAGGCATCCCGGAAGCTGCCGCTTCCGGCAAAGACGTAGGCGAAGGCGTTCCGCTCGGTTTCCACCTTGAGCCGCTTCCACCGGCCCGGCGGGACGGAGACGTCGAGATAGCGGGGGTCGGCGGCGATTCCGTCCACCGGCCCCGTCTTCCCCCAGAAGTCGCCACACAGAATCCGGACCACGGTGCCGTCATCGTCCGTCACCTCCGGCACTTCCTTCGATGCGACGTCCTGGTAGCGGGGATCGGTCATCTTGTGCCGGGCCGGCAGATTGGCCCACAGCTGGAACCCGTGCATCCGGCCGGTGGCGTCCCCTTGCGGCATCTCCTGATGGAGGATCCCCCGACCGGCGGTCATCCACTGGACGTCGCCGGCCCCCAGAACGCCGGAGTTGCCGAGGCTGTCCCCGTGGGCCACCGTGCCGGCCAGGACGTAGGTGATGGTCTCGATGCCGCGATGCGGGTGCCAGGGGAACCCCGGCAGGTAGTCGGCGGGGCGCTCGTTCCGGAAATCATCGAACAGGAGGAAGGGGTCGAACTCTTCGGTGTTGCCGAAGCCGAAGGCGCGGCGGAGATGCACCCCGGCACCTTCCATGGTGGGCTGGGCTTCCACAATCTGGCGGACCGGGCGGATCGACATCCCGAACCTTACCAGATCCGGATGTCGGAGGGAACCTCGCCGGGGCTAGGCCGCCGCCTCGTGGAGGTCGTGTACCGTCACGTCCACCGCCGCCGCCTGATTGACCAGCATCTTCAGGTTGTTGCTCCCGGTATCCAGGGGGGTCACGTAGTAGAACTGCCCCGGGGGCGGAAAGGTCTCCGCCAGCCCCAGCAGCCGTTCGCCGTCGCGGAACAGAATCTCGATGAGCGTCTTGCCCTCAAGCCGGGGGTCCGTCGGGGCGATCAGCTGCGTCTCCTGTCGGCGGGCGTTCCCGACCAGATCCCGGACGAAGAACAGGGCCTTGAGCGACGCCAGGGGGATGTCGACGGACTCGGTCGCCGTTCTGACCTGGCAGCTGGGCTGGCCCGGGTCAACGGACAGGCAGGTCCCCTTGACCAGGGTACCATCGATCGCGCGGGCCACCACTCTGCTTTGCATGGTCAGTCTCCTTGACCATTCAACTAGCAGAATTTGGGCCGCATGGCCTCCACGCTCAAGTCACAGCAAGCCAATGAGTTACCGAAACCAGGCCCGGTGGTGTCCCGGGAAGAGACCAGCAAACCGCGATCCGTATCACCTGGTCGCAAAGGGTGCCTCGAGCGACGGGCTCTGCGGAGTACGGCAGCCTCAGGCCCCGGCTTTCCAACCGATCACGAGCGTCGGCTGATTCCCGGAAACCCGTCGAACCCTGGGTCGAAGCTGAGAATGGTGCTGACCCCGTTCCGCTCCATGACCGCGAGGTGGATGGCGTCCCTGGCCGAGAGCCTTGGATGGCCCAGCACGATGGTGCGGGCCCGCTGAGTGTCTTCCAGCACCACCGGGTAGACCTCGTCCACCACACCGAGCAGGGCGTCAAAGGCGGGCTGAATGGCCTCCCGCCGCCCGATGGCGACGTACCGGTGCAGGATTTCCTGCAGAACCTCGGCGCTGGTAACCAGCTTCTCGCGCTCCACGATGAGCCGCTCGAGGGCCCTGATGGCATCCGCCCGGCGCCCTTCATCGGTGCCGACCAGATACATGGGGATGTTGGAGTCAATAAAGATCACTCCGACCCCGGCCCTCGATACCCCTCCTCGATCTCGGCGAGCATCTGGTCAATGGCGGGTGCCGGGTAGCGGTGCCGTGCGGCTTCGCGAACGACCCTGAGCTTGCGGTCAGGGTCCCCCGCGGGCTGCCGCCGTACGCTCTCCCGCAACACCTGCCGGACCCAGGCGGACAGAGTCAGCCGCTGCTGTCGGGCGACCCGCTGGAACTCGTGGAGTTCGTCCTCATCGAGCAGGACCTGAAGTCTCGTACTCATGCTCTGAGTATAATATGATCATCTATTGAGGTCAAACTACTCATGTGGTGACGACACGCCAGGGGGAGGCGAGCGGCGTCTCCGTGGTCAAGCAGGTGGCGGAGGACCCGCAAGAGCCCGGGCCGGCTCAGACCGGCCGGTAGATTTCCCCACCGCCGGCCCGGAACTCCTCCGACTTGGCCGCCATCCCTTCCTCGGCCTGCCGTCTCGCTTCGGCCCGGATGTCCTGGCTGATTCTCATCGAACAGAACTTGGGGCCGCACATCGAGCAGAAGTGGGCGACCTTGGCGCCGTCGGCCGGCAGGGTCTCGTCGTGATAGGCCAGCGCCGTCACTGGATCGAGCGCCAGGTTGAACTGGTCCCGCCAGCGGAACTCGAACCGCGCCTTGCTGATCGCGTTGTCCCACTCCTGGGCCTGCGGGTGGCCTTTGGCCAGATCGGCCGCATGGGCCGCGATCTTGTAGCTGATGACTCCGGCCTTGACATCGTCCCGGTTGGGGAGGCCCAGGTGCTCCTTGGGGGTCACGTAGCAGAGCATCGCGGTCCCGTACCAGCCGATCATTGCCGCACCGATGGCGCTGGTGATGTGGTCGTACCCCGGCGCGATATCGGTGGTGAGCGGTCCCAGCGTGTAGAACGGCGCCTCGCCGCACCATGCGAGCTGCTTCTCCATGTTCTCCTTGATGAGATGCATCGGGACGTGGCCCGGGCCCTCGTTCATCACCTGCACGTCGTGCTGCCAGGCGATCTGGTTCAGTTCTCCCTGGGTCTTGAGTTCGGCGAACTGCGCTTCGTCGTTGGCGTCGGCGATCGACCCCGGCCGGAGACCGTCCCCCAGCGAGAACGAGACGTCATACGCCTGCATGATCTCGCAGATCTCATGGAACCTGGTATAGAGGAAGCTCTCCTTGTGGTGGGCCAGGCACCATTTGGCCATGATGGAGCCGCCACGGGACACGATCCCCGTCACCCGGTTGGCGGTCATCGGGACGTAGCGGAGCAGCACCCCCGCGTGGACCGTGAAGTAGTCGACCCCCTGCTCGGCCTGCTCGATGAGAGTGTCGCGGTAGACCTCCCAGGTCAGATCCTCGGCGACCCCGGCCACCTTTTCCAGCGCCTGATAGATCGGCACGGTGCCGATCGGGACCGGGCTGTTCCGGATGATCCACTGCCTGGTCTCGTGGATCTGGAGACCGGTGGAAAGATCCATGACCGTGTCGGCGCCCCAGAGGGTGGCCCAGCGGAGCTTCTCAACTTCCTCGTCGATCGAACTGGAGACGATCGAGTTGCCGATATTGGCGTTGATCTTGACCGCGAACTTCCGGCCGATGATCATCGGCTCGAGTTCGGGGTGGTTGATGTTGGCCGGGATGATCGCCCGCCCCCGCTCGACCTCGCTCCGCACCAGCTCGGCGTCTATCCCCTCGCGGACCGCGACGAACTCCATCTCCGGGGTGATCTCGCGGCGGCGGGCGTAGTGCAGCTGGGTCACCGGCCCGTTCCCCCGCAGCACCCGGCGCCGCAGCCCGGTCGGCATCGGGAGCCCCAGGGTCTGATCCCGGTCGCCCACTTCGGTGACGTCCCGTTCGAGCAGCCAGGGAAGCCGGAGCGGCGGCAGCCCTTCGCGGACATCGTGACCGGGTGGTCCGCTCGGGTCGTAGACCCTGAGTGGCGGCTCGCCACCGGAGAGGCCGATCTCTCGCATCGGCACCCGGACGCCGTGACGCCCATCGACATACACTTTGCGGGAGTTGGGAAAGGCCTCGCCGTAGTCGGCGGCCTGCTGTTGGACCGGAAGTTCTCGAGTGGCCATACGCAATCGCTCCTCCACGGGATACCGCGGGGGAGCGAAAAGGCTGCCTGCGCCGCGCTCCCTTCGCCGGTATCAGCCGGATCAGGTTCCGAGGGTCTGTCTCAATCCCGGTAAAGCCGGGATACCCCTGGCGGTGTGATAGGAATGCTACGGGGTCAGGCGGGAGGGGTCAACCAGGGGATACATTAGGTGAGTGACCACCCAGACCCCGGACCGTGAGGTGCAGATGCCTGAACTTCCCTTCGTCCTGGTAACCGGCGCCTCCCGCGGCCTCGGCCGCGACATGGCACTCCACCTGACCCGCCACGGGTTCAGGGTTCTGGCGGGCGTGCGGTCCCCGGAGGATGCGACGCGCCTCGTGGCCGAAGCTGGGCCAACGCTTCACCCCGTGATCCTGGATGTGGCTGACTCGAGAAGCATCGCTGCAGCTGTTGCGACCGTGGCGGGCCTGACGGGGGAGGCCGGTCTGGCCGGCCTGGTCAACAACGCCGGCATCGGCGGCTTCTTCCCGCTGGAGCAGCAACCGATGGAGGACTTCGAGCGGGTCTTCCAGGTCAACGTGATAGGGGTGCAGGCGGTGACCCAGGCCCTGATCCCGCAACTGCGCCGGGCGCGAGGCCGGATCGTCAACATCAGTTCGGGCAACGGCAAGCTGTCCTTCCCGTTCGGCGGGGCCTACTCGGCCAGCAAGTTCGCCCTCGAAGCCCTGTCCGACGCCCTCAGGATGGAGGTGGCGCCATGGGGCATCCAGGTGAGCGTGGTCGAGCCTGGCGCGATGGCCACCGACGTCAGAGTCAAGGGAGTTGAGGTGTGGGCCGCCACCCGCGAAGTCCTGTCTGAAGGCGACCGGAAACTCTACGCGAGTCAGTTCGAGCGGGTCCGAGCTGCGGTTCTTGCAATGGAGGCTGGGGTGGGCCCGGCTGATAAGGTGAGCGAGGCCGTGCTGCAGGCGCTGACGGCTGACGACCCGAAGACCCGGTACCCGGTCGGCCCCAACATGGACCAGCTCGACACCCTCGCCACCCTGCCCGATCGGGCCCGCGATCAGGTGGCCATGGGGATCCTGGGCCTCATCTAGCGCTGCTAGAAGTTGAACTCGAGGCCAGCGGTCCAGACGACCGCCGCGGTCACCCCACCCGGATAAAGCGGCACCAGGATATTGGTGATGAAGGTGCGTGTTCGCTGGTCATGACCTGTCCAAAGAGCACCAAATCCGTGTCAAATGCAACCCGGACACTCGGGATTGCGGGCAGGGCCCGGGAATCCTGCTGAGGAGATACAATTCAAGGATGCCGCCGCCTGCCGCTGCCCAGCGAGGCCCCCGGGTCCGGATTCCGCCCCCACTGCTCGTTGCGGCATGGTTCTTTGCCGGGTACGGGGCGGACCGGCTCCTCCCGCTGCGGATCCCCGAATCCGTGGCTCCCGTCAGCCGCCCCCTTGGCTGGCTGCTGGTGGTCCTGGGGGTGGCATTCAGCCTCTGGGCGATGGGCCGCTTCCGCTGGGCCGGGACCACCGTGCTCCCGTTCAAGGCCGCCACCACCCTGGTCATCGAGGGACCGTATCGATTCTCCCGCAACCCGATCTATCTCGGGATGCTCGTAGGGTACCTTGGTGTTGCGCTGGTAACGGACCTGATCTGGCCGCTGCTGCTGGTCCCCCTGGTCCAGAGTTCCCTCAGAGGGCTGGCAATCGACGCCGAGGAAGCCCACCTGAGGGAGCGCTTCGGGGAGCAGTACCTGAAGTACCGGCGACGGGTCCGCCGATGGCTGTGAGTCGATGACGCGAACCGCGGGAGGGATCCTGATGTGGAATCGGAGGCGGTAGATGTCCCGCGCCTTTGTCAGCGAAGACAGCGACGGCCCGGACCCGATGGCCCGATACCCGCTGCCTCCGCCGGATGACCCCGGGTTCGAGGAGGCGGCGGCCAGGGCCTTGATCCGGGGGGCGCATGAGGGGGACTCCATGGGCGCGGAGGAAGCCACCGGATACCGGTTCGGGGACTCGCGACTGATCCGGTGGGTTAGCCTGATCCTGGACCGGGCCCGGGAGGACGGGGACGATCGGACCGAACAGCTGGCCGAACGGTACTTGCGCCGGGCCGGAGTGGATCTGGATTGATCGGTTGTTGAGCGTGTCTCCCGGGGCCGCCGGGAGCCTTCCCAGGGGTCCGGGTCCTGTCCGGTGTGCGGTACGATCCCTTGAGAAGGCCACGATCGCGGGGGGGGCTGTGATCAGCTCTCAGCCGACCCACTCAGTCCATGCAGCATCGCGAGGATCTCGGCCATCCCGAAGGGCTTGGACAAGAACCCGGCGGGCGGGTGATCGCGATAGCGCTCGGCCACCTCTTCGACGGCCCAGCCTGAGGTCAGGACGACCTTCACGGAGGGGTCGATCTTCTCGAGCGCGAGGAAGGCGCTGTGGCCGTCCATGCGGGGCATGGTCAAGTCCATCAATACCCAACGCAACGTGCGCCGGTGCTCCCTGAAGACCTCGATCGCTTCATCTCCATCGGTCGCCTCGAGCACCGAGAACCCCAATGCCTCCAGCAGGCTCCGCGCGCTTCGGCGAACCATCGGTTCGTCATCCACGAGCAGCACCCTGCCGCCCTGAACCCGGGGCAGCTCCGCAGGCGGCGACGTCGCGACCGGCACGGGGGCCGAGGTGGGGGGAAGGTAGACGCTGAAGGCGGTGCCCTTGCCCACTGAACTCTCGAGGAAGATCCCTCCCTTGTGCGCCTTGATGATGCCCAGGAGCGCCGAGAGCCCGAGCCCGCGCCCCGATTTCTTGGTGCTGTAGAACGGATCGAAGATCCGGGCCTGCACCTCGGGGGACATCCCGGAGCCGGTGTCCTCCACCTTCAAGCGCACGTACGGCCCGGCGCGCAGGTACTGTCCGGCGAAGTCGCGGCCCAGTTGCACTTCGTCGAGGGTCACCAGCGCGGTCTCCAGAGTGATGCTGCCCACACCTCCCGCAATCGACTCGCCGGCGTTGATCACGAGGTTCATGATCACCTGTTCGACCTGCGCCGCGTCTGCGTTCACCGCAGGCAGGCCGTCCTGAAGCCCGAAGACGAGTCGAATGCCCTTGGGCACCGAGGCGGCCAGCAGGTCGGCCATCTCCCGGACCTCTTTGCCCAGATCCATCGGCGCGACGCAGAACGTCCCCTGGCCGCTGTAGGCGAGCATCTGGCGGGTGAGGTGCGTCGCCCGCCACGCCGCCGTCTGCGTGTGCTCCAGGTACTCGAAGGCCGGGCTGTCGGGGGCAAGCTCGGCGCGCGCGAGCTCCAGGTTCCCGATCATCGCCGTGAGCAGGTTGTTGAAGTCGTGGGCGATGCCCCCCGCGAGCAACCCGAGCGACTCCAGTTTCTGGGTCCGGCGCTGAGCCTCCTCCGCCTGCTTTCGCTCGGTGATGTCGCGCCACACCACCATCAGCAGCGGCGCGGCGCCCTTCGTCACCGGCGTCAGCACCACCTCGACCGGGAAGTCAGGGCGATGGGGGCTGCAGTGCGTCCACTCGAAGCGATGGCTTCCCCGTGCGACGGCCGCGGCGATCATCAGGTTCGCCTTGGAGAAGGAGTCCTGGCCGTCGGGTTGCACCGCGGGCGAGAGCGCCGACGGGTGAAGCGCTGCCAGTTCCTCGCGCGTGCAGCAGAGCATCTTGAGCGTCGCTTCGTTGTACTGGACGAACTGGTTGGTGGCGGTGTCGAGCAGCAGAATCGCGTCTGGGCTGCGCTCGAAGAACAGCCTGAACCTCGCGTCATCGTCGGGTCGATGTGCTGCCACGGTGCCAGGCATCGGCCGCAAAGATAACTCGCTCCCGTGCGGCCTGCCACTTCATCGCGAGGTGCAGGTCGCAGGTGCGGACCTCCTGCTCGGGATCGGCGCCCTTCAAGCGCTACCTCGCCACCAGTCGCGCGCTCTGGGGCCTGTCGACCATGACCGCGCGCGGCCTTGCCCGGGGCCACCGCCAGGGCCACATTCCGCGCAACCGAATGAGTGCCGCTTGACTCCCATGCGCTACGACACCCTTGAGAAGGCGACGGTGGCCGGTGGCTGCTTCTGGTGCCTGGAGGCAGTCTTTTCCCCGCTTCGGGGAGTGGACCGGGTGGTCTCGGGCTATACCGGCGGCCGGGTTCGGAACCCGGGCTACCGGGAGGTGTGCGATGGGACCACCGGCCACGCCGAGGCGGTGGAGATCTCCTTCGACCCGGCGGTGATCGGCTATCGGGACCTGCTGGAGATCTTCTTCGCCTTCCATGATCCCACCACCCTGAACCGCCAGGGCCCGGATATCGGGAGCCAGTATCGCTCCGCCATCTTCCATCACTCCGAGGCGCAGCGAACCACCGCCCGGCAGCTCATCGACGAGTTGACGGCAGCCGGCACCTTCGGCGCGCCGATTGTGACTGAGGTGGTTCCTCAGGCAGCGTTCTACCCCGCCGAGGAGCATCACCAGAGTTATTTCGAGAGGAACCCCGGGCAGCCCTACTGCCAGGCCGTCATTGCCCCCAAGGTGGCCAAGCTTCGGGCCGGCTACCTGGAGCGGATCGCCACCGGCTGATCAGCAGCTGGTCGGCCCCGGCCAGTGTTCGCACTCCAGGGCGTCGGTACAGGTCCGGCACGACCGCCGGAGCACATCGAAGGACAGCAGCCGGACCTCCGGGGTCAGATAGTCGGGCTTGACCGGCTCGTCGCTGAACAGGTCGGTACTCAGGTACTTCCGGTTGTCGTCGCTGAATACCGTCACCACCACCGCATCAGGGCCCAGCTCCTCCGCCACCAGCAGCGCCCCCAGGAAATTGGCGCCCGAGGAGATTCCCACCCCGATGCCCAGGGTGCTCGCCAGCGTCCCGGCCATGAGAATCGCATCGCCATCCGACACTGCCACGATCCGGTCGAGCGAGGCCAGGTCGACGATGGCGGGGATGAACTCATCCGAGATCCCCTGGATCCGATGGTGCCCGACCCGGTGACCGGTCGACATGGTCGGCGATTCCGCCGGCTCCAGCGGGTGAATCCGGACCTCGGGGGACATCGATTTCAGGAACTGTCCCACGCCCATGACCGTGCCGCCGGTCCCGACCCCGGCGATGAACCCATCGGGCTGGAGCCCTCTCGCGGCGAGCTGATACCAGATCTCGGGTCCGGTGGTGAGCGCGTGCGCCTCCACGTTGGCGGTGTTGGAGAACTGGCGCGGGAGGAAGACGTTGCTGTCGGAGGCCGCCATCGCTTCGGCCAGGCTGATGCTGCCCAGGAAACCGCCGGCCTCCCGGCTCACCGGCACCACGTCGGCGCCGTAGCTCCGGATCAACTGCACCCGCTCCTTGCTCATCCAATCGGGCATGAAGATGGTGACCGGGTGTCCCAGCGCCCGCCCGATCGCGGCAAAGGCGATCCCGGTGTTGCCGCTGGTGGCCTCCACGATCCGGTCTCCGGGATGGAGGTGACCTCCCAGGTGGGCCTGCCGCAGAATGTGCAGCGCCATCCGGTCCTTGACGCTGCCGGTCAGGTTGAAGTGCTCGGGTTTGGCGAAGATGGTGCGGTCCACGCCCCGGAACCGGCACCGGATGGAGAAGAGCGGGGTGTTGCCGACCGATCGAGACAGGCCTTGGAAGCGCTGGGCGCGGTTGTCGTCAGCGCCGACCTGGAGGCCTGGGGCGGAACTCATGCTCCCAAGGTGCCTCCGCTCCCTGAAGCCCGAGTGAAGCCTGGATGAACCGCTCCAATCCAGGCGGTTCGATGTCGTTCGATTCCAGGGGGACCGACAAACGCTCACATCACCTCGGCCTCGAGGAAACCGACGATGGCATCTGGTCGATCTACTTCAACACCGTGCTCCTAGCCACGCTCGATGAACGGGACTATATCATTCGTGGGTAACCCCTGAGTGTTACCCATGTTGCCGGACAACTCTGTTACCCATCATCCCGGTTGCTCATGATCGACTATTCATCGCCTGTGCCCCGTGCTGTCTTGATGTGACCATAGTATGTCCGGAAAATCTGGGTTAGACGCTTTGGCAATTAGCATCTTCATTCCATACTTAGCCGCCAGGGTACGGACAATGCGACCATAGAGCGGATAGGAGACTGGTGGCGTATGGCCCGACCCTACTTGCTCTTCCAACTCCTCGCGGCTGAACAGCTGATTGGGGTTTTCAAATTGACCGGCGCAAGTCACAGCCAAGCCCTCAAAAAACCAGGTTGGACCCATGGCGTCAGCCGAACCATACTTGGCGAGCACTATCTCTTCATGCGCCCTGTGAGCCAGCTCATGAACTATTAGCTGACGATACGTGTGGTCGGTCCATGGCCATTCAGGATAGAGCTTCCGCCAAATCTCTTGATAGGTGTCGCGAGAAACCAGAAAGAGCTTCTTCCCTTCTACAGTGCCGGAGAACGTTTCAGGGATGCTTTCAACGGGCACACTATACGCGTTCGCCAAATACGCACTCGCCTTTGGTGAGCTGTCAAATACAGTGACCGAATCGATGATTCTCGTGTCAGGCAATTCGAATCCCGAGGCGAGAAAGAAGTTGGAAACGTCGCCCAGCGCCGTTCTCACATCCTCTTCGTATGAGCTGCGGTCACGCTCTAGTGACGCGGGCAACTCGAATCGTAATGGTTGAATGCGTCCGTCGGGGATCGTGTGGCGTTGCTGGGGTGCTGTGCAAACTGTCAAGAACAGCATTACTAGCACTAGGCAATTGAGAGGGCTGTTCCGGAACAGTGTCGTCACGGGCATGTATCACTCCCTTTGCCGTTGGGGCATCTAACGGCTTACAAATCACCTGCGGCCGCCACTCGGATACCCGCAGGGCTTGATCGCGATAAGTTAGCGTCTGCTCAACGCCGCGCCAGCACCAAGCGGCTGGCGGGTGCATTTGTTTGCTAGACGGCGACTTGACAATATGTCACATGTGACATATTATGGCTTCATGGCGCCCACCGATAAGCCCCTGGTCTGGTTGCGGGGCGAAGTGAAAACGCCTCCGTTCTCAGCCGCGGCCCGGATCGAAGCCGGCGTGCTGCTACGGCGCCTCCAGCGGGGGGAGCGGCTCAGCTTACCGCACTCGCGACCAATGCCCAGTATCGCTCCCCGGTGCCATGAACTCCGGATTCAGGATGCAGGAGCGACGTGGCGCATCATTTATCGCTTGGACTCGGACGCGCTGGTGATCGCCGAGGTCTTCGGTAAGAAGACGCCACAGACCCCGGCAAGTGTTATCGCGAACTGCCGCGATCGCCTGCGGCGGTATGACCGGATTGTCCAGGACACGGAGGAGGCATGAACAAGACCAAGCGCGACAAGTTGGAGGTCCACGGGTGGAAGATCGGAGAAACTGCTGAGTTTCTTGAGCTCACTCCGGAGGAAGCCGCCTACGTCGACCTAAAGCTTTCATTGACCGAGGCGCTGCGAGCCCGCCGTACTGCCAAGCACCTGACCCAGAAGGACTTGGCGAAACGCCTCGGATCGAGTCAGTCCCGCGTGGCCAAGATGGAGGCCGGTGATCCGTCCGTCTCCGTGGACCTCCTGCTGCGCTCCCTCCTGGCTCTCGGGGCTACGCCCCGCGACATCGCGTCGTCCTTCACCGGTCGGCGACGCACGCGCCAAGCCGTATAACGCCCTGCGCTTGAGCTGCGGGGTCCTGGTGAGGCCGCCGTGAAACCAGTGTTGAAACATAGCTCGCGGCGGCCGAGCCGTTCAGGGCCCCGGCAGCTCCAAGCGCGCCTCTGAAAGCGCGGTTGTCAATGGGTACACGTGCCCCTGGGACGACCGGGCCGCCCGCTGTCTGCACCCACCGAATATGCCAGCAGCTCCCTCAGGCCCAAGCGCAGCACGAAGCCGGCTTCACGCGCCTCTCCGGACGCCTCGGTCCAGGAACATCGTTCGAAGGAGGTGGCCCATTCGGGTTACCGGGGGCGCCGCGACCTACGCGGCGGAACCCAGCGCTTGCACCGGGCGCACCTCCAGCTTGTCGTGCTGCTGGAGCCACTCTTCGTAGCTCTAGCCTTCCTTCAAACACCAGTACAGATAGCAGCTCAGCTTCCGGGCCGCCGCCACCGTCGCCTTGGCCTTCCCCTTGGACCGGAGCAGGCGTTGGTAGTGCTCGCCGACCGGGCCCGGGCGCCAGCTTCAGGCTCTGGACGATCTCGATCAGGATCCATTTGAGCCAGGGACTGCCCGAGCGGCCGACGCCTCCGTGCGTCGTCTTGTCGCCCGAGCTCTGGGTGCTCGGCGTCAGCCCCGCGTAGGCCGCCAGTTGGTGACTGGTCCGGAAACGCTGGATGCTCCCGATCTCCGCCAACAGCAGCGCCGCACCAAAGGTCCCGATCCCCGGCCAGGTCTGGAGCAGCTGCGGCCTGGGGATCCGCCCTGGACCAGACGCTGGACCCGCTGGTCCAGCCGCTTCACCCGCACGTCCAGCAGACCTACCATCTCGAGCAACAGGTCCACCTGGATCCGGCCCATCTTCGTGAGCGCTACCGTCGCCAGCCATGCCCGGCCGGCCTTGCCGTACAGATCCGTGACCTCGGCACGACAATTCTCCGCCGTCAGGTGGCCGTGGATCCGATTCTTGACGCTGGTCCGCAGCCGGACCAGGTACGCCCGCCCCCGCAACAGCTTCCGGTGGGCACGCAACTCCGGGCTCGGCACCCACACCGTCGGGAGCAGGCTCGTGCGCAACAGGTCAGCCAGCTTCCGGGCATCGATCGGATCGGTCTTCGCCCGCGCCTGCCAGATCAGCTTGACCTGGTACGGATGAGCGGCCACCGCCGCGATCCCCGCCGCACTCAGCTGATCATGCAACCAGGCCCAGTACAGGGTCGCTTCCATCGCCACCGTCACCGCCCCACCCAACCGGGTCAGCCACGTCACCAGGGCCTCGGCATCCGCCGGCAGCCGCCGGTGCTCGGCCACCACGGTCCCCGCGGTGTCCAACGCGCACGCGGTGATATATCGCTTGTGCAAATCCAACCCGACCCAGATCATGGGAGTCTCCTTGAGGGGCACCCGGGGAAGGTGCCGCCCGAACCGGAACTCCGCGAGATCTGCCGGAGCCGCCGCCGGGCCGCTCCGCGCTTTCATAAGGTCGGGTTAGCTGGTCGCTATTCCAGACGGCACCGAGGACAACGCATCGGGGGACCCTCTTGGTCCGCGGGCGTGAACGTCATGTCGTATCCACACTGCTTGCACTCGATGTCAACGTCGGGGGCGCCCATGACCAAGCGACTCATGACGCGGTACCAGGGCCGCGACAGGTTCTGGTCCACTGGCCGGAGGCCGAGACTAGAGAGTAGAAAAGTCCGCACTCGTCCTTTGTCGCGCTCGTCGTGCTCAAATACTTGGCACTGGCGCAAGGCACGAGGCAACCCGCTGGCCGGGATTCCTTCCACGTAGACAAAGATCTTACCCGTCCGTTTGAGACCGCTGATGATGTCATTGTGAAAGCTGTCCCATTCGTACTTGACCCATTCGGACGTAATGTGCTCAGGACGGGTCGTTACTGCGATGAGGACCTCCGCTTGATCGAGGGCTGCCTCGATGGCTGACTTGTAGGCGGACGTCCCGGAGGCTTCGAGGGACACATTGCTGAAGAACACCCGGAACCCATGGTCGGCGAGGAATTGGTACAGTTCTTGGGCGAGCGCGCTATCCCGCGTTACGCTCCCATCGTGACCGAGATTCTTGAATGAGATGAAAACCTGATAGGAACTCATCTACGGCCTCAGACTAGTCGGGCCAGCTAACGGCTTACAAATCAGCTGCGGACGGGCCGCGCAGCGGCACGGCCGGCAGGCTGCATTTGTAGGTTAGACAGCCACTCCTATTGGGCAATCGAATCAACACCCAGTTGCTGACGCAGACCCAGGAAATCACCTTGTTCCCAGACCTCCACGATTCTGCCATCGGCAAGCCTATAGATGGCAATGATCCCGAGCGTCACGCTTTTCCCGGTCGCTGGGATTCCCTGGAAGTCGCCGAGGTGAGTCCCACGATCCGTGGCGCGAAGGATGACCTTGTCGTCGACGGCGAGCAGATCTTCGATCTCGTGGGTCAGATCGGGAAACGACGTGTAGAACATCCGGGCGAAAGTTTCGGTCTCCTGGCGGCCCATGGTGCCGCCTGGGAAATGCACCACCAGATCAGGCGAGAAGACGCTATCGAACGCTGCCCAGTTTCCACTATCCATGCCATCGAGTAGCCGCCGCACCACCTGTTTGTTTGCCTCGAGGCGCTCCTGTTGCGCTGCCGGAGCGCAAGAAGCAAGGATGAGCAAGAGAGCCGTTGAACCGAGGAACAAGCTTCTTGGGGACATGCACGGATCCTCCTAGTTGGGGTTCCGGAGCGACATTGCAGCGAGCACAGATCTCTGGGGCCGTCTAACGTCGTGCGCTTCTGCGGCGGGGCCTATCGAGGGGCTCGGCCGGCGTCCAGCGTTAGTCAAAGACATCCGGCGGCGGCCGAGGCGGTTCAGGCGCTCCCGGCAGCAGCAAGCGCGGGTTAGGCCGCAATCAGGTACCGATGTTCTCGGCTGTTCATCAGCCCCGAGCTTTCCCGACCATCGAGCATCGGGGGCAGGGGCTGGCCGGCTCATCGCCGATGAGTCATTGGAGTAGTCCCGAGACCAGCCGCGATTAAGCCTTCGAGGTGCGGCGTGGCGAGCAAATCGTTAGCGCAGCGCACGATACGATCCACGGAGCGCCTGATCCGTCTGTTATGAAATGCCGATCATCTCTCGGACGCAGACGTGAGCCAGACTGTATGGAGGGGGATCTTCTTTACGCGCCGACATCACCAGATACCGGCAACGAGCAGGACAGCCGGTGATCACGACAGCGGCTGGAACTGTGGTCACTGCGGTCAACTGCCCGAAGAGCGATCATCGGCGGCTAAGGTGATGAGGATGCCAGGTGCGAAACGATCGCGGCTGTTCTAGGCTGGATCGCACCAAGGTCTGATGTCACGAACGAGCCACGGTCAGGGTTCCATGGACAAAGTGGCGCATTGGTGATTCGCAACACCTCTCTCTTCGAGCAACGTGCGTTCTTCTCACATTGATACCTCCTATTGGCTCAGACCCCCTCACACTGGGACGCGGACGCTCCGAGTAAGCGCCCAGATCGACGGTCCTCATGAAGTCGGCGCATTGCGGCCTAACGGCTTACAAATCAGCGGCGAGGGTCCACCGCGGGGCTCGGCTCGGGGTACCCAGTGTTCGTCGCCCTCGGCCGCTGCATTTGTTTGTTATGCCGCTCCCGCCTTGGAACCCCGCCACTTGAGATCCAGGCGCCGATGGTTGGCGGCACAGTCCCGGAGATACAGATTGATCAGCGTCTGGTACGGAATGTCAGACTCCATCGCCAATGTCTTGAAGTAGTCCACAGTAGCCGCGTCCAGGCGGATGGTGACTGGCTTCTTGAGCAGTTTGGCGTAGGGATTCGGCCGTCCCTTGGAAAAGTCGTAGCGGTCTTTCATGGGTTCCGGTCCCCCTCGTACTGCTGGCGCTCCATGCGATCTGCTTTACGCGCCGACATCACCCGGATCACCGAGTCTGACGCGCGATAGCAGTGCACCACGACCAGCAGCCGGCTGGTGGCACTCACGCCAAGCAGGATGAAGCGATCCTCCTCGGCCGAGTGCTCTGGGTCATCGATGATGAGACCATGTTCGTCCGCGAACACGGTCTGTGCCTCACTGAACGACACGCCATGCTTGCGCAGGTTGGCCGCAGCTTTCCGCGGATCCCACTCAAACCGAAGGTCGCTCATGGCATAATGTACATATAGTGTACGTACAACACAATGGCTACCCTGGACTAGGCGCCCGGCCCACAGAGCTCATACTCTCGCGGCATAACGGCCTGCGCATGACCCGCCGAGCGCGCGACAGGAATCCTACATTTCGCTACCGCCCGGCGCGCTCGGTCGGGTCCATGCGCTTGTTAGACGGCGACCTTTCTAACCCGGACCACCCTGTTCTCCGTAATGGCATTCTTATTGTGGAGTAGGTTCTCAGTGGTTACGTCGATCCGGAGCTCCTCTACCAGAGTCAATCCTTGGTGTACGGCGGTATCACGAATGAAATCAGTTGTTGGGATACGTAGCGTCCGCCCGTTAACCTGTGTTGTGCTATCCCCTACAACCAACAGCATATCTGCACCGGGACGCATTACTCGAACACACTGCGTCAGAACAGCCGCCATGTCGCCGAAGAACCGGAGCAGGAGACTCGGGCGATTCCGCTTGCGAAATCCGACATCCTCAGAGCGGGTGCTCTTAAGGAGGCCTTGAAGGAACCGGATCACGGTTGTGGGCAGGTGCCCATCGTTGCCCTTGCCCCCTAACGCTGCCTCCAAGCTTTTCCGGTCTCCGGTAGTGATTTCTCTGGAGCCGGTAAGGTCCATCTCAAGCGGTCGGCGGTCTGTTGATGTTAGCCCGAACAGCAGGAGCAGGGAGAGTCGATCGGTGTCGATGTAGGGCAGTGCGGTAGCGTAAGGCGGACTGGTAAGGACGCAATCAACTGAATTGGATTCCGCACCTAGCGCAGAGTAGGCCGCTTCCCCCCTGGCGTCCCCATGTACGACAGAGGCTTCGGGGAATGGGAATGGGCTGAAGCCCCTAGTCGCCCAGAAATGCTCCAGGCGGTTCATCTGCTCATCTAGGTGCCGCAGGAACTGACCTGACACATCGGCGTCCTTGAGTGGCTCCTTTCTGCGACGGATACGCAGATCGCGTGGATCTTGATGTGATATGTCGCGAATTATGCTGCTGAGAATTACCTCGAGGTACTCCCGCAATACTCCTGTGCTGCTTTCCCGTACCGTTCGCAGCACTGTGTTGAGCTTTGTTGCAATCGGGCGAGCAAACCACGAAAGTATTTCGTCGTGCGCTGACTCAGGGAACTGCTCGAGCTCGCCTGCAGACTTCCTAGACGCGCCACCTAGGGCCTCCCTAACCGCGCCTACTGCAGCGAGCACAAGATCTGGGTCAACGTCAAGGATGCCGACCTTTGCTCTCGCAATCTTGGCGGCTAATGGATTCAGATCGCAGCCACAGGCCCGCAGTCCATTCAGCCTGGCCTCGAGTAGTGCTGTACCACTCCCGCAGAACGGATCGAGCACAGTGGCCCCAGCTTCGACGCCAACCAAGTTTAGGAGGCTCTTCGCCAACTGGGGATAGAACTTCCCCTTGTATGGGTGGATCCCATGAGAGACATACTTGGGGTCTTTCCGCCGGGACAGTGGGTCATCGTACCCGTTCTCGAGAATCTTCTGCCAAGTCGGCTCGATGGCTCCACCGGGGTATTGCAGGCCGACCGTGAAGGTCAGTCGCTTTGCTGCCCCTGCGAGGCTGGCAGGAATAGTAGCTCTTACCTTCGAGGAGTGAGCGCCCACCAATGATTGAAACTCCCGATCACGTAGAGTTTCTTCAAAGTTCCACAGGCGGTACTTGGGCCGGACGAGTCCGACAGTAGCCTTGTTGAGAGGGCGCTTGAGGATGAGGAGTTTCTCCGATGTTGCGCGCCTCGCCGCTGCCACGAACGAGCGACGTGTTTCGTGGATCGGACGTGTGATGATCGCGTCTGTCTCGAACCCCAACCCTTCCGCGGCGCGGGACATCTCCTCCGCCGTGTTATATGTCACTCCGCCATACACTGAATCCCCCAAGACGAATACCGCGTAGCAGCCGGGCCGTAGGACACGGTACGCACCTTCAATACACGGCAGCAGATCATTCAAGTACTCAGCAAAACCGGTTCCATCCCTTTGGTGTCGGAGGTGAGAGCCAATCTCGACGCCTGCGAGATCCCGTGGATCGAAGCCAAGCCAGAATAGCCTAAAACGGTGGTACAAGTGGTAGTCAGTGGCGTTTCCATATGGGGGCGATGTTACTATCAAATCGACTGAGCACTCCGGAAGTACGGAGGTTTGGAGATTGCGTGCGTCGGCACATCGGAAGGTTGCGACGCCGTAACGGACCACTGCAGACGTTGCGTCAACCCTCCGCACGAGGGCGTCCAAGGCTGCAAGGTATGCAGCAAGTGTTTTTCCAATGGGAATCTTGCGAGGCCTACTCGCGTACCGGGTTTCGGAGTCCTGGAAGGACGCCCCAGCAACGACTCTCGACAGGGCTAGTTGCGCGACATCCTGAGCGGTGCCGTTCATATTCGCGCATGCGGACCGGACAAGCGCTAACTCGCCACAGCTTGAGGGCGGAAACCACTTCTGGATGTTCGGGATGCTCGGAACGAAGTCTCCAAAACTCTTCAAGAAGGCATGATCATCCTGAGGGAGCTTGTCTAAGTGTCCGGCGACCAGTGCTCTCAAAGAGCGCAGCTGGGCACGAGACTCCGCCCCGATTCGAGCTGTTTTGACGCGGCCAATGAGTGCGGAAAGCGGATTTGCATCCACGCTCACCGCTCGGCGCCCGAGGCGCAACGCCTCAAGTGCCGTCGTCCCGCTCCCTCCGAATGGGTCAAGTACAACATCGCCGCGCCGCGACATGTGCCGGATCACCGTCGCGGGGATCTGCGGTATGAACTTAGCGGGGTATGGGTGAACGTCGTGCGAAAGGTATGTCGTGTCCGCGTCCGTGAAGGCCCAATCGACGGCTCGCATCCGCGCGACAGGATCTCCTCCCGAATCCTCCTCGGCCGGGGCGGCCTCATAATCTGTCCTACTGTCGACGAGCAGGAGGTCAAGCTGCTCTTCGAACCAATCGGAAACGGTGACCCCTCGTTCCCGCAAGACCCTTTGCAGTGCCCTTTTCCGGCCGCTCTCGGTTTCGAGGATGACCTTATCTTTCTGCCCCAATGCGACCCCCAATGAGCTTCTGGGGTAATATGACTAATCCCCAGAAACGGTGCAAGGGGGGGGCGCCACCCAATTACAGCCAGCCGAAGCGCCGAGCGCGAGGCTTGCCACCTGATGGCATTTTTTGGTTGCATGCCGCCAGAAGGGAGGCATGCTCCTCACTGCCTGGCGCGAAGAACGACAATTCGTAGTCAAGTCCTCCTCCTCGCGCTGGAATTGACATCTGAAGGATTGAGTAGTCCGGCGTACTGGCGATGACGTCCGGCGGAACTGTGATGCGGACCTCTGACTTGAGACTGTAATAGACGGTGTTCAGCGGATGCGCATTGTGATATGCCACTTGCAATCCGCTAGAGTCGAGTACCTCGATCGAAACGATTGGGTCTGGATCACGCTGCGGGTAGGCCGGATTGCCCTCCCGCTTCGGAGTAGTATTCCCGGTGAAAGGCCATCCGAAGAACTCCGGATCTTGGTCCACCGCGCTCTTGCTGAGAAAGACCTCCCCGTTGTGGTGTGGCAGCACTTCGAGGACCAGCGAAAGGCCTACGCCTGTAGAAACGATTTTCTTCTTTCCCTTGGCGCGTTTGGCGCGGGCCAAGGCTCCACGGGGGGCGGGCAGGGCACGGGGTGGTTGCGCTGCGATACGCGGGAAGGGCTGGGACGCAACTTGGCTCCTCGGGAGCGTACCCCTGGCGAGCCTCACGGCTCTCTCCGCGGTCTCTGATCCAACGACGTTGTCGGCGCTCAACCTCTGTAGGATTGTTGAATTGAGCTTCACCGAAAATGCCAACGCATCATCCCATGCAGCCAGTACAATGCCTAGCTCGCTTGCCTCACGGGGGAGGTCAAAGGCTAACTCTACCAACGCCTCTGGGTTTAGCTCCGTTCCACCAACCGTGAGGTTGTTAGATCCTATGAATGCTATCGCTTTGTGTGGCCCCCGGGCATAATAAATTTTGGGATGAAATGTCGCCTGAAATCGTAGGTTGGCCCGCGCGACAAAGGTATTGTCGAAACACTGAAGAGCGAGCTCCAGTGCTTCCACACTTGTACCTCCTGCATCAACCCCGATGATCGCCTCAATTCTTCCCCCTCTGTCCCGAAACGCCTTGAACGCTGCCTGGAGCTTGAGAAGGGGGCCGGCCTTTGCAAAGGCCACGATGAGCCGCAATTCAGTATATGCGGGTGTCGTCAGGACCTGCTCGAGGTCGTCCAGTAGCCGCCATGCGCCTGTCGGCTGATCGGAAGGCTTCTGCAGCCGAATCTTCATTCATGGTCCTTCCTGTGGGGCCTCTAAATGACGCGTCCTCGAGGGGGAATATGCTCGACGGATCTGGGTGCTGGAACTGGACTGGGAGCAGTGATACTCCCCCAGCGCGAGGATAGCGCCCGGACAGCAATGCCTCCGCCGTCTAACGAAGTGCGGTTGAGCTGCGAGCCGGCGCCTTGGCCGCGCCGCCTCAGGAAACGTTCCAAGGATACAAGACTCACAACGGCGCGGCCAGCCGGCTCGACAGCTCTAACCGCTAGTTAGACGGCACACGCGGGCCAACGCGGTCGCAAAACTCCGCGATAGCGGCGGCCGATGCACCAGGCTGCGTCTGTAGAACCATGTGCCCCGTATCGAACTCCCGGATTGTGACATCCTTACCCAGGCGTGCGATCTGACGGGAGTTGTGGGCCGGTACGACCACATGATCGTAACGGCCTCGCAGATAGAGTATCGGTTGATCCAGTCGGCGCAGCGCCTCAGTGACGTTCACTGCCAGTGCCTCGCGCACGCGCCAGACGATGACGGATGCTGGGACCTCATCAACAACATTCATGACTTCTTGGATCACGGCCGGCTCTGCCGAGCCACCCAGCAAGAAGAAGCGCGCGGTCATCGAGCTAGGAAGTAAGCGGAAGAGAAACGGGCGTACGAACGGACGGATGACGGACGCGCCTAAGTGAGAAGGGTTCTCCACGAACGTTGCATCGAGAATGACGCCACAGAGGCCACTCGGCAGGCGCTCTGCGGCCATGATGGCCAGAGGTCCAGAAAAGGACTCACCGAGAATTACGAACGGGAGATCCCGCGGCAAGGAGGCAGACACCAGCGGCAGGAGCTCGGAATAAGGCAGCGGTTCTAGCGGATACCGAACGACGATAGGTCGAAGATGCCCCGGCAAATGCGGCAACAAGGGCGAAAACAAGCGCCCTGTTCCGTCGAGGCCCGGCAACAGCACGATGGCAATCGACTGCATGCGTGTGCCGGCTAACGAATTGGCGTTCTGCTGCGCGGCCCTGTTGACCGCGCACATTGATGCTGCACCGCTTTGGTTGAGAGCGCAATCATTGGTGAGTGCCCGAGCCGCGGCTGCAGCAACGCCCCGTTAGCCGGGCACACGCCGTCGTCGAATCGAGAGGCGGGATGCGGATCACTGGCGTTCACGCTTTGCGATGCCGACGAACCGTTCCGAGCCGTCGGGCGTGGGATACGCGATGCTGATGATCTCCCATCCTTCCGCGCCGAGTTGGTTTAGGTACGCCTCGACAGCATCGCGGCCGAGCTCTGGAAGTTGCAGGCGAAAGCTGCGCATTTGCCCAGCGGTCCCCGGAGGCACGTCGGCTGAATCCACAATCTTGTACTCCCATGTGGTCACGCTGCCCCCAAGTGCTCCGGCTAACTTATGTATGGACCTGCCAGCCCCACCACCCAAGCCCGCCGTAAAGCTACCACCCGCTGCCTAATCCGTAAGGGCTGCCGGCAACCCATCCCCCAGCAGGTCGGCCGGACTCCGAACCCCGAGCCCCCCGCGGTTCAGGACGTGCGTGTAGATCATGGTCGTCGTCACATCGCGGTGCCCCAGCAGCTCCTGCACCGTCCGGATGTCCGCCCCGCCCTCCAGCAGGTGGGTCGCAAAGCTGTGCCGGAGGCTGTGACAGGTGGCCCGCTTGGCCAGACCGGCTTCCCGAACCGCCGCCGTGACCGCCCGCTGCACCACCGTGGGGTGCAGGTGATGCCGGCGGGGCTCCCCGGTCTCAGGATCCCGATACCGGCGGGTGGCCGGAAAGACCCACTGCCACCCCCAGGACGCCGCGGCCTTGGGATACTTGCGTGCCAGCGCCCCGGGCAGCGCCACCTGCCCGCCCCCGCCCGCCAGGTCGCGCGCATGCAACGCCTTGACCCTCCCCAGGTGAGCTCCCAACGGCCCCGCCAGCACCCGGGGCAGCACCGTCACCCGGTCCTTGGCCCCCTTCCCCCGCCGAAGCCTGATCTCCCCCCGCTCCAGATCCAGATCCTTGACCCGAAGCGTCAACGCCTCCGTCAGCCGCAACCCGCTGCCGTACAGCAGCCACGCCACCAGCGACGAGGCGCCCGTCATCCGCCGAAGCACCACCCCGACCTCGCCACGGGTGAGCACCACCGGCAACCGGACCGGACGGCGCCCCGTCGGCAACCGGTCCACCCCGGGAAGCTCAATGCCGAGCACCTGACGATAGAGGAAGAGCAGCGCCGCCCGAGCCTGGCTGACCGTGGATTGGGAAAGCTGCCCGGCCACCGCCAGATGGGTCAGGAAACCCCTGACCTCATGGAGCCCCAGCTCCCGCGGGTGCCGTAGGCCGCAGAACCGGACGTAGCGCCGAATCCACCCGAGATAGGCGGATTCGGTCCGCGGGGAGCAATGCCGAAGCCGGAGGTTATTGCGCACAGCCTGCAGCAGTGCGGATTTAGGCTGCATGAGGGGGTCCCAGGTCGCCAGGCCACACAATCTGCAACCCGCACTCAGCCCCCTGACAACCGGTCCAGCGCCAAATCGGGCCGGAAAAACTCAGCCGGCTGAACCTCGCCAGCGCCACACGACACCGTGGGGCCTTAGATTCCCCCGACTTTCCCGAATGGACCAGCGATGGCACCCTCGAGTCCCTCTCCCGCTTAGACCCTGGGCCGTGCCTGGGACCGGCTCCACCGGCTCCCCGGCGGTACCTGGCTGTTCTCCCGTATGCTGGGCTGGATGGCGTTCTCGCCATGACCGATGGAGGTCGGTGGCGTCAACGGGCCGACGTGGCGCGCCGGGGAGAGTGCGGCCGCGGTAGCCCGTCCCTGCAGCAGCCGCGTGAACCAGCCATCGTCAACGAGATCGAGCGCCGGGGACCACAGGAGGAGGGCCTCCGGGCGGCGGCCGTCGCTCGGGCACCCAACGGTCACCGTCGCCGCCACAAGGTGACCACCTGCGGATACGCCATACCGCGCGATCCGTCCACTCAATGCGAACTCCGCGATACCGGTGCAAATCCACGCGAACGCAGCAAAGGCGTCTAACGCTTGTTCGGCCCCACGCTTGGCATGCTTGGCGTCGATGGCCGCCGGGCACGGTCCAGCACATCGCGTACATCTGCCCGTGACGTCGCGGGGTCGTTGTTGAAGTCCACCAAAGGGTGCTGATAGGACCCCTTGCTGGCGGCACGGACGGCATCGCGAACCGCATTTAGCGTCCGCCAGTCAGGGCGGTGATTGAAGTCTTGTGGAGGAACCGGTTGACCGCCAGCGACAGCAGATGACATTGATGGCACGAAGGGCTGGATTCACGAGGGAGACATTTCCTGTCACTCAGCATGCACCCGCTCGAGTCGATGGCCTCGACCGATTCGAGCACATCCGCGAGACTGAGCTTGTGCGGAGGGCGGCGGAGCCGAAATCCGCCGCGGGGACCGCGCGTCGAATCGAGGATCCCGGCCTTCGCCAGCGCATGCAGGATCTTGGTCAGGTAGTTCTTCGGCATCCCGGTAGCACGGGCGATCCGGGCCGCCGTGACATTGCTCTCCGTGTGCACCTGCGCCTTGGCCAGATAGGCAACGGCGCGGATGGCGTACCGGCCGGTGTTCGTCATCAGGCGCGTCCTCTTGCCGCTACCCGCACATTGTGTTCGTCCCGGGCGGCCCGTACTTTGGGGTGGTGGAACGGTCGTATGCTCCTTGCGACACGGGGGGTGTCTCGGTGAGAACCATACCATTCGACGTGCGAGGCACCTGGTCGAGCGCCCAGCCCTCGGAGTTGGCACTGGTCGGCGAAATCGAGATGCTGCTCCAGGGTCACCGCGGGCTCGACGCGCTGGACGACGCTCTCGAACATCTGCGAGCACGCAGCGGCGCGGAGGTGAGTGAGCTGTTTCTGGCGGCCCCCGACAACCGCGAGGTATTCCTCGTGTCGCACCAGGGTGCCGATCCCGATGCGTTCTGCCGGCGGGATCGCTTCGGAGCCGGAGAGGGACTCCCCGGAATGGTGTTGTCCTCCGCGGCGTCGCTCGTCACCGATCAACTTTCGGCGGAACCCGATTTTCTGCGATCCCGCGTGAAAGCCCTGGGATACACCAGTGCGCTCTGCACGCCCCTGGGACCCGGCACCGATGTGTCCGGGGGGATCTTCCTGGCCTGGAAGAATCCACCCCGGGACATGGCGGGTGCCCTCCGCCTGGCGGCCCTCGCCTCGGTACCCATCGGGATGGCGATCGACCTGATGCGAGCGCACCTCCGCATGCGCCAGCTGCAGCACCTCGCGACCCACAGCGGTGCCCCCATGAAAGGGATTGGCCACCCGCTCCTTCATTTGACCACACCGGAGGTGCACGCGCCGGGGTGTCCGGCGCAACGCACGAACCAGGTCCAGGTGCTCGGAGGGAGGACGGGTTGGCCGACCTGCTGCCGGGAGGCCGGCTGCACGGTGCCCGCCCGCTACTGCGTTCCGCTCCGGCAGGGCGCCCACGTATGGGCCGTGGCCACGGTGGCGTTTGGCACCCGGCCACCGACACCCCGCACCCGGCATCTCCCCGCGGCCCTCTGGTTCACCGAAGACCTGGCCCCCTCGGACAACACCCGCACCGCGGTACCCGTTTGCGCCACGGCGGTGCGCCCGAACGCCGAGGTACGGCTCCACATCCGGTGTTTCGGAGGCTTCGCCATCGCGCTCGACGGCCTGCCCCTCGAGCGCTCGCAGATGGGTCGACAGAAGGCCCGTGAACTGCTCGCGCTCCTGGTCGTCACGTCCGGACGTCCGAGGCCCCTCGAGTACCTGGCGCAGCAGCTCTGGCCCGAGGTCCCCCTCGAACGGGTGCGCAACCGCTTCCATGTGACGCTCGCTGCCCTCCGGCGCGCAATCGAGCCAGATACGACGCGCGGCGCGCGGTACATCCGGCGTGATGGACAACGCTACTCTCTGGATCCAAACTCGGCGGTGTCCGTCGATCTCTGGCACTTTTACCGGCTCATCCGGGAGGCCACGGTCGTCGGGCGACCTTCCGAGGCTGCGCTCGCCCTCCTCGACGAAGCCCTCTCCCTGTATTCGGGGGAGATCTTTGCCGGCGAATTCACGGGGGGATGGCTGGACGGCTTCGCCGTCCAGGCCCGCAACCGGGCGATGCAGGCGGCGGGGGACCTCGCTGAAGCACGGCTCAGGCGCGGCCAGCTCTCGGAGGCGCTGGCCGTCCTCAGACGGGCGGAAGGGATCGCCCCGCGCGAGGTTCATGCCGATCCCCGGCTGCTCCGACTCCAGGCCGCCTGCATGCGACGCCCCGTCCCCTGGCTGGATCGAGTTCCGGCAGGCTCACCCACGTGATTGCGACTCGCCTCGGTCCCCTCGCCTCGCGGGAGGCGCGCCGTCGACGGCCGCCGGGCACCCCGGCGCGCCCACCGCATCAGGTGGCAACCGCCGCGGCGGAGCTCGGCGGATGGAACGAGCGCTCCGAGCAGGTTGCCCCCGATGCGACGCCCCAGGCCGACGAAGGCGAGGAGCCAGGCGACCAGGGAGACGTAGACGAAGACCTTCGGAATGACGGCGAGGAAGGTCAACTTCATCACGTCAGCGATTTTGAAGGTGCAGACCGCGTACATGCCGAGCGGAAAGACCCCTCCCCAGTAGAGCGGGTCGTAGGTGAGCGGGAATCGCCGGTACACGTGGCGCCAGACGAACAGGATGATGAGCATCGGGATCCACCAGGTCCCCGTGGCCCAGAAGAAGATGGTAAATCCCTCCAGGAACGGCAGCAGCGAGCGCAGGAACCAGGCGTCTGATGCGTTGCCGATCAGCGTCGCTCCACCCAGCGCGGAGATGGCCATGGCGCCCATGTTGATCCAGTACGGGGCTTCAAGGTCGCCGGGCGCGAACGTGAAGAAGGTGTAGCGATAGAAGATCAGCGAGATCATCCAGATGTAGAGCATGCCGCCCCACAGCCACATCGACAGCGCCAGGAAGTTCGTCTCCAGCCGCTGCGGTTGTCCCCAGTGCGAGGCCAACAGCGCACTCAGCACGGCGATGGACTGGGCCGCCACCACGGCCAGCAGCCATGACCCCGAGATGCCTTCCGCGAGCGTGGGCTTGTTCTGCTTGACCACCAGGATGGTAAAGATGCTGTACGTCGAGACGAGCCAGAGCACGATCCCGAAGCCCCAGAGCAGCATCGCGGGGACGTAGCGCCCCGCCACCAGGATGCTCTGGCTCCCGAGCACGCAGGTGGCGGCCACGGCGGCAAAGAACCCGACACTCCGCCGATGGTCGCTCAGGTCGCGCAGGAACTCCGCCGTGTACCAGACGATCCGCAGAACGGTCAGCACCCACAAGACGACGTACGCAACCACGTTCAGTCCGAGCAACGCCACGGCGATCCATCGCATCCCGGCCGTGTCGGCTGCGATGGACACGATCCCAGTCGCCATCACCAGCGCGAAATAGGCCGGCGACAGATCCCGGATCTCCAGGCGTACCATGGCGAGCAGCGACGCCAGCGCGCCGATCGCGGTGTCGGGTGGCCGCGCCTTCGGCGGCACCCCGACATCCGCTGACCGGCCCGAGGTGGTCATGCTCCCTGCGTCGGTTCGGCCACACGCTCGTCATCGCGCGATTCACCGGTGTACTTCAACACCCACACGAGGGAGAGGCCGAGGACGGCGAGCACAAGGAAGGTGACGAAGCCCAGGGGATACCCCTGGGCGCCGTGCTGGCGCACGGCGAACCCCATGATGGGCGGGATGACGAATCCCCCGAACGCCCCGAGTCCGCCCACCCACCCGGTGGCGCCACCCACCGCTTCGGGCACCTCCTGGGGCACCATCTTGAACACGGCGGCGGAGCAGATCCCCATCCCCACGGCCATCAACAGGACGGCTGGGACCGCCACCTCGAACTGGTCGGTCAAGGTCAGGAGCGCCGCGCCGTTGAGCATGATCAGCAGCGCCAGGATGGCGGTGTTCTCTCCGCCCTGTCGCAACTGATCGGACATCGCGCCACCGAGGATTCGGATCGCCGAGCAAAGCACCGCGAAACAGCCCGTCAGCAGTCCCGCCCCCAGCGGACCCATGCCGAAGAACGAGGTCCAGTAGGTCGGCAGCCAGGCGGTGAGGGCCACGAAGCCACCGAACGACGTGAAGTACACACAGACGAGCACCCACGTCCGCCACTTGCGCGCCGAGAGGCGCAGGCCGCCGGTGAGGCTGGCCGACGGGAACAGTTCCTGCCCCATTTCGGCAGCCCGCCGCCTGGCCTCCGCCGGGTCCGTGCCCCGGTCTCGAAACTGGAAGTACCAGGCGTTCCGCCCTCGCAGGGCGTAGATGACCGTCCCGCTCACCAGCAGGGCCAGCCACACGACATAGGTGCCGGACAGGCCCCACCCGACCAGGAGGAACGGGAGCACCATGGAGAAGATGCCGGGCGCCAGATTGCCGACTCCCGCATAGACCGCCAGGGCCTGGCCCTGACGCGCGCGGGGAAACCAGTAGGAGACCTGGCTGGCGCCGACCGCGAAGACGGCGATGCCGCAGCCGGACAACAGGGCGAGCACCAACAGCACGGGATACATGCCCCCACCCAGCCGGTCAGGATACAGTATCGTGACGACCAAGGTCAGGCCCAGCATTCCGATGATCGAGAGCGTGAGGAGCACCAGGAACGGCCGACGCCCACCGGTGGTGTCGACCCAGGCCGAGAAGGGGATGCGCAGCAGCGAACCGGAGAGGGCCGGCATGGCCACCAGGAAGCCCACCTGCGTGGGTCCCAGGCCCATGACGGTTCGGAAGCTCTCGGCGGTGACGCTGAAGAGCGCGACGGCGGCGAAGCCGACGAAGAACCCCAAGCGTCGCGCTGAGAAGCCCTTCGCGCGGGGTGCCCCTAAGCGGAGCCGCCGCGTCCGTCATCGCTGCATTCAACGTCACTTACCCCCGAGAGATCCATACCTCCGGACTCCGAACCAGAGCCGGCTCGGCCTGACGCGAGGGCATGGGAGAAGGGAACCGCACCTCAGTTGTTCCGCGGTTGCGTGGGGCTCCACGCCGTCTTGGGATCCCGTATCGCCCGTCGATCCCAGTTCCAGATCACCTGCTGGTAGGGCCGCGCGATGTAGTGGAGCGGCGCCACGAAGAAGTGGACCAGGCGGGTGAAGGGGACGATGAGGACGATCAGGAACGCGCCCACGATGTGGACCTTGATCACCCAGGGAAGCGCGAACACCGCGCTCGTCTCCGGGGAGAGCTTGCAGCAGCGACCACAGGTACGGCGACAGGTCGGCCGCGAACCACGAGGCGCCCCACCGATACCCCAGCGCGATCCAGAGCCCGAACACGACCTGCGCCAGCAGGAGCACCTCGAGCACGATGTCCATGCCGGTCGTCACGGCGCGGATGCGGGGGTTCGTGAACCGGCGGTACATCAGCGCGCCGAGCCCGATGAGCACCGTCAGGCCGAACGTGAACGCCGTCACTTCCAGGATGATCAGGCGGACCGGCATGCTGTTCCAGGCCAGCGTCGTCCGCGGGAAGAGGAACGTGGTCAGGTGACCGAAGAACACCACCAGGATCCCCACGTGGAAGGGTACGGAGCCCCAGAAGAGGTCCTTCCCCTCGAGGAACTGCGAGGAGAGCGAGGAGACGGTGAAGCCCTTCTGCCGGTAGCGATAGATGACGTCCCACCAGGCACACGATGAGCGCCGCGTACGGCAGGCCGACGAAGAGGAACAGGTTCAGCGCGTTCGTGTTCATGTCATCTCCTCCGGCGGCTTGCGGCGAGCCCTCGTCGGCGTCGATCTCCAGTTCGCGCCCGATGGACGCGAGGAAGTCGTTGTCCTGCTCCGGCGGCACCCACTCGGTGAGGCTGAAGTCGGCCCGGAGCACCTCGATCACCGCGCGCAGCGGCGCCCGGAACATGGTGCCGCGTCTCGACGGACGAGGCGATCAGCGTCTTGTAATGCTTCTCGTACAGCCCGTCGCGTTCCTCGCTGCGGTCGGGGCTCGAACTCCGCGACCATCCGCTCCAGCGCCGGGTGCAGGATCTCCTCCGCGAACTCCGCCGCGAGTTCGCGGTCCTCCCACCGGGCCAGCAGGCGGAGTACGTTGGGGAGGTGGTCCGGCAGCTCGTCGCCGCAGTCGATCCCCGCGGCGCCGTGCTCGCGGTTCAGGTTCACCAGCAACTCGCCTCGCTTGTAGTCGTCCCCGAACATGACGTAGCCCACGCCGAGGGTCGTGATGGCCTGGACGTCGAAGGTCCGCGTGAAGACCTCCTGGACCTCGTCGAGCGCCTCGGGCGTGAGGGGCTCCCCCTACGGTCGGGAGCGCCTTGGCGAACGCCGCGATCTCGGCGGCGGCAGTGACGTATCGGTCCGCGCACGATCGTGGTACGATGCCTGGACCCACGACGGGTAGTCGTGGCGCGGGTAGTCGAAGAGCCGGGCCAGGTGCTCGTAGTGGCTCCACGGGTGCATGGTCAGGCCCCCCGCTTCGCGGTGCCGGTCTTGAACCCGAAGCCGGTGTTGCCCTTCACGTCGCCGGTGAACTCCATCATCTCGATGGCCTGCTCGCGGTGGGCCGCCGGAATCACGAACCGGTCGTCGAATCTGGCCAGCGACGTCAGGTAGTAGATGTCGTCGGCGGTCTGCGGGGTCAGCCCCGTGTCCGCCAGCGCCGCGGCCACCGTCTCGGGCACCACATCACCGACGGTGACCTGGCGGCGGTGCAGCCGCACCGCCATGAGCTTCTTGAGCCGGTCGGCCACCTCCTTCGTGTCGCCCGCGCTGAACAGGTTCGCCATGTACTGGAGCGGGAACCGGGCGTCGTCGATGGTCCCGAACATCTGCTTGGTGGTCGTGTCGTAGAGCCAGTTGTCCGGCCAGTACTTCGCGGTGACGTTCATCTTCTCGGCCTGCGCGCTGTTGTCCACCGTCTTCACCGACGCCATCACGGGCAGGAGCGGCGGGACGTAGAAGAGCATGGGCAGCGTGCGGAACTCGGGGTGGAGCGGCAGCGCCAGCTTCCAGGTCTTCACGAACCGGTAGACCGGGGACTTCTGCGCGGCGTCGATGGTGGAGTCGGCGACGCCGTTGGCCTTCGCGGCCGCGATGACGGCCGGGTCGAACGGATCGAGGATCATGTCCATCTGGCGGTGCATCACATCGGCGTCGTCCGCCGAGGCCGCACTCTGGATCTGGTCGGCGTCGTAGAGCAGCACGCCCAGGTAGCGGATCCGGCCCACGCAGGAATGCATGCAGGCCGGCGCATGACCCGCCTCGATGCGCGGGTAGCACAGGATGCACTTCTCGGACTTGCCGGTGCTCCAGTTGTAGTAGGTCTTCTTGTACGGGCACGCCGTGACACACATCCGCCAGCCCCGGCACACGGACTGGTCGATGAGCACGACGCCGTCCTCGCCCCGCTTGTAGATGGCGCCGGACGGGCAGGAGGCGACGCAGCCCGGATTCAGGCAGTGGTTGCAGATGCGCGGCAGGTAGAAGAACGCCATGCGCTCGAGCTGGAACATGGCCTCGCGCTCGGCCGGCGAGAGCTTCTCCAGGTTGGGATCGTTGCGGGCGTAGTCCGGCGACCCGCTCAGGTCGTCGTCCCAGTTGGGGCCCATCTTGATGTCCATGGGCTCGCCCGTGATCATCGAGATCGGACGCGCCGTGGGCTGGTCGTCGCCCGCCGGGGACTCGATGAGATCCAGGTACTTGTAGGTGAACGGCTCGTAGTAGTCGTCGATGACCGGCAGGTGGGGGTTGTGGAAGATGTTGCCCAGGCCCTTGGCCTTGCCCGCCCCCTTCAGTTCGATGCCGTCCCCGTTCTTCTCCCAGCCACCCTTGTAGATGTCCTGATTCTCCCACTTGCCCGGATAGCCGGTCCCGGGCTTGGTCTCGACGTTGTTCCACCACATGTACTCCGCGCCCTTGCGGTCCGTCCAGATGTTCTTGCAGGCGATGGAGCAGGTGTGACAGCCGATGCACTTGTCGAGGTGGAACACCATCGAGATCTGCGAGCGCACATCCATGTCAGTTCTCCCGTCGGTTGCGCGGTAAGTCGGCCATCAGAACACCACCTTGTCCATGCGCTTCACCACGACGTGGGTATCGCGGTTGGGGGCGATGGGACCCCAGTAGTTGAAGCCGAAGGAGAACTGTCCGTATCCGCCGGCGAGGAAGTTCGGTTTCAGGTGGATCCGCGTGAAGCTGTTGTGGCCACCGGCCCGCTTCCCGCCACGCACCTGGGACTTGGGGATCCCCACGGTCCGCTCCGGCACGTGGTACACGATGCACACGCCCTTCGGGATCCGGGCGCTCACGCAGGCGCGGGCCGCGTAGACGCCGTGGTCGTTGTAGACCTCCACCCAGTCGTTGTCCTGGATCTCCAGCGCCGCCGCATCCACCTCGCTCATCCAGACCGGCTCGCACCCCCGGGACAGGGTGAGCATCCGGTGGTTCTCCATGTAGGTGGAGTGGATGTGCCACTTCCCGTGCGGGGTGAGGCAGTTGAGCACCCGCGCCTCGCCGCTCTCCAGCGTCGTCTTCAGGTCGCCGTAGGCCGCCGGCTTCGGCGACGGCTTGTAGGTGGGGAGGTTCTCGCCGAAGGCCAGGTACATCTCGTGGTCGAGATAGAAGTGCTGCCGGCCGGTGAGGGTTCGCCACGGCACCAGCTTCTCGACGTTGTAGGTGTAGGCCGAGTAGGCGCGTCCGTCGTTCATGAGCCCCGACCACAGCGGCGAGGTGTTGTACCGCCGCGGCTGGGCCTGCAGGTCGGCGTAGCGGATGCGCACGTCCCGGCTGCCGGCGCCCAGGTCCACGAGCTCGAGACCGGTGCGCCGTTCCGCGTCCTCGTAGGCGCGCACGTTCAGCACGCCGTTGGTGAGCGTCGAGAGGTGCAGCACCGCGTTGGCCGCCCACTCGTCCTCCCGGAGGGACGGGAGCACGCTGCCGTTCCGCCGCTCCACGGGGAAGTGGTTCGACGTGATCATCTCGTCGTAGGCATCGGCGCACTGGTAGGGATTGCCGTGGGCGCCGAGGCCGGTGGTGCGGATCCGGTCGCCCAGGGTGATGTAGCGTTCGTGGAGCCTGGTGTAGTCGCGCTCCACCACCGTCAGGTTGTGGGTGGTCTTCCCGAGGATGGGCTCGCACTCGCCCTGGTACCAGTCCTTGATGGTCGACTGGCTGATCTCCCCGGGAGAGTCGTGGGCGATGGCCGAGGCGACGATGTCCTTCCGGGGGCCGGGCAGGTACTTCGCGGCGGCCTCGCTGGTGGCCTTCGCCAGGTCGCGGAAGATGTTCCAGTCGGTCTTCGATTCCCAGACCGGGGGAACCGCCGCGGACAGGGGGTGGATGAAGGAGTGAAGGTCGGTGCTGTTGAGGTCGGCCTTCTCGTACCAGGAGGCCGCAGGCAGCACGATGTCGGAGTACAGTGCCGAGGAGTCCATGCGGAAGTTCAGGTCGACCACCAGGTCCATCTTCCCCACCGGCGCGACGTCGTGCCACTTCACTTCCTTGGTGTGCTCCTCGGAGTCCACCGCGATGGCGTTGGAGTGGGTGCCGAGGTAGTGCTTCAGGGCGTACTCGTGCCCCTTCATGCTCCCCATGATCGCGTTGCCGCGCCAGATGTACCAGACCCGCGGGAAGTTCTCGGGCGCGTCGGGATCGCTCACCGAATACTGGAGCTCCTTCCGCTTCAGCTTGTCGAGCACGTACTGCTTGATCCCGGCGTCGTCCGTGGCTCCCTGCTCCACGGCCTCCTTGCAGAGCGTCAAGGTGTTCTGGTCGAACTGGGGGTAGAACGGCATCCACCCCATGCGCACCGACTTGAAGATCAGGTCGGCGGTGTGCTGCTCGGTCAGTTCGTTGTCCGGCACGGTGTTGTACCGGGAGAACTGCCCGTCGTATCGGTACTGGCAGGTGTTGATGTAGTGCCAGATGGGCGCCTGTTGCAGCCGCGTGGCGCTGACGTGATCCTTGGCGAAGGCGATGGCGCCCCAGGAGTCCACCGGGGCCAGCTTCTCCTGGCCGACGTAGTGGTTCAGTCCGCCGCCGTTCTTCCCCACGCACCCCGTGAGCATCAGCGCCATGGCACCCGCGCGGTACATCAGGTTGCCGTGGTACCAGTGGTTGATGCCCGCGCCGACGATGATCATGCACTTGCCGCCCGTCGCCTCGGCCGTGCTGGCCCACTCCCGCGCGAACTGCAGGACCGTGTCCGAGGAAACGCCGGTGAAGACCTCCTGCCACGCGGGAGTGTAGGCGGCGTCCTTGTCGGAGTAGTCGGCCGGGTAGTCCCCGGCCAGCCCTCGCGAGACGCCGTACTGCGCCATGATCAGGTCGTAGACGGTGGTGACCAGCACCGGACCGTTCGTGGTCTCGATCTCCATGGCGGGGACACCGCGGTACACCGTCTGGTCGAGCCCGAACTCCGTGAAGGCCGTCTGGGCGACGCGGTCGGTGCGGCCGAGGAGCGTGAGCACCGGGTCGTAGGACTCGTCGCCGGCCGCGTTCTCCAGCTTCATGTTCCAGTTGCCCTGCTTCTCGTCCCAGCGCGAGCCCGAGCTCCCCTTGGGCACCACCAGATCGCCCGACGCCGCGTCGATGTTGAGGAACTTCCAGTCCCCGTTGGAGATGTCACGGTACCGGGCGATCTCGTTGGCCCGGAGCAGGCGTCCCGGCCGGTACCGGTCGCCGTCCTTCTCGAGCTTCACCAGGTACGGGCTGTCGGTGTACCGCTTGGTGTAGTCGAGGAAGAAGGGGGTCTGCTTCTCGTGGTGGAACTCCTTCAGGATCACGTGCGTCGTGGCCATCCAGAAGGCGCCGTCGCTGCCGGCGTGGAGCGGCACCCACTGGTCCGCGTACTTGCAGACCTGGCTGAAGTCCGGGGAGAACACCACCGCCTTGGTGCCGTTGTGCCGCGACTCGGCGAAGAAGTGGCAGTCCGGCGTGCGCGTCATGTTGAGGCACGCGCCCATGTCGGCGATCATCTTCGCGTTGTACCAGTCGGCGCTCTCGCAGACGTCGGTCTGTTCCCCCCAGATCTCGGGAAACGCCGTCGGGAGGTCGCAGTACCAGTCGTAGAAGCTGAGGTTGACGCCGCCGAAGAGCTGGAGGAAGCGCCCGCCCGCCGCGTAGCTGAGCATCGACATGGCGGGGATCGGACTGAATCCGATGACCCGGTCCGGGCCGTGCACCTCGGCGGTGTGGAGGTTCGCCACGGCCATGATCTCCATGACCTCGTCCCAGGTCGCGCGGCGGAATCCGCCCTTGCCCCTCGCCCGCTGGTACTTGGCGCGGGCGTCAGGGTCCGCCTGGAGCGCCTTCCACGCGGCCATGGGATCGCCCCCGGCCTCCCGCTTCTTGGCGCGGAACGCGTCGAGGAGCGCGCTGCGGATCAGCGGGTACTTGATGCGGAGCGGGCTGTAGAGGTACCAGGAGTACGAGATCCCGCGCTGGCATCCCCGAGGCTCATAGGGAGGGAGGGAGTTCTCGAGCAACGGGTAGTCCAGTTGCTGCGTCTCCCACGTCACGATCCCGTCCTTGACGTGGATCTGCCAGGAACAGCCGCCGGTGCAGTTCACCCCGTGGGTGCTGCGCACGATGCGGTCGTGCTGGAAGCGGTTCCGGTAGAACTCTTCCCACTTCCGCGTCTGAGGCGAGATGATGTCTTTGATCCAGCCCATGGTGGCTCTTTCCGGTTCGGTTGGGGGTGGGTCGGCCGAGCCCGTCGGCGCAGCCGTCACCTCAAGTGGATCGCACTTGCCGCGAGTAGATCCTCGCGTTCACGGGCTCCTTCCGGCGTCCTCGCCAGACGAGGGAATACAGGCCCAGCAGGATCACCGCGCCGACCAGACCAGCCGCCAAAAGACCGAGACCGTAGTCCCGGGGCTGGTGCAAGCGACTGCTCCGCGTCCGCCTGCTCAAGGAACGCCACGAGCGCCCCCACCTCGGCTTCGGTGAGCGGGCGGTCCTGATAGGCGCGCTGCATCACCGGAAACGGGGAGCTGCCGACGATGGCCCGGACCCCGGGGCCGCCCAGGCGCGTGAAGACGGTGGTGAGTTCCTTGGCGAGCACGCCGCCCCCGATGACGTCCGTATGGGTGACGTTGTGGCAGGAGTTGCAGGCGGGGCCGCCGTTGACGAGCCGAGTGGTGCCCTGAAACAGATGGCGGCCCAGGTCGGGATCTCCCGGCACCGGCGTTCCGGTCGGGGCCGGGGCGGGGCCCGCCGATTCCACTTGCTGGATGTAGGCCAGAACCGCACGCACCTCGTCGTCCGACAGAGGCCAGTCTGGCATCGTGAGGCCCGGATACTGCGCGGCGAGCGCCACCGCATCGGAGTCGCCCGAGGCGATGACCGCCTGCGAATGCTGGACGAACGCAATGAGCCAGGTCTCGCTCCGCCGGGTGTTGACGCCCGCCAGGTCCGGACCCACGAGCCGGCCCCCACCGATGGTGTGACAGGCCTGGCATGTGCTCGTGATAGATTGCCGCTCCGTCCTGGCCCGATGCCCGACCCGGCAGGGCCCCCATCAGGAACGTCGCGACCACCGCCCCGGAAACCAGGAGGCCACCGGGACGCGATCCCATTCGTGCCAGATTTCTTCGCATGCTCGCACCCCGACGATCACACCCACAGGAGGAATGCTCTGAATGGAATTGATCATACGGAGGTGCACTTACAGGAGACTTACAACGCCTGCAAGGACACGCGGCCGGGACAGGCTGGGCTGGCGGCCGGTGTTACCCCTGTCCCTCCGGCAGCCGAGCCGGCAACAGACGCGCCTCCACCATGTTGGCGAGGCGGACAAAACGGCTCGGGTTATCGATGTCCAGGACGGGCACGTGCGCCTTGAAGCCTGCCACGTCGGTGAGGATCGTGAGGTACGCCGCGTCACCCACGGGATCGTGCCCGTAGTAGGGATGCTCGTGCGTGGCTCGCCGAAACACTTCGATCTTGGGAAACGGTTCGGTCCGGAAGCCCTCCGCCACCACGAGGTCCGCGTCGCTCAGGTAGCGGGCCACCAACTCGGCGAGGGGTGGTTCACCGTTCGCTCCCCACCCGCCCATCACCGCCATCTGGCTGGGCCCAGCCATGACGACGCGGTGGGCGCCGCCGTCATGGCGATGCCGATAGGAATCGGTGCCCTCGGTGTCCAGTTCGAAGCCGTGACCGTGTTTGGCGGTCATGACGCGGTGCCCTCGCGCGACGAGCTCGCGGATCAGGCCCACGGCGGTGGTGGTCTTGCCCGACTTCTTCTTGCCGATGACACACACGATCGGCGGGCGCTTCTCAGCCAACGGACCTCCGGTGGAACAGGGACGACCGCCAGGCGGCTACGCAATTGACCAGCGCTGACGGTGCGGGGTTACCTCCAACGACCGTTCAGGGAATCTGCGACGGCTCCAGACAGGGGGACAACCCTGCTCTCGATCCACCAGCTGCCTGCCTGCCGGTTGGGCGAGAGGGTACTGGCCGAGGTTCCGGGAAAAAACTGTTCTGAACTTACGCGTGCCTTGGCGGACGCCATCCGTAAGCTCCCCTACCAGCCAGACAGTCGGAGTTAGACTTCCGGGTGCGAAGGAGCCACCATGTGGAAGTCCCGTATTACCGAGTCCCAGATCGTCGAGATCCTCAGGGCGGGGGAGGCCGGGGTTCCCGGGGCCGAGTTGCTCCGAAAGCACGGGATCAGCCGCGCCACCTACTTCAACTGGAAGACCAAGTCCGGCGGGGCGTCGGTGGCCGACCTGGTCCACTGAAGGCGTTGGAGGCGGAGAACGCCAAGCTCAAGCGGCTGTATGCCGAGATGGCCCTGGAGAACGCCGCCATCAAGGACGTCCTCAACCGAAGACTGTAACGCCGTCCGCGAAGCGGCGGGTCGTAGCGATCCTGGTCGGAGACTACCAGTTGCCGGTGCAGCGGTCCTGCCGGATCGCCGGACTGTCGCGGGCTGCCCACTATGCCCCGCCGCACCCCGATCCCGAGCGGGACACGCCGGTGATCACCGCTCTGCAGACCGTCACCTGCCGCGGCGGACCAACCGACGGGTGTCCAGCCGGCCCCGTCGTCTCCCTCACCCCCGGGACCGCTTCATGCTCGGAGGCCTCCATGAGTCCCTAAGATCGCAACGCTTGACACCAGCCCAGTCATATCAACGGCCTGCCAATCAGCGGTGAGGGCGCAAACCAGAGGTTAGCTCCGGGCTGCCCGGGTCGCCAGCCCTCAGCCGCTGCATGAGGGGGTCCCAGGTCGCCAGGCCACACAATCTGCAACCCGCACTCAGCCCCCTGACAACCGGTCCAGCGCCAAATCGGGCCGGAAAAACTCAGCCGGCTGAACCTCGCCAGCGCCACACGACACCGTGGGGCCTTAGATTCCCCCGACTTTCCCGAATGGACCAGCGATGGCACCCTCGAGTCCCTCTCCCGCTTCGACCCTGGGCCGTGCCTGGGACCGGCTCCACCGGCTCCCCGGCGGTACCTGGCTGTTCTCCCGTCTGCTGGGCTGGATGGCGCCCTACACCGGCACCATCGGCGCCCATGTCCGGGAACTCCGCCCGGGCTATGCCCGGGTCACCCTGCGCGACCGGCGCAAGGTCCGGCAGCATCTGCGCTCGATTCACGCCGTGGCCCTGGTCAACCTGGGTGAAGTCGCCAGCGGGCTGGCCATGCTGCTGGCCCTGCCCCCGGGGGTCCGGGGCATTGTGACCCAGCTCACCACCGACTACTTCAAGAAGGCCCGCGGTACCGTGACCGCGATCGGGAAGGCGGGACCGCCAACCTCCATCGCGACCGACACCGACTGCGAGGTGGTCGCCGAGGTGTTCGATGCGGCGGGGGATCTGGTGTCGCGGACCACGGTGATCTGGCGGCTGCGTCCCGAAGAGACCCCATGAGCGCGCTCGACACCCCGCTCAGCCGCCATGCCGGGATCGAGGTCCCGCTGATCTGCGGCGCGATGTATCCGTGCAGCAACCCCGAGCTGGTCGCGGCGGTGTCCGAGGCCGGCGGAATCGGGATCGTGCAGCCGATCTCCCTCACCTATGTCCACGGCCACGAATACCGGGCCGGGCTCAGGCTGATCCGCTCGCTCACCAGCAAGCCGATCGGAATGAACGCCCTGATCGAGGCCTCCAGCCGCAAGTACCACGAGCGGATGGTGGAGTGGGTCAACCTGGCCCTGGAAGAGGGCGTCCGGTTCTTCGTGACCTCGCTCGGCAACCCGCGGTGGGTGGTGGACACCGTCTCCCCATTGGGGGGGATCGTCTACCATGACGTGACCGAGCGGAAGTGGGCCCAGAAGGGACTCGACGGCGGGGTGCACGGCCTGATCGCGGTCAACGTCCGCGCGGGAGGGCACGCGGGCCCCAAGAGCGCCAAGGTCTTGATCGACGAACTGGGCGACATGGGAGTCCCGGTGGTCTGCGCCGGCGGGATTGGTGCGCCGGCGGAATTCGCCGCCGCACTCCGAATCGGATACGCCGGGGTGCAGATGGGAACCCGGTTCATCGCCACCACCGAGTGCCGCACCGCCGAGGCGTACAAGGCCGCAATCGTCACTGCCGGCGAGGACGACGTGGTGCTGAGCGAGCGGATCACCGGTGTCCCGGTGGCAGTGCTCAACACCCCGTACATCCAGCGGATGGGACTCAAGGCCGGCCGGTTGGCCAAGTGGATGCTCCGGGGGCGGAAGCGGAAGCACTGGATGCGGAACTTCTACGCCCTCAAGTCCCTCTGGCAGCTCAAGCGCTCGTCGCTCGACGAGAAGGCCGACTACTGGCAGGCGGGGAAGAGCGTTTCGGGAATCCACTCGGTGCTGCCCGCCGGCGAGATCGTCCGGCAGTTCCGCGCGGCGGTGGCCGGCCCCACCGCCGGGGCCACCACCAAGGCCTAGCCCGTGCCCACGCTCACCCGCTGGTTCCTCCGGCTCGGCCTGCTCTACCTGCTGGCCGGCCTCGCCGTCGGCGTGGGCATGGCCCTCCGAGCCGACTGGATACCGCTCCGACCGGTCTATCTCCACTTGCTGCTGGTTGGCTGGATCACCCAGCTGATCTTCGGGGTAGCCCACTGGATGTTCCCGCGCGCCAGCCGGGAACAACCTCGGGGGCGAGAGACGCTGGGATGGACCATCCTGGTCCTCCTCAACACGGGCTTGCTGCTCAGAGTGCTGGTGGAGCCCTTCGTACCGGAGGCCGGCGGGGGATGGCTCCTGGCGCTGTCTGGCACTCTTCAGCTGGCAGCCGCCCTGCTGTTTGCGATTCACATCTGGCCCCGGACGGCGGCCCGCTGATGCCGGTCTGGAGCATGCGGCTGCAGCGGAGCGCGCTGATCCACCTGGTCGCGGGCGCCACCCTGGGGGCGGTGCTGCTTGCGGCGCGGGGCACCGGGCTCGTGCTACCGTACGGTCGGCTGATGGCGGCCCACGGCGAGTTGCTCCTGGTCGGGTGGTTGCTCCAGTTCACGATGGGAGTGGCCTACTGGATGCTTCCCAAACACGCCGCCGGAGACTCGCGGGGCACGACCGGGCCGATCGCGACCGCCTGGCTGCTGCTCAACGGCGGGGTCCTGATGGCGGTGGTCGGTCAGGCGATGGAGGGACCGCCGGGCATGGTAGCGGCGGGACGCTTCGTCGAGGCGGGGGCCCTGGCCGCCTTTGCCGCCAACGTATGGCCCCGGATCAAGCCGTTCGGGGCCGGCCGCTAGAAGTCCTTCCGGACGAACCGCCGGGCGCCGAGCAGGAGTGGGACGACGGTCCAGCCCAGGAGCGCGGTGATGGCCACGGTGCGGCCGAGCCCGGTCCCGAAGAACCGTTCGAAGACCGCCCCGGTGTAGCCGCTCAGGGCCGACAGGTCAAACTGCATCAGCAGCAGTACCCGCCCGATATCCACCGGATTGAGCAGAGTCGCGATCAGCACCGGGCGCTCGAGTGGCCAGTTCCCCAGGAGCGCGATGCCGAGCAGGATCACCCCATCGAACAGCACCGCCAGGCCGAGCCAGAGGACGATCGCGACACCCAGCCCGACCGCCCGGTCCTGAAACCCCAGGGCCACCAGGAAGGCCAGGGCGGTGAAGGTCAGGGTCAGCAGGGTCCCGGTCCCGAGCAGCACCAGCAGCGCCCCCGGGTCGCCGGCCACCGCGCCGGTGTAGAGGAAGGGCAGCCCGGTGCCGATCGCGAAGGCCGCGGCCAGCGGCAGGGCCAGGCCGCCGTACAGTCCGGCAAAGAGGGTGCGACGTCCGACCGGCTGGGCCAGCAGCAACTCGATGAACTCCCGGGCGTGATAGAGGTGCATGGTGCCCAGCACGATGCTCACCAGCGGGATCAGCAGCAGCACCACGTTGGTGAGGCTCATGATCACCCGGTCGCTGGTGCCGCCGAATCGGAAGAGCGCGTCGGTCAGCGCCAGGAAGATCAACCCGTACGCCAGCACCCACCGGCTCCGGATCAGGTTCCGGATCTCGTAGCCCAGAATCCGGGCGGCGGTCCTCATGCGACCCTCGCGCGCATCAGCCGAGCCACCGCCCGTTCCAACCGCTGTTCCCCGGTCAGTCGGCGGAGCGACTCCATGCTGCCGTTGAAGTGCGCCTGGCCGTCCACGATGAACACGACGGTCTCAGCCAGTTCTTCGATCTCGCTCATCACGTGCGAGGTGAGCACCACGGTCACCCCCCGTTCGACCAGCTCGGTGAGCTTTTCCTTGAGGATGCTGCTGGCCAGCGGATCGAGTCCGGCGGTTGGCTCGTCGAGGATGATCAGTCGAGGCCGGAACAAAAAGGCGACCACCGCGTTGAGCTTCTGCCGGGTACCGCCGGAGAGGGTCCGCACCGGCTTGTCGAGCTGGGACTCCAGGCCGAACCGGTGCAGTAGATCCTCGTCCTCCTCGCCGGCGTCGGGATGGAGACCGCGGACCAGTCCCAGCACTTCCCGACCGGTCAGGTTTTCGGGAAAGGCCGCCCGCTGCGGCATGAAGCCAATCGCCCGCCGGTAGTCGTGCTCTCCGGTCACGGGCACGCCCTCGAACCGCACCTCGCCCCGGTCCGGTCGTACCAGACCGAGGGCGCACTTGAGCAGGGTCGACTTGCCGGCGGCATTGGGGCCGACCACCGCGGTGACCCGCCCCGGTGCGAAGGCCAGATCCATCGCCCGGAGCACCTCGAGCCGGCCAAACCGCTTGTGGAGCCCGCGCACCTCGAGGGTTGGCGTCCCGGTCGCTTCGACCATCACGACTGGGGGCATGGAGGTGCTGCTCACCGCGGTGCCGCCATCAGGGGGCGCCCGTCGGCCAGCGCCGCGGGGGTGAGGACCGGGAAGACCCGCTCGGCCACGTCCAGCAGGTCGACGAACGGGCTCCGGAGGAGGATCAGGGCCGGATCGTTCTGTTCCACCAGCAGCGAGAAGAGTCGGACCGGCCGGAAGGGAACGTCCCCCACCCCGTCCCGATCCAGGTCGTAGCCCCGGTACTGGTCCCAGTAGTTGCCGTCGAACCGGCTGGTCGCGCTCCGGCTGTTGGTGGTCACATCAAATGAATTCCGCACGAAACTGTTGCCGACAAACTCGTTGCCGACCGCATTGGCCAGCACCCGGACCGCGCGGCCGTTTTCCCGGAACCGGTTCTCGGTGATCCGGTTCCGGTTGGAATTCTCCAGGTAGAGGCCCACCGTGTTGCCAACGAAATCGTTGTCCTCCACCCGGCTGTCGGAGATCTCCTTGAGCAGCAGCGCGTAGGCGGAGGAACCGCGGTTGTCGACAAAGCGGTTCCGGGTGATGGTCACCCACTTGGAGTACATCACCGCGATCCCGGCCCCGTTCCGGAGAAAGGTATTGCCCTGATAGCGCGAGCTGTCCGACAGCATGAAGTGGAGCCCGTACCGCAGGTTCTCCACGACCTCGTTCCCGAGGATGCTGCTCTGGTTGGAGAATTCGAGGTAGATCCCGTCCCGGTGACCGGTCACCCGGTTGTTGGCGACGGTCACGTCCTGGCACGACCAGCAGTGGATCGCGTTGCCCGAGAGGGAGTAGGCGGCGCCGGGGCCCGCGACCAGATTGCCCACGATCCGCACCCCGCGGACTGCCTGGCCATAGATCCCGAAGGCCGCGTCCCGGACCTCGTTGCCCTCGATCAGACCGCCGAAGACTTCCACCAGCAGAATACCCGCCCGGTCCTCCGAGCCCATCGACCCGGTGTTGCGCACCACCAGGCCTCGGATGGTCACGCTGTCGGCGGTGACTCGGAGCACGGTGCGGGCGCCTTCCCCGTCGAACACCGGGCGGCCCTCTCCCAGGATCACCAGCCGCCGGTCGATCTCGACGGTGGGTTCGGTGTAGACCCCGGCCTGGACCACGATGGTATCGCCCGGCTGGGACCGCCGGATCGCCTCACCGAGTGAACGGATCGGCCCGGTCGGAGAGACCGTGATCACCCCCGCCAGGGCCAGCAGCAGTGCCTGGGCTCATGGGCCGGCAGGCCCCAATCGCGACAGCACCCCGTTCCAGTCGAGCCGGGTGGCGTTCCAGGTTCTGGCCAGGCTGTCGGCCACTGCCCCGGGCCGGAGCGCGGCCAGGCCGTACTGCATCGGGGTCCTCAGGCTGTCGGAGTGGAGGAAGACGGCCTCCGCCACCGCGATGAGCGAGTCCGGGGTGAGAAAGTCCACCACCCAGAGCGAGGACAGCTCCTCCCCGGGGATCCCACCGGTGGCCACGAAGGTGCCGAGACAGCCGACATCATCGAAAGGGTAGACCTTGCCGGTGGTGGTCACCGCCTCCCCACCGAACCGGGGATCGGCCAGCTGCATGTGGCAGTGCGAGCACTCGTCCATGCCGTAGCGCAAAGCACGTGGGGCGGGACCACCGCATCCCGCCCCGACCACCAGAAGCAGCCCCGCCAGCCAGGGCCTCATGCCGGAGCAGCTCCGGCCACGGGATCCCGGGCCCGACGGAACTCCCGGACGCTGAGCCAGACGGCGGTCGCCAGCACCACAAAGGCGATCCAGCCACCGGAGGCCGGGAATGAAGTGGCGAAGAAGTTGAGCAGCTTCTTGGTCCCGAGCAGCGGAGGCTGATAGCTCATCCCGGGAATGCTGGATCGCGGCGGTCGGGTCCAGGTTGTGCCCGTAGTCGTACGCCCATTTCCAGAAGTCGGCCAGCCCCGCCACCGCCCCCAGGAGAAAGACGGCCGTCCAGGCGTAGAGGGCCTTCCGGCGACCCCAAAGCGCGGCCCCGAGGCCCAAGCACCATCAGGCCGGCCAGGATGCTTCGGCATCAGCCGCAGCTCGGGAATCGACTCCGGAACGATCTCCTTCATCCCGATGTAATGGTTGAGGCCGTTGATGTTCTTGAGGTCGTGGGGCTTCTGCCCGGTGATCTGATCGACCCAGATGTACATCCCGAGCCCTTCGGGATACTGGGGAGCCTTGAGGCCGATCTGCCAGAGCGGCAGCACGTAGGCGGTCCCCAGCAGCAGCACCGCTACCCCCAACACCCACCTCGACATCCGCGACATCATTGCTGGCCTTTCCTCAGAAAGCCTCGGAACGGGAACGAACCGGCCCACCCACTCGACACTGCTCTTGAACCGGCTCGCCCCGATCCTCCGAAGGTGTTACTTCGGGTTGTTCCATTTCAGCGGTACGCTGGATCCCCTCGGCGAGACCCGGACGTACCCCTGCATCTCCTGGTGCAGCGCCGAGCAGAAGTCCGTGCAGTAGAACGGATAGACGCCGATGGCCTGCGGCACCCAGACCAGAGTGCGGGTCTGGCCCGGCATCAGCAGCAGTTCCGCGTTCCGGGCTCCCATCATCGCGAACCCGTGCGGCACGTCCCAGTCCTGCTCCAGGTTGGTCACGTGGAAGAATACCGAGTCACCCACCTGGATGCCCTCGATGTTGTCGGGCATGAAGTGGCTTCGGATGCTGGTCATGTAGACGTGCACCTTGCTGCCCTGGCGGGTCACCTTGGCGTCCTTTTCGCTCCGGGTGACGTACGGGTCGTGATTGTCCGCCAGTGAGTAGGTCTGAACCTGCTTGTCCCGGATCAACGCAGCCGGAAGGGCCTGCGCGTAGTGCGGCTCCCCGGTGGTGGGAAAGTCGAGCAGCAGCCGCATCTTGTCGCCGCTGATGTCGTACAACTGGGCCGACTGGGTCAGCTCGGGCCCGGTCGGAAGGTAGCGGTCCTTGGTAATCTTGTTGAGGGCGATCACGTACTTGCCGAACGGCTCCCGGGTGTCCCCACCGGGGACCAGCAGGTGGCCGATCGAGTAGTAGGTCGGGGTCCGATCCACCACCTCACACGACTCCAGGCTCCACTTGATGATCTCCGAGGAGATGAACACCGAGGTGTAGGCGAAGCCTCTGTTGTCGAACTCGGTGTGCAACGGACCGAGGCCTGGGTTCTGGACCTCGCACCGCATGACCGACTCGTACTTGATGACCGGAATCCCGTTCACTTCCTTCTCGAACGCCTTGTCCTGAATCGCCTGAATCATCTTGCTGAACGAATGCACCGGCAGCACGGTGGCCAGCTTGCCGCCCCCCACGATGCTCTCGCCCGAAGGATCCACGTCCACCCCGTGCGGCGACTTGGGGGTCGGGAGGAAGTAGATCATGTCGGCGCACTTGGTTGCGTCCAGCACGATGGTCTCGGTCTCCATCCGGGACTCCGCCACGTGCTGCTCGTTGTAGCTGTTGTGGGCATAGCGGGACGGCATCCTGGTGCCACGACCATCGGCCACGCACTGCTCGGCCCGCTGCCAGTTGATCGCGGCGATGTAGTCCTTGTCCGCCTGGGAGGCGTTCCGCTCGAGGAGCGTGTGGGCCTGCTCGGTGTTGTAGCTGGTGAAGAACGCCCAGCCGTGAGACGGCCCCTTGCCACTGTGCGACAGGTCGTAGTTGAACCCCGGGACCCGGAGCTGGAACGCGATCGACATCCGGCCGGTCTGGGGATCGACCTTGATGAAGGTCAGCATCCCTTCGAAGGCGCCCTTGGCGTAGTCCTCGATCGGGATGTCCCGCTGCGGGATCGGGATGCTGAACCGGGTCCCGGCCACGACGTACTCGGTGTTCTGGGTCACGAACGGCGACGAGTGATTGCCGCCGGAGTTGGGGATCTCGAGGATCTCATCGGTCTCGAAGGTGGTCAGGTCGAGCCGGGCCACCCGCGGGGTGTTGTTGCCGTTGATGAAGAGCCACCGGCCATCCACCTTGCCATCGGTCTGGGACAGCTCGGGATGGTGGGAATCATCCCAGGGAATGAACCCCCAGCTGGTGTTCAGCATGGCCTTGGTCTGCTCGCTGTAGCCATACCCCTTTTCCGGGTACTGGGAAAAGACCGGGATCTGGGACAGCAACCGACCCGACGGCAGGCCGTAGACCGTGACGTTTCCACTGAAGCCGCCCGACAGGAAGGCGTAGAACTCGTCGTACTCGCCCGGGGCGACGTAGACCCGGGAAGCGGCATCCCCCGCCTGGGTACCAGCCGTCCCGGTCGGGCCACAGGCCGTCACCGCCACCAGCAAGGCCACCGCCCCGGCCACCTGGGTTCGAATCCAACGACTGCTCGACATGGTCATCCTCCTCCGCGTTCGTAATTGGGTCGGTGGCTACTGGCTGGCGCCTGTCGCCTGGGTCCGGAGATACTCCAACACCTGGCGCGCTTCTTCCTGCGTCAGGTTCTGATTGGCCATGAAGCTCATGTATTCCGCCAGAAGCTGTTTGACGACCGGGTGCCGGTCGATCATCTCCTGCGGGTTGAGGATCATGTTCATGATGAAGGCCGGGGTGCGCCGGGTGGTTACCCCGCCCAGTTCCGGACCGATATAGCGTTCCGTGGTCTTGTGGCAGGCAGAGCACTTCAGTTCAAAGACTTCCTTGCCCTCCTCCGCCATTTCGTGGTCCACCGGGCCCAGCGTCATCGCCTCGGTGATCGGTCCGATGCCATTCTCCTGCTGGAACGGGGTGAGGTCCGAGCCGGCAGCCGGCGCCGGAGCGGCCTGGCTGTCGCCCGGGGCCTCACCCCCTCCACAGGCGAGAAGGGTCGTGACCACGAAGGTCAAGGCAAGGCGATGGGCGTAGAACTTCATGCGTCCTCAACAGGTTTGGGCGCCTGGGCACCGTGGAGCCGATTCTCAGTTGCGGTGCATCCTATCGTGGCCCCCGACTACCAGCCGTGAAGAGTCCATGAAGGGGGCCTCACAATTCCGAGGGGCATCGGGGTAGATTGCAGCCCTTCCTGACCTGGGGACTGCCATGCACCGAGCCGTTCCGCTCCTGCTTGCCACCGGCTGGATCCTGATGGCTCCGATAGCGGGAGCTCCCTGACGACACCTTGGAGTTCAAGGGAGCCCCCGGGACGGTCACCCCGAACCTGGCCGTCGGCGCCAACGGCCGAACGATCCTCACCTGGCTGGAACCCAATTCGTCCGGCAGCGCCGCTCTCCGGTTCGCGGTTCGCACGGCCGGCCGCTGGTCTGCCCCGGCCACCATTGTCGAGAGCGATCGGTTCTTCGTGAACTGGGCGGATTTCCCCTCGCTGATCGAGACCGCCGACGGGCAGTGGGTGGTTCACTTCCTCGAGAAGACCGAGGCGAAGCCCTATGCCTACCACGTCCGCCTGATGACCTCGAAGGACCAGGGTCGGACCTGGTCCGCTCCCTTTACCGCCCACGATGACACCTCACCGACGGAACACGGGTTCGTCGCGATGGTTCCGCGCCCGGAGGCCGGAGCCGACCTGGTCTGGCTCGACGGGCGGGCCATGGGAGGGCCTGAGGGAGGCCCGATGTCGATCCGAACCCGCACCATCACCTCGGCCGGCCGGCTGGGAACCGAAACCGAACTCGACGGGCGGTCCTGTGAGTGCTGCCAGGCCACCATGGCGCGGACCCCGGACGGCCTGGTCACCGCCTACCGGGACCGGAGCGAGGACGAGGTCCGGGATATCGCGGTGGTCCGGCAGGTCGGAGGCCGCTGGATCGAGCCCACCATTGTGGCCGCCGACGGCTGGGTTCACCGGGCCTGCCCCGTCAACGGCCCGTCGCTCGCCGCGGCCGGCCGGGAGGTGGCGCTGACCTGGTACACCGGAGTGGGGGACGCTCCGCACGTCTATACCGTGCTGTCCCATGATGGCGGCGCCTCCTTCGGACCTCGGGTCCAGTTGAATGAGGGAGTGACCCTGGGGCGGGTCGCCTCGGTCGGGTTGGGCGATGGGGCGTTCGCCGCGGTCTGGCTGGAGGACGCGGGAGAGGGCCAGGCCGTCTGGCGGCTGCGGCGGATCGACCGAAGGGGCCGGGCAGGCCCGGCCAGAGATGTGGAAAGGGTAACCCGAGCCCGATTGGCTGGATTCCCCCGGATCGTCCGTTCTGGCGCCGAAATCCTCCTGACTTTCACCGCCTCCGGGGCCGAGGGAGGGGTCCGGGTTTACCGGGTGACTCCACCCCCGGCAAGCCCAGGTTCCTGAGGGGGCTTCCGCCCAGGGCGTTCGAGTAGCAATTTATTGCATCCCGGAACCGCGATCCGGTTCCAGCATCCCCTTCTCAAGGATTGGACCCGCAATGCGTGTCGCCTCTCTTTTCCGCAGGTTGGCACTTGCCGGTGCCCTCGCCGTCGGAGCCCTGCTCGGCATTCCGCAGGTAGTCCTGGCGCAGGAAACCGGCGCCGTCTCCGGTACGGTCACCCGCTCCGATGATGGCTCCGCCCTTTCGGGGGTGAGCATCTCGGTGCAGGGGACTGGAATCGTGGCCGTCACCAACACCAAGGGTCGGTACACGATCCCCCGAGTTCCCGCAGGCGCCCAGACACTGATCTTCCGATGGCTCGGCTACAACCCCAATTCGATCGAGGTTACCATCACCGCCGGGGGAACCGCGACGGTCGATGCGGCCCTCCAGGCTGCCCCGATCCAACTCTCGGAGATCGTCGTGTCGGGCGTCTCCAAGGCCCCGGAGCGGGTCACCCTGGCGCCGTCTGCCGTCTCCTCGATCGACCCGCGGGTGATGCAGTCCGCCAGCATTTCCGGTCAGGCGGCAATGGTGCTCCGGGATGTCCCGGGCGTGGACCTGGGTCAGAGCGGAGTCCACGACTTCAACGTCAACGCCCGCGGGTTCAACTCCTCCCTCAACCGGCGCGTCCTGGTCCTTCAGGACGGCCGGGACCTCTCGATCGCCTTCCTCCAGTCCCAGGAGTGGACAGCTCTCGCGATGCCGAGTGAGGACTTCACCAAGGTGGAGTTCGTCAGCGGCCCGGGCTCGGCGCTATACGGCGCCAACGCCTACAACGGCGTCCTCGACATCAACACCCCCTCGGCCCGGGAGGTGGTTGGCACCAAGGTCTCCCTCGGCGGCGGCACCCTGGAGACCTTCCGGGGTGACCTCCGGCACGCTGGCGTGCTGTACGGTGGCCGGCTCGGTTACCGGCTGAACGGTGGGTACACCAGCAGCGACACCTGGAGCCGGTCGAGGACCTACACCGACCTGAGTTCCCTCCGGAAGGAGTACGGGCCGTACACCGACAGCCTGCCTCCGCTCACCCGGGAAGTGGTGCCGCTCAAGGGCCAGACCAAGGATGCCGCCACCGGCGCCCCGCTGGGCGATCGTGACCCGATCACCAGCTACTACGGCAGCGGCCGGCTGGACTACTACCTGGACGATGGCTCGATCATCACCGGCGAGTCTGGATTCGCGCGAGTGGAGAATGAGGTGTTCGTGACCGGCATCGGCCGAGTCCAGGTCACCGGCGCGACCCGGCCCTACGCTCGACTGGGCTGGTCGGCCGAGAAGTTCAACGTGATGGCCTACTGGAACGGCCGGAAGACCAACGACCCGCAGGTCGCTTTGGCCTCCGGTGCCAACCTGCTGGAGACGTCCAACGTCTTCCACGTCGAGGGCCAGGGCAATGCCACGTTCGAGGACGGCCGGGGCCAGTTCGTGTACGGAGCTTCAGTCCGGAACACCAACGTCAACACCTCCGGCACGCTCATGCTCCCCGTGAACGACGACCGGAGCGACTACTCCTATGCGGGGTTCGCCCAGGCCTCCTATGACCTGAGCGACATCGTCCGCCTGGTGGTGGCCGGCCGGATGGACTTCAACAGCCTGATCACCCCCCAGTTTTCGCCCAAGGCGGCGCTGGTGGTGAGCCCCAATGCAAACCACTCCTTCCGGTTCACCTTCAACCGGGCGTTCCAAACCCCGAACTACTCGGAGTACTACCTCCGGGTGGCCGCGGGCGCCCCGGCCAACTTCCTGGCCCTCGAGGCGGGGATGCGCGCTTCGGCCCTGGGGCCGGCTTTGGCGGGCGTGCCGCAAGGTGAGTTGTTCACCAACTCGGCGGCGGTGCCGGTCTGGGCCCGGGGCAACGCCAAGCTCGATGTCGAGAAGACCACCGGCTGGGAGGTCGGCTATCGGGGCGACCTGTCCAGCAAGGTTTGGGTGACGGTCGACGCCTTCTACAACAGCCTGTCGAACTTCGTCACCGACCTGCTGCCCGGGGTCAACCCGGCCTTCCCGTTCTGGAAGGCGCCAACGGCGGTGCCGTCTGCCTTCCGAAGCGCCCTGGAGAACGCCGTCAAAGGCGCCCTGCTGGCCAGCCCGGCCACCCGCACCGCGGGTCTGGGTCTGACCCGCACCGAAGACGGCAAGACCGGGATCGTGGTGACCTACGCCAACGCCGGTTCCGCCAAGATGTGGGGCACCAACGTGGGGGCCGGGGTTCAGCTGGCCGATGAGATCCGGGCCGACGGCTATCTGTCGCTGTTCGCCTACTCGGTGGACGAGGACCAGATCGCCGCCGGAGACAAGCTCCTGGCAAACACCCCGAAATGGCGGACCCGATTGGCCCTGAGCTACAACGGGCGCACTGGCCTGGATGCCCGGGCCGGGATCCGCACTTCCAGCGCGTTCCCGTGGGCGGCCGGCGCGTTTGCCGGCTGGATCGAATCCGGCACCATCTTCGACGCCGACCTGGGCTACCGGATCAGCAACAACCTCCGGGCCTACGTTTCCGGCCAGAACGTGTTCGACAAGCAGTGGTTCAGCATCTACGGCGGCTCGGTCAACGGGTCCCGGATTCTCGGCGGCATTACCGCCAACTTCTGATCGCGGTCAGCTTCCGACACCAACGCCCGGCCAAATGACCGGGCGTTTGTGTTTCCCCCACCCCCCACCCTCAGGGAACGATGCCATGGCGCCGGAGGATCTCCCGGACCCGATCGAGCGGGATCGCCTCGGCCCGACCGAACCGGCTGGTGACCGTGGTCGCCATGAAGAGCGAATTGTAGATCGCCTCCTCGGTACTCTCCACCACCGCCTGAAACAGACCGGACATCTCATCATTGGGCAGTTCCGCGACTGACCTCGGCCCGGTTCCCGCCATTCGGCGGACCGCCGCTGCCGTCGAGAACGAGATGACGTAGTCCCCCGATCCGTTGGAGGCGGAGGAACCGGTCCGCCCCAGTCCCAGCATCCCCCGGGCCGCCAGCCGGCCCAGGTTCCGGTCTGACAAGGGGGCGTCGGTCGCCACCACGATGATGATCGAGCCGTCACCGGCACTGTCGGTGGCGCCCCGGAAGGCATAGCGGCCAAGTTCCCGACCGACCGGCGCGCCGAGCACCTGCAGCACTCCACCGAAGTTGCTCTGCACCAGCACCCCCACCGACCAGCCGCCAAGCCTGGCGGGCAGTTTCCGGGAGGCGGTACCGATCCCGCCCTTCCAGCCGAACGCCTGGGTCCCGGTCCCGGCCCCCACACTGCCCTCCGGCACCGGACCCGATGCAGCCCCCTCCAGGGCCTGGCGTACCGCGGCGGGTGAAATCGGTCGGCTCCGGATCGCGTTCAGCCCGCCGTCGTTGGTCTCGCCCACGACGGGGTTGATCGAACGGACGGCCTCCATCCCGGGCTGGGCCAGGAGCCACTCCGTCATCGCGTCGGCGACCTTCCAGACGCAGAGGGTGCAACTGAGCAGAATGGGGGTTTCCAGTTCCCCCAGCTCCTGCAGCTGGGTGGCACCGATCAGCTTGCCGAACCCGTTCCCCACATGGAGGGCGGCCGGCACCCGCTCGAAGAACAGGTTTCCGGCGTGAGGCCGGATCGCCGTGACTCCGGTCCGGACGGAGTCCCCCTCGAGGATCGTGGTGTGACCCACCAGGACCCCGGGGACGTCGGTAATCGCGTTCCAGGGACCCGGTTGAAACACCCCCGGACGCACCCCGAGATCCCGGGCCCGGACCTGGCCTGAGACCCACCCCGGAAGGAGGCAAAGGCCGGCCAGGACAGCCGCGAGATGTGCACGAGGACCGGCATGTGGCATCGGAAGCGGGCTCCATGGAAGAGGGCCATCGGTACCCCAGGACTCCGGGTCGTGAGCCCTATCTCTTTATCAGACAGTAACTTATACTTGATCGATTCGGCCGTACCACACGCGGTGCGCGCTGGCCACAGTGGCGTGAAGCTTGCCCTTCCGGGGACCACCAGCGCATCCGAACGCCTCGGATCGTCTGGCAGGAGGTCCACATCACGATGAAAGCTGTGCCAGACCACCGCCCTGCCGCCGGGGAACGGTTCCGGGTTGCCCTGGTACTCGGGACCCGTCCGGAAGCTATCAAGATGGCGCCGGTGATCCGAGCGTTGGGCCGGCGTGCCCAGTACTTCGAGCCGGTGGTGATCGCCACCTCCCAGCACCGGGAGATGCTCACCCAGGCCATGGCGGCGATGGAGATCAGTCCGGACATCGATCTCGGCCTCACCCATGCCAACCGGACCCTGGCCGAGTTCACCGCGAACGCCCTGCTGGCGCTGACCCAGTGCTTTGCCGACATCCGGCCTGACCTGCTGCTGGTGCAGGGGGACACCTCGACGGTGGTCTCTGCCGTGCTGGCGGCGTTCTACCAGAGCATCCCGATCGGACACGTGGAGGCGGGCCTCCGCTCCGGCGACATGCGCCGACCGTTCCCCGAGGAAGCCAATCGCCGGCTGGCCGGCATCGCCGCTGATCTCCACTTCGCCCCTACCATCGGGGCCCGCGACAACCTGCTCCGCGAGGGCGTGAAGCCCGCCGACATTCATGTGACCGGCAACACCGTGGTGGACGCGCTCCAGGCGATTCCGCCACGGGTCCGGTTCGATGAGGTCGGGCTGGAAGCGGTGTCGTGGTCCGCTCGCCGGGTGCTCCTGGTGACTGTCCACCGGCGGGAGAATCTGGGTGACGACCTGCGCGATCTCTGCCGAGCCTTCCGCCGGATTCTCGAACGGCATGACGATGTCGAGATCGTCTTTCCCGTCCACCTCAATCCGAAGGTCCGCGAGATTGTCTTTGCCGAGTTGCGTGAATCCGACCGGATCCATCTCTTTGACCCGCTTTCCTACCCCGATTTGCTTGAGGTCATGCGCCGGTCGTATCTGATCCTGAGCGACTCCGGTGGCATTCAGGAGGAGGCGCCGGCCTTCCGGAAGCCGATTCTGATTCTCCGAACCGTCACCGAGCGACCTGAAGTGATCGAGTCAGGCTTCGGCCGCCTGGTCGGCACCGACATCGACCTCGTCACGGCCACGGTCGGGACCCTGCTCGATGACCCGGCCGCCTATCAGCGGATGGTGTCCGGCAGCAACCCGTTTGGCGATGGCCGGGCCGCGGAGCGAATCGTCGAGGTGATCGAGCGACGCTTCGGGCTCTCGGCCCCTGCCTCGTTGGCGGTTGGGGCATGACCCTCCACCGGATGGCCCTGTGGGGTGCCCTTGGCGTCACGCCGGCTCTTCCCGCTCGGGCGCAGCAGCCCACGGGTCCGGCCGGGTGGGTTCAGGCCGAGGGGTATTACCACACGGTCAGCAACGACTTCGGAGACTGGAAGGGACTGGGTCTGCAACTCCACGCCCCGGTGGGAAGCCGGACTGTCTGGGATCTCACCGGTCTGGTCCAGGAGGCGTTCCGTGACCAGGGCGTCTGGCTCGGGGCTGGCAATCGGTATCAATTCCATCGCGACTGGTTCAGCTATGTCGCCGTCGGCGGCGGCACCGGCCAGTACCACCTCCCGGACCTGCGCACCGACCTCACCATCGGCAAGTCCTGGCTCGATCGGAGGAACCTGGTCACCCTGGTGAGCGGCACCTACGTCAAGGCCAAGCGGGGCTATTCCGACGTGGCGCGTGCAGGGCAGCTCGGTGGTCTACCTGCCTGGCGTGGCGATCGAGGCCGGAGGCCGGATCAACTGGAGCTACCCGAACGCGGTCAGCTCCGGTCGCGGGTTCGCGGCGGTCACGGTCGGTCGGGAACGGCATCGGGTCATCGTGCTCCGCGGCAGCGGAGGCGGAGAGGGTTACCAATTGACAGGGACCGGCCAGACCGAACGCCTGTTCACCAGCTGGGAGGGTTCGATCGCCTGGCGGGAGTGGGTCAGCCAGAGCGTCGGGGCTGGTCGGTCGGGTCGAGTATTATGACAATCCGTTCTACGCCCGCACAGGACTGACGCTCGGTGTATTCCGGCACTGGTAACGACCCGGTCCTCGGCCCGGCCTTCCGGCTGGCCCAGCTCCGCCTCCGCGGAGCGCAGGGGGGAATCATCCGGAAGCACCGGTCCATGGTGCAGCTGGAATGGACCCCCCGCCGGGCGATCCGCGCTGCGGTGCTGTCGCTGTTCGGCTTCTTGAGCGTGCTGGCGCTGCTTCCGGTGCTGGGCCGGCTCTGGGGTCAGGGCATGGGTTGGATCCTGCCGCGCCTGGACCTGCCGGTTGAGCTGGGATGGCATCGGGTCGGGATCGCGACCCTGTTCGACATCGAAGTGCCCTACCCCATGCTCGACGGGCCGTGGCCCGGCACGCCGCACCTGCTCGGCGTCGGGATCGGCACCGCCGCGATCCTGGCCCTGTCGTTCCTGCTCCCGTCCCGGTTCCTGCCGGCCCGCTACTTCCTCCGGTTCGTCGCCGCGATCCAGACGGTCTCGCTCGGATTCTTCTTCTTTGCCACCCCGCCCTTCCCCTACCCCCTCCCGGGATACCTGGGCGGGTTGCTGACGGTCGGCATGGCGGTCCTGGCCCTGGTGCCGATCGCCCTGGGCTTCGGCTTCTACATCTTCGATCACTCGCTGGGACGTCAGGTCCTCATCACCGTGCTGATCGTGGGTCACCTCGCGATCCTGCTGCCACTCCAGGGTCTGATTCACGCCTGGCTCATCCACCATCTGTCGCTGGTGGTGCAGCCCACGCTCTTCTTCGTCTTCGGCCTCCTGGTCGAGGTGCTGGTGTTCGTGGCGCTGTATGGCTGGGCGATGAGCTGGTCAGGGTCGGAAATTCCCGCCGGAGGCGCACCTCGATGATCGGCCAGGTGCTCGCCGTCCTGCTGTGGATCGTGGTGACGATTCTGGTCAGCTACACGCTCCGCCACTACGTCTTTACCCTGAACCGGGTGTTCGGCCGGTTCCGTCAGCCGTACGTGGACATCGGCATCGCCGATTGGCCCGAGGTGGCGGTCTTCGTCCCGGCCCACAATGAGGAACGGGTCATCGGCGGGATGCTGGATGCCCTGCTGGCCTCAGACTACCCGGCGGACCGGTTCCACATCATCCCGATCGATGATCGTTCCCAGGACGGGACCGGCGCGATCATCGACCAGTACGCGGCCCGACACCCCGACCGGGTCCGGCCGTTTCATCGAACCGAAGGCAAGCCGGGCAAGGCCGCCGCGCTGCTCGACGCCACCACACGTTCCACCGCCGAGATCTTCCTCGTCTTCGACGCCGACTACCTGCCGGGGCCGAACCTGCTCCGGCAGCTGGTCGCCCCGTTCTTCGACCCGGAGGTCGGCGCGGTGATGGGGCGGGTGGTACCCCACAACCTCAACCGCTCACTGCTGACCCGACTGCTCGACCTGGAGCGGGCCGGCGGTTATCAGGTCGACCAGCAGGCCCGGATGAACCTCCGCCTGATCCCGCAGTACGGCGGCACGGTTGGCGGTGTCCGGCGCACGGCACTCCTCGACGCGGGGGACTGGGACAGCAATTCGCTCGCCGAGGATACTGACATCACCTACCGGCTGGTGTTGCGCGGCTGGGAGGTGGTCTACCAGAACCGGTCGGAATGCTATGAGGAAGTTCCCGAAAACTGGCCGACCAGAATCCGGCAGATCCAGCGCTGGACCCGGGGCCACAACCAGTGCCTCCGGCGCTATGCCATTCCGCTGATCCGGAATCCCGGACATCTGCGGTGGGCCCAGGTTATCGACGGCATCCTGCTGCTCGGCGTCTTTGCCGTCGGGCCGGTGCTCCTGTTGGGCTGGGGTCTGGCGACCGCCCTCTACTTCATGGGCTACCCGATGCTCCAGGGGCTGCTGATTCTCTTCGCGGTCGCCAGCTACAGCACCCTCGGCAATTTTGCGGCCTTCTTCGAGGTTGCCACGGCGGCCCGGCTCGACGGTTCCCGGAACCGGATCCGGCTGCTGCCCTTCCTGGCCCTCGGCTTCCTGGTCAACCTCCTCGCCGTCTCCCGAGCGACCCTCTCGCGGGGCTCGTGGCAGGCGCCCGGCTCGGGGGGACCGAACTGGCACAAGACGGAGCGCTATCGGCTGGACGCCCCCGGGGGGAAACCATGAACCTCCCGGGATTCGCCGCGCTGCTCGGAGTGACGCTGGTCTGGACGGCGCTGCCGCTGATTCCGGCCCTGCGGGAGCTGTGGGCCCCAAGTGACGTGGATCCCCTCCGGATGGTCGGGCGCGACAACACCGATATCGGCCGCTTCGCCCGCAACTTCCGGGATTACATGCAGCGGAACCTCGAGCGACTGCCTCCCGACGCGGCGGTGGGCGACTACTTCGGCCGGCTCCCCGATGGCACCCACTTCGTCCGGGTCTCGCGGCTCCCGGGAGTCCTCGATCGCGGGGCCGTCCCCGACGGCTCACACGACCGGGTCGTCATCCTGGAACAGGACGTGGAACTCAACGGCCACGAGCGGTTCCGACTCGAACTCTGGGCCCGCGGCAATCTCCGGGGCGGCCCTGGCGCGGAGTATCGCGCCATCCTCGGCGAAGGAACGGTCTCGCTGGCCGTCGGGTCGGTGGTCTGGCGCTGGATCCATTCGAACGGCATGCTCCGGGCGCAGGACGGATGCGCCCTGTTCGGCCGGACCTCGTCAGACACCAGCGTCTGGCTCGGGCGAGATGTGGGCTTCGAGCGAGTCGGCGCACCCTGGATTGTGGCCGGCGAGCGCGCCGCCCCGGCGGCTGCTGAGATTCCCACCGACCTGGTCCCGTTCCAGCCCCCGGCCGAGGCCGCGGTGCGGGGAGATCATCTTCGGGTCGAAGGCGACCTGACCCTGCCGCCGCACAGCGTGTGGCACGGCAACCTGGTGGTGACAGGCACCCTCCGGGTCGGGGTCGGCAGCGTCGTCCGCGGATCGATCAAGGTCCATGAGGGTGTCGAGATCGAAGCGGGCGCGACGGGTGACGGGGAGCGTGGTCAGTCGCCGGAACGTCCGGACCGCCGAATCGGTCTGGTTGCACGGCCCGGTGATCGCTGAAGGGGAGATCACCCTCGGACCAGGATCCACCGTCGGGAGTCCGGAGCATCCCACCACGGTGTCCGGAGAGAGCGTGGTGCTGGCACCTGAGGCCGCCGTCTGCGGTCACCTGCTTGCGGTTCGGGGAGGCCGAACCGAGTCCTGAGCCGGCCGATTCTTCAACACCATGGCGCCAGCCCCACGGGAAAACAGTCGGAGCCGCGCCACAGTGGTGCTCCCGCCCACACCTGGGTCTGCCCCACCGCGCGGCTCCCACCGATCCCGCTCGAAAGTGGTCCTAACCCCAAGCCCATGCACTATTTTTCACAACCTCGGATGGCGCGTTTCCGAGTCTCGGGATTATGCTCCTTGCCCCTTGGCAGCGCGGTGCCACTCGGGCATACCCCTTGCTCTGGTGGGCCCTGAGGTGAAAGAAATGTCGACATCGAAAACCGCTCACCATCTTCTCCGGGTCTTGCCGATCATCGCCGTTCTGACGGCGGGGGCGGTCACGGCCCCGCAGGCTGTGGCCCAGACCAAGGTCTACCCGTACCCGGGTGACCCGTCGTGGGCGCCGAGCCTGTCGGCCGGGGGATCAGCCTTCATCAGCGCGGTCAACCCGCGATACGGGAACGGCTCGCTCAGCCTGAGCGTCACCGGCGGTCTGTTCGACTGGGGCTTCTACCAGGCGCTGTCCGGGGCGAATCCGTGGGGGCGATTGAGCGACGTCAGCAATGTCTCGCTCGAGTGGTACCGCAAGACCCTCCCGTATACCCAGCCGAGCCAGGGGTACTACGGCCAATGGCCCGACATGCCGTGGCTGGCTCAGACCCCGGTCCTTCGGCTGCTGCTGGGTGACGAAAATGGCCTGCTTGCCGGGGAACTGGTCTGGGAGAGGTACTACACCGACCCCTCGGAAGTCACCTTCGACACCTGGATCCCCGAAAACCTGACCAACCAGGGGTTCTGGTACCACACCAACGGAGGGATGTACTCGGTCTCCGACTGCTCCCGGCTGGAACCCGGCGGGGTGACGCCGCCCCCGGTGTGGGAACTCCTGCTGGGCTCGCCGGCCGGGTGGGGCACCGGGAACTTCATCAACGGCACCGCCGGAGAGGCGTGCTCCTCGTTCAGCCTGGGCAACATGTTTGTCTACGGCATGAGCGTCGGCGTGGGCAGCAACTGGCCGGATCAGTACCAGGGCTATGTGGACTGGGTCCGACTTTCGTTTGAGGGCGACGAAGACGAAGCCGTCTTCGCCAACTTCGAGTTTCCGGAAACCACCGTTCCCGAGCCGGGCACCATGGTCCTGCTCTCCACCGGTCTGCTCGGCCTGAGCGCGGCTGGGTGGATCCGCCGACGCCGGTCTCAGGGCTGAGCCTCGCACCTCCGATACCACGAGGGCCCGCCAGGTTGGCGGGCCCTTCGCGTTTCCAGCGTCCAGATGCCGCCTTCACCGGACGGTGAGGACGATCTTCCCCCTGGCGCCTCCGGCCAGGATCTCGCGATGGGCCTGGGACGGCCTCCCCGAGCGGGAAACTCCGGCCGACCACCGGGGTCAGGCGACCTCCGGCCAGATCGGGAGCCATCCGCAGATGGATCTCTCGCAGCTCAAGATCGCTGGCGTGCCAGAGGGATACCCCGAGAATGGTCGACTCGCGCGCCATCGTCTGACGCGGGTCGATCTCGACCCGTCCCCGGTTGCCGACCACCACCACTCTCCCCTGGTTGGCGAGCAGGGACAGGTCGGTATCGAGGTTGCGATTGGCCAGCATCTCGATGATGAGATCGACCCCTCGCCCCTGGGTCAGTTCCTTGATCCGAGCGGCCGTCTCAGGTGTCCCGTGCAATACTCCGTGATGGGCCCCTTCCCGTTGAACCAGGGCGACGCCATCGGGGGTGCCGGCCGTTCCGATCACCGTGAGCCCGTGAACCCGCGCCAGTTGTACCGCCGCGGTGCCGACCGCCCCACTGGCACCGTGGATCAGGACCCATTCCCCCGATCGAGCGTTGCCCCGCTGGAACAGCGCGCGGTACGCCGTGGCGTACGGCACCCCGATCGAGGCGCCCTGGGCATAGCTCAGGTGGTCGGGAAGCGGGAACACCTGCACCTCCTCACAGACCGCGAACTCGGCGTAGCTCCCGATCGCCCGGCCGGTGGCGGTGCCGGAGAAATAGACCCGGTTCCCCTCGGCGAAGGCCGTCACACCGGGCCCGACCGCGTGGACCCGCCCGGCTCCGTCCCAGCCCGGAACGAAGGGCAGCTCCGGCAGCTTGGCGTAGACTCCGGAGCGGATATAGGTGTCCACCGGATTGACCCCGGCGGCGTGCACCTCGACCAGGACCTGGCCTGGACCCGGCTTTGGATCAGGCCAGGTACCGAGTTCCATCACCTCGGCGCCACCGAACTCCGTCACGACAATCGCACGCATGCAGGTCTCTCGATCAGGGGGTGGACAGCTCGTCCCGCGCCCCGGATAGTAATCTCCCCCGCAGCGCGATATATCTTGACATATCTTACGACATATCGTAAGATATGTCGTAACTCAGGGGCCAGGCCCCAGGGAGGAATCCATGTCGGCAAAGTCTCAGGACTGGTTTACCGGAATCTTCGGCGAGTTCAACCCCGAGAAGTGGGTCGGACGCTGGGAACACGGTCGGGGGCATCGGCGGCGGGGCAAGCGGAGCCAGATGTTCGAGTCGGGCGAGATGAAGTACATCATCCTGACTCTGATCAAGGAGCAGCCGCGCCACGGGTACGACATCATCAAGGCCCTTGAAGAGCGGACCGGCGGGTGCTATTCCCCATCGCCCGGTACCGTTTACCCGACCCTGCAGCTCCTGGAGGATCAGGGGTACATCCGGGGGGTGGAGAGCGACGGCCGGAAGGTCTACCAGATCACCCCCGAGGGGGAGGCCTTCCTGGAGGAGCACGGGGATCTGGTCCAGGACATCCTCGATCGGGTTCGGGACACCCTCCGGCATGTGGCCGGCGGCTCGATGGGCCGGCTGAACGAGGCGGTGGCAGGCCTGGTGGGGGTGACCTACCGGACGGCGTGGCAGCGCGGTCAGGACACCCCCCAGACGGAGTCCATAATCAAGATTTTGACCCGGGCGACCGATGAAATAAGGGCAATGCGCACCACCTGACCGGCGGGGAGCCATCCGGCCCCTGTCGGCCCCGACCCGCTGGCCGGTCGGACCGGATCTGACAGGGCTACCCCCAGGAGTCTGATGGCCTTTTTGCTCGGGGCTGAGCAGGAGATCGCACCCCACCCGCCGCGCAACTTCACGGACACGATCCGGGATCGGATCTTTGCCGTCGAGAGCCTGGACCGTGAGGTCCAGTCCCTGCTCTACGTCCGGCTGCTCGAGGCGGGCAGCTTGGCGGAATTGAGCCACATCGCCCTCGCGCTTGTCCTGGTCGTCGTCTACTGGTCCGCCACCTCAGCCCTGGCCCTGGAAGGATGGCTCGGACTCGTTGGTCTGGCGGTCGCCATGCGCATCGTCACCCGGCGGCAGCTCCAACGGGTCGCGGTTGAGACCAGGACCCCGGGACGACTCCGGGCCGCTGTGGTCCTGTTGGCCCTGACCTGGGCGGTTGGCCCTCTGGTGGTTGGCCAGCACCTTGACCTGATCAATCTGCTGCTCATGATGGTGGTCTTCGCCGGGCTGGTCGCGGTCGCGAGCAGCACCTTGAGCGCCGACCCTCCCAGCTACTACGGCTTTACCGGAATTCTCGTCGCGTCTTTCACGATCGGTCTTCTGCTCAATGGCACCAGCCGACCCCACTTGACTGGGGTCACGTTGATGGTGCTGTACGGATCGATCGTCACCCTGATGTACCACCGGACCCATCGCGACCTGGTGGACCGGATGACCAGCGGGCTCAGGGCGGAGAGGAGCGAAGCCGTCGCGGCACGGGAACGGGCCTTTCTCCGCTCCCTGCTCGGAAGTTCGCCAACCGCCATCGCCACCCTGGACCGGAATGGAGCGGTCCTCGAGGTCAACCCGGCGTTCGAACGGCTCTTCGGCTACCGGAACAACGAGATCGCCGGTCAGTCGTTGAACGACTTCATCGTTCCCCCTGGACAACAGGACGAGGCGCACCGGATCGAGGACATGGTCACCAAGGACGGCTCGATCATCACCGAACAGCAGCGCCAGCGGAAGGACGGCAGCCAGGTCACGGTCCGGATCTCGGCGGCCCGCGCCGCCAAGGGCGACGGAGCCATGTTCGTGCTGTACGATGACATCACCACCATCAAGCTGACCGAGATTCGCCTGAAAGAGGCGGAGGCCCAGTACCGCTCTCTGGTCGAATCGGCCTCCGACCTGGTCTGGCAGGTGGACCGCGAGGGCCGCTGGACCTTCGTCAACGCGACCTGCCGACAGGTTTATGGCCTTCCGCCTGAGGCCATGTTGGGGAACCCCTTCACCAACCAGGTGCACCCCGATCATCTCGAGGCCAACCGCGAAGCGTTCGCTGCGGTGCTCGCCGGTCGGGAACTCACCGACTTCGAGACCATCCACCGGGATGTCCGCGGGGAGAGCCGTCACCTGAGCTTCTCGGCCCGCGCGCTCCGGGACCAGTCCGGCGCGGTGGTGGGCGCCAGCGGAACGGCTCGGGATGTCACCGGACAGGTCCAGACCCGCCGGGCGCTCGAGGAGGCCCGTGAGGCCGCCGAGCGGTCGGCCCTGGTCAAGAGTGCCTTTCTGGCCAACATGAGCCATGAAATCCGGACTCCGATGAACGGCATTCTGGGGATGATCGAACTGCTGCTGGATACCAGGCTGGACGCAGAACAGCGGCAGGCGGCGGAGATGGTCAGGGAATCCGGGTGAAGTCGCTGATGACGATCATCAACGACATCCTCGATTTCTCCAAGATCGAGGCCGGCCGGGTCGAACTGGAACGATCGAGTTCGAACCCGCCGCCATGATCGGGTCGGCGGTGCGGCTGCTCGGCGTGAAGGCCTTCGAGCGTGGGCTGGAGTTGCATTGCGAGGTGGATCCGGAGATCCCCCGGGTGGTGCTCGGTGATCCGGGGCGGATTCGTCAGGTGATCCATAACCTGGTAGGGAACGCCATCAAGTTCACCCACGAAGGGGAGGTGAGCGTGGCCGTGACCCTGGTCGAGTGCACCGGCGACCAGGCCTGGATCCGGATGGCGGTGCGGGATACCGGCATCGGGATTCCCACCAACAAGATCGAGGCCATCTTCGAGGAATTCAGCCAGGCCGACATCTCCACCACCCGCAAGTACGGCGGAACGGGACTGGGGCTCAGCATCACCAACCGGCTGGTGACAATGATGGGCGGCAAGCTGGAAGTGAGCAGCACCCCCGGCCAGGGGAGCGAGTTCAGCTTCTCCATCCCCCTGGAAGTGGCCCAGCGCGGGGCCGAACCGCTCCCCGGGAAGCCGATTGCTCTGGGCGGGGTCCACACGCTCATCATCGACGACAACGCGACCAACCGTCGGATCATCCGGGAGATGCTGGCCCCGACCGGGATCACGGCCGACGAGGCTCCGGACGGGGAAACCGGGATCGAAGGGCCTGCGCACTGCCCATCGGGAAGGCCGAGCCTACCGTCTGGTCATTCTCGATGGTCAGATGCCGGGACTCGACGGGTTCGATGTCGCACAGCTGATCCGGAGACGATGAAGGACCTGGGATCCACCCGACTGATGATGCTCACCTCCGGTGGCCGTCCCGGCGATGGCCAGCGCTGCCGCGACCTTGGGATTACCGGCTATCTCTCGAAGCCGACTTCGCGGGCGGAACTGCTGGAAACGGTGACGGCGGTGCTCCGGGGAGAGGCCCCCGGGGCCGGCAAGGCCCCGCTGATCACCCGGCACCTGATCGAGGAGCAGCGGGTCAAGGTCCGGATCCTGCTCGCCGAAGACAATCCGGTCAACCAGGCGGTGGCCGCGACGATGCTCCGCAAGCGCGGCCATGAGGTGGTGGTGGTGGAGAATGGGCAGTTGGCGGTCGACGCGGTCTCCCGGGAACGGTTCGACGTGATCCTGATGGATGTCCAGATGCCGGTCATGGACGGGCTCACGGCCACCCGGGCGATCCGGGCCCTACCGGAAATGGCCAACCTGCCGATAATCGCGGTGACGGCCCACGCGCTCCAGGAGGAACGCGACCGGTGTCTGGCTGCGGGCATGTCGGGCTATCTGTCCAAGCCCTTCAAGCCTCACGACCTGTTTGCGATCGCTGAGAGCTGGGGCACGACGGCATTGCCCGAACCCCCGGCGGCGGCGGCGGATCCCGATCCTCCGGTGGACCTGACCGGGTTCCGGGCTGCCATGGCGGAGGCGGGAGTGGCCGAGGCGGTGGAGGCGATGCTCGACGTCTTCCTGGGGGACGCGCCGGGTCGAATGGAGACTCTGGAGGCGGCCATGGTGGCGGGCAACTCCCCGGAAATCGAGGCGACGGCCCACGCCTTCAAGTCGGCGGCCGGGGCCATCGGGGCCAAGTGCCTGGCCGAGGTGCTCACGACGATCGAGTTCGCCGGCCGGAACGGGGAGCCGGCGCAAGCCCTGAAGGAGATCTCTCAGCTCCGAACGGAGTATGGCATGGTGATGACGTACCTCTTTGCCTCGGTGGGCCGGACCGATGGGTGACCCGTCGGTCGGCCGGCATTGGCTCCTGGGGGTACTCGACCGGACCGGCCGACTGCCGCCCGATACCCCCGTCATGGCGGCGACGACTCCCCTGGCGGAAGCCTGGAGTACCGCGGCGGAGGCCGCCGGTGTGGACGATGCGATGCTGGCCATCCTGGTCGGTGCGCACTACCGGCTCAAGCCGGCTGACCTGACCAAGGCGGAGCCGCACGCTCAGCGGCTGATCCCCGAGAGCTTTGCCCGAAAACACCTGTTGCTCCCGCTCCGGGAGACCGACCGGGAGCTGGTGGTCGCGACGGCGGATCCCTCCGACTTCGAGGCGGAGCAGGGGATCGGCTTCGCCTCCGGACGGACACCGGTGTTCGAGATCGCCCCACCGGCGGCTCTCCAGGCCGCCGTGGACCTGGTCTACTCCCCTGACAGGGCGCTGGACTCCCTGCTGGAGAAACTGCCCGACCAGGAGGATGAGATGGTCCGACTGGTGGAGGGGGGCGAGCCCGATCAGCTGACCGAAGACGATGTCGAGTCCGCCCCGGTGGTGAAGCTCACCAGTCTCATTCTGCGGGACGCGGTCCGGCAGCGGGCCAGCGACATCCACATCGAACCGGGTCGCGAGGGCGGGCGGGTCCGGTTCCGGGTCGATGGGGTCATGCGCCAGTACATGCAGCTCCCGATGCCGGCGCTCCATCGGATCCTCAGCCGGATCAAGATCATGGGCCAGCTCGACATCGCCGACCGGCTGCGTCCCCAGGACGGACGGGCCCGCATCGGGCTGGGCAACTTCGAATATGACCTCCGGATCTCGACCGTCCCCACCCGGGAGGCGGAGAAAGGCGGTGATCCGGCTCCTCAACCCGCGGGGCATGTCGGGACTGGCCGAAGTCGGGTTCACCGAGGAGATCATGAAACGGTTCCGGGAAGTGCTGGGGGGCCGTGACGGCATCGTGGTGGTCACCGGGCCGACCGGGTCGGGGAAGACGACCTCGCTGTACGGCGCGCTGCAGGAGGTGGCCACCGAGGACGTCAACATCATGACGGTGGAGGATCCCGATCGAATACGAGCTGCAAGGGGTCACCCAGATCCAGGTGGAGCCCAAGCGGGGAGTCACCTTCGCCTCGGCACTCCGGGCGATTCTCCGCCAGGATCCTGACGTCATTCTGGTGGGAGAGATCCGCGACCTGGAGACCGCCGAGGTGGCGGTCCAGGCCAGCATGACCGGCCACCTGGTGCTGGCCACCCTCCATACCAACGACGCGGTGGGAGTGATCCAGCGATTGGCCGATCTCGGACTGGACACGCCGTCGATTTCGGGGACTCTGCGGGCGGTGCTGGCTCAGCGGCTGGTGCGTCGGCTGTGCGAGGATTGCAGCGTGGAGGCTCCCGACGAGCTGCCCGAGGGTGAGGCCAAGCTGGCCCTCCGGTACGGGGTCCGGCCCACCAGGATCCGGGTCGGCTGTGACGCCTGCGGCGGGACCGGGTACCGCGGCCGGTTGCCGGTAGCGGAACTGCTGGTGGCCGACGAAGGGGTGCGAGAAGCCATCGGCCGGGGGGGCTCCCACGCCGAGATCCGCGATGCCGCCGTTGCAGGCGGGATGCGGTTGCTCGATGAACTGGCCCTGGAACCGGTCCGGGCCGGTCTGACCACGCTGGAGGAGATCGCGCGGGAGATGGGCGAACCGGAGCAGGCGGCCGTTCCCGACCAGCCCCATGTGCTCCTGGTGGATGACGATGCGGTCAACCGGACCCTGGCCAAGACCCTGCTGGTGAAGAACGGCTATCGGGTCACCGAGGCGATGGACGGGCAGGATGCGGTGGCTCGGTTGGGCAGTAACGGACACTACTCGCTGATGGTCCTTGATCTGGACATGCCCAGGATGGGCGGCCGGGAAGTGTTGCAGCATGTCCGAGGCAACGTGGCGACGGCCGGCCTGCCGGTGGTCGTCCTCACCGGCACCAACGACAAGGATGCGGAGATCGAGCTGATGGACGCCGGGGCCGATGACTACATCAGGAAGCCGCTCGACCCACCACGGTTCGTTACCCGACTCAAGGCCGCGCTTCGGCGTGCGGCCGGATAACCTGGAGCGCCAGGCATGACGCAAGACACTCCCAACGCGGAGCAGCCATCGGCGGACCTCGTCGCGGAGATCCTCCGTCGCGACACCGAGATCCGGGAACGGGTCCCGGTCCAGGTCAAACCGAGGTCCAAGCTCCCCTGGCTGTTCGCGCTGCTGGTGGTCGGCGTCACGGTCACCACCTGGAACATCATCGGTTGCGCCGTCCGGTCGAGGTGTTCACCGGGGCGGAGCGGGTTGCGTCGGCCGAGGCCCGGCTGATGCTGACCAGCGTGGCCATCGCGGCCTTCCGGGATTCGGCGGGCCGGCTACCGCGGTCGCTGGACGAAGCGGGGCTGACAGACGAGGAGGACGTGACGTACCGGCTTGAGGATGGCCTCTATCGCCTGATCACCCACGTTCAGGGTCGGTCGGTCGAGTATCAGAGTGGAGAGGATATCAGTCGTCTGACGAGATCGTTCGAGGCCATGACGGCCGGAGGGAAACGATGAAACGACGCGGGTTTACTCTCATAGAGTTGCTGATGGTCGTGGTGATCATCGGCATTCTGGCCAACATCGCCATCCCGATGCTCCAGGAGGCCAAGCGCCGGGCCGATGCCGCCGCCGTGATCGGAGCGGTCCACACCATCAAGGTCGGGGTCTACGACAACTACGCGGCCCGGAGCACCTACCCGCCCAGCGCCGGCTGGCGGGTCGTCCCGGCCCAGATGCGTCCGTCGCTCCCGGCGAGTTTCAAGTTCCTGTACAAGACGGTGGATTTCCGGTGGCGGCGCTGGTCGAATGCTGCCGGAGTGCGCCCAGGAGGCGGTCCCCTGATCGGGGTGGAGCTCCGCACCTCCGACCAGAAGTTGCTGAAGGCGATTCGCAACACCTATAAAGGCCCCACCCTGGCCGGGGGAGCCACCCGAATCACCCTGATTCTGGACTGATCCCCCAGATCGGACCGGACGGATCCTCAGGTACGAAAGGTCGCGATCTCCTCAAGAGCTCCGCTTGGCGATATCCGGAACCTCGGTGCCCTCGGCCGGGTAGCCCACGACCAGCAGGAGGAAGGGCTTCTCCGCCGCTGGCCGATCCAGCACCTCGTTGAGAAACCCCATCGGGCTCGGGGTATGGGTGAGGGACACCAGCCCGGCGTGGTGCACCGCGGCGATCAGCAGACCGGTCGCCAATCCGACAGATTCCTGCACATAGTAGTGGGAGAACCGCTCTCCGGTGGCCGAGACGCCGTAGCGCTGGGCAAAGACGGCAATGAGCCAGGGCGCGGTCTCGAGGTAGGGCTTGTGCTCGTCGGTCCCGAGATGGGCCAGCGCATCCAGCCACTCCTGGGGCGCCCGGCCTCCCCGATAGAACTCCTGCTCCTCCCGCTCGGCCGCCTCCCGGATCTGCCGCTTGAGCTCCGGATCACCCACCACCACGAAATGCCAGGGCTGCAGGTTGGCTCCGCTGGGCGCGGTGCCGGCCGACCGGAGGCAGTCTTCGATGATCCCGCGGGGGACCGGTCGGTCAGCGAAGGTGCGGACCGTCCGCCGACGCCGGAGCTCCTGGTAGAAGGCCGCGGCGCGGGCGGCCATCTCCTCCACGGGGCGCTCCTGCCAGGTGGTGAGCGGTATGAATCGGGGGGGTGCCATGTCAGCTCCTCTCCGCGGGGCCAGGGTGGGCCCGCGAGCTAGAGCCGGAAAAAGTAACTGGCCTTGAGGAAGAATCCGTCGTTGGAGCGAGTCAGGTCCCCGAACCGGTAGCGGGTCGCTCCGTCGTACGCCCCGGAATAGCCGGCAAAGAAGACCGTCCCCGGTACCGGCTGGAAGGAGAACAGGAACTCGGTCCGGAGCCGGTTCCCCGGTATTCCCGACCAACGGAATCCGCCGCGGTCAGCCGCAGGGCGAGGATCAGCAAGTCGGGAATACCGGAGAGGGGGTGGCTAGTTGCCGGGGCATTTCACCCGGCGGACTTTCACCTCAAAGTCGCGTTCCCCGGCCGGGGAATCATCCTCCAGGCGGATGATCATGTTCCCGTCGCTGGTCCGTCGATACATGATCCGCTTGGGAAACTCCTTCCGCAGGTTCTCCCAAATGACCACTTCGTCGATCAGGGTCTTGAGCGCGAAGGTGTCCGGAGCTTCACCCTTCGACTGGGCGATGAAGGCGGTCAGGCTGTCGGTCTTCTCGATCCGGGTAAACTCCCAGTTGGTGGCTTCGTTCTTCCTGAGGTACCGGGTCACCGCCAGGAGCAGGTTGTTCGAAGTGGAGGTCCAGTTCTCCTCCACCACGGTCCCGTCATTGGGCTCGCCCTTCCAGCACCCCTCCATGAACTTGAGCTTGCCGAGGTCCTGAGCGTGTGCTCTGGTCGTCCCCGGCGATCCGAGCAGCACCAGGCCCAGGATCAGCCCGCCGGCAATGCGTCCCAACAGGTCCTTCTCCGTCATCAGTGCTCCATTCCAGTATTCAGACACTCGGATTGATCCAGCCCTCCCGACGTACCCACCGCCAGCTTTCCCTTACGGACGAACGACCACCCCCATTGGCCCACTCAGGGGGTGACAATCCCCCAGGGCGGGAGAGTCTGCCACCGGCCCCGGGTGAAGTCCGGGATATCCACCGGCCGGCTCCGGTTGGCCACCGAGGCCTCCGAGGCGGCCGAGACCGCCGAGAGGGCCGCCGCGTCGTAGACCGACATGTCGGTGGGCAGCCCCTGACGAAGACAATGAATGAGCCGATAGTCCTCCAGAAAGTCCATCCCACCATGCCCTTCAGTGCTCCGGGTGGCGGCTTCGAACTTCCACAGGGGATGTTCGTAGTCGGGGAGCCACTTGGCGGCCTCGTCCCAGCGATGCGCCTCGCTCTTCCCCTCCACATAGACCCGATTCGGGTAGCCCTGGAACAGCCCCCTGGTGCCCTGGACCATGTGGATCCGGCTGTAGGGGCGGGGCAGATTGGTGTTGTGGGCAACCAGGATGGTCTTCCCCTGCACCGTCCGGACCAGCGATACGTTCACATCACCGAGGGCGTAGTGCTCTGCCCGCTCGGGGACGTCGGGGGGAAAGTGCTCCCGGGCCCAGGCCTGGAGACCCCGTGACGGTCCGCTCATCGAGACCATATAGTCGAAGCGGTCACCCCGGTTGATATCCAGGCAGTTGGCCACCGGTCCCAGGCCGTGGGTCGGGTAGAGATTCCCGTTCCGCCGAATGCTGTGCGCCCGCCGCCAGAGTCCCTCGCCCTCGGAAGAGAACTTGATCTCCCGCAGGTCGTGCAGGTAGCCGCCTTCGGCGTGAAGAATCTCCCCGAGGACGCCCTGCCGGACCATGTTGAGGACCATCAACTCCATGCGATCGTAGTTGCAGTTCTCCATCATGACGCAGTGCTTCGCGTACCGCTCTGCCTCTTCGACCAGCTGCCACGCCTCCTCCATGGTCACTGCCGCCGGCACCTCGGTGGCTGCGTGCTTCCCGTTGCGCATGGCCGCGACACAGATCGGCACGTGCCACTCCCACGGGGTGGCCGTGTACACCAGGTCCAGGTCCTCGGTCTCGCACATCCGGAGGAAATCGGTCGGACCTCTGGTGTAGAGCCGGGGGGCTGGATGCCCTGCCCCCGTGAGGATGTTGGCGGCCCGCACCGCATGGGCCTCCACCACATCACACACCGCTGAGATCCGTGCCCCGGCGATCCGGGCCAGGTTCTGGACATGCACGGTGCCCATGCCGCCGACTCCGACGAAACCGATCCGCACCTGGTCCAGTGGAGCGGCCGCGAAGGGGCCTGGGCCGAGCGCCGGTGCCGGTGCCGAAGGGCCCCGGCCGGGAGCGCACCCGACTGCGGCCACTCCCAGGGCCATCGCCCCGGCTTGCAGCAGGTCACGGCGGCTCAGATGAGGGGTGGTGACCGAGTCGTCTGACATAGGCTACCTCAGTTGGTGAACTGGAGCCCCATCCGCAACGTGGTGTCGGTCTTCCGGATGTCCCCGGGCGGCTGACCGCGATACCGCACGAGGTAGCCCAACTTGATCCCGATCAGACTGCTGACCGGTGCCACCAGGGCCGTCTCGGCGTTCAGGCGATAGTCGGCCGAGGTCCGGAAGTTCGGCAACCACTCCACCGTCTGCTGGAGATAGGTCTTGGCCACGAACGTGTGCCTGTAATCCATGGCAATCCGGCCGGCGGTAAAGGTCGCAGCCTCGGCCTGGAGTACCTCGGTTTCCTGGTTGAAGGAGAAGCCGCCGTCGAACAGCAGCACGTCCTTGGGAGTCTTGATCACCTTGACCGACACGCCGATAATCTCCTCGAACGCCCGTTTGATGCCGGCAAACAGATTGTAGCTGTAGTTGACCCCGGCGAAGGCTCCGATCCGCGAGCTCAAGGCGTATTCCCCCCGAACCCCGCTGAACAACTGGTTGGACGTCTCCACTCCCTCCGTCTTTCCGTAGGTCCAGTTGACGGTCTGCCGCAGGAGGATGCGCTCGCCGGCTGGAATCTCCAGTTTCTGACCCACCGCCACGCTCGACACATCGGTGTTCCCGCCGGTTTTCACGAAGCCGAGTTCACCGGACAGCTGGACCCGGCTGGCTTCAGGTTCCTGGCCCCGCAGGGCCGGTGCCGAGACGGCCAGGATGATGAAAGCGACCCCGGTGGTACGTGCCATCAAGCTCACCTGGGCTCCAGCGTCGAGGTGCAGTGGGGGCACCGGGTGGCCGCCAGCGCGACCTGACTGGTACAGAACGGGCACCCCCTGGTGGTCGGCGGAGGCACCACGGCGGGGCCCTGAGCCCGGTTCATCACCTGGACGATCATGAAAATGGACAGCCCGACGATCAGGAACTGCACGATCGTGTTGACGAAGGAACCGTAGTTCCAGGTCACCGCTCCTGCCTCCTGGGCCTGTGCCATGGTGAGGTACGGTGGCGCCGTGGTGCCCTCCTTGAGCACCAGGAAGAGGTCCTTGAAATCCACTGACCCCAGCAGCAGGCCAACCGGGGGCATGATCAGGTCGTTGACCAGGCTGGTGACGATGGAGCCGAAGGCGACGCCGATCACCACCCCGACCGCCAGGTCCAGCGCGTTCCCACGCAGGATGAACTTCTTGAACTCTGCCAACATCGTTCTGCCCTTGACTTGAGGAGGAAGGGGGCCGCCATCGAGCGGCTGACACAATCTAGCAGCCCACCCGGATGCCCCAACCCCTGTGCTTGCTTGACACAGAGCGGTATACATCCTATTATCCGGATAAGCGGATGATTACTGACCTCGCTCGCCGGCTTACCGATCTGGCCGACCCCACCCGGGGCCGGATTCTCATGGCGTTGGAGGGACAGGAGTTAAGCGTGGCCGAACTGCAGGACGCCCTGCAACTCCCTCAGTCCACTGTCAGTCGCCACCTCAAGGTCCTGGGTCGTGGAGATTGGGTCGCTTCCAGGGCCGAAGGGCCGTCTCAGCGGTATCGGTCCACCGGCCAGGGAATGTCCTCGGAGAACCGCCGGCTCTGGCAGGTCGTTCGGGACGAAATGGCCGGGAATCCCGAGGTTCTGACCGATCGGGAGCGGGTGGCCACGGTGCTGGCTCGGCGGCACGAGCGCTCGCGGGCGTTCTTCGCTTCCGAGGCCGGGCGATGGGACCGGTTTCGCTCGGAGCTGTTCGGGAGCCGCTTCGAGTTGCAGGCTCTGCTGGGCCTGACCGAGCCCGAGTGGGTGGCAGCGGACCTGGGCTGTGGCACCGGGCATTTGACCCTGGCTCTGAGTCCGTTCGTCCGGCGGGTGATTGCGGTGGACGAGTCGGTGGCGATGCTCGAGACGGCACGGGCTCGGGCCACCGGGGCGGACAACATCGAATTCCGTCAGGGCGAGCTGGAGCTGCTTCCGATAGCGGAGGCGGAACTCGACCTCGCGGTCATGGCCCTGGTGCTCCCCTACGTTCCCGACCCCGGACGGATTCTGGCCGAGGCGGCCAGGGCCCTGCAGCCTGGGGGCCGGTTCCTGGTGGTGGACCTCCAGCCCCATGACCGGGTGGAGTATGAGGAAACCCTGGGTCATCTCTGGCGCGGCTTCGGGGCGTCCCAGGTCCTGGACTGGTTGCAGGCGGGAGGACTGACGGACGGTCGGGTGGTCCCGATGGGCCCGGATCCCGCCACCCAGGCGCCGGAGCTCTTCGTAGCCTCAGCCCGGAAACCCGGGTAGAATCGATTTCCCACAACTACCCCCGGGGCCCCGGCCCTGGGCGACCACAGAGGACATCCCCATGAGCCGCCCGACAACGTTCGTCCATCCCTTCACCACCTCCCGGGAGGCCGGGTTCGAGCCGTTCAAGGTCCGGGATCTCGCGCTGGCCGAATCGGGACGCAAGGAAATCCGGTTGGCGGAGGATGAGATGCCGGGCCTGATGGCCCTGCGGGCAGAGTATCGCCGGCACCGGCCGCTGGAGGGCGCCCGGATCATGGGGTCACTCCACATGACGGTGCAGACCGCCGTCCTGATCGAGACCCTGGTGGAGTTGGGGGCCGACGTGCGGTGGGTCTCCTGCAACATCTTCTCGACCCAGGACAACGCCGCGGCGGCCGTGGTCGTCGGCGGGGGAACGGTGGACCACCCCACCGGAGTCCCGGTCTTTGCCTGGAAAGGTGAGACCCTCGAGGAGTACTGGTGGTGCACCGAGCAGGCGCTCCGGTGGCCGGATGGCGGGGGGCCCACCCTGTTGCTCGATGATGGGGGCGACGCAACCCTGCTGGTGCACAAGGGCGTGGAGTATGAGAAGTCGGGAGTCGTCCCCGCGTTCAACCCCGCCGAGGATCCGGAGGAGTGGAGCGTCATCCTGGACCTGCTGCGGCGGACGATCGCCGAGGATCCGTCAGGCTGGACCCGGGTCGCTGCCAAGATCTGCGGGGTCTCGGAAGAGACCACCACCGGGGTCCACCGGCTCTACGAGATGATGCGGGATGGCACCCTGCTGTTCCCGGCCATCAACGTCAACGATTCGGTGACCAAGTCCAAGTTCGACAACATCTACGGTTGTCGCCACTCGGTGATCGACGGCCTCAACCGGGCAAGTGACGTCATGCTGGCCGGCAAGGTGGCGGTGGTCTGCGGCTTCGGGGAGGTGGGCAAGGGGTGCGCCCAGGCACTGCGGGGCCAGGGGGCCAGGGTCGTTGTCACCGAAATCGACCCGATCTGCGCGCTGCAGGCGGCCATGGAAGGCTACGAGATCAATACCGTCGACAACGTAGTGAGCACCGCGGACGTCTTCATCACCGCGACCGGCAACCGCGACGTGATCACCGCGGCCCACATGGCCCGGATGAAGGACAAGGCCATCGTCGGGAACATCGGCCATTTCGACAACGAGATCGACATGGCGGGACTCAAGAAGACCCCGGGAATTCAGACGATCAACATCAAGCCGCAGTACGATGAGTGGGTCTTCCCGGACGGGCACAGTGTGCTGATCCTGGCCGAGGGGCGGCTGCTCAACCTGGGCTGCGCCACCGGCCACCCGAGTTTCGTGATGTCGGCCAGCTTCACCAATCAGGTCATGGCGCAGATCGAACTGCACACCAATCTGGCCGCCTACCAGAAAAAGGTGTACGTCCTGCCCAAGCACCTGGATGAGAAGGTGGCCCGGCTCCACCTCGACAAGCTCGGCGTCAAGCTGACCGAGCTCACCGAAGGCCAGGCCCGGTACCTCGGCATCGATCAGCAGGGGCCCTACAAGCCGGAGCACTATCGCTATTAGCCGGCGAGGGGCACCTCGCTCATCAGCGCGGCAGAGTTGCCCTCGGAGTCCTGGAATTCCGCCAGCCAGACCTCCCGGTCTGCCAGCTTCGCGATCATCATCGGGTCCCGGTCGAACGCCACCCCGCGTTCGGTCAGGGCCCGGGCGGCGTCCCGGATGTCGGACACGAAGTAGAACAGGGTTGTGGCCGGGTGCGCGCCGCCACCGGCCTCGGGACCACCGATCAGCAGACGCACCTCGCCGCACTCGAAGAACGACATGCCGGGCGGGGCGCTGAAGAGGAACTTCAATCCGAGCACGTCGCGGTAGAAGGCGGTGGCCCGGTCCAGGTCACTGGCCGAGAGGGCGATCTGGCCGATCCGGGAGATGGCAAGGCTGGCGGACATGGCGGGCCTCCGATTATTGTTAGCGAAGCTAACTAACGATATCCCGCGCGCCGCGACCCCGCAAGCCCTGGAAGGCTCCAATGCCCCCTGCCCCGCGTGCCCTGGCCGACCGGCTGCACTCCGCTGCCATTCACCTGCTGCGCCGACTGCGCACCACCGATGTCGAGACCGGGCTCACCGCCCCCCGGGCGTCGGTGCTGTCGGTCCTGGTCTTTGGCGGTCCGATGACCCTGACGGCCCTGGCGAGGGTGGAACAGGTTCGCCCTCCGACCATGACCCGGCTCATCGGGCAGCTGCAGCATGAAGGCCTGGTGCGGCGGACGGCGGATTCTTCGGACCGTCGCCTCCGCTGGATTCACCCAACCCGGCGGGGTCGCCGGCTGCTCCAACTGGGACGGCGCCGACGGGTCGGGAGCCTTCAGGCCGGAATCGATCGGTTGTCCGCGAGTGAGCAACGCTGCCTGGAGCGGGCCCTGCCCGTCCTGGAATCGCTGGCGAACCCACCTTCCTCCTGAAAACAGCAAGCGCCCCGTCGCGGGGACGAGGCGCCTGGTGTCCAGACGGACGAACCGACTCAGGCCGTCAACTGGATGGCATCGATCTTGGGACTGTCCCCACCGGTGAAGCTGACGATCATGGTGAGCGTGAGGCCCGGCTGATTGCTGGCGGTGATGGTCAGGGTCACTGCGGTGGCGCTGGAGGACACCACGCTCACCGCGGTCAGGGTACCGAGCTCTCGGAGTTCCCGATTCTTGGCGAGCCGCTCTCCGGTCGGGCGCCGATTGAGGGCAGCCTGACTGAAGTTGGCTTCCTGGAACCGGGCCAGCGCCATTTCATCCTTGGCGTTGACCGCGGCCAGAAACGCCGCCGTGAGCTTGCCCTGGGGAGTGTCGGGAAGTCTGGTCTGGGCCGCGAGTCCGCTGGCGGAAACCACCACCAGGGTGGTCAGGGCCATCAGGGTCCTTCGCATCGCCTGAACTCCTTCAAGAGTGCGCCGTGGGGTCCTGCCCCACGGGTACCGGAAGATAACGGCGACTTCAGGGGGATTGTTTCGTCCGCTCGGCGCGGTAGTCGCGAAACCGGGCCAGGGCATCCTCCATCTCCTTGTCATCCAAGAGGATGGGAGTACCGATCGCGCTCGCTCGCCAGTACCACTCCGCCACCGCTTCGACTTCACAGGCAACATCCAGCGCCTGGTCCGGCGTGGCGCCCACCGCGACCAGTCCATGGTTGGCGAGCAGGCAGGCCCCCCCAGATCCGAGGGCGGACACCACCGCTTCCGACAGTGCCGCGGTCCCGAAGGTGGCGTACCGGCTGCAGCGAACCACGTCGGTTCCGGCCGCGGCGATCAGGTAGTGGACTGCCGGCAAATCCCGACGGAGACACGCCAGGGTGGTGGCAAACCGGGAGTGGGTGTGGAGCACGGCACCCACATCGGGCCGGACCCGGTAGATGTCCCGGTGGAGCCGCCACTCGCTGGAGGCCCGACCGGGTTCCGGCTCGCTTTCGAGGGAGAGGGACACCAGGTCGGCCACCTCAAGCGCGTCCAGACGGATACCACTGGGTGAGATGAAGAACCCGCCGCCGGCCTGGCGGACACTGATGTTGCCCGAGGTCCCCTGGTTGAGGCCCAGAACCATGCTCCGGCGGGCGGCGGCGATCAGCCCTTCGGCAACCGGTGGCGTCATCGCCTCTGCTCCGGAAAGAGAGCGAGCAGGCCTCGGCGGGTCGCACGGCAGATCCCGCGCTCGGTGATCAATCCGGTGACCAGCCGGGCCGGAGTCACGTCAAACGCGGCGTTCCGGACCCGACTGTCCTCCGCGCCTGGCTGCACGGTCCGCAGGTGACCCTCCGGGTCGCGGCCGCGCACCAGGCGCACCTCATCGGCGGACCGCTCCTCGATGGGGATGGTCTTCCAGTCGGTCAGGGCCCAGTCGATGCTGGTAGACGGGACGGCCGCATAGAAGGGGACTCTGGCCGCGGCCGCTGCCAGGGCCACACCATAGGTCCCGATCTTGTTGCACACGTCCCCCGCGCGGGTCGTGCGATCGGTGCCCACCAGCACCAGATCGACCTGGTCCCGCTGGAGCAGGTGGGCGGCCATGCCATCCGCCACCACCGTGTGGGGGATTCCGGCGCCACTCAATTCCCAGGCGGTGAGCCAGCCCTGGCTGCGGGGCCGGGTCTCATCCACCCAGACCTCCACCGGCACTCCGTCTTCATGGGCCCGGTAGACCGGCGCCAGGGCGGTGCCGTACTTCAGGGTGGCCAGCCACCCGGCGTTGCAGTGGGTCAGGACGCGGACCGGACCGGGACGCCGCCGGGCGATCGCCTCGAGCAGCGGAAGACCGTGATCCCCGATGGCCCGGCAGGCACTGATCTCCAGTTCTGCCAGTGCCGCCACAGCCCGGTACCCGGCGGCGGCCCGCCGCCCGGGGCTCTCGGCCAGCGCGGCGTCACGCACCCGGCCCACCACGTGCGCCAGGTTGACCGCGGTGGGACGGGTGGCGAGCAGCGCCTGCACCGCGTCGGCCAGACCGGCATCCGAGTCGTCGGTCATCAGCGCCAGGCAGAGTCCGTACCCTGCGGTGATCCCGATCAACGGGGCGCCTCGTACCTGCATGGTCTCGATGGCCTCCACCACCGCGTCCAGGGCTCCGAGCCGCTGAATGACCAGCTCGTGTGGCAGCCGGGTCTGGTCGATGATCTCGAGCGACCAGCCGTCGGTGGCCAGTTGGAGGGGACGGCGAGACATCCCGGAGCCGATGGTCAGTGCCCGTCGAAGGCGAGCAGGGTGTGAACCGGCGTCTCGGTGGCCTCGAGCCGGCCTCGACCCGCCAGTGCCGGAAGCTCGATCACGAAGGCGGCCTCGACCACGATGGCACCCAATCCACGCAGGAGGTCCCGGGCGGCCACCGCGGTACCGCCGGTGGCGATCAGGTCATCCACCAGCAGCACCCGTTGCCCCGGGTCCACCGCGTCCCGATGCACCTCGACGCGGTCGCTGCCGTACTCGAGCTGGTAATCCAGCGATTCGACGGCCGCGGGCAGCTTCCCCCGCTTCCGGACCGGGATGAAGCCGGCGCCCAGCCCCGCAGCGACCGCGCCCCCCAGGATGAAGCCTCTGGCTTCAATGCCAGCCACCGCGACTATCCCGCTCCGGCGGTATCGGGTCACCAGCCGATCCACCACCTCGCCCCAGCCATCGCCGTCCTTGAGCAGGGTGGTGATGTCCCGGAACAGGATGCCGGGTTTGGGGTAGTCGGGGATGGTCCGGATCAGGCTGCGCAGGGCGTCGTCGTTCATCCGGGCCCCGCGGGATGGAGAACCCGGCCGGCCACCGCATCGAGTCGGGCGACCAGGGAGGGGTCACGGGCCTCGACGGGGGTCACGATCGACGCCTCGAGCGCCCGATCACAGTGATGCGGGCACCCGGCCGGGTGCTGCGTCAGGCGGGATGCCACCCGGCCAATCAGGTCCCGGGCCTGTGACAGGTTGGCGGCCATGACGGCCATGACCCGATCCACGGTGACTTCGCCATGGTCCGGGTGCCAGCAGTCGAAGTCGGTGACCATGGCCACGGTGGCGTAGCAGAGTTCGGCTTCCCGGGCGAGGCGCGCCTCCGGGAGGTTGGTCATTCCGATCACGTCGCCCCCCCACTGGCGGAAGAGCATCGACTCGGCCCGGGTGGAAAACTGCGGCCCCTCGATCACCACATAGGTTCCCCCCCGGTGGACCGGCAACCCTGCCGCGAGGGCGACCTCCCCCACCACCCCGCCGAGCCGGGGACAGACCGGGTCGGCCATCGGGACGTGAGCAACCATCCCGGGACCGAAGAAGCTGCGCTCCCGGGACACCGTCCGATCGAGGAACTGATCGACCACCACGAATGTCCCGGGGGCGAGGTCTTCCCGGAGCGACCCGACCGCGCTGAGGGACAGCACGTCGGTCACCCCGGCCCGTTTGAGAACGTCGATGTTGGCGCGGTAGTTGATGTCCGACGGCGGGAGCCGGTGTCCTCGCCCATGTCTGGGGAGAAAGCAGAGCCGCTCCCCGGCCAGTTCGCCGATCAGGAGCGCGTCGGATGGAGTACCGAAGGGGCTCCGGACCGCGACCCACTGGGTGTCACGGAGGCCGTCGATCTGATAGAGTCCGCTGCCGCCGATGATCCCGAGCATGTGGGCCAAGCTACCCGACCGGGAGAACCGGATCAAGCGATCAGGAGCGTCCGTTGGCCAGGCCCCACCAGAGCAATCGCAGAAAGCCGTCGACCCGGTGTGCTCCGCCGAGGAAATCCTGGTACTCGCGGGCGGGGTCGGTGGCGATGAAGTCGTCCCGGGTGGTGCCCGCCCCGAGGGCGGCCGTGATGCCGTCCCGGAGCGTCACCAGCATCTTCCGGTGGAACGCCACCTCGGTGCGCCTGATCACCGGCCCGTGTCCGGGAACGATCCGGGTGGCCGGCCCGGCTCGAGTCAGGATCAAGTCAGCGGCCCGAATCATCCCGCTCAGCGAACCTCCGGCCCACCAGTCAATGAAGGGCGGGGCCGCCGGCTCGACCGCATCCCCGACGTGCATCAGGTCCAGGGCCGGGACCAGCACTATCGCATCCCCACTGGTGTGGGCACCCGGAATGTGCAGCACCTGGAAACTGATGCCGCCCACTGTCAGGCTGGTGCTGTCCTCGAAGGTCTGATCGGGCATGGCCGTCGCCGCGGCAGCCGTCCGGTGCCAGTCCCCCATCTCCGCGATCACGGTATCCCGCGCCATCTCGGCAGCCACCGCCTGGTGGGCCAGCGCCGTGGCCCCACCGGCCCGCCAGCGGGTCATGCCAGCGGTGTGATCCTCGTGGTAGTGGGTGAAGATCACCCTCCGCACCGGGGCCTGACTCAGAGTCCGGAGCACCGAATCCGTTTCGGCAACCCGCTTGGACGACTGGGCGTCCACCAGAACCAGGCCGTCCGACGTCTCGACCACCAGGATGTTGCCATTGGTGTAACCGGCAATGACATGGACCCCCGGCCCCACCGAGGTCACGGTCAACCCGGCGGGCTCCTGGGCCTGAGCGGACGCCGCCCCCCCGAGTGTCACGGCCAGCAACCCGGCCCTCGCGAGGCGACTCATGGTGTGGGGGGGTCCGTCAACAGGGTGATCCAGAGCCCGCTGTTTCTGTCGCCGGAGTAGATCAGCCCCCGGTGCGGCCGGGCTCCCCAGGTCATCGGAAGATTCGGTCGGAAACCGTTCGGGGAGCCGGTCCACAGCGCGTCGATTTCCCGGCCCTGGGCCATCAGGTCCCCTCGCAGTTCACCGCTCACATCCACCGTGCGGAGACCACCCTCCCCATGGCCGATGTACAGCACGTCGTCCTCCACCCAGAATGTGTGGCTGCCGGCCCCGTCCACATGGTATTCCGCCACCTTCACCGGGTGCTCGATGTCAGAGACGTCGAGCACGTGGACCCGACCAAGGGTCGGGATCCGATCCCGCCCCGAAAGATCGAAGGCCGCGGGAAGGACCTCATCTCCCAGAAAGACGTACCGGCCCGACCGGTAGACGGCATGGGCACCCGCGCTGGCCTCAGGGGGATAGAAATCCGCAACGTTGTAGCTGAACCGGCCGACCACCCGTGGGCTGGCGGGTGAGCCGCCCTTGAGCCCATTCCCGACATCCAGGATGACCAAGCCGTGCCGCCCGTACGCCAGATAGGCGAGGCCGTCCATCACTTGAACGTCGTTGAGGTGCCGGCCCGCGGTCCGGGCAACGGTTCCGGTGTCCTGGGACCCGGCCTCTGGCGCGGTGATTGCCCAGCGGCCAACCTCGCGCGGGGAACGGGGATCCTCGAAGTCGATGATCCGGAGCGACCCGGTGGCGTCGTCCGTCGCGTAGACGAGGTGTCCATCGATGAAGGCGCTGTGGACTCCGCCGGTCAGGCTCTCGGTGAACTCACTGAGCACGACCGGGTGGCGGGGATCGGCCAGGTCGAGGAACACCAGTCCGTTCCGCCGGGTGGAGGCCCCCTCCCGGGTGAGCACCCCGATCCGGCCGTCGGCGGTGGTACTGATGTCGTTGATCACCCGCGCATCGACGACCAGGGAATCGACCTTGACGGGCCGAGTCGGATCCTGGATGTCGAAGACATAGATCCGATCCGAGAGAGTAGACAGGTAGGCCACGTCACCGACCGCCCAGACTTCGGCGGCCTGGAGGTTGCCCAGGCTGACATGGGCCACCAGTTCCAGTGTCCGCCGGTGGACCCGGGGAACCACTCGGATCGGGTGGGCTCCGCCGATGGCACCCGCCGCGGCCGTGACGAGGTAGGTGCCTGGTTGCTCGGCCACGAACGCGCCGTCGGTCTCCACCGAGGCGGATGGCCCCGAGACGCTCCACTGCAGGGGGATCGGACTCATCGGCAGGTTCCGGGTGTCGAGCGTCGAGGCCCGGAGCCGGATCACCTCACCGGTCCGGGCCTGGGTCGGGCCGGTGACCGAGACGGTCGCCACCCGATTCCGGAGAACGTCAATCCGGACGTCCGTCCGAGCGGGACCGGAATTCACCGCCAGGATGACCGTCCCCTCGCTCCGACCTCTGACCACCCCCATCTGATCCACCGTGGCGACCCGCTCATCCCCGGATCGGAAGGTGAACAGTGCCTGGCGGAGGGGCTCCCCGTCTTCGGTGCGGGCGATCGGCCGGAGGACCGTGGCCCCTCCCACCACGATCGTGTCTGGGGCGGCCACCACGTCGACCACCGCGGCCGGCTTCGGCTCAATCACCACCTCGGCGGTCCCGGTCTTCCCGCTGATGACCGCAACCACCTGGACCTTGCCCTGCCGGAGGGCGTGGAACACCCCCGAGGGCTCGATGCTCGCGGCATCGAACGGGGCAGTGGCCCACTCCACCCGGGCCCCGGTCAGCTCCCGACCCGAGGAGTCCCGGGCCACCGCCCTGAAGCCCAATTGACGGCCGGCCGTCAGGGTGGCCCGGGCGGGAGTGACCTCCACGGTGGCCACCGGGGCCTGGGCCACAGCCACCCCGGCCCCCGGCATCAGGCCAGCGGCGAGCAGCACGGCGAACGGGCGGAAACAGCGGGACATGGCAACCTCGGCAGCGACGGTCATCCGGGAGACGCGGGAACCTAGCATCGCAGGCACCCATCGCAACCGGAACCGTCAGGACTTGATCTGAGCGGTGTGGTTACCGGATATTCGAGGGTGCCCCGACGATATCCCTGGACGACATGGCCGGCCAGCCGACTGCTGCCGATGCGGCTCCGCGACCTGAACCTCAGGATCGAGGGAACCTGGCTGCAGGAGTGTGTGGACCAGCTGCGGGACGAGCTGACGGGCCGGGGCATCACCTTGCACCCGACCGTCTGGCTGTCGGACGAGTGGTTCGCACCGGATACCACGCTCGGATTCGCCATCCCCTTCTTCCTGGCCCATCCCCGACTGATGCGGCTGGAGCGGAATCAGATCCTGGAGGTCGAGGGTGGCACCCCGACCGAGTGTCTCCGGATCATGCGCCACGAGATGGGGCACGTGCTGCAGCACGCCTACGCCCTCAACCGACGGCGGCGGTGGCAGGAGCTGTTCGGCAAGTCATCCACCCGATATCCCAGCTACTACCGGCCCAACCCCACCAGCAAGAAGTATGTCCAGCATCTGCGGCTCTGGTACGCCCAGGCCCACCCCGATGAGGACTTTGCCGAGACCTTCGCGGTCTGGCTCCGGCCTCGCTCCAACTGGCGGGTCCGGTACGCCCGGTGGCCGGCCCTCAAGAAGCTCGAATACGTGGATGAGCTGATGGCCGAGATCGGTGGGACCGCCCCGCGGCTGCGGAGCCGGGCCCAGGTCGACCCGATCTCGAAGATTCGGGTGACCCTGGGGGAGCACTATGAGAAGAAGCGGTCTCACTACTCGGTGCAGTACCCTGACACCTATGACCGCGACCTGATCCGGTTGTTCAGCGGTCCGGAGGGCCATCGCCGCTCGCCGACCGCGGCGGCCTTCCTGCGGGCTCACCGGCGGTGGATTCGACGGATGGTGTCCCGGTGGACCGGGGAATACGAGTTGTCGCTCGACATGGTGCTGACGGAGATGATCGGGCGCTGCCGAGAACTCAAGCTCCGGGCCGTCGGACCCCGGCGGCAGTTGCGGATGGATTTTGCGGTTCTGCTGACGGTGCATACCATGCACGCCCTCTACAGTCAGTCCCGTCGCGCCTGGTTCGCCCTGTGAGCCGCCGGTACCGGGTCCTCGCCCTGATGCACCCCTCTCTGGTGCCCCCCGACTCGCTGGAGGGACACAGCGAGAAGGAGATCCACCAGTGGAAGACGGAATTCGACGTGGTGGCCACGTTGCGAGGATTGGGCCATGACGTCCGGGCGCTGGGAGTGCAGTACGAGTTGCAGCCGATCCGGGACGCGGTGGAGACCTGGAAGCCCGACGTGGTCTTCAACATGCTCGAGGAGTTCCACGGGGAAACCACCTTCGACCAGAACGTCGCCAGTTACCTTGAACTGCTTCGGGTGCCGTACACCGGGTGCAACCCGCGCGGGTTGATCATTGCGCGCGGCAAGGCGCTGTCCAAGAAGCTGCTTGCCTACCACCGGATCCGGGTTCCGGCCTTCGCGGTCTTCCCCCGGGCCCGGAAGGTCCGTCGTCCGCCCCGGCTGGGCTTTCCCCTCATCGTCAAGAGTCTGATCGAACATGCCTCGGTGGGGATTGCCAAGGCCTCGGTGGTTGACAACGACGAGAAGCTGGCCGAACGGGTCGCCTTCGTCCACAAGCGGATCGGCACCGACGCCATCGCGGAGCAATTCATCGAAGGTCGGGAACTGTACGTCGCAGTGCTGGGCAACGACCGGCTCAAGGTGATGCCGACCTGGGAGCTCGAGTTCGGGAAGATGTCGGCCAGCGAGCCGCAGATTGCCACCGAGAAGGTGAAGCATGATCCGGATTATCAGGATCGGATGGGGATTCTCCAGGGTCCGGCACAGGATCTTCCGCCGGCGGTCGTCAATGCGATTCCCCGCCTGACCAAGCGGATCTACCGGATCCTGGAACTGGACGGCTACGCCCGGATCGACTTCCGGCTCTCGCCGGAGGGCCAGCTGTTCTTCCTGGAGGCCAACCCCAACCCGGAGATCGCCGCGCGGGAGGAATTCGCCCAATCCGCGCTGCACATCGACATCCACTACCCCGAGTTGCTGCAGCGCATCCTCCGGCTCGGCATCCAGCGGGCTGCGATCGCAACCGGATCCGACGAGTGAACTGATCGCACGTTCCACGCCTGTAACATTCCTCGAAAGGAAACCAAGCAACGGTTTGACCTCGTAGGGCATCTCATCGGTTCGTAACGACCTGAGACTGCCTGGAGGCCCAATCGTGGCGTTTCGCGCTCGCCAGTGGTTCCTTGCCCTCGCCCTGGTCCTGCCGGGGTTGCTGGGGTCGCCTGTCGCGGCCCAGTCCGATCAGGACCTGCAACCGGGGGCCGTCAGCAATTCCCGCAACGGGCATCCGGCCGCAATCCCATCGCTCAACGCCATCGTGCGGGCCAGCGTGATCCAGGTCGATGGCCGACTGGATGAAGCCGCCTGGTCCGGCGCCCCGACGGCCAGCGGGTTCCGCCAGCAGCGCCCCACCGACGGCGCGGCGGCCAGCCAGCAGACCGAGGTCCGGATTCTGTTCGACGACGGTGCCCTCTACATCGGCGCCCGGATGTACGACAGCCTGGGGGCGGCGGGGGTGCGGTCCCGGCTGGCGCGGCGCGACCAGGAGGCCGAGTCCGACTGGATCGAATTCATCTTCGATACCTATCACGATCATGTGGGGCGGACCATCTTCGCCGTCAATCCCTCCGGGGTGAAGCGTGATGCCGGCCAGGCCAGCTCCTCGGCCGATCCGTCCTGGGATCCCGTCTGGCAGGCCAGCGCGGCGATCGACTCACAGGGGTGGACGGCCGAAATCCGGATTCCCTTCTCCCAGTTGCGGTTTGCCCGGGAGGAACGGGTGTGGGGCATGCAGATCTGGCGTACGGTGAGCCGGCTCAATGAGATGTCAATGTGGTCCTACTGGGGCGTCGAGGAGTCGGGTGGGCCGTCCCGGTTCGGGCACCTGGAAGGAGTGGAAGCCGGCAGCCAGAAGAAGCGGGCGGAGTTGCTCCCCTACGTCGTCCTGCAGCACGACCGGCTGCGTCCGGGCAACACCGACGATCCGTTCTTCGATCCGCGCAGCGCTGGAGCGCGCTTCGGTGGCGACCTGAAGTACCGGGTGTCCTCCAGCCTGACGCTGAACGCGACGATCAACCCTGACTTTGGCCAGGTGGAGGTCGACCCCGCCGAGGTGAACCTCTCGGCCTTTGAGACCTTCTTCTCCGAACGTCGGCCGTTCTTCGTCGAGGGCAACGGCATCTTCCAGTTCGGATCGTTCAACTGCTACTTCTGCAGCAATGCCTCCAGCTTGAGCCTGTTCTACTCGCGGCGGATCGGGCGGCAGCCCCAGGGAGCGCTCCCGGCTGGAACCGACTACGCCGATGTCCCGGACGCCACGGCGATCGTCGGGGCGGCCAAACTCACCGGACGGAGCCGGGGCGGCTGGTCGATGGGGTTCCTGGAGGCCGTCACGGCCCGGGAGCGCGCTCAACTCCAGACGGGCGGAGTCCCGGGGGCACAGGAGGTCGAACCCCTCACGAACTACTTCGTCGGACGCGCCCGGCGAGACCTCAACAACGGCAACCTGAATCTCGGCATCATCGGCACTTCGGTGATCCGCCAGCTCGACGACCCGCTGCTGAAGAGCCGGCTCTCGGCGCATGCCGAGGCAGTGGGGCTGGACTGGCGGTGGACCTGGAACGACCGCCGCTACAGCCTGATGGGCAGCATGGCCGGGTCCAACGTGGCCGGGGAGCCGGCGGCCATGGATCGGCTGCAGCGCTCCAGCGCCCGCTACTTCCAGCGTCCCGACCGCCAGGGGGGCGGCAACGGAGCTTTCAGCAATAGTTATGATCCGGGCGCCCGCCGACTCGGGGGCTACGGCGCCTACGCCCGGCTTGCCAAGGAGGCGGGCTCCTGGTTGTGGGAGACCGCGGTGAACCTGCGGAGCCCGGGATTCGAGACCAACGACCTGGCCTTCCTGACCCGGGCCGACTACCTGGCGGTGAGCGGGAACATCCTCCGGCAGTTCAACACGCCGACCTCCTGGTATCGCTCGATGATGTTCATCGTCGGCGCCCAGCAGGTGATCAACTACGACGGCGATGTGACCGACCGGGACTACCACGGCTTCATGAACCTGGAGTTCCTCAACTACTGGTCAGTGGGGGGGTTCGTGATCCGGCGCCCGGAGGTGCTGGACGACCGGGCTCTCCGGGGCGGACCGGTGGTCGGCCGGCCGTCGTTCAGCTACACCTCGATGTTCGTCAACAGCGATCGCCGGAAGATGCTGTCGACCAACGCCCAGTTCAGCACCGGAGTGAATGCGGCGGGTGCCCGCGGGTTCGACTTCAACCTGGGGCTCAACCTGCGTCCGTCCTCGAACATGCAGTTCTCGCTGGGCCCGTCGTACAACCGGGAGGCCTCCAGCCAGCAGTATGTCACGGCGGTGGACGCCCCCGCGCTGACCGATTTCCATGGGCGGCGGTACGTGATCGCCGACCTCAAGCAGGACAATCTGTCGCTCAACACCCGGGCCAACATCACCTTCACGCCGACCCTGACCCTGGAGGTGTTCGCCCAACCGTTTGTGTCAAGCGTCAGTTACACGCGGTTCAAGGAGTTCGAGGCCCCGCGCAGCGTCCGGACCAGGGTGTATGGGGAGGAGGTCGGAACCATCAGCCCGGTGGTGAACCCCGCGGGGATGACGACCAGCTATGACGTCGACCCTGATGGCACCGGCCAGTCCAACTTCCGGTTCTCGAATCCGGACTTCAACTATCGCTCGATCCGGGGCAACGTGGTCCTCCGCTGGGAATACCGGCCGGGCTCGACGCTGTTCCTGGTCTGGGCCCAGGATCGCGACGCGTTCCAGCAGTATTCCCACGGACTGTCCCTCGCGGACGAGTGGAGCGCCTTCGGGAAGACGCAACCCAACAACTACTTCCTCATCAAGTTCAACTACTGGCTGAATCTGTGACGACGGGCGGAGCGGCGTGACTCCGCCCCAGGATCGGGCTGGCGACGGGAGCCGAACCGGCTAGCTTCAGGGGACCCTCTCTGGAGCGCCATGGCTCGCGATCTCCTTCCGCTGGTCCGACAGAAGCTCGGCGATCTCTTCGACATCGAACGCGAGATCGGCCGGGGCGGAGCCGCGGTCGTGTTCCTGGCACGCACACCGGATGGCGATGCGGTTGCCCTCAAGGTACTGCGGCCCGAACTGGCAATTTCGGTGGCCGCCGAACGGTTCCTCCGGGAAATCGAGTTCATCAGCCAACTCAATCACCCCAATATCGGGCAGGTGCTCACGAGCGGCGAGCGCGAGTGGCTGGTCTACTACGCGATGCCGTATTGGGAGGGCCCCTCCCTGGTGCAGTACCTGGCCAGGTACCGTGACCTCAACCCGGAGGACGCACAACGGGTGGGGTGCGACCTGCTCGATGCGCTGGGCCACGCCCACCGGGTCGGGATCATTCACCGCGACGTCAAGCCCGACAACATCATTCTGACGGCCAAGGGCGCGGTGCTGCTCGACTTCGGGATTGCCCGGGCCATCGCGATGTCCGAACAGTCCAGCCTCACCAAGTCCGGGATCGCAATCGGGACCTCGGCCTACATGAGTCCCGAGCAGGTGGCCGGCCTGCGGGAGATCGATCACCGGAGCGATCTCTACTCCCTGGGTTGTGTGCTGTTCGAGTGCCGGGCCGGCCGGCCGCCCTTCGTCCATCGCAGCGAGAGTTTTGTCCTCCAGGCCCACATGAAGGAACCGCCACCCGATCTCGGGAAGCTGTCGCCGTCCACCCCAAAGCCCTTCGTCCGCGCCATCAACCGGGCGCTGGTCAAGGAACCCGAAGAGCGGTGGGGCAGTGCAGAAGAGATGCTGGCCGCCCTGACCGCGACCCCCTCGTGACCGCGGGCCCCTCCGACACCGATCAGGTGCCGGTCGCCCAGCCCACGCTCGAGATCGAACGGAAGTACCTCCTCTCCGCCGTCCCGTCGAGGGTGGTCGGCTGTGCCGTGCTGGAGGTGGAACAGGGCTACCTGCCGGGGGTGCTCATCAAGGAGCGCATCCGGCGGACCACCCAGGGCCAATCGGTGCGCTGGTACCGCACTTTCAAGAGCGGCTTCGGACTGGTGCGGGAGGAAATCGAGGAGGAGACCACCGCCCGGGTCTTCGAGGCCATGTGGCCCCTGACGGAGGGCCGTCGGATTCGCAAGCGGCGCTACCTGGTGCCGGAGGAGGCCCTGGTCTGGGAGATCGATGAGTTCCTGGACCAGGACCTGGTGCTGGCCGAGGTGGAGTTGCCGTCCGCCACGGTGATTCCACCGATCCCCGCATGGCTCCGCCCCGTCCTGGTGGCGGAGGTGACCGGGGACCCGAACTACAACAACAGCACCCTGGCCCGCTGAAGGTTCAGGGCCGGGCTGCCCGGGCCGCCACCATCCCCACCGGCTCGCCCCGGGACATCGCCGGAGTGCCCACCACGTACATCACCTCGCCATCGAGCGATGTCCGCACCTCGGCCAGGGGCTGGCCGAAGAAGTCCGTCACTCGGCCAATCAAGGCTCCCTTGGCAACCGTGTGCCCCCGCTCAACCGCCGGGTGCCAGGTTCCGGTGGCCGGGCTGGTCAGGACCTCGTAGGGTGCCAGCCAGACCGGCGCCTCCACCAGCTCCACCTCGCCGGGCAGCATCCCGAGATAGTGCATCAGCCGAAACGCCCCGTGGATGTTCCGCTCGATCATCTCCGGCTCGGGGAGGCCAAGATACCCGGTCTCGGTGGTGAGAGCCGGCTTGCCCCGGATGTGGGCCGTGTTCTGGGTATAGAGCGACCGGGCCCGGTCACGGGTCCGGGTGGTGTCGATGATGATGTGGTCGTGGCCCCAGGCCAGAGCCATCTCCCTCGCCACCGAATCCACCCGCGGGTCGAGACCCAGCTTGTTCCAGTAGGTATAGGGCCGCAGGGACTCATTCCCGTCCCCGGCATGCATGTCGACCAGGTAGTCGGCCCGCTCGATGATCTCCGTGGTGATGACGTGGGCGATTCGTTCCGAGACAGTGCCCTCGGAGCGGCCGGGGTACACCCGGTTCAGGTTCTTGCCGTCGACCGGACTGTAGTAGATCGTCCGACCGAGGAACGAGGGCAGGTTGGCCACATGGACCAGCAGCACCGTGCCCTTCAGCTGCCGCGCCGGAAGCAGTTCCCGAACCCGCTGCAGCGCCAGGATCGGGGCCACTTCGGAACCGTGGGTCCCGGCGATCAGGGCGAGGGTCGGTCCCGGTTCGACTCCCCGGATGATCGTCACCGGAATCGTGGTCCCCTGGTCGACCCCAGCGGGGACCTCCAGCAGGCCCGAGGCCCGGGTGCCCGGTGCGGCGGAGATTCCCCCGATGGCAAGCGGCCCCTGCTGCGCGGCGAGGGGACACCCCAGGACGACCAGGGTGAGGAGCAGGACACCCGATCTGGACATGAGACGACTCCGGGAGAAGGTCATTGGGAGATCCGTTGGCGATCCCGAAAGAGGGTGACGAAGACCAGCGCCGAGCCGAGCCCGAGCAGGGCCAGCACTCGCCAGAGCGCCCCGAAATCCACCGAACCATCGAGCAGGGTGTACCGCGCCTGCAGCCAGCCGGACAGCATCCCGCCCAGCACCGGACCGCCGCCCAGGATGAGGATGCCGAAGACCGTCTGGGCGGAGTGACGCACGTCGGGTGGGGCGACCCGGTCGGTGTAGATGTAGGCCGAGGCGAAGAAGCAGGCGTAGCACACCCCGTGCAGCGCCTGACTGGCGACCAGCACCGGCACCGGCAGGAGGGCCGGGAAGCCCCAGATCAGATAGCGGACGAAATAGGCCAGCGCCCCGGTGGTGATCACCGTCCGGAACCCGAACTTGGAGAGCAGGAAGCCCAATCCGGCCATCACCAGGATCTCGCTGAACTGACCGATCGTCATCGCCGGACCGATCTGGCTGTCGAGCAGACCGAGGTCCGAAAGGAAAGGGGCGGTCTGCAGGAAGTACACCTGATGGATCACGCTGATCGGCAGACTCACCGCCACCAGAACGGCAAACGGACGCTCGCGGAGCAGGCCGAACGCCCGAGCGAACGCCAGCCGGGCCACCGCCCCGCGCTTGGGGGGCGTGTGGGGCAGGATCAGACAGTAGGCGGCGTACCCCCAGGAGATGAGGGCGGAGAACCGCAGGGAGTCGGCCAGTTTGGCGGTGACCCCTGGGACCTCAGCCCCGGTCAGGAACGGCGGCATCAGGCCGAACCGGAGGTCGGTCTGGAGATAGAGCATCGGGAAGATCCAGCTCACCGCGATCCAGCCGATCGTCCCCCAGACCCTGACGCGGGGGAATCCGGATTCCGCGTTCGTCAGGTTGGCAAAGGCGATCGAGTTGGACAGGGCCAGGGTCGGCATGTACACCACGCTGTAGCCGATCGAGAGGCCGAGCCAGGCGCCGTATCCCGTCTGACTCGCGGTCACCCATTTGATGACCCCGCCCACCAGGAGCAGGACCGCCAGAAACCGCTCGGCACTGAAGTAGCGATCCGCCACCTGGCCGGCAATGAAGGGTGCGGCGACCGCGCCGATCGAGCCGGCCAGTCCGAGGATCATCCCGATCTGGCCACCGGTGAAGCCCAGTCCCCCGTCAGCCGGTGCGGCCGAGAGGTACCGGGCGGCCAGGGGCAGCCAGGCACCCCAGACGGCGTACTGGAGGAACATCATCAGGGACAGGCGACCGACGCTGCGCTGGGACATCACTACCTCAGGTGTGGTCGGGCTGGAGCGGATCGACCCAGGGGAGATGGAGTCACCGCACTACGATCCTGCCCCCGGCCCAGTCCCGCAAGGGGGGATGGTCACGCCCTTGTGGCGCCGGGCCGTCGGGATACCTTCAATGGACCGGGAGGTTGAAAATGTCGTCCTCCATCGAACCGCCCGAGGTCAGCGCGCCGAACGCGGCCCCGAAACCTCGCGACGATCAGATCGACGCGTTCGGGTTGACCCACCAGGGCCTGGTCCGCACCGAGAATCAGGACCACTTCGTCCTGGGCTCGCTTCACAAGACGCTGCGGATCGTGGCGACCAGCCTTCCGACCCCCGAACTGCTGGAGATGCCCAGCGAACGCCTGGCCTTTCTCGGCATGGTGGCCGACGGCGTCGGTGGGGCCACCTCCGGCGAAGTCGCCAGCCGCGCCACCCTGGAAACGGTCGCCCAGTTTCTGACCAACACGATGCAGTGCTACTACAGCGCCGACCCCACCGACGACCAGGTCTTCGTCGAGGCGCTGCGAACCGCCGCCCACCTGAGCCACGAGTCGGTGGTCAATCGGGCCAAGCAGCAGGGGGCCCGACGGATGGCCACCACCCTGACGCTGGCGATCGGCGTCTGGCCTCGGCTCTACCTGCTGCACGTCGGGGACAGCCGCTGCTACCGGCTCCGGGGGGGCCAGCTGGAACAGTTGACCACCGATCAGACCATGGCCCAGGAACTGCTCGCGCGCGGGGCGCTCAAAGAGGCCGACCTGGCCCGCAGTCCATTCGCCCATGTGCTGGCCAGCGCGATCGGCAGCTCGGCCGATCCGGTGGTGACCTTGCACGACATCCAGCGGGGTGACGTCACGATGCTGTGCACCGACGGATTGACCAAACACGTGTCCCTCGAGCGGATTCAGCAGCGGCTCACCGAACTCCCCACCGCCGAGGAGGGCTGCCGCGCCCTGGTGGACGACGCCCTGCAAGGTGGCGGAACCGATAACGTCACCGTCCTGATCGCGCGGACCAAGATCAACCCCTCGGCCCTGTCAGCCGTCTGAGCGCGAGCGCCTGACGGCCCGGGCAAGTTTCCGTCCACCTCGCGCCACATCCGGAACAAAGCTGTCCAAGCCCCGCGGGGGGAACCTGAGCGTCCGGCCCTGCTCGGCGCTCTGATAGGCCGTCATCAGGATCCGCACGACCTCCAGCCCGTCGTCGAGGGTCAGCCGGGCCTTCTCCTTGCCAAGAAAGGCCCGGACGAAATGCCGGTTCTCGGCCTCGTACCCATACGCCACCGCCTCGCACGCCACCACCGGCATCACGCCCGTTTCGGCGTTCTGCTTCTCGACCAGATCTTCACCGGTCTTCCCCACCACCTCGCGACTGAAGAAGAGCTGGAGTCCGGAATCCAGGGTATTCCACCGCATCGAATACTCGGGCCCCAGCAACTCGGCGCTCAGCCGGAGCCCGGCACCCACAAAACTCCATGAGGTGGTGGCCTCGCCGATGACCCGGAACCCATCGGCGGTTTCAAACTCCACGACCACGGTGGCAAAGTCCTCGGCCGGCGCCTTGCCGTAGTCGACCGCCCGACCCATCGCCTTGCTGAGCCGGCGGACATACTCCGGTCGGGTCCACTTGAGGCTCGCGATGTGACCGGTGACCCGCACCGGTTTGACGGTTCGAAGCGATTCGCCCGGCCTGGTCAGGAGGTGGCGAATCACCAGCGCCGAGTGGCACATCATGTCATTCAGCACTCCCCCACCCTGCAAGCTCCCCTGCCAGAACCAGGGCATGTGGGGCCCGGCGTGTTCCTCGGCGGCGCGGGCCAGATAGGGACGACCGGTCAGCGCGGCTCCCCGGGCCCAGAGCAGTTCGCGGCCCCGTTCCACCTGAGGAGCAAACACCTGATTCTCCAGATAGCCGTGCCGGAGGCGGACACTCTTCACCAGCCGGAGGACCTCCCTGGCTTCCGCCACGTTGCGGGCCAGCGGTTTCTCGCAGGCCAGGCCACGGAGGGTTCCGCGGCCCCGGGCGATCGTGTCGACGATTTCTTCGACGTTCTCGACCCGCGCCTGATTCGGGCCACAGAGCCAGATCGCGTCGATGGCCGGGTCGGCGACCATCTCGGCGATCGATCGGTAGGCCCTGGCGGCGCCGATATCGAGCGATCGGGCGTACCCGGCGGCCGCTTCGGCCCGCCGCCGATTGGGACTCCAAACCCCCAGCACGTCGGCATCCCGCACTCCAGTCCAGGACTGCATGTGGAACCGGGCATTGAACCCGCTGCCGACAAACCCGACGCCGAGCCGCTTGGCTGCCATGGAAGTCTCCTGAATTGCCCGCTCAGGCCTTGCCGACCTGGAAGTTGAATACCACGGCCGCCAGGGCGCCTCCGATGGCGGGGCCGACAATGTACAGCCAGAGATCGACAAAGCTCCCGTGGGCGATGATCGCCTTGACCAGGATGGGGCCAAACCCGACGGCTGGGTTGAAGGCACCCCCGCTGATCGGTCCGCCGGCAAAGGCGGCCACCACGATGGTGAAGCCGATGGCCAGCCCGTAGTAGGAATTGCCTTCGGTATCGGGATTGGTAGCCACCTGGAGCACCACCAGGCAGAGCGCAAAGGTGAACAGCGCCTCCACGACCAGCGCCTGAAGGCTCGACGCGTCCGTCGCCGGTGCCGGGGCGAAGGTCGACCCCGTCAGATGGGAGACCACAAAGGCAGCCAGGACGGCACCGACCAGCTGGCTCATGATGTACGGCACCAGCTCCCTGGCGGGTAACGCCCCGCGCAACATCACGGCCAGCGAGACCGCCGGGTTGTAATGGCCGCCGGAAATGTGCCCGCCCATGTAGACCATGATCATCAGGGAGCAGCCGATCGCCAGGGGGGCCATCGGGGAGCCGTTGATCATGGTCAGGCCCACGGTCAGCACCAGAAAGAAGGTGCCGATGAGTTCGGTCAGGTAGTTTCGCATCGGTCACTCCACTGGAAGTAAGGGACTGGATCTATCTTGCTTGCAGACGATTGGCACCGATCGGAGGTTCGTTGAGCAACCGCGTCATCCTGCTCGCCGCTGCAGCGGCCATGATCTGGGCCGCCCCGTCGGCCCGGCAACCCCGTCCCGGGGTGCCAGTGGAGGTCCGGATGGCCGGGGGCCGCTTCGTCATCACCAGCCTGGCGGCGCGAACTCACCGAGGGCCGTGAGGTTCTTCCCCGCGGCTGCCTGATGAGACGATTTCAGCTCGGTCATCGCCTCGTTCACGGCGGCGAACCGATCGAGCGGGTCGGCGAGCTGGACCGGGAGCTCGACGATGAGCGGCGTGACCTGGTTGTTCGGGCGGTGATGATCGGGGTCACGCACCGACATCGGGACGAGCGTGCGCAGGGTGGCGTCGGTCAGGTCGTCGCCTCGTGCGAGCAGCAGCTCACGAAAGCCTCGGGTCGCCAGCGTGAGCAGCACGTCGTTCACCGTCCCGCCGAGCGCCTGTCGGATCGCGGCGACTTCGGCCAGCTCGACACGGGTCCAGGTCCAGCGCCGATGCGGGCCGATGGTGCCCTCGATCGAGAGCGGGGTCGTCGGGCGGAGGTGCCGCCCGTAGTCGGCTGCGCCTCGCACCGTGGCGTTCACCGAACCGGCGAAGCGACGTGGCCTCCGCAGCACCGATCGCACCGCTCGGAACTGCTCGAACGGGCTCGAGATCAGCCGGGTCAGGGCCGTCTGCGCGAGCTGCACCTCGCTCGGTTCCCGAGTCGGCACCCAGCTGTCTCCAGACGGATCGATCCCGGCGGTCGGATCGTCGTCGAGCATCACCGTCATCAGATCGGTGCCCGAGATCCCGTCGACCATGCAGTGATGGACCTTGCTCACCATTGCCCAGGCCCCCGGGCCGAGCTCTCGTCGAGACCCTCGACGATCCTCGACGCTTCCCACAGGGGCGGTGGCGATCGAGCTCCTGGGACATCAACCGGCCGACGAGGTTGCGGAGGTCGTCGGCACTACCCGGTGCGGGGAGCGTGGTGTGGCGGACGTGATACCGCAGGCTGAAATGCGGATCGTCGACCCACACGGGACGACCGATGCCGCCCGGGACGAAGCGCACCCGTTGGCGATAGCGATGCAGGCGCGGCAACTTCGACGCGACCAGCGCGACGATCGAGTCGAACGGGGCGGTGGGCCGTCGAAGACGGCGACCGACCCGACGTGCATGTGCGACACGCCGTCCTCGACGTGGAGGAACAGTGAGTCGAGCGGGCTCATGGTGTCCAACGGTCCGACCTCCCGGTGGTTGTCGAGTGTCCGTGGTTCGAACCTACGTCGACGTGAGCCCCGGCCACAGAGCCCAAGGTCATCGCTTCTCCATCGTCGACCTCCTCCAAGGCCACCGCGGTGATGCCCGACGGGGCCTTTGGCTCTGTCCGACGACGCCGGGGCCGTGGATGATGCGGAGAGGTGAACGCTGGGGAGCTGGAGGCACGGCCATGCGAAGGATCGTGATCATGGGAGCCGGCGGACGCGACTTCCACGATTTCAACGTCGTGTTCCGAGACGATCCGACGGTGCAGGTGGTCGCGTTCACGGCGGCACAGATCCCCGGGATCGACGACCGGCGGTATCCCGCCCGACCTGGCCGGACCGGGTCACGTCGACGGCATCCCGATCGTATCCGAGGACGAGCTCGCCGATCTGGTGCGGCGAGAGCAGGTCGACGAGGTCGTGCTCGCCTACAGCGACCTCGCCCATGTCGACGTCATGCACAAGGCGTCGATCGCCATGGCGGCCGGAGCGGATTTCCGGCTGCTCGGTCCGGCGTCGACGATGCTCGAGAGCACGAAGCCGGTCATCGCCGTGTGCGCCACCAGGACCGGCTGCGGGAAGTCCCAGACCAGCCGCTGGATCGGCACGCCACCTCATCGAGCACGGCCTGCGGGTTGCGCTCGTCCGCCACCCGATGCCCTACGGCGACCTCGAGGCCATGCGGGTGCAGCGGTTCGCGACCCTGGACGACATCGACGCCGCCGACCCGACCGTCGAGGAGCGCGAAGAGTACGAGCGAACCGGTCCGCCACGGCATGACCGTGTTCGCCGGCGTCGACTACGAAGCGATCCTGCGCCGGGCCGAGGCCGAGGCCGACGTCGTCATCTGGGACGGCGGCAACAACGACTTCCCCTTCTACCGCCCGGACCTGTTCATCACGGTGACCGACCCGCTCCGACCCGGCCACGAACTCGCCTACCACCCCGGTGAGGTCAACGTCCGAATGGCCGACGTCGTGGTGATCAACAAGGTCGATGCCGCGGCGCTCGTCGACGTCGCCGCGATCGCCGCCAACATCGAGACGCTCAACCCCGATGCGGCCATCGTGAAGACCGCATCGCCCGTCGAGCTCGGCCCGGGACCGTCGCTCGTCGGTCGGCGGGTCCTCGTCATCGAGGACGGACCGACCATCACCCACGGCGGGATGCCGTATGGCGCGGGCACCGTTGCCGCCCTCGAGGCCGGGGCGACGGCGCTCGTCGACCCCCGCCCCTTCGCCGTCGGGTCGCTGGCCATGACGTTCGAGCGGTTCCCCCACATCACCAACGTGCTGCCCGCCATGGGCTACGGCGCCCGACCAACTCGACGACCTGGCGAGGACGGTCGCCGGGACGGACTGCGAGGTCGTCGTCACCGGCACCCCGATGGATCTCGGGCGGTCTGATCGACCTCACCCACCCCGTCCGCCACGCCAGCTATTCGCTGCGCGAGACCGGGGAGCCGAGCCTCACCGGCCTGCTTGCCCCCCACATCGCCGAATGGCTGGAGCGACGGGCCCCGGAGACGGTCGTCAACCCGAGGTGAACCCGGGTCCGATCCGGTCGGCGATCGTGACCTGTCGCCTCCCTCAGTCCGACGGCGAAACCGAGAGCCCGCTCGCTCGATCGGTACTCGACGTCGGGCAGCGCGCACCGGAGCTCGACCTCAGGACTCCCCGGCGGCCGCGACGGGATCTTCTTCGGCCCATCCATGGTGCATGCGTCCGTGGCCGGCATTCGCCGCCATGATGCCGCCGACGGTTCCGTCGGCCCAGGGCGCTCCGGGGATCCTCGAGGCGAGTTCCTCGTCGGTGAGCTCGGCGAGCAACGCGATCGTCTCGGCCCGAACCGCTTGGCCGATGCGCACCAGCTCGACGAACGACTTGCCACTGTGCTCGGCCTTCCATTCCTCGGTCCAGGCATGGATCGACGCCATGATCTCGTCCATCGACTGCGGAGAACCATCGCTGCGCAGGCGGGGCTCCAATCCCGGATCGCCCGAGACGTGCCGCCGGAACATCGCGTTCCAGTTCCGCTCGATCAGGGTGGTGTGCACGAAGTGGTCGGCGAAGGACCAGCGACTCTCGGGGTCGTGCTCACTGAACGTGCGCGGCGCGGTCAACTCCTCGACCGACATCGCCCCGAGTTTCTCGAGCAACCAGGCCCGATCGCGGTTCAACGTGATCTCGATCTCGATGCGATTCATGGACCGAACGTAGTCATCGTGACGACCCGGCGCCGCCGGATCAACGATCGCGCCTCGGCTTCTGGTGCCGGAAGGCCGTCCAACCCCGGGCCCAACGACTCGTGGGTCGACCCCGCACCATGACGTAGCGCCCGATGCCGGCAAGCGCGAGACACGTCAACGCCGCCGGCGTGGAAACGAGGGCCAGGACGACGGCACCGACGAGTCCACCGATCATCAGGATCTTGGCGATCTCGGCAGTGGGGTCGGCGCTCATGTCCTGTCGACACTACGAGGTCGCCGCACTCCGAGACGGATCGGCAGATCGAGGCGACATCGTCGGCGAGGCCGACGTGACCCTGTGCGACCTCACGGTCGTCGTCGATCGCTCTCCATGTGGCACTCGATTGCGGGGTGGTCGTGCTGGGGAATCCACGCGACGGTCTCGGCCGCGGGTCTGCCGGCAGCGCACGGCGAAGGAACCGTCGGGTCGGTCCGGGTGGGTCGTCGACCGTCCCAGGGTCGAATGCGGCCGCGAGTCGCCCCTCGAGGTCGTGGAGCCGGCGCCGGGATCGTTCGGTGTCCTCGCGAAGGTTCATCGCCTGCTCCCGATCGGCAACAGGGTCGGAGTACCAGCGAGACGGTTCATGAGAACACCTCCCGGATCGCCATCGCGGTCGGCGCCCTTCCACGTCGGCGAGGCGACAAGAGGACTTCCACGACCAAACGACTCCGATCCGAGTATCCGCCGGCCCGCCCGCAGGTATCAGGTCCATGGTCCACGCCGGGATCCCCATGGTCGGGGTCGCTCGGTCAGAACCGCCGGATCTCGGCTGGCCCCTGCTCGGCGTCGTCGTCGCCCCAACGATTGCGCCCTCGGGCGTCCGGTCACTCGGGCGTCGTCACGACTCCAGGAGACGTTGCAGAGTGCGGCCCGTGAGGGCGCCGACCGTGACCCCCATGGCCACGGCGGCGACCACCCCGATACCGGCGTGCGCCCAGCCTGGCCAATCATTGGGCGCCGAGGACAGCGCAGCGACAGGAATGCCGACGCCGATCAGCCACGCGGCCGGCGGTGACCCCGATCCAGCGCTGCGAGTGGGCCACGGTCGTCCGCAGCACGCGCCATTGGGCGTACCCCATCGAAGCGAGCGCGGCGCACCAGGCCGGAGCCAGCAGCACGATCAGGGCCGGCGTGGGAGCGATGTTCGCGCCGAGCAAGGCGCTCCCTCCCATGCCGACGAACCAGGCGAACCCTGCCGCTCCGGCCGTGGCCACGATCCAGCGCCGGCCGTCGACGGAGGGCGCGTACCGGCCGAGAACACGCGCTTGCGTGATGCCGATGGCTGTCCCCTCGAGCACGCCCGCCAGCGTGAGCCCGATCACGAGGTACGCGTCGGCCACCTCGATCGATGCCAAGGTCACCCCGGCTGCGGCCGGGGGAACGAATCCGATCAGCTCTCCGACCACGAACGCCATCGTCCACCGTCGACGAAGGCCTTCGAGACCCTGCCTCGGCGTATCGGATGTGGCGCTCACCGCGGTCGGCACGACACGATCACCGCCCGCTGGGCTCGCGACTCGCTCGCGTCGTCACCGAGCATCGCTGCGCGAAGGAACCCGCCACCACGGAGTTGGCGATGCTCATGCTCTGCCGAGGTCCGTGGTCTGCCGAGGTCCGTGGTCTGCCGAGGTCCGTGGTCTGCCGATGTCCGTGGTCTGCCGATGTCCGTGGTCTGCCGATGTCCGTGGTCTGCCGATGTCCGCGGTCTGCCGATGTCCGTGGTCTGCCGATGTCCATGGTCTGAGCCTCCCGCCGATCTCCCACCAGGCCCAGGGCCGTTCGGCCCGGGGCGTGCGAACCGGCCTGCCCCGTCGCCGGACCGGCGCCCGGCGATGCGGCTACCGTCGGAGCGAGGGCAGTGAGTCATGGAAATCGCCGAGCTTTTGGACCGTGGACGAGCAGCGTTCGCCACGTACTCGTGGTCGGAGGCGTACGACGCACTCGGGCGGGCCGAACTGAACAAGTCGTCGGAGCCCGCAGACCTCGAACTGCTCGCAACCGCGGCCTACCTGACCGGCCACGACGTCGAGAGCACCGTGGCCTGGACGTGGGCCCACCGAGCGTGGCACGAGCGAGGTGACGAGCAGCGAGCGGCCCGCTGCGCGTTCTGGCTCGGCTTCGGGCTGGTGCAGCGAGGGGAGATGGCCCAGGGCGGCGGCTGGCTGGCCCGAGCCGGGCGACTCGTCGAGGAGTACGAGCTGGACACGGTGGAACGCGGCTATCTCCTGGTGCCACAGGGCCTCGTTGCGATGGGGTCCGGGGAACCCGACACCGCCCTCGCCCGTTTCGCCGAAGCCGAGTCGCTGGCCCGTCGCTTCGACGACCGGGATCTGTCAACGCTCGGTCGGCTGGGACAAGGCCAGGCCCTGCTGTGCCTGGGACGGATCGCCGAGGGCCTGCACCGGTTCGACGAGGCCATGGTGGCGGTGACCGCAGGCGAGACCTCACCGGTGATCTCCGGTCTCGTCTACTGCCGCGGTCATCGACAGCTGCCACCAGGTGTTCGACCTGCGTCGCGCCCGAGAGTGGACGACGGCTCTCGATCGGTGGTGCGAGCAACAACCCGGTCTGGTGCCGTATCGGGGGCAGTGCCTGGTTCACCGGTCCCAGGTCCTCCAGATCCGCGGCCAGTGGGTCGATGCGGTCGCCGCCGCCGAGCGGGCAGTGCGCTGGTTGAACGATCCGCCTCACCCCGCAGTGGGGATGGCGCACTATCAGCTCGGTGAGCTGCACCGCCTGCGGGGTGAGTGGTCGCAAGCCGAGGTCGCCTTCCGCCGAGCCCACGCCGCCGGCCGGGACCCTCATCCAGGTCTCGCCATGCTCCGCCTCGCCCAGGGACGCTCCGAGGCCGCGGCCGCCGCCATCGAGTCCGCGCTCGGGTCTGCCGTGGACCGGGTGTCTCTCGCTCTGTTGTTGCCGGCCTTCGCCGAGATCATGCTGGCGGTCGGGCGGCCCGACGACGGCCGGGCTGCGGCCGACGAACTCGCCGAACTGGCCGAACTCGGACCCTCGGGGATGCTCGGTGCGCTCGCGAACCAGACCGAGGGGGCCCTGTTGCTGGCCTGCGGTGAGCCCCGAGCCGCGCTCGGCCCGCTCCGGGTTGCGCTCGGCGCCTGGCAGGAGCTGGACGCGCGCCTACGAGGCGGCACGGGTTCGGATGTGGATCGCCGACACCTGTCGCCAACTGAACGATGGAGATCGCGCCGAGCTGGAATGTGACGCGGCTCGCAACGTGTTCGAGACGCTCGGGGCAGGACCCGCTTTGGCCCAGCTCGATGGGATGCTGGCCGACCAGCTCTCCACCGCGAACGAAGTCGGCCGCGAGTCGGGCCGGGACCGGGCGATCACCGACCGGGAGCTGCAGGTGTTGCGGCTCGCTGCTGTCGGGCGCACCAATCGGGAGATCGCCGGCGAACTGGCGATCAGCGAGAAGACCGTCGAGCGTCACCTGGGCAACATCTTCACCAAATTGGGCGTGGCGAACCGAACGGCCGCCTCGGCCCGGGCCCACGCCCAGGGTCTGCTGTAGCGAGACTCGTCCTGCTGCCCGACCGTCGTGGGGGTTCTCCCTCATGACCGACCCTCGGAACTTGGCGGATTCTCCCGAAGTCGACGGGCTCTTCCCGTGCGAGCGTTGCCTCCATCGACCATCGAGGAGGAATCGCCATGAGTACTCGACCCCGCACGTCCCTCTACGAGAGGTACCTGGCCGACGCCGCCCAGAACTACGAACGCCACTTCGTACCGGCCATCGGTTTGCCGGTCGCCCGTCGACTCATCGCAACCGCACGCCCCGCGTCGGGCGAGCGAGTGCTCGACATCGCCTGCGGAACCGGGATCGCGGCCCGCCTCGCTCTCGGTGCCGTTGGCAACGCCGGCATCGTCGCCGGCCTCGACGCCAACCCCGGCATGCTCGACGTGGCCACGCGTACGGGCCCCGAGAGCATCGAGTGGTACCAGGCACCGGCGGAGGACATGCCGCTACCCGACGCCGCCTTCGACCTCGTGCTCTGTTCCATGGGGATGCAGTTCTTCCCCGACAGGGCCCGGGCCCTCGGCGAGACGCGCCGGGTACTCGCTCCGGGCGGACGGGCAGTCTGGTGCACACCCGGGCCGACGCCGCCCCTGTTCGAGGCGATCGACCGGGCCCTCACCTCGCACCTCGGGCCGGGTGCATCGATGTTCGTGCACGCGGTGTTCTCGCTTCACGACGCCGACGAGGCGAGGGCCCTGATGGACTTGGCAGGCTTCGACCGAGTCGAGATCGAGACCACGTCGGTTCCGCTTCGGGTGGCTCCGCCGGCCGACTTCTTCTGGCAGTACGTCCAGAGCACCCCGCTGGCCACGGCGGTGGCCGACATCGGCGAGCCGGCACGGGCTGCCCTGGAGGCCGAGGTCGTCGAGCGCTGCGCACCATTCGTGGACGGCGACGGGTCGGTCATGCAACCCGGCCTGCTCATCGCCACCGGTCAGCGGGCGTGATGCGCCCCATCCAGAGACCGCCACACTCACTCGTGATCGTGGGTGATTCACGACGGACCGTTCTCGGTCATCGAGGCGATGGTGGCGACGATCTGGTCGAGCACGAGCTGGTTCGGCTGGGGCGGTACCGGCCTGGTGGGCACCTCACGCAGCAGCTCGAACGCACGGTCGATCTGGCTCGGCGCCGATGGTCGGGCCGTGGCAGGTGGCGATCGTGGTCGGCGCCAGCCGCTCGATCGCCGCGCACGCCGCCGGCGAAGCGCTGCCGCGTCGAGCATCGTCACCCACGGGCTGTTCCAGGCCTGGAAGGTCTGGAAGCCCTCGGTCCAGGCCTCGGGGTCGAGCTCGTCGACGAAGGCGGTCGGGCCGGCCACCGGGGTGGCGTAGCAGTCCGAGGCCCAGTACACGCCGGTCGTCGGGTCGAAGAGACCACGGGTCGTCGGCGAGTCGTAGAGCGGCGGTCGGATGGCGGCCAGGGTGCGGTCGCCGACGTCGAGCGTCTCGCCGTCGTTCAACCAGCGCCAGCGCATCGGGGGCACGTCGAGACGGTCGACCGCGATCCGATCGCAGAGGAACCAGCTGGCGACGAGCGTCGCGTTCGGGCAGGCGTCCATCACCTCGTGCACGTTGCCGTAGTGGTCGACGTCGTCGTGGCTGACGAACACCCAGCGGACGTCCTCGGGCTCGACGAGACCGAACAGGTCGTCGAGATAGCCGGCCCGGTTGAGCGGGGTGCCGGTGTCGACCACGATCGGTTCGGCGCCGCGGATCAGCATCGAGTTCATGTGCACGGCGCCCGGCGCACCGGGCGGAGCGTAGGTGTCGTGGATCACGAACGTCTCGGGCGCGATCTCGATCGGAGCGAGCCGCCCGTGTCGCGCGTCGCTGCCGAGCGCGCTGCGGTCGGTCGCGGTTCGATAGGGGTGGGTGGTGCGGTTCGGTGAGTGTCATGACCTCCATCGTCGGGATCCGACGCCGCGGCCACCATCCCGCATCGCCACGATGTTCGGCCGGCCACGGCTGGGAGCGAGGCACCCCCAGCGATCTGGGATAGCGCCCGTGCCGACGAACGGAGCGAGAATGACGGGATGCTCAGTGCGCTCACCGCGGAACGGGTCCGTCGAGACGTCGAGGTCGTCGCCGCCGCCGGGCTCGACCTCCCGACCTTCCTGGCCGAGGTCGACGTCTCCGTGCGCCGTGTGCTGCGCCCGGCCGCCACCTGCGTCGCCACCGTCGACCCGACGACGTCGCTGCTCACGAGCACCTACAAGTTCGGCGATCTCTACGGCAACGACGACCACGACCTCGAGTGGGGTCTGATCGAGTACGGCGGTGACGAACCGACCTCGTTCATCGACGTTGCGGCAACGCCCGGCCGGGCCGTCGGCATGCACATCGTGACCGGCGGCGACCTCGACCGCTCGACTCGGCTCCGCGACTGCATCAAGCCGTACTACGGCTACGGCGACGAGTTGCGTCTGATGGCCTGTGTCGACGGTCGCATGTGGGGTGCGCTCGCGTTCTTCCGAGATCCCGACGACGACCCGTTCGACGAGGCCGACGTCGAGTTCGCGTCGACGCTGTCGACCATGCTCGCGAACGGCTTCCGCCTCGGTCTGCTCAGCAGCGTGGGCTCGCAGCCGCTCGACCGCGTCCTGAGTGGGCCGGCGGTGATCATCGTCGACGCGCACGACCAGATGAGCCAGATCAGCGTCGGTGCCGAGGAACGTCTCCGCCAGGTGATGGCTCAGCGATCACAGCGCCAGCCCGATCGGAACCATTGCGGCGCTCGTCGCGAGCGCCCGGCGCTTCGCCCAAGGGCAACGTGCCGACGGTGCCGCGTGGTCGGTTGCGGTTGCACGACGGGACCTGGGTGGTGCTCCAGGCATCGCCGATGGCCGCCCGCGACGGGGTGACCGGTGACGTGGTGATCACGATCGAGGACGCCCGACCGCCCGAGATCATTCCGCTCGTCGTCGAGGCGTTCGGTCTGACCGCCCGCGAACGTGACGTGACCCAACTCGTGCTGCAGGGTGCCGAGACGAAGGACATCGCAGCGGCGCTCCACCTGTCGGCGTACACGGTGCAGGACCACCTCAAGTCGATCTTCGCCAAGGCAGACGTCCGCAGCCGGCGCGAGCTGATGGGGAAGATCTTCTTCGACCAGTATCAGCCCCGATTCGGCCAGGAGATCGCCCCGAGCGGCTGGTTCCAGCCCATCACGTGAGCGTCGGCGGTCGACGAACCGCTCCATTCCGGTTGGGTCGAAACCCTGTGCGACGTCCTCTCGTCTGACCAGAGGACTCCGAAACCGGCGGGCCACTCCCGACCCAGCCCCCACGTGGCGGGGCCATTCCACGAACCGGCAGCTCTCGGTCGAGCGGACGATCTTGTCAGTCGGGCATCGCAAGCGCGGTGACCACGGGTCGACCGTCGGTCGCCCTCGTCCCAACGATGACGGTGTCGGCAACCACCGGCCCGAACGTCAGGGCGCTGAAGATCCCGCTGTCGGGGCCGAAGAGGTCCTCCTGGGCGTGGTCCCCGACCGACGTGCCGTCGGTCCCGACAGCGATGAGGAACGGCCCACCGAAGATGCCATCGAAGAACACACCGTCGGGGCCGACGACCCCGGGGGCCGAGGTCTGGCGGAACCCCGGCGGGTCGTAGGTCCAGCGTTGGGATCCATCGTCGAGACCGAAGGCGAAGAGCGCGCCGTCGGCGTCGCGCGATCACGGTGTCGCCGCCGATCGTCAGGCTTCGGAGGTCATCGGGGGAGTCGGCATCGTCGGAGCGACCGACTCGAGTCCACATTGGCGAGAGAAGACCATCGTCGATGCGAAGTCCGACCATCGTGCCGACGACCCCGTCGTCGGTCGGATCGCCGCGAGTGGTCAAGACCACGGTGGCCGGCGATGTCCCACTCGCGACGATGGCGGCGGCACGGTCACTGACCGTGCGTCCGGGGATGGAGACCTCATGGCGCACCGCACCCGTGGCGGGGTCGAGGAGCACGGCGTCGATCCCAGGTCGGTCGGCGGCCTCCTCCGCCCAGACGATCCAGCCGTCGGCGACAGCGACCTCCTCCATTCCCCGACGGGAACGATGGTGGGTCCAGGCCAGTTCCGGCGAGTCGGTGCCGGCGTCCCAACCCCAGACCGTACGTCCATCGGTGTACACGACCGTCGTTCCGACGTGCCGGGCCGAATACCGGCACGAGGTGAACCGCTGTTGTCCCTCGCCGGCGGACCCCAGGTCGCCTCGTCTGGTCCCGCCGGCGGCATCGAGGATGGCGAGGGAGGCCCCGCCGTTGTCGGGATCATCGAGCGGGCCGCCTTCCCGACCGACCACGGCGATGCGTCCATCTCCCAGCGGCACTGCGGGGCACCTCGTGTCGACGCCGCCGATGCGCCACACCTCTGATCCGTTCGTGACATCGAGCGCAACCAGCACGCCCTCGCCGCTCTCGGCATCGCTCGCATGCACGAGCACGTGTCCGGCATCATCGAGGACCTCGCCCGGTTCCATCGTCTCGAGACCCTCGAGTTCGGTGAGCCACCGGACCGCTTCGCCCGGGTCGACCGCGCCGGCTCCCGGTGCCCCGCCGACCGCCCCCGAGCTCCCGAGTGCGAAGCGAAGTTGCATGTCGACCGCGACGTCGGCGTACGAGGCATCGCCGGTCGTCGCCACGTCGAGCACACAGCCATCGAGCATCGCTGCGTCTGTCACACCGGCGGTTCGACAGATCAGTTCGGCCTCGGCACGCTCCGCTGGATCGATGTCGGCGAGCGTGCGCTCGCGACCGGGGAAGGCGCGATCGGTGAAGGTTGCGGTCGATGCTCCGTCTGCGTAGTCGAACAGCGAGGAGGCGTCGCTGACGCGCCAGCTCTCGACGACGCTGCTGTACAGGGTGTCGTAGTCCGGCGCGTCTTCGAACGACTGACCGTCACGCGTTCGGACATCGTCGGCTCGGTCGGCGTTGGCCGTGCCCAGAAGACCGTCGGCCAGATCCCGACGGCCGGGAGCCAACTCGATCACGAGGCTCAGAGAAGCCGAATGCACGACCACGGTCACCCGCGACCCGTCGACCCACTCGATGACGATCTCGTTGCTATCGGTGAGTGCCGCTCGACCGTCGCCGACGAGAACGGAGAACTCCTGTGAGAGTTCCACGATGCGACCGTCGCGTCGGCGCCAGGTAGCCCACCGCCGAGGTGCGATCGAGAGTCACCATGAATCGGCTGCCATCGACGAGTACGGCGACGGCGGTGGCAGCAGAGACCTGGGTGCCAACCGGCTCCATGCGGACCTGTACTTCGAGATCATCGGCGAGAACCAACGTCATCTCTCCGGCTGCCTGCACGTCGTAGCGACGATCGTCGAAGGTCCGAAGGTGGGGATCGCCGTGGAGACCCGGGCAGTCGTCGCACGGTTCGGGCGGAGCCGGCGGATCACATGTGTCTGGTTCGGCTCCCTGCGCCATCGAGAGAATCGGTTCTTCCGTCTCGGAGTCGTCGCACGAGGGCGGAGGATTCTCGGACAGACAGGACGTGAGCGTGAACAGCAGCATGGCCAGGATCCCGAAGGGCACGATCCGGTTCGATGTCGTCATGCGATCGCTCCTTCGGAGACGTTGCGTCCGGGCGGTGTCGGTGCGCCGCTCCGGTGACGACCGTGGGCGGCGAGCGCCGAGAGGCGCAGGAGTCGTGCGACGTCCCGATAGCGGCGGACGGGTCCGTCCGCCGTGCCCGTCACCGTGTAGATCGGCACGTCTCGACCCAGCACTCGGACCTCGCTCGGGATGGCCTCGAGCGAACGAAGATCGGACAGGAACGCGAGAACGAGTCCGCCGAGGAACACACCGACCGGGAACCAGCCGTCAGCCAGGAGCCAGCGCCAGTCTTCCCGGAGCTGGACGTTGTTCCAGGACCCGTGGTCGAACACCACCATGGCGAACGTGACCGGCACACCCAACCACGCGAACGTCAGCCGCCGGGCGAACACGACGCCGAGCGCGAGGCCGACGGTGCCACTCCAAGCCGCATGACCGGCCACCACACCGCTGGCACTCTCGTGGAGTTGGGGGAGGATCCATCCCATCGGGGCGTCGAGGCCTTCACCGAAGACTCGTCGCCACAGCCCGTCCTCGTGGAATCCGAAGCCAGCACCGGAGGCGACTCCGATCAGTCCGTAATCGAGAATGCCCGGCGTTCCCTGGCGGCCTCTCCAGACCGCAGCGACCAGCAGAACCGGGATCAGCTTGGCCGACTCCTCGATGAGCGGCACCGCCGCCGCGAGTCGCCATGGGTTGTCACCCATCGCGTCGATCGCGATGTCGCCCAGGAAGTGCCCGAGGAAGGACGCTGTGAAGAACCCGCCGAACATCGCGGTGATCGTGTGCTGAGTCGAGCGACCTCGAACGGTGACCGACACCGCGAGGATGACCAGCGGCAGCCAGGCGTGCTGGAACGCCGAGTCACCGAGACGCCCCCAGTCACCGTCGGCGAGACCGGGAAGTCGTGCACCGAAAACGACGACACCGAGCCCGAACACCAGCCGGGGGTACAGGCGAACGACCGAGCGAACGAGGCTCACTCGCTGTTCCCTGGTACGCCTTTGGCTTGCTGCTGGTAGCCCCGGATCTTTTCGTGCGTTCGGTCGGAGTGGAAGTTCGTGACCGCCTTTCCTGCTTTGAGCGCCTCCCCGACCGGCCCGACGGGCAGTGGCGCCATGTCTCCCATCATCTCGATGATGTCGTCCTCGGTCAGCGGCCGGTCGGGGTTCTCGACGGCCTCGGCCGCCTTCTTCAGCTCCCCTGGCATGCCGGGCAGCCCGAGGATCGTCTCGAGCAGGCCGGGGCCGCTCCCCGGAGCGTCGCCCGTGCTGAGCCAATGGCCGAGCCACGTGGCTGCGAACTCATGGACAGACACGTGAAACCACTTCTCTGATGCGCATGGGCCCCCGTTCGACCACCCGCGCTGCGCGTCAGGCTCGATGTTGTCGGTGTCTGTGTAGCGCTACTCGATCGGAAGCACCAAAAGTGGCGCCGCGACGACCGGTGCCGCCGCCGGGACCTCGGCACGACGAGGAGCGCGATGTGCCTGCGATGGGCAGGGCTCGACGGGCGGTGGAGCCGAATCCCGGGGCGCCGGGCTCGCTCGGGACAGGCCGCATCGGTGACACCGACGAGAAAGGCGGCGACGAGTGCGCTTCCGGCCAGGGTCAGCGCTCCACTCGGCTCATGGCTCGACGGGCACCGCGTTCGGACCGACGGCGACGACCACGACGCCGGCCTCGCTGAGCAGGCCCGACACCACTCGGCTCATCGATGCCCGGCGCGTCGAACGGTCACCCTTCGACCCGACCACGACCAGGCAGCAGTTGCGGGCGGCGACCTCGCCGACGATGGCCGCGATCGGGTCCACGGATTCGACGACCAGGTGGCCACCGGCGTCGTTCGGGAGCACGTCGTGAAGGTAGTCGGTGGCCTCTGATCGAGCCATCGCGTCAGGCGATGCCTTGGGTGGGGCGACCACCCGGATACCCACCAGTTCGACGCCTCGGGCCGCAGCCAGACCGGCCGCGAACGGGATGGCCCGCTCGGAGACGGGTGATCCGTCCAGGGCGACGAGCACGGGGCCGCCGGCATCGGCCACCGTCTCGTCGACGCCGGGTCCGACGAGCGCGGCGAGGCCACCCCAGCGGTCCAGGACGTGTTCGGCTGTCGAGTGCTTCCCCGACCAGCGGGTCGCGTGCGAACTCTCCATCACCGCCAGCGAGGTGTCCTGGAGCCGATCGACGAGCGTGCCGACGAGGTCGTCGGGTGTCTCCTCGACGTGGACCGTGCGAAGCGGTACGCCGAGGACGGCGGCCAGTTGTCGGCCAACGGCCAAACCACGCTCGGACTCGGCCGGTTCGCCGAGCAGGACCGCAACCTCCGACGCCACGTTCTGGTGATCTGCCATTTCACGTCCTCATTCCAGGTGCCGTCGACGACTACTCACCGCCAACCGTAGGCACAGATACCCGTCGGCGGCCATGACCTTGGTCCGATTCGTTCGCCGACCTCATGGTCGACCGAGTCGGCCATCGGCCGATCGACGGCGACGACGGCCACGTCGACTCAGGTTTCGGGCCCGTTGCGTGCACGGCGTCGTCGAAGCAGCGCCTGCAACTCGTCGAGCAAGGAAGACTCCAACTCGACACGCCGGCTTCCGCGGCGTGCCCCGATCTGGGCACGCTCGAGGTGCTCGAAGGCTTCGACGCCGACGGCGCACCGATCACCCGTCCTCCTGCGTCGCCCATCACGTTGCACCAACTCCTGACCCACACCTCGGGCCGATGGGCGACGACGGCCGGTTCATTCGCATGAAGTCACCCGCCCCTGCCCGTCAACCCGTCTGTCGGGTATGAGCACACTCGATGTCCACGATCACCGACACCTCTCGCACCCGGACTCGGGGGAGACCAGATCGGCGATTCATCGCCGATCCTTCGCAGCGCACCTCGGGTCCGGACTGATCATCGGCCTCGGGCTTGGCGTGGCAGCAAGGAGCTTCATGCGCCTTCTGACCGACGACCCGGAATTCACCTGGTCCGGCACCGCCTTCATCGTCGGATTGTTCGGCCTCTTCGGTGTCGTACAGGGTTTGGTTGCGGCGATCAGGAGCCGAACGACTCGGCCGTGGATCACCGTCCCGACCCGGCTCCTCGGCGGGCTCTCCTACCTGCTGCTGGGAGGCGGACCGGGGGCACTGATGCTGCCGTACCTCTGGTTCGGAGGACTCGCTCTCTGGCAGACGACGTGGCGTCGCTGGAAACGAGCCACCTTGGCCGGACTCGCCGCGGCCAACATGGTCGGGGTCATCGGGATGATCCTCAGCGAGGAAGGACTCCACCGCCTTCGGGAACCCCGTGTCGTCGCCGGATTCGCTCTCTTCGTCGCAACCTACGCAGCGGTCTCGTGGAGCGCCGGGCCGACCCTCGGTCCACGATCAGCCGTTGCCGGCGTGCCCGTCGAGGGCATCCGAGCCGATGGCGAGAGTGATCCCGAGCAACGACACTCCATGGGCCGCCACGAGTCGAGTGGACCCGACACGTCCGACTTGCCGAGGCTCCGACCGCGAGCGGCAGTTTTTCGGTGGTGACACGCGAACCGTGACCGGTCGTCAGTCGCAGACGAGTCGTCGAGGTCGGCAGCCGTCAACCAGGCAGACCGGGGACTACCGGAGCCTCCATCAGGCCAGGGCGGTTCAGGGGTCGCCTTGTTCGGCGTAGGGGTCCTGGCCAGAGGCCAGAGCGTCGCGCATCGCCGAGAGGGCCCAGCCCACCAGGGTGCCGGCGGTTTCGACATCGAGGCCGTCTTGGGCGGTGAGCCGTTCGAAGACGGGGGCGCTGCAGAAGGCGTGGAAGACTGCAGCGACCTCGTTGGCGCGTTCGGGGGTGAGGTCGGGGCGGACCTGTTCGACTGCGTTGGCGAGGGCGACCCGGCGTTGCTTCCTGTCGTCCGAGGCGCCGGATTCGCCCGAGGCCGCTTCGATTCTGATGAGAGCCTTGTGGATCGTGCCTTGAGCCGCCCAGGTTCGCCAGACGGCCTGGAGCATTTCGGGGAGGGTGTCGAGGCCCTCGGGTCTCAGGTAGCCGCCGAGCTCGAGCGTCAACTGGTCGGACCATCGGCCGATTTCGGTCAAGAGCGTCTCGCGGTTCTCGAAGTGGTTGTAGAGGGTGCGTTTCGAGACGCCGGCCTGGGCGGCGACGTCAGCGAGCGAGAGATCCTCGAGTCCTTGGTCGGCGATCAGGTCGGCTGCAGTCTGCATGATGAGCTCGCGGGCCATGCGCCGCTGTCGTTCCCGTAGCGTCTTCGGAGCCATGCCGGAACGATAGCAGATGAACAAAACTTCTTGCATACTTTATGCAGCGTAGTTATAAGTGGTGTAGATCGGGTTCTCCGGTCCGAGAACGAAACATCGGGAGGAACGATGTCAACCACACTCACTGCCACCCCAACCGCAGGTCAGCTCAGCCGCTCCACGGTCGCCCCACCTCCGTCCCGCACCGATCACCGGGTGGCCGGCGTCACGGCCGTCGCCGCCGTCGTGTTGTCCGTCATTGGTGCGGTGCTCAACCAAGTGGTCGTCGACGTCGACGTCTGGGCGGCCATGGAGGCGACTTCCCGGGCCGAACAGGCCGACCTGTTGGAACGAGTCGCCGCCGACCGGACCCCGATCGTCGCCGGCCTGGCCGTGTGGATGATCGCCTTCCCGCTCGTGTGCATGTCCTCGGTCCTACTCGCCCGCCTGGGCCGGCGATCGTCGCTGACCGAGTTCGTCCAGCGCGGGGCGACCGGCGCGATTGGAGCGATTCTTGTCATGCTGAGCGCCTTCATCACCTTCGTCGCCGTGATCGCACCGGCTCATGTGGCCGGCGAAGACGTTCACCTGGTCGCTCGGGGCATCGGGTGGATGACAACCACGACCGATTGGATCGCAACCGCGATCGTTCTCGGCTTGGCTCCCATTGGGGCCGTTTACGCTGGACGGGGGCTGTGGGCTCCTCGCTGGCTCCAGTGGATCGCGGCCATCGCGGCCATCGGCACCGTGTCGTTGGTGGTCGGCTTGATCACCGATGTTCGAGGCCTGACCTTCCCACTGGTCCCGATCGGCCTGGTGCTCATCGCCTGCTCCGGTGTCTGCACGTTTCGCCATCAGGGCTCCTGAGCGCCGAAGCCATCGGACCCGAGGAGGACCGATGCCCATCGCACCCCACGCCTTCGTCGCCTTCGACCTCGATGACCGCCGAGCCACCGACCCCGCCGTCGCCCGGACCAAGGGCGCCGGACTCGCCCAGCTTCCCCAGGACGTCGAGTGGGCCGGCCCATCACCGCACTCCCACCGAGCCCGAGCTGCCCGAGGGCAACAACTGGCACAAGGACACCGCCCACTGCCCCGAACCCCTCACCCCGTTCGGCTGGTCGGTCGTGCACGCCGGCTCGGACACGATTCGCGAGGTGTTCGATCAGACGGGGTTGCTGATCCTGGGCCTCGAGGAGAAACTCGTGGGAGGGGAGTTCTTCGTGCGGGTGCTACCGGCCTTCGGGCTGAAGGACCCGTTCCGCCTCGGCGATCGCGACAACGGGACTGTCGAGGTGGTACAGGCACCAGGGGCGCGGGTTTCGAAGCATCAGCGCCACCAATCGGTTTTGGCTATCTCGCCGAGAGCAGTGCCCGGAGCGGGAATCGAACCCGCACGATCTTGCGATCCAAGGGTTTTAAGCCCCCTGCGTCTGCCAGTTTCGCCACCCGGGCCGGGAGCGACCAGAGGGTAGTCCTTTCCCCTCGCCGACAGCGCTCCGCCTAGTGTCTGGGCAAGCACACGACGAGCACGGGGGTTCGGCATGACCGGCACGACAACGATGGGACACGGCGGGCAGCTGGCGGCGAGGGCGTTGAAAGCGGCGGGAGTCGAGTGCGTCTTCACCCTGTCGGGCGGACATGTCATGGGCATCTACGACGGCTGTCTCGACGAGGGCATTCGCGTGATCGACGTGCGTCACGAACAGGCGGCCACCCACGCCGCCGATGCCTGGGCCCGCCTGAATCCGGGCAAGGTCGGGGTCGCCATCCTCACCGCCGGGCCCGGCGTCACCGACGGCGTCACGGGGGTGGCCAACGCCTGGCGTGCCAACTCGCCGATCCTCGTCTTCGGTGGCCAGGGTCCGTTCAACAACCTTCGCCGAGGTTCGCTACAGGAGATGGACCACGTTTCGTTGATGAAGCCGATCACGAAGTGGGCCGACGCCTGCTATCAGACCAGCCGGATCGGCGAGTACATCGAGCTGGCGATCCGGACCGCCATGTCGGGTGTGCCCGGTCCGGCCTTTCTCGAGATCCCGATGGACGTCCTCCACGGCCCGGTCGATCTCGGCACGACCCCGATCCCCACCTTCCGTGACTACCGGGTCGGGTCCAGTGCCCCCGAGGCCTTGCTCGACGAGGCGGCGGCCATCCTGGCCGACGCCGAACGACCCATGATCATGGCCGGTACGGCCTTGAAGTGGTCGGAAGGCGCTGTCCAGCTCCGCTCGCTGGTCGAGGAGACACGGATGCCGTGTTTCACGAACGGGATGGGACGCGGCCAATTGCCGATGAACCACCCGCAGTACTTCAACCGAAGCCGCAAACAGGCCCTCGCCGAGTCCGATGTGGTGGTTTTGGCCGGCACGACTCTGGACTTCCGCATGAAGTTCGGTGCCTCGATCCCGGTCGGAACGAAGATCATCCAGCTCGATCTCGACGAGACGCTGATCGGCCAGAACCGTTCGGCCGACGTCGGCCTCGTCGGCAATCTCGGCGCCAACCTGGCGGCGCTCGGCGAACGACTCATCAAGCGGGGCGGCTCGGATTTCGCCGACTGGTCGGCCGTGCTCCGAGCGTCGGAAGACGAGGCCGAATCGGCGCTGGCCCTGCAGTTGACCAGCGACGAGGTCCCGATCGACCCACTTCGCCTGTGCGCCGAGATCGCCTCGTTCGTCGACACCGACGATTCGATGATCGTGATCGGTGACGGTGGAGACATCGTGGCCCAGGCATCGAAGGTCCTGCGGGTACCCGAGCACGGGACGTGGATGGACCCGGGCCCGCTCGGCACGTTGGGCGTCGGCATGCCGTTCGCCCTCGCCGCCCAGTTGGCCAACCCCGATCAGCGGGTCCTGATCATCTACGGCGACGGTTCGTTCGGACTCAATGGTTTCGAGTTCGACACCGCCGTTCGATTCGGTCTGCCCATCGTGGGGATCGTCGGCAACGACGCGGCGTGGGGTCAGATGATGCGCCCGCAGGCCATGCTCTACGGCCAGGAGCGGCTGGTGGCGACCGAGCTGGCCCCCACCCGCTACGACAAGGTCGTCGAGGCGCTCGGAGGCCACGGCGAGAACGTCACCGAACCCGACCAGATCCGTCCGGCGCTCGAGCGGGCCTTCGCGTCGGGCAAGCCGGCCCTGGTGAACGTGATGATGCGCACCGACGTCGGTGCCCCGAAGGGCTCCACCTACGCTCTCAGCGGGCTCCACGAGGCGAATCGGTGGGGCAGGGCGGTTTCGTCGTCGCGACCGCAGCTCGCGGGCTCAAATGTTTCCTCTTCCGTTTGTCTTCGTCGATCGACCTACTATCATCGAACACATGTTCTCATCCGACGACCGGAGCATGGCGATCGATGCGCTCACGGCTTCGATCGCCGTGCTCCAGACCGAATCCACCCAACTCGATGCCGAAGCCATCCGCCGCTCCGTCGCCATCGTGCACCGCGCTCGACAGGTCCTCGATGGGGCATTGGTGCACCTCGCCGACCAAGCCCGCAGGCTCGAAGCCGACGGCTCCGCAGCCCCGGCCGAAGAAAGCATGCTCGGGCATGGTGACATGCCGGCCCGGACGGCACGCCACCACGTGCTCCGATCCGAGCTCGCCGATGCCCTCCCGCTCGTCGGTGCAGTCATCCGGGCCGGCCGGGCCATCCCGGCATCGGTGGATCACCTGGGCCGAGCCTGGCAACGCCTCGACGACACCGGGCGTGCGGCGCTGGTGCAGCTCGCCGACCATGAACTCGTCCTCCTTGATCGGACGGGTATCGCCCGACACGTTCGCCGGCTCGGTCCGACGGCTGGTCCGATCGATCGAACCCGACGAGTGGGCTGGCCGATCATCAGGACCAGGTCGACGCCTCGACCTATCGGGTGCAGCGTTGCCGCAACGGCACGCCGGCGGGTCTCCATCGTCGAACTCGACCCGATCCGCGGCGACGAGGTCGAAGCCGACATCGACGCCGTCGCTCGTGCGATCCGCCAACGCCACGCCGACGTCGACCTCCGCACGGCGACCGATTCCAGTCTTCGGGCCGAAGCCCTCCATGCACTGATCCGCGGCGGAGCACTGCACCCGACGGCCGGCACGCCCCGGCCCACCGGGGTATCTCGCTGCTCTGCGATCACCGAACGATCCTCGATGGGCCGCACGACGATTCGGTCTGCGAAACCGTGGGCGGCGATCCCGTCCCCCACGGCCTGCTCCAACGGATGGCCTGCGACGCATCGGTGACCTCGCGTGCTCCTCGGACCCGACGCCCGTCCGTTCGACGCCGGCCGGGCCCACCGAACGGCCACCGCCCGACAGAAGCAGGCGTTGCGTGCCCTCTACCACCTGTCCCCTGTCGGGAACACCGTTCCGGGACTGCGAGGTCCACCACATCGATTACTGGGAGCACGGCGGTCGACCGACCTGGCTAACCTGATCCCGATCTCTCGACGATGGCATCATCTGATCCACGACCGGAACTGGCGGCTTCAGATCCATTCCGATCGATCACTCGATCTGTTTCGCCCCGACGGTCGACACCACCGACACGTCGACCCGCCGATCCCGGTCACCAGACCGAACGACCACCGAAGACCGGCGTCGGTGCCCATCGCGGCCTGAGCCGCCGACCGTCCGCCGCCGAGCCCGCGGTCAGGGCCACGGCCCATCGACTCGCAGCGCGTGCTGCCGACCTGCACCGGCTCCGTCCGCCGATCCGTCCATGTTCGTCCTCGAACCACTGGCGGGGCCTGCGGCTGCCGACCCGTTCCTTGACAACCCATTGGCCGGGGCCTCGCGGGCCCCAGCCGGCCGGATCCTCGATCAGCCGCCGCGGGCGGATCTCGATGGCCGTGTCGATGGTCTCCTGCGGGATGCCGCAATCGAGTGCCGCTTCGGTGATCGGCACGACCGCGGCGGGCTCGGCGGTTGCCGCTCCGAGGGCCAGGAGCTCCTCGTCGGTGACCCGAGACGCCAGGGTCTCGATCGCACAATTG
>CAVPRU010000002.1:0-502441 GCA_963707875.1 uncultured Gemmatimonadales bacterium
AACGCCATCGTGGACGGCATCACCGAGGCCATCGTGAAGGCAGATAGCGGCCTCGCCACCGGTACCGTGACGACCATGACCGGGGAAGTGGCCGAGCAGACCATGGTGAACCGGTCCATGGTCGCCTTTGTGCTGAACCCCGAAGTAAAGGCTGGGCGGGTTCCCATCGATGGGCGGAACCGCGCCATGACGGTGTTCAGGATCGAACGGGGTGGCCGGCCAGTCGGGGCCATTGCCTGGCATGCGGTCCACAACACCTCGATGACGATGAACAACATCCTGGTCAGCTCGGACCACAAGGGCTATGCAGCCTACCAGTTCGAAAAGCAGTACGGCAGCATCGCCCCGATGCGGAACTATGGAGGTTTCGTCGCGGCCTTCCCGAACGGTGCCGAAGGGGATCTGTCGCCGAACCTGAACACCTCGAACCCGGATACCCTCAAGGGGCCGGGAAGCGACGAGTTGCAGTCGTCCGCCATCATCGGCCAGCGCCAGTTCGATGCGGCCCTTTCGCTGTTCACCAATGCCGGACGGGCGCCGGTCTCTGGCGAGGTTGATTTCCGGCACAAGTTTGTCCTGATGCCCGGGCTGGCCGTGGCGTCGACCCCCTACCTCAATGGAGCGGGCGGGAAGTTCCTCTGCTCCGGGGCCTACGGCTTCTCCTTCATGGCTGGCGCAGAGGATGGACCGGCCGGGCCGCTGAAGGAGGGGTGGACGGTCCCCAATGCGGCGGCTTTCGCGACCTTGAGCGTGGTGCGACAGACGGCGGTCGCCATCGTCGCCCCGCTGATCATGCCCATCGTCCCCATGGCCCTTCCGGTCCTGGAGGACTTCATGCTCAAGTCGGACGACCCCTGTCAGATCCCGAAGCCCGTGCTGATCCCGAGCGGGGCACTGGCGTGGACCCCCCAGACGCTTCCCTTCCAGTTGCTCCGGGTGGGACAGGTCGCCATCGCGGGTATCCCCGGCGAGATGACGGTGCAGGCCGGGCGACGGCTGCGGGACAGCCTGGAGGCCACCCTGGCTCCCATCGGTGTACGACAGGTGATCCTGACCGGACTGGCCAACGAGTACAGCGGGTACATCGTCACCCCCGAGGAGTACGACAGCCAGCAGTACGAGGGTGCTTCCACGCTGTTTGGCCGGCTGACGTTCGAGGCCTATCAGCAGATCTTCCGTGAGCTGGCAACGGCGATGGTGACCGGCAAGGAGGTGGTTGGCGTCAGCTCACCTCCGCCACCCCCCCTCGGCCTGCTTCCACAGGTCCAGGGGCAGGGGAATGTCATTCGGGACGGCCGGCCGGCTGACCAGGAATTTGGTCAGGTGCTGATGCAGCCTACATCCTCGGTGACCCGCGGGTCGGCGATCCCGGTGCAGGCCACCTTCCGTTCGGGGAATCCCAACAACGGCTTCCGACGGAACAGCACTCACTTCTGGATCGAGCGCGATGCCGGCGGGGGCAATTGGGTCCTGGAGGCGTGGGACGGTACCCCAGACACGAAGTTCTTTTGGGGGCGCTCCACCGGGTCGGACCTTCGGTTCAACTGTCCGGACCCCGAGAATTGTGACTGGTCGATGGTCAACATCTTCTGGACCATCCCCTCCACCGCGACGCCGGGAACCTACCGCATCCGCTACTCGGGAAGCTGGAAGAACGGGGTCACCGGCGCCCTGGTGCCATACCAGGGCGTGACCAACTTGTTCGCGGTCCAGTGACCCAGTCCGGCCTTCGGCATCACGTTGGTACTTGGGCTCGGCCTGCTCAACGGCGGGACCGTGGCCGTGGCCCAGTCCCCCGGGCTGGGGCGGGCGATGCTGGACGCATGCCGGGGGCGCGCCTCCTGCGCCGAGGCGGACTTCTACACCGGGACCGTGGGCTGGAGCGACCTGCTGACCGCCAGCGGGGGGAGTGGTGGAAACACCTATGCCAGTCGCCGCATCGCGACCATTGACGTGACGGTGACCTCGGGCAAGGTCTGGTGCCGCGGGAGTATCGAGGCCGAGGAAAAGCAGTGGAGCTCAGGCCAGCTCATGGTGGATGTTACCCGGAATGGGGTGATCGAGGGTGCTGGCCTGATCCGGATCGAATTCAGCGTGGGCGGTACCCACACGGTCATGGGACCGGAGGAGGACGAGGAGGTGGAGCTGGACCCCGATACGCCCTCCTACAACGTGACGATCGTCTGCCCCAGTGCGAAAATGACCTCCACCGGAGGTGGTGAGACGGTTGTCACGCCGTCGGAGCCCGCCCGCTGGGGATCCTCGTACGAATTCTCCAGCTACGACTGGCCTGGAGACTTCAGCCAGGGTGCCCTCAAGGGAACCTCGGAGTGGCGCCATCCGGACTCCGATCCAGCCAACGGCGTCGGCGGCACCATGTCCGTGACCTGGTCCCTGACCAAGGGGCCGCTGCCAACGACCCGTCCCTGAGGAGCCCATGGTGGGGTTCGAGGCGGGTGCCTGGCCTGCGCCGGTGCGCACGCCGCTCCAGGCCTTGCTTGCCGCACAGCCTGCCCAGAGGTAACGTATCGGCTACGACCTCGCGGAGGCGTGGGTAACGGCCGTCGTCACCAACCCGCCAAGCCCACTCCGAGGTTGTCCCCGCATCGGATCGGACCACCAGATGCCCGACATCCTTCAGATCCTCCGCTGCTACCTGGGGCATGGCGAGACGGTCCCGTATGCCACCTGGCTCGACAGATGACGGCATCGCGAATGGACTTCCGGCTCCCTGGTGGGGTCAGACGGGATCCCGCCGTCGAGGCGTGGATGAACGAACGGGCCGCTGAGTTGGGGCCCATGGCCCGAGAATGGTTTCAGGTCATGCGGGAGAGGGGCGCCGACGTCCGCGAACTGATGCACGACGGCTGGCCCGTCGCATGCGTTGGCGATGCGCCCTTCGGCTACGTCAATACATTCAGCGACCACGTGAATGTCGGGTTCTTCCATGGCGCAAGCCTGCCGGATCCGGCAGGCCTGCTGGAGGGGAGCGGCAAGTACATGCGCCATGTGAAACTGAGACCCGGAGTCGCCAGGGATGCGGTGGCGCTGGGCCGGCTGATCGACGCGGCGTACTCGGACATCAGGGCGCGCCTTTGAGGTTGGCAAATGCAGGCTTCCCCATCTCAGGGCTGCATGCCGGGCATCGCACTCCAGGCCAATGAGGCCGTCCGTGATTCCCTGATGTCCTCGCCCAGGTGCGACCCCTATGCAACCTTCGGGCGGCGCCTGGTGGTGAAGCGGACCGAGATCCCGGCGCGGCCGCACATGGCCACCAGCGTATCAATGCTGAAGCGGTCGATCTTGCCGCGGGTCAGGTCGCTGATTCGGGGTTGAGTGACCCCGAAGATGGAGGCCGCCCGGGTCTGAGTCAGTCCGCGGTCCTGGATCAGCTTGGTGAGTGCGATCATGAGCCCGGCTCGCACACGAAGGTGCTCGGCTTCCTCGGGGTCAAGACCCAAGTCGGCAAAGACATTGTCCGAGCCACGGCGAATCCTGGCACTCATCGGTGTCTCCTACCGCGTCCGGCGGCGAACGATGTCGCGTAACCGGCTGAGCCAACCCGGTTGAGGGGCTTGTTGCCATCACAGTATATAAGTAGCTGTATACATCGTCAAGGTTGCGCTACCCTGATATCGATAGCCAATGAGCTGGTGCGGTAACCAATCCCATGCGCCGCCCCGAACCGACCGTCTTGCCCTCGCGCTGTCCCACGGAATAGCTTGCCGACTCCCCACCCAAGGAACCGCCATGGTCCGCCGCATCCCGCTGATTGCCTGCCTGTCGGGAGTGATCCTCTCCGTGGTGGCCGCCAGCGCGGCCGCGCAGACCCGGGCCCAGGGTCCCTGGTGGCCCCACCCGATCTGGGGCAAGGACGACCGCGCCGGCGGATCCAACTGGATCACCCCCGAGAAGATCCGCGCCTCACTCCAACTCGTCACCACCGGCCGAGTCTACGAGATCGGCCAGGTCTACGAAGCCGGCATGCCGCTGTACGGCGAGCGGAGCTATACCCTCACCATTCCGGGAGGTCCCGAGCGCTCGGCCTTCGGCCAGAACCAACTGCTGGGCAACGAGGAGATGATCACCGGCCAACTCGGTCAGGTCGGCACCCAGTTCGATGGGCCCGGACACATCGGCACCCGGCTCCGGATGGCCGACGGCACCGAGCGGGACGTGTACTACAACGGGTTCACCTGGGAGGAGATCCAGGGCGAGGCCGGGCTCCGGGAGCTCGGCATCGAGCAAATCAAGCCGATCATCACCCGCGGCCTCCTGATCGACATTGCCGGCTACCAGAACGTCCCGATCCTGCCGCCGACCTATGAGGTCACCCTCGCCGACCTGCGCGGAGCGCTGGCGCGCCAGGGCATCGACGAGGCCTGGATCCAGCCGGGGGACGCCATCTTCTTTGGCTATGGCTGGTCGGCCCACTGGCGGGACCCGGCGGTCTACCAGGCAACCCAGCCTGGCATCGGCCTCGAGGTGGCCCGCTGGATCGTGGAACGGAAGGCGTCGATGGTCGGGAGCGACTCGCCCGGGCTCGAGGTCACCCCCAATCCGGATCCGGGCCTTGTCTTCCCGGTCCACCAGGAGTTGATCCCCCGGAACGGGATCTGGAACCTGGAAAACCTCCACTTCGAGGAGCTGCTCGCCGAGCGGGTGTACCAGTTCCTGTTGGTCTTCACGCCGGTCCGGTTCAAGGGAGCGACCGGGTCGCCCGGCCGGCCGATTGCGATCCGGTAGGGCTTGTTCGTTCATCCCCTGTGAACATTTCAAGAGGTCACCCATGATGCGATACCCCAAGGCCCTGGTCCTGCTGGCCGCCTGCACCGCCCTGTCATGCACCGCGGGGGAATCGAAGAACACGGTCTCGACCTCCGGGAACGCCCGGAGCGACGTGGCCCAGGCGGCAGGGCCCCTCGATGCCTGTGCCCTCATGCTGAAGACGGACGTCGACGCGGCCTTCGCGCCTCGGGTGTTCGGGGAGGGAGAGAAAGGGGTCGGCGACGTGGCCGGCAGTGCCACCCTGGCCGCCGTGTCGGGGTGCAGCTTCATCTCCCGGGGGGCGTCCGCGAAGGAGATGATGACGGTCTCCGTCCTCGCCCGGCGGGCACCCGACGACCAGACCGGTATGACCGTCGCCATGGCCAAGGACGGGGCCGTCCAGCTCAACGCCACCCCGGTCGATGTGCCGGGGTTGGGCGACGCCGCCTACTGGATCAATCTCGGCAGCAGTACCCGCCCCATCATCCAGCTGAACGTCCTCAAGGGCAAGCGGCTCTGGCTCATCTTCAGCGCGACGGCCTCGCCACTCGAGACCGATGCCGCCGTCACGGGCCTGACGCAGGTGGCCCGGGCCACGTTGGGGCGGCTCTAACGGGGTCCCTTTCCTGGCCACCGCCTGGCCCGGACGGGGGTGACCCGGCATCGTCCTTGACACCCGTCAGCTACTGTCTTTCCGGAGCCGCTGATCGTGGCAGCAATCACCGATAGACGTCGCGACGATTGCCGATCTTGATGACGGTGACGATCAACTCTTGATCGACGATCTGGTAGAGGATGCGGCAGTCCTCCTGGCGGAGGCGGTATTTCTCCTCACCGCTGAGCTCTTCGCAGCCGGGTGGACGCGGCTCCCTGGAGAGGCCCTCGATCCGTCGGACAATGCGCTTGCGGTCCTTACCCGGAATCGCCTCCAGTCAAGTAGCCGGTGGCACGCTTGGCTGTTGGCATGGTAGCATCATCGTGTTATGACGTGATAACGTCAACGGCCACCTGGCGGCCTCTGGCAATGGAAGCCCTCAAGCGCCGCTGACCCCGTCGCCGCCCCCGAGCAGTTCTCGCTGCTTCGCCCTTCTGGCCAGCGCCAGCGAACCGGCGGCGGAGCCCGCGCACAGCGGGGTCACGATGCTGGCCACGATCAGGGAGATGGAGGCAAAGCCCGAGGCGGCAATGATGAATCCCGACAGCAGCAGGCCGCCCAGTGCTCCCCAGCCAGCGAACCGGGCCAGCGACATCTCATCAAACCTGCGACGGCCACCAGCAATCCCCAGCACGACCGAGAAGGCCACCCCTCCCAGGAAACCGGGATAGGCAAACACCGGCAGCCAGATATCAACGACGGACGAGTCAAAACCAAAGAACTCGTCCGCGATCAGCATGATCGGCATCCCGACGACGGTCCATCCGATGGCCCAGGTCAGGCCCATCCCGACGGCACCGCGGATCCGTCTCAGCCACTGGTTCATGACGGCCTCCCCGCGCACGTGGATTTCTCCAAGATACCCCGTATCCAGGCCAGGGCCTCCCCAAGGCCGGTCGGCTTGCGCCCCGCGGCTCGGGGACGGTATGGTAGGGCGAACAGCCACTCGGTGGACCAAGGCCGAGAAGCAGAACTCCTCAGGAGGCGATTCATGGCACTTGATATCATTCTCAGGCGCCTGCGTGGCGCGTTCGGCACCGCCCTCGCGTGGGGGGTCGGGTGGTTCACGGCCGCGCTGGCGATCGTTGCCACCCTGCGGGTCACCGGCGTCATTTCGCCCTCCTGGACCGAGGTACTCATCACCGCTGTCAGGGCCGGGATCATTGGTGGCGTCGCCGGGGTGGCCTTTTCCACTGTCATCAGGCTGCTGTATCACGGGCGGCGACTGTCGGAGATCAGTTGGGTGCGCTTCGGCATCGGTGGTGGGATCGTGGCAGGCGTGTTCGTCCCGATCTTCCTCCAGGTGATGAACATCCTTTCGGGGGATGGCATGGTGCCGTGGGCTCTCGTCCTCGATGACATCCCCCTGGTCATGGTGCTGGGCGCCGCGGCCGCTGGCGGTTCGCTCAAACTCGCCCAACGTGCGACAGCGGCATTGCCTGATGGGACCCAGGATCGGGTTGACGGTTCGGAAGCCGTGAAACTTCCGCGGGCGTGACCCGTGCAACTCACGGAGTGGGGACGATCCTGGCCTCGGTGGGATGACTTGAGCACCCACACCCCGGGAACTACGGAGTGGCACCCGTGGGCACGAGTGTCTCGCTGCTGCGCTGCTGGCCAGCCTGAGCTGGGCCCGGGCTGCCGGAGGCCGGGGTGGATGAATCACTCACGATCCGCTGGTCTGGAGATGTCCCGGTTCGCCATCGGACGATCATCCCGACGCATGAGGTCGAAGACCGACGCGGTCTGGAGCGGGGGATCAGGTGACGATGTAGCGTGGAGCCCGAGCGGATGGCCGGAGGACGAGCAGGATGGCCAGGCAGGCCCGGATCGTCGCATACAGATCGACCCCGTCAGCAGCCCGACGCGGGCAACCGGTCCAGCGGCCCGGCGAGGACGATCAGCCCGAAGAGCAGCGCGCCGAGGGCCCAGGACCATGGCACCCTGGGCGAGGGCGCCAGGAACATCAAGAGGCTGCCACGGCGACTCGCCCGGTGATCACGGTGCTGGCGCTCCAGGTCGTCGCGGCCGTCGGCACGATCGTGTGGCTGGGATGGTAGCTCGGGCATCTCGGCACACGGCGAGCGTCGGCCTGCTGGCCGCCGCGGCGCTGCTCCTCCTCACGACCTGCAGCCCCCGGAGAACGGCAATGAGCCAGGCACAGCTGACCGACTTCGCCACCCGCTACGCGGCCGCATGGAGCGGCCAGGACCCGACCGCGCTCGCGTCGTTCTACGCCGAGGACGGCTCGCTGACCGTCAACGAGGGCACGCCCTCGGTCGGACGCGCGGCGATCGCCGCGACCGCCCAGGGGTTCATGACGGCGTTTCCCGACATGGTGGTGAAGCTGGACGGGCTCAGCCAGGAGGGAGACCACACGATCTTCCGGTGGCTCTGGACCGGGACGAACACCGGGCCCGGGGGGACCGGCCAGTCGGTCCGGATCACGGGGTACGAGGAGTGGACCCTCGGCGCCGATGGCCTGATCCGGGAGTCGAAGGGCCACTACGACGAGGCGGAGTACCAGCGCCAGCTGCAATCCGGCCCGCCACGGCAGTCGTAGCTCAGGAGCGGCATCGGGCCTGCAGTCCGACCAGGAGCACCGCGACCTCGAGACGGATCGCCTCCTGGATGAGTTCCGACAGCTGCTGGTGTCGTTGTGGGTCCCGGGGCAGGTCGAGCAGCAGGATGTTGGGGCGGAAGAAGGCGCTGCCCAACGCCTGGAGGCCGGTGATCGTCCCCTCCTTGAAGCCGGCGGAATCCACGATCGAGCTCGTGGCCATCACCCCATTCTTCTGAAACGAGGTGCACAGGCGACGGAATCGCGGCTCGAGGTCGCCCACATCCTCCCGGGTCGCGAGACCGAGGAACTTGATGCTGCCCTCCGGCTTGCACAGATCCAGCAACAGGTTGAACTCACCGCGAATCGTGGAGGGATCCTCCACCGGCACAAGGAGATTGGGCTTCCAGGCGCGGCGGGCTGACAGGTCGTGTTCGATGACCTTGGCCGCCGCCCATTCGGCAAACGCCACGAAGATGCCGCTCCGGACGGTGCCCGTCCTCGGCGTGGTGGCCTGCCACACCACCCAGAGATACAGCGCCGTCACGATCCCCACCGCGAACAGGCCGATCGTCGCGTTGATGATGAACATCGCGAACAGACAACCGGTGGCACCGAGCAGCGGAATGATCCGCGGCAGCTTGAGCGTGGGCCGGAAGCTCATGAGCCCGAGACTTGACTCGGCCAGCAGGACGACGTTCATCACCATGTAGGTGATGAGGAAGAACATCGTGATCAGGGGCGCGATGACATTGAGATCCCGGAGCAGGAGGCCGGCGAGCACGATGATGCCTGTCACCATCATGGCCTTCCTCGGCTCCCCTTCCTGCAATTGCGCCAGCGATTCACTCCGGGAATGATCTTGTCCCCTGCCAGCGCCGCCAGAATGCGCGGCGCACCCACCAGGGAGGTCAACGCGGACGAGAACGTGGCGCCCAGCAGGCCCGCGAGCACCCCAGGTGCCCAGAGCGACCGATCGAGCATCAGCGTGTAGTTGGAGGTCAGCTCGTCGACGGTGCCTGCCTTCGAGATCCAGACCGCGAGCAGGACGTAGACGACGCAGCTGAGACCGATGGCCGACAGCGTCCCGAGCGGGATGCTCTTGCGCGGGTTCCGCAGTTCCCCTGACATGTCGGCCCCGGCCAGGATGCCGGTGGTCGCCGGGAAGAAGACCGCGAACACTGCCCAGAAGTTCGTGCCACTGAAGTTGCTCTCCGGCGAGCCGGGAAAGCCGCCCCACAGCGTGGGCTCGATGGCAGATCGCCAGACCGCCAGGTTGCCGAAGATCAGGACCAGCGACACCGCGATCACCACCATCACCACGTACTGGATCTTGAAGGCGAGGCCAGCGCTCACGTAGCCGACCCCGAACACCACGGTAAAGGTCACGAGGTCGACCAGGATGGCCGAGTGGGTGGGGAAGATCCAGAGCCAACCCTCGCGAAAGCCGAAGATGTACATCGCGACGGCGAGCGCCTGCGAGATGTACAGCGGCACCCCGACACTGCCGCCCACCTCGAACCCCAGGGACCGCGAGATGATTGCGTCAGGGACCGCCGGCGCCGAGCCGGGTGTTGGTGGCGATGGACGACAACGACAAGCCGGTCGCCGTCGTGATGCCGCTGGCGAGCAGCACGATGCCGATGCCGCCGATCAGACCCGCGTTCCCGACCGTCCAGCCGAGCCGCAGGTACATGATCACGCCGAGGATCGTCAGCAACGTCGGCGTGAAGACACCGGCGAACGTGCCGAACAGGCGCGGCGGCTCGGGGGCGGGCGCAGGGACGGTCATGACAGCACCTGGCTGGATGGACGCCTGAGCACCGAGTTCAGCGAATCCCTGCCGCTGGCATCGGCGCGACCGGCACCCCCTCCACCACCGGACCCTTCCGCACCCGGGGCCAGATTTCGTCGAGGGTGTCCCCCTCGTAGAGCCGCCCGTTCTTCATCACGTACCGGATGCTCTTGCTCTGCCGGATGTCCTCCAGCGGATTGCCGTCCAGGATCACGAGGTCGGCCAGCTTGCCCACCTCGATCGAGCCCAGTTCCTTGCCCAGCCCGATCGCCTCGGCGCCGTGCAGGGTCGCCGCCCGGAGCGCCGCGTGGGGTGTCATCCCGCCCGACTGGAGCGCCCACACCTCCCAGTGATAGCCCAGGCCCTGGAGCTGGCCGTGGCTGCCGATCCCGACCCGGCCACCGGCCTGGACGATCTGATTGGCCACCGCCGCCAGCGGCTTGAAGACGTGCTCCTCCTCCATGAACCAGCCCCCGGGCCCGGGCCCGGTGCCCTGCCCCCGTCGCGGGTCTTCCCGGCCAGTTCCTCGTACGGCGTGAACCGGCGCAGCTTGGCGTCGTCGTACGGCCGCTCCGTCGCGTAGAACCAGTTCTCGGCCCACGGTCCGCCGTAGGCCACGAGCAGGGTGGGCGTGTAGGTGATCCCCGACTGGGCAAACGCCTGCATCACGTCCTGGTAGAGCGGGAAGATCGGCAGCGAGTGCTCGTGGCCCGGATAGCCGTCCAGCATCATCGTCAGGTCGAGCTTGTGGTCGAGGACCCTTCGGTGGTCGGCATCAGGCCGAGCTCCCGGGCGGCCATGATCACCCACTGCCGCACCTGTCGCCCGCCCTTCATGTACATCTTGATCGTCTTCGTGTCGTAGTAGTCGCGGTAGCGGGTCAGCACCTGCCGAGCGTGGTCGAGATCGCGCAACTGCTCGAGCCAGTCGCCCACGCCCGGTCGAGGTGGAGTAGATCCGCGGGCCCAGCGCCGCCCGGCGTCGACCAGGTCGCCGTAGGTGATGACGTCGGTCGATCCGGTCTGGGGATCCCGGGTCGTGGTCACGCCGTAGGCCAGGTTGGCCAGGTACATCCACGGCTGGGTCCAGTGGATCCCCCATCGGCCACATGTGCGCGTGCGTGTCCACGAAGCCCGGCACGATCGTCTTGCCGCTGACGTCGATCACCCGCGCGCCGGCCGGAACGGCCACCTGTCCGGCGGCCCGACCGCGGTGATCCGGTTGTTGGTGACCACGACATCGCCCGCCTCCATCACCTCGTCGCCCCGCATCGTGATCACCCGCGCGCCGCGCAGCACCACCGTGCCCTGCGGAAGGTCCCGGGTCGCCCGCACCACGATCCGCTCCTCGACCGGCTCGTACGGCTTCTTCTTCGTGGTGTCGGCCTTGGCGGCCGTCGAGTCGGCCGCTCGGGTGGTGTCGCGCGCGGCGGCTTGACCGAATCGTCGAACGCCTTCGCCGCGTCGAGGTCGTAGACGAAGTGGGCGTTGCCGATCGACCAGTGCACCTTCCGGCCGTCCGCACTCCAGGCCGGGAACTCGCCACCGATCCGTCGGTCAGCCGGCGCGCCGGGAAGCGGCGTTCTCCGGCTTCGCCAGCGCGATCGTCGGGGTCTCGCCGCCCACCAGCGGCACCGTCACCACGTAGAGATCAAAGCCGACCTGGACCAGGGCCTGGTCGCCGCGCGGTGCCATAGATCAGCTCCGCCCGACTGGGATTGGTCTGCGACAGCAGGACCGGGCCGGTGACCTTGAGGTGCTTCTTCTCGTCGGTGCCGTCCCAGCGGATCGAGACCAGTCCGCACGCCCGGAGAGCCAGATCCGGGTCGAGTCCCGGGTGAAGTGGGGGGGCCCCGATTCTCGGCCGGCGCGATGACGGTCGTGTCGCCGCCGGCCGCCGGGAACCAGACCAGATCGGCCGCCGCGCCGGGTGCCGGGGCCGGTCGCTTCCCGGTACGCGTCCGCCGGACCGCGGAGCGCGACGACCCGGGATCCGGTCGGTGACCAGGCGAGCGACTGGTAGGTCGCCGGGCTGGCGCTGATCGGCACCGGCGCTCCGCGTCCGGTCGCGGCCACCTTCAGGATGCGCCCTCCGGTGGCCTCGGACCAGGTCGCGTACGCGATCCACCGCCGTCCGGCGACCAGGCCGGCTCCGCCTCCGTGACGTCCGCGGTGGTCGAGCCGGCGCGGCGTGCCGCCGGGCTAGTCCATCACGTAGAGCCGGTCGAGCGCGGTGAACGCGAGCCGCGGCCATCGGGCGACGGCACCGCGTCGCGGATCTGCCGGACGGTGAACTGGGCCGAGTCCTGGATCGGATAGTCGAACGCGAGCTCGGGACCCAGGGGGACCTCCGTCTGGACCCGGAAGGGCATCTGCTGCGGAGCCGCGCCGTCCACGGGGATGCGCCAGATCTTCCCACCGTACGACGCCACCACCTCCCTGGAGTCGGGCGTGAAGCTCATGCCGGGGAGCGCGTCGAGCGACGCCCGCGCCTCCTTGTCGTCCCGTTGCACCGGGTAGGCCAGCCACCGCTCCTCGCCCGAGCGGAGATCGCGGATCCGGAGCCCGGTCTGGGTCTCGTGCCGGGTGCCGTAGACCAGCCAGCGTCCCTCGGGCGACAGGGTCGGGCGAATCGCCGAGCCGTACCGGTCCGACCGGACACTCCGCTCGCCGGTCTCGCGATCGTAGACCGCGAGCTGATACTGCGGGAAGATCGCGTTGTACTGCCAGTTCCCGGTCCGCTGGGCAAACCAGATGTAGCGGCCGTCCGGCCCGAACGCCGCCCCGGTGGTCATCAGGTTGGCCGGCACCTTCACCAGCTGGACCCCGCTGCCGCCGTCCCGTGGAACATCCAGAGTTGGACCACGCCCCCGGATCCCGGTCCGGGAGGCGATGATGTACTGCCCGTCGGGGTCCATTCCGGCGACTGGTACTTGTTGTCCTTCCCCTTGGTGAGCGCGCGCGCCTCCTTGGTCGCGAGCTCCATGATCCAGAGGTTCTCCCCACCGTCCTTATCCGAGGTGAAGACGATCGACTTCCCGTCCGGACTGAACCGGGGCTGCCCGTCGAACGGCATCCCGCTGGTGAGCGCCGTGGCGGTGCCACCGGCGAACGGAAGGGTGTACAGGTCGCCCAGCATGTCGAACACCAGGGTGGCGCCGTCCGGGCTCACGTCGAGTGAGATCCAGCTGCCCTCATCGGTGTCGAGCCGGATCGTGCGGGACGGCTCCAGCGGCAGGTCCTTCTTCGGGACCTTGGACCGCCGCGGAATCAGGGCCGGGAACCTGCTGGGCGACGAGAGGGAGACGGACGGCTCCGCCGAGGACGAGAGCAACGAGGAGGGTCCGGCAGAGGAGTGGGAGGCGCCAGCGGTCCATGACGGGATGACTCCGAAGGGGGTGAGGGAACGTAAGGTCCCCCTCTCCGCACCGGAAGCGCGCGGCCCCTCCCCCCGCCTGGCGGCCGTCCGTCGACTCCGGTTCACAATGCCTTCCAAGGTTCTTTAGGGTTTCCCGGTCAGATTGATCCCACTTGGATGATTCCCGTGGGACTCTCTCTCGAAGGAGTGTTCATGTTTCGTCGTGGGGTGGCGGTAAAAACATGAGTGCTCGGCCCCTCTGTATCCGGGCGACTGAAAAGTGAGTAGTTTGGCGGCATCCCCCAGAGGTTCCCATGCATATCAGCCGGAAGGAAGACGCTCCTCGCCCTCGTCGCCATCATGGTCCCATCGATGGAGCCGCGCGGCCACCGCTCAGAGTCCCTCGGGTTCCGGCTCAAGAGCGCCCAGCCAGCCGGGCGGAGTCTCCCAGACCCCCGAGGTCGCCAATCTCCAGCGCCGGGTCGCCGCGCTGGAAGCCCAGCTCGCCGAGCCGGTGGCGTTCACGAAGGACTCCGCCGGCAACCTCGATGTGCGCAGCACTGCCGAGCGTCACGATTGAGTCGAGCATGAACTTGACGATGAAGGCCGGGTGCTCAGGCGCAGTTGCTGCGGAAGCGGCCGACCACGATCAAGGGCTCCACCGTCGCGCGTTGAACTGAGGTCCACCGTGCGATCTTCGTGACTTCGGGCGCGACGCTGGCCTGCGCTCTGGGCGCGGCAGCCCGGCCTGTTCCAGGTACCAGCAGTGGGGGATCACCGCGGGAGGCGTTCCGGTGGGCCACTTTCCAGCCCACGCGGCGATGGTGAACATCCGGCCCTTTGGGGTTGTCCACCTCCCCCACCAATCCTGGAGAAGGCCGACCAGGCCGCCACCACCGTGCGTGCCGGCCATCGTGACGCCCTGGATGCCGGGCTCACCCAGCGTGAGGACGGGCGACGTTTCCGGTCTTGAACAATACCGGTCGATGCCAATGCCGATGGGGAGGATAGTTTCTCGGATCCTGGCTCCCGGACAGCGAACCACGACGGTCGCTGACCCAGCGCTGGGTCTCCGTTTGACGCCGCAACGCCACGAGGGCCGGCGGCTTAATTCCTATCACATTGTCGACGAGCCGGCGCCCTGCTCGCGATCAAAGACCTTCTCCACGCCCTGGTCTGCGGCATTCTTCATCGGCTCGATCGCCGCCGTGCCGATCAGCGCCCGGCCGAGCGCTTCGATTGGACTCTGGAGTTCCCGAGCTCGATCTTGGTGGAGGTCGTCGTCCTCGCGTTCAACCGGATGCAGTGCCCCCTGACCGCGATGGCGGCACGCTACACCCTGGACCGACGCCCCAACTTCGACGTGTACCTGCTGGAATCGTTCAGCCAGGATGCCGACAAGGAGATCTTCGGCCCGCTGTTTGGGTTGGGCCTCCTCTATGCCTTGGCGCAGTGGATGGCTGGCTCGGTCGTTCTCAACATGCCGCTCGGGAGGAATGACATGCGTAACTACAACGTGTTCCCGACTACTACTTCGCCTTGATCGCCCTGGCCCAGTTGATGCGGTCCATCCTGGGATTGCCGGCCCAGGTTGGCACCCTGGACGATTCCGGTCTGGTGGTCGGTCGTGGCCTTCCTGGTCACCGGCAGCATGGCCCTTTGGGCCTTTCGCGCCTCAAGGCCCGCCGCGTAGCACGTTCTTTGCCCTCCGGACCCGGCGTGCGCGGGCACGCCGGGCGGGGCTACCGGACGGCGTACAGATGCCCGTCGGTGCTCCCGAAGTAGACCACGCCGCCAACCACCACCGGCGAGGACAGCACCGAGCCGAGCGTCATCATGGTCCGCATGCCGATCATCATCCCGTCGAGAGTGCGGTCGGGATACATCGGCCCGGCGCGAAGCACGCCATCCTGCCCGGTGGGCAGAGCGAGGGTCAGCAGCCACCGCGAGCGGATTCCGAACGTCACGTTGTCCTCCGGTAGGGGGCAGGGGGACTGCGGTGCCAGCCGAGTCCTCCACCCCTGACATGACGCCAGCCAGGGGGCGGCGGTTTCGGCGTACTTCGAGACAAGGGCTATCCTTGACACCATGCCATGCCTGACCACGATGGCGGCGCGCTACACTCCGGACCGACGCCCCAACTTCGACAGCTGGCCTTGGCGCGGTGGATGGGCCCGCTTGGCCTGGTCCTCAAAGTGTAGAATGGCTTCAGTCGGAATCGGCTCCGACCGGCACCTCTTGCACGAGCATCGACCGTTCACCGAGTCACCCGTCCCGTCAGGGCACACGCTGTCCGTCGCCGACCTGTGCGCTCGCCTCCAATCCTCCCCGGCAGGGCTGACTGGGGCCGAGGCCGCCCGACGGTTGACGGAATGCGGCCCCAACGAAATCCAGGCTGCCAGGCGCATCTCGGCCTTCGAGATCCTGCTGGAACAGTTCAAGAACGTGCTGATCGTGATCCTGCTGGCGGCCACGGCGCTCTCCGCCTTTCTGGGGCACGGCCTCGAAGACGGTGGTCATCGCGTCATCGTGCTGTTTGCCGTGCTGCTGGGATTTGTCCAGGAATACCGCGCGGAACGCGCCATCGAGGCCCTGCGCAAGATGGCTGCCCCCCACCGCCACGGTGCTGCGGGATGGAGAGGAGCTCGAAATCCAGGCGCGCGACCTGGTGCCCGGCGACGTGGTCTTGCTGCAGACCGGCGACCGGGTGCCCGCCGATGGCCGGCTGCTCGAAGTCGATCAATCTGCAGATCGAGGAAGCCGCCCTGACCGGCAAATCCGTGCCGGTGGAGAAGCTCCCTGCCGGGAGAAGCCGCTGGCGTGGGCGACCGCAAGAACATGGTCTACGCCGGCACGGCGGTCACCTACGGCCGGGGCCGGGCGGTGGTGGTGGCCACGGGGATGCAGACCGAGTTCGGCAAGATCGCACAGCTCCTGCAGACCGTGGAAACCGGCAAGACCCCGCTGCAGCAGAACCTGGACCAGGTCGGCACGCTGCTGGCGCGGGTGGCTCTGGTGGTCGTGGCGTTGATCGTGGTCCTGGGGCTGCTCCGCGGCCAGCCGTTCATCGAAATGCTCATCTTCGGCATCGCCCTGGCGGTGGCGGTGGTACCGGAGGCGTTGCCGGCGGTCGTCACCATCTCGCTGGCCATCGGCGTGCAGCGGATGGTCAAGCGGCGCCCTCATCCGCCGCCTGCCGGCGGTGGAGACGCTGGGCAGCACGCTCGGTCATCTGCTCGGACAAGACCGGCACCCTGACCAAGGACGAGATGACCGTCCGCCGCCTCTACGTGCCGGTCGAGATGCTGAGCGTGTCCGGGGCGGGCTACGACCCGCAGGGCGAGTTCTCCCACGAGGGGTCCCGTCGAGCCGGGCCGGATCGCTACGGCGGCAGTGCCAGCGCCGCGGCGTTGGCCTCCGATGCCCACCTCGTCCGCGAGGACGGACGGCTGGCACGTCAAGGGCGATCCGACCGAGGGGGCGCTGGTGGTGGCCGCCGCCAAGGCCGGCCTGGATAAGGCCGCCCTGGACGCCGCAGTTCCCCCGGACGGGCGAGATCCCGTTCACCTCCGAGACCAAGCGCATGACCACCCTGCAGCCGTCCGGGCGAGCGCCAGGTGGCTTACGCCAAGGGCGCGCCGGAGGTCATTCTGGCGTCCTGCACACGGGCCGTGGCACGGCGCGACGGCGGAGCAGCCGCTGGATGAGGCCGGTCGGAGCGGATCCTGGAGATGGCGCGCGACATGGCGAGCCAGGCCTTCGCGTGCTGGGCGGTCGCGCAAGCCGGCGCGACGCTCGAGACGCGCGGAGCGCGGCATGACCTTCTCGGGCTGGTGGGGATGATTGACCCGCCGCGCCCGAGGCGAAGGGGCCGATGCGGACGTGCGAACAGGCCGGCATCCGGCCGGTGATGATCACCGGCGACCACCCGCTGACCGCGCAGGCGGTCGCCCGGGAGCTGGGCATGCTCACGGCGGGCGGTGATCACGGGCGCGAGCTGGATGAGATGAGCGACGCGGGAGTTGGGCGAGAGGTGGACGAGATCGACGTCTATGCGCGGGTTTCGCCCGCCCACAAGCTGCGGGTGGTCAGCCGCGCTGCAGGTCGCGGGCACATCGTTGCCGATGACCGGCGATGGCGTCAACGATGCGCCGGCGCTCAAGAAGGCCGATATCGGGATCGCCATGGGCATCACGGGCACCGATGTGACCAAGGAAGCGGCGGCCATGACCCTGACCGACGACAACTTCGCGTCGATTGTGGCGGCGGTGGAAGAAGGGCGCGGCATGTTCGGCAACATCAAGAAGTACCTGATGTACCTGCTCTCGTCGAACATCGGCGAGATTGGCCTGATGGCGGGCGCCACGCTGCTGGGCCTGCCCTTGCCGTTGACCGCGGTCCAGATCCTCTACGTCAACCTGGCGACGGACGGCTTGCCGGCACTGGCGCTGGCGGTGGACCCACCCGAGCGGGACCTGATGCACCGCCGCCCGCGCGACCGCGAGCCGGCATCTTCACCCGGCCGGTGGTCGGCCTGATTGGGTCGGCGGCGTGTGGTCGGCGCTGGTCAACCTGGCCTGTTCACCTGGGCTCTAGGCTCGGGCGCAGCCGGCGGAGGAGGCGATGACGATGACCTTCGTTTCGCTGGTGCTGATCCAGTTCTTCAAGGCCTACAACTTCCGCTCCGACCGCCACTCGGTGCTGCGGCAGGCCGTTTGCCAACCAAGTGGCTGAACCTGGCGATCGGGTGGGAGGTTGTCCTGCTGACGTTGATCGTCTACCTGCCCTTCTTGCAGGGGCCGTTCGGGACGGCAAGCCTGACCGTGGGGGATTGGGTGGTCGTGGTCGGCCTCGCCCTGACGATTGCGCCCGTCCTGGAAACGGCGAAGTGGATGGCCCGGCGCGGGTGGTTCGGTCAATTGGCCTAGCAGCTCCGCCGGTCGGGGAATGGCACCGTGGATGCCCGGCGCCGTCAACCGTCGCTTCCCCTTGGTGGCGTAGGTCCACCGCATGCGCCGGTGGCCGTCTCCACCACGCAGACGTTGCCGGGGTGTTCGAGATGTAGGCCAGGTCGCCGCTCAGGTACTGCGCCAGCCCGCGGACGGCGGTTTCGCGTCCCCTCGTGACAATGGCTATCCTTGACAGCAAGCAATGGCTGACCAGAACCCCGATACCGACCTCCTGCAGCAGCTCCAGGCCGGCCTGCCCGGCCGCTACCGCGTCGAGCGCGAGATCGGCGAAGGCGGCATGGCGGTCGTCTTTCGCGCCACCGACCTGACCCACCGGCGCCCGGTAGCGCTCAAAGTGCTCCGCCCCGAGCTGTCGGCGGTCGTCGGGGCCGAGCGGTTTCTCCGGGAGATCGAGGTCACAGCCCAGCTCCAGCATCCCCACATTCTGCCGCTCTACGATTCGGGCGCCATCGGGAACTGCTGTACTACGTCATGCCCCTCGTCGAAGGGGAGTCCCTTCGGGATCTCCTGCGGCGCGAGGGCCAGCTCCCGGTCGACGAGACCATCTCGCTCATCCAGAAGGTCGCCAGCGCGCTCGACTACGCCCATCGCAAGGGCGTCCTGCATCGGGACATCAAGCCGGAGAACATCCTGCTGCAGGATCACCAGCCCCTGCTGGCGGATTTCGGCATCGCGCTCGCCGTGAGCGCGGCGGGCGGCGATCGCCTGACGCGCACCGGTCTCTCGATCGGTACGCCGAGCTACATGAGCCCGGAGCAAACGGCGGGAGAACGGGCCCTCGACGCCCGGAGCGACATCTACGCGCTCGGCTGCGTCGCGTACGAGGCGCTTGCGGGCGATCCGCCCTTCACCGGCCCGACCTATCAGGCCGTGGTTGCGGCCGTGATGACCGGCGAGCCGAAGCCGGTGACGGAGTTGCGCCCCAGCGTGCCGGACGCGCCAGCTCATGCGATCCACCGCGCGCTGGAGCGATTGCCCGCGGACCGGTTCGCGACCGCCGCCGAGTTCGCGGCAGCGCTGTCCACCGGTCCGGAGGCTCGCGTCTCGCGCCGGCGGCCGAAGTCGCGGACGGCCATCTGGGTGGCGCTGGGTGTCGCGGCCGGCATCGTGATCGGCGTGCTCGCCCCCCGCACGCAGAGCTCCCGTCACCATGCCCGAAAGCCGGCGCTGGAGCATCGTCCTTCCGGACAGCGCACCGGTCGCCGTCGCCGGACCCGGCTCGGTAGCGGGCCGGCAGACGGCGATCGCCCTCTCGCCGGCCGGGGACCGCCTCGCGTACGTCGCCCCCCGCGGCAACACCACGGTCCTGATGACCCGCCTGCTGGACAGCGACTCGGTGGTGGCGATCCCGGGAACGGATGGCGCGTATCATCCGTTCTTCTCGCCGACGGCGCCTGGATCGGGTTCTTCTCCGGCAACGTTCTGCGCAAGGTCTCCGCCACCGGTGGAAACCCGGTGACGCTCGTCGAGGTCGATCGGACGACGGGCGCCAGTTGGGCCTCCGCCGACCGGATCCTGGTGTTCGAGAACGAAGGCTTCGACCTCCGCTGGATCTCGGCCTCAGGAGCGACGGCGGACTCGACAATCCATCTCGCGACCCAGTTCGGCAACCCGGATATCCTCGCGGGCGGCCAGTGGGCGGTGGGGCAGCTCAGCTCGGGGCAGCTGGCGTTGCTGTCGCTGCGGGACGGAAACGAGTTCGCGATTACGCGTCGCGGGGTGCTGCCGCTGGATTCCGTCGCGCCGACCGACCTGCTCTTCGGAACCAGCCCCCGGTGGGTGCAGTGGGGCATCTCGTCTACGGCGCCGGAGACGGCGTGCTCACCGCGCTGCCTTTCGACGGGTCGAGCCGCAGGGTGCTGGGCGAGCCGGTGCCGCTGATCGCCGGCGTCCGTATGGAAGCCGGTTTCGGATACGCGGAATTCGCGACCTCGCTGGACGGGACGCTCGTTTACCTCCCAGGACGCAACCAGCTGTACGTGAACATCGCCTTCGTCTCGGCCAGCGGGCGGATCGACACCCTGCCCTTCCCGCGGGGCCCGTATACGCAGCCGCGGCTCTCGCCGGACGGCACGCAACTCGCGGCGCAAGCCAGGAATCCGGTCGGCGGCTTGGAAGTGGGTGCTCATGAACCTCGTCACCGGGGTTCGGCGGCGGGTGGAGGTGGAAGGCGGCTACCGGGCCTTCCCCGCCTCGTGGCTTCCGTCGGGACGCGAGATGATGATCGGCCTCTGGGACCCGGTGCAGTTTCTGAACTACGGTGCCCGCATCCAGTCGCTGGACACCGGCCGGTGGACCGACATTCACCTCGCGGGCGCGTCCTACATGACGGTGTCGCCCGACGGACGGTCGTTCGTGTTCTCCGATTGGCGCACCGGAGATCTGTATCTCCGGGCCTGGGAGACGACACCACGCGAACCCGGATTCCCGCTCGTGGATTCGCCGCGAGCTTCTCGCCGGACGGCCGCTGGGTCGCGTGGGGAGGCGTCGACGGGTCGGTCGCGGTGTCGCCGGTTCCGCCGACGGGAGCGATTCACCTCGTGGCGGAGCGCGGCGAGATGCCGCTGTGGACGCCGGCGGCGACGGATTGATCTTTCGGGACGGGTCGCGCTACTACCGGGCCCCGATCTCCACGGCGGGGGGATTCAGCGCGGGCCGGCCGCGGCTGCTGGCGGAAGGTCCATTCCTCTCCACCTTCGCCTGGAACCACGACATCGCCCGCGACGGCCGGCTGCTCGTCCTGCTCACCAGCCCCGAGCAGCAGGCGCGCACCCTGGGGGTGATCAAGGCGTTGCCAAGCCCGGTCAGATACACCGGCCCATTGCCGGGTGAGAAGATCATTCCGGTGATCGCCCCGGGCGCCGGGCTCCAGAGCGGCGGCGCCATCAGTTCGAGCCACGGCTCCCCCGCTTCCCGCCGCCGGGTAATCTCCGCCACCGCCGCCTCGCTCTCCGGAGTCGTGATCCGGAAGACCGACTGAGTGGTGCCTGCGGCCGGATCGTAGACCACCACTTCGGTCCGGAGCGGCTGGTGCCACCCAGAGTCGGCCCTGCCCGTCTCTCTCCAGATTGTCGGGACCATCCAGTTCAAGCGCCACGGTGCGCTCAGACACCCCGCCCGCCGGATCGATCTTGAACCGGAGCACCCGGTTCCCCATCGTCTCGGCCACATACAGCAGCCCCGCCGCCTCGTCGAGCACCAGGCCATTCGCAAACTCGAGGCTGTCCACCAGCCGGACCGCCGAGCCTGCGCTGCCGCCCGCCGCGACGAAGTAGACGGCCCCGTCGGGCGTGGCTGTCGCCACCGATGCCCAGAGTTCGGCCTCGCTGGTGTTCCGGGTGGACTGGGTAAACCAGATCCCGCCATTCCGGTCCGACACCGCCGTGTTGACCCCGAACGCGTGCTGGTACACCAGCGTGGTCGCCTCGGTGGCGATCTCCACCCGGTAGATCGCCCCCTTGAAGACATCGGCCACCAGGATGTGGGTTCCGCCGGGTTCCAGGGCGACGCCGTTGGCCCCGCCAGCCTGTTCCGGCGGCAGGTGCTGATACCCCACCTCGGCGAAGCGGCCAAAGGGTTTGCTGGTGCCGTCGGGCGACACCGCCCGAAGCCCGAAGGCCTGATCGGTCACCACCACCCGACCATCCGGAAGGACCACCCCATCCTCGGCCTTGAGCAGTGACCCGTCGGTCGGGAAGATCATGTCGGGAGTGAAGGTCCAGCTCGGGAGCGGGGCGGCTGCCTCCGGCGTGGGGTCAGCCGGGGCGCAGGCGACGAGGACTAGGGTCAGGCCCAGGCAGGCCTGAGAGATGCGGTGGATCATGGGTATTGCCTCCTTGAGTGCCTAACTGTGCACCGGGACTGTCCCTCTCCGCAACGGCCGCAGCTTCAGCCGCCGGTATTGCGGCCCCTCCTCCGGGCCCGTATCCTCCATGGCCCTGTCGGACAGGTCCCGGGTCAGGATCCCCCATTTGTCGTGGAGCACCCGATTAGCGCCCTTCCCGCCGATCTCGCGACCGTGACGGCGCGCCTGGCCGACCGCTACCGGATCGACCGCGAACTCGGGGCCGGCGGCATGGCCACGGTGTATCTCGCCCTGGACCTCCGCCACCAGCGCCCGGTTGCCCTCAAGGTCCTGAAGCCCGAGCTCGCGGCCGTGCTCGGCGCCGCTCGCTTCCTGGCTGAGATCAAGACCACCGCCAACCTCCAGCACCCGCATATCCTGCCGCTCCACGACTCGGGCGAGGTGGACGGCACGGTCTTTTACGTGATGCCGTTCGTGGACGGCGAGTCGCTCCGGGACCGGCTCTCCCGCGAGAAGCAGCTGCCGGTTGAGGTGGCGGTGCGGATCGCGAGTGAAGTGGCCGACGCCCTCCACTACGCCCACGGGCTGGGGATCGTCCACCGGGACATCAAACCTGAGAACATCCTGCTCCAGGGCGGGCACGCGCTGGTGGCCGATTTCGGGATCGCCCTCGCCGCCAGCAGCACCGCCGGCTCCCGAATGACCGAGACCGGGATGAGTCTTGGCACCCCGGCGTACATGAGCCCCGAGCAGGCCACCGGGGATCGGGCGGTGGACGGCCGGACTGACATCTACTCACTCGCGGCGATGACCTACGAGATGCTGGTCGGCGATCCGCCGCACATGGCGAGCACCGCCCAGGCCATCATGGCGAAGGTGCTCACCGAGCGCCCTGCCAGCGTTCGGGTCAGCCGGCCCAATGTGCCGGAGTACCTCGATGTGGCGCTCGCGCGGGGGCTCGAGAAGCTCGCCGCCGACCGGTACCCGACCGCAGGCGAGTTTGCCGAGGCCCTGGCGGGACGGGGCATCGCGCTGATGGGACATGGTCCCGGCGCGCCACCGGCCGCGTTGGCGAGGCGGGCCCGCGTGTGGCAGGCCGCGGCGGCCGGCCTGGCGATCCTGGCCGCCGGCGCGGGATGGGTCGCGGCCCGGGAGGCGGGGGCAGCACGGGATGCACTCGACGCCGCGCCCGTGATCCGTTCCATCCTCAACCTCCCGGCGGGCGCCCGAATCCAGGATGCCCTGGCCGGGCCGACGATCGCAGTATCGCCCAAGGGCGACATGATCGCCTACGCCATCGTCAGCGGTGCCGGCTTCCGAACCTTCGTCCACCACACCAGCGAGTTCCTCGGCCGGGAGATCCTCGACGCCAACAACGCACCGGTTGGAGGCCGCAACCTGACGTTCTCGCCCGACGGCCGCTGGGTGGCCTTCACCGAGGGCAACTCCCTGAAGAAGGCCCCGGTGGACGGCGGGCAGGCCGTGATCCTGGTGCCGGACCTGCCGATCGCGATCCCCTATGGCCTCTCCTGGGGCGCCAACGACACCATCCTCATCGGTTCATTCACCGGGCTCGGCAGCGCGCCCGCGGCGGGAGGGCAGGCGGTGATGGTCGGCCACGGGGATTCGACCGCGCCCCGCATCGGCCGACGCTGGCCGATGTTCCTGCCTGGGGAACGGGCGGTGCTTTACGCCACCGGCACCTCCGCCGCGGATGCGCCCCAACTGGGCGTGCTCGACCTGACCACTCTCGAGGTGACGGTCTACCCGATCCAGATGGCGGTTCCCCTCGGTTTGCTGGATGGCCAGCTGATCTTCGTTTCGCCCCGAGGGATCGTCATGGCGGTGCCGTTCGACCTGAGGGCCCGCCGCCCCGTGGGTGACCCGGTGCCCCTCGATGACGGCGTCGTGGTGGACCCCACCGCCGGCGCCAAGGCCTCCCTGTCGCCCTCCGGCACATTGGTCTACCTCCGTGGACGGACCGAACATCAGCCCGTCGTAGTGAGCGCCGCTGGCGGAGTCCCGGAGCCGCTCATCAAGGAACTGAACGTCTACTCCGCGCCACGGTACTCGCCCGATGGCCGGCGGGTAGCGCTCACGGTGCTCGGAGTGGGCACCTCGAACGTGTGGATCTACGACATCCTCCGGAACACTTTCACCCGACTCACCACCGAAGGCGCCAACCTGCGTCCCGAGTGGACTCCCGACGGGAAGCGGGTGGTCTTCATCTCGGTGCGGGGAGGCCAGACCGCCATCTGGTGGCAGCCAGCCGACGGGAGCGGACCGCGGAGGTGCTCTACCAACCGCCCATGGAGCCCTTCGAAGCGATCATCTCTCCCGACGCGAAATGGCTGGTCTTCCGAACCTCGCCCGGGGGCAGCTATCCGCGGGATATTCTCACCGTCCCGCTCTCCGGCGAGCGCACGGTGACTCCGGTGGTTACCGGCCCCGGCACCGAGTCCATGCCGCGACTGTCGCCCGACGGCCGGTGGCTGGCCTATCAGTCGAGCGGGCTCGGACGGTTCGAGGTGTTTGTGCGCCCGTTCCCGGGCACTGGCTCACCGCTCCAAGTCAGCACCCTCGGCGGCACCGAGCCGATCTGGGATCCCACGGGTCGGGCGCTGTACTACCGGGACGACCTGGGACAGATCACCAGGGTGACCGTCACGACCGGTGACAATCTGACCATCGGAGTGCGGCGGGTGGTGGTGGCGGGGGACTACCTGACGGATGCCTCGCACCCCAACTACGACGTCAGTCCCGCCGGCGAATTTCTCCTCGTCAAGCGGGCCGGTGATCCGTCCCGGGCGGTGGTGATCCACAACTGGGGCCGCGAACTGAGGGCCAAGACCATGGCTCCGCCGTGACCCCATGGCACTAATCCCCGACCGGCTCGCCGCCGCCCTCGCCGACCGCTACCGGATCGAGCGCGAGCTGGGCCAGGGCGGCATGGCCACGGTCTACCTGGCCGAGGATCTCAAGCACAAACGCCATGTGGCGCTCAAGGTCCTGAAGCCCGAACTCGCCGCTGTCCTGGGCGCCGAGCGGTTCGTCCAGGAAATCACCACCACCGCGGCACTCCAGCACCCTCACATTCTGCCGCTGTTCGACTCCGGCACCGCCGACGGCTTCCTGTTCTACGTCATGCCGTTCATCGATGGCGAGACGCTGCGTGGGAAGCTCGACCGGGAGACCCAGCTCGGCATCGACGAGGCGGTCAAGATCACGACCGAGGTGGCCGACGCGCTCGATTACGCCCACCGCCGGGGGGTGATCCACCGCGACATCAAGCCCGAGAACATCCTGCTGGCCAACGGCCGGCCGATGGTGGCCGACTTCGGGATCGCCCTGGCGGTGAGCGCCGCCGCCGGCGGCCGGATGACCGAGACCGGGCTCAGCCTGGGCACTCCGTATTACATGAGTCCTGAGCAGGCCACCGCCGAGAAGGAGATCACCGCGCGGGCGGATGTGTACTCGCTGGGAAGCGTGCTGTACGAGATGCTGGCCGGCCAGCCGCCCCACACCGGGGCCTCTGCCCAGCAGATCATCATGAAGATCGTGACCGAAGAGGCTGCTCGGTCACCAAGGTCAGGAAGGCCGTGCCGCCGAACGTGGCGATGGCGGTGGCCAAGTCGCTCCAAAAGCTCCCGGCCGATCGGTTCGACAGCGCCAGGGCCTTTGCCGACGCGCTGATCAATCCGTCGTTCACCGTCGCCGGCACCATGGCGGGGTTTGCCGAGGGCGGCGCCCTGACCTGCCTCCGGCGTCAGTCGCCGACTCTTCATGGGCGTCGCGGCTTTGGCGGTGGCTCTCCTGGCGACGACTCTGGTCCTGGCGCTCCGGCCCACCCCGGTTCCTCGGGTCGCGGTCTTTGCACTTGGCCTGCCCGATAGCGTGACTGTTGCCGGCAGCGGGGGGACCAAGGTGGCCATCTCCAGGGACGGCTCCTGGATTGCCATCCTCGCCCAGGAGAAGGGAGGGGCGTTTGGCCTGTACGCCCGACGGATCGACCAGCCGATGGCCCAGTTGGTCCGCGGCTCGGAGGGAGCCCCAGTCTCTTCCGGCTACTCTCCTGATTCTCCCCTGACGGGGAATCGCTGATTTACGCCACCACGACCGGAATCAAGCGGGTTGCGGTGGCCGGAGGGGCAGCACAGTTGGTTGAGCAAACGGGAGAACAGCCGAGCTGGGGTGACGGTGGCGTGGTGGTGCACGTGCGGGGAACGACCTCTGGATCGGTACCGCCGAAGGCCGCAATGCCCGGCTGCTCGCGACCCCCGACACCGCCACCGGGGTGTACGCCCTCAAGCGGCCCGATGTCCTTCCCGGTGGCGAGTACGCCCTGGTGGCCATGGACCGGGCTCGCACAGGCAGCGTGCCGGACTCCCTCCGGCTGGGGGTCATCTCCCTCAAGGATGGCTCCATCAGGGACCTGGACCTCCCAGGAATGACCCCAAGTACGTGGCCACCGGACACATCGTCTTCGGGCGGGCCGGTGGGCTGGTGTTCTCGACGCCATTCTCACTGAAGTCACGCACCGTCACCGGGGCTCCGACCCTGCTGGTCGAATCGGTCTGGCAGGGAGTGGCGGCGCCACCAGCTTTGCGGCAGCGGACAACGGCACCCGGTGTACCAGCAATCCAGCGTCCGCTCGGTGGAAGCGGAACTGACCGTGGTGACGGCAGACGGTGTCGAACGGAAGATCGACGTCCCCGGCGGAGACTACTCCTCTCCGAAGATTGCTCCGGATGGGCGCCGAGTGACCGTCGGATCGGGGGTGACGCCCGGCCGCCTTCTCTGGCTGATTGACCTTACGACTGGGACGCGGGAACGTTTGGGGTCCGGCGGCGACGACGGCTTCCGTTCCCAGTGGACACCCGATGGCTCCCGGGTGGTGTTCATCCGTCCGTCCGGGGGTTGTCGGAAGTCGTGTCACGGGCCTGGGACCGGAGCGCACCCGATCAGGTTCTCGCGGTGGACAGTACCCGGGCCATCTTCGAAGTGGCTCTGAACCCAGGGGGCGGTCCCGTGGCGTACCGAGCCACGCTCGGCAATGACAATCTGTACCTCGCGCCGGCTGATTCGTTGGCCGCCCTCCGTCCCCTGGTCGCAACCCCGGCATTCGAGGCATCGCCGACCATTTCCGCCGACGGGCGCCTGCTGGGATACGTCTCGGATGAGTCGGGAACCATGGAGGTGTACGTTCAGCCTCTGCCGGGGCCCGGGCCGCGGGTGCAGGTCTCGGTGAATGGAGGTGAGGAACCGGTCTGGTCCAAGTCGGGGAACACCCTGTTCTATCGCGGTCCCGGCCGGATCATGCGCGCCACCATCGGCGGCAACCCGGTCCAGGTAGCCACCCGCGATTCCCTCTTCCTCGATCGGTTCCGCCGCGATGGGCGGTCCCTGCACCAGAATTGGGACGTCTTCCCAGGGACCGGGAGTTCCTGATGATCCGCTCCACCAGTGATCGGTCGGGACTGTTCGTGGTCCTGAACTGGCCCCAACTGCACGCCACCGTCCCGGCGACCATCACTCGGTAGCGGGTACCCTGTCGGGCGGTTCCTCGGCGGTCCGCCCCAGGCCGGACCTCGCTCAGAACAAGATCGAGAATCCGAGACCGATTCCGTACGGGTTTGTGGTGATGGTGGGACGAACCGTCTGCGACAACCCGGCCGGGGCCCAGGTGTCATGATGGCTCAGGGCGCCGGCGATGAGCCCGATCACAAGGCCCGCCCCCCCAAAGGCTACCGCTCCGGCGGCCGCAAGCTCGCTGCGATCGAAGCAGATCCAATCGCTCGAGGAACAGTCTTCGCCAGCGGCCAATCCAATGACCACCCCCGCCAGCGCGCCGAGGCCGCCCCCAATGGCGGCGCCACGGCCTGCGGACGACCGTCGACCCGTGAAGACGTTGACCTGAGTCTGGGCACTCAGCCCGACCGAGACAGCGGGGCCACCACCCGCCAGGCGGGCCTGGGCGAATCGCCGGTGATCCGCTCCAGCGTCCCTTGACACCGGCATCGAGACGACCGGAGCCATCGGGTGCCCGGACCCACACCCGCTGGCCGATCATGGGCCGGGGCTCCCTGGCTCTGGGCCGGGGCGGCGAAGAGGCAGAGGCCGAAGACAAGCATGAGGTTTCGCATGGGGCTCTCCTCATTGAGCAGCGCCCAACCTCACAAGGTCAAATCAAGCCAGCGTCAAGAGGCGTGGTTCTCACCCGCCTCACCCTGATTTCATCCTCCCTTACTCCGCCGGGCGACACCCTCCTGAAGGGTGGGCCTTCTCAACTCGTTCCACGACCCAGCAAGGAGGATCAGATGCCGCCTCAGGAGCCCAGGGGACCGTTCTGTCAGAGCTGCGCCATGCCGCTCGACAAGCCGGAGGACTTCGGCACCGACCCGGCCGGGTACCGGGTCAATGACTTCTGCCGGCATTGCTTTGCCGACGGGGCGTTCACCGAGCCCGGAATCTCGATGCAGGCGATGCTGGACCGGTGCGTGGGGATCATCGACCAGCAGGGCATCATGCCCGCATCCCAGGCCCGTACCCTGCTGACCAACGTGATGCCGCGTCTGAAGAGGTGGCAGGCTTCGTAGCCAGGGCCCTCTCGAAGCGTGCTAGCGCGGCGGGGGGGGCGTGCTGTCGATCCAGACCCGGACCCCGTCCGGCACCAGGTTTACCCGGCCATCGACCGGGGTCGCCACCAGCAGCTCCCGGCCGGTCTCGGTCAGCGCCGGATACTGGCGGCCCACGTTCGCGAGGAAACGGCTCAGCAGCGCCTCGGGGATGTAGAACCCGTTGACGCTGATCGTGGTCAGGACGAACCGCACCACCCCGGGCCGAGTCGGCGCCATGACGACGGTCGCCTCCAGCAGGGCGTTCTCGTCCACCATGAACTGGATCGGCCCGAACAGCGCCCGGGTCTCCTGCGGCAGATCGCGGATCCGACCCCGGATCCGGATCCGCTGGCTGTCCACCGCCACCCGGATGCCCATCGAGTCGGGAATCGGGAGGGCCCCCAGCCGTGCGGCGAGGTAGCTCACCCAGTCCCCGCCGGTCACCGCGGTGGAGACGCTGGTCCGGTCGATGAAGACCGAATCCACCTGGGTCGCGGCCCGGCCCACGCCACCCATGGAGAGCCGCTGCCACTGGGCCGATCCGTTCTGGGCCTGAAGCGGACCGGCCGCCGCCACCAGCAATCCGAGCCCCGCCAGCACATTCCGTGTCATTGCGCCGAAAGGTGATGGCTCGGGCCGCCCCCGACAAGCCGTTATCTTGGGCCGGTGACTACCATCGCCGACGGCACCACCCTGGTCGATCTCGAGTATCTCGGGCATCCCGGACAGATCGCCACCTCGGTGCTTGACACTCCGGCCGGCCTGGTGGTGGTGGACTGCGGTCCCACCACCACACTGGAAGCGCTCGAGGCCGGTCTGGTCCGCCTGGGCGCCACCTTCCAGGACGTCCGGGCGATTCTGGTGTCCCACATCCATCTCGATCACTCCGGTGCCGCCGGGGTGCTGGCGGCGGAGATCCCCGGGCTTGCGGTCTACGTCCACGAGCGCGGGATGGCGCACCTGATCGACCCGGCTCGGCTGGTCCGGAGCGCCACGATGCTCTATGGCGACCGGATGGAGCGGCTCTGGGGCGAGGTCCGCCCGGTGCCCGAGTCGTCGCTCCGGATCCTGGCGGGTGGGGAGCGGCTCCAGTTCGGCGATCGCTCGATCCGCACCGCCTACACCCCGGGTCACGCCTCGCATCACCTCAGCTTCTTCGACGAACGGACCGGGATTGCCTACACCGGCGACGTGGTGGGGGAACAGCACCCCGGCAGCACCGTTCCGATCCCGGTCACCCCACCACCCGATATCGACGTGGAGGAGATGCGGACCAGCGGGGCCAGGATCCACGATTGGCGCCCCGAGCGTCTCTTCGTCACCCACTTCGGTGTGGTCGAGGCTCCCGAGGCATTCATCGCCGAGCATGAGACCCGACTGGTCGACTGGAGCGAGAAGACCAGATTGTCACTCGACCAGCCCGGATCGGACGAGGACCGCGCCGAGCGGTTCGCCGAGGAGGAGTACCCGCCACTGCTCGCCCAGTTGCCGGAAGTGGCGGCCGGCTACCTGCGACGGGAGATCCTGACGGGGAACTGGGTGGGACTGGCGCGCTACTGGCGGAAGAAGCTGGAGCGCCCGGGCTAGACCGGCTCGACGCCCAGGGTGGTCAGCAGGAAGGCGTAGTCGAGGGCGATCTCCCGGAGCCGGTCGTACCGCCCCGACGCGCCGCCGTGCCCCGCCCCCATGTTGGTCACCAGCAGCAGCGGCTGGTCGTCGGTCTTGAGGGTCCGCAACCTCGCGACGTACTTGGCCGGCTCCCAGTACATCACCTGGCTGTCGTTGAACGCGGTGCGGACCAGCATCGGGGGATAGCGGCCGGGTTGCAGGTTCCGGTAAGGGTCGTACCGCCTCATCCAGCGGAAGTGCTCCTCGACCGTGGGGTTGCCCCACTCCTCGTACTCACCCACCGTGAGCGGCAGCGACGGGTCCGACATGGTGCCGATCACGTCCACGAACGGCACATGGCTGATGACCACCCCGAACAGATCCGGGCGCAGGTTCGTGACCGCACCCATCAGCAGCCCTCCAGCACTGCCCCCTTCGATCGCCAGATCCCCGGGTCTGGTCCACCCGGTCGCCACCAGGTGTTCGGCCGCAGCGATGAAGTCGGTGAAGCTGTTCATCTTGTGGGCCATCCGCCCGGCGTCGTGCCACGGCTTCCCCAGTTCCCCACCGCCCCGGATGTGGGCGATGGCGCACACCAGCCCGCGATCCAGCAGACTTACGCGGTTTGACGAGAAGCCGATGGGATAGGGCATCCCGTACGAGCCATACGCTTCGAGCAGCAGCGGCCCCGGCTGCCGAGTCCGGTCCGCCCGATAGACCAGCGAGACCGGTACCCGGGTCCCATCCGGGGCCACGGCCTCCAGGCGCTCACTCCGGTACCGGGTGGGGTCGTAGCCGCCAAGCACCTCGAGCTGCTTTCGCAGGGCCGCGGTCCCCGAGTCGAGGTCGTAGTCGAAAACCGAGGGCGGCGTCACCAGCGACTGGAAGTGGAATCGGACCTTCCGACTCCGGTACATCCGGTTGGCGCCCAGATACGCTTCGCAGATGGCTTCAGGGAACGGGATGACCTCCTCGCGGCCATCGGCGTGGAGCATCCGGAGCCTGGGAAGCCCGGCGGACCGCTCGCTCACCACGATGTGACCCTCGAAACAATCGACGTCCTCCAGCATCACGTCCGGCCGGTACGGGACGATCTCGGTCCACTGCTCCGGACCCGGATCGCCCACCGGCGCCGCCACCAGCCGGAAGTTCCGCCCCCGATCGTTGACCCGGATGACGAACCGGTCCCCCTGGTGGTCCAGAGCGTACTCCCGGTCCTGCACCCGTGGCGCCACCAGTCGCCAGGTCCCCAGCGGCTGATCACTGGCCAGCAGGTGCATTTCGGTGGTGGTGTGGCTGTCGGACGAGATCACCAGAAAGGCTCGGCTCCGGGTCAGTCCGACGATCAGCCGGAAGGCCTCGTCCCGCTCCTCCCGAAGCAGCTGATGCCGGTCGGTGCCGATCCGGTGGCGATAGAGCTGCCAGGGCCGCTTGGCCTCATCGTCGACCACGTAGAACAGAGTCTGGTCATCGGCCGCCCAGGCCACCGAACTCGCCTTCGGCACCCGGAGCGGGAGCAGCTCCCCGGTGACCAGATCCCTGAGCTGCAGCAGGTAGTCGCGGTAGCCGGTGTGGTCGGTCGAGAAGGCCAGGTAGCGGCCATCCCCGGAAACGGCAAAGGCTCCCAGGGCCATGAACGACTTGCCCTCGGCCATCCGGTTCAGGTCGAGCAGCACCTCCTCCGGCCCCTCTTCCCCACCCTGGCGCCGGCAATGGATCGGATACTGCTTCCCCTCCTCGGTCCGGCTCAGGTACCACCAGTCGCCGTCCTGATACGGCACCGACAGGTCGGTCTGCTTGATCCTGCCCAGCAGCTCGTCATACAGCCGCTGCTGGAGCGGCTTGGTCGGCTCCAGCACCGCATCGGCGTAGCGGTTCTCGGCCTCCAGATACTCCCGGACCGCCGGATCCTCCCGGCCCTTGAGCCAGGCATAGGGATCGTCGAACGGTTCGCCGTGCAGAGTGGGAGAGGCGCGAATGAAGGGATCGGCTCACTTGGAGAGTTTGTGAGCAGGCGCGCTCGACCTCGGGCGACTTGGACCGGATGATGTGAAGACGAGGTGTCGCGAAGGTAACCGTCGGGCATGACCATGTGGTACGGAGCACTTCCTCCCGGACCCCGCCGATTCTGGCAATCGCCGCCTGGCTTCGGAGGTGCGCGATCGAGTGGAGAGTCCGGGGCGCCGCGGGAGGCCTGGGAGAGGTCATCGGTTCACTGTGCCAGTCTCTCGAGCAGCCGCCGCTCGACCTCCGGCCACTCGGACCGGATGATGCTGAAGACGACGGTATCGCGGAGGTAACCGTCCGGCATCACCATGTGGGAGCGGAGCACCCCCTCCCGGACCCCGCCGATCCTGGCAATCGCCGCCTGGCTTCGGAGGTTGCGCGCATCGGTCCAGAGCTGCACCCGCAGCGCTCCCAACCCCTCGAAGGCGTGGTGCAGCAGCAGGAACTTGCACTCGGTGTTGATGGCGGTACGCTGATACGCCTCGCCGTACCAGGTGTACCCGATCTCCAGCCCCCGATCGGCCGGCCGGATGTCGAAGTACCGGGTCGACCCCGCCACCGCACCGCTGGCCCGGTCGATCACCGCGAACGGCAACGCATCTAGCTGGGCGCCGTCCACCTGCGGGCGTTCGACGACGACGGCGAGTCCGGCTGGTCAACGGCCCAGACTACATGAGCTCGGCGACGGTCGTCAGGGACCGCCTCTACATCGGCGGCGAGACGGCGCTCTGGGCCCTGCGCGCAGGCCGGCCCTGACCCTTCACCCCGACCGCGGTGGATCGAGACCCGATCGCTGAGCCCGCGGCGTCTACGTCGGTGAGCGGTCCAGCGACGCGGCTCCGCCTCGAGGACGAGCGGCCCGGGGACAAACGGTGGAAGATCGATCACGGCACCGGACAGCTTCCGGGACAGCGCGCGGCAAGCAGCCGCTCCACCGCCCCCATGAACTGTGACCAGCTGACCCCTTCATTGCCTCCCGTGCGACCATCCCCCACCGCCCGCTTGTGGGCGATCACCAGATCGAGCTTCGGGATCACCATGATGTACTGGCCGACGGCCCCGCGGGCGCTGTAGCTCCCAGCCAGCGGACTCTCCGGAGGCGCCTCGACGATCCACCAGAGATAGCCGTACCCCATGCCACCCCGCTGAGCCGATGCCGGATGCATCGCGCTGGAGGGCACCAGACGGGAGGTGCTCTGCCGCACCCACTCCGCGGGAATCAGCTGGCGCCCGTTCCATTCGCCCTGCCGCAGCATCAGGTACCCGATCCGCGCCATGTCCCGGGTCGAGAGCCACATGTGGTAGGCCAGGTGGACCGACCTGGTGGTGTCGCCGCTCTTCCGCTGTCGATCCCGGACAAAGTCCTCCATTCCAATGGGTCGCGCGATGTCGGCTTCCAGCGCGTCGTAGATGTTGCGCCCGGTCAATCGCTCGTAGATCGCCCCCAGCACGTTGAAGTCCCAGTTGCTGTAGAGGAAGTAGCTGCCCGGCGCCTGGGACCCGCGGGCGGGAGCATCGGCCAGGTTATCGCCCGGGTTGGAGGCCGGGTGGTAGATCCCCGAACTGGTCATCAGCAAGTGGCGGACGGTGGCTTGCTTCTCGGCATCGGTCAGCACTCCCCGGTCGTCGATCCCGATCTGGGCCAGGGTCTGGTCGAGCCGGATCGTCCCCTGGGTGACCGGCGCGCCGTAGAGCATCGACAGGATGCTCTTCCGGGCACTGGCCAGGTAACTCAGTTCGGTGAGATTGCCGTATTCGTAGAGCGACTGCCCACTGGCAATCACCATCAGCCCGGTGGTGGTGATGGTCCGGAGGTAGCCGGTGAGGGAATCAAGCGCGCCCCGACGGTAGCCGGCGGTTTCCGGAACGACGACCCGCTGCCAGCCGGCCTCCGGAAAGACCAGCGGAGCCCGCGGGGCATCCGGCACCAGGGTCCCGATCTGGACCGGGGCCGGAGCGGGAGTCGGGGCGGGCGAGCCGCAGGCCAGGGCCAGCGCGGCGAGCAGCGCCGATCCAGTACGACGCCTGCGATTCATGCGACCTCCGGAGGTGGGTGTCAGTAGATGCTCGAGGTCCCGGCCCGACACCACCCTGCCCGGATAGCGGGCCATCACCTCGGCCAGCATCCCGGCATCGTCGGTCGCCCCAGTAGAGCTGATGGTAGAGGACCAGCAGTCCTGGACGGGCCCGGGTCGCCAGATCGGCCAGGTCGGTGGTGGCGGTGTGCGCCAGAATGTGATAGGCCTGCCAGTCCGGAGTGATGGTCCGGAATCGTTCGGCGCTGTACACCTCGTGCACCAGGACGTCGCAGCCGTTGCAGGCGTCGACCACGGCGTCGCTGGGGCCGGTGTCGCCGGAGACGACCACGGTCCGGTCGGCGGCCTCGAACCGGTAGCCGTAGCTGTCCTCCCACTCGGGGTGCGGCACCCGGAAGGCACGGACCACCACGTTGCTGTCCCGGTAGACCACGCCGGCGCCGATGTCGGTTGCATCCACCCTCCATCCCTCGGGCGGAATCGGCTGCAGGCCCTCCACCCGGATCCGGACGTCCTCACTCCACGCCTGCTGCAGATGCTCCACCATGCGCGCGGTCCCCTTGGGTCCGAACACCTTCAGCGGCACCGGGCGCTCGGCCACCCATCCGGTGTGAATGACATCCGGCAGTCCCACGGTATGATCGGAGTGCAGGTGGGTGAGGAAGACGATCCCCAGATTCCTGGCGCCGAGTCCTGGAATACCGTGTTTCGCGGCGGCGGCCGCTGCCCGCCGGACCACCCCGGGACCGGCATCCACCAGATAGGATATTCCGTTGACCACCACCGCCACCGCCGGGCCCGAGCGCTCGGGGTCGGGGTTGGGGGTACCGGTCCCCAGCATGACCACCCGAGTGCCCGACTGGCCGAATCCGGCCGCCGGCAGGAGAGCGAGCAGGGCGGCGACGCCCAGCAGTCGCACCATCATGACACTCCTCCTCAGTAGATTGGCCGACCCAGTTCCTGGTAGCGACGGAGCACCACCACGGCCTCGGACCGGAGCACGCCCCGGATCACCTCGACGCCGCGGGCCCGGGCGTACTCGTAGCTGGCCTCGCCCACCGGCCCTTCATCGAAGCCCAGGCTTTCGGCGTCGTCCTTCGTGGCCCCGCAGATCAGCTTCCCGACCCCGCTCCAGAGCGTGGCCCCGAAACACATCGCGCATGGTTCGCAGGAAGTCGCCAGCTCGAGCGGGGGCGCGCCCGGCGCGGCAAAGCTGTGCCAACCGAGCCGCTGGTGGGCCAGCATCAGCGCCACCACCTCGGCGTGGAGCACACTGTTGGTCAGCCGGATGACGCTGTTGACGCCCACCGAGACCAGTTCGCCAGTGTCCGACCGGAACACCGCCGCCCCGAATGGACCTCCGCCGATCTCCCGCTCGACATTCGCTCCCGCCAACTGGATGGCGAGCGCCATCTTCGACTCGATCCCGGGGTGATGGGTCCGACCGGCCACGACCTCCTCGACCCACTCCGGAAGGGCGATCTCCACCCGGAGCGGGAATCCCGGACCCGTCACGACCTCGGGGACGGCCGGGGGGCGCGTCGGGCCTCGGCTACCATCGCCTTGACCTCCTCCATCAGGGTCGGCCCGTGGTAGCTGATGCCATCCTTGATGGTCCATTCCACCCCGCCGGTCCGCCGCGCCACTCCGTCCACGATCTCGTCCACTCCGGTGGGGTAGAGCACCTTCAGGTCGGCCAGCGGGTTGCCGTTGACCACGATCAGATCCGCCAGGTGACCGACCCGGACCCGGCCGAGCCGAGTCGCTTCGCCCAGGATCAGGGCGTTGTTGCCGGTCGCATGCTGGATCACCGTGATCGGGTGGAAGCCGGCCTCCTGGTGGAGCTCCAGTTCCCGGACCAGTCCGAAGCCGTACATCTGGTAGATGAATCCGGCGTCCTCGCCCGCCCCGATCAGCCCTCCCTTGAGTCCGAAGTCCCGAAGCGTCGCCATCCAGATCCGGTAGTTCTCCTTCCAGAACGCCTCGTCGGTCGAAGTCCAGCCCAGGAAGTAGGAACCGTGGTTGGCGGGATCGGGCTTGAAGTACTGCTCGAGGGTCGGATGGAGGTAGTCCCTGAACCAGGGCTGGTTCTGGGCCCGCATCAGGTCGCGGCTCGCCTCATAGATCACCAGAGTGGGATCCCAGGCCACGCGGTGCGCCACCATCGAGTCGAGCACCATCGACTGCCGGGCCGGGTCGGCTTCGCGGAACAGCCGGCCGGCGTAGCGGAACCGGTCCACTTCGTTGTTGTAGTTGTAGCCCGGCGGAAAGTTCTGGACTCCATCGAGGATGGCCGCATCGGGCACCCCGTACCAGTGCTCGATCGAGTTGGTCCCGCCCCGGATGTCATCCCAGGCGTTGGTTTCCTCCACCCCGGCGTGGTGGGCCACCTTGAGTCCGACCTTCCGGGATTCGTCCAGCATCGCCTCGAGCAGATCGCGGTCCAATCCGGTGATCTTGATCCCATCGACCCCGAGCTGTTTCAGCTCCCGCACCCGGGCCCGGACCGCCTCCGGGGTCCGGGGCGTGGGCCGCCGGGAGAACCCGGCGTAAATGAAGAGCCGGGGGGCCTCCAGCTCGCCGCTGGCACTCTGGGCCTTGAGTTTGAGGAAGGCCTCCGGGTCCGAACCCGAACTCACGTCCCGTACGGTGGTGATCCCGGAGGCCAGCCAGAGCTTCATCTGGTAGGCCAGAGGCTGCGGCAGGCCGCCCCGCTCGTCCTGGATGTGGGCGTGCAGGTTGATCAGGCCGGGGAGCACGTACTTGCCGGTCGCGTCGATCTCGACCGGGGCCTCCGGACGCCGCTGGGTGCCGCTTTTCAGGGCCACCGGGTCGAGCGGCACCATCTCGGTGATGAGGTTCCCCTCCACCACGATGTCCCAGGGCCCGATGGCGGGCGTGCCGTTGCCTTCCACCACCAGGGCGTTCCGGATCACCATCCGGGCCGGCCGGGCCCCGTGGGTCGGCGGAGTCTGGGCGTGGGCCTGGGCCGGCGCCTGGAGGAGGGCGGGCAGGGCCATGGCGAGCAGCAGGATACGGAGCGGGCGGGTCATGGGCACTCACGGCTGGGGTGGGGATAGTCGGTCCCGGGATAATACCGGTCCGGGGGACCGCTCGCTACGCGTTGACCGATCACCGATTTGGGGGTACCCTCATGGTGACTCCTTCTCCGTCCCCGAGGCTGACAATGCGGCTGCTGACCCTGGCTCTGATGTCGTGCTGCGCGCTCACCCCGGTCCAGGGGCAGGACGCCCCGTCGACCGAGGCCAAGAAACCGACCCCATTGTTCCGCAGTCAGGAACCGTTGAATCTGACGATCGCAGCCGACTTCAAGGAGCTCTTCAAGGACCGGGACACCTCCAAGGTGACATGGGTCCCGGCCACCCTGGGCTGGACCGAGGGGGGCACCCCGGCCCAGATGGCCATCGAGCTCACGACCCGTGGCCACTTCCGGCTGAAATCCTCCACCTGCTCCTTTCCCCCGATCCGGGTCCGGTTCAACAAGGACTCGGTCGACAAGACCCTCTGGGACAAGCAGGGCACCATCAAGCTGGTGACCCACTGCAAGCCCAACTACGAGCAACTGGTCCTCCAGGAGTACCTGGTCTACCGGACCTATAACCTGCTGACCGATGCGAGCCTCCAGACCCGGCTGGCCCGGATCTCGTACCGGGATACCCAGAAACCGGACCAGGTGGAGACGTTCTGGGGGTTCTTCCTCGAAGACGAGGACGACATGGCCAAGCGGAACGACGGCAAGCTGTTCAAGGAGCCGGGGGTGGGATTCGAGGTCGGGGATCCGACGTTGACCGGGGTGATGAGTGTCTTCTTCTACATGGCCGGCAACACCGACTGGTCGATGCCGTACCAGCACAACGTCATCATCGTGGAGCGGGGCTTCGAGTTCCTCCCGGTGCCCTACGACTTCGACTGGTCCGGGATCGTAGGCGCCCCCTACGCCAAGCCCGACTATCGGCTCCCCATCAAGTCGGTCAAGGAGCGCCTCTACCGGGGACCCTGCATCGAGCGGGAGGCGCTGAACGGCATCCTGGACAGGTTCCGGGCAGTCAAGGACCCGGTCACGGCCCTCTACCAGTCCATGGAGGGCATGGAACCCAAGAAGCGGGACGAGGCGCTCAAGTATCTCGGGGACTTCTGGAAGGTCATTGATGACCCCAAGAGTACCGATCGGGAGCTGCGACAGGTATGCCAGAGGTGACGAATCGGTGGCTGCTGGCCCTGGCCCTTGGTGGGCTCTGGGCCGGCCCAATCGCCGCCCAGGAGGCGGACTCCACCGGGCCCAAGAGGCCCCATCGGCTGTTTCGGGACGACCGGGTGCTCGAGGTCACCATCCTCACCGACCTCAAGCAGCTGTTCAAGGATCGGGACACGCTGAAGGAGGAACGGATCCCCGCCAAGCTGTGGTACAGCGCTCCCGAAGGGGACGTCGACTCCATGGCGGTCGAGCTGGCGACGCGAGGCCACTCCCGACTCAAGAAGGGGACCTGTGATTTCCCGCCAATCAAGGTCTACCTGCCCCCCAAGGAGGCCCGGCCCAAGCTGTTCACCGGGCAGGGGTCCCTCAAGCTCGGGGTGACCTGCAAGCCCAACCGGGACGACTATCACCAGTACGTATTGCAGGAGTACCTGATCTACCCGATCTACAACCTGTTTACCGACCTGAGTTTTCGGGCCCGGCGGGTCCGGACCACCTACCTCCAGGAGGGCACCAACGACACGGTGAGTGTGAGCCCGGGATTCTTCCTGGAGGACGTCGACGACATGGCGGCCCGCAACGGGGGCGAGGTCTTCGAACAGCCGGGGGTCCGGTTCGGGGACGTGGACGAACAGACCATGGCGCTGGTCGGGGTCTTCAACTACATGCTCGGCAACACCGATTGGTCGCTTCAGGTGCTGCACAATATCCGGGTGCTCAAGATCCCCCCGGGGCTCTACTATCCGGTCCCCTACGACTGGGACTTCTCGGGCATCATCAAGACCCCATATGCCGCCCCGTCGCCCCAGCTGCCGATCCGCGACGTCCGGGAACGGCTGTATCGCGGGGCCTGCTTCGAGATGACCGTCTTCCAGCCGGTGCTGGAGAAGTTCCGGCAGAAGAAGGACGCCATCTACGCGATGTATCAGAACCTCGAGGGCCTGAACCCCAGAAAGCTGGCGGAGACGATCAAGTATCTCGACGGTTTCTACCAGACGATCGACAACCCGAAGAAGGTCGAGAGCGAGTTTCGCTACATCTGCTCCGGGGGCTAGCCCCGGAGCACCCGGGTCTAGCCGAGGTAGCGCTCCCGGAGGATGGCCAGATGGTGCCGCTCGTGCCCGGCCAGGATGTGGAACATGGCCCGGACTGAGGTCGGGTGACCATTGATCGTGTTCTGGCGAACAGCCATCTCCGGGGTGATCGTCCTGGCAAACGACAGGGTCGCCTCCCGCACTGCGGCAAACTCTTCCACCAGGTCCGCCAGCGCCCGCTCGTCGTGACCCGCCAGACTGGCCCAGACATTCTCATCAAAGCCCGGTTGTTCGTCGGTGGAACCCCGCGCCACCCACAGGGCCCGAAAGGCGAAGGCCCGTTCCGTGTCGGCCATGTGGCCGACCACCTGGCCCACGCTCCACTTCCCCGGCTCATATCGCAGGTCACCCTGCTCCTCAGTCAGGCTGTCGAGCAGTGCCAGCGAGTCCTCGGTCTGCTGTTCCAGGGTTTCCAGCAGGTCACCGTCCGGCACCAGGGCGATGTAGCGGCCGAAGTAGGGCGAGTGTTCGGAGGGGTCGGGACGGCCCATTGCGGTCATGGCGGGCTCCTGTTCAGGGCTGGCGGTCGAACCGGACATCCCTTGCCCGACCGGCGAAGATCCGCAGGGTGGTGACCTGCCCGGCGGGATTCCGGGCAAAGCGCACAGTGAATCCGCCGGCCCGGAAGCCGTCGGGATAACTTGGCACCAGGGCCGGCAGGCTGCCCGGCGGCCTGAGCAGGAGGAGCCGCCCCCGCTCGAGCCGGACCTCGATCGTGACGTCGAGTTCGGCGCTGTGGTAGCTCCCGACATAGTCCGCGGTGGGAACCGCACCGTCCGCCACCCGAACGAAGGGCAGGTAGACCCTCGGGCCTCTGGCACCTTCCCCGATCCGCCAGCCATTCCCGGCGCGAACCAGCTGGAAGGTGCCCGCCACCGGACTCCAGAACTGGTTGTCACCGATCGGCGTCAACGGCGTCGTGGGTCCGCCAGAGCTGACCGTCAGCCGGCCGGCCGCCACCGCCAGGGTGAGGAACTGATCGGCCGTGGTGTCCCGGTACGCCCCGGCCATGCTGGCCAGGACCTCAGGGGCCACGATCACCGCGGGCCTGGGCGGCGCGTCGGGCACGGTCCCGAGCATCGCGTCGGCGATCTGATGGCCCAGCTGAGCCGGATTGACGTTCGCGACATTGCAGAGGATCGCAATCGACAACTGCTGATCCGGGTAGCGGGCCAGGAAGGTCCGATAGCCGGCCGTGGAGCCACCGTGGCTGACCTCCCGCGTCCCCCGGTGCCCGCCAACCGAAAGCCCGAGGGCATAGTCGAGGGTGGTTCCGTCGTTGAGGCGACCCCGGGTCTCCAGCTGGCGGACCAGTTCGGCACCGCCGGGGATCGTGCCATCGGTCAGCGCCGCGTTCCATCGGAGCAGATCGCCGACCGTGGTCAGCAAGCCACCGTTGCCGTGCACCATGGTGAACGGCATGTCCTGCAGCCAGCCCGAACCTGACCGCTCGTAGGCCGTGGCTCGGCCAGGCACCACCTTGCGGTAGTCATCCCGCCAGCGGGTGCTGGTCATTTCAAGCGGTCCGAACAGTCGATCCTGGGAAAAGCTCTCCAGCGACTGGCCCGACACCCGCGACACCACGACACCGAGCAGGACGTACCCCATGTTGCTGTAGAGGTATTCGGCGCCGGGGGTGAAGTTGAGCATTCGCTGCCGACTCAGGAGATGCAGCACCCCGGGGATGGTGTGCACCATGATTCCCGGCGGGGTCCCCATGATCCCGTAGAGCGCCCATTGATCTCGCAGCCCGCTGGTGTGGTTCAACAGATGTCGAAGAGTGATCGTCGTCCCGAAGTCCGGAACCTCGGGGACGTATTTCCGGACGTCATCCTCCAGCGACAACTTCCCGTCCAGCGCCAGCAGCACCACCGCCGCCGCGGTGAACTGCTTGGCCACCGACCCGGTCTCCAGCACCGAGCCCGGCTCCAGCCGCACGCCGTACTCCAGGTTGGCCATCCCCCAGGCACGCTGGTACTCCCGATCGCCCTGCCGAACCCCCGCGGTGCAGCCGGGCGCATCGGTCCGGTTCCATGGGGCAAAGGCCGAATCCAGCGCCGGCGTCAGGTCCTGCGCCACCGCGGCCGGCGCCCAGGCCAGGCCGACGAACAGGAACACCCGGGCTCGGTTCACTGGCCCCCGCCATAGCGGAGCAGCACGCTGGTCACGGCGCCCCCGATCGTCACGATGTACAGGCGATCGTATTCGGTATCCACGATCTCTCCCTGCGGGTCGCCGCCCAGGGCCTTGACCAGCCCGGGTGTGGTATTGCTGTGCCCCACCACGAGGTGCCGCCCGGGCGTGGCCTTGAGCCGGGCCACGAGCTCGGCCGGCTGGGCCGGGTTGTAGATCTCGACCTTCAAGCCCAAGGCCGAGGCCGTCGGCCCGGCGGTGAGCCGGGTCCGCTGGTAGTCGGTGCTCCAGACGTGGGTGATCCCGGCGTCCTTGAGCATCCCCGCCAGCAATTGGGCCCGAGCGGTGCCCGCCGGACTCAGCAGCGGGTCCCGGCTGTCGTCCACCTTCTCCGCGTGTCGCACCAGGTAGACCACCACCGGGGCGTCCTGCGCCAGGACGGCACGGCTGGAGAAGCCCGCCACCGCCAGGAGAGCGGCCAGCAGGGCACGACGGTTCAGGCCTCGGTTCATGGGGTCCTCACGGTGGGATAGGTCACCCCAAGTTGCTCCAGATAGGTGGCGTACTTCTTCGGGTCATAGTAGAACTTCCGCATCTCGTCCCGGTAGCGCGCCATGATGCCCCGGTTCAGCTCGATCGCCGGCTTGTCGGCGGCGGTGATGAACGGGATGTACTGCTGGTCCTTGGTCTGGACGCTGAAGTAGGCCTTGGCGCTGTCCACCAGGGCGGGCGTGCCAAGCAGATCCAGCATGGTCATGGCCATCACCTTGGCCCCGGCAGTCGCGCCCTTGTGGGCGATCGGGGTGGCCATGGCGATCGCATTGGACCAGTGGTGACCCGGCAGGTTCGGGATGTTGGAGGGGAACCGCAGGGTCACGGTCGGCACCGTCCACGAGATATCCCCGATGTCATCGGACCCGCCCCCGCGATTCTGATCGGGACTGATGCCCTTCCCCAGCGAATCGAGGGTGGCGTCGAGACCGGATTCCTTGACCTTGAGTTCCTTCTGAACGGCGCGAGCCAGCGTCTGATCCGCCTCACTCCAGGTCGGCAGCCCCACCGCCCGGATATTCTGGTCCATCGCCTCGGCGATTGGCCTGCTGTAGTGCCGGGGCCAGGCGGTGCCGAGGATCCTGGAGCCAGCCAGCGTCGTGCCGGTCATCCTGGCGGCCGCCTCGGCGATGGCCTGCCCCATGTCCTGCAGTTCCTTGATGTGCTGGTAGTCCGTCTCGCGGAGGTAATACCAGACCGAGGCGGTGCGGGGCACCACATTGGGCTGGTCGCCGCCATCGCGCACGATGTAGTGCACCCGGTGCTGCGGCCGCAGGTGTTCCCGCCGGAAATTCCAGGCAATGTTGGTCAGCTCGACCGCGTCGAGGGCGCTGCGCCCCCGCCAGGGGGCACCGGCCGAGTGAGCGGTCTCCCCCAGGAAGGAGTACTCGATGCTGACCAGGCCCGAGCCCGGATCGTCGCCGTAGGAGGTCACGAGATTGCTGCTGACGTGAGTGAAGATGGTCACGTCGACATCACTGAACATCCCGTCCCGCACGAAGTACGCCTTGGTGGCCACCAGCTCCTCCGCCACGCCGGGCCAGAGTTTGATGGTCCCCGGCAGCTTCTCCCGTTCCATCAGCCGCTTGACCGCGATCGCGGCGGTGACGTTCACCGCCTGCCCGGAGTTGTGGCCCTCGCCATGGCCCGGGGCGCCGGGCACCAGCGGATCGTGGTAGGCGACCCCCGGTCGCTGACTGGCCTGGGGAATCCCGTCGATGTCGGAGCCGACGGCGATCACCGGCTTCCCGGAACCCCAGGTCGCCACCCAGGCGGTTGGAATCCCCGAGACGCCCTCGGTCACGGTGAACCCGGCCTCCCGGAGGACCCGGACCAGGTATCGGGAGGTCTCGACCTCCTGAAACCCCAGTTCCCCGAAGCTGAAGATCTGGTCGACCATCCGCTGGGTAAAGGTGACCATCGACTCGACCTGAACCTGGGCCTCCCGCTTCAGGGCGTCCAGCTGTTCTGGCCGGAGTGCGGTGGCCTGGCCGACGAGGGGTCCGACCGGAAGGAGGCCGAGCAGCAGGACGGGCAGCAGGGTGCGGCGGCGGCGAAGCATCGGTCCTCCGGGACGTGGGGATTGGGAGAAAGTAACCCGGCGCGCCGGAATGGGTCAGTCGGCCTGGCCCTCCGCCCGCAGGGCGGCCCGCGCCGCGCCCAGGGCCGCCCGATGCTCGGCAGACGCCTCGGGATACCGCAGATCCAGGGACTCGAGGGTCTCCACGATGGCCCGGGCCACGATGAGCCGGGTGAACCACTTGTGATCGGCCGGCACCACGATCCACGGGGACTCCGGGGTAGCGGTCGCCCGGATCGTCTCCTGGTAGGCGGCCAGGTAGCGATCCCAGTGCTCCCGTTCCGCCACATCGGCCGCGTTGAACTTCCAGTGTTTGTCCGGTTCCTCCAGCCGGGAGAGGAATCGCCGGCGCTGTTCTTCCTTGCTCACATTGAGGAAGAACTTGCGGACGACGGTTCCGTTCCTGGCCAGGTGCTGCTCGAACCCGCGAATGCTGTCATATCGCCCGGCCCAGACCGCATCGGTCACCAGGGAGTCCGGCAGTCGTTCTCTGCCCAGCAGTTCCGCATGGACCCGGACCACCAGCACCTCTTCATAGTACGACCGGTTGAAGATCCCGATCCGGCCCCGCTCCGGCAACGCCCGGGCACAGCGCCAGAGAAAATCGTGATCGAGTTCTTCGTTGGAAGGAGCCTTGAAGGAGAAGACCTGGCAGCCCTGCGGGTTGACCCCGCTCATCACCCGGCGGATGGTGCCGTCCTTGCCCGCGGCATCCATGGCCTGGAGGACGAGCAGCAGGGACCACTGGTTGCCGGCATAGAGCCGGGCCTGGAGGTCGGCCATCGCCCTGAGATCCTGCTTGAGGAGCTTGCGGGCCTCCCGCTTCGAGGCGAGGCCTCCGGTACCGGCCGGATCATGGTCGGCCAGCCGAAACCCGGAATCGGTCACCAGGCAGGGCGCCAGCAGCGGGCCCACCGTCGATGTCATCTGCGCCTCCAAGTCAGGACGGAAGGGGTGCCCGCTGGGTCGCGCGCCAACTGGACCGCCAGTCGAGATAGCCCTTGCTGGCCAGCACCAGGAACACCGCGTAGAGGAACGCGGTCAGCAGCAACCCGCGGTAGATGAACAGCCAGACATAGGCCACGTCCGCCACCACCCAGATGATCCAGTTCTCCAGGTATTTGCGGCTCATCATCCACTGGGCGATAAGACTGGTGACGGTCAGGGTGGAGTCGATGTACGGCACCGCCGCGTCGGTGGTCCGGACCAGCAGGGTGCCCAGCCCCAGGGCCCCGGCGATGCCCAGAACGGGGAGCCCGATCGCGAGAACACGGGGGGTTCGCGTGACCTTGAGGGTGGTGTGCCCGGCGCCGCCAAACAGCCAGTGGTACCAGCCATAGAGCGAAATCCCGGCGTAGAACACCTGGAGCCCCATGTCGGCGTAAAGCCGCTCGCGCCGGAAGATCAGGAAGTAGAGGGAGACGTTGACCAGCGCGGTCGGCCAGCTCCAGATGTTCTCCCGGACACTGAGATAGACCGAGACGATGCCGAAGGCGACGGCGACGACTTCGAGCAGACTCACGGGGAGGGGAGGGGGAAGCAGTGCCGCCCCGCGCCGGAAGACGGCGCGAGGCGACGACCCCGAGCTACTTCTTCTTTCGCCGGCGCGTGGCCATGACGGCGCCCGCCACAGCGGCGGCGCCCACGACGGTGGCGGCCGCGATCCGGACCTTCTTGGACTTGCTCGCGGTCTTCACGGCCGATCCCGCCCGCTTGGCCAGCTTGCCCGCCGCCTTCCTGGTCTTCTTGCCGGCGGAGGAGAGCGCGGCCCGAGCCTTGGCGGTCCGGCTGGCCGGAGCAGCGGCCTTCTTCGCCTTCTTGACAGTCTTCGCCATGATCATCTCCTGAGGTGTATTCGACGCGTCCCAGTCGTGGCGGCGCCGTACCTCAATCTTACTGCCGGTCAGCCGTTTCCTGCCACTGCCTCCACAGATCGGATCAGCGCCACCCCAGTCGGAGCGACACGGTCACCGAGCGCGGCATCCCCGGTTCGAAGGCCAGGGACCTGCCGTCGACCACATCGGGATTGAGGTAGGCCGAGCCGATGTATCGGGTGTCGAACAGGTTCTCGACGCCGATCGCACCACTGACTCCCAGGCCGCCACCGAGAGCGACCGGCCGGTCGAGCCCCAACTGCACTCCCACCACCCCGTAGCCCGGCACCTCCACCTGGTTCGCGTCGTCAGCGAAGTACTTCGTCATGGCGGTGTAGCTGACCCGGGCCCGGAGGCCCTCCACCAATGGAGGGGTCCACTCGAGACCGGCGCTCAGGGTCCAGTCGGGAACCCCCACCACCCGGTTGCCACCGTAGTCGGCGCTGGCGCCCTCCCTGCCATAGTGCACCGAGTCCACGACGTAGTCGAGGTAGCGATAGTGGGAGTACGAGGAAGCCGCCAGCAGGGCCAGCCGCCCGCGCTCGACGCGGCCACCCAATTCGGCGCCCGCCCGGCCCGCCTTGCCAGCGGTAAAGTAGAACCGGCCGCCCCGATACGGGACGATCTCGTTGGTGACGGCCGTGTAGTACACCGCGCCGTCGTAGCTGATCACCACCGGTGCCGCGCCATCGCCGATCGCCAGAACCTGTTTGGTCCCCAGCTCGATCGTGGTGGAGATGATCGGTTCGAGGACCGGGCTGATCGCGTACACCGTATCCTGACCGAACGTCCCGGCGGGATCCGTTTCGTTGCCGGCCGGCGCCTCGACCCCGCCCCCGAAACTGAGGTAGAACGAGTGGGTCGGCACCCGCCGGTAATTGAGGCCGAACTTGGGGGTCACTCGGCGGAACGACCTGTCACCCGAAATCCCGCCCGGCATGAAGTCCTGAACCGAGTAGGCGATCTTGTCGAACCGGGCGCCGGCCACGATCCCCCACCGGGCCCCGAAGGACAGCTCTTCCTGAACGAAGACCCCGAGGTTGTTGGCCCCCTCCCGCTTGTTGCTGCGGAGAACATCCCCCCGCTCGCCGTCCGGGGTCAGGGAGTAGAACAGAATGGCGCCGTCCTGATAGGCCTCGTCCACCCCGGCGCTCAACGTCCCGGAGGCCGAGCCGAGCGGATGGGAGTAGCGGTAGACCATGCTCCCTCCCACGTGGTACCGGGTAAAGTCGCGGTAGGTCCCACGCTCGGATCGGACCAGGAACTTGGGCTGGATGTAGATGGTGCCGCGCACCTCGTGCCGCGCACCGGCGTGATGTTCGTACACCGCCCCGAGCCGGCCCAGCCGATTCCACCGGCGCTCGGATCTAGCCTGGTAGACTGGATTCGCCGCTTCGGGGGTCTGCTCGGCCTGCTCGCGGGTCAGGGGTCCCGGAATCTCGAAGAAGTTCGAAGTCCCGGTGGCAAACACGCCGAGTCGGCCCCGTTCGCCAAGCGGGGTGTTGATCCCGCCGGTCACGAGGGTCCGCTCGCCGGCGGAGTTGGCCCGATACCCGTCGAACAGGGTGCGGGTGATCGTCAGCCCACCCAGCCCGTCACCCAGCGGAAGCCCGAGCTGGCCCACCAGCCGCCGGAGCCCGAAGCTCCCCATCCCGGTTTCCACCCCGGCGTACGCCCGGGAGGTCTCCCGCAACGTCGAGAGGCTCACCACCCCGCCTGCCGCGTTGCCCCACACCGCCGAGGCATTCGACCGGATCACCTCGATGCTGGTGATGCTGGCCAGGTCGACCAGGTCGAAGGCGGTCCGGCCGTCCGGCTCGGTCTCGGGAAATCCATCGGTCAGCACCCGGACGCCCCGCGAGGTCCCGGAGTTGGACCGGTCGCCGGCGCCCCGGGCGCCGAACCCCCGGATGCTGATCCTGATGTCGGTGCCGCCCGATCGGGATTGGGCGATCACTCCGGGGACGAACTGGAGGGCCTTTTCCAGGGAATGCCCCGGCGCGGCCAGCCACGCCGCGGGTTGGATGGCGGTGATGGCGAGGGGCTGTTCCAGCGGCCGACGGGTCGAGCGGGTGGCCGTCGCCGTCACATCGAGCGTCGGCAACCGGACCGCCGACGAGTCGCGGATCGCCAGGGTGTCTTGCTGACCAAACGCAGGCCCGGCCAGCAGCAGGGATGCCGCAGGGATGATTCGGAGATTCCGCCAGAGCAATCCAGCCACGTGCACAGGCTCCCGGGTGGTGAGAACGTGAGGCCCGAACCTGTCCCGGTCCGGGCCGTTATCAAACTAACGAGGGTCCACCATCAACCGGGGTCAGCGGGCATGCTCCCGATCCACCGGCCAGAAGGATCAGTAAGTGCGCTCGCGGTCCACCGCCCATCGAGGCACCCGGCCCGCTTCGACCTCGGCCAGGCATTCCAGGAATCCCGCGCTGGCGGTCGATGGGTCGGTGACCCCGGAACAGTGGGGAGAGATGACCACCTGGGGATGGCCCCAGAGCGGAGAATCCTGAGCCAGGGGCTCGGTCTCGAAGACGTCGAGCGAAGCCCCGGAGAGCCAGCCCAGGTCGAGCGCCTCCGGGATCACCGTCTCGTCGACCAGCGCCCCACGCCCGACGTTGATCAGATGGAGCCCCCGGACCCCGGACAACAGGGCGCGATCCACCAGGTGGTAGCTGGCTTCGGTGAGCGGCGCAGCCAGCACCAGCCAGCGCACCCCGGTCAGCGCCTGGGCCAGCCCGGACACCGGGTAGACCATGGAAAACGGGGGGCGGGCCGCGCCTCCCCGGGAGACTCCGTCGACCGCCACGCCCTGCCTGGACACCACGGTGGCGATGCCGCGGCCGACCAGGCCGGTCCCCACGATCACCGCCCGGCTGCCGGCCAGCGACTCCGGCTCCAGCGCTGACCAGGTCCGCCGCGCCTGGGCGGCGTCGAGTGCACGAAGCTGCTGGGTCACGGCCAGCATCCGCGCGAGACAGTACTCCCCGATCTGAGGACCAAAGTCCTCGGGGCTCCGGGTCAACAGCAGGTCGTCGGGGAAATCGGCCCGGAACAGGAACCGGTCCACCCCGGCACCGGTCGAATGGACCCAGCGCACCCCGCCCCAGCCCGCGGGGGTTGGCCTCCGGAACCCCAGATACACCTCGGCCCAGGCCAGATCGTCTTCGGTGATCTGGTCGAACCGAAGGCTGCGGCACTCCAGCTCAGGCCGTGCTGCCTGAAGCAGGGCCGTCACTTCATCCGAGCGGTCGTACCCGGACAGGATCCGGTGCGGGTGCCAGGGTTGCATCAGAACCGCCAGAGCCAGGTGAACTTGAAGAGCGCCGCCCGATCCCCCCGGGCCCACAGGTCGACCCCGTCCCCCCGCTCCTCGTTGAACACCAGGAAGATGTCACTCCCGGGACGGTAGGTGTAGGCGATCCGGAAGTTGCTGCTGATCGTCTTGTCGAGCGAGTTGTATTGCACCAGTGCGTGGCCGACGAGCCGGGTCGAAGCGGCAACCGTGAGCCGAGTGGTGAGCAGGTCCGCGGTGAACCCGCCCCCGGGCAGTGCGACCCGGTTGTGGCCGTAGCGGAGCGACAGGGCCAGGTTGGCGGTCGGGGACGCGGTGAGCTCGCCGGACATCGCGTCGATCCGGCCGCCGAAGGTCCGCTCCAGCTGACCGCTGGAGCGGAACACCAGCGGCTGGCTCAGACTGGTGTTGAAGAACCAGCCCAGCTGCCACATGTCGAACTCGCCCACCGGCACGTCCACCCGATCCTCGATGTCGAACTCCTCGTCAACCGTGGTGCGTCCCCCGATCCCGAAGACCGAGAGTGCAGCCCCGCTCGCCCACTTCGGGCCGATCGCCAAACCACCACTCCAGTCCAGCAACTTCCCACCGGCATCGCCGAGCCCCTGGCCGAAGAAGAAGAGATCGACCTTCCGGAGCGAGAGCATCTCCAGCCGGGGACTGAGCCGGGCGGTCAGGTCGGCCCGCATGATGTCGGTCCGGGTGATGAACCCGAGATCGGCGGTGGCGTCGGGACTGACGTAGAGATACGACAGGGACAGTCCTGTCAGGTCCCGGTCCCAGTCCATGGCCAGCCGTCCGGCCAGTCCGGTGCCGTCACCAGTAACGTCGGTCGCGGTGCCGGCCACGAACCCCTGGACGTTCACCGAGGGTGACGGCCACGCCGAGAAGTCGAACCCCCCGGTGGTGTTCCAGGTCGTGGCGGACCGTCGATCGGTCAGCATCGCTCCGAAATAGTTGGCCCCGCCGACGTCGCGCTTGACCCGGAGGACGGCGTTGTTGGTCCGCGGTTCGCCGGAGGCCTCATCGGTGACGACATTGAGGAACCCGACCGTCTGCCGCCCGGACCGGCCCGTGAGGCGAGCCCCGCCCAGGATCGGAACCTCGCCATCCTCGGCGACCCCGATCGTGCGGGAGAAGAACATCAGGAACGGAGGCGGTTCGAAAGCGGTCCGGGCCCCGAACTCGAACACCCCGGCATTCTCCAGGAAAAACTCCCGTTTCTCAGGAAAGAAGAGGCTGAACCGGGTCAGGTTGACCTGCTGGTCGTCGGCCTCCACCTGGGCGAAGTCGGTGTTGGCGGTGAGGTCCAGCGTCATGCCGGGAGTGACCTCCCACTTGAGATCGCCCCCCAGTTCCAGCCGGCCCGAACTTTCCTCGACGCCCTGGTCGTCGAACTCCCGGGTGTGCCCGGTCAGGAAGTACGGTTTGACGTCGACATTGGCACCTCCCCGAGGCAGCTCGTCCAGCCCGGTCAGATGGCCCGCCCGGCTCACCCGTTGAAACCCGCCGTCATTCCGGGACCAGCCGCTCCAGATGGCTTCCTCGTTCTTGCGGCGGATCATCCGGACCACGTTGAATCCCCAGACCCCGTTGCCGCCATCCGGGTAGCGGAGGGTCCGGAACGGAATCGCGAACTCCGCGGTCCAGCCGTCCGGGGTCCGCTGGGCCGCCACCGTCCAGATCCCCCGCCAGTCGAGGTTGATCTCCCGCCCCTCATCGGTCACCAGGGCCTCGAACTCGGCGCCGTTGGGGTTGGTGGCGAACAGGACGGCGTTGCGATGATCGTGGAACGGGTCGAACAGGATCGCCACCATGTCGTCGCCCCCGAAGTCGAATCCGGTCTGGAATCGCCTGGGTGCCATGAGCCGGTCGCGCTGGAGGATCCGGCTGACCACCCGGTCGGGCTGACGGTCCCGGGCGCGGATGGCCACGTACAGGGTGGTCGCGTCATAGGCGACCCGAACCTCGGTCCGCTCGGTGCTGGGCGCTCCGACCTCCGGCTCCCGTTGCCGGAAGTCCGCACTGCCTGGCCCCTGCCAGACGGCCTCCGTCAGCGCTCCGTCCAGCCTGATCGGAAGCGCGCCGGCCCCGAGCCGGATCGCCTCCACCTCGGGCGGAGTTGGCGTCTGGGCGGCGAGGGGGGCCCCGGCGAGGCACCACACGGCGCACGCGCGCATCACTGCTCGAGGAGCTAGTTTGGTCACACGCATCTGGTGAATGTTCGCCTGGCTGGAGAACTCGATGGACGAGACCGGAGGCAGCATGCTTCGAGCCCACCCCTGGATTGCCGTGGCCGCCACCTGCGCTCTTTCGGCCCCGGTTTTGGCTCAGACTCCGATCCCAGGAATGCCTATCAAAGAAGCACCACAGGCCCTCGGTGCCAACCGGGTGCCAACAGCGGGTCCTTCCGTCATCGACCACCACGTCCACGTCCTCTCCCCCCGACTGGTCGCCGACTGGAAGTCCCTCGGGGTCCCCTTCAGCCGTCCCGACTCGGTCTACACCTCCGCCGCCAGCCTGTTCGAAGGGGACAGCGCCGCGGTGGGCCAGGCGATCCTGGTGCCGATGGCCCACCTCTACGGCATGGCAGATTTCCGCGAGGCGATGGAGCTGTCACTGGAGGATGAAGCCACCCGGGTCCGGGGCGAAAACCGCCATGTCGCTCAAGAAGCCGCGCGATACCCCGGCCGGGCCGTGGCACTCTGCTCGGTCGCGGTCTTTCGCCCGTATGCCGACCAGGAGATCCAGTGGTGCCGGGATTCCCTCCATTCCGCCGGACTCAAGGTCCACCTGGCGGCCTCCGGAGCCGATCTGACCGACGAGGTCCAACTGGACCGGCTCGCCGCGCTCTTTGCCATGGCTCAGGCCGAACACCTTCCGGTCTTGCTCCACTTCGACCCGCAGCGGCGGGGGCTCGAGGCAAGCGATGTCGAGCGGTTCATCACCCGGGTGGTCGATCCCCATCCCGGACTGGAACTCTATCTGGCTCATCTTGGCGGGAGTGGCGGTTTCGGGGCGTGGACCCAGTCGGTCTTCCGGGTGTTCCGCGAATGGATGGACCGGAACCCCGATCGGCCGGTCTTCGTGGAGGTCTCGGCGGCGCTGCTGGAAGAGGAGTCGGAAGGGGTGCCCGCCAGCACCGAGGCGGAGGGGCTGGCCTTGGGCGCAGCGCTCCGGGCCGTGGGATTGGCGCGGGTCGTGTTCGGGAGCGACTATCCGGTGTTCAACCCCTGGCGCTACGCGACGGCCCTGGCAGCCGGGACCGGACTCAGCCCGGAGGAGCTGCGCTTGATACTGGACAACAGTGGACCTCTGCTCCGGGGTGCAGCCGCACCCTGAGAACCCACGGCATGGCCTGGCTCACGGGGGCAGCCGGAACACCACATCCCCGACCGTCGGAGTGACCAGTTGGCCCAGCGGGGCAAACCACATCCGCACCATGGTCGCCGCGATGGGCGTGTCCAGCGCTCCCGCGTGCCTGTAGACCTTGATCTCCACCGATGCCGTGTCGGGGGTGGTCCGGGGCACCAGCCGGTTGACTCGTTTCACGAACGCCGCGAAGCGACCGTCGGCCAGGCTCGGAAGTACGAAGCCCCCGAGCCCTGAGGAGGAGATATACGCGTACCCGACGGTGGGCACGAAGGAGTCAACCGCGAGGGTCAGCCCCGGGAGCGGACGCCCCTCCGGATCGCGGGCGATGCCACGCACGATGGCACAGTCGGTGTTGGGAAACTCATCCCCAGGCTCAAGCGGGCAACGATCCTCAACAATAGGGTCCGGGTCGGTGCCGGTATTGCATGAACTGGCCACCAGCACCAGGGCGACCCCGGCCAGGTGCCCGACCCGACCCCAGCAGCGGCGCGGGTGGTGTCTCACGGGGGCAGCTGGAAGACCACATCCCCGACCGTGGGAGTAACCAACTGGCCCAGCGGGGCAAACCACATTCGCACCAGGGTCGCCGCGATGGGTGTGTCCAGCGCTCCCGCGTGACTGTAGACTTTTATCTCCACCGATGCCGTGTCAGGGGTGGTTCGGGGCACCAGCCGGTTGACCCGTGCCACTTCCATGAAAAAACTGCCGTCACTCGAGCTGCGGACGACAGGGAATGAGCCATAAGCGTACCCGACGGTGGGCACGAAGGAGTCAACCCCGAGGGTCAGCCCGGGGAGCGGACGCCCCTCCGGATCGCGGGCGATGGCACGCACGATGGCACAGTCAGTGGGTGGGAACTCATTGAGAGGGTAGACCGGGCAACGATCCTCCATCGGTGGGTCCGGGTCGGTGCCGGTATTGCATGAACTGGCCACCAGCACCAGGGCAACCCCGGCCAGGTGCCCGACCCGACCCCAGCAGCGGCGCGGGTAGTGTCTCACGGTGGCAAACGGAAGACCACATCCCCGACCGTCGGAGTGACCAACTGGCCCAGCGGGGCAAACCACATTCGCACCAGGGTCGCCGCGATGGCTGTGTCCAGCGCTCCCGCGTGACTGTAGACTTTTATCTCCACCGACGCCGTGTCAGGGGTGGTCCGGGGCACCAAGCGGTTGACACGTTTCACGAACGCCGCGAAGCCACCGTCGCTCAGGCTCCGGAAGTAGAAGACCCCGAGCCCTGAGGAGGAGATATACGCGTACCCGACGGTGGGCACGAAGGAGTCAACCGCGAGGGTCAGCCCGGGGAGCGGACGCCCCTCCGGATCACGGGCGATCCCCCGCACGATGGCACAGTCAGTGGGTGGAAACTCATTGAGAGGCTCAAGCGGGCAACGATCCTCAACAATAGGGTCCGGGTCGGTGCCGGCATTGCACGAACTGGCCACCAGCACGACGGCGGTGCCGGCCAGTATCAGTTGCCGGACCACTGCAACCTGCCGGAGACTTTTCACGGCGCACCGTAGAGGTTGTAGAGCCACAGGCGCCGGATGGCCACCGGATCGTAGACGGGCAGAGGCTGGTCCCAGGAAACCGTATTGTAGGAGCTCCTCCAGGCACTCGAATAGAGCGACCCCACGTTGAACCCGCTGGTGGACCGCTCCAGGCAATACACCAGAAAGTCTCCCCCGGTCACCACCTGAGTGGAATAGGGCCAGGAGCCGCTTGGCGGGAAGCTGGAGAGGCTGCAGTGCTGGATCACATCGAGGACCCAACTGGCCGGTACCGAGAAGCCGTCGTGGGACTCCTCAGACCCGGGGGTGTTGGTCGGAGAGTCGGGTTCGCCGGCGCCATCCACCAGATCGTACAGGAATGCGGCCAACGAGGACTCGACCCGGACCCCGTCCCCACCGGGCGGCGGGTTGGTCGCTACCCCGGACGGGAACCCGGTCGTGTTGTTCTCCAGCCCGTAGTCGCCGCCATACGGGGAGATCCCGAGAACATCGCCGAGGGTGACCATGGCCAGGAAGTCGGCGACCCCCTCCCTGAAACTGCAGAGGTGAGCCGTCGTCTCGGTCCAGTCGTGGCTTTCACCGCAGCCCGAGCCCAGCCCCCAGGCCTCGACGGCATACCAGTGATACCCGTGGGCGTACTCGTGGACCGAAACGAACAGTCCGTCGTCCTGAGCCTGAGTGCTGAAGACGCGCTGGCGATTCGTCCTGATCATGTCGTTGGCCTGACACCCCGTGAACTCGGTGGTCGGGCAGTAGTTGATTCCGTACGATTCGTCCACGTCGGCGGCCTCGGCGTAGATCCTCGAGCGGCTCCGGCCGAACTTGGCCCACATCCGCGGGATATGGGTGGAGAGGTCAAGGAACACCCGGGCCGCGTAGTCATTGGCTACCCGGAGTTCGAAGTTCGCCCCGGAAAAGCCCGCGAAACCCGCCCCGGCGTACTGGTTGAACTTTCCGGCGGCGTATACGTATCCATTCCGCAAGAAGATATTCCCCTCGATGTACTCATAGCCGTCGGGGCAGGTGATGGTGAATCCCCCAACGCTGCTGGTCGCCGCGGCAACCGGATAGAAGAGGTCGTACTCGAGAACCCAGGGCTCCGACTTGCCCCAACACATCGCTTCGATCTCCGCCCCGGGCACCGGCCTCAGGAACACGGTGGCGGAGTCGCGGTCCCAATAGCGCAGCACCCCGGTCGCATAGGCCCCGCCGATAAGGGAAGCCTGGGGCTCCGGCCCCTGGACCGGCCCCCCAGGACGGACCCGGCGGATATCGTTGCCGCCCTGGGGCCCCCGCTTGGGACGGAACGGACCATACGAACCGAACAGGGGAATCAGGGTGGATTCCACGGCCTTGTGGTCATAGCCCTCCGTCAGTCGGCCGCCCTTCTCGTCGACCAAAATCCACAGATTGGCTTCGGAATGGTCGAGCACCACGGTATCTCTGATCCGGCGAACCTCGGAGGGACCGGGCTTGCTTCGGGCGACCGCCATCACCCGATAGTACCCGGGCTGCTGGAAGGTCACCGTCTCGCTCAGGTCGGCCCGGCTCCCGATACTCACCGAGGCCCGATGCCTCCCGATCTCCTGGACCTTGATGTCGGGTCCAGGCCCCGGAACGAGGTCATCGTCCATCAAGTAGAGCCGGTAGTCACCCTGGTCGGCCGCCAGCCGGCCGGTAAACTCCGCCCTCACTCGAATCGGAGTCCCGGGAGTGAACGGTCCCACGGCGGCCATGGCAATCTCAACTCGGGGAATGGCAGGGAATTCGTCTGCGGGCCTGGCGGCCCGTTCCAGGACTGGCTGGGGAGAGGTACCGGGAACAACCGGCTCGGTCAGTTCCTCGCGCTGACTACAGCCGGCTGCCACGCTGACGACAAGCAGGAGTATCCCCCCCCCCCCGAAAAACCGCGAATGAACGGAATGCCATGACGGGCCTCCTCAGATGAGGGTCGCTGCGACCATCATGGGAAGGATTCCCGAATCCGGCAAGACCCTGTCTGGCTGGAAATCCGACTGCTCCGGTGCTGATAACGAATGGAGCGAAACCCGCGGGCGCCGACGGTGCCGGCGCCCTGATCACTCGCCGAACACCGGACTGAAGTCCTCCTCGGCCCGCGGCTGCAACTGGGGATTGTCGTTCAGCATCCGGGCGCAGGTGTTCCACCGCAGAATCGCGTCGTGGTTGCCGGCCGGACTCAACCGCTCCGCCTCCTCGAAGTGCTCCATCGCTTCCCGGAGCGCATGGTAGGCCAGCTCGGCTCGGCCCGGCTTTCCCCGCTTCCACACCGCGTGCCCCCACCGCTCGGCGATGATCCCGGCGTAATAGGCCGTTTGATAGGGATCGGTCAGCTGCGGGAGCACCTCCCTCGCCTGCACCGGGGTGGCCCCGACGTGCTCGGTGAACTGATCGCTCCGCGCCAGCAGCAGCATTACCAGCGCCTTCTGATTCCCGGGGTCGGCGGCCAGTACGTCGAGACAGATGCTCTCCGCCGCGGTTGGATCGTTGAGCAGCCGGTACCGCTCCGCCTTTTCCAGGGCCCGGACAATCCCGCTGGTCGTGATCTTCTTGAACGCGAACATGGTTCCCTCCTGACTCAGGGTCCAGCGACCTTGCCGGTCATCAGGCCCACCAGCTTGACAATCGGATCAAAGGCGTCATCCATCACCCGCTCTTTCATCGGGATGATGGCATTGTCGGTGATGCTGATGTTCTCCGGGCAGACGGTGGTGCAGCACTTGGTGATGTTGCAGTAGCCGATCCCCTGGCTCTTCCGCAGTTCCCCCCGGCGATCGAGGGTGTCGAGCGGATGCATCTCCAGCGCCGCGGTGTAGACCAGGTACCGGGGCCCGATGAACTCCTCGTGCAGATGGTGGTCCCGAAGCACGTGACAGACATCCTGGCAGAGGAAGCACTCGATGCACTTCCGGAACTCCTGGACCCGGTCCACATCGGCCTGGTCCATCCGCCAGGTGCCGTCCGCCGCATCGGGCGCCCGAGGGGTAAACGGCCGAATCTTCCGCTTGACCCGGTAGTTCCAGCTCACATCGGTCACCAGATCGCGGGCATGCGGGAAGGCCCGCATCGGCTCCACCGTGATCGGCTCCGACAGGTCCAGATCGGACATCCGGGTCATGCACATCAGCCGAGGCTTCCCGTTGATCTCGGCGGAGCAGGAACCGCACTTGCCGGCCTTGCAGTTCCACCGCACCGCCAGATCGGGGGCCTGGTCCGCCTGGATCTGGTGGACGGCATCGAGGACCACCATGCCCTCTTCCACCGGGGTGGAGTACTCGGCAAAGTCCCCGTGCCCGTCGGCCCCGCGCCAGAGTTGGAACCTCGCGTCGCTCATCCGATCTCCCGGAACCTCGAGGGAAACTCGCCGCCCACTACTGGTACTTCTCCACCAGCGCCTGGAGCGCCGGGGTGACCCCGGTCACGGGAACCCTCTGCGGGGCCCCGCCGTCCTGCCCCTTCGACGCCACCAGGTTGTGCCGGCCCCACTCCTTGTCCTTGTTCTGGAAGTCGTCCCGGAAGTGGCCGCCCCGGCTCTCGCGCCGAGCCAGCGCCGCATCGACCACCACCTCGGAGATGGTGAGCAGGTTGGCCAGGTCGAGCGCGGTGTGCCACCCCGGGTTGTACTCCCGATGCCCCACCGCACTGGCCCGAGCCGCCCGGGCCCGAAGCGCCTTCAGCGCCTCCCTGGCGCGGAGCATCTCGTCCTCCCGCCGGACAATCCCCACCAGATCCTGCATCATGACCTGGAGGTCGTGCTGGATGGCGTACGGGTTCTCACCACCGGTGCGATCGAACGGCGCCAGGGTGTCGCGCAGCACCTCCTCGACCTCGCCCCCGTCCGGGTTCAGCGCCCCATGGTTCCGGGCGTAGATCGCCGCGTGCCCCCCGGCCCGCATCCCGAACACCAGGAGGTCGGACAGCGAGTTGCCGCCCAGCCGGTTGGCGCCGTGCAGACCGGCCGCCACTTCTCCCGCCGCAAAGAGCCCCGGCACCGTGGACATCTGGGTGTCGCCATCCACCCGCACCCCGCCCATCACGTAGTGGGTGGTCGGTCCCACCTCCATCGGGGTGGAGGTGATGTCGATGTCGGCCAGCTCCTTGAACTGGTGGTACATGCTGGGGAGCTTCTTGCGGATGTGCTCGGCGGCCTTGGGAATCTTCTCCTTGATCCAAGCGATGTCGAGGAAGACTCCGCCGTGCGGGCTCCCCCGCCCTTCCCGCACTTCCCGCACGATGCAGCGCGCCACATGGTCGCGGGTCAGCAGCTCCGGCGGGCGACGGGCCTCCTTGTCGCCGGTGACGTAGCGCCAGCCCTCTTCCGGGGTGTCGGCCGTCTGCTCGCGATAGAGCGGCGGGATGTCGTCGAACATGAACCGGCGGCCCTCGCTGTTGACCAGGATGCCGCCTTCCCCGCGGACCCCCTCGGTCACCAGAATCCCCTTGACGCTGGGCGGCCAGACCATCCCGGTCGGATGGAACTGGATGAACTCCATGTCCTGCAGCGCGGCCCCGGCGTGCCAGGCCAGGGCATGGCCATCCCCGGTGTACTCCCAACTGTTGCTGGTGACCGAGTAGGCCCGACCGATCCCTCCGGTGGCGAGCACGATGGCGCGGGCCCGGAACAGCTTGAACCGGCCGCGCTCCCGCTCGTAGGCCAGCGCCCCGCAGATCCGGCCATCCTGGACGAAGAGCGAAACCACCGTCACTTCCATGTGGACGTCGATCCCCTGATGGATGCCGTGGTCCTGGAGGGTCCGGATCATCTCGAGCCCGGTCCGGTCGCCGACGTGCGCCAGCCGGGGATACCGGTGTCCGCCGAAGTTGCGCTGGAGAATCCTCCCGTCGCGGGTCCGGTCGAACAGGGCCCCCCACGCCTCGAGCTCCCGGACCCGGGCCGGCGCCTCCCGGGCGTGCAGCTCGGCCATCCGCCAGTTGTTGACGTACTGGCCGCCCCGCAGGGTGTCGGTCGCGTGGACTTCCCAGCTGTCCCGGTCGTCCACGTTGGCCATTGCCGCCGCCACCCCGCCCTCGGCCATCACGGTGTGCGCCTTGCCGAGCAGGGACTTGCAGACCAGACCGACGGAAACGCCCGCGGCGGCGGCCTCGATGGCCGCCCGAAGCCCGGCGCCACCAGCTCCGATGACCAGCACGTCGTGATCGATGGTGTCATACCCCGGCATCTAGAAGATCCTCAGGTCAGTCCAGATCCCCATCGAACAGAGCCGGACGTAAAGATCGGTAAAGGCCACCATGAGCAGGCTGAGCCAGGCCCATCGGTTGTGGACCCGATTGAGACAGGTGGAGCAGTTGTAGGGAACCCGAAACCCGGATTGCTTCGAAAACTGGTCCCGGAAGCCTCCCAGAATGTGGCGCATCGAGTGGCAGCCGAAGGTATAGCCCGAGAGACAGACCACGTTGGTGGCCAGAACCAGGGTGCCTACCCCGAGACCGAAGCCGGTCCCCCCGGTGGCTGGATCCGGAAACCACAGTGCCTTCCAGACATCGTGGGTCAGAAATCCGAGGAAGACCACCGAGATCATCAGGAAGTACCGGTGCACGTTCTGGAACACCAGCGGGAAGTATCGCTCGCCCAGATAGCTCTGCCGCGGCTCGCCGACGGCGCAGGCCGGCGGGTCGGCCCAGAAGGCCTTGTAGTAGGCGCCGCGATAGTAGTAGCAGGTAAACCGGAACAGGGCCGGGATCGGGAGGATGAGCAGGGCCGGTGAGAACGGGAGCCAGCCCGGCCACCAGCCCGGCTTCGGTCCCAGGAGGGCGTGGGGGCTCGAGCCGAGAATCTCCGGACTGTAGAACGGGGAGAGGTATGGCCCGAAGGTATAGTGCGCGTTCTGGAAGGCCGCCCAGGTGGCATAGACCAGGAAGCCGCTCAGCACCACGAACACGATCAGCGGCTGGACCCACCAGGCGTCGCGCCGGAGCGTCTGGCCGGCGCCACGCCTGGTGAGCGGGACCGTCACGTGCGTCATGCGGATCCTCCGACGAGGATGCGGGGGGGACGGCGATGGTGGACCGGCCGTGCGCCGGACCCCGCAAACTCAGGGCGGACGGGCCGGTCCGCAAGTGCCGCTTCCCCGCAAGAAGCCGGGCTGACCGGACAGAACCTGTCGTCCGCTCGGGGAACGGGATAGCTTTCCAGTCTCGTGTCCGCCGATCCCGTTGTGCTCACCGAGCGGAGGCTGCACACCCGGCCTCCAGCCGCCCGGGCGTCCAGCCCGCCGCGGGACTGGACGACCCGGTGGCTCTGGGCCGGCGTGGTCTACGCGGTGGCCCTGGTCAGCCTGGAACTGGTCCGCATGGACCGCGCGGTCGGCTGGGGCCTGATCCTCGATCGCCTCGGCTTCCTGCCGCTCCAGGCCGGCGCCACCCTGGCCCTGTATCGCGCCGCCCAGCGCCCCGATCTCCGCCACCGGCTCAGGACCGGGCTCCGGTTTCTCGCCGCGGCGTTCTTCGCGCTCTGCCTCGGCACGGCCAGCTCGTACTTCCTGGCGCCGGCCCCCCAGGCGGGCGGCTACCTGGGCCTCTCGGAGATCGGGTTCCTGGCCTACTACCCGCTGGCCGCCATCGGGCTCCTGCTTCTCCCGTTCTCGCCGCGCCGTCAGTACACGGCGGTCCGGGTGGCGCTCGACATGGCGGTGGTCACGGCCTCTGTCGGGGTCATCATCTGGATGATCCTGGGCCTGGCCGGTGCCGGCGACACGGTCACCCCGTTTGAACGGGCCATGAGCTTTGCCTACCCGATCGCGGCCCTCCTGGGAGTCATCGCGGCCGACCAGACCCTGGTCCGCGGGCGGCCGGCGGCGGGGAAGCGCGGGTTCCGGCTGATCGCGGGCACCCTGGCGCTCGCGATGATCACGGACCTGCTCTTCAACCTCCTCTGGTCTGCCGGCTACACCGGTTTCAACTGGGCGGTCGCCCCGAGCGCCCTCGCCGACGTCGGGATGATGTGGGGGGCCTGGTTCTACCGGATCGACCCGATCACCGAGTCCGGTGAAGCCACCCGCCGCCCACTGGTCTTCAACCCGCTCCCGTTGCTCGCGGTCACCGGGCTCGCGGCGCTGGTCTTCTGGGCCACCGAACACAAGATCAGCCTCCCGCTGCAACCGGTCATGCTCAGCCTCGTTGGACTGATGCTGCTGCTGGTCCTGCGGGAGGCCATGACCGTCCGGGATGTGGCAGAGCACCTGGCTCAGACCGCCGCGCAGGAACAGGAGCGGCGATTCGCCTCGCTGGTTCGTCACTCTTCCGATGTGCTCCTGGTGCTGGATCCGTCCCACCGGGTGGTGTTCGCCAGTCCGTCGGCCGATGGATCACTGGGGACCGTGCCGGGGAGCTTGCTGGGCCTGAGGCTGATCGACCTGGTCCATCCCGCGGATGCCGGCCCGGTCCAGGAGGCGCTCGACCGACTCCAGCTCGATCCCGGCGGCAACACCACCTTTTCCTGGCGGGGCCGCAGCGGCGAGTCCCCGGTGTCGTTCGAGACCGCCGCTACCAACCTGCTCGCCGAGCCCGGGGTCGGCGGCCTGGTCCTCAACTCGCGCGACACGACCGCGCGGCTCCAGCTGGAGGAACAGCTTCGCCATGTCCAGAAGATGGACGCGATCGGCCGGCTGGCCGGCGGCGTGGCCCACGATTTCAACAACCTGCTGACCGCCATCCTGGGCGGAACCGAACTTGCCCTCCGCGAGCTGGATGACGATCACCCGGCCGCGAAGGACCTGGTCCAGGTGCGCACCGCCGCGTCACGGGGGGCCGCGCTGGTGGCACGGCTCCTCGCGTTGAGTCGCCGCGAGGTCACCAACCCCCGGGTTGTCTCGGTACCCCGGCTGGTGACCGAGACCCTGCCACTGGTGGAGAGCCTGCTGGGGCGCGAGATCACCTTCACCCAACGGATCAGTCCCGACGCCGGACACACCCTGATCGACCCGACGGATCTGGAGCATTGTCTCCTGAACCTGGCGGCCAACGCCCGCGACGCCACGCCGGACGGTGGGACTTTTACCGTCACCGTCGACCGGGTGGACCTGACCCGGCCGCTCGAGTCGGCGATCCTGCCCGCCCCCGTCGGGCGCTATGTGCGGCTGATCGCGACGGACGACGGGGAAGGGATCGATACGACCACTCTCTCCCGGATGTTCGAACCCTTCTTCACCACCAAGGGGCAGGGCCGCGGCACCGGCCTGGGGCTGGCCAGCCTGTTCGTGACCCTCGAGCGGGCGGGCGGCGGCATCACGGTCAGCAGTGAGCCCGGTCGCGGCACCACGGTGACGCTCTACCTGCCGATGGTCGAAGAGGAGGAAGCCCCCCGCCTGTTCAGGGCCAGCAGCGCGGATCACCCCGGAACGATCCTGCTGGTGGACGACGACCCGGGGGTTCGACAGGCCGCGACCCGCATCCTGGAGACCCAGGGCCATCTGGTGCTGTCCGCCGGCGACGCTCGGGAGGCCTTCGAACTCGCCTCCCGGCAGCCGATTGCGATCCTGCTCACCGACGTGATGATGCCGGGCGAGAGCGGCCCCCGGCTCGCCGCCCGGCTGCTGGCCGCCCAACCCGGCCTTCAGGTGCTGTTCATGTCCGGCTACACTGGAGACGAGCTGGCCGACGCCGGGATCAAGCCCGGCCAGGTCGAACTGCTCCGGAAGCCCTTCACGGTGGAGGAGCTGACCCGCCGAGTGCGGGAGGCACTGGCGCGGGCCGGATGAGCAGGGGTCGTTCCGGCGGGCTAGTCTACTCCACCCAGCACGGGCAGATGTGTCCCCGCTGCCGCCGCTCCGCCATCGAGTGCACCTGCGCCCGGGACACCGCGCTCCCGCCAGGCGATGGGATCGTCCGGATCCGGCTCGAGACCAAGGGCCGGCGCGGGAAGGGCGTCACCACCATCTCCGGTGTCCCTCTGCCCGCCACCGAACTCTCGGCGCTCGGCAGCGAGCTCAAGCGGCTCTGCGGCTCGGGCGGCACCACCAAGGACGGTATCATTGAAGTCCAGGGCGACCACCGCGAACGGATCGCCCGGGAGCTGGCCAGCTCCGGATGGAAGATCAAGACCATCTGACGCACCACATTTGACTCACTACCCGCCAGGGAGATTCTCATGGTCCGCACCGCCCACCCCCGTCGACTCCTGAACCTGCTGTCCAGGGTGATGCTGCTCACCTTCGCGGCTCCCCTCGTCATGGCCGGGCCGCTCTCGGCCCAGACCAGCCCGCGGGTCCGGCAGGCTACCCTCGCCAACGTCGACGCCCTGACCGGGAACATCGGCCAGATGGCGCAGACCCTGTGGGATTATTCCGAAACCGCCATGCTGGAGTCTCGATCGGCCGCCTACCTGGCCAATCTCCTCGAGCAGGAGGGCTTCAAGCTCCAGCGCAACAGCGCCGGGATGCCCACGGCGTTCGTCGCCGAATACGGATCGGGCCGACCGATCATCGGCATTCTGGCCGAGTACGACGCCCTCCCCGGAGTCGGCAACGCGGTCACCCCGAAGAAACTGGTGCGGGATGACGGGGTCCTGTCGGGCCAGGGCTGCGGCCACAATCTGTTCGGGGCCGGGTCGATCGGGGCGGCCATCGCGCTCAAGCGGACCATGGAAGCCCAGGGGATCAAGGGCACCATCCGGCTCTACGGCACCCCGGCCGAAGAAACCCTGGTCGGCAAGACCTACATGGCGCGGGACGGACTCTTCAACGATCTCGACGCGGCGCTCGACTGGCACCCGACCACCGTCAATGCGGTGTCCAACTCGGGCACCCAGGCCAACAACAACTTCACCGTCGAGTTCCGGGGCCAGGCCGCGCACGCCGCGTTCGACCCGTGGAATGGCCGGAGCGCCCTGGACGCCGTGGAACTGATGGCGCACGGGGTCAACATGATGCGGGAGCATATCAAGCCGACCGCCCGGGTCCACTACGTCATTCCCTCCGCCGGCGAGGCGCCCAACGTGGTGCCCGAGTACGCCAAGGTCTGGTTCTTCGTTCGCGATGCGGATCGCCCGTCCGTGGAGGCCCACTACGCCTGGCTCAAGAAGATCGCCGAGGGGGCGGCCCTCGCCACCCGGACCACCCACTCGATCCATCTCATCACCGGGGTCCACGAGTACCTCTACAACCGGCCGATCCAGGAGCTGATGCAGAAGAACCTCGAACTGGTGGGGGCACCGAAGTTCGGGGAGGAAGAGCAGCAGTTTGCCCGCGACATGCAGGCCGGGCTGGGCCTGCCGGTGGTGGGGCTCGACACCACGATCAAGGCGCTGGCTCCGACCCAGCAGCCACTCGAGGGCGGTTCCACCGACGTGGCGGAGGTGAGCTGGATCACCCCGACGGCGGCCTTCGGCGTGGCGACCGCCGGCGCCGGCCTCCCGTGGCACAGCTGGGCCACCTCGGCGTCCCACGGGGTGCCGGGCTCGAGCAAGGCGGCGGTGGTGGCGGCCAAGGTGCTCGCGCTGACCGGCCTCGATCTGCTGACCAATCCCGCCCTGCTGGTCAAGGCGAAGGCCGACTTCGCGGCCAAGACGGCGGGCAAGCCCTACCAGACGCCGATTCCGGAAGGGCAGAAGCCGCCGGTCCCCTGATCGGGGTCCACGGGGTGAACTCGAACGCGGTGCTCGCGGCCTGCCCGACCATCCCCGCGGCCTTGATCAGAGTGCCGGACCGGAGGAGCACAGGTAGGCAGCCCTTTGAACCACAACGCCCCGGCAATTGCAGGGGGGTAGGGCCCGCCCTCCCGGCCTACCAACACCCGCTATCCCGACGATCGCAGGCATTCGGGATGAGTTCCTCAGACTCTGGGATCCAACAGTACCACTCTGGACGGTCGATGCACCAGCCGTCCTTGGGGCATTCCGTGACTCTGTCCTGCGGTGCCTCAGGCCGGTCTGGTACGGGGGTGGAGAACGCAAGCGCGAGACCGCCGCACAGGAGCAGGTAAGTACTTGTCATGGTGAGCTCCGATAGTGATCAGCCGGCCTTCAACTGTTCCCCGGAAACCTGAAGGAACCGCATGGCGTGGCTACTTGCTCGTGGTTTGCCTTCGCAAAGGATACACCCTTGGTTCCTGGCTCCCATCCTCCGCGGTCCACCGGACGATCCCATGACGGGCACCAACGTCCAGTAGTTCGAACCCCCTCGGCAGCACAACCCGGCCGACCACTCGACCCGAACGATCAAAGACCGTCCAGGCCTCTGATGTCCGTTCCGGGGTGGGATAGTCCGCGACCCAGATCTGCTCGTGCCTGACTATCAGCGATCCATACGGGGGAAAGAACTCAGGGTAATCATACGTTGCCGAAGCCCGGCGTTGGGCTTCTCTGTGGCTCGGGCTGCGCACCGTGGCCAGGTGGTCCTCGAAGTGCCGGACGATGGCCGACTGCGTCACCCGAATCCTGGGTGAGTCGTAGCGCAGCTCGAGGAGAGAAGCTCCGCTCTGTAGACTCCTGACAGCAAGAAGATACTCCTCACCATCCCCGATGTAGAGACGACCCTGATCGATTGCCATGACCGTAACCTTCCCAAACGTTCGTGGCCCATCACTCCTCTCATGTCGGTACCGCTCGGTCGCCAAGACCGGCCCGAGGGTCCTCACGACGATTCCGTTCGAATCAGCGAGGAATAGGTCCTGGGACTCCCGGTATGGCCCGATGGGAAGGGACTTATCAAATCGCGGCCAGCTGGCCAACAGCCAGTGTCCGCTCTCGGCGCAAGTCATCGAATACACCAGCCTCCCTTTGCCAGCCGAGATCGTGACGACTCGGACAAACCGGCCATCAGCGGTGAATTCTGAGACGCGGCTCAGCTCCGAGTCGAACACAAGAACCCGGTTCTTGGCGCAACTATGAAGGGACGCTATGTAACGGAACTCGCCCGGTCCGCTTCCCAATCTGCCCCGAGAGGCGATCAGGTGGCCCTTCGCGTTGAAAAAGTGGACTCTTACCGAGTGGCCGTCGGCCACGATAACCGTCTCATCAGGCAGCTGCACTGCTGCAGTCACGGCACCCCAAGTGATGGGCGCTCCCACGCCGCCGTGCCCCAGCACAGTCCCGGATGCAGGCCTGATGTCCACCGTAGGGACCTGCGCAACAGCCAGAACTGGGATGCCCCCGACCACAGACATGATAACGGTGCTCAGTCGAATCCTCATCGGCAACCTCCCAAGTCGGGTTGTCAGTTCTCTGGCATCGAGATCAGGGACCGTGAGCCGCGCGTGCCCCTGACTGTCAGGTTACGGTCGACGAGTGCGATCATCCAAATGGCCACCAAAACGGCCGGAACCTAGCATCCCATATCGTTGGGGTCACAGAAGTGCTGCATGGGTTCTTCCATCCCCTGATGAAAGCAATACCAAGCCTGATGCGGCTTGCATGACGGCATCTCCGAACTCTCCGTTGAGCATTCAACTGGGGCGGGAACATCGGCACGTGGTGCGGCGGTACTCAGGATCAACATGAGCGACGCCAAGCTCGCCACTCGAAGGGCCGTCGTAGTGAATCGCATATGCAGGCCGCCTTTCACATCGAGAGAGGGTTGGTGAATCAATCCGTGGGGTACGAGCGGCTCGCGTGGGTTCTCGCCAACACCCTACCGGCGATGGCCGACGTTCGCAAGAGGGACCCGGAGCGGGGAGGGCAGAAGCCGCCGGTCCCCTGAGCCGGATTCAGACCGGCAGGACGGGCCGGCGCTGGGCCCAGGGCCGAGCCCGCTCCAGTTGACCCGCCACCTGGAACAGGGTCGCCTCGTCGCCGAACCGGGCGACGAAGTGCACCCCGATCGGCAAGCCGTCCCGGCTCCATGCCAGCGGGACCGACATCGCCGGCTGGCCGGTCGCGTTGGAGACCGGGGTCCACGGGGTGAACTCGAAGGCATCCGCCGCCGCCTGCTCCAGCAATCCGGCCAGCTTGACCAGCCCACCCGAGTTGATGGCCCCCAGGATCCGGAGCAGCATGGCGTCCTTCGGTTTGGGTTGCAGCGACCCGGTCGGGGGCGGCGGGGTGGAGACGGTCGGCGTCAGCAGCAGGTCCCACGGCTCCAGGAAACGGGAGACTTCCCGACTGACGTTGGTGAGATAGCGGGTGGCGTTGACGAACTCGGCCGCCCGGAGCCGGTTCCCCAGCAGGCCCAGCGCCCAGGTGGTCGGCTCGAATTCCGACGCGCGCAGCCGCTTGCCGGTGAGTCGGGCGGCCTCCTCCATGTCGCCGCGCAGTTCGCACGCCACCATGGTCATGAAGGCGAGGGAGAACCCGGGGCCATCGAGCGGCAGGTGGGTCTCGATGACGGTGTGGCCGAGCGACCGAAGCAGCTCCGCGGTGTCCTCCACCGCCCGGACGCATTCGGGATCCACCCTGACTCCGAGGAATGACCGGGTGGCCATCGCGATCCGCAGGACGCGGGGTTCCCGGGTGACCTCCTCCAGGTAGGGCCGTTCCGGAGCGGCAATCCCGTACGGGGCACCGATGTCCGGCCCGTGGGTCGCGTCCAGCGCCGCGGCGCTGTCGCGCACCGATCGCGTCAGCACGTGCTCGACCACGCAGCCCTGCCAGATCGACCCGCGGTCCGGGCCGGTCGGGGTCCGGCCCCTGCTGGGCTTCAGTCCGAAGAGCCCGCAGCACGACGCCGGGATCCGGATACTGCCGCCGCCGTCGCCGCCACCGGCAATCGGAACGATCCCCGCCGCGACCGCCGCCGCCGAGCCGCCGCTCGACCCGCCCGCGATCCGGCCGGGGTCCCAGGGATTGTTGGTCGGCCCGAACAGCGCCGGTTCGGTGAACGGGGTCAGGCCAAACTCGGGAGTGCTGGTCTTGCCAAGGGTGATGAGCCCTGCCCGGCGATAGCGGGCGACGAGTTCGGAATCGTGATCGGGGATGAACCCCCTGAGGAACCGGCTGCCGGCCTGCATCGGTTCGCCGGCCACCAGGGCCACCAGATCCTTGATCAGAAACGGCACCCCCTGGAACGGCCCCTCGGGCACCGGCGCATTCGCCTCGCGCCGGGCCCGGTCATCCATCCGGTGGATCACCGCGTTGATGACGGGGTTCCACTCACGGAGCCGGTGGAGGGCCTCAGCCACCAGCTCGGCGGGAGTCACCTCTCCCCGCCGCACCAGCTCGGCGAGCCCCAGTCCATCGTGCTCGGTATAGGCCGTCGAAACCGACATTCCACCCCCGTCGTATTAGGCTTCCAATGGTATCGGCAGGTCCCGCCGATGGGAAGGAACTCGCGGCCGATGTACTCCACCTGTCTGTTCTGTCACGGCCCGCTCGGCGCCAACGAAGTCGTCGAGACCTTTCCGGTTGGCCGGCGGCTGGCGTTCGACCAGGCCCGGGGCCGGCTCTGGGTGGTCTGCCGGAAGTGCGAGCGCTGGAACCTGACCCCGTTCGAGGAGCGCTGGGACGCGATCGAATACTGCGAGCGCCGATTCCGCGATGCCCGGAAGCGGGTCTCCACCGACAACATCGGCCTGGCCCGGCTGGATGAAAGTCTGGAGCTGGTCCGGATCGGGGAGCCGATGCGGCCGGAGTTTGCCGCCTGGCGCTATGGCGACCAGTTTGGCCGGCGGCTACGTCGCAACATCCTGATCGGCGTGCCGATCGGAGTCGTGGGAATAGGTCTTGCTGGATCCTCACTCTTCACGGGCGTAGTCGGCTCTGCATCTTTCATCGCCCTTCAGGTGAGCCATTGGGCGGCACAGTGGCATACGTGGCGGAGGGTCGCAACATGGGTGCCATTACCATCCGGAGTCAGAGTACCTCTCCGACTCACACACCTGTTGAAGGCAAGACTCGAGGTGGCTTCGGAGAGGGATGATGGGTTCAGGCTCGTCATCCCCTTCATAGCCGGTGAGACCACCCTGACCGGACACCACGCCCGACATGCCGCGAGCCTGATCATGCCAAAGTTGAACTCGGTCGGCGGCAACAAGGGACTGGTCCAGAAGGCCGTCTCCAAACTTGAGACAGCGGGCCATCCACAAGAGTTCCTGAGGCGTGTGACGATGGCGGCCAACTCCCCCCCGTTCAAACCCGCCGCAAAGCCCTTCCGCCTCACCGTCGACAGGTCGCCCGGGCTCATTGGATACATGTCGTGGGCAGACAAGCTCGCCCTGGAGATCGCGGTCAACGAGGAAAACGAACGCCACGCCCTCGAAGGCGAACTCGCCCTGCTCGAACTCGAATGGAAGGACGCCGAGGAGATCGCCGGGATCGCCGACCGACTCGCAATCCCGGAGTCCGTCGAAGAACAGCTGGATGACCTCAAGGCCCGAACTCCGCGAGCTTGACCATGTACTCCACCTGTCTCTTCTGTCACGGCCCGCTCGGCGACAATGAAGTCGTCGAGACCTTTCCGGTCGGCCGGCGGCTGGCGTTCGACCAGGCCCGGGGCCGGCTCTGGGTGGTCTGCCGGAAGTGCGAGCGCTGGAACCTGACGCCATTCGAGGAGCGGTGGGACGCGATCGAGGACTGCGAGCGCCGGTTCCGCGATGCCCGGAAGCGGGTCTCCACCGACAACATCGGCCTGGCTCGGCTCGATGAGGGTCTGGAGCTGGTCCGGATCGGGGAACCGATGCGGCCCGAGTTTGCGGCCTGGCGCTACGGTGATCAGTTCGGCCGGCGGCGCAAGAGGAACATGATCACCACCGGGGCGGTGGTCGGAATCGGCGCCGGCCTGGTACTGGCCGTCGATCTGACCGGGGTGCTGAGCGGAACCAGCTACATGATCTGGCAGGGCTGGGAGGGGATCGTCAAGAGCGTCAAGGGTCGGCGCCTGGTGGCCAGGGTTCCGTTGCCCGGTGGCGATCGGGCAGTGGTCCGCGGAAAACACGCCATCAAGGCGCGGATCGAGGTGCCGCAGGAGGCGGACGAAGGGCTCCGGCTGGAACTCCCGTATGAGAAGGGGATCATCACCCTGAGCGGCCACTCGGCGCGCCGGGCCGCGGCGCTGATCATGCCGCGGATCAACGAGGCGGGCGGCAAGGAGAAGATCGTCAAGACCGCGGTGGAGCGGCTGGAATCAGCTGGCCATCCCGACGAGCTGCTCCGCCGGGTGGCGGTCACCGCCAACACCCTGATGTTCACCAAGAAAGGCAAGCCGAAGCCCAGGGGCGTCCTGCAGCAGCTTCGCCACGAGGATCGGCTCGCCATCGAGATGGCGGTCAACGAGGAAAACGAGCGCCACGCCCTCGAAGGCGAACTCGCCCTGCTCGAACTCGAATGGAAAGACGCCGAGGAGATTGCCGGGATCGCCGACACCCTGGGGGTGCCGGAGTCGGTGGAGCAGCAGCTGGACGAGCTCAAGCTCCGCGCCGGCGTCTCCACCTCAGGCCAGAACCCGGCCCCCGACGAACCGGCCTGACCCTCGGCACTATGGCCTGAACGGCAGCGGCCCCGTCCCCTCCTGCAACTCCCGGATCATCCGGGCATCCCCGGTCAGCTCCCAGTAGATCAGCGACACCGGGATCATCCCCACCGCGTTCACCTCGTCGAACAGCCGCCGCATGGTGAACCCGCTCCCCAGCTGGCGGGCCCGCTCGGCGATGACCTCCTCCATCAGCCGCCCCCCGGTGACGTAGCTGGCCCCATACCCCGGCTGCCGCAGGTACAGGTGCTGCTCGAACCCCAGCAGCGGGTCCCGCCGCATCCACCCGCGCGGAGTCCAGGCCACATGCAGATCCCCGGCCTGCTCCATGGTCAGGTCGTTGGAGTGGGCATACAGGCTGCCAAGTCCGCGGGCCGCCCGCGCCGCCAGCATCACCCAGACGATCTCCCGCGACCGGGGGCTGTCGTCGTACAGCCCCGCATGCATCATCCATTCTTCCATCGAGGTCGCCATCCCCTCGGCCCGGCTCATCCATACGTTATATAGGAGGGCACTGCGCCGGATCGGATCCGGGTTGGCCCCCTCGCGGAGCCGCCAGTTGTCCCACCAGTGATAGAGATGGGTCCAGAGCGGGTTCGGATCGCGCTGGGAACCCTGCATGAAGAAGTCGCGGGTGGCCGCCGGGGAGAACGAGGGCATCCGCTCCCGGAGCGCCCGCTCCATCCACGGCTCCATCGTCAGAATGCCCTGCCGCTCCAGAAACCGGAAGTACCGCGCCAGCGCGCTGTCCTGCATCACGGCGTACGCCTCCGGCGTCTCGGCCACCGGCATCGGCGGCAGCGCCTGGTTCCGGCTCTCCTCCAGCCGGAGCGAGGTGTGCGCCCGGGCCAGCTCGCGCCGGACGATGGTGACCTCTTCGTCCCACGTGAGCGGCACCAGCAGCACATTCCGGATGAACCAGGTGTACTGCTCCTTCCCGATCCCCGACGGCCCCAGGTGCCGGGGCGCCTCGTCGTCGAGCCACTTGGTGAACTCCTCGGTCGCGGCCCGCGCACTGGCCACGGCCGCCACCAGCGCCGGGTCGCCCCCCTGCACCATCCGCTGCAACTCGAGCAGCGTCGCGGCCTGCTCAGCCAGGGCCCGGACCCCACCGACCCAGAGGTCGTGGGCAGTACTTCCAGCCAGATTCACCCGGGCCTGACTGAGTAGCGGCGGAACGGTCCGGAGCGCCGCGGTGAGCCGGCGCGTTTCGTCCGGGGTGAGCGGCTGGGAGGTCTCGAGCCTGGTCCGGGGCCAGATCCCGTACCGCCAGAGCCGGATCGCTCCGTGAATGGTGGGCCCCTCCTCGGCGGGGGTATCGCTCTCCTCGGTTCGGACCGAGGCGTAGTACGCCGGGTCCCGGGCCCACGGCCGCAGCACCCTCAGGTGATACTCCATCCCGTTCAGCTCGGCGCGCACGATGTGCCAGTCCACCTGCTCGTGCACCGACCAGCCGGTGGTGTCGATCGCCTGAAGCCGCTGCTGATACTCCCTGAGTTCGGAAAGCCGACGGGCACTGGTGGCGGCGCGATAGTCGGGCGCCCCCTCCAGCCGCGGCGGCTCCTCGAAGGTGCGCCAGTCGTGGAACAGCGCCACCAGGCTCGGATAGCTGGCGCTCTGGGCGGACAGGGACGCCGGCAGGTGAAGGCCGAACAGGAGCAGGAGAAGAGCAACGACGCGGGTCATGGCGGACTCCGAAATCATGGGTAGAGCGACGGTCGCTGCCCAAGCTATCATTCATCGTTGCCGCACCGCCATCCCGAGCCTGTTTCTGACAACCCGACGGAGGCCCCCGTGCCAGTCACGCTCCGCTCCCTCTGCCCCACCCTGCGTCCTGCCCTGGTACTGGCGACTCTGCTCGCCTGGTTTGCTCCGCTCCAGGCCCAGCAGGCATCCCCGTACAACGCCGAGCTGTTCGGCGCCCTCTCCTGGCGCACCATCGGGCCGGAGGGGAACCGGTTCAGCACCGCGGCAGGCATTCCCGGCGACCCACTGACCTATTACGTGGGGTCGGCCTCGGGCGGAATCTTCAAGACCACCGATGGCGGGGTGCACTGGGATCCGATCTTCGATGACCAGCCGGTACAGTCGATCGGCGCCCTGGCGGTCGCGCCGAGCGATCCCAACATCGTCTGGGCCGGGACGGGGGAGAGCCATATCCGGAGCCATGTGTCGATCGGGCAGGGCATCTACCGGTCGCTCGACGCCGGGCGAAGCTGGCGGCTGATGGGATTGGAGCGGACCGGCCGGATTGCCCGGGTGGTGGTGCACCCGACCAATCCCGACGTGGTGCTGGTCTGCGCCCTGGGCCATGCCTACGGCCCGCAGCCGGAGCGCGGGGTCTTTCGGACCACGGACGGCGGAACCACCTGGAGCCAAGTCCTGTTCGTGGACGAGAACACCGGGTGCTCCGACCTGGCGATGAATCCTTCGAACCCGCGGATCCTCTTCGCGGGGATGTGGCAGCTGGAGATCCACACCTGGGGCCGGACCAGCGGCGGACCCGGCAGCGGGCTCTTCGCCTCGACCGACGGTGGCGTCACCTGGACCAGGCAGGTGGGCAACGGCCTGCCCCGCTCCCCGGTCGGCAAGGTCACCCTGGCCATCGCGCCCTCCAATCCCGAGCGGATCTTCGCCATGATCGAGACCGGCGACGGCATCCCCTGGGATGGCCAGCCCACCCAGGACGGGCAGCTCTGGCGGTCGGACAACGGCGGTCGCAGCTGGTCGCTGATCAACCGCGACCGGAATGTCATGGGGCGGCCGCACTACTACTCCCGCATGATGGTGTCCATCGACAACGAGAACGAGGCCTGGTTTCTGACCGCGTCGTTTGCCCGGAGCATCGACGGCGGAGCCACCGTCGAAGTGCTCCGGGGCCCGCAGGCACCGGGCGGCGATCACCACGACATCTGGATCGACCCGACCGACGGCGACCGGATGATCGTGGCCCACGATCAGGGACTGTCGATCTCCCAGAACCGGGGCCGGACCTGGTTCCGTCAGCGCCTGCTCAACGCGCAGATCTACCACGTGACGGTGGACAACAGCATCCCCTACAACGTGTTTGGAAACAAGCAGGATGAGCCCACCTACCGCGGGCCCAGCAACAGCCGGGTCACCGGTGGCCGGAGCGCGGGGATCTCCCGGGGCATGTGGCACTCGGTGGGTGGGGGGAGAGTGGCTGGGCCACTCCCGATCCCACCAACCCCGACATCATCTGGTCGAGCGCGTCGGGGTCCGGGATGCGGGGTGGGATCGTGGTCCGGTATGAGGAGAGCCGCCGGCAGTACCGGAACGTGGAGGTGTGGCCCGATCAGTCGAACGGACCCGCCGAGGGGGTGCGCTACCGGTTCGTCTGGGATGCCCCGCTCCACCTCTCACCGCACGACCACAACACGGTGTATGTCGGGAGCCAGCACCTCCACCGCACCCGGAATGGCGGACAGAGCTGGGAGGTCATCAGTCCCGACCTCACCCTGAATGACAAGAGCCGCCAGGGAAGCTCGGGCGGCCTCACGGGCGATAACATCGGCGTCGAGTATGCCGGCACCCTCCACGCCATCGCCGAATCGCCCCTCGCGAAGGGCACCATCTGGATCGGCACCAACGACGGCCAGGTCCAGCTCACCCGGGACGACGGCGCCAGCTGGAGCAACCTCACCGCCAGCCTCCCGGGCCTTCCGGCGTGGGGATCGGTCCGGTCCATCGTCGCCTCCCACCACGATGCCGCGACCGCGTATCTGGTGGTGGACTTCCATCAGGTCAACGGCCGCGACCCGTTCGTCTACCGGACCCGCGACCAAGGCCGCAGCTGGACCCTGATCGTGACCGGGATCCCGAAGAGCAGGCTGAGCTACGCCCGGGCGATTGCCGAAGATCCGGTGCGTCCCGGGCTGCTCTACCTGGGCACCGAGAACGCCATCTACGTCTCGTTCGACGCCGGCGACCGGTGGCTCCCGCTTCAGGCCAACCTGCCCCACGCCCCGGTCTCCGGCATCGTGGTGCAGGAGCGGTTCAACGACCTGGTGGTCTCGACCTACGGGCGCGGCTTCTGGATCATGGACGACATCACCCCGCTCCAGCAGATGACCCCGGAGGTGCTGGGCAAGCCGGCCCATCTCTTCCCGGTCCGGGAGGCCTGGCGCTTCCGGTCCGTCACCGCACCATCCACCACATACGACGACCCCACCACCGGGGAGAATCCCGCCTACGGCGCGTCGATCAACTACTGGCTCAAGGGCTCGGCGAAATCGGCACCCAGCGTTACCGTCCTCGACGCGACCGGTGCGGTGGTGCGCACCCTGCGGGGCGGCAACGCCGCGGGTCTCAACCGGGTGGTCTGGAATCTCGAAGGCGAGAACAGCACCGAGGTCCGGCTCCGGACCGCGCCGCGCTACGCGCCCCATCTGGCTCCCGGCGCCGAGGGTCGCTCGGCCCCCGGGGTGCCGCGGGTGTCTCATCCTCATGCCTCCCGGCCGGTACACCGTGGTGCTGAAGGTGGACGGTGTCGAACAGCGCCAGAGCGTCGAGGTGCGGAAGGATCCGACCTCCGGCGGGAGCGAAGAGGACATCGCGGCCCAGACCACCGTTCTCAGCGCCGTCAGAGCCGACATCGAGCATGGCGCCGCCGCGGTCCATCGGATCGAGTCGATGCGGGTCCAGCTGGCCGCGCTGGCCCGATCGGTGGCCGACCCCGCGCTGGCCCAGGCGGCCGCTGCTCTGGAGGAGCGGCTCGCCGACCTGGAGATGAACCTGGTCGACCTCCGCCTTACGGGTCAGGGGCAAGACGGGGTCCGGTTCGGCTCGAAGCTGCTCTCCAAGTTCGGTCATCTGGCGAACGGCCTGGCCAGCTCCGACTACCGGCCCACCGATCAGCAGCTTGAAGTCCAGCGTGTGCTGGAAGCCGGCCTGGCCGCTCAACTCCAGGCACTGGACGCCTTGGTGACCACCGAGCTCAAGGGATTCAACGAGCGGCTGCGCTCTGGCGGGGTGCCACACATCGCGGACCGGCCGTAGGCCCGGCCGAGCCCCCGCCACCAGATCCTCCACCAAGTTGTCGGCTACGGCCTGGCGGGGACGTATGCGGTACCTCACCGCGTTGCCACCGCCAGGAGTGGCGATGTCCGCGTCGACATCTAGCGGATCGGAGCATGGGAACGGAGGAGCGCGCGCCAGTGCGCCAAGTCCTGGACCAGCGTGATCCCATCCCCCATCGGGCCCAGGGAAGTGGCCCCCGCCCCACCGACCAGCAACGCCGTGCCCGCCCGGAGCATCTCCCGAAGCGTCTCCAGCTCCGATCGGGCCAGCGCCGGATCGGAGGACATCACCACACTCACACCCACCACGCTCGCACCTTCACTCGAAGCCGCCGTGGCAATCTCGACGGCAGGCAGGTCAAGTCCCAGGTAGGTAACCCGCCACCCCTGGTGGGCCGCAGCAGCGCCGGCGAGAATGGCCCCCAGTTCATGGCGCTCTCCAGCCAGGCAGGCCACCACCACCCTTGGCGCTCCGTCAGGAATGGCCAGCACATCTACCAGCCAGGCCAATTCCCCTCGGATCACGGCAGACGCGGCATGCTCGTGGGCGATGCTGATCTGGCCCGCGTGCCAGGCATCACCAATGCGTTGCAAGAGCGGGGTCACCACCTCATCCAGGTACCCTGACAGGCCGACGGAAAGCAGGGCCGTAGCGCAGTTCTGCCTGCAAGCGCTCCGGGGCCAGGTGGGCCACCGCCCCAAACGCGCGGTCCTGATAGTCCCCGGCCGGCGTGGGTCTGGACGCTCCGAGCTCAGCATCCTCGGCGACGAGCTGGCGGAGTTCCTCAACCGGAAGCGCCGCCGTCTGGCCCAAGGCGCGGCCCGCTCGAGTCGCCTTGACCAGCAGTGCCACGCGGTCGATATCGGCATCGGAATACAGTCGCTGCCCCCCATCGCTCCGCTCCGGCGCGACCACGCCATATCGGCGCTCCCAGGCCCGAAGCACATCGGGGGAAAGCCCGGTCCGTTCGGAAACCACCCTGATCGGGTGGCGGGGTTCGACTGATAGGGTCTCTTGGCTCATGCTCTACCATTATATAGGCTTGGTACAGACATTGTCAAGCTATTTATATAGACAAATACTTGACAAAGACATAATTCACCACTAGCTTAGTTGGACGATGGTTGGACAGCAGGCAACACCAGAACTGTACCACCAAAAGGAGAAAGTGGAAATGCCACAACTGACGAGCCGGTGGACTACCCTATGGGCCGTGATTGGGATGGCACTGGCTGCCCCCGGCCCAGCCAAGGCCCAGGTGACGCTGGAGGTCCGTGGCGGGCTGAACGTCCCGACCTTCGACATCGCCGATGCGGCGAAAGCGGGACCGAGCTTCGGGGCGGGCCTCCACGTCCAGGTGGCCGATCGGGTCTGGTTGATGGGCGATGCCGACTTTGGCTTCCACCCTGGGGCAGACCAGCCCGCCGGCGTGAGCGGACCCGACGTCGATGTCTACCACTACATGGGCAAGCTCGGCTATCAGGTGTACGGCAGCTCCAACGGCAAGGTATCGCTCATTCTCAACGCTGGCGCCGGTGCCATGACTTTCAAGATCGACGGCAGTAGCTCGTTCACCTACCCCGCGATCAACGTGGGCGCCAAGCTGATTTTCGACCTGGGCAGCAAGGTGAGCTTTGTGGTGAGCCCGCAGGGAGACATCGCTTTCAGCAAGCAGGACGAACGTTGGAACCGACAACGCGTGGGTCTGGCCGTTTGCCGCCGGCCTGCGCTTCAACTTCTGAGTCATTCACTTCACAACCAGATAGGAGCAAGAAGACAATGCGAACCAAGAAGACACTGCGAGTACTGGCCCTGACGGCGTTTGCGGCCGCACTTGTTGGACCGATCAGCGGCTCGGACGCCGCGGCCCAGGCAGTGAAGCCGGCGAGCACCAGCGCCAACACCATCGTCGATGTGGCGATCAAGGCCGGGTCCTTCCAGACCCTGGTCACGGCGGTCCAGGCTGCCGGTCTGGTCGAGACCCTGCAGAGCGCCGGACCGTTCACCGTGTTCGCGCCGACCGATGCGGCGTTTGCCAAGCTGCCCCAAGGGGACCGTCGAGGCGCTCCTGGCCGACCCGGCCAAGCTGAAGGCGATCCTCACCTACCACGTCGTGGCTGGCAAGGTCATGGCAGCCCAGGTGGTCGGTCTCAAGTCGGCCACGACGGTGAACGGACAGGACGTCCGCATCAAGGTTGAGGGCGGCAAGGTGTATGTGGACGGCGCCCAGGTCACGGCCACGGATATTCCCGCCTCCAACGGCGTGATCCACGTAATTGACACCGTCATCCTGCCGAAGGACTGAAGCTTGGTCCTGCTGTTATTGACCCTCGCCGCCGCCCAGGACACCACGCGTGGCCTGGTGCGGCCGGTGGAGGGGGTCGATCTCGCCCGGTACGCCGGCGCGCTGGCATGAGGTGGCCCGGTTCCCCAACCGCTTCCAGAACAAATGCGTCGGCGAGACCACCGCCGAGTACGAATTCCTGCCCAACGGCCAGGTCCGGGTGACCAACGCCTGCCGGCAGGCGACGGCACCATGAACCGCGCCGAGGGCAGAGCGAAACTGGCCCATCGCGACGGCCCTGCCTCGCAGCTCAAGGTCCGGTTCGCGCCGGGCTTCCTGTCGTTCCTGCCGATGGTCTGGGGGAACTACTGGATTCTCGATCTCACCGAAGACTACGGCGCGGCGCTGGTGGGGGACCCGAGCCGGGAATATCTCTGGGTCCTGTCGCGGACCCCGGAGCTGGATGAGCAGGTGTACCGGCGATTGGTCGCGACGGCGGAGGCCCAGGGATTCGACATCGCGCGCCTGAAGAGGTCCCCGATCTCGACCCCGGGCTCTCCCCAGTGAGCCACGAGCCGACCATCCTCCTCACCGGCGCCAGCGGATACATCGGCGGGCGCCTGCTGCCGATGCTCCAGGCCCGCGGGCTCCGGGTCCGCTGTCTCTCGCGGCGCCCCGAGTTCCTCCGGGCACGGGCGGCCCCCGGACGCGAGATTGTCGCCGGGGACGTGATGGAGCGCCCCACGCTCGACGCCGCCCTGGCCGGGGTCCACACGGCGTACTACCTGGTGCACTCGATGAGCGCACCGGGACGCTTCGACGACAAGGACCGGCTGGGCGCCATGAACTTTGCGAAAGCCGCGTGCGCCGCAGGGGTGACCCGGATCATCTACTTGGGCGGGCTCGGAGAGAGCGACTCGGCCCTCTCGACCCACCTCCAGAGCCGGCAGGAGGTTGGCGAGGTGCTCCGCCGCCACGCCGGCGCCACCCAGGTGGTGGAGTTCCGGGCCTCGATCGTGATCGGGTTCGGCAGCGTGTCCTTCGAGATGATCCGCGCACTGGTGGAGCGCCTGCCGGTGATGATCACGCCGCGCTGGGTCTCGGTCCTGGCCCAGCCGATCGCGATCGACGACGTCCTGGCCTACCTCACGGCGGGACTGCGATCTGCCAGCCGGCGTGCACAGAATATTCGAGATCGGTGGACGCGATGCCGTCTCCTATCGGGACATCATGCGCGAGTACGCCCGCCAACGGGGCCTGACGCCGCGTCGATGATTCCGGTCCCGGTGCTGACGCCCCGGCTGTCGAGCCTGTGGCTCGGTCTGGTGACTCCCCTCTACGCCCGGGTGGGGCGTCAGCTCATCGACAGCCTCAGGCATCCCACCGTCGTCCACGACGACACCGCGCTTCGGACGTTTCGCCGTGCGGCCCCGGGGCATGGCCGACGCCATCGCCCACGCCCTCAGCAACGAGGACCGCGAACGCGCGCGAGTCCACCTGGACGGACGCGGTTTCGTCTGCGGGCGAGCCGAAGGCAGTGGGGTGGCACCCGGTTCGGAAACCGGCTGGTCGACTCGCGCAGCGTGCGGGTGTCCGGCGATCCGGAGCGCGCATTCGCGCCGGTACTCCGCCTGGGAGGCCGCCAACGGCTGGTATTACGGCAACTGGCTGTGGCGGCTGCGGGGATGGCTCGACCTGCTGGTCGGCGGGGTCGGGTTGCGCCGCGGGCAGGCGGGACCCCGAGCACCTGGTGCCCGGGCGATGTGCTCGACTGCTGGCGGGTCGAGGCCTGCGACCCGCCCAACCGCCTCCTGCTCGTGGCCGAGATGAAGCTCCCGGGGCGGGCCTGGCTCGAATTCGAGGTGACCCCGGATGGCACCGGATCGGTGATTCGCCAGACGGCGGTGTTCGATCCGGTGGGGCTCCTGGGACTGGCGTACTGGTACCTGGCCTATCCGCTGCACCAGCTGGTCTTTGCCGGGATGCTGTCGGGCATCGCGCGATCGGCGCGACGGCCGTGAGGTCGCCATGCGCCGTGATCGTGAACGACCTCATGCAGCAAGGCTACGCAGTACGAGCTGATCGCGCCCGCGGGACGCAACTTCCACCCCGGCTTTCGGCCCGACCTCACGCCCAGGCAAATGCTGACCCTGGGCGTCTTCGGCGGCAAGTACATGACCGACTGCCGAGCCGAGTTCCCGGCATCGTGGTTCGCGCGGGCCGACTCTGTCCACGAGTTCCACGACCCCGCCCTGAATTGCTTCGGGGTCAATGCCTCCCAGCCCCTGGCCACCTGGCGCGCAGAAGGGCTGGATCTATCCACGAGGATCCCCGAGGCTGGTTCCAGTGGTACTGCCGCTACTATCGGGGGCGTCGGTGTCCCGATGACGAGCGGCAGATCGGCCGCTGGCGCGCGGCGCGCCGCCACGCGGCCCAGCTCCGGAACGCGCTGTCCGGGCGGCCACTGGAGTTGCCGGCCGCGTCAACGCCAGGCCCTGCTGCACTGGGCCTACGACTCGCGCATCATGTAGATGCTGTCTCGCACGACTGTCGTTTCCGCCTGTCAGCGACCAACGGCCCCGCCGCACGATGATGTTCCGAGGCAGTACCTGTCAGCGGGAGGATCCCACGATGATCAAGAAGATCCTCATCGTGCTGTTCCTGCTCTACGGCATCCCGCTGTTCCGGCTACGCTATACCTGGCGCTCGACGGTCTACCGTCGGTCGGACTGGAAGATCAACATCCTGCCCTGGTTCGGGCATGACATCATGGCGCTCTTCACCAACCGCTACTTCGTCGATGACGGCGAACGCGCGATGGCGCGCCGGTTTCGCCTCTATCTCGCCGGCTACCTGGTACTGTTCGCGGTGATCCTCCTGGCTGCCCTGATCGTCGCCAGCCACGGATCCCGGCGCGCCGCTCACCTCCACCACGGGGACTATCGCATGCTCGACAACCTGCTCTTCACACTCGGCGTGAGCCTCCTCGTGCAGGCCGTGTTCTTCGCGTTCGCGGCCACCCTCAAGACGGACAAGGTCACCGACCTCTCCTACGGGCTGACCTTCGTGCTGATCGCCGTCGCCCTCTTCCTGCGCTCCGGCGCCGCCGGGCCTCGCGCCCCTGGTGCTGATGGGGATGGTCGTCGCGTGGGGTGTGCGGCTCGCGGGATACCTGGTGTACCGGATCTGGAACATCGGACGGGACGAACGCTTCGACGGCATCCGCGAGGACTTCTGTCCGCTTCTTCAAGTTCTGGTTCTTCCAGGGCCTCGCCGTCTGGCTGATCATCCTTCCGGTGACGCTCTGGTTCTCGCGGCCCGGGCCGTGGACGACATGGATGACGACTCGGCGCGACGATCTGGCTGGTGGGGCTGGTGATCGAGTCGGTGGCCGACCAGCAGAAGTTCGCGTTCAAGCAGACGCCGGGAGGCCGCGGGCGCTGGACCGACACCGGACTCTGGCGCTACAGCCGGCACCCCAACTACTTCGGCGAACTGCTCTGCTGGTGGGGCATCTTCGTCTTCGTGGCGCCTGGACTCGGCGCCTGGTCGCTGCTCGCCCTGGTCGGCCCCCTGGCCATCACGGCCATCCTGCTCTTCGCCACCGGCATCCCGACGCTCGAGGCGAGCGCCACCCGGAAGTGGGGCGAAAACCCGGAGTACCACGCATACCGCGCGCGCACCCGGTCGCTGGTGCCCTGGCCGTTTGGACGCTAGCGGGAGAATATCGGAGTATTATCCCGGATAGCATCTACCCGGACCTCCACCAGAGACCGCCATGCCCCGCTTCTCCCCCCTGGCCCTCCTCCTTCTGGCAGCCACGCCGCCAGCCCACGCCCAGTCTGCCCCTGACCCGGCGGTCCAGCTCGACCAGTACATCCAGCAGGTCCAGGCCGACTGGGGCACGGTCGGCCTGGCCATCGCGGTGGTCAAGGACGGCAAGGTCGTCTTCGCCAAGGGCTACGGCGTCCGGGCCAAGGGCACCACCGACCCGGTCGACGCCAACACCCTCTTCGCCATCGGCTCCACCACCAAGGCGATGACCGCCGCCGCGCTGGGCCTGCTGGTCGACGAGAAGAAGCTCAGCTGGGACGACAAGGTCACCGACCACCTGCCCGGCTTCCAGCTGATCGACCCCTGGGTGACCCGGGAACTCACGGTCCGTGACCTGCTCTCCCACCGCGCCGGGCTCGGCAACGCCGACATGCTCTGGTACGGCACCGACCTGACCAGCGCCGAGATCGTCCACCGGGCCCGCTTCATCCCGATGGCCTACTCGATGCGCGCGGGATACACCTACCAGAACATCATGTACGCCGTGGCGGGCGAAGTGGTGGCGGCAGTGTCCGGGATGCCCTGGCAGCAGTTCATCCAGACCCGGATCCTGGCCCCGCTCAAGATGACCTCGACCGTCACCACCCTGGCCCAGACGAAGGGCAGGCCCAACGTCGCGAGCCCCCACGCCCTGGTGGCCGACACCGTCGCTGTCATCGAGAATGCCAGCGTCGATGGCGTCGCCGCGGCGGGCTCGATCTGGTCCAGTGTGACCGACATGGCCAGGTGGGCCGCGGTGATGATCGACAGCGGACGGGTGGATGGCACCCGCTTCCTGGCGCCGACCACCTGGGCCGACATGTTCAAGCCGCAGGCCATCATCCCGGTCAGTCAGTTCTATCCCACCGCTCGGCTCACCAGGCCACACTGGACGACGTATGGACTGGGCTGGTTCCAGCAGGACTACGCCGGCCGCGCGGTGCAGATGCACACCGGCAGCATCGACGGCATGGTCGCCATCATCGGGCTGATTCCCGAGGAGCGGCTCGGGGTGTATGTCCTGGCCAACATGGGCAGCGGCCGGATGGAGCTGCGGCACGCCCTGATGTGGAAGACCTTCGACCTCTGGCTCGGCACCGGCACCCGCGACTGGAGCAAGGAGTTCCTGGAGCTGTACCGGCCTGGCTGGCAGGCGCAGAAGACCGCCGCTGCCACGGCCGATCAACGGCGGGTCAAGGACACCAAGCCATCGCTGGGGCTCGATGGGTACACCGGGGTGTACGCCGATTCGCTTCAGGGCACCGCCCGGATTGCGTTGAAGGACGGGAAGCTCTGGTTTGAGCAGTCGGAGTGGCTGACGGGGGAGATGGAGCACTGGCAGTACGACACCTTCCGGATCCGATGGACCAAGCCGTGGATGGGCACCGCGCTGGTGACCTTCCCGGTGGCGGAGACCGGGATGGTGACCAGGATGGAGTTTGGCACCGGGCCGGGCAGGGTCGTGATGAACCTCACGTCGCGGCGATAGGCAGTCCAAAGCGGGGTATCAGAGGTCGCGGGATCAGCCCGGCTGGAGTCAACGGTAGACGTCGCGACGATTGCCGATCTTGACGACAGTGACGATCAGTTTCCGGTCGACGATCTCGTAGAGGATGCGGTAGTCGCCCTGGCGGAGGCGGTATTTCTCCTCGCCACTGAGCTTTTCGCATCCGGGAGGGCGCGGCTCGACCGCCAAGCCGTCAATCCGCCTGACGATCCGCTTGCGGTCCTTGGGGGGGACGGCCTCGAGTTCCCTGGCTGCGGACCGCTTGATGCGAACGCTATAACGTGCCACGCCGCTTCATGTCGCGGAGGAGATCCTCGAACGCGAGGGTGGGCTCGTTGGCCCGGTCCCGGAAGGCGGCGAGATCGTCGGCGTCCTCGGCCAGCGTGTTTCGGACGGCCGTGTTGACCAGATCTGAAATACTCTGTTCCGTCTCGGCCGCCTTGAGGCGCAGGGCCCGGTGGACGGTCTCTTCGAAGTAGACGGTGGCGCGCTTGGCAGTAGCCATGGATGGATGTTAGCGTTATGACGTCATAACGTCAAGGGCGAACAGCGGAGACTCAGATGAGAAAGCTCACAATCATCGAACACGTCTCGCTGGACGGGGTGATCCAGCACTCCGCCGATGACGACGGTTTCCCCTACAGCGACTGGACCGCCCCCTATCGGACCCCCGCTGGCCGGGATGCCGTCCTCGCCGCACAGGGCGAGCGGTTCGATCTGCTGCTTGGCCGTCGCACCTACGATATCTGGTCGGGCTTCTGGCCAACGGCGCCGAGCAGTCCGATGGCGGACGGCCTCAATGCGGCGACCAAGTATGTCGCGACCCACCGTCCGGAAAGTCTTGCATGGGGCCCGTGCGAGGGTCTGGGACCGGACATCGTCGAGGGCATTCGCCGCATCAAGTCGCAGGACGGCCCGGACCTTGTCCTCTGGGGCAGTTCCACGCTCACATCGTCGCTGCTCGAACATGGGCTTGCGGAACAAGTCCTCCTGATCGTCTATCCAGTCCTGCTGGGTACGGGAAAGCGCTTCTTTGCGGAGGGTACCCCGCCACGCTCATTCGAACTGGTCAGCACCAGGGCAATGCCGTCAGGCAACATCTTCAGTAGTTACAGGGTCTCCGGACCATTGAAGACGGGGTAGATATGTGGAGCCATCATGAAAACGCTCGTCGCTGAATTCATTAGCCTTGACGGGGTCGTACAAGCTCCTGGGGGAGCGAACGAGGACATGGACGGCGCCTTCAGTCACGGTGGATGGTCAATGAAGTATTTCGACCAGGCCGTAATGGGTGGCACGTATTCCGAGATTGCCGAGCAAAGCGACGCACTCTTGCAAGGTCGGCGCACCTATCAAACCTCGGCCGGCGCTTGGCCCAGTCGCTCTGGAGACCCATTCTCAGACTGGATCAACCGGGTGCAGAAGTACGTGGTCTCGGACTCACTCACCGAGCATGACATTACCTGGAATCCTACCACCATCATTCGTGGGGACGACTTCGAGAGGAAGGTGTCGACATTGCGCGAGCAACCGGGCGGCTATATCTACGTCTACGGTAGCGCGATGATGGTCCGATCAATGCTCGCCGCCGACTTGGTGGACGAGTTGTTGCTCACGATCGAGCCGATCATCCTCAGTGGCGGGAAGACGATCTTCCCCCAGGACGGAAAGGCGATCCCGTTCACGCTGGTGTCCACAGCGAGAGCCAGCACCGGCGCACAAGTGTGCCGATATGTGCGTGACCGGTGACGATGACCATTTCGAAGATCCGCTTTCGAGCGAAGCTCTTGCGTCCGGCAACTCCGAAAGGCGCCTCCTGGACCTTTCTCACCCTGCCCAAGAGCGCCAGCGCCAAGCTCCCCGCCCGGGGCATGACCACCGTGGAAGGCACGGTCAATGGTTCTCCCTTTCGAGCCACGCTCGAGCCGGACGGCCAGCGCAGCCACTGGCTCAAGGTGACCAGGAAGCTGCGCGAAGCCGCCGGAGCGGAGGTGGGCGATGTCGTTGCCCTGGCCAGCGGGTCCGCCTCGCTCGTCAACCTGTACCAGTCCTTCCGACTCAGGCGGGTACCGGCCCGGCCCTGATTTGCGCCCCGGGCCCCGGGGCCATACCGTAGGGGAGCGGTCTGATCTCGTCCGTGCCAGGGCGGAGGCACCTGCTACTGAGAAACAGCTACAACTTCACCGACACCGTACGCCGCTGCCTCGGGCACACGGCCGTCAGGCTTACGAGACGTTTCTTCTCTGGAATTCGCCAGACAAGTCCTCCACGAGGCTACCATGTCCAAGCTGCTCCTGTTCGCTCTGGCCTTGACCCTCACCGCAGGAGCGGTTGTCGGTCCTGGGCCACGGGCCATCGAGAACCGGCTCCTGACCGGGCACGTCGCGTCCGAAGTGCACAGGCTACGGCTCCACTTCGACACGGTTGACCTGGAGCTCCGGCAGCGCGACGTAGCTGCACTCAGCCCACCGCAGCGCGCGGCACGCGCGGAACTGATTCAATGGCTGAGGGAGTACCGGGAGGGCGGGATCTTCCCGCTGAACAACCAGGTTGCTCCAACCCGGGTTCCGATCTTTCGCGACGCGCGGGGGGTGCTCTGCGCGATGGCCTATCTGATCGATCGCTCCGGCCGCGGCGACCTGGTAGGCCGGATCGCAAGGGAACAGAACACCGCCTACATCGGGCAACTCGCGAGTGACCCGTCGCTCATCGGCTGGCTCGACAGTGTTGGCCTGTCGGTGACGGAGGCCGCACGCATCCAGCCGACCTATGAGCCCTATCCCCCGCTGGTGCGCCGGGATGAGGCCGTTACCGCGCCCTATGCCATCACCTCTCTCCTGGTCAGCGGGACGGCCATGGTGACCGGCACGCTCAATCTGGTCCGCCCGAACAAGACCACCGGCCTTCTCGGGGTTCTTGCCGGGACTGGTGCTATCGCCGCGGGCCTGGTCCACATCCAGGGCGAAGGCTCAGCCATGTCCCAAGTCGCGGCGTTCAATCTCGTCGCAGGAGCTGCCGCCGCCGGTCTTGGGATCCGGGCCCTGCTCCGTGACTCCAATCGACCGCCGACAACAGCGGCGGAGGCAGGCAGGCAACGACGGGACCCACAGATCAGCCTGGTACCCGCAATACTGCCCGGCCGGCGGGCGACGGCGGTGGGCCTCACGCTGCGGGCCACTTTCTGAACAGTTCGCGGGGGGATGGCAGCGAGGGGCCTGCCTGCGCAGCAGCGACCTCAGCGAGCCCTGCCGGCGGGCCTGCCTGCACGCTGAGTGTGGCTGTCCTTACCCGGCCGGGTCCGGGGGCTTCTTTGGCCGGGTGCGTCTACCGGGACCTGGGTCTTGCCTGGGCCTCTCCGAGAGCCACTTCTCATGCTCCGCTGGCGTCATTCGACTGTTGAGGTAAAGGAGTCTCACGGAAGCTGGGCAGTCCGGGCTCAACTGTATCATAGGCCCCTTACGAGCCTCGATGAGGCTGACGAAGAGGCGCCTTGCTTCCAGGGGAAGCGCATCGAGGAACTCCTGGAAACGATCTGGATCGATGCCTCGGTCCTTCAAGAAATCTCGCCCGGCCTGGTTGGGACGGTCGCGCTCTTCCATGGTTGCAGCCTCCGCAGGATCTCAGGAACCCAGACAAGAGTACTGCCGGGGGACGGCGAGGGAAGGCCTACGTCGGACGGGCAGGTTGCGGATTCGGCCGGGGGGCGGGAGAATCCGTTCATGTCGAGCCACCCGACCATCCTCAAGGTTGTCCGCCGGATCCCGCGCGGCCGGGTCGCCACCTATGGCCAGGTCGCCGAGGTGGCGGGCCTGCCCAAGCAGGCTCGGCTGGTGGGGTATGCCCTCCGGCATGCCGGCGATGACGTTCCCTGGCACCGGGTCATCAACGCCCAGGGAACGATCAGCGACCGGGCCGACCCCGACTGCATTCCGTTGCAGCGGGCGTTGCTGGAGGCCGAGGGGATCGAGTTCAACTGGAAGGGGAGGCTGGACCTGAAGCGCTATCTCTGGAAGCCCCGTTGATGCGCAACCGAGCGACTCTACTTCGACGACGCCTACCTGACCACCTTCTCGGCGCAGGTGGTGAATCGTCGCGAGGCGGAGGGTCGGCATCAGGTGGCGCTCGACCGGACGGCGTTCTATCCCGAGGGGGGTGGTCAGCCGGGCGACCAGGGCCGGCTCAATGACGTGCGCGGTGACCGATGTGCAGTGTGGAAGGGGATGTCGTCTGGCACCTGCTGGAGGGGGAGCTGGGCGATGGGCCGGTGGCCGGCGTGGTCGATTGGCGCCGCCGGTTCGACCACATGCAGCAGCATCATGGCCAGCACCTGCTGTCGGCGGCGTTCGAGGACCTGTTCGCCTTGCCGACCCTGGCCTTTCATCTGGGGGTGGAGTACGCCTCGATCGACCTGCCGGGTGAGGTGACGGAGGCGCAGTGCCTGGCGGTGGAGGCGCGGGTCAACGAAGTCATCTGGGAGGACCGGCCGGTCCTGGCGCGGTTCGTGGCGCCGGAGGAGCTGGCGACGATCCGGTTGCGGAAGCCGCCGACGGTGGAGGGCCCGGTCCGGGTGGTGACTGTGCCGGACTTCGACCACTCGGCGTGTGGCGGGACCCATCCCAGGTCGACCGGGGCGGTGGGGATCCTGTTCGTGAGGCGGCGGGAGCGGCGGGGGGAGGAGACCCGGGTCGAGTTCCTCTGTGGCGGGCGGGCGCTGGCGGACCTGAGGGTGAAGCATGGGGTGGTGAGCGGGTTGGGGGCGGAGCTGACGGTGCCGCCCGGGGAGCTGGTGGAGGCGGTGGATCGGGTGAGGCGGGAGGAGAAGGAATCGCGGAAGCGGCTGGCGGAGGTGACCGACCGGTGGCTGGCGCTGGAGGCACTAGCCCTGGCGAGCCAGGCTGAAACGGTGGGGTCGTTGCGGGTGGTGAGCGTGGTCAGGGACGACCTTGGGATGGCGGAGGCGCGGACCTTGGTGCAGCGGCTGGTCGCCGAGGGGGTCGTGGCGATCGTGGGGGTGGCGGGGGAGCGGGCGCAGCTGGTGATGGGCCGGCCGGAGGGGGTGGGGGCGCCGGTGGACTGTGCCCTGGTGCTCCGGGAAGTGCTGGCCCCGTTCGGGGGCCGGGGTGGTGGTCAGCCGGGGATGGCCCAGGGGGGGGTGGGCGACGCGGAGGCGCTGGAGCCGGCGGTCGCCGGCGTGGTGGACCGGATCCGGTCGGGGTGACCCGCGGGTCGGCCTGGTCTACCTGGCGCGATCCGGGTACCGGCGGGCACGCCGCCGGAGTTGAGATTGGGGTCGGTTCCCCGGGATCCGAACGTGCCCCCAACCGGCCTGCCGTCCAAACCGAAACTGCTGCAGGAACTGCAGTCCAAACTGCGGCTGGGCCACTATAGCCCGCGCACGGTGCAGTCCTACGCCTGGTGGGTCAGGCGGTTCGTCCGGTTCCACGGCCTCCGCCACCCCCGGGATCTGGGGGAGGCGGAGGTCTCGGCCTTCCTCAACGACTTGGCGGAGCGCCGGCGGGTAGCCCCCTCCACCCAGGCCCAGGCGCTGTCGGCCCTGCTCTTCCTCTACCGCGAAGTGCTCGGCCGTCCGCTGGGCGACCTGGGGCGGCTGGTTCGGGCTCGGCCGCCCACCAGGCTGCCGCGGGTGCTCACCCGGGACGAGGTCGCCCGTCCCGGGGGGGAAGACTACCGCGATAGCCCGATTCCGCGTAACATCATGCATCCCTCTCATCGGAGCGTTGTGTGCAGTCTCCTGTCCGGACCGCCTTTGCCGCGGTGTTGTGCTTCGTAGTACCAGCGTCCGCCCAAGAACTGAAGATCAACGTGACCGATGGCAACCAACACAAGCCCGCGCAGATCCTGGTGGGAACACACGCCGTGAAGCGGATCGGCATGCTCGCCTTCCGGTGGGACCTCACCGTCCAGCAGATCCGGAAGAGTTTCGAGAATCGCAACGATATCGGCGGAGGGATGACGCAGGTCACGTGGGGGACCACGATCTCCGAGGTCACGCTCAGCCCGGCCGTGCTGCAGGCGATGACGGATCAGATGTACGATGACCTCGTCGCAGAGCTCGCCAAACAGCGCACGGTCATCGGGATCGAGAAGATCCAACAGATTCCCGCATACCAGCGCGTCGGCAAGGACATTCCGACCCTCTCCGAGACCGAGGCCTGGGCAGCGTCAAGTTGGGATGTCGGTGCCAAGGGGAGCAACTCCCTTGGCGCGCTCGCGACCGGCATCAAGATGACGCAGGATGACAAGCTGGGCAGCGAACTGCAGCGCGGCTGCGAATGTGACGCCCTCCTCTTCACCACGGTGAAGAGCATCCTCGGCCAGAAGGGGAAGGCCAAGGTGGACGGCGTGCCGGGGCTCTGGATCGAGGTCGGCTCCCTGCTCGACACCCGCGTCCTGGTGGGCTTCGATCAGGCGACCGCCGCCGCCGAGGCACTCGGCAAACGCGTCCAGAAGATCAACAAGATGAATCACGTCACCGCCTTCAACGTCAATGATGGCTCGCTGAAGCTCTTTGTCCCTGGGGGAACCGCGAAGGAGATGGCCGGGGTCGCACCGGAGAAAGTGGCCGCCGTGTTCCGGAGTCATTTCATCGAGCCGATGATGGCATTCAGCAAGGCGTACGCGGTCGCGGTGGTCGCCTCCATCGCGTCGCACTACCCCAGCCAGTAAGCACTCCGCCTTGCCCCCTCCGCCACCGCCCGCTTCCCGTTCCGGGATGCCGCGGCCCGGTGTGCGCCTCGCGAGTGGCGCGGGTGGCGCGAGTGCGGAGGTGGGTGAGGATCTGGTCGATCACCGACGCCTGCGTGATGAAGGCGACGGTGCGCATCGCGGCGCGAGTCGCGGCGCAGCGACCATCGCGGGCGGCCCGTCCGCTGCCGCGGGCTCTGCCTTCCCCCACATGCCCGTTAGGTGGCTGCCAGACTCTCGACAGCGCCACCATGGTCAACATCTTCACCCAGGACGCCCGGGTTCCTGGCACCCAATGCCGATCCCGTCATTGGACGCCCCGCGATTGAAGCGCTGACCGCCCTGTACATGACGTTCGGCATCACGGAGTTCCGGGAGGAAACCGTGGCGTTCTATGGCAACGAAGACCTCCTGATTGACGAAGGCACCTATGTCATGGTCTGGGGGGAGGACAACACCAGGGAAGAGGGCAAGTACCTGAGTGTGTGGAAGCAGGAGGCTGGCGAGTAGAGGATCTACTCCAACATGTGGAACACCAACGCGCCTGCAACGCCATAGGAACGCGAGGAAGAAGCCTTCACCGAAAGCTCCGGCAATCTCCTAGGACTGACCAGTCGGCACCACAATTGTTCCGGGACCAAGACCTGTAGACCACTCGGAGATCGTGCCATGACTGACAGTGCCGAGTGCCACCATATTCCGCCCATGCCGCCTACCCTCCCGTTCACCCTCAGCCGGCACAGCGACGTCTTCGATCGCACCGGCATCACCTCCACGACAGACACGGTCCATGGTGTCCTGCGGCTGGACGGTGATCAGCTCATTGTGCAGTGGCGCGTGCACCGCGACACCGATCTGTTTGGAGAGGAGGTGCGCACCGACCGGAAGGTCGACGATGTGCGCGAGGCGGTCATCCCGATTGCCCTCCTGTCAGGCGTCACAGTCCAGCGACCGTGGTGGGCCTGGAGGGGCGCCTCGCGGTTCGTCCTGACTGCCGTGGACCTGCGGGCCTTCGAACCGCTGGTGGGGCCAACCGGCCTCAGGCTGCCCCATCCCGCGCAGCTGGTCCTTCGGCTTCCCGCCAAGGACCGTGAAGCCGGTATCGAGTTCGGGGCAGACCTCGAACTCGCGATCGGGGACCTGGCCATGCGACTGGCAGCGGGGTCCCCCAGCCCGGAGTCACGGCCTCGGACGAGCACCCGGCAGGGCGCCGCCGGGGGCGACATGACCATTCCCCGACACTACTCTGGATGGGAGCGCCGCTGGCGGAGCGTCCTGACCCTCGTGCTGGCACTCTACGGTTGGCAACTGCTCCGCACCCCCGGCCAATTCCGCTGGCTCGACGGCCTCGACCTCGCCATCCACGAAACGGGCCACCTGGTCTTTGCCGTCGGCGGTGAGTTCCTTGGACTGATCGGCGGCACCTTGGCGCAGGTCCTCCTCCCTCTGGCCTTCATGGTGGCGCTCTGGCGGCAGGGCGATCGGCATGGCGCCACGGTACCGCTCTGGTGGCTGGGCCAGAACTGCTGGAACATCGCGACCTACGTCAAGGACGCCCGGGCGCAGGAGTTGCCCCTGGTCGGGGGCGGAGAACATGACTGGGCGCTGTTGCTGGAGCAGTTCGGGGTGCTGCATCGCGATCTCGCGATCAGCCGGGCCGTGGCCCTGGTCGGGCTCATGCTCTATGGCCTGGCGATCATCCTCGGGTGGCGCGCGCTCGCCGCGGTTCCCCCCGACAGCGGCCCGATCGCGCCGCCCCGCTGATCGCAGACCACCATTTCGGCTGGGCAAGCGGGCGCCTGATCCACCCGTCGCTGCTGAGGGTGGGGAGTGGCCGCCGGCGGCGTCAGGCCCTGCCGAATGACCCGGAACCCACCAGACGAGGGTAGCAGGGACTGCCAGCCGCCCAAGGCCACGCCCCACCCTCAACAGCCTGGCCCGGACCTGCTTGGCAAGACAGCGTCAGGGCTCACCACGCTGCCTGATCACCGGCGGGTGGAGGGCTGAGGCCTGGGGGGTCTAGCCGGGTAGCGCTTTCGGGAGCATTCTCTGCAGCAGTTGGCACCGACAGCGCTCTGCTTTCCCATCGCCTGGAGATGGCACCATGGAACCCGCGCCAAAGTGGTTCAAGCCGGTCGTAATTGTCGCCCTCCTCTGGAACCTGCTTGGCTGCGTCGCCTATCTCTCCGACGTGATGCTGACACCGGACGATGTTGCGAAGATGCCCGCCGCCCAGCAAGCGCTGTACGCCTCGCGGCCCGCCTGGGCCGTGGCGGCCACCGCCTTCGCGGTATGGGGTGGCGCACTCGGCTCCATTGGCCTCCTGCTGCGCAAGCGGTGGGCGAAGGCGGTGCTCCTGGTGTCACTCGCGGGAGTAGTCGTACAGGACGTCGGACTCTTCGCCCTGACTGAAGCTGGGTCTCTGGCTGGGCCAGTGGCGCTCGCGCTGCAGGGCCTGGTGCTCGTGATCGCCGTGGCCTTGGTCCTGCTCGGGCGCAAAGCCGACCGCCAGGGATGGCTCTCCTGAATGAGTGCTCAGCATTGGCGGCACCAGCCCACAAGCGCGTGAGTTGCGGGGCCGCAGACCATACACGCTCTCTCACCACCACCCGAGCTCGGGGGTTCCATGAAGCGGGTCACTGGCATTGGCGGCATCTTCTTCAAAGCCAAAGACGCTCCGGCACTCCAGGCGTGGTATCAACGGCACCTCGGCATCGATGTCCAGGCATGGGGGGGCACCGCTTTCACCTGGACCGACGATGCAGGCAAGCCGGTGGCCGGAACCACCGTCTGGTCCATTGGTGCGGCCCAGGGTGACCAGTTCGCCCCCAGCGCTGCCACGTTCATGGTCAACTACCGGGTGGACGATCTCCACGCGCTGGTGAAGGTCCTGCGCGAAGAAGGCTGCAACGTGCTCGAGAAGATCGACGATTCCGAGTACGGGAAGTTTGCCTGGGTCATCGATCCGGAAGGGAACAAGGTAGAACTGTGGCAACCACCTGCCGGCCAATGACGAGGGCAAGTCGGCCTCAGCATGCAGTTGCGGCCTGACAGGTCTGTACACTGCCAAGGTGAATCATGACCAGTGTGAACTGGCGTCGCGTGTGGATGGGCGGAATGCTTGCGGCGCTTGTCATGAGCATCGCGTGGCTTCCGGTCGTCCTGATCTTCCGGGCCGAGGCGATCGCCACGCTCGGTGCCATGGGCTTGTCCGATCGGGTGACCGTCCCCATGATGGCCTACGTGATCGTCGTCACCCCGGGGCTCGGAATTCTGTCAGTGTGGATCTACGCCGCAATTCGCCCCCGGTACGGCCCGGGGCCCCGCACAGCCGTCATCGCTGGCTTGGCCGTGTGGACCCTCAGCCTGCTCACGGATGGCGCCTGGTATGCGCTGGGCATCGTCCCCATCGGCTCCTTCGGCTTCCTCAAGGCACTTGATCTGGTCGCCGTGGTGCTTGCAACCCTCGCCGGTGCACGGGTGTATCGTGATGGGCCGCTCCCGCGGTAGTCAGGCAGACGCAGGAGCAAGGCGGGGTTCTCGACGCGTTTGCAGCGGTCGGCCGCATTGACTGGCGCTCTTGGGCCGGACTCATGGGTGGCTAGCACTTCCTGCACTTCCATGATTGGAAGGAATCCCACATGATGCGATCGCCATATGTCGCCCTACTCGTGTCACTCGCCCTGTCCGCACCCGGCTACGGGCAAGTCCCGGAGTCTGCCCCTCGCGCGATCCAGCTACCGGATACCATGGGCGCGAACTTCGCCGTGAGCGACACCCTCACTGGAACCAGCGAGCCCACCGACTACGATTTCCTCATCGGCACCTGGCGCTTCACGTTCCAGGCGCGGCGCAACGATGGCTCGTTCACTCCGGCCTTCACCGGTCATTGGGTCTTCACCACAAAGCAGACCGGGGGCCAGGGGGTGCTGCTGGAGGATCACTGGCGGCCGGACGACCCGACCTCGACCTGGGACGCGGGCACCTGGACGTACCGAGCCTACAACCCGGAGCGCCAGATCTGGGAGATGCAGGGGATCAACACCACGCTCGGCGCGTGGCAGCCAGGGCTGATGTGGACCGCTGGGGACAGCCGATTGCTTACCGAATGGTACGGGCCCATACTGGTGCGCTTTCGCTACTTCGCCATCCAGTCGGACAGGTTTCTCTGGCGCGCCGATGCCACCTTCGACCGGGGCCGCACCTGGATCAGGGACTACGGGACCATGGAGGTCCACCGTATCTCGCGGTGAGATCCGCCAAGGGGTTGGCGCCCTCGCAGTCGACGCCGGTTCCGGGACGATGCACTTGCGAGCGTCGAGGGCGATTGCATCAGTCTTGCCGGCAGTGTGACCGGCGTGGCACGAGATCGGATGGGCCGGGGAGGAGCTCCGACTTGAATCGCGGAGTGTCCAGGCTGCCCTCTTGCGGTGGCAGGAACGCAATGGATGCGAACTAGCGTGCGTGGATTCCACACGCCTGTGCAGGTCCGATAGCAGTTGGGCGGACTGAGGAAGGCCACTGGGACTGACTCTGGCAAGGAGCGGGAACATGAGCTGCTGCATCGAGGCGGCGCACGAGTCGTCCGCGAATGAGCCGCAAGGTGGCTGCAAACGGTGCATGACAAGAGTGCGTCACGCAGCGCTCTTGTCACGATCCCTCCTCATTGTGGTTGGCGCCGCGTTTCTGATCAGGCCCCTGTCGCTCTCAGGGCAAGTGGCATCCCCAGAAAGGCCCGCCCGCCTTTGAGGCTATTGCCGCACATCTGACGATGCTGGAGACGTCGCCATTTCGCGGCCTCTCGTGGTCGTTTCTCGGGCCCACGAACATCAGCGGGCGCGCCAACGACGTCGCCGTTGCCGACCGTGAGGGCCAACGCCGCATCTACGTCGCCTACGACGGGGGCGGCCTCTGGAAGACCGACGACAATGGAGGTTCGTGGCAAGCCGTGTTCACGCGGGCCGCCTCCACAGCCATCGCCACGGTGGCGGTCGCGCCGTCGAATCCGGACGTCGTATGGCTGCTCACGGGGGCCTCGGCCCGCTCGAGGCCCTCAGCCGCAGGCGCCGGCGCATTCAAGTCGGAGGATGCCGGGCGGACCTGGCAGCCCATGGGGCTGGATCGGATCGGTGCGGGCGGCTACAGCCGGATCGTGATCCACCCGACGGATCCCGATATCGTGTACGTCGCTGCTCAGGGCGGTCCTCTGGCCGCGCACGACCTCCGGGGCGTGTTCAAGACCACCGATGGCGGGAAGAGCTGGGTCTCGGTCTTCTCGCGCGGCCCCGACGTAGGCGTCTCCGGCCTGGTGATGGATCCGACCGATCCTTCCATCCTGTATGCATCGACCCGCTGGCGCACCCGGGGGAATGAACCGCCGCTGGCACTCCCCGACTCGCTGCGGCCGAGTGCCTTCAAGACCAGAGACGGAGGACAGACGTGGACGGAAATCGCCACGGGCTTGCCAGATCCCAATGCCCGTGGCCTGGTTGACATTGGCGTTTCACGTTCGGTTCCGAACGTGTTGTACGCACTGGTCTACAACCTCCAGGTGGTCGCCCAGGCCCGCCCCGGTGAGACGAGTCTCTTCGGCCTCCCCTCGCCGCCCCACGTCCGGGGTCCCGAAATCTACCGCTCGGATGAGGCCGGCGCCTCCTGGCGCAAGATGAATCCGGCTCGAGAGGTCATCGACCCGGGAACCGAGTGGGTGCACCAGATCCGGGTCGATCCGATCGACCCGAACACGATCTACACGCTCGGTCGGTCGTTCGGTGTCTCGCACGACGGAGGCCGGACAATGCAGTCCCGGTGGATGGGCCACGTGGATCACAACGGACTGTGGATCGACCCCATGCGGCGCGGCGTGCTGTATGATGCCAACGACGGAGGGCTTTTCATCTCCGAGGACGGCGGCCGGTCCGGCGTCCGCACCTTCGTCCCGACGGCACAGTTCTACGACGTCGCACCAGACTCGGCCAGACCAGCGCACGTATACGGCTCTGTGCGAGACGTCGGGAGCGTTCGACGCGTCATCGACCTCACACCTGTCCGAGCCCTGACGGCCGATGCATTCGAAATGGGGCGGTACGGTGGCGAAGACACCCATCACGCCATCGACCCCCTCTTTCCGAATCTCGTCTATGCAGCGGCGGGTCTCACCGGCCGCAGCGTCATGCGGTACGATGTATCGCACTGGTGGAGTGCGACCGACATCAGTCCAGTCGCTGGGCCCGGCGAACCCCGGTTGCGGGGCGCTTGGATGTTTTCGATCGAGATGTCTCCGCACGACCCGCAAAAGCTCTATCTCGGCTACCAGTACCTCTACCGTTCCCGCGATCGGGGTGACCACTGGGAACGGATCAGCGGCGACCTCACGGACAACGGGCCGCCCGAAATGCAGATCCTGGATTACTCCAACCAGGCCATTGCATCCACTAGCGAATCCCCAATCAGGGCAGGCCTGATTTACGCCGGAACAGACGATGGGCATCTGCACGTTACGCAGAATGACGGCGTGACGTGGACAGACTTGACAGGAAACTTGCCGCAGAAGAAGTGGATATCCCGCGTGGTCGCGTCCGGTCACGCCGAAGGCACACTGTATGTAGTGCAGCGCGGTCGCGAAGATGGCGATTTCGCCCCGTACCTGTATCGGTCGGATGACTACGGCCGCACCTTCATCAACCTGGTCGGCAATATCCCGGCCGGCCCGGTGAACGTCCTGCGCGAGGACCCCACCGACCCGGTGCGGCTTTATGCCGGTACGGACTTCGGTGCCTACACCTCTACCGATGCTGGTGCGCACTGGGACGTCCTCGGCGGAAACCTGCCAGCCGTACCGGTGACCGATCTGCAGATCCATTCACGCGATCGGCTGATCGTGATCGCCACGTACGGCGCCGGCCTCTGGGCGCTCGACGCGGAGGCAGTCCCGGGTGCGGCGGCCGAAGCGGCCGAGGCGGACTTGGCGTACCGCGATCCGCGGGAGGCGGCGATGGTCGGATTGAACGCCAGGGAAGCCGTGTGGCCCGATTGGGTGGTGAGCGCACTTCTCATCGTTGCCGGGGCCACCGCAGTCGGCGCCCTGGCCTGCTTTCTTGGGGTCGTCGTCCGGCTGTTTCGGACGCGCCGCACCTGGTGGGCGCTCCTGGGGTTGTTGTTCCCTCCGTACGCGTTCGTCTGGGGCTGGCTCGACGGGTACCGCCACAAGCGGCGTCGGTTGATGGTCGCGTGGTCGGCCCTCACGGTGCTCTCCGTGGGCGCTGTCATTGGCGCTGTGGTGGTCGAGTTCACGCACGGTTAACAAATCAAGGCGCCGACCTGGAGTGCGCTGAGCGGCATTGCGATAACAGCGCAACGTTCGGAGGGATCGCCCGGTCTCACGGGGTGGAAGGCTGGTCAAGCAAAGCGCTTGTGATCACGCTGCTGCTCTGTGCCACATCCTCCACACTCTTCTTCGTGGCTCGGGCGACCTATGCGACGGTCGCCGGGAACGCGGAGCACTTCGAGTCGGACCCCACCGCCCAGGACGATCCCGCCTGGCCTGGCCCCTGCCTCTGCGAGTGCTGAGCGACTGGGCATCCGTCAGGACGCGTACTTCTTGCTCACAGACCGCCTGACGTTCACCTATCTCGGTGCGATTCTGCTGCTCGCCGACTCAGTGCCTTCGGCTTCACGGGGCGGATGGCCCTGACGAATTACCTGCTGCAGATCATGATCAGCGATGTGACGTTCTCGTACTACGGCTTCGGGCTGAACATCAGCTCTTCCTTTGCGCCGTTCGCCGCGCTCGCGCTGTTTGGGGTTGACCAGCCCGAGCCAGCGGAAGGCCGCTGCTGTATGTCACTGAACTGGCTCCCTGCCAGAGGCTGATCGACGATCCACCACTGTGGGGCTGACTGCGGCACCACTTTGCAGCCGGTCACCGCCGCTGACCACCACCAGTTCTCCCGGCTCCACTCCGTGCACCTCGACGAATCCCGGGGTGCGCACCCCGATCTCCACTTCCCGACGGGTCACCCGGCCCTCCAGGACGACCCAGACCGCGCTGGTTCCCTGCAACGGCTGGATGGCATCCTCCGGCAGCACGGTGGCATCTGGCCGAGTGGCGAGGACCAGGCGTGCTTCGATGAACATCCCGGCCAGCAGCTCTCGGCGCGGGTTCGCGACCCGGGCCTTGATGGTGATGGTCCGACCCGGCAGCTGGACCACCGGGTCTACGAAATCCACCACCCCGTTGAACACTCTGCCCGGCAGCGCCGCCACCCGGAACTCGACCTTCTGGCCAAGGGCCAGGCGGTCCGCAAACCGTTCGGCGACCTGGAAACTGGCCCGCTGGGGGTCCACCGTCTGCAACACCACCAGCCGGCTGTTGGGGGTCACATAATCGCCGAGGCTCACCAGCCGCTGGCCCGCCACGCCCGTGAAGGGCGCCCGAACCATGGTTCGCTCCAGCCGGAGGGACAGGAGGTCCAGGTCGGCCTGGGTATTCCGGAGGTTCGCCTCCGTCTGCTCCAGCTCGGACGTCGCCGCCGCGCGCTCACCGGCCAGCTGACGGGTTCGTTCCGCGGCTTGCCGGGCCAGGTCGCGGGTCGCCTCGGCACGGGCAACCTGGGCTCTCAGCTCGCGGTCATCGATCCGGAACAGCGGCGCGTTCTCGATCACTGGCCCGCCCTCGCGCACCATGATCTCGACGATCCGGCCATCCACTTCGGGACGAAGTTCGATGTACTGGACCGCCTCGACCTGGCCCGTCGCCGTCACAGCGTCCACCACGGTATCGGCCCACGCCACCACCACCTCCACGGGCGCTGGGCCCTGCGGCGCACGGCCACCCCCGGCTGGAGGGGCTGCCGACCCGCTGCCACAGGCCCCCAGCATCACACCGATTCCCGCCAAGACCAACGGCCTCACATTGCCACCTTTCCCGCGAAGTCGCTGCGATGCCACCGATCAGGAGTCCCGGTCACTTGGCGTCCATCGCCGCCGCCGGAACCGGTTCCAGCAGCCGCGCCCGGCGTCGCGCGAACACCGCATCGAAGAGCGTGTAGACCACCGGAACAAGGTACAGCGTCAGCAGGGTGGAAAGGAGCAGGCCGCCGACGATGGCGTAGCCAAGCGGCCGGCGGCTGGTGGAGCCCGCTCCCAGCCCCAACGCAATGGGCAGCGCCCCCGCGATCGTGGCGACGGAGGTCATCAGGATCGGTCGGAGCCGGATCCGGCCGGCTTCCGCGACCGCCTCGAGCGTCGCGAGCCCTCGCGCCTTGAGCTGGTTGGTGTATTCCACCAGCAGGATCGAGTTCTTGGTGACCAGCCCGATCAGGAGGATCATCCCGATCTGGCTGTACAGGTTCATGGTGGAACCGGTGAGCTTCAGCGTGAAGATGGCGCCGCTGACCGCCAGGGGAACCGCCAGGAGCACGGTGAACGGGTGGATCAGTGACTCGAACTGTGAGGCCAGGACCATGAAGACGATGATCAGCGCCAGCAGGAACGCGAAATACAGCGCCGAGCCGCTCTCGCTCAGCTCCCGGGATTCGCCGGCGAGCGTGGTCCGGCTGCCGGGAGGCAGCAGTTCCGCGGCGACGGCGTGGAGTGAATCGAGCGCCTCGCCGAGGGTGAATCCGGGTCCCAGGCTGGCGCTCAGGGTGAAGGCCCGCACCCGGCTGACATGGTTCAACTGGCGCGGGCCAGTGGTCTCCTCGACCCGGGCCAGTTGCTGAAGTTGCACCACCTGGCCGTTGCGTCCCCGCACCGTGAGCCCGGTCATGTCGCTGGGGGTGGCCCTTGAACCGGGCGCCAGTTGCACGATGACATCGTACAGCTTGTTGTCCCGGGTAAAGGTGCTGACCCGGGCGCTGCCCAGCAGCACGGACATGGTGTTCGCCACGCTGGCAATCGGCACCCCGAGGTCCTCGGCGCGGTCCCGCTGGTAGAAGATGTTGAGTTCCGGCTTGTTGACCCGGAGGTCGGTATCGACGTTGATCAGGCCATTGATCTGGCGCGCCCGGGCCACCAGCGGGTCCATGACACCCACCAGCTGGTCGAAGTCGGGGTGCTGGATGACGAATTGCACCGGGGCTCCCCGACCGCCGAACGCCGAGGGGTTGCTGGCGAAGACCTGGGCACCGGGAATGGCCGCGAACCTCGGCTGGATCTCCTGGAGGATCTGCTGGACACTGCGCTCCCGCAGCGACCAGTCCACCATCCTTACCGACATGAAGCCGCTGTTGACCCGGCCACCCATCCCGATCACGCTGGTGTAGTTGTCGATTTCCGGAATCTCGGCCAGCACCGCTTCGGCCTGCCGCTGGTAGTCGTCGGTGTACTGGATGGTGGCCCCTTCGGGGCCGGTGAGCGAGACCCGGAAGTTGCCCAGGTCGTCCTGCGGCACGAACTCACGCTTCAGGGTGGTGAAGACCAGGCCGGCGGCCACCGCGATGCCCGCCATGCCGGTCACGACCGCGAACCGGTGGTGCAGGGCCAGCGTCAGGGTCCGCTTGTAGCCGGAGGCCAGGCCATTCAGCCCTCGCTCCAGCAGCTGGTAGAGGGCCCCGTGGCGCGGGGGCACCCTCAGGATCTTGGCGCACAGCATCGGGGTCAGCGTCAGCGCCACGAACCCCGACACCACCACCGCCCCGGCCACCGCCAGCCCGAATTCCCGGAACAGCCGGCCGGTGCTGCCGCCCATGAACGCCAGCGGGGTAAAGACGGCCACCAGCGCAATCGTGGTAGTGATCACCGCAAACGCGATCTCACTGGTGCCTCTCGACGCGGCCTCTTCCGGGGACTCGCCGAGCTCTTCCTGATGTCGGTAGGCGTTTTCCAGCACGATGATGGCGTCGTCCACCACGATGCCGATCGAGAGGATCAGAGCCAGCAGCGTCAGGTTGTTGATCGAGAAGTCGAAGAAGTACATCACCGCGAAGGTCGCGATGATCGAGGCGGGAATGGCGAGCCCCGGAATGATGGTGGCCCCGAGGTTTCGGAGAAAGACGAAGATGATCAGGATCACCAGCCCCGCCGCGACCAGCAAGGTCTCCTTCGCCTCGAGCAGCGAGCGGCGCACGTACACCGACTGGTCAAAGCCGACCTGGAAGGCGACCCCCTCGGGCAGGGTCGCCTCGATCCGCGGCAGTTCCGCACGCACCAGGTCGGCCACCTCCACCAGGTTGGATTTGGACTGGCGGGTCAGCGAGACCCCGATGCCGGGAACCCCGTTGGCCCGGAACCGGGACCGGTCATCGGTGGGACCGAGTTCCACCTTGGCCACGTCCCGCAGTCGCACCAGCTGCCCGTTGGCGCTGGAGACCACGATCGCCCCGAACTCCTCCGGGGTCTTGAGTTCCCCCATGGAGCGAATGGAAAACTCGCGGCGGTTTGACTCAATGCGGCCCGCCGGCACTTCGATGTTGCGGGTCTGGATGGCTCCGGTCACGTCCTGCACGGTGAGGCCCCGGGCGGTCAGCTCGGCCGGGTCCACCCACACCCGCATCGACCAGCGACGCTCCCCGCGCACCTCGGCACTCGAGATGCCGGGGATCGTCTGCAGCGCAGTCTTCACCTGCCGATCGGCGATGTCGGATAGTTCCAGGAGGCTGAGGTTGTCGCCGCGCATCAGGATCCACATGAACGGCTGCGCGTCGGCGTCCTGCTTGGTCACGATCGGCTCATCCACCTGCTGAGGCAGTCGGCCCCGCACCCGCGCCACCAGGTCCCGCACGTCCTGGGCGGCATCTTCGATCGGCCGGTCGAGGTTGAATTCGAGCGTGATCGTGCTGCGCTGTTCGGCACTGCTCGAGGTCATGGTGCGGAGCCCCTCGAGGGCGCTCAGCTGCTCCTCGAGCAGGTCCGTGACAGTGGTTTCCATCACCCGGGGGTTGGCGCCCCGCAAGGTCACCGAGACGGACACGATCGGCAGGTCCACGTCGGGGTACTCGCGCACCGCCAACCGCTGGTAGCCAATCACCCCAAAGAGCACCAGCGCGGCGCTGCACATGCTGGCGAAGACCGGACGCTTGATGGAGATGTCCGACAGGAACATGACGTTGCCTCCAGGAGACCAAGAGCCAGCCCGGGGATGGCGCGCCGGGGAACGTCTAGATACGGCCCCGGATGACCTTCCGTTGACGACCTAGGGTGGCATGCCGTCAGGCTAGTCTCAGCCACCCTGGCCCGCCAGATCAACAGACCCGAGGGGTGCCGCTGAGGGATGGGGCGTGGCCTTCAGCAGCAGAAACCAGGGGCCGATGGGAGGATCTCAACCAACGGAGGATGGCATCATTACGACCGATACCACTCCACTACTTGCCGAACAACGATAACTATGTTATTGATAATCGAGAGTGATGGTCGTCTTTGCTTGAACAGGAGGATCGATGCCCAAGTCCCATCCCAACGCCCTGGCCCTGTCCGGCCGGGTCCTCCGGGTTCTGATCGCCCTGAACCTGCTGATGGGCTTCCTCATCCTGGTGCTCCTGACTGCCTCCCTGGTCGACGGAGCGTGGGTCATGCAAGCCCTGGGGGTTCCCCCCACGGACCGCGAGGGGCGGCTGATCCTCGGCATGCGACTGATCATGGTCATCGGGGTGGTCGCAGTCCCCGTCACCCACGTCGCACTGACCCGGCTGCTGGCGATCGTCTCGACAGTGAGCCTGGGGGATCCGTTCGGGGCGGAGAATGCCGCCCGGCTCCAGCAGATTGCCTGGGCGGTGCTGGGTCTGGAACTGCTCCACCTGGCGGTCGGGATCGTGATTGCCACCGTGTCCTCCAGGACCGCCCCCCTCGATCTCGACTGGAGCTTCTCCCCGACGCCCTGGCTCGCCGTCCTGCTCCTCTTCGTGCTGGCGCGGGTGTTCGACCAGGGGACCCGGATGCGCGACGAGCTCGAAGGGACGATCTGACATGCCGATCGTCGTCAAGCTCGATGAGGTGCTCCATGCCCGCCGGATGACGCTGACGGAGCTGTCCGACCGGATCGGCATCACCCTTCCCAACCTGTCGATCCTGAAGACCGGCAAGGCGCGCGCCATCCGCTTCTCGACCCTCGAGGCGATCTGTGACGCGCTGGAGTGTCAGCCGGGCGACCTGCTCGCATTCGCCTTCATGTCGGAAGCAACGGAAGAAGAGGAGATTGAACAAAGCGCATGAACCCTACTGCCACGATGGGGCGACCGGCGGGCATGTCGCCGAAGACCAAGGCCAGGCTCATTGGTGTGCTCTTCCTGCTCACCATGGTGGGAGGAGGATTCGCGCAGGGCTTCGTCGCTGGACGTCTGATCATCTCCGGCGACGCCGCGGCAACGGCCCACAACATCCTGGCGCACGAACAGCTGTATCGGCTCGGGTTCGCCGCCTACCTGGTGGAGATGGCCTGCCAGATTGCGATGACGGTGCTCTTCTACCAGCTGCTCAAGCCGGTGAGCCGGACCGCCTCCGCGCTGGCAGCGGTCTTCGGGCTGGTCGGGTGCACCATCAAGACGCTGGCCCGCCTCTTTTTCTTTGCGCCCCTGCTGGTCCTGGGGGGCGCGAGCTACCTGAGCGTCTTCGATCCGCCACAGCTCCAGGCCCTGGCGTTCTTCTCGCTCAGGATGAACTACACCGTCGAGACCATCGCCGTGGTGTTCTTCGGACTCAATGCCCTCGTGACGGGCTACCTGGTGTTCCGGTCCTCCTTCCTGCCGCGAGTCCTGGGTCTGGTGTCGATGGTTGGAGGCATGGGGTGGCTGATCTATCTGTATGAGCCGCTGGCGGTCCGCCTGGAGTTGTGGATCGTCGGCACCGGCGTCATCGGGGCCCTGGCGACGGCGCTCTGGCTCCTGGTGAAGGGGGTCGACGAACCGCGGTGGAAGGAGCAGGCCGGATGAAACCCAATCTCGCGTTGAGAGTCGCGTCCTTGCTCTCGCTGCTCTTCATGACCTTTCACCTGACGCACGACGTCATCCGCCAGGCGGAGGGAGCGGTCAAGTACCCCATTCCGGTCTTCGTCTTTGCCCTGTGGCTGTACGGAACCCTGGTGCTTGCCGATCGGGGCTGGGGGCACGTGATCATGCTGTTCGGAGGCCTGTTTGGTGCGGGCATGATCATCGTCCACTCTCATGGCATCGTGGTCGGCAAGTCCGGCGGTTTCTTCTTCGTCTGGACGCTGTTTGCTCTCAGCACGACGGGATGGGTCACGATGATCCTGTCGGTCCGCGGCCTCTGGACGATGTTTCGCTCTCGCCGTGCAGCCCAACTCGCCGCCACATCAGGGATGCCCGCCACCGATCAGTGACAGGTGGGCAGCAGCCACGAGGGCCCGCGGGACCATGTGAGGGCGGTGAACCGCCTGGGGGCAAGTTCCGATGAACCGGCTGGCGGCATGGCTTCGGCGCCAGACGCTCGAGCCGAGTGCCCGGGTGTCCGCCTGATCACCGTCAGGCGTACAGAACGGCTGGTGGAAGGTGGGGGCGTGCTGAGGGCGGGGCGGGGCCACCGGCGGCCCATCCGCAGCAGCCTGGCCCGGAACCTCCCTGGCAGGACACTGCGAGAGGGACACCACGCTTCGCTGGCGAAAGCACGGCGCCCGCCGTACCCTTAGCGGGTCCGTGCCAGCGCATCCCCCAGCCCCTGGAGTCCCGATGCCGTCCATCAAAGCGGCGCTCGTTGCGATCGCCCTCCTCCCTGGCCTCGCCGCCGCCCAGTCCACCACCGACACCCGGCTGCTCAGTCAGCCCGCCCTGTCCGCCACCCACGTGGCCTTTGCCTACGCCGGCGACCTCTGGTCGGCTCGGCTCGACGGCAGCAACCTGGTGCGGCTCACCACCGCCGATGGCGACGAGAACAGTCCGGTGTTTTCGCCCGACGGCGCCTGGGTCGCCTTTACCGGCAACTACGACGGCAACAACGACGTCTATGTCGTTCCGGTCGGCGGCGGAATCCCGAAGCGGCTGACCTGGCACCCCGGGAGCGACGCGGTGCAGGGATTCTCCCCCGACGGGAAGCAGCTGCTCTTCGTCTCCACCCGGCTCAGCGCCAGGACGCGGATCGCCCAGCTGTTCACCGTCCCCGTCGCCGGTGGCCCCGAAGTGCCGCTCCCGATTCCCACCGCCTTCCAGGCGACCTGGTCCCCTGACGGGCAGCGGATCGCCTACAATCCGCTCCCCCGCGCCTTCGAGCAGTGGAAGCGCTATCGCGGCGGCCGCAACTCGACGTTGCTGCTCTACACCTCGGCGACCCATGCCACCGAGATGATTCCGCAACCCGCCACCCGCAGCAACGACGTCGATCCGATGTGGCTCGGCAACACCGTCTATTTCCGGTCGGATCGGAACGGCGAGTTCAATCTCTTCTCCTACGACCTCGGGACCCGGCAGGTGAAGCAGCTCACCAGCTTCACCGACTTCCCGATTCTCGCAGCCTCGATGGGCGCCGGGAAGATCGTCTATGAACGACAGGGCTACCTCTACCTGTTCGACCCCGCCACTTCGCAGAGCCGCAAGCTGACCATCGGCGTCGCCGCCGACCTCCGTGAAGTCCGGCCCCGCTGGGTCAGCGGCAACCGGTACATCCGGGGCGCCAGCATCTCGCCGTCCGGTGCCCGGGTTGCCTTCGCGCTCCGGGGCGAGATCGTCACCGTCCCGGCCGAGAAGGGGGACGCCAGGAACCTGACCAACTCACCGGGCGTCCATGAGCAGGCGCCGGCCTGGTCCCCCGATGGGCAGAGTGTGGCGTATTTCTCCGATGAGGGGGGTGAGTACCAGCTGCACGTGGCGCCGCAGTCGGGCAACGGACCCCACAAGGTCTTCAAGCCAGGCGGCGCCGGATTCTACCAGAGCCCTCGCTGGTCCCCCGACAGCAAGCGGATCAGCTACATCGACAATTCGCAGTCGGTCTTCATCCTCGACCTCGAGCGGGGCACCGCGAAGCGGGTCGGCGGGAACGTGATTTATGCCCCGATCCCACTGCTCTACGCCGGCTGGTCACCGGATTCGAAGTGGCTGGCGTGGAGTGCCAACGTGCAGATGCTGGAGACCGCGATCTTCGTGTACCACGTGGACACCGACCGGACCACCAGACTGACGGACGGGTTGAGCGCCGTCAGCGAGCCGGTCTTTGACCGGAGCGGCAAGTACCTCTACCTCCTGGCGTCCACCGACGCCGGTCCCGCGCTGGACTGGTTCGCCCAGTCGACCACCAACCTGCCGACCACGACGTCAATGTACGCCGTGGTCCTGCGCAACGACCTTCCGACCCCCCTGGCGCCCGAGAGCGACGAGGAGAAGGGCAGCGCCAAGCCCGACGCCCCGGCCAAACCGGACAGTGGGAAGGCCGCGACCGCCACCCGGATTGATTTCGAGGGCCTCAGCCAGCGGATCATCGCCCTCCCGGTTGATGCGGCCCAGATCGCCAACATCGAGGCCGGCGACGCCGGCTCGGTGTATTACACCCGGACCGCCGACGGCAAGACCGCGCTCCGCAAGTACGACCTGACCAAGCGGAAGGATGACGTCGTCCTGGCTGAGGTCAGCGGCTATGAGCTCTCGGCCGACGGGAAGAAGCTGCTCTACAACACCGGCGGATCGTTCTTCGTGGTGAGCGCGGCCGCGCCCGTGAAGCCGGGCGATGGCCGACTCGCGACCAGCAACGTCCAGGTCCGGATCGATCCTCGTGCCGAGTGGGCCCAGATCTTCGATGAGGCGTGGCGGGTCAACCGGGACTTCTTCTATGCCCCGAACATGCACGGGGTGGACTGGGCGGCGGCCAAGCGGAAGTACGCCCCGTTCCTGGCAGACGCCACCACCAAGGCCGACGTGAACCGGGTGATGCAGTGGATGATGAGCGAACTCAGTGTCGGTCACCATCGCGGGGGCGGAGGCGACCGCCTTTCCACCCCGGACAACGTGCCCGGCGGACTGCTCGGCGCGGACTACACCATCGCCAATGGTCGGTATCGCTTTGCCCGGGTCTATGGCGGGCTCAACTGGAGTCCGGAGCTGCGGGCGCCGTTGACCGAGCCGGGCATCAACGTGCAGGCCGGCGACTACCTGCTGGCGGTCCGGGGTGTGGACCTGCGGGGAACCGACAACCTCTACGCCCTGTTCGAGAACACCTCGGGGAAGGCGATCGAGATCACCGTCGGCCCGAATCCGGATGGCACCGGGTCGCGCACCGTCACGGTGGTGCCGATCGGCAACGAAGGGGCCCTGCGCACCCGCGCCTGGGTGGACCGCAACGTCGCCCTGGTCGATTCGCTCTCGGGCGGCCGGCTGGCCTACGTCTACGTCCCCAACACCGCTCAGCCGGGCTACGACTACTTCAAGCGCTACTTCTATCCCCAGGCGCACAAGGAAGGGATCGTGGTGGATGAGCGGGACAACGGGGGCGGTCAGATCGCCGACTACTACATCGACATCCTCCGCCGGCCGGTGAGTGCCTGGTGGACGATGCGCTATGGGGCGGACTATCGGACGCCAGCCGCGGCGATTCTGGGTCCGAAGACCCTCATCGTGAATGAGATGGCGGGTTCCGGCGGCGACATGTTCCCGTACATGTGGCGCAAGTTCGGGATCGGCCCGATCGTCGGGAAGCGGACCTGGGGCGGACTGGTGGGCGTGCTCGGTTTCCCGGTCCACATGGACGGCGGCAACATGACGGCGCCCAACGTGGCGTTCTGGACCCCTGAGGATGGCTGGGGGATCGAGAACGTCGGGGTGCCGCCGGACATCGAGGTGGAGCAGACGGTGGCCGACGGTGATCGCTGGACACGATCCGCAGCTGGAGCGGGCGGTGGCGATCACGCTGGAGGCGCTGCGGACGAACCCGGTGGTGACAGCCGAAGCGGCCACCCTTCCCGGACAAGACGAAGCCGTAAGGGCCGGGCCGGTACCAGCGAAGCAGCCCGTCCGACGATGAGTAAACGTGCCGTCGAAAGCGTGCTCCCGTCCTGTGACTGGGTCCGGTTCGAGCACGACCTGATCGCGGAGATCAGGTCGTGCTATGACACGGCCACGGTCCGGAAGGTGCTCTCCCCCAGCGACCAGGAACGCCTCGATGGATCTTCGCGCAGGGCCAGGGAGTAGCCAATGGTAGTCGTGGGCATCATCGACGGGATCGCGCCGGAATCCACGGTGGACTATTACCGTGGGATCATTCAACAGTACCGCGCGAGGGCTGGGCACGACCGGGACCCACGCATCCTCATCAACAGCCTCAACCTCACCGCGCTCGTTCAGCTGGTTACCACCAACCGGCTGGATGAGCTCGCCGGCCTCCTGCTGGAGGAGCTGGGGCGACTCGCCAGGGCCGGCGCCGATTTCGGGTTGCTGGCCGCCAACACCCCACACATCGTCTTCGACCCCCTGGTCCCCGCGACTCCGATCCCGCTCGTCAGTATCGTGGACGCCACAGCGGCCGCCACCCATGTCGGAGGGTTCCGGTCCGTGGCCCTGCTGGGAACCCGCTTCACCATGGAGGCCGGCTTCTACCCGCCAGCCTTTGCCCGTCTGGGAATTCGGGTGGTGCTGCCGAATGACGAGGAGCGGGAGTACATCCACGGGAAGTACATGGGCGAGCTCATTCGGGGGGAGTTCCGCCCGGAGACGCGGGCCGGCGTGCTCTCCGTGATCCAGGCGCTCCGGATGCGCGATCCGGTCGACGCCATCGTCCTCGGCGGCAGCGAGTTGCCACTGCTGCTGCGGGACGCACCGGACTTCCCGTGCGCCATGCTCGACACGACCGCGATTCACGTGGAAAGCGTGGTCAGCCGTTTGCTCGAGCTCGAGGGGATCGGAGCAGCATGAGTTATTGCGGAGGCCCCTTGATTCGCTTCAGCACGTCGATGCCGTTCTGGTTCTGGGGATTGAGCGCCACCGACTTCTCGTAGTTGCGGATGGCCGCCGCGGTATCGCCCCGGGCCAGCAGCGCCTCGCCCAGGCTGTCATAGGCGTTGAACCCCTGGGGATACGCCTCGACGTTGAGCTGGAACACGGAGATCGCGTCGTTCAGCCGGCCCTCGCCGATCAGGGCGTACCCCAGGCTGTTTAGCTGTGGCTCCCGAAAATCATACTCCGCCGGGTGTTCTGCCTTGAGCTTCTGGTAGATGCCCACCGCGTCCCGGACCCCCGCCCGGGCGATCGCCCCCGCTATCACCGCCCCGATCCCCTTGGCGCACGGCCGGGCCTCCCCCATCGCGGTCCGGAGCCACCCACACAACACCTGGTTCAGTACTTCGTAGCCCAGGCTGGAATCGGTCATGAGGATGATCCCGTCCCCGGTAGCCGGAATCACCAGGAACTGGGCCTGCCAGCCCTCGTTGGACCCGCCGTGCCCGACGGCCCGCATCCCGTTCCTCGCGCGCACGCTGTAGCCGAGGCCGTAGTCATCCGATGGCGCCACCGGCTGCTGCATGGCGCGGACCGTGGCAGGCAGCAGGACCGTGGTGGCGAATTCGGGACGCTCGGACGACAGGCTGGCGCGGGCAAACCGGATGAAATCGTCCAGGCTGGTCTGGAGTGAGGCCGCGGCCTGGGCCGTGAATCGGGGGCCCGGGATCGGGGCCACGGCGCCGTAGGGCTGTGCCGCCCGGGCCTCCACCATGTCGTCCCAGACATAGGAACTCGACGTCATGCCGAGCGGAGTGAAGACCGCCTGCTTCATGTAGTCGTTGAAGCGCTGGCCGGTTACCTCTTCGACCAGCAGCTGGGCGATGGTGTAGCCGCCGCCCGAGTACTGCCACTTGGTACCAGGCTCCATGATCACCCGGACGTCGCCCGAGCCGTTGGTGTTGCCGGAGAGTGACTCCTCGATGCTGGGGAGCGGCTCGTCCGGCTTGAACCCGGGATAGCCGTGCAGCCGGAGACCGGCCGTGTGGCTCAGCAGCCGCCGGAGGGTGACCTTGTCGTGGTCGAATGCCGATGGCGGCAGGTGCCAGCGGGTGAGGTATTTCTCGACCGGGGCGTCGAGATCGAGTTTGCCATCCTCGACCAGCCGGAGGAGCCCCCAGGCGGCGTGGGTCTTGGAGATGGAGCCGATGTTGAAGAGAGTGCTGGTGGTGACCGGCCGGCGCTTCTCCCGATTGGCCCAGCCGTAGCCCTTGGCCAGGGCGACCTGGCCATCACGAAACACGGCAACCGCCGCCCCGGGGGTTGAGAGCTCGTCGAGCAGGGCCGGGACCAGGGAGTCGAGAGAGGCTTGGAACCGATCGAGTTCGGCCTGGCGCGACGGCTGTTGAGCAACGACTCCGGCTGGAGCCGCCGCGAGGAGGATCGAGGCGACGGTCGCCGCGAGATGTCGGAGGCGGCGGAAGGCAGGCATGATCACTCCTGGGCTGGCGTTGAGGGGATCGGGATGGACTCAATCTACGGCCAGTTTGTCGGTGGCGCCTACTCGCACCACTGGTCGGTCACGCAGTCGGCGAATCCCCGGGTCGAGCTCATGGTGACATCCCCGCTGGAGGGGCCTGATCCGTTCCAGCCACAGAGCTATCCGGTCCCCCGGCGACCCGGGCTTGATTCCCACTTGATCCCCTCCGGCGAGGTTTCCCAACACCTCCAACCGGAAGGACATCATGCGACCCGTCCGCAACCTGGCGCTCCTGCGTGCCCCCGCCCTCCTGCTGCTCTGGCAGGTGGCCCCCATCAAGGCCGAGTTCAACGACGCTGGACGGTATAGTGTCGCGGCCGGGTTCAGCCGGGGCTTCTACGAGGACCTGAAGGTGAGCTGTGAGGGCCAGGTTCACTCCCGCGCCCCGGTTCACCACTCGGCGGCCGGGGTCCAGGCCGAGGCGTGGATCACCCCCAAGCTCCGGATTGCGGCCGCCGGGGGCGTCTGGCACGGCACCAGCGACTCGAGCTGGGCCACCGTCGCCGAGGGTCGCTATGGCCAGGCCGTGGTGGCCTGGGAGGGAGAGAAGCTCGGATTCGGGATCGGCGTCGCCGGATATCCAGGCGCGGAACAGACGACGACTCTGGCAGCAGCCTACGCTCGGGTTGGGCGGCTGAACAAGGTCCACTTCCGATGGGATGGTATGGAGAGCGCCGCCCCCGGGGTGCCGGTCCCGGTGCGCATTGGCCTGGCCAGCGGGTACGGACCGAAGGCGGACCAGGTCCGTTGGGCACTGGGCCTCGCGATGCTCCACCCCTCCTCGTATGATGGGGTGTCGTTGTTCGGTGAGCTGGGAATCCCGGTCGGCCGAGTTCAGCCGCTGATCACCGGTTGGGCCCAGCCAGGTAAGCAGAACTACGGCCTCGGGCTTGGCCTCCGGGCGGCCCTGGGGCCCACCGGCCACTGACCGCGCCATCTCAACTGGCTCCATGCCCCTGGGCGGCTTATCCTGGAGGACACCACCCCCTGGGAGTCCGCACCTGACCGACCCCGCGAGCCAACGCAGGGCGAAGTCAGCGCCCGCGCGCTACCTCCGAGCCACCTCCAACGGGGCAAGCGAATGAAGCGCGCCGTGAACGATGCGAATCGGTAACCGACCCGGGCGAGCCGCCCAGATGCTGAGGTTCCGCTCGCTCGGTATCGCGCTGCTTCTCATCGGTGCCGCTCCCCTGGTTGCGGTCGCACAGGACGGCCACCGCGCACCGGCCATTCAATCCCTTCGGGTCGGCCAGCAGGTGCGGGTCGACGCGGCGCAGATCGGACGGGTGGAGGGTCAGTTCGTCGTCGCGAATGACAACTTCCTCACGCTCAACCAGGATGCGGTCGCGGTGCAAGTCCGGCTGCCGGACATCGAACGACTCTGGGTTCGCGGCCACGCAACCGGAAAAGGAGCGCTCATCGGGGCGGGCGCGGGTGTCCTGGCGGGAGTCGTGGGCGGGCTCCTGCTGAGTACGGTGGCCTGTGAGCCAGTCGACGGCGGGAATTGCACTCCGGCAGGAGTGGCGATGGTCACCGGCCTCCTGGGCGGCACCGGCGGCACGGTGGTGGGGGCGGGGATCGGCCGGGCCATCCCGGTATGGCGGCTCCGCTTCCCATGAGGATGGCGCAACCCCCATGACCGCGCCGCGTTGAGGATCAAGGCGGCGACTCGCCTGGCCGAAGGTATCCTGCTACAGCTTCTGCACCCTGAAGTTGAGGGTGCCGGAATAGCTCGTGAGGGTCAGCTGAACCGACCAGGTGCCCGCCTGCCCGGCGGTCGTCGGCTCGTTCAGGCTCGGGCTGAGTGCCTTGCTGTACACGGTGGCCCCGGCGGCGTCCTTGATCACCACGAGGGTGGTACCGGCCGTTGTGGTCGTCGAGTGATTGATCGTGGCCCGGGTCCCGGAGTTGACCCACGGATAGGTCAGGGTCGTCGTCACGTTCGAGACGTTGGTGGCCTGGAGTTGGAAGTTGTCCGCCGCGTTGCTGATTTCCGGCTGGAACGGGCCGAGTGAGTCACCGGCACACCCGGTGAGCACTCCCGAAAGCAACGACCGCTGCCCACAAACGGTTGCGCAGCAGTACAATGGCCAAGCCAGACATGGAAACCTCCACCGCGACAGGTAGCGGGTGTGCTGACCAACTGGCGCGCACCCGAACGGAAGGTCGGTCACAGGGAGGTCCCGGAACAAGTCTGCCCGTGGCTCTTCGTGGCCAGCGCTCTGGAATCGGGATACATTGCCAGGACCGGGCACTGCTGACGCTTCGGCCACCGAACAGAGGTCCATCCCCCATGAGACGTCTCACCCGTCGGGAATTCCTTGAGTTCGCGGCTCGGCAATCCGTTGGAGCCAGCCTTGCCGCGAATGCTCTCCTCGCGTCGTGTGTGTCCACCGCCGACCAATCGTCGGCCCTGGGCCTGAACGCCAAGGAGACGGCCACCCTGCTCGCGCTCATCGACGAGATCATTCCCGCAGGGGATGGCGCCCCGGCCGCGAGCGAGGCGGGGACGCTGGCCTACTTCGAACTGCTGGCCGCGACCGAACCTGCCCTGCCCACGACCCTCCGGGCCGCGATGCTCCAGGTGGACGCCCTGAGCCAGTCCCGCTTCGGGCAGGGCCTTTCGGCCGTCGACAGCGACGGTCGCAGTGCGGTGGTCGCGGCCTTCGCCGAAGCGGACAGCGCGCTCTTTGGAAGCCTCCGGAACTACGTGTACGAAGGCTACTACCTGCAGCCCCGGGTGTGGCAGCACCTCGGGTACCAGCCCTTCCCCACCGCCACCCCGGGTCCCCGGATGGACCCGTTCGACCCGGCGATGCTGAGCCGGGTACGCGCGATGCCCCCGCACTACCGGAAGGTGTGACCATGGCCCAGGAGCGCACCGACGTACTCGTGATCGGCGCCGGCGCCGCGGGCGCCGCGCTGACCTGGCGGCTCGCCGAACTCGGGGCCCGCGTCACCTGCCTGGAACAGGGTGACTGGATCGACCCGAACTCCTTCGCCTCGGCGCTGCCGACCTATGAGTCGCACCTGATGCGGGGTGACTTCAATCTTGACCCGAATGTCCGGAAGCGCCCGGAAGACTATCCGGTGATCGCCGCCGGTGCGAATCCGCCGACGATCATGATGTTCAACGCGGTCGGAGGGACCACGATCCACTGGCAGGGACACTTCCCCAGGTTCCACCCTTCCGATTTCCGGGTCCGGTCGCTCGACCAGGTCGCGGACGACTGGCCGATCCGTTACGAAGACCTGGCACCGTACTACGAGGTCAACGACCGGATGATGGGAGTGTCGGGCCTCGCGGGAGATCCGGCCAACCCGCCTCGTTCGCCGAGGCAGACCCCTCCCCTGCCCCTGGGGGTGCTCGGTGATACCCTCGCCCGGGGCTTTGAGGCGCTGGGCTGGCACTGGTGGGTGTCGGATCAGGCCATCATCTCGCAAACCTATGACAACCGCGCCGCCTGCCAGCTCCATGGCAAGTGCATGTTCGGATGCCCCATCGGCGCCAAGGCCTCCACCGACCGGACCTACTGGCCCAAAGCCCTGGCCAAGGGCGCGGTGCTCAAGACGGGGGCCCGGGTCCGGGAGATCTCCGTCGATCCGAGCGGCCGAGCGCGAGGAGCGGTGTACTATGACCGCGACGGCAAGCTGCACGAGGAACTGGCGCGAGTGGTGGTCATCTGCTGCAACGGCGTCGGTACCCCCCGACTGCTGCTCAACTCCGCTTCGGCTCTCTTCCCGGACGGCCTCGCCAATTCCTCGGGCCTGGTGGGCCGGCACTTCATGATCCACCCGGCCCGTTTCGTGAACGGGATCTTCGAACAGCCGCTGGACGGTCACATCGGACCGATGGGGAACCCGCTCTACAGCCAGCAGTTCTACGAGACCGATGCCCGGCGCGGATTCCTGCGCGGGTACATGCTCGTGGCGGAGCGCACCTTCGGCCCGCTGTCCCACGCCCTCGGCGTGCCGTGGGGACGGGACCACCATCGGATCATGCGCGAACGGTTTCCCCATACCGCCGGCATCACCGTCGTCTGTGACGACCTGCCCGAGGCCGACAACCGGATCGAGCTCGATCCCTCGGTGACCGACTCCGACGGGATCCCGGCCGCTCGCGCCACGTACACGCTGAGTGAGAATTCCAGGAAGATGCTCGACCATGGCGCCGCCCGAGCCCGGGAAGCGTTCCTGGCGGCGGGGGCCAAGGAAGTCATCGATCCCGGCAACGCCAACATGGCGCATCTCATGGGCACCGCGTGCATGGGGGACGATCCCGCGAGGTCAGTCGTGAATGCGTGGAATCAGGCGCACGATGTCCCGAATCTCTTTGTCGTGGACGGGAGCTCCTTCACGACCGGCGCCGGGGTCAACCCGACTTCGACCATCGGGGCGCTCGCCCTTCGGGCCGCGGACGGGATCTGGCGGCGGCGCGGCGACTGGACCTAGCTCGCGCTGCTTCGCGGCACTCCTCCTGGCCGCGCCGATTTCCGGGTCTACCTGGTAGGGAACAACATGGGGTGGCCGGTCATGGCCGCCACGACGGGCTGTGGCCGTTGGTCAGGATGGGACCCTCGGCACTACCGTCTGCACGGGTGAACCAGAGGTCAGATTGACACTCCCAGCAGCGTGACGATGAGAAAACAACCGTCCGACCGTCCGGGGACCACGTCGGGCTCGCCTGAAGGGCATCCTTCACCAGCCACCGCAGCCCGGATCCATCCGCATTGAGCACCGCGATCCCACTGAGGCTGCCGCAGATGATCCACCCATTATCACACACCTGGACCGCGATCTGCTGCCCATCAGGCGACCAGGCGGATTGGTAGTAGAACTGGGGGCCGTCCGCCGAAAGGAATGGGCCCACCAGGAGCTCCCGGACATCGGAACCGTCCGCGTTCATGACGTACAGGTCATACACGAAGTCGTATGCTCGCCAGTCGCTCGTGAAGGTGATTCGCTGCCCGTCCGGTGACCAGGAAGGCTGTGCGTCGTACCCGGGACGATCGAGGAGCACCATGGGACCCTGCGCGCCAGCGGCGTCAATCACCGCAATGCCGGCGCTACCCTGCTCCAAGGTCGTGAATGCGATCGTACGACCATCGGGCGACCAGGCCGGGTCCACGTTGTACCCGCCGCTGGTGCGCCGGACCACATTCGAGCCGTCCGCGTTCATAACGTAGATGTCCGATGTGTCCGCGAAGGCGCCTATCTTCCGGCCGGCACGGTTGCTGGCAAACGCGAGGCGCTGCCCGTCGGGCGACCACGTCGGATCCAAGTTCCACACTCCCGGCCCGGTGTTGGTGAGTCGTACCAGGGCGCCATCCGCCCTGATCACATGGATCTGACTGTCTCTGACGAACGCCAATCCCGCGAACTCCGGCGAGGCTCTGGTCTGTACGGTGGTAAAGGGGATGCTGGCCCCGGCTCCGAGAGGGGTCCCCTCGAGATCCCGGATGCCCGGACGCAGCACCAGCTCGTAGTCCGTCGCACCCGCCAGTTCCTCGGCCGGGGTGAAGGTGACGATGGTCTGTTCCGGGTTGGCGAAGCTGAGCTGGCCCGCGACCGGGGTGCCACCAGTGCGCAGCTCGAAGTTCTCCGGGGTGAGCGAGGCGCTGAGGATCGGCTCGCTGATCACCACTTCGATGCGCGAATTGAGCGGTACGTCCCGCTTGTTCTTCCCGGGGTTGGTCCGGACGATGACCGGCGGCCTCCGGGGCGGGATGGTGAACAGGTACAGCCATGACGCTCCGGCCGATCCGGTCAACGTCAGGGCGATGGTGTCACCCACGACTGCCGGGATCGCCACGGGATCCAGTCCCCCGTCGATCAAGGCTGCGGCGACCACGGCACCGGTGCGAAGGACTCGGAGGATGACGGCGAACTCCCCGCGCCAGGTGCCCGAAGGCAGGGAGACAAAGGCCACCTGATCCGAGGACGCACCTGCCTGCATGAGGTTGCCGCCCATGGACCCCACGCTGACGGGGTTCGACACGACGAATGGGTCGGGGCCGGTCAGCGGCGGCGGGGTCGTGCCGGTAGGCCCCGGGGAGCCGCAGGCGGCCACGACGAGGGCCAGGAACGTCAGGCGATGGAAGCGCGAGCCACTGGACATTGCTGCCTCGAACCGTCGGGGATATCGGGTGATACGGTCCCCGGGCGACGCTTTACTCAGGCGACCCATCACTGCCCACCGATCACTTCGAACGCTGCCCAGTAGTACGGATGCGCGGTCGCTGGCAGGGCCAACATGGTGCGTTGGGCCTCCGCGAGCGTCCGGGCGGGATCCACTCCCTCCTCGTATCGTTCATAGAAGCGCTGCATCAGAGTGGCCGTGGCTCCTCCAGCCAGGGTGCCCGGCGGGAGGGAGACAAAGGCTACCTGGCCCGACGGCGCGCTGCCCTGGATCAGGTTTCCGGACCCCAAGGAAACCGGATTGGACACCAAGAACGGCCCGGCACCGGTCAGCGCCAGCGGCGGCGGGCCGGTGATGGGCGTGTCGGTCGGCACCGGGGAACCACACCCGGCCACCAGCAGGGTCAGGAACGCCAGGTCAGCGCGGTGCCCTCGGCCGCTCATGGTCGCCACGACGGACTGTGCCCGTTGTCGACGATGAGCCCCTCACCGGTGCCGTCAACCCGGACGAAGCGGAGGGCGCGAGCCGGGCACTCCGCACAGGTCCTCGAGGAGAACGCAATCGTCTTGCCATCGGGCGACCACGCTGGTTTCGCCATGCCACCTGCATGCGCCAGAACTCTCAGGCCGGAGCCGTCGGCATCGATGACGGCGATCGAGCTCGCCGGATAGCAGTGATACCACGACCACCGGGCGCAGGCGACGACGGCAATCCTCCGTCCATCGGGCGACCATGCTGATTGCCAGTAGTCAGTCGAGGGGTCAAAGAACGGCCCCTCCAGCAAGGGGCGAATGTCGGTTCCGTCCGCGTTCACGACGTACAGGTCGAACACAATGTCGTATGCTCGCCAGTCGCTCGTGAAGGTGATTCGCTGCCCGTCCGGTGACCAGGAAGGCTGTGCGTCGTACCCGGGACGATTGAGGAGCACCATGGGACCCTGCGCGCCAGCGGCGTCAATCACCGCAATGCCGGCGCTACCCTGCTCCAAGGTCGTGAATGCGACCGAAGCGCCATCGGGAGACCAAGTCGGATCCTCGTTGTAGCCGCCGTTCGTTCGCTGGATCACATTTGAGCCGTCCGCGTCCATGACATAAATGTCCCGGTTGTCCCAGGTGTCCGGCCGGCCGCGGACAAAGGCGAGACGTTGCCCATCGGGGGACCACGTCGGAGAGTGGTTCTCGACACCGGGACCGGTGTTGGTCAGCTGTACCTGGCTACCGCCTGCATCGATCACATGGATCTGACCATCCCGGACGAATGCCAGCCCCTCGAACTCGTTCGCAGGCTGCCCAGTCGCCCGCGGATACCAGTAGTCGAACTCCACATACGCCGGCCCCCGAGCCAGCCGGAGTCGCGCCCGGGAAGATTGCCAGGGCAGAAGCAGCCACTTGCCTTCCACCGGGACAACCTCCACCTCATATTCGCCGAGCGGGGCGCCGTGCACCTCGACGTGCCAGCGGTCTCGTGGTATGAACAGCGAATAATGGATCCCGGCCGTTGCGGTCCCGGCGATACCGCGCACATCAACCGCCGCGTCAACCCCACCCCAGTACCCACTATCACAATTCCCCCAGTCCTCCCACGTGGGCGGGCCACTGAGGGCCCATGGGCAGTTTTCGATCCCGATGACGATGAAGGGTGCTATGAGACGTGGGACCATATCAGGAACGATGACCGTCTGGTTCGCCAGCACCGTCGCGGTGATCACGGTGTCGACATATATCCGCACGTCGGGAAATGGATTGCTGAAGGGATGAGGTGCGGTGAGACTAAGCGTCCACCTTCCAGCAGCCAATCCCTTGAACTCAATGGCCCCGTCTTTTCCCGTCCAGCCACGAAGCGTCGCCTGCCCTGGACCGGAGCCGGTAATCAGGACTGGCCACTGGCCGGTGCCCCCGAAAGGCATTCCGTTCCCATGTCTGGATTCTTCGGTGTCAATCCCGCGAACCGTGATCGCAATCGATCCGAACCCGGGCTCTGTCGAAAAGGAGATGGTCTCCACCGTCTCCAGGGCTATCCCCTCAAGATCCCGGATCCCATCCCGGAGGACCAGCTCATAGTCGGTCCCTGCGGCCAGCGCCTCGGCCGGAGTGAAGGTGACCATGGTCTGCTCCGGATTCCCAAACGCCAGCTGGCCCGGCACCGGAATGCCGTTTTGGTACAACTCGACGCCCGACGGCGTCAGCGATCCGGGGTCGATCGGCTCACTGAAGACCACGTCGATCCGCGCATTGAGCGGCACATCCCGTTTGTTCTTCCCGGAACGGTCCGGACGATGACCGGCGGCTTCCGGGGCGGGATGGTGAACACGTAGGGTCCGGCGCCTTTGACCGTCCCGGTCACCGTCAGCGCAACGGTGTCACCCACCACCGCAGCGATCGCCACCGGGTCCAGTCCGCCGTCGACTAGCGCGGCGGACACCGCGGACCCGGTGCGCAACACTCGAAGGCTGACGGCGGTCCCGCCAGCCAAGGTTCCCGGTGGCAGCGAGACGAACGCCACCTGACCCGACGGCGCGCTGCCCTGGATCGGGTTTCCGGACCCCAAGGAAACCGGATTGGACACCAGGAACGGCCCGGCACCGGTCAGCGCCAGCGGCGGCGGGCCGGTGATGGGCGTGTCGGTCGGCACCGGGGAACCACACCCGGCCATCAGCAGGGCCAGGAACATCAGGGGAGAGAGCCGTCCAGTCATGCCTGCCTCACCGCCGCGGGATGTCGGTGATACGGCCACCGGTCATGGAATTGCTCACGCCGGGCACTACCGGCCTCCAGTCACGGCGAACGCGGCCCAGTAGTAGGGGTACGCCGTCGCGGGCTGGGTCAGCATGGCGCGTTGCGCCTCGGCCAGCGTCCGGGCCGGATCTGCCCCATCCTGGTATCGCCGGTAGAACTGCTGCATCAGGGTCCCGGTGGCCTGGTCCTCCACCGCCCACAGGCTCGCCATCACCCTCCTCGCTCCTGCCGTGAGGAATGAGCGCGACAGCCCGACCCAGTCATCACCGGCCGGTACGTCCGCCAACGCCCCCGACCCCAGCCCGGTCTCGCACGCCGCCAGCACGACCAGGTCGGCGGTCAGCGAGAATCCGAACACCTCATGCGCCTCGAGCCGACCATCGTGTTGCCGACCCGGTGCCAGGGCAACGAAGGAAAAGAGCGGATTCTGCTTGTTGAGTACCCCATAGGTCGCGAGATGGATGAGGCGGCGTCCGGGAGCCTCCCGCGCGAAGGCGGCTTCGGTCGCGGCGGCACCGGTCAGGACCCGAACCTGGCGGCCATCCGCACCACCGATCGCCGCAATGTCCCGGCGTGACGCCGGGAGCTGGTCCGGGTGCGGCGCCATGGCGAGGGTGCCCGACCCGGTGGCGCGCCCCCTCTCCTGGCCCAGCGCCAGCCAGACGGAGGCCGACGGCGCATAGGAAAGCTGGTAGCGCTGAATCAGGAACCGCGGAGCCCCGTCGTGTTCGATCAGCGCGGCAAAGGGCAGATAGTGCAGCTCGCCATGGGGAACGATCGTCAGCCGGGTCTTGCCGACCAGGAGTCCGGTGGACTCGATCGGTTCCATGAGGGTCTCGATGCAACTGGCGCAACGGGGCCCGCCACAGCTCATCGAGCGTGGCCCCTCGCGGCCGCAGGGTGCCGCGGGCGAACTCCACCCGGCGCGCCACCTCACGTTGGGATACGCTCAGCGGAATGGCGACCAGGGTGTCGGGGGTGATCAGGTAGGCGAACGAGCCGGCATCGCCGAGGAGGTACTCCACCATCGCTTCATCGCGACGCAGCTGCCGGGCGACATCTCGCCAGCTGGCGGTGGCGGGCGCCACCAGGTCCGCGTGATGGGGTGCCCGCTCCCGTATCTCCAGCCGAAGGGCCGCATATGCTGCCTGAGCCTGGCGGAGGGCCTCCCGGGTTGCCACGCTCGCCCGAGCGTCATCCTCTCCACGGATCGGCCGCCCATCAGCCGCGGTTGCTCCCGCGTCCATCGCCAGTTCGCTGATTCGCCGCCGAAGGTCCTGTTCTCTCCCGATCAGGTCCACGGCGGTATCTCGCGGCGCGCCCACACGTGCCAGTGACATCAGTTCCAGCATCTCGCGCGCCCGCAACGCCTCACTCACCTCGAACGACGCCGAGGGGCGCCCCCGGTCGAGCTCGATCGCGGCCAGTTGGTGGTAGACCTCCCACTTGTCGGCGAGCAGCCCGGAGCGTCGCTCGGGAAGTCGGAGGGTGGCCCCCACCCGCTCGATCTCCGCGATGCTCCTGCGCAGTTCCTTCGCCGCTTCGTCCTGGCCGCCGAGCCGGGCGCGGACATCGCCCAGACCGGCGTGACTCCGCCAGCGGATATCCGGAACGAACCGCGTCCCCAGCCGGGCTAGGGCAGATCGGTACAGCGCTTCGGCCGTGGCGAGACGACCGGCCCCTGACTCCAGGCCTGCCCGTTGGTTCAGGGTGGCCGCACTGGCGACCGGATCACCCAGGCGATCGAACTCCGTTCCAGCGCCCTCCAAGTGCCGAAGTGCCAGGACGGTATCCCCGGCGTGGGCCGCGACCCCGGCGAGGGCCACCCTGGTAATCGCGCCACTCCGCCCGTCCCCCATCGCCACCTGGGTGCGAAGCGCCGCCTGCAGTATTGCGGTGGCCTGGGTCGTGTTGCCCTGGGCGAGATACAGAAGACCGATCCCGTGCTGTGCCGCTGCGGTCCCCTCCGGTGTTCCGGACCGACGGAACAGGGCGGCCGCGGTACCGTAGAGCCGCTCGGCGTCGGCATGCTGGTTGAGCTGCATCGCCAGGTCGGCTTGCGCCAGCGCGATGTTTCCCCGGACATCGGGTGCGACGTTGAGCGCATCGCCGAGGGTCGCACCCTGACGGAGTTCATCAATGGCCGCCTGGAGCAAGCCCTGGGCGGCCAGCGCGGAAGCCAGGCCCTGTCGGACAGCCAAGGCCTCCACAACCGGCCCGGTCCGATCAAGGATCTGCAACGCGGTCGTGAACGACTCCACCGCCGAGGGATAATCTCCCCTCCGCAGGCTGAGTTGACCCAGCCCGCTTAGGGCGCTGGCCATCTCGGCTGAATCGCCGCTCGCCCGCCAGATGGCCAGGGCCCCACGGTAGTCCTCATCGGCCCGCCCGAATTCGCCAACCGCTGCCGCAAGGGATGCCAGGTTGACGAGGTTGGTCGCGGTGGCGGTGGCCCGTCCATCCCGTCGGTTGATGGCCAGGGCGGCCTCAAGCTGTCGTCGGGCGTTGTCACTGTCGCCAGCCGCGCGGGAGAGGGAGGCGATGTTGTTGTAGTCAGCCGCGAGACCCCTGGAGTCGCCGATCTTTCCGCGGAGCTCGATCGCGCGGGCATACTGAGTCCGGGCGGCCTCGATATCGCCGCGCTCTTCACTCAGCCCAGCCAGTTCCGACAGGGCGTTTGCGGTCACCCGCAGGTCGCCCACCGCCTCGGCGAGGCGCTGTGCGCTGGTCAGGGCGTCGAGCGCCCGCGCGGTCTGGGACTCACGCGCTCGAGCCGCACCGATGTTGCCCAGCAGGGCGGCCATGCCGGCGGTGTCAGGAACGGTGCGGGCCCTGGCCAGCGCCCGCTGCCAGACCACGATCGCCGCTCCAGGGCCCTCTCGACCGTAGACGCCGATCCCGGCCACCCGGACGCTGTCAGCCCACACCCTGCTCAGGCGCCGGGCTGGGGACCAGCTGGTGAACCGGGCCGCTTCCTGAACCAGGAAGTCGTCCTGCCAGGCTGCCTGGTACGCGGTCGCGAGACGCCGAGCCGCCCGGAGTTGCGCCGCACGATGGGACGAATCTCCTCGGGTCGCACCGGCCAGGGCTGCTCGGAAGGCATCGCGGACCTCCCCTGAACTGGTCCGGATCGCGTTGACGAGCTCGGCATCGGACAGCCTCGGCGCGCGGTGGCCGAGGGGCTCTGGTTGAACCGTTGGAGGGAAGGACACCGCAGCAAAGGTGAGCGTGGGCGGTGACCGGCCGGCCTGTGGTTCCAACGTCAGGTCGACCTGGAACTCGAACAGCTCCGAGGCCGACCAGCGATCCCAGCCGGTTCGGGCCTGGACCCTCCAGAAGTACGACTGCCGTGGAAGGAGCGGCACGGAATCAGGGATCACCACGGTGGTGTCGCCGACCTGAAGCTCGAACAGGACGGTGCCGGTGGAATCGAACAGGGTCGCCCGGTACCCGCTGGCGCCGTCAATCCGACTCCAGGTGAGAGCGGGCGCTTGTGACACCGTGCCCAGGGGCGCAATGGCGACGGGGGCCATGGCGTCGGCGAGCGTCGGGTCGCGCAGGGTGTCTGGATCAACCGGTGATCGGGGTGGGGAGACCAGCAGGAAGATGGTGGCGGCCGCCGCGGCCAGCCCGAGGGGCACGAGCATCGGCCGGCGGCGCGGAGCTTCCTGGTGACGGATCCGGGTGATTTCGGCATCGACGGCCGGGGTATCGAGCAGGGCCAGCAGGCTGGTCAGCTGACGCCGGCAGGTCCCGCACCCGGCCAAATGGCCAAAGGCGGCAGCCCGGGCACCTTGGTCGGCAACACCATCGGCGATCCGGGCCAGCTCCAGTTCGTCCAAGCAGGGACCGGCCGCGGCGGGGGCGGTGGGGTTGATGGACGCCAACCGGAGGAGATCCGAAAGGGGTACTGAGGTCATATCGGGGTGATACGGCGGGTTCTGGCCGAATTGCTCATCAGAGATCGTCACGGCCGATACCTTCCCGCTCCAGCGCGGCCCGCATCGCCTCGAGGGCGCGGTGAACCCGATTGTAGACCGCCTTCGCATTGGCCCAACCGACGATCGACGCGACCTCCGCGGCCGACAGTTCGTCGACCACGAACAGCTGCACGGCAAGGCGGACGTCGGCGGGCTGGGTGGCCAGTGTGGCCGCGAGGCGAGAGGCCATCTCCATCACCTCTGCCGGGTCGGCGACCGGAACCGCAAACTCGGGCAGCATCGAGACTTGCTCGGGGCGGCGGGCCGGCAGGGTCTCCGGGCAGGGGTGTAACTGCCGCATCACCCGGACCTCCCGGAGGAAATCCGGAAAGGACATGGCCAGTCCGCTACGAGTCCGCACCTGCTCGAAGGCCTCGACTCGGGAAAGCCCACCGAGGCAGAGGGCCGTGTACATCTCACGATGGAGGTCGGAAAGGCCGGATGGGATGGTGGGGCGGCGGCGTCCCTCGACCTTGCGCAGCCAGTCGATGACCAGGTTGCGCACGACGATGACTAGCCAGGTCGAGACCGCGGCACCTGATCGGGAAGAGGTCGAATAGCGGCGCAGGCGAGCGAAGTTGTCGGCGGTCAGTGCGGCGCACACTGTGGCAAACACGTCCATGACATCGTTGTGGTCGTGCAGCAGCCGCCGAATGGTCGCGAGAATCAGCCGGCGGTAGCGCTGCTCAAAGAGATCCCATACGGCGTCAACGTCGCCCTCATCAAGCCGGGAAAGCCAAGCTTCCATAGCACCCCCAGGTGTCGCAGGGCCCTGACGGGCCGGCCGCCACCGCGACGCCTGGCAGAATATACTGCTCAAGTGGTGGAAGGGCATGGGCATGCGTCGAGGTCCTCTGTGGCGGGCGGGTGGAGGGGGACCTGCGGGTGCCCAGCCATGTTGGTGATGATGGGCTGGAAGGTCGGCATGCTGCCGACTCTCAGTGCCACCGCATTGGCCGGGATCGTGATGAGTGTCGTATGACCGGTATCTGACACCGCCGGCAGCCCTTCCCGATCCGGCCATATGAAGCGATGTTGTGCCGGATCATTTGCGGAGCCGTATCGTGGCCGTGAGGGTGGGTGGCCTTTGCTGGCGGTCTCGTTGACAGGTGGATCATGAGGAACTGCTGCTCGTCTCCGTCCGCCCCGACCGCGAAGCAGTTTGATGCCGCACGGGCGGCTCGCGACCTGGCCACCTACCACAAGACCGGACCTGGCCGGACCACCCGGGGCCTGCTCCAGGGCCTCGCGGCCACGGGGCTCCACCCCGGCTCGCTGCTGGACATCGGGGCCGGCATCGGCACCCTGTCGTTTGAACTGCTCGGCACTGGAGTGGCCAGTGCCACCTGCATCGACATCTCTCCGGCCGCCGTGGAGGGCGGGGAGGCGGAGGCGCAGCGGCGAGGGGTCGCCCACCGGATGTCCTGGCAAGCGGCGGACTTCGTGGAGGTGGCCCCGTTGATCCCGCCGGCCGATGTGGTCACCCTGGATCGCGTCGTGTGCTGCTATCCCGGCCACGAGGCGCTGCTGCTTCACGCGGCCGATCATGCCCGGTTCCTGCTGGCCATGTCCTACCCCCGGGACCGCTGGTATGTTCGATGGATGGTGGCGACCGAAAACCTGCTCCGCCGGCTCCGGGGCAACGCCTTCCGGGCGTTCGTGCACCCCATCGCAGAGATGGAGGGGGTCCTGCGGGGAGCCGGGTTCCGACGCGTTTCCCACACCGCGACACTGGCGTGGCGGATGGATGTCTTTCGACGGGACACTATCTGACCCACGCCAGCACTGACGGCCATGCCATCCGCCCCTGCCGGCAGTGCGGATCGAACGACATCAGGTAGTGAGCGGGAGGGTGGCCTGGACGACAGAATCATGGTGGCGTGGCGCAGCTTGCCTGCCTTGTGCCGTTGCTGACGCGAGAGGCGTTCGAGCGGCAACGGGCCGCCGTGAAGCGGGTTGAGCGCCACGAGGGGCTCGTGCTGGCTATCGTCAGTGTCGGGCTCGGCGTGCTCCAACTGGGGTTCCTTCGGTGGGCCGAGATGCATCTCGCGCGCAGCCCCCGGGTGACGATCGCCGGAAGCGTGTTCCTGGCCTACCTGGCTGTCGTCGGCGCGCTCCTGTGGCGAATGGAGCGGCGGGTCCGCGTCGTCCGTCCTGCCTGCCCACAGTGCGGCCGCGCGCTCAAGGACATGTCGCAGCGGGTGGCGGCGGCCACGGGGCGGTGCGACCGCTGTGGCGGGTGGATCCTGACGGACGGGCAGTAGCGCGCTGGGGGCCGACGCCCCAATGCAGTCTCTGAGGCCGCCCAGGGGGTCCGCCACCATCGTCGCGCCGGCGACTTGCGTGGCTGCCGCGGTTCGCGGATTATGCAGGGCGCGTGCCTCGGTCTCTGGTCTGGTACCCTGAGCGCAAACGCAGGCGGATCAACGGGGTGGACAGCCGGCCGTGACCACGGGGACTCGAGGCACTCAGATGGTGGAGCGTTGACCGCACAGACCGACCGCCTCTCCGCCGCGCTCGCGGGCCGCTATACCATCGAGCGCGAGCTCGGTGCCGGCGGCATGGCCACCGTCTACCTCTCCGCGGACCTGAAGCATCACCGCAAGGTCGCGCTCAAGGTGCTCCGGGAAGAACTCGGTGCGGTGATCGGCGTCGAGCGATTCCTCTCCGAGATCAGGGTCACCGCCAACCTGCAACACCCCAATCTCCTGCCGCTGTTCGACTCCGGAGACGCGAACGGACTGCTCTTCTATGTCATGCCGTTCATCCAGGGCGAGACGCTTCGGGCACGACTCGACCGGGACTCGGTGCTCTCGGTGGACGAGGCCGTGCGCATCGCGTCCGCGATCGCCCGGGCGCTCGACTACGCGCACCGGCAGGACGTGATCCATCGGGATCTCAAGCCCGAAAACGTGATGCTCCACGAAGGGCAGCCGGTGATCGCCGATTTCGGCATCGCGCTTGCCGTCACCAACGCGGGTGGCGCCCGCCTCACCCAGACGGGGCTCTCGGTGGGAACGCCCCACTACATGAGTCCCGAGCAGGCGATGGGCGAGAAGGCCATCGACCGCCGGAGCGATATCTATTCGCTCGCGGCGCTCACCTACGAAATGCTCGCCGGGGAGCCGCCGCATACCGGCCCCTCGGCGGCCGCGATCTTCGCGCGGGTGGTGATGGACCAGCCGCGCAGCCTCCGCTCGGTCCGCGGCACCGTGCCGGAGCACGTGGACCAGGCCATCGCGCGCGGACTCGCCAAGCTGCCGGCGGACCGCTGGTCCACCGCCAGCGAGTTCGCCGATGCCCTGACGGATCCGGAGGTCATGCGCCGCTCCGAAAAGACCGTCGCCGCCTTCGACTCCAGCACGACCCCCGTCGCGGTGAAGGGAGACCCCGAAGTGGTGCGGCGCGGCCGACCACGGTTCCTGCTGGAGGCTGGCATGGCCGCCGCGCTCCTCGTGGCCGCGGCCTGGGGATGGCTGCGCCCGGTTGCGGAATCCCCCCAGCTGGCCCGCTTCACGCTCGGGTTCGGCGACAGCGTGCGCCTTCGGACCGACCGGATCGGCATGAACATCGCCGTCTCGAACGACGGCTCGCAGCTCGCGTGGCTCGGCGGCGACCCCACGCCCCGCCTCTTCATCCGCACGCTCAAGGATCTCACGCCGCGGCCGGTGCCCGGCTCCGAGAATGCGATGAACCCGCAATTCTCCCCTGACGGCACCGCCATCGCGTTCATCGTGGGTGGCCAGCTGAGACGGGTGCCGCTCTTGGGCGGACCCGGCGCGACGATCGTCGACGAAGTGGTGAACTATCACTGGGGCGAGGCAGACATCGTCGTGTACTCCCGGATTCCCGGTGCGAACGCCGGGCTGTGGCGCGTCAGTGCGTCCGGTGGTGCCGTCGAGCGGCTGACGACCCCGGACACCGCCCGCGGGGAGGGTCGCCACGTCTGGCCGTATGTGCTCCCCGGCGCGAAGGCCGCCGTCTTTGCCATTCGTCCGGCGGGCATGGGTTCGGAGAACGACTCACTTGCCGTGGTGGAGTTCGCCGGTGGCGCCGTCACCCACCTTGGTCTCCGGGGATCGAATCCCCGCTTCCTGCCGACGGGACACCTGCTGTTCAGCCGATCGGATGGGAGTGTGCGGGGCATTCGGTTCGACCCGGCCCGATTCCGACTGACGGAACCGCAGGTGCCGCTGCTGGACAACCTGGCGGTCCTGCCGGCGTCGAACGTCGGGCAGGGTGGCGCGATGACGTTTGCGTATGGCGCGAACGGGACCATGGTGTATCAGCCCGGCTCGCCGCTCGGTCAGCTCGTCAGGGTGGACCGGAAGGGCGGACTCAGCCTGGTGCGGCCCGATACCCTGCGGTACGTCGATCCTCGCGTGTCGTCCGACGGGAGCCGGATCGCGATGACGGTCGTGGCGCCCAACGGCACGAGCGACATCTGGATCCACACGGTCGGCGGCACCTCCTCGCGGTTCACCAACAACGGGGTGAGTGACCAGGTCACGTGGACACCGGATGGTCGCCGGCTGGCCTGGCGCGACCGCCAGGCCCCGGGAGGTCCCGCCTCGACCCAATGGGCACCGTTGGACGGCAGCGGCCCGCCCGTCACGGCGTTCACCGGCGGAGCCGCCATCGCGTGGCTGCCGTCCGGCGCCGGCGGGTTCACCATTACGAGCCATGCGACGACCAGCGCGAACATCGAACGGGTTGCGCTCGACGTCCTTCCCGGAACGCTGACGCCGTTCATCAACACCCCGTACACCGAGACGGCCGCCAAGGTGTCGCCGGATGGCCGCTGGCTCGCGTTCACGTCCAATCAGTCGGGACGCGCGGAAGTGTACGTGTGCTCCACCACCGACCCGGCCAACCTCCATCAGATCTCCACCCATGGCGGCGACGAAGCGGTCTGGAGCCCGAATGGGCGCGAGTTGTTCTACCGGGACGGCCACAAGGTCATTGCCGCCCAGGTCGAGACCAGGTCCGGTTTCATGCTCACGCGACGCGATACGGCAATGACGGACCTGTTCCAGGTGGGCGCCAATTACGCCGCCTACGACATGATGCCGGATGGTCAGTCGTTCATCATGATCCGCCCCATTGGCGCCGGCGCGCCGCCGGTGATTGTCCTCAACTGGTTCGATGAACTCCGGGCGCGGATGGCACAGGGGGCGAAGCGGTGATCGAGCAGGTGCGAACCGCGCTGGCGGACCGCTACCGCATCGAGCGGGAACTCGGCGGGGGCGGGATGTCCCGGGTATTCGTGGCGCACGAGCACGCCCTGGACCGCAAGGTGGTGGTCAAGGTCGTCGCGCCGGAGCTGACCCAGGGCCTGAGCGCCGAGCGGTTCACCCGGGAGGTACGGCTGGCCGCGCGTCTCCAGCACGCCAATGTGGTGCCGGTGCTCAGCGCGGGCGACGCCGATGGACTCCCCTACTACACCATGCCGTTCGTCACCGGCGAGTCGCTCCGGGCCCGGATGGCGAGCGGGACGCCACTCGAGGTGGCGGAGTGTGTGGCCATTCTCCGGGACGTGGCTCGGGCCCTGGCCTATGCCCACAGCGAGGGCATCGTCCACCGGGACATCAAACCCGACAATGTGCTGCTGTCCCACGGCGCGGCGATGGTCACCGATTTCGGGATCGCCAAGGCGCTCACCGCTTCCAGCACCCAGGAGGGCAGCGCTTCGGCCACCCTGACCCAGGCGGGCGGCACCATCGGCACCCCGGCCTACATGGCGCCGGAACAGGCCGTGGGCGACACGGTCGACGACCGCACCGATCTCTATGCCTGGGGGGTCATGGCGTACGAGATGCTCACCGGCGCCCATCCCTTCAGGCGGCACACTACCCCTCAGCAGCTCATCACGGCCCACATGACCGAGCCGCCGGCCCCGATGGCCGGGAAGAACCCGGCGGTGCCGGCCGCGCTGGCCGCGCTGGTGATGCAGTGCCTGGAGAAGGACCCGGCCCGGCGTCCTGCCTCGGCGGCCGCGACACTGGCGGCACTCGAGGGGGCGTCCACCCCGGTGCCGTCACTCCAGTCGCCCGGAGCGGCGGCGCCCCGTCGCAGGATGACAGGCCTCCTGGTGGGAGTCGTCCTGGTCGTCGTTGTCATCGCCGCGTTCGCCCTCCGCCCGCGCGACACCAGCACCACGCCCAGCTCCGAGGCGGAGCAGTCGGTGGCCGTCCTCCCTCTGGTGAATCTGAGCGGAGACCCGGCGGACGACTACTTCGGGATCGGCCTGGCCGAGGAGATCACCCGCACCCTGGCCCAGAACGGGGTGCGAGTGATCGGGCGGGTCTCTGCCGGCGCCCTCCAGGACCAGGGGCTCGATGAGCGCGCGATCGCACGACAGCTGGGCGTGACTTCGCTGCTCACCGGGTCGGTCCAGCGAGACCAGGGTCAGGTGCGGATCAACGTCTCACTCGTGTCGGCGGAAGACGGTGTCGTCAGGTGGACCGACCGATACGACCGACCCCTGACGAATGTGTTCGCGGTCCAGGACGAGATTGCGCGTACCGTTGCGGCCACACTCATGGGCGCCCTGGCTCCCCGGACCATCGCGCCGGCTTCGCGGATCGAAACGGCGGACCCCGAGGCCCATGCCCTCTTCCTGCAAGGGCGAGTGCTCTTCAACCGCCGCGGCGCCCGGTCCCTGCGACAGGCCATTACGCTGTTCGAGCAGGCCTGGGCCCGAGACCCGGGATACGCCAGGGCCCAGGCTTCGCTGGCCATGGCGCTGGCGGTGCTCCCGGCATACGTGCAGGACAGCACTCCCGAAATCCTGGCCAGCGCGGTGGCGGCGGCGGAGCGAGCCATCGTGATCGATCCGGCCATTCCCGAGTCGTATACCGCCCTGGGCTATGCCTACTCGCTGCTCGGCGAACTGGACCAGGCCGATCAGAGTTTCCGTCGGGCCCTGGCACTCGATTCCACCTTTGCCACCTCCTGGGGCTGGTACGGGCTGCTCGCCGGGCGGCTGGGCGAATACCCCGTCGCGCACGAACGGATTGCCCGGGCACGGGCGCTCGAGCCGGTCTCCCTGATCGCTATGGTCTGGGAGGCCCAGGTGCTCCAGCCCGAGCGGCGCTATGCCGAAGCCGATTCCTTCGCCAGTATCGCCATGTCGATGGACTCCACCTTCATGCTGGCCTGGACCTGGCGGGCGAACGCCTTGCTGGAGATGGGCCAGACCGCCCGAGCCATTGCCCTCCTCGAGCGGCAGATCGCCTTGCTTCCCCGGGGTCGCCCGGAGGAGGCGCATGGACTGCTGGCCTACGCCTACGCCCTTTCCGGCTGGGACCGTGAGGCGCGCGCGGTGCTCGACAGCATGCGGGCACGTCCGGGCGGTCCGGTCCCCGCGTCGGGGGCTATCGCCGCGGCGCTGGAGGAGCTGGGCGAGCATGAGGCGGCGGTGACGGAGCTCGACGAGGCGATTGCCCGACACGACCCCTGGCTGGTGCAGTTCCCTCAGATTGCCCGATACGACAAGCTACGAAAGGATTCCCGAGCTGCGGCCCTGCTCGCCAGCCTGCGGACGAAATGACCCTGATACCACACCAACGCGAATCCTCTCAAGGGGGCAAGCGATGAACCTCGGCACATTCTCTGTCAGCCTGGCGGTCAAGGACCTGCAGGCCTCAAAGGCGTTCTACCAGAAGTTCGGCTTCACGGCATTCGCCGGCGACGCATCCCGGAACTGGCTGATCCTGAAGAACGGCGATCACGTGCTCGGGCTCTTTCAGGGGATGTTCGAACGAAACATCCTGACCTTCAATCCGGGCTGGGACAGCAACGCCACCAAACTCGACAGCTTCACGGATGTGCGCGACCTCCAGCGCCAGTTGAAGGCGGCCGGGGTGCCGCTGACCACCGAGGCAGATGAGACCACCTCCGGACCCGCCAGCTTCACGGCCGTGGACCCCGACGGCAACCCGATCCTGGTGGATCAGCATGTCTGAGCGCTTCGGTACCCCTGGCGGTATGCGCTCGCGTGGCTAGTTGGCGCCTGCAACCGTGACAAGCGACCTCTCGACGCTTGTGACCGCACGACTGGCCGGTGAGCGACTCCGTCCCGAGCACCAGGCCGAGATCCATCGCATGCACCAGGACCCGGTACAGATGGCGACCCTCGGCGGCATCAAGGACGAAGCGTGGACCGCGGCATACATGAAGCGCCATCTCGAGCACTGGGACCAACGCGGTTTCGGGGTCTGGCTGCTGCGCGACCGCCTGGATCAGGCCGTGGCCGGCCGGGTCCTGCTCCGCCCCCTGGTCGTGGACGGGGTGGATGAGGTCGAAGTCGGCTACTCCTTCTACCAGGCCTGGTGGGGCCGGGGGCTTGCGACCGAAGCGGCGACCGCCTGTCTCGGCATCGCCAGGGACACCCTGCGGCTACCCTCGCTCGTGGCCCTCACGTCGCCGACCAACGAGGGGTCTCAGCGAGTCCTGACCAAGATCGGGATGCGATTCGATCGGGAGGTCGATGAGGACGGGCTGGTGTCGATGCTCTTTCGCGTCACCTTTGCGGATCGCCAAGCCGGGACCTGATGACCGTTCGCTGGGGCCGCGCAGTGAAACCACCCCGGACCTAACCTCGTCATGCGGCGTTCGGAGTTCCCTGAGGAGGAGGCCACCATGTGGTTCAAGCACCGTGCCTGGATACCGATCGCGTGGGCTCTGGCCGGGGTCAACGTGGTCGCCGTCTGGTTCGCGGCCCAGCCCGGAGAGGCCTGGCACGCTACCACGCACGCGGCGCTGGCGGTGGGCTGCGCGCTCGGCGCCCGCTACCTCACCGCCCGACAGCGGTCCGGCACCGCCGCCGACCGGCTGGAGGACACCATGGAACAGAACGAGGCCCTGGCGGAATCCGCCGAGGAGATGCAGGGGCGGCTGCTGGAACTCGAAGAGCGGGTCGACTTTGCCGAGCGCCTGATGATCAAGCAGCGGGAGACCGAACGGCAGGACGCGCCACCTCGCAGCGACTAGGTCTCGGGGCGCTGAATGGCCACCGACCGATCACCCCGAGGCCGAGCTAGTTCCTGCGTCCCTCTCGCCGCTCGCTTCGCGCGGCCTCCCGCAGCGCATCCATGACCTCCTCCACCAGGTCAGCCGCCGACCCTTCCAGCCGATCGCCCCAACGACGGTAGAGTTCCCGCAGGATCGCCTCGCTGTGGAACCCTTCACCGAAGTCCACCCGGAACCCCGAGCCGAAGTCCCCCCGCCAACAGCCCTGCTCGGACGGCTCGGTTCCCTCCAGGAACACCTCCGTGGAACCACAGCCACCGTACCAGCCCTCACCACCCGCGCTGACCGTGGCCTCGACAATCCCGTCCGGTACGTTCGGTCCTTCCCATCCGTCCTCCGGCTCGATGTCATTGAGGAACCCGGCCACGATCGGCAGGGCGGCGGATGCCCCGCTCATCCCGATGCTCTGGCCATCATCTCGACCTACCCAGACCGCCACCACCAGTTCGGGCGAGTAGGCCACGAACCAGGCATCGCGCCAGTCGTTAGAGGTGCCAGTCTTCCCGGCGATTCCCTCGAAGCGGCCCCGGGCATTCAGCGCCCGCCCGGTGCCCCGGGTCACCACACCCTGCAACGTCGAGGTCACCAGATAGGTCGCCGCCGGATCCGCTACGCGGGTGACGACCGGGTCGCGCACCCCCTCGAGCCGGGTGCCGTGCCGGGCACTGCCGAGCACGGTGCGCGAAGCGGCCAGCTCACCCTGCGCGGCGAAGACCCCGTACGCCCGGGCCAGTTCGAGCAGGGTCACCTCCGAACTGCCCAGTGCCAGGCTCGGCACCGGACGCAGCGGACCGGCGATCCCCAGCCGCCGAGCGGTCGCCACGATCCGCTCGGCACCGACCTGCATTCCGATCCGAGCGAATGGGACATTGAGCGACTGCTCCATGGCCTCGCGGACCGTGACCTCACCATGGAACTGGCCGTCGTAGTTGGCGGGCTGCCAGAGCGTGCCGCCGGCCCGAACCGACAGCGGAGCATCGTCCACCATCGTGGCCAGGGTGAACTGCGGGTTGCCGTCATCATGTCGCTCCAACGCCGCCAGCGCCACGATCGGCTTGAAGGCGCTGCCTGGTTGCCGCCGGGCCTGAGTGGCCCGATTGAACTGGGAGGTGCCGTAGTCCGCACCCCCGACCATCGCCAGGAGGTCCCCGGTGCGCGGGTCGAGCGCCACCACGGCGGCCTCCACTCCGGGTGCCTGCCGGCGCAATCGGCGGATTCCGGCCTGCACCGCCCGTTCGGCGGCCCGCTGCAGCGTAGCATCCATGGTGGTGTACACCGCCACCCCTCGCGAGGGGAGCGACCGAACGTCCCTCTGCACCTGATCCCGGAACCAGCGCGCGTCCAGCGTTGACGTCGGGTGCTCCCGTCGTGGAAGCGCAGCCTCGGCGGCTCGTCGAGCGGCGGGCCCGTTCACCCGGAGCTGGTCGATCATCAGGTTCAGGACCAGCGCCCGCCGTTCCCTGGCCGACTCCGGGTGGCGATCGGGTACGTATCTGTTGGGAGCCTGGATCATGCCGGCCAGCAGGGCAGACTCGGCGAGGCCGATCCGCTCCACATTCCGGCCGAAGTAGTACCGGGCCGCAGCGCCCACCCCGTGAATCGGTCGGCCTCCGTCCTGGCCGAGGTAGATCTCGTTGAGGTACGCCTCGAGAATGGTGCCCTTGTCGTAGCGGGCCTCCAGGGCCAGGGCGAGTGCGGCCTCGCGCACCTTGCGGAGCACGGTCCGGCTGCTGGAGAGGAAGAGATTCTTGGCCAGCTGCTGGGTAAGGGTGCTGCCGCCCTGCCGGATCCCGCCGGCGCGGACGTTGGCGAAAAGGGCTCCGCCGATCCGGCGGAAGTCGAGGCCGTGGTGCTGGAAGAACCGCTGGTCCTCAACGGCGAGGACCGCCTGGACCAGGTGGTCTGGCAGGTCGGACAGGGTGACGGGAATCCGGGATTCCAGCGGGCTGCCGCTGGGGGTGCCGAGAGCGACCGGCGGGCCTCGGCCCCCGTCCCATCGATCTGGCCTGGTATAAAGCGTTGTGGCGGCACGACTTTCAGGGGATGTCAGGGTGCCGCGAATGGTGGCTTCCAGGGCGAGCCCGAGGGTGCCGAGGGCCAGGGCGATGAGGGTGATCTTGGCGGTGCGCCGGGCCAGCAGGCGGATCTGGATCTGCATGAGGGACCTCCCTGATGCAGGATCAGACGCCTCAAGCGGGAATGGGGTTTCATTTTGGCACGTTGCCGCAACAGCCATTTGGCGGTAGGGTATCGGAGGAGCCCAGCCAAGACGTCGAGCCGCCGCCGAGGGGACTCGTGACGACGGTTGATGGCAGGTTCGCTTACTGACGGTCTTTCGTCTCCCCAACCCGGAGTGACACCATGGCCAATCTCGACATCAACTTCCTCGCTGTCCTGGTGGCCGCGGTGGTCACCTTTGCCCTGGGAGCGCTCTGGTACTCGCCGCTGCTCTTCGCCAAGCAGTGGGTGGCGGCGCATGGCTTTTCGCCCGAGCAGGTGGAAGCCATGCAGAAGAACACCGGCCCGGCGTACGGGGTGACCTTCGTCTGCTGGCTCGTCATGTCAGCGGCCCTTGCCATCCTGTCACACCGGATCGGCGTTGACACCGCTCTGGGAGGACTGAAGCTCGGTGCCCTGTGCTGGGCGGGGTTCGCCGCCACGGTGGGCTTGAGCGGGCTGATGTTTTCGGACAAGCGACTGCCGGCCTACCTCATCGACGCCGGCTACCAGCTGGTGTCGCTGCTCGGAATGGGCGTCATCCTGGCGATCTGGCCATAGGACAGGCGCACGGAGTTAAAGGAACGATGGAACTCTTGCGATGAGCCCGGACGCCACCCGGAAGTTCGTGCGGCTTCTGGCCCTCGGATTCGCGGCTCTCCCCGTCGGCTTTGGCGCGCTGCGCGCGCTCACCACCGGGACCGACTTCCGCTACATCGTGACGGCCCTCGCATCGCTCGCCATGGCGGCCACGATCTTCCGACTCGGCGCCTCGCGAGTCCGCTCGCGCTGGCTGCTGTCAGGCGTTGCTCTGGTTGGGTCGACACTGGTCGCCGCGGCCGTCGCGTTCGCGCAGGGGGCGACTTCCGGCCCGGCGGTATCGGTGGTGGCGCTGGCCTTCAGTCTCTGCGTCACCACGAGCGGCATGCTCGGCCTGTTCTCGCGCTCCCCTGTCACCGCTGCCTGACCACCGTTGGTCCCCACACTGAGGACCCGGTCAGTTTCCCGACCGGGCCCTCTTTCGTTTGGGTGTACAATTTCTTCCGGAGACCCCGGCATGCTTCAGACGCGCGTGAGCCCGCCCGGCGCCGCTGAGGGTGGGGAGTGGCCGCCGGCGGCGTCAGGCCCTGCCGACGGACCCGGAGCTTCCCAGGCGGGCGCAGCAGGGACTGCCAGCCGCCCAAGGCCACTCCCCACCCTCAGCGGCCGGCAGCGCGGTTGCCAAACCGCTGGTCCGACCCTGGGAACTGGGGGTATCCTTCGAACGCCCACAGCCTCCACAGGATCAGCGTGACCGAGCTTCCGAAGTCCCTCGAACAACTCAGGGCAGCACTGGCCGACCGCTACCGCCTCGAACGGGAACTCGGCGAGGGCGGCATGGCCATGGTCTACCTGGCCCACGACCTCCGGCACGACCGGCAGGTTGCCGTCAAGGTGCTCAAGCCAGAGCTCGCGGCGGTGCTCGGTGCGCAGCGCTTCCTCAAGGAAATCCAGATCACCGCCAACCTGCAGCACCCTCACATCCTGCCGCTGTTCGACTCGGGCAGCGCAGAGGGAGCCCTGTACTATGTGATGCCGCTGGTGCAGGGTGAGTCGCTGCGCGAGCGGCTGGACCGGGAAAGGCTGTTGCCGGTCGACGAAACCCTCCGGATCGTCCAGCAGGTCGCCGGCGCGCTCGATTTCGCCCACCGTCAGGGCGTCATCCACCGCGACATCAAGCCGGAGAACATCCTGCTCCACGATGGAGAGGCCCTGCTCGCCGACTTCGGGATCGCCCTCGCGGTGACCGAAGCCGGCGGCGGGCGGCTGACCAGCACCGGGCTCTCGGTGGGCACCATGCAGTACATGAGTCCGGAACAGGCCACCGGCGAGCGCGACCTCGACGCCCGCAGCGACATCTACTCGCTTGGCGCGGTGACGTACGAGATGCTGGCGGGGGAACCACCCCTGAGCGGCCCCTCGCCCCGGGCGATGATCGCCAAGCTGATGACCGAACGCCCGACGTCGTTGCGGGTGGTGCGCGACGTCGTGCCCCCGTCGCTCGACGCGGCCGTGATGCGGGCGCTGGCCAAGTCGCCGACGGACCGGTTCGCGAGCGCGCGCCAGTTCGCCGATGCGCTCACGGCGCCCGACCCGGCGGCGTCAACCGGCGGGGCTCGGCACCGGTCGGCCTCACCAGCCATCAGGCGGATCGGCCTCATCGCGACTGCGGTTCTGGGCGCGGCGGCCGTGGTGCTGGCACTGTGGTCGGGGATACCGAGGCGTTCCGGTGCCGGTGCAGTGGAGGGACCGGCGGTGATCCGCTCCATCGCCGTCCTACCGCTGGACAACTACTCGGGCGACCCCAGCCAGGACTACTTCGCCGAAGGGATGACCGACGAATTGACCGCCGCCCTCGCCACCATCAGCCAGTTGCGGGTGACCTCCCGGGGGTCGGCGATGCAGTTCCAGGGGAAAAACCGCCCGGCGACGCCGGTGATCGCCAGGGCGCTCGACGTGGATGCCGTCGTGGAGGGGTCGGTGGTCCGGTCCGGCGACAAGGTTCGGATCACCGCGCAGCTGATCGACGCCCGGGCCGACCGGAACCTCTGGGCAAAGAGCTTCGAGCGGAACTCGAGCGACGTACTGTCCCTTCAGGCCGAGCTCGCTTCGGCCATCGCGCACGAGATCAACGTCCGCCTGACGCCAAGTGAGCAGTCACGACTCTCGGCCGCGCGGAGCGTCGATCCGGAGGCCTACGACGCCTATCTCAAGGGGCGCTATTTCTTCAATCGCCCGAGTGATGAGAACCTTCAGAAGGCGATCGTCCAGTTTGAAGAGGCCGTCCGGTTGAGTCCGACCTTCGCCCCGGCCTACTCGGGGCTGTCCGATGCCTACCTCTGGGCCGGCTACAACGAGGGTGTGTTGACCGCGTCCGAGGCCAAGCCCAAGGCCCGGGCCGCGGCCGAGCGGGCGGTCGAGCTCGACAGCATGTCCGCGGAGGCACATACCTCGCTGGCGGTGTTCAAGCTGTTCTACGAGCTGGACTGGGCCGGGTCGGAGCGCGATTTCCGTCGGGCCTTCGAGCTCAATCCGAACTACGCCTTCGCCCACGATCAGTTCGCCATGGGGCTGGCTTTCACCGGACGGTATGAAGAATCGATCGCGGAGAGCCGGTTGGCGGCACAGCTGGACCCGTTGTCGCCTCAGGTGCTGGTCGATGCCAACATGGCGTTCATGTTCCAGAAGAACTTCCCGGCGGCCAAGGCGCTGGCGCGAAAGGCGGCTCAACTCGACCCCAGCTATTTCTTTCCCGTCATGGTGGAGGGCTGGAGCGACCTGGCGGCCGGGAAGCCCGCCGACGCCATCCCGCTGCTCGTGAAGGCCAAGGCGATGGGCGCCCCGCCCTTCGTGGGTGCGTATCTGGGCTACGCGTACGGGGCCGCTGGCGACCAGGTCGGCACGATGGCCGAGCTCGCGGAACTCAGGAGGACCTCACCCGGGGGCCGGGTGCTGCCGTTCAATCTGGCGATGATCCACCTTGGCCTTGGCGACCATCCCCGAACGCTCGACTACCTCGAGCAGGCCCTCGCCGCCGATTCCCAGATGATGGCCTGGCTCGGGCGGGACCCGATCTTCGATCCGCTCCGGGCCGAGCCCCGGTTCATTGCCTTGATGAAGAGGCTGAACTTCTCCGAACCGCCGGACCGCTGACCGCATCTTCTTCCTCCGCCCTGTCCATGCAGATCCAGGCCTCGAGGATGAACCTCGACCAGGTCATGACGGCAATCAGTGGCCAACGAGAGGGGTACCCCGCATCCTCTCCGGCTGCGCCGCTTACCGGACCCGGCTCTTCTTCTACCTCAAGGCCTGCGGCCGTGACGAGCTGGGCACCTGGGATCTGTGGGCCGGAATGGACGCGCCTCCGGTGGCGTAGCGCCCGGGTGGCGATGGCAGGGGGGATCTGGTCGAGGGCCGGGGGTGACCGAAGGCGGCGTCAGTCCCTGCCCGGGGAGCGGGAACTCCCCAGACAAGCGCAGCAGGGACTGCCAGCCGTCCGGAGGTCACCCCCGGCCCTCGACCAGATCCCCCGGGCTACTGCTGGCTCGACGGCGGCACCAGCCCCTTGAGCCGCATGTAGGTCACGATGTTGCCGTAGTGCTCGTAGTCGTGGGCGGTGTTGAAGGCCAGGACGCCCAGCCGGTTCATGTTCATGCCGAACAGGCTGATCGGTTCGACCCCCTTGGCATCGGTCATCCCGTGCGCCTTGGTGCAGTAGTCGAACGAGGCCTTGACCGCGGCGACCAGAGCGGCCTTGTCGGCCACTTTCTCGAAGTCGTCCGCGTTGGGGCTCTTCTCCCCGGTGGCCGTCGAGCAGAACATGTAATTCGCGTTGGCGATGTGACCGATCAACTCTCCAAAGCTCCGAACCTCCGGAGTCGGCTTGAAGCTGTAGTTCGTCTCGGGCATCGCCTCGGCAGCGCCGACCACGAAGCCGTGAACCGCGTGGTAGGCCGCGCTCAGCCCGGACACGGCGCTGCCCTGGGCCGCGGCGGGCGCGACCGGGACCGCGAGAGCGAAGACGGCGAGCGGAAGCATCGGGTACCGCATGGGGCAACTCCGTGTGAGAGGGGTCGTGGAGAATGCTCCGAGAATCGCCCGGGGGCAAGTCCCGGCCTCCGACGGTCGTCAGGCCTGGGGATTCGCTGGACGCAGATCGATTTCACTGGTCAGGGCCCGGGCCGGGAGCCGCAAGGCACCTACCACTACTTCAGCGACATCCTCGGGTTCCAGCACACCGCTCCGGGAGATCTTGGGAACCGTGCGGCCCTGTCCGAATCCCGTACGCACGCTCCCGGGACAGACCGCCACGACCCGAATCCCCTCTTTCCGGACCTCCATCATCAGCGACTTGCTGAACCCCAGCATCGCATGCTTTGACGCAGCGTAGGCGGTGCCACCCACCACCGCATTGCGCCCGGCCAGGCTGGCGACGTTGACGATGGCCCCCTCCCCGCGAGACCGCATCCCCGGCAGCACTTCCCGGGTCACCAGATAGACCGACCGCAGGTTGACCGCCATGGTCCGGTCCCAGTCCTCCAGGGTCAGCTCCTGAAACGGCTTGAGGATTCCGAGCCCCGCGTTGTTGACCAGCGTGTCGATCGGGCCGAGTGCCTCCACCAGCTGAGCCACCGCCGCGTGGACCTGGTCGGGGTGGCTCACGTCGGCCACCGCACCGGCTGCCTGGTAGCCGGCGTCACGCAACGCCTTCACGGTCTCGGTGACCCGGGCGGCGGTTCGGGCACAGATCCCCACGGCATACCCTTCCGCGCCCAGGGCGAACGCAATGGCCCGGCCGATCCCCTCGGTGGCACCCGTCACCAGCGCGACCCGCGATGTCGTCGTCATCCTGTGGCTCCCGCTTGAGTCATGTCGAGTCTGCCCCACTCCAGGGCCTGGCGCAAGTTTCCCGCCGGGACTGGTGCGGTCCCCCCGGCCGGGAGTATCCTCTGGGCCACCACGGGAGTACCATCTGGGCCACCACTTTCCGGACCCGATCATGCGGCTTCGCCTCGCCACGTCCCTTCTCCTCGTTCTTCCGTCGCTCGCCCCGGCGCAGGAACGCCCCGCCGTGGCTTCACGCCAGGGACTGGTGGTCTCGGCCAGCACCATCGCCTCGGATATCGGGGCCGCGGTGCTGGCCCGGGGAGGCAACGCGGTGGACGCCGCGGTGGCGACCGCCTTTGCTCTGGCGGTGACGTATCCGTGGGCCGGGAACATCGGCGGCGGCGGCTTCATGATCATCCAGCCCGCCCAGGGCGAGGCCACCACGATCGACTACCGCGAACGCGCGCCCGGCAAGGCCACGCCGACCATGTACCTTGGCGCCGATGGAGAGATCGATCGGTCCCTCACCGCGAGCGGGTACCTTGCCCCCGGGGTCCCGGGCACGGTGCGCGGGCTGGCGCTGGCCCATCGGAAGTACGGCACGCTCCCCTGGAGCGCGCTGATCATGCCTGCGGTCCAACTGGCGGAACAGGGCTTCGAGCTGCCGGAGAGCATGGCGTCATCGCTGAATCGGGCGGTGGTGGGACGAATGAGCCAGTTCCCCGCCTCGATCGCAGCCTACGGCAAGCCGGGTGGCAGTGCCTGGGCCGGTGGAGACACGCTCCGCCTTCCTGATCTGGCCCGCACCCTCGGGGCCATCGCCGAGCAGGGCCCGGATGCGTTCTACACCGGCTGGATCGCCGACCGGATTGCCGATGACATGGCCAGACATGGCGGGATCATCACCCGGGAGGACCTCGCCGGCTATCAACCGGTGGAGCGGGCGCCAGTCCGGGGTGACTACCGGGGCTACGACATCATCAGCATGCCGCCCCCCAGTTCGGGGGGGGTGGTATTGATCGAGATGCTCAACATCCTCGAGCATTTCAATCTCGACCAACGTCAGCGGTACGATGCCATCACGGTGCACCTGGTCATCGAGGCCATGCGCCGAGCCTACCTCGATCGGGCCCGCTGGCTGGGCGACCCTGATTTTGTGGAGGTCCCTGTCGCCCGGCTGACCGACAAGCGTTACGCCGCCACCCTGGCGGCCGACATCGACACGACCCGGGCCACCGCAAGCACCGCATTGGGCGCGGATATCGTCGCCGCGGCCACCGCTCCCGAACCGGAGGAGACAACCCATTTCTCAGTGGTCGACGCCGATGGCATGACGGTTTCCAATACCTACACCCTGGAGGGCGGCTACGGCTCGTATCTGGTGGTGGAGGGGACTGGGTTCCTGCTCAACAACGAGATGGGCGACTTCAACAAGAAGCCGGGGGTCACCACTACCAGCGGCGACATCGGGACCCCGGCCAACCTGATCGCCCCCGGCAAACGGATGCTCAGCTCGATGACCCCGACGATCGTGCGGAAGAATGGCCGGACCGTTCTGGTGACCGGATCCCCGGGCGGGCGGTCCATCATCAACACTTCGCTGGCGGTGGTGCTGGGCGTCACCGCGTTCGACCTCGACGCGCGGCACGCCGTCGACGCCCAGCGGATCAATCACCAGTGGCTGCCGGATCAGACCACCATCGAATCCGGGGCCCTGACCCCGGAGGCTCTGGCAGCCCTCAGGGCGATGGGGCACGAGATCCGGGAGGTGGCCCGGTTCGGGATCGGAGACGCCCACAGCATCACCATCGACCCGGCCACTGGAACGGCCTACGGGGCGGCGGACGCCCGGAGCAGCGACAGCAAGGCCTCGGCCCCACCGCCTCGCCCCTGAGCGTTACGGCTGGTCGGTGTCCCCGTCCTCAGGCGAGCTGCCCAACGCCTCGAGTGCAGCCTCGACGTCTTCCTCAGCGACCATCAGCCGGACCACGCCGGCAAACGGCAGCGGCAGCATGCCACCGGCGTTGTCGGTGCTGATCACGGCGTCAATCCCCGTGGCCTCCAGCACCGCAAGATCCAGGGAGGCCTCGGTGATGTTGTGATAGCGACCCACCGGAACCAGCATCCCGCTCAGGCCCCCGGGCGACGACTCGCCAGGATCTTGACGAAGCGATACCAGAACTTCGCCGCGTCGTGATACGCCTTGACCCCAACCCGCTCATCGCGCCCGTGGGCCCGGATGTCGCCCACCTCTTCGAAAATGCCCGCCACTCCATAGGTCGGGATTCCCGCGTTTCTGGTATAGAGTCCATCGGTGGCGCCGGTGGACATCTCGGGGACCACACCGGCGCCGGGCCACATCTCGCCGACCAGACGGGTCAGCGGCGCCATGATCTCCTCCGACAGGGGTGACGGCGGGCTCGGGCGAAGGACCTGGATCCGGGAAAATGTGATCGCGGTGTCGGCCACCAGCCGCTTGAGCATCGCCTCGACGCTGTCGGCCGATTCGGTCGGAATGATCCGGCAGTTGACCGTGGCCCGCGCCAGCTGGGGCAGCGCGTTCTCAGCGTGACCCCCGAACAGTTCGGTGGCGACACAGGTAGTCCGGAGCACCGAGTTGTAGAACGGATGGACCGCCGACAACCGAGCAGCGGCGGCCGGTGACCCGGCCATTGCCACCTGGCGCATCGCGTCGGCGAGTTCCGCCGGTTGGGTGGCGGCAGAGGCGGCGAAGTAGGCTCGCGATACCTCGGTCAGGTTGACCGGGAAGGTGTATCCGGCAATCCGGTTGAGCCCTGCCGTCAGATGGTAGATCGCGTTGTCGGGCACCGGGAGCGAGCTGTGACCGCCCTTGTTGCGGACTTCCAGATGGAAGCTCAGATACATCTTCTCCGCGGCCTGGACGCTGAAGGTGATCGGCTTGCCACTACGCAACTCCCCGCCGCCGCCATCGGTATTCAGGGCATACGCGGCTTCCACCAGCGAGCGCCGTTCCTTCAAGACCCAGGCAATGCTGGCGCCCTGGGTTTCCTCATCGGAACTGAGGACGATGATCAGGTCGCGCGTTGGCTTGAAGCCTTCAAGCCGGTACCGGACGAAGTTGGCCACCAGCATGGCGGCCCCCGCCTTGTTGTCGGTCGTGCCACGACCGTAGTAGAACCCGTCGGTTTGATTGAACTTGTAGGGATCCAGGGACCAGTCTTCCCGCCTGGCATCTACCACATCGAGGTGGGCCATCAGCAGGATGGGTGCGCCTCCCGTTCCGTCGCCCCGGTATCGAGCCACCAGCATCCCCTGCCCAGGGACCGCTTCGAGAACCTGCACGTCCGCGGCGGGCAGCCCCGCCGCAATCAGTCGACGAGCCATCGCCTCGGCCGCTTCGCGGGTATGGCCGGCGGAATCCGAAGTGTTGATCTCGATCAACTCGGCGAAGATCTCCCGCTCCAGCGTTCGGGCTGCCTGGTCCTGGGTCTGGGCGGCTGACGGGACGAGTGGCAGGAAACAGAACAGCCCGACGAGCAGGGAAAACCGGCGCATGTGGTACCTCGGTCAGTGAGTGCCCCGGAACATGGGCTCAACCCGGGTCGGTTGTCCAGCGAATCCTCTGAAGTCCCCGGCGGGACCCCAGGTAGCCGGTGGGGCCTGGCGTCGCGTGTGGGGGATGGTCTTCGATGGCTCGCCGTCCCTGCTCCCCTCGCCTGGCAGGGTCAGTGTCCCGTGGCAGGGACTGACGCCATCTGCGGCCATCCCCCACAGGCGACTCTACCGGTCTTTCCGGAAAACCGGTGAGTTCAGAGTCCGTCCATGACGCCCCAAGCGGAGCCCCAAGCCGCCAAACCGACCCCCGCTGGGGCAGACACACCTCTTCACTCATTGGCCCGATGGCACCACCGCCGGAACCCCGAGCCGCTGCACCATCTCGTTGAAGGCGCTGAGAGCGGCACCGAGCAACTGGTCGACCTGCCCCTTCTCCCCACCCCAGAGGCGGCTCAGGTCGGCAAACCGTTCACGCTGGCCTGCGGTGAGCGGGGGCTCTGCTCCATCCACCGTCCCCATCAGCTGGAGCAGCTGCGCATCGAGCTTGCTGGTGAAGTTCACCACGTCCTGGAAGGTGGTGGACTTGGGCTGGACCAGCCGCTCTTCGGCCTCCTGCATCCGCTTCTCGAGTGAGTCGGCCGCCGCCTTGAGCTCTGAATGCCCTGAGGTGCCCTCGGCCCGAGTCACCGCTGCCTTCATCTGCTCCCGCGCCGCGCGGAGCTTCCGGACGGAGTCAAACAGATCCGCGAGCTGGCCCTGGAGGGTCGCCGCCATCTGCTCCTGAGCGACATACGCCTGGGCGGGATGAGTGAACCGGGGATCGGGTCGGACCTCGAGGTTGATGGTCGCGGACGCCTCGCCCACCGTAAGCTGGACAGTGTAGCGCCCCGGGGCGACCAGCCGACCTTGGGTACCACCGAGCGTAAACAGCCCCGCCACGCCTTCGAAGCCCTGGTGCCGGAAGTCCCACGCCACCCGGTTCATTCCCTTGCTCAGGGCAATCGAATCGGCCGGCACTGGCTTGCCTGACGCGTCCTTCTCGCGCCGGGTGACGAAAGTCCGGATGGGTTTCCCACTGGCGTCGAGAATCTCGAGCCGGGCCCGCATGGCAGAATCTGGCGCCTGCGGCAGATGGAGGTAGAGCTGGGCGCCGCCCGGCGGATTCGCGGCAAACCCTGGCACACTGGGTGAGAATCCACCGCCCGCTGCCACCCGGGGAGCGGACCCACTGGAGTACACCGCTACGCCCGGGGTGGTGCCTGGGGTCAGTTCGCGAAGCAAGGTCACATCGTCGAGCACCCAGAAGGCCCGACCCTGGGTGGACGCCACCAGGTCGTTGCCGTTGATCTGGAGGTCGGTGATCGCAACCACGGGGAGGTTGAACTGCAGCGGCTTCCACTGCTGTCCACCGTCGAACGACAGATAGAACCCCCGCTCGGTGCCGGCGTACAGCAGCCCCTTCCGGATTGGGTCTTCCCTGACCACCCGGACCCACGCCTCAGGACCAATCCCGTTGACCAGATGAGTCCAGGACTTCCCGTAGTCAGTGGTCCGGTAGATGTGTGGTGTCTGGTCGTTGAACTTGTATCGGGAGACGGCCGCGTAGGCGGTGGCCGGGTCGTGCGGAGACGCCTCGATCGAGTTGATCAGCGATTCCGGAAGACCCTTCGGGGTCACGCTCTCCCAGGTGGAGCCTCCATCCCTGGTCAAGTGAATCAATCCGTCGTCGGTCCCGACCCAGATCAGCCCGGCCTGTTTGGGAGACTCCGCGATCGTGAAAATCGTGTTGTAGACCTCGCCACCGGCACCTTCGTTGGTAATCGGGGCACCGCCCGGGCCCTGCTTAGCCTTCTCGTTTCGGGTCAGATCGGGACTGATCGGGGTCCAGGTATTGCCTCGATCGGTCGAACGGAGCACGACGTTTGCCCCGTGGTAGAGCACCGAGGGGTTGTGATCGGAGGCGACGATCGGGGCGTTCCAGTTGAACCGGTACTTCTGCTCGCCCGGAATCGAGGCCAGCCCCTGGGTCGGATAGGCCATGATGTCGCGCTGGGTCCCGTTCCGGGTATCCATCTCCGAGATGATCCCCTGGTAGCACCCACCATAGAGGTAGCGCGGGTCATCGCGGTTGAAGGCCAGGTAGGCGCTCTCGCAGCCGGCCGCGTCGAACCAGTCCTTCCAGCCGATCCCCGGCGCGTTGAAGTTGGCGCTGGGGGTAGCCACCGAGTTGTTGTCCTGCTGGCCGCCATACACCCAGTAGGGGAACCGGTGGTCGGTGTTGACCCGGTAGAACTGGGCGGTCGGCTGGTTCTCCTGGCTGCTCCAGGTCTGCCCGGCGTTGCTGGTGATGGTGCCGCCGCCGTCATCGGCCAGGATCATCAGCCGACTGTCGTCGGGGTTGATCCAGAGCCCGTGGGTGTCGCCATGGGGGATGTCGAGCGAAGCAAAGGTCTTGCCACCGTCGATCGACCGGGTGAGCGGCGCATTCAGGACATACGCCGTTTCCAGGTCCTTCGTGTCGGGCACCACCTCGATGTAGTACCAGGCGCGGGCCCGGATCAGCCGGTTGGCCGTGGTGAGCCGCCAGGTGGCGCCGGCATCGTCGCTCCGGAACAGGCCACCGTCTTCGGCCTCGATCATCGCCCAGACGGTGTTGCCGTCGACCGGAGAGACCGCGATCGCCGTCTTCCCCATCACCTTGGGAAGCCCCTTGTCGAGTTTCTTCCAGGTGTCGCCGCCGTCGGTGGACTTCCAGAGCCCACTGCCCGCTCCGCCGCTCCGCACCTGCCAGGGCAACCGGACATGCTGCCAGTAGCCGGCGTAGAGAATCCTGGGGTTGTGCGGGTCCATCGAGAGGTCGCTCGCGCCGGCGCTGTCGCTCACGGTGTGAATCAGCGACCATGTCTTTCCACCGTCCCGGCTCCGATAGATCCCCCGTTCAGGATTGGGCCCATGGGTGTTGCCCTGGGCGGCGACGTAAACCAGGTCGGGGTCTTTCGGGTGCACCTGGATCGCGGAGATGACCTGCGTCTTCTCGAGACCCAGGTGCTGCCAGGTCTTGCCGGCGTCGGTGCTCCGGTAGACCCCATCCCCCGCAGACGTGGTCACGCCCCGGACCGCGTGTTCGCCCATGCCAACGTAGATCACGTTCGGGTCGGAGGGCGCCACCGTGATGGCGCCGACCGAGCCGGTCTTGAGTTGCCCGTCGGTGATGTTGCGCCAGGTGAGCCCCCGGTCCTCGGTCTTCCACACCCCGCCCCCGGTATAGCCGACATAATAGAGGTCAGGCTGACCCCGGACCCCGGTCGCGGCCACCGACCGGCCACCCCGGAAGGGGCCGATGTTCCGCCACTGGAGCGGGCTGAAGACCGACCCGGAGTCGGTCTGCTGGGCGTGGAGCTCTTGGGCCGTCGGGGCTGTCGTCAGGGTCAGGGCGAACAGGAGGCTCGCGGCGCGCGCGGCCACGGAGGACAGCTGCTGGGACATGGTCAGCTCATCGGATTGGGGGACCCGGAGAAGCTAACCCCAATTCCGGCCGATCGCCCCTGGCTTGATGTCGTGGGTGGGGAGTGCCCTTGGGTGGCTGGCAGTCCCTGCTACGCTCGCCTGGCGGGTTCGGGGCCCAGCGGCAGGGACTGACGCCACCCGCGGTCACCCCCCACCCACGACACCACACCACCTTCCCAGGCGCAGCCAGACTTCGAGGTTCGACCCCTGGAGGGCTGAGCTAGGCGAGGAAGCGTCCCCTTGTCCCCTCCGCTGGGAGAGGGCATGTCCCCAGCCCGACCCGATGGCGGTGCCCGGCGACCAGATCGTAGAGCCGGTCCCGGATTGGCCGAGGGATGACCACGAACGTCCCGAGCAGAGCCCAGGGCCCACCGAGATAGCGCACGGCGCGAAGGGCTGCCGCGGATCGGATCGCCACGCGCTCATCCGGTCCCTCAGCATCAGTCACCCGGACCGCTGGCAGAGACCACATTCGCGGTCGAACAGGAGCACGGTCATAGGAGTCGGGTCGGCCTTCGGAATTGGAGCGGAGAGGAGTCCGATGCGCCGGGGGACCCGGGGATCGGACGAGGCGGCATCAGCCCCTGCCCAAGGACCTTGAACTCGGCCAGGCGAGCGTAGCAGGGACTGCCAGCCGCCGAAGGCCGAGCCTCGGGTCCCCGGCTGGCGGCTGAGGGATCTGGGAGCTGAAGGTGTGGCAGCGGAGGAGAGGGAGGTGACCTTCGATGACTGGGGCGCTATCGCCCTCGGTCGTCAACCGGACCAAACGTCTGTTGCCGCGGTGGGAAGGGGGTCGTAGCTTGAACTCGATCGCTCGGACCCAATCCCCTTCTCACACACGGCTGGACGGAGAACCGATGAAACCATGGACCTGGTGGTGCCTGCTCGGTGTGGCCATTGCCGTGGCGCTCATTGTGGTCGGAGTACCGGTGCTGGTGATCCAGCCGTTTCGGAGCCAGAGCGAGGCCGACCTCGCGCTCGGGTACGGCATGCGGCAGGCCGCTCCGCTGGTGACCCTCGGGGCACTGGTGATGGCGGCCCTGGCTTCGTGGCAGCTGGCCCGGGTGTCCCGCGGCTGGCGACGGGGACTCTCACTGGTGGGCCTGGGCCTGACGGCGGGCGCCGGATGGTTCGCTCGGCAGAACCACTTCGAGTGGATGTTCGCCCCGCTGCCGGATCCGTCCTACGTGCGGGCAGCCCAGGCCGGGTTCGTCGGGTCGGACGATATGGTCCTGGGCGTGGTGATCAACGGTGATGCGGTGGCCTATCCCGTGAACCAGCTCGCCTATCACCATGTGATCAACGCCGAGGTCGGGGGGGTCCCCATCGCCGCCACCTATTGAACGCTGTGCCACACCGGGGTGGTGTGGCAGGCGGCCCTGGATGGGCGCGCGACGCGGTTCCGGCTGGTGGGGATCAACAACCAGAATTTCATCATGCAGGATGAGACCACTGGGTCGTGGTGGCAGCAGATCACCGGCGCCGCCATCCAGGGCTCGCGCAAGGGCGCCCGACTGGAGCGGGTGTTCCATGACGAAGTGACTTTCGGCGTCTGGCGGCGGGAGCATCCGGGCACCCGGGTGCTGGTGCCCGATGTTGACAGCGCCTGGATGGCGTTCTCGCGGGATTGGGAGGTGGAGACCGGCAAGCTTCCGGTGGCCACCCGGGTACGGCTCACCGATTCGCTGCCACCCCGTACTCTGGTGGTCGGGGTTCAGGTCGGCGACGACGCCGTGGCCTACCCGTTCACGGCCCTCGAGAAGCAGAGTCCGCTGTTCGACCGGGTCGGTGGGGTCCCGATCATGCTGGTGTTGGGTGACGACGGCCGGTCCGTGCGAGGTTTTCGGCCCGAGATCGACGGCGCGTTCGTCGAGTTCTTTGCGGTGCCCACCAGTGCACCGCTCGAGCTGCGCGACGCCCCTACCGGCAGTCGATGGGATTTCTCGGGTGCCGCCCTTGAGGGGCTCATGGCCGGGAAGACGCTGGTCCGGGTTGCCGCCGACAAGGACTACTGGTTCAACTGGAAGACCTACCATCCGGAGACCCGGGTGTACAACCGGGGCCGGCAGTAGTCCAGCGGAACAGCCACCCTCGATCGCTGCCCTCCGCCCCAGCGTCTGGTGCCGAGGATCGTCGTGCCGGGGCCCGGACTAGGGAAGGAAGCGTCCCGCCATCTCCCCCGACGGGAGGCGACAGGCCGCCAGCCCGACGCGGTGGCGGTGCCGGGCGACTAGATCGTAGAGCCGGTCACGAATCGGCCAGGGGATCAGGACGAACACACCGAGCAGGGTCCAGGGCCCACCGAGATAGCGAGCCGCGCCAAGGGCGGCGGCGGACCTGATCACCACGCGCTCATCGGGCCCCTCGGCGTCTGTCACCCAGACCATGCTGTTGGCAGAGGCCAGCGCCGGGTGACGCGCCAGCACCGCTGAGCCAAACTGGCCTGCAAGTGGAGCAAACTGGAGGGTCGGATGACGTTCGTGCCGCAGGATGAACCGGACACTGGCGTGGCACAGGCTACATTCTCCGTCGAACAGGAGCACGGTCATGGGAGTCGGGTCGGCCTTCGGCACAGGAGCGGAGAAGAGTCCGATGCGCCGGGGGACTCGGGGATCGGACGAGGCGGCGTCAGTCCCTGCCCAAGGACCTTGAACTCGGCCCAGCGAACGTAGCAGAGACTGCCAGCCGCCGAAGGCCGAGCCTCGGGTCCCCCGGCGCCACAGCCACTAGGGCTTTTCTCCAGCCAGCCGGGCGATCCGTTTGCGGGCGTCTTCAACCTTGGGTTGCAGCGGCGGGTCGGCCTGGGCCCAGAGCTCCACGAACCTGGTGTAGTACTCGATGGCCCTGGTCCGGTCACCACTGCCCTCGTAGATCTCACCCAGCCGGCGGTAGATCAACGGGAGATCGGTACCGCCTCGGAGTCCCAGTGTCCGCTCCGCCAGAATCGCCTCGAGGTACACCCGAGCCGAGTCCGGCTGTCCCATGGCATCGTAAATCTTGGCGATGTTGAAGAACTGACAGGTTTCGCAGTTCGGCTGCTTGTCCCGAATCTTGCGCGCCTGGTTCAGGGCTTCCTCATGACGACCCTCCGCCAGCGCCAGAGCCCGCATGGCCACATGCCAGCTCACCGGAGGATTCTCCCGGACCGAGTCCGTGACCTGTTTCTCCCACTCACGCACCAACTCGCGGGCCCGGTCCACTCGGCCCGCATCAGCGTAGCTCTGGGCAAAGTCAATCGGGGACGCGCCGTTGGCCCGCCGGTCAAGGGAGGGTACCAGGGCCATCGACTGATCCAGGAGGGTCACGGCGCTCGGGGCGTCGCCCAGGTACTCAAGCGTGAATTGCGCCTGGGTTCCCAAGTCGGCAATGCGAGCAATGTCGGCTGGTCGCGCCTTGAATCCTTGCGGATCCTGTTCGAAGAACCGACGGACCGCCTCGCGGAGCATTGGGCGGGATTCCTCCAGCCGGCCACCCACCTGGTCGAGGTTCACCAGACCAAACATGGCACCAATTTCCCGAGGGGTCCCGCGAACTTCGTCTCTCACACCTTGCAGAACGATCCTGGCCGAATCGTACTGTTCCTCGGCCATCATGAAGGTGGCCAGCGTCTGGCGAGTGCCGGGGTTGTCGGGGTACGCCTCCTGGAACTGCGCCAACAGGGCCCTGGCCGTGTCCGGGTTGCCGAACTGGTACTCGGCCGGAATGGCGTTTCCATAGGTGGTGGCCGTTGCCGCCCCCGATGCGATCGATCGCTTGTACAGGGCCAGGCCTTCGGAGTCACGACCCTGGGCCCGGTAGATGAGCCCAAGATTGTTCAGCGCGATCCGATCCTCAGGATAGCGGTCAAGGACCGCCTGATAGGCTGCGGCCGCGGCCGCGGTGTCGTTGACGACGGCGTTCTGGTACTGGGCCTCGGCCAGGTACCGCTCCCGCTGGGAGAGCCGGTCGCGGAGTTGATAGGCCCGCTCTATCGCCGCCTTGCGACGCTCGGGCTCACGCCCCTGGTTCATCCAGATGACACCAATCTTGCGCCAGGCCATCGCGAAGTTGGAGTCCTGCGCGATCGCCCGCTCCAACAGCGCGATGGCTCCATCCTGGTCGCCGGTGCTGAGGGTCCGATCGGCCTGGACGTAGGCCTGCAACGCCTCAAACGATGCGGTCGTCACCTCATCGAGGGGAGCATCGGCCCGGATGCTTCGAAGTGACTCACCCACGCGCTCCCGGAGTGTAGCCGAGAGTTTGTCGATCGCCAGGGAGATACCATCTGAGGCAGTCACGTCCTGCCGGCCCGCCCAGAGAATGTCCCCACTGCCGGTGGACACCAGCCGGGCAGAGATGACGAAGCCCGAGCCCAGTGGCCGAACGTCACCGGCCAGGACCGCCTTGAGCCCTTCCCGGGCCGCAATCTCCTTGGCGACCTCGAACGTGACCCGTTCGGTGGGTGAGCGCTGCATCCGGGCCAGGACCACGGCGGTCTGTGCCGCGTCGTACACCGTCAGCATCGGCGACTGGGCCAGGTCCATCCGAAGCAACTCGGTGATGGTCTCACCAAGCGTAGAGTCTGGTGTCAGATTCTCGAACTCGGCCAGGACGATCCGTTCACGTTGGCTCAGGGCACCGCTGGACACCAGGGTCCCGAACGGCCCGATGCCGGCGGCCCGGAGCCCCATGAACCCGCCGGCCAGCACAGCGAGGCCGACGAACGCGGCCACCCCACCCATGATCGCCTTCCGCCAGGTGAAGTGGCGTTCGATCCCAGTAGGAACCGGGGCGTATCCCGTCAGCGCCCGGGTCATCGCCCGCTCGTGCTCCTGCCGACTGGTCATCAGCATGATCGGGAGGCCCACTGCCATCAGGCCTGCGGCGACGAAGAGGACCCAGTCCGGAAGTCCCACCAGCTGGACGATGCCGTAGACCGCTGCCAGCACTACCAAGGCAGCTCCCGCGAACATGGCGATCACCCGACCGGGCTGGGCTCGACTGATCGCGGCCTGGGTTCCCGACGAGATCGGCAGTGCCGCCGAGGTCGGCGCGATACCACCGGTCGGTGACAGCACCGCGTCGAGATAGGGCAGCAGCTCGACGGCCTTCTGCCACCGGTCGGCCGCCCGCTTCTCCAGGCAGCGCATCACCACGGTCTCGAGTCCTGGGGGCACCGCAGGCCGGAAGGCCGTGACCCGATCGGGGATCTGGGTCACCTGTGCCGCGAGCAACGCTTGCGGGTTGGGTCCGGTAAAGGGCGGCCGGCCCGCCAGCATCTCGAACGCCATCGCCCCCAGGGCGTACAGATCGGCGCGATGATCCACATGCGGGTCGCCGGCGGCCTGCTCCGGGGCCATGTAGGCCGGGGTGCCAAGCGCCATGCCGAGCGAAGTCAGCGACATTCCACCGGTGGATTCGGTGACTGCCTTGGCGACGCCAAAGTCTGTCACCAGGGCGTGGCCGCTGGAAATCATCACATTGTCGGGCTTGATGTCCCGGTGGACGATGCCACGCTCATGGGCGTAGGAGAGGGCGTCGGTCACCTCGCGGATGATCCGGGCCGCCTCGCCCACCGGCAGCTCTCCCTCCCGGGCCAGCTTGGCGCGGAGTGACTCGCCCTCGATGAACGGCATGATGTAGTACAGCAGGTCGCCGGAGGCCCCGGCGGTCAGCAGCGGGACGATATGGGAGTGTTGCAGCTTGGCGGCGAGCTGGATCTCCCGGCGAAACCGGTCCTGGTTGACCCCGGCGCCCATCTCGGGTGGGAGGACCTTGATGACCACCTGCCGGTCGAGTTCGACCTCCAGCGCCAGGAAGACCCGTGACATCCCGCCGCCACCGAGCTCGCGCTCGATCCGGTAGGTGGCGCCCAGCGCCTCGGTCAGGCGGCCCGGCAGGCCAGTGCTCATAGCGTCCCGCCTTCTCCCGCCAGCCTGGCGATCCGACGCTTCAACTCCTGAACCCGCGGCTGGAGATCAGCCTCGGCGTTGGTCCACAGTTCCACCAGCTTGCCATAGTACTCCACCGCCCGAGCTTTGTCGCCCTTGGCTTCGTACAGTTCACCGAGCCGCTGGTATCCGACGGGAAGATCCAGGTCCCGGCCCTCGCCCAAGGCGCCCGGGAGGGTGGCCAACGTCTCATAGGCAGCAAGCGCCGAGTCCGGCAGGCCCATCCGTTCGAAGGTGGTACCGATGTCCACCGCCGAGCAGGTGCGGCACCCGAACAGGAGGTGCGCTGTTCGGAACCGCTGGAGGGCCTCGTCGTACCGGCCCTCCGCCGCCGCCAGTCGGCCCAGGCCCCACTCCCCCTCTCCGTCTCCCCGGCGATACGACTCCGGCACCAGCCGCAGGTACTCGTCGCGCATCGCCCTGGCCTCGTCCAGTTGACCGGCAGTAGCGTAGAAGGCGATCAGTTGGCCGTAGGGTCGGTTGACCGGGGTGATGGAATCGAGCGGCTGGCGGGCCAGGGCCCGCTCCACCCGGGCCACGGCATCTGCGGTCTTGCCTCGGATCTGAATATCGGCCAGGGCGAGTCCGACCGGCACCGCAATCGCGGCCCGCTTGATCCCCCGGGCCTCCTGTCCCCGCATCGCTTCCAAGGCTTCCTGCTCGGCCGCCTGATACTGACCCTGAACCCGTCGAAGGTCAGCCTTCTGGAACGACCCGAACACCCGCCAATAGAGGTCGTCAGCCTTCGTCAGCGAATCGGCAATCACCTCCGCCTGGTCATATCGACCCCGAGCCGATTCGACCATGTATGACCCGCGGATGCGTTCGTTACTCCCGGGGATGCGGGCTTCCCATCGGGTAAGTGTCGTATCCGCCTGGTCCCAACGGCCACGCAACAGATATGTGTAAGCGAGGTTGATGTAGATCACCCCGATACTGGTCCCGCTGTCCACCGCAGGCCGGAGTACCCGCTCGGCGTCGGCCAGGCGCCCGGCCTCGTTGTACATCGATCCCAGGTTGTTGCGGGCGGCCAGGTCATCGGGCCACGAGGCCAGCACCCGCTCGTAGGCGGCAATGGCCTGGGGACGGTCGTTGGTACCGTCGAAATAGTACGCCGTGGCCACCTCCGCCTCGCGGCGGGACAGACGGTCTCGGAGCCGGTAGGCCTTCTCGGCCGCGGCCAACTTCAGCGCCGGATCGCCACCCATGTTGTTGGTCACCACCGCCAGCTTCCGCCACGCCATCGCGAACCCGGTGTCGAGCGCCACCGCCTGGCTCAACAGTCGGGCCGATTCGGAATAGTCCGACACGTCGGCGGCTCGTTCGGCCTGGGTGAAGAGCCGGAGCGCTTCCAGGGACGAGGTGGTCACCTGTTCCAGCGGCGGATCGCTCCGGATAGACCGAAGCGACTCTCCGACACCTTCCCGCAGATTCTTCGACAGTTTCTCGAGCGCGGGCAGAATGCCTGATGCATCACCGGCAGTTTCCCTGCTCGCGAGCAGGGTGGTTCCATCGGGCGACAGCAACCGCACCGAAAGGACATACGAGCCAGCCAGCATCGAGATCTCACCGGCGATGACGGCCCGGGCGCCCTCCCGCTCCGCGACCTCGCGCGCGAGGTCGGCAGTGAGCCGGGCCGCTGGATCGCGTTCCATCCGGGTGAGGGCGGTCGAGATGTCAGTCGGCGTCAACAACCGGATGATGCTCGACTGCGCCAGATCAATCCGGAACGCTTCGGTGATGGAAGCGCCCAGGGTGGAGTCAGTGGTGGTGTTCTCGAACTCGGCAACGACCAGTTTGTCACGTTCGTTCAGGACGCCGGCTGACACCAGGGTAGCGAACGGCCCGACGCCGAGCATCCGGAGCACCATGAAGCCGGCGGCGCCGAGGGTCAGACCGCCGAAGGCAATCCCGCCCCCAAGCATCGCGCCCCGCAGCGTGGTCAGCTTGCCGAACAATCCGGTCGGGCCGGCTGACGAAAGTCCCTGGGTGCGGGCGACCAGCAGCTCCTGCTCCCGTCGGGCCGCCACCAGCATGATGGGAAGACCAATGACCAGCAGCACCCCGGCCACCGGAACGACCCAATCTGGCAAACCCAACTGCTGAACCAGCCACCAGGTGATGCTCAGGGCGGCAATGGATGCGAGTCCGAAGAGGACCGCCACTCGGACCGGATGGGTGTTCCGCAGGGCAGCTTCGGTCCCGGAACTCACCGCGGCAGTAGCAGAGGTGGGGATGCTCCCACCACTGGGTGTCAGCAGGGCTTCGAGGTGCGGGATCAATTCCTCAGCGGTCTGCCAGCGATCGGCGGGCCGCTTCTCCAGGCACCGCATCACCAGCCCACCCAGCGCCGGGGGGATTGCGGTGCGGAGCCCAGTTACCTGATCGGGCTGCTGAGTTACATGGGCAGCCAACACTGCCTGGGCGCTCATCCCGGTAAAGGGTGGCCGGCCCGCCAGCATCTCGTACGCCATGGCCCCGAAGGCGTAGATGTCGGCCCGGTGATCCACATTGGGTTCGGCGGCGGCCTGTTCCGGTGCCATGTACGACGGAGTACCGAGGGCAACACCGAGGGAGGTCAATGACTGCCTGCCGGTGGCTTCCGACACCGCCTTGGCCACGCCAAAGTCGGTCACCAGGGCGTGCTTGCCGGAGAGCATCACGTTGTCGGGCTTGATGTCCCGATGGACCACGCCTTTCTGGTGGGCGTAGGCCAGCGCGTCGGCCACCTCACGAAGGACGTGCAATGCATCCTTGATCGGCAGCTCGCCGCCGCGGGCCAGCTTGGCCCGGAGTGATTCGCCCTCGATATACGGCATGGTGTACCAGAGCAGGTCGCCCTGGGAGCCGGCGCTCAGCACCGGGACGACATGGGGATGCTGGAGCCCGGCGGCCAGCTGGATCTCCCGACGGAACCGGTCCTGGTTGACCCCGGCGGCCATCTCCGGCGGGAGGACTTTCACCACCACCTTCCGGCGGAGTTCGACCTCCTCGGCCAGGAAGACGCGCGACATGCCACCGCCACCGAGTTCTCTCTCGATCCGGTAGGCGCTGCCGAGTGCCGCTTCGAGGCGAGGGCGGAGGTCTTCGCTCATTGGCCCTCCCCGGCCAGCTTGGCAATCCGTCGTTTGATCTCGGTAACCCGGGGCTGCAGTTCGGGGTCGGCGTCCTTCCACAGCTCCACAAAGCGCCCGTAGTACTCCAACGCCTGCGCCTTGTCACCCTTGGCCTCGTACAACTCTGCCAGCCGGGTCAGCACCAGCGGCTGGTCCACCTCCTGCCCGGCATCATAGTAGATCGGTCGGTCCAGGTAGGCACGGAACGCAGCGATCGCCGAGTCGGACTGTCCCATCCGGGCGAAGGCGGCCCCGATCTCGGGGTACAGGCACATCGCGGCACAACCCCAGAGGGTCCGTGCCCTTCGCGCCTGGTCAATCGCCTCCTGCCACTTTCCATCCTCGGCGGCGAGGATGGACCTGGCCCAGGCATCATCACCATCGGTGCGCCTGATCACCTCCGGCACCGATCTGGTGTAGTCCTGATAGATGCTCCGCACCAGGTCGGGGCGGCCCACCACGCTTGCCACCAGCATGAGAAAGGCGTGGTTCCGGTTGAGGGGCGGAATCGAGTCAAGCGGATTCTCCTGCAGGGCCCGGACAAAGAGTGCGCGGCCGCGCTCGGGCTGCCCCAGTACCCGAGCCAGGAGTTGTGCCTCGCCGGCGGCGTGGTCCAGACGTTCCCGGTAGTCCGGTTGGCCGGCGGTCGTGGAGGGGCTACCGTCACCTTCCACAGTCCGGGCGGCCTGCGCCTGACCCATCAGCAAGTGCACCCGGGCCTTCTGCCCCCGGGCCCAGCCACTCCACAGCCGGTCGCCCGACTGGAGCATGGTATCGGCTATTCCCTGCACGGCGTCATAGTCGCCAGTGGTATACCGGACCACGGCGCGGAAATAGGCCGCCTGTTCGGTGGCCTCCGGGACTGCCTTCGCGTACCGCACCGCGGTGCTCTCGGCGGCAGCGTACTTCTGCTGGAGCAGCTGGGCATCAATCAGGTTGTCGAACAGGGGAGCGATGGTCGCCCCCTCCGCGATCGTCTCACGGAGACGGCTCTCTGCCTCGGGATAGCGGCCTTCCAGGTTGAGCATGAGCGCCAGGTTGTTCCGGGACGGTTCATCGTCCGGCCAACGGGTCAGGAGCCGCTCGTAGGCCCGGATCGCCTCGGCCCGGTTCCCACTGCGGTGGAAGTAGAATGCGGTGGCGAGCTCCGCCTCCCTCGGCGGGAGCCGGTCCCGAAGCTGCCAGGCCCGCTCGGCGGCCATCTGAGCCCGGGCGGGGTCCCGCCGGAGGTTGCTCACCTGAGCCGCCAGCCGGCGCCACGCCATGGCAAAGTTGGAGTCCACCCCAATCGCCTGTTCCAGCAGTTGAATCGTCTCCTCCAGCCGGCCTCCCTGATCCCGGGCATGCTGCGCCTGGGTGTAGAGCCGGAGGGCCTCCAGCGAACTGGTGGTGACCTGCTCCAGGGGCTCGCTGGCCCGGATCGTCCGGAGTGACTCCCCGATCCCCTCCCGCAGCTTGTTGGAAATCCGGTCCACGGCTCCGATCAGGCCTGCGCCGTTTGCGGCGCTCTCTCTCACACCCAGCAGGGTCGACCCGTCGGCGCTGGAAATGAGCCGAACCGCCAGCACGTAGCCCTCACCCAGCCTGGACACTTCACCAACCACCACGGCCTTGGCGCCTTCCCGCTGTGCCAGGCTGCGGGCCACTTCGGCATCGAGCCGAGTGCCGGCTGGCAGCTCCATCCGCCGGAGAGCGCTCACCACATCGGTGCCCTCCAGCAGGCGCAGGGCCTGCGACTGCCCCAGGTCGATCTTCAGCGCTTCGGTCATTGAGGCCGCGACCAGCGAGTCCTCGCCCGTCGTCTCGAACTCGGCGACCACCAGCAGGCCCCGCTCTTCCAGTACCCCCGCAGAAACCAGGGTCGCGAAGGGTCCGATCCCCATGATCCGGAGCCCCATGAATGCCGCGGCACCCAGTGCCAGACCTCCAAATGCCAGTCCACCACCCGCCACCGCGCCACGCACCGTGCTCAACCGTCCTGCCAGACCAGTCGGGGTCGGGACCGCGATGCCCCGGGTCCGGGCCATCAGCCGCCGCCGCTCGGACCGGGCGGCCAGCAGCACGATCGGGAGGCCGAGCACCAGGAGCACTCCCGCCGCCGTCACCACCCAGTCGGGGAGCCCGAACTGACGCACGATCCACCAGGTCAGGCTCAACACCACCACCGCGGCCAGCCCGAACAGGGCCGCCACCCTGACTGGATGGGTGTGTCGGAGGGCTGCTTCGGTACCCGACGAAATGGTGTGCACCGGCACCGGGGCCATGCCCGACACCGGGGTCAGCAGACCTTCCAGGTGCGGCAGCAGTTCGGAGGTACTCTGCCACCGGTCGGCCGCCCGTTTCTCCAGGCAGCGCATTACCACGGCTTCGAGCCCCGGCGGCACCGCCGAGCGCTTGGTGGTCACCGGGGTTGGCGACTGGGTCAGGCTCGCCGCCAGAAGGGCTTGAGCGTTGATGCCCGAGAATGGTGGCTGTCCAGTCAGCATCTCGTACGCCATCGCCCCCAAGGCGTAGAGGTCGGCCCGATGATCCACGTTGGCCTCCCCCGCCGCCTGCTCCGGGGCCATGTAAGCCGGGGTCCCGAGCGCCATGCCAAGCGAGGTCAGCACCCCGGCGCCGGTGGCGGCCGTCACCGCCTTGGCCACCCCGAAGTCGGTCACCAGTGCGTGCTGCTCCGAGAGCATCACGTTGTCGGGTTTGATGTCGCGGTGGACCACGCCCTGCCGATGGGCATACGCCAGCGCGTCGACCACTTCCCGCAGGATCCGGATCGTCTCGGCGACCGGCAGCTCCCCCTCGCGCGCGAGTCGGGCGCGGAGCGATTCGCCCTGGATATAGGGCATCGTAAACCAGAGCAGTTCACCGTGGGACCCGGCACTGAGGACGGGGACGATATGGGGGTGCTGGAGCCCGGCGGCCAGCTGGATCTCGCGGCGGAACCGGTCCTGGTTGACCCCGGCAGCCATCTCCGGCGGCAACACCTTCACCACCACCTTGCGGTGAAGCTCCACCTCCTCGGCCAGGAAGACGCGCGACATGCCACCGCCGCCGAGTTCTCTCTCGATGCGATAGGCCGAGCCGAGCGCTGCTTCCAGCCGGGGACGGAGGTCTTCCACCGGGGCGGGCTCCTCGTTGTGGGGAATCTTCCAATCTACGCCCGGAGTCTGAGGATCGGCCAGTTTCCCGTCAGGCGGAGCTTGGCCGCCCCCGGCCGTCAACGAGCCGAGTGTGCAACGGGCCCTGGCTACCCCCCCTGTGGTAGCACGCTCTGGGTCGGAGCGCTCAGGCGAGGAAGCGCCAGATGGCCACCCCGATGAAGGTCCCGATCGCATTCCCCAGCGAGCCCAGCAGGATGGCCGGGGCCACCAGCTCCCGCCATCCTCGGGCCGCGGCGATTGGCCCCGCCGAGGATGACCCGCCGACGCAGGCATTGGAGGCGATGATCAGTTCGGCCAGGTCCATCTTGAGCAAGCCACCCACGGCCAGGGTGAACACCATATGGACGGCGACGATCAGCAGGGCAAAGAGGGTGATCGGGAGGGCGGAGCCCACCATTGCCCAGACATCGGCGCTCGCGCCGATCACAAAGAGGAAGAGGTAGACCGCGAGCAGTCCCAGCTCGTTGTGGCCCCTGAGGTGCCTGGTCAGACCGGGAAACAGGTTGGCCGGGATGAGCGCCAGCGCCGAAATGAACAGGATCCCGAACCCGTCGAGTCCGGCAACGTCGGCCAGCCAGTAGCCCAGGGCACTGATCAGGAAGGCGAGGCCCAGGGCCGTGCTCACGGTGAAGAGATCGAACGGCACGGCGCTGGCAACGGAGCTGGTCCCCCGCAGCACGTCCGCTTCGGCGCGCTCGATGACCGGTGATCGGAACCGGCGCTGGAAGAACAGGATTCCGGGAAGGGCCATGATGGCGATAAGGTAGACGGCCGTTACGATATTGTCGGCGGCGACGGTGGCCGTCATCAGGCTCCCGCTGCCGAACCCGGTCACCTGGGCCACGGCCACGAAGTTGAGGCTGCCACCGATATAGGTGGAGGCCAGAATCCCGGCCAGCGCGGGGCCCGATTCGCCCAGCGGAATCAGCTGGAAACCGATGATGGCGCCGAGCACCGTTCCCACCGTTCCGATCAGGAAGGCGGCCAGCATCGTGCCGGTCTCCTTGATGATCCGGCGCAGATTGGCGTCGAACAGCAGGAGGGGAATCGCGACCGGGATCAGGTAGTGGAGAACGGTGTCGTATGTGGGGCTGGCGCGGGGGATGATGCGCAGGTTCCCGAGGACCATCGCGACCAGCATGGCGACCATCACCCCGGAGAGCTTGTGGCCCCACCTGGTATGTTCCGACCATGCGGCAAAGGCCGCCCCCGCCAGGAGGACGGCCCAGATCGCAAAGGCGCTGTCAACAGGAATCAGTTCTGTCAGTCATCCCCCAATCGAAGTCCAGCGGGGCCTCAGGCCTTCATGTTGCTGATCATGTTCTTTACCGTGTCGTGGCGAGCCTTCATCACGTTCGACAGCATGCTGAAGCGCCGAGCCTCCTGCTGGATCGCCCGCTGCAGCGCCTCAAGATCCTTCTGGATCGTCACCGGGTCATGCGTCCGCCGCCCGGTGGCCAGCCCGCTGGCAGCATCCCGGGGCGCGAGGACCCCTGCCTGGACGCCGAATGCCTCGACCCGGACCCGGACGCTCCGAACCCACTCGGTCTGTTGTTCCCATAGCTTCTGGTCCGCAGCGCTCAACCCCTTGGGGGCCGACTGGGCAATGGCCTTGTCGAGTTGGTCGAGCACGTGGGGCACGGCGAAGGTCCTCTGGGGGGTGGGGTCCTGCACCGTGGCTCTGGTCGCCGCCTGCCCAGCAGCCCGGGACCCGGGAATCGTGGTGAGCAACGCCACCGCAACGATTCGCCCGAGAATGAACCGACAACATCTCATGGCCGACCTCCGGATAACTCATTAACTCCGCCGCGAACCTTGCTCCCATGGATATCGGGGGTCCGGCGGCCCCAGGCAAGCCCCACCAAGGGCCTCGTGCTGGATGGCGGAGACCGGGGTGAGTAGCTTGCAAGGATGCGCTTCGGTCGGAGACGACGGTTTGGCCTGCGGCTTGTCAGCCTGCTTTCCCTCGGGGTATTCGTCCTGGTGGGTCCCGGGGTGGAGGGGCTTGAGGTCGGCTACCACCTGACCCACGGCAAGGCGACCGACCACGGCCCAGGCCCGCATTTCGAGCAGGCCGGACCGACCCCCCACGACGACCACTGCCAGGTCGGGCTCTCCCCGACCGATCACCGGCTCCCGGCCTGCACCGATATCCGGATCCCTGTGGGCAATATCCAAGGGGCCGCGACCGCTGCCGTCCCGGATGACCAGCCGCCCTTCACCCAGCGTCGGACCCCTCCGGCCCGCGCTCCGCCTGTCCTGCTTTAAGTCACTCGTTCGTTTCCAGCAATAGACGAGTTACCGATCCGACCGGCCACAAGCCGGCGGGTCTCGACATAGCAGGCTCGTATGAAGTGGACCAACCACAGAGTGGTTCGTCGTATTTCCCTCACCTTGGCAGTCCTGGGGCTGTTGGGGACGGGACAGGCCCACGCCCAGACCCCAGGGCAGCCGCCTGATTCCCTCCAGCGGCGCCTGCGAGACCTCGCGGCCCGAATCGATTCCCTCGAAGCCGGGAGCTGCCCCGTGTCGGCCGAGTTGGCCCCGCTCGCTACGCTGACGATGACCGGCGTCGCGAGCGCCGATTCGCTCGCCTTCACGCTCTGGCGACTGGAGAACCGGGTCCGCCAACTGGCCACCGTCCGGTGCGCCCCAACCCCGGGGGGCCAACCCATCAAACCTGATTCGGTGGTGGACGAGCTCGCCGCCCTCCGGGCGGCCGCGGTCGACGCCGTCGGCGCGGAAGCGGACACCGCCACCGGCCCGGTCCAGTTCGTGGGTAAACAGCGCAGTGGCAACGCTCTCAATCCCGAAATCAGCGGTACCGGCGACATCCGATTCGTCGTTCGATCCCCAGGGCCCCAGAAGGGACAATGCCGTCGTGGGCGAGTACGAACTGGCGTTCCAGAGCACCCTCGACCCTTACTCCAACACCAAGATCTTCCTGGGCATCTCGGAGGAGGAGGTCGGGGTCGAGGAGGGGTACATCTACTGGACCGGGCTCCCGGGCAAGGTGCGGCTCGACCTGGGCAAGTTCCGTCAGCAGGTCGGCGACCTGAACCGGTGGCACCAGCACGCGCTGCCCGAGAGCGACTACCCCCTGGTGTACCAGCGCTTCTTCGGGGAGGAGGGCCTCACGGGGGTGGGACTGTCGCTGTATTCCGCCCTGCCGATCTCCCTGGCCGGTGGCACTCACGAGCTCTGGCTCCAGGGCACCAGCGCCTCCAGTGAGCCCCTGTTCGAGAACAGCCGCCAACCAGCCCTGCTCGGCCGACTCCTCAACTTCTGGCAGCTGAACCGCAGCAGCTACATGCAGCTGGGTTTCACGGGGTTGGGCGGGAACAGCTCGGAAGCGCGCCTGAAGAGCCGGGTGATGAGTGCGGATTTTCGGGTGACCTGGCGTCCCCCCAACGCCGGGAACCGCCGGGACCTGACCCTCCGCGCCGAGGGGTACCGGTTCCATGCAACGGAGGCTGGAGCGGTGACGAACCGGTACGGCGCCTTCGCGGAAATGCTCTACCGGGCCAGTCGGCGGTGGTCGCTTGGCACCCGGTATGACTGGGTCGAGGCTCCGCGGGGACCGTTTGCCCGAGAGTGGCAGATCGTGCCGTCGCTCACCTGGACCCAGAGTGAGTTCGTCTACCTCCGACTCGAGGGACGCCACGGCGTGCTCGAGGGCGCCAAGAGAAGCCAGCTCCTGGTCCAGGTGGTCTGGGCCATGGGGCCCCATAAACACGAAGCGTACTGACGATCGGTCGCGCCCGGCGCTGACGATCGCCACAAGGAGATACCCATGCTGTTGCTGTTGCACACCCTGTTCATCCTGCACGCCGGCCCTCCGGCGGCGCAGGTCAAGGTGGTCACCACGCTCACCACCTACGGCGCCATCGCCCGGGAAGTGGTGGGGGACCGGGGGACCGTCACCTCGATCGCCCAGGGCGACGAGGATCCTCACTTCGTGCAGCCGAAGCCGAGCTTCGTGTCGATTCTCCGGGACGCGGATGTGTTCGTGACCACCGGTCTCGACCTGGAACTCTGGGTACCCGCCCTGATCGACCGCGCCAACAACAGAAAGGTTTCCGAGGGAGGGCCCGGGCTATGTCACCGCCTACACCGGGATCACCATGCTGGAGGTTCCCGTCTCGGTGAGCCGCTCGGAGGGGGACATCCACGTCGCGGGGAACCCCCACCTGCACTCCGACCCGCTCAGCGCCATCATCATCTCCCGGAACATCCTGACCGGACTCCAGCGGGTGGCCCCGGGGGATGCCAGCTACTTCGCGGCGCGCCAACAGGACTTCGAAAAACGGGTGCTGGAGGCGCTGATGGGGCCGGAACTCGTCAGGATCCTCACCCCGGCTGCCGCCTTCAATCTGTTGAAGACCGATCAGCTGACCTCCTTCCTGGCCAAGACCCGCTACCAGGGCGCGCCGCTGGCCACCCGGATGGGGGGCTGGCTGAAACAGGCCGAACCGCTCCGCGGCAAGGAGATGACCTGCTATCACAAGGAGTGGGCCTACTTCACGTACCGCTTCGGGATCACCTGCGCGGCCTTCATCGAGGCCAAGCCGGGGATTCCACCCTCGCCGCGCCACGTGCTCGAAGTGATTGATCTGATGAAGGAGCGGAAGATCCCGGCGCTCTTCTCGTCCAACTACTACCCGAAGAATCAGGTGGACCAGGTGGCGGCGCGGACCGGTGCGAAGGCGGTGATCGTGCCGGAGCACACCCAGGGCGCCGTCGGGGTCGAGACCTACTTCGATCTCGTCAACACCTGGCTTCGCGAATTGACCGCGATCTACAAGTAAGGACTCACCATGCTCGAGCTGATGCTCCCGCCGCTGGTCGCCTGCATGGTCATCGTGGCCATGCATTCGTACCTCGGCCTCCACGTCATCGCCCGCGAGGTCATTTTCGTGGACCTGGCGCTGGCCCAGATGGCTGCCCTCGGTTCCACCGTCGGGATCCTGGCGGGAGTGCACCCGGAGTCGCCCTGGTCACTGGCCTACGCCCTGGCGTTCACCACTGTCGGCGCCGCGGTCTTCGCGATGACCCGGACCCACGGGTCCGAGCATGCCCGGGTCCCGCACGAGGCCATCATCGGGATCGTCTTCGTGGTGGCGTCCGCCGCCGGAATCCTGGTCGCCAATCAGACCCCGCGGGGCGGCGACGCGATCAAGGACGTGCTGGTGGGGAGCCTGCTCTGGGTGACCTGGCCGGTGATCGGCCGGATGGCGGTGGTCTATCTCCTGATCGGGATTTTCCACTACCTGCTGCGCCACCGGTTCCTGACGATCTCCTTCAAGCCTGACCAGGCCGTCGCCAATGGCTGGCGAATCCGCTGGTGGGACTTCTGGTTCTACCTGTCGTTCGGGCTGGTGATCACCTTCTCGGTGCCGGTCACGGGGGTGCTGCTGGTGTTTTCGTTCCTGGTGGTCCCGGCCGCGATCGCCTTCCTCTTCACCGAGAACCTCCGTCGGCTGCCGATCATCGCCTGGGCGACCGGTCTCTTCGCCTCGGCGACCGGCATCGCGCTGTCGTTCCAGTACGACCAGCCCACCGGCCCGCTGATCGTGGTGATGTTCGGGCTGCTGCTCTTTCTGGCGTTCGTGGTCAAGAGCGTCTTCACGCCTCGGAGCACCTGACCGCCGCCGACTGGCGTCGCCTCACCCGGGGCAGTACTCTGAGATTGACACTGGCGGACACCGGTCCGGTTTCGGAAGGGGCGCTCGATGGATATCCGTCTGAGTCGGGAAATGCGACTCGTCGACATCACCATGATCGGTGTCGGGGCGATGATTGGCGCCGGCATCTTCGTGCTGACCGGCATCGCCGCCGGGGTCGCCGGCCCGGCACTGATACTGGTGTTCGGCCTGAATGGCGTCGTGGCCCTGCTCACCGCGATGGCCTACGCCGAACTCGGCGGGGCGGTGCATGGAGCCGGAGGAGGCTACCTGTACATCAAGGCCTCCTTACCAGACCCGAGTGGCTTCCTCGCCGGCCTGATGAGCTGGTTTGCCCACGCCGTGGCCTGTTCGCTCTATGCCCTCGGGTTCGGAGCCTATTTCCGGGAAGTACTCTCGGTAACGGGGATTCATGGGTTGTCCACCCCGCTCCTGCCGGTCGAGATCTGGCTGGCCGTCGCCATCGTTACCATCTTCGCCGTGATCAACTACCGGGGCGCCTCGGAGACCGGCAAGGCCGGGAACGTGGTCACCATCGCCAAGGTGGTGACCATCGGCATCTTCGTCGCTGCCGGGATGTGGGCCATGGTCCATCGCCCGGGCTGGCAGGGGTCATTCACGCCCTTCATGACCTCGGGCTGGGCCGGTGTGATCGGCGCCATGGGACTCACTTTCATCGCCTTCGAGGGCTACGAAATCATCGCCCAGACCAGCGAGGAGGTGGAAGACCCCAAGCGAAATGTCCCGCGGGCCGTGTTTCTTTCCCTGCTGATTGTCATTCCCATCTATCTGCTGGTGGCGGTGGTCGCCATCGGGGCGGTGATTCCACCGGCCGGGATGGCGGTAACGGACTACCTGGGCCAAGCCAAGGAGCTCGCCCTGGTCACTGCAGCCGACCAGTTCCTGGTGGGTGGGGGCATCATCATTCTGGTTGGCGGCCTGCTGTCCACGGTTTCGGCCCTGAACGCCACCATCTACTCCTCATCCCGGGTGGCCTTTGCCATGGCCCGGGACGGAAGCCTGCCGAAACCCCTGGCCCGGGTCCACCCCATCCGGGGGACACCGCACTGGTCGGTGGCGGTCTCGGCCATCCTGATCATCCTCATGGCGGTGGCCCTGCCGATCGAGGAGGTCGCGGCGGCGGCCGGGATGACCTTTCTGTTCCTGTTCGGCGGAGTCAACATCGCCCTGATCCGCCTGCGGAGGCTCCGTCCCGACCTCGACCGGGGCTTCCAGGTACCGCTGGTGCCGTTCACACCAATCCTGGCCATCCTGGCGATGCTGGTGGTCGCGGTGGTCATGTTCCTGGAATACCCGCTGGCCTTGCTGGCCTCCGGTGGATGGATCGTGGTGGGGACCGGGTTCTACTACGGTTACGCCCGCAGGCGGGAGGCGGCCCACCATGAGCGGGTCAAGTGGATGGAGCGGCTGGAACGGAAGGAGTACCGGGTGCTCGTGGCCATCTCCAACGCGGAGTCGGTGCCCAGCCTGATCGAGGCGGCGATGGCGGTGGCCCAGTCACATCACGGATCCCTGGTCCTGACCACGGTGATCGAGGTACCGGACGGCGAATCTCTGCTTTCCGGAAGAGCCCACGCCCGATCGGCCGAAACCCTGCTCAACAACGCGGTCAAGTACGCCGAGAGCCGGGGGATCGCCGCGACCCCGGTGCTGAAGATCGGGCGCCGGATCAGCCACGGCATTGCCCAGACGGCCCGGGAAGAGGACTGCAACTTCCTCATCATGGGCCAGGCCCACGGGCACTCCCTCCTCGAGCGGCTGGTGGCCTCCCTGGTGGATCGGGTGCTGGTCGAGGCACCCTGCCATGTGGGGGTGGTCTATGGCACGGTCGATCCGGCGCGCATCAGGAGCATCCTGATCCCGGTCACCACCGGCAAGAACTCCCGCCTCGCCGCCGAGCTGGCGCCAGCGTGCGAGAGCTGGTTCAAGACGCCCAGTCGGCTGGTGACGGTCCTCGAGCGTGGCACCGAGCGGAAGCGGGCCGAGGAGATGGTGGCCCAGGCTCGGGAGACCGCGGCCGGGGCTGGCCTGCAGCAGGAACTCAGGATCCTCCATCGGAAGGAAGTGGGCCGGGGGCTGGCCGCGTTTGCGGACCCGGGAGAACTGGTCCTCATCGGCGGGCCGAGCACCGGGGCCACGGCCCCCCTGCTGGGAGAAACGGTTCCGGCGACGATTGCCCGGAGTGGGCAGAACCCGGTGCTCGTGGTTCGCGCGGTGGAACCGCACCGGTCAGGCCGTTTCGAGCGGGTCTTCTTTGGACGACGTTAGGAGCGCACCATGGTAACTCAGATCCAGACCCAGGGCCTGGTCAACGATTTCTCGGTCCGGTTCAGTGAATTTCTCCCCGACCTGCTCGGTGGCTTGACCATCCTGGTGATCGGGATAGTGGTGGGTTGGCTGGCCAAGCGGGCGGTCATGGCCTTTCTCCGATGGATCCGGCTCGACCGGCTCGGCGGCCCCACCTCCTGGCGCGCGGCCCTCGGCAAAGCAGACGTCCGGGAAGCCCTGTATGGTGCGGCGGGCAGTGTGGCGATGCTCCTGATCGTGCTGGTGTTCCTCGACCAGGCCTTTCAGAAGTGGGGCCTGGTGGTGCTCTCCAGCGCCATCGAGAGCCTGATTCGGTATCTCCCCAACGTCGGAATGGTGGCGGTCATTGTGGGCATCGGCCTGCTGCTGGCCAACCTCGCCGCCGACCGGGTTGAGACCGCCCTGGAGGATGCCGGGGTTCCCAATCCGGCCCTCATGGGCGGGATGACCAAGGCGGCGCTGCTGGCAGTCGTCGCCGCGCTGGCCCTCTGGGAGCTCAACTTTGCCCGGCAGATCGTGATGGGCGCGTTCCTGATCGGCTTCGGCGCGATCGGCGTCGCGTTCGCCCTGGCCGTCGGAGTAGGATCATCCCAGGCCATCAAGGAGGGGTGGAGCCAGCTCTTCGAAGACCGGAAGGCCAGGAAGAAGGACGACTGAACCGCCCGGTGCCAAGGGACGCTACCGCCAGCCGACCGTTCCCTTCACCGAGGCGAAGATCGCCTGGGAGTCGTACCCGACGCCCTGCTTGAAGACCGTCAGCACCTTCCGCACATCCGCGATGTCGACCGCCGGATTGCCGTCAATCAGGATCAGGTCCGCCTGCTTCCCCGTCGCCACCGATCCGATGCGGTTCTCTCGGCCGAGATACCTGGCCCCATTGAGCGTCGCGATCCGGATCGCCTCGACCGCAGTGAATCCGCCCGCGACCAGCAGCTCGACCATCCGCTGATTGGCGTACCCCGCGACAACGCCGCCATAGCCGGTGGGGTCAGTCCCCGCCACCAGCAAACCACCTAACCGGACGAACTCCCGCTCCAGCGCCACCATCGCCTGATACTCCCGGCGCGCTCGCCCGGTGGTGTCCTGCTGGATCCGGCGCCAGGTGCGCTGGTACACCTCCCGCGCCTGCGGTGTCATCGCCTCCAGCGCCCCAGCCGTTGCCTCCGGCTGGCCCGGCACGCTGGTCTCCATCACCGTCAGCGTCGAAGTGATGGCAACCCCCTTCGAGACGAGGTGACGAAGCCAATCCTGGATCTCGGGACTCTTCGGGTCGCGAGCGGCCAGTGCGGATTTGGCAGCCCCCGCCCCCGGACAGCGATCCGCCGTCTTGCCCGGGGCAAAGTCGGTCGCGGCAAAGAACCCGTGCTCCAGATTGTCGATCCCCAGGTCGGCGGCCTCGGTGTAACTCACCGAGCACAGGTGGCCGGTCACCTTGAGTCCGCGCCGATGCGCCTCGTCGATCGCGGCCTTGAGTTGCTCGCGGCTGATCTGCATGTAAGCCTTGAAGTTGGTGACCCCTTCGTCGGCCCAGAACGCCACCATCCTCCGGGCATCGTCCACATCCCTCAGTCCCTTGACCGCGGGAATCGGGAGCCCGGGCCCGTTGAGATACGGGCCCGTCACATCGATGTCGGGCCCCACCACCCGGCCGGCATCGATCCCCAGCTTCAGGTTGAGATCGGAATAGGGGACCATGCTCCCGCCGGTCCGGATCGTCGTGCGTGCCGCCGGCCAGGTAGAGCGGCGCGAAGCTTCCGGAGTGGTCGGGGTACATCCCGTGGCCGGCGGGGTAGTACATGTGCTCGTGCAGCATCACGTATCCCGGGAGGATGGTGCGCCCGGTCCCGTCCAGGACCTCGGCTCCCGCGGGAATCGGGTCGTGCGGCGTCGCCCAGCGCCGGATGCGACCATCCCGGATCACCAGGGTCTGGTTCTCCAGCGGCGCGGCCCCGGTGCCGTCAATCACCCGGACGTGGGTGATGGCGATGACGGGTGCTCGGGTGGTGACGAAGCCCTGTGGCGCCTGAAGGGCGGCCAGGGCGAGGAGGGAGACCAAAGTCATTGCGCAAATCCTGATTGTGAGGATCGGTCAATGGTGCACCAGGGAACCGGCGGCGGCCACTGAAGCGTCTCGCTTCATTCCGCCTTCACGGCGGCTGAAGGTCGGGGGCCTGCCCGGTCATCGGGACGAACCGCACGGGCAGAGTACGAAGGGTCTCCATGCCCGTGGCTGTGCGGCGGAGAATTCGCAGTTCCTGGATGCCGGTCCCCACCGGGATCGCCATCAGGCCCCCGATCCTGAGCTGGTCCACCAGGGCGCGGGGCACCTCGTCGGGGGCGGCCGTGACCATGATCCGGTCAAACGGGGCGTGCTCCGGCCACCCGAAGTAGCCGTTCCCGGTCCGCACCTCCACGTTCCGATAGCCCAGATCCTTCAGGGTCACACGGGCGCGGTCCGCCAGGGGCGGCACGATCTCGATCGTGTAGACCATCTTGGCCAGCACGCTGAGCACCGCCGCCTGGTAGCCCGAACCGGTGCCGACCTCAAGTACCGTGTGGCCCGGCTGCACCTCGAGGGCCTCGGTCATGAACGCCACGATGTAGGGCTGGGAGATGGTCTGGCCGTGGCCGATCGGGAGGGGGAAGTCGCCGTAGGCATCGGCCCGCCGGTCTTCCGGAAGGAACAGGTGCCGAGGAACTTGGCGCATCGCCTCGAGGACCCGCTCGTTGCGGATGTCGCGGGCTGCGAGCTGCCGGTCCACCATGCGGCTGCGTTCGGCATCCCAATCGGGCGCCGGGCGCTGGGCGCTCGCGCCATTGCCGGCGCAGGCAACGACGGCCAGAGCGAGGAGGTGCAGGGACCGGGTCGCGTTGGTCAGCGAGCGCCGAGCGCTTTCGCCGCTTTCGGGTAGTCCTTGGGCTTGACCCAGAGCAACATCCCGTACCGGCCGCGCCCGGCCGCCACCGCGTCGGCGGCGGTGACATTCACCCCCGCGTCGGCCAACTTGCGCAGATGCCGATGCACGGCGCCAACCCGGTCCTCACCCTGCACCACGAAGCACCGCTTGACCGCGCTGGTCTTCCACCCCTGTCGCCGGGCCACCCGGCGCACTCCGGCCATGTCGTCAGCCACCAGGTCGAGCTGCGCCTTCCCGCCTCCGGAGGGGAAACCGGAGTAGGCGAGCAGGTTGACGCCGGCTTCGGCGAGCGCGGCGAGCACCTGGACGCCTCGTCCGGCACGGTGGGGGACGCTGACGTAGCAGTAGCGGGTCTTGCGAACGCGATCAGCCATGGGATTCTCCCGGAACGAGGGATGGAGAGAGCATACCACGTTTCAAGGTGGCGTCAATCGGCACGATCTGGCGGACCTGCGTGGTCGGAGTAGCTTGTAACTGTGTCCCACCGGGAGGTCGTCATGCCGGAACAGGAGATCGGGGTCGTCACCCACTACTTCGACCACCCCCATGTCGCGGTGGTCCGTGTCGCCGCAGGCGAAATCAAGCTGGGAGACACCCTGCACTTCCGCGGCCACACCACCGAGTTCGCCGAGCCGGTAGACTCGATGGAGATGGACCACGGGCCGGTGGAGCGGGCCGGGGCCGGCGAGGAAGTGGCGATCAGGGTGGTCGGGCGGACCCGGAAGCACGACAAGGTATTCCTGGTCACACCCGACTGAGTCCCTCGGGGGCTTGGTGCGCCATGGCGGCCGCCATCCCAAGGCCGATCAACCGGTTGCCGACCACCGGTGCGGCGAGCACCCGAAACTGCCGGACAGGGTACTTGGCGTCCCCGCCCACACCAGATCGAGCGCGCGGTGCAGTACCGGTCCGGGGCGTCAGTCTGGGGTCGTGCTGCGCTCCGGCGGAGCAGACAGACGCCAGCCAGGAAGGCCGGTGAGCCAGGCAAACGGCTTGAACTCCGTCGGTGGGACAAGCCGCCGGTGCACCACCGCCGCGTTGCCGGGCGAGTAGAGCCAGATCGCGGGCACGTCCTGATTCAAAATCGCAAGCGCCTCCCGCCACAGCTGACGCGTCGTGGCAGGGTCCGGCTCGGCCATGGCAGCCGAGAACAGCGAGTCGAAGGCGGGGTTGGCGTAGTGCCCGTAGTTCTGCCGGTCCCACCCAGTCCGAGTCCACTGGTCCGCCAACGAGCGGGGATGGGGTTCATCCAGCCAGGCCCCAATGAACGTCTCGAACCGACCGTTTCCCAGCCGCTCCTGGAACACCGGGAAATCCACCGATGAAACCGTGGCGGCGATCCCGAGCCGGGACCACCGCTCCTGGATGGCGATGGCCAGATTCCGCCTGGTCGCGCTGGTCCCGGGAACCAGGATGTCCACCGCCAGGGACCGCCCGTCCCGCCGACGATCCCCGCCTGCCGACCGAGGCCAGCCGGCTTCGTCGAGAAGCGAGGCGGCCCGGAGGGTGTCCGCCACGGCCGGAGCGGGCGTCTGCCACAGCCAGAGCTGGGGCGACATCGGCCCGTCCGGCACCGTGGTCCCGGCACCGAAAACGGGTGCCGGTGAGCGAGAGCTTCGGCACCGCCGTCGGCGACCTGGCTCGCGACCTCGGTCTGCAAGCCGGCCGAGGTCGGCCCCGACTGCCGGAGCTTCCCGGCGAGGCCGTCGGCTGCGTGGTGCTGGCGGGCGGCTCCGAGGTCGAGGCGCTCGACCTAGTGGAGTCGCTACCCAGGACCGCGGTGCCCTGCTGGCTGGTCGGGGCGAGCACCGACTATCGGGTCGCCTCAGCGGCGGTCCGGCGCGGCGCCACGGACTACTTCGCCCTCCCCGCCGATTTCGACCTGCTGCGGCGGACGGTCGAGCGCGCCGCAGCACTGGTGGACGCCGAGCGCCAGTCGGAGGCATTTGCCGACGCCGAGCGCCTTGCGGTGGGGTTCGACGCCATTCTGGGGCCGAAGCCCCGGGCTTCGCCGAGGTGCTGGACCAGGCCCGGCGGGGTGGCCGCCCACCCGGATGTGACCGTGCTGCTGGGCGGGGAGACCGGAACCGGCAAGGAGCTGCTGGCCAGGGCCATTCATTATCACAGCCCGCGGGCCCGGGCGCCGTTCGTCGAGATCAATTGCGCGGCCATCCCCGACAGCCTGCTCGAGAGCGAGTTGTTCGGCCATGAGCGCGGGGCCTTCACCGGGGCGGTCGAGACCCGCATCGGGCTCTTCGAACTGGCCGACGGGGGCACCATCTTCCTCGACGAGATCGGCCATCTGCCGCGTGCCCTCCAGCCGAAACTCCTCCGCGCGCTGGAGTCGCACACCATCCGGCGGGTGGGCGGCCGGGAGATCCGCTCGGTGGATGTGCGGGTGCTGAGCGCCACCCATGTCGACCTGGCCGCGGCGGTCCGGGACGGTGAATTCCGGGAGGACCTGTTCTACCGGCTCAACGTGGTAGCACTCATCATGCCGCCGCTCCGGGAGCGTGGGGGACGTCGAGTTGCTGGCGGAAGCGTTTCTGAGCCAGCTCGCGTCCAGCTACGGCCTCCCAACCCCACCGCTGGGACCCGAGGCGCGGGCGATCCTCCGACGGCATCCCTGGCCCGGCAACGTCCGTGAACTCCGGAACGCCATCGAGCGAACCATGGTGCTCTCGCCCCTCGGCACTCTGGCGACCGACCTGCTGCTGCCGGATCGTTCCCCGACACCCACGAACGGCCCATTGCCCTTCCCCGCCACCCTGCGCGCCATCGGGCGGGCGGCGGCCCTGGCGATGCTCGAACGTGCCGAGGGCAACAAGAGCGAGGCAGCCCGCCGCCTCGGCATTTCCCGCCCACGCCTTCAACGACTGATCGATGGAGAACCCGACTGATGCGCCGATATCTCTTCCCCGGAATCCTGGCAATCCTGGCATGGGGCGCCTGCTCCTCCGACCCCACCGGACCGGACCAGCGCCCGGAGGACCAGCTCATTTTCCTGCGGCTCGCCGCCAGCGCGCCGCCCTTCGAATCTTCAACGGTGTCGTTCTACGCCAAGCGGGGGGTGAACCGGGAAGGGCGGATCTACTTCCAGGACGGCGAGGGAGGCCGGGGGGAGGAATTCGCTCGGCTCAAGATCGACGACAGGAGCCTGCTGGCCCGGCCCGACGGCACCCTGTTCCAGACCGGGGACTCGGTGCTCGTCACCCTGCGGATCGTGGATCCCGTCACGATGCAGATCGAACTGCTGCCGAGCGGGCTGACGTTCGTCAAGGACCGGCCGGCCAAGCTCAAGCTCGATTACGACTTCGCCGATGACGACTACAACCGGGATGGCGTGGTGGACACCGACGATGATGCCGCCGAACTGAGATTCTCCATCTGGCGCCAGCGGCAACCCGGGGAGCCGTGGATCCGGCAGGGAACCGTGAAGATCGAGAATCAGAAAGAGGTCGAGGCCGAACTCACCGGTTTCAGCCGTTACGCCATCGCGTACTGAGGACACCGACGGCATGACTGAACCGACGCCCCTCCACCAGACCCTCCGGAGCCTGCTCCAGACCGGCCGCTTCAGGGACGCCATCGCGGCGTTCCGGGAGGCGGCAGACGAGCCTGTTGCACGTACCCCGGAAGTGCGGCTGCTGGCGGCAACGGCAAGCACCCGGGTGGGCGAGTTGGCCGCTGCCCGGCGGCTGACGTTCGAGGCGCTCGACGGGTTCCGGGCCCGGGCGGACGACGACGGCGTGATGCGGGCCCTCAACCTGCTCGGCGCCCAGGCATTTGAACGAGGCCAGCTGGCAGACGCGGCCGTTCGGTTCCGCGGCGCGCAACGGGTCGCCCGACGGCTCAACGACCTCCTGATGGTGGCTCGCACCGCCAACAACCTGGCCTCCGTGGCCCACCTCCGCGGCCAGGTCGAGGAGGCGAGGGTGCTCTACCGCGAAGCGCTCCTGGCCTACCAGCGAATCGGCAACCGACGAGGGACCGCGGAAACGTATCACAACCTGGGTCTGGTGGCGCGCGAGGATGGAGACCTGTCAGGTTCGTTTGCCGCCACCGAGCAGGCGGTCCGCCACGCGGTGGAGAGCGAGGAGCCGGACCTCATGGCCCTGGCGCTCACCGGGCGGGCGGAAACCGCCGTGGCGCTCGACGAGGGCCCGTTGGCCACCGAGGGGCTCGCCCGCGCGGCGGCACTGGCCCGCGAAGCTGGGGACGAGGCCGGCGCTGCAGAGATCGAACGGGTCCGCGCGTTGGCGTGGTGGCGGGCGGGCAACATCGAGCGGACCCTCGCCACCGCCGAGGCCGCGCGCCGTACCGCCGATCGCCTGGGTAGCGCCCTGCTTCGAGGCGAGTGCGCTGCCTTGGCCGCGAAGGCGCTCACCGCACTGGGCCGGAGCAGCGAAGCCGCCGTCCGCCGGGAGGAGGCTCGCGCCCAGTTTGCGGCGGTGGGCGCCCAGCGACACCTCGAACAGTTGGCGTGGGATCCCGCCTGACGGACGGACGTCCTCGACCCTCGCTTCATTCTTTCTTCATAGTTATTTCACGGCCACGACACTAGATGTCAATCGCCATTTAGTTATTCCCATTGGAATCCTTCGCTGGGAGGTAACTATGTTCGATCGAAAGGTCTTGCTCCGAGGTGCTTCAGTCGCGTTGATCGCCGTGACCGCTCCGGTGGCTTTGTCCACGCCACGACAGCTGGTGGCGGTCAATGATGCCTGCGCGGCGAGCGAAGGCAGGATGACTGGTCAATGCTGCTCCGCTCCATGGCAGTATTGCGAGGATCCCATATATGGCCCTGTATATATGAAATACTGGTATGGCCTACCGGGGCCTTGTCCCAAGACTTGATGTCGCGGCTGTCCTCGATTGAGCCACGTTACGCTTCAGCTTAGAAGGTCCATTGACGTGGCGTACCAAGAGCCCAGCGTGTTGGCCGGATTGTTCTGCCCACGAGCCCGGATTCGATTCTCTCGGGCTCGTGGGCAGTACTTCTTTGGGTATTGGGTGTGAGTGTTCTCCCGGGTGCCGGGAGTGCGCAGGAGGTACGCGCAACAGACCGAGGCCAAGAGTATGTAACACTGCGTGGAGAGAGGATCACCGAGCCTAATCTCTTGACGTTTCCAATACTCATCTCAGTAGTTGGTAATGCGATTATTGTCATCGACTACGGAGCCGATCATCTGGGACTCGTTTTGGACAAGACTACGGGCCGGCTCCTGGGGCGGTTCGGCAAATTGGGGCGGGGGCCGAGAGAACTCACAGCGCCAGTCGCGATGGATACCGACCCGTTCGATTCCTCATCATTCTGGTTGATCGACGGCAGTTTGCGACGCGCCAGCCATGTTTCGTTGTTGTCACGTCAGGATGGAACCGTCCGAATCGAGATTGACTCCTCGGTGCGATTGCCGTTAGAAGGTACCGCGCCCCTCGTTGCGGGGTTCCTTCAAGCGACGGGCACAATTGTTCTCGCCGGTTACTTTGAGGGGGGGCGATTCGCCAGGGTTCCACCGGAAGGGGGCTGGATCCCATTTGGTCCGCTCCCGCCAGGTGACGAAGCCATGCCCATGCGGGTGAAGCAGCATGCATATCATACGACCTTCGCCCGGCACCCCAACCGCACGACCTTTGCTGCTGCGACGCGCTATTCCGACCGATTGGAAATCTTCGATTCGAACGGTACGCGCCTAGCAAACGCCCAACGCCTGCGAGGCTTCGAGCCGGTTTATGACACCCGCGAGACAAGCCAAGGGCTGACCCTGCGACCGGGCTCTGATCTACGGCATGCTTTTCTGGCACTTGCAGCAAACGCCGGAGGAATCTTTGCCTTATACTCTGGAAGAACTGACCTGGAAGCACCTGGGCTGGCGGCGTATGGCGCTATGATCGAGCTTTATGATTGGGACGCAGTCCGGCGTCGTGTATACGGAATCGATGAGGATGCCCTCGCCATTGCGCTTGATCAGAGCGGCAGCTTTCTGTATGCCATCGTTCATCATCCGCTGCCTGCTGTGGTACGGTATCGAGTGCGAGACTAGATGACATGACGCCCACCTCAGCCGCTCATCCGTCCAAGATCCGAGACTGAGCCCAGGTCTCCACAATCATGTCAAAGCGCTCAATTTCCGACGTTGCGACCCTCGCCTTGGCCGTTGGGGCGCTGGCAGTAGCATGGATCGGGTGGCAGAATAGTCGAGGACGGCTCACGCCGCGCATCCCTGTCCCGACGGCGGTCCCAGAATGGACTGAGTTGGTTCGCGTGGCCAGCTTCGAACCGCCCCGCGTGGATCCCTCCGGCGCACATGTGTTCCTTGTCATCTTAGAGCCCAGCTGTCCCCAGTGCCAGGCCGTTCGTAAGGCCATAGACTCGCTCCGACTCACCGCTCGGGCCGCATTTCAGGTTGGTTACCTGTATTTTCCGCGTCCCGCAGTTCATCGCGGAGCTTTCAATGCCTCCGTACTGGCCGAGTGCGCGAGGGAGCAAGGGAAACTCTCCGCATACCTCGATGGGCTGCTCCTAACGGACAACCCTGTTGACTATGCGGCTGGCACGGCCAGAAGGCTCGACTTGAACCACACACTTCTGAGCAAGTGTATGAAGGGGATTGCTAGCCGCAGTGTCGTTGAACGTCACATCATGGCGGCGCGGCAACTCGGGCTAAGGCAGGGGCCTGCTGTATTGCTCGATGGTTTTCTTGTGCGCCCACCCCTTTCAACACGCACTCTCGACTCAGCGTGGTCGTCAATCGTAGCCAAATGATTGTGCCGGTAGCATTCCGAGCAACTCACGGTCCACCTGCCATCATCACGTACTCGACGTGTCCTGAATCGTCCTGTTCGGACTGTCGCCCCCTACACGGATCAGCGGGTCCAGATCACGAGGGCGGCACAGGAGTCGCCGCGATCGAGATCCGATGGAATCTGGCCGGGCCCCCGATAGAACTCGATAAACTCGATATCGCGCAGAAGCACCGATGAGAGTACTTCAGCGATCTTTGAGCAATCATCGCAAGTACTGGTCTTTGTCTTGTCCTTTCCTCTTTCAAGGCCACGCGACAATAGGCCGGAGAGTTCGGACCCCTTGTTCTGACCCTTCTCAAGAAACAGCCCGACGCGACTGCCGTCAATGTAGATCGCGAAGTTCGGTGGCTGCCCCGGACAGCGAGCCATCTGGAATCGAACCTCGGGAGCACCATATGGGTTCGTGGTGTAGCTTACCCTGACTCCCGGAATCCCCTGAAGCACCGACACGACGTCGAAAGCGCCCATCTTCTCGATGTCGGCGCGGGTGCGATACGTCCCAATGCCGAGCCGGCGACGGCGGAAGAAATCATCGTACTTCGCAGTGTTTGCGAATTCCGGTGGCTTCCCCAACGGAGCGTCGACCTCGATCTCCGGCAACCGCTGGGGGGTGGCCTTGAGCACGATCGTTCCGATCCAGCCTGAATCTCCAATGACGCGGATGTTTTGGAACTTCACAGGATGGCCGAGCGCCCGAATCCGGAGAACTTCGGCGCCGGATAAGACACGGGCAAAAGCGAATGCGCCGGTTCTGGAGGTGCGAACGGAGTCGCCGCGACCGACCAGCTCAACAAGCGCCCCGCCTATCGGTGTTCCGCTGGAATCAACGATCAGGCCCCGTACAGGACCGGGAGTAGACTCCTGCCCTTGCGCGGCACTAGGGGAGAAGCACAGTGCAAGGACTCCCGCCGTGGCGAGCGCATGGCGCATGAAGTGAGAGTGAGAACGTCCGCCGGGAACCACCGTAGGGTGAGTCATGCCGAACTCGCTGGGCGAGGGCTTTGCACCTAATCTAGTGAGTCAGAAGTAATTCACAAGAGATTCCACCCCCCTTCCAAGCGGAGTAGCTGTAGCGGGGCCGGACCGGCGAAGCCGCCGCCCGCCGGGAGGAGGCTCGCGCCCAGTTTGCCGCGGTGGGCGCCCAGCGACACTTGGAACAGTTGGCGCGGGATCCCGCCTGACGAAAGTCCCCGGCCCTGGAGTGTTGCCCCTTGGCCGGCAAGCGTGAGCCGGTAAGTTTCCAAGTCATGCCCTGTCCGACTCCCATCGCCGTTGCCGCCGGAGTCCTCCTCTCGGCTTGCAGCCTCCTCAGCGGTGGATCCCACCAAGGGGCCGACCAGCCGGTGGAGTTGACCTACAACAGGGTCTACGCCGAGGCCGTAGCTGGAGATTCCGCGAGCCAGAACCTCCTCGGCTACATGCACTTCACTGGCGAAAGCGCCCCCCACGACTGGGCTCTGGCACGAGCCTGGTTCGATTCCGCGGCCTCGCGCGGACACTTGGCTGCCCGGCTCAACCTCGCCCTGATCAGCTACCTGGGCCTTGGCCGACCCCGGGACTTTGCCGAGGCGGAAGTCCAATTCCGGGCGGCACGGACCTCGGACGCTACCCTGCCCTTCGGGTCACTTCTCCAGTTCGTCACCTGGGCCTGTGACTCGACGGACCAGCAGCGGTCGGAGGGAAGCCAGGCTTACGGGATGTTCTGCTCGGGATGCCATGGGTGGCGGGGCATCGCAGCCTACGGCGAGGCACCCTCGTTCGCCCTGGGCGAGCGGATGGAGAAGAGCGATGTCGAACGGCTCCAGACTATCCAGGAGGGGCACGGCCACATGCCGTCCTGGCGGTCCAAGCTGCCGCGGCCCCTGCTCGGGGCCGCCCTGGCCCATGCCCGGACCCTCCGGTGGGCCTATCGGGACGGAGTGATTCACGTGGTGCCCGAGCCGCCGGATTACTTCTTCCGCTTCGGCCCGATGGCCGGTGATTATGGGGAAAACGGGAAAACGGCAGGTATCCTCTTCGAGCAGGACCCGGCCTATCCCAGGAACTTCTGCGACCGGCGGTAACTCCCGGCCCCGGCAATTCATTCTTGCTTCATGGTCACTTCACGGTCATGACGTAGGAATTCATATTGCCGTTGAGCACGTCTGCCGGTCCTCCTCGTTCAGTTGCCTGGCCCCACTCGCAGCCCTAAAGGCATTCCCATGGCCGCACCTCCGTACCTGATCCAGAAGGCCGGCGAGTGGCAGCGGACGCTGCTGCACGCGGTGTCCGGCCTGCTGGTGTTCGAGACCCTGACCGGCCTGTCGATCTACCTGCTGCCGTTCAGCGTGCCGAACCAGGTGATGGTCCTGCTCCACACCCTCCTCGGCCTGGTGTTCGTGGTGCCGTTTGCCTGGTACCAGGTCCGGCACTGGCGGATCTACCGCAGCCTCCGGCTGTCGCACGTGGTGCTCACCGGGTACTTCGCGATGGTGGCCGCGCTGGTGCTGATCGTGACCGGGCTGGTACTCACCTGGCAGGCGGCGTTTACGGCCCGGATCTCCCCGGGCTGGGACCTGGTTCACATCGTGGCCACCTTCGCGCTGATCGGCGCGGTGCTGCCCCATGTCCTCACCCTGGTGATCCGGGCGGCCCGGGCCCGGGCCACCGAGGTGGGCGGCCTGGTCACGGCCGCGGCCCGGACCCTGGGGCGCCGGACCGCCCTGGTGACGGTGGCTCTCTTTGCCCTGGTGGCGGGGATCAGCTTCTCGGCCCGACCCGCCAACTTCGCCAATGAGTTCCCCGCGGATTACGACCTCTCCCTCGGGGCCGATCGGCCCTTCGCCCCGAGCCTGGCCCGGACCAGCACCGGAGGCGCCCTCGACCCCCGCTCGCTGAGCGGGTCGGCCGGCTGCGGCACCGCGGGATGCCATGAGCAGATCTACGACGAGTGGGCGGTCAGCGCCCACCGGTACTCCGCCATGGATCCCGCCTTCCAGAAGGTCCAGGAGGTGATGGGCACCCAGAACGGGGCGGTCTCCACTCGCTACTGCGGCGGATGCCACGATCCGATCTCCCTGTTCTCGGGAACCAAGAACATCTTCACCGAGGACCTCACCAACCTGACCGGCTATCAGGAGGGCATCTCCTGCATCGCCTGCCACGGCATCAAGGAAACCGACGTCAAGGGGAACGCCAGCTACCTGATGAGCCAGCCGGACCGCTACCTCTGGGAATTCAGCGAGGGTGGCGCCAGGCGGTTTGCCGGGGATTTCCTGATCCGGTCCTTCCCGCGCTATCACATCGAGACCCTGCAGCACAAGCTGTTCAAGAGCCCCGAGTTCTGCGCCGCCTGTCACAAGCAGTTCATCGACGAGGAGATCAACCAGGTCGGCTGGGTCCAGCTCCAGAACCAGTTCGACAACTGGCGGAAGAGCCGCTGGAACGAGCCCGGGGTCCCCGAGAAGACCATCGAGTGCCGGGAGTGCCACATGCCGCTGGTGGCCTCCCACGACCCGTCCCGGGGTGACGATCTCGACTACAACCGGACCCCCGGTGACGGCCAGCACCGGAGCCACCGGTTCCTGGGCGCCAACCAGTTCATCCCGAAGGTACTCGACCTTCCCGGGGCCGATGAACACGTGGAGCTGACCCGGAAGTGGCTTCGGGGCGAGATCGAGATCCCCGAGATCGCCGACAAGTGGCGCGCCGGCCCCTCGGTCCCGATCGAGGTGATCGCCCCGGAGACGGTCCGGCCGGGCGACCCGATCACCATCCGGACGGTGCTCACCAACAACAAGGTGGGACACGACTACCCGACCGGCCCGCTGGACATCATCCAGTCCTGGGTGGAGGTAACCGTCACCGACCAGCGCGGCACGATCGTGTTCCAGTCGGGCCAGCGGGACACCGCCCACTTCATCACTCCCGGCGCCTTCATGTTCAAGGCCGAGCCGGTGGACCAGTACGGCAACCTGATTGACCGGCACAACCTGTGGGAGATGGTGGGGGTCCGCTACCGGCGGTCGCTCTTCCCCGGATTCGCCGACCAGGCGGAGTTCACCTTTACCTGCCCCTCCTCGTTCCCCGGAGGGCCGATCGTGACCGACGGGAGTGACCCGTTCCAGCCCACCGTGGCGATCCGGGCCCCGCGCCAGGTCTCGGAGCTGCGAGTCACCGCCAGGCTGATGTACCGCAAGGCCGACCAGTTCCTGCTCAATTTTCTGTTCGGCGCCGAATCGGGTCTCACCGCGCCGGTCACCGTGATGTCCGAGAGCGAGAAGGTCATCCGGGTTCTGGTGGGCAGCTAGCGGACCCGGCACATGGCCTCCCTCTCCTCGCGTCGCCGTCGGCTCTGGTTCACCGCGGCGGCCGGCGGCCTCTTCGTGGTGGTGGCCCTGGCCGGGGCCTGGTATGCCACCCGCCCGGCACCGATCTATCAGCCGGGTGAGGCGATCGAGGGCCTCACCGCCGACCTGGCCCGCACCATTCCCGCCGACTACCCCCGGATCACCTTTCGGGACGTGACCGCCGAGGCCGGCATCACCTTCCGGCACTTTGCCGGCACCCGCTCATCCCAGATCGTCGAGGACATGGGGTCCGGGGCGGCCTGGGGTGACTACGACAACGATGGTTGGGACGATCTCTTCCTGGTCAACGAGTCCGGCCCGCTGTCCTGGTCGGAGGCCCAGCACCAGGCCTCACCGGCCCGGTCGGTCCTCTACCGCAACAACCGCGACGGCACTTTCACCGATGTCACCGACCGGGCCGGGGTCGGCTCCCGGGGCCTGGGAATGGCGGCCGCCTGGGGCGACTACGACAACGACGGCTGGCTCGACCTCTTCGTCACCCGCTACGGCGAGAACACCCTCTACCACAACAACGGCGACGGCAGTTTTACCGACCGGACCCGGCGCACCGGCCTGGGCGGCCGCGAGGGGTTCTGGACCGCGCTCGCCTGGGGCGATTACGACCGCGACGGGTTACTCGACCTCTACGTCACCGGCTACGTCAAGTTCGTGCTCCGCCCCGGGACCGGGCAGGTTGGCGAGGTAAACATCGAGGAGCCGCCGAGCATCAACCCGAACACCTTTGCTCCGACGGGGAACCTGCTCTACCACAACAACGGCAACGGGACCTTCTCCGAAGTCGCCGCCCGGGCCGGAGTGGTGGATTCTACCGGCCGTGGCCTCGCCGCCAGCTGGGCCGACTGGGACGAGGACGGCTGGCCGGATCTCTACGTCGGCAACGACGTCTCGGACAACGCCCTCTACCGGAACCTCGGTAACGGCCGGTTCGAGGACATCAGCCATGCCGCCCGGGTGGCCGACTACCGCAGCGCCATGGGGATCGCGGTCGGCGACTGGGACGGTGACGCCGACCAGGACATGGTGGTCACCCACTGGATCGCCCAGGAAAACGCGCTCTACAACAACCAGCTGAGCCAGCTCCGGGCCGCGAATCCCGGCACCACCCCTCCGCTCCAGTTCATGGACCAGGCCGACCGCTTCGGACTCGGCCAGATCGCCCTCGACTTCATCGGTTGGGGCACCTTCTTCTTCGACTACGACAACGACGGCCGGCTCGACCTGTTCCTCACCAACGGCAGCACCTTCCAGCGTCGCAGCGACCCGACCCTGCTGGTGCCGATGCGGGATCAGCTGTTCTGGAATCGAGGCCCCACCGAGGGGTTCTTCGACGTCTCACCAGTGAGCGGGCCGTACTTCCGGGAGGAATGGGTGGGCCGGGGTGCCGCAGTTGCCGACTACGATCGGGACGGGGACCTGGACCTGGTGGTGGTGAACAACGGCGGCCCGGCGGTGCTGCTCCGCAACGACAGCGACCGCCGGGGGAACTGGCTCCAGGTGTCGGTCCGGGGGACCAGGTCCAACCGGCAGGGACTCGGCGCCAGGCTCCGGCTGGTGGCCAGCGGAGCGGCCCAGGTGCGTCAGGTCGGCGTGCAGCCGTCCTATCTCTCGCAGAACAGCACGGTCGAGCACTTCGGGTTGGGCGCGGTGCCTGCCATCGACACCCTGGAAGTGATCTGGCCCAGCGGCGGCCGAGAACTCCGGACCGCCATCCCGATCAACACCCGCGTCCTGCTGGTCGAAGGGGACTCGGGAACCGCGGTGGCGGAGGGTGGATCCGGCCGGCCGGACCGCCAGCGGGTGCTCGCCTTCTGGGAGGCGTTCCGGTCGGCGACCACCCACCGGATCGCGGGCCGGATTGCGGAAGCCGCCGCCGACTACCAGCGCGCCGTGCAACTCGACCCCCGGCACGAGGACGCGCTGTACTACGTCGGCAACATGCGGTTCGAGCTGGGCGAGTATGCCCAGGCCGGCGAGGCCTGGCGCCAACTGGTCGCCGTCAACCCCGCCAGTGCCCGGGCCCACCTCCAACTGGGCTCTCTCCATCTCTGCCCCGAGCCGGGGGCGCCATTCGATCCGAAGGCCGCGGCGGCAGAATTCCGTCGGGCCCACGAGATCAACAGGGAGGAGACCGGTTCACTGCTCCGGCTCGGCGAAGCCGCGCTCTACCTGGGTGACACCCGGGAAGCCCGCCGCCAGTTCACCGCCGTGACCAGCTCCCACCGGGACAGCCCCGCTGGCCATTTCTTCCTCGGGTATCTCGATTGGGCCGCCGGCAACCAGGCCTCGTCTCGCGAGTCGTTCCGCCGGGCGGTCGAGGGAGAGCAGGCCACTCCGCCACCTGCCGGGGCCTCGTCCGAGGGCGATACCAGGCAGGGCAACACACCGCTGCTCGCCGAACTACGGCGCTGCACCCCGCTCCATGGACCCCTGGCCGGACTCCGCCAGATCACGGGCGGCGAGCAAGAGCGCGAGATGACGGATCGGTACCGTGCGGTGGCGCGCGTGCTCCGGCCCAACCCGACCCCCTGAACCGAGGCATCCATGGCCGACCATCCAATCGCCCGCGTCATCAATCTGATCCCCGAGACCAGCCAGCGGATCTGGAACCTCACCGTCGAGGCCGCCCGGCAGCGGATTCTGATCGGGGACCCCGAGCAGATCCTCGGGATCGACGGCTCGTTTGCGCTGGTGGCCTCGGAAGGAGATCTGGTCCGGCTGGCCCGGAGCCTGGACCGCCCGCTGCGCTACTTCCTGGCCAAGGCCGCGGCCGGCCCGGTGCTCATCGTGGCCGACCGGATGGACGCGATCCGGGACGAGCTGGCCCACCACGGGTGGCAGGACCAGTTCCATCCCAGCTACACCCGGATGGTGCCGGCCCACCAGGTGACCACCCTGCGTCTGGTCGGCTGCCCCGACCCCAATCCGGTCCACACCCGGTTCTTCGATCCCCCTCGGAACGTTCTGCCGACCGACCTGAAGCAGATCGGCGAGCACTACATCGGAGCCCTGCATCGCGAGATGACCAAGTGGCTGGCGGTCCAGGACCCGGCCGAGCCGATCGGGGTCCCGTTCTCGGGGGGAATCGACAGCGGGGCGGTCCTGCTCTCGCTCTACCGGGCCCTGCTGGAGTCGGGCCAGTCCCCGAGTCGGCTCAAGGCGTTCACCCTCTGCATCGGTTCGGGGGGTGAGGATCTGGAGCAGGCCCGGTCATTCCTCCAGCAGGTGGACCTGGAAATGCTCGGCGAAGTGGTCGAGGTGGCGGAGCAAGCGGTGCGTCCCCGGGACGCCGTGGCCGTGCTGGAGGACTACAAGCCGCTCGACGTCGAGTGCGGCGCGGTCAACCTGGCTCTGCTCGGCGCGCTCCGTCGGCGCTATCCAGAGTGGCGCCTGCTGGTGGACGGCGACGGCGGGGACGAGAACCTGAAGGACTACCCGATCGAGGAAAACACCGAGCTGACGATCCGGAGCGTGGTCGGCAACCGGATGCTGTACCAGGAGGGTTGGGGTGTAGAATCCATCAAGCACTCGCTGGTCTACAGCGGTGGCCTGAGCCGTGGCTGCGTCAGGGGCTATGCCACCCAGCAGGCCTTTGGTTTCACCGGCTTCAGCCCTTACACCAGGCCCGCCGTGGTGGCGGCGGCCGAAGCCATCCCCTTCGACGCCCTGTCGGCCGGTTCCACCGACCGATTGTATCAGCTCAAGGGTGAGGTAGTGAGGCACGGAGTGGCCGCGGTGCTCGGATTCGAGATGCCGGTCTTTCCCAAGCGCCGGTTCCAGCACGGCGTCAGCGCCCCGGATACCCTCACCTCGCTGTTCCCCGAGAGCGAGGCGGACTACCGCCGCCACTTCGAGGCGCTCCTCGCGCCCGCCTGAGCATGCTCCGGTCGGCGGAAGACCTGCGGATCCGAGGGCTTCGGCCTTCCCGGCCCCAGCCCCCGCTGGACCCGTTCGCCCCACCCCGAGTCCTGCTGGAGCGGGAGCGGCGGCGGCGGCAGATGGAGCGTTCGCTGACCGTCTTTCTCACCGGCGCCGAGTGTCCCTTCACCTGTGTGTTCTGTGACCTGTGGCGGTACACGCTCGAAGGGCCCACTCCTCCGGGGGCGCTCCCGGCCCAGCTCGGCCTGGCCCTCGATGCCTCGGAGGCGGATCCGGAATCCTGTGATCGGATCAAGCTCTACAACGCGAGCAACTGGTTCGACCCACGGGCCGTGCCGCGCGCGGAGTTCGACGAACTATGCCGACTGGTGGCACCGTTCCGGGCGATCACCGTCGAGTCCCACGCCCGGATGGTGGGCGCTCACTGTCAGGCCTTCGCCGACCGGATCGGCGGTCGACTGGAGGTAGCCATCGGACTGGAGACCGTGCATCCCGGCGCCCTACCCAGGCTCAACAAGGGGATGACACTCGAGGACTTCGAGCGGGCCGCCGCCTGGCTCGGAGAACACGACATGGACCTCCGGGTCTTCGCTCTGGTGGGCGCGCCGTTCATTCCGCCGGAGGAGTCGGTCGAGTGGGCGGTCCGGACGGCCGAATACGCCCTGGAACGGGGAGCGGCGATCGTGTCCCTGATTCCGGTCCGCCCGGGCCAGGGCGAGCTGACCCGACTGGCTGCGGAAGGCGAGTTCACGGCGCCCTCGCTGGCTCAGCTCGAGGAAGCGCTTGACCGCTGCCTTCAGCGGGGGATGGACGGCGTCACCGCAGACCTGTGGGACGTCGGCCGGCTGGTGGCCTGCCCGGCCTGCCGTCCCGCGCGCCAGAATCGGTTGGGAGCAATGAACCTGACCGGTGTTGCCGCTCCAGCGGTCTCATGCCTCACTTGCGGAGAATGCCCTTGAGCCCGGACCGACGCACCACCCGGACCCGCCTGGGACTGTTCGCGGCCACACTGTGGGTCACCGCAGCGGCAGCGGGTTGTGCCCGGGAGCAACCGAACCCCGGCGAGGCCATGCGGGCCACCACCTTGGGATCGATGTACCTGCAGGAAGGCCGGCTGGCCGAGGCCGAGACTGAGTTCCTCAAGGTGGTCGCGGCGGCGCCGGACGCGGCGGCGGGATACGCCAACCTGGCCCAGGTCTACCTCCAGGCCGGCCGGTCGAAGTACGCCGAGAGCTGGATCCGCAAGGCGCTGCGGCGCGACCCGACCGACCTCACCGTTCATCTTCTCCAGGCCAAGGCATTCGAGATGCAAGGCCGGCCCGACCAGGCGCGGGTCGAATTGGAGAAGCTGGCCCGACAGGACCCGCCTGACCCTCGGGTCCTGTTCGCTCTGGTCGAGCTGGCGGAGGCGTCCTCCGACGCACCGTCCCTGGCCGCGCAAAGCGAGCGGCTCGCCCAGGTGGTGGAACTGCTGCCCGGCAACATCGCGGCCCGGCTCCGGCTGGCCCAGGCGTTTGCCGGATTGGAGCAGGCCGACAGTGCCCTGGGCCAGCTCGAGGAACTGGGCCGGCTGTGGCCCGAGCCGCCCCTGGATGCCGCGGCCGCGTTCGACGACGCGGTGGGCCGGTTGCGGAGCCCGGCGGCGGCTGGCGCCGACGAGGCCCTGCGGCGGCTCCGCGGGTCGCTGGAACTCACCACCTTCTACCAGTTCGATCTGAGAGCGCTGCAAGGCCCTCGCGGGGAACTCGCGGGATTCCCGCTCCTGATCTTCAGCCCGGTGCTCGAGATGGCCGACAGCACCCCGGTGGCCGTCAGCGATGCCATCGCCTTCGAGGACGCAACCGCGACGACCGGGCTCGGTGGGCTGTTCGGAGTGGATGACGACCCCTCGCCCTGGGCGGTGGCGGTCGGGGACTACGATAGCGACGGAGCCGATGACCTGCTGCTGTCGGGGCCATCGCCCGACGGTCGAACCCGGGTCACCCGGCTGCTCCACAACGTCATCGGCAGCTTCGAGGAGAGCTCGGAGTCCGCCGAGGTGACGCTGGCCGCCGGGGCTGCGGCCGCCAGCTTTGCCGACTATGACAACGACGGCCACCTCGATCTCTACCTCGCCGACCTGAGCGGCCAAGGACATCTGTTCCGGAACCTCAGGCCGGGCCGGTTCCGCGAATTGGGCCGAGGCAGCGGCCTGACCGAGGCCGCCGGTGTGACGGACGCGGTCTTTGCCGACCTCGATCACGATGGCGACCTCGACCTCTTCCTCACCGGCCCGGGCGGGAACCGGTTCTTCCGCAACAACCTCGACGGTTCCTTCCGAGAGATGGCGACCGAGGTCGGCCTCCGGGGAACCGCGGGTGGGCGGGCCGCGGCTTTCGGTGATCTCGACCACGACGGACGGCTCGACCTCGTCGTGGCCAGCGACCGGGGGCCCGACGCGCTGTTCCACAACCGCGGCCAGCAGCGGTTCGAGGACGCGGCGACCAGCCGTGGCCTTGGCGGCAGCGGTCCCTCTGGCGTGGTCGCGATCGGGGACTACGACAACGACGGCCACTTCGACCTCTTTCTTCCCGGCCGGAACGACGGCGGGACTGGGCTCTACCGCAACGACGGCATGGGGCGGTTCCTCGCGGACGGCGGCCCGGCAGCCGTGGGAGAGGCCCTTCGCAGCATGCGGGTACGAGGTGCCGCGTTCTTCGACTACGACAACGACGGCTGGCTCGACCTGGTCGTGGTCGGGGAACCGACCGACGGCGGCCGTGGAGTGTACCTGTGGCGAAACCTGGGCAGCGGTCAGTTCGAAGACCGATCCCATCTGCTGCCCGCCAGCCCGGCCACTGGGGTCGTGGCGTTCGATTACGATGCCGATTCAGACCTCGACCTGCTGATCACCGGACCCACCGGACTCCGGCTGCTCCGGAACAGCGGCGGCAACCTGAACGGCTACGTCAGGATCCGGCTCACCGCGCTCCGGACCGGGAGCGGCAAGAACAACACCTTCGGCATCGGGGCACGGCTGGAACTCCGGGCTGGACCACTTCATCAGACCCGGGTGGTTACCGGATCGGCGACCCTGATCGGCCTGGGCCAGCTTCGTCTTGCCGACGTGCTTCGGGTGGAGTGGCCCAACGGCGTTCCCCAGGTCTTGGCGGCGCCCAGCGGTGACCCCAACGTGCGCGAGGCGGAGGCCCTCAAGGGATCCTGCGCCTTCGTCTACCCCTGGGACGGCGAGCGGTACCGCTTCCTCACCGATGTGATGTGGCGCAGCGCCCTCGGGATGCCACTTGGCATCATGGGCAGCCAGGCGGCCTATGCCCCGGCGGGCGCTTCGCAGGAGTACATCCTGATCCCCGGGGATCGGCTGGTGGCCACCTCGGGGAGATACCGTCTCCAGATCACCGAGGAACTCTGGGAGACCGCGTTCGTGGACGAGGTCAAGCTTCTGGTGGTGGATCACCCCGACAGCGTCGAGGTGCTGGTGAACGAACGATTCGTGCCACCGGAGCCGGCCCGGCTGGAGCTGTACCAGGTGCGGGGGCCTCGTCCCCCGGTGGCGGCCCAGGATAGCGATGGGTTGAACGTGCTCCCGCTGCTCCGCGCTCGAGACGACCGATACGTCGCGGGACTCGATCCGGGCCGGTATCAGGGAGTCGTCGCTTCGCATGACCTGATCCTCGACCTGGGTGACCTGGCCGGGGCGGACAGCGTGCATCTCCTGCTCAACGGGTGGATCTACCCGACCGATGCCAGCATCAACGTCGCGCTGTCCCAGGCGACGGGCCCCGGACCGGCCGCGCCGTCGCTGGCGGTGCCGGACGCGGCGGGCCGCTGGGTCACCGTGATCCCCGACCTCGGGTTTCCGGCCGGCAAGAACAAGACGGTGATCGCAAACCTGAGCGGCAAGTTTCTGGCCCGGGACTACCGGGTCCGGATCAGAACCGGGATGCAGGTGTACTGGGATCAGGCGTCGGTGGTGACGGGCGGCACTCGGCCGGTCAGCCGGATCACTGCCCTCGAGCCGGCCGCGGCCGATCTCCACTACCGCGGGTTCTCCCGGACCTACCGGAAGGGGGGCCGCTACGGGCCCCACTGGTTCGACTACGACCAGGTGTCCACCGAGCCCCGATGGCAGCTGATCGAGGGGCTGTTTACCCGGTTCGGGGATGTCCGATCGCTGCTGCTCGGGTCGGATGATCGGTACGTCACCATGGCCCCGGGTGACGAGATGACAGTCGAGTTCGACGCGACCGGGCTCCCTGCCCTGCCACCCGGCTGGCGGCGCGACTTCCTGCTCTACAGCGATGGGTGGATCAAGGACGCCGACCTCAACACCGCCCATGGCACCACGGTGGAGCCGCTGCCGTATCACGCCATGAGCCGCTACCCGTACGGTCCGGCCGAGGGATATCCCTCGGATGGGGCGGCCCGGCGGTTTCGCGAGGAGTACCTCACCCGACGACTGGGGCGGGCACCCGAATAGAACTGGGTCTCGCCAAGGAGGGCCGAGGAGGGCGCCGCCCGATCAGAGAACCCCCAATCCCCTCATGAGGAACCCCAGGGCGAGGACCCCGGCAACGATTCTCACGGTAGGGATCCACCAACTGAGTCCCCGCTCCCAAGTGCCGGCCAGCCCCGGCAGGCCAAGTGTCCGGTAGAGCGACAGCGTCAGCACGACGGCCGCTCGTGCGGCCAGCGACATGAGCAGGCAGCCAGCCCCGACAAGGAGGTGAGGAAGGGAAACGGATGCCATGGCGTGAGTCCCTGGGGTCGGCGGGGTCAGGCCGAACCGGTGGTCCGGATGAAGAGGCCGGGAAACTGCGAGGTACCCGCCATGACGTGGGTAATCGCCTCGGTATCGTACCCATCCCCCGACCGGTAGCTGGCAAAGAAGGCATTGACCCGGCGCACCCGGGCGGGGTGGGCCCCGACCGCCTGAAGGCCCAGCGATACCCCGAAGTTGGTGAAGGCGAACTTGGTGTCGCGCTCGGCTGGTTCGCGACAGAAGTAACCGGGTGGATCCACCCACATCCGATCCAGCATGGCGAGCGCCCGTTCCCGCTGGGTGACGGCCCAGGGATCGGTGGGCATGAAGTGCGTCAACCAGAGCATCATCCCGAGCCCGAGGTCCTGGGTGATCGTCAGGGTGCGGTAGCAGCCCAGCACAATCGCCCGTAACTCCGCGATCTGATCAGCCAGGGCGTCGGGATCGAGCAGCTGGTAAACGACCATGCCGTGAAACGGATCGAGGGCACCCAGGCCGTAACCGGGATACGGGCCACTCAGATCCTCTCTCATCTTCCAGTGCACCCCGACGCCGGGCACGACGAACGCCTGATGGATGTCTCGAGCGAGGACGAGCGCCTTGTCGTAGTACCGCCGGTCGATGGCACCCAGCAGGGTCAGGGCGAAGATCCACATCGCCAGGTAGTGGTAATACTGGCCATCCCGGTCCGCCGCCTCGCCGATCCGGACTCCCCGAGGGCGACCCAGCACCCGGTCCACCTCCGCAACGACCCACTCCGCCTCCCGGAGCAGCCGGCCGTCCCGCAACTCGTGTGACAGGGAGAGCAACAGCACCACTCCAAAGGCGTCGGTCCAGAGATACCGCCGGCCGTTCGGCCAGATCCGCTGCTCGCGCATCCACACCAGACGTCGGATGACGACGTCGAGGTCCGAGGAGCCACGGGCGGCGGTCACAGGCCAAATGGGTAGGTGTCCGGGACACCACCCGAGGGAGTGGCGGGCAGGGCCCGCACCGCCCGGGTTTCGTCGAACCAGAGATACTCGTCGAATTGCCGGGGCAGCATGGCCTGGAAGTAGTGGCTCTGCAACTCGGTGTCCGGACGGTACACCACCCCGATAGCCCGCTCCAGGCGGGGTGGGATCAGCTCCTCGCGCACGGCAGCCCGGGACGGGTACCGGAGCGGGAGGGCAAAGGCCGGGACTCCGGATTCATGGAACACCCGCTCGTAGCTCTCGGGGTGCGCGGGTCGGACCGGGATGATCTGCATCGGTTCGTCCCAGTCGTTGGCGGCGGCGACTGTTCCGTGATCAGTGCCGAACCCCACCGCGTATACCCCGTCCTGCCACGCCTCCCGGGCGAGCTGGCCCACATTGAACTCCCCCCGCATGCTCATCTCCGTCGCTGCGGCGTTGCCGAGGTGGGAGTTGTGGGCCCACACGACGGCCCTGCTTTCCGGCCCCTGGAAGTCAAGCAGGGCCCGCAGGGTGTCGAACATGTGGCGGTCTCGCAGGTTCCAGGAGTCCGCCCGCCCGTAGTACATGACCCGATAGTACCGCTCGGCCTGGGCCACCAGCCGGGCGTTCTGGGCCGCGTCGAAGAACCGCTCCCCGTCCCTGGTCGCGTAGTCCATCCGCCGGGCCAGCATGTCGCTGAGCATCCGGGTGACCGGCGCCTCGCAGGTCTGGTACTGGCCGGTGACCGCCGCCCGACCGTACACCGCAGGGTCCCGTTCCCAGGGGCTCAGGCAGCCATAGCGCTGCCGGGCCACCGCCGCCGTGTCGGGATCGACGTCATCGAGGTACCGCAGCACCGCCGCGATTGAGGAGAACAGGCTGTAGAGATCGAGCCCGTAGAACCCGGTGCGACGGCCCGGATCCGGCACCTCGGCGTTCCATCCCCGGAGCCATTCGACGAAGTCGTGCACTTCACCGTTGCGCCACATCCAGGTTGGGAAGCGGCTGAACGCGGACGGCTCGCTGGCCACCGGCGGCCGATGCCTGACATAGCGATCCACCTGGGCGGCGTCCGGCCAGTCGGCCTCCACCGCCACGATCGTGAAGCCGCGCCGGGTAATCAGTTCCCTGGTGATCCGGGCCCGCATGGCGTAGAACTCCGAGGTACCGTGCGACGCCTCTCCCAGCAGGACCACTCGTGCGTCCCCGATCCGATCGAGCATCGGCCCGAGACGGGCCGTCTCGATGTCGGACACCGGCTCGCAAACTTCCCGTACCAGCGCGGCGACTGGTGAGCGGGACCGGGTTTGTCCCACCACGACGGGGGGCCGGTCCGGCTCGGAGAACCCTTCCTGTCCGATCAGGGGCACGAACCGGACCTCGCCCAAGCTCTCCTCCTCGAACCGGTTGTCGTCCACCCGGGTAACCCGGATCAACTGCTGGTCCCGGCTCTCGCCAACCGGCATCACGAGACGGCCACCGATGGTGAGCTGCGCCCGGAGCGATTCCGGCACCCACGGCCCGCCGGCGGTCACGATGATCGCATCGTATGGTGCGTGAGCCGGCCAACCCAGGGTGCCGTCACCATGGAGGACTTGCACGTTGGCCATGCCCAGGTCGGCGAGTCGCTCCCGGGCCAGCCGGGCGAGCGGTTCATGTCGCTCGACCGTGTAGACCTCGCCCACCACCCGTGACAGCACCGCCGCCGCATAGCCCGACCCGGTGCCGATCTCGAGGACCCGGTCGCCCGCGCTGGGTTCGATCATGGCGATCATGTTCGCCACGATGAACGGTTGCGAGATCGTCTGTCCTTCCTCGATCGGGAGCGGGGTGTCGGCGTACGCGAACTCGACCAGGTCGTCGGGCAGGAATCGCTCGCGAGGCACGGACCGCATTGCCCCCAGGACCCGCTGGTCCCGGATCCCGCGCGCCGCAATGTCGTGCCGGACCATCAGCTCCCGCTCAGTGGCGAAGTCGCGCATGCTGTCTCCCTCAGCCAAGAGGGTGCGGGAAGGTCACCCGGACCCCAGCCGGGTTACGCTCAGAGGATGATCCTGATCAGGTAAGGAGAGCTTGAGGAGCGAGTGAAGCCTCACATAATCGCCCCGGGAGGGAGGGGGAGAAGAGAAACCGGGGTGGGGCCATTTGCTGCGGCCCCACCCCGGTGCGCGCCGATCAGCCGGAGTCGTGGAATTGCTTCCTCGTTCTCCTCCCGTCGACAATGAACCGCTCACATTGTGTCTGCGGTGGGTCTTCGGGGCTCCGGCTTCCATCCCGACGGGATCTGCCGATCGCGTCGTTCATCGGTGCGGGCGCTGTCAGTCTCCCGTTCGCACCTGGCGTCTGACATGGCACACCAAAGCGCCAGCCTGGTGTGGGTGAAGTCGGTGCGTCCGGCTTCACCGATGCCGTCCCGAATGAGTGCACCATTCGGCAGCGACATCAGACAAGTTAGCTCCCGCCCGTTGAAGCAAGCGTGAATCGGCCGTGAAGCGACCATGGGTGTACCAGATCCCTACAGGACTCCGAATCCCTGGAAGACACCTTGCTGTCCTCCACCGCCGGTGCCACCTTTTGCTACACTCTTGGACGACCAACCCACTCTGCGGACGGAGCGCGTCGATGCCAGTCCTGCTCGCGGTTTGTCTCCTGCTCGCCTTCCCCCTGTCCGTAGCCACTGGCCAGGCCGTTCCGCTCGGGCCCAAGGACCCGGCGAAACTCCCGCCGACCGATACCAGTCGAGTGGCGGTGGGAACCACGGCGCCAGACTTCACCCTGGAGACCCTGGCCGGTCCCCCGGTCACCCTGTCCCAGTTCCGCGGCACCCGGAATGTCGTGCTGGTGTTCTACCGAGGGCACTGGTGACCATGGTGCGCCAGCCAGCTCGGTGAGCTGAGGGAGTTACTGAGTCCAGAGCAGAAGAAGACCACCGCGATTCTCGCGGTCGCGATTGACAGCCGTGGAGAGTTGCAGAAGATGGTGGACCGGATCACCAAGACCGATGGCCGGCGACCGGACTACACCTTCCTGTCCGACCCCGGGCATCGGGTCATCGACCGCTACGGACTGTGGAATCCGGAGGGCCGGGGCTGGCCTCACCCCACGGCGTATGTGATCGACCGGAAGGGCATCGTGCAGTGGAAGTTCACCGAGGTGAACTACAAGATCCGGCCGACCAATGACATGATCCTCCGCGCACTGGCCAAGGTGCGCTGAGGCCTGCGGCCATGCTCGATCTCCTCCGCACGGCTTTGGGCGATCGGTACCAGGTGGATCGTGAACTGGGCCAGGGCGGGATGTCCCTGGTCTACCTGGCCCGCGACCTCCGGCACGACCGCGCCGTCGCGCTCAAGGTGCTTCGGCCGGAACTGTCAGCCGTCATCGGTGCCGATCGCTTCCTCAACGAAATCCGGGTCACCGCCAACCTCCAGCACGCCCACATCCTCCCGCTGTTCGATTCGGGCGCGGTGGACGGCCTGCTTTACTACGTCATGCCCTATGTCGAGGGCGAGTCGCTGCGGGACCGACTGACCCGCGAACGGCAGCTCTCCATCGGGGAGGCGATCCGCCTTACCTCCCAGGTGGCGAGTGCGCTGGATTACGCCCACCGCCGGGGCGTGCTGCATCGCGACATCAAGCCGGAAAACATCCTGATCCACGAGGGCCAGGCGCTGGTCGCCGATTTCGGGATCGCCCTGGCGGTCCGCGCGAGCGGGGGAGCCCGGCTGACGGAGACCGGGCTCACGGTGGGAACTCCGCAGTACATGAGTCCCGAACAGGCCGCCGGTGACCGGGAACTCGATGGGCGCAGCGACCTGTACTCGCTGGCGGCGATGATGTACGAGATGCTGGCAGGCGAGCCACCATTCACCGGGCCGACCTTCCAGGCCATCCTGACCAAGCTGGTCATTGAGACGCCACGGCCGCTCCGGCAATTGCGGGACACGGTTCCCCCGGCCCTTGAGACGATCCTCCAGGCGGCGCTCGCCAAGCTTCCGGCCGACCGCTTTGCCGGAGCCGCGCAATTCGCCGACGCACTGACCCAGGTGCCACTGCATCCGACCCCGTCGCAGTCAGTCATTCCGGTGGCCGGCCAAACCCGCCCACTGCGCTCAGTGCTCGGCTGGTCGCTGCTGGTCGCGGGTGCGCTCGGGCTCGGTGCCTTCGGCGGCTGGCGCCAGGCCCGGTCAGGATCGGAACGAGGCCCGGTCCGCCTCATGGTGCCCGCCCTCAACCAGCAGGTGGATCCCGAGTACAATTGGGCCCCGACCCTTGCCATCGGACCCGCCGGCCGGGAACTGGTCTTCCAGCAGGGCGGGCTGCTGCAGCTGCGGGCCCTGAACGACTTCACGCCGCGGCCGTTGGCGGGCACCGAGGGCGCCTCGATGCCGGTCTTCTCGCCCGACGGGCTGTGGCTGGCGTTTCACCAGGAGGGTCACCTGCGGAAGCTGGCCCTGGGAGGCGGATCGGTCGTCGAAATCGCTTCCGCCGACATGGGCCCCGGGATGACCTGGGGCGAGGACGACCAGATCTACTTCTCCTCGCTGGGGGGCAACGGCGGCATCTGGCGCGTCCCGGTGGCGGGAGGCGTGCCCCAGCCGGTCACCGTAGTGGCCGACAGCGCGGATGAGCATGCCCACGCCTGGCCCCAACTCCTGCCGGGGGGCAAACAGCTGCTGTTCACCGTGCTGGGACCCAGCGGCGGAGCCCTGGACTCCCGCATCGTGGTGGAGCTGATCGGGTCGGGAGTGCACCGAACCCTGGTGGAGCAAGGGACCTTCGGGCGATACCTGACCTCAGGCCACCTGCTCTATGTCTCCAATGAGGGCAGCGTGTTTGCCGCGGCCTTCGACCCGGTCCGGGGAGCCCTCTTGGGCACACCGCAGCAGGTGCTGGCCGACGTCTATGTGGCGAGCTGGGGCGGCGCGGCCCTCCTGGCGGTGGCCGAGAACGGCACCCTTGCCTTCGAGCCTGGAAGCCCGGCACCACCACAGGTGGTGCGGGCGGTGGACCGTTCGGGGCGCGACCTCGGGGCCATTGTCCCCGCCGGGTATCTCGATGGTATTCGGCTCTCCCCCGATGGCCGGCAGATCGCCGCCAACGTCCGGGCACCGAGCAAGAACGACATCTGGCTCTTTGGCCCTCAGGGGGAACCGGAACGGCTGACCTTCGATGAGGCCGAGGACGAATTCCCGGTCTGGTCTCCCGATGGCTCGGCCATCGCGTATACCTCATCGCTGGCCAGTCAGGCAAGGCGGCTGCAGATCCGAGCGGTGGCGGCGGGCACCCGGCCTCGACGGGTGCTCACCTGGCCTCGACACCTCCACCTCACCTCCTGGTCCCGGGATGGCCGGTGGCTGGCAGGCTACGATTTCAGCTCCGGCAAGGGCCAGGACGTCTGGGCCATTGCGGCGGACGGATCGGACTCCATCCCGGTGGCGGCAGGGCCCGCCTCCGAGACCGAACCCGATTTCTCACCGGATGGGCGGTGGGTGGCGTATCAGTCGGACGAATCGGGACGGACGGAGATCTTCGTCATCTCGTTTCCCGACCTGGCGGTGAAACGGCAGATTTCCATCAACGGCGGCCGCCTCCCGCGGTGGGATCCGCGAGGAGGAGGGCTCTACTACCTGGAGGGAGACCACCTGACGGCGGTCTCGATCTCGCCGAGCAGCGGGCTCCGGACCGGCACCGGCGAGGTGCTGTTCCAGACCGCGGCGAGGGTGTTCGATGTCGCCCCGGATGGCAGGCGGTTCGTCCTGGTGCTGCCCAATCCAGCGCTCGTGGCACCGGGGATCTGGGTGGTGCTCGACTGGCTGCCGGAGATGAAGGAGAAGCTCCGGCGGCCGAATTGATGAGTTGGGCTGCTTCCCGCCAGGGAGCGGCCTGACGACCAGACTTGGGGCCCCCCGACAGGCCGGGCAACGCCACAAGTAATGCAACGCCACGAGTATATTGTATCCATGCATCTGACCCTGCCCGTGAGGCGCATGGCTCTGCTGCTGGTCGCCATGACGGGCGCCTGCGGTTCTTCGGGGCCGTCCGGCCCGACCGCCGGCGCCACCCGCAGCTACCGGATGGGGTTCTCGTCGTTTCCGTCCAGACCCGACCAGGCGCTGGCGGTCCAGGCGATCGAACTCTGGAGCGCCCGGGCCGATGCCGCGATCCTCCACGAGGCAATGCCGTGGACCCGTCTCCTGGCCGGCGCCGACCCCGACGCCCTTGCCCAGGAACTGCATGGATCGCTGGTGGCCTACTACCGCGGCAAGGGCCACCTCGTAGTGTTCACCCTCGACCCGACCGATGGGCTCTCCCGCGGGGAGGAAGCGCCGGAGCTCCGGGACGCCGGCCGGAGCATCACCGAGCCCGCCGTGCAGCAGCTCTACCACCGATGGGGCCGAGCGGTGCTTACGGTCCTCAAGCCTGACTATCTGGGACTGGCCGCGGAAACCAACCTGATCCGGTTCATGGCGCCGAGACCGGTCTACGATGCCCTGGTCCGGATGACCAATGACCTCGCCGCCGAATTGGCGCCGATCCGCGGCAGTACCAGCGTGTTTGTGAGTGTCCAGGTGGAGACGGCGTGGGGGAAGCTCGCAACCAGCGGTGGCTATCATGGCGTGGCGGTGGACCTCGCCGACTTCCCGTTCATGAACTCGCTCGGGCTCTCCAGCTATCCCTACTTCGGGTGGCCCGACCCGAGCGATGTCCCGCTCGACTACTTCAGTCGGCTGCCGGCGGGGCGGGCCCTCCCGGTGCTGTTCGTGGAGGGCGGGTGGACCAGCGCGGGAGTCGGCACGGTCACTGCCACACCAGAGATCCAGGCTCGCTGGATCCGCCGATTCGGGACGATTCTCGATTCGGCCAAAGCGGTAGTGGCAGTCCAGCTGGCGTTTACCGACATCGACGTGGCCAGCTTCGGGTTGCCTCCCGGGTCGATCGTCCCGCTCTTTGCCCACCTGGGGATGGTGGACATCAACCTCAACCCAAAGCCCGCGCTTGCCGTCTGGGACAGTCTCTATTCCCTGCCGCGTCGGTAGCCCTGCCGTTGGATTCAGGCATGACGGGTCAGCCCGGGCACTGCCTTCCCTGGACGGAGCATCAGTTCGGCCGGAACATCGCCCAGGTCTCAAACCCCGGCGCCACCGGCGCCTGACCCACCACCCGATACCCGCAGCGCTGATACAACAAACGTTCCTGGCGTCTTCGGTGGTCAGACTCACCCCCTGCGAGCCCGGCGTTTCCCGGGAGAGTACCTGCACCCGGTCGAGCAGGAGCCTGGCGAGCCCCTGGCCCTGATATGCCGGGTGAACCCCGATCATGTTGATGTGGACATGCGGCACGTCCACTCCGAGCGGCGCCCAGATCCGGCCGCATTCGTCATACCGCCCCCGAGGACCCTGGCCCAGTTCGAACCAGACCTCGTCCCGCAGAACCCCCAACCCCTCCGGAGCAGTTCCCCGCCCTGGGAAGGACACGGTTGCGGCGGCGACCAGCCGCTGGAGCTTCTGCTCATCGCGAAATCCGTTCTCGCCGAGGACGAGGCGCATGACCGGGTACTCGGCGAAGGCCGCGCAGACCCGGGACCCTAGTCACTCGCGCAGCGGATTTCCACGTTACTGCTGTCTCCATCATCCGAGGTGGTCTGGTCCTCGACCCGGGCAAAGACGTGCCAAACCGACTCGAACTCATCCGACCCGTCGGCACCCTGCAGGATCAGCGCGCCGTTCTCGTCCACGCACTTCAGCGTGAAGGTGGCGGTGCCTGACGTGGCATTGGCGGGAAAGGACACTGGCACTCGCCGGATCAGTTCCCGGTTTCCGTATGGCCATGTGTCGTCCTCGTACACCGCAAAGAAGACGGACCACCCCGCGTCGGTCGCGATCGGCTGTGGATAGGTGATCGTCACCGTGAAGGTCGTCTCACTCCCGGGGCCCAGCAGCACGGGGCCGGGGGCGAGAGTGACGGTAGGCGTCTGCACGTTCGGGGGCGCCGGGACGGTGTACCAGCTGGGGGGCGAGATCCGGTTGTAGCAGCTCGTGCCAAGCAGGGCCAGGAGCAGAGCGATAATCGCTATGATCAGGAGAAGCTCAACCAGGGTAAAGCCCGCGCGGGCAGAGTTGCGAACCATGGGACCTCCTGGGTTGGAGTTCGCGCTTCAGCGATTGTACCCCGCGTTGCCCGCGGCCGCTACCCGGTTCAGCCCTCCGGTGCCACCGGTGGAGGAAGATGCCCCAGTTGGGTCACGGCGTTGATGTTGTCCCCTTCGACCCACAGCTCGGCGACCTGCCCGTCGGCCAGACGATGGAACCCCACGAAGGGGGTCTTCATCGACCGGTCGCTGGGAGGAGACGGCCCTAGGCCTGAGCCGACCGCTTCCCGGGGGCCGAGGGACCAGGGAACTGGGGAACTGGGGAACTGGGGACCTGGGGACCTGGGGGATCGGGGGATCGGGGGATCGGCCGCAACGGCCTCAGTCCCAGCCACAGCAGCCGGAACCCACCAGGCGAGCGTAGCTGGGACTGCCAGCCGTCGAAGGCCGGGCCTGCGATCCCCCGGTTCCCCGGCCCAGGAGCCCAGGGGCCCAGGGCAGTACGGTCTTACGGCTTCCTGGTTCCGCTGAGCAGCTTGGTGATGGGATTCGCCGCACCCTCCGACAGACCCGACACCCCCACCGCGTACTCCCGGACCTCTCGAATCTGCCGACTCGGCAGGATCTCGAGCTCCACCAGCGCCGCGTCCCAGCTGAACTGGGTCCCGATCGGTCGGCGCGCCGCCTCATAGCGGACCAGGCTGACGCTCATGTCCCGACTCTGCCCCGGCCGGAGGGCGAACTGGGGGTCGGCGCTGCGCCCGGTCACATGCCCGATTCCCTTCACGCTGCCATCAACCGTGCCGGCCCGGCCGTAGTAGTACCGGTTCCCGAGATCGTCCGTCCCGGTGTTGCTCCCATCCTTGTACCCGAGGATGAGTTGCTGAGCAGTGACGTTTCGGACCTTGACCGTGAACGTGATCACATGATGCCGACCGCCAACGATGCTTCCGGTCAACCGGTTCACCTCGACGGAGAACGACCCGGCGTCATAGCACCGGCTCTTGCCGAGACAGTTGTTGACCGGCTCCGGCAGCGGCGCGGCGGGCTCGGCGGGAGCCGGGGCCACCGCCGTGGCAGCAGTGGTGCTCGCCACAGGAGGGGTGGTGTTCCCGGCAGCCACGTTCATGATCCCGGCCCGTTCCCATCGGATCGCGTGCTCCTTGCCCAGCCGGAACTGTTCACCCGGAAGCCGGTCGATCTCCCGAACTGCCATCTCCATTTCGTAGGTCGTGCCCAGGATCAGTCCGGAGGTCATCCGGAGCACGTACTCGAATCGGGCATCGGACCACTCCCCCGGTTCAAGGGTGAACTTGCCGTCGAAGGTGTTGCCCTGGATCTCACCGATCCCGCGGATCGAAGCGGCACTCGGCACCACGTACCGATTCCCCCGATCATCGGTGATGACTCCCGAGGCAGCCACATAGCCCAGAATGAGCGGCTTGGGGGTGAGGTTGGTGAACCGCACCGTCACCGCGATCGACTTGGTGCGGACGTCGACCGTCGTCTGCTTGAAGCTGGTGGTGACGGCCGAAAACTCCCGGACCGCGGTGCACGACACCTGGCCGTCGCATGGCTTCGGGGCCGGTGCCGGGAGCGGCGTCTGGGCGAGGGCCACCGGCACGAAGGCGCAGAGCGCGAAGGCCAGGGCGGCAGAGCGAGCAGTAGACACGGCTTCCTTCCTTTCAGACGGGTTGCGCACAAAGTCGGCGAAGGTGCTTTCCACTGTGCCGATGCTCCGAACTCCGACATGGCGGAGCGCGAGCCCCACCAGACAGATCAGCACTCCAATTGGCGCCAGCGTCACCGTGGCGGTGACCAGCGCTCCGACGATCACCAGCCCGACCCCGATCAGTTTCGGCACCCGGACCCGGGACACGATCCGGCGCTTGACCAGGTCGAGCAGGTCAGGGTCCTGGGTGCCGGCCGACCGCAGCGCGTCCAGCACCGCCTGTCGCTTCACCCATCCAAACGGGCTGGCCAGCATCTCACGTCCTCCCTGATTGGGGCTCCCCGCCCCACCTCTCGACCGGACCGTTGCCGGGGCCCGATTCCGGGGGTACCCTATGGATCGGCGTGGCCGAAGCGGGGGTACCCCGCTTTGCGGATTCGCCCTCGATCAACCGTCATCCCGGGGCCGACGCCTCATGAGCACCGAGCACGAGGAGTTGAACCAGGCGTTCAGCCTGGCCTACGAAGAGCTGCGCCGGCTGGCCGCCACGGTCCGGCAGAGCGAACAGGCCCAGACCCTGAGCCCGACCGCCCTGGTCCACGAGGCCTGGCTCAAGCTGGCCGACTCGCCGCCGGTGGCCGACTCGCCCCTCCATTTCAAGCGGATCGTCGCCCGGGCCATGCGCCAGGTGCTGGTGGACGCCGCCCGTCAGCGGCTGGCCGCCAAGCGAGGGTCGGGCCAGGCGCTGGTGACCTTCGACGAAGCGTTCGGAGTGGCTGACGCGGGACCGCAGGACATGCTGGCGATCGACGAGGCGCTGGACGAGCTGGCCCACATCAGTCCGCGACAGGCCGCGATGATCGAGTATCGATTCTTCGGAGGGTACGATGTGGTGGAGACCGCTCGGCTGCTCGAGATCTCCGAGGCCACCCTGCTTCGCGACTGGCGGGTGGCGCGCGCCTGGCTCAGCCAGAAACTGAGCCAGCGGTCCTGATGACCGACTCGGACCAGGGCGCCCGCTGGAGGCGGGTCCAGGCGCTCTTCCACGAGCTGGCCGATCTCTCCACCGGGCTCAGTGAGGCGAGCCTGGGTGCCTTGGCCGCGGAGGATCCCGAACTCGCCGCCGAGGTCCGTGCCCTGCTCAAGGCCGACAGCGCCCCGGATGCCACCGTCGACCGCGGCGTCGCGGCCCTTGCCGCCGAGGTGCTTGACGCAGGGATTCCCGCGGCCCTGCTGCAACAGTCGTTCGGGCCCTACCGGATTGTCTCCGCCATCGGTGAGGGCGGGATGGGGACGGTCTATCGCGCCGTCCGGGCCGACCTCAACTCGGAGGCCGCGCTCAAGATCCTCCGCGATGCGTCGCTCTCTCCTTCCCGCCGCGAGCGATTTGCCGCCGAGCAGCGAACCCTGGCCCAGCTGAGCCATCCGGCGATTGCCCAGTTCCTTGACGCCGACACCCTTCCGGACGGCACCCCGTGGCTGGCGATGGAGTACGTCGAGGGCCAGCCGGTCACCGATTACTGCACCAGTCACGACAGTTCGCTCCGCGGGCGGCTCACCCTCTTCCGCCGGATCTGTCAGGCGGTCCAGCACGCCCACGGCCACGCCGTCATTCACCGCGACCTCAAGCCGTCGAACATCATGGTCCGGCCCGATGGGTCGGTCAAACTGCTCGACTTCGGGATCGCCAAGCACCTCGAGAGTCTCCAGCATCCGGCCGAGCAGACCCGGACCGGGCTCCGGCTCATGACCCCGGCCTACGCCGCGCCCGAGCAGCTCCGCGGCGAGCAAGTCGGCACCTTCACCGATGTCTACGCCCTGGGCGTGGTGCTCTACGAGTTGTTGACCAACCAGCTGCCCTACTACCTGGCCGGCGCTTCCCCGGCCGCGGCCGAACGGATCGTGACAGAGCGGGAGCCGACTCGACCGTCGGTGGCCATCCGGCATGGGGCGGGCGACGGCACTCGGCTGGCGCGGGACGCGGGCCGGGCCAGCTGGGCTGATCTCGACGTGTTGGTTCTCACCGCGATGCATCGGGACCGGGAGCGCCGGTATCCGACCGTGGACGCCCTGATCCGCGACATCGATCACTTCCTCGACAAGCAGCCGCTCGACGCTCGACCCGACACGATGGGCTACCGGCTCGGCAAGTTCGTCCGCCGCAACAGCCAGGTCGTGGCCGCGACGCTGGTGGCAGTGTCTGTGGTGGTGACGGTCGTCGGGTTCTACACCCTGCGGCTGGCCAGCGCCCGGAACCAGGCCCAGGCCGAGACCGATCGGACCCAGCGGATTCAGGCCTTCATGCTCGATCTGTTTCGGGGTGGGGATGAAGAGGCGGGACCGGCTGACAGTCTTCGGGTGCTGACGCTGATCGACCGGGGCTTGCAGGAGGCCCGGTCGCTCGACCGGGAGCCGGCGGTCCAGGCCGAGCTCTATCAGACCCTCGGGGCGATCTACCAGAAGCTGGGGAATCTGGCGCGGGCGGACACGCTGCTGCAGACCTCACTGGATCGGCGGAAGATGTTGTTTGGTGACCATCATCCCGATGTGGCGCGGAGTCTGGTGGGGTTGGGACTGCTGCGGGTCGACCAGGCCCGGTTCGAGGAGGCGGAGCAGCTGACCCGGGAGGGGTTGGCGATGACGCGGGAGAGTCGGCGGCCCGATCATCCCGATGTCGCGGCGGCCACCGTGGCGCTGGGCCGGGCGCTGGAGGAGAGTGGTAAGTACGACGAGGCGATCGCGGTGCTCGAGGAGGCGGTGCGGCTTCGGACCCCTGCCGGCGAGACTCCTGAACTGGCGACGGCGATCTACGGCCTGGCCAACAACCAGTTCTACGCCGGGCATTTCGACCAGGCCGACTCGCTGACTCGGCTGGTGATGGGGATGAGCCGTCGGGTCCATGGCGACCGGCATCCCAGTGTGGCGGAGGATCTGATCAATCTGGGAGCGATCCAGCACGAGCAGGGGGAGTACCCCAAGGCGGAGCAGTACTATCGGGAGGCGCTGAGCATCACCCAGGGGTGGTACGGCGAAACCCATCCCAAGACGGCGTCGAACCTGACGATGCTGGGGCGGACCCTGCTCTATCAGCAGCGGTATCCGGAGGCCGACTCTCTGCTGACCGAGGCGCTGAGGATCCAGGAGCGGGTCTATGGGCCGATGCACCCCCGAGTGGCGTCGGCGTTGAACGAGCTGGGGAGTCTGGCCACCGTCACGGGCAAGCCGGACGAGGCGGAGCGTTACCACCGGCGGGTGGTGGAGATCTATCGGACCGTCTATCCGGGGGGCCACTACCTGATCGGGGTGGCACAGGCCAACCTGGCCAGCGTCTGGATGTCGCGCCAGGATTGGCCCCGGGCCGAGCAGGGGTTCCGGGAGGCTCTGGCTGCGTACCAGGGGCAGTTGCCGGATGATCACCTGAACGTGGCCATCACCCGGATCAAGCTGGGCCGGACGCTGATCCGTCAGCGTCGCTACGCCGAGGCGGCACTGGCAACCCGGAGCGGGTACGAGGTGCTGGTCAAACAGGCCGACCAGGGGAGCAGCTTTCTGCGTGCGGCCCGGACGGACCTGGCCGAGGGGTATGAGGCGCTGGGCAAACCGGAACTGGCGACCCGGTTCCGGGCCGAGCTGGCAGACACCGCGACTCGGCCATCGGGAAACTGATCAGGCCGCGATCAGGGTGCCCTTACCGCCCTGCCCCGCGCTGGAGCCGAGCCAAAGATCGCTGCGCCGCGAGCAGCACCGGCAGGTCGGGGTCACCCTCGCGCCACCGGGTGAGTAGTGACTGCAGCGCGGCCCGGGCGGTGGCCGAGTCGCCGACCGATTCCGCCAGTCGGGCCACATCGAGCGGCGCCAGTATCCAGTCAGCCTGGAAATCCACCCCGAACTCATCCCCTCCGGCGAACGCCGCCAGGGCGGTCAGTGCCGAGTCGATGATGCCGCGTTCCCCGAGGGTGCGTCCCCACAGCCCGTCCCGCCACCCCGCAAAGCCCGGATCGATGTCCCGCCGAATGGCCTCGAACGCCTGCTCCGGCGCGCCGCGCGCCAGCGCCAGCTCGGCAAACAGCAGCCCGCGGGCGCTCTGGTCGGCCGGGTTGCCGGGTTTGATTTCCCGATCGATGCGCGCGAGGACCGCGCGCCCATCCTGGATCCGACCGGCACGGACCAGCACCCGGCCCAGCAGCGCCAGCAGCCTCGGTTCGACGCTGTGGGAACCGGCCAGCCGGAGCGCCTGATCCAACTCCTGGGCGGCCGACTCCCGCGCGCCGCGAATCAGAAAGGCCTCGGCGAGCAGCGTCTGATTCCGCAGTCTGGAAAAGAAGGAGATCTCGTCCTGCGTCAGGGCAACGGCCGCGGTGAGATGGTCGACCGCTCCACGGTACTGGCCCCGCAGCATCGCGAGGTAGGCCAGTGACCGGTGCCCTCGCGCCCGATCGGCGTCGCTGTTCCGGACGAGCATTCGAGAGAACGCCGCCTCCGCTTCGGCGTACCGGCCCAGCCGGACCAGGGTGCCTCCCCATTCATGGTTGATGTTGAAGCTCACCAGGGCCGTCGAATCGATTCGCTCCGCCGAAGCGTACGCATCCAGGGCGAGACGGTTGTCTCCCAGGGCCTTGTAACAGGTGGCGAGGTTCAGGAGGCTGTTCACCGCGGTCGAGTCGAACGTGAGGGAGCGCTGGAAGACCGGGATGGCCTCGGCACAACGGTCGGCCTGAAGCAGCCCGGTGCCGTAGTTGTACCAGGTCTCCCGCGACGGGTACCGCTCAGCCAGAGTCAGGTCAAACCGGACCGCCCCGGCGAGGTCCCCTCGCGCCGTGGCCAAGCGGCTATCCAGCTGAAGCTGCTCCCGCAGAGTCAGTCGGTTTCGAAGCCGCTGGGCCATGGCGTAGTGACTGTCCGCGGCGGGTCGATTGCTGCCGAAGGCGTGGAACGACCCGAGAGCGACGTGGGCCTGGGCAAACTCCGAATCGACCTCGATGGCACGCTGGTAGAGCTGCCCCGCCCGGTCGTAGCGGAGGCGGCGCCATGATTCCCCGGCCTCGGCGTACAGCTTGAGAGCCTCCAGCGACCGGGTAGTGACCAGGGGCAGGGTTGGGAGACTGTCCCGGTAGGCGCGGGAATCCCCGGCGCTGGCCTGAACCTGCCGGAGCAGACGGTCGAGCCCTGCCACCATGTCGTCAAGGTCGGTAACGGTGACCTGGTGCACCGCCAGATCCCTGCCATCGATGGGCGACAGCAGTCGCCCGGTCAACAGATACGAGTCGCTCACCTTCGACGCCGTCAGCGCAAACACGGCCCGGGCATTCTCCCGGGCGGCCACCTCGAGCGCGAGCGAGTCGGTCAGGACGCTGTCACCCGACCGGCCCATCCGGCCAAGGGCCCCGGCCACCCGCCCCCGCCCGAGCAGCGTGATACGGCGCGACTGCTGCAATCCCACGGCCGTCGCGGCCGCGAGCGCGCGCCCCAGTCCCGGCTCGCCGGTCAGATCGACCGGGTCGGCCAGTACGACGATGCTGCCTTCGGGAAACTCGGAGCTGCCGGGCAGCGGGGATAGTTGCCAGAGAGCCAGCAGCGCAATGACGAGGACTCCAAGCCCCGCAACGATCCCGGTCGATCGACGACGGCGGGTCGGGTAGGGGGTCGGGACAGGGGGCGAAGGAAGCTCCGTCACCTCCGGCCGATTCACGGCTGGCTCGGCAGGGAACGGTCGAGCGGGTGGCCGGCCGGCCCCCTGAGCCAGTTGGTTCATCAGCGCCCCGACGGCCGGATCCGGGGGGAGGCCCAATTCCTGGCGGCACCCCAGATCGTGGGCCCGGCCGTGTCGCATCGCGCCCGCAGCGTCACCCGATTCCGCGAGGGCCGTCATGAAGCCCACCGCGAACCGAGAGTTGAGCGGGGCCAGGTGGCAGAGCCGACGCCAGTAATCGGTGGCTTCTGACACCCGGCCGCTCTCCATGGCCCGGTGCCCGGCGGCCTCGAGGGACTGCATGGCGAGCTCACCCAACCGGGATCGCTCGATCTCAGCCCAGCGTTCGAATTCGTCCGCCTCCGGCAGGTAGAACCCATCGAGAAACGGACCGGTGTGGATCGCCGCCGCCCGCTCAGGCTCCCCGGCGGCCACCGCCGCGACGAATTCGCCCAGATCGTGGGTCAGATTGGCCGGCTCGATCAGCAGTTCCGTCGGCCCCGGTCGCAAGACGTCGGTGCCGAGGTCGCGTCGAAGTCGGTACACCACCTGGGCCAGGGCGTGGCGGGCCTTGGCCTCCGTGGATTCGGGCCACAGGAGCAGCAGGAGGCGGTCCCGACTGACGCCGGAGGCGCCGGCCGCGGCCACGGCGGCGAGGAGCCCCAGTTGACGGGGGCTTGCCAGGGCGACGCGCTCGCCGCCCCGTTCCATCCAAAGCCCGCCAAACGTCCGGAGTCGGTACACCGAGGCACCAGGGGATCGCTGGGTGATTGTGCTGTGATCCGCGAATGATGACCGCGCGGTATCGTGGCTCAGAAGCTACCCCGGACTCTCCGAAGCTGCCAATCGAACCCCTGGCCACTTGAGACGGTATGCCCATGTCGGCGTTGACCTTACTGCTCCTGATGGTGACCCCAGTGGGGACGGCCCTGGCTCAGGTCCAGGCGCCAGCGGGCCCGCCCGGGCAGGCGGTGTCAGCAACCTGTTCAGGTGGCCGGTCCCGCCTCCTCGGCCAGGCGTCGAGGCCGCCTTCGCTGCCGGAGATGGTGGCGGAACTCGAGCGGGGGTGCCTCGCCCTGGTGGAGGTTCGGTTCCGACCCGGCGAGGACGAAATCGAGTCGATCTCCCCCACCAGGTTCGCCCAGGTGGCCCGGGCACTCAGCCTGGCCCAGGGGGCGTACTCGATCACCGTGCCGCCCGAGCGGGCTCCGGGGTTCTGGCCCGACACCCTGCAGGCTCGGCGCCGGGGCATCCGGCTCCGCGACGAGCTGGTCCACTACGGCGCCTCGGCGAGCCGGCTCCGGGACGATCCGGGTTGGCCAGCCGCTACCCCCGAGGTCGCACCGGGCACCGCGGTCCCCATGCTGGTCCGGGTTCCACAACCGTGAATCGGATGACGTTCGCTCAAGTCCCAGTCCACCCGGTCCCCCTGGACCGGATCCCCAGGAGGGCACCATGAAGTCCCTGACAATCCGTCTCCCATCCGCCCCGGTGGGCTCACGGCTGGCCGCGCTGGTGGCCCTGCTCGTCGTGGTGCCGGCGCTGCCAGTTCACGCGACGGCGCCGATGCAAGCTAGGGATACCATCCGGAAAGTCGCTCCCAAACCGAAGCCGAGCGCGGCCAAGAAGGCGGTCGCCAAGGTGGTCGACACGCTGGCGACCGTGGGCGCGGCGAAGGGGGTCGACGCCCTGTTGGGCGACAAGGCGAATGGGATCGGTCAGATGCTGGGCGGCCCGACCCAGCCGTGCGGCCCAGGGGCCGGGCTGCTTCCGGGTGCGGCGACGGCGGGGACCAAGCTCGTTGGCATCGCGAAGGAGGCTGCCGAAGGAGAGGCCGCTGGCACCCCCTGCCCACCGTCTTCGTCGATGGCAAACACGATGATGATGGCCACCCCGCTCGGCATGGCGGTCACCGCGGCGCCACTCGCCGCCGCCGGGGCCAGCGCCGCGGCCAAGGGCGTCAAGAAGCTGATCGGCAAGGGGCCGGTGACCGCGATGGGGCTGCTCAAGGAGGTGCAGGGCAAGGGTCATCTCGCCCTCAGGGGTGTCCACTTCGTTGCCCACACGGAGATTCTCGACGACGGCTATGAGGAGTCGCTCTCGGCGCTGGCCGAGGCGCTGGCGCAGGTGCCGGGCCCCTTTGCACTGTATGTCGAGCCCGAGGCGGACAAGGGCGATGAGCCCGATCTCGAACTCGCCCAGAAGCGAGTCGCGCTGATCTGGGCCACCCTGGTCGCAGCCGGGGTACCGGAGAGCGTGTTCGTAGCCGGCGTGATGGTGCCTGCCAGCCTGGTCCAGGACCGGAAGCCCGCCAAGCCGGGAGATGCCGATGTGGAGGTGTGGAAGGTCGCCCGGGTCGAGCCAGCCATCGCGGCGGCGGCACCGTCGAACCTCTGGGTCAACTACGATTTCGTCCCGGGCAGCCGGGTCATCTACTTCGCTGACTATCTCGACGACCAGGTCGGCAACTTCCCCAAGCGTCTGGTCTTCAAGAACGGCAACATGGATGTCGTCGAGCTGGACGGCCAACGCTACCTGCGGGTCACCGGCAGCAGCACACTGACGATTCCATTGCCGGAGACGCTGCCGGCCAAATTTACCATCGAGATCGATGTCATCAACCGCCGGGCCCTGGCTGGCGCCGCCTTCCGGCTCCAGGGTGGCGTGGCCTGGAACAACACCGCCAAGACCTCCACGGTTGAGTGGGGCAGTGACGGAGTCGGTCTGTCGGGCGGCGAAGGGACCGTGGCGCTTGGTAACAACGAGGCGAATCGCGCCCGCTATCAGGCCAAGCCATCGCAACTCCGGATCCTGGGCGACGGGCAGTACCTCAAGGTGTACCTGGACGAGAAGCGCTACGCCAACATCCCCAACGCGAATTTCGAGCGCTCCAAGGGGCTGACCCTGTCCGCCGAAGGGCGTGGCGAGGAGAATCCGGTCTACATCGGACGGATTCGCGTGGCCGCGAGCGACAAGTCCATCTACGACGCGCTGGCTGCCAAGGGCCGAGTGGCCACCCAAGGCATCCTGTTCGACAGCGGGAGCGACCTGATCCGGCTCGAATCAGCCCCGACCCTGAAGGAGATCGCGGCCATGTTGAGCGACCACCCCGACTTCAAGCTGATGGTGGAGGGTCACACCGACGGGGTCGGCAACCCGACGGCGAATCTCGCGCTCAGCGAAGCCCGGGCCCGGGCCGTGGTGGCGGCGCTGGTCGGGCAGCACGGGATTGCGGCCGACCGGCTCCAGTCGAAGGGCTTTGGCAGCTCGAAGCCGGTCGCCAAGAATGACACCGCGGAAGGTCGCCAGAACAACCGCCGGGTCGAACTGGTCAAGAACTGAACTCGGCTTCGGCCGAACCAAAGGAGAAGCACACCATGCGAATGATGATTGCGGGAGTGATGGCGGCAGTAACGGCGCTGGCCGCGCCTCTGGCCGCCCGCCAGGCGCCAACCAAGCCGGGTGAGTATCCGGTGTTTGCGCCTGAAAAACTCCCGCCACCCAAGAGTGTTCACCCCGAGTGCTACCGGCCCGACGTCGCGCAGAACAAGGCCCTGATGCAGAAGGCGATGGCCACGGGGAAGGACGTCGATCCGAAAGACCAGGAGCGGGCCCGGAAGAAGACCGCGGGGTGCACCTTCTACCAGATCACCCTCGTCTCGACCGTCACGATCGAGGACACCGAGGTCCCGGGTATCACCAGCACGATTTCGGGCCGGGGCAGCATCACCCTGGGACTCGCCCCGGACATGGGCGAGGCCGGCTACGACTTCACCTCCGGGATTGACGATCTGACCGCGCCGATCTACTGGACGAGGGGCTCGGCCCGGATCACCAAGCCTGACTGCGAAATCACCATCGCGGAGCTGCCGTACACCCTGTTCGCCTTCTGGCTGGGGGTCACCACCTCGGGAACCTCGAAGGTGGCCGTGGCGATCACTCCCTCGGGCAACGAGCTGCACGACATCAACACCCGCTGCAAGGACCAGTTCGGCAGGTGGCACAACGTACCCGCGGGCCAGAAGGAGTCGATCTTCGCGCCGGCCTGGATCGCGCTGCACGGCGAGGGCAAGAACACGGTTGCGCCCACCGCAGATCAGCAGGCCATCAGCAAGTTCACCGACGACGTGGTGAAGGCCGGGCCGAAGCCAGGAGAAAAGCCGAAACCGAACAAGGCGTACCCCACCCCGGCCATGCCGAACGTGAGTTCACCGACCGGCGGGCTTGACGTCGGAAAGCTCCAGGCCATGCAGGACTACATGGCCAAGAACCCCAATGCGAGCCCGGCGGAGATGATGGACCAGATGAAGGGAGTGATGCCCAACCTGGACCAGCAACTGGAAGCGGCCCTGGACAACTTCATGTTCAAGGCGCCGGGTGAGTGCAACGCGGTGAATGCGAGCACGTGGACCTGCAACTTGCCCAGTGCCCCGGTGACAATGAAGAGCCGGGCAGGCTTCGGCACCATCAAGCGCATCACCGAGCAGACCGTCATCACGGTCGAGAAGGTCCGGGCACCGGCGGGGGCCCCATGAGTCGCCAGGCCTCCTCGCTTCCAACCATGTCCCCTCACGCCATTCGGAGATCCACCATGAGGCTATTGATGATCCCGCTCGTTCTTCTGACCGTCGCCAGTCCGGCGGCCGCGCAGAAGCTGAGCCTGGCCCCCCAAATCGGGTTCTACATCCCCACCGAGCTGCTGTCGCAGGCGGCCACCGGCGGCACCATCACCGAGCTGGAAGGCGGCCCATCCTTCGGCGGCCAGCTGGGAATCTGGTTCGGGAGTCGATTCGGGATCACGGCCACCGGGAGCTACGTCCCCACCACCTTCAAGGTGACGCAGGGAAGCCAGAGCGTCACCTCGGAGGATGCCAAGCTTTTCCTCGGGAGCGGTCAGGTGGTGCTGTTCCTGTTGCCCCGGTCGTTGCCGCTGACGGCGTTCCTCAACGGCGGGGTCGGCGTCATCAGCCGCGGCGGGGTGGCGTTCACCAGCCAGTCCGACAAGACCGACGTGGCGGGCGTGTTCGGGGCGGGAGCGGCTCTCAGTCTGGGCGGGATCTCGCTGACCGCCGGGGCCGACCTGTTCAACTATTCGGCCGGCTACCACGGGGGAACCCAGACCTCGGAGGCGATCAAGCAGCGGGATGTCCAGATCAAGCTGGGACTGGGAATCCCATTCGGGGGCCGCTGAGCGGCCGGTTCCGGCTCAACCTCCCCATTCCTGCTGCCGATAGCAGTCAGCAGGATCCTGCCCAGTCCGGGTGGTGACCCCGGGCCGCCCGGACCGCACCGGGCAGAGAGCGGAACCACCTCATGCGCCGTCCCCTGGCCGGACTGCTGGCGATCGCCCTGTTGCTGGCCGGCTGTGGCAGCGGACCCACCGCCTCCAACCCGGTGGCCAACAACCCGGGCACCCCGCCTCCACCGCCTCCACCGCCACCGCCGCCACCCGCGCCACCTCCGACCTGGGACGTGGACGCGCTCGGCATCCCCAGGTTCGTCACCATCGACTACATCGAGCTCGGCAAGATCCAGCAGATCTCGAAGTTCCGGTCCAGTGCGGGACATGACTACTCCGACAGCTTCGAGAACTGCCGTTCGATGAAGCACTACTACCTGCCACGGGACTCGGCCGCAGCGGTGACCGCCGTGATTTCCTCTCCGGTGGCCGGCAAGGTGGAATCGCTCTATCCGGAATGGGCCGGAACCCAGATCAGAATCCGTCCCACCGCCTACCCGGCCTTTACCATCGTGTTGTTCCACGTCCTGCTGGCCACCCCGCTGGTGCCTGACCAGGTGCTGACCGCCGGCCAGCCGCTTGGCACCCATGTCGGACCGCAGACTTCGTCCGACGTGGCGGTCCGGGTCGACACCCCGACCGGACAGAAGCTGGTCTCCTGGTTCGACACCATGACGGATGGGCTGTTCGCCAGCTATCAGAGCCGAGGGGTCACCAGCCGGACCGAGCTGATCATCACCCGGGCCGCCCGGGACGCGGACCCTCTGACCTGCGTCGATGGCGGCTTCACGGAGTTCGGCACGCTGCCGCAGTGGGTGGTCCTGCAGTAAGAACCAGTTCGGTCGTTCCGCTGTCCGTCTCAAGGTGACAGACAACGGTGGTACTCCAGAAATCGGACTGGCGAGGTTGGTGCCGTGGAGGCATCTTCACCAACCTCCCCGATCCGGACCGGCCCAATGACCCGACCCACCATCCTCGCCGCCCTGGCTCTGTCCCTGGCCATCACCCAGGCCCCGGCCCAGGAACTGACCTACCCGGTCACCCGGAAGATCGACCACGTCGACAGCTACCACGGGACCAAGGTCGCCGACCCCTACCGCTGGCTCGAGGACGACACCGCCTCCGCCACCACCCGGTGGGTCGAGGCCCAGAACGCCCTCACCTTCGGCTACCTCGCCAGGATCCCCTTCCGGGACCGGCTCCGCCAGAGGCTGGAAGAGCTCTACAACTACCCCCGCTACTCCGCCCCCTCCCGGACCGGGAAGTACTATACCTTCAGTCGCAACGACGGGCTCCAGAACCAGTCGGTCCTGATGATCCAGCAGGGCCTGACCGGGGTCCCCGAGGTGCTGATCGACCCCAATACCCTCTCCACCGACGGCACCGTCCGGCTCGGCGCGGCCGAACTCTCCCCCGACGGCCGCTAGTTCGGCTACGGGCTCTCCGCCGGCGGCTCCGACTGGCAGGAATACCGGGTCATGGAGACCGCCACGCGCCGTGCCCTCCCCGATCTGATCCGGTGGGTCAAGGTCTCCGGGCTCTCCTGGTACCAGGACGGCTTCTTCTACTCCCGCTACCCGGCCCCGGCCGATACCACCAAGCTGCTCTCCAGCTCCAACGAGAACCACCAGGTCTACTACCACCAGCTCAACACCCCCCAGGACCAGGACCGGCTGATCTTCGCCGACCCGGCCCACCCCAGGCGATTCCACACCGTCCGGGTCACCGACGACGAGCGCTACCTGATCCTCACGGTCTCCGACCGGTCGGTGGCCGGCAACGACGGCAACGCCCTCTGGATCCGGGACTTGATGTCCAGTGAGGCGGGCTTCCGCCCGGTCATCGCCAGCTTCAAGGACTCCTACTCGGTGCTCGACAACCTGGGTGACAAGCTCCTGGTCTCCACCAACCGCGGCGCCCCCAACCGCCGGGTGGTGCTGATCGACCCCGCCCACCCGGAAGAGGCCAACTGGACCGAGATCCTCCCGGAACGTCCGGAACCGCTTTCCAGCGTCTCGGCCGTGGGCGGCAAGCTGATCGTGACGTACATGGTGGACGTGACTCACCGGGTCTACGTCCATCGGCTGGACGGCACCCTGGAGCGGGAGATTGTGCTCCCTACCCTTGGCCGAGTCGGCGGCTTTGGCGGCAAGGCCTCCGACAACGAGGTGTTCTACACCTTCTCGTCGTTCACCTATCCGCCAACCACCTACCGGTACGACGTCGCCGCGGGCCACTCGACCCTGTTCCGCGCCACCGAGGTCCCCTTTGACCCTGAGGCATATGAGACCAGGGAGGTCTTCTACCGTTCCAAGGATGGGACCCGGGTTCCGCTCTTCATCGTCCACAAGAAGGGGCTGGTGCTCGATGGCCAGCGCCCCACCCTGCTCTACGCCTACGGCGGCTTCAACATCACCCAGGGTCCCAGCTTCAACCCGCTCCATGTCGCCCTGCTGGAACAGGGCGGGGTCTATGCCCTGGCCAGCATCCGGGGCGGCGGCGAGTACGGCGAGGCCTGGCACCGGGCCGGGATGCTGCTCAACAAGCAGAACGTGTTCGATGATTTCATTGCGGCGGCCGAGTACCTCAAGGCCAACGGCTACACCAGCACCGAGCGGTGCGCCATTCAGGGCGGCTCCAACGGCGGGCTGCTGGTCGGCGCGGTGATGACCCAGCGCCCCGACCTGTGCCATGTGGCGCTGCCGGCGGTGGGGGTGATGGACATGCTCCGCTACCACACCTTTACCATCGGGTGGAACTGGGCCGCCGAGTACGGCTCCAGCGATGACCCGGCCCAGTTCCAGAACCTGCTGGGATATTCGCCGCTCCATAACCTGAAGCCCGGAACCGCCTACCCGGCCACCCTGGTCACCACCGCCGACCACGACGACCGGGTGGTGCCGGCCCACTCCTTCAAGTTCGCGGCCACCCTGCAGGAGATGCACGCCGGTCCCAACCCGGTGCTGATCCGGATTGAAACCAAGTCGGGGCACGGGGCCGTATCCACCGCCAAGCGACTGGACGAGAACGCCGACCTCTACAGCTTCATGTGGTACAACATGAAGTTTGCGCCGAGCTATCCGATGGTGCCGTGACGCGGTGGCGGCCAGCCACGGCCGCCCCCGCAAGCGCGTGGCCTAGTCCCGAACTGTCGGGCCGGGCTACACCCCCTATGGTTTGGCGAGCGTCATGTCGACGCTATAGATCTGATCAGAGTGAGACCCGTAGTATTTGAGGAACAGGGCCAGTGCTTCGTCCACGGCCTTCCGCTCGGGCGTGCCCTCCTTCGGCATGTTGCTCTCAAACCACTCCGCACATGGCGGGCAATCCGCGGTGATGGACGCCCAATCGGGGTACTCGGCCACAATGGCGATATCACTCGAGTTCGAGCCGTAGAAATGCTGGATGATGCGATAGGACAGGACGTTCGGATTTATCCGCGCTGGCTCGACCATCCACTTTTTCATGTAGTCCACGACGTTCTGGCGATCTTCCCCCAATGGGACCCGAAAGCTGCTGATCGTGAGGATGCGGAAGGCGGGGGGAGCCGATGGTGCCGCCTGCGAGTTCGCGGCGGACGTCATGACGGTGGTGGTCGCCAGGAGAGCGAGAAACCGGGAAGCACGTGACATGGGAGGTCCTTGAGTGGGGGAACACGCCGAAGGTACCCGCGGGGGGCGACTCCGCAAGAGGGAGCCCGGTGATGCCGTCCTCAAGGGTGAGTGGTGGCCCGTGGCCCGCTAGGGCGCGAACACCTTCTGAACGACACCCCGTACGAGGCCCACCGTGACCCCGCTTCCCCACGAACCGAAGCGCTTGGGCCTGCCGGGGAGCTTGACCGTCAGACCTGCCAGCGGAAATCACACCGGTTGGCGCCACCCGCAATGGTGAGCGGTCGCTCGAGCCGGATCCCCCACTCCCGGGCCAGCCGGAAGTCCAGATTGCACCACGAGACCTGACAGAGCGCCCCGAGGCCCTGGCTCCGGAAATATTCGGCGACCGGACAGCGCTGGACGTCGAACGCCACCACGTTGGGACCGGAGGCGATATCCACCATCTGATACGACGGCTGACTGAAGGGAAACCGGCGGAACAGGTCATTGGCCCGCTTGACCCGGGCCCGGGGCGACCCGCGCGGCATTCTTGCCAGTGCGGTGGGAACGGCGGCCATCCGGCGGAAGGCCCGCCAGGTGACATCGGCGGTCAGCTCCCGCGCCTCCGCCTCGGTGATTCCCTGGCCGAGCAGGGCGCGGTACAACCCCACCGTCAAGCCGGCAAAGTGCACCATCATCCGACCCCCGGCCGACGCCTCCCGCGGGAGCCTGTCGCGCTGGGCCTCGTAGTTCGCGAAGGTGTCGTCCAGAATCCGTCGGATCGTCGGGCGGTCGAACCGAGTTGCCAGAGCCCGCCTCGCGACCGGCGCCAGGATTGGCTTGAGCAGTCTCGGGTTCACCATCGGAGCACCTCCTGCTGGATCTTTCACACCCCGCCGGAGCTGTGCGGGGGAGCCTGCTTCCGGTCCCCAACCTGTAGCCCCGGAGGAGTGAAGGAAGGGTGAACTTCCTGTGCAAAGTGCTCGGACCGCTGGTCAATTCCCGGATGGTCCCGGACCAACCCCCTATTTTCCCTGGGCCGGGAGGCACCCATGAGCCCTGAACGCTACACCGACAACCGGATCTCCAACACCGCCGCCACCCGGATCATCTGGGTCGTCTCGGCCGTGGTCTTCCTGGCGGTCCTCGGCCTCAACCGGGTCCAGGTCACCCCGCCCGACGGGCTCGACCCACACCTCTTTGCCCGGCTCAACGCCAGCATCAACTCGGTGGTGAGCCTGCTGCTGGCCGCAGGCCTCCTGGCCATCCGGCTCCGCCGCAAAGCCCTCCACCGCCGGATCATGCTGAGCGCCATCACCCTCTCGGCACTCTTTCTGGTGTCGTATATCCTGCATCACCTCTTTGCCGGTGACACCCGGTTTGGTGGCACCGGGCCGATTCGAACCGCCTACTACCTGATCCTGGTCAGCCACATTCTCCTGGCAGCTGGCTCCCTCCCCTTCATTCTGATGACCGCCTGGCGGGCCCTCTCGGCCGACTTTGCGGCCCACAGGCGGCTGGCCCGGCGAGTCTGGCCTGTCTGGTTCTACGTCAGCGTGTCCGGGGTGGTGGTCTACCTGCTGATCAGTCCCTACTACTAGCCGGCGCTCCGGCGCGATCTCACGATTTCCGTCGGCCAGCAGCGGTCTCCACCCGCAGTCCCCGCAACACGTCACCCCGGCTCAGCATCCCCTGCAGGATGGGATCGCCAGAACCCCGGTCGACCACCGGAAGGCTCCGGAGCCCTGCCTCCACCATCAGGTCGGCCGCGACCGCCGCAGGATCAGACGGTTCCACCGTGACAACCCCGGTCCGCATCACCTCGCTCACCCGCCGTCCAGCAACCGAGGTGAACTCGGGGAGTTCGAGGGAGCGGTCGGGCCGCAGCAGCCGGAGGACGTCGAGTTTGGTGACCAGGCCGGCAAGCACCCCCCCGGCCTCGATGACCGGAAAGGCATTCACGTCGTGGACCTCGAACAGGTCGAGCAGCTCGGCCAGCGTGGTGTCCGGCCCGACCGTGATCGGGGAGGGCGACATTACTTCCCAGACTGGCATGGTGGCGGTGCGAGTCATGAATCCCCCAAGGTCTTTGCGGAGTAGTCGTCCGACCTCGAACGAGGATATCCAGGGTGCCACGAGACCCTTGAAGCCAGGTTGAAGCGGGGGTGAACCGGCCGTCACTCCCAGGGCTTCCTGAGCCAAACCTCACGGTTGCCCCAGCCTTTCTTCCAGAACCGGCAGCGATGCTACACATGCCGTGTGGTCTGCGCTTACCGAATGGAGGAGTCCCATGACCCCCGACACGCCTCGCTCTCCGGCCCAACGCGCCCGTGAACGACAGCCCGAAGTCATGGTACAGTTGCTGGTCGACCACATCGACCAGGCCTACACCGCTGACGGGATTCCTGGTGCCCTGACGGCCCTGCGCGAGCTGCTGCGCCAAATGGACCCGGGAACCCTGGCAGACATGGTGTACCAGATGGAGCTCAATATCGAGCCGCCCCGCCAGGACGACCCCACCGAGCCCAGGTAGCCCCCGGTGTGATCCCGGCCGGGTGGCCGCGCCGGGCCCCGAACTGCGCGTTATAGGAGACAGCCCCTCAGGAGCTTTCTCCCATGCGTGCCAACCTTCCCTCTCCCGCCTGGCCTGCCGCATCGCGCCGGCTGATCCGGCTTGCCCTGCTGCTGGCGGCCTGCGGGAGTCCTTCCGCGCCCTCGCCCCCCCCGCCCCCACCTCCGCCACCACCACCGCCGGCGCCAGTCGTCGCCACGGTGGAGGTCACCGGGCCGGCCACGGTCCTGTCCGCAGGTGGTGCCCTCCAGCTCCAGGCCACCGCGAAGACCGCGGCAGGCGCCGAGGTCCCCGGAGCCAGCTTCGTCTGGGGCACCTCGGCAGCGGGGGTCGCGACGGTGAGCGGGAGCGGGCAGGTCCAGGGGGTAGCCGAGGGACCGGTCACCATCTCGGCCACGGTGTCGGGCGTGAATGGCACCAAGGCGCTGGCGGTACGCGATACGGTAATCCCGGCGGCGACCATCTCCGGGGAGGTCCGGCGGGTCCGGCTGACCATCCCGGCCGGCGCGGTGCACCGGGTGACCGGGAATACCGTGCTCTGGGGTGACAGCAGCCTGACCATCGCGGGAACGATGGAGGTTGAGCCCGGCGCGTCGCTCGCGCTGTACGCCCCGGTGCTCACGGTGAGTGGGACGATCGCACCAGCCGCCGGGGCCAGCCTGCGCGCCAGTCCCTCGCTTGCGGGTGAGGTGGGGAGCCCGGGTGACGTGACGCTCGCCGGACAGGACATGACTCTCGCCGGTAGGACCGAAGCCACGGGATCCATCTACATAACCGGAGGGGCGGGCCCGGGGGGGGGCCTCCCTCTCGCGAAACTGAAAGTAGCGGGTCAGCTAATCGCGGGGCCCGGTCGTCCGGGTACTTCGGTCCAACCCGACGGCGGCCCGGGAGGAGACATTATCCTCGGAGGTTCAACGATCCCAACCGATCCCTTGGGCCTTCAGCAGTTGACCCTGGAGGTGTCGCTCGAATCGGGGAGTCTCGTCCAGGCCGGAGTTGGCGGCAAGGGATTCGACGTCGTGACCCGTGCGGACGCAGACTTGATTTCCGGGAACGTGGTACAGGCCCGCGGGGGAGCCGGCGGGCGCGGGGGGAAGATCCGGATCCCCTTCGACCCCAAGGTGCAGAACACACCCATCAACCCGACCCTGGAGGCAGGTGACGGCGGCTCGGGCGGGGCCATCCGTTTCGAGGGGGGTGAAAAGCTCCGCGACGGCAGTGGCCTGGACCAGCGGGGGGAATCACTGCTTGGGAGAACAGGTCGGGGTGGTGATCCCGGTACACTCGAGGCGCGATTTGAGGGGACCCGTCCCAGGATCCTCACCCCAGTAGGCGGCGTGGGGGGCCTGGCGGTCATCGAGGGAGGCAATGGGATCGATGGGGGCACAGGTGGGGACTTGGTCCTGCGGATAGGGGAACAAGGCGGGGTCCTGATTCCAGGGATCGGGTTCACCCCACCTGTCATCAAGATCCGCGATGCGGCCAATGGTGGCACATCCGGAACCGCTGGAATCCCAGGGGGGAACGGGGGCACGGTCTCGGTTACCGGCGAGGACGGCGCGGACAGCCCCCACGTAAACTTCATTGAGCTGACCCGGGTGGGTAAGGGAGGGGCTGGTTTCAATGGCTGCGCGGTCTCGCCCCTCACCGCCGGGACCCGAGGTGGCGAGGGGGGTGTCCGGAAGACGAACAAGTTACCCCTGGAACAGATCGATCAGGCCGCCTCGTTCAACGGGGGCTCCGGAGGGAACGGGTTCGGTGCCCCCGGCCAGGGAGGGGAAGAGGGCCTCGACGCTGACACCGGACTGCCGATCGGCGGACGGGGGGCCAACGGCGGCGATTGTTCCGGCCTGGTGTCGACCGACTACAAGAGCATCGTGGTTGCGGTCAGCAAGGCGCCCCAGTGCACCCCGCCACCCAACGCCCTGCTGACCATCACCGTCACCAGTCCACTGCCGACGCTGCTGGACTTCGTGGTTTCGCTGGTGAATCAGTCCGGGACGAGCGGGTTCTCGCTCCTGACCAACCCTGACGATCCCTCGAACCGCACCCAGACCCTGGCCACGGCGGTGCCAGGCAACGGGACCCGGAAGCTCGGTCTGTATCACGACTTCTGCGTGGCGTCCGAAAGTTTCGCTGGCCTGATCAACTTCAGCCTCCCAGGAGCGCCCCAGCCGTTCATCACGATTCCGTTCACCGGCACCGTGACCTCTCGCTGATCGGGGTCACGGCTGCCGCTTCAGGTTGAAGGTGAAGCCCTGCTGCTTGAGCTCCGCCGAGACCACCTTGCCGCCCTCTTTCTTGAACTCGACCGTGACCACGATCGGGATTCCGGTCAGCTTGAACATCGTCGCGCTCTGGGCCGCCATCCGGTAGGCCGGCTGCCCAGGCACGATCGCCTGGAGGTAGCCGTCCACAAACTCGACGCTCAAGTCGACCGGCGGCTGGTCGGACTGGTAGCGCCCTACCAGGGCCCGCAGGTCAGCTTCGCTCAGTTCCACCGCCCCGGCAGTGTCCACCAGCTCGGGCTGCCGGTCGAAGGTCCCGATCCCCTGGATCCGGACCTCGCTCACCTTGCCATCATCGGCGAAGTTGAAGGTCAGGAGCGACTTGCCGGCCATCGGATCGGTCCAGCTACCCCGGAAGGTGTCGTAGTGCCAGTGCTCTAGCGGGCCCTGGAAGACGCCGTATGACGCGGTCAGCCCACCGCCCTCCAATCGGATCTCGGCCTGGCCGTACAGGCTGTCCGGGTCGAGGTACTTCCCGGCGTAGTCGGCCAGGGCGTGCGATGGACTGGTGCCCTTGACCCGGTCCGCCTCCACTTTCTTCTGCTGTGCCTTGGCCTGATCGAGCAGCGGCTTCATCGCGGCGTGCATCTCGCCGCTCCAGTCCTTGGCCGGCGCCCCGAGCCAGGCATCGAACACCCGGTACATCAGGGCGGTGGGCAGCGAGGTGCCGTTCAGGTTGGTCAGGATGACCAGTCCCGCCTTCTCGCTCGGCAGCATCGCCACCAGCGCACTCATCCCGTCGATATTGCCACCGTGGTGCACGATCTTCCGGCCTCGATGGTCCTGCAGGAACCACCCCATCCCATAACTCAGGAAGTTCGCCTCGGAGTACAGTCGGGCGGTGACGCCTTCCAGCGGGATGATGGTGGTCGGGGTCTGCATCTGGTGGACCACCGCCGAGGAGAGCAACCGCTTTCCATTCAGCTCCCCGTCGTTCAGGTGGAGCCGGACCCACTGGGCCATGTCCACCACGTTGGAGTTGATGGAGCCGGCGGGGGCGATGTTGTCGATGTTGCGATAGGGGACCGTCCGAACCGTGTCGTTCAGCTCGGCGTGCGGGGTGGCCACGTTCGGCTTCCCGACCAGCGCCTTGGTGCTGGCGCTGGTGGAGGTCATTCCCAGCGGGGCAAACAGCCGCTGGGCCACAAAGTCCTCCCAGCTGGTGCCGGTCACCGCAGTCAGCAGCTGGCCAGCCGTCAGGAACATGAGGTTCTGGTAGCCGAACCGCGACCGGAAGCTCCATGACGGCTCGAGGTAGCGAATCCGTCGGACGATCTCGGTCCGGTCGAGGTTGGTCCCATACCAGAGCAGGTCGCCCCGCACCAGTCCGCTGCGGTGGCTCAGCATGTCCCTGATGGTCATCTCATGGCTGGCGTACGGGTCGAACATCCGGAACATCGGCAGGTGGCGATCAACCTGGTCGTCCCAGGTCAGCTTCTTCTCGTCCACCAGCATCCCCAGCGCCGCTACCGTGAAGGCCTTGGAGGACGACCCGATCGCGAACAGGGTCCGGTCATCGACCGGCTCGCTCTGACCGAGGGTGCGGATCCCGTACCCCTTGGCATAGACCACTTTGCCGTCCTTGACCAGGCCGATGGCCAGGCCGGGCACCTGCCAGAGCTTCATGGCCCCGATGAGATACTGGTCGAAGCCCTTGAACGGTTCCTGGGCACCGGCTGGCAGGGCGAAAAGGAGAAGCAGGATCGGGAGGATATGGCGACGGCGGAGCATTGTGGTGTCATCCTGTGGGAGGGGTAGTGCCCTGATAAACTGCCCCGCGACCGACCGTTGTCAACGGATCCGGTCGAGAAAAGTGGCGCCCCAGGCCGGGTTCGGCCCATCTTTCCCGGATGAACCGGATTCTGCCCTTCGTTGTCCTGGCCCTGGCGGCCCCGGTGGCCGCCTCAGCTCAGCAGTTCGCCACCATCGGCGCTTCGGCGGTGGTCGACAGCCAGCTGGCCTCCTTCGACCTGGCCATCCAGAAAGTCTACGAGTCCCATTTCGACTCGACCTTCAACGGCGTCAACTGGCTCGCCCTCCGGGATTCGCTGCGGCCCCGCGCCATTGGCGCCCCGCGCGACACCATCCGGCTTCTGCTCCGCACCATGCTCGGCCGGCTGGGCCAGTCCCACTTCGCGATCCTGCCCCAGGAAGCGACCGAGGCCAACCGGGATGGCAGGGGTACCGGGGTGCCCGGCTTCGAGGTCCGGCTGATCGACGGCGCCGTGACGGTGACGAGCGTCGACCCCGCCGGTCCTGCTGCCGGGGTCGTCGAGACCGGCTGGATGGTCACCGCGGTGGATACCCACCAGGTGGCCGGACTGATCGAGCAGGTGAAGACCCGCCCGGGGCGCTACCCCGGGCCGGTCCGGGTGACCATGGCCATCGAGGCCTGGCTGAATGGTGACCCGGGCCACCCGGTCGTGGTCGAGTTCCGGGACGGGCAGGATCAGCTGGCACGCCGGGAAATCACCCGGGTCCCCGCCAGCGGCGAGCAGGTCAAGGTGGGCGACTTCCCGACCTTCTTTGCCCGGTTCTACGGCCAGCGGCTCAGCCGACAAGGCCTGACGGTCGGGGTGATGGGCTTCAACACCTGGATGGTCCCGCTGATGCGCCAGCTCGACTCGGCGGTGGCTGCCGTCAAGCCGGTGGACGGGATGATCCTCGACCTCCGGGGCAATCGGGGCGGGATGGCGGCGATGGTGAGCGGACTGGCCGGCCACTTCATCAACCGGAAGGACACCCTGGGTCTGTTCCGGACCCGGCGGGCCAACCTGGCCTACGCTGCCAACCCGAGGCGCACCACCCCGGCCGGCGAGCCCACGACGGTCTTTGCCGGACCGGTCGCCATCCTCCAGGACGAACTGTCCGCCAGCGCCTCCGAGGTCTTTGCCGGTGGGATGCAGTCACTCGGCCGAGTCCGGGTGTTCGGCACCACCTCGCTCGGGGCGGTACTGCCGGCCAACTGGGCCAAGCTCCCCAATGGCGACGTGCTCTACTATGCCATTGCTGATTTCATCACCAGCACCGGCGTGGTCCTCGAAGGAGTCGGGGTTATCCCCGACCAGGTCGTGCGTCCCACCCGACAGGACCTCCTGCGGGGAGTGGATCCGGTCCTCGAAGCCGCCATTCAGTGGATCGCCAGCCAACGATCGCCATCTTCACAGGAAGGGAACCCATGACCCGTCTCTCCACCCGGCTGGCCGCCGTCGTCGCCGGTCTCGCGCTGGCGACCACCATGGCCGCCGCGCAACTCCCGACCGTCAAGCAGGTTCAGGACCGGTATATCGAGGCGCTGGGAGGCCGGGCCGCCATCGAGAACCAGGGCAGCCGCCACATTCTGGCCATTGTGGAGGTCGCGGCCCAGGGAATCTCGGCCCCGATCGAAATCTGGGCCTCCCCACCCAACAAGTTCTACACCGCCACCAACATCCCCGGCCTCGGCGAGATCACCTCGGGCTACGACGGCGAGACGGCCTGGAGCATCAACCCCGCCGTTGGTCCCACCATCATGGAAGGCCGCGCCCTGGACCAGCTCCGGCAGCAGACCGATCTGCTGGGCGTGCTGCACCCCGAGAAGTACCTCGCAAGTTCCTCGGTCAGCCAGGAGTTGATGTGGGAGGGGAAGACCTGTTACGAACTCAAGCTCAAGACCACCTGGGGCGAGGAGTACACCGAGTACTACGACAAGGCGACGGGACTGCTGCACGGCACCGCCCGGTCCCAGGAGAGCCCCATGGGCGCCCTCCAGGCGACCACCCTCAATACCGACTACCAGGCGTTCGGAGGGGTGCTGTCGCCGATGCTGGTGACGGTCAAGGTGATGGGGATCGAGCAGGTGGTCCGCACCGAGAGCGTCGAGGTCGGACCGGTGCCCGACTCGATCTTCGCCCTTCCGGCCGCGATCAAGGCCCTGAAGAAGACGCCGTAGCTAGTTGCCCCGGCGGATCACCTTGCCGGGGCGATTGCTGGTAGCCTGGCCGCGATCGTAGACCAGTTCGCCGGCCACCCACACCGACACGATCCCTGCCGCGGGTCGGTGCGGGTCGGCCAGGGTCGCCTGATCCGCCACCAGTTCGGGGTCGAACAGCACCAGATCGGCCACCGCGTGCTCGCGGATGTAGCCCCGATCGGCAAACCCCATGCTCCGGGCCGGGAGCGAGGTCATCTTCCGGATCGCCTCACCCATGGTGAGCACTTCCCGCCCCCGGACCATGTCACCCAGCACCCTCGCAAACGCGCCGAACCCGCGCGGGTGCTGTCCGTCCAGCTCGCCGTCGGTGCAGACGTTGCTCCACTCCCACTGCAGCAGCCGATCAATGTCGCCGGTCCGCATGCTGGTGGCGATGATGGTCTCGCTGGCGGGCCGTCCGGCCGCTTCCGCCGCCACCACCTCACGGATCATCGCCAGCAGAGTCGTGGCCGGGTCGCTCCCTCGACTCCGGGCCACCTCGGCCAGGGTCTTCCCGACATAGCCGGGCTGGAGATCGAAGGCGCTGACCCGGATATCCTCCGGCGTCGGCGATTTCTCGCAAGGCAAACTGGGCCGCGGCCTTGTCGCTGAAGTTCCGCTCCGGAAAGAGCACCGTCATCCCCGACTGCCAGTAGCTGTACGGGTAGATGTCGGCGGTGATCTCCACTCCGCTCGCCCGGGCGGCATCCAGCAGCGCGATCAGGCTGTCGGCCTTCCCCCAGAGACTCCGCATCGCCAGCTTGACGTGGCTGATCTGGACCGGAATCCCGGCATCGCGTCCCAGCCGGATGATCTCGTCGATCGCCGACCAGAAGTCGCGGTCCTCGCTCCGGATATGGCTGATGTAGCGGCCGCCTTCCGCCGAGGCGGCCTGGGTGAGGTGGAGCAGTTCCTGGTAGTCGGCGTAGATCCCGGGGTCGTACTCCAGCCCGGTCGACAGCCCCAGCGCTCCCGCGTCGAGCTCCCGGTAGAGCAATGACTTCATGCTGTCGACCTCGACCTGGGTGGCCATCCGCCGATAGTCGTCGCCCATCACCTGTTGCCGAAGCGAGCCGTGCCCCGCGTACGCTGCCAGGTTGATGGCGGCGGGGACGGAGTCGAGCCGGGCATAGAAGGCGGCCAGCGGATAGGGCGACCCGCCGTCGTTCCCCACCACCACGGTGGTAATCCCCTGGCTCACCGCGGCCAGCGCCGAGGGATCCTCGAAGATCCCCCGGTCAGCGTGGCTGTGGGTGTCGATGAACCCCGGAGCCAGCGCCATCCCTTCGGCGCTGAAGACCCATTCCCCCGACCTGGGAACCAGGTTCCCGATCGCGACGATCCGGCTGCCGGCCAGCCGGACGTCGGTAACGACCCCGGGCAGGCCGGATCCATCGTACACCGTGGCGCCGAGGATGACGGTGGTCGTCGCCGCCGGCTCCTTGGAGCATGCCGCGCCCAGCACCGCGCCGGCGAGGAGGAGCCGCCGGAACCTCACGGCCTGGGAGCCTTGGACAGGTAGTCGACCGCCAGATGGGCCAGCGCCTTGACCCCGACCGGCAGGGCGGCTTCATCGGCAAAGAAGAACGGCGAGTGATTCCGCGGCACCGTGGCCAGGTCAACCCCCACCGGGGTCACACCGAGGAAGAAGAAGAATCCCGGGATCTCCTTCTGGAAGAGGGCAAAGTCTTCGGCCGGGGTCGAGAGCGGGGAGATCCGGACCCGGTCGGCACCGGCCGTTCGCTGCAGGGTCGGCAGCATCCGCTCGGTCAAGGCCGGGTCGTTATAGGTCACCGGATTGCTGCCGGTGCCGAAGGAGACACGGGCGGTGGCGCCGGCACTCGCCGCGATGTTTTCCACCGTGCGGCGAATCCGGCTCTTCACGTCGGTCCGCATCGTCTCGTCGAAGGTCCGGACCGTCCCCTGCATCACCACGCTGTCGGGTATGATGTTGCCGCGGTTGCCGCCTTGGAACATCCCGATCGTCACGATGGCCGGCACGTTGGTCACGTCCACCTGCCGGCTGGCGATTGTCTGCAGCGCCAGCACAATCTGTGACGAGATCACGATCGGGTCGATCCCGCCCCAGGGCTGGGCGCCGTGGGTCTGGCGGCCCTTGACCACGATGTCGAGCCAGTCGGAGGCCGCCATTAGCGGGCCAGACCGATAGCCGATCGTCCCGACCTCAGCGGGCCAGACGTGGAGGCCGAAGATGGCGCTCGGCCGCGGATTGTCGAGCGCCCCTTCCTTGATCATCAACCCGGCACCGCCCTCTTCACCCGCCGGCGGCCCCTCTTCCGCCGGCTGGAAGATGAACTTGACGGTGCCCGGCAGTTGATCCTTGACCTTGACCAGCACCTCCGCAACCCCCATCAGAATCGCCACATGGTTGTCGTGGCCGCAGGCGTGCATCACCCCGACGTCCTGACCATTGAATGTGGCCCGCGCCACCGACTTGAACGGCAGGTCCACCTGCTCGGTCACCGGCAGGGCGTCCATGTCGGCCCGGAGCGCCACCACCGGCCCTGGCTTGCCGCCCTTGAGCACTCCGACCACGCCGGTGTGGCCCACCTCGGTCCGGATCTCGATTCCCAGCGACCGGAGGTGGTCGGCCGCCAGCTTGGCGGTCCGGAACTCCCGGTTGGAAAGCTCAGGGTGCTGGTGAATGTCCCGGCGCCAGGCTACCACCTTGGGCATCACCGCATCGACCTGGCGGTCGACCTCCCGGCTGAGCGTCGAGGTCGCCTGCTGGCTGTGCGCGGCCACGGGCAGCAGGAGGAGGGCGACTACCGCAACACAACGTCCGGTCATCACGTCACCAGCGGGGCTTGAGGAAATGGAAGTTGGTCGGAGCCGAAAGGGCCCCGGAGCAAGCTAACAGAGCACCCGGCGGAGTGTCGTGGTCCCCACATTCCCCCCGCACAGCACCACCCCGATGATCCCTCGAGGAAATTCATGCGCCATGGTCCGGGCTGCGGCCAGGGCCACACCGGCAGCGCCTTCGATCAACTGGGAATCCTGGTCGATTGCCACCCGCATGGCCTCGGCGATGTCGGTTTCCGAGACAATCTGCCAGCGGTCCACCAGGCCTCGGCAGAGCGGGAAGGTGATCGCGTCTGCCTCCACTCCCCCGGCGGTCCCGTCCGACAGGGTCGGTTCCGAGGGCAGTGCCAGGATCCGGCCGGCCCGGACCGACTCCAACATCACCCTGGAGGCCGCGGGACTGCAGCCGACCACCGTCAGGTCGGGTCTGATCGCCTTGAGACAGGCCGCTGTCCCCGCGACCAGACCGCCGCCGCCAACCGCGATGAACAGGGCGTCGAGTCGTTCGGTCTGGCGTGCCAGCTCGGCCCCGACGGTACCCTGCCCCGCCACGACTCCGGGGTCGTTATAGGGGGACAGATAGAAGAGCCCGCTGGCCTCGGCCCGACGGCGGGCCTCCTGCTCGGCGTGGAGACCGTCGGTCCCGTGTTCTTCGATGGTGGCGCCCCACGCCCTGATCGCTCCCACCTTGGTGAGACTCGCCCCCGCCGGCACGATGACCGTGCAGGGCATGGAGAGTTTGTGGGCGGCATAGGCCACCGCGGCGCCGTGATTGCCAGTCGACGCGGTCACCACCCCGAGCGAGCGCTGGCTGACGGGCAGGGAGAGCAGCCGGTTGACCGCACCTCGGACCTTGAACGATCCGGTGACCTGGGTGTTCTCGAGCTTGAGCATCACCGTGGCGCCGAGCGCGGCAGACAGGTTCGGACTCAAGGCAAGGGGCGTTTCCCGGACGTAGGGCCGGATCCGCCGGTCGGCCGCCTCGATCTCCTGCCGGAGCCCGGCCAGTAGCTCTCCCGCCGTGCGGTGGTCGGCGGTCATGGAGCCAGAACGCCGAGTGCCGCCAGGAGAGGCGTCCGGGCGGCACAGGGAGACACCGGGACCCGTCTGACCTCAGTCCGGCTTGGGGTCCAGTCTGAGGGACGCGGAGTTGATGCAGTAGCGGAGACCGGTCGGACCGGGGCCGTCGTCGAAGACATGTCCCAGGTGGGCGTCGCAGGCGGCACAGAGGACCTCCGTCCGGTGCATGAAGTGGCTGTTGTCGGGGCGGGCCACGACGTGGTCCTCTTTGACCGGCTGGGAAAAACTGGGCCATCCGCATCCGGCGTCGAACTTGGCCTCAGATGCAAAGACCGTGGTCCCGCAACAGATACAACGATACACCCCCTCGTCGAAGCAGTCATGGTACCGACCGGTAAACGCCCGCTCGGTTCCGGCCTGCCTGGCGACCCGGAACTCCTCCGGCGAAAGCTGAGCGGCCCACTCCGCGTCGGGCCGCCGCCGGTCCTCCGTCAGATCATGCCTCCCGCCACCGCGCGAACGATGTCCGACGGTGAGATGATCCCCACCAGCTCGTCGCCATCCACCACCAGCAGTCGGTGCACGTCCAGATAGAGCATCTCCTGGGCGGCCAGCTTGATGTCGGCGTCCGGGGCGATCGTCTTGGGGGCCCGGGTCATGATATCTCCCACCCTGGCATAGCTGGCCACCCGGTCGAGGGCCTCGCCGTCCTCGCTCTCCGCTTCGGCGGTGAGGATGTCGCTGGTGGAGACCACGCCGACCAGATGCTGGGTGTCGTTCAGCACCGGCAGCCCGGAGACATGGCCGTCGGACAGGAGGACGATCGCCTCCGCCACAGTGGCATCGCGGTGGATGGTCCGCACATCGGTCTGCATCAGGTCAGCAACCCGAACCATGGGGCCCTCCTTCGGCAACGACGGGGGCCCATCCCCCGCCCATCTGGAAGCAATGCCTGACTGGCTGAATCGCCCGTGATTGGTCCGTGAAGCCACGTTCATGCTCCCTCAACGCTTGCCGAGGGAATCGAGGTTCCCGAACACCGCCCGGCCCTCGAGCAGGGTCGCCACCACCGGCACCTCGCCGATCTGGTGCGCCGGCACGGTAAACGGGCTGGTCCCCAGAATGACGAGGTCCCCGTACCTCCCGACCATGAGCGTCCCTGCCACGCTGTCGGTGCCAATGGCCCGGGCGGCACCCTGGGTGTAGGCCAGGAGGGCGTCCTCGAGGGAGATCGCCTCGTCCGGGAGAAGGGCGTCCATGGTACCGGTGCTGTCTCGGGGGTTTCGCCGGGTCACGGCCACCTCGATCCCCAACAGGGGCACCTGGCTGCTCACGTTCCAGTCGCTCCCGAACGCCAGTAGGCCGTGCGCCTTGGCGACCGACCCGATCGGATAGAGCCAAGTGCTGCGGGTCGGCCCGAGCGCGGGCCAGGTCAGGTCCACGATGTAGGCGTCGGGGTAGGCCCAGAGCGGCTGGAAGTTGGCGATCACGTTCAGGGAGGAAAACCGGGGCACGTCGACCGGGTGAATCAGCTGCACGTGGGCGATCTGGTGCCGCCGTCCACCCCGGTCCCGGCCTGCCTCGGCCCGCTCGATGGCGTCGAGCGCCATCCGGACAGCCCGATCCCCGATCGCGTGGAAGTGAATTGAGAAGCCCCGCTCCACCAGCGCCGCCACCATCGAGTCGAGCTGAGCCGGTCGCCACTCGGGCTCCCCTGCAAAGGGCCGGTCGGTGTACTTCTCGAGCAGGGCCGCGGTCCGCCCCTCGATGACCCCATCCACGAAGAACTTGATCGTCTCGGCGTGGACCCTGGTGCCGCGGAATTCGTCCCGCCAGGCCACCAGGGTGTCCACTTGTTCCACCCCCGCCTCGGGAAGGGCCCGCATCGCGACCTCGACCCGGGCGGTGAGTTCCCCGCGGACGTCGAGATCCCGATAGGCTTCCAGCAGGCTCCGGTTGCCGGCCGCTTCCATGAACGCGGTGATCCCGGATTGGTTGAGCAGCACCAGCGCGCGGCGGAGACCCGCCCGCAGCTCGTCGGCGGTGACGGGTGGAATCCGGCTCGCCACCAGCCGCATCGCCGATTCCCGGAGCGTTCCCGAGGGGGCGCCCCCGCGATCGTGTTCAATCCGCCCGTTGAGCGGATCGGCCGTGGCCCGGTCGACGCCGGCTATCCGGAGCGCCGCGGTGTTGACCCACGCCGAGTGGCCGTCGGCGGAACTGAAGTAGGCCGGCCGATCTCCCGTCAGAGTGTCCAGGATTTCGCGCCGGGGATTGCCCTCTGGGAAGGCGGGAAGACTCCAGCTCGAGCCGATCAGCCAGCCGCTGTCCGGCAGGGCAGCCACGCATTCGGTGATCCGGGCAACGATCGCTTCCCTGGTTTCCAGGTCGGTCAGGTCGCAGCGACCCTCCTCCACGCCGGCGGTGATCGGGTGGACATGGGCATCGCCGAATCCGGGTAGCACCACCCGCCCATCGAGCGCCACCACCCGGGTGCCGGGGCCGATCCGATCGAGCGCTCCGTGGTCGTCCCCCAGGTAGATGATTCGCCCATCCTTGATCGCGATCGCCTCGACCCGAGGCTGGGCCAGGTCCATCGTCACGATCTCGCCGCCGGTCAGGATCAGGTCCGCCGCCGGCAGCCCCGGTCCGCACCCTGCGGCCAGCAGAAGGAGGGAAGCCAGCCCGGGGCGCCCACGCTCAGTCATGGGCGTCGGAGGCAAGGGACAGGTGGTGACCATCGGGATCCTCATACAGCGCCATGACCACGTCCCCCCGTCGTTCCGGAGGGGACAGGCAGAGGCACCCCGCCTCCGTCAGTCGAGCGAGGACCGGGCCGAGGTCCGCCAGATGGAGTCCCAATCGGACCGAACCGGCCCGGGTGGGAGAGTGATGCGGTGGGGCCTCCCAGCGGGCTTGATGAAGGGTCAGGCCAAGGTTGCCGGTTTCGAACTCGACCTGGTCGCGGTCCTCGGAGCGGATCGTCAGTCCGAGCACGTCCCGATAGAAGCGAATCGACCGGTCGAGATCCGAGACGAATAGAATCACGTAGCGAAGTTTTACCATCCCTGCCGCTCCTTCAGGCCGGTCACGTGCGCGGTGTGGTGTCGGCCATGCCAGGCGTACATCGCCAGCAGCTGGTCGAGTCGGAGAGTGCCTGCCTCCGGATGATAGAGGGTCCGGGAAAAATCCTCCTCGCCCATCCCCTCCAGCACCAGGGTCCAGCGCTGGTGCAGCGCAGTCAGCAGATCGAGCGATGGTCCCACCGGCCCGGCGGAATCGGGCAGGCCGGCCCAGGCCGCCTGGTCGTAGGGCTTGATGGTCGGGTGGGACTCTGTCAGGGCAAGCTTGAACCGAACATAGGCGTTGAGGTGACTGTCCGGCAGGTGGTGGGCCAGCTGTCGGACCGTCCATCCGCCGGGGCGATATGGGGTGTCGAGCTGGGCTTCGGTCAGTCCTTTGACTGCGGCCCGGAAGTCGTCTGCCGCATCCCGGATCGCCGCGATCGCGCTCCGCCGGGCGGCCGCATCCAGTGACTTCGGCGCGACGAAGGAACCGATTGGGTAGCTGAGATCCATCACTCCTCCATCGCTAGGCCTCGGGTAGCGGTGCGCGGGCCCCGGGTTTTCCCTCGGCCGTGTTGTGGTAGAACCGGGTGGTGGGGTAGGCAAAGTCGATGTCTGCCCGCTGGCCGAACTCTGTCAGGACCGCCTCCCAGATCACCTCCGCGGTCTTCCGCCGCTCCCGGGGTTGACAGAGGTAGCGGATGGTGAGCAGCACTCCGGAGTCCTCCACGCTGGTGATGACCGTCGGGTCACCCGCCAGCCGGGAGATCGAGTACTGGGCTGACGCCAGCAGGCTGCTCGCCGTGACTCCCGGCATCCCATGCGCCAGCGCGACTCGCTGCAGAATCGCCTTGGCCTCCCGCCAATTGCTCTCGAAAGTGATCAGCACCGGGAGCTCGTTCCAGATGAACGGGAATGCCGAATTGTAATTGGCCTGGGGCTCGGTAAAGACCTTGCCGTTGGGAATGTGGACGATCCGGCCGGTCGATCCGTCGGCCTTGACCCAGTAGCCGATCTCCATCACCGAAAACTGGAAGAGCCGGATATCCACCACGTCCCCCGCGTACCCCGCGATCTGCACCCGGTCCCCGATCTTGAACGGCTTCCGCCAGAGGATGAAGACCCATCCCGCCAGGTTGGTGACCGGCTCCCGGAGCGCGATGGCCAGGGCCGCCGTCATCAGGCCGAGGAAGGTACCGAGCTGGGAGAGGGCGGAAGACCAGACCCGGCCCACCAGCAGGACCAGGAGCACTGCGGTGGCATAGGTAGCGGTCTTGCGCCACCGGTACCGGTGCTCCGGCTCGGAGACCCGGGCCAGGGCCAGCCGGACAACGCCCCACCGGACCAGCAGCAGCACCACGACCACGATGGCGGTGTTGGTGAGCCGGTCCCGGAGGGCCGCGTCAAGGGTCCCCAGGTTGCGAAGCAACTGCTCCATCAGTTCGCCGCCTCCGGTGGCACCGCCAGCACCCGGAAGGCCCCAACCGGGGCCGGGGTGTGCGGCGCCGGGATAGTGCTGGTGTTGGCATCACGGATCGCGGTGAACGCCGGGGAGGTGATCTCCACCCCGCCCTCGGCGAAGGTGTCCTGGATGTTCCCGTTCAGCTCGGACAGGATCCGTCGCATCGCCTGAGGATCGGTAATGAGGCCGTTGAGTTCGTACGCCGGGTAATAGTCGTTGAGCCCGGTCTGGAGCACGAACGGCGGTGGATCGGCGGCAATTCCCTCGGTGGCGGTGGCCGCTGCGAGCAGCAGTTCGTGAACCCGGCGCCAGGGCACGTCGTATCCGATCGTCACTGTCGTCTGAATCAGAATCCCGCCCTTCCGCGCGTTGGTGCTGAAATTCAGGACCTCGGACCCCATCACCATGCTGTTGGGAATCGTCACTTCGACGTTGGTGACGGTTCGGACCCGGGTCACCATCAGGGTCCGTGCCACCACGTCGCCGGTGGTCTCCCCGATCCGGACCCGGTCACCCACCTGGAAGGCCCGGGTATAGGTGAGCAGGGTGCCGGCCACCAGGTTGGCGACCGCCCCGGTGGAGCCGAGCGAGAACAGCACCCCGACAAACAGCGACAGGCCCTTGAACGCTTCCGAGTCGGACCCCGGCAGGTAGGGCCACATCACCACCAGGGAGAACCCCAGCACCAGGAACCGGGCCAGTTTGTAGGTCGGGATCGCCCAGTCGTCGTCGAAGCCGGGAAGCACGATCGCCCCGGTCTCGATGGCGTGGAAGATGAGGTGGATGCCGCGGAGCAGGTACCGGGTCACCACGATGATGACCGCCAGGAAGAACAGATCGGGCAGGTACCCGATCATTCCCCGGCCGACCACTCCGAGCGGCTGCAGCACGTAATCGAGAATCCGGGTCGAGGCGCCCCGGGTCTGTGGGAAGAACCCGAGAACCGCGACCAGGTAGAAATAGAACAGGATCACCAACGCGGCCACGCGCACCGCCCGCGCTGCCAGGTGAAGGGCGTCGGCGATCCGTTCCGCCGAGAGGACCTCCAGTTGCTGGATCCTGAGAGTGGGCAGCCGGGACGAGCCCCGCAGCAGCCGGATCCACCCGCCCAGCCGGTCGAAGACTTTCTGCAGGAGCCAGCGCAGCAGGAGGAGCAGTCCGGTGGCGAGGAGGGCGAGCGCCAGTCCGATCGCGATCTGCCGGATCTGGTTGAGGAAGCTGCCCCGGTCGATCGCCTCCCGCAGCACCTCGGCGTACCGGTTGGCCAGGGAGACCTGGGTCTGGCCCGAATCCCGGACGTCGCTCGGAAGCACTGCCACCAGCACCAGGTCCCCGACCAGCACCCCGATCTGGCCGTCGACATCGGCCACCGTCAGGGTGTCGGTGCCGGCACGAACCCGCTTGGCCACCTGTCGGATCCGGGTGACCAGGGCGGCGGCCCGCTCTGCGGGCGTGATCGCGCCGCTGAAGGCGTACAGCCGGAACAGGGTGTCGCCCCGGACCACCACCGGGGCACCAATCCTTCGCAGGCTGTCCAGCGCCGAGGGCGAGGGCGGAGCCGCGAGCGCCGAATCCCGGCTCACCGGCGGCGAGGTGGAGTCGGCCAGGGTAGCGGCCTGCTGAGCGCTCAGTCCGCTCCCCAGCCCGCCCAGCATCAGCAGGACCCCCGCGAGCACCCCGCGAGACGTCATCCTACCAGGCGATGCCATAGTCCTCTCCATGGTTGCTCGAGCCACCCCACATCGTCCCGTGCTTCCGGTCGAACCAGATCGCGTTGATCGGCCCCGAAGTCAGCCGCTGGAACTCGAGAGAGTACCCCATCTTCAGGAGTGCTGACCGGGTCCAGTCGGGCACCGACTCCGCCATTGTCATCCGGCCCGGGCGGGCGGTGTGATCCCCGAACGAACTCCGCATCTGGTAGCTGTTGATGTTGGCGGCTTCGGTTGCCTCCTGCACCGTCATCCCGAACTCCACCACGTTCAGGAAGAACTGGAGGAGGTTCTGGTCCTGGCTGTCGCCCCCCTGCACCGCGAACGACAGGAACGGCTTCCCATCCTTGAGGGCCATGGTCGGGGTCAGGGTCACCCGGGGTCGCTTGCCGGGCTCGAGCACGTTGAACGGGTTCTCCCGCCCGTCGAGCACAAAGCTCTGCATCCGCTGGCTCATCCCGATCCCGGTCCGACCCGCCACCGCTGCGGGAACCCAGCCCCCGCTCGGGGTGATCGACACCACCCACCCGGCCGAGTCCGCGGCCTGGATCGAAGTGGTCCCCGCGAAAAAGGCCGCGTCGTAGTCAGCCCTCGGATCGGACCCTGGCTCGGTAGTCGTCGCCTTGGGCTTCGGCTTGGGCGGCCAGTCGGCCAGAATCGAGCTGTACGGGTTGCTGGCTCCCATGAACGGGTACGGGTCCCCCGGCTTGATGTCGGGATTGTTCCGGTCGGGCAGGATCAAGGTGGCCCGCTCCCGGGCGTAGGCCTTGCTCAGCAACCCAGCCACCGGTTCCTCGGGTGGAGTGTAAATGTCGCCATAGTAGAAGTCGCGATCGGCGAAGGCGAGACTCATGGCCTGGTAGATGGTGTGGATGTAGCTGGTGCTGTTGTACCCCATCGCCTTGAGGTCGTACGGTTCCAGAATGTTCAACGCCTGCAGCAGGGCCGGTCCCTGGGTCCAGACATTGAGTTTGTAGACGTCGATCCCCTTGTAGTTGGTGGTCACCGGCTCTTCGATCCGGACTTTCCAGTTCGCCAGATCGGCCATGGTGTGGAGGCCGCCCATCTCCTGCGATCCCCGGACGTATTCCGCGGCGATGTCTCCCTGGTAGAACCGGTCATAGGCGGCGTAGATCGCCTGCTTCCGGGTCTTCCCCTGCTTGAGGGCCGTCTGCTCCGCCTCAATCAGCTTGCGGAGGGTGATCCCCAAATCGGTCTGCCGGAAGATTTCGCCCGGCAACGGGGCCTCCCGCTCTTCGCCCTGGTGAACCAGAAAGAGGTTCTTGGAATAGGGCCACTCCGCGATCCGCTTCTTGTTCCGCTCGATGTTGTCGGCGGTCTGAGCCTCGATCGGATACCCATCCGCCAGCCGGACCGCCGGGGCCAGCACCTGGGCCAGGCTCATCGTCCCGTACTCCGCCAGCATCACCATCAGCCCTCCAGCAGTGCCGGGGGTGGGCGCGGCGAGGGGGCCGTACTCCGGTGGGTAGTCCATGCCCTGGGCGGCGAAGAACGCCGGGGTGGCCCCTGTGGGGGCGGCCCCCAGCGCATTGATCCCGATCACCTTCCCGGTGTTGGGGTTGTAGATCAGGGCCTGGGTCTCACCACCCCAGCTCAGCACATCCCAGATCGTCGCGACCGCCGCCAGCATGCCCGCCGCCGCGTCCACCGCGTTTCCGCCCCGCTGGAAGATCATCGCTCCGGCGGTGGCGCCGAGCGGCTTCCCGGTGATCGCCATCCAGTGCTGCCCGTGGAGCGGGGGTTTGGCGGTCTTCTGGGCTGCGGCCACGGACGACAGGGTCGCCGCGACGGCCAGGAGTCCGGCGCCGGCGCGAATCACGATCTGACGATGGAACATGGAGACCTCCGAAAGGGCAAAGCGGGGCCGGCAAAGGCGGGCCGACCCTGAGAGAATCACCCGTCGGTCGGCCGGCTGTCAACCGCGGGGGGTTGCTCCGGCATCATACCTTGCGGGCCAGAATGAGGCCGTCCCGAATGGGAATCAGGGTCACTTCCCACCCCGGATCCGACCCGATCCGCCGGGTGAACTCCCGCACCCCTTCGGTGGCCGGCGACCGGTCGGCCGGATCGAGTATCCGGCCACTCCAGAGCATGTTGTCGATCAGGATCGCCCCGCCCGGGCGGAGTTTGGCCGCCATGACTGGCAGGGAGTCTGGGTACCCCTGCTTGTCGATATCGTTGAAGATCAGGTCGAAGGGCCCCTCCGCCTCCCGGAGGGCGGCGACCGCTTCACCCACGTGGAACCGGACCACCCCATCCAGCCCCATTCCACCCAGCCGGTCCCGCGCCTCGGCCGAGAGCGCCTCGTCCCAGACCACATGGTGCACCTCCCCGCCTCCGTTGGCGATCACCGCCCGGGCAAACCAGGCCGTGGAGTAACCGAACCCGGAGCCCAATTCGAAGATCCGGCGGGCGCCCATCAGCCGAGCCACCACATAGGCAAACTGGCCCGCGGCGGGCCCGACGATCGGAAAGCCATCCCGCGCGGCTCGTGCTTCCATCGCCGCCAGACCCTGGGGGCGCTCCGGAACCAGGTGATTGAGGTAGTCGGCAATCGGCTGCGGCAGGATCTTGCTCATCGACAGCTCCGGTGATGCGTTGCGAGGGAAGTGGTGCCCGAGCATCTTGGGGGATGGTCAAGCATACCAGACAGACCGGGTCCCGGCTGGCCGGACTCGCCACCCTGCTGCTGGTCAGCGGGTGCAGCCGGGGGATCGCCGTCCGCACCCACTACGACCCGGTGGGCACCCCCATCTCGGCCACCTACCAGTCGTTTGCCTGGCTGACCCCGGCCACCGGGGCTTCCCGGACCGAGCCGGATGGGCTGGAGGCGACGGTGCAGGAGGCGACCGAGACGGCCCTGGTGGCCAAGGGCTACGCCCTCATCCCACTCGCCCCCAACTTCAGGATGGGGTGGCACTACACTACCGAGCCAACCGAAGTCACCGCGCTCTACCTCTACTACCCCTATACCTGGGGCCGCTGGTTCCCGGGCGGTGGTGTCAACTTCTCCGGATCGTACCGCACGGAGTTGCCCGCCGGGACCTTGATGCTCGACGCGGTGGATGCCTCCACCAATGAACTCATCTGGCGAAGCACCGCCCTGCTGAAGCTCGACGACCATCCCACCATCCGCGCCCGGCAGGTCACCGAAGTGATCCGGAAGATGGTCGCCAGGTTCCCCAGGCCCTAGTTACTCCAGCACCTTCCCCTTGGTCTCCGGCAGCAAGAGAATCAGCGCCCCCGCCAACACGTAGAACAACGCGGTCACGCCCAGGGCACTCCCGAAGCCCTGGCTGTCGGCGATAGCCCCGACGGTCATCGGGGCCAGTGCCGAGAACGCCCGACCCGTGTTGTAGCAGAGTCCCTGGGCCGTGCCCCGGATGGCGGTGGGATAGAGTTCGGCCAGCATCGCGCCAAAGACGCTGAAGTACCCGTGACCGAAGAACCCGATCAAGGGCCCGAGCAGGAGCAGCAAGCCGGGGTGACTTCCCGCTTGTCCGTAGAGCGGCACCAGGGCGGCGGAACTCAGCACGAAGACGAGGAACACCGGCCGGCGGCCGAACCGGTCGGCCAGGAAGCCGAACGAGAGATACCCACCCAGGGCGCCCAGCTGCATCGGGACGATCCATCCCGACGAGCGGACGACGCCCAGCCCCGCTCCCCCCTCGGCCACCGGGGCCGCCAGGAAGGTCGGCACCCAGGTAAAGAGCCCCCAGTAGGCGAACATCAACAGGGTCGCGACCCCGGTGGCCACCAGGGTTCGACTCAGCAGCGGTGGCCGGAAGATCGCGCGGAGCCCGGCGCCCAGCGCTCGCTCCCCGAGCTGGGGGGTCCATTGCGTGGGCTCGGCCACATTGCGCCGGATCCAGAAGGCCAGAAGCCCCGGCAGAATTCCCACCGCGAAGAGGGGCCGCCATCCCCAGAGCGGAATGATCAGGGCCGCAAGCACGGCCGCCAGGATATAGCCGACCGCCCACCCCGACTGCATGATCCCGATCGCCTTCCCCCGGTGGGCGCTGGGCCAGGTTTCGGCGACCAGCACGGATCCCGCGGACCACTCTCCTCCGAGACCGATCCCGACCAGGGTCCGCCAGAGGACCAGCATCGCCACGCTCCCCGCAGTGGCGGTGAGCGCGGTAAAGACGGAGTAGGTCAGGATCGCCACCTGGAGCATCCGGGCCCGGCCGTACCGGTCGGCTAGGACCCCGAAACCGATCCCGCCAAAGGCGGAACTCAGCAGGGTCACCGAGGCAAGCCCTCCGGCCTGCACCGCGGTGAGCCCGAATTCGGCCCGGATGGCGCCGAGGGCAAAGGCATAGAGCATCACATCCATCGCGTCGAGCATCCAGCCGGACGTGGCCGCGATCAGGGTATGCCACTCGGTGCGCCCGACCGAGCGCCACCAGGGCTGGATCGGTTGCGAAGGCTGAGGGAATCCTGTTTGGTTAGACATCATGCCTGCCGCTCCTCGGCCCCTTCGGCCCAGTCCTTGCCTTCCTCACTCACTGCACCCGCGAAGGAAGTAAGTATGGAATTCATGGTCCCGATCATCGTGGTGCCAACGGTCTTCGCCTTCATCCTGTTGATCGGACCGTTTCGCCAGCCGCTCACCCGGTGGATCAATCGGAAGGCCGATGGGGGCGAGGGCGGGATGATGCTGCGAGAGGAGCTGGCGGAGCAGTCGGAGCGGCTGATGGAAACCGAGCGGCGGGTCATGGAGCTGGAAGAGCGGCTGGACTTTGCCGAACGGCTCCTCTCCAGTGGCCGAGGGCCGAACCCTCCTTCGGGCGATCCACCGGCCGGCACGTAGCGGGGGCGGCTCCGCCCCCCGACTCCGGATTATTCCGCAAGCCAGGCCCTTGCCAGATCGGGGGATCGGAAGCCCTGCACCTGGAGGCCGCGATGTTCCGCGATTTCGACCGCGAAGCCAAGCCGGTCGAAGGGCGGCCGGAGCTGGCCCACCACCGCGACCCGACTCCGGGACCCGAATCCCGAGTCCTTGGCACCGTCGACCAGCTCGAACAGCTCGGTGGCCGAGAGATCCGCCTCCATCTCCAGGAGGTCGACCAGAATCGGGGGAAATGCCTGGGCCGCCGCCGCGGTCACCAGGGCCTCCAGGGCTGCGCAGCAGGCCTGGTAGTCCATCTGGCCACACAGGGTCATGGCGAGGTGTTGCGGAGTCTTCTCAATCTTGAGGTCGTATGACATGTCGGCTCGGAAAGGGCCAACCACACGGTGCGTCGGAGACCACGTAATGTAACGTCCGCGGACCCCAGGTGCGTTGGCGTCCCCCCGGGGGCGCGGCTAGATTGTCTCCCCCCACACTGACCCTGGTCCCGTGACCGAGCCCTTTCCACCCGAACCACCCCGGACCCCAGGCCTGGTGGCCTCCGTTCGGGAAGCCATCCGTGGGTCCCGTCAGGACTACACGAAAGGGCCGCTCGGCCGGGCCATCCTCCTGCTTGCCGTCCCGATGGTGCTCGAGATGGTCATGGAGTCGCTGTTCGCGGTGGTGGACGTCTTCTTCGTCTCCCGGCTCGGGGCGGCCGCGGTCGCCACCGTGGGGCTCACCGAGTCCCTGCTGACGCTGATCTACACCGCGGCCATGGGACTTAGTATCGGGGTCATGGCCATGGTGTCCCGCCGAACCGGGGAGAAGGACCCCGAGCGGGCGGCCACCACCGCTGTTCAGGCCATCGCGCTGGGGATCGGGGTGGCGGCGGTGATCGGGATTCCCGGGGCGCTCTCCGCCCCGAGTCTGCTCCGGCTGATGGGCGCCACCCCCGACGTGGTCTCCACCGGCAGCGCCTTCACCGCGATCATGCTGGGCGGCAACGTGGTCATCATGTTGCTCTTCCTCATCAACGCCATCTTCCGGGGTGCCGGGGACGCCGCCATCGCGATGCGGGTCCTCTGGCTCAGCAACGGACTCAACATCATCCTCGACCCGTGCTTCATCTTCGGGCTGGGGCCGTTCCCCGAACTGGGAGTGACCGGCGCCGCCGTTGCCACGACCATCGGTCGAGGCACTGGTGTCCTCTACCAGTTCTACGCGCTGGCCCAGAAATCGGATCGGATCAGAATCCGGCGCCACCACCTCAGCCTGTCGCCGGCCACGATGGCGCGGCTGATCCGGCTGTCAGGGAGCGGGACCTTCCAGGTGATGGTTGGGATGGCGAGCTGGGTCGGGCTGGTGCGGATCCTGGCGGCCTTTGGCAGCAATGCCCTGGCGGGGTACACCATCGCCATCCGGGTGATTCTGTTTGCCTTGCTGCCCGCCTGGGGGCTCTCCAACGCCGCCGCCACCATGGTGGGCCAGAACCTCGGCGCCCGAAAACCGGACCGGGCAGAGGCGTCGGTGTGGATGGCCGGCCGCTACAACCTGGTCTTCCTGGGGCTGACGGGGGCGCTCTTCTTCCTCTTTGCCCCTGCCATCACCGGGCTCTTCAGCACCGACCCGGAGGTGTTGGGGCACGCCATCGCCGGGCTCCGGATCGTCAGTCTCGGATTCCCGTTCTACGCCTTCGGGATGGTGCTGACCCAGTCCTTCAACGGCGCCGGGGATACCTGGACTCCGACCTGGATCAACCTGGCCTGCTTCTGGGGTTGGGAACTGCCGCTCGCCTGGGCCCTGGCCGTCTACTTCGGTCTCGGGCCCAACGGCGTCTTCATCGCCATGGCGGCGGCCTTCTCCACCTTGGCGGTGGTCAGCGGCGTGATCTTTCGGCTGGGACGCTGGAAATCCCGCGCCGTCTGACCCAGGAGGCTTCCGGGGCTAGTTCTTGGGGCGCAGCACCGACACGACGCTCACCAGATCGGCCCGGACCCGGACCTCACCACCGGATGTCAGAAACGTGAACCGCCTCCCACCCACCTCGAAGGTGTCGTTTCCGATGTAGCTGAGCGCCGCGGGCTGACCCGTCCCGGTCCGCACCTGAAGGGTGTCACCCGCGGCGAGGATCGTGATTTCCAGTGGCCGGCCCCGTCCGACCCCGCTGTAGGTCCCGGCCAGCGCGGCGAGATTGCCGGGGTAGACCATGGTGGCGGTCGGCTCACCTGGGCCCAGCAGTACCTTGGCAATTTCCTCGGCCAACCGGGCCGGTGCCACCGGGCCGGTCGAGTTGATCAGCACGATGATGTGGGTGTCGGTTCCCGGAAACCAGACCGCCTCGGAGAGGAATCCGTTGATCCCGCCGCCGTGAGAAATCGCCTGGTGCCCGGCGACTGGACCGGGGACCAGCCCGGTCGCGTATCGGGTCACGGTGCCATCGTTGAGGCGGGCCGTGGTCAGCATCTCCCGATACCCTGCCGCTCCCAGAATCCGGCCCCCGTGCAGAGCCCGCTGCCAGGCCACCATGTCGCCCACGGTTGAACAGAGCGACCCTGCCGCGTAGGGCCAGGTGTGATCCAGGTACCGGGCCCGGATCAGTCCACCAGGACTCCCGTCGTAGCCATGCGCCCGCCGGCCCACCACGGTGCTCTCGCTGCAGTAGCGGGAGTCCGGCATCCCGGCCACGTCAAACAGCTTCTCCTTCACGTATTGGGCATAGGGCTGGCCGGTGACCTTCTCGAGGATGAGGCCGAGGAGGAAGTAGCCGGTGTTGTTGTAGATCAACCCGTCGCCCGGCTCAAAATCGAACGGCTCGGCGCTGACCAGCGCCACCAGGGTGTCCCGGGGCAGCTTCTGGACCGCGAGGGACCCGAAGCTGGCCATCTCGGTGTACCCCTTGATCCCGGAGGTGTGATCGAGCAGCCGGCGGAGCGGAATCTGCTTCCCCCTGGTCAGCGAGGCCGGCAGCCAGGTGGAGATGTCCCCGCTCAGGTCGAGCTTGCCCTGTTCCACGAGTTGCAGGATCGCGGCCGCCGTGAACTGCTTGGTGACCGACCCGATCTCGTAGCTCGCGTCGGTCGGGGTGGCCACATCCCACTCGAGATCGACCTTGCCGTAGCCCTTGAGGACCACCGTGTCCTTCCCCTGGACGACGGCCACCGCCATCCCCGCCGCCCGACCGCCCCTCAGGGCAGCTTCGACGATCGAGTCAATAGTTCGCGCCTGGGCGACCCGATCCTGACCCCGGGCGATGCCCGCACTTCCCAGCGTCAGGAAGAGCAGGGACAACAGGCAACGGCAAATGCGCATGGAACCTCCAGACGGTGATCGAGCGTGTGATCTCAGGATCCATCCGGCCGGGTCGCCCGTCGGTCGATGGCTCGCAGCCACATCCGACGGATGATGGCACTCCCAGGATAGATGACCCGCCAGTAGGCGGCAAATCGGCGGCGCGCCGACGGGCTGTTCGCAAACACCCGGGTCTCAGTGGACACGTGGGATCGGTCCGGCCCGTCAGCGGTCACCAGAAAACTCACGGTCGCCAAGGTGAATCCGGGCACCAGGTCTTCCTGCCAAGCCTGCGGCGTCAGCACCCCGCGAGTACCCGCCGGCGCCCTGATGACCGTGCCGATCACCAGTTCGCGCGGAACGTCGTCCGCCAGCCACACGAAGCCGCTCCTGGTCGCCACGTCGATCAACGACTCCCGGTCCCCGGCATTCAGGATGCTCTGCGGGAGCGACCGACCGCCGCGTCGAATCCAGGTCAGGATCCCAAACAGGCTGATTTCATCCGCCCGGACCTGCTTGATGGCCTCAAACACGCGCGCCGGCGGAGCGCCAACGCGGATGGTGTGGAACTCGCGAAACTGCCAGATGGGTGCGAATTCGTCGAGCCGCGTTTCCCCCCGGATGCCGCGCGACTCGGGTGCTGGCAGGATCAAGCCCACACCAGCCACCAGCACGCCAATTCCCGCCACCATGAGCCCACCCCAACGGGTCGCGACTCCGAGCCGCCGGATCGGCCTCACGGTGAGCACCGCACCGAAGGCCAGAAAGATGAATCCCGTGTAAACAACCAGAGACCCGATCACCGAAAACCCTCCATCGGTCCCGCCATCCGTTTCCCCGAGAACGCCGCTACTTGGCGAGTCCCGCCGGCGCCCGGGCCCGACCCATCCCCCCGGCCAGGGCCGCCAGCGCCAGCAGGTACGGCAACATCAGAAAGAACTGATAAGGTACGTCCAGCCCCATCGCCTGGAAAAGAAACTGCAGAGCGGTGGCCCCGCCGAACAGCAGCGCCGCGGCCAGCACCCAGACCGGATGCCACCGCCCCAGGACCACGACCGCGATGGCGATGAATCCGCGACCGGCGGTCATCCGCTCGGCGAACGCCCCGACCTGGGCCAGGACCAGTGTCGCACCCCCGAGGCCGGCCAGCGCCCCACCAATCAGCGTGGCCATTGACTGCACCATCCGGATCCGCACCCCACTGGCCCGGGCGGCTTCCGGGGCCTCACCGGTGGCGCGGAGCTGAAGCCCCCAGCGGGTGCGGAACAGCAGCCACCAGGTCGCCGGCACCAGCGCCCAGGCCAGATAGGTCGGCGCCGGCTGCATGAAGAACGCCTCCCCCAGCACCGGAATCCGCGATAGCCCCGGAATCGACAGGTTGCCAAGGGTGGGCAGGTCGAGCCCGGCACCGGCGCCACCAAGCGTCTCCCGATAGATCACCCCGGTGACTCCGATCGCGCCGAGTGTCACCGCGGTCCCGGCAATGATCTGATCGGCTCGGCCCACGATGGCGGTTCCGACGAAGACCAGCGCCAGCAGCGCACCTGCGGCGGCGCCCACCAGCATGCCGATCCAGGGACCCAGCTCCGGTGCGGCCAATGCCCCGGCCAGGGCCCCGCTCAGCATTGCCCCTTCGATCCCGAGGTTGATCACTCCGCCCCGCTCCGCCAGCGTCTCGCCCAGCGCCGCCAGCAGCAGCGGGGTGCTGACCCGCACCGCTGCGGCCAGGAACCCGGCCAGGATTGCCCAGTCCATCAGGCAGCCTCTGCGGGTTCCACGAACACCGCGAGCGCCTGACGCCGCCGTCCGACCACTTCCGCCAGGAGTACCACCAGGATGATCGTGGCCTGCGCGACGTACACTACCACCGACGGAATCCCGGCCTCGCGCTGCATCGCCCCCGCCCCGGCTTCGAGTGCCCCGAACAGAACGCCGGCGGCCACGATCCCGAGCGGTCGGCCCCGGGCCAGCAGCGCAACTGCGATCGCGGTGAAGCCGTATCCCGGAGAGAGGTTCTGATAGAGCGCCCAGGTGACACCGCTCACCTCAAGCCCACCACCCAGCCCGGCGATCGCGCCGGACAGCAGGAGCGCCATCGCGAGCAGTCGACCGGCGTCGATCCGCCCGCTGACCGCCGCCGCCCTCGGTCCCAATCCAACGGCCTTGAGCCGGAACCCCCACACCGTTCTCGCGAACACCACCGAGAGCAACCCGGCCAGCAGGACCGCGACCAGAAGACCGAGATGCAACCGAGTGCCAGGAATGACCGGGAGCCGCGCCGCCACCGCGATCGGATCGCTCTGCGGATAGAACCGGTTGCTCTCCTGCAGCGGGCCCTGCACCATCCAGCTCACCAGTGCCTCGGCCACGAAATTGAGGAGCAGGGTGGTGATCACTTCCAAGACCCCGAACCGAAGCCGGAGGATGACCGGGACCACCACCCAGAGCGCACCCGCCACCGCACCGGCACCCAGCACCAGCAGCCAGGCCACCGGGCCCGGCAGGCTCGCCACCTGAATCCCGGTCCAGGTCGCGGCGATCGCCCCCGCCAGGAACTGGCCCTCCATCCCGATGTTGAAGGCCCCTCCCCGAAACGCGAGCGCGAACCCGAGCCCGAGCACGATGAGCGGGATCGCTCGCACCAGCGTGGCCGAGCTGATCGCGTACCAGGATCCGAAGGCACCGCGTCCGAGGGCGCCAAAGGCCAGGGTCGGGGAGTAGCCCAGGGTGGCGAGCCCGAGGGCCAGCACCAGGAGACCGGCGCCGATCGCCGCCACCACGGTTGTGGCCGGAGAACGGAGTAGACGCTCCATCATCCGGACCCCGGGTCGCCCGGACCGAGCATCAGGCGGCCGATCAGTTCGCGGGACATGCCCGGTTCCACCGGGAAGAGTCGGCCGCGGGCCACCACCACGACCCGATCCGCCAGGGCCAGGACCTCATCGAGATCGGCCGAGTAGAGCAGGACCGCGACCCCGTTGCGTGCGGCTCGACGGAGGTGACTGTGCACCGCCACCGTGGCCGCGATGTCGAGACCGCGGGTCGGGCCCTCGGCGACCAGCACACGGGGACGCCCCTCCAGCGCCCGGGCCAGCACCAGCTTCTGCTGATTCCCGCCACTGAGGACCACTGCCTTGGCCGATGGTCCCGGGGCACGGACGTCAAACTCGGTCAACAGCTCCCGGGTCCGGGCCCGGGCGGCAGGCCAATCGATCCACCCACGCCGGACCCAGGGCGCCTCCGTCCCAAGGCCGAGAGTGACATTCTCGGCAAGCGACAGTTCGGGGATCAACCCCTCGGTGGTCCGGTCCTCCGGCACCAGCGCCACCGGTCCGTCCACTCGGAGCGTCCCGGACAGCCGGCAAGCCAGTCCGGCGACCGCGTGCAGCAGCTCCCGGTGTCCATTCCCCTCCACCGCCGCGACACCGACAATCTCCCCGGCGTGCACCTTCAGATCGGCGCCCTCGAGCCCGATCCCCCGACCGTCGAGCCCGGCCAGTCTGAGCCCCCGAGCCTCGACGCGGACCACCTCACCCGACTGGGGGGACGGCCGGGCTCTCGGGAACCTGTCGGCGAAAGTCGTTTCGGGCGCCCGGTCCAACCTCGCCTCTGCCATCTTGTCCGACGCAGCGGCTTCGGGAGCCCGGCCCAGCATCGCCTCCGCCACCTGCTCCGGCGTCACTTCCGGGACAGGGGCCGTGAGAGTGACCCGACCGTGACGAAGCACGGTGACCCGATCCGCCACCCGGAACACCTCGTCGAGCTTGTGGGAGATCAGCACCACCGATCCGCCGTCGACTGCGAATCGCCGGATAGTGTCGAGCAGGTCATCTACTTCCGGCGGGGTGAGCACGGCCGTCGGTTCGTCGAGCAGCAGGATCCGGGCGTCGGCCGCGAGCGCTTTGACGATTTCAAGGCGCTGCCGGAGGCCGACGGGAAGGGTCTCCACCCGCGCCGCCGGGTCGAGCCCACTCCACAGTCCGGCCAGCACGGTGCCGGCGGCAGGGGCCGACAGACCCCGGCCGATCCCGTGCCCCGCTCCGAGGGCGAGGTTCTCGGCCACCGTGAGCGCGGGAACCGAAGTAAAGTGCTGATGGACCATCCCGATCCCGAGAGTCCGGGCGGTCCGCGGCGAGTCCACCACCTGCAGGATCCCGTCCACTCGGAGTTCTCCCTCCTCCGGCCGGAGCAGTCCGAGCGCCACCTGCATCAGCGTCGTCTTCCCTGCCCCGTTCTCCCCCAGCAGGGCGTGCACCTCTCCGGGGGCCAACAGGAAATCGGCTCCGTGCAGGGCACGCACGGAGCCGAATCGCTTGGCGATCCCGCGAAGCTCGAGCACCGGGGTGGTCACGTCACAGGCCGGTCGGGTGGTCGTGGAACGCCCACGGGAGACCGAAGCGATCGGCGAGGTGGGCAGCCAGCGCCTGCACGCCCACCTGCTCGGTGGCGTAGTGTCCGGCGTAGAGCACGTTGACTCCGAGCTCCATCGCGTCGAAGAAGGTGTGATGAGACCCCTCTCCGGTGAGGAAGCTGTCGCACCCGACTTGAAGCGCCGCCGCGATCTTGTCTCCCGCCGCGCCGCTGATGATCCCCAGCCGCCGCACCTCCTCCGGCCCACCCGGCAACAGCCGGGTCTTGGTCCCGAGCAGGGTGTCCACTCGACGCACCAGGTCGTCGCGCGAGATGGCCACCGTCCCCGCAAAGCCAAGCGGTACCCCCTTGTAGTCCCCGAACGGTGCCAGGTCCGCCAGCCCGAGCTCGCGAGCCAGGATGGCGTTGTTGCCGACCTCCGGATGCACGTCGAGCGGAATGTGGGCCGAGTAGAGCGCCACGTCGTGGGCCATGAGCCGGCCCAGTCGGTGGTACCGTCGCCCCGTCACCGGCTGGAGGCCGTCCCAGAAGAGACCGTGATGCACCAGCAGCAGGACGGGACCGGGCGCGGTGACGAGGCTGTCGATCACTCCGTCGATCGTGGCCTGCGACGCATCCACGGCGGCCACCAGCCGGGCGATCTCTCCCCGGTTCTCCACCTGAAGACCGTTGAGGGCCGTGCCGGCATCGGGCACCTCCGCAATCCGCAGGTACTCGTCGAGATAGCTGGTAAGATCAGGGAGACTTGCCATCGTCGGACCCATTCGTCAGGGGAGTACCTGGCCGGCTTCCCGGTCCACCACCTGCAACTCGCCGGTGCGGATCGCCGCCTCGGCGGTGCGCACCCTGGCGAGGACACTGCCGGGGATCAGGTGTGCCAGGGCCGGGTTGGGCTGGAACCGGACCACGCCGCTCGCCAGCCCGAAGCTCTCCACCCGCGGGACGAAGCGGCCGTCCTTCACCTCGAGGGCAATCACCAGGAACGACTGCGGGAGATCGATCACGGCCGACCCGAGCACCCGGTCGGGGGCGAGCGGGGCCTGGTCCGCGTTGGACCCGAAGACATAGACGCCGGGGCTGTCCTTGGCGGCCTGGAAGACTCCCAGTCCGGCGGCATCCGCGTTGTGGTGCAGCATGTCGGCGCCCAGCCGGATCAGGGCGAGACTCGCCTCGCGCCCGGCCACCGCGTCGTCGAAGTTGTTCAGGTAGACGCTACGGGAATCGACTGCGGGGTTCACCGCCCGGGCGCCGGCGGCCCACGCTTCATAGGCGAGCCGCACCGGCGGCAGTTCGATACCCCCGACGTAGCCGATCCGGTTGGTCTTCGTCAGCGAGCCGGCCACCATTCCGGCCAGGTAGGTGGCCTCGGAGAGCCGGAAGACGATCGGCACCACGTTGCCCTTCACCCGCTGGCCCGAGGTGATCACGAAGACCACCTCGGGGTACAGCGCGGCGACCCGCTCAGCGGCATCCTGGAACTCGAACCCATGGCCGAAGACCAGCTGGTAGCCCTGGGCGGCATAGATCCGGAGCGCCTCTTCCTGTTCGCCTGGAGTGCGCGCCTCGACATGGCTCACCGAAACGCCGAGGGAATCCCGGATCAGGATCAGCCCGGTGTAGGCTCCGGCATTCCAGCTGGCGTCGGCGATGGATCCTGGGGTGACCAGCGCGACCCTGAACTCAGTGGTCCGTGACTGCGATCCACACCCTGCAAGAACGGCCAGTGTAGCGACTATGACGAGGCAGTGACGAAACATTGTCGAAACCACCTGGCTTAAACCCTGGCCGAAATCGCCTGTTCCCGTTCGGCCACTGCCCCATCCATGGGATCGGCCGGTGGCCGCATCATGACCTCCCCGTTGATCCGCCCGCCCTCGTGGATCAGGAGCCGGGCGGTGATGATGTTTCCGGTGACCACCGCGGTGTCCAGCAACTCCACCCGCTCGGAGGCCTCGATGCTCCCCAGCACCACCCCACCGATCACCGCTTCCCGGGTCACGATGTCGCCCTCCACCACCGCGCCGGCGGCCACCAGCACCTGCTCCAGGGCGGTCAGGTTCCCGGTCACCCGCCCTTCGACCTTGACCACACCCCGGGTTTCCAGGTGACCCATGATCTCGAGGTCGCCGGCCACAATGGAGAGGCTGGCCGGCTCGGATCGACGCCGGCTCGCCTGATTGGAACTGCCGCTCTGGAATATGGCCATGCTCAGGGCGTCTCCTTGACGAACGTCGTGGGATCCACGGCGCGTCCGTTCAATCGAATTTCGAAGTGCAGGTGCGGCGCGGTGGAGCGCCCGGTATTGCCGCTCAGTCCCATGACGTCCCCCTCGCGCACCAGGGCACCAGGACTCACGGTGATCCGGGACAGGTGCCCATACATCGTCTGGTAGCCGTCGGGGTGCAGGAGAAGGACGTACAGACCGTAGTCACGGGCCCCGCCGGCCTCCACCACCGTACCCCCGCCGGCCGCCCGCACCAGACTTCCCTCCCGAACCGCGATGTCGAGTCCCAGGTGCGGCTCATCTCCCTGTCCGGCGCTGTCGGCCCCCCGGGTGACAAACCCCGGTTCATCCAACGGCCACCGGTTCGGGAGGGTTCCCCCACCCGGTGGGGTCGGGACCGTGACCCCGCGCACCAGCAGCGGGGCGGAGACCAGCACCCCCGGCGTCAGGGCGCTCAGAGCCGGAACGATGTCGGCGCCGACCATTTCCCGGAGCCGGAAGAACGCGCTCTCCACGCTGTCGAGGGCCTGTGCCAGTTCCTCGACCCGGGTGTTCTCTCCCTCCAGCCGCTCCACTTCCCGGGCCAGCCCCGGTACCCGCGCGGCGGCCCGTGCCACCGGGGTGGCGAGGGCGATCCCGAGCAGCGCGACCACCAGCAACAGCACCGCCGTGACCGCGAGCGCGTGCAGACTCCAGAGCGGCACCCGGAAGGTCCGCGATTCAAGCTGGTCTTCCCGGAACATGACCAGCACCACGTACCGCGTGCCGCGACGCGGTTTCATCCGTCGAACGGTTCGCCCAGCAGGAGTTCCAGCAGCCGGGCCAGGTCGTCGTTGGAGTAGTAGTGGATCGTCACCGCACCGCGTCCCCGCCGCTTGGCGGTGACCCGAACATCGGTGCCGAGCCGTTTGCGAAGCGCCTCCTCCACCCGACGCTGCTCGATCGAGGCGGCACGTGGGACCTGGCGGGAGCGCCGCAGCCGAGGCCGCACGGCCGACGCCGCCGGTCCTTCGCCCCGGATCAGTGCTTCGGTTTCCCGGACCGACCACCCGTGGTCCACCACCTGCTTGGCGACCCGACCGATCTCCTTTGCATCCGACAATCCGAGCAGAGCCCGCGCGTGACCCTCCGATAACTGCCGACCCTGCACCATGGCCTGGATCTCCGCCGGCAGGCTCAGCAGCCGGAGGCTGTTTGCCACCGTGCGGCCGGCTCTTGCCCACCAGCCGCGCCACTTCGCCCTGGGCCACGCCGAACTCCTCGATCAGCCGACGGTACCCCACTGCCTCGTCGATCGGGGAGAGGTCATCCCGCTGCAAGTTCTCGATCAGGGCCAGTGTCAGCAGCGCCCGGTCATCGACCTCCCGCACCACCGCCGCGATGGCCTTCCACCCGAGCTGCTGGACCGCGCGCCAGCGGCGCTCCCCCGCGATCAGTTCGTATTCGCTGCCGTGGGAACGAACCACGACCGGCTGGAGCAGGCCCGAGGCCTCGATGGACGCGGCGAGCTCATTCAGGGCCGAGGGATCAAAATCTCGCCGCGGCTGGAACGGATTGGGCCGAATCGCGGAGACCGGGAGCTCGCGGAGCGCGCCCGACGCCTCGGCACTCTCTCGGGAGATCGGCCCGAGCAGCGCTTCCAACCCGCGTCCCAGCCGCTTGGTTTCCGTCATCCGGCCGCCTCCTCCGAAGTGCGCACGGTGCGCCGACGAGCCAGCAGCTCCTGGGCGGCGCCGAGGTAGCTCTTGGCCCCGATCGACTGAACATCGTAGGCCAGCACCGGCATGCCGAAGCTGGGCGCCTCGGCCAGTCGCACGTTCCGCGGGATCACCGTGGTGAAGACCTTGTCGCCAAAGTACTCGCGGGCGTCGGTGGCCACCTGACGGCAGAGGTTGAGGCGGGCATCGTACATCGTCAGCAGCACGCCGTCGATCGCCAGACCCGGATTGAAGTTCTGCTGCACCACGTGCACCGTGTTGAGCAGCTGGGAAATCCCTTCCAGCGCATAGTACTCGCACTGAATGGGAATCAGCACCGCGTCCGCCGCGGCGAGCACGTTCAGAGTGATGAGCCCCAGCGACGGGGGGCAGTCGATCAGGATGAAGTCGTATTGGTCGCGGACCGTTCGGAGGGCCTCGCGCAACACCCGCTCACGCCCTGCGCGCGACACCAGTTCGATCTCCGCGCCGACCAGGTCCTGGTTGGCCCCGAGCAGATGGAGATAGGGCAGTTCCGGAGGGTGCTGCACCGCATCCCTGATGGGCCGGCCATCGAGCATCACGTCGTAGAGCGAACCGTGCTCCGACTGCTTGTCACCGCCCACGCCACTGGTCGCGTTCCCCTGCGGGTCGGCGTCGATCAGCAGGGTCCGCTGCTCCGCGACGGCCAGGGAGGCGGCGAGGTTGACGGCAGTGGTGGTCTTGCCAACCCCGCCCTTTTGGTTGGCGATTGCGATAACTCTACCCATAACACCATGTTAAATATGAAGATACGTGCAAACAACGCAAACGACAACACCGGGTCCGACACGACCATGCAAATAATACCCAGGCCGGGGGAAACCCGCCACAAACGAACTGTTTCACGTGAAACACCAAAAGGACCAGCGGCCTCGCGGGGTGCTAGCGCAGCTTGAGGACTTCGACGAGGAGGTTCTGCAGGTCGCTCGGGGTCACGCCGGGAACTCGGCCTGCCTGCCCGAGAGTGCCCGGGCGAACGAAGGCGAGTTTTTCCCGTGCCTCCCAGGAGAGGCTGGCCGCCACCGGGTAGTCGAAGTCCGCCGGAATCAGGAAACCCTCCATCGTGGCCGACCGGGCCACCAGTTCCTTCTCCCGACGAACATACCCCTCGTACTTGAGTTCCACTTCGGCCCAGGCAACGGACTCGCTATCGGCCGCGATCCCGGAGGCTTCAAACAGGTCGGCCAGCCGTACCCCGGGCCGACGGGCCAGATCGGCCGCCATGATCGACTGGGAATTGCCGTTGCTGGCAACGCCAGGGACCAGGCCTGCCACCTCCGGTCTGAGCAGGGTTGACCTCGCCGTGGCCAGGACGGCATCCTCGGTCTCGAGCCTCCGGTGAGCCTCTCGAAGCTCGTCCTCCGTCAATAGCTGCCGGGACTCCGCCAGCGGCAGAAACCGGCGAAGCGCGGAGTCCTGACGCAGCAGAAGTCGGTACTCCGCCCGTGAAGTGAACAACCGGTAAGGCTCGTCCACACCGCGCGTTACCAGATCGTCCACCAGCACCCCGATGAACCCCTGCTCCCGCCCCACCCGAAACGGGTCAAGATCCAGGGCCGAGGCTGCCGCGTTCAGGCCGGCAACGACCCCCTGACCCGCCGCCTCCTCGTACCCGGTGGTTCCGTTGATCTGCCCCGCGAAATACAGACCCTCGATTTCCTTGACCCGCAGGGTGGCATCCAGTTGGGTCGGCGGGAAATAGTCGTACTCGATGGCGTACCCGGGTCGAGTCATCTCGACCGATTCCAGGCCTGGAATCGACCGGAGGTAGGCCAGCTGCACGGCGGGCGGCAGCGAGGTGCTCAACCCGTTGACGTACATCTCCCTGGTGTCCAGTCCCTCTGGCTCAAGAAAGACCTGGTGCCGGGCTGCGTCGGGGAACCGGACAATCTTGTCCTCGATCGAGGGACAGTACCTCGGCCCGCGCCCGCTGATGGCACCACCGTAAAGCGCCGACTCGTTGATGTGCCGGGTGATGATCTCCTGCAACTCCGGACCGGAATGGGTCAGGTAGCAGGGCAGCTGCTGGGGGTGATCCGCCCGCTCGTAGTGGGAGAACCAGTAGGGATTCGGGTCTCCATCCTGACGCTCCATGCTGGCCAGGTTGGCGGTGCCACCATCGATGCGCGGGGGGGTCCCCGTCTTGAAGCGTTGGACAGTAAGTCCAATTGATTCAATGTGTTGTGCGATTTCCACTGAAGGGGGCTCTCCGGCCCGGCCCGCAGGAATGGCGGCATCGAGGCCGATATGAATCCGGCCCCGAAGAAAGGTCCCTGCGGTGATGATGACCGATGGGGCCCGATAGCAACGCCCGTCGGCCAGCGTAACGCCGACCACCCGGGCGCCCTCCCTGATCAGCGACGCGACGGTGCCCTGGGTAAAACCGAGGAGGGGAATTCGCTCCAGCAACGATCGCACGGCGCGACGATAGAGCCCTCGGTCGCACTGGGCCCTCGGCGACCAGACCGCAGGTCCCTTGGAGCGATTGAGCATCCGGAATTGCACCCGGGAGAGATCGGTCGCCCGGCCCATGATGCCACCCATCGCGTCCACCTCGCGAACCACCGTGCCCTTGGCAATCCCCCCGATCGCGGGGTTGCAGGACATCTGGCCGATGGTCTCGAGGTGCTGGGTCACCAGCAGAGTCCGGGCACCGGAGCGGGCGGCCATGGCGGCCGCTTCCGCTCCGGCGTGTCCCCCACCGACGACGATCACATGATAAATCATGGGGCAAACCTAGGGTTGCCGGATGCGGCACGCCACTTGGGTTCAGCCAGGGCTCAGTCCCGAGGAGAGCCCATCATGGTTCATGGACGGGCAGGACTGGGGACGGTTTGGTTGCGGGAGGTTGTTATGGCAGCGCTGTGACCGGGCCGGGCCGGCCCCAGGCGGCGTACAGTTGCGCCAGCCGTTGGCGGGCCAGCGCAAGGCGGGGATTCTCCATCGCCTGAGCCCGCCGGAGCGCCTCGTCACTCGCGATCAGCAGCGGCTCGGCTTCCTCGAACTTTCCTCGGGTCGTGAGCACTTCACCCAGGGCGCCGGTGGTGAGCGCCGCCATGAAGTGGTCGGGGGGAAGGTTTTCGCTCCGCAGCCTCACGGCTTCCCGCAGCACGTCCTCCGCTTCCGCTGAGCGGCCCAGCGCGTTGAGCAGCAGACCCTGGACAGTGAGCGCTGTGGCAAAACTGATGTAGCGCGGGCTGGAGTACGGACGGTAGTTGCTGAGCACCCGGTCGATCAGCCCCTCACCCTCCGTCGGCCGTCCCTCCAGTAGGTGAGTTGCGCCTGAAGACGCAGGTTGTCATGGGTCGCGACATAGTCGTCGTCGAACAGCCGGCCGTAGAGGGTCGCCGCCTGCCGGAGCCGTGTCCCCGCCTCCGGGTACTCGCCTTGCTCCATCAGGACGCTGCCCAGGATGGTCAGGCCGGCGGCCATTTGCGGCCGAGGTCGTGTCGCCCCCCTGCCGGATGACCCCCAGCACCTGCCGCGCGTCGGTCTCGGCTTCGTCGAGCTTGCCGCGGTCGAGCAGCGTCAGGATCAAGCAGGGTCTCGATCTGGGACGGCACCCTGTCGGTAGCGGACAACTCGGGACCAAGCGCCAGCGCTTCCCGCAGGGCAACGCTTCGGCCTGCTCGGAGTCGCCCTGCGCCCGTCGGACCAGGGCATAGTCGTTGAGGGCAGTGAGCAGGGTCACGCCGGTCATGCGGCCCCGCCGCTTTTCGTGCCGCAGCCCAGCCAGGTGGCGTTCGTAGAAGGACTGTTCGGCCGCGTCGTAGTCGGCCTTGATCAGGGAGAGCTGCGCCAGGGAGAGCAGGGTCTTGACTGGTTTCCAGGTTGTTGTCGCCGAAGAGCACCTCCTGGGTGGCCAGGGCCGCGCGCAGGTGCTCTTCCCCTTCCTGGTACCGGCCCAGCGACAGATAGCTGGTACCGATGATCTGCTGGAGGGTCGCCTTGACCTCGGGATAGTCGGACAGTTCCTCCGATTCGAGCCGCATCGAGGCGGCGTCGAGCGCGTCGCTGATGGTTCGCTGAACCCTCCGTCGCCCTGCTCGTTGTGGCGGAGGAGAGCATCACCTCCTGGAGGAAGCGGTTCACCACATCGGTGCGGGCACGCTCGCGCTGGCCGGCACGGGACCTGCCAGAGGGTCGACGCCCAGGCCGCCGATCAGGCTCAGGAAGACGACTCCCATCGCCGCCACGGCGGCGCGGTTGCGCGCGGCGAACTTGGTGGCACGGTACCCGAACGAATCGGGCTGGGCCCGCACCGGCTGGCCGGCCAGGAATCGCAGCAGGTCATCGGACAACTGTTCGGCGGAGGGATAGCGACGATCGGGTTCCTTGCGCAGCGCCATCAGGACGATGTGGTCGAGCTCCCCGGCCATGGTGCGGGTGAGGCCCGCGGTCGGCGAGGTCTGGGGATCGGCCACCGCGCTCGGCGCGAGCGGTGTCTCCTCCAGCATCCGCTGGCGGATCTCGAGGATCGGCAGGTTGGCGAAGAGGAACGGCGGGCGTCCCGCCAGCAGCTCGTAGAGCAGCACGCCCAGGGAGTAGATATCGGTGGCGGTGCTGATCGAGCTCGCCTCGCAGCTGCTCGGGACTGGCATAGTTGGTGGTCATCGGCAGGCTGCCGGTTTCGGTCAGCGCCTCGCCCGATCCCCCCGGGTCCACCAGCTTGGCAATGCCGAAGTCGAGCAGCTTGACCGTGCCGTTGGGGCCGACCAGGACATTGCCGGGCTTGAGGTCGCGATGGACGACCAGGTTCTGGTGGGCGTAGTGCACCGCGGCGCAGACCTGGCGGATCAACTGAAGTGCGTTCGCGCACTCCCAGCCGCTGACGCTCACAGTAGCGGTCGATTCGCTCTCCCTCGACGCACTCCATCGCAAACCAGGGACGGTCGTCTTCGGTAGACGCCACCGTCGAGTAGGGCCGCGATGTTCTTGTGCTCCAGCCGCGCCAGGATCTGGCGTTCGTGGTGGAATCGACGGAGCACCTGCTCGGTGACCCGTGCGGCTGGGACCATCTTGATGGCCACCCGCTTGGTGAAGGCGTCGTCATCGCGGAACGCCTCGTAGACCGCACCCATGCCCGCCACGGCCGATCTCCCGAGCGATGCGGTACGGCCCGATCCGGGTGCCGGGACCGGATCGTCACCCCGGAGCATCGCCCAGATCGTCCGGCAGTTCGGGGAGTTGCTCGAAACGGTCGCCGGCCGTGCGACTGGCGAGCAACAGGGACTCGACCTCGTGCGGAGCCAGGCATCTTCATCGCCAGGCGCTCGAGCCGTTCGGCCTGCTCACGGGACGAGAACGTCCACCAGCTGGTCGAAGAGCTTCGCGCAGCCGGGGCCAGCCAGTGTCAGGGAGGGTCATCCGTGGGGTGCTGGTTATCCGAGGGCGCGCTGGAGCCAGGCGCGGGCCAGGACCCAGTCCCGCTTGGCGGTGGCGATGGAGATCTCGAGCACCCGGGCGGCTTCCTCGATCGTGAGCCCGCCGAAATATCGCAGCGTCACCAGCTGGGCCGCGCGAGGGTCCTCCAGAGCCAGGGCCGTCAGCGCCTCGTCCACCGCCACGATCTCGTCGGAGGGGTCGGGGCTGGCGACCGGGACATCGGTGTCGAGGGTGACCTGCAACTGCCTCTGGCGCTTGCCGGCGGTGCGGCGGCGGGCATGGTCCACCAGGATCCGGCGCATGGCCAGGGTGGCCACGCCGTAGAAGTGAGACTGGCTTTCCCAGGTGACGCCGTTCTGGTCCACCAGCTCTGAGGAAGGCCTCGTGCACCAGCGCGGTGGCGCTCAGGGTGTGGTCGCCCCGTTCGCCGCGCAGGTGCTTTCGGGCAAGCACCTTGAGCTTGCCATAGACCACCGGGTAGAGCTGGTCCATGGCATCGGTGTCGCCCCGCGATGCCGCGACCAGGAGCCCGGAAACGTCGGGGTCGGGCATGACACCAAGATACGCCCATTTCCGGGGTTGGGGATGGGGTAGGGTGGCACCGTGCGGTCGCGTCGTACCGCCGGGCGACGCCACGGCACAGGGTCATGGGAACCGCACCTTGGTCGGCGCGTCTGCCCCGCCGAGGACACCGCTGCCCAATTCACCGAAGACGTCGTCCCCCCAGCACCAGGTCCCGTCGGCGGCACGGGCGCAGGTGTGCCCACCACCCGAAGAGATCTCGGTGAAGGAGCGACCCCCGAAGACCTGAACCGGGGTGGTCACGTCGAACGGGAGGAACTGCTCCCAGACTGACCCCAGCCTGGTTCGGCTGCCCCAGCACCAGGCGGTCTGGTCCACCGCCAGGGCGCAGCTGTGGCCCCCCCCTGCCGTGATGGCCGTGAAGGCAACGGTGGTGGCCACCTTCACAGGGGTGCCGGCATTGGAGGTGCCACCATTGCCGAGCATTCCGCTGGAACCATGACCCCAGCACCATGCTTCGCCGTTGACCTTCAGGCCGCAGACCTGTCCCCCGCGACCTGCAACGATGGTGGTAAACACGTGGCCCGTCGCCACCGCCACCGGGTGGAAACTGCCATTGCTGCTGCCTTCGCCCATACCGGGACCCGAGAAGCCCCAGCACCACACGGCGCCGGCTGGGGTGAGTCCGCAGTTCACCTGGAAGCCGAGCGCCATCGTCGTGAACGCAAGTCCCCCGACCAACGACTGGGGGGTCAGCTTGTCACCCGGGGCCCCGTCACCGACCAGCCCGCCCCAGCACCAGGGGGTGCTGTTGGCTTCCAGGCCGCAACTGGTGTGGCTGCCCGCGAAGATTTTCGCGAAGACCTTCCCTCCGGCCACCGCCGTGGGGGTCAGACGTTGGATGGTCGTACCGTCGCCCAGGACGCCCAGGTTCTTTCCCCAGCACCAGGCGAGGCCACCGGCATCGAGGGCGCAGGTGTGCCATTCGCCCGCCGCGAGCGCAGTGAAGGTGTGGCCGCCACTGACTGGCATAGGCACCAACTGCGCAGTGGTGGTCGCACCATTGCCGAGCTGTCCCTCGGCGCCGTTGCCCCAGCACCAGATGCTCCCGCCGGCGCGCAGCAGGCAGGAGTGGCGGCCTCCGGCACCGGGACGACCGGTAACCAGCGGATAGGGTGGTACCACCGTCACCGTGCTGCCGCCGAGCACCCCGCCGATCGTGGCGGTCACTGCTGTCTGGCCGAGGGACACGGCCGTCACGACCCCAGATTGCGTGACGGTGGCCACGCTGTGATTGAGGGACGCCCATACGACGGGCAGCCCGGTTACCTCCTGACCCATGTTGTCCCGGGCAATGGCCATGAGCGGCCAGGTATTGCCGACCTCGATCTTCGGGAGCCAGGGAAGTGTTTCGACCTCGACCACCGGGCTGGCCGACCCGGTGACGGTAACGGTCATCGAACCGGAAATACCTTCGACGGTGGCCGAAATGGTGGCGGTGCCTGCCGCCACGGCGGTGATGAGGCCGGCCTGAGAGACCGTGGCCACCGAGGCATTCGTGGTGGTCCAGACAATCGTCCGGTACTCAGGGCTCACGGCGGCGCCGTCACCGTCCTTCAGTGTCGCCGAGAGAGGTCCCTGCTGCCCAGGCGCCAGCACCATGGTCGTGGGCGTTACCGCGATCGCCTTGATCGGAATCAGCGCAACAACCACTTCGGTGCCGCCGTCCAGTGACGAGTACACGGTGTCCGCGAACATGTCGACCTGCGTGGGAAGACCATAGTCCCAGATTCCGACGTAGCATGGGGTGGAGCAGGGATGGGCGAATCGGTCGGTGACAAAGATCAGGGCCGCCGCCGCGGGAAGGAGGCCAGTTACCAAGCCGGTCTGGCTCACTGAGGCGCTGGAGCTGCCAGACCAGAGGCGAGTGACCAATCCAGTGGTGTAGGCGGCATAGATCGGATTGAGGGTGGCGGTCAGTTGCGTCGTCTGACCCAGGAAAACCACCGGGCGGACTGGCGTGACGATGAGCGCCGGCCCAGGAGGAACCCAGGAGATACCATAGGTGCTGAAGGAGGAGGTTTGCGCCGTAACCTTTCCGCCGGGTTGCCCCCCACTGCTGCCGGGGAGTGGTATCCACTTGCCGTCGGTGTATCGGCTGATCCGGTAGAAGGCCTGGGCGGAGTCGATTCCGGGCTTCTGGGTGTACTTGAACTCGAGTTGCACCGGGGCGGAAAAGGTGGTGCCCGTGGGCCCAAGTTCGTAGGCGGTGTTGGGCGCCACGCCATTGGGGCTCGGGGGAACCGGGAGAGGGGTCACGGAAATCGGCAGGGCATTGGTCAGGGCACCGGCGGGAATCGTGAGTTTGGCATTGCCGCCGGCCGCAATGACGGTCCCGCCCGCCGGCCCGACCACCGCCCCTTCCCGGACGGTGACGGAGGCGGAGGCAACCCGGCCCTCGCTCGTGGCGGTAATCGTGGTGGTGCCGACGGTCAGGCCGGTCACCAGCCCCGCACCTGACACCGAGGCCACCGCGCCGGCGCTGCTCTGCCAGGTGACGGCCCGGCCGGTGAGGGTGTTGCCGTTGGCGTCCTTGGCGGTGGCCGTGAGCTGCACGGTGTACTGGGGAACCAGGCCAAGGTCGGCCTGGTCGAGGGCGACGGAGGCCACCGAAACGGGGCCGGGCGGTGGGGGAGGTGGCGGCGGGGACGGGTTGGTGCCGCCACCCCCGCAACCGATGGCAAAGGTCAATAGTGCCAGGAAGGGAGCGGGGGCGGTCCGGACGAGGCGCTGGCGTGACATGATGCGCTCCACGAAACCTAGGTGACCGGGGCGGGTTGGACCCCCGTTATCTGGTGGGGCGCAGAAGTGGACTGAATTGGCTCATCGCGGGGTGCGGGCGGGCCTTCCAGAGGAACGTCCGATGCGCCTGCGGCTCAAGCCGCCGTGGCCTCGAGGTTCCAGGTGGGCCGGCTGCCCATCGGTCGGTGCCTTGCCCCGCTATCCCCCCGATGAGCCAATCCGCCCCGGTTCTGCGCCCACTCAGATACAACGGGCAGTTCCGGCGCGGCAATCGCGGCCGGCTGCCCCATCCTGGGGAGCCGCACATGCAGACCGGGCCGATGCTTCAGTGCCGAAGGACCGCCATCTTCCTCATCCTGTTCGGAGCCGGGTGCGGCGGGAGCGATCCGGTTGCGCCGCCACCACCACCGCCACCGCCGCCCGTGGTCGTGGCCATCTCCCCGGCCAATGCCTCAGTCAACGCCGGTGCCACCCAGGATTTCAGCGCAACGGTCACCAACAACAGCAATACGGCGGTGACCTGGAGCACCACGGGCGGCACCGTCACCGGATCAGGGAACACCATCACGTACACCGCCCCGGGTCTGGGCGGGAGTTACAGCGTGACGGCGACCAGCGTCGCCGATGCCACCAAGAGCGCGGTCGCCGGCGTGACGGTGGCCTCGGTCGCGGTCAGTGTGGCGCCGGGAAGCCAGTCGCTGTGGCTGGGCGAGCCGGTTACCCTGACCGCGACCGTCACCGGCTCGGCTCAAGCGGGGGTGGTCTGGACCGCTAGCTGTGGGACGGTGACCGGAACCGGGGTCTCGGTGACCTTTACCGCGCCGGGCAACCCGGGGACGTGTATGGTGACCGCCACGAGTGCGCTGGATGCCACCAAGGCGGGCAATAGCACGATGACGGTGAAGCCGGTGTATCGGGTGGCGGCCTTCGACGACGTCACCGACGGCGGCTGTACCTGGACCCATTGCTCGATGCGGGAGGCGATTGCCGCGGCGAACGCCCAGCCCGGCGCGGATACGATTCGGCTGGTCCCGCCGGCGGGGGCGGTCCGGGCCACTGGAACGGCCCCCAAACTGGCCAACGCCACCGCGACAACGATTGTCCTGGCCAGTGCGCTGCCGGTCATCACCTCAAGCATCCACATCTTCGGGCCGGGGCCGGACCTGCTCACCATCGACGCCAACGGCTCGGTGGGGAATCAGCGTCGAGTATTGGAGTTCAGCGGCGCCTTCCCGGGGTCAGTCACCGGGATGACACTCACCGGTGGGGTGATGGGTGGCGGCGCCGGGGTCTTTGTCCTGACCAACGCCGACATATCGCTGACCGACGTCCATGTCGTGGACAACGAGTCACACGATGGCCCAGGCGGTGGACTGCTGGTGACCACCGGTGGCACCGCCCGGCTGCTCCGGGTGAACGTCGACAACAACCGGACCTTCGGCCTCGACCAACCGGGAGGCGGCATCGCCATCGGCCCCGGCGCCACGGTGGCCATGACCGACGGCCGGATCAAGGACAACGTCGTCAACAATGGCTGGGGCGCCGGGCTGAACGTGGTGAACGGCACCCTCACCATGACCGGCGTCGGGGTGCAGGGGAACCGAACGGTGGCGGGCACCGCCGGCGGCGGCGGGTTGTTGATCGACGGGACCAGCAGCGCGCAACTCACGGATGTCACGGTGTCGGACAACGCCACTCCGCTGGGCGAGGGGGGCGGGCTCCGACTGCTCAATGGCCCCACCGTCACCTTGACCAATTCGACCATCTCCGATAATACGGCTTCGCTGGCCGGCGGGCTGGCGGCCGGCAACGTCGCGGCGCTCACCGTCACCGGCGGCAGCATTACCGGTAACACTGGAGCGACCCGGGTGGGTGGGGTGTTTCTGTGGGGCAGCTCCGACGTGACGTTCAACGACGCCACCATCGGTGACAACACCGCCACCACCGGGGGGGGCGGGGGCCTCTACCTGCAGAACACGGCCAAGGCCCGCCTCAACAATGTCACCATCTCCGGCAACCGCGCGCTGGGGGGGGTCCCGAATGGCGGCGGCGTCTTTGCCGCCGGGGGCACCTTGGTCCTCATGACCAACGGCAGCATCGCCGGCAACATCGCGGCGAGTGGCGGCGGCCTCTACGCCTTTGGCAACACCGTGACCCTCACCGGGGTGACGGTGCGCGACAACATCGGGGGCGGCCTCATGAGCGGCGGCGGCCTGGAACTGCTGGACAACGTGATCTTCACCATGACCGGCGGCAGCGTGAAGGACAACCAGGCGCTGAACAGCGCCGGGGGCGGCATCTTCCTGCGGAGCAGCACCGCGCAGCTCCAGAACGTGGAGATCACCGGCAACACCGCCGGATTGCAGGGCGGCGCCATCCAGATGGTGACGGGAGGCACCGTCACGCTCACCAACGTGACGGTGAGCGGCAATCGGTGCGTCTGCGGGCCCGCCCTAGCCGAGGTGGCGGCGGGCGGGGGCGGGGCGCTCGGGGTGTTCGGGTCGACGGTGCTGACCATCAATAACAGCCTGTTCGACAACAACACCGCAGGGGGGACCGGAGGGGCGATCGCCATGGGCGAGACCTCGCAACTGACCGCCACCGACACGCGGTTCACGAACAATACCTCGCAGTTCGCTGGTGGCGCGCTGTATCTGATCGGGAGCGGCAGCAGGATGCTGCGCCGGGTTACGGTGTCCGGCAATACCGGAACGGCGGGCGGCGGTGGCCTGTTCAGCAGCGCTCCGCTCCTGATCGAGAACTCCACCATTTCCGGCAACCGGACCACCTCCACCAACTTGTCCACCAGCGCCGGCGGCGGGCTGTGGGTGTCACTCCCTGGCCCAGTGACCATCCGGAACAGCACCATCTCCGGCAACACCACCGCCACCGCGGGTGGCGGCCTCTTCAGCCAGGGGCCGACCTCGCTCTTCAACGTCACGGTGGTCGGAAACACGGCGGCGGTGAGCGGTGCCGGGCTCTACGCCAACCTCGCCACCATCACGCTCACCAACTCGCTGCTGTCGGGAAACCTCCGGGCTGGGGTTGCGCAGAACTGTCTCTCGGTGGGTTTCGCGACCATCTCGTCCACCGGCAACAACCTGAGCGACGACGCGACATGCACTACGCTCACCCAACCCACTGACAAGAACAACATGCCCGCGATGATCGGCCCACTGGGGGACAATGGTGGTCCTACCCGCACCCATGCGCTGCTCCTGGGGGGCGTCGCGCTCGATGCCGGCAATGCCGCCACCTGTCCGGCGGACGACCAGCGGGGATTCGGGCGACAAGGGGTGTGCGACATCGGTGCCTTCGAGTTCGGCGGCGCGGCGCCGGCACCGAGCGCCTCACCGCGTCATCCCATCGCCCATCGCCAGGTCCCCTGACGAGGAGTCGGGAGTCGACTCGGTCCCCCACGCCGATCGGCCGAATACCGGGAGGACTCAGTCCCCGGGGAGGGCCTGCTGTTCCTGGCTGGTCGCTTCCAGGTACTGGGAGGCGTCATTGACGGCGGCGTCCAGTGCCCGCTGCTCGGCGGCAAACCGGCGGCGCCAGAAGAACCGGGTCGAAAGCCAGGTCGACAACCCCACCAGTGGCGCCATGCCGAGGCCGAAGAGGCCGAGTTTCTTGGTGAGGATCATCGCCGTGAAGAAGGTCACGAACCCGACCGCCCCCGCGGCAAACGCGATCGCGTCCCTGAAATTCCCGAGCCCGCGCACCACGGTCCCGTCGCCGGCGGTGCTGACGGTCACATAGCGCCCACCGACCGCATCGCGGGCCTTCCACTCCACCCCGTCGGCCGTCTGGGTCACCACCCCATGCCGCCCCATTGCCCGGCGGATCGCCAGGAGCACCCCTTCGCGCTGGTCGGCCCGGACCGGGCCCGGGAGCAGGCGTTCCTGCTGGGTCACGGCCGGTGCCCCGAAAAGACCCGACTTCGATCCATGGGGGGCCGGGCTGCGCGTGGCCGCGGCTCGGATCGCGGCCGGAGAGATCCCGACCTCCCGGCCAATCTCCTCCAGCTGCCGGAGGGTGAGCCCGGTCGTCTCCCCGCCTTGCGCGGACTCCCTGAGAATCCGGGCCACCTCTTCTTCGGTATAGCGCCGCTCCAGGCCCTTGCCGGGGGCCCCGCCGCTCTCCGTCACTAGCCTGCCCTGATCCAGCGGAAGATCTCCCGGAACGAGGCCTTCTTGCCGTACATCAGGATGCCGACCCGGTAGATCCGACCTGCCACCCAGGCCATGCCGATGACTCCCAACGCGGTCGTCACGATGGACAGCGCCAGTTCCGGCAGAGGGAGCGGGCTCAGCGAATAGCGGACCGGCACCACGAACGGCGCCAACGGAGGGATCAGGCTCAGGATCTGGGCCAGTTGCCCGTTCGGTTCATCCAGCAGTCGGAACATCACCATGAGGCCCGCGAGGATCAGCAGGGTGATCGGTATTTGAGCCATCTGGGTCTCCTGCACCGTGTTGCAGGTCGAGCCCACGGCGGCGTACGCCGCCGAGTAAAAGAAGAACCCGAGCAGGAAGAACAGCAGGAACACCACCACCAGCCCAAGCGGGATCTCGGGAATCGGCAGGGAGGAGACCGCCTCGGCGCTCATCCCGACCATCTTGGCCAGCGGAGCGCGGGCCGTCCCGATGCCGTACCCTGCCCCAACCCAGATCCCCATCTGGAGCAGTCCCACCGAGCCGACCCCGACCACCTTGCCGAGCAGGAGCTCAAACGGCCGGAGGCTGGAAACCAGCACTTCGTTGATCCGGTTGGTCTTCTCCTCTACTGTGCTGGTCATGACCTGCATCCCGTAGATCAGCAGCACCATGTACAGCAGGAACCCCATGACGTAGGCCAGAATGAAGGACGACTCGCCGCTCTGGCCGGTGGTGACGCCCCGGCTCACCCGGGTGGTGACCAGTTCGATCGGCCGGACCGTCTGCATGAGAATCGCCGGATCGATCCCCAGGCGGGCCAGTCGCTCGGAGACCGCCACGTCGCGGACCAGCCGATTCATGATCGACATCTCGGACAGGCTCGTCACATTGGAGCCAAAGTACTGGAGGGAGTCGCTGGCCAGGACGCGGTCGGAGATCACCAGCACCCCAGTCAGCGAGGCCTCCCCCAGAGAATCCTGGCCCACCAAGGAGATCAACGAATCCCGGACCGCGTCGGCGCGCCCTGCCGCCGGCACCCGGGTGACGAGGTATCGCGGCGTTGCCACCTCGTCGCCACCACCCCCCATGGTGGAACGGGCGAGGGCGGCCTCGACCTTGGCGCCGAACTCTCCATCGGCCGCATCGACGATCGCGACCCGCTTGGAACTCGTCGGGCTGGAGAGCAGGATCGGCATCACGAACAGGAGGCCCATCAGGACCGGACCCAACACTGTGGCGATGATGAACTGGCGGGTGCGGACCCGCTCCAGAAACTCGCGCTTGGCGACCACCCAGGCCTTACGCATGAGGGGCGATCACGTCAACGATGTCGTTCGCGTCAACCATGCCGTTCAGCGGGCGGGGCCCAGGGCGTGAGTCGTCGATCGCCACCGCTCGGGCGGCATCGGCACCCACCTTGGCAATGAAGATCGACTGGAGCGAGGGCTCCACGATCTCGAACCGGGAGATCCCGACCCCGCTCTGCATCAGTGCCTCCAGCAGCCGGTCCGAATCGCCCCCCGGGGCCAACTCGACCTCGGCACTGGCACCAGAGTCGTCCACCGTGGCCACCAGCGACCGGTCGCGGAGCACCGGACCCGCCTTGCCAGCATCCCGATGGAAGGCCAGCGCCACGTGCCGTCCGCCAGCTTCGCGCTTGACCTCAGCCATTGTCCCGTCCACCACCTTTTCCCCCCGGCTGATGATCACCACCCGGTCACACATCTTTTCGGCCTGCTCCATGATGTGGGTCGAGAAGAGTACCGTCTTCCCCGACCGGGCCAGGTCAACCACCGTCTCCTTGAGGACCTTGCTGTTCACCGGGTCGAGGCCGCTGAACGGTTCGTCGAGGATGATCAGTTCGGGATCGTGCACTAGCGCCCCGGCAAACTGGACCTTCTGCTGCATACCCTTGGACAGGTCCTCCACCTTCTTGTCGGCCCAGTCCTGAATCCCCAGGCGCTCAAGCCACTCGCTGGCCTTGGTCTTGGCCGCCCCCGACGCGAGCCCCTTCGTCTCCCCCAGGAAGACCAGGTGGTCGGCCACCTTCATCTTCTTGTAGAGGCCACGCTCCTCCGGGAGGAACCCGATTCGGCGGGACAGGTCCCGGCCGCCGAGGCTGCCGCCGAAGAGGCTCACCCGGCCCTCATCCGGCTCGATGATGTCCATCATCATCCGGATGGTGGTGCTCTTGCCGGCCCCATTGGGGCCCAGCAGTCCCAGGATGACCCCAGGGGGGACATCCATGGAGAGGTTCCGGACAGCGGTATGGCCCGCGAACCGCTTGGTCACGCCCTGGACCTGGATAACGGGTGAGGACATCTGGGGACGGCTCCCTGAATGGGGTCGGATGAGCGACTCAGAACAATGCCACAGAAACGAGGCGGAGGCCAGAAAGTTTCCGGCCCCCGCCTCAGACCACCCCGCTTGCGGGACCTACCCCAGTCCCAGCAGCCGGATACTCCTGATCTCATCGGGCGGCAGCGCCATTCGCTGGTGCTCCACTCGAACCCCGAACTTCCGGGTCCGGTCCAGCCAGGCCGCCAGGTCCTCCTCGGAGGTGGCCGCGAAACTGGCCACGTCCCTGAAGTGGACTCCGCCAGCGTCCTCCCGGTCGAACCGCGCCACGTGGGTGATGGGTCCTGTGGTCTCCACGATGACCGTCACCCCGTGCAGCTCGTGATGCCCGGGGTGGAACACCATCCCCGGGGCATGCCCGTCAGACCCGGCGTGGGTCACGACCCGACCACCTGGCCGCAGTGGCGGTCGAAGGCGGCGGTGAGGTCAGCGGCGATCTCGCTGGCGCCCCGGCCCTCGATCATGTGGCGATGGACGAAGAGCACCACCTCGCCATCCCGGAGCAGCACCATCGAAGGACTGCTGGGCGCGTAGTCGCTGACATACGACCGGACCCGCGCGGTGGCGTCGAGGTCCTGGCCGGCAAACACGGTAAAGAGCTGGTCCGGCCTGGTCGCGTGCTGCAATGCCTTGGCCAATGCCGGCCGGGCGCTGCCCGCCGCGCAGCCGCAGACCGAGTTGATGAACACCAACTGGGTCCCACCCGGGTTTCCCAGCACCGCGTCCACGTCGGCCACCGTTCGCAGTTCCTTCACCCCGTGCCGGGTGACATCCTCCCGCATCGGCTTGATCATCAGTTCCGGGTACGCCATCTCACACTCCTGTTGATACGTCGGGGTTTGCCGGACCGCTCGAGGAAGCCCCCTCGGCCAGCGCCTGTTTCATCGCATGCCACGCCAAGGTGGCGCACTTCACTCTCATCGGAAAGGCCGATACCCCCCGGAGCACCTTGAGGCGCTTCGGCAACTGCTCGGTCCGGTCGGTGCCGGTCACGTCGCGGTGGAAAGTCTCGAACAGCTTCTCGGCCTCCACGACCGGCAGCCCGCGCACCGCCTCCGTCATCATCGACGCCGAGGCTTTCGAGATGGCACAGCCGATGCCCTGGAAGCTGACGTCGGCGACCCGGCCATCCTCCACCTTGACCATCACCCGGACCCGGTCCCCGCAGAGCGGGTTGTACCCCTCCGCGGATCGGCACCCCTCCCCGGTGAGTTCCCGGAAATTCCGGGGGGACCGGTCGTGGTCGAGGATGACGCTCTGGTAGAGTTCGTCGAGATCGCTCATCGGGCAAACCGCTTCCTGGCGGCCTCAAGGCCGCTGACCAGCTGGTCCACATCGGTCCGGGTGCTGTAGATCCCGAGCGAGGCCCGGACCGTGGCGTTCACCCCGAGATGCTTCATCAGCGGCTGGGCGCAGTGGTGACCGGCCCGGACCGCCACCCCTTCAGTGTCGAGCACCGTCGCCAAGTCGTGTGGATGGACATTGTCGAGCAGGAAGCTGGTCACCCCGATCCGCCCCGGCGCCCGGCCAAATACCGTCAGCCCCGGCACCTGGTCCAGTTGGGCGCTGAGGTAGCCCACCAGGTCCTGCTCGTGCGCCGCGATCGAGGCCATCCCGATCAGTTCGAGGTACTCGATGGCAGCCGCCAATCCCACCGTCTCGGCAATCGGCGGGGTCCCTGCCTCGAACCGGGCCGGTGGCGGCGCCCAGGTGGTCGCTTCCCAGGTCACCCGGTCGATCATCCCACCCCCGCCCTGCCAGGGAGCCATCTTGGCGAGCAGTTCCCGTCGGCCGTACAGCGCCCCGATCCCGGTCGGGCCGTACAGCTTGTGGCCGGAGAAGACCAGGAAGTCGCAGCCGAGCGCCTGGACATCGACTGGAAAGTGGGGAACCGACTGGGCGCCATCCACCAGGAGGAGCGCTCCAGCCTGGTGCGCCAGACCCACCATCTCCGCCACCGGGAGGACCGTGCCGAGCACGTTCGAAGCGTGGCTCAGGGCCACCATCCGGGTTCGCGGCCCCAGCAGCGACCGGTAGCCGTCGAGGTCCACCGACCCATCGGCCAGCAAGGGAACCACTCGGAGGACGGCGCCCTTTTCCTGGGCGATCAACTGCCAGGGCACGATGTTCGAATGGTGCTCCAGTGTGGTGAGGACGATCTCGTCACCGGCGGCGAGGGCGTTTCGACCCCAGCTCTGGGCCACCAGGTTGATGCCCGCGGTGGTCCCGCTGGTAAAGATGATCTCCTCGGCGGCGGTCGCGTTCAGGAATCGGCGGACCCGGTCGCGGGACCGGTCATAGGCCTCGGTCGCCTCTTCGCTCAGGACGTGCACCCCGCGGTGGACGTTGGCGTTGGTGGCGCGGTAGAAGTCGGCCACCGCCTCGATCACCACCCGTGGCTTCTGGGCGGTCGCGGCGGTATCCAGATAGGCGAGCCGGCAACCCCGGATCTCGCGGTCCAGAATCGGGAAGTCGGCCCGGACCCGGGCCTCGTCCAGCGCGGTCACCGTGGTGACCGGATCCACCGTTCCGGCGCCAACCACCATGGTTCAGGTTCCTTCGGCGATCCCAAGTCGAGTCCGGACCACCAGGTCGAGGGCCTCGCGGACCGCAGTGACCGTTACCTCGTCCATGACTTCGGCGGCAAAGGCATAGGTCAGCAGGCGCTGGGCCCGATCGGCCGGGATTCCGCGACTCTGGAAGTAGAACTGCGGCATCGGGTCGAGATACCCCACGGTGGCCCCGTGGGTGCACTTCACGTCGTCGGCAAAGATCTCGAGCTGTGGCTTGGCGTCCACCCGGGCGTGTTCGGAGAGGAGCAGGGTCCGACTGGTCTGCTTGGCGTCGGTCTTCTGCGCCTCCGGGGTCACGAACACCTTGCCGTTGAAGACCCCGCGGGACCGGTCGTCGAGAATCGCCTTGTAGACTTCCCAGCTCCGGCAGTTGGGCTGGTCGTGGTAGATCGCGGTGTGGTTGTCTACCAGCTGGTCGCGGTGGGCAATCGACAGCCCGTAGAGCAGGGCCTCGGTTTCCGGGGCGTTGAGCCGGGTATGGAGGTTGTGCCGACTGACCAGGCCGCCCATCGCCAGGGTGAACGACCGGTAGTGGCTTTCGGCCGCCTGGTGCACGTGGGTGTAGCCGATGTGGTACGCCGCCTCGGACTCCCGCTGGATCCGGGTGTGCTCCACCCAGGCCCCTTCCTGCACCACGACTTCCGTCACCGCGTTGGTGAACGAGGCGGTCTCCTGATCCAGCCCGACATAGCTCTCGACCAGCGACACCCTGGCCCCCTGCTCCACCACGATCAGGTTGCGGGGATGGGTCATCTGGCCGACGGCATCGGCGGTGGTCACGAAGACCAGCAGAATCGGGTCCTTCAACTCCGCCCCCGCCGGCACCCGGATGAAGGCCCCGTCCTGAATGAAGGCCGCGTTGAGGGCGGTGAATGGGGTGGCTTCGGGACCGGCGTGCCGGCTCAGGTGGGGCTCGACCAGCCCCGGCTGACTCACCAGCGCCCGGGCCAGCGGGAGGGTGATGACCCCGTCGGCGGCAGGTGGCGTCTGCGACAGTTCCGGAGCGAACCGGCCGTTGACGAACACCAGCGCCGGCCACCCGGTCTGCCCGAAGAGGTGCGGCTCGAGGGCGGCGCGGGAAACCGGTTGGGCCGGGGCCTGAGCGGGGGCGAACCCGGTCCGGGGCAGCGCGCCCAGCGGGGTGAACCGCCACTCCTCATCCTTGGAGGACGGGAAGCCCGCGGTTACGAACCGGTCGAGACCCGCCTGCCGGATCGGGGCCAGCCAGACCGGCAGGCCGTCAGCGTGCTGCTGGGAAAACGCGGTGCGGTAGGTCTCGATCACGACCCGGCTCCCACCGGCTCCATCGGGCCGGCCACCCACTCGTATCCCCGGGCCTCGAGCTCCAGGGCCAGTTCCTTGCCCCCGCTCTTGGCGATCTTCCCGTCCACCAGCACGTGCACCACGTCTGGGACGATGAACTCCAGGAGCCGCTGGTAGTGGGTCACCACGATCATCGCCCGATCGGGGCTCCGCAGGGCGTTGACCCCGGCGGCGACGATCTTCAGGGCATCGATGTCGAGGCCGGAGTCGGTCTCGTCCAGAATGCAGAGCATCGGCTCAAGCACCGCCATCTGGAGGATCTCGTTGCGCTTCTTCTCGCCCCCGGAGAAGCCGTGGTTGACCGCCCGGGACATGATCTCCGGGCCCCACTGCACCACCTTGAGCTTGGCCTCGATGATGTCGAGGAAGTCCATCGGATCGACCTCTTCCTCGCCGCGCGCTTTCCGCAACTCGTTGTAGGCGGCCCGCAGGAAGTAGGCGTTGGTGACCCCGGGGATCTCCACCGGATACTGGAACGCCAGGAAGATGCCGGCCTGGGCGCGCTCCTCCGGTTCCAGGTCCAGCAGGTCGGCGCCGTTGTAGCGCACCGTGCCCCCGGTCACCTGGTACACTGGATGCCCCGCCAGGACCTGCGCGAGGGTGCTCTTCCCCGACCCGTTGGGGCCCATGATGGCGTGCACTTCCCCCGGCTTCACGGTCAGGGTGATGCCCTTCAGAATGTCCTTGCCCTCCACGCCGGCGCGGAGGTTGTTGATCTCAAGCACGGGTCGATTTCTCCTTAGCCTACGCTGCCCTCGAGGCTCACGCCGAGGAGCTTCTGTGCCTCGACCGCGAATTCCATCGGGAGTTCCTTGAAGACTTCCTTGCAGAAGCCGTTGACGACCATCGATATCGCCTGCTCGGTGTTCAGGCCCCGCTGCTTCAGGTAGAAGATCTGATCCTCCCCGATCTTCGAGGTGGAGGCTTCGTGCTCCACCGCCGAGGTCCGGTTCTGGACATCGAGGTACGGGAAGGTGTGGGCCCCGCAGCGGTTCCCGATCAGCATCGAGTCGCACTGGGTGTAATTCCGGGCCCCGTCCGCCTTGGGGAGCACCTTGACCAGGCCCCGGTAGCTGTTGTTGCCCCGGCCCGCCGAAATCCCCTTGGAGATGATTACGCTCCGGGTCCGCTTGCCGATGTGGATCATCTTGGTTCCGGTGTCGGCCTGCTGGCGGCCATTGGCCACCGCCACCGAGTAGAACTCGCCCACCGAGTCGTCGCCCTGGAGCAGGACGCTGGGATATTTCCAGGTGATCGCGGAGCCGGTCTCGACCTGGGTCCAACTGATCTTGGACCGGGCCCCGGCACACTTGCCACGCTTGGTCACGAAATTGAAGATCCCGCCGACCCCGTTCTCGTCCCCGGCATACCAGTTCTGGACGGTGGAGTACTTGATCGAGGCGTCCTGCAGCGCCACCAGCTCCACCACCGCGGCGTGCAGCTGGTTCTCGTCCCGCCTGGGGGCGGTGCAGCCCTCGAGGTAGCTGACCGAGGCGCCCTCGTCGGCGATGATCAGGGTCCGCTCGAACTGCCCGGTCCCTGCCTGGTTGATCCGGAAGTAGGTAGAGAGGTCGAGCGGACACTTCACACCCTTCGGGATATAGACGAACGACCCGTCGGTGAAGACCGCCGCGTTGAGCGAGGCAAAGAAATTGTCGGTGATCGGGACCACCGAGCCCAGGTACTTCCGCACCAGCTCGGGGTGTTCCTTGACCGCCTCGGAGAAGGAGCAGAAGATGATCCCCATCTCCGCCAGGTGCGCCTTGTAGGTGGTGCCCACCGAGACCGAGTCGAAGATCGCGTCCACCGCCACGCCCGCCAGCATTTTCTGCTCCGAGAGCGGGATCCCCAGCTTGTCGTAGGTCTCCCTGAGTTTCGGATCCAGTTCATCGAGCGAGCCCAGCGGCTTGATCGTCTTGGGCGCCGAGTAGTACACGATCTCGTGGTACTTGATCGGCGGGTAGCTCACGTTGGCCCAGGCATGCGGCTCCTCCATCTTCTGCCAGGCCTGGTACGCCCGGAGCCGCCATTCCAGCAACCACTCGGGCTCGCCCTTCTTGGCCGAGATGTGCCGGATCACGCCCTCGTTGAGACCGGGCGGGACACTGTCCGCCTCGATGTCCGTCACGAAGCCGTGCTTGTACTCGCGATTGACCAGTGCTTCGACCGACGAACTCATGACAGCTCCTGGCTGACGCCGGCATGCCCGTTCCCAGCGGGGCTGACCGGGCGGACTTGGTACTCACAGGTGCCACATCCGCTGGCGATATGGGTACCGCGGGTCACCGTGGCCACGAGCACCTCGGCCAGGAATCTGGCCTCGGCCTCACAGACCTCGGGGAATCGCTCCGCTACCTGCTGAATCGGACAGTTGTGCTCGACCAACTGCAGCCCGCCGGGGCCATCGGGACGCACCTCGGGCATGTACCCCTCGACTGCCAAAGCCCGGGCCACCGCCTCCAGACGCTCCGCCGGAGTCGCGTCCACCAGAGTGGGCATCAGTTCCAGCGCCAGCTCCCGGTACTTGGCCTCGAGCACCTCGACCGCCGCCGCCCTGCCCTCCCGTTCGACCACATAGTCGAGCAGCCGGCCTACGGCATCCTCATAACGCCTGGGAAACAGGGCCTCGCCGGCGGCACTCAGCCGATACATGAACGCCGGCGCGCCGACTCCACGATGTTCCCGGACGTGGACCACCAGCCCCGAGGCCTCGAGCTCCTTCAGGTGGTGCCTCACCGCGTTCATCGAGAGGTTCAAACGGTGACTCGCGTCCTTGGCGGTCAGGCTGCCCTGGCCCTTCAGCTCCATGACCACATCTGCCCGCGGCCCCTTGAGGCCCAGGGGGCGGGATTCCGCCTCGGTGCGATCGACGCTGGTCATGGGAGAATCCTACCCTGTGGATAGGCCTGAGTCAATTTATCTGGCATAATTGGTGTTATTTCAAGACTGGCGTCATTTCAGGCACCATGGCATCGGTCGCGATCCACGAAGACGTTCCTCGAGGAGGAGGAGGTTTGGAGAGGGGCCCTGGGCATCGACTGGTGGTGGGATGGTGGGAGGGGAACGACGAACGAGATAAAGTAGTAGCGTATACAACCCCTATGAGTTCAAATTGACCGTTTGCGCCGAAACCGGCCGACCCCGATTTTCCTGATATGACCATCCACCGCATCAGGCTGCTCGGGGACCCGATCCTCCACACGCGCTGCGACCCCATCACCAAGCCTCGCTCGGCCGGGGTCAGAGTAATCGTGGATGACCTGAAGGAGACCCTGCGGGACTGGCAGTCCCGGTTTGGAAGTGGCCGGGGCATCGCGGCACCTCAAGTCGGCGCTCCGGTCCGGATCGTCTACGTGGAGATGGACCGTCCGTGGGTGCTTATCAACCCCGAAATCGTGGAGGTGGGGTCGGACGATTTCACCGTCTGGGACGACTGCTTCTCGTTTCCCAGTCTTCTGGTCCGGGTGCTGCGGGCCCATCGCATCCGGGTGCGATATCTGGACCTGAAGGGGGAGGCACACGAGGTGGACCTGGAAGGGGATCGCGCGGAACTGCTGCAGCACGAGATCGACCACCTTGACGGGGTGCTCGCGGTGGACCGGGCACACGGGCCCTGGCCTTTCTGTCTCCGGGAGGAGTGGAACCGCCTGTATGGCCCCTCCGAACGCTATGGGGAGCCTGAACCCCGATCGGCCCAACTCGGGCCTTCGGTCATGATCTGATCAGAACCAGCGCCCGACCCGCACCAGCAGGGCCCCGCGCCCTCCCGACCCAACCCCGTACTCCAGCCGGACCGGCCCGAGCGGGGTGTCTCCCAGAATGCCCAGCCTGGCGCCCGCCCTCCAGTGGTCATCCTTGAGAAGCCCGCCTCCCGTGGCGATCCGGCCGACCGCGGCCAGCAGGGTGACCGACAGCGGCCCGTGAGCAGCCACCTCGACCTGGGTGCCGGCATAGATCTCTCGATCGCCCCTCAGTTCCAGCAGGTGGTACCCGGGGAATCCCTCCAGGCCCCCCAGAGCAAACCGCTCCATGGCAGGCATCTCGGTGCCCCACCCGACTCGAAGCCGTGGAAGGAACGACAGTCGCCCGGTGGTCAGGGTCCCCGACAGGTCTGACCGGTAGCGCTGAAAGGTGCCGGAGAAGATCCCTTCGAGCACCAGAGCGGGCCCGCGCTCGGGGAGACGCCGCACCAGCAGCAGCAGCCCGCCGGAGCGATCGTCCCCGAGGTCGGTGTGCCAGAGGCGGCCTTCGAGACCAATCCGGAAGACCCACCGGGTCACGTCGCGCTCCACCCCGACAAAGAACACGCCCTGCCGGGTCTGCTCCCCGGGCAGTTCCACACCGTCCTCGTCAAACCGCCGGACTTCTTCCCGCGCCAGCCGCCCGGTCATCGTCGGCGCGAGCCGGGAAGGCGAGACCCCGAATCGGCCCACCCCGAAATACCGTCGGAGGCCTGCTTCCAGCTGGGTCGAGAGGCCGCCCACCGCGAGGGTGCCGGCCGCCTCTACGCCGGCCGCCGTGAATGCCCGGTCAACGACCGCGAAGCCGATCCGCCCTCCCAGCTCGCTGTCGTAGGCAAGACCCACTCCGAGGGCCCGGCGGGGAGTCCGGTCGGCGGTGATGACGAAGTCGACGGGATCTCCTCCCGTAGGCGTGACCCAGACCTGCTTGTACGCGTCGATCTCCGTCAGCCGAGGGAACTGTCGGCGCATGGTCGCCTGATCGATCGAATCCCCGGGCTCCAGAGCCAGCAGTCGGCGGAGCGTGCCTACCTCGCCCGGGGTCAGCCCTGGTCCGGTGATGGTGCCGACCAGGGATGGAACGGTCATCGACCGACGGGGCGCCCGCGGGAGGCAGCTCGCCTTCTCCAGGCTGGTGTCGGCGGCGCTCCGACCGCGATCGATCAGCCGGTCGATCGTCTCCGGCGCGAAGTCCAGGTTTCCGAACCCCTCGATGGCCGGCCGGATGTAGACGTCCTGGGGGCCGAGCGAATCCAGTGGCTGGACAAACAGGAACCCCGCCAGCTGGTCTGCCACCGCCAGCGGGGAGGACAGGTCCCCTGTGTTGTCGGATTCGCGGCTCACATCGGACACGATGACCCGGTCGGCACCGAGGTCCCTGGCGACCGCGATCGGGATGTTGGCCGAGATCCCCCCGTCGACCAGCACCCGACCATCCACATGGACTGGAGCAAACACCAGGGGAATCGAGCTGCTGGCTCGGGCGGCCCGGGCCAGATCGCCTCCCGCCAGCACCACGGGCTGGCGGTTGACCAGGTTGGTCGCGACAGCCCGGAAAGGAATCGGGAGGGAGTCGAAATTGCCGCGAGCGAGCAGATTGCCCCGCAGCAGCAGGCCGTTGAGCATGGCCGCCGTCTGAGCATCGCGCAGGGACGGTGTCTGCAGGGTGAATCCCTTCTCTCCCTGCTCCCAGATCACCAGTGGGGCCAGGTCACCCCAGCCGACGGGTACTCTGGCCGGCGCCCGGAACAGACCGCCAACCTCGATCGCCCTGGTCATCGTGTCGAGCGCCGCTGCCGAGAGCCCGCTGGCGTACAGTGCGCCGACGATGGCGCCCATACTGGTTCCGACGATCAGATCTGGCCGAGCGCCCAGGGCGTCAAGCGCGGCGAGTACCCCGATATGCGCCACACCCTTGGCCCCGCCACCCGACAGCACCAGTGCGGTGCGGCCCTCGCGGCAGACTGGCGGAGCCTGTCCGAAGAGTGGTGCCACGGCACAGAGCATGGCGAGCCCCGCGAGGAAACCCTTGCGCCCCGGGAAACCGTTCCTTATTTCTATCCCGTCGAGGCGGTGGCCTTCTGCCGGCACCGTCCGCCCGAGGAGATTCTGCATGACGTATGTGATCATCGAAGCCTGTATCGGAGTCAAGGACCGAGCCTGCGTGGATGTCTGTCCGGTCGACTGCATCTATGAGGGCGAGGACCAGCTCTATATTCACCCGGAAGAGTGTATCGACTGCGGGGCCTGTGAACCAGAGTGCCCGGTCAGCGCGATCTATCCGGAAGACGATGTCCCCCCCGAGATGGCCTCGTATACCGAGAAGAACCGCGAGGTCTTCAACAGCGACAATCCCCCAGGGCGCCCACACCAGTAGCCCCTGCTGGATGGAAAGGCGGCCTCGGAGCCGAAGCCCCGAAGCCGCAGGTGGTGGGAGGTACTGCAATAGCGGTGGTCCTGAAGAATTCGGACCGGAGCCGCTATTGTATTAGACGCTCAGCCCCCCCCAGGGGTTTCACACCCTGCCCTGGAATCAGCCCCCACCCTGTCACCTTGGGCCGTCCATTCCGGGCAGCCTTCCCCGCCTCGGGTCCCACGCCCCTCGGTCGTGGCCGCGACGGCCGTCTGGGGTGCGCCTTGGGACGAGGCCAGGTGCCATTTGGATAGGCCCGGCTACTATTCGGGGCTGCGGAGCGGACCATCGGGACCCTTCGACCCGGTGAGTGTAACGCATAACCCTATCAGATGGAACACGTTACCCTCTTGGAACCTGACCGCCCACAGCTCGTCGCCACCGCCCCGGAATTGGTCCGGCTGGTCAAGGAATGGAAGCGCGAGTCGGTCCTCGCAGTGGACACCGAGGCCGCCAGCTTCCATCGGTATCTGAACCGCATCTACCTCGTCCAGGTGTCGACCCGGACCACCACCAGCATCATCGACCCGGTCGCCATCGGAGACCTTTCTCCCTTCGGCGAGATCCTGGCTGACCCCAAGATCGAGGTCGTCTTCCACGACGCTGACTACGACCTTCGCCTCTTCGACCACCAGTACGGTTTCAAGGTCCGATCGCTGTTCGATACTCGGACAGCGGCTGAGCTGCTCAGTGAGCCGGGGTTGAGTCTCGCCGCGCTGCTGGAGCGGTACTTCGACGTGAAGATCGACAAGCGGTTCCAGCGGGCTGACTGGTCGGCCAGGCCGCTGACCGAGGAGATGCTGGCCTACGCTGCTGCCGACACGCGGAACCTCGTCGCTCTCCGCGACCTCCTGGCCGAGCGGCTGGAGGAGACTGGGCGATTGACCTGGGCCAAAGAGGAGTTTGCCCGCCTGGAGCTTGTCCGTTGGACGATGGACGAGGAGCGGGAACCAGCCTGGCTGCGGATCAAGGGCGCCAAGGCTCTTCGGCCCCGCCAGTTGGCCATTCTGCGGGAACTCCACGCCTGGCGGGTGAGCCAGGCCACCCGACTCGACCGGGCCGAGTTCCGGATCCTGGGAAACGAAGCGCTGCTGCTGATTGCCCGGGAGGCGCCGGAAAGCCCGGAGGCCCTTGGGGCGATCCGGGGCGTGGGGCGAGACACGGCCGAGCGGCGGGGCCGGAACCTGCTGGCCGCAGTCAGGCGCGGGCTCAAGGTCCCGGAGCAGGATCTGCCGACGGTACCCCGGCCGCCGCGTCGGCAGCGGGAGCCCGAGATCGAAGCCCGGACGGCGCGCCTCAAGTCGGTCCGCACCGAAGTCGCGGCCCGGTTGGGGCTGGACCCCGGGGTGATCTGCCCCAACAGCGTGCTGGATGGAATTGCCCGGGCGAACCCCCTCGACCTGGCGGGACTCCGTCAGGTCGAGGGGCTCAGGGAATGGCAGGTCAAGGAATTCGGGAAGGCGCTGCTCGGGGCGATCAAAACCCCATGAAAGCCTTGACCCGGGGATCCATCTTCTCCGGGGTCCAGTAGGGCTCCCAGACCAGCTCGACCTCCACCGCGGTCACCCCCTCGAGGGCTTCGACGGTCTGCTTGGCGTCCCCCATGATCTCGGGACCGGCCGGGCAGCCGGGGGAGGTCAGCGTCATCTTTACGTGCACCGCACCCTCGTCGGACACCGTCACGTCGTACACCAGCCCGATGTCGATGATGTTGAGCCCCAGTTCAGGGTCCTTCACCTGACGGAGCGCCTTCCGGACGGTCTCGGCTGTCATCATGGGTCCTGCCCCTGGCTGAGTACCTCCGAAAGCTAGTCGGTCACGGTTCGGTCCGAATGCTGCCCGGCGGCAGCCCGTAGATCAGCTCGATGGTCCGACGGTCCCGTGGGGAGAGGCTCGAGGTGGTCGGTTCCGGGTACATCAGGTCTCCCCGCCGGTCGGAGTGGGCCAGGCCGAGGGCGTGCCCGACCTCGTGGAGGGCGGTGTTCGCCAGCATCCCCCGATCGAGCGAGCGGCCGGTGGGGGCCTGCAGGGCGAGGGTGATCGTGGCGGCGGTGATCGCCCCGTCGAAGGTCACGGTCAGGTCGGTCTGGCCGGTGCGGGCCAGGGTCGAGTCGAAGCGCTCGATCCACTGGACCACGATTTCCGGCACCCCGCCTTCGCCGATGAACTCGAACCGGACACCAATCGGCAGCCCGGCCCATTGGGCCATGGCCTCCCGGATGACCCGTTCGTCCACCTTCGCGGCCTCAAACAGGCTGTCGCGGAGCAACCCGACCTTGATCGGATCCCCGCGACGATCGGGCCACCGGCGGAGGACCGAATCGCCCTCGGCCAGCAGGGAGTCGAGGTAGACCGCTGAACCGGCCCGTCGGATCCGCCGCTGGGCCTCAAGCCGCACCATCAGATCGAGGACCGGGGTCCCCGCCTTGGGAACGACCACTGGCACGGGCCGGATCGTGGGCGGGCTAGGGAGGACCGGCGGGGCGCGCGGCGGGGGGGGAACCGCCGGGTCGGAAGGCGTCTCGGCCACCGCGGGCGGCGGCGCAGCCGGCGCGGTCAGTCGGCCGATCGCCATCACGCCCACCAACCCGGCCACCAGGGCGAGCAGCACGGTCGGAAACCGCGAGCTTCCGCTGACGGAAAACTGGCGCTGGGAGGGGTCGGGTTCTAACATTTCCGCCTGCCGAATGAGAGTCTGTTCCGCTCCAGGAGTCGAAATGGCCGGTTTGTGCTGCTGAAGCCCGTGGCCCGTGCGCTGGTACGCTGGCGCTGGGCCGTCATCGGCGTCTGGGTGGTGATCGCGGTCATCGCGGCACTCCGGGCGCCTTTGACCGCCGGGCGACTCGATCTCCGCGGTGGCAGCCACGACCCCACCGAGGCGCGGATTGCCGACGGCCTGCTGACCAGCGAATTCCCGCGGGCCTTCAGTGAATATTTCGCTGTCACGCTGCAAGGGCCCGGATCGTTTACCGAGGGGCGCCCTCAAGAGGCTCTCGATTCGCTCCTCGCCGCTGCGGCTCAGCTCGACTTCGTCAGCACGATCCTCTCCTACCCATCCACCGGCGACAGCCTGTTTCTCGGTTGGGGGGGCCGCACCACCTTCTTTCTGGTGGGCCTCGACGTCCCCGGGTCGGAGGTGGGGAACCTGGTGGCTGACTTTCGCGCCGCCCTCCACAACGCGCTCGGTCGGCTCCCCGCCAGAGATGAGTATACCCTGCAGGTGACCGGACGGGCTCCGCTCGAGCTCGACATCCGGGCGGTCAGCGTGGCGGACAGTCGGAGGCTGGAGGCGGTGGTCCTGCCCATCACCCTGGTCATTCTGGTGCTGGCGTTCGGGGCGTTGGTCGCCGCAGTCATTCCGGTCGTGGTCGGCGTCCTGGCCATCGCCATCTCGCTCTCCGTCATCGGTGTCCTGGCCACGGTCATGCCGATGTCGGTCTTCGTTCTCAACCTGACGAGCATGGTGGGCCTCGGGGTGGGGATCGACTATTCCCTGCTGATGGTGACCCGGTTCCGCGAGGAGCTCAACCGCGGACTCCGCAGTCGGGAAGCGGCGATCGCGACGCTGGAGACCGCCGGCTCCGCAGTGATCACCTCGGGAATGACGGTCGTGGTGGGCTTTGCCGCCCTGCTGTTCACCCCGCTGGTGGACACCCGCAGTGTCGGGGTGGGTGGCCTGGTGGTCGTGGCGGTATCGGTCCTGCTCTGCACCACCCTGCTGCCTGCCCTGCTCGCCACGGTGGGGCGGTCCATCGACCGGCCCCGTTGGCTGGCCAAACGCCTCGCCTGGTACCACGCCCCCCAGATCTGGGAACGCTGGGCCCGGACCTTGACCCGGCATCCCTGGCGAGCCCTGCTTCTGGGCTTTACCGCCATTGCGATCCTCAGCCTTCCGCTCAGTCGGATCAAGATCGGGCTGCCGGCCAAACACTGGTTCCCGGGGCAGACCGAGGCCGGGACGGGGGTGGAGAAGCTCACCGAAATGGGACGCGGCGGATACCTGTTCCCGGTCCGGATGGTCATCGAGCTCCCGGAGGGGGACCGCGCAGTGCAAGCGGTCCGGCTGCGGGGGATTCGCGCGCTGGGCGATTCGATGCTGGCGGATCCCCGGGTGGCCGTCGTCCGGAGCATCGTGGATCTCTCGCCCGGCAGCTCGATCCTCGGGTACTCGCTGCTGTACAGCCAACTGGACTCCGCCCGGGTGCAATACCCCGCCCTCGACGCCTACCTGAGCCCCGACGCCCGGTACACCCTGGTGGACGTGATCCTGCGGGACACCACCTCGCTGACCTCCTCGATGGAGGTGGTGCGTCGGGCCCGGGCGCTGGTCGACTCCGGCGGCGTCCGCCAACTGCGGGACGCCAGGATTCTGGTCGGGGGCTACACCGCCGGCGCGGTGGATTTCCAGGACGACCTGCTGGCGCGCTTCCCGTTGCTGGTGGCGCTGGTGCTCGGGGCCACCGGCCTGATGCTGGCGATCGCCTTCCGTTCAGTGCTGGTGCCGCTCAAGGCGGTGGTGATGAACTCCCTGTCGGTCATCGCCACCTTCGGGGTGATCGTGCTGGTTTTTCAGGAAGGGGTGGGTGGGGCGATTTTCGGAATCACCGGACCCACCGGCGCGATCTTCGTGGCGATTCCGGTGCTGGTGTTCGCGGTGGTGTTCGGACTCAGCATGGACTACGAGGTGTTCCTGCTGAGCCGGATGAAGGAGGCCTACGATCGGACCGGGAAGAACAGCGAAGCCACCGCCGAGGGGCTGGGCGCCACCGCGAGCGTCATTACCTCGGCGGCGCTGATCATGATCACGGCCTTCGGGGCGTTTGCCTTCGGGCGGGTCCTGGTGATGCAGTTCCTGGGATTCGGACTGGCGGTGGCGGTGCTGCTCGACGCCACCTTGATCCGGATGGTCCTGGTGCCCGCCTTCATGCACCTGGCCGGCCGCTGGAACTGGTGGCCCGGCGGGCGACGAAACACCCCCGGGCCGCAACCCTAGCAACTGTCTCGAAAGTCAAGCGTATTGTGCATCCCAGCGGCGGTGGTGTTTCAGCATGGCGTTGAGGATGGTGAGGAGTTTTCGCATGCACGCGGTGGCCGCCACCTTGAAGGGCTTGCCCGCCGCGCGGAGCCGCTCATAGAAGACCCGGAGCACCGGGTTGTGCTTGATACCGACCAGGGCGGCCATGTACAGGACGGCGCGGACCGGGGCGCGGCCCCCCCAGACCATCCGCTTGCCCCGCCTGGTGCCGCTGTCCCGGTTCATCGGGGCCACCCCGACGAGGGCGGCGATCTGGTGGCGGGAGAGGTGTCCGAGTGCCGGGAGCGTGGCCAAAAGGGTGAAGGTGGTCACCTGCCCCACGCCAGGCACACTGCGGAGTAGTTGCGCCTTCGCGTGATACCGCGGGCTCGCCGTGACCGCATCCTGCAAGTCGCCGTCGACAGCGCTGAGGCGCTTCTCGAGCCAGCGGATGTGCTGGGTGATGTCGCGCCTGACGGGGCCACGCGCGAAGCCGAGCCGGTTCTTCTCGGCGGTGAGCATATCCACGATCTGTCGACGGCGCGTCAGCAGGCTTTCCAGAAGCTGCGCGGCCTCATCGGGGAGCGGGCGGGGTTCAGGACGCACGCGCTGGGCGAAATCCGCGAGCAGGCCGGCATCGAGGGCATCCGTCTTGGCGAGCCGCCCCATGGCCTTGGCGAAATCGCGCACCTGGCGCGGATTGACGATGGCCACAGGGAGACCCGTGTGCGCGAGGGCGATCGCCGCCGGTGTCTCGAAGCCACCCGTCGCTTCCATCACGACGAGGACCGGGGCGAGGGCGACCAGGCGCGGGATGAGCTCCGCGAGGCCGGAATCATCATTCGTGACGGTCCAGCTCTCGCCGTCGGGCAGTGACGCAATGTCGAGCGTCGCCTTGGCGACATCAATGCCGATGAAGTGGTCCATGAGGCGTCTCCGGCAAAGGAACGATCGGCGTGGCCCAACCTTGCGTGATGCGGGGTCAGACCCCCCGGCAACTGTTCGGGCTCTCGGCGACCAACAGCAGGTGGCACCCAGGCTAGGGTACGGGCTCGAAGCCCCTAGAAACGGGTTACCACCCTATCGAGAAACTACAGCAGAACGCAGATTTAGAGATACAAGGCCTTCGCCTCCAGCCAGTTCGGGCCCACCCCCACGTCGACCACCAGCGGGACCCGGAGTTGGGCCGCCGATTCCATGTGCCGCCGGACCAGGGCGGTCACCGACTCCACTTCCTCGGGCGGCGCCTCCAGAACCAGCTCGTCATGGACCTGCAGCAGCAGCACGCCCCGGTGGGCACCGCCGGCGAGTTCCCCGTGGATCCGGATCATCGCCACCTTGATCAGGTCGGCCGCGGATCCCTGCAGCGGGGAGTTCTGGGCCAGCCGCTCGCCGAAGGCCCGGGTGTTGAAGTTGCGATCCCGGATCTCGGGGATGAAGCGCCGGCGATTGAAGAGCGTCTCGACCCAACCCTGACTCCGGGCCCGCTCCACCTGACCATCGAGCCAGGTCCGCACTCCAGCGAACCGCTCGAAATACTGGGCGATGAATACCTTGGCCTCGTCCTGCGAAATCCCCAGCTGCCGGGCCAGGGCAAAGGGACCCTGGCCATAGATGGTGGCGAAGTTGATCGTCTTGGCCTGGCCTCGCATCTCCGGAGTGACGGCCTCGACGTCGGTTCCGAAGATGATGGCGGCGGTCTGCCGGTGGATGTCGTCGCCCCGCCCGAAGGCCTCAAGGAACGCCGGGTCACCCGAGAAATGCGCCAGCAACCGCAACTCGATCTGCGAGTAGTCCGCCACCACGAACTGCCAGCCCTCCCGCGGGATGAACCCGCGCCGGATCTCCTCACCGCGGGCCGTTCGCACCGGGATGTTCTGGAGATTGGGATCCGAGGAAGACAGTCGCCCAGTGGCCGCACCGGTCTGATTGAATGAGGTGTGAATCCTGCCGGTGCGCTGGCTCACCCTGTTGGGGAGCACGTCGACATAGGTGGACCGGAGCTTCTGCAACTCCCGATGCTCCAGAATCAGGCGAGGGACCTCGTGTCCCTGATCCGCCAGTTGCTCGAGCACCTCGGCGTCGGTCGACGCGCCGGTCTTGGTCTTCTTGAGCACCGGAAGCCGCAGTTGATCGAACAGCACCACGGCCATCTGCTTCGGGCTGTTCAGGTTGAATTCGGCTCCCGCCGCCGTCACGATGGCGCGTTCGAGTTCGGCCAGATCCCGGGCCAGCTCCTGGCTGAGCCGGTGAAAGAGGGCCTGGTCGATCGCGATGCCGGTCCATTCCATGTCCACCAGCACCGGGGTCAAGGCCATCTCGATGTCCCGATAGAGCTGTTCCATCCCGCTCTCCGCCAGCGCGGGCCGCAGCTGTTCCTCCAGGGCCACGACGGCCCCGAGCTCCGAGGCGCATTGCGCGGCGGCTTCGGCGGGCTCGACGAGCTCGGGGGCCCGGAGGTTGCGACCCCGGCCGAGCAGGTCACTGCGGGGCGGCAGGTTGCGGCCGAGGTGGTCGAGCGCCAGGGTGTCGAGGACGTGAGACCGGCGGCCCGGGTCCAGCACAAAGCTGACCAGCATCAGGTCGGCGTTCAGCCCCCCCAGTTCTACCCCCGCCACCCGACAGGCCTCCCACTCGGCCTTGAGGTCGTGGCCCACCTTGGCGACGCCGGAATCGGCTAGCAGGCTTGCCAGCGGGACGAGACCCGGGTCGGTGAGCGGCGGGAGGTTGCGAGGGGGTGCCGTCCCGGCCAGCGGACCATCGGGCGATTCGTGGGCAAACGGGAAGTACCAGGTGTCGACGGCGTCGGACAGCGCGAGCCCGACCAGTCGCCAGTCCCGGGGCTCGGGACCGCTCACCCAGGCGCGAAGCGCGACCTGCTCTGCCCCGGCCAGCCGGCGGACCACGTCGGCCACCGCCTCGAGCTGATCCACCACCTGGACGGTGGCGTCGGGAACTGCGGCGCCCGCGGACACCGGCTCCCCCGCAACCGGGTCGGCCAGCTGGTCGATCGGGAGCCGGTTGACCAGGGAGTGGAACTCGAGTCGGGTGAGCACCACCCGGAGCGCGTCGGGATCGGCCTCCCGGGTCCGGAGCGACTCGAGATCGAGCGTCACCGGGACATCCCGTTGAATGGTGACCAGCTCCCGCGAGAGACGCGCGTTGTCGGCCTGACTGAGCAAAGCCTCGCGGGCCCGCTTGGCGGTAACCTCCCCCGCCCTGGCGAGCAGCGTGTCGAGGTCGCCGAACTGTTCGAGGAGCTGCCGGGCGCCCTTGTCGCCGATGCCCTTCACCCCGGGCACGTTGTCGGAGCTATCGCCCACCAGGGCCAGGTAGTCGACCACCCGTTCCGGGGCGACCCCCAGCCGCTCGGCGGCGTTGCGCTGGTCGACCCAGTGCTCCTCGATGCTCGCCGGGCCTCCGCGCCCGGGATTGAGCAGCGCGACCCGGGGACCGATCAGCTGGTACAGGTCCTTGTCCCCTGAAACGATGACCACCTGCATCTCCCGCGCCGCGGCGGCCTCGGCGAGAGTGCCGATTACGTCATCCGCCTCGTAGCCCGGCACCTCGACCGTGGTCACCCGAAAGGCGGCCAGCAGTTCCCGGAGCTGTTCCCGGGCGAGGTCGAAGTCGGCCTGGAGGGCCTCATCGAGTTTTTCCCGGGTGGACTTGTATTCGGGATACCGCGCCGTGCGCCCGGAGTCGCCGGCGTCGTTGACCCAGGCGAGATAGGTCGGGTGGTGCTTGTCCTGAAGCCGGAGCAGAAAATTGGCGACCCCCCAGGCCGCCGAGGTGTTCTCGCCGCGGCTGGTCCGCAGCGGCCGACTGATCAGGGCATAGAAGGCTCGATAGAGAAGGGCGTAGCCATCGACCAGGAAGAGCCGCTCGGGCGCCGAGTCGCTCATTCCTGGAGGCGGATGGTCACCGGCCCTGCCGTTGCCGGGCGGTAACCCGCATCCGGGCAAACTCGGCGCGGGACGCCGGGGTCAGCCGGAGCCGGGAGAAGCCCAGCTGGCCCTCAAACACGAGGGAGGTCTGGTAGCTGGCGTACAGCCACTCCTCGTACGGCACCTGGGCGCCAGGCGAGGATTCGATGATCCGGTCGGGCTCCCCAAGCGTGATGAAGACCTCTCCTCGCTCGGTCCGCCATCCCCCCGAACTGCCCGCCTCGTTCCGGAAGCGCTGGTTGGCGATGGCGAGCCGAGTGAAGTAGATGTCGAGCGCCTCGTTCTCGGGGGTGTTGGGGTTGGGGTCGGACTCCACCCAGAACCGCCGCCAGAGCGCCGGCCGCTCCGCCGGGGGGGCCTTCCGGAGCGCGGACAGCCGATCGTCCTCTCCGAAATACCGCAGCAGGTCGAGCAGGTTGTCGTAGTTGGTCAGGGCCCATGAGCGGGAAAATGAGACGAGCGCGAGGGTCTCCTTGGCCCTCCCCGGGGCGCCGAGCGCGAGGGTCAGCCGTCCGAGGGATGGCGCCTGAGCCGGCAGATGGACCATCTGGCCCTCGACCGGTCGTCCTCCCTCAAAGGCGACCTCGCCACGGTAGACCTGCTGGCCAGCTTCGTCGGTGGCGAGGAGCGGAACCCGGGCCCCCACCGGCATCTGGTACCCCTCGACATAGATCGCCAGCGAGTCGTCCCCGTGGGCCACCATCCCGCGCGGATTGAGCAGCAATTTGGGCTCGTCCCAGAGGTTGCGACGGACGGTGGACTGATAGACCAGGATCGGCGCGGTGGTGGTCCCTGCCCCGAGCGCCGGCACGGTGAGTTCTCGCTGGGCCTGCGAGAACGACCCCGACCCTGGATCGCGCACCGTCACGGTGACCAGGTAGCTCCCCGGCGCCAGCAGAAAGGCCTGCTGGAAAATCACCGACTCGTCCGACCGCTGGGTCTCCTGGTAATTGGCAACGTTGACGACTTCATCCCGGGCGTACCGGATCGGAAGTGATCCCTCCCGCTGGAGCAGCATCTCCACCCGATAGCGCGCCTGGAAATCCCGGCCCACTCGGGAGAACGAGAGGGTCCGATTGTCGAGGGACATGGAGAGCAACCCGACGGTCGAATCTCCCCGGCCGGCCAGGTAGACCACCTGCCCCACGAACGGGAGCGGCGGCCCGGCGGCCAGTCGGCCGACGCGGGTGTAGAGCCCGGTCAGGTCGAAGAGTTCGTTGAGGGTTTCCCCGGCGCCACTCGGCTCGACCCCGCCCGGACCAGTCCGCGTCGCACCACCACCGCACGACGCGAGCGTCAGACCCACGAGCGCCCCGAAAACGGGAATTCTCAATCGCGTCAGTGAACGTCCGGACATGACAGGCCTCTGTCGGCTGAAAAGGGCGCCCTTGGAGACGCCCGGCTTCGCCAGAGATGACACGGGTAGGTTCCGCTTGCCGTGCCGGGCGGGGCGTGGGTAGGTTCCCGGACCCCAATGAGCCAAGATAATCTGATCGGGTCCACTGTGGCCGGCTACCGCTTGCTGAAGCACGTGGGCGAAGGTGGTACCGCCCTGGTTTACCGCGCCGAGCATCCTGAGCGGGGGCCGGCCGCCGTCAAGATTCTCCGAGGCCGCCAGGCCCAGGACCCGGTCAACGTCCAGCGCTTCCTCCGGGAAGGCGAGTTCGGGGTCAAGGCCAGCCACGACAACATCATCCGGACCTTCGACTTCGGCGAGGACCAGGGACTGTACTACATCGCGCTCCAGTGGGCCGATGGGGAGCCGCTCGCCGATTTCATGGCAGGGGCCGGGCGGGTCGCCCCGCTGGTCGCGGCCAATATCATCGAGCAGCTCGGTGAGGCGCTGAGCGCGGCCCACGCGGCCGGGATCATCCATCGCGATCTCAAGCCCGCCAACATCATGTACGATCCGGCGACTCAGAAGGCTCGATTGCTCGACTTCGGAATCGCCCGGGATACCGACGACGCCCCGGAAGCCCGGCTCACCAAGGCGGGGTTCTTCGTCGGGACCCTGCAGTACGTGGCCCCCGAGGCGCTGAGCGGCGAGCTGGTGAGCGAACAAGCCGACGTCTACAGCTTGGCGACGATCGCCTACCACATGCTGGCCGGGAAGCTCCCCTTCCAAGGCAGAAACCCACGGGAGTTGTTCCAGCAACTACTCACTCAGAACCCAACCCCGCTCTGCGAGGCCATGGAAGGGGCGAAGATGTCACCCGACCTCGAGGCCGTGGTCATGAGGGCGCTGGAGCGGGACATGGTCAAGCGGACCAAGTCGATCGATGAGTTCGCGAAGGCCTTTGTCGCCGCCGCGAACAACGCCCCCCTGCCACCGTCGAGCCAGGGATTCCTGTCCCGCCTCTTCGGCCGGAACCAGTGAGCGACGAACAGCGCCTCCGCACCCTCCTTCTCGCTCGATCGGTTCGTCACGGGGACTTTGTCCTCGCCAGCGGTCTCCGCTCCTCCTACTACATCGACGCCCGTCCCTCCACCATGTCTGCCGAGGGACAGGCGCTCATCGGACGCCTCGGACTGGCGGTGATTCGCGCCCGCGGTTGGGAGCCCACCGCGGTGGGTGGACTCACCATGGGCGCGGACCCGGTTGCCTACGCCATCGCTGGCGCCAGTGTCGCTCAGTCACCAGCCGTGGACGCGTTCAGCGTTCGGAAGGAGCCCAAAGACCACGGCACCGGCAGCCAGATCGAAGGCAATTTCACCGCTGGGGCTTCGGTGGTGGTGGTGGAGGACGTGCTGACCTCGGGGGGCTCCGCTCTCCGGGCGGTGGAGGCAGTCAGGGCCGCGGGAGGGGTGGTGCTCGGGGTTCTGGTGGTGGTGGACCGGGAGCAGGGAGGAGTGGAGCGGCTCCAGGGGGCAGGGATTGAAGTAGTTTCACTTACGACTACCACCGAGCTTGGCCTCGGGGGCCATGCTCCTGGAGGCTGACCCACCCGATCCCATTGGACGTCGGTGCCCGGCCGGCCTGAACAGCTGCCACTCCCGTGGATAGGGCTCAATCATCAGCTTCAGAAACCGGTCCAGGGCGGCGGGGAAGGGGAATCGCCCCCGAAACTCCGAACAGGTGATGCCGAGGACGGTCCGGATGTGTCGTCCGAAGCTCTGGGGGGAGGAGCATTCGAGCCGGTAGGCGATGTCCGCGATGGTCAGCCCCCGGTTTTCCATGAGCTGGGCGGCATGGAGAATCCTGATCGAGGCCAGGTACCGCTTGGCTGAGGGCAGCCCAGCCCTGGTAAACCGGGACATCAGGGTACTGGGACAGACCCCGAAGGTTCGAGCGAGCCCTCGGACGGTGGGTGTGGTGGGGGCCACGCGCACGATCGCGTCGAGGAAATCGCGCCCTTCCCGATGGAGCTCGGGGAGCCGGTCGAGTAGGGGGCCGAGGATCCGGGCGGCGTGGCTGGTCGTGGGCTCCGACACCAGGTGGCGGAGCCGCCCCCAGCCAGCCGGCTGGGTGACATCCACAACGTCCCGGACGCCCAGCGCGCCCAGCCGCAGGAGTGCGGCCGGTGTCTCGGGGTCGTAGCGGCTGACCAGGGCTACCGCCGGGAGGGCAGGGAAGGAGGCCACCAGCCTGCCGACGGCCGCGCTCGCGGTCGGGTCGCAACGGTGCACCGAGACCAGGACCGCGTCGACGGGCCGCTCTCGCACCGCCGTGATCGCCTCCGGTACGGTCTCGCGACAGAGGATCCGGAAACACCCCTGTCCGGCGGCTTCGACCCTGGCCCGCTCGGTGGGAAGCAGTACCGCGGCAATCGTGGGCGTCCCCTCGCTGGCAGTGGACATGCTCGGCCTCCGGGAAGGAATCGTGTCCACAGGATGGGGGCCTGGCCTCAACCGACCTTCAACCGGTCGTGGGCTCGAAAAGCAGGGGCCGCTCGCCGATCCGATGCAACTGAGGGCCCGTCTTGATCGTCTAAGTAGGCATGGGTGGGTCTCGCGGTCGGGTGGGCGTCGCCGGTCCACTCGGCTAACTGTCTATTCCACGGGACGTTGAGGTGTCTGGTTTGATCAGCTCTGATCGCGACCTCACTGTCACGCTGCAGGCGGCGCTCGGAGACGGGTACGCCCTGGGGCGTGAATTGGGCCGGGGCGGGATGGGGGTCGTCTTCCTGGCCCGCGACGTCGCCCTGGACCGCGAGGTGGCGGTCAAGGTCATCAGTCCTGAGCTGGCCCCCAATCGGCTGCTGGCCGAGCGGTTCATTGCGGAAGCCCGCCTGATCGCCCGGGTCCGGCACCCCAACATCGTGTCGGTCTACTCCGCCGGGACGGCCGACGGCCTCCTCTTCTACGTGATGGACCACATTCCGGGCGACTCGCTCCGTGACCTGCTCCGTCAGCGCGGCCGCCTGGAACCCGAGCTGGCCTCGCAGATTGCCGCCGAGATTGCCTCGGCCCTCGACGCGGCGGCACGGGCCGGGGTTGTCCATCGCGACATCAAGCCCGAGAACATCCTCATCGAACAGGCCGGGAGCGGCTACCGGGCCCTGTTGGCTGACTTCGGGATCGCCCACGCGATGACCAGCGAAGACCATCGCACCGGCCCGGGGATGGCGATGGGCACCCCGGCCTACATGAGCCCCGAGCAGGCCGCCGGGGAGGGTGTCGACGCCCGGAGCGATCTCTACTCGCTCGGGATCGTGACGTTCGAGATGCTCGCCGGGCGCCCGCCGTTCGAGGGCCCGCGGCGGACCGTCATCTCCCGCCAGATCGTGGACCCGGCGCCCCCGCTCGACCGGGTCCGGCCCGGCACCCCGCCGCACCTGGTGACGGCCGTCGCCAAGGCCCTCCAAAAGACGCCCGAACAGCGGTGGCAGAGCGGGGAGGAGTTCCGGCAGGCCCTCCTGGGTGGCCCCCAGGTCAGAGTCCGCCCACCCAGGCGGCGGACCCGGATCGGGATCGTTGCGGCGCTGGGACTCCTCCTGCTGGCCTTGGGGTTTACCGCGGTGCGTCCGGTTGGGCCGGCCGCTGGGGTCAACCCCCGGCACTCTTTCCTCATCCTGCCGTTCGGCAACCTCCGTGAAGATGAGACGATCGGCTGGCTGGCGGCCGGCAGCGTGAGCATGCTGGACCTGGCGCTCTCGCAGTGGCGGGACCTCAAGGTGGTGGGGCAGGAGCGGGTCTTCGACATGCTCCAGGAAAACCACGTCGAGTCCGGCGAAGTGATCGGGCTGGACCAGGCCCGCCGACTGGCCCGGCAGGCAGGGGTCTGGACCGTGGTACTCGGGGAGTTTGATCGGACTGCGGACTCGCTTCATCTGGTGGCCCGCACCTACGACGTTCGCACCGGCGATCGGCTCGACGTGGCCGAGGCATGGAGCCATCTGGGGGACGACGTCCGCCCTCTGTTCGATCAGCTCGCCGCAAAACTGCTGGACCTCTCCGGGGCGCCCGCCGGGCTCCAGAGCGACCTGGCCGGAGCGACCAGTACCTCCCTTGAGGCGTACCGGGCGTATCTCCGCGGGCTGGGGGAGCTGAATGCCTGGAATCTGGGAGCGGCCGAAACGGCCTTTGCGGAGGCGGTGGCGATCGACAGCACCTTCAGCCTGGCGTTCTTCCGGCTGGCTGTCACCCGCGGCTGGCGGTCCACCGCCCGGGACACGCTGACCGGTCACGCGCTCGCCGAAGCGACCCGCTTTGGAGACCGGCTTCCGGCCCGGGAGCAGACGATGATCCGGGCCTACCGAGCCATGATCAACACCGACTACCCGGAAGCACAGCAGCTGTACGGCCAGCTGGTAGCCCGGGATTCGGCGGACGCCGACGCCTGGTACGGTCTCGGGGACGCCTGGTTCCACGACACGGAGGCGGCGGACCGGGCTCAGGCCATAACCCGTTCGCTTCGCGCGTTCCGGAAGACCCTGGCGCTGGATCCCCGGTTCGGGCTGGCCTACGAACACGTCAGCGCGATGCTGACCCAGGCGGCCGTCGACCGACCGATGATGGCGCTCATGCCGGGCGATCGGTTCGTGTCAGCCGATGGGGGGTCGGGGCAGGCGACCTTGCCGGCGTCCGCCCTCGCGGCGGCGGCGGCGCGGGCCCGGGTCGCGGCGATGGCCGCCGCTCGGGCCTGGACCGAGTACCAGCCGGGGACCCCCCGGGCCTACCGGGCGCTGCTGGAAGCCTCCCTCGCCTCGGGCGATCCCAGGGCGGCGCTGGAGGTGGTCCCGCGGATCGCCGCGCTGTGGCCGGCGCCGGTCAAGCCGCTGGCGGATTTTCTCGAAGCCCGGATCCGGTTTTCCATGGGTGATGCAGCGAGTGCCGCGACCATTCTGCGGAACGCCCTCGCCCGCTTCGACCCGTCGGCGGTCCCGCCCGGCTCGCTCGAGCAACAGGCGATCACGGACCTGCTGGCCGGTGCCAACGTCTTCGCCTTCCTCGGCGACCTGGCTGGGGCCGAGGCGGTGATCCAGGCCGCCGACCAGCTCCGCCGGACCATTCTCCCACCCGGGGCCGTGGTCGACGCCTACGGTGATGATCGGGTCTGGGCGGATGCCCGGCTGGCCGCGCTGCACAGTTCGGCCGGGGCGCCCCCGTTCGAATTGCGGGAGCTGTGGCGGCGGGTCTCACGAGCGGCCGGGGCGGCACCAGAACAGGAACGGCCAGCGCTGGCCTGGGCCGGAGCCTCGGCGGCCCAGGGGCTGTTGATCGGGCCGGCGGCGGATCGGAGCGCCGTGGATGAGCTGCAGGCCCTGACCGGGGTGCCGCCCCGGGCGGAGATCCGGGCGCTTGCCGCGGTGACGGTCGGAGATTCTGCCGCCGCGCGCGCCGCCCTGGCGGAGCACGACAGTGAGACCAGCAGTTCCAGCGAGAAGGAGCCAGCGCTGCTCCAGGCGGCGGCGTTCGCGATGGGTGACCCGAGGCCGATTGCGGCCGAGGTCAGGTTCCTTCTGGGCGACTATTCGGGAACCGTAAGCCTGCTGGAGAACTTCCAGCCGTCCCGGTTCGGGTCCCGGAGTTTCGACTCCCGGTGGGGACTGCTGGCCCGGGTCCGGCTGCTCCGGGGCCTGGCGCTGGAGCGGATGGGCCGCACCGGCGACGCCGACCGCGAGTTCCAGGAGGTGGTGGCGCAGTGGCAGGGGGCCGACGACCGGCTGCTCTCGGTGGTTCAGGAGGCCCGGGCCGGCCTGGCCCGGTTGCGGGGTACCAAGGGCTGACCCGCGCCTCGGTCGAAGGACGCCTTCGGTTGGATCTCGCGGGGCCTTCAGGAGGTGGACCGCAGGACTTCGGGCCCGTGTGGCTGGGAGCGGGGCAGCCGACCGGAGGTTAGATTTCTACAAGGGCCGGACAGATGGTCGCGAGGGGTTCGCCTCTCGAGGAAAGTCCGAGCTCCATCGGGTAGACTGCCAGGTAACGCCTGGGCGCCGCAAGGCGACGGACAGGGCCACAGAAAACAAACCGCCCCGACCTCGCAAGGGGAACGGGTAAGGGTGAAACGGTGGGGTAAGAGCCCACCGCACTGCCGGTAACGGTGGTGGCACGGCAACCCCCAGTCGGAGCAAGGCCAAATAGGCGGCGAGGTGTGACCCACACCGACCACACCGGCAACGGTGAGCCGCGGGTAGGCCGCTTGAGGTGCCCGGCGACGGGTATCCCAGATAGATGACCATCACCCCGCAAGGGGAACAAGACTCGGCTTATCGGCCGGCCCTCCCCTGGCGCCCCATTCGGGTGCCAGGGGTGACTTGTGACCACCCCCCGCAAAGGACCGAAGATGCTCTCTGCCGCCCTGCTGGTCGCCACCGCCCTGAGTGGCCCACCTGATCGTGCCCCGGCTCGGTCGGCCCCGACCCGGTATCGGATCGAACAAAGCGTGGAGACGGTGGTGGATCTGTCGGCGTTCGGACAGGGAGACCAGGTCACGACGAACACCATGGTCTGGTATCTGAGCGCCACTTCCGGCGACAGTGCCGGTGGCCGAGTCCTTCAGGTGGTTCTCGATTCCGTTCAGGCCGAGTTCGTTGCCGTCGCCAGCCGCGACAGCCTTCGGGGGGCGCGGTACCGTGTCGTTCTTGACCCGTCAGGCAAGGTGGTCTCGCTGACCGGTGGTGCGCCTGGTGCCGTGGGCTCGCTGTTCGAGGGCCAGCTCCGCGGCCTCTACCCCAGAGTCAAGGCTGGAGCCACCGCCGGCGCCACCTGGGCCGACACCCTGGAGACCACCAGTGATACTCCCCAGGCCAGGACCACGACCAACACCCTGACCAGCTTCACGCTGGGGGCGCCGGAGCCGTACCAGGGGACCACGGCGCGACGGGTGCGGACCACCTCGAGCTATCTCCTCAAGGGCTCGGTGATGACCCCGGGTGGCCCGGCGGACATGGAGGGGAAGGGGACCGGTGCGGCGGTGTATTTCGTGGCCGCCGATGGACTGGTCCTGGGCTCGACGACCACGACCAACGGGGATGCCATGGTCAGCATGGCGAGTGCCCCGGCGCCCATTCCGGTCAAGACCAGCACCAACGTGACCGTCACCGTCCTCAAGTAGGCCCAGATGGCGGCAGGCCGGGTTCGGTGGGTCGGGCGGATCGTGGGCTACGGCGCGGTGGCGGGGACGGCCTGGCTGCTCGCGCTGTGGCCGACCCCGTCGTGGTACCGCAGCCATTTTCCAAGGGAAACGGCCTTCATGGCCATGCGTCGGGCGCGAGCCACGGACGATGCCACGCCGCCTCGCTATCAACCGGTGCCTGCGGAGGCGATTGCGCCGTTGATGCGGGAAGCCGCCCGGGTCGCCGAGGATTTCCGGTTCTACCAGCACGGGGGGCTGGACTTTCAGGCCATCCGGGAGGCGATGGGGTATCGCCGGGACACCTTCGCGCTGGACAATCCCGCCGACCGCCGCGAGCTCCGCCGAGCGGTGCTGTCGGTCTGGAGCAACCGGAACGAGATCCGGGGTGCCAGCACCATTACCCAGCAGCTGGCCAAGAATCTCTACCTCTCTCCCTCGAGGAACCCGCTCCGGAAGATCAAGGAGGCCGTGACGGCCTATCGGCTCGAGGCGGCCCTGGGGAAGGACCGGATCATGGAGGTGTACCTGAACGTGGTGGAGTTCGGTCCGGGGGTCTGGGGGGTCGAGGCGGCCAGTCAAGTCTATTTCAACCGGCCCGCGGCGCGCCTCAGCCGGACCCAGGCGGCGTTGCTGGCCGCCACCCTTCCATCACCATTGTCCGCCAACCCCGGCTATCGAGTCGGGCGGATCCGCTGGCGCCAGGACCTGATCCTGGGACGAATGGGAGGAGGGGCGCCGATCGAACCGCGACCGACCACCCCCCCGATGGAGGTGGCACCGCCACCCCCGGTCCTGCCCGATTCGGGCTGACCGTGCACCTTGGCCCGAACGAGTCCGGTTTGGGGCCGACCATCTTGAAGACCGATGAACATGATCGCCATTCGCGGTGCTTGACCGAACGCCAGGCTGAGTTGCACTATTGCCCGGTGCGACCGCGGCACCGGTGTCACCGCGACCCTGGACGCGACGAACCCTCCCGAGAGCCGTCCATGGCATTGTGTTCCAAGATCGCCCCGTGGTTCTGCCTCCTCGTTGTGGTCGGCTGCGGGAGCGCACCGGAGGAAGCCGCCCAGCCCGCCGTTCCGGCTGAGGCGCCATCCGATTTCGATGCCTGTGCCCTGCTGACAACGGAAGAAATTCAGGCCTCTCTGGCATGGGTTCCTGACTCCACCCAGAAGAAGTCCTTCGGCACGACGGGCAACTGCACCTGGTTCGGACCTGGCGGGGCGATGGAGCAGGTGTCGCTCCTGGTGGGGCAGGGGGTCCCGGAGATGTCGAGTTCAACGACGATGGCCCAGTGGCGGACCAGGCAGTACACCAACTACGGGGTGACGGACGCCATTGTCGAGCCCCTGGACGGCCTGGGGGTCGCGGCGATACGAAATGAGTACGGCGGGCTGGTCGCCATTGAAATGGCGGTCCGCGGGCAGTTGGTCACCGTCAGCAGCATCGCCACCCTTGACCAGGTCCGGAGCCTGGCGAGCCTGGTGGTCGGCCGGATGCCGTAGCGTTCGATGTCGGTCAGCTCGGTGTCCTTGGCGGCGCGGTCGCTGGCCGGCGCCCTCGCCTTGGCGGGGTGGGTTTCGTCCGCCGCTGCTCAGGACGCGCCCACCAAGGGCCCCCTTCAGATCAGCCTGATGGCCGCACCGGCCAAGCCGGCCCAGGGAGACTCGGTTCGCCTATACGGCGTCACCGGGCTGGTCGGCAAGAATGGCCTGGTCACGATCACCGTCCGGCCGCCGGGCAGGCCCGCCGTGAAGCTCACCGCGAAGCTCGGGCCCAAGGGAGACTACCAGGGCCGGTTCGGCGGCACGACGACGCCCGGGGTCTATCTGGTGGAGGCCGTCGCGCCCGATGGGAAGGGACGCGCGACGACGACCATCACAGTCGCAGCTTCGGGGGTTGTTCCTGATGCGGTGGCCCGGAAGGCGGACTCTCTCGTGCTGCTCGGTTCGCGTGTGGTCGACCAGGTCCAGCAGGCGGTCGGGGGGATGCCCCCTTCTCCCGCCAAGACCGAGGCGAAAGGGAAACTGGACAAGCTCGACACCGAGTTCGCCAAGCTTCCGGCCCAGGTGAACGTCCTGCGGCAACAGGCAAAGAAGGTCTTCGAGGCTCGGGGCAAGGTCACCAAGCCAATCCCGGAATGGGCGGCCTACCAGGAGGAACTGGAACGGTGGGAGGAGGACGCCGACCGTGCGCTCACCAGACTCCGGCAGTTGGCATCCCCCAACGCTGCGGCAACCCGGAGCTGTGGCGATCTCGACAGCTACAACGAGATGCTGACCTTCACCTCGGAGGCGATGAACTACGTCAAGGCCCCCTTCGACCTGAGTGAGGGGTTCTGGGTGGACAAGATCCCCGGCGGGCTCGCTGCCAGGAGCAGCGGGGCAGGGGCGCTCACCAGCGCCGAGCGCTTTGCCCTGGTTTCAACCATGAAGATCGGAGCGGGTGCGCTGCGCGGCCCTGCCGGAGTCGTCGGGGCGGTTCCCGGCCTGATTCTCGACACCGCCCAGTGGTTCCTCCAGGATTACTTCAGTCAGTTCTGTGAGAAGTGGGAGGGACCGGTAAAGGGGGCCTTCCTCGGGGAGTCTTTCACCCGTCAGGGCGAGGCGTTCTTCGACTACACGATTCAGCTGGACGGCAAGCTGATGCTCCTCTACTCGAAGAACGTGCCGGCCGGACAACCGGTTACGCTGCTCGGTTATCTCGAGGGCAATGGTCGGTTCGAGATTCGTGACAACCCCGAACCGATCGTGCGGCTGGTGCCCGGTACCGTGCTGTTCCATCGCATCACGGCACCCCCGGGCTCGGGGTACTGGGACGAGCTGGGCCAAGCCAGTCGGGGGCTGCTCCCCCATTCCTTCCGGATTCCGGTCAGGGGTGTGATGGCCGGTGACTCGATTGTACTGGCCGTTCAGCCCGCGGAACATGATTTCGGGCCAACGGTCGTCGGTGTCTCCACCTGGGTGATCATGCCACTGGGCGGCCTGGTTCCACAGGTGCTGAACTCCAATATTGAGCTCCAGAAGGCACACCCCATCTTCGATCGCGTCATGCGCCGCCGCCCGGTGCTCCGGATCACCACCACCGGCAAGGCCATGACCGCCACCGCAGTATTCAGCCGGGACACCACCAGCGCCGACAAGACCGCCCGGGTTCGGACCACGCTCACGATCAAGGCGTGCAATCCGGGTTGCCTCCCGCTGCCCTCGGTTTCCAAGCCCAAGTGAGGCCGCGCCTGCGCCCCCTCGCCCTTCTGCTGCTTGGTCCGGCACTGGCACCGACCGGTTTGGTGGGGCAGTCTGCGGCAGTTCCCTTTGCCCGGGACCTCCAGCTCGCCTGGGCCAGCTCGTTGCCAAACGAGCCCGATTACGAGACCGTCCTCACGGTTCTGCAAGTGGACAGCGGGGAAGCTCGGATTCGCGTGTCGTGGAATCGAGGGACCGAACGGAAGTGGCGGTCCGCGGAGCGGCCGGTCTCCGACCGCGAGCGTCGACTGGCCCGGTCGATCTACTTCTATTCTTCGGAAAACGACGCCCGGCAGTTCCGCGGCACAAACCAGTCCATGGCCTCGGGGGCAATCCTCCGCGAGTTGAAGCAGGCGGGGCGCTCAAGCATCATTCTGCTCGAACCCAGCGTTTCCTCGGTCCCGTTCCGTGGGGTCCTGCAGCGCGTTGGAGCCGGGACCGAGCCTTTTCGGGTCCTGCTTGACGGCCAGCTGGTAACCCTGACAGGCCTCCGTGCGCGTGGCACCCTGACCGGAGAGCGGACCACGGAGTTTGAGCTTCTCATCCTGGACGACCCTGAGACTCCCTGGGTGCTTGAGGCGGTCGCGCGCGAAGCCGGGCAGGCCAAGGGGGGCCGCCGCCTGCTGGTCCGAATCGCCACCACGGCCCGGGAGGACGCGGTCGGCACCGCGCTGGTGAAGACCTGTTCCGCGACCGTGCACGACCTGTTCTTCGCCACCGGCTCGGATGCCCTCGACTCCACCTCGACACCAGCACTCGCGGCCGTCGCACGGATCCTCGTCAAGCACCCGGATTGGCGGATCACCATCGTCGGCCACACCGACAGCCTGGGGACCGCCGCCGCCAACCTCGACCTGTCGCGGCGCAGGGCCGAGCGGGTCCGGGGCACCCTTGTCGAGCAGCACCGGATCGCTGCGGATCGGCTCCGCTCCGAGGGGAAGGGTGAGACTGTGCCGATCGACGACAACGCCACCCTGGCCGGCAGGGCCCGCAATCGGCGGGTGGACCTGGTCCGGGCCTGCCGATAGGACAGACCACAGAGCGACTTCACCGAAGGTGACATGAACCATGCGCATCGAGCGATGGGCGATCCCGGCATTGTGCCTGGGAGCAGCGTGCGGGGCCGAGGGGCCGAGGGCTGGCGGGGACGGCACCTCCAGGGACATGGGAGCCCTGCCGACGGGCCCGGACCCGTGCGCCTTGGTGGCCCAGTCGGAGATGGAGCGACTCATCGGGTCCTTGGCGGAGCCACCCTTCAGGGTCGATGATGACCGGCGCCCCGATGCCGGCGGCCCGGGGTGCTTCTACCGGGCAACAGACCGTCGCAATGTCACCATCCTGGTCGACTGGGAGGATGGGGAACTCGCGTTCCAGATGCTGGCGGGAACTGGCTCAGCGATTACCGACATCCTGTCAGGCTATGACCCCGTCACCGACACGCTTGAGGGCGACTGGGACAGGGTCGGTGCGGCCTTTGGTCAGTTCATCGCCCTGAAAGGAAGCACCTCGATTCAGGTCGATCCTCTGGGCGCCCGGATCGGACTGGAGGGATCAGCACAGCTCGTGTCGATCGCGATCCCCCGGCTCGAGGCGCCACTCGACTACAGTGGCGCCAGGGCGACCCTGGCCCGGGAGGAAGACAGCTCGGGCCTCCGGGATCCCTGCGACCTGGTGACCAGGACCGAGGTTGAGGCGCTGATGGGCCCCCTGAAGGAGGACCCGACCAGCTCGGCAGATGGCTCCGAGTGCTCATATGCCACCCGGCAGGAGTTCCTGGGGTCTCCGGTTACCAGAACCCTGACGGTGACATGGAGAGATGGCTTCTACGCCCTGGGGCAGGAGCGGACCGGGATCGAGGGCGCGACCAGCGTCATGGCGGCGCAGATGGACCCCGACCTCCCGGCCCTCAGCCAACAGGCGGTGGGGGAGCAGGAGCCCTGGGACGAACGGATTACTCTGCTGGGTGGGGTCATTGCCATCGTGCGGGGCGACGTCATGCTGCAGATCGCCGGCGACGGAGTCGGCGGATTTGACGAGGCCAACGCCCTCGCCCTGCTCCGCCTGGCTGCTCGACGGCTGTGAGGGTGGCCCCAGGCCACCCCCGTCACTTGGTGAGCGAGATTCAGCCCGTCAGTCCACCAGCCGGAGTGGCATGACCAGGGTGAGATAGCTGGACGGGTCATCCCAGCCCACCGGCTCGGAGGTGGCCGCCCGCTCGGGGGCCTTGAAGGTCATTCTGACCTCCTCAGTGGGGATGTACTTCAGGACCTCCAGCAGATACGCGGCGTTGAACCCGATTTCCAGACCATCGCCCTCGTAGGTCACCGCCATCTCCTCCTGCGCCTCCCCCAGATCCGGCGTCTGGACCGAGAGCTTGCAGGTGCCGGAGGCAAAGGCCATCCGGATCCGGTGGGTCTGGTCGCTGGCCACGGTGCTCATCCGCCGGATGGCGGCGACGAGCGCCTGCCGGTCGGCCGTGACGACCTTGTCGTTCTCCCTGGGAATGACCTGCTCGTAGTTCGGATACGGGCCTTCGATGAGCCGGGTGTAGACCTGGGTCCGCTCCGACCGGAACCCCAGGTGGTTGTCGCTCCGGGCGATCTCGATCTCCTCATCCGACCCGAACAGCCGGCGGATCTGCTCCAGCGCCTTCGGGGGCACGATCAGGTCGGCGGTGGCACCGGACCCGCCGGTCAGCGGCACGTCCATCTTGGCCAGCCGGTGTCCGTTGGTCGCGACCATCCGCATCCGGTCCGGACGGAGCTCCCAGAGCACCCCGTTGAGAATCGGGCGGCTTTCCTCCGTGCTGGCAGCAAAAGCGACATGCCCGATCAGCTTCTGAAGGTCCCCCGAGCGGATCTTCCAGGGATTGGCGAAATCGACTGCCGGGAAGGCAGGAAACTCCTCCCGGGAAAGCCCGAGGAGCTTGAAGCGGGACTTGCCGCATTCGAGCGACACTCGCTGTTCCCCGGAGCTGGCCACCCGGATCCCGGCGCTGGGGAGTTCTCGGACAATCTCCACCAGCTTCTTGGCGGGCAGGGTGATCGACCCCTCCTGATCGACACTGGCTGGCGCGGTGGTGGACACCGCGATATCCAGGTCCGTTCCGGAGAGCCGCAACCCATTGCTCGTGGCCTCAACCAGAATGTTGGAAAGCACCGGCAACGTCGTCTTGGTAGGGACCGCGGCCGCGACGGCTACGAGCCCTTCCTGGAGCTGATCACGGGTGATGGTGAACTTCATTCCGGTTCCGATTGTGCGGGGAGAAAAACCAATACCATCATATTAAAAGAAAATAGTAGTCGTAGTAGAGTACCGGGTTTTGTGGACCGGGTACCGAACTCGTTGTGAATCAACCGCCGTGTGCCAGCCGCTTCATGTGGAGCCTCTGTTGGCGCTCTGGATACCGGTCGGGTCGCGTGGATGCTCCGGGTGGTTTTCCCCGGCCGTCCACAGCCCGCATTCGCCTCCGCGACTACCCTGCGAACAACTCGTGCTTGGCCGACTCCACCCGCTCCCGGAAGACCCGATCCCGCTGGAGTTGCTTCTGCACTTTTTCCACGCTGTGAATCACGGTGGAGTGATCCCTGCCGCCGAACGCCTGGCCGATTTCCACCAACTGCATCTGGAGGATCTCCCGGGCCAGATACATGGCAATCTGGCGGGGGACGGTCAGGCTCTTGATCCGGGCCTTCGACCGGAGCCCCTCCGGGGTCACGCCCCAGCGCTTGGCGACGATGTCCTGGACCCGGTCGATCGAAGGCATGCTCCTGAGCTTCGGACCGGCATCGGCAGCCTCGGGCCGGATCTTGTCGGCCAGGGCCTCGCGGGCCAAGTCAATAGTGACTTCCCGGTGCCGGAGCGAAGCGTAGAGCAGCAGCTTGATGATGCACCCCTCGAGCTCCCGGACGCTCGACCGGACATTGTGGGCGATGAACGACAGGACCTCGTCCGGGATCGCCATTTCCAGGTGGTCCTGCTCAGCCTTCTTCCGGATAATGGCGATCCGGTGCTCGAGGTCGGGCAGCCCGATATCGGCCACCATTCCCCAGACAAACCGGCTGACCAGGCGCTCCTCGAGGCCAGGCAGCTCATTGGGGTGGCGGTCGGAGGTCAGCACGATCTGCTTGCTGCCCTCGTACAGGGCATTGAAGGTGTGGAAGAACTCCTCCTGGGTGGCCTCCTTGCCCTCCAGGAAGTGGACGTCGTCCACCAGGAACAGGTCCACATCGTGGCGGTACCGGCGCCGGAGTTCCGGCATGGTCCGGCCGTGGATCCCCTCAATGACCTCGTTGATGAACTGCTCGGCACCCACGTACAGCACCCGGGTTTCGGGGGCCCGCGCGAGGACCGTGTGGGCGACGGCCTGCATCAGGTGGGTCTTTCCCAGCCCGGTGGCGCCGTGGATGAACAGCGGATTGTAGGTCTTGCCGGGCGTCTCGGCCACCGCGAACGCGGCCGCCGCGGCCAGCTCATTGGACTTGCCGATGACGAAGGTGTCAAAGGTGTAGCGTTCGTTCAGCGGCTGAGCGCTCGGGTTCGTCGCCGGGGCCGGGGCCGGGGCCGGGGTGGGCGGGGGCGCCACGAAGAAGTCCATCTGGGGCCGCTGCTTCCGGTCCTCGAGGACCCGGAAGACCACCGTCGTCGGGGTATCGAGGGTCGTCGAGGCCAGCCGGGTCAGCAGCGGAGCGTGTTTCGACTCATTCCACTGGACGGCGAACTCATCCGGGGCCCCCAAGGTCAGGCACCCAGCCTCGAGGCTGAGGGGCTCGGTAGGGGCCAGCCAGCTCTGTATGGTATGGTCCGGCAACTCTCCGCGCGCGGCGTCTAGAATCCTGTTCCACGCTTCTTTGGCGGACAGCTGCATTGTTGCTCGGGTTTCTGATTCGAGGTCAACTAGGGGAAGGCGATTTTAGAGGTTGAATGTGGAAAAGTCAACCTTGACCTTCCCCCCCCCCGACGGCTAGCTTTTCCCGCTCACTGGAGGGCTGGATTTTATGATGCCGACATACCGTCCCCGCAATAAGCGGCGGATTCGTAAGCATGGGTTCAGGGCACGGATGGCTGACCGCTGGGGTCGGGCCGTCCTGTCACGCCGCCGCAAGAAGGGTCGGAAGCTGTTGGCTGTCCGGCTTCCGGGCAAGCACGGAGGGTCCTGACGGCTGGCGAGGGTCTCTCTCGGGCTCAGCGGGTACGCACCTCCGCCGAGCTCCGTCAGACCCTCGACCGGGGCCGCCGGCGGCGCCTGGAGCACTTGGACGTTATCTGGATGGGCAATTCGGCGGGCCACCCGCGCCTGGGACTGATCGTTCCCAAGTTCCAGGCTACGGCAGTGGCCCGCAACCGTTTGCGCCGCCGGTTGAAGGAAATCTGGCGGCGGGACTTGCAAGGATCCCTTCCCCCGTGGGACACCCTGATCCGGGCACGCCGGGACGCCTACCGGGCCAGTTTCGGCCAACTCCGGTCTCAATTGCTGCAGTGGCAGGACGAGGTCGCCCGGTGACCGCGCTGGTCCTGGCGGCGCCACGTCGGGCCGCCGCCCTCCTGATTCGGGGGTACCAGCGGTACCTGTCACCCGGCCTGCCGGCGAGCTGCCGGTTCTATCCCTCGTGCTCCCAGTACACCCTTGAGGCCGTGACCCGATACGGATTGATCCGTGGCGGCTGGCTGGGCCTGCGTCGCCTGGTCCGCTGTCATCCGTTCAATCCGGGCGGTCACGACCCGCTGCCCTGACCCGGAACCCCCGAGCCATGGACCGTCGAGTCATTGCCGCGATCGTGCTGATGATGGCGATCGCGATGCTTCCCTCGGTGATTTTCAAGCGTCCCCCGCGCCCGGTGGCGACGGACTCGGTGACGGTCGCCCTCCCCGCGGAGACCCTGGCGACCACCCCGACGACCCCGACGACCCCGCCGACTCTGTCGGGAATCGCCCCCCAGGTGCCGTCGGCCGAGGAGGCGCCGCCCGCCGTCGAGGCCAGGACGGTTCAGGTGACGACCCCGCTGGGGCGGTACCTGGTGAGCACCCGGGGGGCGCGACTGGTCGAGGCGACGCTCGGTAGCTATCCATCGCTCAGGCCCGCCGACCAACGGGCCTCCGCCCAGATCCTGCCCCAGGACGACGACCTGCTTGGCCTCCAACTGGTGTCGGGTCGGGATACCCTCTCGCTTCGGGACTGGGACTTTACCCCCTCGGTGGACGCACTGGCCATCGCGGAGGACGCGCCCCTGGTCCTGACCGCCAGTCGGCAGGGGGTGGAAGTCGAACTGACCTACCGGTTCGCGGCTGAGGACTACCTGATCTCGGTGACCGGCCGGGTCCTCGGCCTGGGGCCCAATGGCGGGACCCTCCTGGTCGGCCTCGGTCGCGGCCTGCGGAACACCGAAGTCGACTCGACCGAGCACCAGCGGGAACTGGCCGTCGTCACCAAAGCCAGGAGCGGGACCTCCAAGGAGGGATTCGGGGGGCTCGACAAGGGAGTCTCGACCGACCTTCCGGGTCCCTTCGAGTGGGTTGCCATCAAGTCCAAGTACTTCGTGCTGGCGGCGTTTGCGCTGGACAGCACCGCTGCAGTCCCCGAAGGGAAGATCACCGGGGTCCGGGTTCGGCCTGTCGACGAACGGAAGAAGACGGTCGAGGCCGAGGTCATGGCTGGCCTCCCGATCACCGGGGCCGGCAGCTTCAGCTTTTCGCTCTACGCCGGGCCGATGGAGTACCACCGGCTTCGGGCCATCGGGCACGACTTCTATGACGTGAATCCCTACGGCTGGCCCGGGTTCCGGACCGTCATTCGGCCGGTGGCGGTGGCCGCCCGCTGGCTGCTGGTGTATTCCCACGAAACCCTGGGGATCGCCTACGGACTGGTGCTGGTGCTGTTCGGCATCCTGGTCCGGGTGCTGCTGTGGCCGCTCAACCAGAAAGCGATGCGCTCGCAGATGGCGATGCAGGCCATCCAGCCGCTGATCCAGGACACCCAGAAGCGCTACAAGGAGGAACCCCAGAAGCTGCAGCAGGAGACCTTCAAGCTCTACAAGGAACACAAGGTCAACCCGCTCGGGGGGTGTTGGCCGATGCTGCTGCCGATGCCGGTGCTGCTGGCGCTGTTCTTCGTCTTCCAGAACACCATCGAACTCCGGGGTGCGCCGTTTCTCTGGCTGACCGACCTGTCCCGCCCGGACCCGTTCTACATCATTCCGCTGTTGATGGGGGTTTCGATGTTCGCGGTCAGCAAGATCGGCCAGATGGGGATGCCCCCGAATCCGCAGATGAAGATGATGCTCTATGTGATGCCGGTGATGATGACGGTGCTGTTCGCCGGGTTTGCCTCAGGGCTCAATCTGTATTACACGGTGCAGAACCTCGCCAGTCTGCCCCAGCAATGGATGATCGCCCAGGAGCGGAAGAAACTGGTGCCGCCCACCCCGCCAGCGCCGGTGGCCCAGAAGGGCAAGTCCAAGCGGTAGCGACCGGTCGTCCGCCGGGACCGCTGGCCAGGGAGCATTGCTGATGCGGATCGAGGTACAGGTCGCCGGCCGGACCAGTGGTGAGCGATCCCGGGGCTGGGTGGAAGTCGAGGAGTTCTCCCTCGGTCGCCGGGCGATCCTGGCCGGTCGCACGGTCTTGATGGGACTAGTGATCGGCCTGCTCTTCCTTCCCGTCCCCCTGATCCATCTGTTCGGGTTGTTCGCCTTTCTGGCGTCGCTGGGACTTGCGGTCCATCGCTTCGGAACCCGAACGGCGCTCCGCCAGGCCGGTGGAGCCTGTCCGGGCTGTGGCCAGGAAGGTCCATTCTTTGTCGGACTCGGCGGCAGCCGATTCCGGCTGCCGATCACGACCTCCTGCCGTCACTGCGCCATGGCACTGACACTCCTCCAGTGCTGACAGACTCCATTGTCGCGCTGGCGAGCGGACCGGGCCGGTCCGCGCTCGCGGTCATCCGGCTGAGCGGCGAGGGGGCCTTCCAGGTCGCGGCCACAGTGATCCGTGGCTTCGCGGTCGAGCCCACCCGGTCCGCCCGCCTTGCCGAATTCGTCGGGCCCGATGGACTGCCCGTTGACCAGGGCCTCTACCTCACGTTCGCAGGGCCCCGGAGCTACACCGGCCAGGACCTGGTTGAGTTGACCTGCCATGGAGGACTCCTGGTCCCTGGCCAACTGCTGGCCGCGTTGCAGGCGGCGGGCGCCCGGCAGGCCCTTCCCGGCGAATTCACCCGCCGAGCGGTGTTCAACGGCAAGCTGGACCTGTTGCAGGCCGAGGCGGTCGGTGACCTGGTGGACGCCACCGCCACCGCTCAGGCGCGGAGCGCGTTGCGGCAGCTGGAGGGGGGGTTGTCGCGTCGGCTGGGCTCGCTTCGGGACCGGTTCCTCGACTTGCTGGCCATGCTGGGCTACGAGGTGGATTTCCCCGAGGAAGACGATGGCCCGATCGCACGCGACCAGCTGCTGGTACAGCTGGGTCGGACGATCACCGAGGTGGAGCATCTGCTGGCCACCGCGCCGGCAGGGGAGCGACTGCGCGAGGGCGCCCTGGTGGTCCTGGCCGGGCGCCCCAACGCCGGCAAGTCTTCGCTGTTCAACGTGTTGCTCGGCACCGACCGGGCGCTGGTGACGGAGATCCCGGGGACCACTCGTGACACCGTCGAAGCATACAGCGAAATCGCCGGCTGGCCGGTTCGCCTGGCCGACACGGCCGGCCTCTGGGACGCCCCCACCCGGCTCGACCAGCTCGGTATCGCAGTGAGCCGGCGCTACCTGAGCGCAGCGGACCTGGTGCTGCTCTGTGTCGAATCGGGGGAGGAACTGCTCGCCGAGGATCGCGCCATCCAGCGCGACTGTCCCACGCTGCTGATCCGCACCAAGGCCGACCTCGGGTCCGAGCCTGGCGCCGGTGTCCCGGTCTCCATCGTAACGGGGCAGGGGATCCAAGAACTCCGGCAGGCGATGGTCGAGCGGCTCTTCGCCGAGGGCAGCTCTTATGGCGACATGGAGCCACTGCTGACCCGGGAGCGTCATCGGGTCGGGCTTGCCCGGGCCCTGGAGCACCTCCGGGAGGCGGCGCCCCACCTGGCCCCCGAGGGCGACCCGGTACTGGCGGCCCACCACGTTCTGGCGGCGGTACGCTCGGTGGATGAGCTGGTTGGCGCCGTGGGGGTGGAGGACGTGCTGGACCAGATTTTCAGCCGATTCTGCGTCGGGAAGTAGCCCCCCAAGCGGGACCGGCCTCTCTAAAGCCCTCTTCATAGAGAATTCCAGTCCCCTCGGCCCCCGGGGCGCTTACCTAGGTGGACACGGAGAGGACCCCTCTGCCTGCGGAAAACACAGGCCGGGGACGGGAACGCTCCCGGCATCCCTCCCGATCACCCTGTGGCCTGACGGACATGAGGTCTCTCAATGAATGCCGACGTCGGCGCGGACACTCTCGACGCACCACCAGAAACCCCTCCCCACATCCTCCGCTTGGCGGAGCACACGCTCGAAATTGTCTGTGATCCCGGGGAAGGAGCCCAGAAGTGCGGCCAGATCTTTGGCCAGGCTTCGGCCCGGATGGGGAACGGGGTGTGGACCGTGGAGATCATCCCGGCCGAGATCCAGCCACCGGCCCGAACTCCGGCGGGAGTCTCGGGCAACCGGATCCGGATTGGCCAGGGCCCGATCACCAACTGGGGAGACGAGGCGCACCTGGTGGTCGCCTTCAACGAGCAGGTCCTGCTCGGTCGCCACGAACTCGAGGCCTTTGCCGAAGACGCCATCATCCTGGTCGAAAACAGCTGGGCGACGGACAGCGACGAGCGAATCCGGGCACAGTGGGCCGAGGCGATGGCCCAACTCACCACCCGACGCTACCGGATCATCGAAGTCCCGATGGAAGCCGAGTGTCTCGAGGTGGTGGACGCGCCCCGGCGGGGCAAGAACATGTTCGTGCTCGGCATGCTGAGCTGGATCTACCAGCGGGACCTCGCCCTGGTGCGAGGGCTGGTGGCGCAGTCGTTTCAGAAGAAGTCTGCCGAAGTGACGGAGATGAACCAGGCCCTGCTCGACCTGGGCTATCACTGGGCCGAGGGCCACCTCGATTTCCGGTTCGAAGTTCCCGGGACCCCGCCCTCGAAGCCGATGCTGGTGACCAACGGGAACCAGGCGATTGCCCTGGGGGCGATTGCCGCGGGGATGGACCTCTGCGCCATGTACCCGATCACCCCGGCGACCTCGGTGAGCCACTACCTGGGCGAGATCTTCGAGCGGTTCGGCGGCCTGGTCCACCAGGCCGAGGACGAGATCGCGGCCGCCGGAGTGGCGATCGGCGCCTCATTCGCCGGGAAGGTTGCGTTTACGGTGACCTCCGGTCCCGGCCTCGCCCTCAAGACCGAGTTTCTCGGCCTTGCGGTGATGAGCGAGGTCCCCCTGGTGGTGGTGGACGTTCAGCGAGGTGGCCCCAGTACCGGCCTGCCGACCAAGGTGGAGCAATCCGACCTGCTGGCGGCGCTGTACGCCCAGACCGGAGACGCTCCCCGGGTGGTGATCGCCCCCGCCACGATCGAGGAGTGCTTCAACGCCATGATCACCGCCCGGCGGATCGCCGAGACGTTCCGCTGTGTGGTGATCGTGCTGACGGACGCCAATCTCGCCACCGGAGTCCAGCCTTGGTGGCGCCCTGAGCTCGACCGCCGCTGGTTGGCGGACCCGGTGGACCAGAGTCCGGTGTCCGAGGGCGCCCGTCCCTACGAATGGGATCCGGCCACCGGGCTCAGCCGCCGGTTTATCCCTGGCCAGCCGGGCGGGATGTATACCCTGACCGGGCTGGCCCACGACGAGCGGAGCAGGGTGGCGTACACCCCGGACGTACACGAGCGGGGTTGTGAGATGCGGAGCCGGAAGCTGGCGGTGCTCCAGAGCGCGTTGAAGCCGCCGCCGCTTCACGGCGACGCCGAGGGCGACCTCCTGGTGGTGGGCTGGGGCTCGACCAAGGGGGCGATCGAGGAAGCCGTGGACCGGGCCCGGGCCGAGGGGCTTCGAGTCTCGTCCACCCACCTCACCTTCCTCTCCCCGTTGCATCCGGGTCTGGTCGAACTGTTCAGCCGCTACCGGAAGGTGATGACCGTGGAGATCAACTACAGCGATCCGCCGGATGCCCAGTACATCACCTCGGAGAACCGCCGTCGGGGTCAGCTGGCCTGGTTGCTCCGGGCCACCACCCTGGTGGACGTGGATTGCTGGACCCGGGTGCCGGGTCAGCCGCTCCGGCCGGCGGGGATTCACGCCGCGATACGCGACGCCCTGTCGCAGGGGAGGTCCGCATGAGCGACTGCGGCTGCTCCCTGCTGGTGCTCGGTCAGGAGGAAGACCGGGACTACACCATGGAGGATTACGCCGGTGCCACGCCGCGGTGGTGCACCGGCTGCGGGGACCATGGCATCCTGACCTCGGTCCAGCGGCTGCTGGAGGAGGAACAGTTGGTGCCGGAACGGACGGTCTTCGTCTCGGGGATCGGCTGCTCCAGCCGGTTCCCCCATTATCTGAAGACCTACGGCTTCCATGGCCTGCATGGCCGGGCCCTGCCGGTGGCCACCGGAGTCAAGCTGCACCGGCCCGACCTCCACGTCTTTGCGGTGATGGGGGACGGCGACTGCTGTTCGATCGGTGCCGGGCACTGGATTCACGCCACCCGGTACAACGTGGACATGGTGGCGCTGCTGCTCGACAACGAGATCTACGGGCTCACCAAGAACCAGACTTCTCCCACCACGCCGCAGGGGCACCCGAGCAACACCCAGCCGCGCGGTTCCTGGCTGCCTCCCCTGAACCCGATCAGCACGACCCTCGGTGTTACCAACGCCTCGTTTGTCGCTCAGACCTCGGATTGGGTCCCAGCTCACATGTACGCGACCCTGCAGGCGGCCTATCGGCATCGGGGGTTTTCGTTTGTCCGGATCCTGCAGCGCTGTCCCCAGTACTCGACCTCGATCTTCGACTCGTACCTGCGCGATCCATCGAAGACCGAACTGCTGGTCCATGAACGCGGGGTGGACGTTCCCGAGATCGCGGGGATCTATCCCAATCGCCGCCGACATGATCCCTCGGATCTCAACGCCGCACGGGCTCTCGCGGAGGACACCGGATTGGCTCGGCTCGGAGTGTTCTACCGGAACGAGAGCCATCCCCGGTACGAGGAGACCCGCCACCTGCCACCCCATTCGGCCGACGATCGCCTGGCGCTCCTGGCCGCCGAGTTTGACCGCCATGCCATCTGACCTCGCCCGCCTCGATCAGGTTCGCCAGACGCTGGCCCCTCGAGTCGCGGGGTACCGCGAGGCGGTGCTGCTTGCTGCCGAGGAGCTGGAAGTCCTGCTCCGGACTGCCCGCGCCTCCGTCGCGGCCGACCAGACCCCCGCCTTCGCCGCGGCTCTCGGCCCGCTCGGTGTCGCGCATCTCGATACCGAGCGGCTGGCCCCACTGTTCGGCTCTGAGGAAACGTCCCTCGCCGGGCCCGCCCTGCGCGCGGTCGAGCAGGCCGCCGTCGTGCTCCGGGACATGGCCGATTCCACCGCGGTGGCACACCTGGAGCTGACTCCGGGAGCCGATCTCACCGGATCGGTGCGCGCCGCGCTGGCCCATGCCGGACGGGCGTTCGGTGCAGCCCATGTGGTGGCGGTCGCCCGGAACGGCCGGTTTGACCCGGCGGTACACGGCTCCTGGCTGGAGAGCTATCCGTTTGCCCGATGGAATCGCCGCGAGCGTCAACTTGCTCCGCCGCTGGTGGTCTCATTGGACGGCGCCGACCTGAAGGCCGGTGGCCTGGCCGAGTTTCTGGACGGCGGGGTTGCCCTGGTTCTGCTGGTCCGGGACAGCGTCGCGCCGCCCGCCGCCCTGGTGCGACTGGTGTCTCCGGGAGTGCTGGTGGCGCAGACGCTGGATGGCACGGCGCTGGCGGTGGCGGCAGACCGGGTCGGTCCATCGGTGGTCGCGTGGGTCCCGGCCGGCTGCGCGGCCTTCACCCACGATCCCGACCAGAGCGCCGGGCTCGGTGCCCGGCTCCGGATCCTGTCCGATGCGGTACCACCCCGGCGGGGACTGGGTGGTCAGAGTGCGTTGCAGCTGGCCGAGGAGCTTCACCAGCTGGAGGCGATGGCAGGCTTGGCCACCGCCCCGGCCGGTGGGGTTGCCGGGGGTGACAGTGCCCATCCGGTGGACCGCCTGGCCGCCTGGATCCTGACCCAGGCCGATCTCACCACCGCCGCGGCCGGTCAGTGACCATCGGGGCCCTCCTTCTCTCGGCCGGAATTCTGGGCGGGGTGGGCCTCGGCTTCGCGGTCCTGATCGCCCTGGCGCACCGCCGATTCTATGTCTTCGAAGACCCCAGGATCGAGGCGGTCGTCGGATTCCTGCCCGGCAACAACTGCGGGGCCTGCGGCTTTCCGGGTTGTCGCGGCTTCGGCGAGGCGCTGGTGGGAGGTGCCACCACTCCGGCCACCTGCACCGTGATGAGCCCCGACCAGCGGGAGGAGATGGCCCAATTCCTCGGAGTGGATGTGGGGTCGGCCAACCAGCGGGTGGCTCGCCTTCTCTGCGCCGGGGGCCGGGACGTGGCGGTCCAGGAGGCCGAATACGTCGGTCTCGAGACCTGCGCCGCCGCCGCCGCGGTGGCGAGCGGAGGCAAGGGCTGCAGCTGGGGCTGTCTGGGACTCGCCGACTGCGAACGGTCGTGCGACTTCGACGCCATCACGATGAACGAGGTCGGGCTGCCGCTGGTTGACCCGGTCCGGTGCACGGCCTGCGGCGATTGCGTCGAGGCCTGTCCCAAGGATCTGTTCGTTCTGATGCCGCTGGCCCATCAGCTGCTGGTCCAGTGTCGCAACCTGCTCGACGGGGACGCCGCCACGGCGGTCTGTGCGGTCGCTTGTAACGGCTGTCGCCGCTGTGCCGCGGACGCCGCCCCCGACCTCATCACCATCCAGAGCGGCCTGGCGATCGTGGACTACGATCGCTATGACCTGGCCAGCCCCGAAGCGATTGCCCGGTGTCCCACCGGCGCGATCGTGTGGATCACCGGGGCCCAGTTCAGCGAGCCCGCCCGCGTGCTGCAAGGAGCTGTACCATGATTTTTGGACGCCGCCCCTCGGAACCCGCCCTGCCACCGCCCTTCCCGGGCGAGCCAGCCGCGCTGGATGGCAGCGAGGCCATAGTCGCGATGGAAACGGCAGCCAGCGAGGCGGCCGGCGCCTACCCGATCACCCCCTCCACCCAGATGGGAGAGGGCTGGGCGGTCGCGGTGGCCCAGGGCAAGCTCAACGTGAACGGCCGCCGGCTGCTCTTCTTCGAGCCGGAAGGTGAGCACGCGGCGGCGGCGGTGACCGCCGGCATGTCGATGGTGGGACTCCGGGCCACCAACTTTTCCAGTGGCCAGGGCATCGCCTACATGCACGAGTCGCTGTACGCGGCGGTGGGCAAGCGACTGACCTATGTGCTCAACATGGCCTGCCGGGCCATGACCAAGCACTCCCTGAATGTCCATGCGGGCCACGACGACTACCACGCGGTGGACGACACCGGGTTCTTCCAGCTCTTTGCCAAGAATGTCCAGGAAGCGGCCGACCTCAACCTGATCGCCCACCGGATTGCCGAGTTGGGACTCAACCCCGGGATCTGCGCCCAGGACGGGTTCCTCACCAGTCACGTGATCGAATCGATCCTGCTGCCCGGGCCGGAACTGGTCCGTCGCTTCCTGGGCGATCCCGCCGACCTGATCGAGTCACCCACGCCGGCTCAACGGATGGTCTTCGGGGAACGGCGGCGCCGGATTCCGGAGATGTTCGACCTGGACTACCCGGCCATGCTCGGGGTGGTGCAGAACCAGGACAGCTATGCCCAGGGGGTGGCGGCCCAGCGGCCGTTCTACTTCGACCACCTGACCGAAATCACCGACGCGGCGTTCGGGGACTTCGCGGCCCTGACCGGCCGGCGGTATTCGCGGGCCACCGGGTACCGCACCGAGGATGCCGAGTACCTGGTGGCGGGCCAGGGGTCGATCGTGTGGAATCTCGAGGCAGTCGTCGACCACCTGCGAGAGCAGACCGGCCTCCGGATCGGGGTCGTGAACGTCACGATGTTCCGCCCGTTCCCGGCCGACCGGATCGTCGAGCTGTGCCAGGGGGTGAAGGCAGTCACGGTGTTTGAACGACTCGACCAGCCCCTGGCGGTCGACCCGCCCCTGCTCCGGGAGATTCGCTCGGCGATGGGCCAGGCGGTGGAAAACGGGCGGGCCGGCGGGGTGGCGCCCCATCTGGGGGTCCCCGGAATCCGCCCGGAGGCGGTGCCGGACTTCTACTCGAGCTGCTTCGGCATGGGGAGCCGCGACGTTCAGGCCGGCGATCTGCACGCGGCGATCGAGAACATGCTGCCACGGGGCCGCCGGCACCGCCAGTTCTATCTCGGCATCGAATTCGTGCGCCCCGAGACCCGGCTCCCGAAGCTGGAACTGTGGCAGGAACGGCTGGAAGAGTCCTACCCCCACCTCAGGGACCTGGCCATCAACGCCACCGCCGACCTGAACCTGCTTCCCAAGGACTCACTGGCGCTCCGGATCCACTCGGTGGGCGGTTGGGGCGCGATCACGATGGGGAAGAACCTGGCGCTGACCGCCTCCGAGCTGCTGGGGCTTCACATCAAGGCCAACCCCAAGTACGGCTCGGAGAAGAAAGGCCAGCCGACCACGTTCTTTGCCACCTTGGCCTCGGAACCGGTCCGGCTCAATGCCGAACTGCGGCACGTCAACGTGGTCCTCTCGCCCGATCCCAACGTGTTCCGGCACTCGAATCCGATTGCCGGGCTTGCGCCGGGCGGGGTCTTCCTGATTCAGAGCGACACCGACCCCAAGGCGCTGTGGGACAGCTTTCCGGCGACCGCCCAGCGCGAGATCCGGGACCGGAAGCTCCGGGTGTTTGCCCTCGACGGCTTTGCCATCGCGGCGGCTGAGGCCACCGAGGCGGAGCATCGGTACCGGATGCAGGGGGCGGCCTTCATGGGCGGCTTCTTCCGGGCGGCCCCACTCATGGCGCGGCATTCGCTCGACGAGGAGCGGCTGTTCGAAGGGATCGCCAAGCAGCTCCAGAAGAAATTCGGTCGCTTCGGGCAGACGGTGGTGGACGACAACCTGCGGGTCATTCGCCGAGGATTTGCCGAGGTCCGGGAGGTGGACTACTCCGCTCTGGAGGACAAGCGGTCGGAGCGGGGCGCTCTTCCGGTGATGCCGCGGGCGCTGGCCAACAGCGGCGCCGAGGGTGTGGGGCAGGGCGGGCGCTTCTGGGAGCAGGTCGGTTTTCTCTACCAGACCGGCGAGGACGTGATCGCCGACCCGTTTGCGGCGATCAGTGCGATCCCGGCCGCCACCAGCACCCTCCGTGACATGACCGACGTCCGGTTTGAGGTGCCGGAGTTCGTGGCCGAGCGATGCACCGGGTGTGGCCAGTGCTGGGTCCAGTGTCCCGACGCGGCGATTCCCGGACTGGTCCACACGGTTGACGAGATCCTCGAGGCGACGGTGGCGGCCCAGTCCAATGGCCGCACCTTCGACCGGTTCCGGCCGGTGCTGCGACCGCTCGCCCGGGAGGCCCAGCGACTGCTGGCGGGTCCGATCCGGTCGATTCCCGAGGCCCTGTCCCAGGCCTACCAGGGCGTGGTCGAACGGATGGGGATGGACCCCGAGCGCCGGGCCGCGACGGATGCCGAATTCTCGGTGATCCATGCGGCGGTGGCCGCCTTCCCGCTGGCCAAGACCGCTCCGTTCTTCGAGGTGCCGGAAGCGCAAACAGAAGGGCACCGGCGGATTGCTCTCGATCACGGTGAACCCGGAGGCCTGCAAGGGATGCAACATCTGCGTCGACGTCTGTCCTGACCAGGCGCTGATCACCATCCGGCAGGACGACCAGGTGGTGGACCGGTTGCGGCGGAACTGGGACCTCTGGCAGCAGCTGCCGGACACCAATGATCGCTACGTCAACATCCGGAACCTGGAGGAGGGCATCGGGGTGCTGACCTCGCTGCTCCTCAAGAAGGACAACTACACCTCGATGTTCGGGGGCGACGGGGCCTGTATGGGGTGCGGCGAGAAGACCGCGATCCACCTGGTCTTCAGTGCGGTCAACGCGCTGATGTACCCGCGGGTGGCCCGCCAGGTGGAGCGGCTCGCCGACCTGATGGCCCGGCTCGACCGGAAGGCCCGCGAACTGGTGGCCGCCGACGCCGACCTCGACCGGCTCGAGGCCGTCGAACTGGCGCCCGACAAGCGAGCCGCGGTGGAACGGATTGCCGGGATGCTGCGCGACCTCAAGGACCTCCGCTGGCGCTACACCGAGGGCCCGAGCCGCCGGGGCCGCGCCACCCTCGGCATTGCCAACGCGACCGGCTGCTCCTCGGTCTGGGGCAGCACCTATCCCTACAACCCCTACCCGTTCCCCTGGGTCAACCACCTCTTCCAGGACGCCCCCTCGATTGCCATCGGGATCTTCGAGGGCCACATGCGGAAGATGGCCGACGGGTTCATCGCGGTGCGTCGAGCCGAACTGGAGCTGGCGGGCGAATACGACGCGGCGGAGCACGAGCCGTTCTTCACCGCCTTCGACTGGCGCCAGTTCAGCGAGGAGGAGTTCGCCCTCTGCCCACCGATTTTCGCCGTGGGCGGCGACGGCGCCATGCTGGACATCGGCTTCCAGAACCTGTCCCGGCTGCTGGCCTCCGGGAAACCGATCCGGGTGGTGGTGCTCGACACCCAGGTCTACTCCAACACCGGCGGCCAGGCCTGCACCAGCGGGTTCACCGGTCAGGTCTCCGACATGGCGGCCTGGGGCAAGGCACAGCACGGCAAGGAGGAAACCCGCAAGGAACTGGCCCTCCTGGTGATGGCCCACCGGAACGCCTACGTCCTGCAGGGCTCCCAGGCCAATCCGTCGCACCTGCTGGCGGGGGTGATCAAGGGCCTGAAGAGCCATCGGCCGGCGGTCTTCTCGCTCCACTGCCCCTGTCCGCCCGAACACGGCCTGGCCGACGATCAGGCCAGCCGGGCGGCCAAGCAGGCGCTGGAGAGCCGGGCGTTTCCAGTGCTGGTCTATGACCCGGATGGGGGGCCGTCGGTGGCCGACTGCCTCTCGCTCGACGGGAACCCGGCAATGGACGACACCTGGCCGACCTATGACTTGCGGTATCGAGACCCGGCCGGGGTCGAGCAGGTGCTCACGGTGCCAATGACGATCGCCGACTGGGCCGCCACCGAGTCCCGGTTCCGGAGGAACTTCACCCCGGTGCCGGCCGACGCCCCCGACGATGGCCTGCTGCCGTTTGCCGAGTACCTGGAGCGAACCCCGGACGAACGAGCCGGGCTCACCCCGTTCATCAATACCCTGGACGGGGAGAAGCGACTGGTCCGGTTCGCGGCCAGCGAGGAGATCGTGGCCTTGGCGGAGGACCGGCTCAAGCTCTGGCACCAGCTCCGCCAGATGGCCGGGATCGAGGTGCCAGACTCCGTCCGAGATACCGTCGTGGCCGATCTGGAGATCGAATACGACGCCAGGGTCGAAGCGGTGCGGGCGGACTTCGAGCGCCGGCTGGCCGACCTCCGGGTCAGCTACCCGCAGGTGATCGCCCGGCGGCTGGCCGAAGGGCTGCTCCGGGCCGGGGGCGATCGGACCGTTGCCGACATCCTCGCGGAGGTGCCCACCGCCCCGGGGTTTGACCCGACCCGGCTGGAACTCCAGGAGTCGAACGGTGGGGGTGGCGGGACGGCCGCGGCCGCGGTCCAGGCCGCCGTTTCCGCCCCCGCTCCGATGGGAACTGCCGCTCCAGCCCACCCTGTTGCCGACGGGGCTGCTGATGGCGGGGCGCTCGAACTCGAGCCGTACATTGACACCGCGAGGTGTACCAGCTGTGACGAGTGCATCAACATCAATCGCAAGCTGTTCGAGTACAACGCGAAGAAGCAGGCGGTCATCAAGGACTCGACGGCCGGAACCTTCAAGGAACTGGTCCTGGCGGCCGAACGGTGCCCAGTGAGCATCATTCATCCCGGCACGCCGCTCAACCCGAAAGAGAAGGGGCTTGAGAAGCTCATCGCCCGCGCGGCGCCGTTCAACTGACATGTCCTTCTGGCACACGTTCCGCCATGGCGTCCATCCGCCGGACCTGAAAGAGCTCACCGCCGGGCTCCCGATCCGGCGGCTGCCGTTCCCCGAGGAAATTGTCCTCCCGCTCCGGCAGCATGCCGGCCGGCCGGCGGTCCCGATCGTCCGCGAGGGCGACCGGGTAGAGCGGGGCGACACCCTGGCCCGGGCCGACGGCCACATCTCGGCGCCGGTCCATGCCTCGGCGGCGGGCCGGGTGACCGCGATCGATCTGTGGCCCCACCCGGATGGCAGTCATGCGCCGGCGATCCGGATTGCCGTCGAGCGCTACTCGCCCCAGGCGGTGCGCCCGAGGATCACCCCGGAGTGGGAGGGACTGTCGCGCGAGGAGTTGATTGCGGCGGTCAAGGACGCCGGGGTGGTGGGTCTCGGGGGGGCGGCCTTCCCGGCCCACGTGAAACTGGCCCCACCTGCCGAGTTCCCGATCGAGGTCCTGGTGGTGAACGGCTGCGAGTGCGAACCGTATCTCACGACCGATCACCGTACCATGGTAGAATACCCGGAGCGGGTCCAGCTCGGGATCCGGATCATGCTCAAGTGTCTGGGTGCCCAACGAGCGGTGGTCGGGATCGAGCGGAACAAGCCCGATGCGGTCGCGGCGATTCGGGCGACCCTGCCAAGCGACCTTGACGTCTCGGTGCTCGACCTCACGGTCAAGTACCCGCAGGGCGCGGAGAAGATGCTGATCAAGGCCGTGCTGGGCCGTGACGTCCCATCGGGTCGGCTGCCGATGCATGTCGGGGTGGTGGTGCAGAACGTGGCGTCACTCGCGACCATCGCCGAGGTGTTCCTGACGGGACTGCCGCTGATCGAACGGATCGTGACCGTCACCGGACGCGGCATCGCCCGGCCCGCCAACCTGCTGGTGCCGGTGGGGACCAAGCTCCGGGACCTGATCGCGGCCTGTGGCGGGATGACCCCTGACGCCCGGGAGGTCGTGTTCGGCGGCCCGATGATGGGAGTTGCCCAGGCCGACCTCGACGTCCCGATCACCAAGGGGACCACCGGGGTGATCGTCCTGAGCCGGGCCGAGACCCGGGATCAGCCGAGCCTGCCGTGCATCAAGTGCGGCCACTGCCTCGACGCGTGTCCGGTCTTTCTCAACCCCCAGCTGCTGGGCGCCCTGGCCACGGCCGAGCGGTACCAGGAGATGGAGACCGCCCACCTGGCGGACTGCATGCTGTGCGGCTGTTGCTCGTACGTCTGTCCGTCACACATTCCGCTCTCCCAGCTCTTCGCCGCCTCGAAGGTGCGGGTTCGGAAGCTCAAAGTGGTGTCGGCATGAGCGGCCCTCCTCTCCGGCTGGTCACCGCCTCGCCCCACCTCGGTAGCGGCCACTCGACCCGGCGGATCATGTGGACCGTGGTGGCCAGCCTGATTCCGGTCCTGGCCACCTCGGTCTGGTTCTTCGGGCCCAGCGCACTGTTGGTGACCGGTGCCGCCACCGCGGGCGTCCTGGTGACCGAGCGAGTCTTCGGGGCGCGTCATTCGCTGCTGGACGGGTCCGCGATGATCACCGGCATCCTGCTGGGCCTGACGCTGCCGGCCGGCCTCCCGATGTGGATGGCCTTTGTGGGCGGTGCGTTCGCCATCGGGTTCGGGAAGCTGGTCTTCGGCGGGCTGGGCCAGAACGTCTTCAATCCGGCGCTGCTGGGCCGCGCCTTCCTCCAGGCCGCCTTTCCGGTGGCGATGACCACTTGGCCCGCCGCCCAGGCCAGCTGGTGGCAGCTCCGGGGCGACAACCTGGCCCTGCCCCTGATGGGCGCCCGGGCCCCCGACGTGATCACCGGGGCGACCCCGCTGGGGCTGATGAAGTTCGAAGGAGAGACCACGGCACTTTGGGATCTCGTGCTCGGCACCACCGGCGGGTCGCTGGGTGAGACCGCGGGGCTCGTGATCCTGGCATGCGGACTCTATCTGGCGCTCCGCAACTACCTCAACTGGAGGATTCCGGCGAGCATCTTTCTCTCCGTGTTCCTGTTCGCCGGGATGCTCCATCTCCTCCTCCCGGGCCGGTATCCCGACCCGCTGTTCATGCTGTTCTCCGGCGGGCTCATGCTGGGCGCCTGGTACATGGCCACCGACATGGTCACCTCGCCGATGACCCATCGAGGCTGCTGGGTGTTTGGGGCCGGGATCGGGGCGCTGGTGGTCGTGATCCGATTGTGGGGAGGGCTGGCCGAGGGGGTCATGTACGCGATTCTGCTGATGAATGCGCTGGTGCCGTTCATCAACCGCGTCACCCAGCCCCGGGTCTTCGGCACCCTCAAGGGGCAGGCCTCGTGACCGGCGGCCACGGGCACGGGGGCGGCCCACCGCCACCGCCCAGGCAGGTCTCGCCGGCCCGGCTGATCGCGACGCTCGGTGGGATCGGCGCGCTAGCGGGGGCGCTCATTCTCTTTGTCTTCGCGGTCACCAGTCCCGCCATCGAAGCCCATCGGGCCCGGCGGATTGACGCGGCCATCCGCGAAGTGCTGCGGGGCCCCGAGCGGTATGACACCCTCTACGTCTCGGGCTCGACCCTGACGACCGCAGCATCGGTCGGCGCCGAGCCGGTCTACCGGGGTCGCGATGCATCGGGGACCTCGACCGGGTATGCCATCGTGGCGGCGGCACCCGGCTTTGCCGATGTCATCGAGATCATCTTCGGCTACGATCCCGCCACCAGGACTGTGCTCGGCATGAAGGTGCTGGAGAGCAAGGAGACCCCGGGCCTGGGTGATCGGATCGAGAAGGACACGGTCTGGGTGGCGCAGTTCGTCAGCGCCGAGGTGCCGCTCCAGGGTGTCAAATCGGGGCGGGGAACCGGATCGCCGGCCGAGATCGACCTGATCACCGGCGCCACGATCTCGTCACGGACCATCGTCCGGATCATCAACGACGCGCTGGACCGGCTGGGACCGGCGCTCGGATCGGGAAGGGCGGGCGAACCATGAGGAAGACCACCCCCGGCCAGGACCTGGCCCGCGGTGTCTGGCGGGAGAATCCGGTGCTGGTCCAGGCTCTGGGACTCTGCCCCGCGCTGGCGGTGACCAATTCGGTCGAGAACAGCCTCGCCATGGGACTCGCCACCTTCTTCGTGCTGCTCGGCTCCAGTGTGCTGATCTCGACAGTCCGGCGCTGGGTGCCGGGCGAGGTCCGAATCAGCAGCTACATCCTGGTCATCGCGACCTTCGTCTCGGTGGCCGACATGACGCTGGCGGCCGTGGTGCCCGATATCCACAAGGCGCTCGGCGCGTTCATCGCGCTGATCGTGGTGAACTGCATCATCCTGGGGCGGCAGGAGGCTTTCGCCTCGAAGAACCCCGTGGGCCGGGCCGCGCTGGACGCGATCGGGACCGGAGCCGGGTTCATGATCGCGATGCTCATGATGGGCGGAATCCGCGAGGTCCTCGGGGCCGGAAGCTTCCTCGGGATCTCCCTCTTCGGGCCGGGCTTCGAACCCTGGGTCATCATGGTCCTGCCGCCAGGTGGTTTCCTGACCCTGGGCGTGCTCCTGCTGCTGCTCTCGGCGGTTGAGCAGCGCCGGCTCCGGCGTCGGGCGGTTCAGCCCCCGGCGGGGTCGGTTCGGAGGGCCGCATGATCGCTAACCTGGCGTGGATCTTCCTCTCGGCCGCGGTGATCAACAATTTCACCCTGGCCCTCTTCCTGGGACTCTGCCCCTTCCTGGGGGTGAGCGGCAAGGTGAGCACCGCGGTGCGGATGGGGGGCGCGAACGTCTTCGTGCTTACCATTACATCGCTCTGCGTCTGGGCCCTGAACACCTGGGTGCTGCCCTACGCCCCCTACCTCCGGCTGATCGCCTTCATCGTGGTGATCGCTTCGCTGGTGCAGATCGTGGAGCTGGCCATCAAGAAGCTGAGTCCCACGCTGTTCCGCGAACTGGGGATCTTCCTGCCGCTCATCACCACCAACTGCGCCATTCTGGGCCTGGCGGTGTTCCAGACCAACCGGGGCTACGGCTTCCTCGAAGGGCTGGCGTTTGCCCTGGGTGCCGGGGCGGGGCTTGCCCTGGCGCTGGTGCTGATGGCTTCGATTCGCGAGCTCCTCGAGCTGTCCGAGGTCCCCGCCGTGGCGCGCGGGCTCGGCCTGGTGCTCATCATCGCCTCCGGCCTGTCGCTCGCCTTCATGGGCTTCGCCGGCCTGTTGAGCGCCGGATGACCGCCCTGTTTGGCATCATCGCCGCCGCCGTGTTGTTCGCGGTCTTCGGGCTCCTCCGGCGGGGCCGCGAGCCGGAACGCTGCGGCGACTGTCCCGGCCACTGCGGCAGCTGCATTCACCCTCACGTCGAGTCGTCCCATGCCTCAACGACCGATCCCCGTGCCTGACCGCGCTCCGGTGCTCCTGACTCGACGCCGCCTGCTGACGCTCGGAGGTGGCGCCTTTGTGGTGGCCCTGGTCCCCCGGGCCCTCCGGCGCCAGCTCGTCACCCGCACCATTCCGGTCATGGGAACCGTGGCTGAGGTGCTGGTGGTGCACCATGACCGAGCCGAGGCGGAGGCCGCGATTGATCTCGCGTTCGAGCGGCTCCGGTGGGTGGACGCGACGATGTCGAGGTTCCGGGCGGAGTCGGACATCGGGCGGGTCAACCAGGGTGCCTGGCGGGACGCGGTGCCGGTCCATCCGGCTACCGCGACCGTGATTGGCGAGGCGCTCCGGTGGGCCGAACTGACCGAGGGTGCCTATGACCCCGGAGTGGCACGGCTGGTAGAGACCTGGGACGTCACCCATCGCACCCAGCCACCCGCGAGAGAGGCCTTTCAGCGACTGGCGGGCAGGCAGTTCCACCGGGGGATCGGACTGGATCGCTGGCAGGGCCGGCCGGTGGTGCGGTTCGACAGCCCCGATATCGGGCTCGACCTGGGCGGAATCGCCAAGGGGTACGCGGTGGATGCGGCGATCGCCGCTCTCGCGGGCATCGGGATCCGGGACGCGGTGGTCAACGCCGGCGGCGACCTCCGCGCCATCGGCCGATCGGCGGACGGAGACTGGTGGCGGGTCGGCGTTCGGGATCCGGCGGCCCCGGCCCGAATCTCGAGTGAGATCGAGGTGGTCAACCAGGCGATCGCCACCTCGGGGGATTACCTGCAGGGATTCGACTACGGCGGGCGGCGGTACCATCACATCCTGGACCCGGCGACCGGCGAGCCCCGGGCGGCGACGGTGCACAGCGTCACCGTCCGGGCGCAGAGCTGTCTGGCGGCCGATGCCGGCGCCACGGCGGTCTTTGGGCTCCCGATCGAGGCAGCCCGAACAGCCTTGGGGGACGTTGTCCCTGGAGTCGAGGTCGTCGGGTAGGCTTCGGCCGCGGCGCTCTTCGGCTCTTCGGGTCGAGGACCGGGCCTCTGGCGGACCCACTGTTCTGGGGTTATCGTGCTCCATTCCCGAACAGAAGAGTCCCGAATGCTCCGGTACTTCGCCATCTCCACGCTGGTGCTCGGCGGCTTGGGCACTGCCACAACCACCAGCACCGACACCCTCGCCGCCATCGAGCTTAACGACAACCTGCAGCCTGCCGGGACCAGGAGTGCCGCGGGGCTCAGTGTCGCACTCGAGGTGGTTCGAGGCCAGTGGCATGTGATGGGTCCCGATCGGCCGGCGGGTGACATTCTCGCCTTCGGCGAGGCCGGGAAGACGCCGTCGATTCCAGGCCCGCTGCTCCGGGTTCCACTGGGGACGATGGTTCGGGCATCCGTCACCAACCGGCATGACGTGACCCTGGTGGTGCGCGGCCTCTCCAGCCGGCGGAAACCGGCGATGGACTCGCTAGTGATCCCGGCCGGAGAAACCCGCGAGGCGCGGTTCACCGCCGACGTCGAAGGGACCTACTACTACTGGGCCGCCGAGGCCGGGGTAACCTTCGAGGACCGGAACTACCTCGACAGCCAGCTGCACGGTGCCTTCGTGGTCGATCCGGCCGGGACCACTGGTCCGGCTCGCGACCGGGTACTGGTGCTGGGGCGCTGGGTTCAGGCGAAGGAAAAGAACGGCGATCCGGACATCTGGACCGAGTTCTTCGTCATCAATGGTCGTCCCTGGCCCAACACCGAGCGGTTTACCTACGACGTGGGTGACTCGGTCCGCTGGCGGGTGGTCAACGCCACCAACGACGTGCACCCGCTCCACCTCCACGGCTTCTACTTCAGGGTTGACGCGCGCGGGGACGTCTCCCGGGACACGACCTACTGGGAGGGCGAGCGGAGAATGGCGGTGACCGAGCGGGTGGAGCCGGGCCAGACGATGTCGATCGTCTGGTCTCCGGACCGGCCCGGCGGGTGGGTCTTTCACTGCCATCTCAATTGGCACGTCATCCAGAACCCCGGGATCGGCGAGGAGATGTTGCCGCAGGAGCAGCGGATTCGGGAGGTTACCGAAGGCCATCCGCACCACGACCCTGACAACCACGTCGAATCCGGAATGGGCGGGCTCATGCTCGCGATGTACGTTCGCCCTCCCGCCGGGTACACCCCGTCGCCGGGGAAGCGGCGCGTGATGCGGCTCTTCATTCAGACGGATTCCACCGGCCAGGGCGCGGAGGGCGTGCGCCGGTACAGCTACGTCCTTCAGGACGGCGCCCGCCCTCCCGCTCCGGACTCGGTGCTTTCTCCGAGTTCGACCCTGGTGCTCCACAAGGGGGAGCCGACCAGCATCTGGGTCATCAACCGGACCCCGGAACCCACCCAGGTCCACTGGCACGGGGTCGAGATCGACAGTCCATTTGACGGCGTCGTCGGCGTGGGTGGCTTCAAGGGCAGTCCAACGCCACCGATCATGCCGGCCGATTCCTTCGAAGTGCGGGTCACGCCGCCCCGGAGTGGCAGTTTCATGTACCACACCCACGTCAACGACATCCGGCAGATGAGCCGGGGGCTCTGGGGTGCGATCCTGATTCTGGAGCCCGGGGAGACCTGGAACCCCAGTCGAGACCTGGTCTATCAGGCTGGCGAAGGCACCGACCTGGACGCGGTGCTGAACGGGAAGCGGGGGAAGGACGCCCTTCCGTCGCAATCCCTCCAGGCAGATGAGACCTACCGGGTGCGGCTGATGAACATCTCCATGGGTGGTCCAGACCTGAGGTTCCTGCTTGCGCGGGACGGCGCTCCGGTCAAGTGGACGCCCATCGCCAAGGATGGGTACGATCTTCCGGCGTGGCAGCGCCAGTCGGGGGAGGCCGATCGGTTCGTCAGTATCGGCGAGACGATGGATGTCGAAGTGAAGCTCGGGGCCGGGACGTACAGCCTGGAGCTCCGGCGCGGGAACGGTAACCTCGTCGCGTCGCAGCAGATCAAGGTGCTCGCCTGGCAGACCGCGGAGCAACAGATCGCATCAGCGGTCCTGCCGTTGCCGGAGGGGATGCGGTCCGATGCGACCGTGATGGGGTACCGTGAGGCGAGCGCCCTGGTCGAACTCCGGCGCGGCAGCAACGGGATGATCTGTCTGGCCGACGATCCGACGGCCCCGTCATTCCATGTGGCGTGCTACCACCAGTCGATGGAGCCGTTCATGGCCCGGGGCCGGGCGCTCCGAGTGGAAGGCGTCGTCGGCGATCAGGTGGATACGGTCCGGTTTCGGGAAGTGCAAGAAGGAAAGCTGCCGATGCCCAAGACCCCGGCGGCGCTCTGGTCCCTGAGCGGAGGGGCCGGGAGCTGGAATGCCGAGACCAACGAGGTCAAGAATGGGCGGGGACTCTACGTGGTCTACATTCCATTCGCGACCCCCGCGTCCACCGGCCTGCCAGCGATCCCGGCCCCCGGTGTTCCGTGGCTGATGTTCCCCGGCACGCCCAAGGCGCACATCATGTTCATCCCGAACATGTGACCTCGAGTGACGGGTTGAGGCGGGGTCCTGCGCAATGCAGGATGGCAGGACCACCCCTCACCACGTCGTGGAGGCAGCCATGGAGGCGAAAGGCCTGATCGGGTCGATCTTCGACCTGTCGTTCACCCATTTCATCACCCCCAAGATCCAGCGGTTCCTCTACGGGCTGCTGCTGCTCGGCAGCGGAGTCGTGGCGCTGCTGGTGCTGGTGACCATCATCGGCATGGCCGGGGGCTTCTTCGGGAAGGTCGGGGCCCTGCTGGTGGGGGTGCCCGCGGCGGGCGCGGTGTTCTTCCTGATGGCGATGTATTTCCGGATGATCATGGAGATTCTGATCGTGGTGTTCCGCGGAGTGGACCACCTCCGGGAGATCTCCGTCTCGGTCAAACCAAGCGCCGGAGTGGGTGGGCGGGCAGCCTAGCCACGCCGCCCCTGGGGTCAGACCGGGGTGGGGATCCGGCTCTCCGGCAGCGCTTTGGGCGCCGCCGGGCGCTCGGCCAGCAGCCGCTCGGTGAAGTCGACCCGCTCGTGCAGCTGCTCAAGCCGGTCGTGCAGTTCGTTGGCGACCCCGCCCAGCTCGGCCTGTAGCTCCTGCACTGTCGCCTCCAACCGGGCGACTTCTTCCCGGCTCCCCAGTGCCCGGTCCGCCCGGCGGTAGTGGAGGTAGAGCCAGAATCCTGCCAAGCCGGCGAGAGAGACCGCCATCCACGAATACGCCACATACATGTCCTGCATCATCGGCTCCTTTCGTCGGTTAACCGAAGATCCGGGTCAGCCAGCGCCAGATCCGTTCCAGCACAAGACCCAGGAAGATCTTACCCACCAGGTATCGCTCCGATCGAGGTCTCCCCCGGAACGAGCCGACAGGCCCCCGGGTTTCAGATCGAGCACCCAGAGTTCTACCGCTCGGGTGTCACGGGACCAGGGGAGCCCCAGAGATACCGGTCGAACCACTCCCAGTTGTGGGTGGTGGCCGCGAGCGCCTCTTTCGGTTTGTTGATTCCGTGGCCGAACCCCTTGTACACCACCAGCCGGGTTGGCACCCCGACGTCCTGGAGCCCCTGGTACAGCTCGTAGGCGTTCTGGATCGGGACTCGCCGGTCGAACTCGCCGTGCTGGATCAGGGTCGGGGTCTTCGCCTTGAGGATGTTGGTCATCCCCGAGGTCTTCCGGTAGATCTCGGGGTCGTCCCACGGGGTTGCCTCAAGGTACTGCCGGGTGAAGGGGTGAATGTCGGTCGCCACGTAGTACGTCACCCAGTTGGAAATGCCGGCGCCCACCGAGATCGCCTTGAACCGATCGGTGTTGGTGGTCAGGAACGCCGAGATGTAGCCGCCCTGGCTCCAGCCCATCGAGCCCATCCGCGCGGTATCGACCAGTCCGCGCCCCACCAGGTAGTCCACCCCCGACATCACGTCCCACATGTCGCCCACACCGAGGTTCTTGACGTTGAGTTTCCGGAAGGCCTCACCGTACCCGGCCGAGCCGCGATAGTTGGGTCGGAGCACCAGCGCCCCCCGATTGACCCACTGCCAGATCGGGTAGACCCCGCCGGCCGGGGGTTGCGGCATGTCGATCCCGGTCGGACCGCCGTGGATGACCACCAGCAGGGGATACTTCCGGGATGGGTTGAAGTCCGCCGGCTGGTAGAGCACCCCTTCGATGGTGGCGCCGTCCTGGCTCTTCCACGACACCACCTCGGAGGTCGGCATCGACCAGGCGGCGAGCTGTTCGGACGACCCGGTGAGGGCCTGAGGTGCCCAGCGCTCGACCGGCGTGAGATAGACCTCGCTGATGGTGCTGTTGGTGGTTCCGGTAAACGCCACGGTCCGCCCGTCGGCGGAGAAACTGGCACCGCCGATTCGAAGTGCAGTGTTGCTGACCGGCCGCACCGCCCAGCTGGCGGGGTCGATCCGAAAGAGCAGTCGGTCGGTCTTCTGCGAGGCGACGAAGTAGATCCCGGACGGAGTCCAGCTCAGCCCGCCGATCTGTTCGTCAAACGAGGCGGCGACGCGGATCGGGGTGCCACCACTGGCGGCGATCCGCATCAGGTGGCCGTTCAGGTAGTAATTGGAGGTCGTGTCGCCCCCTGCGGAGCGGTACAGCAACCACTGTCCGTCCGGTGACCAGAGCGGGTTCTGGTCGGCGCCGGGGGCCGTGACCAGCGGCCGGATCGCCTTGTCGGTCACCGTCACGATGGAGATGTCGGACGACGACCACGAGTTGATCAGCGGATCACGCTGATGACTGAAGGCGATCCGGGACCCGTCCGGAGACCAGGAAAAGCTCGAGACGGTGTAATCCAATCCCACGGTGAGCCGGGTCGGTTCCGGGGGAGCTCCGGTGCCCCAGCTCGTGGGGTCCGCCGCCATGAGCCAGAGTTCGACCTGGTTCCAGTCCTCGTCCTCGGGCGCGAAATCGCCGTACTTCTCCTTCCGGTCCTTTATTTCCTTCGACTGCGGGGTGGCAGCGGTGTAGCTGATCCACTTCCCGTCGGGGGACCACTCGAAGTTCTGAACCCCGGATTCGACGGCCGTGACCGCCACGGCCTCGCCGCCGAGCAGTGCCAGGACATGGAGCTGCTGCTTGTCACCCCGATCGGCCAGGAAACCCAGCCACTTGCCGTCGGGCGACCACTGGGGGGAGGTGCTGCTGCCCTTGGCGGTCCGCGTCAGCTGCACCGGGGCGGTTCCGGGACGGGCGAGCCAGATCTCGGTGTCATACCGGTTCTCCTTCCACTCGGTGCTGCTCACCGTGTAGGCGACCTGGCGACCGTCGGGGGACAGCGCCACCCCGCCGACCCGCTGCAGGCTGAGGAGTTCCTCGAAGGTCGGAGTCTTCGGGCTCTGGGCCGAAAGGGTCGGAGCCTGGAAGGAGACGACGAGGAGTCCTGCGAGCATTCCGAGGGGGAACCGCATGGCTACCGTCCTGATGAGGTGGAACTGTTTGTGGATTGTCCGAGGTGGGACCGTCGCCTCAGCGAAGCGAGAGTCGAGCGATCCGGCTGCGGGCCTCGGCGACCCGGAGCTGCAGCTTGGCGTCGGCGCTCTTCCAGAGCTCGGCGAACTCTCCGTAGTACTTGACCGCCTTGGCGGTGTCGCCCCTGGCTTCGTACAGCTCGGCGAGGCGGAACATGGTGGGTGCCAGATCGCGATACTGCGCGAACATCCCTGCCGCGGTCGTCATGCCGACATACCGTTCGGCCACGGCGATGGCCGAATCCCGGTTTCCGGCCTTCTCCAACGCGAGCGACAGGTCCGCAAGACTGCACGCGGCGCAGAATCCGGCGGCGGTGACCCGTTCCAGGGCCGGGATGGCGGCAGCCCAACGGCCCTCCGCCATGGCGAGGGCTGCCGTCGTGGAGTCCCGCTTCGCGCGCCAACTCGGGCTCCGATAGGCCGCGGGTATGTCCGCTTCCAGGGCGGCAGCCGATCGGCGCGCCCCGGCCACGTCACCGGAGTTGGCCAACGCGACCCCGATCCGGGCGTGTGGCCGGTCGAATTCGTCTACCTGATCAAGGGAGATCCGACCGAGGGCATCGGCCATCAACGCCCGGGCGCCAGCCTGATCGCCGGTCGCGGCGCTGAGCAGGTCGGCGTGGTCGGCTGCCGCGACGAGCGCGAGCTGTGGGAGACCGGCCTCAAGGGCAAGCCGTTCGGCGCGGCGGTATTCGGTACCGGCGGCATCGAGGTGGCCCTGAACGGCCTCGATCTGGGCCCGCTGTATGGCGAAGTACACCGGATCGGCGGGGCTTCCACCGGTCGTGAGGTCGGAATACTTCAGGGCCCGGTCCCAATCGTGCTGCGCGAACGACAACCAGGTCCCGATGCCCCTGGTCATTACATGGTCGGGCGCCATCGAGTCGAGCGAGGCCATTTCCCGCTGGGCACTGTCGAGCTGGCCAAGATTGACCAGGGCAACGATGGCGTTGTTCCGGACCAGTGCGTCGTCGGGCGCCGCCCTGACACCCTTGGCGGCATACTCCCTCGCCCGCTGGTACTCCCGGGTCCAGGTGTAGATCACGGCCAGGTTGTTGAAGGCGGTCATCGCCCCGCGGCTGTCCGCCCGGGTCACGTCGATCGCCGCCTCGTAGGCCCGAACGACGGCGGCTGGGTCCTCGGTGACGTTGTTGTGATAGGTGCCCTCAACCAGGTATTTGGTCGCATCCGGCAGCCGGTCACGGTGTCGATACGCACGGGCCATGGCGTCGAGCATCTCGCGTCGGCTGATGTTGGCGTTTCCCAACTCAACACCGAGCTTGCGATAGGCTTCGGCGAAGGTAGTGTCGAGTGCCACCGCCTCCCGCAACAATTCAATGCCGCGCTCGATGTCCCCGGCAATGATGGCCCGGTTCCCGTCGGTGTACCGCCTGAGGGCGGGGAGCGACGCCGTCGTGGCCCAGAGCAGTGGCTCCCGGCTCCGGATTGACTTGAGGGACTCACCGATCCGTTCCCGGAGACTCGCCGAGAGCCGATCCATTGCCGGGATCAGGTCGGTCGAATCAGAGGCCGTTGCTCTGATGGCGGTGAGGACGTCGCCGGTTTCAGCCGACAATAGCTGGGCGGTGAGGACGTAGCCGGCGCCAGCAGAGCTCACTTCGCCGGCCAGCACCGCCTTCAGCCCGCCCCGGTTGGCAATCTCTCGAGCCAGTCCCTCGCTGATGGTGGTGTCGGGCCGCCGCATCCGCTCCAGCGCCTCGCGCACCGCGTTGGGCGACATGAGGGTAATGGCCTGCGACTGAGACAGATCGACCCGGATTGCCTCGGTGACCGTGCGGGCCAGCGACGGATCGCCAGTTCGGTCGGCAAAGTCGGCCAGCACCACGGTTTCGCCTTCGGCGAAAGCACCCGATGCCACCAGGGTGCCGACCGGGCCGATGCCGAGGGTGCGCATCGCCATGTAGCCACCGGTCAGGACCGTGAGGGCGAGGAAGGCGAGCCCGCCGCCGAGCATGGCCTTCCGCCAGGTGAAGTGGCGTTGCAGGCCCGGTGGAGTCGGGACATGGAGTCCGGTGGTCATCGCCTGCATCCGGCGCCGTTCGTTCTGGCCGGTGATCAGCATGATCGGCAGTCCGATCGCCAACAACCCGGCGGCTCCCCAGACCACCCAGTCCGGAAGGCCAATCACTTCTACCAGACCGTAGACGATGGCTAGAACGCCAATCGAGGCGAGCAGGAAGATCCCGGCCACCCGAAGGGGATGCGACTGGCGCCGGAGAGCGTCGTAGTCCACGGCGGCGACCGGCTGGGTGGCCGTCGGGGTGAGCCCACCAGTCGGGGTGGTCATCGCCTCCAGCTGGATCCGGATGTCCTCGGCCCGCTGCCACCGGTCGGCCGGTTTCTTGGCCAGGCAGCGCATGACCAGCTCGGCCAGGGCTGGGGGGACGGTGTCGCGGTGCGCTGTGACCTGCTCTGGGGCCTGGGTCACATGGGCGGCCAGCACCGACTGGGCCGTGGGGCCGATGAACGGCGGCCGCCCCGTCAGGAGTTCGTAGGCCAGGGCGCCGAAGGCGTAGAGGTCGGCCCGGTGGTCGACATTGGGTTCCGCCGCCGCCTGTTCGGGAGCCATGTACGACGGGGTGCCCAGCGCCACTCCAAGCGAGGTGAGGCTGTGACTGCCGGAACTTTCGCTCACGGCCTTGGCCACCCCGAAATCGGTAACCAGGGCATGGTTTCCGGAAATCATCACGTTGTCGGGCTTGATGTCGCGATGGACCACGCCTTCGGCATGCGAGTAGGCAAGGGCATCGGCCACATCCCGGAGGATCCGGACCGCCTCCCCCACCGGGAGTGCCCCTTCCCGGGCCACCTTGGCCCGGAGCGATTCGCCCTTGATGAAGGGCATGACGTAGTACAGCAGGTCACCCTGAGCCGCGGCGGTGAGCAGTGGCACCACATGGGGGTGCTGAAGCCTGGCGGCGAGCTGGATCTCCCGTTCGAACCGCTCGACGTTGACGCTGGCCGCCATCTCGGGTGGCAGCACCTTGACCACCACCTGCCGATTGAGCCGGACCTCGGTGGCCAGAAAGACCCGACTCATCCCGCCGCCGCCCAGTTCCCGGTCGATGCGGTGGACGTCGCCGAGGGCCTCCTGGAGACGAACGGTCAGCTCTTGTGGGTTCATGGGCGCATCTTCTGCCGGATCGCCTCGTGGAAGTTCTCCACCACGATCAATTCCGACCGGGGCTGGCCACCCCGGGTCTCGACCCTCCGAGTGAGGACGAAGCGCTGATCATCGAGTCCGACGTCATAGGTGGGCTGATAGCGGTTGGCGGGAAGGTAGTCGGTCAGCGAAAACAGCACCTGCTCCACCCCGATCGTGAATCCACTCCCGGCCATATCGATCGGGATGGAGACCAGTTGATCAGCGACGTTCCGGTAGAGCAGCTCGCGCCCACTGCGAGACCAGCGGGGCTCGACCCCCCCGGCGGTGGACAGCTGCCGTTTGGAGGCATTGGCGTCGGGAAATGGCCTGAGGTAGATCTCGTCCCGGCCCGACTCGTCCGAGACGTAGGCGATCCAGCGACTGTCGGGTGACAGGGCGGGAGCGACATCCTCCCCTCGTTCGGAGCGGGCCACCACCTGCACCGCAGTGTCTCCGATCCGGGTTGCAAAGATGTGCCGGTCGCCGGCGGTTCCCCGGAAGATCAACCAGTTCCCGTCGGCCGAGAGCAGCCCTTCGTTGGCGGACTGTTCCGACATCAACTCGGCCTTGGCGCTGCCGTCGGCCACCTGCCGCCAGACCTGGTTGCCACCGTTGCGATCCGAGACGAAGACGATCGAGCGACCGTCCGGCGCCCAGGAGGCCCTCGCGTTGATGCTGCCTTCGAATGTGAGCTTGGCGTTGGGGCCCCGGGGCAGGCGTTTGACCCAGAGATGAACTCCGGTTTCGTCCTCCTGGCTCACCACCAGCCGGGTTCCATCGGGCGAGAGGGCCATCGTGGAGTAGAGTGCCGTTGCCGGGAAGGTCCAGGTCGGGTCAATCGGCTCGGTGCCCCCCTTTCGATCGACCCAGACCGGTTGCGTCTGGACACTGCTCGACCCACTCATGTACATGAGCGTGCCAGCGTCAGACATGGTCACATCCACTCCGTTCCCGCTGAGCCCGACTCCACCGAGCAGAGTCTGGCCCGGCCCGGTGAGCTCCAGCTTGTCTAGATCGAATGGGGCTGCAACCATGGTTCCGTCGGCCGTGACGTAGACCAGGTGTCCGGTGGGGGCATACCAGCCGGCCATCGCTTCCACCAGCTGGCGCTGTTCCCCGGTGCGGAGGTCAACCACCGCGAGTCGATAGCCAGCCAACCCCGGGCGGGTCAACGCGACGTAGAGCACCCCACGACCATTGGGCAGGGCCACAGGCCAGCGGTGGGTGCGTTCGCCGACCGTCGAATCAAGAACGGTCACCCGCTCGACGGGACCGCCCGCTACCGGTATCCGGATGATGCCGCGGGGCGCCCCCAACCCCTGGCCCCGGGCCGCGCCGTAGATATATCCGTCGCTGCCCCACGCCCCGCCCGAGGGCTCGAAGTCTGTGGCGTTGAGAGTCGTGGGAGGCTCACCCGCCAGGCCGAGGACTCGAAGGACCTGGTCGGCGGTAAAGAAGCCGACCCGGGAGCCATCAGGGGAAGAGAAGGGCCGCCGAGCTCCCGCCGTGCTGGCTATCGGGCGGGCGTGAAGCTGGTCACGGTTCCGGACCCACAACTGGGAGCCACCGGAGGTTCCTTCGTTCCCGACGTACACCAGCACGCGGCCATCGGGAGAAAGCGCCAGCCGCAACCCGACCATCGGGGCGCCACCGCTCACCGCCTCTTCGTCCGGGAGCGCCATGCTGTACTGAACGACCGTGGGCTCGGGTTGAGAGCGGGTCCACCCCCAGACCGCCACCGCGCCCAGGATCACGGCCACGAGGGTGGCACCGACGCTGACCGGGTTCCAGGACGTCCGGGATTCGCCGCCCCCAGCCCTGAACCCCGGTATCGAGAATGCCGGGTTGGACAGCGCGGCGCTGAATTCCTCGGCGGTGGCGAACCGATCGGCCGGGATCTTGGCCAGCGCGCGCTGAAGCGCCGCGTCCACGTTGGCCGGCACCGAGGCGCGGCCCGCCCGGACCGGGGCCGGCTTCTCCGCCAGCAGTCTCGCGACCACCGCCTGGACGGTGCTCCCCATGTGGGGCGGGTCACCGGTCAGCATCTCGTACAGCACCGCCGCCAGCGAGTAGACATCGCTCCGGGCATCCAGCTCACGATCGCCGGTGGCCTGCTCGGGGCTCATGTAGTGCGGAGTGCCGAGCGACAGCCCGGTCTCGGTCAGCCTGGTGCCCCCGGCCTGCCGAACCGCGAGGGCAATCCCGAAGTCGGCCACCAGCGCCTGTCCGGCCTGGAGCAGGATGTTGGCGGGCTTGATGTCGCGGTGGACCACGCCGTGCTGGTGGGCAAAGTGGAGCGCCGAGGCTACCGAGGTGATGAGCCGGACCGACTCCTCGACCCCCAGTTGTTTTTCGCGCTTGAGCCGGTCGGCGAGGCTCTCCCCCTCGACGAACGGCATCACGTAGTAGAGCCGTCCGCCCTCCTCTCCCGAATCGTAGAGCGGGAGGATGTTGGGATGCTGGAGGTTGGCGGTGACCTGGATTTCCTGAAGGAACCGCTCGGCGCCCAGGATGGCCGCCAGCTCGGGGCGCAGCACCTTGAGCGCCACCTTGCGGTGGTGCTTCAGGTCCTCGGCCAGGTAAACCGTGGCCATCCCCCCCTGGCCGACCTCCCGCTCGATGCGGTAGCGGTCGGCCAGGGCAGCGGTGAGCTCGGCGATCGAATCGGCCATCGATGGTGTCCCTATGCAGCGATCGGAATGAGCCAAGTTACAGGGCGACACCCGCTTCGGCCACCCTCTTCGAGGTCCGCTCCCGGTTGCGGCCACGGGAGCGGGGTCGCATACTCCGGGTTCGGTTCACGACTTCGTGGAGATGATCGATGGCCTGGATCCGGCTCACCAGCCGCGCGGAAGCGACGGGCCTGCTCAAGCGGGAGTTTGACGCCGCCATGCGGCGGGCGGGCCGGATCTGGAACATCACCTCGATCATGAGCCCCAACCCCGAGGCACTCAAGGCGTCGATGGACTTCTACGGGGTGCTCATGCACGGGCCGTCACCGCTGTCCCGGGCCCAGCGGGAGATGCTGGCAACCGTCGTCTCCCGGACCATCGGCTGTCGATATTGACGGATCGCACACGCCCACGACCTCCGTGCCGAGGTCGCCGATTTTGGAATTACCGATGACGGGGAAGCCGACCGGCTGGTCGAAGCGGTTGCTCGCGACTGGCGACTGGCCGGGCTCCGGCCCGAGGATGAGGTGCTCTGCGCCTTTGCCGAAGACCTGACCCGAAAGCCGGAGGCAAACACCCCGGCCGCACTCGACGTTCTTCGTGCCGCCGGCTTCGACGACCGCGGGATCCACGACGCCGTTCAGGTGATCGGCTTCTTCAACTACATCACCCGGGTGGCGGACGGCCTGGGCATCGACCCGGAGCCGGGCATCCCGCCCTGGGGTGAGCGGTAGCGTCCACCCCAGGCGAACCTCACGGCTTCATCCCAACATCTACGGCTTCAACGCGTTGAGCCCCGCCAGGGCAGTCTGCTCGTCCTGTTCCGAGGTCACCCCGCTCACCCCAATCCCCCCGATGGTCACCCCACCCACCTGGATGGGCAGCCCCCCTTGCAGGGCCACCAGCCCTTCGATCGTCAGCAGCGCCGTCCGCCCCTCGGCGAGCGCGTCGGACAGGGCCTTGGTGGGGCGCCGGAAGAGCGCCGCGGTCCTGGCCTTCCCCTGCGAGATCTGGATGCTGATGAGCGATGCGCCATCGAGTCGGCGGAAGGCGAGCAGGTCGCCGTGGGCGTCCACCACCGCGATGGAGACCGCCCAGCCGTTCTGATTGGCGTGGTCGGTGGCGGCCTGAACCATGGCCCGAACCGCCTCATGGGTCAGGACCCTGCTGTTGGCCAGCTGGGCATTCGCGGGCCTGACGGTCAATGGCAGGGCAAGGCCGATCAGCAGAGCGGCGGCAACGCGGCGCATGGGGTCACTCCAGGGAAGGGGGTGCCGAAGAAGAAACCCCGGTCCTGTCCCACTCGCCAGCCTCAGCGGGGCGGGAGGCCCGCCGCGCTGCGCTTGAGTTCGAGGCCGCTCATCCGGGTGGTCCCAGGAAAGGGTACCGCAGGTCCCTTGAGGGCCAACCAGAGCGCTCGATTGAAGGTCTCTTCGTCGGCGATGTCCTCAAAGGTGAAGTCGAGGTTCTCCGACTCCCGGGCCCCCGGACCATCGGGCGGGTTCCGGTCGGTGAGCGACTGGGCTGGCACCAACGCCCGGTACGGGGTGAGGTCCGGCCGGGCGTTCCAGATCTCTCGCAGAGGTCGGCCGTAGTAATCGAACTGGGACAGGCTTCCCAGGCCCAGGATCTCCTCCATCGTTGAAATCACGTCGGTGGTGTTCACGAACCGATGCACCGTCCCCGCCCTGGTCCAGGGGGAGACCACCAGCAGGATGGACCGGTGTGAGTCGACATGGTCGGGACCGGCCTGGGCGTCGTCCTCGAGCACAAAGACGGCAGTGGTCCGCCAGAACGGACTCCGCGACAGTCCCTCGATGATCCGGCCCAGGGCCAGGTCGTTGTCGGCCATGTAGGCCCGGGGCGACAGCTCCCCGGCCCGGGCCCCCATGGTGTGGTCGTTGGGCAGGCGGATGATCTGGAAGGCCGGCATGGCGCCCGCCGCACTCCACTCCGCCAGCACCGTGAGGTAGCGGTCGGCCCGGACCTGGTCCGGGATCTTCAGGTCATAGCCTGGAAAGAGCGAGTCGGTGTGCTCATCCAGGAACGGCTTGAGACCCCGATACCCGACCGGCACCTGGTCCCGTTCGCCCACGCCCTCGGGCATGACGAACTCCCCGAAGTTCCTGAAGCTCAGGCCCCGCCGCTGGACCAGATCCCAGAGATAGCCATTGGCTGGTTCGGCCACGTCGTCCTCGTTGGGTCCGAGCGGACGTCCGCGGTTGGTGCCCTCATAGTCGTATGACCGCCCGCGATCACTGTAGAGGGAGGGCACCGTCTTCTGCAGGTAGTCGGTGGTGTACGCGGCCATGCTCCAGTTGTGCCCATCCGGGCTCACCTCGGCGTTGACGAAGAACCGGTGGAACAGCCCGAAGCGCTCGGCCAGGGCGTGGTGGTTCGGCGAGACGGCGCGGGGGAAGAACAGCAGGCTGGTGTCGCCGTCACCTTGCGGGAGATCGCTCAGGACCTGGTCATAGGTCCGATTTTCCTTGATGATGTAGACCACGTGCTCGATCGGCGGGTACCGGAAGGCCGACGGGGTCCGTCCCCAGTTGTTGGCCCGCGCCACCCGGTTGCTCAGCGAGACCAGCGCCGCAGCGGGAGTGCGCGCCCGGGTGAAGATCTGGAGGGTGGAACGAATCTGCGCCAGGGTCGACTCAGCGGGCCGGGCACCTGAACTCTCAGTCCTGGGACCAGCCGGGGCATTGGCTCGGGAGCCCCTCCCCTTGGCGTTGAGCACGAGCAGCGTGTCGCCCCGGGCCAGCACCGCGGTGGGATACCAGCCGGCCGGAATCCGTCCTGCCAGCTGGTCGGTTCCGGTGGCCGTGGCGACATCGGCGGTCCGGGGGCCGAGGTCAAACACCGCGACCGCGTTGTTGTCGGCCTCGGCGACGTAGAGCCGGGTCCCGTCGTCCGACAGCGCGAGAGCGTTGGGGGTGCTCCCCTGTCCCGGCCCGGCTGGCGCGGGATCGCGGAGTTCGGTGACGCGCTGTCCGGTGCGAGTGTCGATCACCGTCACCCGATCGGTGCTGCCGGAGACCACGAAGAGCCGGGTCCCGGTGCGATTCAGGACCATCGCCGATGGATGGCGGCCCACCGGAATCTCCCTGGTGACAGTGAGGCGGCCGCTGGAGTCGGCCTGGTAGGCAGTCACATGGCTGGCGCCCCAGGCCGACACGTAGACCGTGCCGTCGGGCGAGACCACGACGCCATAGGGATAGCGGCCCGCGGGGAGCCGCTGCACGATTGTGCCGCTGCCAGCCGCGACCACCGCCACGTGATCGGACAGGTTCTCGACGACGTACAGGTAGCCCCCGTTGGGCGATGTGGCGAGTCCGGCCGGATACCGCGTCCCGTCCGAGTCCGCCGCCTTGATGGCGAGCACGACGCTGTCGCGCAGGGTCGCTCGACCCGCCGACCAGTCATAGCGATAGACCACGTCCTGGTTGCCCCCCGAGGCGTACAGAGTCCGGCCATCGGGCGAAAAAGCCAACCCCAGAAACGCTGCCGGCTGGAGTGCGGTCTGCAGGACCCGACCGGTAGCGCGGTCCACCACCTGGAGGCCCTGGTCGGTGTGCCCATTCAGCAGCAGCACCAGACGGTTGCCCTCGGGGGATGCCACCATGGCGAGGGGAAACTGCCCCACCTCGTGCAGCGTTCCGTCCGGGTCGAGGGTGACGCCGGTCGGAAGCCGGGGCGGCTCGCCGGCCATGGGGTCGGAATCCCGGGCGCCACCCGGGGGCGCGGGAGTGCACCCGGCCAGCGCCAGGAGGAGCCCAATCGGGAATCGCAGAGAACGGGGGAGTGTCGGCATCCTTGGAAGCTAGCGCCGGGTGAGGTGGGACGACATATTCGGCCGGTCTTCTCCTGCGAGCCGTGATGAAGGACCCCCATCTCCCGCGTCGGCTTCTTGCCGTCCTGGCACATCCCGACGACGAGTCGCTTGGCTTCGGCGGAACGCTCGCCCGGTACGCCGACGAGGGGGTGGAGACCTTCCTGGTGACCGCCACCCGCGGGGAGAGAGGCCGGGCCGCCGACGGCAGTCGACCCGGCCCCGAGGTCATGGGCCAACTGCGCGAGACGGAACTCCGCGCCGCGGCCCGGGAGCTCGGGATCCGCGAGGTCCATTTCCTGGACTATCTCGACGCCGAACTGGACCAGGTCGATCCCGCCCAGGCCATCGATCGCATCGCAAGACACATCCGGCAGATTCGCCCGGACGTGGTACTCACCTTCGGCTCCGACGGCGGCTACGGTCACCCCGACCACATCGCGATCTGCCAGTTCACGACGGCGGCCGTCACCGCCGCGGCCCATTCCAACTGGAGAGCAGGTGACTCTGATCGGGGCTCTCACCCTCCGCACCGGGTGGCCAAGCTGTACTACATGGCATGGGGCCGGGAAAAGTGGGACGCCTACCAGGCGGCCGTGAGCCGGATGGTCAGCCGAGTCGATGGGGTGGACCGCCAGGCCAACGTCTGGCCTGATTGGGCAATCACCACCCGGATCGACACCAGGGCGTACTGGCCGGTGGTGTGGCGGGCGGTGCAGTGTCACGCCAGTCAGGTCGGCAACTACGCCAAGCTGGGGGAGTTGCCTCGGGAGCTGCACGAGGGGCTCTGGGGTTCCCAGGAGTTCTACCGGGCCATGAGCCTGGTCAGCGGGGGCCGGGCTCGAGAAACCGACCTCTTCGAAGGGCTGACGAGAGCCCCCGAATAGGTTGGCAGCTGCCACCCCGAACGGTTGGAGAATGCGATGAGATCATCACTGCGCCGCTGTGACCGGGTTCTGCTGGCCGCCCTCACCGCGGTTGCTCCCGGGCTGTTCGCTCAGGAGGCCGGGTTCCGGGTCGAGGAGGCGTCGATCGCCCAGATTCACCAGGCGCTCCGGGCCGGGACCACCAGCTGCCGGTGGATCGTCAACGAATCGCTCCGCCGGATCGAGGCGTACGACAAGCGCGGCCCGGCCCTCAACGCGATCGTCAACCCCAACCCGGAAGCCCTCGCCGTGGCCGACTCGCTGGATCGTCGGTTCCGGACTGACGGGCTGGTGGGCCCACTCCACTGCGTCCCGATAATCGTCAAGGAGAACATGGAGACCCTCGAGCTGCCCACCACGGCCGGATCGCTGGCGCTCGAAGGGTTCATGACCGGGCGGGACGCCACCATGGTGCGGCAGATCAAGGCCGCGGGTGCTGTGGTGGTGGCCAAGTCCAACATGGCGGAGTGGGCGTTCAGCCCCTACGAAACCGTTTCCAGTATTCTGCCCGGCTACACCAGAAATCCCTACGAACTCAGTCGGGTCACCGCGGGCTCCAGCGGCGGCACTGCGGCGGCCGTGGCCGCCAGCTACGGCACGGTGGGGCTGGGCACCGACACGGGTAATTCGATCCGGGGTCCCTCGGCCCATCAGGCGCTGGTGGGGATTCGCTCGACCATGGGACTCACCAGCCGGGCCGGGATCGTGCCCCTCAATCTGGCGGCTGACATCGCCGGGCCGATGGCGCGCACCGTGGCCGACGCCGTGGCGGTGTTTCAAGTCATCACAGGAGAAGACCCCGCCGATCCGGCAACCGCCGTGGCCCGAGACAGGTCGACGGTGGACTACGGGGCGGCGCTCAAGGCCGACGGGCTCCGGGGCGCCCGGATCGGGGTACTGAAGCAGGCGTACAGCCGGAGTACCACCGATCCCGAGGTCATCCGGGTCTTCGAACAGGCCCTCAGCGATCTCCGAAGTGCCGGCGCGGTCGTGATCGATTCGGTCGGGGTGGACAGCCTGAGCGCCTGGCAGCGGCAGCAGTCAGGGTCGTGCAACCAGTTCCGGCACGACCTCGAGGCCTGGTTGGCCGAGCACGGCGACCGGGCCCCGATGAAGACCCTGGCGGAGATCGTCCGCTCTCGACGATATCATCCGTCGGTGGCCCGGCAGCTCGAGGCCATTCTGGCGTCGGACACCATTCCATTGGCCGAAAATCCCGGGTGCGCCAGCCGGGAAGTGTTCCGGGAGCACCTTCGCCGGGGGATACGGGGTGTGATGGACAGCCACCGTCTCGCTGCCCTGGTCTATCCGACCTGGAGCAACGCCCCGCGCCTGATCGGCGACCTCAACACCCCGCACGGGGACAACAACCAGCTGTTTTCTCCGTCCACCGGGTTCCCGGCGCTCACGGTACCGATGGGCTGGCTGCGCGATGGAACCTTGCCGGCCGGGCTGCAGTTCTTCGGCCGCCCCTGGGATGAGGCGACCCTGATTCGGCTGGGCTACTCGTACGAACAGGCGACCAGACACCGCCGGCCGCCTGCCATCACCCCGCCGGTTCCCTGAAATCAGGCCTGGGCGGGCCGGTTCTTATGTGAGGAATCGCAGAACGGCTTGTTCTGGGACAGGCCGCAGCCGCAGAGCTTGAAGACCCCCGGGGTCTTCCCTGCGGGTGGGGTGAGTTCTTCGCCGTCGTATCCCAGTACGGTCACCGGACCCTGAACAAAGATCGGTCCGGCCCTCTTGGGAGATATGCGGACGGTTTCGTCCGGAGCCTGCTCGGTCATGCGGTACGAATCCCTTCGGCGTCACGGTCGGCGATCTCGAATGCGGTGGCGGGCGCCCGCAGCGCCTTGGCAATCCCCTGCTGCTGAACCAGGGCCTCGGCCATCCGGTGGCCCAGGTAGTAGCCGCACCGCTCCGGGGCCACCTTGCCCTGGACCAGCCGTGCCGCAGGTCCCACCCCACCACTCAGGTAACGTAACCTCAGTCCCAGCCCGGCCTTGTCGAGATCGGGCTCGACGGCCCGACGGAGGAACGACTCGAGCTCCCGGATCCGGGCGTACTGTCGGCGGGGGTAGCCAAAGTAGTCGGCCGCCGCAAAACCCGGCGCCACCGCCTGGGAGGCGTGGACCGCCAGGCCCTCGTTGACCAGGAGTTCCCGAAGCGGCGCCCGTCGCCCGGTCTCCCAGTAGTTGTAATACCCCCCCGCCTCGTCGACCAGCCGCTTCAGGTCGCTCGCGCTGTCGGGTGAGGTGTACCGGACGCAGTGGGCCATCTCGTGGGCAACCCAGACCGGGAGCAGATCAGGGTTGAGGCCCATGCCCCAGGTGGTGGGATTGGCCCGGCCGGTAAAGTGTTCCACCGAGACGAACGCCGTGCCCTTGCCGTCCACCACCAGTTCCCCGGCGTTGGCGGCCCCGACCCCCACCATCAACACCAGATCGACCGGCCGATCGACCTGCAACAGGTCTTCGGCCCGGGACATCGCGTCCTGGGCCAGTCGGACCAGGTCCACCGACTCGAGTACCGCCTTGAGGTCGGTGCGCTCGGCACGCAAGGTGGCCCGAATGACTTCGGTGGCATGGATACTGTCCGGATCGAGCACGTAATTCCGCCAATAGGCGGAGAGCAGGGCGTGGTGACGATCGAAGTAGGCGTGATAGGCCGCCTCGGAGTCGGCGGCGTCAAGAACATCCAGAAATTCGGGGATGAGATTGCGGAGCACGCGACACGATAAGAGCGCATCGCGTTCTGCGCAAGCGGCTACATCAGATCAGTCGTGGTCTTCGCGACGTTTGCGCTCGGCGTACTCCGCCAGTTGCCGTCGTTCGTTGGCGGTCAGGCTCTCCAACCCGCTGGCACTGATCTTGTCCAACAGTCGATTGACCGCTTCGGCACCGGGTTCGGGACGCCCCATCGGGCCGGTCACCGAGTTCGTGGGTGCGGACGACGGCTCGGTCGGTTCCGCCTCGCGCTCTGCCCGCGCTCGCGTCAGGACGACATGTCGGATCGGCAGGGGAGTCATGGCAGGCTTGGGTGCTTCCCGCGACTGGAGTCGGAGGAACGCGTATCCGGCGGCCAGACCTCCCAAGTGGGCGATCGCGAGGGCCGAGGTGCCCAACGCAACACCCCCCACACCGATCACCAGGGCGGCGGCCAGGACCAGGCCTCGCGCCGAGGCCTTGAACGGGAGCGGGTCCAGCGGGATCTCGTCCGGCACGGCATACCACGCCCAGGCCAGGACGACGCCGAGCACCGGACCCAGGGAGCCACTCAGCGGGGGCACTTGGCCGATCAACGACAGCACCAGCCCGGTGATCGCGGCTCCCACGGCGCAGTAGCCGTAGTACACCAGGAAGATCCGGCTTCCCATCCGGCGGGCCACATGGGGGCCGGCCACGAGGAGGAGGCCCATCAACAGGCCCAGGTGAATGGCGCTGTCGTGGACCAGCGAGTAGCTCAGAATCGACCAGGGCCGCTGGGCCAGGGGGACTGCCGGGTCGAAGCGCAGAGCGCGTTGGAGTTCGGGGCTTGTCAGGATGGTGGACAGGAATACCCACACCACCACCTGGCCCGCCACCAGCAGGCGGGTGATTCGGAGGGGGGTGCGGGTTCCGGTTTCGGTCACCATCCGGCAGTCCTTCGGGCAGTCTGACAGATCCTCTCGCAAAGCTCCCCGAATTCGATCCCTGCGGCCGCGGCGGACTGCGGCAGCAGGCTGGTCGGGGTCAACCCCGGGAGGGTGTTCACTTCCAAACAGGAGGCGTGGCCGTCCGGTGTCAAGCGGAAGTCCACTCGGGAGTACCCGCCGAGCTTGAGCGCCTGATGGGCCGTCAGGGCCAGGCGCTGGCACTCCCGCGTCAGGGATGCCGGCAGGTCGGCGGGGAAGATTTCCTGGGCCATGCCCGGCTGATACTTGCACTCGTAGTCGAAGATCTCGTGTTGGGGGATGATCTCGCCTACCGCCAGCGGGGCACCGTCCAGGACCCCCACCGTCAGCTCTCTGCCGGCCACGAAAGCCTCCACCATCACCTCGTCGTCGTGCCGGAAGGCCTCGGCCACCGCGGCGTCGAACCCCTCCGGATCGCGAACCAGGGTCAGCCCGACGGTGCTGCCCTGTTTGGACGGCTTGACGATCAGGGGCCACCCCAGCCGTCCCCCAGCAGTCTCCACGGAGACTGGGGCCATCACCCAGTCCGGAGTGGGCACCGCGGCCTGCCGGAACAGCTGTTTGGCGACGTCCTTGTCCATTGCCATCCCGCAGGCCAGCGCACCGGAGCCAGTATACGACACCCCGGCCAAGTCCAGCACCGCCTGAAGCGCCCCGCCTTCTCCCCGTCCCCCGTGCAGCCCCAGGAAGACCACCTCGGCTTCCTGGATCGTCGGCAGGGCGGCGAGGCCAGACAGCAGCATCTGCCGCTCCCGCTCGTCGAGTCCCGCCAGATCCGGCGGCGTGCGATTGACCGACCCTTTGAGCAGGAGACGTTCCTCGGCCTCCGGGAGGTATCCTCCGGCCAGGTCCACCACGGACACCGCGTGGCCCCGCGCCCTGAGGGCCGCCACCACCTGGGAGGCCGAGGCGATGGCGACCTCGCGCTCGGAGGAGGCGCCGCCGGTCAGGACGGTGATCCGCATCGGCTACCGAGCCCCGATCAACTGCTCCAGAATGTCGAACCGGCTCACGATCCCGATCAGCTTGCCGCCCTTGCGGACCAGGGTGGCCGGGTTGTCGCGGGTGAGCAGTGGCGCCAGGCGATCCGAGGCCATCGTGGACTCGACCACCGGGAGCGGCTCTTCCATGATCTCCCGGACCGGCCGGTCGAGCAGGGCCGGCTGTCCGAGCGCGGCCGCCATGACCGGCCCGTCGACCAGCCGCCCGACGCAGGTGTCGCCCTCGAGCACCGGGAGCTGGCTCACGTCCCAGGTCCGCATCAGGTTGAGGGCCTGGCGCACCGGGGCGGCCGGGGCGACGCTGACCAGCGCGGGGCCGGGCTTCGAGCGCCGGGCCAGCAGGTCCTCCACCGTGGTCCGCACCGGATCGAGCATCTGATTCTCCTGCATCCACTCGTCGTTGAACAGCTTGGAGAGATACCGTTCCCCGGTATCGCACAGAATGGTCACCACCATGGCCTCGGGATCGTCGAGCGCCTGGCCGAGCTTGAGGGCCAGGCCGACGTTGAGTCCGGTCGACCCGCCGACCAGGATGCCCTCCTCGCGGGCCATCCGGCGGGCCATGGCGAACGAATCCCGATCGGAGAGTTGCTGGAACTCGTCGATGATGTCCCACCAGACCGTGCTGGGCGCCTTGTCCCCGCCGATCCCCTCCACCTTGTAGGGGGATCCTTCACCCAACTTCCTGGTCTTCGGCATACCCGGTATAGAGCGACCCGACCGGGTCCCCGGCGATGACCACGATCTTGGGGTTCTTCTCCTTGAGGAACTTGCCGACCCCGCTGACGGTGCCCCCGGTGCCCGCACCGGCCACGAAATGGGTCACCCGCCCTTGGGTCTGCTCCCAGATCTCGGGGCCCGTGGTCCGGTAGTGGGCCTCGGGGTTCTCCTGATTGTAGAACTGGTTGGCCAGCACCGCTCCCGGCGTGTCGTGGACGATCTGCTTGGCCTTCATGACGTAATTCTCGGGATGGTCCGGGGGCACCGCAGTGGGGGTGATCACCACCTCGGCCCCGTAGGCCTTGAGGAGCCGGACCTTTTCCTGGGACATCTTGTCCGGCATCGTGAAGATGCAGCGGTAGCCCTTGAGCACGGCCGCGATCGCCAGGCCGACCCCGGTGTTTCCCGAGGTGCCCTCGACGATGGTGCCGCCGGGCTTGAGGTCACCGGCGCGCTCGGCCGCCTCGATGATGCCCATCCCGATCCGGTCCTTGACCGAGCCACCGGGGTTGACGTATTCGGCCTTCCCGTAGATCGGGGTCTGGCACCCGGCGCCAATCCGGGCTCAGCCGGATCAGCGGGGTCCAGCCGATGGTGTCGAGGACGCTGTCGTAGGGGCGAGGATGCGGCGTCGTCATGGCGTTGGTGTGGCTCCACCAGGGTGTCTGAAGTGCACCGGTTGCCGGAAGGGAGCGGCGATCGGTTTGCCGCCCTTCAGGGCCGGGGCGTACCTGAGATTCGGGGCCGCAAGCAGGGCCGCTGAATCCAGGCCGGGATAGCCGCTCGATTCTTCGATCCGGGCCGAGTCCGGGACGACCACGCCCTTGTCGTCGAGATAGAGTCTGAAGAATGACCGTGCCGCTGACGCCCTGCTCGTACAGGTCGGGCGGGTAGGCTGACCGGGGGGGCCGCGTCGAGCGGCACCGGGGGAGCGTCCTTGGCCCCTTCGGGAAGGGGAGTGTCGCCGGAAGCGTCGCCTCCGCCGCCGCAGGCGGCCAGCAAGCAGACCCCGGCGCACAGCAGTCGGGGAATCAGTCTCATGTCCGGAAGTTAGTCCTTCCGGTCGGCTTCCGCCTTCCGCTTCAGTTCCGCCAGTCGGTTGAGCGCTTCCAGAGGGGTCAGGGTGTCCAGGTCCAGGGCCTTGAGATCGTCCACGGCCGGGTGAGACACCGGGGGCGGCGTGAACAACGCCAGCTGCCCAGGGTCCAGGGTTGGAGGCGTGCCGGGGACCACCCGGTGCTCGCCCTCGAGCTGGACCAGCATGTCGCGCGCCCGGGCCACGACACTCGGCGGCAGCCCGGCCAGCGCGCCCACGTGGATCCCGTACGACCGATCGGTGCCGCCGGGCTCCAGCCGGTGAAGGAAGACGACGGTGCTGCCGGTTTCCTTGACGGCGACATTCAGATTCCTGGCGTGCGCCAGCTTCTCCGGCAGCTGCATCAACTCGTGGTAGTGAGTGGCGAACATCGTCTTGCAGCCGATCCGGTCGTGCAGGTGCTCGGTTACCGCCCAGGCAATGGCCACCCCGTCGTAGGTAGATGTCCCCCGCCCGATCTCGTCGAGCAGGACCAGGCTTTCGGGCGTCGCGTTGTGGAGGATCGCGCTGGTCTCGCTCATCTCCACCATGAAGGTGGACTGCCCCTGGGCCAGGTTGTCGCTGGCGCCGACCCGGGTAAACAGCCGGTCCACCACCCCCAGCCTCGCCGAGGTGGCCGGGACGAAACTGCCGAGTTGGGCCATCACCACCCCCAGGCCGATCTGCCGGAGGACGGTGGACTTGCCGGCCATGTTGGGACCGGTGACCAGGAGCACCCGCTCGGCCGCCGTGAACCGCACGTCGTTGGGGATGAACCGCTCCCGAGGCATCAGTCGTTCCAGGACCGGATGCCGGAGGGCCCGGAATTCCAGGTCGCTGCCCTCGACCAGGATTGGCCGGACGTAGTCGTGGGACTCCGCCACCTGGGCCAGCGCGGTCCAGACGTCCAGTCGGGCCAGCACGCCGGCGGTGCGCTGAATCCGCTCGATCGCCCCGCCGACCTGGTCCCGGAGCACCGCGAACAGCTCCCCCTCGCGGGTCATGAGCTGTTCCTCGGCGCCCAGAATCCTGGCCTCGTACTCCTTGAGTTCGGGGGTGATGTACCGTTCGGCGCTGGTGAGGGTCTGTCGCCGCTCATAGTCTTCGGGCACCCGGTGGCGATGGGCGTGGGTGACCTCGAGGAAATAGCCGAAGACCTTGTTGTACCCGATCTTGAGCGAGGGGATGCCGGTCCGCTCCCGCTCCCGTTCCTGCACCCCGGCCAGATACTGCTTGCCCCCGTCCCGAAGCGAGCGCAACTCATCGAGGGCGGGGTCGAAGCCGTCCCGGATGACGCCGCCATCCGCCAGCACGGCGGGAGGCCGATCGGTCAGCGCCGCGGTGAGTGCCTCGGTCAGGTCGGTGAGCCGGTCGAGTTCGGCGGTGAGTCCGGCGAATGGCGCGCCGAGCTCCGCTTGGGCCAGCGCCGCGAGGGTCTCCGCCAGAGAGGGAAGCCGGACGAAAGAGTCCCGGAGCGCGGCCAGGTCCCGGGGATTGGCCCGCCCGGCGGCAGCGCGCCCAGCCAGCCGCTCCAGGTCGCGGACTCCGTCGAGCGAGTCCCGGGCCTGCTCCCGGAGCGCGGCGGCCTGGAGGGCGCTGGCCACTGCGTCGAGTCGGTGGTCGATCTCCTCGGCCACCCTCAATGGGGAGAGCACCCAGTGACGCAGCAGTCGAGCCCCCATCGGGGTGACGGTCCGGTCGAGCACCTCGAGCAGGGTGACCCCGCGGGCGCCGGCCCGGAGCGGCTCGACCAGTTCCAGGTTTCGCCGGGTCATCTCATCGATCCAGAGATGCCGCGCCCCGCGACGGACCACCGGGCGCATCAGCTGCGGGAGGCCGCCCGGTTGCAGGTCGCCGAGATAGCGGAGCAGCGCGCCGGCCGCCCGGACCGCGGGGCCGTCCTCGGTTTCGATCCCGAGGCCGTCCAGCGAACCGAGGCCGAATCGGCGGGCGATCTCTTCCCGGCCCAGCTCGAGATCGAACTCCCATGGCTCGCGGGTGGTCCGTAGCACTTCAGGAGCGATCGGGACGGAGGACTCCGGCGGGAGCACCACTTCGGCAGGGGCAAACCGGCCCAACGCTTCCGCCACGCCGCTGCCGGAGGCGGTTTCGAGCAGGAACTCCCCGGTGGAGAGGTCCACTGCCGCGAGACCGGCCGGGCTGCCGGGGAGAACCGCCACCAGGTAGTTGTTCTTCCCGCCGGTGACCCACCCCTCCTCGAGCACCGCCCCCGGGGTGATCGTCTCCACCACCTCACGCCGGACGATGCCCTTGGCCTTCTTCGGGTCCTCGACCTGTTCACAGATCGCCACCCGGAGGCCAGCCGCCACCAGCTGGCGGAGATAGTCGGCCGCAGCCTTGACGGGGACCCCGGCCAGCGGCACCCCATCCCCCCGGGAGGTCAGGGTGATCCCGAGGACCCGGGCGCCCAGCTCGGCGTCCTCGAAGAACATTTCGTAGAAGTCCCCCATCCGGAAGAACAGGATGGCGTCCTGATGGCGCGACTTGATCTCCCGGTACTGACGGAGGAGCGGAGAGGAGACCGGGTCGGTCAAGTGATCACTTGACCTGGACGACGAAGGGTTCGCCACCGACCGCCCGCCTGACCGCGGTGATGGCGTCGCGCGCCGTGTCACGACTCGGATAGGGACCGGTGCGAACCTTGAAGAACCCATCGTCCTGGACGACAAGACTGGTCAGCTTGGCCCGGGTGAGTCGGCCCACCACCTCCTCGGCGGCGCCACGGGTCTTGAACGCCGCGACCTGCAGGTACCATCCGGGACCGCCGGGTCGCGGCGCCGGCGCTGGCCGGGGTGGGGGTCTCCGGCGCGGCGGCCTGGGCCCGGAGGGCCGCCTCACACCGCTGGCGCTGGAAGTCGAGCTGGTTGCGGAGTTCGACCTCGCCGGACGTCGCCTGGAAACCGATGGCGGCCCACTGACAGGCGAGCGGGTATTGCCGAAGATCGAACGCCGCCCGGGAACCCCACAGGGCCCCGGCCGCCCGGTGGGGACTCAACGGGTAGTCGCTGAGGAGCCGTTCGGCGTGGCGGACCGCCTCATCGAACTTCCGCTCGGCGTAGGCCAGTCTGAGTCAACTCGAGCCGGGCATCGTCGGCCCAGTCGGACTGGGAGTACTCGATCGCCACCCGCTGGAGGTAGAGCCGTTTGTCCTCAATCGTCGCGGCAACCACGGCGACGGTATGGAGGGCTTCCGGATAGAGCGAGCTGGTGGGCGGCGTGGCATTGAGCACTCGACCCGCAACGGCCCGGGCCGAATCTCCCAGTCCCTCGCGGGCCAGTCGCACCGCCTCGGTCAGTCGAGGGTCGTTCTGGGCCTGAAGCGAACCGGCCAGGGCAGAGAGGGTGATCAGGGCGATGACGGTACGATGCATCAGGCGGCCTCCGGTACGGCCGGGGCAAGGGAAATGACCAGGTCGGTAATGATGCCATGCTCGCTGGAAATCGTGGTGCCCTTCAGGGCCTGGTCGGCGGCAAGAGCCGCCTGCAGAGCCGCGCGGATCCGCGGGGTCGGCCAGCGCGGGGCGGCGGCGGCCCACGCCTTGGCGCTCGCGTCATAGCTCAGCCCGAAGACCCGAATCCGCTTGAGGTTGCTGACCATCGCGCTCCGCAGCCGACCGTCCCGGACCCCCTGGTCGTAGAGCTCCCGGGTCATGGCCAGGCCAACCAGTGTCTGGCCCACCAGAGTCACCAGCTTGACGCCCGACATCCCCGGCTGGGCCAGTACGTGCCGCAACATCCCGGCGGCGCGGGCCGGCTCATCGGCCAGCAGGGCATCCCGCCAGTCATCCTGGGTCTCGCCGTGCCGGACCCCGAGAAGACTCGCCACGGTCTCGAGCGACACGGCGCCTTCTCCACCCAGGCCCGCCAGCTTGGCCAGTTCCGAGGCCGCGGCCCCAAGGTCGCCATCGACCGCGACCAGCAGATGAGTGGTGGCTTCGGGGGTGAGGATCACCCCGTGCCGCTCGGCGCGCTTGGTGACCCAGCGCTCGGCGTGATCCCGCCGGATCAGTCCGAACTCCACGGCATGGCAGGCCTTGGCCAGGTCGGTGTCGGGCTCCACATCCCCGCCTCCCTGGACCAGGATCAGCAGCGTCTCCTTGGCGGGACGCTCGAGATATCGCAGAATGGCGGCTTTGGTCTTGGCCTTCCGGGACCAGGCTTCGACGTCCCGGATGACCACCACGCGGCGGTCGGCCATCATCGGGAGAGTGGTGCAGAGGGTGCTCACGTCCTCCGGCGACAGTCCGCCGGCGGAGCGGATGTCCAAGTTGAAGTCGCGGAGCCCGGGATCGAGGGTGCGCTCCAGCAGTTCGGCGATGGCCTCGTCCTTGAGGACATCGGCCGGGCCATAGAAGTAGTAGCAGGGGTCGAGTGAGCCCCGCTTCAAGTCCTTCCAGAATGCTTCGTAGTCACGCCCAGCCATGGCAGAATCTTATCAGGGGGCGCCGGCGGCCGCCGTGCCGCGGAGGAAGCACTGGACGTACATCAGCGCCACCAGGGTCTTGGCATCCCGGATCTGGCCCTCCCGGATCATCCGCCCCACCTGCGACCAGCGGATCTCGTGGACTTCCAGGTACTCGTCCGGCTCCGGGGCCGCCGCCACCTCGGTCAGTCCGGTGGCGATGTACAGGTGAATGATCTCATCGGTGAACCCGGGGGTGGTCAACGGCGATGTCAGCAGCCAGAAATCCTCGGCCTCGACCCCGGCTTCTTCCAGCAATTCCCGCTCGGCGCAATCGGCCGGGATTTCACCGGCCTCGAGGGTCCCGGCCGGGATCTCCCAGAGATACCCGTCGGCGGCATGGCGGTATTGCCGGATCAGCAGGATGCGGGGGTCCGGGGCGGTGACCTCGTCCAGGAAGGGCACCACGGCGGCGGCGCCGGGGTGGCGGACGATCTCCAGCACCCCGGAGGAGCCATCGGGATACCGGACGGTGTCGAGATCGACGCTGATTCGGCGACCCTCATAGCGGCGGTCTGTGGAAAGCGGTGGCATGCTGGAAGATACCCCGCTGCGCTGCGGGCGCGACTACTCGCCGGCGATGGCCTCGATCGGGTCGAGCTGCCCGGCCCGACGGGCCGGATACCAGCCAAAGACCAGGCCGGCGAGGAGGGAGAAGACTGTGGCCGCGACCACCGCGGGGATGTTGATCGCAATGGAGAACGTCTTCCCGAAATTGGCAGCAATCAGTTCGGTGATGAGGATGAGTCCGGTCCCCGCCCCGACACCCAGCACGGCGCCCATCGCGGCCAGGGTCAGCGATTCGGCCAGGAAGAGGTGGAGGATATCGCGGTCATCGGCCCCCAGGGCCTTCCGGACCCCGATCTCCCGCACCCGCTCGCGGACCGAGATCAACAGCACGCTGAACAGCCCGATCCCCCCGACCAGCAGAGTGATGCCGCCGATGGCGAACATCACCACGCTCCACCCGCCCAGGATGTTGTCGGCCATGGTCAGGTTCTCGAGCAGGTCCGCGGCCTCGTTTTCGATCTCGTAGTCCTTCACCCCGTGGCGCCGTTCGATCAGCCCGGGGCCGGCGGCGAGCACCGGAGCGATCGCGTCGTCGGTTCGGGCGGTGACCAGGATGGCATCCACCCGACCTGATTCCCGGGCATACTGGGTCTGGTAGCTGTAGGGGATGTAGATCCGGCGGGCGATCCAGTCAAAGTTGGCCGGGATGAACTCGATCTGGATCGGCTCGACGACCCCGATGACCCGGAATCTGGTGCCGTTGAGGGTGATGGTCTGCCCGACCGGTGCCGCCGCCCCGAACAGGTCCTTCACGATCTCGGACCCCACCACGGCCACTCGCGCGGTCCGCTCGATGTCGAGCGGCCGGAGGGTGCGGCCGGCGCGGGTGTTCATGTTGCGGAGTTCGAGGTAGCCGGCGTCGATCCCCTGGATCGGGACGTTGATCCGTCCCGCCGGGCCGCCCACCAGCATCGTCCCCCCGCTGGTAAAACCGTGCACCGAGGCGACGCCCGGCACCGCGGCGAGGGCCTCGAGATCAGAGAGACGCAGCCCGCTGTGCCATCGATCGGCCGCCCGCTTGGCGTCGACCTGGGGCGCCCGGTCTCGAATCCAGAAGCTCCTCGGCAGGCCCATCCGCATCATGTCGCTGGCCGCCATCTCCTGCATCGCGCCGGCCAGCGAGATCATCGACACCAGGGAGGCCGAGCCGAACACGATGCCGGACAGGGTCAGCAGGGACCGCAGGGGGTGGACCCGGATCTCGCGGAGCGCGTCCCAGACCAGCTCGAGCCAGGCCGCCAGGCGACTACCCATGGCGGAGCGCCTCGACCGGCGCAATCGTCGCCGCCCGCCAGGCGGGGTAGAGCCCCGCCAGCAACCCGACGCTCAGGGCCGTGGCCAGTCCAATGACCGCGATGCCGGGCGTTACCACCGCCGGCAGCCTCATGAACATGCTGACCACCGAAGTGAGACCGGTGCCGAGCCCGAGTCCGGCCAGTCCACCGAGCAGGGTGACCACCAGGACTTCGGCCAGCACCTGGAGGAAGATCGACCCGGCGGTGGCTCCGATGGCCATCCGGGTCCCCAGCTCGCGGATCCGCTCCACCACCGAGGCCAGCAGGGTGTTGGCGATCACGATGCCGCCGGTGAACAGCGAGACCACCCCGACCACCAGGAAGATGTAGTTGAACATCATCAGGAACGCGCTGTCGTCGTCGTCCTGGCCTCCGGGGGGGGAGACATCGAAGTCCTCGACCTTGTGCCGGGCGTACAGCAGACTCCGGACCTCGTCATCGGCCGTCTTGACCCCCACGGCCGGATCGGCCTTGAGGGTCATGAAGTCGAGTCGACCCCCTCCCGTCTTGTCGAACTGGGCGATCGCGGTGGAAATCGGGATGTAGGCCCGCTCGTTCCGATACTCCAGGGAGTTCCCGCTCCAGACCGCGAAGTAGAACTCCTCCCGCTCCAGCACGCCCACCACCCGGAAGGCCTTGCCGTCCAGCACCACCAGTTGGCTCAGGGCATTCTGGGCCCGGCCGAACAGCGAGTCGGCAAACTTCCACCCCATCACCATCACCCGGGCCTGGCGGGCCACATCCAGGTCGCTCAGGTAGCGACCCACCTGGGGTCGGATGTCATTGATGATGGCATAGTCCGGCACCGTGCCAACCACCTCGCCGGTGAATCCCCCGTTGCCGGCCTGGTACCGAAGCTGGCGGCTCCAGCCGGGGCTGACCGCCGAGAGGCTCCGGGCCCGGCGGCGAAGAAACTGGGCGTCGTCGAAGGTCAGCCGCTTGGAGGCGAGTTCGCGGGGGGTCGGTTCCGGGGGCAGGTCCCGATCCCGGACGATCATCGTGCCCACCCCGCCCACCTCGGCCAGATACTGCTGGGTGATGGTCGCCTGACCGCCGAACAGCGCCAGCACCGCGACGATGCTGGCAGTGCCCAGGATCAGGCCCAGCAGCGACAGCAGGGTCTGACCCAGCCGGCGCCGGGCCTCGTCCAGGCCGGTCAGCAGGGATTCGAGAATCCCCATGGATCAGGCGGCGACCCGACCGTCGGCCATCTCGATGATCCGCTGGGCCCGGGCGGCCACGTTGGGGTCATGGGTGACCAGGATGATGGTGTGTCCCGCGGCGTGGAGCTCCGCGAAGGTGGCCATGACCTCCGCGCCAGCCCGCGAGTCGAGGTTTCCGGTGGGTTCGTCCGCCATCAGGATGGCCGGCTCACCGACCAGGGCCCGCGCGATGGCCACCCGCTGCCGTTCCCCGCCCGAGAGTTCATCCGGCCGGTGGCCAATCCGGTCCGCCAATCCCAACCGGTCGAGCAGCTTCCGGGCCCGCTCGCGCCGTTCCCGCCGGGGAACCCCGCCCCGGTACTTGAGCGGGAGGGCCACGTTCTCATCCACGGTCATCCGCGGCATCAGGTTGAAGGTCTGGAAGACAAACCCGACCTTGTGATTCCGGACCCGGGCCAATTGACGCCGGCTCAGTCGGCCCACGTCCTGGTCGTCGAGCCGGTACTGCCCGTCGGTGGCGGTATCGAGGCAGCCGAGGATGTGCATCAGGGTGCTCTTGCCACTGCCGGAGGGTCCCATGACCGCCACGAACTCACCGGCGGCGATGTCGACGTCGACCCCGCGCAGGGCGGGGACCTCGACCCGACCCATCCGGTAGATCTTGGTCAGGCCACGAGCCTGGAGCAGCGAAGTGCTCACTTGGAAATGCGGGCGGCCCGCTCGGCGGCCGCGATCGGGTCTTCCAGCGCGAGCGAATCACCCGCCGCCAGCCCCTCGAGAATCTCGACGTAGCTGAGATCGCTCAACCCCAGGCGAACCGGAACGCGGTCATGGCCCGTGGCAGTGAGCCGGTAGACGATCGGCTGTCCTTCGCTCAGGAAGACCGCTTCGACCGGAACCCGGAGGACGTCCGGTCGCACCGGCCCCCGAATCCAGACGTTGGCCGTCATGCCGGGACGGAGCACCCCGGTGCCGATGACCCGGATCTCGACGTCAAAGACCCGGACCCGCTCCTGCTGCCGGGCGGCAGGGGGGACCAGGCGGACCACGCCAAGGACCGTGTCGTTGGCAAACGCGTCCACCGTGAGGGCCACGCTGTCCCCCATCGCCACCTTGCCGATGTCGACCTCATTGATCGCGGCCTTGACCCGGAGAGCCGACAGATCGGCGATGGTGAAGAGTTCGGTGCCCCCACCGAAAGTGCTGGTCCCCCCGACCACCGTCTCGCCCTCCTCCACCCCGCGCTTGATGATCACTCCGGCCGTCGGGGCGGTGATCCGGGCCCACTGGGACGTATCCCCCGCGGTGATCCCGCTCTGTTCCACGAACCGGAGCTGGTCGACAGCGGTCTGCAGCTCATTGAGCGCCTGGTCATGCGCGGCGCGTTTCTGCTCAACCTCTTCCTGGGTCACGCCACCGGACCTGGCCACACCCTCGGTGCGTTCCAGGTCCCGGCGAGTCCGCTCCACCCGGATCTGGGCCGCGACCTGCTCGCTCCGGAGCCGGGAAATGCTGTTGGCCTGGGCCATGTCCGGCACCACCCTGGCCAGCAGCTGCCCCGGGGTGACCCGGGCCCCTTCCCGCACCAGCAAGCGCTCGACGATGCCGGAAATCGGTGATTTGACGATGATCTGGCGTTCCGGCTCGACCAGGCCGGTCTCCTCAACCACCACCCGGATTTCACCGCGTTCGGCGGCACCGACCCGGAACGGCCGGGCGGCATTGCTTTCGGCCCCATTGGCATTGGCGCAGGCCGCCACGATGGCGAGGGGAACGACCCGCAACAGTGAAGAGAGAGTTCGAGGCATCCGGACACCACGCATGGAGGAAGGAATTGGTCTGGCTACTGACGGACGGGGTCCAGGACCAGGTTTCATCCTGATACAGGGCATCGGCGACTTGCCAAACCACGATCCTCGGCCGTAACATTCGACAACACAACAAGTTATCTGTTCCTGGACTCGGGATGAAACGAGGTGTTCAGATGAGCGGACAGGGACCAGTGGCGGTGGTCACGGCGGCGGGGCAGGGGATTGGCGCGGGGTGCGCCCGGGCCCTGTCGGCCGCCGGGTACCGGATGGTTCTGCAATCGGCCTCCGGTGGAGCGGTGGCCCTGGCCAAGGAACTCGGCGGCGTCGGAACCACCGGCAGCATCACCAGCCCGGAGGACCTTCAGGCCCTGGTGACCCTCGCCATGGAGCGGTTTGGCCGGATCGACGCCGTGGTGAACAACGCGGGACATGTCCCGCGCGGGGACCTGCTGTCGCTCACGGATGAGGACTGGCTGGCGGGGATGGAGATGTTGTTGCTGCCGGTGATCCGGATGGCGCGGCTGGTGACCCCGATCATGATCGGGCAGGGCGGTGGGGCGATCGTCAACATCTCCACCTTCGGGGCCGTCGAACCGGCCGCGGGGTATCCGATCTCCTCGGTGGTGCGGTCCGGTCTGGGGGCGTTCACCAAGCTCTATGCCGATCGCTATGCCGGGGACGGCATCAGGATGAACGCGGTGTTGCCGGGGATGGTGGAGAACCACCCGGTCGATCCCAGCGCGCTCAAGGCGATTCCCCGCGGCACCCCGGTCCGGGTGGTGGAGATCGCCGAAGCGGTGCGGTTCCTCCTCTCGCCGGAATCGAGCGGGATGACCGGTCAGCAGATTCGGGTGGACGCGGGGGCCGGCCGGTCGTTCTGAGGCTGGTCAGTGGAGGAGCCGGTGGCTGATCCAGACCACCGGCAGTTTCAGGGCCTCGGCGGCCAGGTACCGCAGTTCGGCGCCCAGTCGAAGGGAGATCGGGCTGGTCTGGGTGGGCGAAGTCGCGGCCTGGAGCCCGTGGGCGCGGGCCTCCACCCGGAGCCTCGCCATGTGAAACGGGTCGCTCACCAGAATGACGGAGTGCAGTCCCTGATCCTCGAGCCATTCGGCCGCGCTCGCGATGGACTCCCTGGAGTTCCGTCCGATGGGGATCACCGCGACGGTCGTGTCCACCACCCCATGGGAGACCAGGTACTGCCGGCTGACCGTGGCCTCACTCACGACATCCCCCACCGCCATTCCGCCCGTCACCACGATCAACGGGGCCCGGTCGGTCAGATAGAGCTCGGCAGCGTGATCCAGCCGGGCCCGCAGCACATCCGACGGGCGTCCGTTGTATTGCGCGGCTCCGAGTACCACGATCGCGTCCGACACCGGCCGCTCGTCGTATCGACTGACGGCCAGGACATAGACGAACAAGGCGCCGTACAGGACGGCGCCGATCACCATCAGCCGAACGGCCCATCGGCCGGATCGCTTCACAAGCTGAACGACTCCCCCTGCCGCGGCACGATGACCTCGCCCACGCCTTCGGCTTCCAGCAGCTGCGCCATCGACAGCGCCGGACCCGCTTCGCCGTGGACGACGAAGGCCCGGCGGATCGGCCCACCCAGCGCCCGCACCCAGGACCGGAGGCCCTCCCGATCCGCGTGCGCGGAGTATCCGGTGAGGGTTTCCACCTCGGCCCGGCGGGGGAACATGTCCCCGTAGACCTTGATCGAATCCGTCCCCTCCTGAATCCGCCGGCCCAGGGTGTGCTCCGCCTGGAACCCGACGAAGAGGATCAGGTTGCGGTGGTCGCCGGCGTGATTGGAGAGATGATGGAGGATCCGGCCGGCCTCCGCCATGCCGGACGCCGAGATGATGACTGCGGGGCCATTGAGGGTGTTGAGCCGCTTCGAGTCCTCCACGGTCTGGGTGTACTGCAGCAGCGGAAAGTCGAAGAGCGCGCTGGTCTGTCCGGCCAGATGTTCGCGCCGGTCGAACAGCTCCGGGTGCATGCGGAACACCGTCGTGGTATCCACCGCCAGCGGGCTGTCGACGTAGATCGGGATCGTGGGAATTGCTCCACGCCGGTGGAGCGCGTGCAGGGCGTACACGATTTCCTGGGTTCGACCCAGCGCAAACGCCGGAATCAGCAGCTTGCCCCCTCGCCCGACGACCCGCCGGACGATCTCCCCGAGTTTCTCCTCACCCTGCGCGACCGAATCGTGGACCCGATCGCCGTAGGTGGATTCGATGATCAGGGTGTCCACCGGCCCCGACGGCGGGTCGGGATCGCGAATGATCGGCAGCCCGGCTCGCCCGATGTCTCCGGAGAAGACCAGGCGATGTCCCGGGCCCTCCGTCAGCCGGATGTCCACCGAGGCGGAACCCAGAATGTGGCCCGCGTCGGTGAACTCGAATCGCAGGTGACGCCGCAGATGCTGGACCCGCCGGTACGGGATGCCGACCATCAACTCCTGCACCGCGACGGCATCGGCCATGCCATAGAGCGGTTCGGATTCCGGGCCCCGCTTCCCGCGGCGCTCGAGGTACTCGGCGTCCCGCTCCTGAATCTGCGCCGAGTCCGGGAGCATGACCGCGCAGAGATCGCGGGTGGCGGGGGTGGCGTAGATCGGTCCGCGGAAGCCATGGCGGGTCAGCAACGGAAGCCGACCGCTGTGGTCGATGTGGGCGTGACTCAGGACCACCGCGTCGAGCCGGCGGGCGTCGAACGGGAGCTGGCGATTCTGCTCCGCCGCCTCCTTCCGTCGCCCCTGGAACAGCCCGGCATCGAGCGCGATCCGGGCCCCCGCGGCCTCCAGAAGATGGAGTGATCCGGTGACCTGACCGGCGGCACCCCAGAAGGTGACTTGCAACGTCATCGCTCAGCGGGTCCCGAAGATCCGGTCGCCGGCATCGCCGAGGCCCGGGAGGATGTAGCCGTGGTCGTCGAGCTGTCGGTCCAGCGCGGCGGCAAAGATCATCACGTCGGGATGGGCGCGCTGCATGGCCTCGATGCCTTCCGGGGCGGCCACCAGGGAGAGAAAACGAATTCGGGAGGCGCCGGAATCCTTGAGGCTCCGGACCGCGGCGACCGCGGAACCCCCGGTGGCCAGCATCGGATCGAGGACCAGAAAGTCCCGGTCGGCCTCGGCGGAGGGGACCTTGAAGTAGTAGCTCACGGGCTTGAGGGTGGCATGGTCGCGGAAGAGACCGACATGGCCCACCCGGGCGGAGGGGATCAGCTGGGTGATTCCGTCCACCATCCCGAGTCCGGCCCGGAGGATCGGGACCAGGGTGAGTTTCTTCCCGGCCACCTTGTGGCCGGTGGTGCGCTCCAGCGGGGTCTCCACCGCCACCGACTCCATCGCCAGATCCCGGGTCACCTCATAGGTCATCAGCATGGCGATTTCGCTCACCAGTTGCTTGAAGTCCTTGGTGGGAGTGGCTCGATCGCGGAGAATGGCCAGCTTGTGCCGGATCAGCGGGTGGTCAAGGACGGTGAGATTCGGGTGGTCGGCCATACCGACAATATAGGGGTCGCCGGTCGGTCTGACGCCAGCACCGCCCCGGATTGGCGCCTGGGCTGCGGCCCCCCAAGAACCCGAACGGCCACCCCGATCGAGGTGGCCGTGGTCAATCGAGGTGGCCGTGGTCAACGGTCAAAGAACGTCGACGCCCTAGGCCCCGCCGATCCCGGCGCCACCGGGCGGCCGCCGCATCCCTCCGCGCTGCCCCCGGACCGGACCCTGACCGCGACCCTGGAATCGGTGCTGGCCGGGTTGCCGGACCGCGCCACTCATTCGCCCTCCGCGCCCTTCCGCCCCACCCTGGCGGAGCTGTTGCCGGACTCGCTGCTCGCGAAGCTGATTGAGCTGACCGCGCTGGGCGTCGGTGAGTACCCCGCCGACCCGATCCCCCCGCTCCCCGGCCCGGCTGCGAATCGCTTCCCGCTGGGCCCGCATCTGCTCGCGGAAGGCCTCCGGGGTGATCTCGCCGGCCCGGAACCGGGAGCGGAGCTCCATCTGAGAGTGCATGATGGTGCGACGGGTCGCGACGTCTTCCTCACGGAAGGCGCGCAGTTTGGCCAGCTGATCGTCCGTGAGCTGAAGCCGTTCGCGGAGCCGCATGACGGTTTCGGGCGTGGCGCCGGCCCGGGCTGGCCGCCGGCCGGGTTGAGCGGCGAGCGGCGCGGAACTGAGTACGGCCAGCGCCAGCAATGCGATGATGCGTGGTGACATGAGCTTCCTCTGTGTTGTGGGCCTGCTCCACGACCGTCTCATTTGCCGTGGTCCTGGGAACCTGCCTGCGATCCGGTAGACGGGCGCCGGGGCAGGATGTTAGGCCGGGCGGAACTTTTCCTCCGGCCCCTCCGTTGGGTTAAGATCCGTTCACCATCCGTCCCTGTCCTGGAGTCTGCCATGTCACGCATGCTGCGCCGGTTGCCGGCCGTTCTGGCCCTGCTGACCCTCCCCGTTCTACCCGCCGCCGCCCAGTCGGGACTGATGGCGGATTTGCTGAAGGACGTCTCTGAAGTGGAGTCGAAACTGGTCGGCCTGGCCAAGGCGATGCCCGAGGCGAGCTACTCGTGGAGCCCCGCCGAGGGGGTCCGATCGGTTGGGGGTGTGTTTCAGCATGTGGCGGCCGACAACTATCTGCTCCCGGCGCTGCTGGGCGTGGCGCCTCCCGCCGCCACCGGGATCAAGGCGGCGGAGTACCCGACCGTCCTGGCGTATGAGACCCGGAAAGTGGATCGAGCGACGGTCATTGCCGATCTGGAGGCGTCCTTCGCCCACCTGAAGAAGGCGATGATGGACACGCCCGACGGCAAGCTCGGCGAGAAGGTCACGTTCTTCGGACAGGAACAGACGATCCAGCAGGTCTGGGTGTTGACGACGACCCACCTGCACGAGCACCTCGGGCAGTCGATCGCCTACGCCCGGAGCAACGGAGTGGTGCCGCCCTGGAGCCGGGGCGGCTGAGGTCGATCAGGCCTCTCGCAGCGCGTCGACGACTTGCTGCCGGGCCGCTTTCCGGGCCGGCAGCAGTCCGCCGACCACCCCCATGACCACCGCGAAGATCATCCCGTTGAGCAGCAGGCCGGGCGTGACCCGGAAGGCGAACGCCACCTCGCTCCAGGAACTCCAGTTGGTGGTGCTGGTCACCAGTCCGTTGATCGGCAGCGCCATCAGACACCCCAGCGCCCCACCCAGCACCGCGATCACCACCGCCTCCAGCAGGAACGAACTCATCACGCTCCGGGGCCGGAAGCCCAGGGTGAGCAGGACGCCGATTTCCGGGGCCCGCGAGGCCACCGCGGCGTACATCGTGTTGATGGCGCCGAACACTGCGCCTACCGCCATGATCGAGGCGATGAACAGCGCGATGAACTGCAGCACCGTGGCCAGGCCCGACGACTGATTCTCGTAGAAGGTCCGCTCCCGCACCGCGTCCACGAACAGCCGCGAGTCCCCCTCGAGGGTCTCCTTGATCCCGGCAAAGGCCGAGGGGTCCTGCATCCGGAAGGTGACGGTCTGGAAGACCTCGCCCCGGAGCACCGGCATGAGCTGTTCGTTCTCCCCCCAGATCTCCGATTCGAACGACGACCCGTCGGCGGTGAACTGTCCGACGATCGCCCAGGTCGCGTTGGCAAAGTCCACCGAGCCCCCGACCTGCGCGTTGGGGAACCGGGCGGCGTACCCGGTGCCCACGACTACTTCGCGAGCGCCCGGCCGGAAGGTCCGTCCCTGGCTGATCCGGATCCCCTTCCGAACCTGGAAGGCGCTCAGTCCGACGCCGCGGACCACCACGTTGGCCATGCCGCCCTGGTTGACCCGCTGCTGCGGCACCACCACGAACAGCTCGGGGCTGACCAGGGGGGCCCCACTCTGGTCGCGGGCGATGAAGGGGAAACCGGCGATGATCGCGGCGGTCTGCCGGGAGATGCCGCTGTACATCTCGCTGTTGGCGCCCTTGCGAATCACCAGCACGTTCTCGGCGGATCCGGTGCTGACCAGGGCGGCCCGGAACCCATTGGCCAGGGCGTTCATCGCGATGAAGACCGCCACCACCAGCGCCATGCCGAGCGCGGTGGTGAGGGTCGAGACCGGGCGTTGCCGGAGACTCCGCAGATTGTAGATGATCGGGATCTTCATGGTCCCCTCCTCACGCGATCCGGCGCATCGCGCCGACCACGGACAGCCGGGCGGATTGCCAGGCGGGAATCGCCCCGCTGATCAGCCCCAGGGCGGCGGCGAGGGCCAGGCCCAGGACAATGGTGCCCCCGGTGACGCCGAAGCCGGGAAAGAAGGTGTTGAGCGGCGTCGGTCGCACGAATGCCAACCTCGCCAGCAGCAGACCCACCGCCCCGCCGACCAGGGAGATCGCCACTGCCTCGGCGATCACCATGCCGGACAGCAGGGTGTTCTGGAAGCCCAGGGTCTTGAGAATCGCGATCTCGCCGATCCGTTCGCGGACCGCCATCATCATGGTGTTGGCCGCCACGAAGAGAATCGCGAAGAAGACCGCCGTCCCGATGGCGCGCACCAGGAAGCCGATGTTGCCCCACATGGTCACGAATCCGGCCTGGAAGGCCCGCTCGGTCTCGGTCTTGGTCGGCGCGGTCGAGTTCTTGAACATGGCGTCGATCGTGGTGGCGATCTCGGCCGCCCGGTCGGGCTGATCGAGCTGGAGGACGAACCACCCCGGGGTAATCCGGCCCTGGGTCCGCTCGTACAGGTACTCGTAGTGGAAGTACATGTTCTCGTTGCCGAAGCTGGGATTGGTCGGGGTGTAGGCCGCCCGGATGGTGAACTCCCAGTCGCCGCTGAAGATGGTGCCCTTGAGGGTGACCCGCTGCCCCACCTGCCAGCCGTACTTCTCCAGCAGCCCGACTCCCACGATCGCGGCGGTGCGTTCCCGCTTGAAGTCCTCCACGTCCCCCGAGGTGATCTCGATCTCGGGGTACATCGGGAGGAAGCTCTCCGCCTTGATGGCGAACTGGGCGAAGAAGTCCTGCGGGTTCTGGTAGTAGCCGCCGAACCAGTTGGACCAGGTGACACTGCGGACGCCGTCCACCGAGGCGAGCCGGTTGGCGTGGGCCTCGGGCATCAGGAAGGTGATTCCGCTGGCGTTGGACACCACCAGTCGGGCCTCGCTCCCCACCTCGGCGGCCGAGTCGAGGGTGGTGAGGACCGACCGCAGGGTCCCGAACAGAAAGAACGCCACGGTCACGCTGCCCATGGTCAGCAGGGTGCGCTTCTTGTTCCGGAACGCGTTGGCCCGGATCAGCCCGGCGATGCTCATCGCGACAGCACCCCCTTGTCCAGATGCATGATGGCCTGGGCCCGCCCGGCGGCGTGGGCGTCGTGGGTCACCATCAGGATGGTCTTGTGGAACTCCTGGTTGAGTCGCTCGAGCAGGGTGAGGATCTCGTCGCCCGACGCCGCGTCGAGGTCGCCGGTCGGCTCGTCGGCCAGGATGATGGTCGGGTCGCTCACGATGGCCCGCGCGACCCCGACCCGCTGCTGCTGGCCGCCCGACAGCTGGCCCGGGAAGTGGTAGGCCCGATCGGTGAGTCCCACCACGTCGAGCACCGTCGCCACGTGCTCCCGGCGCTGCTTCTTGTTCAGCGAGGTCAGCAGCAGCGGGAGCTCCACGTTCTGGGCCGCCGTGAGCACCGGGAGCAGGTTGTAGAACTGGAAGATGAAGCCGATGTGGGTGGCCCGCCACGCGGCCAGCTGCCGGGCCTTCATCCGGGTGATCTCCTGGCCGTCCACCGCCACGACCCCGCGCTCGGGGGTGTCCAGGCCCGCGAGGATGTTGAGCAGAGTGGACTTGCCGCTGCCCGACGGTCCCATCATCGCCAGGTACTCGCCGCGGTGGATGTCGAGGTTGACGTTGTCGAACACCTGAATGACTTCGTCACCGCGACGATAGCTCTTGGAGAGCTCGCGGATCTGCACCAGCACCGGGGCGTCGCTGGTCGCCGCGGCCGGGGCAGCCTGACTATGGGGTGATGACATTGACACGCGCTCCGTCAGCGAGGTTCGAATGGGGATTGAGGATCAGGGTTTCGCCGCCGGTCAGGCCCGACCGGACTTCCCGGCGGCCGCCGGAGACCGGGCCGGCCTCCACCACCACCCGGGCTGCGAGACCATCCCGCACCACCCAGACGATGGTGGAGCTTCCGGCGTTCCGCACCGCGTCGGCCGGCGCGAACACCCGGGGCGGGGCATCGGGCGCGGCCGTGGCCTCCTCGAGGAACTCCACCCGGGCCCCCATCTCCGGCAGGATCCGGGGGTCGCGCTCCAGCAGCCGGACCTTGACCTGGACCGTGGCGCGCTGCCGATCGGCGGTGGGGACGATCTGCCGGACCTCGGCCTGGAAATTGGCGGTCGGGTAGGCGTCGAGAATGACCCGGGCCGGCTGGCCACTCTTGATCTGGGCGATGTAGGCCTCGTTGACGTCCACCTCGACCTCGAGGGTCTGGAGGTCGGCCATGGTGACGACCGCGCCGCGGGTCAGCCCGCCGCCGGTGGCCACCGGGGCCACCACTTCGCCCACCTCGGCGTCCTTCCGGAGGATGGTGCCGTCGAACGGAGCCCGGATGTAGGTGTTGTCGAGATTGGCCCTGGCGTAGGCAATCCCGGCGATCGCCAACTGGACCTGCGCCTTCTGAGCCTCGACCCGGGCTGCCGCCCCGGCATGCTGAGCCGCCAGATCCTCGGCGGTCCGGGCGGGCTCCAGGTTCCGGGCGGCCAGATCCCGGGCCCGGACCAGATCGCGTTGCAGCTGGTCGCGGCTGGTCCGAGCCTCGTTGAGGGAGGCCTCGGCCCGGAGACTCTCCGCCACGGCCTGCTCCACCGCCGCCATGAACTCGGCGTTCTCGAGTCGAGCCATGACCTGGCCCCGGCGCACCACACTGCCTTCCTCGACCACCAGTGAGGCAATCCGGCCCGAAATCCGGGACGACACCGAAGCCCGGGTCCGGGCCACCACATACCCGTTGGCGGTAATCCCGGCCCCGCCGGCGGTCCCGGCGCCGACCACTTCCGCCCGGGCCACCTGGACGTCCACGGCGGCATTCCGCCCGGGCAGCAGGAAGATGGCGGCCAGGAACAGCCCGGCAGCTCCGGCCAGGCCGAGGGCCCATTTCAGGGCCTTGGTCTGACCGGGGGCCGGCTGATCGCGGTCGATTCGCAGGCGACTCAGGTCTGGCGGGGTGCTGGTCATGGATCCAATGTAAAGAGGCCAGGAGGTGGTGACTCCGGAGGGAAAGTAACGAGAGAGGGGGAAGAAGATTCAGAGCCGTGTGACGGTCGCCGGCTTCGACCGTCACCTGTCACACCCCGAGCGGAGACCCACCATGCGCCCGACTGCCAGAACGGCCCTGCTCCTTTTCGCTGTCGTTCTGACCGCCTGCGGGGGGAGCGGAGGCGGCATGACCGACCCGCCGGGCGACCCGACCGGGGTCTACCCCCTTCGGACCATCAACGGGCAGCCTCTGCCGTTCCTCTACAGTCAGATCGGGGACGACAAGGTCGAGTTCATGGATGGGACGGTGACGCTCAACGCCGACAAGACCTTCATTGACGCGACCACCTTCCGGGTGACCGAACAGGGGGTGGTGACCACGGAGGTGGACCTGGGAGACGGCACCTGGTCGCTCAGCGGGGCCACGGTCCGCTTCCTCCTGGCGGATGGGTCGAGCTACAGCATGACCTGGAACGGCACCGATACCCTGACCCAGGTCTTCGACACTTTCACCTTGGTGTACCAGAAGTAGCTCAGTACCGCCGGTGCCGGAAGTTGCTCAGTTGCGCCGGTACCAGGCGTGCTGCCGGAGTCGATCGTGGATCATCCGGCTCACCTTGGCCTGGCCCGACGGCGCCGGGTGCACCCCGTCCGCCACGTAGTCCGCCCGATCGTAACAGGTGCCGCTCCGGTTGGTGACCCCGTCGGTGCAGGCCGGTGCCCAGAGGTAGGGCCCCCAACCGTACCAGATCCCGTCCACCGCCGGATGCGCCGCGAGCCAGCCGTTGAGGGCGTGGCCCTCCTCATAGCTCAATGGCTCCCCACGGCCCACGGTCCCGGCAAAGCCGCCGTAGCTCCGGGACGAGGTATACACCGCTCGCACCGCCGGGAACTTGGTCTTCACTCTCGCCGAGAAGGCGGTCAGGTTGGCGACGAAGTTGTCGTAGTCGCTGCCGGGGGCGGGATAGCTGGGCAGCGCCGCCCCGCCCGAGCCCGTGGTGAACTGGTTGGCGGCCTTGTGGTAGATCACCAGAACCTGGTCGAGTCGAAGGCCGGCCTGTCCCAGCTTCCGCTGGAGGCAGTCGTCCCAGAGGTTGGCGTCAAAGGCGGGGTCGATCCACCGCTCGATGGCATTTCCCCCCACCGCGCAGTTGGCCACCCGGACGGCGGGGTTCACCGCGGCGGCGTATTCCCCGTTCAATCGAAGAATCCAGTCGGCGCACTCCTGGTTGGAGTTGCTCATCCCGATGCAGACCACCCCGATCACCCCGTCGACCGGGGTAATGGTCGGCTCCAGGCTCGGGGTGAGCCGGAGCCAGAGCCCCTTGTAGCTGCCGGGGGTCTGGGCCCCGTCATCGCCCCGGTCAATGGGGTAGGGCTGGGTGACATTGAGGCCGGGCGGCGGCGAATTCAGGTCGGGATCGGTGATTCCGGCGTCGGCACAGCCCACGGCGAGGAGGGCGGCCAACCCGAGGACTCGATCCAGCGGGGTTCTGTGGTTGTTCAACATCACGACACTCCACTGGCTTAGGGCTGTCTGGAAGGACGACGGAAGCCAGGCGGCGTTAACGCCACTCAATCGGCTGGAGGACCCTCGGCCGGAGTCAGGGGTGGGCGAAGGGGCAGGCCCGCATCGAGCAGCATCCAGTATTCCACCTGTTCGGGGACCCGGGTCATTTCCAGGAACGACTCGAACGACTGGAGCAACTGGGTACTGAAATGGCCGGCCACCGAGCTGGGCAGGGCCGATCCCCGTCCGAACCAGCTCCGGACCATGACGCTTCGGCTGGTGATGGGGAGGGTCCGGAGGTTGGCGACGAAGTGGGGGAAAGTGCCGTAGCGGAACAGGTAGGACTCCACGTTCGACAGGTAGAGCGCCGAGACCGGGGTGTTGATCTCCCGGAGATAGCGCCCGACGGCCCTGACCGCGGTGGGGCCGGACAGGTCGCCCACCACCGGGATGATCCGGTTGGCCCGGTGCAGGTCTCGCACCCGGCGCCAGCGGTCTTCGGTCGAGAGGTAGCTGCCGAAGTTCCCCTCCAGGTCGGTCTCGAGGTAGAGCTGTCGCTCGCTCGGGAACGAGAAGCGGGAGGGTCGGCCGCGGGTGGCGTAGCGCAGGTCGAGCCCGGCGGCGGCAAACTCGTCGTGGAACACCCGCACCGCGGCCCGGTCGGCATCGGTGAGCGGGATGCCGTAGCCCTCGACCCGTCGCAGCAGCGCCAGTTGCTGGCGCCGGTGGAGGGAAGAATCCGCCGGGGTGCGATCGAGGTAGTCGAGCAGGGAGGGCAGGTCGTGCTCGGTCCAGAGATAGGCGTCCTCCGGCACCGGGCGACCGTACAGCAGGCCGAGGTACTCCAGCCGGTTCCGGGCGGTCTCGAACATCGCCTTGAGCAGCAGGTGGAGCACCATGTTGTCCCGTCGGATGTCCAGGATGATGGCGACCCGGGGCTCCAGTTCGGCGATGTAGGAGAACCCCTGTTCCGGTCCCACCCCGATATAGGCCCCGCCCTTGACCCCGTGGGTCCGGAAGCCGTCGAGGGCATGGAGGTAGGAGGTCTCGTTGGAGACCAGGTTGTCGCTGGCAAAGAAGCCGCCGTCCTCGGAGAGCCGGGCCACCAGCCGGCTGAAGTCGGTGGCGGTCGCCGCTGACGACTGAGCGGTAGCTTGGGCGAGGAGGGGGTTGGGTCCGCTGGCCGGAAGGACCGAGGTCGCCGCCACGAGCAGGGCTGACAGGAAGCGGCGCGGCGTCATGCTGAGAAAGTAGGCGATTCCCCCACTTCACCGAAGTGTGCCGTAGGGTACCGTCTGGAATCCGGTCCGTAAAGGGCCAGAAGCGCGGGGGCAGGAATTGGCGGGAGGGGGTGGGGGAGGCGGACCGGGCCAGCGGGAACCCGGTCCACCTCGCCCGGACTTCACCGGAGCGCGAAGCCGTAGCTTCCGTAGAACGTCAGGGCCCGGCTCTTGATGTCGTTCTCGGTGGTGCCCTTGATGAGCTTGGTCAGACCGAGATCATAACGGACGCCGAGGGTGAATCCGCTGATATCGACCCCGCCACCGAAGACGACCGAAAAGTCGGTGCTCTTGAGATCCTGGACCTCGTCACAGTCGAACGATTCGCCGCCGCCGGCCTCACTCACCTTGCAGGAGCTCCTGAAGGCAATCGCCGGACCGGCATAGAGGTGCGGCCTGACGCTCATCGTCTTGCCGTCCATGCCCTGCATGCGGAGGCTGCTGGACCCGCCGGTCGGGATGTTGACCCGGAACAGCAGGGGAATCTCGACCACGGCCAGTTTGGCGGTGAGCTCGTCTCCGCCCTCATCGATCTTGCTGCCCTTCATCGCATAGAGCGCCTCGGGCTGGATCGAGAAGATGTCGGAAACCGGGATCTCGGCGAAGACGCCGGCCATGAAGCCGAGCCGGTTCTTGACGTCCGTTGCGTCCTTCCCCGCAAAGGTGGCCATCGAGACGCCCGCGATGGGCCCGAGTCGTGGAGCCGGGGCCTGGGACCATGCGGTGGTGGCAACGGTGCTCAGGGCAAGGAGCACCAAGCCCAGTGCGCGGCCGGCTGTCGGGAGTCGTAACATGAGTATCCCTCCTGAACGGACGATGAAGAGTCGGGTCTGCCGACCCCAACCCCAAGGTGGTATCGATATGGTACCTTCACCCGGCGGCCGGTGCGTGAAGTAGCGGGCAATCCCGTGTGAAGCTTGGCTCAGTTCCGGGGGAGGGCTGGTGAAATCGGTGGTTTCCAGGGGTGCCAAGGGGACCGGGCTGATCCGGATTGGCCGGTCGGGTGGAGCAAGTTGGCTCCGGTTGGGGTGGCACCTATATTTCCGCCCCCTCGGCCAGGTAGCTCAGTTGGTAGAGCAACGGACTGAAAATCCGTGTGTCGCCGGTTCGATTCCGGCCCTGGCCATTGTCTGACGTAGTCCCCTCCTTGCCGCCTCGACGCTCCCAACTCGCCGGTGATCCTCGCTGACGCTCGGATGTCCTCCGCCGCCTGGCGGCGGCCTCGGAACGATTCCGGCCCTGGCCATTGCTGACGTAGTCCCCTCCTTGCCGCCTTGACGCTCCTAACTCGCCGGTGATCCTCGCTGACGCTCGGATGTCCTCCGCCGCCTGGCGGCGGCCTCGGAACGATTCCGGCCCTGGCCATTGCCTGACGATGGCGCCCTCCGAGCCCCGCGACTTTCCCAGCTCGCCCCCCTCCGGCTTGCGGCGCACTGGGCTGCGGCCGATACTTCCCAAGTACCCCCTGCTTGCGTTCCCTTGAGGAGCCGCATGCGTCTCCACCCATTGCTCGCCCTGCTGATCACGGCACGGATCGTCGTCGGGGTCCCGTCGCTCGGGGCCCAGGAGGCTCGGACCGCCCGGCTGGTCGGGCGGGTGTTGAGCGAGCAGGGCACCCCGGTCGGCGGCGCGGTGATCCAGGCGTCGCTCGGCGGCGGCGCGACCCAATCCACCACCAGCGACGGCACCGGCGGGTTCCGGTTCGGCGAACTGGCGCCCGGCCGCTACCGGCTCCATGTCCGCCGGATCGGGTTTCAGCCGGTCACGTTGGATTCGGTGGCGGTGGAGCCTGGTGCCACTGCTTCCATCACCGTCCGGCTGACCCAGGTGCCGCTGGCGATCGATTCGCTGATGGTGTCGGCCGAGCCGGTGGTGACGATCGACCGGACCGAGAGCGAACACCGCCGGGTGGTGACCCAGCGGGAACTGGCGCTGCTGCCCACCGCCAACGAGGTCCGCTCGCTGATCGGATTCCTGCCCGGGGTGCGGGCCGACCAGGTCTGGGGCGCCGCCACGGCCCAGGCCAACAACTATCTGCTCGACGGCATTCCGGTGAACCACCCAGGCCTGGGGGGGGACCTGCTCCAGCCCAACGTGACCTGGGTCGACCGGATCGAGGTCAAGGGGCTGGGCACCGGCGCGGAGTACGGCAATTTCCAGGGCGGGATCGTCAACGTCGTCACCAAGTCCGGCGGAAATCGCTTCGACGGCGCGCTCCGGGTCAACCTCGAATCCGCTCGCTTCAACGGGTCCAACCTCCACGTCACCGAGATCGGCCAGGAGCCGGCGTCGCGGTGGGAGGCCGACGGCTATGCCCGGGGGCCGCTGATTCGGGATCGCCTTTCCTACGCCGTCTTTGGGCAAGTGGTGCAGCGCGACCAGCGGGTCCTGAATCACGTCCGGTTCATCCCCGGGGAGCTCTCCCCGGAAGTGCCCGAGGAGCGCGACCTCAAACTGCTCGGAAAGCTCAACTGGGAGGCGTCGCCTTCCGACGCGGTGGCGCTCACCCTCGCCCCGTTCCTGTCCGACATCGAGCGGTTCGGGCTGAGTGGATTCGAGAGTCCCGAAGCGACCCAGCGCGCCCAGGGGCGTCACCTGTTCTACAACCTGGCGTGGCAGCGGATCACCTCGCCCCGCAGCTTCCTGGAGGTGCGGATCGGGGGGCTGGGCGGCACCGATCGGCTCGATCCCTACGCCGGCCCGGACGTCCCGGGGCTGCGGACCGTGGGCGAAGCCGACCCGCGGAGCTACCAGAACGCGGAATTCCGGGAGCGCCGGCGGGCCCGCAGCACCACCCTGGCCGTCCGCTGGGAGCTGGACGTAGTCGCCCTGGGCCTGGGCCACCGGCTCAAGCTGGGCGGTGAGCACACCGTGGGCTCGTGGCTGGCGGAACGCCGCAGGAACGGCGGCCTGACCTGGCGCCCGGGCGATCGGCTGTTCGATCCGGTCTTCCAGCCGGCGCAGACCACCACCTGGCCGTTCAACGGGGTGATCACCAGCACCTGGGGCGGCGAGGTCCAGCTCGACGCCGGCCTCCAGAACTCGGCGCTCTACCTCCAGGATGACGTCAGCCTCAATCGCTTCGTGGCCCTGAACCTGGGCGCCCGGCTGGGGCGCTGGAGCGGCCGCCTGGCGCCCACCATCGGGGCCCCGCGGTTCGACGCGGTGCGTGACGTGGCCCTGGAGCCGAGGCTCGGCCTCAGCCTCGATCCGACCGGCCGCGAGACCGTCGTCCTGAAGGCCCACTGGGGGCGCTATCACCAGGGCCTCTTTGCCGGGCTGTTCGATCGCGCCGACGGGGCCAGCGTGTTCAGCGACGAGGAACGGTGGGCCTACAGCGGTCCGATCTTCCCCGATCCCACCACCCGCTTTACCAGAGAGCAGCGCGACGCGCTGGCCGCCCAGGGCCAGTTCGAATCGGTGGAGACCATCCGGCTGAGCGAGGTGGGCCGGGTGGAAGGGTACCGCCAGCCCTACGTCGATCAGGCCGTGGTGGGCCTGGAGGTGGCGTTCGGGCGCCACTGGAAGGCCGAGGTCGCCTATGTCGACCGCCGCAACCGGGACATGGTGGCGCTGGTCGACCGGAACCTCGAGTCGAACTACACGGTGTTCGAGAACGTCCGGGTGCTGGACCGGCTCCTCCGGCCGGTGTACTGGGGTGATGAGGCGCTGATTCTCCGCCGGCTGGCCATCTCGAACGAGGATCTGATCCGGGAGTGGGCGCACTTCAAGAAGGGCGATGCATTCAGGAACTGGGTGATGCCACCGCCGGGCATGTCGGCCGAGGACATGGAGCGGCTTCGCTACCAGCCGGATCTGGTGTTGACGACCGCCCCCGAGGCCCGGCGCCACTTCCGCCAGCTCCAGGTGGTGCTCCACGGCCGGTTTCCGGCCTGGTGGGTGTCGGGGTCGGCGGCGATCACGAAGCTGCGCGGCAATCTCAACAGCATCACCGGGAACGACGACGATTCGCGGTCGGGGGCCGGGCCCTTCGTGCGGCTGAACGAGCAGTTTGACGCCTACGGGGGCTTGAGCAACCAGAGTACGGTCGAGGTCAAGCTCCAGGCTGGCGGAAACCTGCCCTTCGGCTTTCGCGGCGGGACCTTTGTGAGCTACGCGAGCGGCGACCTCGTGACACCCTACGTCACCCTCTCGAACGTGCTCATGGTGTTCGATCGGCCAGAGTTCACCGACCGCCCTCCTGCGAAACGGATCCTCTCCGACCGGCTGGTGCGTACCACTGCCGGCCAGCGGATCTACGCGCTTCCTCGGGGATCGCTCCGCTATCCGGCGCGGTGGACCATCGATCTTCATTTGGAGCGCGGCTTCCGGGCTGGGGGTACCCAACTGGTGCTGACGTCCGACGCCTTCAACCTGCTGGGGACGGACAAGACCACCGAGATCCAGGCGTCGCTCACCGGTGAAGGCGCACTTTTCGGGGAGTTTTTGGGCTACAAGCGGGTCCTCAACCGGGTGCCGCCGCGGACCTTCCGGTTCGGGCTGATCCTGCGGGCCGGATCGTAGGCGTTACCCGCGGGGAGGCCAAGTGCTGGTCCCTTGGAGGGGACCGCTCTTCTGGCCGCTCATGTGGGTGAGATGTGTGTAACTGGGGATCACGCGGGGGTACCGGAGGCATCCCGAGGCCATCGGGCGGGCCCGCTTCTACGTCAGGAGATGCCTCGCGTGTACCGCAGTTCCAGCTGGACACGCCTGTTCAGCGCTTCCTTCCTCGCCGCCTCGGTGGCGGCTTCGCATGCTCTCGCTGACGCTCGGGTGTCCTCCGCCGCGGAGGGGGCCCCCTCACCTAACCCCTTGACAAATCATCACTTACGGTGTAGGTTAAGAACACGATCAAGGGTGGCAGGACCCCACCAACGCAGCACCAGTTGGTTCTCCCCTATCAACCCGATCCGATAGTGTGCCGTTCGCCAGGGTTGGCGGGACGGACTCCGGCGCCGCACAGAGTCTCGCCAGCGGGCCCGAGATATCGGATGTCATATGACGAGACGATTGGACCCAACTCCATGATGAACTACATCCGCAACGTCGAACTCACCGTCAAGGCCGGCAAGTCCACCGAGCTGCTCAAGGTGCTCAACACGGACTTGCTTCCGGTGCTGAAGAAGCAGGCTGGCTTCAAGCACGAGGTCGCCATGGTGAACGGTGGTCGCGCCGTGGGCATCAGCGTCTGGGCCGACAAGGCCAGCGCCGACCGCTACCACACGAAGGTCTTCCCGGAAGTGTTGAAGAAGCTGAGCCCGTTCATTGACGGCACACCGCAGATTCACAATTTCGAGCTGACCGCGACGACGATGGCTGCCTAGGTCAGCCGTTCGAACCAGCAAGACGGGCGTCCCGGTACATCGGGGCGCCCGTTTTCGCATGGCAGGGAGGTCCTGTCTGCGACCCCTGAAGCCCCCAGAGGTCAGGCCCGGAGCAGGTCGTCCAGATCCAGCCGCCGGCTGAACATCACCAGCTTTCCCTCGGCGTCCCGGGGCCAGTCCTCCTCGGGGCGGTCCAGGTACAACTCGATCCCGTTCTGATCCGGATCCCGGAGATAGAGCGCCTCGCTCACCCCATGGTCCGACGCCCCGTCCAGCGGAACCCCATGGGCCAGCACCCGGCGACAGGCGGTGGCCAGGGCCGCCCGGGTCGGATAGCGAAAGGCGACGTGGTAGAGGCCGGTGGAGCCGGCCGGCGGTGGGCTGCCACCCCGGGACTCCCAGGTGTTCAACCCCACGTGGTGATGGTACCCACCCGCCCCCAGAAACGCCGCCTGATCCCCCAGCCGCTGGGTGACCTCGAACCCGAGGACCTCGGTGTAGAACCGGATGGCGCGCTCGAGGTCGGCGACCTTGAGATGGACATGGCCGACCACGGTGCTGGCATCGATCGGTGGCGAATTGCTGGTCATCCTGTGAATCCTCTCCTCCGGCCCAGGGGCTCTGAATGATGTACCGGCCCCAACGCCGGGGCCATTTTCCGGGTTCCCCCCCCACTTGACGGCCCTCAGCCCCGGGCTACGATTGTGGCATCTCGGTAACGTTCCTCCCCGCCCAACCCACTTCGGAGGTTCTCGTGCGCCAACCGTCCGCCCGACTGCGCGGAGCCGTGGTCCTGCTCCTCGCCCTCGTCCCCGCCGCCTTGCAGGCCCAGGGTGTGACCACCTCGGCGATGGCCGGCATCGTCAGTGACCAGCAGGGCGCCGCGCTGGTGGACGCGGTGATCACCGCGGTGCACCTGCCCAGTGGCACCTCGTATCGGGCCGTGGCCCGAGTGGGCGGGACCTGGAACATCCTTAACATGCGGGTCGGGGGGCCGTACCGGGTCACGGTGGCGGCCATCGGGTATCAGCCGAACACCAAGGATGACGTTCAGCTGGCGCTGGGCCAGACCTTCCGGCACGACGTGGCGCTGGAGCGCCAGGTGGTGCAGCTGGAGGAATTGCAGGTGATCTCCGATCGGGACCGGCTGCTGAGTGCCGGCCGGACCGGGGCGACCACCTTCGTCGTGCCGGAGCAGGTGGCGCTGACGCCCTCGATCAAGCGGAGCACCCGGGACCTGACCCGACTCGACCCCCGGAGCGACGGCAACATGGCGTTCGCGGGGCGCAACTGGCTCTACAACAGCATCTCGCTGGACGGCTCCTACTTCAGCAACTCGTTCGGGCTGGACGACCCGGCGCCCGGTGGCCAGGCCAACGCCGAGCCGGTCCCGTTTGACGCGGTCGAGCAGGTCCAGGTGTCGCTGGCGCCATTCGATGTCCGGCAGGGCGGCTTCACGGGTGCCAGCATCAACACGGTGACCAGGAGCGGAACGAACACCCTCAGGTCTTCGCTGTACGCCTACTACCGGAACCAGTCACTGGAAGGCAACAAGGTGAGCGGCAACCCGGTGGTGGCCAACCCGGACCTGAGCTTCCTCCAGTCCGGGCTGTCGGTCAGCGGGCCGATCATCAAGGACAAGCTGTTCTTCTTCGTCAACGGCGAGATCGAGCGGACCGACGATCCGGGCACCAACTTCGCCGCCTGCCGCAGCAACTGCAGCAATCCCGGGTTCGGGGTGTCCCGGGCGGAGGCCGGAGTGCTCGACGCGATCAGCGCCCGGCTCAAGACCTATGGGTACGACACCGGCCCCTACGAGGGCTACGTCAACGAGACCAACAACAACAAGCTGCTGCTCCGGCTGGACTGGAACATCAGCCAGAATCACAACCTGATGTTCCGCTACAACTGGCTGGATGCGGTGCGCGACCTGGGTCCCCACCCCTTCGTGCTCAGCTTCAACAACACCGGCCGAGGCCCCAACTCGAGCTCGCTGCCGTTCCAGAACTCGGGCTACGCGATCAACAACAAGCTCCATTCCTTCGCGACCGAGCTCAACAGCCGGGGCGAGCGCTTCGCCAACCGGTTCTTTGCCAGCTACAACCGGTTCCGGGATTTCCGGACCCCGTTCAGCGCTCCGTTCCCGACCATCGAGATCGGCGAGGCCGGGGTGACCTACACCACCGCGGGCCATGAGCCGTTCTCGATCCACAACGTCCTGGACCAGGACGTGGTCCAGCTCACCAACAACTTCAGCATCTTCAAGGGGCGTCACACCCTGACCCTGGGCGCCAACTACGAATCGTTCAGCTTCTTCAACTCGTTCAACATCTTCCGGCACGGTCTCTTCCAGCTGCCGTACTTCCTCGACTTCCTGGGCGGCGCCACCTTCCCGACCCTGGACGAGTTCATGACGGCCACCGACCCGAACAACCCGGATCGGCTCGACCTCAATTCCTACATCGGTTCCGGGTTGTACAAGGGAGAGAAGATCAAGGTCTCCCAGCTCTCCGGATACCTCCAGGACGAGTACCTGGTGTCCGACCGGCTCACCCTGACCGCCGGCCTGCGGGTCGACCTGCCGATCTACAACACCAAGCCGGTCGACAATCCGTTCTCCCGCGGCCTCGCCGCGCTGGACGAGAACCGGAACCCGGAGGTGGTGGACCAGAGCAAGCTGCCGGGAGCCGTCCCGATGCTGTCGCCCCGGGTGGGCTTCAACTGGAACGCGGCCGGCGACCGGCGGACCCAGGTGCGCGGTGGCACCGGGGTCTTTACCGGCCGGGTTCCCTTCGTCTGGATCGGGAACGTCATCTCCAATCCGGGGGCCAATCCCAAGCTGTACCCGACCGCCGGGCCGATCGTGACCGGAGACAGCGCCACCCTGGCGCAGTCGTTTGACCTGAACGCGATCGCCCCGGATTTCCGGTGGCCCCAGACCTGGACCACCGACCTGGCCGTGGACCAGCAGCTGGGCTGGGGGGTGCTCGGGACCCTGGAGGTGATCTATGGCAAGGATATCAACGCGGTGTACATGCGGAATGCCGACCTGGTGAAGCCGTTCCGGACCCTGAAGGACGGGCGGCCCTACTACGGCGGGGCCGGCAGCAACGAGCTGAACAGCGATGGCGGGCCGGGGATCTACGTCATCGACAACACCTCCGAGGGTTCCAACTTCAACATCACCACCCAGTTCCGGAAGACCTGGTCGGAGAACTTCTCGGCCAGCCTGGCCTACAGCTACAACACTGCCAAGAACAACCTCAAATCCACGGAAATCGCCAGCGTGCTGTGGCAGAACCAGCCGGTCCAGGGCGACCCCAACCGGCCCGAACTGAGCTTCTCGGAGTTTGGACAGCGGCACCGGATCATCGGGTCGGTCTTTGCGAGCAGGACCTGGTCATCCTCGATGCGGACCCAGGTCGGGGTCTTCCTGGAGGTGGCGGAGGGGAACCGGTTCGCCGGCTCCGGCGGCAACCGCTACTCGTTCCTGTACGCCGGCGACGTCAACGGCGATGGCCAGGGCGGCAACGATCTGATCTACATCCCCGCGTCCCAGGGCGATATCAAGTTCGCGGCCACCCCCAGTCAGACCGCCCAGCAGCAGTGGGACAAGTTCAACGCCTTCATCGAGCAGGACAAGTACCTCCGGAGCCACCGGGGCGAGATCGCCGAGCGGTTCGGGGCGGTGAACCCCTGGTACCACAACATGGATGTCCGGATCCTGCACGACCTCGGATTCGGGGGCGGCCCCAACCGGCAGGGGGTCCAGGTCAGCCTGGACATTCTCAACTTCACCAACCTGGTCAGCTCGAGCTGGGGGGTCCGGAAGGTGGCCAGCCCGTCCGCCACGTCGCCCCTGACGCTCCAGTCGTTCGACACGGCCGGCGACCCGGTCTTCGTCTTCAACGGCCCCACCAAGACCTATGTGGAGGATCCGGGGCTCTACTCCCGGTGGCGGATGCAGCTGGGCCTGCGGTACTTCTTCAACTAGCGGACGGTACTGCCGCCAGGGAACGGCCTCGGGCAACCGGGGCCGTTCTGGTTTCGGGCGGCGTCGCTTGACCGGAGATCAGGAGACTGCATGGCGACCCAACGCGAGATGGATTTCACCTATGGACTGGTCGACCGGATCTTCCGGCTCAGCATGGGGGAGTCGGGGGACTTCAGCGGGGCCAAGTATGACGGCGACTTTTCCCTCACCCTGGAACAGGCCCAGGCCCGGAAGCACGACTACCTCTATGACCAGCTCGGACTGCAACCGGGCCAGCGGGTGCTCGATATCGGGTGCGGCTGGGGACCGGTGCTGCGCTACCTGGGCGGACGCGGTGTCAAGGCGGTCGGGGTGACGCTGGCCGAAGCCCAGGCGGCGGCCTGCGTCCGGAACGGGCTCGAGGCCCACGTGATGGACTGCCGGCAGCTCACCCCGGAGACCTTTGGCCGGTTCGATGCCCTCACCAGCCTGGGGGCGTTCGAGCACTTCTGTTCCCGGGAGCAGTTCGAGGCGGGTCAGCAGGACGCGATCTACCAGAACCTGTTCCGGGTGGCCCACGGGCTGATTCCTCCCGGCGGGCGGTTCTTTCTCCAGACCATGGTGTTCGGGCCCAACATGGTGGCGCCCGAGAAGATCTCGCTGGAGGTCGCTCCCGACTCCGATGTCTATGCGGTGGCGCTGATGGAGAAACAGTTCCCGGGATCGTGGCTGCCGTACGGCGCCGAGCAGGTGGAGCGGACCGCGGGGCCGTTCTTCCGGCTGGTCAGCAAGAGCAGCGGGCGGCTGGACTACATCGAGACGATCCGGCAGTGGCGGAAGCGGTTTGCCGAACCGAGTCTGCGGAAGACCCTGATGAAGCTGTCGCTGTTGCCCAGGTACCTGTTGAGCCGGGACTTCCGGCTGGCCTTCGCCTCGGGGATCAGCGCCAACACGATCTGCTTCGAGCGGCTGATTCTTGACCACTACCGGCTGGTGTTCGAGCGGGTGGATTGATGAGCCGGGCGGCCTACTGGCGGCCCAACCTCCGCTACGTCGGCATCCTGCTGGCCATCTGGTTCCTGGTGTCCTACGGCTTCGGCATCCTGCTGGTCGAACCCCTCAACCAGATCCGGGTCGGCGGCTTCCCGCTCGGCTTCTGGTTCGCCCAGCAGGGCTCGATCTACGTCTTCGTGATCCTGATCTTCGTCTATGTCCGGCTGATGAACCGGCTCGACCGCCGGTCCGAGGTGGACGAAGTGGCAGACGGAGGCCGGCGATGAACGTCGGCGCCTGGACCTTCATCCTGGTGGCGTTCTCGTTCGCGCTCTACATCGGGATCGCGATCTGGTCGCGGGCCCGGTCCACCGGCGAGTTCTACGTGGCCGCCGCCCAGGTGCACCCCGTCGCCAACGGGATGGCCACCGCGGCCGACTGGATGAGCGCCGCGTCGTTCATCTCGATGGCGGGGATCATCTCCTTCGCGGGCTACGACGGCTCGGTCTACCTGATGGGGTGGACCGGCGGCTACGTGCTGCTGGCGCTGCTGCTGGCGCCCTACCTGCGGAAGTTCGGCAAGTTCACCGTGCCCGACTTCGTGGGCGACCGGTACTACTCGCAGACCGCGCGGATCGTGGCCGTGGTCTGCGCCCTGTTCGTGTCGTTCACCTACGTGGCCGGTCAGATGCGCGGGGTGGGGATCGTCTTCTCCCGCTTCCTCGGCGTCGACATCACCGACGGGCGTGATGATCGGGATGGGGATCGTCTTCTTCTACGCCGTGCTGGGCGGGATGAAGGGGATCACCTACACCCAGGTGGCCCAGTACTGCGTGCTGATCTTCGCCTACCTGGTGCCGGCGATCTTCATCTCGCTCCAGATGACCGGCACCCCGATCCCGCAGCTCGGCTTCGGGAGCACCGTCGCCGACGGCTCCGGGCACCTTCCTGCTGGACCGGCTCGACGGGCTCACCACCGAGCTGGGCTTCGCGCCGTACACCGACGGCCGGAAGAGCATGCTCGACGTGTTCTTCATCACCGCGGCGCTGATGGTGGGCACCGCCGGCCTGCCGCACGTGATCGTCCGGTTCTACACCGTGCAAGGGGGTCAGGCAGGCGCGGAGCTCGGCCGGGTGGGCGCTGTTCTTCATCGCGCTGCTCTACACCACCGCGCCGGCGGTGGCGGCCTTTGCCCGCACCAACCTGATCACCACCGTCTCGGAAACGCCGTACGCCTCGGTGCCGGCCTGGTTCACCAACTGGGAGGCCACCGGACTGATCCAGTTCGACGACAAGAACGGCGACGGGCTCATCCAGTACACCGGTCCGGCGTCGAGTACCCCGAACGAGCTGACGATCGACCGGGACATCATGGTGCTGGCCAACCCCGAGATCGCGCGGCTGCCGAACTGGGTGGTGGGACTGGTGGCGGCCGGCGGCCTGGCGGCGGCGCTCTCCACCGCGGCGGGTCTGCTGCTGGTGATCTCCAGCTCGGTCAGCCACGACCTGCTGAAGCGGGTCTTCCGGCCCCAGATCACCGAACACGGCGAGCTGCTGCTGGCCCGGGTGGCCGCCGGCGTGGCGGTGATCGTCGCCGGCTACTTCGGGATCCACCCGCCCGGGTTCGTGGCGGAGGTGGTGGCGTTCGCGTTCGGGCTGGCGGCCGCCTCGTTCTTCCCGGCGATCCTGCTGGGGATCTTCACCAAGCGGATGAACCGGGAGGGGGCGATCAGCGGGATGGTGGCCGGACTGGGGTTCACGGCGGGCTACATCGGGTGGTTCAAGTTCCTCCACCCGGAGTTGAACACGCGCGGACCACTGGTGGTTCGGGATCTCGCCCGAGGGGATCGGGACGCTCGGCATGCTGATCAACTTCGGGGTGGCGACGCTGGTGGCCTGGCGGACCCCGCCGCCCCCGGAGGAGATCCAGCGGCTGGTGGAGGAGATCCGGGTGCCGCGGGGTGCCGGCCCGGGGCACGAGCTCTCGGCCTGAGGCTCAGTTCTGCCAGGTTATCAGGCGCAGGTTGGGGACCCGCTCGAAGTCGCGGACGTTGCGGGTGACCAGCGGCTTGCCATTGGCGAGCGCGGTGGCGGCGATCCACAGATCGTTGGCGCCGATCAGAAGACCATTCCGCTGGAGATAGTGGTAGAGCTGGCCGTATTCCCAGCAGACCTCCTCGGTGCAGGGGAGGAACTGGAACGGGCCGATGAACTCCTCCCAGCGGGGCCGCTGATCCACCGGGGTGCCGGCCGCGATTTCGCCGGCCACGGTAAAGGGGAGGAACAGGGCTTCATCGTGGGCCTCGAGCCAGGCCTGGGTCGGGCCGGCAGGGCCCCGGGCCAGCTCACGTTCGAGATCCACCAGGAAGGTGGTCTCGAGGATCAGTCCGCCGCCCATTTGTCGGTGGGGGGGAGATCGGACCGGTTGGCGGCCTCGATGGCATCGAGTTCCGTGGCGGAGTAGAGCGGACCCCGTTCGCGCACCAGGCGGAGGAGCCCCCCGGTGGTGATGGGCGTGTCATCCCAACGGGCTCGCAGGACCACGTCACTGAACGACTCGGACGGGTCGCGTTTGGCCCGGCGGAGGTGCTCGTAGGCCTCCTCCTTGAGGGAAATGGTCTTCGTTGCCATACACAGACATTACACAGCCTGTGTACTACTGTCAAGTCAGCGACTCACGGGGGCGAGCGCTCTCGGGAAGAGGGGCGGAGCCGGTCAGGATGTCGTACAACCGGAGGTTGAGGTAGAAGTTGGATCGCCCCACCCGCAGCTTGTACAGGATCCCGGCGGTGACCAATTGATCCAGGTACCTGGTGGCGGTGATCCGGGAGACCCCCAGTTCCCGCTCCACGAACTTCACCTTGGTGTACGGGTGCGAGAAGATGTTGTTGATGAGGTCCTGGCTGTAGAACCGGTAGTCTCGACGCACCTGGTGTTTGACCTCGAGCAGGGCCTCGCGGATGGCCACCACCGTGTCGATGCCTTCACGGGCGGTTTCCTCCACCGCGGTGAGGAGATAGAGCACCCACTCCTCCCACGCGCCGCGGTCCCGGACCTCCTGGAGCAGGCGGTAGTAGTCCGGCTTGGTGCGGACGATGTGCCGACTCAGGTAGAGCACCGGAATGTCCAGCAGTCCCTCCTTGACCAGGTAGAGGACGTTCACGATCCGGCCGGTGCGGCCGTTGCCGTCGTAGAACGGATGGATGCTCTCGAACTGGTGGTGGATCAGGGCCATGCGGATCAGCGGGTCGGCCGGGTAGCTCACCTCGCCGTTGATGAACCGCTCCAGATCCCGCATCAGCTCCACGATGGCCCGGGCATCCTGTGGTGGGGTATACACCACGCGGCCGGCACCATCCTTCAACGTGGTGCCCGGGAGCTTCCGGAACCCGGCATCGCTCTGTTCCAGTTCCGCCTGGATCTTCAGGATGTGGTTGCTGGTGAGGAGTCCGGTGGTGCGGACCAGTCCGAGGCCGACCTGGAGGGCCTGACGGTAGCGCATCACCTCCCTGGCGGCTGGACTCTCCATGAAGAGCTCATCATGGGTCGAGACGATGTTCTCGATGGCCGAAGAGTCCTTGGCTTCCTGGATACCAAGGGTACTGATCAGGATTCTCTGATTGGGGATCGACGCCGCAACCCCTTTGAATTCAGCGAGTTGGCGCGATGCCGATGCCAACCGCTTCAGCACCGGTGGGGTGTCGAACCGGCTGGGATCGATGGATCCCAGAGAAGCGATCGGGGTGGTCAATTTGGCTCACCAGTGTTTTGACGTGTATAGATATCACGGGTAATCTATACACGTTTGCCGAGAAGTGTATAGAAAGTCCTGACAAGGTCACCCCCGCAGTCCACGTAACCCATTGCAGGTGGCCAATGATTTCAAACAGCCGAACCCGTACCTTGCGATTGGCCGAAGTCAAAAGGTTTGGCGATGGCCTGCATGCGATGCCCCTGCGGGGGACTCTGAGGGAGGCGGAATGACGACCACAATGGCGAGAGCGGTCAGGCTGGCGATGGCCGCCGCGCTGCTCGGCATCGGCACGGGGCCGATAAAGGCCCAGACCACTGTGGTCCGGGCGGGCTGGCTTGCCGACGTCGAGTCCAGGCCGGATCCTCCCCCGCCAGCGGATCGTCATCACCGGCGAGTGGATCACCGCGGTCGGTCCCGACCAGGGGCCGATCCCGGCCGGGGCCACGGTCATCGACCTCACCGGGTACACCGTGGTCCCGGGGCTGATCGACCTCCACACCCATCTGATGGATGAGATGACCGCCGACCCGCTGGCGCCGCTCCACCGGAGTGCGGCGCAGATGGCGTTCGACGGGGCCAGGAACGCCCGGACCACGCTCGGGGCGGGGTTCACCACGGTGCGGGACATGGGCACATGGCGGGTGTTCACCGACGTGGCGCTCCGGGACGCCATCAATGACGGGATCGTGCTGGGGCCCCGGATGGTGGTATCCGGCGCCTATGTGACGGTGCGGGGTGGCGGCGGGGAGATCACCGGGGTGCCGCCGAGTGACGGTGCCTGCCGAGATGCGGGCCGGGGTGGCCAACGGGGTGGACGAGGTGCGGCAGCGGGTCCGGGAGCTGCTGGCCGGCGGGGCCGACTTCATCAAGATGATCGCCACCGGTGCGGTGCTCACGCTCGGCACCGAACCCGGCGCGGCGGAGTATAGCGAAGCCGAGCTCCGGGCCGGGGTGGAGGAGGCCGCGGCGAAGGGCTCCTGGGTCGGGGCCCATGCCCACGGCGCCGAGGGGATCAAGAACGCGATCAGGGCGGGGGTGCGGACGGTGGATCACGGGTCGTTTCTGGATGACGAGGGGATCGGGCTGATGGTGGCGCGGGGGACCTGGCTGGTGCCGGACGTGTGGAACGGGGGCTGGATCGACTCGGTGGGGCGGCGGGATGGCTGGCCCGAGGAGTATCTCCGGAAGAACCTGGAGACGGTGGAGGTGCAGCGGGAGGGGTTCCGGAGGGCGCTGGCGGCGGGGGTCCGGATTGCCTATGGCACCGATGCCGGGGTGTATCCCCATGGGTTGAATGGCCGGCAGCTGGCGACGATGGTGGGGTTGGGGATGACGCCGATGCAGGCGCTCCGGAGTGCCACGATCAGGTGCGGCCCAGGTGCTGGGGATGGAGACCCAAGTGGGGAGGTGGCCGGTGGGAAGTTTGCCGACCTGGTGGCGGTGCCTGGGGAAGGGTTGGGTGACATGACCGGGTTTGCCGAGGTGGCGTGGGTGATGAAGGGCGGGGTGGTGGCAAAGGAAAGACGCAAATGAACGAACTCGAGCTGGCGGTCGCGTTTCTGGCGGCGGTGGCCGGGAGTGCGATCAACTCGATCGCGGGGGGCGGGACGTTGTTGACCTTCCCGGCGATCGTGGCGCTGGGGGTGTCGCCGCTGGTGGCCAACGCCACCAGCACGGTGGCGCTGTGGCCGGGGTCGCTCGGGGCGCTCTGGGGGTATCGGAAGGAGTTGAGCGGGGCGAGGCCGTGGCTGGTGCGGTTCACCCTGCCGAGCCTGGTGGGTGGGGGGTTGGGCGGGTGGCTGCTGCTGCGGACCGGGAATGACGCGTTTGAGCGGATCGTTCCGTTCCTGGTGCTGGGGGCGACGACCTTGTTCCTGTTTCATGGCCCGATCATGCGGTGGCTCCGGGGGCATGAGGTGGCGGAGGCCGATGTGGGGCAGGCGCCGGGGTGGGGGTTCGTGGCTGGCGCAGTTCGGGGTGGCGATCTATGGCGGGTATTTCGGGGCGGGGATCGGGATCCTGATGCTGGCGGTGCTCGGGGTGATGGGGCATGTGAACATCCACCAGATGAACGGGCTCAAGAACTGGGGCGGGTTGTGCATCAACCTGGTGGCGGCGGCGCTGTTTGCGGTGAGTGGGGTGGTGATGTGGAAGCTGGCATTGTCACTGGCCCTGGGTAGTGTTCTGGGGGGGTATCTGGGGGCACGGATGGCGCAGCGGGTGGGGCAGGGGACGGTGCGGCGGGCGGTGGTGGTGATTGGGCTGGCGGCCACGGCCTGGCTGGTGATCCGGGCTGACTGACGACGCGACAAGGGCCGCCCCCACGATGGTTGGTCACGAAAGTGATACCGTTTGACCTGGGGCTGGCCCACGAGGGGCCTCCGACATCCTGTTCGACTGGGGACTGGCAGCGGGCGTGGTGATCGGCACCAGGCGCAGGCGCTCGGCGGTGCACAGGGTGTCGAGTGCAGTGTAGATGGGGCGGTCAGGCGGGGATGGCGCAGGGCGATCAATCCTTGCAGCCCAATCCGGGAACATGGCGCCAGGACGCTGGTCCAGCAGGAGTTGGGGGTCCCATTGGCTCTGGGGGTGTCATCTGGACCAGCCGAGGGGCTCCCGAGCTGCTCGGCCACCGGGATGTGTCAACCACGATGCTGTACACCCATGTGTTGAACCGGGGCGGCCTGGGGTGCGGATCCCGGCGAACCAGCTGGGGGCGGGTCTTCCCGCAGTCTTTACGGATTAGGTTGCGAGCGGTACTGTACGCTGGGGTTGGGAAATCGACGGGAGAGATCGATACACAAGTTGGGCCTCATGCTGGGATCATAGCGATGGGAACGCCATTCACTTTCCAACCCTACCTGTCCCGGGGAAGTGCCACACCATGCGTGGCGCGCACAATCCCGCAGACGAGCAACTTGGTAATGGCGTTCGCGCTATCTGAGGAAAAGCGACAGGCGATCATCGGGATCAGCCATGAACTCATGCTCCGCTTGATTGCCTGCCTAGATCAGGCAGACCAGGTCGTCGCCCAAGTTCAAGCGGGGAAGGACGAACTTGGGACAAAGGGGGTTGCGTTCAATGCTGCAGGAACCGCGGCACAACTGCCTGCCGTGGTTGACCTCAGGCTGCGAGTGGAGTCATTCCTCTACGCCGCGAAGGGAGCGTTGCGGGACATCGGAGCGCTGTTCGGGCCGTTCTACGGCAAGAATTTCGATCACAAGTTCCAGAGGGTTCGTGAGTGGCTTCAGGAGGCTTTTGGCGCCCAGGACCAACTCCTCGCCACCCTCACAGCTGATGCGCCCTGGATTGAGCAGATCCTCAACATGAGGAATGCCGTCGATCATCCCGGAACTCCCAGCATCCTGCGCGTTGAGAACTTCAAGCTAATTGCCCTTCCGCCCCGACCAGAGGTTACTGAGCCAACATGGCGGCTCGATGACGGCGCCAAGACGCCGATCGCCAATGACATGCCGATCCTTATCGACAATCTGCTCACGCTCTTCGAGGGCATTCTCACCGACGGGCTGATGCGGCTGCAGCCAAACGGGCCATTCGTCATCTGCGAGGTGCCGGAGGGCGAGCGCGATCCTGCGATGCCCATTCGTCTGCGCGTTGGCCTCGCTAAGCCGATAGAGCCCGCATGAGGCTCGGAAGCACTGGAGCCGGCCTACTGCCTGGGCGACCGACGGGTCGGTCGCTCGGGTGGCGATCTCCCGGTCGAGGACGAGCCGGCGATCCCGCTTGTACTGGAAGAGGGCCCAGTACTCCCGGAAGACCAGCCGGTCGTCGCAGGTGAGCGGGGAGGAGGCATGGGCCAGCGCCTCCAGCCAGGCGAGGTGGGCCAGGGTCCAGTGCTTGCCGGCTCAGTAGACGAGCCCCCGACGGGTCAGGAACTTGAGCAGGCAGTGCTTGGACTTGAGCAGCTCCCGCTGGACGGTCTCTCGGCAGCGGACCAGGTCGCGGAGCGCCTCCTGTTCGGGCGTGGGCACCCGAACGGAGGTGAGTTCCCCGGCCCGGAAAAGGCGGGCCAACTGGACGGCATCGTAGCGATCGTGCTTCCGCTGGATCCCGGGCTTGGTGGGGATCAGGGAGGGGGCGATGACCGTGCAGGATGGCCCCAGTTGGTGAGGGCCCGCTCCTCGTTCGGGACCTGGGCGACCTCGGTCGGGGCCGGGGCGTCGGCCGGCAGGACGGCCAGGGTAATCGACTGCTGGTGGACATCCATCCCACGTAGATATTGGACATGGACGGGTCCTCCGACTGGTGGTGGCGACGGCTGGTGCGGTTGCCTGTGGCTCTGGTACCCCGGAACCCTCGGGAACTAACCCACGGATTCGCGGGGGGCCAGCCCAGTCATAACTTCTAGACACACCACCAACATCTGCTCGGAAGCTTGACGCCCTTCATGGCTTCGTAGTACACTTCCGAGCACATGGACCTCGTCGACCTCCTCCGGCGCCCCGAGGGCAAGACGCTGGAGTTCAAGCGCGACCTCTCCTCCCCGGACGGCGCGCTCAAGACCATTGTCGCCTTCGCCAACACTGCAGGCGGAACACTGCTCGTCGGTGTCGAGGACCGCACCCGCCACGTGCGCGGCGTTCCGGATGCCCTCGATCTGGAGGAACGCATCGCCAACCTGGTGAACGACGCCATCGCGCCCCGTCTCCTGCCGGAGATCGAGATCTTGCCGTGGCGACGCACGCAGGTTATCGCCATTCAGGTCCACCCGAGCGCCACGCGTCCTCACTACCTCAAACGAGAGGGCATCGAAACCGGCACCTATCTGCGCGTGGGCTCCACCAACCGCCGCGCGGACACCGACATGTTGCAGGAGCTGCGCCGTACCGCGCGCGGAGAGAGCTTCGACGAGCAGCCGATGCCCGATCTCGACTCGGAAGCGATCGACTTCCGAGCAGCTTCCGAGTTGTTCGCACCAATTCGTCCGCTCCGCAAGCGCGACCTCGACACGCTCCGCCTGCTCACCGACTACCAGGGCCGCAAGGTGCCGACCATCGGCGGCGTTCTCCTCTTCGGCCTCGAGCGCCAACGCCACTTCCCGGACGCCTGGATTCAGGCCGGGCGCTTCGCCGGCAGCGACAGGAGCCGGATCATCGATCGGGCCGAGTTCCGTGGGCTGCCAGTTGCCGCCATCGAAGACGCCATCGCGTTTATCGAGAAGCACTCGCTGCACGGCGCCGAGATCGGGACGGTTCGCCGAAAGGAACGCTGGAACCTGCCGCCAGTGGCCGTCCGCGAAGCGATGATCAACGCGGTCACGCACGCCGACTACGCGCAGCGCGGTGCACCAATTCGGGTCTCCATCTTCGACGACCGCCTCGAGATCGAGAACCCCGGCCTTCTCCCCTTCGGACTCACCGTCGAGGACCTGAAGCACGGCATCTCCAAGCTCCGCAACCGCGTCATCGGACGCGTCCTTCACGCACTCGGTCTCATCGAGCAGTGGGGCAGCGGTATCCAGCGCATGATCTCCGCCTGCCGCGAGGCCGGGCTCGACGCCCCCCGGTTCGAGGAGATCGCGACCAGGTTTCGCGTGACCGTTTTCACCGCGCGAGTCAACCGCCCCCCGCTCGATAACACCGATCAGGCGATTGTGGACGCGCTGTCGGACGGGGCGGGTAGATTGACCAGTGAAATCGCCGCCGTCATCGGACTGACCCCGAGGGCCACCCGCACCCGGCTGGCTCGGCTGGCGGGAAGCGGTTTGTTGCGCGAAGTTGGCACGGGCCCCCAGGACCCGAAGCGGCGGTATTTCAGCGCCAGCCTCCACTACTGACGAACGAGGAACTCCACTTGGGTATTCTCGCTACCTGCAAGCCGAGAGCTGACGTCCTCTCCGGCGACCTCAAGGACGCGATCTTTGCCGCGGACTTCGGCGACGTCATCTCCGATCATCCCGGCGCCCCGGACGTCTATCGCGATCCCCAGCTCTTCTTCCGGAACACCCATCCGGCGCGCGACCTCATGCGCATCGTTCGCGAGGTGTTCTCGGCGCTTTCCAAGGAAGGAGAACCTGGCCTCGCGCTTCGCCTGAGTACGGGCTTTGGCGGCGGTAAGACACACACGCTGCTGACCCTGTGGCACCTGGCGGGCAACATCGCAAAGCCGGGGATGGGCACCGAGTTGCTGCCGGCGACGGGACGGCCGAAGAAAATGCGCATCGCGGCTGTGGACGGCGCGAAGGCGGGACACCCGGTCTTCGCGCAACACGGCGGCGTCGTCGTGAAGAGCCTTGCCGGAGAGCTGGCGTACCAGTTGGGTGGTGCGGCGGCCGTGAAGAAATTGGGCGCGGCCGATGATGTCTCCGCCCAGCCAACCGAGGCGGCGATCGAAGCGTTTCTCCCCGACGGGCCCGTGCTCATTCTCCTCGACGAGTTGGTGCTTTACCTGTCGGGACTGGACGACCAGGGGCGCAAGAACACGCTCAACGTCGTCAACAAGCTGGTCGCGATCGCCTCACGCCGCCCGCAGACCGTGCTGGTCGTCACGGACCCGGGCGCGCAGCCCAGCTATGCCGGCGAATCCGCCGACCTCGGCAAGGTCCTCGTTGCCGCCCGCGCGCTGGACGAACTGCTCGGCCGCAAGACGAGTGACTTCGATCCCATCGGATCGGAATCCGCCAAAGTGATCGCCAGGCGGCTCTTCGAGTCGGTTGATGCGAATGCGGCTTCGCACACCGCGCAGGCGTACCATGCGCTGTTCGCACGCGTGTCGGACGAACATCCCGGCAGCATCCCGGCCGCCGCACGTACCGAGGAGTACACCAAGCGGATCGTCGAGTCCTATCCATTCCATCCGCGGCTGCTCGACACCGCCAAGGACCGCCTTGGCGCGCTGGCCGACTTTCAGCGTTCGCGCGGCGTGCTCCGCCTCTTTGCCCGCATCATCCGGGACGTCTGGGAACGCGCCGACGACGTGGACCTGATCACCGCCGGCGAGGTCGATTTCTCCAGCAACCGGATCAAAAGCGATCTCCTCCAGCGGCTCAACAAGGAACAGTTCGATGCAGCGGTCTCGGCCGATGTGATCTCCCACGCCGGAGAGCTGGACAACGGCAAACGCGGCGTGCACACGCGTGTCGCGTCCGCGCTCATGGTGGAGAGTCTTCCGGGCACTTCAAACGCGGGGCTCACCGCCGACGACCTCACGCTCGCCGTGCTGCGCCCCGATGAAGCCGGGCAGGAACCGGTCGAGGCGCTCGACCACCTGATCGGCAACTGCTGGCATACGTATCCCATGGACGGCGGCGCCGGATACCAGTTCCGCGTCGAGCCCAATGTCCGCAAGCAGATCGAGGAGCGGCGCAATCGGATCCCACTGGCCGACGCCGAGGCGCGCGTGCAGACGGAGGGGCAGCAGTACTTCCACGGTGCCGGCTTCAAGGTGCGGAACTGGCCGGAGCATGCCACGGCCGTTCCAGACATCGCACAGTTCCAGCTCGTGCTTTGTAATTCGGAAGCGAGAGCGAAATCAGTGGCGGCGCACGCCGACGACCGCAACGCCGGCGCACCCATCAAGCGGCGGTTCATCAACTCCGTGGTTGCCGTCGCACCCACGGACGCGGCGTACCGTGCAGCGGTGCAGCGAGCACAGTCGCTCATGGCGGCCGAGGAGCTGGAACGCGAATACCGCACGGGAGATTCGGGCGCGATGATCCGTGAGCAGTTGAAGCGCCTCAAGCCGGAACTGGACAAACAGTTCCGCGTACAGGCCCGGCGCGCATTCGACCGCGTTGTGCTTGCTGACAGCAGCGCGTATTCCATCGACGAAACCTTCCAGGGGGGCGATGAGCAGATCCTCAAGTCGCCGCAGGGACAGCAGGTGCTGCGGCGATTTCTCGAGGAGAAGGAGCTGATCTATGGCGCAACGGACGCGCTCGACTCCAAGCTTCTGGTGCAGAAGTACCTCAAGGGCGCGGTGCCCGTGTCAGGGGAGACTGATGTCTGGACCGCGAGCGCGGTGCACGAGCGCCTGCTCAGCGCGCCGGGCTTACGGCTCGTGCCCGATGACGAGCTGACGCGCCGTACACTGCTCCGCGGAGCGCGCGATGGTCACCTCGTGCTTCGCCTGGGCGACGGTCGCGCGTACGACGGGGACGGAATGGTCGAAGGACCGGCTGGCTCGCGGCGGCGCGTGAAGGACGGCGCACTGCACACACTCGCCCTGGCGGACGACGTGCTCGTCGCGCTTCCGGGAGCCCCGGCGGTGGCCGGCTGGACGGCGGTGGACAGCCCACCGGCAGGCGGATCATCCGGGCCGCAGCCGCCACCTCCACCGCCTCCCGCTCCCGCGGGGGATCTCGTGACCGCCGACATAGGGAAGGCGGTCGAGGCGTCCGTATCGCGCCCGCTCACGCAGCTCGTGCTCACCGCGCGCACCCCCGCGGGCGCGAAGCTCCTATCGCAACTGGCGCAACCGTTCGGCGCCAGCAGCATCACGCTCAGTGTGTCGGTCGCCGGTGACGTGAAGGGCGGCGGCACGATGGGGCTCAGCATCGAAAGTGTGAAGCACACGCATCCGGTGAAGCCGCTGGACGTTGCCGCAGCGATTGCGAATTCGCTGACCGTTCCCGATTCGTTCGAGGCGTCGCTGACGCTGGAGTTCGAGTCGGGGCTGCTGATGGCCGGCGACCACCTAAAGGCGCTCGCCAACCGCGGCGACGAGTTCCGGGTGAGCTGCCGGTTCGGGCCGAGTGCGGGCGGTGCGACGTGACGGTGCGCGAGGCGTCATTTGCGCTCCGCGTGGTGCGGCGGCGGCAGGGAGACGCCGGCATTCTTTATAGAAGGACGCTGACGGCCAAGCACGTCGAGCGGCTGACGCGCATCCGGGCCATCTCGCCCCTGGCGTTCGCGGCGGCGATGCCATTGTTGCGCACGGCTGTCCGCGCCTCCGGCGGCTCGGCGGGCGTGCGCCTGTCCCCCGGTCCCTATCACGCGCTCGACGCCGATTGGGGAGCGCGCGTGGCGTGCTACGCGCTCGTGGCCAGCGGGCTGCGCGACGGCGGGCGGATGGCGCGCGCGGCGGGCCAGCTCAAGGACGCAGATGCCGCCGAGGCTGCGTGGTGGTTTGGGGCGATGATGCGGCGGGACGGGCGCCGGGCGATCCGGGCGCTGCGCATACTCACGGAGGCGACCAAATGACGGGGACGCGTGCGTCCGGGCGGGTGGGGCTGACGGGGACCACTGGCAAGCCACGGGTGTTGATCGAGGAGTGGCTGCCGGCGGCGGCGATCGGCGTCGAGTGCATCCGCGAGCGGTCGACCGGTCAGCAGCCGCCCGACAAGCGATTGCACGTCTGGTGGGCGCGGCGGCCATTGACGGCGGCGCGGGCGGCGGTGCTCGGCTCGCTCTTGCCGGCGGATTTTCCGCGGGATGTGTTTGAACGGCTGTTGGGGTTCGGCCTACCGAGCGGCGAGCTGGTGCGCATTCGCCGTCTGATGGACGCGGGCGTTCGCATTCCCGGCGGCTTCGGCGTGGGCCGCGCGTTCACGCGAGAACTACCGGATCGAGATCTCGACCGCGCGCGCGCGGCGATGCGCACGCTATGGGGAGACGACGTCGCCGTCATCGATCCCATGGCTGGCGGCGGGTCGATTCCGCTGGAAGCCGCGCGACTCGGCCTCCGTTCGCTTGCCAACGAGTACAATCCGGTCGCCTGTTCGGTACTCGAGGCGACGACGGACTATCCGTTCCGATACGGGCCCGAGCTCGGCCGAGCGCGCCCGGCACTGGGGACGCGAATGGCTGAAGCGCATCGAACCGAGGCTCGGCAAGTTCTTTCCAAAACGCAAGGACGGCCTCGTGCATGCGTATATCTACGCGCGCACCGTGCCGTGCCCGGACACCGGCCACGAGACGCCGCTGGTTCCGGATTGGTCGCTGCTCAAGCCGAAGGGCGGGCTGCAGGTGGTGGCCGAACCGGTGGTGGACAAGAAGGGCGGGCACCTGGACGCATCCGCGTCCGCGAGGTGGGCGAGGGCCGCGGGCAGCTCCGGCAGGCACCGCTCCCGACCTACAAGAAGGGCAAAGGTGTTTCGCTCTTCAGCGGAAACCTGATTCCCGCCGAGTACATCAAGGCGAAGGCGCAGGCCGGGGAGATGGGGAGCAGGCTGTACGCGGTGGCGGTGAAGACGCCGCAGGGGCTCACGTTCGAGCCGCCGGAGCAGGCGGACCTCGACGCGATCGACGTGGCTGCGAAGGAGCTGGCCAAGCACCGGACGCGGTGGGAGCGGGAGAATGTGATTCCGACAGAGCGCATCCCGGCGGGTGACAAGACCGGCGAGCCGCTCGCGCGCGGGATTCCGACGTGGGCCGACATGTTCTCCGCCCGACAGCTGCTCGGCATGGGCGTGCTGGTGGAGGAGCTGCGCGCGCTGCGAGCCGGAGATCGTGAAGACGGAGGGCGAAGAGCGCGGCGGGGCGGTCGAGCATCTGCTGGCGTTTGCGATTGACAAGTTCCTCAACTACAACTGCCGCAGACTCGCTTCGTGGCACACACCCGCGGTGTCGTGAAGGGCAAGATGGATCGACATGACTTCGCGTTCAAGTCGACGTTCGCCGAGATGGCGCCCTGCGGCGCTGGTGGTGGGCTCGCCTGGGCCATTGACAATGTCGTCGAGGCCTGGGAGAAGATCGCATTGCTCCGCGCGCCGATGCACGCGCAGCCGGTGCAGCTCACGCATGGGATCGGCCACTCACTCCCCGGCGATTGCGGACAGCTCGCTCGCCGCGGTCGTCGTCGATCCGCCGTACGACGACAACGTCCAGTACTCCGAGCTGGCCGACTTCTTCTACGTCTGGCTCAAGCGCACGCAGGGTCACCGACATCCCGGACTGGTTCGCCACCTACCTCTGCGACCACGACGAGGAGGCCGTGGTCAACATCAGCCGCTTCCGCGACGAGGGCGAAGCCGCGCAAGACCGCCAGGGCGAAGGCGCGCACGCATCTACCGCGAGCTGATGACCAGACACCTTCCGCGAGTGCCACCGCGTGCTCCGGGACGACGGCGTGCTCACGGTGATGTTCACCCACAAGAAGCAGGAGGCGTGGGAAGCGCTCTTTACGTCGCTCATCCGATCGGGCTTCACCATCACCGCCACGTGGCCGGTCAAGACGGAGAGCGAGCACAGTCTGCACCAGGCCAAGAAGAACGCCGCCCAGAGCACGGTCTTTCTCGTCGCCCGCAAGCGCGACCCGAACGCCGGCACCGGGCTATTTCGACCGCGCGATGCAGCAGGAGATCCGCCAGCGCGCCGAGTCGACCGCCGACCGGCTGCAGAAGGAAGGGCTCAACGCGGTGGACCAGCTCGTCGGGTCCTTTGGGCCCGCGCTGGAGGTTTACAGCCGCTACGCGGAGGTGCGCACCGATACTGGCGACGAGGTGGGCGTGGACCGCGCGATCGATATCGCGTCGGACGCGGTGAGCAACTGGCGCATTCAGCAGCTTGCCTCGCGCGGGCTCGCGGGCGTGGAACCCGAAGGCAAGTTCGCCCTGCTCTGCTGGGACGTGCTCGGCGCCGCTGAGTTCCGGTTCAACGAGGCCAAGCTGCTAGGCCACGCCGTGGGGATGGATGTCGCTCAGCTTGCGGCCGCGGGTCTTGTCAAACGCACGGCGGACAAGGTCAACATCCACTCGGCGAAGGACCGTCGCCGCGACCGCGCGATCGAGGATGCCGACGACGCGGGCAAGGGGGGTAAGGTCCATCCGAACGATGCAGCGTTCAAGACGGCGATCGACGGCTGCCATGCTCTCGCGCTACGGTATGCCGAAGCTGGGGGCGGTGCCGCGGGTGTGGGTGCCGCGCGCTCGCTCGCGCGCCACCAGGGGTGGGACAAGGACTCTGCCGTCGCCCGCTTGATGGCAGCCCTCGTGCAGGCCGCACCTCCGGGGGTGAGGATCGAACGCAGCAAGCAGAGCGCGGCGGCAAAGTTCCTGGAGTTCCGCGCCTGGCACGCGCTCTTGTACCCGCTGTTCGGCGTGCCAGCGCCGGACTGGACGGAGGTGCTGCCCGATCAGATCCAGTTTGAGCTGCGGGCGCCGGTGGAGGTAGAAGAAGAACCCGGCGCAGCCGACGCTGAGGACGACGACGAAGCCGAGGGCGACGAGGAAGAGGAGTAGATGGCGCTGCGCGACCGGCCGTGGAAGCGGTTCGTCAATGCGCCGGACCCGGAGCTGCTGTCGGAGCTGTACGAGCCGGCGCTCAGCGAGGCGGTGCGGTACGATCGCTGCTGCGCCTACTTCTCGTCGAGTGTCCTGGCAGTGGCGGCGCGCGGGTTCGCGCCGTTGGTCGCCCATCTCCTCGACTCAAAGGAACCATTTCGACGGCCACCGGTGCGGCTGCTCGTGAACGAGGAGCTGACCCGCGACGACGTGGATGCGATGCTCCACGCGCACGGGGCCGAAGCGTTGGCCCAGAAGCTCGCGACGCGGCTGTTGGAGCCTCGCGACGCGCTGGAAAAGGAGCGGCTGGCGCTGCTCGGACTGCTTGTGAAGCGCGGTTTGCTGGAAGTGCGCGTGGGCGTGATGCGCTCCGGGCGCGGCATTCTCCACGCCAAGTTCGGCGTCATCACCGACGCTGCCGGCGACGCGCTGGTGTTCAGCGGGAGTGGCAACGAGTCGGCCTATGGGCTGATTGCGAACTACGAGGAACTGGAGGTCACGCGGTCGTGGGACGACGCGGAGCGGTACGAGTACTTCCGTAACCGGTTCGAGGAGCTCTGGGCCGGCAACAACTCGCAGGTGGACGTGATCTCGCTGCCGGCGGCGGTGCGTGAGCGATTGATTCGCTATGCACAGCACGAGGACCTGCCCGTGGCGCCGCTGCGGCCGGCGATGAGCCGGCGCGAGCGGCTGGAGGCGTGGATGCGGTGGCGCTTCGCGCTTGAGGCGCCATGGTTTCCCGATGGCGGCCGTAACAGCGACGCGATGGCGCCGGGGGTGTGGCTCTGGCCGCATCAGGTCCGTGTCGTGGAGGAGTGTGCCAACGCCTGGCCTGCGGGACGATTGCTCTGCGACGAAGTGGGAATGGGCAAGACGGTCGAGGCGATCATGATCCTGCGGCGCCTGCTGGCCGGCCGCGGCGTGCGGCGGGCCCTGCTGCTCGTGCCCGCCGGGATTCTGAGGCAATGGCAGGAGGAGCTGCGGGAGAAGGGCGGGCTGCTCGTGCCGCGGCTCGAGGGGCAATCGACGCTAATGTGGCCGGATGGGCACGAGGAGCAGGCGCTCGATCTCGCCACGGCGCTTCGGCAGCCATTGATGTTGATGAGCCGCGAGATGGCGCGGCTGGAGCAGAACGCGAGCGTCGTTCTCGCCGCGCCCGTGTGGGATCTCGTGCTGCTCGACGAGGCCCATGCCGCGCGCCGCGCGAGCCAGGTGGAGACGGAGTTCAATTCGGCAACGCTGTTGCTCGAGCTATTGCGCAAGCTCCAGCTCAACGGCCGCGCGCGCGGATTGCTCCTGCTCAGCGCCACGCCGATGCAGACGCACCCGTGGGAGCCGTGGGATCTGCTCGGCGTGCTCGGTGAGGGGGCACCCTGGCTGTCGGATTTCAGCGTGGTGCGCACGTACTACGAGGCGCTAGCGAGCGCGCAGGACCGGCCGGTTCCCATGGAGCGTGGCCGAGCCATTGCCGCCACGGTGGCAGAGGACAAGGCCTTTCCCGCGCTACCCCTGAAACCCGGCGACCTCCCGACGCGGCTACTCGTAGCAGCGCGGGAGGAACGCCATCAGCTCGTCCGACAGTTGCGTGACGGCGCGCCGCTCGGCCGCCGCATGCATCGGAATACGCGGGAGACGCTCCGCTCATACTACAGGCGCGGCCTCATCGAACGGCCGCCGGCCGAGCGAAGGATCCAGGACGTGCGCTACGAGTTTGCCGATCCAGATGAGCGCGTGCTGTACGACGGTATCCAGTCCTACGTGGACCGCCGCTTTCAGGAACTGGAAGCGGAACGACCCGGCAAGGGCTTCGTGATGACCGTCTACCGCCGGCGGGCGGCGAGTTCGCCGCTGGCGCTGCGCCGCAGCCTCGAGCGTCGGAAGCAGGGGCTGGAGACGGTGGCGCGCGGTGCGGCCGCCAACGCGGCGGATGACCTGGACGCATCGGATCAGCAGGACATCGACGAGTTGATGGGTGGTGCTCCCGCGCCGCGGTTCGCGTCGTCGCTGCCGGACGACCCCGCCGTGGCCCGGCAGGAGTTGCGGGATGTTGAGGGACTGCTTGCACGGCTCAACGCTTTGAGCCGCGGCGATTCAAAGCTCGAGCAGTTCGTGCGCGCGCTTCAGCACGCGACCGACGACGGCCGACCGTGTCTGGTGTTTTCCGAGTTCACGGACACAGTGGAGTACCTGCGCGACGCGCTCTTTCCGGGACTCGGTGCCGGCGTCGCCTGCTACACCGGCGATGGCGGCCTGGTATTTGACGACGGCCGGTGGCGTCACGTGACCAAGCAGGAGATCACGACACGCTTGTCAGCGCGCACGATTCGTGTGTTGGTCTGCTCGGATGCGGCGAGCGAGGGCCTGAACCTCCAGGTGGCGAGCGCGCTGATCAACTATGACTTGCCGTGGAACCCGGCGCGCGTGGAGCAGCGGATCGGGCGCATTGACCGTATCGGCCAACTGGCGCCCGACTTGCGGATCGTGAATCTGGTGCTCGCGGGCAGCGTGGATGAGCGGGTGTACCAGGTGCTGAGCCATCGCTGCGCTTTGTTCCAGAGCTACGTCGGCGCAATGCAGCCGGTGTTGTCGATGGCACGGCGGATGCTGCTTGGCGTGAGGCCATTCAACGCTGCAGAATTGAATGCGGAGGCAGACCGCACGGCGGGTGACGCGCTTGCGAACGCGGCATTTCAAGGCGGCGAGGAGTCACCGCCGCAGGGCAGGCCACCCGGTGTCACCATCGAGGACCTCGTTCGCGCGCATGGTTCTCTGAAGGAAGGCACTCACGTGGAAACGCCGGGCGGTTCGCGGCCTCTCGCGGCGACATGGCGCGAACTAGCCGCAGACCCTACGGCCGTTGCGCTCTCGCCCCTCCTGGCAGAGGTGCGCACGACGGGACGGGACCTTTGCGAGTCTGGCGAGCGGGTGCCTTTGGTGCTCGAATCGGTTGCGGAAGGGCCCTTCCGCGTCGTCGTCGCCGTCTGGGCGGGTGATGACGGGCACGAGATCGTCGAGCGAGCGGAGCGGCTCGAAGCGTTGCTGGGGATGTGGAACGGGGAGGTGGTCCCGGAGTCGCGGTGGGTGGTGGCACATGCCGTCGCCCGCGATGCGGCGGGGCGCGTCCTGAGCGTGATGCATGAGCGGGCCGCCGTTGAAGAGCGATCAGCACTCGGGCGGCAGGTGGAAGCCGCCCGCCGCAGGCTACTACGGGAACTCGCACGCTTTCTTGCGTGCGCCGCGAACCAGGACGAGGAGTTCAATACCGTGTTCCACCGTGCGATGCAGCGCGGCGGCCAGGTGGGCGCACTGCTCGTGCGAGCGCACGGGCTGGTCGGCTATCCTGAGTGGCCGGATGGTCTGGTGCGCGCCGCAGTGGAGTCTGCCAACCGGCTCGGCGCGAACCAGAGGAAGAACGTGCTGCTTGGGACGCCGCTCGAGGCAGCAGTGCGGGATCCACGCTGGAGCGCTGTGGCCACGCTCGGGGCGATACCTGAAGCGTCTGGCGATGGTGTGCCGGGCGCCCAAATGTACGCGAGGCCTTGACGGCCCACCTCCACTCTCCGATATTGAATGCACGCACGGCGGTTTCCCCGATTTGACGGGCCGTGCGTCGGGGGGTTCCCCGGGCAGTTCCGTCTAAGTCGCGGCTCCCAAGCCCCGCGACTACTACAGTCGGGGGGCTTTTTGCTGGCGCAGGACACAATACATGGAGAGTGGCGGTGAGAGCTCCGGCTCTTTGACCCGCCCGCCAACCGTCACCACCCACCCTGGGTGGCTGAACGGTGGCCCAGCCGGCCGGAAACCATCCCGGACCATGCGCGTGAGACAGTCACGAAATGGAGATACCCCACATGCATGTTCCCGAAGCACTCCGCCAACGGCGCCACCACGCCGGTCACCCGCTCCCCACCGCCCCGGAGCTCCGCACCGCGGAGTCGGTCACCGAGGGGCACCCCGACAAGGTCGCCGACCTGATCGCCGACAGCATCCTCGACGCCCACTTGGCCGAAGATCCGACTGCCCGCGTGGCCGTCGAGGTGCTGGTCAAGCACGATACCGTCGTTCTGGCCGGCGAGATCTCCTCGGCGGCCTCAGCCGGACCTCGACCCGATCGTCCGTCAGGCGATCCGCACCATCGGCTACACCGACCCCGGCGACCCGTTCCACGCCGACGGCGTCAGGATCACCCAGCTGATCACCTGCCAGGCCCCGGAGATCGCTGTCGGCACCCGCCCCGCCACCAACCAGGGCGCCGGCGACCAGGGGTTCATGATCGGCTACGCCACCGATGAGACCCCGTCCCTCATGCCCCTGCCCCTGGTGCTGGCCCACGCCATCACCCGCCAGCTGGCCGCCGCCCGCCACGACGGCACCGCCCCATGGCTCCGGCCCGACGGCAAGTCGCAGGTCACGGTCCGCTACCAGGTCAACCAGCCGGTCGAGGTGTGCCGAGTGGTCGTTTCGACCCAGCACGCCGCGGGTCAATCGCAGGCCGCCATTCAGGCCTGGCTCCGCGACCGCCTCCTCCCCACCGCCCTGGGCCAGTGGTGGAGCCCCGGTCTGGCGGTGGACATCAATCCCTCGGGGTCGTTCGTGCAGGGCGGCCCCTCCGCCGACGCCGGGGTCACCGGTCGGAAGACCGCGGTGGACAGCTACGGTGGGGCGGCACGCCATGGCGGAGGCGCCTTCAGCGGCAAGGACCCCTCCAAGGTGGACCGCAGCGCCGCCTACTTCGCCCGCTGGGCGGCCCGCCGAGTGGTGCGTCTGGGGCTTGCCCACAGGGCGGAGGTGGAGGTGGCCTATGCCATTGGCGTGGCCCAGCCCGTCGCACTCACGGTAGACACACTCGGCACCGGCGACTGCGTCGCGGCTACCGAGATGGTACAGACCCTCGATTTCCGGCCCGGCGCCATCATCGAGCAGTTCGAGCTGCTCCGGCCGATCTATCGCGACACCACCAACTACGGCCACTTCGGCCGCTGGGGGTTGCCATGGGACAATTGAGCTGGAACCAGGCAGATGTGATCTCTCAGATGAAAGGGCAACCCCATGGCACGCCAATTCTGGACCTTCAACTGCCGCGAGCAATGCACTCAAGTAGAACCGCATTGCTCCCGGTGCGGTCGTGACGGCAGCTACGTTGGCTGGTCCCTCAGTGTCGTCGAAATGATGTGTGACTACAGCCGCTTCTACCGCTGGGCTCCCTACGGCGACCACCGGAAGATCGCTGACCAGGTCATGGATCCAGTCACCGGATCGTGCCAGGACTGCGACGGTAATGGCATCCAGGCGGACGCTTGCGACCGGGGGTTCGACAGCTGTGGCAACTGCGAGGGTACGGGCCGGATCCGGCTCTGTTCCGCCGAGGAGTTTGAGCGGCGGCGCCAGGAAGTGATCGCCAGGACCGGACTCTTCAAGGGCAGTTCGCGGGCAGTGGGGCAGGGAGGTGCCGCATGACCGCCAAGGCCATCGACTTCACCTTCCAGCCCCTCTCCTACTGGGATCCCGCCGATGCCGAGTCGGCCGTGGTCGGCAACATCAAGGGCCAGCTCCGCCGCAGGATGGTCCGGGACTTCCTCGGGGGCACAGCTGGCCCGGAGATGGGCGAACTGGAGGAGCAGTATCTGGCCGATGAGGTGGACCAGGAACTCCGGGAGAGCCTGGGCCGGGTCCACCCGCACTTCATGGGCGGGGAATACCTGCCGTCCTACCTCCCGGGTGAGGTCGAGATCATCCGGGTGGTGCTCCAGTCCACCACCCTTGACGTGCAGAGCCTCCGGGCCCGCCGCCGCAGCGGTCGGATTCACTACCGGATGGTGGATGAATACGCCAACGACTGGACCCTGTGCCAGAAGACTTCGCGCCGCCCCCTCACCTTTGGCCAGTTGGTAGACATGATCATCAGGGCCGAGAACGGTACGGATCTAGCCGGCGACTACCCGATGAATATCCTGGAATTCAGTGCCGACGAGGGGGGCCGCGACCCCGAGGAATTGGCTGGCTTCATCAGCATGGAGTCGGTCTTTTACCCCCAGCTGAGTCGATGGTGGGAGGAGCGGGTCGCCGAGTGGCTTGAGAGACGACAGGAGGCGGTCGGGGAAGAGGAGTGATGCTTGGCACCATCGTGCCGAATGCCAGTCCTCGGTCCGGGGCCGGCTTTCCCGGGGCGCCTCTATCCCTCAGAAGGTCCGCATGTCCGCACTGAGCGCAGCGGCCCGTTTCAACCGGGTGTCATGGAGCACGCGCAATGACGAGCCATTCGGTCAGAGCTTCGCCTCGGAGGAACCGTGTCGCTCTGAGGCGGCTCTGCTGTTGTTCACCTACCGACACCACCACGGACAGACCGAGCGTCTCAGGCCTCCAACTCGTGAAGGCGGAAAGCCAGGAATGATCATGCTCGGTGCCATCAAACCTGAACCCGTCCCGAGTGGTCTTCCACTCCATCACCACCAGCGGGTGGTGAATCGGCCTCCATTTGGTATCGTAGCAACTCATCCATGCCTGCGGCCATACAACGAGATCCTTGCGAGCGGCGGCCTTCACGCCGACGCCCGGAGGTTGTGCGACGGGTACCTCGATGCCCACTTGAGTTGGATGGTTTAGCGCTGTGCCAGCTTGACAGCGCGGAATCAGGAATCCGTGCGCAAAGCGATTGACGCAATCATGCTCCTTGCCGACCCATGGCACCGCATTGAGATGCGCGGCAAACTCCTCCAGCGAGTTGCGAATCAGACTCTCAAGTTCCACCGGGCCGGTCACGGACATTGGTGTTTACCCCTCGGGTGTTCCTGATACTGAAACCCAGTGATCCGCCGTTGTGAGGGCATCTTCCTACTAGGTCGCAGCCAACTGCTGCAATCGAGCCCCAACGATGGCGCGCGTCTGCTTGATCAGCTCAACCATCGTCATTGCGATCAAGGACGGATCGGAATCAGGGGGAAACCTGAACAAGAGCCGTCCACGTCCTGAACTCCACGCGATTGAACCTGCTAAACCCTCTACTCCCGAACTGGAATACCCAGCACGCGATAAAGCATCGGAGAAACCACCAGTCTGGTAGTAGCGGCAATATCCGCTTCGTGAAAGGCATCGGTACCGATGAACGACCATGAGGTTGGCGACCCAGATGTAGCCCTGAGACCGCACGTCCCAGTCTCGTACAGCACGCGTACCAATCTTCGGCGGAAGTCGTCCATGGGCAGCTTGTCCTCGAGATACTCAGTCGACCAAGTATTCATACGGTCGACGCCCAGCGGGGGGAAATCAATCACGTGTGAAGCGACACGGAAAAGCACTTCGTCCGAAATCGCGGATATCGGCAGGATAGGTTGGCTTTGTCTCAGGAGAATTGTCGTGGCATCCAGCAGCCGCGGGTAGTCAGCGGCCCACTCGTCTGCAAGTGAACGGAGGCGTCGTCGGGAATACTCCGACTCCGCTTCACGCACGATGGTTACTGTTATGTCAGGCCTGTCTGCAGCTAGGTCAATGCAACAATTGGTGAATTGGATGATGTCGCGAGGGCGCCGCAAAGTGCGTTCGACAAGATAGTCTGCAGTGGGTGTTTTGCCTATGCTCCTTGGAAAGAGATCCGCGTATGTAACCGGCGTCCCAGAATATTGACGTTGGACGAGCTTATTCAACCGCCTATCCACGACCTCAAGGAGCCGGGTGGGCGTCCAGTTCAAGGGGAGAAAGAACTGCTGATACTTCTCTTCCTGGAACCCGGGATCGCGCGTGTAACGAAATACCCTGGCAATCAAGTCCTTCCGAATTGCGACGATGACCTTGGCTGTCTTGATGGTCCGAAGATCTTTAACCGTTTCTACTAGACTCCGGATGAGACGATATCGGAGGGTGTCGGCTACCCAATTCTCGTCTAGGCGGTCAATTACAATATAGAATCGTTGCTGCGGATCATCGAAGACGTCTTGGGCGAGGATCTTGGTAATCTCTGTGAGCTTGCCGATCTGGACGTGATTGACGACATCTTGCGCGCGATGAATGATCTCCTTGCGATCCTCAAGGGAGCAGGACTGGGTCTCTCCAGCACTGCCTTCCAGCAGGCTAAGCTTTGCACCAAGACTGGCCTTCACCTGATTCTCGAGCGTGGTTGTGACCTCTTGGATCCGCAGTTCTGTGTCGACCCAGAAGCGCTCGCCCCACTGAATCAGGTAATTCAATGCCTCGGTCTTTTTCTTATCCCCAAAGAGTCGTTCGCGAATCCTCTCCAAGAAATTCCGCTGGTCAGACTCGGTACGCAGGTGATACCGGAGCTGAATTAGTTCGACAACCAACACATGCTTCCACAGGAGGCGATAGAACAGGTCGAGATTGACGCCGAGCCTATCGAGGTGTCGGATGATGGAACTGTTGGAAATATACTGGAGTGAAAGTTGGTCGGGTTCGATGATGGATACATGCTGCTCACGTTGTTGGAGCAAGGTCAACAAGGCGGTCTTTCCCGTTCCCGTCCGGCCGACCACGATGCATCGAGGATTGGAGGTGTCGCGCAACGTCTCAAGGTCCCCCGTGTCGACGAAACAATCGATGAGGTATTCAGAGTCTTCCTCGGCGCCTTCGGTACCAATCGATTCGTGTCTGCGGAAGCGGAAGAGTGACTTGCGAAGCTTGGCCATTGGCTGGGCACCCTGATTTGAGGGGTATCTCTAACATACTCACCTGGGTATCCCGGCTGACGCCAAGGCATATGCCACGGCGTCGCGGAGGGGAGCCAGACCCTACTACCCGAAAAGGGACCCAGCAAGGTGCCGCCGGACCTCGACGATTGGCATCTTTGGCTATGGGTCTGGAACGGCGTCAGTAAGTCACCCTGGCGCTGGTGTACACAGGGTGGGTTCTTGGCAGCCGGGCGGGTGTTTGGATGGAGCTCGCGGCTGCGTGCGTCCCTGGACGGCGCAGTGAGCGGGCGCGCAGAGTGGCGGTTTTGAATGTGTTTCTTGTCCGCCGGGTGTGCCAACTCCGCCAAATCGGGCGGATCTGGGCTGACCAGCGCGGCAGTCGAATCTCTGACGTAACCTGTTGTAGCACAACATATAACGACAACAAGACTGAACCCGGACGTACTGCCCCAGAAATGGCCCAAGACCAAACGGGCTTGGACCGTCGCCCTCGTACCGAGGCCGCCGCTCCTGCCTGGCCGGAGCCGGGCTCCGGCTGCGGATCAGGGGTCGCTGGAAATGCTGACCTGGCGTCCCGTGGCCAAGTCGCGCAGCCGGTCCATTAACCTCACCGTAGCCCAGGTGTCCCGCTCACAGTAGGCCAGCAGGTCCTCCCGGAGCCGATCCCGCTCCTCTGGCGGGATCAGGTGGGCCACGAACAGCAACCTCGCGATCTCCACGCTGGCCAGCCGGCCATCCACGATGACCAGGTCCTTGTACGTCAACTCAGGCACCAGAGGGTTCAGCACGTACTTGAGGCTGAAGCTTCCCTGGAACCCCGGGTGGTACACATGGTTCCGGACCACGGGCAGCAGGTCCACCAGCTTTCCCAGCAGCTCCTCCAGCCCATCGGCCAGGTCCGGCACCAGGCCCTGTAACTCCCTGATCCGGGTCTTCTCGTAGGCCGAGTAGGTAACGATCCGACGAGCCCCAGCGGTCGCCTTGAGCATCGCCTCCGCCAGCTCGCGCCTGGGGTCGCCCGGCCCCTCGGCGAGCCACCCGACATGCCGGTGGGTGCCGTCCCCGTTCTCCTCGTGGTAGCTGAACTGGGCGCACGCGGCACCCCAGGGCGGCAACCCCTCCCAGACCGGGACCGCCCGGGCCACGGTCTCGAAGTCCAGGAATCCCAACGGGCTCTCGAATGGCTCCAGCGCCTTGGCCAGGCCTGGTTCCACGACGAGCCGGTCCTCCTTCAGGGCCCTGAGCTGGCGCTGGGCCGCATCCGGAAGTTTGGTCCCCGGCCGGGATATCCCAGATGCTGTGCACCCCCTTGGCCATGTACCCCACGGTCTTCTTGGGGCCGTTGTTGTACAGGGTGCCGATATGGTCGGGGTCGGCAGGCCAGCACCGCTCTCTTGAAGACGCACTTGTAGGGTTCAAAGCACTGAAGCCCGATCGGCGTGTCGGGGAGCGGCCCCTCCAGCATGCTGGAAAGACTCGCTACCAGATCCGGAACCTGGGGCAGGAACCCGTCCACCTCTGCGGTCACGTCGGTCCGGGCAAAGAGTGGAGCGTCCCCGCCGGGGTGGCGGTACTCCTTGTTCAGGTGCATCACCTCCACCCGGTTCACCTGAAGACCGGCCTGCCGGAGGACCCAGGTCTGGATCGCCACGTCGGGGATGTGCTGCTCCTTGGCTTCGCTGGACGACTTGACCTCGATCAGGGTGAACCCCTCCCCCATCCCGGAGGAGAACATCCACCGCCACGAACACCCCGCCGGTCTCGAAGCTGGCCTCGAAGATGGCCGGTGCCCCGGCCTCGAGCGCGGCCTGGGTGGAGGCCAGCCGGTCGGCGAAGGCAGTGTGGGGATGGTCGACGAGTATGCCGCCCGGGAACTCCCGCCGAGCCAGCCCGCCGACCAGAGCGCCCTGGTCGAAGAGGTCCTGGAGGACCTTGTCCGGTACCAGCTCAGGGGCTTGGGGTTCGTGGACCTTCCACCAGAGGAGTTTCGGGCACTGGCAGCCCGCGACGAACCGCGATTTGGAGAGTTGGGTCATCGGTGGCTTCCGGGCTACCTCGGAGCGATCGTCACCCACTGGATCCGCTTGCGATGGCGGAACAGCAGGTAGTCCAGGAAGTCTCCAATGATCCGGTGGGGACGGGCACCACCCCTGTTGACCACTCGACAGGTCAGCACCCCGGTGCCGGAATGCCATTCGACGTTGATCGCCCCGCGGCGGTCAGCCAGAGTGCTCCGCAGCTTGAGCCACCCGGGATTGCGCCCGGGTTGCTGCTCGCTCACCACCTCGAAGTCGTAGTCGCTGAGGTGTCGGGTATCGCCCGCGATGGCATCACGGAGACTGGTACGAGACTTCAGGTAGACCTGAATCAGTGTCTGCATCGGGCACTCTCCCGGTTCTATCCCTGGTGGACCCTTCTGGTAGGATAGGCCTTCCGGAGCCTGTTAGCGAGCCGACGCTCGGCCTTCTCGGCTGCCGGTCGGGTAGGATACGTCCGGTGCAGGCAGAGGCCCACCTCGATCCTCCGGAGCCCGATCCGCCGGCTTCGATACTCGGGGTCCTTCTTCTTGAACAACCACTATCGGTCAGGTGCTTGACGGCCCACCTTCGCTCTCCCATGTTGAATGAACGCACGGCGGTTTCCCCGATTTGACGGGCCGTGCGGCGGGGGGTTCCCCGGGCAGTTCCGTCTAAGTCGCGGCTCCCAAGCCCTGCGACTATTACAGTCGGGGGGCTTTTTGTTGTCGCAGGACGCAGTGCATGGAGAGCGGCGGTGACAGCTCCGGCTCTTTGACCCGCCCGCCAACCGGGCGATCAGTCCCCCCACCAGTATCGGACGAGCCGGCTCACGACAGGTGTCACATGCTAGCCCAAACTGTCTCACGAATTGGGGTACACAGCAGATCCTACTTACGACGCCGAGTCTTCACTCTAGTGTCGGCCCCCGGCGGTGGTGCCCAGAAGCCATCCTTCTCCATTCGTCGTTCGATGACTTGCGTCGAGACGTCGAAGTCATCGGCGAGGGCACCGGCGATATAGGTGCGTCCGGCCTCACTGTCGATCGTCTCGGCAGATAGACCAGCCTTGCGAGCTTCTGCCACAGCGCTTGTGAACAGTTGCCTGAGCTCTTCTTGTGGAACGAGGATCACTCCTGCACAGAGGTAATCCTCGCCTCCTCGTACAGTGGCCGGTGGAGTTCGAAGTGGGCGAGCTCGTGGGCAAGGCTGAAGCGCAGCCTGCGGTGCCTGTGCTTCATTACGAACTCATCCACATAGATGGTCTTGAGATTGCTGGTCAGAAACGCATCGATCTCAAGATCGTCGAGAATGCCGTCGATCGGAATGACCTCGATCTCGTAGTCAAACTCGACAATCTCCTCAATCGGAACCGGCAGGGTGCGTTCCTCGTGGAACTCCTCGAGGAACGCAGCCGCGCGCTCTCTTAAGTCACCGTAGGACAGCACGGCGGGACGAAAGGCCACGGGGGGTCACGCCTTTCGAATGGAATCAATCAGCTTCTCAAGCTGCTCGCCGCTCAGAGGTTTGCTGCGTAGCGTCCTGAACAGAATAGGCAATCTGGCAGCTACATCTTCGTCCGCAAGAAGGTCTTGCGGAATCCGCCCCTTCGCCGCAGCGGCCGCATCCATGAGCTCCTCGTAGGCGGGGCTGTCGGGCTTCAGCTCCAACGCTTTCGCTAGCCGGTTAAGCACATCGATCGCTTCGGGGGCTGCCATGCGGCCTCGTTCCAACCTGCTCGCATTGCCTGGATCCATTTCTGCCCTCTCCGCGAACGATCGAAGGCTGAGCCGCAGTTGTGCGCGCCGAGTTCTGACGAGCTCTCCAAAGCTGTTGTCTGACATATGGTTAGCTCCTTAGCAGCTAGGCACCTTTGATATCGTTGTATCTCAAGTACAACACTGTGTTGTATCTAGTATACAACGTTTGATTCCGGATGCAATCCGGAGGAGGCTCGCATGGCAGAAGAGAAGCTAGTCACGATCTATGTCGAGGGCACTCCGCATGATGCCTCGATTGTTCGGGAGTCTTGACGGGGCCGGAGTGAGCATGGCGATCAGGGCCACGGATTCCCTCATGTCAGCGGCTGAGGTGGGAGCCTCGATGATGGCACTGACGGCAGACCTGCTTTCTGACCTGAAGAGCCGCTAATCCTCAGGACTCGTGCACTTCCTTGAAGAACGCCTCGAGGTCAAGCACCATCGGCTCCGAAGTACCGGCCGGATGCCAGGTCAGGCTGTCGGTCACGATCTCAGGCCGAGTGTCCTCGGGCCGCCACCGCTCCACCAGCCGGGCATCCAGGTCCACGATCCAGTACTCCATCACCCCGACCCGCTGATACAACGCCCGCTTGATGGTCCGGTCGTACCTGGCCGTGGCAGGCGACACGACCTCCACCACCAGGATCGGTACCCCGAAGTCAGACCAGTGGCTGGGTCGGTGACCCGGACGATGGCCAATCACGAACAGGTCCGGGTGTGAGGCCAGACCACCAACTATGACCACAGTTCGCGGTTTTTTCGCCGATGAGGGTTGAGGTTTTTCAACAGCGCGGCCTGATCAATAAGTCAGTCTCTTTGAAGAAGAAGAAGAAACTGCTGTTTATTAAGTCATCACTACAGAACGGCATCATAACATGTTGCTATGTAACTCATTAGCGCCTAGGCCTTGTATTATTTGTGTGAATGACATATATTGCGCAACGTGTGCAATTAGCTATTTATGAGCACTTTCGATTGCTTTATGCTTGGATTTACTATATTGCGCCATGTGTGCAAATGAGAATGAAATGGCAAAAACAGAACAGACTGGAGAAGAAGTAGATCTGGTAGCAAGAGGCATGAGCCTGCTCCGGGACCGTCTTCCGGAAGGCTGGCAGGTCGAATACGAGAGTGAAGCCAAAGCCCCCGTGTGGGGGAGCAGGTACTTCTTCGACGCGATCACCCGGATTACCGCTCCAGACCAGGTGGTGGGAGAGATCCTGGTTGAGGCCAAGGTCCGTTTCTCGCCGCGGGACGCGCTTCTTATCGGCACCATGAAGGACCGGATTGGGGAACGTCCCGTTCTGGTGATCAGCCCGTTTCTGAGCAGGAACACCAGGGCCCGATTGCAGGAGGAGGGCCTCAACTGGCTTGACCTGACGGGAAATCTCCGTTTGGCAATGACAAAGCCAGGGCTGTTTCTCGAATCACAAGGGGCGGAACGCCGGGTTGGTGGGGGAAAGCGCGCTGCCCGGACGATCAAGGGGGAGCGGGCGGGGCGGATCGTCCGGACCGTGTTGTCTGCCCCATTGCCGATCGGAGTGACTGACCTGGCCCAACTGGCGGGAACCGACCCGGGGTACACCTCCAGGGTGGTGGCGCTCCTCAGCTCGGAAGCCCTGATCGAGCGGGCAGGCCGTGGACCGGTTACCGCAATCGACAAGGTCCGGCTGGTCCGGCGGTGGGCGGAGGACGCACCCCTTGAGGGAAGGGGGAGGGTGGGAACGTTCCTCGAGCCGCGGGGGCTGGGGGTGCTGCTCGACCGGCTTCGCAACACAGAGAAGCGGTATGCGATCACGGGATCGTTTGCAGCCCAACGGTGGGCGCCTGTCGCCGCGCCGAGGCTGGCCCAGATCTACGTCAGAGGGGGCTTGGACAAGAGCGCCGAGGAGCTCGGCCTCCGTCCAGCCAGTGAAGGCGCGAACGTGCAGTTGATCCGCCCCAAAGACCTGACAATTGTTGACCAGGCAGAGAAGGGCGATGACGGACTCTGTTACGCCAGGCCGTTGCAGGTGGTGCTGGATCTCCTGACGAGTCCTGGACGAGGGCCTGCCGAGGGGGAGGAATTATTGCGGTGGATGAGTGAGCGGCCCGATGCCTGGGACTGACGATCTCTACCGGGCTGCCCGGATAGCCCTGCTTGACGCGCTGTTCGCTCTCGAAGCCCACAGGGACGCGATCATCCTTGTGGGCGCCCAGGCGATCTACTGCAGGGTAGGGGAAGCGGACATTGCGGTGGCGCCAACGACGACGGATGCCGATCTGGCTCTGGATCCCCATCTGCTTGCCGCGTTTCCTGCGCTGGACACCATGATGCGCGAGGCCGGCTTTGAGAAGCGGGTGCGACCGCGGCAGGGGGCTCAACCGGGCATCTGGGAGAGGGCTGTTCCTGGCACCCCCATCCTGGTTGCTGTGGACCTGCTCGTCCCCGCCGGCACGGCATCGCCGGAAGGGCGTCGGTCAGCCCGCCTGCCGGGCCACGCGAGGGACGCGGCGATGAAGGTGGTCGGGATAGAGGGTGCCCTGGTGGACAACGATTACATGGAGATCAAGGACGCCAGCGGCCGGTCATGTTCGGTGCGCGTTGCCGGTCCGGCGGCCCTGCTGGTCGCCAAGGTCCACAAGATCGAGGATCGGTTGAGCACGCCTTCGCGCCTGATCGACAAGGATGCACTCGATGTGTTCCGCCTGCTCCGGGGAACCGCCACTGGCGAGATGGCCGACCGGATGCGTCTCGTTTTGTCCGACTACCGGTCGCGGCCGGTGGCTGAACAGGCGCTTGAGGTCATGCCTCGATTGTTCGGGGGTCTTGAAGGGGATGGAGTGAAAATGGCGATCAGGGCCACAGACCCCCTCATGTCAGCGGCTGAGGTGGGAGCCTCGATGATGGCACTGACGGCAGACCTGCTTTCTGACCTGATGAGCCGCTAATCCTCAGGGCTCGTGCACTTCCTTGAAGAACTCCCCGAGGTCAAGCACCATCGGTTCTGAACTACCGGCCGGATGCCAAGTCAGGCTGCCTGTCACGATCTCAGGCCGATCATCACCTGGCCGCCACCGTTCCACCAGCCGGGCATCCAGATCCACGATCCAGTACTCCATCACCCCGACCCGCTGGTACAACGCCCGCTTGATGGTCCGGTCGTACCTGGCTGTGGCCGGCGACACGACCTCCACCACCAGGATCGGGACCCCGAAATCAGACCAGTGACTGGGACGGTGGCCCGGACCATGGCCAATCACGAACAGGTCGGGCTGAACCAGCTGCCCATCCCGCAGATCAAGGTCCGCCGGCGCCCCAAGGGTCAGCCCCATCGCATGGCGGCGGACAAACCCGTCCACCTCCCGACTTAGTGCCCAGACCGCGATCTGGTGCAGCGCCCTGGGACTCGGTGTCACCAGCAGCGACCCGTCCACCAGCTCGTAACGGTTCCCGTCGTCGGGCAGGTCGAGCACCTGGTCTCGGGTCCAGGAATCCAGCAGGTCGGGCATACCCATACGCTACCCTCGGCGTTCAGACCATGGCAACTCGGCATTCCCCAACGATCGGGACATGCCGGCAGCGGCCATCATCAGAACGCTGCATGAAGAACCCTGCTTCTCCACTCGTCCAACCGGTCAGTCAGTTCCGGAAGCCCTCCCACGACCCCCGGTAGGTCATCCCGGCCGGGGTCATCGGTCCGCCCTGGCAGATGACTCGCCCACCCATCCGGGTGTAACTGGCATTGACCGTCCCCAGATACCAGCAGCTGGGCAGCAACCAGGGGTCCGGCGTCTGGATCCCGACGCTGTCCCCCCGGACCCGGGCCCAAACATGATTCCACCGGGTGTCATGGAACTGCCGGGTGCCGGGGAACCAGGACGGAGTCGCGTCACAGTCGACCACCTGGTCCAGGGTCCAGGTCAGGGCCCCCTCGAAGGAGTGCTCGGTGATGACGAGGGTCGACCGTTCCCGGCATTCCGACCGGGGCACCGAGTCGCCGACCAGCACCGACGTGATGGTCCAGGTTCCAACCATCGGACCCTCGGCGGTATCCAGCGGATCGACCAGGTCCTCACAGCCGGCCAGCAGGAGAAGGACGACGGGAACCAGGGACTGAAGCGAGGCACGCATGGGGCTCTCCTCATGGAGGTTGCCCCAAGCTGCCCTCGGCGGGTCAAGGCGCCGTCAAGCGCCGGTAGAACTCCCGCACCAGCCGCAGATGCTCGGCCGTGTTGTCGGTCGGCGTGACATGCGCCGAGCCCGGGATCACCGCGAACTCGGCCCCCGGCACCAGGGCCGCATGGCGCTGCACCGTGGCCGGCACCGCCTCATCGAACTCCCCCGCCAGGAACAGGGTCGGCACCTGGATGAGCGACAGGCTGTCGGTCACGTCAAAATCCTGCAGGAACCCGGTCGCCGTGAACTCGCTGGGTCCCCACATGTACCCGTAGATCTCGGGATTGAACGCCGCAAACGCGCTGTCGGTGTGCGGGCTCCACGGCTCCGCCCGGCTCACGAACTTGCGGTAGAACGCCATCACCGCCGCCTGATACTCCGGGTTCGCGTAGTCGCCCGACGCCTCGTACTTGGCCACTGCCCGCTGGACCGAGTCGGGCAGGGTGGCCAGCAGGGCCCGCCCATCCGCCAGCCAGTCCGGGATGCTCAACGCCGGACTCGACAGCACCAGCGACACCACCCGGTCGGGGTGGGCAAAGTAGTACTGGACGCCCAGCATGGTGCCCCAGCTGTGACCCAGCAGGTGGAACTTCTCGATGCCGAGCGAGTCGCGGAGGGCCTCGAGCTGGGCGACGAAGGCCGCCTCGGTCCACAGGGTCGAGTCGGTGGTGGCGTCCGACCGGCCGCTGCCCAGCTGGTCGTAGATGATGACCGGCCGCTCATCGGCCAGCGCCGTCAACGGGGTCAGGTAGTGGCTGGTGAACCCGGGCCCTCCATGCAGCATGATGACCGGGGTCCCCGGTCCGCTTCCCACCACCTGGTACCACATCCGGCCTTCCTTGAAGTGGATGTAGCCTTCGCCTGGGACCAGAGGGGTAGCGGGGCTGTCGGCGCAGCCAGCGGCGAGGATCAGGGCGGCAGTGGCCAAGGCAAGACGGGGCATGGGGCGCTCGGGGCTGTGGGTTGCCTCGAATGTACGGCGGGGTTCACCTGTCAGCCAGTTGGGTCGGACGCCGGTAGTGGGTCTACCCACTGCTCGGACGCCTGCCGTTGATGAAGCGTACGACCAGCAACGGTGCGCTAGCTTTGCCCGTGGACCTCGGCGAAGAGCTCGGTGAGGTGAAGCACCAGCGGCTGGGCTGACCCGGCCGGATTCCAGCTTAGCTCCTCGGTCAGAATCTCTGGCCGTTCATCGTCCGGCCGCCACCGCTCCACCAACCGCGCATCAAGATCCACGATCCAGTACTCCGGGACCCCGGTCCGCTGATAGAGCTTCCGCTTGAGGGTCCGGTCGTATCGGGCGGTGGAGGGAGAGAGCACTTCCGCCACCAGGATCGGGATGCCGACCTCCGACCATTCACTTGGTCGTTCCCCGGGTGGGTGACCGACTACGAATAGATCGGGCTGGACCAGCTGGCCGTCCCGGAGATCGAGGTCTGACGGGGAGGACAGCACCTCCCCCAAGCGGTGACACTCCACGTGGGCGTCAATCGCACGGAACAGGGTCCTGACTCCCCGCTGATGCAGTATTCTGGGGCTCGGGCTCACCAGCAGCTCGCCATCCACCAGCTCGTACCGGTTCCCGTCGTCCGGCAGGGCGAGTACCTGCTCCCGCGTCCAGCGCTCCACCAATTCAGGCATACCCATACGCTACCCTCGGCGCTCAGCGTGTGGCAACTCGGCATCCCTCACGCTGGCATTGCCCGGCGAAATCGGCTCACCAACTCAATGCGGCGATGACCCGAACCGTCGGCGAAGGCACTGTCACAACATGGGGGCGGCTGTAGGGGTGTCGCCGCCCTTGGCGTGTCTACTGGTCAAACGCGCCACTTGAGCGGCCTCCCGATCGGGCGGTCCGCCGGGGCCATGACCAGGAGTACCACCATGATTTTCCGTCCCTTCCGCCCGCTCGCGCTGATGCTCGGGTTGGCCCTCGCCACCGCCGGGTGCGAGGACGTCAACATCGGCACCAATCCCGAGCCCGAGGCCCAGGCCGCCGTGGCGCCGGAGGTGTCGCTCGCCTTCCAGCAGGAGGCCGCCGCCGCCGCGTCCGCCGGCGACACCGAACGGGCCGACGCCCTGCAGGACGGCATCCGGGCCTTCCGGTTCGGGATCCAGCCGAGCGATATCGAAGTCAAGATCAAGAACGAGAAGTTCAACTACAAGGCGATCGTGGTGGGCCGGGTCCGCCTGGACCGGAATGGCGACCGGGTGCTGGTCCGGGTCCTCCTGGCCTGGGACGGCAACCGGCCGGCGGCGGTGCTGCACGTGGCGCAGAAGACCGACTATGGGCCTGTTCGGCGGTGGCGCCCAGGGCAACAGTGATGTGGGTGGCGCCCGGGGCCGCTGGAACGACCGGGCCCATCAGCAGGTCTGGATGGCGACGGCGGGTTCGTCCGACATCGAGTTGCTGGGGACTGGGCATTCCTGCCCGATCCAGCCGGCGGCGGACCTCGCGCTGAGCTGCGTCGTGGGAACCTGGGACGTCCGGGTCAACGGAAAGTTCGAGTTGCTGCCGGATCTGGCCGAGCAGGTGGAGATCCACACCAACGAGGGCAGCGTGATCGGCGTGGTGCTTTCCCCGACCAGTTGAACCGCATCCCGCAGGTGCTCCAGACCGACCCTCCTGCACCACAGGGGGGTCGGTCTGGCGTTACAGGAGGTTGGTCTTGGCGTTATTGGGGGTTGGCTGGGCGCTACGGGGAGTCGCTTTCGCGTTACCGGTCCGGGGTGTCGAGCCGGTGGGTCTTCTTGAGCACCCGGAGCAGGACCCACAGCACCACAACCCCGGCCATCAGCCCCAGCCAGACCGGATCCTCGCCAACCCGTCCCGTGGCCCGGAAGGCACCGGTCTCCTCGAGCAGAAACATGGCGCTGAGGTTGACGAGGACGGCGGTGGACTCGCGGTGCAGCACGGCCCGCAGCGAAAAGGGGAGGTCCGGCGGCCGGTACTGCCGCAGGCGGGGGAGGAAGGCCGGCGTGCGATGGGCCCAGGCCAGGAACACCTCGCCGAACTCCCGTGCCAGGAAGGCCTCCTCCGCATAGATGATCCGCTCGTAGTACAGCCAGAACACCCCGGCATAGAAGAGCACCAGTCCCCAGCTGCCCGGGAACAGCGCCAGCCCCAGACCGATCAGGGAATTGCCGAGATACAGCGGGTGCCGGACGATCGAATAGAGGCCCGAGGTGGTGAGGGACTTGGCGACCTGCTCCCGGGTGTTGCTGCCCGAGGTGCCGGTCGGGGCGTGGCCGATGGCCACGGCGCGGATCCCCAGGCCCAGGGCCATCACCGCCAGACAGACCAGTTGCCATCCATGCGAGAGGGTCGGGCTGGCTTCGGGGTGCGGGGCATACCAGATGACCAGAAGGGCGACGGCGAGCAGGGACAGGGGCAGGTAGCTCCGCCACCGGAAGAGCCAGTTTCCGCTGCGCTCGAAGTGGTCCTGCAGGATCATGTCCGCCCCTTCCCGTTGCCCCCAGCCGAAGATGGGAGTATAAGACATGGATACCCTACCAAAGGAGTTCCCTATGCGGTTCCGTTTCGCCGGCGGCATCACAGCTGGCCTGGCCTTCCTGGCCCTGCCGGTGCTGGCCCAGGATGCCCCACCCCCCCCGATCTACCAGGTGACCACCCTCGAGCTTACTCCGGCCACCATCGGCGCCTTCCGGAGTGGCATGGCCAAGCAGGCATCGGCTGCAAAAGAACTGAACCTCCCGTCCGCCGAGGCCGGCTGGTGGACCTACTCCGAAGGCAACCGGCTCATCCTCGTGGCCCCCAGGTCACGGGATGCCGTGCTGGGCAGCCCGGCGATGGGGACCCGGGCCCGGATCCGGGCGGCCAACCCCGGTCTCGACTCGGCGATCACCAAGGCCTACGGCGGCGCCCAGGCGCGGCTGGTGTCGCAGGAGCTGATCGTTGAGGCCCAGAACCTGTCATACACCCCCGCGACCCAGATGGAGCCGGGTGCCATTCAGGTGGGCAACATCATCATTGCCCCTGGGCAGGGCCAGGCCTTCAACGAAGCGGTCCAGGCCTTGAACAAGGTCCGGACCGACATCGGGTACCCCTACCAGGTGCTGGCGTTCCGGGTGCGATTCGGGGAGACCAGGACTCAACTCGTGACCCTGTTCGACTCCCGGGAGGCGTTCTTTGGCAAGAACTCGATGGATCGACTCCTGGCCGGGAAGCCGGAAGCGCAGGCGGCCTGGCAGGCGGCCCTCGGGAAGATTGTCGCCGCGGTCGAGAGCTACGAGTTCACCCTCATGGACTATGCCGCCAACTTGAGCTATCCGGTCACCCCGTAGTCGACGACGCCAGAACTTCGGGAACTGAGGGGATGGGGCGCAGCGGATGCGCCCCATCCCCTCAACCCGTTCTGACCAGGGAGTCGCCGCGGCGCTGATCCAGTTGTGTCGAGCGCTAGGACCCGTGGACTTCCCGGAAGAGCTCCACGAGATCGAGGACCATCGGCGCGGTGGACCCCTCGGGGTTCCAGGTCAGGGTGTCGGTCAGGATCTCCGGGCGGTCGTCCGTCGGCCGCCACCGCTCCATCACCCGCGCATCCAGATCCACAATCCAGTACTCCGGGACCCCGATCCGCTGATACAGCCGTCGCTTGAGGATCCGGTCGTACCGGGCCGTCGAGGGGGAGAGCACCTCCACCGCCAGGATCGGCACCCCGACCTCGGACCACTCATTGGGCCGCGCCCCCGGGGCATGTCCGATGACGAAGAGATCGGGCTGAACGAGTTGGCCTTCCCGGAGGTCGAGGTCCGCCGGGGAGGCCAGGGTGACTCCCAGTTGGTGAGCTTTGACGTGGGCGCGCACCGTGACGAGCAACTCCTGGACCGCGAGCTGATGCAGCATCCGCGGGCTCGGCGTCACCAGCAGCTCGCCGTCCACCAGTTCGTACCGGTTGCCGTCGTCGGGCAGGGCGAGCACCTGCTCCCGGGTCCAGCGCTCCACCAGGTCAGGCATACCCATACGCTACCCTCGGCGCTCGGTGTGTGGCAACTGACCGGCTAGGGGGTCAGCTCCAGCCCGAAAACGGTGGTCCGGCCCAGCGGTGGTGAGATATTGTCCCGGATGAACGCCCCGTTGTTGCCGGGGTTCTCCATTCGGGCAAAGGCGATCAGCCGAGGGCCAATGCCCATGGATCCGGCCAGATAGGGTCGGAAGACCCCGGGGTAGTCCAGCCAGTAGTTGCGAAGCGCCCCGCGGGCCGGCGCCAAGCCGTCCACCACCTGCTGGACGGCGATCCAGTCATACCCAACCCAGGGCCCGAGCCACGAGCCACCCACCTCGGCACTCCATCGCCCGCCGTCATAGCGAACCGAGACCGAGCCTACCGTGCTCGGCACTTCCAGCAGCTGATCGCCCGGCTTGAGTTCCCCGGAGTACTTGGGAGCGAGCTTGGTCACTTCGCTGCTGACGAAATACAGCAGTCCGTTGACCCGAACCCGATTCCATCGCACTCCGCCCTCCAACTCGACGCCGCGGTTGGCGATGGCACCGACGTTCTGGAACTGGTACGAGCGGGTCGGAACCTGGGCCGCGATCTGGACCTGCTGAATCAGCTGCTCGGCCGTCTGGTTGTACCAGGTGGCCCGGGCGTAGATCCCCTCGCCAAAGAACAGTTCCCCGCCCAGCTCGACACCGGCCTGAGTCTCGGCGACCAGATCCGGGTTCGGCAGCTGGACCACGGTGCCGATCGACATCGCCCGACTCATTCCGGGTTCCGGCGGCTTGATGCCCCGCCCCCAGGCGCCCCGCAGGCGGAGCGTCGTGGTGCCGATCGGCTGGGTCCACGAGGCGCCGACCGACGACGCCCACTGGGCGCCCTCGTTTTCCCCTACGCTGGAGTTCCACTCGGCCCGGGTGCCGACCGTGAGAATCAACTGCTCGGCCAGGCGGCCCCGCAGCTGCCCGAAGACACCGGTGGACTTGACCGCGTCCTGATAGAGCGGGGTCAGGTCGCGGGTCAGCGTCGAGCGCCGCACCAGCCGCTCCACGTCGCGGTGGCTGTACTCGGCGCCGGCGGAAAGAGTCGCCTCCTGACGGCCGACCGGAAGATCCCAGGCTGAGCTGTAGCGGAGCGAGGTCCGGGTGGCGTCCTCGTGAGTGGCGCCGAGCGGCAGTCGCGGCGTGAGCAGAGCCGGGCGGCTGGCTTCCCGGGGACCGTTGACCCGGTGGCGCCCCACTGTCAGGGTCTGTTGCCACGCCCGGGTAACCGAGTGGAGCGCGGTGAGTCCGAAACCCTGTTCCTCCAGAGTCTGGGTGACCGGCACATCGGCGGTGGTGCCGTTGACCGTGGCGCGCTCGTCGCCGTACTGATACTCGCCCATCCGGGCGGACCCGGTCAGGATGACCGGGCCGAGCAGGGCCTGACTCCCCAACTGGGCGGTCCAGGTGCGGAGCCAGGGAATGCCCCCCGAGGAGCCCGACTGGATGAAACTGCCGCCGGCGTCGATGCCCACCGCGCCGGTGCCACCGGTCACCGCGGCGCCGTAGTCCTGGTAGAGCGCAGCGTTGGGCAAGTCGGGGCGGTCGTAGGGACCGGCGGTCAGCGCGCCGCGGAGATGGGCGTCCCGGGAGCCCGGGGTTCCCTTCCGGGTGACGATCTGGAGGATGCCGTTGATCGCATCGGGGCCGTACAGGGCGGCGCCCTGAGGACCGCGGATCACCTCGATCCGTTCGATGCTCCGGCCGTCCACCAGGGTAAAGAGGTCGGGCGAGGCGAGTTCGACCCCGTCGACGTAGGTCTTGAGCGCGCGGGTGGTAAACGAGCTCACCCCACGCACCGAGGTGACCTGCGGAGGCGGTCCGCTCGGCCCCCGGTCCCACAGCACCACGCCGGGGAGCAGGGTCCGCATGACGTCGGCCACGCGGGAGTAGGGTGACTCCTCCAGGCGCTGCGACCCGACCACGTTCATGGCGGTGGGCATCTCGCGTTCCGGCATGCCGGCCACCGCCGACCCGGTCACCACGATCTGATCGAGCTGCCGCACCCCGGTGGCGAGCCGGACCCGCTCGACATCGGCCAACTGGTATCCGGTGGCGATGCTGCCCCTCTGGACGGGGTCGGAGGATTTGGGGACGATCACCACGGTGCCATCCCGGGCCACGGCCACGCCGAGCTCACTGCCCGACAGCATCACGTCGAGTGCCAGCGCCAGGGTCTCGCCGGTAAAGTTGAAGCTCACCCGCCGATCGGTGGGGAGCAGGTCGGCACTCCAGGCCAGCGGGATGTCTTCCTCGTGTCGCAGGCGGGTGAGTGCGTCACCCAGTGTCGCATTGCGGATACTGAACGAGACGGGCCGCGCCAGGATGTTCCCGTGGGAAGTTCCCGGCGCGGTCTGGGCGGCGAGTGGTGCCGCCAACGCAATCCAGCAGGCGGCGAGCCGCCTGAAGTGCCGCATTCGCTACGGCCTCCCGGGGGAGAGGATCACGGTGTCGACCTGACGATCGATCCGGACCCCGAGCGAGAGTCCGAGTACCTCGAGCGCGGCGTCGAGTTCGTCGATCCGGAGGGTGGCCGTGAGGCGGCGGGCCCCGAGCGCGGGATCGGCCAGCTGGAAGGTGAGCCCGTACCAGCGCCCCAGTTCCACGGTGACCGAATCCAGCGGGGAGTTTTCGAAAACCATCTCACCCTTGAGCCAGCCCACCAACCCGGCGACGTTCACGCCTCGGGTGACCGTGGGCGTCGTGGCATCGGCGGTCAGGGTGGCCAGGTCGTTGGCCCCAAGGGTTGCCGCCTCGGCATCGCTGGCGCCCGCCCGCCGGAGCGAGGCGCTGCCGGAGAGGACGACCAGCCGGACCGCGGGTTCGGAGCCAAAGGCCCGGACCCCGAACTCGGTGCCGAGGTCTTCGGTCATGGTGCCGCCGGCGTAGACCCGGAACGGGTTGGCCTCGTCGTGGGTCACCTCGAACCAGGCCTCGCCGGAGAGCTCGACCCGGCGCTCGCCGTCGCCGTATCCCGCGGCAATCGTCAGCTTCGAGCCGGGCGCGACGGTGATCCGGGTGCCATCGTGAAGGTCGATGGTCTGCTGTTGCCCGGGCATGGTGGCGACCACTTCGACGGGGACGACCGCATCGGACCACGAGCGCCAGACCATGGTGGCGCCCACCATGATCACCAGGGTTGCGGCCACCAGGGCCCAGGTCTGGGTCCAGGCGGCCGGCCGCCGGCGGACGGGCTGGGCGACTTGCGTTTCGTCGAGGCGCTTCGCGACCCGGGCCCAGGCCCGGTCCAGGTTCCAGGTCCCGGGAACGGGCCCTTTCCAGGCCGCCCGAAGCCGCTCCAACTCGGCCCGGTGGTTGGGGTTGGTGGATACCCAAGCCTCGACGGCAGCCCGCTCCTCGGGGGTTGCCTCGCCGGCCAGGTACCGGGCCAGTTGGTTGGAATCCATGTTGTCGGTCATCTCGTGCCCTATCCTAGCAGGGGTCATACCAAGGACACCTGAGAGGGGCCGGTCCCCTGACAGGACCCTCACTGGTCCGTAATATGCCTTGATTGAAAGGCACAATGACACCGCCAGAAGACCTTATCACTCCTGAACTTGTGGCCCTGATCCGGGCCGGCGACCGCGAGGCCTTCGAGCGGTTGTTCCGGGCGTGGTACCGGCGGCTGGCCGATCATGCCGCCCGGATGCTGGGAAATCAGGATGCCGCCGAGGACTCGGTGCAGGATGTCTTTGTCGCGGTGTGGGACAAGCGGGCGGGGTTGCCGGAGGCGGCCAAGATCCCGGCCTACCTCTACCGGGCGGTCCGGAACCGGTCGCTCAATCAGATCCGCCGGCAGAAGACCGTCGGCCGCTGGCTCGAGACCCAGGATCCCGATCCGTCGGTGCCGGCGGTAGCCGAGACCGACCTGCAGGCCTCCGAGATCGGGGCCAAGGTCCAGGAGGCGCTCGCGGAGTTGTCCCCGCGGTGCCGCGAGGTCTTTCTCCTGTCCCGGGATGACGGCCTGACCTATCCGCAGATCGCCGACACCCTGGGGATCTCGGTGAAGACCGTCGAAACCCTTATGGGAAGGGCACTTAAGTCTCTGCGAATTCAGCTGGCGGCGATCCGACCGGCCTGACTCTCCGCCGCTCGTCCGGCCTGATTCTCCGCCTCGGACGATCCTGATTCTCCGCGTACGATTCCTGATATCCTCATCCAGTAGGGGTATTCCACCCCTTTGCGTGTCTCTCCAGTGAACCCGCCGGACGCGGCCCCTGCGTGTGGGGACTCCCGTCTCCGGCGTCACGAGGAGGAGAGATCCATGACATTCCGCACTCTGAAGCACCTGACCCTCGCGCTGGGCCTGGTCGCGCTGGCGACCGGCTGCGAAGAGGGTGCCACCCCGCTCGAGCCTTCGGAACAACTGGTCGAGACGGAGATCGCGTTGTCCCAGATGGCGGCCGAATCCAATGCGGCCGGCGATGCCGACGCTGCGGATGGTTTTTCGAGCGGCGCCCTGGCCCTCCGGATGGGTATCCGGCCGACCGACATCGTCGTCACGATTCGGGGTGAAGAGGTTCGGTACCAGGCCCTGGTGGCCGGCATCGTCCGGCATCTCCGGAACGGTGAGCGGGTGCTATTCCGCCACCTGATCGCCTGGACCCCTGCCGATGGGCGGCCGAAGGCCGTGCTGCAGGTGACTCAGCTCACCGATGAGGCGGTGTTCGGGTTCCCGACCGACATCAGCACCGCGGCCGATCCGCGGGGTCGAGCCCGGGGGACCTGGGTGGACCGGGCCAACGACCATCGCTGGGTGGCGACGGCGGGTGGATCGAAGATCGTGCTGGCCTCGACCGGCGACCCGTGTGTCGGTCCGCTGGCCGAGAATCCCACCATCACCTGCCTCAAGGCGAAGTTCGATATCCGGGTGGATGGCGGCTTCCAGAAGCTATTGAGCCGAGACTCTCGGCAGTTTGCTCCCGACGTCCTGCTCCAGATTGCGACCCAGGCGGCCGGGGTGAATGGGGTGGTGATTGCCCCGGTGGGGGACGGCGGCAACTGACGGCTGACCGCAACCCGCGCCGGTCCCGCGCGGCAGGGCGACCTTCGGGTTGCTCTGCCGCGTGGCTCTTTTTCCGGGGGCGAGGTAGCTTCTCGGGGAGCAGTGGCGCCTGACCGGAGAGGGACCCGATGGCACACCGGAAGTTCGTGGACCGCGATGGGAACGGGTGGGAAATACGACCCCGGACCCGGTCGGTCTGGGAGTTGAGTCCGGTGGGGGACAACCCGCAGCGGTCCCGGGATGTGACCTCGCCGGGATACGAGAAGGATCCGTACGAGCTGAGCAAGGAAGAGCTGCAGGCCCTGCTGGACGGGGCCGGGCCAGCCTCGACCCGGCAGGTCAAATCCCCATTCAAGGAGTGAACACGAGGATGCGGGGAGTCGCAGCAGGTTGGGGCACCGCCCTCGTCGGCCTCATCCTGGTCGCTCCCCTCGCCTGTGCCGGCCCCCCCGATAGGGGGAGCACGGCAGCGGGGGCCGATCTTCCCGCCGGACCGGATCCCCAGATCGTCTTCTGGGAGTCACTCACCACGCTCTGCGACCAGGCGTTCGAGGGTCGGGTGGTCGAGAGCCAGCCACCGGACACTTCGTTTGCGGGCAAAGCGCTGATCATGCATGTGCGCGAATGCCTGCTGGGGGAGATCCGGATTCCGTTCCATGTCGGCGAGGACCGATCGCGCACCTGGGTCATCACCACCACCGAGACCGGACTTCGGCTCAAGCACGACCACCGCCATGCGGACGGGAAGGTGGACGCCATCACCCAGTATGGGGGTGATACCCAGGCCCTGGGCACCGCCTCCGTGCAGGAGTTCCATGCCGACTCCCTGACCGCGGCCCTGGTGCCTGCCGCCGCCACCAACCTGTGGACCATCGAACTCCAGCCCGGGAAACTCTTCGCCTATGCCCTTCGGCGCGACGGGACCGACCGGCGATTCCGAGTCGAGTTCGACCTGACCCGACCGGTCGCTTCTCCGCCGCCCCCCTGGGGTCGCTGAATGGAGCTGCTCGAATGAGGGGGTTCGCCCAACGGTAGCCGTGGTCTTCCCAGCGTCTCTTGCGTTGTACCATGCCGTACCACCCCGAGGACACTCTGGCCCCCCCGGGTCCCGGCTCGGTCGCCCCGTTATCCCCTGTGACAGAAACGACTTAGTGACGGAAGGTTGATGGTGCTTGGAGTGTTTCCGGGCACTGGATCGGCTCTTGCAGTTTCCGACTCCGAGTTTGGGCCTTCCCGGTTTCTCTGGTTGCCCTGCCGCTAGGCCAGGACTTCCCCCGGGTATCTCGTCACTCCACTAAGTGGTTGCTCATGGGGGCCTCGATCCGGGCGTCCGCGCCCGGCGCATCTCTCACATCTCCGATGGCTCGGCCTGCCAAGGCCGAGGCCGAGCGTCAGAGGTCCGGGGCGCGCTTCCTCCGACTGGTGCCAGGCGGGGTGGCGCTGCTTCTGCTGGGGATCACCGCTGTCGGACTGCCGTACTACACGGCGCCGGCCGGGGTCCGGGTGCGAAGCGCCTGGCACGCCTGGCTCAAGCCGTCGGGCTATCTGGGCCAGGGCGTCGGGATTGTGGCGCTCCTGATCTTCCTCTTTCTGTGGCTCTACCCCCTGCGCAAGCGGTATCGCTGGCTGGCCTTTACCGGCGCGGTCGGCAAGTGGCTCGACGTCCACGTGGCCGCGGCGCTGTTGATGCCGTTGCTGGTGGGGCTCCACGCCGGCTGGCGATTTGAGGGGCTGATCGGGCTGGGGTACCTCGCGATCCTGATCGTCTGTGCCAGTGGAGTCGTGGGTCGCTACATCTACTCCCGGATTCCCCGGAGCCGGACCGGCGTGGAGCTCGATATGAGCGAGGTCGGCGCCGAGCGCCGAGCCCTGCTCACCGAGATTTCCGCCGCCACTCGGTTGACCCCGGATGTGATCGAAGCCCGACTGGAAACGGCCCCGAGCGCCGATGGGACCGCCGGCCTGCTGGCGACCTTCGGGGGGCTGATTCGGGACGATTTTGCCCGTTGGCGCGCGGTGCGCCGGTTCAGCCGGGAAGTGCGGCAGCTCGATAGCCAGACGCTCAAGCGGGTCGCCCGGCTGGCTCGGCGCGAGGCCGCCCTGGGCCAGCAGGCCAGGATGCTCGCCGCGACCCAGCGGGTCTTCCGGTTCTGGCACGTGGCGCACCGGCCGGTGGCCATCACCGCGCTGGTGGCGGTCCTGGTCCATGTGGTGGTCGTGGTCGCGCTCGGCGCCTCCTGGTTCTGGTAACCCGCCATGGGCATGCTCTTCACGTCGCTCGGGTTTCTGGCCCTTACGGGCCTGTTCATCGCTCACCACCTGCGGGCGACGGGCGGGCAGGGCACCTCGGCGGCTCACCCCTCGCAGCCCTGTCCCAGGTGTCGCACTCCGGTGCCCGCCGACGCCCGGCTCTGCCCGAAGTGCGGGGTGCCCCAACAGCTGTATGAGGTGGTGGCGGCTCCCGCCGTCACCGGTTCGGACGGCGATGGCGGTCAGTTGCACGCGGTGGTGCGGGCCGACCTCTGCGTCGGGTGTGGCACCTGTGCGGACGCGTGCCCGGAGGTCGGGGCGTTGTCGCTCCGCGGCAAGCTGGCGGTGGTGGACAAGGAACACTGCACCGGCCATGGTCAGTGCGCCGAAGCGTGTCCGGTGGGCGCCATCGTGCTGACGACCGGAGCCGCGGTCCACCGGGTGGAAGTTCCGGACCTTGGTTCGGATTTCCAGACCAACGTCCCCGGGCTGTACGTCGTGGGCGAACTGGGCGGTCGCGGACTCATCAAGAACGCCGTCAACGAGGGCAAGCTGGCGATCGAGCACATTGCTCAGGAACTGCCGCCGGGTGAGCCGCGGGTCGATGGCGACGCCCGTGCCCTCGACGTGGTGATTGTCGGGTCCGGGCCCGCCGGCCTCAGCGCCGCCCTGGAGGCCCATCGGTCCGGGTTGCGATACGAGATCCTGGAGCAGGGAACCCTGGCTGACTCGGTCCGCAAGTACCCCAGGCACAAACTGCTGTTCGCCGAACCCCTCTCGGTCCCTCTGTACGGCGACCTCTGGATTACCGACGGATCGAAGGAGAACCTGCTCCAGGTCTGGGAGACCATCGTCGCGAAGGCCGGGCTCCATCTCCGGACCGGTCGTCGGGTCGAGCAGATCGTCCGGAGCGGTGACGTGTTCCGGGTGTCGGCGGCCGGCTACGAGTGCCATGCTCGCCGAGTGGTGCTGGCGCTGGGCCGACGAGGCACCCCCCGGCGGCTCGGCGTGCCGGGTGAGGAGTTGGCCAAGGTGGTGTTCGATGTCGCCGAGATGGAGGACTTCCGGGGACGTCGGGTGCTGGTGGTGGGGGGAGGGGACAGCGCGATCGAGACCGCGGTCGGGCTGGCCAATCAACCGGGCACCCAGGTGCACCTGAGCTATCGGGGAAGCGATTTCGTCCGGGCCAAGGAGCGGAACCAGGCCAAGCTCCAGGCCGTGGTGGATGCCGGTCAAGTGCAGCTGGTCCTCTCCAGCCAGGTGCGGGAGATTCGCCCCGATGTGGTGGTGCTCGAGGTTGCCGGGGATCTGATGATCCTGCCCAACGACGACGTCATCGTCCGGGTCGGGGGGGACGCCCCCTACACTTTCCTGCAGCGGCTCGGAATCCGGATCGTCCAGAAGGACCTCCCGCTCGCCCCCGACCAGGCCCAGGCCGGATGACCCACTCCCGACCATGCGACCGGAACTCCGGCTCCTCGCGGTGATCGGCGTGCTCACCCTGGCACTTGCTGACCGGGGGAGGGCGCAGATCTCGCCCGGCCCCCTGGCCCGTCCCCATCAAGCTCTTGAAGGGGGGCTGCAGTGTCTTCGGTGCCACCCGGTGGGGCGCAAGGACGCCATGGACGCCGCCTGTCAGGACTGTCACCGGGAAATCGGCTGGCTCAAGGCCGAGCGTCGCGGGCTGCATGCCCGGGAAGCCGGCGCGCGCTGTTCCAGCTGTCATCCGGACCACGCGGGCACCGACTTCCGGCTGGTCGAGTGGACCGCCGACAGCATTACCCGCTTCGATCATCGTCGGGCAGGATATCTGCTTGACGGCGCCCACCGGGAGGTCAAGTGCGAGGGGTGCCACCGACAGGCCAATCGGGTTGGACCGGCTGCCCGGATGGCGCCGGCCGGGACCAAGCCAGTGTGGTGGACCGGACTGGAGACCAGCTGCGCCTCATGCCACGAAGACGTCCACCGGGGCGGGGTCGAGGGCGCCTGCGTGGATTGCCACACCACCGGGGCCTGGGCCCCGGCCCCCCGGTTCGATCACGCCCGCACCGACTATCCCCTGACGGGACGCCACCAGAAGGTGGCCTGTCGTCAGTGCCACGCGGTCAGCGCGGACCCGGTGGCGGCGGCGCGGGGTGACCTCAACCCGGTCTTCGCCCGGCTCCAGTTTGCCGAGTGCTCCGGGTGTCATCGCGACTCCCACCAGGGGCGGCTCGGGTCTGCCTGTGCCGACTGCCATGTCACCACGGGATTCGCCGAACGGCCCGCGGGGGGCTTCGATCACGCGCGAACCCGCTACCCGCTCGAGGGCCGCCATCGGTCGGTGGGCTGTGCCGCGTGTCACGGCACCGGCAACCGGCGTCCCAACCCCGAGTTCACCAGCTGCGCCTCCTGTCACCGCGACGCCCATGACAGCGCGGCCACCGTGCCCGCCCGGGTCCGCGACTGCGCGGCCTGTCACGGGCTGGCGGGATTCAAGTCGTCGAGCTTCACGCCGGCCAGGCACAGCCAGTCGCGCTGTCAGGATTGCCACGTCGAGAGTCACGCGAGCCAGCTGGGCCGGATCGAGGGAACGGATGGGTGCCAGTCATGTCATCTGGTCAGCAAATGGGCAGAGACGGCCTACCCTCCCACCCGGCATGACGGCTACGGCCTGCCGCTCGAGGGGCGCCACGCGGAGGTGACCTGTGGGGCATGTCATGGGCCGTCGCGCCCGGATCTTCCCCCGCTGACCGGGGTCGATTCGCTCGGCCCGGCCGGGGTCCGGTTCCGGCTTGGCACCTCGGACTGTGTCAGTTGCCATTCCGATCCGCACCTGGGCCGGTTTGTCGACTCGTGCAAGGACTGCCACAACGCGAGTGCGTTCCGGCCCTCGACCATGGATCTCGTCTCCCATGGCACCCGGACCTACCCGCTCGAAGGCGCCCACCGTGCCGTCCCCTGTGTCGCCTGTCACGACGGGCTGGCGCGGCCCCCGGCCGGCGCGGCGCTCCTGCTTGCGGCGGTGCAACCGGCCCCGCTCGATCTCCGGACCGGACCGACCGGCTGCGCGGCCTGTCACCAGGATTCGCACGCCGGGCAGTTTGCGGCCCGGGAGGGCGGCCGCTGTGACCGGTGCCACAGCGCGGAACGGTTTGCACCGGCCGATCGGTTCGATCACGGCCGGGACGCGGCGTTCTCGCTGGAGGGTGGTCACGCCACCGTGGCGTGCAGCGGGTGTCACCTCAGCAGCAGCGAGGGCGGCCGGCTTCTGGTGCGGTACCGGCCCACCCCGCGCAACTGTGAGAGCTGTCATCCCGCCCGCCCGCCTGCCGTCTGGATCCGGGGGCCTCGATGAAGCGGCTCCCTGGGGTCTCGATGAGACGGCTGGTGGTCGGGTGGCTCCTGTTCCTGGCCGGAGGGGTGACGGGGCTGATGGCGCAGGACCCGACCGCCAGCCCACACGGCCGGCTGGAGGCTCCCTGTGCCGACTGTCACCAGCCATCGGGATGGAAGCCGGCGCAGATCTCCAGCCGGTTCGATCACGGTCGCTTCGAGTTTCCGCTGGAAGGGGCCCATGTCCGGGCGCCCTGCCTTTCCTGTCACCAGTCGCTGGATTTTGCCGGGGCGCAGCCGACCTGCGCCAGCTGTCACCGGGACGTGCATCAGGGAGAACTCGGGGTCACCTGCGGCCGGTGTCACACCGCCCGGAGCTTTGCCGATCAGGCGCCCATGTTCCGGGCGCATCAGGAGACCCGGTTCCCGCTGGAGGGGCCGCACCTCGCGGTGGACTGCCGCAGCTGCCACACTCCGTCCTCACAGGGCGGGCTGACCTGGTTGAATCGGCCGACCACCTGCGTCGGGTGCCATCTGCCGGAGTATCGGGCCACGAACGATCCACCCCACGTGGCCGCCGAGTTCTCGACCAGCTGCACCGAGTGTCACACCGGGGCCAGCTGGAGAGGGGCCCAGTTCGATCACGCCACCACCGGGTACCCGCTGCTCGGTGCCCACGCCGCCGCCACCTGCGCCGACTGCCATGCCGATGGGATCTACCGAGGTCACCAGCAGAGTTGCATTGCCTGCCACCAGGCGGACTACGACCGGGCGACGGTCCCGGACCACCGCCAGGCCGGCTTCGCGCTGGACTGCACCAGCTGCCACCCCAATGGCCCGGTGGAATGGCAAGGCGCCCACTTCGATCACGACGCCACCCGGTTCCCGCTGACCGGGGCGCACATTGCGCCCAGCTGTACCACCTGTCATGTCGATGGTATCTGGCGGGGAACGGTCTCCGCTTGCGTGGCGTGTCACCAGCCGGCGTTCGACCAGACCACCAATCCGAGTCATCCGGCGGCCCGGTTCCCGACCGACTGTACCGCCTGCCACACCACCACCGGATGGCCGGGGGCAGGCTACGACCACTCGATCACCCAGTTCCCGCTGACCGGGGCCCATCGGGCGGTCACCTGTCGAGACTGCCACGCTGACGGGGTCTTCCAGGGAAAACCGGCCGCCTGTATCAGTTGTCACCAGGCGGACTACGACCGGACCACGGTGCCCAACCACCGGGCCAGCGGCTTCCCACCGGACTGCACCCAGTGCCACAGCACGGTCGACTTCCGGGGCGCCAGTTTCAACCACGATGCGACCCAGTTCCCGCTGACCGGACTCCATCGGGCGGAGACCTGTCTGGCCTGTCACGGCGACGGCGTGTACCGCGGCAAGCCGACCACCTGCGTCAGTTGTCACCTGCCGTCCTATGACCAGTCCGCCCGACCGCCCCACCGATCGTTGACCTTCCCGACCGACTGCGTGCGGTGTCACACCACCGCCGGCTGGCCGGGCGCGCCCTATGACCACTCGACCACCCAGTTCCCGCTCACCGGGGCCCATGGTGCCGTGAGCTGTCAGGATTGCCACGCGAACGGGGTGTACCGGGGGAAGCCGACCGCCTGCGTCAGCTGCCACCAGCCCGACTACGATCGCACGGTGGCGCCGAATCACCGGACCAGCGGATTCCCGACCGACTGTGCCCAGTGCCACACGACCACCGGCTGGCCGGGGGCCACCTTCAACCACGATGCGACCCCGTTCCCGCTGACCGGATCGCACCGGGCGGTGGTCTGTCAGGACTGCCATGTCGGTGGGATATTCCGGGGGACACGGGCCGCCTGTGCCAGCTGCCATCAGCCCGACTACGATCGGACCGCGGCACCAAACCACCGGACCAGCGGATTCCCGACCGACTGTGCCCAGTGCCACACCACCACCGGCTGGCCGGGGGCCACCTTCAACCACGATGCCACCACCTTCCCGCTGACCGGGTCGCACCGGGCGGTGATCTGTCAGGACTGCCATGTCGGTGGGATATTCCGGGGGACGCCGACCACCTGCGTCAGCTGCCACCAGACCCACTACGACCAGACGGTCGAGCCGCCACACCGATCGCTGGCGTTCCCGACCGATTGCCAGCGGTGCCACACCACGGCGGGCTGGCCAGGGGCGCCCTATGACCACTCGGCGACCCGGTTCCCGCTCACCGGTGCCCACGTTGCAGCGAGTTGCCAATCGTGTCATGCAGACCGGGTGTACACCGGCAAGTCCACGGCGTGTGCCTCGTGCCACCAGCGGGACTATGACACCGCCACCGATCCGAACCACCGGACCGCGATGTTCCCGACCGACTGCCAGACCTGTCACGTTACCAGCACCTGGCTGGGGGCTCGTTTTGACCACGACGGACCCTGGTTCCCGATCTACTCCGGGAAGCACCGCAACCGGTGGACCAGTTGTACCGACTGCCACACCAACAGCGCCAACTACACCGTGTTCACCTGCCTGACCTGCCATGAGCACAATCAGCAGAAGATGGATGACAAGCACAAAGGGAGGACTGGGTACAGCTACACCAGCCAGGCCTGCATCACCTGCCATCCCAGGGGGTCCAAGTGAGATGGGGGATGGCTCACTTCGCCCTGCTGACGGTGGCGATGCTATTCGTGGGAACCCCGGGATGGGCACTCGCCAGACAGCAACCGGTCGCGCCGGCCGGAGGGCGGATCACCTATCTGACCTCCAGCACCGGGTACGTCGATGTTGGCCGGGAGGAGGGCTTGGAAGAGGGGATGGTGGTGGAAGTGGTGCGGGCAGGGCGGGGGATCGGCAGCATGAAAGTCAGTTATCTCGCGTCGCACCGGGCGTCGGGGGCGATCCTCCGGGCGGATTCGACCCTGGTGGTGGGCGACAGCATCGCGTTCACCCCGATCGTCCTCCGGGGACGTGGCGGGCCCGGGGTGGCTCCCGTCGCCAGTCGCCCGACCCGGTCCACCCGCTCTTCGGCCGCTGGTCACCTGCGAGGTCGCCTCGGTCTCCGCTATCTGCTGGTCCAGCCCATCGGGGGTGCCGGCTACCGCCAGCCGGCGGCGGACCTCCGCCTCGAGGGCGTCGGGCTCGGGGGTTCCCCGGCGGGCGTTCTGGTGGACGTGAGGGCTCGGCAGACCCTCCGGAAGCGCGAAGACGGCACCACGGTGAAGGAGGTCCAGACCACGGTGTATCAGGCGGCGGTGTCGCTCCGGGCCAACGGAGGCCCGCAATTGACGGTGGGTCGGCAGTACCTCCCCACGGTCAGTTCGGTGTCGCTGTTCGACGGGGCCATGGTGGGGCTCCAGCGGTCACGGATCGGGGCTGGCGCGTTCATCGGGTCGGAGCCGGACCCGCGGTCGATGGGTTACTCCACCGACATTCGGAGCTACGGGCTGTTTGTGGAGGGTCGCAATGCCCCGGGAGCCACGACCCGCTGGTCCCTGGCCGGTGGGGCGGTCGGGTCGTACGCTCCCGGGGCCATCAATCGGGAGTTCGGATTCCTCCAGGCGTCGTTGAGCAGTCCAACCGTCAGCATCTTTGCGGCTCAGGAACTGGATCTCAACCGAACCTGGAAAGCCGAGGCCGGCGAGCCCTCGGTGACGTGGACCAGCACGTTTGCCACGGTCCAGGTTCGGCCGGCGGAGTGGATGACACTGCAGGGCGGAGTGGACAACCGGCGCAGCGTCAGGCTCTATCGGGATCTGATCGATCCCGAGACCGAGTTCGACGACTCGTTCCGCCAGGGCATCTGGGGCGGGACCTCGTTCCAGTTTGGCAAGCACACCCGGGTGGGAGGTGACGCCCGTCGCACCCTGGGCGGGGCCGGCACTGCCAGCCACACCTCCTCGTTGAACGGCTACGCCACGGTCGATCGCCTGACGCCGCTCAGGCTCAGCCTGCGGGGGCGGGTCAATCGCTACCAGGCGGTCGAACGGAGCGGGTCCCTGCAAAGCCTCGGAGTGACCGCGCGCCCCACCTCGTGGCTTGGCCTCGGGGTCACCGGCGGACGGCGCCAGGAGTCGGGGACGGTCGCGCCCGAGGGGCGGAGCATGAACTGGTATGCCGTGGATCTGGATGCCGGTCTGGGCCGTTCGGTGTACTTTCTCTTCTCCGGCTCACGGGAGCGCGGGTCACTCGCTGCCGGCGACCAGGTCTTTGTCAGCCTGAGCTATCGGTTCTGAGATCAGGGCTTCTCGATCGGCGACACCCGCGTCGGATGGAGGACTCTCGGCGAGATTCGAAGCCCAGCGGGTCGAGCCTGGCCGGATTCCCGAGTCCACCGGTCGCCTTGGCGATTGGATGTCCGGTCGTGAGGGCGATACCTTGGGTGCACCGTGTGCCAGGCGAACCACCCCCGACGCTGTGGCCACGGTACACCCCTCGGTTCCCGCTCCTTCCACGGCGCCTTACGGAGGTCAGCATGTCCAATCCCACCAGGCGCCCAGTCTGGTTCCTGCTCGGATTCCTCCTGACGGCCCTCGCCTGCGGATCTGACTCCTTGACCGGAACGGCGGCTGAAGGCTGTGGCCCTCCGCCATGGTTCACGGTGCTGCCGGTGGCCTTCACCGACATTGACGCGATTGCCCCGATTGGCGGACTCGGTGCCCCCGGGCATACCCTTCCCACCGCCCACACCGGTTTCCTTCTGAGTCGGGAAGGGGCCCCGGTCTCTGCTCCGGGTCCGATGCAGATCACGGGCCTCCGGCGGACCACCTACGTGGTGTCACCGAACCGGCAGGGGGAGCAGGACTTCACGGCCGAATTCCAGGTGTGCCGGGAGGTGTCAGGCTGGTTCGGCCACCTGACGAGCCTCGCTTCTCCACTGGGCAATCCACCGGGTGGGTGGAGCAACTGTCAGCAGTACAGCACGGCCACCGAGACGGTTGAGACCTGCAGCGCCACCCTGTCGAACGTGACCATGACAGCGGGCCAGCCACTCGGCACGGGCGGGTTGTCGATTGCCCAAGGGTTGATGGGACTTGATATTGGCCTGCTGGATTCGCGGGTCAACAACTTCTACGTGGCTCGCTGGCGACATCCCTCCCCTTCCATCCATTCGACTTGTCCATGGGACAAGTTCTCCGCCGGCCTGACGGCACAGCTCTACTCCAAGTTGGTTGACAAGGGGCGCCCTGGTATGGTGGCGGGGGGGGAGCCGCAATGCGGGACGATGGAGGTCGATGTCGCGGGCACCGCCAAGGGAATCTGGGCCGAACCGTCCGAGACCCAGCCGGTCGCCGGGAATGAGACCCGCTATATCACCTTGGCGAACTATCCCTTCCGGCCCCAGGACTACCTGGCCCTGAGCCTGGGCCCCGCCTCCCTCGGTGGCCGGGTCGCTGTGGTCGCCCGCCAGGCCAGCGGCCGGGTAAACCGGGCCTTTGAGCAGGTGACCAGCGATGGCCTCATCTACTGCTACGGTCCCGATGCCCAGCTCCAGAGCGCCAGCTGGCTGCTGTCGCTTACCGGAGCGAGTGCCCTTACGGTGCGTCAAGTGGTCCATGCAGCCGGGGCCAGTCCCTGCCTGGGGGACCCGGCGACCTGGTCCATCGCGGGAGGGTTGGCGATGGTTCGCTAGCCTGTTCTCCCCCTGCTCCTCACCGGCGGCCTCACCGGCGCGCCCCCGCCTGGCCAGAGCCCCGGTCAGCGCACGTAGACCGTCTTGGCGTTCTGGAACTCCAGCAGACCGTGGCGCGCCAGTTCCCGCCCGAACCCGCTCTCCTTGATCCCGCCGAAGGGCAGCCTCGGGTCTGACCGGACGAAGGCGTTGACGAAACAGGCTCCCGCTTCGAGCTCGTCTGCGGCCAGCCGCTCGCCCCGGGCCACGTCGGCGGTGAACACCGCCGCCCCCAGTCCGAACACCGTGTCGTTGGCCACCTTGAGGGCGGCCTTGGCATCCTTCACCGGAATGATGGAGGCCACCGGGCCGAACAGCTCTTCACTGTACGCCGCCATCCCCTTCTTCACATCGGTGAGCACGGTCGGCGGATAGAAGAAGCCCGGGCCCGGGGGCACCGTGCCGCCGAGCAGGACTCGGGCCCCCTTGGCGACCGAGCGCTGGACCTGATCGTGGAGTCCGTCCCGGAGATCGGCCCGGGCCTGGGGCCCGAGCTCAACGCCGGGGGTGAGCGGGTCACCCATCTTCACCCGTCGCATCCGCTCCACCAGCCGGCGCTCGAACTCCACCCGGAGTGGCTCCACCACCAGGAATCGCTTGGCCGCGATGCAGCTCTGCCCCGAGTTGAGCAGCCGACTGGTGGCACACGCTTCGACGGCCAGGTCGAGGTCGGCATCCTCCAGAATCAGGTAGGGATCGCTGCCGCCCAGTTCCAGGACACACTTCTTGAGGCGGGCGCCGGCCTCCTTGGCGACCGCCTTGCCCGCCGCGGTACTGCCGGTGAGGGTGACGGCCGCGACGTGGCGATGCCGGATGACCGTCTTGGTCTGGGCCACCGAGATCATGAGGGTCCGAAAGAGCGCCGCGGGAATCCCGGCGTCCCGGAACACCTTCTCGATGGCCAGGGCACACCCGGGCACGTTCGGCGCGTGCTTGAGGAGCGCGCCGTTGCCACCCATCAGGGCGGGCGCCGCAAAGCGAAAGACCTGCCACAGGGGAAAGTTCCAGGGCATGATGGCCAGGATCAGGCCGAGCGGCCGGTAGGCGACATAGCTCCGGGTCGCATCGGTGGCGACCATTTCGGGCGCGAGAAACCCCTCCGCGTGGTCGGCGTAGTACTCGCAGACCCAGGCACACTTTTCCACCTCACCCCGTCCCTGCACCAGGGGCTTCCCCATCTCCCGTGCCATCAGCTCGGCCAGCGGTTCGGCCCGCTCCCGGAGAATCCGGGCCGCGGACCGCAGCAGGACGGCCCGGGCCGCGACCGGCACCTTCCGCCAGTGCAGGTAGGCCTTGTGGGCGTCGGTGATGGCCGCCCGCATCGCCTTGGTGGAAAGCTCTTCGTAGGCGGCGATCGTCTGCCCGGTAGCGGGGTTGATAGCGAGGTGACTCATGCCTGGGTCCTTTCAGGGGGGTGGCCGGCAAATGACAGGGTGACAGCCGACTCCTGGAATTGTGCGATGGACTGCCTGAGCGTGGCCCCGGTCCAGTGCAACGCCATGCTGGTGCTGCTGGGCTGGTACACCGCGGTGTACAGCGTTCCCCACCCGCGCCGAGCCCAGGCGACGTAGAGGGGGGGCTCCAGGAAGCGCTGAACGAACCGCTCCGGGTTCTCGGCCGGATCCTCCAGCCGGGCCCGGAGGTAGCGCTCCCGGTCCAGGCTGGCGGTGGCGTGGGCGAAGGCCTCCCACTCCACGGCGCGCTGGTGGTTGGTCGCGAGGGTGCGCCGGGTGACGGTCGGCGGCCGGTCAGGCGCGACGAACACGGTGCTGTGCTGACCGCGGGCATCGAGCAGCGTGACGTTGTACGACATGTGGCTCGGGATCCGGATCAGCGCCGCGGTCCCCTCCTCCACGGTGCGGCAGGTTTCCAGCACATAGCGGAGGATCAGCGGCATCCCGAACCCCTCACCCACCACCGGCCGGCCGCCGAAGGCCAGGGACACCGCCAAGCCGTCCTGGTTGATGCCGTCCAGCACGCCCCAGAGCGAGTCCAACATCGCGATCACCCGCTGGCCGGTCCAGGCCGTCGCGAGCAGGATGCCGTCCCAAAGCGCGGGGTGGTAGTCGTAGTTGCGGACCAGGAGCGGGACCGCGCCGCTCCAGACCGCCTGGGAACAACCGGTCAGGTAGGGGGTCGGCCGCCAGAGGGCCAGCAGCCGGGCGGCGAAGTCTCCTCCGCCCGCGAGATCCACCAGGTGCTCATAGACCGGGACCAGCTCCGGCATGTGGGTCCGCAGTGCGCGGGACGCGGTGAGGTAGGAGGGCCGTGCCGCATCCCCCTCCCGAAGGAACCAGCGGCGATAGGCCTCCTCCATGTGGTGGAAGATGCTCACCCACCGGGGCCCGGGCTCGAGTTCCTGGACCGCGTAGAGGGTCCGTTCCATCCGGGGTCGCCTAGAGAATCTTGAAGTTGCCGACTTCGGCGACCGTGGCCGCTACCGGCGCCAGGCCCGCCGAGACCGGCGCGCTGCCGTACTGGCCGTGGATCGCCTGGATCCAGGCGTGGGCCCGGTCATTGAGCTGGTGATCCGCCGTCATGAGCCGCCCCGGCGTCAGCAGGATACCCAGGTCAGCCCCCTCATAGAGAAAGTCGCCGGCATTGGTGATCCGGAGAAAGAACCCCTCCATCTCGGATTCCACCGTGCGCCGGTGGGTCTGGAGCCTCACGTAGGAGGGCGGACCGTCGTCCCCGAGCCGCCAGACCCCGGAGCGGGGTGCCCCCACGACGTGGCCGGTGGTGTCGGCGGTGTGCTTCATCACCAGCTGGCCCCACGGATCGATGTTGGCGGGATCGGCCCATCGGGCATTGAGCCCGTCGACGTCGAGCTCGAAGTCCACGTTGGCGTATTCCAGCAGGTGGAACAGAAAGAGCGGGGCGTCGGCGTGGGCAAAGGCGGCGAGGTTGGTCATCGCGCTGGCGCCGGTAATCCGGGGATTGATCTCGCCGAGGTAGAGCTCGTTGCTGTCCTGGTCGTGCAGGAAGTCCAGCTCGAAGTAGCCCCGGTATCCCATCTTCCGCAGTTCTTCGCCGAAGGCGATGGTGGCTTCGCGGGCCAGGACCCGGACCTCGCGCGGGAAGGCGTCGGCATTGACCTCGTTGCCACACCAGCCTCCGCGGTAGGGGGTCAGTTCCTTGAAGCCGATCAGTTCGGTCATCAGCGGACCGACGATGGTGCCGTGCCGGGTAACGCAGGCCTCCAGGGCGGACCCTCGGACCCGAACCCGCTTCATCACCTTGACCTCGGGTTCGGCGATGATCTCCTCGGCGTGCTTCTTCCAGTCGGCTTCCGACGCGATGAAGAAGGTGGTGTGGCCGGAGTCTCCAAAGGCGGTCTGCACCACCAGGTCGGTGCCGAGCGGCTCCGCCACCTTGAGCAACTCGTTCCAGGAGCCGATCGGGGCCAGCACGTGGGGGACCGACTTGACCCCTGCCCGATCGGCAATCCGGGTGGCTTCGACCTTGTTGTCCACCTTGCGACGCAGGCTGGCGGGCGGGAAGCAGACCTCCAGCCCCAGTTCCCGGCAGAGGGCTTCGGTCTCCTCATCGAAGAACAGGAAGACGGCCTTGCCCCCCGGGCCCCGGGCCCGGATGTAGTCCACCACTTCCTTGTGACTCAACAGGTAGTTGTTGATGTCTTCGATGGACGTAAACGGGCGGTGCGGCATCTCCCGGGGGACGAAGACATGCGGATGATGCCCGTCGAAGCAGTCGATGTAGTTGATGAAATGGAAGTTGCGCACCCATTCATCCAGGCCCAGCAGGTTGAACGGTGTGGCACTGACGAAATAGATCGGCTCCTCGTTCCGGTGGAAATACCGCCGGATATCCGAGACGCCGTGCAGCATCGGACGCATCATGCTCCCACTCCTTCTGCCACCACGGCTTCGGTCCGCCGCCCCGCCAGCCGCGCCGTCAGCGCGGCATCGGTGAAGACCCGGAGTCCGAAGTCAGGTTCGTAGCCATGGATCTCCGTCACGTCGAGCGCGAGGAGGTAGTCGAGAATTTCGGCCGTGACGATCTGGCCGGGCACCAGCACCGGAAAGCCCGGCGGGTACGGCGTGACGAACCGGGCACAGACCACGGTCCGGCCGGACGCCACCGTCCGGGAGAGAGTGCCATCGAGCTTCAGGTACTCACACGCCTCGTCCTGGTACGCCAGATAGAAGGCCGCCCGCATGTCGCCTTCCGGCGTGGTGCTGTCCGGCGTCTCGAGAAACGCGGGATGAAACCGGCTGAAGTCGGGCAGCGGGGGAAGCTCCTCGACCAGGGTCCGGACCCGGGCCTCGTGGCTCCGGCGCTCGATGGCGCTGGCGTGTCCCAGTCGATCGTCCAGCTCCTGGGCGATCTTGGTCAGCACCGTGACCAGGTGGGCCACCGTGCCGCGCGACATCCCGATGTGGACCATGAACAGCACGGTGTTCCGGGAAGTCTTGTTGATCTGAATGTCGTACTGGTCCATCAGCAGCTTCTTGAACTGGTCCCCGTCGAGCCCGGTCCGGCCGATATCGACCGTGACCCGGGTCGGGTCGAGGACGAACTCGTCGCCCCGCCAGGCCGGCTCGAGTGGGCGCCAGCCATCCTGCTCGTCGTAGTAGACATCGAGGCCGGAGGGCCGATAGGCCGCGGGGATCATCTCCTCGGGACCGAGCACCCGGAAGTAGCGGGTGAGGGTCGCATCAGACCGGATCCGCTCCCGGAGCGACATCGCGAGCTGAACGCTTCGCCGGACCATCTCGTATCCCTCCAGCTCCACCTGCCGGCGGCCCGCGTCGAGCGAGGCGAGGATCTGGTAGTTGGGGGAGGTCGAGGTGTGCGTCAGGTAGGCCTCGTCGAACACCGCCCGGACCTTGTGTTCGAATTCCTGATCCGCCACGTGGATCATCGATCCCTGCCGGAGCGAGGTCAGGGTCTTGTGGGTGGATTGGGTGGCGTACACCCTGACCTGCGCCTGATCGGGATCGGGCAGCAGCCGCCGATCCAGGGCCTGGTCAGGGTGACCCGCGGCATCAGATGCGGCGCGCCAGGCCGCGTACTCGGCCCGGTATTCCGGCGAGGCCAGCCTGGCCTGGAGCCGGTTGGCGGCGTCCATCGCGGTGCGGAGCCGGAGGGTCGGGACGAACCGGCCGTAGGCAAACCACGCTTCATCCCAGAGAAAGACCATGTCCGGCTTGATGGCCAGGACTTCCTCCATCACCCGGAGCGGGTCGTAGGTCAGGCCGTCGAAGGTGATGTTGGTGAGCAGCAGGAGCTTGACCCGATCGAGCTTGCCGGCCGCCTTGAGACGCAGTAGCTGCTGTTTGATCTCCCGGAGCGGGACCGCCCCGTACATCGAATAGTCGGAGAGCGGGTAGGCGCTCAAATAGACCGGATGGGCCCCGGCCAGAATGACGGCGTACGGGTGGGACTTGTGGCAGTCGTGGGACAGGAGGATGATGTCCCCCGGCTGCATCAGGGCCTGCATCACGATCTTGTTGGCGGTCGAGGTCCCGTTGGTCACGAAATAGGTGCGGCGAGCCCCGAACGCCCGCGCCGCCAGCTCCTGGGCCCGCTTGATGGTGCCGACCGGCTGGAGCAGCGAATCCAGCCCCCCGGTGGTCGCCGAGGTTTCCGCCTGGAGGACCTTCGGGCCGTAGAATTCCAGCAGATCGGACATCCAGACCGAGCGGGCGATCGACTTGCCCCGGGAGATCGGCAGCGCGTGGAACACCCCGGTCGGCTTGAGGCTGTAGGCCCGGAGCGCCGAGAAGAACGGGGTCTCGTACCGCTCGTGGACCCCCTTCAGAAGGCTCAGATGGAGATCCTGGTAGTCCTCGGCGTGGTAGAAGACCCGACGGAACTGGCTGCTCCTGGTCCCCACCACATCCTCGATCGGGGCATCGGACACCAGGTAGAGGTCGAGTTCGGGACGGAGCAACTGAAGGGCTCGGCCCAGGGCGAGGGTCCGATCGCCGGGCATCCGGGCGGCCAGGTCGGCCCGGTCGAGCCCCAGGTTGGGATAGAGTTCGGCCAGCGCCCGCCCGGCCTTCTCATCGGCAAAGGGAAACGAGTAGCGACAGACCACCGACTGAATCGCGGGGTTCACCAGCACCGCGAGCATCGCCGCCTCGAAGCTGGTCACCACGATCGTCTCGTAGATGAAGACATCCTCCGGGCGCCGCAGCTGGCGAAGCCGGGTCTGCAGCTCGAGTTCCTGCCGGGGTCCGATGTCATCCACCACCAGGGTCACGAAATAGGGCCGCTTTTCGAGGCCGATCTTCCGGTACACGTCTTCGGTGAACTCATCGAGGTCGAGGAGATCGGCGTAGCCCTGGATCTTGAGGTCGAGCAGATCGAGCCGGCGAAACGAACCGGTGGTGAGCAACCGGACCAGGCGGATGGTCGTCCGGGCCAGCACGTCCCACTGCTGCCGCTGGTGGAAGGCCTCGAGCCGCTGGAAGGCACGCCAGCCGGGGAAGGCAAAGAAGGGCTCCAGGGGGCCGAGGGCGTCCAGCGCCTGGCGGCACGCGAGGGCGAGTCGTTCGGCGTCACTGGCCTGCGCGACGCCGCGGTGGAGCCGGCGGGCCACGTCGCGCAACCGGTTCCAGCTGTCGGTGCGGACGCGCCAGAGGTTGTAGAGCGGCTCGTCCAGCGCCGGTCGGGGGACGGGTGAGTGGTCGGGACTCAAGATTGCTCCTCTCTCATCAGGGCTCCCCCGTTCCATCCTCGGTGCCACGGACGAGGTCACTCGGCACCTCCAGCCGAGGTTCGCGAATCCCGGCCCGGGACCCCCGCTCGGGTCGTGCCAGGGGGCCAAGGGTCTCGAGGTACTCCCGGGTCCCGCCGGTGTAGATCGGGAACCGGACCGGGCTGTCGCGGAAGCTCTTGAGTGGCTGACCCAGTCCCCGGAGGCCGACTTCCCGGCTCCGCCGGACCCGGTCGAGATCCAGTTCGATCGGAATCAGCTCCTCCGATGTCCCGGCCTGGTACAGGACGTCCCCGGCGGGTCCCACGACGACCGAGCGACCGTTCCCCACGTCACCCACCCCGTTGATGTCCACCATGAACACCTGGTTGGTGGCGGCGGTCGCGCGGGCGATGGCCAGTTCCACGTCGCGGTCGATGGTGGTGGTCATCGTCGGGTGGATGATGACCTCCGCCCCGAGGGCCACCAACTGCCGCGACGTTTCGGGGAACCACATGTCGTAGCAGATCGAGACTCCGAAGCGCCCCACCTCCGGCACATCGAAGACGATGAATTCCACTCCCGGGGTCACTCCTGCCTCGTAGGGCAGGAAGGGAAACAGCTTTCGATGCCGCGCCATCACCCGGCCATCGGCATCGATCACCGATGCGGTGTTGTACACCTTCCCGTCGTCCAGTTCGAAGTGCGAGCCGGTAATGAGCCAGACCTTGTGCCGGGCGGCCAGTTCCTGGAACGCCCGCTCGGTCGGGCCCGGCATCGGTTCGGCTTTCGCCGGCGATGGTCCGCAGGCCGCGAGCTCGCTGAAGACGACCATCTGCACCCAGGGGAAGACGCCCATCAGGTAGTCGAGGCGCTCCCGCATCCGGGGGAGATTGTTCCCATGGCCCGACAGTTGGAGCTGGAGGCCGGCGATGGCAAACGGCTGCATTCGGTGTCCGGGGTTCGGTTAGTGGTGCGCCGGGGTGGCCTGGGCCGCCTCGTGGCGACTCCAGGCCGCGAGGACCTCTTCCTCGAGGATGTTCAGCCCATGCTCCAGGTCCTCATCGCTGATCACCAACGGACTGAGGACCCGGATGATGTTGCCATGGGTGCCCGCCGCGATGCTCAACACCCCGCGTTGCAGGGCGGCCCCCAGGACCTCCTTGACGAAGGCGCCTGCCGGCCGGGTGGGATCTCCCTCCTCGACGAATTCGACGCCGATCATGCCACCGATCCCGCGAACGTCCCCGATCGCCGGGCAGCGGGCCTGGAGTGCCACAAACCGGGAGCGAACCCGCTCCCCCACCGCCTTGGCCCGCCGGTTCAGGTCCAGCTCCTCCATGGCGTCAATCGCCGCCAGCGCCGCGGCGCAGGCCACCGGGTTGCCGCCGTAGGTTCCGCCCAGGGTGCCGGGGGCGGCGGCGTCCATCACCGCCGCCTTGCCGACGACCGCCGAGATCGGGAGGCCGCCCCCCAGCGACTTGGCCCAGGTGGAGATGTCCGGGGTCACTCCGTAGTGCTGGTAGACACCCCAGTGGCCGGTCCGGCAGAATCCGCTCTGCACTTCGTCGAAGATCAGCACGATCCCGTGCTCATCACAGAGTTCGCGAAGCGCCCGCAGCCAGGCCGCCGGGGCTGGGACAAACCCGCCTTCTCCCTGGATCGGTTCCACCAGCACCGCCGCGAGATCCTGGGCGGCGACCAGGTTGTGGAAAGCGTCCCGCAGCCGCTGGATCGCGCGCTCCACAAAGGTGTCGAGGTCGAGTCCGTCGCCGTACCGGAAATGGTTCGGGAAGGGGAGCCGGTAGATCTCGGGTGCGAACGGTCCGCACCCGGCCTTGTAGCCGACTTTCGAGGTCAGGGACATTCCGAGGAGGGTGCGACCATGAAAGCCTTCGGTAAAGCAGAGCACCGCCGGACGCCCCGTGGCCTGCCGCGCGATCTTCACTGCGTTTTCGACCGCCTCGGCGCCGCTGTTGAGCAACAGAACCTTGGTGGAATCGCCGTGGGGCAGCAGCGCCGCGAGCCGTTCACAGAGCGCCACGTACGGTTCGTAGGTCGCGATGTGGAAGCAGGTGTGGAGCAGCAGGTCGGCCTGGGCCTTGATCGCCGCGACGACCTTGGGATGCCCGTGCCCAACGTTCATCACCCCGATGCCGCCGGCAAAGTCGATCAGCTCGGCACCTTCGGCATCACGCAGTCGGGCTCCCGTGGCGCTGGCCACCGTGGCCGTGGTAACCATCGGCACCCCACGCGCGACCACGGCAGTCCGGCGAGCGCGGAGAGCTTCGTTCGGTCCCATGTCAGATCTCCTGGACCCATGAGGGCGAATAAGCGGCCTTCCGGCCGGATGGCAGCCACAGTGATGAGCTGTGGGCTAGAATCGGCTAACGACTTCGTAATCTTACACTTAATGGCTCTGGTTCCGCAACCGTTCCGGCGCTGAAGGCCGAGAATGTCAGGGATTACGATTCATTAGTAGTTGTTATTACAACCAATATGGTGATTGACCGATATTCAGTCGAAACCTCCAGTGACCGGGTGACCCCAAACTGGCCTTTGCCAAAAGCACCGAACAGCAGCTTGACGAGCCAGTGATCTACTTTGAGGGGCAGACAGCCCACGCCAGTCCGGAACGCCCGATGGGTCGATTTGCTGTGCGGGAGGAGACGGCTATTCCTATTGTTCGGATTGGGCCTGGTGGTCGGCGACTGGGAGTCGGGTTCTCGATCCTGGCCATCGCCATCCAGGCCCTCTCGCTGGGCCTGCCGGCGATCCTCCTCAGTGCCGCGCTGGTGCTGAGCCTGGTGCTCTGGCTCACCACCCCTTGGCGGCTTGGTCCTGGTTCGCGGCTCGCGGCGAGCCTGGGGGTGTTGGTCCTTCTGGCCCATGTCGCGGAGGAGTACCTGACCGGGGTTCAGGTGGCGCTGCCGGCCCTGTTTGGCCGGGAGGCGTGGGGCTCGGCCCAGTATCTCGGTTTCAACGGCGTGTGGGTCATCCTGTTTGGTGCCGCGATCGCGACCGCCCGGCCCGGGCGGTCACTGCCCGTTCTTGTCATTCTGTTCCTCGCCGTCGCGGGCGGCGTGGTGAACGGGGTGTTCCACCTGCTGCTGGTGCTGCGGCGGGAATCCTACTTTCCGGGAGCCTGGACGGCGCCGTGCTCGGTGGCCGTCGGCCTCTGGCAGCTCCGGCTACTCTACGGCCGACGTACCGACGCTCAACGGCCCGAACCGATTGAGGGGGGCACCTGGGAAGAGCGGTAGGGTTTGTCGGCGCATCCCTCGGGGGAGCCGTGGGCTGGTGGCTTGGGTCCAGGTTTGGCTTCTTGACCGAGTTCGTCCTGAGCGCTGTCGGCACTGGTGCGGGCCGGTATTTTCCCGCCGCTGGTGGAAGCAGTACCTGCCGTAGCCGCTACCAACCCCCGGGGGGTCAAAGACCCCCCGGGGGTTCCCCTCTTGTGCGACCCCCCGCCCGTCTCTTAGCTTGGATCGCCATGCTGACCACCACCATGACCGGGATGAAGGCCAAGTGCCTGACGAAGCGCCGCTGTGCAGCGGGCCGCGTCTCGGTGGTGTCAGGTAGCGACTAGACTGACCCGCATCCAGACCTGACGCCCCGCTGCATCTCCCGATGCGGCGGGGCTTTTCGCATGAGGACCATGGACACCCTTGCGCTGGCCCGAGCACTGATTCGCCTCCCCTCCCCCTCAGGGGAGGAGGGCCCGGTCGTCGACTACCTGGCGCGGCTTCTTGGGGAGGCGGGCTGGCAGGTGATCCGGCAATCGGTCTCTCCTGGGCGAGACAACCTCTATGCGACCCTCGGACCGCCACAGGTGGTGCTCTCCACCCATCTGGATGTGGTGCCGCCGGCCCTCGACTTCTCGGAGGATGACGAGTGGCTCCATGGCCGTGGAAGCTGCGATGCGAAGGGGATCGCGGCGGCGATGGTCTCGGCGGCGGAGCATTTCCGCGAGGCCGGGGAGCGCCGGGTGGGTCTCCTCTTCCTGGTCGGTGAGGAGGACGGGTCTGACGGGGCTGCGGCCGCTTCGGCACTTGAACCCAAGGGCCGGTGGCTGATCAACGGCGAGCCCACCGAGAATCGACTGGTCATCGGTCACAAGGGCGCTCTCCGAGTGGAGCTCCGGGCCGAAGGGGTCGTGGCCCATTCGGGCTACCCCGAGGAGGGACGCTCGGCGATCGACCTCCTGCTCCTGGCCCTGGAACGGATTCGGGCCCTTCCCCTGGGTGAGGAGGCCCTCCTGGGTAGCGGCTCAGTGAACATCGGGACGGTGACCGGTGGGGTGGCCACCAACGTGCTCGCCCCTTCGGCCCACGCCGAACTGCTGATCCGGACGGTGGGCGCCGCCGAACCGCTGCAGGCGGCGATCCTGGCCGCCATGCCGCCACACGTCTCCGCGACATTTCCCCTGGTCATCCCCCCTTTCCGCTCCCGGTCCTTGCCCGGGTGGGAGACGTCGACGGTCGGCTACACCACCGACCTGCCGCTGCTGTCCGGCTGGGGGGAGGGCTTTCTGCTCGGGCCCGGATCGATCCGGGTGGCCCACACCGACCGCGAACGGGTCCGGAAGAACGACCTGGTGGTCGGCCGCGACAACTACATCCAATTGATCACCCAACTCCTCAGGAACTCCGCGTCATGACCCGCCCCCGCGTTGCCGTCTCGATCCTCGGTGCCACCGGCACAGTCGGTCAGCAGTTTGTCCGACTCCTGGCCAATCACCCGTGGTTTGAGATCGTCCAGGTGGCGGCATCGGAGCAGAGTGCGGGCAGGCCCTATGCGGAAGCCGTGCGGTGGCGGGACGCGGCCCCAATTCCAGAGAGCGTGGCCGGTCTCATCGTCCGACGCTGCGATGCCACGCTCGATGCACCGATCGCGTTCTCAGCACTCGACGGGTCCCTGGCCGGACCCCTGGAGCAGGAACTGGCCGCGGCGGGCGTGCAGGTGGTCTCCAATGCCAGCTCTCACCGGATGGACCCGCTGGTCCCGCTGCTGATCCCGGAGGTCAACCCCGATCACCTGGGCCTTCTGGCGGCCCAGCGCAAGGCGCGTGGCTGGACCGGAGGGATCGTCGCCAACCCGAACTGTTCCACCGCCGCGATCGTCCTCAGCCTGGCCCCCCTGCACCAGGCCTTCGGCGTGGAGCGACTGGTGGTCGCCACCATGCAGGCGATTTCCGGGGCCGGGTACCCGGGCGTGGCCGCGCTCGACATCGCAGGGAACGTGGTGCCCTTCATTGGGGGGGAGGAGGAGAAGATCGAGCAGGAGACCCGGAAGCTGTTCGGGGAGTATGCGGCAGGGACCGTCGAGGAAGCGCCGATCACGGTGAGCGCTCACACCAACCGGGTCCCGGTCGTCGACGGCCACCTGGCCGCGCTCTCCGTGGGGTTCCGCACCAGGCCCGGTGTGGAGAACGCGGAAGCCGCCATCGAGGCCTTCCGACCCCCTGCCGCTGTCGCGGCGCTGCCCTCTACTCCGGCCAGGCCGGTGGTGTTCGACCCCCGAGTCGACCGACCGCAGCCGCGGCTCGATCTGCTGGCCGGGGACGGCATGACTGTCACGGTGGGGCGGGTCCGGCCCTGCCCCCTGTTCGACTTGCGGCTGGTGGTTCTGGGCCACAATACGGTGCGGGGTGCGGCCGGAGCCGCGATTCAGAACGCGGAGCTGCTGGTGGCGACGGGCGAGGTGACCAGATGATCGTCTGCAAGTTCGGCGGAACCTCGGTGGGAGACCCGGCCGCCCTTGAGCGGCTGGTGGGCATCGTGAAGGCCCGTCAGGGAGAACGGCCGGTCCTGGTGCTCTCCGCGCTCAGTGGAGTGACCAACGGCCTGCTGGCCCTGGTCCGGGCCCAACCAGCGGAGCGGCAGGCGCAGTTGACTCAGCTCATGACCCGACACGAGGACCTGGCACGCACCCTCACGGTCCCGGGCGACTCGCTGGTGGCCCTCCGGGCCGATGCCGCCACCATCGCCGAGCGGCTTGCCGGAGCGTCGCAGGCGGCGGTGGACGCCGAGTTGCAGGACTGGCTGGTGGCGCACGGGGAGCTCTGGAGTACCAGGCTGGTGACGGTGGCGCTGGAACGAGCTGGAGTGCCAGCCACCTGGGTGGACATCCGTCCCGTGATGCGAACTGGCGAGCAGTTCACACGTGGGGTGCCGGATCAGGCGGGACTCCCCGGTCGGGCGCTGGCCGTGTTCGGTCCGCTCCTCGACGAAGGTCGAGTGCCGGTGACCCAGGGGTTCATCGGATCGACGATCGATGGGCGGACCACTACCCTGGGCCGCGGTGGCTCGGACTACAGCGCCACCCTGCTGGGCGCAGCGCTCGAGGCGGAGCGCGTGGAGATCTGGACCGATGTGGACGGGATCATGACCGCGGACCCGCGGATCGTTCCCGAGGCGCGGGTGCTCCGGACCACTTCCCACCTGGAGGCCGCGGAGCTGTCGGCATTCGGCGCGAAGGTCCTCCACCCCGCGACCCAGGCGCCGCTGCTCGAGCGTGGGATCACCTGCGTGGTGCTCAATTCCTTCGCTCCCGAACGGCTGGGGACCACCATCGTGAGCGGCTTCCGGCCGGAACCGGTCATGGGTTGTTCCCCGGTTCGGGCGGTGTCCTGGAAGCCGGGAGTGACCCTGCTCAACATCCGCTCACCCCGGATGCTCGGTGCCAGCGGCTTTCTCTACCGGTTGTTCGGGGTCTTCCAGCAGCATGGCGTGGCGGTGGACGTGCTGGCCAGCAGCGAGGTCAATGTCTCACTCACGGTCGATGCCGACGGCCCTCTGGAGGCATTGTGCCGGGACCTTGAGCCGCTCGGCGAGGTCACTCTCTACCCCAACCGGGCCATCATCGCGGTGGTCGGGGTGGATCTCCGGGGAACCCGGGGGCTCGCAGGGCGGCTCTTTCAGGCCGTGCGGGAGATCAACGTCGAGGTGATTTCTCAGGGGGCCTCGGAGATCAACGTGACCTTCGTGGTGAAGGCCGAGGACGGCGCCGAGGCGGTTCGCCGGCTGCACCGCGAGTTCTTCGGGCCGGCGGCGGTGGCCGCGTGATGCGAATCGCACTGGTGGGCACCGGACGGATGGGGCAGGCGGTGCGCCGCGTTGCGGAGGAGCGGGGGCACAGGGTTGTCGCTGGAATCGGCAGCGGAATGAACCGTGGCGGGACCGGGATCACCCGCGAGCGCCTGGCCGACGCCGAGGTCGTGGTCGAATTCACCAACCCCGACGCGGTGGTGGGGAACCTGCTTCGGCTGGTGGAGCTGGGCGTCCCGGTGGTGACCGGTACCACCGGGTGGAGCGAGGAGCTCCCCCGGGTGGTCGCCGCCGTGGAGGCAAGGGGCTCCGCGCTGCTGCACGCCCCGAATTTCTCGATCGGGGCACAGTTGCTGGGACGAGCCGCGCGCGAGGTCGCTGCCGCCATCCGTGGGCGGGAGGGCTTCGATGCTGGTATTACCGAGGCCCACCACCGGGAGAAACGCGATGCCCCTTCGGGGACCGCCCTCGCCCTCCAGCGGCAGCTCCAGGTGGTGGATCCGACCCGGGGGTGGCCCATCATCTCGGTTCGGACTGGATGGGTTCCGGGGACCCACACCCTGGAGATCGAAGGCCGGTTCGAAACCCTGACGATTACCCACACGGTCCGGGATCGGGCCGTCTTTGCCGAAGGCGCCGTCGTCGCCGCGGAATGGCTCAAGGGCCGCCGCGGCGTCTTCACGTTGGATCACCTGCTGGGAGGAACCTCATGACGATCACTCTGCGGGGGACCGGAACGGCCCTGGTCACGCCGTTCACGGAGGACGGGACGGTGGACCAGACCGCGTTGGTGCAGCTGGTCGACTGGCAGCTCGAGCAGGGCATCGACTTCCTGGTGCCGTGCGGGTCGACCGGGGAGGCCCAGACCCTGAGCGAGATGGAGCGAGCCCGGGTGGTGGCGGTGGTCGTCGAAGCGGCCGCAGGTCGGGTGCCCGTCATCGGGGGGATCTCGGCCAACGATACTGCCCGGGGCGTGGCCGAGGCACTGGTGCTCGGACGGCTCGGGGTGCAGGCGCTGATGGTGGTCACCCCGTACTACAACAAGCCGACCCAGACCGGGCTGGAGCGTCATTTCAGCGCGGTGGCCGACGCGGCACCGGTGCCGATCATGATGTACACGGTACCCGGCCGAACTGCCGTGCACCTCGCTGCCCAGACCACTCTCCGCCTTGCCTCCCATCCCAACATCATCGCCGTGAAGGACGCCACCGCCGACCTGAACTGGGCGATGGCGGTGATCCGCGACCGCCCGGACGGCTTCACGGTGTTGTCAGGGGAGGATGGCCTGCTGCTCCCCCACCTGGCCTGCGGAGGGGATGGCATCGTCTCGGTGGCCTCGAACGTGGTACCCGATCTGATCGCCACGATCACCCGGTATGGGTTGGCGGGAGACTTCCGTCAGGCCCGGGAACTTCAGCTCCGGCTGGTACCGTTGATCGCGGCCCTGTTCCATGAGACCAACCCGATTCCCGTCAAGGCGGCCCTCCACCTCGAGGGCCGGATCGCCGATGTTCTGCGGCTGCCCTTGGTACCGGCGTCCGCCGCGACCCGGGCCGTGCTGGCTCGGGCCCTGGAGGAGGTGGGTGTGGTCGGAGTGGCGGCATGACGGAGGGTCCGGTCGCCATCCTGCAGGAGAGGATCGAGCGCCACGCCGCCGGAGTGGGTCCGGGGGAGGAGTCGGCGGCTCGAGCGACGTTCGAGGAGCTCAAGCGGGCCCTGGAAGGTGGCGCCGTGCGGGCCGCGGAACGGGGAGCTGATGGCGTCTGGCGGGCCAACGCCTGGGTCAAGACGGGAATCCTGCTCGGATTCCGACTTGGACGCACGGTCGTGTGTGAGCCGGCCGGCCCGCTCGCCTTCCTGGACAAGGACACCTTCCCGGTCCGGCGGTTTGCCCTGGAGGACGGGGTCCGGCTGGTGCCCGGCGGGTCCACGGTGCGGGAGGGTGCCCACCTGGCTCCGGGAGTGATCTGCCTGCCCCCGATGTTCGTCAACACTGGTGCCTGGGTCGGGGCGGGGACGATGATCGACAGTCACGCCCTGGTGGGCTCCTGCGCACAGATCGGCGCCCGGGTGCATCTCTCGGCGGCGGCCCAGATCGGCGGGGTCCTGGAGCCGGTGGGGGCCTTGCCCGTGATCATTGAGGATGACGTCTTGATCGGCGGCAACTGCGGGATCTACGAGGGGGCGATAGTGCGGGAGCGGGCGGTGCTGGCTCCGGGGACGATTCTCACTGGCGGGACGGTGGTCTTCGACCTGGTGCACGACCGAAGCTATCGGCGAGAGGGGGATAGACCGCTCGAGATCCCGGCCGGGGCGGTGGTGGTGCCGGGGTCACGTCCGGTGCGGCGGGGGCCTGGGGCCGCAGCGGGGATCCAGCTCTACGCCCCGGTGATCGTCAAGTACCGGGACGAGAGGACCGATGCCGCGACCGCGCTTGAGGAGCTGCTCCGGTAGCCCAGACGCAACGAGCGCCCCAGCGGGGGCGCTCGTAGTAACCCGTCGAACAGCGGGCGTCTAGCTGAGGTGCTTGTTCACGATCTTGGTCATTTCGAACATCGAAACGACGTCCTTCTTGAACACGGCCCGCAGCTTGGCGTCGGCCCGGATGTTCCGACGATTCACTTTGTCCTGCAGGTTGTTCTTCTTGATGTACTGCCAGAGCTTCTTGGTGACCTGGGTCCGCGGCTGGGCCGAGGGACCGATGACCGCCGCGAGAGCCGCGCTCGGCATCATCGGCTTCATGAAGGCCGCGTTCGGAGTCCGCTTGACCTTCTTCTTCGCCGCCTTCTTGGGGGCAGCCTTCTTGGTTGCCTTCTTCTTCGTGGCCTTCTTGGCCTTCTTGGCCTTCTTTGCCGCCATAACGCTCCTCCGAGTGTGGGGACCGCATTACCTGGGAACTACGCCCCGAATGGGCGCCTCCTAAAAATAGCGAAAAGTCCCGTTTTCCGCCCGGGGGAATTCTCGATTTCCCCCGGGGCGGAGGAGACGCGCCCTCGGGGGTCCTCCCGAGGAGGCAGCCAGGCCCCGCCGGGATTAGCATCCACCCCATGTCGGACACTCCTTCCCCGACTCCCAGCGCACCGACCCGTCGGGGGCTCCGCCTCCTATGGAGCGTCGCCCTGGCGGCGTTCTGGGTCTTCATTCTGTTCCGGCTCGCCCCTCATCTCGGGGCCGTTTTCGGGATCGAATCCGGCGACCGGGTGGCTCCCAGCTACGACTACTCCACCCTCGATGGAGGTACGGTGAGCAGCGCATCACTCCGGGGGAAGGTGGTGCTGGTCAACTTCTGGGCGACCTGGTGCACCCCCTGCCGGGTGGAGATGCCGCTGCTCCAGCGGATGGCGGAACGGCACGGTGAGGCGGGGCTGGTGGTGGTCGGCCTTTCCCGGGACGTCAGGCCCCCCGCCGAGGTTCGCCGCTTCCTCGAGGAGCGGGGGATCCACTACCCGGTGGCCATTGTGGGCCGGAAGGCGGAAATGGCCTTCGGGGGGATTCGGGGGTATCCCACCTCGTTCCTGATCGACCGGTCGGGCCGGGTACGGCACAAGGCCCTGGGCCCGCTGGCGATGGTTTCCTTCGAGCCGGCGGTCCGGCGATTGCTGGCTGCGCCCGAGTAGGTCCCCCAATGCAATCATCGGCACCGCGAGCGATGCCGATGATCGAAAGTACCAGTCCGGTCGGTGACGGACGGCTACTGCATCCAGTCGTCCCGGAGCACGACGAGATTCCGGGTGTAGTCCTTCCCTCCCACCGTCAGCGTCACCCGGTAGACACCCGGCTCGGCTTGGCGCGCTATTTGGGGCGGCCCGCCCTGACCGCCGCCCCCCCCTCCGCCGGAGCAGATGCCGCCGAATCCACCGAAGCCCTGGCCGGGCGTGGCCGGTCGGCGATCGCTGCACAGATTCCACTGAACCCGGTTCATCCCGGCGGTCCCGGAGCCGTCCAGGGTGCGGAACACCTCTCCGCTCGCCAGGTCGGTGATGGTGATCTTGACCCCCTTGGCCGAGGTCTTGAGGAGATAGCTGATGGCGGTGCCGGCAGGCGCGTTCTCCCCCTCGAAGTTCTTGGAGCCGGTGACAGAACGCCGCTGCCGGATGTCGGTCTTCCAGGCCACCGCCTGCCGTGACTGGAAGAGATGGACATCCTCCGTGACCTCGGCCAACTGCTGCAAGGCGGTGACATCGTCCATGATCCAGATGCTCCGTCCGTGGGTCGAGAGCACCAGGTCGTTATCCCGCGGGTGGATCAGCACGTCGTCGATCCGAACCACCGGCAGGTTGGTCATGAACGGCTTCCAGCTGCCGCCCTCGTCGAGGGAGACGAAGAACCCGAACTCGGTGCCGGCGTAGAGCAGCCTGGCGTGCTTCGGGTCCTGACGCACGGTGTTGACGTTGCCCATGGCCGGCAGGTTCGTGGCGATATTCTGCCAGGTCTTGCCGTAGTCCCGGGTGACAAAGACGTACGGCCGGAGGTCGTCGCTCCGGTGCCCGTCCAGTGAGGCGTAGGCGGTGGCCGGATCGAACCAGGAGGCCTCCACCCGCGAGACGTAGTACTCAGGCGCCCCGCTGGGCAGGTTGCGGCTCACCTCGGTCCACCGGGTGCCTCCGTCCTGACTCAGCTGGATGTTGCCGTCGTCGGTGCCGACCCAGATGACCCCGGGCACCACCGGGGATTCACTGATGGTGGTCACGGTGCCATAGCTGCTCACCCCGTCGTTCTTGGATGGGACGCAGGTACCCATCCGGGCCCGGCCACAGGAGGGAAGGGTCCCGGCAAGCCCCATGATGGCCCGTCCGTCGCGATCGATCTGACGGGTGAGATCCTCACTCATGGTCCAAGTCTCGCCCCGGTCCCGGGAGACGAAGAACCGGTTGCCGCCGATCAGCACCGTCTGGGGGTTGTGGGGGGAGAGCAGCAGGGGAGTGCTCCAGTTCCAACGGAGCCGGGTGGTGGCCGGGGGCGCCGGGGCGATGTTGCCGGCATTGTTGCCGAACCGGGGCCGGATGGTGCTGGTCTCTCCGGTCCGGAGGTCGACCCGATTCATGTTGCCCCCCTGGCTCTCGGAGAACATCATCAGGTGGTCGGTCGGGTCCACCGCGGTATAGAAGCCATCGCCGCCTCCAACCCGGTACCAGTCCTGTGCCAGGATCGGCCCGCTCCGGGTGGAACTGGGCCCACACCAGCTGCCGTTGTCCTGGAGTCCGGTGCAGACATAATACGGACGGCGCATGTCCACCGACGCATGGTAGGGCTGCCCGACGGCCCAGGTCCGAAGCGACTCCCAGGTATCCCCGCCATCGCGCGTCAGGTCGACCGATCCGTCGTTGCCATACATCACATGCCGACCATCGGCCGGATCGATCCAGATCGCGTGATGGTCCACGTGACCCATGCCCTGAAGGGTCTTCCATTCCTTGCCACCGTCGGTGGACTTGAAGGCTGGTGCCCCACCGGTGAAGACGGTGTTCTCGTCGCTTGGGTCGATCCGGATCTGGCTGTAGTACATGGGCCGGTTGTTCTGGTTGCTGCGGAACTCCCAGCGCTGGCCCCCGTCGGTCGAGCGCCAGACCCCGGACACCTTGTCATCCGGTGGCAGGTTCTGTTGCCCTTGGCCGCCCCCTCCCCCGCCCTGGGCCGGCTGAGCTCCGGCCGCCTTGGGCTCCCGGTCAGGACCCACCTCGATCTGGGCATAGATGACCTGTGGATTGCTGGGGGAGATATCGAGCCCGATCCGGCCCATGGTGCCCTCGGGCAGACCGCGGCCGGTGACCCGGATCCAGGTCTCTCCCTCGTCTTCGCTCTTCCAGATTCCACTGCCCGGGCCGCCCCCCGCAAAGCCGAACGCGGTCCGCTGGCGCTGATACGTGGCCGCCCAGAGCACCTGGGGATTGGCGGGATGGATGACCAGGTCGGTGGCTCCGGTGTGCTGGTCAACGAACAGGACCTTCCTCCAGCTCTTGCCGCCGTCGCTGCTCTTGAAGACCCCGCGTTCGTCGTTCGGGCCGAACAGGTGTCCGACCGCCGCCACCCAGACGATCTCGGGGTTGGTGGGGTGGACCACGACCCGGGCAATGCTCTGAGTCTGTTCCAGACCCAGGTGGGCGAAGCTCTGACCGCCGTCATTGGACCGGTACATCCCGTATCCGAATGAAGAACTCTGCCGATTGTTCGGCTCGCCGGTACCGACGTAGAGGATCTGCGGGTTGGAGGGTGCCAGCGCCAGGTCCCCGATGGAGTGGGTCTGGTAGGAATCGAAGATCGGCGTGAAGGTCGTGCCGCCATTGATGGTCTTCCAGATTCCCCCGGTGGCGAACCCGACGTAGTACTCCGACCCGTCGTTGGGGTTGACGGCGATGTCATCCACCCGCCCCCCTTGCCCGACCGGACCGATGGAGCGCCAGCGGAACCCCTGCAGCATCGGGTCCGTGGCCTGATTCACCATGCCGGCGCCCGGCTGGGCTTCAGATGGCGGGGCGAGAACCAGGAGGGCAGGCAGCACGAGGGTCACGGCAAGCCATCGGGAGGATCTCATCGTCATGGCGCGCTCTCCGGCAGGTCGAGTGTTAGTAGGGCAATCCATTTCGGTCGACTGTCAGGACGGTCTGCAACAGCGTGTTGGCGCCGTGCACGACATCGTCCGGGCTGGTGTACTCGTCCGGTGAGTGACTGATGCCGCCTCGACTCGGGATGAAGATCATCGCCGTCGGGGCGATCCTCGCCATCTGCTGGGCGTCGTGCCCGGCCCCGCTCGGCAGCGAGTGGGTCGTGAGGCCCAGTCCATCGGCACTCGCCGCAATCATGGTCCGCAACTCGCCGCTCATCAGGGCCGGGGCGCTGGTGTAGCTCCTGTCGAACGAGAACCGGGTGCCGGTATCCTGTTCGACGTTCCGGGCGATGTCGTGGAACCGCTCTTCCAGCCGGTCCAGAGTGGCGACCGCGAGGTCTCGATAGTCAATGGAGAATACCACCCGCCCGGGCACCACGTTGGGGGCGCCGGGCTGGGCCGCGATCCGGCCCACGGTGGCCACCTGACGCCCAGGCATCGCCCGGACCATCCGGTTCAACTCCACCGCAAACTGGGCCGCGGCCAGCATGGCGTCCTGCCGGTGGTCCATCGGCGTGGTCCCCGCGTGATTGGCGAATCCATCCACGGTCACCTCGAACTCGCGCAGACTGACGATCCCCTCGACGACCCCGATGGTCTTGCCCAACGTCTCGAGGGTGCCGCCCTGCTCGATGTGGAGTTCCAGGTAGCAGAGGGTCTGGTCGGCTGATCGGCGGGCCTCGTCGAGTCGGGCGACATCCCCGCCCAGGAAGCCGATCCCCTCCCGCAAGGTCCGGCCCGAGCTGGCCACCCGGTTGAGGTCATTGTCCGTGAGGCCACCCGCCATGAGCTTGCTGCCGACGAGGCCGCCCTCTTCGTTCTGAAAGACGACCACTTCAAGGGGGTGCCGGGTGCGCGCATTGCGGGAGGCCAGCGTCCGGACGGCTTCGATCGAGGAGAGCACGCCGACATCGCCATCGTAGTTGCCGCCGTTGGGGACCGAATCGATGTGTGATCCGAAGAGAATCGCCGGAGCCCCTGTCTCGGTACCCTCACGCCGCCCGAGAATGTTGCCGGCGGTGTCGATCCGGACCTCGAGCCCCGCCTCCTGCATTAGCCGGAGGATGTACTCGCGACCCTGCCGATCGGCGTCGGTGTACGCCATCCGCCGGGTTCCGGTCGGGCTCTTCCCGAACTCGGCCAACCGCACCAGCTGTTCGTTGACGCGGTCGCCGTCGACCCGAACCGTCGCGCCTGCCGAGGCTGAGCCGGTCGAGATCCAGATCGGGGTCGTCCCCGCCGCCACCATGCCTCCTACAAACGTCCTGCGGTCCATGGTTCCTCCTGGGGTCAGCCGCGAGGTCCGGCGAGCACGGCGGCCAGTTCCTTGATCAGTTTGACGGCGACCGCGGCCGTCTGTCCATGGGCATCGACCGACGGGTTGCATTCCACCAGGTCCGCCCCGACCACCTCCCCATGGACCTTCTGCAGCAGGCCGATCGCCTCCCGGGTGGTGAGTCCCCCCGGCTCCGGGTGGGACACCCCGGGGGCGAAGGCCGGATCGAGGACGTCGAGGTCGAACGAGATGTAGACCGGGCCATCGAAGAACAACCCCATCGGGCGACCCCAGTCCTTCATCGGAATCTGTTCGACGGCATGCTGCTCGACCAGCGCGAGCTGGGGCGGGGTGGCCGAGCGAATCCCCACCTGCACCAGTCGGCTGATCAGCCCGTCCTCCAGGGCGCGGGCAAAGGGACAGGCGTGGCTGTACCGGTCGCCATCGAAGACGGGGTAGAGATCGGGATGGGCATCAAAGTGCAGCACTTCGAGGAGGCCGTGGACGGCCCGCATCGCTCGAAGTGCCGGGTAGGTTATCGAGTGATCTCCGCCCAGGATGAGTGGCCGTTCGCCGGCCGCCAGCAACTCGGCCACCCGGGCCTCGACTGCCGTCCGGGTCTCGGCGGCATCCCCCACCGCCACATCCCCGGCATCCCGCAACTGGCCCGGGGCGCCCAGATTGAGACCGGATTCGGTGTGGAGGTTCGAGTACTCGCGGGCCCGGTCCCAGGCGGCCCGGATGGCGGCAGGCCCGCCGGCAGGGCCGCGGCGGTAGGAAGACGACGCGTCGTAGGGGACCCCCAGCAGGGCGACTGTCATAGGCCGGGCATGGTATACCGTCCCGGGCTCCGGCGCGACCCCCGAAGCCCGATTCCCGGCCATCCACCTTGCCGGACGACGTCCTGGCGACGAAATTGCAACAATGCTCGGCATGGGTACTTCCGTCCGACGGCACTTGCTTCGCCCCCTCCTGGGGGCCGGCCTGCTGCTGTTCGTCACCGCCCCGGTGGCGGCGGCCGAGGGTGGTCACGGCCACTGTGAGGCGCCAGCCGAGGCCGCGCCTGAGGTTACCCAAGTGACGGTGACGGTGGCTCCCGCGACGATCGGATCCGCCGAGGAACCATGCCCGGACTGTCCCGAAACCCATTGTGCGACCCACCTGCCCTGCTCAGTGAGCGGTGCGCCGGCACTGGTGGGCCAGGCGATGATCAGGGTCACCCAGATTGCTCCGACGGCCCTCGCCTGGCGGCCCGGGGTCATGCCCCCGGTGTCTGACAACCCCGCTCCACCGACCCCCCCTCCCAACGGCCTCGCGGTTCTCTAGTCCGGCGTTTCCGCTCGACCTGAACTGAACGAGGCACAATATGATTGGCGTACCTGCGGTCGCTCTGGCGGCCGTGCTGGGGCTTGGTGGTCCTCCGGGACATCCGGCACCGCATGCGTTCTCCGACACGCTCCGGCTTTCCGAAGCCGTGGCCATGGCCCGCGAGGCCAACCCGATGCTCCGGGCCGAGCAGCTTCAGGCCAGGGCCAGCGCGGAGCGCGCCGGGCAGGCCGGGGCCTGGCCCGAACCACGGCTGGCCCTGGGGTTCAAGAACCGTCCGATCGACGGGTTTGGCACCGAGGAGATGATGACCATGAACACGGTCGAGGTCTCTCAGATGGTGCCCTGGCCAGGCAAGCGGGGCCTCGATCGGGTCCGGGGACAGGGGACCGCATTGGCGGATTCCCTGGCGGCCCTCGAGGCCGAGGTGAACCTCGGTGCCCGGGTGGCAGCGCTCTACTTCTCCATGGCCGCCGCCGACCGCTCGCTCCAGGTCATGGAGGAGACCCGCCAGCTGCTGCAGGCCTTTCAGGAGACCACCACCGCGATGTATGGGGTGGGGGAGGCAATCCAGCAGGACGTCCTCCAGGCCCAGGTGGCGGTGGCCCGGATGAGCGGGGACATCGTGGTCATGCAGCAGGACCGGCTCGCCGCCCAGGCACGGTTCAACGCGCTGCTCGGTCGCGCGCCGGAGACCGCGGTCGGGTCGCTCGAACTCCCCGATGTCGGCCCCGGTCTGCCCTCGGTCGATTCGCTGATGCGCCTCGCCAGTGCCGGTCGGCCCGCCCTGGCGGCGGCCGCCGCCCGGGTGGGTTCGGCCACCGCCGGCCTTGCGGCTGCCCGGAAGGAATGGTGGCCGGACCTCATGGTGGCGGTCGAATACGGCCAGCGTCCCCGCTACAACGACATGATGAGCCTGATGGTCGGGTTCTCGGTGCCGATCACCGGTGGGTCGCGCCAGCGTCCCATGCAGCGCGAGATGCAGGCGATGGAGGCGATGGCTGAGGCCTCCGCCCGGGATCTCGAGAACGAGACTTTCGCGATGCTCGCTGAGCAGCGCGCCATGGCGGAACGGGCCCGCACCCTGGCCGGGCTCTATCGCACCCAGGTCCTCCCCCAGGCACGCGCGTCGGTGGCCTCGGCCCAGAGTGCCTACCGGGTCGGGCAGGCCGATTTCATGACCCTGGTCGAGAGCCAGATGACCGTCAATCGCTACCGCCTCGAGGAAATCCGGCTTGCCGCGGAGTATCACACCGCGGCTGTGGCCATCCGGGCCCTGCTCGGTGAACGGGAGAATGGACAATGAGAACGTCGCTTGGGGTGGTGATCGGGCTGCTCGCCATGGTGGGTTGCACCCGCCAGGTGGCGGAATCGCCCATGGCGGGAATGACCGCCGAGGAACACGCCCGGATGATGGCCGGGGGAACCCAGGGCGCAGTGGACAGTGCCGGGGTGCAGGTCCGTGACCCGGTCCATCTGACCGTCGAGCAGGAGAACGCCCTGGGAGTGGTGTATGCCGTGGTGACTCGGGGACCGCTGACCCGGACGATCCGGACGGTGGGGCAGATTCAGCCCCCCGAGACGGCCATCGCCGAGGTGACCACCAAGGTGGAGGGATTCATCGAAGCGCTGGCCGTTGGGGCCACGGGAGAGACGGTCCGGGCCGGGGCACCACTGGTGACCCTCTACAGTCCGGCCCTGGTCGCGGCGCAGGAGGAACTGCTCACCGCCCGACGGCTGGCGCTCTCGCTCGATTCGACCGCGGGGCCGGCCTGGCAGAACGCACAGGCCCTGCTGGCCGCGGCACGGCGGCGGCTGCTCTGGTGGGATGTGCCCGAAGCGTGGGTGACTAGGGTGGAGACCTCCGGGGTGGTGCAGCGGACCCTGACACTCCCGGCACCGGTCTCCGGGGTCGTGCTGGAGAAGCTGGCTGTGGTCGGCCAGCGGGTCATGTCCGGGATGCCGCTCTACCGGATCGCCGGGCTGGAGCGGGTCTGGGTGGAAGGCGACGTCTTCGAGCAGGACCTCCGGTTCGTCCGGGTCGGGTCCGAGGCCCACATCGAGGTTAGCGCCTATCCCGGCGAGCACAGCATGGCGCAGATCAGCTTCATCTACCCGATTCTCGATGCGACGAGCCGAACCAATCGGATCCGGCTGGTGCTGCCCAATCCCGGGCTTCGACTGAAGCCCGGGATGTTTGCCACGATCTACCTCGATGTGACCCAGGGCGCAGCGCTGATGGTGCCGAGCGGAGCGGTGATCGCAACCGGCGAACGCAACCTGGTGTTCGTCCGGACCGCCGAGGGAATGCTGGTGCCGCGGCCGGTGGTGGTGGGTGTCCGGGCTGGGGAAATGGTGGAGATCCTCGACGGGCTCGCCGAGGGGGAGACCGTGGTGCGGTCGGCCAACTTCCTGGTCGATGCGGAATCCCGGCTCGGCTCGACCGGCGCCGGGATGCCCGGCATGCAGCATGGCCAGCCGGCCACGCCCGTCAAACCGACGCCCGAGCCGGAGCCCCGGCATGATTGAGGCAATCATCGGCTGGTCGCTCCGGAATCGCGGGTTGGTCCTGATCGGGTCGCTGTTCCTCGCGCTGGCCGGCGTCCAGGCCATGCGCCAGACCCCGCTCGACGCGATCCCCGATCTGTCGGATGTCCAGGTCATCGTCCAGACCGAACTGTCGGAGCAGGCGCCCCAGATCGTCGAGGATCAGGTGACCTTCCCGATCAGCTCCGAGATGCTCAAGGTGCCGGGTGCCCGGGTGGTCCGGGGCTATTCCTTCTTCGGCCTCAGTCTGGTGTATGTGATCTTCGAAGACGGCACCGACCCGTACTGGGCCCGTTCCCGGGTGCTGGAATACCTCAACGGGATCCGCCAGCGGCTGCCCCGCGGGGCGGAACCGACGCTGGGTCCCGACGCCACCGGGGTGGGCTGGGTCTTCGAATACGTTCTCGAATCCGACCGGCACGACCTGGCCCAGCTCCGCACGCTGCAGGACTGGTACGTCCGGTACCAGTTGACGGCGGTGCCGGGGGTCAGCGAAGTCGCCAGTCTGGGCGGGTTTGTCAAACAGTACCAGGTGGAGGTCAACCCCGAGCGGCTCCGGGCCTTCGGGATCTCGGCCCCGGCCGTCGCCGAGGCGCTGGGAGCACACAACGCCGATATCGGCGCGCGGGTACTGGAGCTGGGCGGTCGGGAGTACATGATCCGGGGTCTCGGGTATCTGCAGGGCGTGGAAGACATTGAGCAGGTGGCGGTCGGCGCGACGCCCTCCGGGACGCCGATCCGGGTGGCCGACATTGCCAATGTCGTGGTCGGACCGGCCCCCCGTCGGGGGGTGGCCGACCTGGATGGTCGGGGTGAGGTTGTGGCGGGAATCGTGGTGATGCGGTTCGGCTCCGATGCCCTCGGGACCATCGAGGCAGTCAAGGAACGACTGGTCCAGATCCAGCGAGGCCTGCCGGAAGGGGTCCGGATCCGGCCGGTCTACGACCGGAGCGATCTGATCCACCGGGCCATCGGCACTCTGAGCGAGAAGTTGATCGAGGAGTCGGTGATCGTGGCGATCGTCACGATCCTGTTCCTGTTGCACGCCAGATCGGCCCTCGTGGCGATCATCACGCTCCCCCTCGGAATACTGTTCTCCTTCCTGGCCATGCGGGTCATCGGAGTCAGCGCCAACATCATGAGCCTCGGGGGCATCGCCATCGCTATCGGTGCCATGGTGGACGCGGCCATCGTGATGGTGGAGAACATGCACAAGCACCTGGAGCGCGCCGGACCTGATGCCGATCGGTGGGCGATCGTGCGGGAGAGTGCAGGGCAGGTGGGCCCTCCGCTCTTCGTCTCGCTGCTGGTGATCACCGCGAGCTTCCTGCCGGTCTTCGCCCTGGAGCAGCAGGAGGGGCGGCTGTTCCAGCCGCTGGCGTTCACCAAGACCTTCGCGATGGCCGGCGCCGCGCTCCTGTCGATCACCCTGGTGCCGGTGCTGATGGGCTACCTGATCCGAGGCAGGATCCGCTCCGAACGGGCCAACCCGGCCAACCGGTTGCTCCAGTTCCTCTACGCCCCGGTGATCCGGTTTGCCCTTCGGCGACCCTGGGCGGTCATCGGCGGCGCCGTCGTCGTGCTGGCGGTGACGGTGGTGCCGTGGCAGAAGCTGGGCAGTGAGTTCATGCCGACCCTGCACGAGGGTTCGGTCCTGTTCATGCCGACCACGGTTCCCGGGGCATCCATCGGTCAGGCCCGAGACATCCTCCGCTGGCAGGACAGCGTCCTGGCCACCTTCCCGGAAGTCGCCTCGGTGTTCGGCAAGGCCGGCCGAGCGGGTACCGCGACCGACCCAGCGCCACTCGACATGTTCGAGACGACGATTACCCTCAGGCCGGAAGCGGAATGGCGGCCCGGGATGAACTACGAGCGGCTCATCACCGCGATGGACAGCGCCACCCGGCTTCCCGGCGTGACCAACGCCTGGACCATGCCGATCAAGGGCCGGATCGACATGCTGGCCACAGGGGTCCGGACCGCGGTCGGGGTCAAGATCTACGGACCCGATCTCGACACCCTGCAGGCCCTGGGCGAGCGTCTCGAGCGGATCCTCCAGCCCCTCCCGGGCATCCGAAGCGTGTTTGCGGAACGGGGGGTATCCGGCTACTACCTCGACATCGCCATCGATCGCGAGAAGGCGGCCCGCTACGGACTGACGACCGGTCAGATCCATGACGCCATCATGGCCACGGTAGGGGGCACCAGCGCGGCGGTGACCGTGGAGGGTCGTGAGCGCTATGAGGTGAACGTCCGCTATCCCCGGGAGCGACGCGACGATATCCGGGACATCTCCCAGGTTCTGATCCCGGTAATGGGGGGATCGCAGATCCCCCTCGGCCAGGTCGCCCAAGTGCGGATCGTCTCCGGACCGATGGCGGTCAAGACCGAGAACGCCTTCCCGCTCACAACCGTGTTCGTCGACATCGGGGAAGGTCAGGATCTCGGCAGCTTCGTCGCGGGCGCCCAGGAACTGGTGGCCCGGGAACTGACCCTGCCCACCGGCTACACCCTGGCCTGGAGCGGCCAGTATGAGTTCATGCAACGGGTCCGCGAACGGCTCGTCGTGCTGGTCCCGGTGACGCTTGTCGTCATTCTGCTGCTGCTGTATCTCAACTTCCGCGGCCTGGCCGAGTGCCTGATCGTCATGCTGTCGGTGCCGTTCGCACTGGTGGGTGGGGTCTGGTACCTCTGGCTGGCGGGCTATCACACGAGTGTCGCGGTCTGGGTCGGGTTCATCGCGCTGGCCGGGGTGGCGGCTGAAACCGGAGTGGTGATGCTGATCTACCTCGACGAGGCCTGGCACCGGTTTCAGAAGGAAGGCCGGCTGCACTCCGCGGCCGATGTGGCTCTGGTGGTGCAGGAGGGAGCCGTCGAGCGACTCCGTCCCAAGATCATGACCGTGCTCACCATCATCGCGGGACTGATGCCGATCCTCTGGTCCCACGGTACCGGAGCGGATGTCATGAAACGGATCGCTGCTCCGATGGTGGGAGGGATGGTGACCTCCACGGTGCTCACCCTAGTGGTGATTCCGGCGATCTACCTGATCTGGCGGCGGGGTCAGTGGCGCGCCCCCAGTGGCGCGGAGGGGCCCATGGAGGCATCGTAGAGTCCGGCATCCGATGCTTCGATCCACCCTGCAGGTCACGCTCTGCCGCGTTCTCCGCGTCTTCTTCCGTCGCCTTGAGGCGACCGGGCAGGAGCACGTTCCCCCCCAGGGGCCGGTGCTCTTCGTGGTCAATCATCCCAACGCCCTGGTCGACCCCCTGGTCCTGCTCTGCCGGTCCGGGCGCCCAGTGTCGTTTCTGGCCAAGGAACCCCTGTTCCGGATGCCGGTCATCGGCACGATTGTCAGAAAGATGGATTCGATCCCGATCTACCGGCACGTCGACAAGGCCGACGTCACCCAGAATCGCCGGACCTTCGCGGCCGCCCGGGCGGTGCTGGCCCGGGGCGGCAGCATTGCGATCTTCCCGGAGGGCCGTTCCCACAGCGAGCCGCGCCTGCTGCCGTTCCGGACCGGCGCCGCACGGATCGCGCTGGGGGCGGTGGATGCCGGAGGCCTCCAGATCGTTCCCGCCGGGCTGTTCTACACCGACAAGACGAAGTTCCGGAGCGCGGCGCTGCTCTGCTTCGGTCCACCCCTTCGGGTGACCCCGGTCCCGATGGAGGCTGACGGAGAGCCCCCCAGCCACGAGGTGCGTGCCCTCACGGAACGACTGGAGGACGCGCTCGGTGCCCTCACCCTTCAGGCCGACCGGCACGAGGCGCTGCAGCTGGTCGAATCCGCGGAACGGATTCTCAGCACCGCACGGAACACCCCCCGGCGCGATCTGGCTGCGAAGATGCGGGTCCGTCAGCGGCTGGTGGCGGGCTCCTCACGCCTCCGGCAGGAAGCCCCGGAGCGCATGGCCCGGATCCAGTCGCGCATTGTCCGCTACGCCACCTCGCTCGAGGAGAGTGGCCTGACCAATGAACTGATGCCGGCCCGAGGGTACCGGTCGGCGGTGGTGGCCCGGATTGCCGTCCGGGCCGTCGGGACCCTGCTGATCCTGTTGCCGCTGGCATTGGCCGGGATCGTGATCCACGCGCCGGCCTGGTTTCTGATTCGCACCATTGCCCGCCAGTATCAGCGGGAGCACGCCGATGCCGTCGCCTCTGTCAAGACGATCGGCGGCCTGCTCTTCTACCCACTGACCTGGCTGGGGGTTGGCTGGCTGGCCGCCCGGCAGTGGGGATGGCCGGTGGGGCTCGCCGCCGGGCTCACCGGCCCGCTGTTCGGTTTCGCGGCGGTCCGATTCCTGGAGCGGTTCGACCGCCTGGTTGGGGGGGCCCGAGGGGTCCTCCTTGCGCTGACCGGAAAACGGCGGTTCCTTCGTCTGCTCGCCGAACGCCAGGCGATCAGCGATGAGCTGCTGGCGTTGGCGGACGAATACGGGTTGTAGCCGGTTGACTAGTTCCGGGACGGGGTTTCCTTGTGAAACTGCCCTCAGCCCCGCAGCGTATGGTGTGCCCTGAGGTTGACCACCCACAACAGAGTGAGGTCTGTATGCAGGCTCGGTATTCTCGTCGTCTGGCCAGTACCGCGGTGGCGGTCCTCGGCTTCCTGGCCGTGCTGACCGTCGCCTCGGCTTCCGCTCCGTTGGCGACGATCGCCGGGAACTGGAAGGGGACCTTCGTCACCGACGGTCCCAGCGGGGAAATGACGATGAACTGGTGGCAGGAGAACGGCGTCTGGAACGTGGAAACCGGATTGGTGGCCCAGGAAGCGCCGCCTCCAGGAGATTCCCGGGAGGTCAAGGTCGAAGGCAACACGTTCTCCTTTGCCCAGATCTTCGGAGAGTTCGACGTCCTGTTCCGGGGCAGTTACGAGGAAGACACCCTCAAGGGAACCCTCGAGGCCTACCAGGGCGGGGCGGTCGTGGGCACCGGGTCGTTCACCCTGACCCGCCAGCCGTAACGAGCCGCAGGCAGATGCAGGGAGGGGCGCCCAGACAGGCGCCCCTTCTGCGTTCCGGACGGCCTCGAGTCAGGGACGGCCTCGTTTGGTTTTCACGAAAACCGCGCCGTACTCATGGCCGTTGCCGTAGCGTGCCAGCGCGTTGTTCCCCGACATGTAGGAGATCTCCACGATCTCGTCGACCCGGACGCCCTTGAGATCGTCCACCCCACCCTGCATCCGAGTGTCGTCTACGTAAACAGCCAATTCCGGCTTCCCGGAGGTGTAGCGGTCATCGGAGCTGGACCCGGCGATTCCGCTGGACCGGATCCGCAACCAGTTGGACCGCAGTCGCTTGATCGCCTCAAGGGCGGTGGTAATGTCGTCCTTCTCGGCGATCTCCTCGATGGTGAGCTTGTTCCGGTCACCCTTCTGGGCCTGGGCCGGGTGAGGGAACGCCACCAGGCCGAGCAGAATGAGTCCGGGCACCAGGGCGCGATGGATCTTCATGGCACGACTCCTCTCGAGTGAGGGCCCCATGCCCTCCCGCCCACTACAATGATCCCTGGAGTGCGCAGCGTCAACTGCCACCCGGCAGAATCCTGGTGTCCCCTCTAGCTTGCACCCCCATGGTCCCGTCGTCTGATCCGCTGGTTTCGGCATTCTCCGCCAGCTTCGGCGTCCACCCGACCGGGGTGGCCATCGCCCCGGGGCGGGTCAACCTGATCGGGGACCATACCGACTACAATGGACTGCCGGTGCTTCCCATGGCCTTCGACCGGAGCATCCGGATTGCCTTCCGGGCAGATCCCCGGGCATTGGTCACTCTCGACAATCTGAACCAGCGGTTCCCGCCGATCACCTTTCCTTTGGCAGCCCCGATCCCGATGGGCCCGGCTGGCCATTGGGGTAACTATCCCCGGGCGGTTGCCACCGCGCTGCTGGAGCGAGGTCCGCTCGTCCGGGGAATCCTCGGCCTCGTGAGCAGTGACCTGCCACCCGCCTCGGGACTGAGTTCGTCCTCCGCCCTGGTGGTGGCCACGGCGCTTGCGTTGCTCGAGGCCAACGAGACCGCCTGCGACTCCGGGACCCTGATGCAGTGGCTTGCCGTCGGCGAGCGGCTGGTCGGCACCGAGGGCGGGGGCATGGACCAGGCAGTCATTCTCGGCGGGCAGGCGGGGCACGCGATCCGGATCGATTTCACCCCCGGCCTCTCCCTCCGACCGGTGAGGATTCCTCCGTCCTGGCGGATCGTGGTGGCGTCGAGTCTGGTGGAGGCTGCGAAGTCAGGCCTGGTCCGGGAAGCGTATAACACCCGGGTCCTCGAATGCCGGGAGGCGCTGCTCGGGGTGGGGGAGCGCGAGCCAGGTGGCTTTGGCAGGCTGATGCAGCTTCCGGAGCCGGACCGGGTGCTGGCCCGGGCCGAGGCCGCCCTGTCGGCCACCCTGTTCCGGCGGTTCCGGCATGTGCTCACCGAGGGTCAACGGGTTGAGCAGGCGACCATCGCGCTTGAGGCCGCCGACTACCTCGGCATGGGCCACCTGCTCGACGCCTCGCATGCCAGTCTCCGGGACGATTACCAGGTCAGTGGTCCGGAATTGGATGAGCTGGTCACCGTGGCCCGGCTGGCGGGGGCTGTGGGAGCTCGGCTCACCGGGGCTGGGTTCGGCGGGTGTATCGTGGCCCTGGCTGATGAGGATTCGGTGGGTCAGGTGATGGACCGGATCTGGGAGCGGTACTACCAACCCCGACAGCTCCCGTTGGGCGACAGGGACTCCGTGCTCTTCACCGCCGTTCCGTCCGATGGGGCCCGAATCGCCCGACTCGGCTAGCCGCCACTCCCGGCCGCGCCGGCGATCGTCTCCCACGCCGCCTTGAGCCACAGCACCAGCGCCCTGAGCCCGACCAGCACCGCATCGCCCACCCACGCCAGCCATCGGGCGACCGTGGTCTGCTCCAGCCACCCCCCGATCAGCGCCACCGCGAGTACCGCCCCCACCACCAGGGCGATCCGGATGACGATCCGGGCCGCCTCCTTGAGAAAGGTGCTCACGACCAGAATGAAGATCACGAACAGGACGGCCTGACCGAGCAGGGCGGCCGGAACCGAGAACCCGGGGCTCTCCATCTAGCGGATGACCCCGACCCTGGGAAGGACCCGAATCAGCGCGATGGCGGCTGCCACCGAGGCGATCGCCGCGCTGCCGCCGGACAGCAGGTGGCCGTAGAGCAGGGAGCCGGTGGCGAACAGGGCGCCGTAGACGACGACGCAACCGAGGAACCAGGCGAGCAGTGCCGCCGAGAGTTGACCCTGGGGCTCTGAGGGATCGGTGATTACGGCCTTGCGCCAGCCTCGGCCGGCCGGCCGGATCTTGTCGTAGAAGGTCTGCAGGGTGGCCTGGTCGGTTGGCCGGGTCATGAAGGTGACCAGCAGCCAGCCCACGGTGGTGATGGCGACCCCCAGGACCAGGGTCTCGGTCGGATCGAGTGGAGCGAAACCGAGCCGGACGTGGCCGAACTGGAAATACACCGCGACCGCAAACGAGATGGCCATGCCGCTGATCTCGCTCCAGGCGTTGATCCGCCACCAGAACCAGCGCAGCAGGTAGATCAGCCCGGTCCCGGCCCCGACCTGCAACATGATCTGGAAGGCCTGGAAGGCATTCTCCAGCCAGAGCGACAGGACCGCGGCGCAGATCACCAGCAGCACGGTGGTGAGCCGTGCCATGGCGACGTAGTGCCGCTCGCCCCGGTCGGGGGCCAGGAACCGGCGGTAGACGTCATCCACCAGGTACGAGGAACCCCAGTTGAGATGGGTGCTGATGGTCGACATGTAGGCCGCGGCCAGCGAGGCCACCATGATGCCGAGCATCCCGTGGGGCAGGTAGATCAACATGGCCGGGTAGGCCAGGTCGTTGCGGATGATCGACGGGTCGAGGTGCGGGAACCGCGTCGCAATCGACGCCAGGTCGGGGTAGATGATGATCGAGGCCAGAGCCACGATGATCCAGGGCCACGGCCGGAGGCCGTAGTGGAGGACGTTGAAGAGCAGGGTCGAGAGCAGCGACTCCTTTTCGTTCCGGGCCGCCAGCATCCGCTGGGCGACGTAGCCTCCACCCCCCGGCTCGGCGCCGGGGTACCAGGTACTCCACCACTGCACCGCGACCGGGACCAGGAACACCGCCGCCGCCGTGCGCCAGTCGCCGAAGTCCGGCAGCATCGACAGCTTCGGCATGACGTCCGGGTGGCTGAAGAGGCCCGCCAGCCCCCCGACCTCCGGCAGCGAGACGGCGTAGTACGCCGCGGCAAAGGCGCCGATCATCGCGATCCCGAACTGGATCGCGTCGGTGATCACCACGCCGCGCAATCCCGAGGAGGCGGCATACAGGGCGGTCAGCGCGCCGGCCACCAGGACGGTGGTGTACTTGTCGACCCCGAGCAGGACGCCGGCAATCTTGATGGCGGCGAGGTTGACCGAGGCCATGATCATCGCGTTGAAGAACAGGCCCAGGTAGATCGCCCGGAAACCGCGCAGAAAGGCGGCGGGTCGTCCGGCGTAGCGCAGTTCGTAGAAGGCGATGTCGGTCAGCGCCTCGGACCGCCGCCAGAGCCGGGCGTAGAAGAAGACGGTGCACATGCCGGTGAGCAGGAAGGCCCACCAGACCCAGTTCTGGCTCACCCCGCCGGTCCGGACCAGGTCGGTGACCAGGTTGGGGGTGTCGGTCGAGAAGGTGGTGGCCACCAGCGAGACGCCGAGCAGCCACCAGGGCAGGGTCCGGCCGGAGAGGAAGAACTCCTGACGCCCGGTTCCGGCCCGGCGGCTCACCGCCAGGCCGATCCCCACGGTCACTGTCGCGTAGATCGCCACCATGATCCAGTCGAGTCTGGTCAGTTCCATCGGTCAGCTCGCGGCGGAAGAGTTGGTGAAAGGCGACGGGACGGTGGCCAGGGCGCTCCTCAGGTGGGGAATATCACCGGGCCAGGTCATCCCGAGCCAGGTGGTGCCCACCTGGAGGAGCTGAACCGGATGGGTCGCGGCGAGCGCCCCCACCACGTCGGGAAGGGCGCACTCCTCCGTGTCCCGTGGCGCCTGGTCGAGGAAGCGGACAAAGGCGTCTCGAAGGTGGGGCATCAGCGCCGGCGTGAAGGCCCAGCAGTTCATCGACACCAGTTCATCCCCCGACAGCGGGACCACCCCGCCTTCGCGGGAGCCCGCCAGTCGGCCGTCGACCTCCGCCACATTGGCCAGTTCGTGGAGCCCGGTGACCGTCGCGCCCCGGTATTCGATCAGGGCCCGGGACACACCGCCGTGGGGGGAAAGCGTGTCCCGCACCCGGTACCCTACCAGCGCCGCGATCGGGACGTCCGGATCGGCCTGTGCCAGAAACTGGCCGGCGGCAGCCACGGCGTCGGCGCCGTAGTAGTCGTCGGCGTTGAGGACCAGGCAGCCGCCGGTCAGATACGGCACTGCGGCCAGGACAGCGTGGGTGGTTCCCCAGGGTCGGGTCCGACCCGGTGGTGCCTGGCGTCCGGCCGGGAGATCGTCGAGCCGCTGGAGGGCATACCGGATCGGAAACCCCTTCCACCGCCGGTGATGTTCGTGGAACGTGTCGGTCAGTTCCGGGCGGATCACGAACACCGCGCCGACGGCGCCGGCCAGTGTTGCGTCGGCGACCGCGTAGTCCGCCAGAGTCGCCCCACCGGGCTCGACCGCCACGAGCTGTTTGTCCCCGCCGAAGCGGCGCCCGACTCCCGCCGCCAGGACCACCAGGGTCCAGGGTCGGGCCAGCGGCGTGGTGACCGGCAAGGTCCGGGCTACATCCCGGGGATGAACATGATGTGGGCCTTGGGTGTTCCCGGGAACATGATCCAGGGCGCTCCCGCGACCGGCAAGCCAGGCAGACCGGTGGACTCGGGTGTGGCAAAGGGGATGTAGACCACATAGAGCCGCCGCCCGGACTTGATCTCCCCGGTGGCCAGGTCGTAGCCGTCGCCGGTGATCGAATAGAGCGAGGCGGGTGCGGTGGGCATCGGCAGTTTGCCGGCGACCACCTCCGCGAACCGGACGGTATCCACCTGGGCCCCCGTCACCCCCTGGGCCCGGAGCGCGCGCCCCCGCGCCATGAAGGGCTCCATCGACTGGTGGTAACAGGCCACGTGGAACCCAGCGGAGCCTGGATCGTCGGCCAGACAGATCATCGAGCCGGTTCCCTGCCGGAGGGTCACCATCGCCCCGGCCGCGCCATGCCCCAGCACGGTGGCCGAGGGACGGAGTTCCTCGGGCAGCGGAAGGATCGCGCTGTGGATCAGCTGATCAGTGGTGAGGGGTGCCGCGGTCTGGGCCTGGGCGGATGGGGCAGCCGTCAGGACCAGGGCCACGGCGAGCACGGTCGAGGTGCGGGGCATGGAGCGCTCCAGCGGAGGACGGAGGATGACGTTGGGGCAGATCTAGGATAGCCGGACCTGCCCCGTCGTCCAATCAGGAGTGGTTTCGCCCTATCGCCCGACCTCCGTCGCGGCCGGATCCTCCCGCACCGTCACGGTGCCTTCGTAGGTCTTCCCCGCCACGGTCAACCGCACCCGGTAGGTCCCGGCCATCGCCTCCACCCCACGGGGTCGCCCCGGCCCGAACCCACCCTCCTCTCCCGCCCCGGCGGGGGTCTCCCGCGCCGCGGTCGGGTCCACATCGAAGCGCAGATTCCAGAAGTACCGATTGATCCCCTGCCGGGCCGGCATCTCTCCGGTGAACCGGTGCTGGCCTGCCAGGTCGGTGATCTCGATCTGCACCGGTCCCGAGGGCGGAGTCTTGAGGTAGAAGTCGACCGTGGCCGAGTTCTGCAGGTCGGTCGGCGAGTTCATCGGCTCGCGCTGGGCGATGGTGAGCGGGTTCCGCCCGGCAAAGAACATGTGCCCCCGGGTCGCTCCGCGGGTCACCCCGGCCCATCGGGTGGCGGTCCGATTGTGAAAGAGATGGGCCTCGGACGCCAGGACCTGGTCGTTCAGCTGTTGCAGGGGGCCCAGGTCATCGAGAATCCAGATGCTCCGGCCGTGGGTGGCCGCAATCAGGTCGCCGTCCCGGGGATGAACGATCAGGTCGTGCACCGGGACCGTGGGCAGCCCGTTCATCAACCGGTGCCAGGTCGCTCCGCCATCTACCGAGGCATAGGCGGCGAACTCGGTGCCGGCGTACAGCAGCCGGGGGTTCCTGGGATCCTCCCGAACCACATAGACCGGCTGGTCCTTGGGCAGGGTGGCGCCCAGGCTGGCCCAGGTGCGGCCGTAGTCGGTGGTCTTGAAGAGGTAGGGGGCAAAGTCGTCCCGCCGGTGGCCATCGAAGGAGACGTAGGCGGTCCCGGCTTCGTGGTGGGACGGCTCCACCCGACTCACCCAGGTCCGCTCGGGCACCCCGCGGATGTTGGGCCGCACGTTGGTCCAGTTCTGCCCGCCGTCGCGGGTCAACTGCACGTTCCCGTCGTCGGTCCCCACCCAGATTGTCCCGGGGACCAGGGGCGACTCCGCGATGGTGATCATGGTGGCGTGGGTCTCCGCCCCGGTCACGTCGAGGTCAGCCCTCCGGTCTCCGGGTTGGTGAGCACCGGGTCGTTGGTGGTCAGATCGGGACTCACGATGGTCCAGGTGTCGCCCCGGTCGGTGCTCTTGAACAGGTGATTGCCCCCGAAGTAGAGGGTCCGGCTGTTGTGGGGCGACAGGATCAGCGGCGCGCTCCAGTTGAACCGGAAATGGGAGCGGGGCAACTGGCCGGCCGGGCCGTCATACCCTCCCATCGTCTGGCCGAAGTTGAGCACCGTGGCCGGCGTGGGCGTGATCGACTGCCCGCGCTGGCGGAACACCGCGTCGAGCCGCTGGAGGCGGCCGCCCTGGGATTCGGTGTACACCGTCCGCCAGTCATTGGGGTCCACCGTGGTGTGGAACCCGTCGCCCGCGTGGAACTTGAACCAGTGGTCGTTGAGGACCCCGTTGATGTCGCGGCTGTTGCTGGGCCCGCCCCAGTTGCCGTTGTCCTGGAGCCCGCCGTAGACCCAGTACGGATCCCGGTTGTCGGCGGTCACGGCGTAGAACTGGCCGATGTCCATGTTGTCGAACATCTGGAAGTGGAGACCGCGGTCGTAGCTGGCGTACGCCCCCTTGTCGTTCCCCACGTAGAACCGATCGCTGTTGGCCGGATCGATCCACAGGGCGTGGAAGTCGCCGGAGATCCCCTGGAGGCTGCGGCCGAAGGTCCGTCCGCCGTCCTCCGAGACCGTGGCGTTGCCGGCCAGAACGTAGACCCGCTGGCTCTCGTTCGGGTCGATGAAGATGTGGCTGTAGTAGAACGGCCGGTTGTTGTACCGGTTCAGGTAGCTCCAGCTTGCTCCGCCGTCCTCGGAGCGGTAGATGCCGCTGCCGAGCCTGGTCATGTCGCGGTAGTCGGGATTGGGGCGGCCATCCATCCGTGGCGGCGGCTGATAGCCGTGCTCCACGATCGCCACCAGGGTCCGCGGGTTGTTGCGGTGAATCGCGAGTCCGATCTTGCCGGTCGGGCCGGTGGGAAGGCCGCGGCTCAGCCGGGTCCAGCTCTCGCCTCCGTCGGTGGACTTGAAGATCCCGCCGTTGGGTCCGCCGCTGCTGAAGGTGTGCGGCTCCCGGAGCCGCTCCCACATCGCGGCGTAGAGGACCTCCGGGTTGCCCGGATCCATCACCAGGTCGCTGGCCCCGGTGCGACCGTCATTGGGCAGCCCACGGGTCAGGGCTCGCCAGGTCCGGCCACCATCGGTGGTCTTATAGATTCCCTGCTCCCCGGTGTGACCCCAGAGGTGGCCCTGGGCGGCGACGTAGACGATGTCGGGGTTGGTCGGGTGGGTCACCACCTCGCTGACATGGTGGCTGCCCCGCAGGCCCATGTTGGAAAAGGTCTTCCCGCCGTCGGTGGACTTGTAGACTCCGTCGCCCCAGCCCACGCTGTTCCGGACGCAGGATTCCCCGGTGCCGACCCAGACGATGTCAGGGTTGGGCTGAAAGACCGCGATGTCGCCGATGTTGGAGGAGCCGTACTCGGTGAAGATCGGGGTCCAGGTGGTCCCGGCGTCGGTGGACTTCCAGACCCCGCCGGAGGCCGCGCCGACAAAGACAAGGGCGGGGTTGGCCTCCACCGCCTCGATGTCGGTGACTCGGCCGGCCATGTTGGCGGGACCGATGTTGCGCCACTCGAATGGGGCCAGCAGGGTCTGGGCCGACTGCGCCGCGGTCGGTGCGGGTCGGGCGAAGGCGAGAACTACCGTACCGAACACCAGGTGGGCGACTGAAGCAGGACGCATGCGGGACTCCGCGCGAGTGGAGTGAGTTCCTGGGATGGCAGGCCAGTTCAGCAAGAGACTCCCGTCCGGGCATGGCGTCAAGGCAACCGCCAGACTCCCGCGTTATTGTTCCCTCCATCTCTCGCGGGAGAGGCCGATTCCTCCTCACATCCGGGTTCGATGCAGCTGCGGGCGGGTATACCAGGCCGCCCCGGAACACTCGGGCAAGCAGATTGCCTGCAAGTGTGGCCGGCGGGTTCTGGTCCGGCCCGCACCGGCCTCCGCAGGTCGGGGGCCGGCCCGGCGTCGGTGGCGGCTGCCACGCCTCCACTGGTCGAAGCTCGCCGTGTCCCCCCGTCTGCTGGGGGTCCTTCGCCTCATGGTCTGGGGCTATCTGGCCATGACCGTCGCCGCGGCGATCACCCTCTGGGGTTTCGGCGACCGCTCGGTCCTTCCCACCACGCTGCTGTACGGTCCTCGATGGGTCCTGCTGGTGCCGGCGGCCCCTCTCGCGTTGATCAGCCTGATGGTGATGCCGAGATTGCTCGGGCCGGTGGCGCTCTCGGCGCTGTTGATCCTGGGCCCTGTCATGGGAGGTCGGACGGGATGGCGAGGGTGGTTCACAGCAGGCCCTGGGCACCTCCGGGTCGTGACGTTCAATCTGGACGCTTCCCAGAACCCGATCATCCCCCAGGTTCCCGCAGCGCTCGCGGCGCTCCAGCCTGACATCATTGTCGTTCAGGAGTGTTCCAACGAGTTCGTGAGCGCCGCGAGATCCCTGCCGGGCTGGCTGGCCAGACGCGACGGATCGCTCTGTCTCATGACTCGCTTCCGGGTGGACAGCGTGGAGGAGATGGAAACGGTGCGTACCCGGGATCAGGGAGGGACCGGCAACGGAGTGCGCTACCGGCTCGACTCTCCCCAGGGCCCGCTGACCGTGGTCAACGTCCACCTCGAGACGCCGGGGAAGGGACTGGCGCCGCTCCGCTATGGCGGCTCGAGCGGCGAACTGGCCCGCAACATCCTGTTGCGCGATGCCGGATCGAGTCGGACCAGCCGGTGGGTCCTGGCGGACGGCGAGGATCTTCTGGTAGCCGGGGATTTCAACCTGGTGGTGGAGAGCGCGATCTACCGGGCCCACTGGTCGGGTTGCAGCAACGCCTTTTCCCGGGTCGGCCGGGGCTTCGGTTACACCCGGGTGCTGAAACGATTCTCGGCCCGGATCGACCATGTGCTCAGTTGCGGAACGGAGTGGAAGCCGGTCCGAGCAGTGGTGGGGCCGGACCTGGGATCCGACCACCGCCCCATGGTGGTGGACCTGCGCCGGAGGGGCCGGCGGGAGGCGCGCTAGCTGAAGGGTTCGACCGGCTCTCCGACCACCCTCAGGTAGCGACGCCAGGGGCCGACGGCCTCCGTGTAGCGGCGGGCCATGACCCGGGCGATCTGGATCAGGTGATCGAGGTCGTGGGCCACCCAGGTCGCCAGCATCTCCTCCAGCGTCACCCGGCCAAACTCGGGATGGATGCCCGTCATCCGCTGTTGCTCAGGGGTGAGCCCGAACCCCCGGAGGGTGGCCACGTTCTCCTGGCGCCGGGCCGAAAACTCCTCGAGCAGTTCGTCCAGGGTCTTGCCCCGGGTCCGCTCCTGGTGCCCGAACCGCTGGAACGGTTCGAAACGCGGCTCGGGCCCGCCTGCCATGATGATCCGGGTCCGGGTCATCCAGTCGGTGTCCTCACCGTCGATCAGGTGCCCGACCACGTCGACCGGGCTCCAGGTGTCGGGTCCTTCGGTGGCCGTCGTCCAGGGCTCGGAGAGCCCACCGAGCAGGGCGCGGAGGGTTGTGGGGGTCCGCTCCAGGATCGCCAGCGCCTCATCGAGTCGGAACGCGCTCATCGTCGGTCTACCGGGGTGGGGCCGGGGGTGCGTTGGCAAAATGGGCGTGGGCAATCCGGTAGCCATCACGGCGCGGCACCAGGACGAAGGTAACCGGTCCCTTCTGGGCGGAACCGTCGGCGCGCCGGAAGATCCAGGTAGCCAGGACCACCGCGGTTGCTCCCTGCCAGTGGGTCACCACCGACTCCAGCAACAGCTGGTTCGGTTGATCCTTCCCGCCGGGCACGAAGCCGAACCCGGTGTGATGCGCTCGCAGGGCCTCCATCCCCTGCAGCAGCCCATCGCGTTCCGAGGAGAAGTAGCTGAGGGTTGAATCGGTGACAAAGAGCCGGTCGATCTGGTCGAGGTCATACCGGTTCCACATCACAGCCCACGCCGCCAGAGTGTGGTCGACCTCGGACTGTCGGGCCGGCTGCGCCGCGAGCGGAGCGGCGAGCGTCGCGAGACCAACGGCTGCCCCGAGGAGTCCGGACCTGGCCCCCCGTGGCCATCGCTGAGGAGTCATCCTGCAAGTATCCCCCCTTGACCTCCGGTTGGCCAGCAGGAGATTCCAGTCACCCCAATCGTGAGCGTTCCATGCGTCCTGGTCTTGTCCTCCTTCTGTTCAGCGGTCTGGCCACCACGGCGCCGGCCCAGAGCCCGGTGACCGGGCGCTGGGACCTGACCGTCACCGAGGGTCAGACCCGGTGGCCGATGTGGCTCGAGGTCAGCGAAGGTCCGGTCTTCACCGGCCGGCTCCAGGGCCGATCCGGGCACGCCCTTGCCCTCAGTCGCCTCGTCATCGAGGGCCCGAAGGTACGTTTCCCGATGCCGGGCGGGACTCCCCAGGCGCAGGCCCCGGAGTTCGCCGCACTCGTCACCGGGGACGATCTGCTGGGAGAGTTGATCCACCCGGACGGTATCCGGTTTACCGTGCACGGCAAACGGGCGCCACCGCTTGTCCGGTCCGGGGAACCGAGCTGGGGCGAACCGATCGACTTGCTGGCCGGCGGCCTCGGGGACTGGACCGTTCGGGGGGCCTACAACGGCTGGGTGCTGCGGGCCGGCGAACTGGTCAACACTCCGCCATCGAGCGACCTGATCTCCCGGGCCCGGTTCACCGATTTCAAGCTCCATATCGAGGTCAACGTTCCGGCCGCCGGCAACAGCGGCATCTACCTGCGGGGTCGCCATGAGGTGCAACTGCAGGACGACTTTGGGCGACCCCCGTACGACCGCGGGATGGGCGGGATCTACGGCCAGGTGAGCCCGACGGTTCAGCCCGCCCGCCCACCGGGCGAGTGGCAGGTCTTCGAGATCACCTTCATCGGTCGTCGGGTTACGGTCGTCCTCAACGGTGTCACCATGATCGACCGGGCCGAGATTCCCGGGATCACCGGCGGAGCGCTGGACAGTGACGAAGGGGCCCCCGGGCCGATCATGCTGCAGGGAGACCACTCGGGGGTTCGCTTCCGGAACATCCGGATCACCCCGGCCAGACCCTGACTCGGCCTGCCAGGATCCATCAGCTGGGCGCGCCTCCGGGGCCTTCGATCACTTGCCTTCCCTCTCTTCCCGGTCTTCCTCCCGGTCCTCCCGGGCGGAGACCGCCCGAGTGCCTTCAGTGTCGCCTGAGGAGAGCCCACCCGATCCGGTGTAGGCACTGGCCGCCCCGTGCTGGTAGACCAGTTCTCCTCCCGAGTGACCCACCCGGATCCCTGCCGGAATCAGGAGCAGGCTTCCGACGGTGGCGGCGGTTCTGGCCCACCCACCGGCCCGGTGGGAGATCAGCCCGGCCGCGGACAGGAGGAAGACGACCCCGGCCAGGATCATGAACTGTTCGGCCAGCTCCTCGTGGGTTCCGATGGCCTGTTCAGCCACGACTTCCTCGACCCGTTCCTCCTCCCGCTCGCCCGTCTGGAGCGAAAGCCAGGAGGAGCCCAGCAGCAGTCCCGCCGCCACCACCACGCCACTCCAGGCGGTGCGGACCGGCGCCCCGCGCCGGATCCAGTAGAGCAGTACCAGGGCCGCCAGCGGGAGCAGGATGGCAAGGGCCATGGGGAAATGCACAACGGCGGGATGGAGCGGATCGGGCAGCATGTTATATCTCCTTCGGGTGACAGATGGACTACCGCGATCAAGTTGGGAGACCGGCGATCCGCCGGCCATCCGGCATCCGACGGTAAGCCATCCGGCAAATGACTGACGAGAGCCGCTCCGCGGTTCGCTGAGGACGAAAGGAGACCAGGTGACCAGGATTTCCGACCCGGACGCCCCCAATCTGGACCCCATACTGGCCGTGATCTTCCTGGTCATCGTGGTGGCCGGGGTGGTGGATTTGGCGCTGGACGCCCCGCGGCGACTGCTGAGCCTGCATGTCGCGGTGGAATTGGCCCTGGTTTCGGTGAGTCTGGGAGCGGCGGTCTACCTGGCCCGCGGGTGGCTGGCGACCCGTGCCCAGCTGGGCGTTGCCAGAACCCGGGAAGCGGACCTCCGGCTGGAGCAGGAGGCCTGGCGGGTGGCCACCCAGGCAGTGCTGGAGGGTCTGGGGGCCGAGGTGGACCGGCAATTCTCGACCTGGGAGTTGACCGACGCCGAACGGGAAACCGCGCTCATGTTGCTGAAGGGATTCTCGATGATCCGGATCGCCAAGCTGACCGGGCGGGGCGAACGGACCGTTCGCCAGCATGCGGTGGCGGTGTATCGGAAGTCCGGCCTCGCTGGCCGGGCCGAGCTGTCGGGGTTCTTTCTCGGCGACCTGCTGCTCCCCACCCCGCCCGGTTCCAAGCGCCCTCTCTGAAACAGCAGGGCCGGTGGACCGGCGGCCCGCTTGCGCAGTTTCGGTATTTATCATGATCTTATGATTTATGACACACTCAACTCCAGCCCGCACCATGGGCCAGCAATTCGGCCGGCGCTCCTGGGCCGAGCCGTGGAAGATCAAGATGGTCGAGCCGCTCCGGATGACGACCCCGGAAGACCGGGCCCGGGCGCTGGAGACCGCCGGCTACAACACCTTCCTGCTCAAGTCCGATGATGTCTACATCGACCTGCTGACCGACAGCGGGACCAGCGCCATGAGCGACCGGCAATGGGCCGGGATGTTGCTGGGCGATGAGGCATACGCCGGGAGCCGCAACTACTACCACCTGGAGGACGCGGTCAGGAGCTACTACGGCTACCGCCATGTCCTGCCGACCCACCAGGGGCGCGGGGCGGAGCATCTGATCAGCCAGGTGGCGATTGCTCCCGGACAGCTGGTGCCCGGGAACATGTACTTCACCACCACCCGGGCCCACCAGGAGCTGGCCGGTGGCACCTTCGTAGATGTGGTGATTGACGAGGCCCACGATCCGCAGAGCCTCCACCCGTTCAAGGGGGACGTCGACCTTGCCAAACTCGAAGGGCTGATCGCCAGGGAAGGTGCGGACCGGATTGCCTATGTGAGCCTGGCCGGCACGGTGAACATGGCGGGGGGACAGCCGGTCAGCATGGCCAACGCCCGGGCGCTCCGGGCCCTCTGCGATCGGCATGGCATCCGTCTCTTCCTCGACGCGACCCGGATGGTCGAGAACGCGTTCTTCATCCAGGAGCGGGAAGCGGGCTACGCCGACCATTCGATCGCCGCCATCCTCCGGGAGTTCTGCGATCTGACCGATGGGGCGTGGATGAGCGCCAAGAAGGACAGTCTGGTCAACATCGGCGGCTGGCTGGCGGTCAACGATCCGACTCTCGCCGAGGAGCTCGGCAACCTGATCGTGCTGTACGAAGGGCTCCACACCTATGGGGGGCTGGCGGGCCGGGACATGGAGGCCCTGGCGATCGGGATCGGCGAGTCGGTGGAGGACGCCCACGTCCGGTCCCGGATCGGGCAGGTGCGCTATCTGGGTGACATGCTGCAGGACTGGGGAATCCCGATCGTGGTCCCGATCGGGGGCCACGCCATCTTTCTCGACGCCCGCCGGTTCTACCCTCACCTGTCCCAGGACCAGTTTCCAGCTCAGACGCTGGCCGCGGAACTCTACCTCGATTCGGGGATTCGATCGATGGAGCGGGGTATTGCCAGCGCCGGACGCGACCCCGTCACCGGGGATCACCACTACCCCAAACTCGAACTGACTCGGCTCACGATCCCCCGTCGAGTGTACACCCAGGCCCACATGGATGTAGTGGCCGAGTCGGTCAAGGCGGTGTACGACGCCCGGGAGACGGCGCGGGGGCTCAAGATGACCTACGAGCCCCGCTATCTCCGGTTCTTCCAGGCCCGGTTCGAACGCCTCTAGCCGGGCTGGCTACGGGGTCGGCAGTATCGTTACCGGTCCCAGACCCAACTGCTCGATTCCCGGCTGGATGCTGGCCACATCCCCCACCACGATCACCGACAGCTGGTCGGGCCGGAGCAGCCGGCGGGCCACTCGCTGAACGTCGGCCGCGGTTACCGCCATGATCCGCTCCACGTAGCTGTCGTACCAGTTGAACGGCAGGCCGAAGGTCAGGAGCCCGCCCAGCTGGCCGGCCACCTGGCCGGTGGTTTCAAAATCTCCTGCCAGACCCAGGGCCAGGTACGCCTTGGCGCGATTGAGTTCCTCGGCTTCCACCGGCTCGTCGCGCATCCGGTTGAACTCATTGAAGAACTCGACCAGCGAACTGTCGGTCACGTTGCTCCGGACCGCGGCCTGGGCGATGAAGGGACCGGCCAACGGGCGGAAGGCGAATCCGGATCCGGCGCCGTAGGTGTAACCCTTGGCCTCCCGGAGGTTGCTGTTGAGCCGGGAGCTGAACGATCCACCCAATAGGGTGTTCATCACCTGAATCGGGTAGTAGTCGGGGTCACTGCGCTCGGGGCCGGGGGCGCCGATCACGATGACCGACTGGGCGGCGCCCGGCTTGTCCTTGAGATAGACCGTGGTCGGCTTGGCGGCCGGATTCGCGACGACCGGCAACGCGGAAACCGGACCAGTTGGTGCCCGCCAGTCCCCGAACCGCTGGCTGATGGCCCGCTGCGCCTCCACCAGGGAGATGTCGCCGGTCACGATGAACTCCGCCTGATCGGGCCGGAACATCCGGTCATAGAATCCCCGCACCGTGGCCGAATCGAGCCGAGCCACGGACGCGGAGTCCCCGTTGAGAGAGCGATGGTACGGATGGGTGGCGGGGAAGATGACTTCGTTGAAGGTCAGGCTGGCCACCGCGGCAGGCTGGTCCTTCTGCTGCACCAGCTGGGCGAGTCGGAGATCCCGTTGCCGGTTGGTCTCCTCGGCAACGAAGGTCGGTTGCCGCACCACGTCGGCCATCAGGTCGAGGGCCGGCCCCATGGTGCGCTTCGGGGCCCGCAGTGTCACCGCCATGCCGTCCCACGAGGCCCCGGTGGAGAGCGAGGCACCGAGGAAAGCAACCTCGGCGGCCACTCCGCTGGCGTCGCGACTGCCGGCGCCCTCATCGAGCATCCCGGCGGTAAAGGCGGCCAGGCCGGCGAGCGCGCCGTCGGCGCGGCCTCCGCCGGCCACGGTCAGGGTGAATTGGACCAGTGGGACCTCCCGCAACTCCACGACGTGAATCCGGATCCCGTTGGGAAGGGTTGCGGATTGCACCTTGGGCGAGACAAAGGAGGGAGGAGGCGCCAGAGTCGGAGGCACAGTCCGATCGAAGGCCTGGGCCTGAAGTACTCCCGGCAGAGCGGCGAGCACAAGGAATCGCATGGTGCGGGTCATGGCGTTACCCCCGTCGGTTCAGCGGCCAGATCGGGCTTGCCCAGCGGGACCACGCTCAGAATCACCTTGGGGGCCAGCAGGTATTTCTCGACCACCCGCTGCACATCGGCGGCGGTGACCCCGCGGTAGCGGTCGAGGTCGGTCTGGAACCCATCGGGGTTGCCGGTCTGGTAGTAGTAGGCGTTCAGCTGATCGGCCTTGCCGCCGACCCGTTCCAGGCTGCCCAGGAAGCTCGACTCGATCGAGTTCTTGGCCTGCTCCAGTTCCCGGGCGGTCGGCCCATCGGCGGCCAGGGTGCGCAGCTCCTGATCGATCACCTGCTGGAGCGGCGGCAGGGCGATCCCGGGCCGAGCGGTGGCGATCACCCGGAAGTCCCCGGACAGCCGGTGGCTGGCCTGGAAGGCGTTGACGTTGGAGGCGAGCTCCTGCTGGTAGACCAGCTTCTGGGTGATCCGGCTGTTGCGGGCGCCGGTCAGCAGGTAGGCCGCCACGTCGAGCGCGGCATCGTCCGCGTGGTTGAGCGGGACGGTGGGCCAGGCGTAGTTGAGGCGGGCCAGCTGGACCCGGTCCTCCAGCACCCCGATGGTATCGCGAGCCAGGCTGAACGCCGAAGCGGTGGGCCGTTCGATGGCAGGGCCGCGGGGGATCTCCCCGAAGTACTGCCGGACCAGCCGCTTCACCTCGTCGGCCTTCACGTCCCCCGCGACCACGATGACCGCGTTGTTCGGGGCGTACCAGGTCCGGAAGAACTCCTTCACATCCTCGAGCGACGCCGCCGAAAGGTCGGTCATCGATCCGATCACCGGCCAGGAGTACGGGTGGTCGCTCGGGTAGAGCATCGGCGAGGATGGTCTCGAACGACTGACCGTAGGGCTGATTGTCCACGCGCTGTCGGCGTTCGTTCTTCACCACATCGCGCTGGAGATCGACCTTGGCCGCGTCCATGGTGGGCAGGATCCAGCCCATCCGATCGGCTTCGAGCCAGAGCATCAGGGGCAGCGCGGTGGCCGGACCCTCTTCGTAAGTAGTTGGTGCGGTCCTCGGTGGTGGAGCCGTTGTTGTTGGCACCGGCCGACTCGAGCAGCTGGTCGAACTGCGGATACGGGGCGTTGGCCGACCCCATGAACATCAGGTGCTCGAACAGGTGGGCGAAGCCGGTGCGGCCCGGCTTTTCGCTCCCGGACCCGACGTGGTACCAGACGTTCGACCACCACGGTCGGGACCGAGTGGTCCTCGTGGACGATCACCCGGAGTCCGTTGGGCAGGGTGTCCATGGCGTAGGGGACCGAGAGCCCGGCCTGGGCCTGGGCGGTCCCGGCCGCGGCCAGGAGCAGGCTGCCAAGCAGCAGTGTCGTTCGACGCAGCATCGCGACCTCGTGCGGTAGTGTCCGGGACCGTTGGCGGCCCCGGGGGAAAGGAATCTAGTCGAGCCTCAGGACGAAATTTCCACGGGGCGACCTGTCACCACCGCCTGGTTGGCCAGAATGCCCACGATGCTGGACCGGGCCCCCTCCGCCGCGGAGCAGGCCACCGGGGTCCCCTCCGCCACGCTCCGGACGAAGTCGGCCAGGGCGTAGTACAGCGAAGGGTGGGGCAACCCGACCCCTTCCTTGAGCTTGCCTTGGGCCGAGAGCTTGGTGGCGTCGGCCACCAGGATGATCCCCTCGTCCTGAAAGAACTGCTGCCGGGTGGCATAGACCTCCCATCCCTGGGTCGGGGCATCGAGCTCCTTGAAGAGCCAGCCGTGGCTCCAGGCGAGCTTGAGGGCGCCGTTGATGCCGTGGAAGGTCTCGAACTGACCGCCGTAGGAGTTGGCCAGGGTGGCCTCGTAGTGGAGGGCCACCCCGTCGGCCCAGGTGAGCGTCGACCGCGATCGTGTCGGCGATCTCCCGCCCATCGTTGTGCAGCCTGATCGCGCCGCGACCCGCAACCCGAATCGGGAGCTCCTCCCGGTACCAGGTGGCCACGTCGAACTGCTGGGCTCCGATCTCGCCCGCGAGCCCGGTGGAGACCGCCGGGTCGAGCCGCCAGTTGGTGGCCTGCGCCGTGCCGGGATCGGGGGCGGGGAATCGCCAGCTGGTCTTCCGGTGGGACTGGGCCGCGAGGGAGACGGTCTCTCGCAGTTCGGAGCGAAACAGGGGTTTGGCCCGCTGGTAGACCGGGTTGGAGCGGCCCTGGAAGCCGACCTGGACCACGGTGGACACCCCTTCAGCCGAGCGGGCGATCGCCTGACAGTCCTCGACCGTGTGGGCCAGCGGCGATTCGAGATAGACGTGGCGGCCGGCTGCGATGGCCGCCTGGGCAATCTCGCGATGGAGGTGGGTCGGGGTGGCCACGATGACTGCGGAGAGGTCGCCGCGGGCCAGGAGCTGCCGGTAGTCGGCCAGGGTCGCGGCTCCGGCCGCGCGTTCACCGGCCAGGACCAGGCGCGTGGGGCTGGTGTCGCACACGGCGGCGATGGTGACGTCGGGCAGTTTCTGGAGTTCGGTGATGATGGCTCGGCCCTGCCGCCCGACGCCAATGATGCCCACGCTGACCGGAGCGCCGATCCGAAGCGGCTCGGCGGAAACCAGTTCCGGGAGGATGGAGATCCCGGCCAGGGCGCCGGCGGTCTGGGCCAGGAAGGAACGACGATCAGATGGGGTCATGGTCTGGACCTTCTGTCCTCGAGGTCGGAGCGCAATCTATCCGAACCTGTCCCAGCTCGCTCCACCGCTTCGGGTCGGTCCTCAATGTGTCGGTGGGGGACTGGTTCAGGTCCCGGAGCACGACGTCGCTTGGGTGACTTCTGGATCCCGCGGGGGGGTGAGAACACGATGGAGACTCTCCGCGGTCGCTCGAATAACAGGGCCGGGGTCGGCCTCCAGCCGTCGGAGGACCTCCAGGATCTGGTCCCGCGCGTCCGGAGGAAGGGGCTGGACACCGTTCGACCGGCGGGCTGGTGTCATCTGCAACTCCATCGGTCGCTGGCTGTGCTCCGGCTCCTGGCGAGATCTGGATCACCTCCAGGTCGAGATCAAGGTACCGGGCCAAGGTGATCATGGCAGTTATCCGGACGCCAGTCGCGTTGGTCGGCTTGAGCGCTGCCTCCCGGGCCGCATCGAGAATTCGCCGGTCTCGGAGGACGAAGCTGGCCCCCGCCAAGGTCCGCAGCGCGTCAGGGTCCGAGGGAGGAGAGGACCACAGGGCGGCCAGTGCCGGTGGCCCGTCGTTTCGGCACCGACTCAAGGTCAGGATGGCGGGCAAACTGACGGCCTGCCGGGCGCGAATAGTGGGCGGCGATATCGGCACTCCTCTGCCGTCGGCTCGCGCTGTGCCCGCGCCCGCGTGGCGCTGAAAAGGATGATGATCGGAGATGCGACCAGCAGGTGTCTCCACCACATTCGACCCTCCGGAGGTTAGGCCATCTTGCCCGCCACATCCATGCCGGGTTCCGGGAAGTCGCGGCAGGAGCAACCTCGATTCCTCGGTGCCCCGATCAGCCATCACCGGGCGGTGCCGGTTGAGTCCACCGGGCCAGGCCCTCGAGCGAGTACAGTACGTCCTTCGCGGCCCGCCCGACGTCGCTCGTGGTGTCGGTTGCAAGACTTCGAAAGACCTCAAGCACCTGGTTCCTGATGTTCGTTGGGAGGGGTTGGGCCCCGTCTGTCGGGGGCGTGTAGTGACCCCAACCGCCGATTGCCCATCGCCGGTCACCTGCCGTTTCATGAGACATGAGCACGGCTCGCGGGTCGAAGTATCCCACCAAAGCCTCCAGGGCGCTGATGCGGACCTCGGTTCCGTTGCTCACGTTCAGCGCCACTGTACGGACCGCCTGAAAGATCCGGTAGTCCCGGAGTTCGACGGTCGCCGCCACCAGGACCTCGCGCTCAGTCTTGAGGGTGGGAGGCGTAACCCACAGAGAGGTCAATACGGGTGGGCCGTCGTCCTTGCACCTGCTGAGGGCTTGCGCATACTTGAGTCTTTGAGACTGGTCCTGTGGCAACTCGCGGGCCAGAGCCCGGCACTCCCCAGGAAAGGGCGGGGGCGGCTCGCGCTGGGCCACTCCTGAAGCGGCCGTGATGGTGTGGACTACTGCGGTCACAACAACCAAGTACCTCATCCGCATTGGACCCTCCGGGAGTATACTGTATTGGACCCTCCGGGAGTATACTGTCTGCCTCTCCGCAGTCCTGGTGACTCGCCACACCCACCAGTCTTCAGTCTGTATCGTCGAGGAGGGCTGTCCTCGGACCACGGGTCACGCCCAGGTGCAAGACCGCAAGGCGACGAATTCACAAGAGTGGGGCGCAAGAGCGCGGACTCCCAGGGCCCTCAGCAACCGCTCAGGGAGGGTCTTTCTGTTGGGGATGAGATAGGTCGGCGGTCGCCAGGTGAGCGAATCCCCCACGACACCCTGCCCGGGGCTCACGATCTCCAGTCGCTCCGGGGTGACGACCACCAGAAGGTAGTCCCGTTCCCTGTCCGGATAGAACGCCGCCCATTCGGGCTTCCAGCGTCGCTGCTTCTCCAGCGGATCATTCACCAGGCGCGCCCGCCCCCGGAGGGTGACATAGCCGCCGTGCCGAGTCGAGAAGTAGTACAGCGTGACCCGGGGATCGCGAGTGATCTCGGCCACCTTGCGAGTCCGCGGGTTGGTGGCGAACCAGACCACCATCGCGTCATCCGGAGAAAAGGGATCTATGGTCCGGGCCTGAGCGGCGCCGGTGGAGTCGACGGTGATCAGGGCGGCGTAGCGCGCCGCGACCATCAGTTCCCGCGCGACACTGCGGAGCCGGGCTGGATCGCTGGCGCCCGACTGGGCGATCAGGGTCGTGGTCGGCCAGAGGATCAGGCCGAGGAACAAAACGGAGGTGCCTCGAAAGGCGGTCATCGCATTGATCTCCCTTTCCGTTCATTCGCAGGTCGTCAAGCGGTCACCAGGACATCCCAGTCGGCCGTGAGACCGTCGGGTCGTCTGCCCAGCACCAGCGCCGCCGTGCTCCAGGCATCCGCCAGCCGGGCCGACGGACCCATCACCACCGCCCGGCGGGGCACCGGGACCGGTCTGCCGGTGCGGGGGTCCAGGGTGGGGTGCGGGTTGTCCACCCAGGCGGCCGAGACGGACATCGCCCGGTCCGTGAGGACTATGGAGGTCTCGTCATCGTGTGCCGCACCGGTGCTGCCGGCCCGGGCCACCCGCACCGTCCAGCCATCGCGGTCCGGCGGGGTCCCGATCCCGAGCGCACTGCTGGTGCCGCCGTGCAGAAAGGCACCCCGCACGTCGCCGCACCGAAGCACCGCCGCCGCCTGGTCGAGCGCGTGCCCTTTGGCGATCCCGCCGAAGTCCAGCATCACCCCGAACCTGGTGGCCGTGACGGTCTGTCGGTCGGGGTCCAGGGTCAGCGCGTCGAACCCGGTGCCGAGCGCCGGATCGAAGGCGCCCGCCGACCGTTCCCAGACCAGCCGGGCGTCCTGAAAGAGCGCGAAGCTCTCCTTGTCGAGTGGGATGGGGGTGCCGGCCGGTGTCATCGCCAGTCGAGAGGGGAGGCCGCCGGGCGCGAATCGGTTGAACAGGTCGTGGGCGATCCGGATTTCATCGAGCGCCGCCTCACCCAGGGCCCGGAGCGGGACCGGGTCGCCCTGGTCGGCGATGACCAGCTCGAACCGCGTCCCCATGGCCTCCGTGGCAAATCGGATCAGAGCCGCTTGACCTTCCGCTTGACCGGGTCGTAGCCGAAGGCGCCGCCCTCCCACATCGAGCGGGCCGCCAGGTCCACGATCACCATCACCTTGGTCCCCAGTTCGACCGGGCTGGGGGCCGGTTCGCGGGTCCGGATGCACTCGAGCCAGTTGAGCCGGAGCGCGTCCTGGTCATCGCCGTGGTCCTCGCCGACGATGGTCTGCTCCTCCACCTCCTCGGCGAAGAGCCGCTCGGGCCGGAGGATCGCGTTCCGACCCCCCAGGAAGAAGTTGCCCTTGTGGCCCCGGATCATGGTCTCCAGTCCGAGTTCGTTGGCGGTGGAACCGGCCACGATCATCGTGTGCTCGTGCTCGAACTCGATCGTCAGGTTGATCTGGTCGTGGTTCTCCATCGCCTTGTCGATGTAGTGCCCGCCCGCCCCGGTGACCCGGATCGGCCAGCCCAGATCCATGCAGGCCAGCAGCGGGGTGATCCGGTGGACCAGGAGGTCCCCGATGATGCCGGTGGAGTAGCGCTTGTAGCGCCGCCACCGGGCGTACACCTCGGGGCTCCAAGGAGCCTTGCCCGAGGGGCCGCACCAGGCGTCCCAGTCGAGGTTGACGCCCGGCTGCCATTCGGGGTCGATCGCGTAGTAGAGCCACTCGCCCTCCTTGGAGTTCCGGCAGTAGCTGGTCTGACTCCAGACCGGTTTGCCGATCTTCCCGTCCGCGATCAATTGCCGGGCGTTGAGGTAGCTTGGCGTCATGACGTACTGGGTGCCGACATTGACGATCCGATCGGGGTGCTTCCGCTGGACGTCCCACAGCCGGAGCGCGGCCTTGAGATCGTAGGTCATCGGCTTTTCGACATAGACGTCCTTGCCGGCGAGGATCGCATCCTCCGCGATCTTGGCGTGCCAGTGCTCCGGCGCGGCGATCAGCACGCCGTGGAGGTCGGGGCGCCTGAGCAGTTCACGGTAGTCCCGGTAGCTGTCCATGGTCCCGGATCCCTGAACCGCTTCGGCCTTCTCCTTGGCCTGTGCTACCCGCTTGTCACAGACGTCGGCCCCGGCCGCCACTACCATGTTGGTCCGACCGTCCTGGGCGGCCTTCACAAAGGCCTCGAGGTGCCCGGTGCCCATGCCACCGGTGCCGATGATGCCGATCCGGACCGGGTCACCGGGACCGAGCGGGGCGCGGGGGAGCCCGTCCGGGACCGGTTCGGGGTCAAAGCTGATCTCCGACCCGTGAACCAGGCTGGGCGCCAGTCCGAGCGCGGCGGTCGCGGCGGCAGTGCGCTGGAGAAAATCTCGGCGGGAGGTGTCTGTCATGGGGAAATCACCCGTTGGGGTAGTTGGGAGCCAGTTGGTCCCGCACCCGTTGCAGCAGCCGGAGGGTGCGGGTGATGCCCTCGCGCTCGGGGAGCCTGTCACCCTCGTACTCGATGCCCACCCAGCTGCGGTAGCCGGCGTCGAGCACGGTGCGCATCAGTCGGAGGTAGTCCTTGGCGGTTTCGTTGCCCCGGTCGTCGAAGTCGTGGGACTTGGCGCTCACGGCCTTGGCAAACGGCATCAGGTCGGCGACCCCCTGGTAGCGGTCGTAGTCGTAGAAGTTGCCGAAGTCGGGGAGGGTGCCGCAGCGGGGGTGATCGACCAGGCGCATGACGCCGGCCAGCCACTGGCCGTTGGAGGACAGACCGCCGTGGTTCTCCACGATCACGTTGATCCCGTGCCGGTCGCCGTACTCGCACAGCCGGCGGAGTCCGTCGGCGGCGAGCTCTCTGCTGCTCCTCGAACGTGCCGTCGCTGGCGGCGTTGACTCGGATGTGGAGACAGCCCAGCGTCGCGGCGGCGTCGACCCACTTGGTAGTGGTTCTCGACCGCCTGGGTCCTGAGGGCGGCGTCGGGGTCCCCCAGCCGGCCTTCGCCATCGCACATGATCAGGTGCTGGTTGACGGCGTGGTCGGCGGCCCGCTGGTTCATGTCGCCAGGTAGCCGGCGTCGCGGGCCTTGTCCTTGAAGAAGCTGTTGACGTACTCGATCGCGTCGAGGTCCCAGACCTCCCTGGTGACCCGGGCAAAGTCGAGGTGGTCGATGGTCTTCGCGGCAACTCCCGGTGGAGCGACCACTGCGCCAGCGAGATCGGGAAGAGCTGTGGTACCGAGCGGGTCCAGGGGGCCACGGAAGCATCGGGGCGAGGGCGGCCGCGCCGACGGCCGCGGTCCCGCTCAGCAGGAACTCTCGACGGGTCGGGAGATGGGTCACACCGCACTCCGGCAGGGGGGCAGTCGAACCATACGCCGCCCATGGCCGGGTGTCCAGCGACTTGTGCAGCCGCCGATCTGGGCCCAGGGACTTCAGCACGGGCAAGGCGTATGGTGGCAGCTTCGTCCTCGGCTCCATCGCCACCGACGCGTTGCTTGAGGGACCAAGTTCAGCCTGGTGCTGATCAAGGGTGGGTACCACATGGTCCGGTTTGCGCTGGTCGGCGCGGTGTTCGCCCTGTGGTAGCCGTTACTACCCGGCGGGGAGCTTCTGGAGGCGGGGTACAGGGCAGGCTTGACTGGCCCGCGTTCGTACCGTATTCTAGCTTGGAAGGCGTATGCCAATCGGCTCAGTCGAGACTACGCGCCATGCGGTTTGCTTCCCCTCTCTTCGCTTGTCTGATCTCCGCCCTTCCGGCTTGTGGTAGCGGGACGACTGACATCATCGACCCACCGCCACCGCCCCCCGTCAACGAAATCACCGTCCGGCTGCTCCCGGACACCGCAGACGTTGCGACCGCCGGCGTGCTCGGATGGTCCAATGGGATACCGGCGGCGCAACTGCGGCTGGTGAACCCGGGGACGGGCGATACGGTCGTCGCCGTCACCTCGGGCCCCGATGGCAGTGTCAAGCTGGTGTCGGTGCCGGCCGGCAGCTACGACCTGTGGGTGCATCGCTGGCTCTCGGCCGCGGAACTGGCTGGCCGGGCCCTGGCCGATGACGCGATCGGGTTCGTGACCGTGCGAAGGGCATTTCGAGTCACGGGTAGCGGGTTTGAGACGACGGTTCGAGTGCCGGCGAGCCGCAGGGGAGCCCTGGTCTTTGCAGAGCTTGCGATGGAACCGGGGGATAACCCGGCCACAGGGAGCTACGACTTCGGGGGCTACCTGGTCATCGCTAACAACGCCGACAGCACCATCTACCTTGATGGCATGTTGCTGGGTGTTGCCACCTCACAGCCGTCGGAGATCCCTGGGGCTCCGTGTGCCGAGCGGGTGGCGTGGATCGCGAACCCGAACGGGCTGTGGACGTCGGCCGTGCAGAGGTTTCCTGGGGCCGGGCGGGAGTTTCCGATCGGCCCCGGCGAGCGCCGGATGATCGCGACGGACGCAATCGACCATCGTCCGCTCTACTCTCAGGGCTACGATCTGCGCGGCGCCGATTTCGAGTTCCGGGGCAGTGCAGATGTTGACAATCCCAATGTCCCAGACATGGCGACCGTGGGCCTCCGAGGGGACTTCTTCGGCCACGGGCTCTCTGGGCCCGGAGTGATCTCCGATGTCTGGTTTATCGCTCTCCCCACGGAGATGGCGGGGCTGCAGCAGGGTCTCATGCCGTTCACCGTCTACCCTTTCCAATTGATGCCGGCTGAGCGCGTCTTGCACGTCGCGTCGAACCTGACGAAGTACGACTATGCCGCCCTGCTCTGCGGTACCTATGTCCATCCGCGCTTCGACCGAAGTATCGCGATGGTGGTAACCCCTGGAGTTGACCCGGTTTCGTGGACACTGCACCCTTTGGGGGAAGAGGAGTCCCGATGCCGAGATCGGACCGAAAGCAAGGGATACCCACCGGAGTTTCGCCGCCAGCTGACCGAGCTGGTACGAGCGGGGCGGACGCCCGAGGAGTCCCTGGCCCGAGGAGTTCGAACCGTCGGCCCAGACAATCCGGACCTGGATGAGCAGGCGGCCCGGGATGCGGCGAAGTCGGACCGACGGCCTGACGAGCGCCGAGCGCGACGGAGCTGGCGGCAGCTCCGCCGTGAGCTGCGTCAGGTGAAGCTCGAGCGCGAGATTTTGTCAAAAGCGACGGCCTGGTTCGCACGGGAGACCGGCACGATCCCGAGCGGTTCGAACGGAGCTCGGGTTCGTGAGGGATCACCAGGCCGTGTACCCGGTCGCGACGATGTGTCGCGTCCTCCGGGTCTCGCTGCAGCGGCTTCTATGCCTGGCGCCACCGCGCGCCATCGGTCCGCGCGAGCCAGGATGCGGTGGTGCTGGACGCACGTCCGGCGGTTCCACGCGCGGAGCGGACGGCACGTACGGGGCGCCGCGGATGGTTCGGCGACCTGCGCGACGTCGGCGAGCGGGTCGGGCAGAAGCGCATCGCACGCCTGATGCAGCCGCGAGCGACTGGTGGGGGTCAGCCGCCGCCGGGGCATGCGCACGACGCAGCGGGGCGCGGTCGAAACGCAGGCCGTCCCGATCTGGTGCGACGGAAGTTCGCCGCGACCGTGCCGAATCAGCTGTGGGTGGCGGACATTACCTACGTGCCGACGTGGGCCGGCTTCCTGTATCCTCGCCGATGGTGCTGCGACGTGTTCAGTCGACGGATCGTGGGCTGGGCGATGGCCACGCACCTGAAGACCGAGCTGGTCCTGGACGCCCTGCACATGGCCGCACAGCAGCGGCGCCCGCAGGGGGTGATTCATCATTCCGACCGGGGCTGTCAGTACACCGCGCTCGCCTTCGGGCAGCGCTGCCAGGAACTGGGCATCCAGCCGTCCCGCGGCGCGGTGGGCAGCGCCTACGACAATGCGATGGCCGAGAAGTTTCTTTGCGACGCTGGAGTGTGAGCTGATCGACCGGCGCTGTTTCCGGACCCACGCCGAGGCGCGGATGGCGATCTTCCGTTACATCGAAGGCTGGTACAACCCCCACCGGCGGCACTCCGAGCTCGGCCAGCCGGTCCCCGCTCGCCTTTGAACGACTCGACGCAAATGCGGCTTGAATCCCAAGTCGCCGGCCGTGCCACCAAACCGGGTGAACTCCAGTCCTCAGGAGCCGCCGCCCGGCAGCTCCGCGCTTTGGCGATATGGTCGTGTTAGGCAACACCGAGAGGTGATGGGGGGGTCAGGATACACCACGAGAGCTTCAGCTCCACCCTTTGCGTCACCTGGGTGTCCGGTTCACCGGGGCGTACGACCGTGATGGGCCGGGCCGTTGGCCATGATGGTCTTCGGCGTCGTGTTCACCATCGTTTCAGAGAGGCAGGTGGTGATGGGGGTGCCGATCGTCGTTGTGGTGGTGATCATCATCATCATCATTCCAGTGTTGTTTAGCCCAACCACCTAAACAGGGTCCTCAGAACACTATGAGCCATCCTGAAAAGCGTATTGACATCACAAGTCATTGTATGGCAGATGTTTACAACATGCTGTATAATAACACAGTGTCTAATTACACAGCACAAACACTGTGTAGTTGCACAGCTTGTAATAACACAGTATACTTGCTGTGTCTTTACACAGCACGCGAGGGTCAGAAATGCCGGCTTCGACCAATCCATTTCGAATTCATGGTGTTGTATCCGAGGAGTTCTTCACGGACAGAGCGAAGGAAGTGGAGCAGATACTCAGGATGCTAAAGGAGCCTGCATCAAAACTGCTTGTCTATGGGCCTCGCAGGATAGGGAAGACCTCGGCCCTAGTGAGAGCAGTTGCTCGCCATCAAGCAACTGGTGGAGTCGCGTTTCTGGCAGATCTGTCAACAGCTTCTACGATTGTCGATATTGCGAACCGGATTCTCGAGGCTGCGGGCCAGGCGCTGGGGAGAAAATGGCGCGATTCGATTAATGAATTTGTTGAGCGCCTCGGAATGAGCATCACACTTACGCCCGACCCGGCAACGGGGCTCATTCTTCCTAGCCTAGAAGTGTCACTTCGCTCCTCGCCGCTCGAAGACCAACGGGACTCACTTTCAAAGACCTTGAATTCGATCGACGCACTAGCGGCATCGCGCCAGACACCCATTGGCATCGTGTTGGACGAGTTCCAAGAGATCCAGCGGTTCGGCGGCGAGACAGCAGAGTGGCATCTCCGGGGAATCATCCAGCACCACCAGAACGTGAGTTACGTCCTGGCAGGGTCACAGGCCCATCTCATTGAGCGAATGCTGGAAAAGGGTCGGGCCTTCTACGGGCTAGCGGATCAATTGCAGTTTGGGCCGATTGACGAGGCTCACATGTCCACTTGGATTGACGATAGAATGACAACAGGGGGCGTGAAGGCAAAAGGCGTTGGCGCACAGATCGTAGCATTGGCAGGCCCGAGAACCAGGGACGTCGTCCAGGTCGCACGCCAGTGCTTCGACAATTGCAAGATCGAGGGACAGGTTGCTGACAAGGATGTCGCAAAGGCATTTGATGATGTCGTGGCGGAGCAAGAGCCTCTCTTTCAGTCGCTCTGGAGTAGCCTAACGGTCCAACAGCAAAATGTATTGAGGGCAATAGCTGCCGACCGAGTAGGGCTAACGACAGGCGCGTCGCTAAAGCAGTTTGGGCTTACAAGTAGCGGTGCTGTCACGAACACCGCTACATCGATGATCGATGCAGGGCACTTGGAAAGGTCTTCGAGTTCAACAGGCTATTCATTTGAGAGCCCATTCTTCCGTCGCTGGGTTAGGGCAAATACTCTCGGCGATTTGGGCGCATCGCAGATAATGAGCTAGTGAGCCGACGGTTGTAGCTGTTGCCTAACGGGGACCGTCCAGCGACTCGCGCCAACCACGGACCCCCGGTCCGGTGCTGGTCATCGGGCGCCTACCCACAGGTTGTTCGGGATGATCGGCCTAGCGCTCGGGCTGTCGCGGCAGTTACTGCCGGGCGGCGAGCTTCTGGAACCGGGGATTGCTCCGGAGAGCGTCCCAGGTGGGGTCCACCCGGAGCCAGCCGGGCGAGATGTAGTAGGGTACCGCCAACAGCGTTTCCAGGACATCGATCGCCCGGTCCGGCTTGCCGGCCAGGGTGTAGATCCGGGCCAGCTGGTGGGCGTTGTACGGGCCGGAGAATCCGTCCTGGGAGATCGGCAACAGTGCCGCTGATCGCTCGCCGGCCCGGATCGCCTCGTCGAATCGGCCGGCGTACGCCAGCGCCACGCCCGGAGAGCGCCAGCAGGTAATTGTCGTCCGGAACCTCTTCCAACAACTTCTGGTAGATCGTGACAGCGGAGTCCCCGTGGATTCTGGAGCGCGCCAGATCGCCCTTCAGGTAGTACAGCGCTGCCGAGATGGTGGCCCGCCCCGCGTCGTCGGTGCCGAAGGCCTGGAGCGGAAGCCGAAGGACCAGCGCCTGGGACTCGTCCGAGAGTGCCCAGTAGGTGTCCCAGCTCAGCGCCATGTGGGCGGCGACGGCGATCGGCTCGGTGACCCGGGTCGCCTCGGCCAGCACTTCGCGGGCCCGGGGCAGGTCTCCCTGGCCCAGATAGACCATCGCCTTGCCCTGCCACATGGGAATCAGGGTTGGATGCTGCACCAGGACCCGATCGACTTCTTCCAGGGCTTCAGGATACCGGCGCATCCAGATCAGTGCCGTGGCCAACCCCGGGGATCGCGACTTCGGATCCAGGGCTACTACCCGTCGGCCCAGGGTCACCACTTCCTCCCAGCGTCCCGCCCCGCGACTGGCACTGGCCTCCGCGTTCAGGAGTCCCCACGTGGTTCGGGCTTCGCCGGAGGCCTTCGGTGAGATAGGTCATGGCCCCCGCAGCGTCTCCCAGCACGTTCAGATGGTAGGAGCCGAGGGCGAGGAAAGTCTCCGGTGCACTCGGGCGCCAGGGCCTCTGCCCGCTCCGCCGCTCGACGGGCCGCCTCTGCCGCGGCCCGGCTCGGAGTGGCGAAGTACTGGGTGGAGTACGCGCGGCTCAAGTCAGCCAACGCCAGGGCAAACCCGGAATCGAGGGCCACGGCCCGTTCCAGCAATTCCCGCTCGGCCAGAAGGCCCGCCCCACTGCCGGAGCCGCCGGCGGCCTTGGCCTTCAGGTAGGTGTCCCAGGCGGCCAGGTTGGTGGTGGGCCGACGGGTGAGCTCCTGCTGTCCCCCGGCGCCGAGCTGGATGTTGAGCGCCGTGGCGACCCGTCGGGCCACATCGGCCTGGACCTGGAAGACGTCGGTCAGGTCGGCATCGAACGGCCTGCTGCCACTTGACGGCCCCCGTGCGGACTTCGATCAGTTCGGGCACCACCTGCACCCGCCCGCCGGTCTCACCCGACCTGATCCAGGAGACGGTGGCCGACAGCAGGTACTCCACGTTCAGCTCTTTGCCGATGTCGGCCGGCGACTTCGTCGTCTCCCGATACTGATCCGAGCTGCTCCGGGCAATGACCTGGAAGCCCTCGATGTTGCTGAGCGTCCCCCGGATCTGATCGGCGACTCCATCCACGAAGTAGGCGTCGTCGGCCGCCCCGCGGTTGGTGAACGGGAGCACCGCCAGCCGGACTCCGCCTCCGGCGGTGCCCGAGCCGCCCGCGGTGGCGAGCGACATGGCGACGACTCCCCAGAGGGCAATCGCCAGGAACCCGCCGAGGGCGGCGTTGGTCCAGGTGAGCAGCCGTCCCACCAGTCCCTGCTGCGCGCCCGTGGCCCGGGCCTGTTCCGCCCGCCCAGTCATCACCAGCACCGCGGCGCCGATGGCCAGCAATCCGACGCCAGTCCCAGGGTCCACATCGGCAGACCGCGCTGGCGGGAGAGAATGAAGGCAAGGGCCAGGCTGGCGGCTGAACCGATGCTGAAGAGTCCCCAGACCAGGACCGGCGATGGCCCGGCAGTGGACACCGGTGCGGTGGCCCCGCTTCGGGTGCCCTCGAGGGCCGCGCCGAGTTCGGCAGCCAGCTGGGCACTGCTCTGCTGCCGATCGGCGGCGGTCTTGGCCAGCGCCCGCGCTACCGCATGGGAGACTGCCACCGGGAGGTTGGGCCGGGTGGCGGTCAGTGGCCTGGCCGGTTCGGTCAGGCTCCGGGTCATGATGGCCTGAGCGGTGGGGCCGGTGAAGGGCGGCTCGCCGGCCAGCATCTCGTACAGGACAGCACCCAGGGCATAGATGTCGGCCCGGGCATCCACGTTGGGGCCACCCATCGCCTGCTCGGGACTCATGTACTGCGGGGTTCCCACCGCCAGGCCGGTCTTGGTCAACGCCTCGCCCGTGGCGCCCAGGGCGCGGGCAATGCCGAAGTCGGCCACCAGGGCATGGCCACCGCTGAGCAGGATGTTTGCCGGCTTGATGTCCCGGTGGACGATCCCCCGCTCGTGGGCATGGGCCAGCGCCTCGGCGACTTCACGGGCCAGTCGCACCGCCTCCTCGACCGGCATCTGGCCCTCACGCCGCATCCTGGCCTGGAGCGACTCGCCCTCGATGTAGGGCATGACGTAGTACAGCACCCCACCGGCCTCGCCGGAGTCGTACATCGGCAGGATGTGGGGGTGACTCAGCTGAGCCGCGATCTCGACTTCGCGAAGAAACCGGTCGGCACCCAGGGTGGCGGCCAGTTCGGGCCGCATGACCTTGACCGCCACCTTGCGGCGGTGCTTGGTGTCGGTGGCCAGGTACACGGTGGCCATCCCGCCTTCCCCGACAATCCGCTCGACCTGGTACCGCTCTCCCAGGGCCCGGCGCACCTGGTCCACTTCGACCGTTCCGGTGGCCTGGGTGCGAGCAGGTACCCCCGGTTCGGTGGGGGTGGCGGTGCCGCAGTGGAGGCAGAAATGCGCCTCCTCCGAGAGTGGGGTATGACACGCTGGGCACGCGCGGGCAGCTGTCGCCATCAACCGTCCATGAAGGAGAAGAACTGCTGTCTGGGAGAACGATCCAATCAAGTCACACCAGGGGCCACAGGCAAGCAGGCCCCCGGTTCTTTGCTAGGCCTCCGGTTCAGCAGGCCCAGAGTTTGGGATCGTTGACGATCGATTGGCTCAGTTGCTTGGCGCTGACAATGTCGGTGATCGAAATCCGACCGCCGGGTTTGAGGACCCGGAACATCTCCTCAATCACCTTCCGCTTCCGGAAGGAGAGGTTGATGACCCCGTTGGAGTTCAGAATCGGAGTCACGTTGGTTCCCTGAATCCCGATCTGGCTTGTGGTGGGTCGATTGGGGTATCGATTGCAGGTGCCGGAACCCGACGTTCGCGCGGGGTTGATCAAGACGCCGCAGCCTATCGCCCAGCCTTGACACGCTCCGGGGATCTGCCCGCCTCACACTATGGAGCGAGCGTTACCCCGAACCGGAGACTGGCCGCCGAACGAGAGCCCTCCGGCACGTCAAACCGGAAGGCCAGGCCCCCGGCCGGGGAGATCCGTTCGAAGTGCCCCGCCAACCACAGCTGCCGGCCCGGCCCCACGCGCCACCTCGCGAACGCCGTGAGACCCACGGTCAGCGCGTCCGCTGAATAGAGCCCGATCTCCTTGGCCAGGTACCTCGTGTAGGTAGGGCCCCGTCGACCGGGTGTCGGGATGGAACTGGTGGGCCCGTAGGAATGAAGCCCGATCGCGCTGCCGAGCAGCACCGGACCCAGATGCCGTGCCAGTTCGACGTCCACCCAGGGGTTCAGGGCGCGGATGTCGGTCCGCAGCTGGGCCACCGAATCGGCGCGGACCCGCTGCTCCTGCTGGAAGCCGATCACCAGCGCACCGACCCATCCCTCCCGCGCCGCGGGGTGGAGCCAGAGGGAGAGTTGCCCGTCGAACATGTGCTCTGCGGCGGTGAACGTCACGCCGGTCGGCTCTTCGCTCGCCTCCTCGGCGGTGCCGGTCAGCCGTTCGTAGCGGGCCTCCGCCGCGAGGGTGATGGCCTCGTTGAGCGGCCGTGACAAGGCGACGGTCGCGCGCCATCCGCTGGTTTCCCATCGGTCGGCGGGGGGATCGTTCTGTTCCGCTCTCCACTGGCGCAGGGCCAGCCGGGTGGCCTCGACGGTCGCGGCCACCGTCAGGCGGGGGCGGGTGTAACCCACGTCAACCCCCGCAGCCCATGCATCGGCGTCGGTGCGCCGGTAGTAGGCCCCGGCGATCGCCGTGCCGGTGACCTCCTGATAGCCCCGGAGGTCGTGTACCTCCCCGTTGGCGGCGACCTCGATCAACTGGGTGGTTTCCGTCCGGCCCAGCCACCGCCCGTGAGCACCCACGGTGACCGACCCGACCCGGCGCACCGCCCCGGCGGAGACCCCGGGCGCGGTGGTCCGGACGTTCCGGGTGAGGCCGGAGACGACCGTGCGGCTATCGAGCGACTCATATCCCAGGGCCAGCCCCAAGCCCCAGTCGCCGAGCCGCCAGCCGCCACCCCCCTCCAGCAGCACCCGGTTTCGCTTTACCGCCGCCTCGGAGGTGTCGGTGAGGACAAAGGGGCTGCTTGAGAAGGGATGAGCCGCATCGGCCGCTGTCCCCGGGTCGACCTGTTCCTGGTCCACCAGCGCTCGGCCGATGAAGGCCCCACCCGGAAGGGCACTCCAGCCGCTCGCCCTCACCTGCAGCAGGGAGGTCTGCGGCGGATCGAGCGGGCGCCGGTAGCTGCCTCGCTGACTGGCCCATCCTCCGAGGAAATCGGTCCGGCGGTCGTCCATTTCCCCGGGAGCGGCGGCGGGGTTCCCGCCGGTCCAGAACACCCCGGTCCGGGGCGCTCCCCAGAAGAGCCGGGGGCCGCAGCTGGTGAGGCCGGGCAGCGACCGGGGGAGATCCCCTCGGTGCGCCAGCGGGCTCCAGTTGCGAACCCAGGACGGCGCCTCGCAGTCTTTCGTGATCCCGAGGGACTGCCCGGACAGAGGCGACGCCGGCGCCAGAAGCAGGACGCCAAGACTCATCCAGGCGACAGCCCGGGCTGGGCTCCGGCTGGCTGGGACCCTGAACCGCACGTCGCGGCGCCGGGTCATTGCCAGACCGGCAGCGGCATGGTGACCTCCAGCCCGACCCGGACCCGCGGGAACAGACGGCCGATCGTGTCAAAGTCGCCGTAGTTCCCGATCCGGTCGAGCGCGTTGAACGCGTAGAAGGCGAAACGGCCGCCGAGCGGAAGGGTCTTGCTGACCTGCAGACTGAGCAGCCAGTCGTTGGGCCCAACTCTCCCGTCAGTGATCTGGCCTTTGAGGGGGACGCGCAGGTCGGCGTACTCCGGGGCACCGCGTTCTTCCGGCGGGACCGGCACCAGGGTGCCACCACGGGTCAGGTAGCCGGCAAAGCCCAGGGTGTCGGTTGCCGCGATGTCGCGGATCCGCTGCTTGAGGGTCGCCTGCACGGTCGCGGTGATGACGATGCCGAGTTCTGGTTGCTGGTGGATGAACCTGGTGGTAAGCAGCAGCAGCTCCCCAGTCCGGGTGCTCCCCAGCCAATACGGTGCACGGAGGATGTGTTCCGACACCTGGAAGTTGCTGAACTCCGAGTTCAGCAGGAGACTGGTGTTCTCGACTTGGCTCCAAGTCCACGAGCCGTTGAGCGCAATCCGGGTGCCGGTGTGGGGGATCTCCGGGGTCGTGGCGGTCATCTCGACCCCGTGGTTGCGCACGGTCAGGGTCTGACTGGGACGGTCAATGAGCACGGGTACCGAATCCCTGGCAATCGGCGGCTCCAGGATCTCGGGGGGCTGTCCGGTGCCGATCGTGCCGGGGTCCAGCGCATACCGGTCCCGGATGAGGGAGGTGGGATCGCTCCGGAATCCGACCGCACCGTTGGTGCGCTCCAGAAACCCGGCGAGGGCAAGCGCGCCCCCGTGGGATCCGAGGTCGAGATCCAATCCGAGTTCCAGGTGATCCGAGGTGGTGAACCCCAACTCGGGGTTGCCACGGTCCAGGATCCGGGTGGTGATCACCGCCAGCCGCTCCGCGGGGTTGTTGGCGAAGTAGTTCACGTTCACCAGATCGTGGTACTGCACCCCGGGATACAACTGCATGAGGGTGGGCGCCTTGGCGAGCCGACCGGCCCCGACTCGTGCTCGAAGCCAAGGCTGGGGGCCGAACTCGACCGTGGCCCGCGGCCCCAGCACAATGTCCCGGGTCTGGGTCAGGCTCCCACCTTCATGGAGCAGGTCGAGCCGGATGCCACCCTGCAGACTCAGGTAGGAATCCCGACCCAGAATCCAGGTCACCCGGTCGTCGAGGTAGAGGGCGCTCATCAGCAGGGGCGGAATCGAGTCGAGCCGGCGGGGTCGGTCGTACCCGTTGACCCCGTTGAACTGGCTCTGTGGCGGGAACTCGATGTCGAACTGGAGCCCGGCGCCGGTGTTCCATTCGCGCCGGAGTTCCGCGCCGGAGAGGATCGTGTGCCGGCCACCCAACGCCTGGATCCCGGTGCGGAATTCGGGACGAAGATAGAGGTGCCGGGGGTCGCCCTCGACGTCGGCGCGCCCCAGGTAGGCCCCCCCGACGTACTTGCCGACGTGGCGGCCTTCGGTCAGGGCATTGGTGAATGGCTGGGCGCCCCGGAGCTTGAACTCCTGGCCGAAACTGCGCTGGCGCATACCCTCAAATCCCGCCGTGATCTCCAGCCGGGCCTCCTCCCCCAGTTGTAGCCGGGCCCGTTCGGAAAGCCGAAGGCTGCCCTCCCGGCTTCGGGTCGCCACCCCGGGAAAGGCGGCAATCTCGGGACGGTCTTCGAGCACCTGGAAGGCATCGAGCCGCGAATCGAGGGTGAGGCTCGCTCCCTGGTAGCGGTGGGCCAGTTGCAGGGCAAACCGGCTGCCGATTTCGTCGGTCTGTCCCGGCGCGATCAGGGTCCGCGCCAAGTTCAGCGTTCCGCTGAGAAGGTGCGACGTCCCGAGGGCATCGCCTCCGACGACGCTGGCCTCCAGGCTCCGGGAGTCGAGCCGAACGAGGACTTCGGGCGCCACCTTGCCCGCCCGGGTATCCACCAGGATGGCTCCCTGGGTGAGGTCGCCATATCGCACTGACGGCACCCCCCGGATGACCTCGACCCGCTCGATCGTGGCCGCCGGGAATCGGCGGAGGTCAACGCCTCCGCCGGCGGAGGTCGGGAAGCCGAGCTCTCCCCGAGGGCCCAGGGTCTGGAAGTTGGCGTTGTTCGACACCGGAATGCCGTCGAGGACGATCTGGGTCCCGAAGGCCGCGAGTTGGTTGGCGCTGGGCTGTCCGGCCGCAGCGATCGTGGTGCTTCCGCCGGTCGAGACCGCGACGGCGCGGAGCGAGATCTGCTGGACTCCGTCCAGTCCCGGGGGGGAGAGGGTGACCCCGGGGATCAACTCGAGCAGCCCGGCGAGGGAGGCTGCCGCCTGGTTCCGGATCGCTTCACGTTCGATTACCGACGCGGTCGTCAGTTCGCCGCGCGCCCGGCCCACCGGGTCCGCGGTGACCACGATCCCGGGAAGCTGCAACGCGCTCTTCGCCAGGACCAGATCCAGCGAGACGCTCCCCTCGGCCGGGAGCAGCACCGCCTGCCGGAGCGGGGCGTAACCAACCAGGATGACTCGGACGGTCTGCGGGCCGGGGGGGAGGCTGTCGAGCCGGTACTGTCCATCGGCCCCAGTCTGGGTCTGGAAGCTGGTCCCCTCGAGACTCACGATCGCGCTGGCGAGCGGAGCACCGGTCGCGGTCTCCGTGACCCGCCCGGTGACGCGGACCTGCCCGGCCGCCGCCGCGGGACAGAGCATCAGGGCCAGACCGAGGGCGATGAGAGTTCTTGCCGGAATCCCCAAAGTGCGCCTCTTCCTTACCGGGGGGCCGTCTTGGGAGCGCGGAAGAGGTCCGCCGCACTGTTCCGGGTCCACTGGTAGGGGCCATTGCCACTGGCCCCGGTGCGAAGCCGCTGAGCCGAGAACAGGTACATGCCATCACCCAGCAGGTAGGCGGTCTTCTGGTCGAATCGGCGATGCACGTAGACCGGGCACAGGCGCTGGGGATAGTCGTAGACGGTCAGGAGCGAGACCACCTGCAACAGGCGTTCGGCCGGGATGTGGAGGACTTTGGAACCGCTGACCGGCAAGTTGGCTGTGCGCAGGGTGGCGAGGTCGGTCGGGACTGCCAGATACCAGGGATTTATCAGACGGAAGCCGCTCAACCCGTGTCCACCCAGATCCTGACGGGGCCCGACGCTGGTGAGGTTCGGCACACTGGGATTGTCCACGTCGCGGGAGCCGAGGCTCTCGAAATCGGCGTTGGACAGGTCGTAGCCCTGCTGGATCAGTGGGCGGTGGTCAATCGCATCGGTGGCAATGAGCTTGTGCTCCCCGGGCTGAATGGGGAAGTCCCGCCCCGTGCCGGGGAACCGCTCAATCCGCCCACCCCAGACGCCTGTCGGGTCGTTCTGGAAGTTGTCGAAGAGGCTGCAGGGGAAGCCTGGGGCCTCGAAGGTCAGCGCGTCGGCGACGCCGAGTAGCATCCCATCCAGATAGATGGTGGAATCGGTGTTGTTGGCGATCACGACATAGCCCCCGTCGACGTAACCGCCGATGATGGGGTCATACGTGCTCTCCTGCGCATACTCCGCGAACACCAGGGTGCCACGTCGGCTCGCCGGGGCCCGCACGGTGTCCACCGCCGCCCGCCCGGCCACCCGGAGATCCTGGTGGAGGACGAAGCCCAGCGCGTCGTCGCCGGGCCCAAGCAGGGCCTGCTCCGTCGGGCTGAGCCAGCGGCGCACCAAGAGGAGATAGTCCCCCTGGCTCGCGCCGGCGAGGAGGACACTGCCGTCCGCCCCGGTGGAGAGGGGCGCCCCCGAGTCGGTGGCCCCCCGGGGCATCAGCCGCACCTCGGCGCCCGGAATGCCGGTGGCCCACCCAAGGGCGGTGCCGGTTGATTCATCGGCGGGATCGGGGAGGATCCGGAGCGTCAGATCGCCCTGCGGAGGCGGTGGTGGATCTACGAAGGCGGTCCCGCCCCCACACGCCCCGGACAGGAGCAAGGCGACGAGCACATGGACACGCCGGGGCCGTGAGATCATGTCGCTATGGATGCCACTTTGTGGGCTCTCCGTCAAGCGGGTTGCCCGATGATCGGTCGCTTGGGTGCCAAGCCCTACTACCGGTAGTAGGGCTGCTACGAATAGCAGCTTGCGCGTGACCCACCAAGACGCACTTTGGGCTAACGAAGGCCGGGGGAAGGGTCATCTGAAACAGGGGGCTTCGATCAATGGTATCCGCTCGAGTCAGCACACCACGGCCATTGATCATTGCGGCGCTTGCCGCCTCGCTGATCCTGAATGCTGGCCTCGCGATCCGGTACCGTCAATTGTTGGCCAAGTACCAGCTCGAGCGAGTGCTCAGCCGTCTTCCACAGCGCGGCCTGCAGTATCCGGAGTTTCAGGCCGTTGGTGCCGACGGAGACACCGTCTGGATTGGTTCTAATGACCGGGGCCACCGCCAACTGATCTTCATCGTGTCGAAGACCTGCCCGTACTGTGTGCAGACCATACCCTTCTGGAAGCAGTTGCTCGAGGACCTCACCGCAGCCGCTCCGGGCAGATTCGAAGCCTTCGCGATTGCGCTGGATACCGTGCCCGTGACCCAGCGGTATCTCGATTCGGCGGGCCTCCGGGTCAAGGTCGTCGGCTTTCCCGATCGGAGGAACACTCTCCTTGCGAGAGCCACCAACACGCCCCAGACCCTCGTTCTCGATGATGATGGCTGGGTACGGTTCGCCCGGGTGGGCCTGGTAGTGGATGGGCCGGTCCGGGACACCATCCGGCGGGCCATTACGGCGATAGTCCCCGGAGACACCCTGAACGCCGTGCGCAATTCACCGTCACGAAGGAGAACTCCATGAAGAGCAACCTGCGACTCATCCGCCGCGTCCTGGGCACCGCCCTGGTACTCGGTGGGCTGGCCTTCGGCACGTCAGCCCTGTTTGCCAGTCCGACCATCGCCGCCTGTCCGGACGACGGTTGGGCCTTCCTCGGCGCCTGTGCGAGCCAGCCAGAGTGTCAAAACAAGTGCGAAGCGGTTCACGGCCTGGACGTATTTGGGGTGTGCAGCCCGTCAGGCTGCTGTCGCTGCCTCTTCTAGGAGATCAGTTCCAGCGGGATTGGTCGAGGTAGCCGTTCCTGACCATGGGTGCCGTCACCGGAGTGCACCAGCACCCCGGTGACGGTCGCTCTGGCCACGGATACCACGCAGCACCCTTGCGAGGGGGCGAAAGTTCCGGCGAGGTCCTCCATCTCGAGCCTGAGAGGGCTTCCCGCGTCTGCCGCCATGTTCCTTCCGGCTGCGTAGGGTCTGCTGGAACAGGCGCGGAGTAGTACCCTACTGCATGAGGTCGACGTGATTGCTGCATTTCTGGGTGGTGGGTCGATTGGAGGCGGCGGAACCCGACATTCGCGAGGGACTACCCCGGCAGATCACCCGGTTTGTCAATGAGTTACAGATATTCTATCGGATTCCAATTGCGGTGCTGAGCGCCCGACAAGCGGCTACCCGGTCGGCTTGATCGCCGTCATCATCACCGCCTTGACCCCGTACGCCTCGGCCGAATTCTGGGTCGAAGCGTGGCGGAACCGGAAGCGCGGCACCACCGCGCTCTTCACCCTGGTGAAGCCGGTCTCCTCCAGCAACCTGAACATCTCTCCCTCCGGGAGAGCCCCTCCGATTCAACTGGCCCAGAGCTTGGGATCGTTGACGATCGATTGGCTGAGCTGCTTGGCGCTCACGATATCGGTGATGGAGATCCGACCACCGGGCTTGAGCACCCGGAACATCTCCTCGATCACCTTCCGCTTCCGGAAGGACAGGTTGATCACGCCGTTGGAGATGATGATGTCGGCGGTGTGGTCGGGCAGCGGCAGGGCTTCCATCCGGCCTTCATGGCATTCCATGGTCATGCCGGTCGTGGCGGCGTGGGCCTGGGCCTTGATGCACATGGCGGGGTTCAGGTCAACGCCAATGACTTTGCCGGTCGGTCCGACTTGCCACGACGCGATGATCGCATCGAGTCCGGCTCCGCTTCCCAGATCGAGTACGGTTTCGCCGGCCTGGAGGTTGCTGCGCTCGTGCGGGTTCCCCACCCCGGCAAAGGAGGCCACAGCGCCCTCAGGAGCTTGATCGAGCGCTTCCTTCGAGTAGCCGAACAGCTCGGCGGCCTGTCGCCCATGGTAGAAATGGAATTCGGCGGTAGGGTCCTCGGCGATCTCCTGATACATCCGGATGATCTCGTCCTTCAGCACCCCTTCGAGGGAGGCTTGTGCCTCGATCGCGTCGGTCACGCTCGATCTGTCGGTCACGCTCGATCTCCTGTAGAGGCTTGGTCCAACATGCACTGGATTCTGCGGGCTCGCCACCCCACCTTGCCAGGTGCGCCGCCTACCAGTCGGTTTCCCGGTAGTCCTTGAGAAACTTCCCCCAGACATGCTCGCCGGTGTTGAACCCGGCGATGATCGGGTCCACGATCCGCGCCGCCCCGTCCACGATGTCCAGCGGAGGATGGAATCGCTGCTCGAGGACCTTCCGCGCCGCCAGCGCCGCCGGGTCCTCATCGGTGACCCACCCGGTGTCCACGCTGTTCATGTGGATCCCGTCGTTGTGGTAGTCGGCCGCCGCGGTCCGGGTCATCATGTTGAGCGCGGCCTTGGCCATGTTGGTATGCGGATGCCGAGTGGTCTTGAAGGTCCGGTAGAACTGGCCCTCCACCGCGGAGACATTGACGATGTGCTTGTCCCGTTCCGGGTCCCGGAGCATCAGCGGCTTGAGCCGGGCGTTGAGGATGAACGGGGCAATGGCATTGACCAGCTGCACTTCGAGCAACTCGACGGTCGGCACGTCCGCCAGCAGCATCCGCCACGAGTTCTTTTCCCGGAGGTCGACCTGCTGCAGGTCCTGGTCGAGCTGGCCCACCGGGAAGAGGTCGCGCCGGGCCTCCAGCTCCTCCGGCAGCAGGGGAACTTGTGACAGCTCGGCGGCGTGGGCCAGCCCGGCCGCCAGGGCTGGCGCGGCCAGCGTGTTGGAGGCGCCCGCCTCGGGCAGCATGTGGTATCCCCGGAGTCCCTCGTATCGGCCCACCAGGCGTCGGACCTCCTCCGGCATCCGATGGAGCGACGCGCGCTCGCCCTCCATCATGTGCTGATAGAAGTCGGGCGGCCGACGCACCGTCTGACAGGCGTTGTTGATGATGAAGTCCAACCGGTCATGGCTGGTCAGCAACTCGGTGCAGAAGGCCTCGACGCTGGGAGTGTGGCGCAGGTCGAGCCCGAAGATCTCCAGCCGGTCGGCCCAGGACCCGAAGTCGGGCTCGGCGGCGTAGCGGGTGGCCGCATCCCGGGGGAACCGGGTGACGACGATCAGGTGAGCGCCCGAGCGGAGCAGCTTGATCCCGGTCTGGTAGCCGATCTTGACCCGCCCACCGGTCAGCAGGGCCACCCGGCCCCGGAGGTCGGCCAGTTCGGTCCGCTTGGCAAGGTTGAACTCGGCGCAGGTCGGACAGAGCTGGTCGTAGAAATGGTGGATTTCGCTGTAATCAGCCTTGCAGACGTAGCAGTGCCGGGCGTCGAACTCGGCCAGAATCTCCGGCTCCTCGACCACATCCTCGGGACTGAACCCCGGGGGCGGAAAGGTGTTCGGGGTGTTGAAGGTCGGCTTGCGGCGGAGCGAGCGGATCCCGGTCCGGTGCAGCAGGTCTTCTTCCCGGCCCACCCGTTCGGCCTTCTGGCGCCGGCGAAACGCCTGGACCAACTGCCGGCGGGCCAGGGGGTCCGGGCAGTAGACCTTGCCCGCCAGATCCCTCAGGGCGCGCCGCTCCGGCTCGGAGAGCTGAGACAGGAGACCGCGATCCTCCACGATCGCCGCCAGCACCCGGGTGACTTCTGCGATCTGGTCGGAGAATGACAGACCGGGCTCGCGGCCCGGCAGGGGACTTACGGGACTGGACATGAGGTGGAATCTAATTCCGTGAGCAACTGCCTGAGCACTGTTCCTTGGGTCCGAGCCCTACGGTTGCTTGGGCGGCCCCACCACCCGGAGCCGGTCCGCCACCCGTTCCCGAATCAGCGCGAGATGCGGCGCCAGTTCCGCTCCGAGCTGTTCAGGGGTGATTCGAGGCTGGGTTCCGTCCGCCGCCAGGACGCGCCACGGTGGCTGAGGGGCTTCGAAGTCGTACTCCCCGAACACCAGCACCGGAGTGCCGTAGGCCAGGACGGTCTGGCCGTCCTTCGATACCCGCCACTGTTCCGCCCAGCCGTACAGCCACTCGGCGTCGCGTGCCAGCATCCGGACACAGGCATGACTCGCCGGGTAGCCGGGAAGGTCATACTCGTGAAAGGAGATCCCGCGGCCACTGTGGAAGTTGAAGTACCACTTCAGCACCCAGGTCCCGTCCTCGGTGCTGATGGTCTCCCTGGATTTCCAGTTCGTGAAGAAGAGGCCGACCGGGGTGGGGCTCTCGGCCCGTCCGGTACTGGTCGGTCCCCAGTAGACCAGGGTCCCGAACCGGTACGCCCCGAACGCCTGGATCTGCTTGGACACCGCGAGGAGATACGGGACGGAGTCCAGGACCGGCAGATGGGCAGGGAGCGGGGCATGCTCGAGCTCCGACCGGAAGACCGTCGGCACCAGCAGGCTGTCCCCGAGGCGGACATGGACCTGGTCGAGTCGATTGAGCTTGAGCACGATCGTCATCCGCTCGGTCCCGAGCTCCGTGGCCCACCTGAGAAAGCCCTCCGAGGACTCGATCGGCACTCGCTCGAAGGGGGGTGGTGGCGCAGGGAGGGAAACTTCGGGCGGCGGTGGTGGTGGTGGTGGCGGCGGTGGGTCCGGAGCACACCCTGCCACCGCGGCCAGCAACCCCAAGCCCCTCAGGGCGATGCGCATCGGAGCGTCCGATTCAACGAATGCGATTCAACAGGGTGTCGTGGTGACCGGCCAGGAACTTCCGGAGATACGACCCGATCTGATTCCGGCTCTGAAATCCGGCGGCCAGCGCCGCCTGCTCTTCCTGCTCCGCGGTGATCGTCAACGGCTCGGCGTAATGCTGGAGATCCCGGTAGTAGCCGATGGTGTAGGCGTCCCACTCGGCGCCGCCCACCCGTCGAAAGATCAGGTTGGTGGGGCGACCGATACCGGTCAGGTAGACATTCTCCATCGCCCGCTGGCGGAGCAGCGAATCCCGCTGGCCCGCCAGCGCCAGGAACACCTCGATGTGGTAGAACCCGGCGTCCTGATTCTGGGCCTCGAAAACCTCCAGCGGAGGTCCCGCCACAAACAGTTCCTGTTGCCAGGCCACCAGCGGTTCCACCTCACGCCGGAAGGCCGTGCTGGAAAAGCCGGTGCGTGCCTCGGCGGCCTGCCATCGGGCCGCGTGGTCGGGCCCGTAGTAGTCGGCCAGGGTCCCCACCGGCTGTACCACCAGCAGATCCCAGTGGTCGCCCTGGCTGTGGCGGGCGAGCAGGGGTGCCGGGTCGCCTGCCGCGGCCAGGGTGGGGAGAGTGCGTTTCACCGCCTCGATCAGTTCCAGCAGCAGGCCGGGCGCCGCCCGGAGGAACACGGTCCGGTAGACGTAGTCACCCGATTCCTGAGCACCGAGCCTGGTGGTCAGGCTCAGCGCGAGGGCGATCGTGAACAGCAGACGGCGGCTCATACCGGCTCCGTGAGCACCGCGGTTCCGTAGCACAGCACTTCGGTGACCCCCTGCATGACTTCGTTGGCATCGTAGCGAATCCCGATCACGGCGTTGCCGCCATGCTGTTCCGCGTGCTGGAGCATCAGCTCGAACGCCTCGGAACGGGCCCGGCTGCACAGCTCGGTGAACATCGAGATGTTGCCGCCCCGAAGGGTCTGCAGGCTGGCCCCGATGAATCCGAAGATCGACCGGGAGCGGACGGTGATGCCCATGACGACCCCCAGCGTCTCGACGATCTGGTGTCCCTCGATCTCGAACGTGGTGGAGGTCAATTCGTGCCGGATGCGGCTGGTCGTGACGTCGTGTCTTGGCATGCGGGCCTCCGATACTACCGCACGAGGGCGGCGTAGGTCATGGTGGTGAACCGATCGCCCAGGCTTGGCACCGCCGGGTTGTACTGGTTGGTGTAGATCAATGCCACCAGTTGTTCCGCAGGGTCGGCCCAGTAGGTGGTGTTGAACGCACCGCCCCAGCTGAAGGACCCGATCGTCTTTGGGGAGCGGTGGTCGTTGGCCGAGGTTTCCAGCCCGAACCCCAGGCCATGCTCGACCGGCAGGGTGGGTACCTGCTCGGCCAGCATCAGCTCGACCGTCTTGGGGCTGAGCAGTCGGACGCCGTTCAGTTCCCCTTTGTTC
>CAVPRU010000003.1:0-439587 GCA_963707875.1 uncultured Gemmatimonadales bacterium
GAACCGCTCGAACTCCTGAACCTTGAGCAGCCGGTCGAAATGACCGGGCGCTCGCTCCTCTCATGATGGGTCGTATGCCTCGCTTTCTGATTGCCACCGTACTGCTGACCGCCGCGACGAGCCCACTGGCCGCCCAGGTGGGTCACAACCCCGAGTCATCCCCCTATCAGGATGTACCGCGCTCCACCTACCTGGTGCTCACCGCCGGTCAATTCCGGGGCGGTGGCGGCAAGGTCGGGGTCGGCCCCCATGCCGGCTACACCTACGGGGCCCAGTTCAATCTTCTCGCCAACCGACCGCTCCAGGTCGGTCTGGGTGTCTTCTACGGAAAGCTGGACCGGCTGGTGCAGGATCCCAGCAAACCCCCGGAGACCCGGACCTCGGGACCGGTCAGTCAGGGCGTCCTCTGGACCGACATCGCCATCCAGTTCAACCTGACCGGCGGCAAGACCTGGCACGGGCTGGCACCATTCCTCGGCACCTCGATGGGCCTGACGTTTGCCGAGGCGGTGCCGGAGGATCAGACCGGATTCAAGATGGGCACCAAGATCTATGTCGCTCCGATGGCGGGGACCCGGTATTTCCTGGCCGATCGGCTGCACCTTCAACTGGACGCCAGGTTCCAGTTCTGGCAGATCAAGTACCCCAACTCCTACCGGCTCCCCCCAGCCACTTCCCCGGAGAGCCCGCCAGTCCTTCCCGATGGCATCCTGGGCGAGTGGGTGGTCACCCCCTGGCTCAGGGCTGGTCTGGGGTGGTCTTTCTCGCTTCCCTTCTGACCGTGCCCATCTCGCTCACCCGGACAGTCGGATTCCGCGCCTCGCATCGGCTCCATGACCCGCGGCTGAGCGAGTTCCAGAACCGACGGAAGTTCGGGGGCACCGCGGACAGTCATACCCATGACTACACCTGCGGGGTGACGATCGGCGGACCGGACCCCGAGAGCGGGATGCTGCTCGACCTGGGGGAGCTCGACCGGCTGCTCGCAGAGCGGGTGGTGGGTCGGCTCGATGAGCAGGACCTGAACCAGGTCGTCCCGGTCTTCGCCGACCAGAGTCGGATCGCCACCTGCGAAGCCCTCGCGGTCTGGATTTATCAGCAACTGGCGGATCAGCTCCCCGGGGGACTCCGCCTGGAGCGGGTCCGGATCGCCGAGGACGCCTCCTTGCATGCCGACTGCACCGGAACCGCCTGATCCGGTTCGCCCCGCCAAGCGGGGCGGGCGGATGTCCGACGAGGCCGTGGTCGAGGAGGTCCCCGTCTGGCTCGAGGTCAACGGCCACCCGGCGGTCACCTGGATGTGCACCCCGGATCTGCTGGAAGAACTGGCGGTCGGCTGGCTCGCCGGGGAGGGATACATCGCCTCGGTGGATGAGGTTCGGCTCCGCCCCTGTGCCACCGACCTGGGCTTCTGGGCCACCATCCCGGAAGAGCGGGTCGCCGCGGTCCACGCCGAGGCCCGGCGCCCGGTGCTCGCCTCGGGCTGCGGCGCCGTCTCCACCTTTCTCGCCGATCCTGCCACCACCCGGGCCGAACCACTTCGGGGTTCCCCCCCGTCGGCGGAGACCCTGCGCGGGTTGTTCAAGGAGCTGTTTGCCAGGGGGGACCGCTATCGGGACACCGGCGGGATCCACGCTGCGGCCCTCACCGACTGTACCTCGCTGCTGGCCCAGGCCGAAGACATCGGCCGCCACAACGCGGTGGACAAGGTGATCGGGATGGCGACCCTGGCCCGTCGTTCCACCCGCGGTCTGGGCCTGATGGTGACCGGTCGGATTTCGGCCGAGTTGGCCTTCAAGGCGACCCGGGCCGGGGTGGCGTGGGTGGCCACCCCCTCGGTCCCCAGCACTCTGGCGGTCGAGATTGCCCGGCGGTCCGGGATGGTCCTGGTCGGCCGGGCGGTGAGCGGCACGCCCCGGCACCACGGCGCCCGGTGATCATCCGCGGCGCGGTGCTGGCCGGCGGGGGGGCCACCCGGTTCGAGGGAAGACCCAAGGGGCTGGAATCGGTCGGTGGCCGGCGCATTCTCGATCGGGTGATCGAGGCCCTGACGGAGGGACTTGGTGAGCCCCCGCTGCTGGTGGCCAATCATCCCGAGGCGGCCGAATGGGCGCCCGGCCTTCGGGTGGTCGGCGACACCCTCCCCGGGTTGGGGGCGCTGGGTGGGATCTACACCGCGGTGATGGAAACCCCGGCCCCGGTGGTCTGCGTCGCGTGGGACATGCCCTTCGTGCCCGCCGGGCTGGTCCGGGCCCTGGCCGACAGCCTGGAGATGGTGGATCTCTGTCTCCCGGAGAGTGGCGGACCCCGAGGGGTGGAACCGCTCTGTGCCAGCTATGGACCGGCCTGTGCCGGGGCGATCGAACGATCGGTGGCGGAGAACGACCTCCGCGCCATCGGCTTCCATCGCCATGTCGGGGTGGGTATTCTGAGGGAGACCACCGTGCGACGGTACGGGGATCCTGACCGGCTCTTCTTCAACGTCAACACCGCCGCCGACCTGACCAGGGCCCAAGGACTCGTCTGACCATGCGTCTCTTCTCCATCATCGGCCGCAAAGGCTCAGGGAAGACCACCCTGATGGTTGCGCTCGCCCGCGAGTTCAAGCGGCAGGGCAAACGGGTCGGGACCATCAAGCACGCCTCCCATCCCGCGCTGGTGGATGCCGAAGGCACCGACAGCTTCCGGCATTTCCATCAGGGCATGGCGGAGAGAAGCATGGTTGCCTCGCCGGACCTGCGGGTCACCTTCGAGCGGACCAGCGAAAACCATGATCCCGTCGCTCTGGCCACCCGATACATGGCCGGGCTGGACCTGGTGCTGTGCGAGGGCTTTCGCAGCTCCATCCTGCCCCGAGTGGAGGTGGTACGGAGGGACGTGAGCCCGGAACCACCGTACTTCACCGTGCCTGCTCCTGGCGCCGGGCCCTGGCTCGGGGTGGTCACCGACGACCTGGCCCTCACCGCCCCCTGCCGCATCGTGCGGTTCCAGGACACGATGTGGTTGCCCGTGATCTCCATGCTCGCCTGGGAGCACGGCCTGCTGGTGGAGCCATAGGCCCACTCTCGGCCGCGGAAGCGGCCCGCAGAATCCAGGCGGACATCCACCGGCAACCGCCGCTCCGGATGCCGCTCGACGACGCGGCGGGATCGGTCCTCGCCGAGTCCATTACCAGCCCGATCGATATCCCCACCCACACCAACTCCGCGATGGACGGCTACGCCGTCCGCGGCGAGGACGTCCGTGGAGCCACCACGGAGAGCCCCCGACCGCTGGCGGTCGTGGAGCAGATTCCGGCGGGTCACTTTCCGGTCCATCGGCTGGAACCGGGTCAGGCGTCCCGGATCTTCACCGGAGCGCCACTCCCAGCCGGGGCCGACACGGTCATCCGGCAGGAGGACACCGACCTGGGACGCGAACGGGTGGTCATCCGATCGGATCGGGATCTGGGCACCAACATCCGGCAGGCCGGCGAGGACATCCGGCGCGGCGCGCTGCTGCTGGAGGAGGGGGCCCTGCTCGGCCCCGCCGAGCTGGGAGCATTGGCCTCGGTCGCCGTCAGTCACCCGCTGGTATACCGACGGCCCCGAGTCGCCATCCTCGCCAGTGGCGATGAAATCGTGGACCTGGACCGGGCCGAGGAAATCCTGTCGGGCCGAAAGGTCGCCAGCTCCAACAGCCACAGCCTGATCGCCCTGGTCCGGGAGGCCGGTGGGGTCCCGGTCAGCCTCGGCATTGCCGCAGACACCCCGGCCGACGTTCGAGAGCACCTGCTTCGCGCGGCGGACTGTGACCTGCTGGTCACCACCGCCGGGATCAGCGTCGGCGAGCATGACTTCCTGCGGGGAGCAATCGAGGAGGCGGGAGAAATCCGGTTCTGGCGGCTCCGGATGCGCCCCGGCGCCCCAGTCGGGTTCGGCGTGCTGCGCGGGGTGCCCTGGATCGGGCTGCCCGGCAACCCGGTGAGCACCATGGTCACCTTCGAACTCTTCGTCCGGCCCGCGATCCGGACCATGATGGGCCACCGGCTGCCGTTCCGACGAACGGTGCCAGTGCGGACCGCGGAACCGGTCCGGGTCAACCCGAAGCTGCAGCATTTTCTCAGGGCGGTGGTGGCCGAGGCGCCCGGTGGGCTGATGGCCCGTTTGACCGGCCCCCAGGGGTCGGGGATCCTGACGTCGATGATCCGGGCCAATGGGCTGTTGATTGTGCCCGAAGGCCAGCCCGAGACAGCCAAGGGTAGCGGACTCCAGGCCCTCCTCCTCGACGACCCTCGGCACCAGGCGGAGCCGCCGTTCTGAGCGCCCGGGCCAGGTCCCTTGCCCGATCGGTGTCCCGGTAATAACGATCAGGTGGTTCGCGGTGTCAGGACCAGGAGGCCCGATGGGGAAGCTGCTCGCGGTACCAGTCCTGCTGATGGCGGTAATGGTGACTCCGAATGTCGCCCTCGGTCAGGACGACAAGCCGAGGATTTCGGGGGTGGTGGTGGATGCCGGCGGCCTTCCCCTTGAGGAGGCGATCGTGGAGCTGGTGGGGGCCGACCGGAAGAGCACCACACCGGCCACGGGCAGATTCCAGTTTGACCAGCTGAAAAAGGGCAAGTACTGGCTCTTCGTCCGGCGGATCGGGTACCTGCCGGTTCAGCAGAGCCTGACGATCGAACACGCCACCCGGGAGTTCCTGGTCGTCCTCGAGGCGGTCCCGGTCCGCCTGGACGACATCGTGGTGGAGGCCCTGAGCAGCCTGTACCAGCGGCGGATGCGGGACTTCACCTTTCGATCCCGCAGCACGTGGGGCGGGCGGTTCCTCACCGCAGATGACCTGGCCAGGACCGACACCCGTCGTCTGGGCGATGTGGTGATCCGGCACCTGCCCTTCAAGTCCCAGTACACGATGGACCTGCGGGGCGGGTTCGACGAGTTCGGGGGGGCGAACAGCCGCTACTCAACCAGCCGGCTGACCAGGCGCTACATGGTCCATCGCGACTGTCCACCTGCGATCGCGCTCAACGGCGGCGGCATCCTGGCGGGAATGGCGGTCAATGACTTTGACCCCAAGGAAGTCGAGGCGGTCGAAATCTACCGCGAAGGGGTGAACATCCCGATCGAGTACCAGTTCGCTGGACGGGCCACCTGCGGGCTGGTGGTGATCTGGCTCAAATCGTGGGCCCGGGCAGGCAGCAGCGGATAGCCTTCAGGCCAGCGACTTGACCTTCTGCAGCAGGGCCTCGGCGTCGAGCCCAGCGGCCATACTCCGGATCTCGGCCTCGACCCGCGGGTACATGGTCTTGGCCTCCTCCTGGAACCGGGCAAACAGCGTTCGGAGATCACCGGAGTCGAGTTTCCGACCCTGGCGGTAATACACCTCGGCCGAGTGACCGATGGCATAGGTGGTGGCGAACGCCATGACCACGCCGGTGGCCGAGGACACCGCGCCACCAAACAAGCCGCCCAGCAGACCGCCCCCGACGCCCTTGGCGACCCCACCCAGCAGCCGCCGGGCGATGGCTTCCACGGCTTGCGAGGTGGCTCCGATCCCGAAGGCCGCTACCAACTCCATCACCTGCTCCCGATCGAGCTGGACTCCGTGCCGGCGGCCGACCTCGTACACCAGCTTGAGTTGAACCGGGAGCACCACGATGGCCGCAGCGGACTGGGGCAGCAACTCTGCGGCGCCCGCCAGCATCGCGAAGCGGAGGATCCGCTGGTCCAGGTCCCCGCCGGCGGGCGTGGCGACCGAGGCCATCGGCGGCAAACCGGGGTCGGTATACAGCTGGGCTTCCAATCGGATTCCGCTCGCCGCGGCCTCGGTGATGCCGAGGGCGCGCTGGAGTTCCTGGAGGAAGTCCGCCTCCGACTCCGACAGGAATCCGTCGACCAGACAGACCTGGGCGGCCATCTGGTAGGCCAGCCGCCGGGCCTCGGCGCTCTGCAGCTGCTCGGCGATCAGCCGCGGGTTGACCGGCTTGGCAAAGGCCTCGCGGAACAGATCCCGAGCACCAAACCCGAGATCCTCCATCAGGTGTTCGATGCGCTGCCGCTCCTGACGGTCCAGATGACCGTCGGCGCAGGCGGCGGCCACACAGGTCAGCGCGATGTACTCCCGTTCAAGGTCGGTCATGGCCGATGTTACGAGTCCTGATTGCGGGAGGTTTCACCTCGGGGTATTGTCTCTCCATCGCCCCGATCCAGGAGAATAATTCCATGCGCCGTACCCCGCTGCTCCTTGCTGCCGCGCTCGCCTGGGCCCCCGGCCTGGTCGGCCAGCAGGCCGACTCCCGCCTGACCCTGGCCAACTACCTGGACCTGGAGGACGTGCAGAACCCGGTTCTCTCTCCGGATGGCCGGCAGATCATCTTCACCCGCCGGTGGGTGGACAAGACCAACGACCGGTGGGAGTCCTCGCTCTGGACCATGAACGCGGACGGTTCCCGGATGCGGTTCCTGGTCAACGGCTCCGGGGCCAACTGGTCACCCGATGGGACCCGGATCGCCTTCCTGGCACCCGGGGAGCCTTCCGGGACCCAGATCTTCGTCCGCTGGATGGACGCCGAGGGAGCGACGACCCAGATCACCCGGGTGGAGCGGCCACCGAACGGCATCGAATGGTCCCCGGACGGCCGGTCCATTGCGTTCCAGGCGCTGGTTCCGGAGCGAGAGCGTTGGGACGTCTCCATTCCCAGTGCTCCCCAGGGCGCCAAGTGGGTCGAATCTCCCCGGATCGTTGAGCGACTCGACTACCGGCAGGATCGGGTCGGGTTCACCGACCAGGGGTACCAGCAGTTGTTCGTGGTGCCTGCCGACGGAGGGACCCCGCGCCAGCTTACCGAGGGCCCCTACAACGCCGGCAGCCCGACCTGGACCACCGACGGGGCCGGCCTGTTGTTCACTTCGCTGCGGGTGCCCGACGCTGACTGGATCTGGCGGGAATCGGAGATCTACCGGGTGAACCTGGCCACCAGGGAAGTGGTCGCGCTGACCACCCGCAAGGGACTGGACCTCAGCCCGACCCCGTCTCCGAACGGCCGGTGGATCGCCTACACCGGGTATGACTCGACCGACGCGACCTGGCAGGACACCCGACTCTACCTGATGAACGCGGACGGGTCGAATTCCCGGATGCTCACGCCCGACCTCGATCGGTCCCCGCAGAACCTCCGGTGGGCGGCCGACAACAGCGGGGTCTATTTCCAGGTGGACGAGTCCGGCACCCGGAACCTCTGGTTCGCCCCGATCACTGGTGCTCCCCGGGCCATCACCCGGGGCAGCCATACCCTGACCGTGACCGACATCAGCAACGCCGGGCTGGCCGTCGGGACCCGCACCACGGCCCTCGAGCCCAACGATGTCGTCGCCTTTGACCTTCGCCAGCCCGCCACGTTCCGTCAGTTGACCGCGGTCAACGAGGACATTCTGGCCGGCAAGACCCTGGGTGAGGTGGAAGAGATCTGGTATCCCTCGGTGGACGGCTTCCGGATTCAGGGGTGGATCATCAAGCCCCCCGGCTTCGATCGCTCCAAGAAGTACCCCTTGATGCTGACGATCCACGGCGGGCCCCACTCGATGTACTTCGGCGCCTTCAACTTCGGCTGGCAGGAACACGCCGCCAACGGCTACGTCGTGCTCTACACCAACCCGCGAGGCAGTACCGGATACGGCAGCGCCTTTGGCAACGCGATCAAGAACGCGTACCCGGGCAAGGACTACGATGACCTGATGGCGGGGGTCGACACGGTCGTCGGCCGCGGCTACATCGACGAACGGAACCTGTTCGTCTACGGCTGTTCCGGCGGCGGGGTCCTGACCTCCTGGATCGTCGGACACACCAACCGGTTCGCCGCGGCATCGGCCAACTGCCCCGTCACCAACTGGCTCAGCTTTGTCGGCACGACCGATGGGCCCAACTGGTACCGGAATTTCGCCAGGCTTCCCTGGGAAGATCCCAGCGAGCACCTCCGCCGGTCTCCGTTGATGTACGTCGGCAACGTGACCACCCCGACCATGCTGATGACCGGTGAGATGGATCTGCGGACCCCGATCCCGCAGACCGAGGAGTACTACCAGGCGCTCAAGTTCCGGATGGTGCCGACCGCGATGGTGCGGTTCAACCAGGAGTGGCACGGCACCAGTTCCCGGCCCTCCAACTTCCTCCGGACCCAGGCCTATCTGCGGTACTGGTTCCAGCGCTACTCCAAGCCGGCGACCTGAGTCGAGCGGCCGTTGATGGTGGCGGGGCGCTGGTCCTTCGGGGTCAGCGCCCCGCGCCGCTGGTACCCGGGGGGAAGCCTGGGAGACTGGCGATCCCGTCTCAGGCGTAACGCAGGAGCCGCTCCGTTACCGCCGCCTCCGTTTCACCCCCGAGGTACAGCCGGGCCCAGAGCTCCATGCTCAGCAGCCGGAACACCAGCCCGCTCCCCTCCTCGGTGGAGCGATAGATCGCCGCTTCCTCCTGGGGACCCCACTTGAACAACTCCGCTACCATGCCACCACGCAACATCGGGTGGGCAGAGTGCCAGAGAGCGTTGGGAACCCCGAACCCGATCTTCGGAGCGTGGATGATGTCGTCCGGAAGGCGGCCCGTGGCCGCGGCCTTCACGATCCGCTTGGTCTGGCCGCCGTGGAACTTGGAGCGAGGATCGAGGTGGAGTCCGAAGTCGATCAGGTTGCTTTCGAGAAACGGCACCCGTGATTCCAGCGACGCCGCCATCCCCATCTTGTCGTTGGCCGGGAGCAGGGTGGCGAGATGGCAGTAGATGTCCTCGAACTCACGGGCCAGGAAGGCCCGGTCCTCCAGGGGGGTGACGGGCTCCAGCTTCTGCCACAGGGCCTGGGCCCGGAAATGGCGCTGGGCCCCGTCGATCGTGGCCAGGCATTCCGGCGCCGCGGTGGACGATGGCAGGCCCTCGGATGGCTGAAACGGTTCGGTCGCCAGTCGGGCAAGATCGGGCGGCACCAGCCGGCCGAGCAGCCGCCCCAGGAAGCGAAGCGGCCTGACATTGGGCACTAACCGGGCGTGGAGCCGTCGCCGCCGCCACATCCGGGAGGCCGCCACCGCCCAGCGGTAACCTCCGAACAGCTCGTCCGACCCCTCGCCATTGAGCAGCACCTTGAAGCCATCGGCACTGGCGGCCTGGTTCACGCCGAGGGCCAGAGGGTTCGACGGGAAGAAGATCGGCTGGTCGTTATGGAAGGCGGCCTTGGCCCAGAGCGCCAGGTACTCGGACCGCCCCATCGGCACCCGCCGGAGTTCGATGTCGAGATGCCGACACACCCGTTCCGCCTTGTCGGCCTCGTTGATCCGGTATCCCTCGGCCTCGGCCACATAGGCCACGATGTCCGGATTGATGTCCCGGGCCACGGCCGCGACCAGACTCGAATCGAGGCCCCCACTGCACATGGTGGCCAGGGGGGCATCACTGAGCAGATGGAGCTCGACGCTCCGGGCAAAGTGCCCCTGGAACTCCGCCACCTGATGCTCGAATGGCACCCGACCCGCTTCGATGATCCGACCGACATCCAGATCCCGGAGCAGATCAAACCAGGTGTGGGTTGTCTCCCCCGTCTGGGTGAGCTCGATCATGGTCCCGGGCACCATCTCTCTGACCCCCTCGAATGGGGTCCATCCGCCGGTCAACCGGCCGAGGATCGCCTGGGTGGTGAGGCTGTGCAGGTCGGCCCGGCAGGGGACGGCTGGATGGGCGAAGAGGGTCTTGGCCTCGGAGGCGAAAACCACGGTGGGCCCGCGATGGGCCAGATAGAGCGGTTTGATCCCGGTGCGGTCCCGGGCCAGCCAGAGCGTGCTGCTCCGGTGATCGAAGTAGGCAAACGCAAACATGCCGTTGAATCGGGGCACCGCCCGGGCGACCCCCCAGCGATGGAGGGCGTACAGGACCACCTCGGTGTCACTGGCACTCCGAAACCGGACACCCTCCTCCTCCAGTTCCCGCCGAAGCTCCCGGAAGTTGTAGACCTCCCCGTTGTACGAGATCACCCCCTGCCGGTCCTCGGTCACGAACGGCTGATGGGCCATCGGACTCAGGTCGAGGATGCTGAGCCGGGTGAGCCCCAGCCCCAGACCGCCATCGGTCCAGGTGCCCCGGTCATCGGGGCCGCGATGATGCTGCCGGTCGAGCATGGCCGACAGCACGGTCTCATCAGCCGGTGTACCACCGCGGTTCCAGAAGCCTGCTACGCCACACATGCCGATGACGCCTCGTCGGGTGAGAATCACGGATTGATCTGACGGGAGGTGTGCTGAAGCTAACGCGTTGTCCCGACAAGGGGAGGCACCGCCCCGGGGTCCGGGTGGCCATGGCCGGAACCGTCACCCGCGCGGGGAAGCCAGGGCCGGGAGCAACGGGGGAGCATCGCCTTGGATGAGAGGACCTGTTATCTTCGTGGTTGAAGGGGAGTAGCTCGTCCGCCGAGAGGCGGAGGGTGGAATCGTCAAGACTGTCGCTTGCGGGCGGCACGGTTCCATCAGGAGACGGCCCGAACGGGCCCGGACTCAGAGCGAGACCTTCGCCGATCGCCGGAAGGCGATGGCGAGGTCTCGCTTTTTCTTATGGAGGTGTCACCCGATGAACAACGTCAAGACGGGTATCCTGATGGCGGGCCTGATGGCGCTCTTCCTGATCGCCGGACAGGCCCTCGGCGGCAACCAGGGGCTGGTCATGGCCCTGGTGGTCGGCAGCACCATGAACTTCATCATGTTCTTCTTCTCAGACCGAATGGTGCTCAGGATGTACCGGGCCCGGGTCGTGTCCGAGCAGGACGCCCCCGAACTCTACCGGATCGTCGACCGGCTCCGGCAGCGGGCCGGATTGCCGATGCCGGTGGTGGCCATCGCCGACCAGCCCCAGCCCAACGCCTTTGCCACCGGCCGGAGCCCGCAGAAAGCCGTCGTAGCCGTCACCAGCGGTCTGCTCCAGCACATGAGCGTCCGGGAGATCGAGGGAGTCATCGCGCATGAGCTGGGCCACATCAAGAATCGGGACATGCTGATCTCTACCGTCGCGGCGGGCATCGCCGGGGCGATCGGCTACCTCCCCTGGCTGCTGATGTTCGGGGGAGGACGGCGGAGAGGTGGGGAGGGCGGCAATCCTCTGATCATGATCGGGCTGGCGATCCTCGGACCGATCGCCGCGATGCTGATCCAGATGGCGGTCTCCCGGCAGCGGGAGTTCGAGGCCGATCGGACCGCCGCCGAGATTCTCGGCACCGCGGAACCGATGATGGGCGCTCTCCAGAAACTCGACGCGCTGGCGCGGCGGATTCCCATGGACCTGCCCCCGGCCGCCGCCCCGCTGGCCCAGGTCAATCCCCTGTCGGCCCAGGGTGGCGGGATCTCCAGGCTGTTTTCGACCCATCCCCCGATTGAAGAGCGGATCGCCCGGCTCGCGGCGCTGCCCCGGCGATAGGTGACCCACCCCCCGGCGGTCTGGCTCGGTTTCACCGGGCTCGTCCTGGTCCTTCTGGTCCTCGACCTCGGGGTCCTCAACCGTCGCTCGCACGCCCTGTCCCTTCGGGAGGCTTCGACCTGGAGCGGCGCGCTCGTCACCCTCGCCCTGCTGTTCGGCGGGTTCCTCTGGTGGCGCGAGGGAGCCGCTCCGGCCCTGGAGTTCTACACCGGCTACCTGATCGAACTGTCCCTCAGCGTCGACAACCTCTTCGTCTTCATCCTGATCTTCCAGTATTTCCAGGTCCCGCCCCAGCTGCGGGCCAAGGTGCTGAAGTGGGGGATTCTGGGCGCCATCGTCATGCGGGCGGTGATGATCCTGGTCGGCGCCCTGTTGATCGCCCGGTTCCACTGGATTACCTGGGTGTTCGGCGGCATCCTGATCCTGGCCGGGATCAAGATGTTCCGCGGCGGCCACCAGGAGATCCGGCCGGAGAAGAACCCGGTGCTGCGGCTCACCCGGCGGCTGATGCCGACCCTCAAGCACTATCATGGCGATGCCTTTTTCGTGAAACGCCGCGGCCTCTGGATGGCGACTCCGCTCTTCCTGGCCGTGGTGTTCGTCGAGTGGAGTGACCTGGTCTTCGCAATCGACTCGATCCCCGCGATCTTCGCCGTGACCCGGGACCCGTTCATCGTCTACAGTTCCAACGTCTTCGCGATCCTGGGCCTCCGGGCCCTGTTCTTCGTGCTGGCCAGCGTGATGGACCGGTTCGTCTACCTCGCCAAGGGCGTGGCGCTCGTGCTGCTGCTGGTCGGGGCCAAGATGGTGGCCGCCGAGTGGATCCACATCTCCACCCCGGCCTCCCTGGCGGCGATCGGTGGCATTCTCTCGGTCAGCGTGCTCCTGTCCCTCCGGGCCTCCCGGCCCCGCCTAGAAGAGCACTGAGCGCGTCAGATTGACACGTCGGTGTCGCCCCATGCCACGGGAGGTCAGTCGGGGCTCACAGCAACCCTTTGTAGAGCCTGACCCTCGGCGATCCCGGCCGACCGGCACGGAATGTGCGCGATGAATGGACGACCGTCACACCGGGAGAGCACAATGAAACGCGCCTCGGCTCTGGGTGTCGTTCTGCTGCTGGCGGGATGCGGGCTGTTCACCGGGCCTGAGGACGACCTCCAGGACGCCCGGGACCGGTGGGCCGTGGCCGGACTCACCAGCTACTACTTCCAGTACATCCAGAGCTGCTTCTGCGGCGGCCTCGCCAACCAGAACCTGATGATCCAGGTCACGGCGGGCCAGGTGACGGATGCCTGGACGCTGGACGATGTCGGCCCGGTCGCCCGGGAGCTGCTGCCCACCCTTCCCACGGTGCCCGATCTGTTCGAGATCGCCGACCGGGCGGTGCGCGAGGCCTACCGCCATCGACTGAGCTACCACGAGTTCTTCGGTTATCCCACCACGATGGACATCGACTGGATCAAGAACGCCGTGGATGACGAGGTGGTGTACTCACTCGTCCTGTCTCCGCCAGACCAGTCCGGAGGCCGCGACCTCCGATCCCTGCCGGCCGCCCCCGCCCTAAGTTCCCGCTGGACGGGGCCGCGGGTGGCCCCCATCTTGGGTGATGCCAGATAGCGAGAGCGGGCCTCATGGCCCGCCTGGGGCTCGCCCGGCCTGACGCCCGGGCCTGGGCCATGTACGACTGGGCCAACTCCGGGGTCTACACCCTCGTCATCACCGCGGTCTTTCCGATCTTCTTCGCCAGTTTCGCGTCGTCGGACAAGACCCTGGCCACCTCCCGCTTTACCCTCGCCACGACGCTTGGCCTGACGATCGCCGCCGTCCTGTCCCCGATCCTCGGCACCCTGGCGGACAAGTCGGCCGCCAAGCTCCGGTTTCTGGCCGCCTTCGTGGCCCTGGGGATCGTCGGGGTCGGCGGCGATGTTCTTCATCCAGCAGGGCGCCTGGTTCTTCGCGCTGGGCTGCTTCTTGCTCGTGACCATCGCCATCAACGGCAGCTTCGTCTTCTACGATGCGCTGCTGCCCCACGTGGCGTCGCTGGACGAGGCCGACCGACTCTCCAGCACCGGTTACGGACTCGGCTATCTGGGAGGCGGGCTGGTGCTCGCGCTCGGTCTCGCGATGATCCAGCTGCCGGGCCTGTTCGGATTCCCCACCGGCCCGGATCTGACTCCGGCCCAGGCCTCGCTTCCCACTCGAGCCGGATTCCTGCTCGGCCGCGGGGTGGTGGGTGGTGTTCTCGATCCCGCTCTTTCGCCGCATCCCCGAACCAGCCGACCGCTCCCGGGTCGTCCGGCCCGACCGGCCCGAACGCCCTCAGGGAGACCTTTGCCCAACTGGGCCGGACCTTCCGGGACCTCCGGAAGTACCGGGACGCCTTTCTCTTTCTCCTGGCGTTTCTGATCTACAACGACGGCATTGGGACCATCATCAAGCTGGCCACCATCTACGGAACCGAAGTCGGGATCGGCCCCACCACCATGATCGCCGCCATCGTCGTCACCCAGTTCGTCGGGGTGCCCTTCGCGTTCATGTTTGGCAGCCTGGCCGGTCGGATCGGAACTCGCAACGCGATCTTCACCGGCATTGCGGCCTACGTCGGCATCACCCTCCTGGGCTTCTTCATGCGGACCGACTTTCACTTTCTGCTGCTCGCGGTCCTGGTCGGGATGGTCCAGGGGGGCACCCAGGCCCTCAGCCGATCGCTGTTCTCCGCCATGATCCCGAAGCACAAGTCGGGAGAGTTCTTCGGGTTCTTCAGCGTGTTCGACAAAGGGGCCAGCATCCTGGGGCCCCTCGTCTTCTGGCTCATCCTGGAGCTGACCGGATCGAGCCGGAACGCGATTCTTTCGCTGGTGGTGTTCTTCGCCGTCGGGGCGTTGCTGCTGGCAAGTGTCAACGTGGAACGCGGCAAGGCTGCTGCCCTGGCGGATGCCGCCTGACCCCTCCTGCCGTGTCGGAACGACACGTCGCGGATGTCTCCGAAATGGACAGATTGACTCGCGGGAGGTCGAAAGAAGAGCCTGAGGGGCCTCTTGCAGACCTCTCCATGTCCTGGCGGTCGGCATGGTCCGTGCGTCGCGGGGGATCATGCGACGACTGTTCCTACTGCTCGGTTTGGTCCTGGTCAGCGCCTGTGGGACACCGACCGGGCCGGGTGATCAGGCCGAGTTCCTGTCACGGAACATGGCGCTCTGGGCCCGAAGAGGTCCGGTCAGCTATCAGTACACCCTGGCCCGGTCCTGCGAGTGTCTGCCGGAGGTCACCCAGCCGGTCACGATAGTGGTCCGGAACCAGGTCGTGGCGGAGCGCCATTACCTCACCGGTGCGCCGGTGGACCCGCAGTATGATGCCATCTTCAGCTCGGTACCCGGGCTGTTCGACCTGATTGAGCAGGCCCTCAATGCCAACGCTCCTGGAGTTGCCGTCCGCTACAACCGACAGCTGGGGTATCCCGAATCGATCCAGATCGATTGGGTAGCGGGAACAGCCGACGACGAGGTATCGTACCTGATCAGCGGGTTCGGCCCCATCACACCCTGAGCCGCGTCCGAACCGGATCACCGACACCAACGGAATCGACATGCGAGCATCGACTGTCGTCCTGGCCGCCACCCTGCTGCTGGCAGGCTGCGCCAGCCTCACTGAAATCAGTGATCAGGTCCTGGCGGATGCCAAGCAGCGATGGGCCGACAACGGCCCCGCGTCCTATACCCTGATCCTGCGGCGGACCTGTACCTGCGTCGGGCCGCAGAACCCCATCACGATCGAGGTCCGCAACATGATCGTGGTATCCCGTGCCTATGGTGACGGAACCCCGGTCGAGTCCCAGTATGCCAGTGAATACCCCGACGTGCCTGGCCTGTTTGCCGTCGTCGACCAGATCAAGGCCCAGCGGCCCTACGAGTGGCAGGTTGAGTATCATTCGACCTACGGTTACCCGATGACCATCAACATCAACTACAGCCCCATCACCACCACGGACGACGTCTGGTACACCGTCAGCGGGATGATCCCCGTGAATTGAGGTTCAGGCCGGGCCGCCGGGCCCGGCCATCTTCCGCCCGCCATCCTCACGCCGGCCACCGCCAGCCGAAGATCCCTGCCGTCACCAACGCGTACACCAGCCCGTCGAAGGTGGATTTGACGGTCGTGCTCCACGACCGCTTGTACCAGATGGAATTCTGCCACAACGCCATCGCGTAGGCGGCGAACGCTACGGTGCCCGCGAGTCGGAAGACTTCAAGGTACCCGGTGCCGGGCGACAGGAACCGGCTGAGCAGGTAGGCCACCACGACGCCGATCACCAGGGTATAGCCGAACCACTGCGCCAGCGCGGGCCCCATGCCGAACGACCCCCCGGGCAGGACATTCAGGAACGCGATCGGTCCCTGCTTCACCTTGGCCAGGAACTCCGGCGACTTCCGTTCCTGGTTCGACTTGGCGAACGGCATGATGTACTCGCCCGGCGGGATCGCCAGTGGCCGGAGGGCATCCATCGCCCTGGCCTCATCGGGCAGGCCCTTGAAGTCGGTCTGGTGATAGCTCATCACCATGTGAATCAGCGAACTGACCACGAACACGGCGACCGCGGACAGCACGATCGGCATCCAGAGCGAGAGAATGGTGACCACGAAACCCTCCTGGTGGGATGTGAGGACTACATCGAACGGTACTGCGGACCGCTGCCCCCTTCGCGCGGGGTCCAGCGGGGGCCGATCACATCGGTCGCCTTGCAGTCGATACAGTTCTGGTGATTGACCCGGAGGGTGCCGTCCTCGGCCCGCTCATACACGCCGGCCGGGCAGAGGTGGGTGTAGAACTCGGCCAGCTCCGGGGTGATCTCCCGACCCACGATCAGGTGGGAAGGGATCGTATCCCTGGTCGCGTTCCCTGACTTGAAGTTGGCCTCGAGCTTTCCGAACGTCAGCACATTGTCCGGCGCGAAGGGTTCGCCCCCGCCCACCACCCGCTCCGCCTCGGCATCGGCGTGCATCACGATCCGGCCCCCCGGCAGGGCGCCGCCGGTCACCGTCATCAGGCCTGCCTTGAGGCCCCCGAGGACAAATCCGTCCTTGAAGGCCAGCCGCATGTTCCGGGTCCGGTACATGTCCTTGACGATGTAGCTGTCACGAACCGCCGTGTCGTACCCGGCCAGCCCCGCTGCGGAGGTATCCCCGGCCTTGAGGGCGTCGAAGATGGCCCGGGCTGCGAAGATTCCAGACTGCATCGCGTAGTGGATGCCCTTCAACGATGGGACGTCCACAAACCCCGCGGTATCGCCGGCCAGGATCAGGCCGTCGCCCGCCAGCCGCTCGGGCAGACCATAGTAGCCACCCTCGGGAATCGTCTTGGCGCCCCACTCCAGCAGTTCGCCCCCAGCCAGGACCTCCCGGAAGAGCGGGTGGAGTTTCATCCGCTGCAGCAGCTCATGCACGTCGAGCGAGGCCTGCCGATAATCGAGCCCCACCACCAGCCCGATCGCGACTTGCTGCGGTCCCATCGGGTAGAGAAACGACCCCCCGAACGCATCGTTCGGCAACGGCCATCCCATGGTGTGAATGACCCGGTCCAGCGGACGCTTGACCGACCAGACTTCCTTCACGCCGAGCGCGAAGATCTGCGGATTGGGCGACCCGATCTGCTGCCACTCCCGCCAGGCCATCCCGAGCGGGCCCCGGGTCCCTTCCGTGAGGACCGTGACCTTGGCCGTCAGCTCCGTGGGCTCGGTGTAGTCGGTCCCGGCCGAACCATCGCGGGCCAGTCCGGCCGGGGTGGTTCGCACCCCTCGGACCCGGTTCCCATCCACCATGAGAGCGTCCACCGGGAAGCCGGGGAAGAGGTTGACGCCGAGCGCTTCCGCCTGCTGGCCCATCCAGCGGACCACCTCGCAGAGGGAGGCGGCGTAATTCCCATGATTCCGCATGGTGGGAGGGGTCGGGATCCGGGTGGCACGCGAGCCGGTCAAGAAGTAGACCGCTTCCCCCTCCACCTTCTGCCGGAAGGGGAGCTGGTCCTCGGGCGTGTCGGGGAAGAGCTCCCGGAACACCCGGGGGTTGATGACCGCCCCGGAGAGGCTGTGTTCACCCAGCGCGCTCGCCTTCTCGAGCACCCCGATCTCGATCCCGCTCAACGACGGATCGGCCCGGGCGAGCCGGGCAAGCTCGATGGCGCCCGCCAGTCCCGCGGGGCCGGCCCCGACGAACAGGACGTCCATCTCGATCGCTTCGGCCCCCGGCGCATCCCGCACCAGCAGTCGATCGAGCGGCAAGGGAGGCTGATGGCTGGCGGGATGAATCCGGGCCATCGGCTACTGGCCCTGCGCCTGGCGCACCGCCTCGGTGAGCCGTGGGACCACTTCGAACAGATCGCCGACAATCCCGTAGTCCGCGACCTTGAAGATCGGAGCGTCCTTGTCCCGGTTGATGGCGACGATCACCCGGGAGGTCCGCATCCCGGCCAGGTGCTGGATCGCACCCGAAATGCCGACCGCCACGTAGAGCTCGGGAGACACGATCCGCCCGGTCTGCCCGATCTGATCTGCCGGGTCCCGCCAGCCGTCGTCGGTCACCGCGCGGGTGGCCCCCACCGCCGCCTGGCCGAAGGCCTCCGCCAGGTCCTCGACCAGGGAGAAGTTCTCCGCCGCCTTGAGGCCTCGGCCACCGGCCACGATGATCCGCGCCTCGCCCAGATCGAGCTTGGCCGCCCCTCGGGGCGAGAGCTCCATGGTCACCACCTTCGACGCCGCCGGGTCGCTGGTAGGTGCCATCGCCTCGACCTTCGGGGTCCGTGGCGTGTCGGCGGCGGGGACGGCGCCGGGACGGAGTGACAGCACGGCCAGGGTTCCGGTCAGCTCGAGCGTGGCGACCACCTTGCCGGTGTACACCGGGTGGCTGACGGTCACCGTGTCCGCCCCGATCTCGAACCCGGTGACATCCGCGGCCATCGCGACTCCCAGGGTTCCCGCCACCCGGGGCGCCAGATCCCGGCCTTCCGCCGACGCGGAAAAGAAGGCGGCCCGGTATCCGCCGCTTGCCAGGCGGGCAGCCACAGTCGCGGCAACGGCCTCCGGGTTGTACCTCACAAACCCCTCGTGAGCCGCCACCACGACCAGATCCGCCCCATGGCGTCCCAAGGTCTCGGCCACGCCTTCAATCCCCGGCGCTCCCGCCACCAGGGCGTGCACTTCTCCCCCACCGGTGGCATCGGCCGCCTGCCGAGCCGCGGTCACCGCCTCCAGCGCCCCCTTCCTGAGGGTACCGTTCCGGCTCTCCGCAAACGCGAACATGGTGGCCATCAGAGCGCCTTCGCTTCCTCGCGGAGCAGCCGAACCAGTTCCGGCACCGCGTCGGGCCCCTCGCCCACGATCCGACCGCCGGAGCGTTCGGGGGGAAGCTCCAGAGACTTGATCGTGAGCCGGACTGGCCCCAACTGGGCCGGGCGGGTTTCGATCGGCTTCTTCTTGGCGGCCATGATGCCCTTGAGCGAGGGAATCCGGGCCCGGGCAATGCCCTCGTCAATCGTGAGCACGGCGGGCAGCGGGAAGCTCACCGTCTCGGTGGCCCCCTCCAGTTCCCGTCTGGCCGTTCCGCTGCCGCCACTGATGTCGAGATGGGAGATCGCGGTGACACAGGGCAGCCCGAGTCGGGCAGCGGTCATCGCCCCCACGGTGCCGTGCCCGGTATCGGTGGCCTGGCGCCCGAACAGGATCAGATCATACCCCTGGCCCTCCAGGTCGGCGGCCAGGGCGGTCGCCACCGACATCCCGTCCACCGGAACCAAGGCGGCCGTGAGATGTACCGCGCGGTCGGCGCCCATGCTCAGCGCCTTCCGGAGGATCTCCGGCACCCCGTCGGGGCCCAGTCCGATCACCACCACCTCACCCGCCCCGGCGGCTTCCTTGAGCCGGAGCGCCACTTCGGCACCGTACCCGTCGAAGTCGCTCATGTCGTACTTGAGGCCGGCCTGGTCGAGTGACTTTCCGTCGCCACCAATCGAAAACCGGAGTTCGGTGTCGGGCACCCGCTTGATCAGGACCGCAATCTTCATGTCGTTCGCCTGCCCGTCGTCAGAACGCGCTGAGGCCGGTCACCGCCTGCCCCAGAATCAGTGAATGCATGTCGTGGGTCCCCTCGTAGGTGTATACCGATTCGAGGTTGACCATGTGGCGCATGGAATGGTACTCCGCCAGAATGCCGTTGGCCCCGAGCAGCCGCCGCGATTCGCGGGCACATTCGGTCGCCATGTTCACGTTGTTCCGCTTGGCCAGCGAGACCTGTTGAGGGGTCATGGTCCCGGCGTCCTTGAGCCGGCCCAGCTGCAGGGTCAGAAACTGGGCCTTGGTGATCTCGGTCAGCATGTCGGCCAGCCGGACCTGCTGAATCTGGGTCTGGGCAATGGGTCGGTCGAACATCACCCGCTGCCCGGCATAGTTGAGAGCCTCGTCGTAACAGGCCATGGCGGCACCGATCGCGCCCCAGGCAATCCCGTACCGGGCCTGCGTCAGGCACATCAACGGACTCTTGATCCCGCTCGACCCGGGCAGCAGGGCCTCCTTCGGTACCAGCACGTCCTGCAGGTGCAGCTCGCTGGTGTCAGAGGCCCGGAGCGAGAGCTTCCCCTTCTGGTCCCGCCCGGTAAACCCCTTGGTGGAGGTGGGCACGATGAACCCGCGGATCGAGGCGGGATCATCCACCGCTCCGGTCTTGGCCCAGATGATGGAGACCGTGGCCTGCGATCCATTGGTGATCCACATCTTGACCCCGTTGAGGAGCCACCCGTCAGCGGTTTCCCGCGCGGTGGTGATCAGCCCGGAGGGATTGGAGCCGTAGTCGGGTTCGGTCAGGCCGAAGCAGCCGATCTCGGTGCCCTCCGCGAGCCGCGGCAGCCAATACGTCCTCTGCTCCTCCGACCCGAAGGCATGGATCGGATACATCACCAGGGCGCCCTGGACCGAGGCGAAACTCCGGATTCCGGAGTCGCCCCGTTCCAGCTCCTGCATGATCAGACCGTAGGCCACGTTGTTGAGCCCGGCACAGCCGTACTGCTCGGGGAGGTTGGCGCCGAAGAAGCCCAGCTCAGCCATCCCGGGGATCAGCTGCCTGGGGAATCGGCCCTCGATGTAGCAGTCGCCAATGATCGGCATGAGGTGCTCATCCACCCAGGCGCGGACGGTGTCGCGAACCGCACGCTCCTCTTCACTGAGCAGGGAGTCGAAATCGTAGAAGTCCACTCCCGCGAAACGGGAGCCGGATCCGGCAGACGACATGGAGCCTCGCTTGAATCGGGAACCGGACAGCGAGGGGAAGATACCCCGGAACGGACCCGGGAGGAAGCCGAGCCCGAACAGGTGCAACTATGGATGGGACTTGGGGTTAGCCCGTTGGTACTGGCCTGGCGAAGCGGGCCTCATCGCCCGGGCGGAACCGGCAGGCTCCCCGGTCCCAGCGCTGGTGCTGGACCACCACCCGGTCGGGTTCGATGGTGATCTGGTTGAACGCCGAGGGCCGCTTCCCGCGGGTCATGCTGGTGTGGGTGCTGGCGGCCGCCACCACCACCCGGCCATCGATCTGGCCAACCGACTCCTGGTGATCGTGGCCGCAGAGCACCAGGTCGGCTCCCGAATCGGCCAACCACCGCGCCGCCCGGGTCGGATGGGCCAGGCCCATCCGCTGGGAGATCTGCCCGCGAAGCACATTGTGGTGGATCACCACCACCCGGGCCGTGCCATTGGGGACCGCCTGGAATCGTTCCCGGGCCCGCTCGGCCTCGGACCGGGGGAGGTGGCCCTTCACGGTGAGATCGCGCGGATTCCAGCTCACCGACCCCCAGGCCAGGCCGTGGCTCGAGACCGTCCCCACCACCACGGCGCCGGGAATCTCCAACACCGGGGACAGTTCGGGAAAGTACCGCTGGTACTTCCGGTGCTTGACTGCCGTCCCCAGCAGCCCGAACGGAGTCTTCCACCATTCGGTGTCGTGGTTCCCGGGGACGACCAGAACCGGTGCCGTCCGGCGGGCCCGCTCGACAAAGGCCAGGGCCCGCTGGAACTCGCCGTGACGGGCTCGCTGAGTCAGGTCACCCGAGATGAGCACGGCGTCCGGCGCCACCTCCCCGATGAAGCGGTCGAGCGCGGCGACCTGTTCCAGATCGACGTGGCGACCGAAGTGCAGGTCGGAGAGGTGAACCAGCGAAAGTCGGGTCACCAACTGACCTCGACCAGATAGGTGAGAACCGTCTCGCCCCGGGCAGGGACCGGAACCCGGAACCGGGTTCTGGAGCTCGAGAGCCGTTCGGCCGGGCGCGAACTGGAGAGCAGGCGCCATTCGCCGGCCCGGGCTTCGATGACCTCCACGGTCGCGGCTGAATCGGCCCCGTTGGCGATCGTGACCTGATAGCCGGCCTGTACAACGGTCTTCCGGGTCTCCCGCCGGATGGTGAACTCGGTCTGGATCCGCCGAGCGGTCAAGTTGAACGCGGCCCCGGCACTCAGCTCAAGATCCTGTCCCTGAGCGGTATGGGGGCCGGATGCCTCGCCGATCAACTGGAGGCGGCCCGCCTGATCGGCTTGATAGAGCCGCCACACGCCCCCCGGCAGCGGCAGCTTCCCAAACGCCGTCTCGGCCCCGCGCTTCAGGACGTGCACCACTTCCACCGACAGTGGCTGCTCCTCCTGCATCTGTCCCAGCCCGCCGTACCAGGGCAGGGCACCGCGGAGGACGAAGCGGCGGGCGTACCCGGAGGCGGCCGGCTCGAACAGGGCGGAGGTGGTGGTGAGTCCAGGGACGAGGGTGTGGCGCCCTGGCAGCGAATAGAGGTGGACCTCTCCGATGCTCTCCTCCAAGTACGCCTCCCGGGTGAAGGCCATCTGCTCCCGGGCGGCGTTGACTCGCATCTCATCCATGGCGATCCCCCCGGAGGACCGGGCCCGGCCGACCGACCCGGCCAGCAGCTGGATCTCCGCGTTGGCGACCGCCAGCCCGGACGAGGGAATCGAGGCCATCCCGTTGATCCGGGCGGCGGACCCGGCGAGCACCACCGAGTAGGACGCCTGCCACGACGCGCCTCCGGTAAACCAGGCGAGTGGCAGCCCGGGCCGGGCCTCGGCGCTCTGCACGGTGACGTCCAGGGTCGGGTTCACCAGAATCAGCTCGGCGGGATAGCGCGGCAGACCGGGCCGCTGGAAGGTGACCCGGCCGTCCCGGAGCCGGAACCGTTCCGGCTGGACGCCCAGCACGAACGCCACGACCGTATCCCGAATGCCGTTGCTCCAGCTGCCGGTCTCGAAGACCAGCTCGCGACCCACCGCCCGCCGCATGGTGTTCTGCTCGTCCACCGCGGCGTCGTAGCTGGCCTGGGTCAGGCTGACGCCCGGGGCGGGGGAAAAGATGGAGCCAGGGTCGATCGCTCCGAGATCGAGCCGGTGGGTCGAGAACCCCGCCGGGAGTGGCAGGAGGAAGTCCCGGCGGGCCAGCACCCGACCGTCGGAGTAGATGGTGACGCTGGTCTGGGCGGTCACGGGGCTCGCGCTGAGGGCGAGCAGGCAGATGACGGCGGCAAGCACATTACGCATGGCGAATCTCCATAGAGGCCCCTTCATTCCGGCAACCACTCCATCGCCATTCGCTGGACGATGACGTGCACCAGGACGAACGTGACCACGGCTCCAGCCCCGACCCAGAATCGCGAAGTATCGCTCACCGGGGAGTTCAGGTTGAGGATCAGCGCGGCAACGAGGGCTGCGAGGGTGGAGATGCGCCGGGCCAGCCGGCTTGCACGCTTTTTCCTGGCGGCGTGGCAACTCCGGCACCGGGCGCCCCAGGCCAGGCCGGGTGGCTTGGCGCCGCAGGTGATGCAGGGGGGCTCAGGCCCCGATCCGAGCCGCGACGGCATCCCCGAACTCGGCAGTGGTGGCCGACCCGCCCAGATCCCGGGTCCGGACCCCGGCCTCCACGATCGCGCCGCGGATCGCCGCGCGCAGCCGACGCGCGGCGTCGTGTTCCGCCAGGTGGTCCAGCATCATCCCCGCAGCCAGCATCAGGGCGGAGGGGTTGGCGATGCCCTGCCCCGCGATGTCGGGAGCGCTGCCGTGGACCGCCTCGAAGATCGCGACGGACTTCCCGATGTTTCCTCCCGGAGCCAGGCCCAGCCCTCCCACCAGCCCGGAGATCTGGTCGCTCAGAATGTCCCCGAACAGATTCGTGGTCACGATCACATCGAACTGCTCGGGCCGCATCACCAGCTGCATCGCCGCGTTGTCGACGATCATGTCCGCCAGCGCCACCCGGCCCTTGAAATCCTCGGCGACGTGCCGCCCGACTTCCAGGAAGAGCCCGCCAACCATCTTGAGGATGTTGGCCTTGTGGACCAGGGTCACCGTCTGGCGTCCGTTTTCCGCCGCATACTCGAAGGCGAACCGGATGATCCGGTCCGCCCCGCGCCGGGTCAGGATCGCCTCGGAGACGGCCACGGCCCGGGGATCGTCGTCGATCTGGATGAAGTGTTCCACCCCGCTGTAGAGGCCTTCCAGATTCTCCCGGATCATGACGATGTCAATGTTCTCGTACCGTCCGCCGGTGGCGATCGTCAGGGCCGGTCGGACGTTCGCGTAGAGCTGGAATTCTCTCCGGAGCGCCACGTTGATGGAACGGAATCCCGGTCCGACCGGCGTCGTCAGAGGTCCCTTGAGCGCCAGCTTGCGCTCCCGGATGCTGGCCACCGTCTGGTCCGGCAGCGGCGTGCCAAGCTGCTCCAGAGCGGTGGTCCCGCCGAGCTGCTCATCCCACTCGAAGTGGACCCCGGTGGCCTCGATGGCCTGGAGGGTGGCCCTGGTAATCTCGGGCCCGATCCCGTCCCCCGGAATCAGGGTCGCGCGATAGCTCACGGAAGATCGTGTCTGGGAAGGAAGGACGCGATGGCGGCGCGCAGGGCCTCCGCCGCGTCGGGACCGCTCCCGATCGCGGTGGCTCGCCAGACCACGGTGCCCAGTCTGGCGTCGGCCAGCGCGGCCTCGAGGGTTACCTGGACCGCCCCGTCCTCGTCCAGGGTGAACCGGGCGGAGGCGGGGACGAAGGCAAGCCGGCCTCCGGCCATGGCCATGACGGTCCGCAGCGACGACCGGAGCGGATCGGGGACCCGCTTCAGATCGTGGGATCGGAGCGCGGCCTGACCCATCCGGTCTGGATCAGGGACGAAACCGGCCGACCGCCTGGCGATCCGCCGCAGTTCATCGGACAGGATCCAGTTGACCTCGGCGGCCCCGACCAGGAGGGCCTCGCCGATCACCGAGTCAGCCCAGGCCAGGACCGCGCGGCGCTCCCGGACCAGAGGGCCTGCGGTGATCAGCGTGTCCCGGGTGATCAGAGTGATCGGGAGGGCCGCGACGTTCTGTCCCGCCATCGCCTCGACGTAGAGCCCGGTCTGGGTCGCCGGCTTCGGATCCTGGGCCAAGGCCGCCCGGGGCGCCCAGACCAGCAGCAGCCCAGTCACCACCCTGGCGACCCGGAAATGTAGACCTGTCATAGACTTGGAAAGTAATACCGGGACCGGCCCGGCGCCCCACCATGGTGCCGTCGTCATCCGTGGCCTCAGGGGGCTAGACGATGGAGAGCCCGCCGTCGACCACCAGGATCTGCCCGGTAATGTGCCGGGCGGCATCGGAGCAGAGGAACGACACCACCTGGGCCACGTCCGAGGGCTCGGCGATCCGACCCAGAACCGCGCTCCGCTTGGCCCGGGCAATCACCTCGTCGGGCAGCTCCTCCAATCGCTCGGTGCGGATGAATCCCGGGGCGACCCCGTTCACGTTGACGTTGGACGGGCCGAGGTCCACCGCGGCAGATCGCGTCAGCCCCTCCAGGCCCGCCTTGCTGGCGGCATACGCGGCCACCCCGAACCCCGGTACCCGGGACTGGTGGGCGGACACGTTGACGATCTTCCCATAGCGCTGGCTCCGGTAGTGGGGCGCCACCGCGGCGATGCAGTTGAACGCCCCGGTCAGGTTGGTGTCCACCACCTCCGACCAATTCCGTGGCGACAGCCGCCAGAGCGCCCCGTCATTGGCGATCCCGGCGTTGTTGACGAGGAAATGGATCGTGTCGAATCGGCTGCACACCTCGTCGACAAACGCATCCACCGCGCTCCGATCCCGGATGTCGCAGGTGTTGGCGTAGACCCCGACCCCCATGGCGGTGAGGGTGGTCTCGGTCAGCAGTGCCATCTCCCGCACATCGCGACCGGGGAGGTCCACGAAGCAGAACGCCACGTTGCAGCCGAGCCGCCCGAATTCCAGGGCGATCGCCCGACCGAGCCCGGTGGCACCTCCCGTCACGACGGCGGTCTTGCCCCGGTAGCCTTCCGGGATGATGCGCACCGGCTGCGGTGCGGTGGCCGCCCCGGAGCGGTGAGCTTCGGAACCAGGGGACGGAGAACCGGAGAACTGGTTTGCCATGGGTCCCCGAAGGTACGGGCCGTTCGGCGACCTCGCAAGACGATCACCGGTTCCCTACATTGGTCTGATGCGCACACTCATCTGGGTGGCGGTGGCCCTGGTCGGTGCCACCGCCTGGGGTGCTCTTGCCCTGCATCAGGGCGAGACGATCAATGCCGCCTGGCTGGTCCTGGCCGCCGTGGGGACCTACCTGATCGCCTACCGGTACTACAGCCTGTTCCTGGCTCGGAAGGTGTTCGGGCTGGATCCTCGCCGGGCAACCCCCGCCGAACGACTCAACAACGGCCGCGATTTCGTCCCGACCACCCGGTGGGTGCTGTTCGGCCACCACTTCGCGGCGATCGCCGGAGCCGGCCCCCTGGTGGGCCCGGTGCTGGCGGCCCAGTTCGGTTACCTGCCTGGGGTGCTGTGGATCGTCTTCGGCGTGGTGCTGGGGGGCGCGGTCCAGGACTTCATCATTCTGTTCTCCTCGATGCGCCGGGATGGCAAGTCGCTGGGCCAGATGGCCAAGGAGGAGATCGGGGAGACCACCGGCCTCATCGCCATGGTGGCGATCCTGGCGATCATGGTGATTCTCCTGGCGGTACTCGCCCTGGTGGTGGTCAATGCCCTCCGGGACAGTCCGTGGGGCGTCTTCACCATCCTCTGCACGATCCCGATCGCCATCCTGATGGGCTTCTGGATGAAGGTCTGGCGGCCCGGAAAGACGGTCGAGGCGTCGGTCATCGGCATCATCCTGCTGATGCTGGCCCTGGTGGGCGGCAGCTGGGTGGCGGAGTCCCCAACGTTGGCTCCCCTGTTCCGGCACGACGGTGTGACGGTGGCCTGGGGGATCATCGGCTACGGGTTCATCGCCAGCGTGCTGCCGGTCTGGATGCTGCTGTGCCCCCGGGACTACCTCTCCACCTTCCTTAAGGTCGGAACCATCCTCCTTCTCGCCGTCGGCATTCTGATCGTGATGCCGCCGCTCAAGCTGCCGGCCGTGACCCGGTTCGTCGATGGCACCGGGCCGATCTTCGCGGGAAAGCTGTTCCCGTTCGTCTTCATCACCATCGCCTGCGGGTCGATCAGCGGGTTCCACGCCCTGGTCAGTTCCGGGACCACCCCCAAGATGATCCGGTCGGAGGGCGACGCCCGGCTGATCGGCTACGGCGGGATGCTGATGGAATCGTTCGTGGCGGTCATGGCTCTCTGCGCGGCCGCCGCGCTGGACCCCGGGGTCTACTTCGCGATCAACGCACCGCTCGCCACTCTGGGTGGCAGCGTGGAAACCGCGGCCGAGGTGGTGCGAGGGTGGGGATTCACGGTAACCCCGGAGCAGATGCGGGCTCTCGCCGCCTCGGTGGGTGAGGGCACCCTGCTGGCGCGGACCGGCGGGGCCACCTCGCTCGCGGTCGGCATGGCGGCCATCTTCAGCGGGGTGTTCGGGGAACACCTGATGGCCTTCTGGTACCACTTCGCCATCATGTTCGAGGCGCTGTTCATCCTGACGACGGTGGACACCGGAACCCGGGTCGGTCGGTTCATGCTCCAGGAGCTGGGTGGGTATCTCTGGAAACCGATGGCCCGCACCAGCTGGTACCCCTCGATCATCCTCAGCTCGGCGCTGATCGTCGCCGGCTGGGGGTGGTTCCTGATCCAGGGCGTGCTGGACCCGCTGGGCGGGATCAACTCGCTGTGGCCGCTGTTCGGGATCAGCAACCAGCTGCTGGCGGCGGTGGCCCTCTGCGTCGGGACCACCATCGTCATCAAGAGTGGCAAGGCCCGCTACGCCTGGACCACGCTGCTCCCGCTGGTCTGGCTGCTGGCGGTGACGCTGACCGCCGGCTGGCAGAAGATCTTCGCCGCCGATCCCCGGCTCGGTTTCCTGGCCCACGCCGAGCTGGTGGCCGGTCAGATCGTCTCGGGAGCGGTGGCGGCGGGTGACGGCGGGCGGATGATCTTCAACGACCGGGTCAACGCCAGCCTGGCCGGTGCCTTCATGGCCATCACCGTGGTGCTGTTGATCGCCTCGGTCCGGGAATGGCTGGCGGTCATCCAGGGACGGAAGCCGGCGATGACCCGGGAGGCCGAGTTTGTGGAGACCGCCTATGTCAACTGATCTCCGGCGCCGTCTGCGGGTGGCAATGGACGCCTGCCGCCGGATCGTGGGGATGCCGAACTACCGGGTGTTCCTGGATCACTGCCGGGAGCACCACCCGGAACGGCCGGTGCCGACCGAGCGGGAGTACTTCGACGAGTACCTTCGGGCCCGGTACGAGAGCGGCCCGACGCGCTGCTGCTGACCATTCTGTCTTCGTTGGGCTGAGCGCCGATTCGGTGCGGGTCGGTGAGTGGGCGGGGCTCCCCCTTCGCCGGCTGGCGGTCACTGCTACTCTCGCCTGGCGGGGCACCGGCTCCCGCGGCAGTGACCAACGCCGGCTGCGGTGGAGTCCCACCCACCCACCGACTCCCCCCACGGTCTACACCCGCCCAACCGGCGACCGACCCCCCCAGCCGCGTCGTGGCGGCCTCGATGGCCCTCAGTGGCCTGTACTGCAGCCGCCACAGCGGCCGTTACAGCGGTCGGAAGAGTTCCGCGAGGTTGACCGTGAGAGTTGCGCTGGCACCCGGGACGGTCCAGGAGATCTGCTCCTCGGGCAATCGGCCGACCGTGAGCACCACGAGGGCCAACGCCGGGAACCAGAACCATCGGCCGGTGCTGTCCTGGATCGTTGGTGGACCGGAATATTGGCGTCACCGAGAACTGGGTCTCGACCCAGTCGCCGCTGGTCCCCGCCCCTCACACCTGGCTGCGCACATCGACTCGCCCCAAACACGTTGGCTCCCTACTCAACCACAACGGCACTTCGGTAGTTCTCAACCACTTCGTCTAGAAGTAGCACATTGGAGCGCTGGGCGAGACCGTAATTGATTTCGCTCTTGTGTTGACCTGCCCGACCCCGTCAGTGACTTGGACCGCGAACAGCGGTCCCGCTGTTGAGATCTAAGCTCCATTTCATGCAAGAAGCACGATCCTATCGGGTCAATACGACCTCAATTGCGGCACCTCGATGGTGCCGCCACCCTGAGCTGGCGAACCGGTTCCACATAGTTTACCGAAGGGCAATTGGCGGAGCACGGGTGCAAGCGATGGCTCCATTTCCAAGACGATGGTCGCGCTCCTCGGAAAGGTGCGAATGAGTCGCGCGCCTCGAGCTAGCACATCACTGCGCGCATTGAGCGCGAAATCGCGTGTCATCACGGGGAACACGCCGGTCACGCTGGTCCGCGATGCCGTCAGTGGTTTGAACCCCACGTACACGCGCCCACCAGCGTCACGCACCGCGGACACGAGATCTGCCTCAGTCATCTCCAGTGCCGGCTCGCGGGGCTGCTGCAACCGAACCTCCTGAATGTCTCCCGTGAGTTCCACAATGGCAGGGACTGCGATTCCTTCAGCGAAGGCCGTGGCGCGAGGAGAAGCCGATTGGACGTGCGTCTCGCTAGTGCTGTCTGTAGGAGTTTCGGAACATCCTGTCAACAAGGCAAAGAACGTGAGCGACAATACGCCGGTGTAGGCTCTCATCGAATCCTCCTGGAGGAAACGGGACACATGCTTACTACTCCGGCGGCGGAGACACCCGGTATGTCAGGGGCGACCCGTCAGGCTGGAAGTAGGTAATGGTGAGAGTATCACTGGAAACCGCAGTCACTCGACCGTCGTTTGAAGTCGGAGTTCCTTTACTGAATGGAAGCGCTCCCGCGAGCCATGCGGCGAACGGGGGCAGGTCGGGGTGTGCTACGAGAAGAATGCGAACGAAGTCAACAGGCATGACATTGGGAAGGCGGCGCACCGATTCCATGGTGCGCAACCAGTCGCCAAACGCATACGCACTTCCGAACGTCGGCGTCGCTGCCACTAACGTCAGGCGCGCATTCATCCGGTTCAAATCGGGTTCAATGCCCCTGACGTCGTATCCGCTCTTCACGCTAATGGAGAGAAACCGGCAAGCGTAAGCCTGACCCTCTTCGAGGCCACAGATCGCCCGCCGCAGCCGCAGGGTCTCGGACTCGCCGGCGGGCGACGTCACACTCACAGCCAAGTATTCATTGGTTGCCAATCGAAATGACGTGTCGACGGGCACCATCTCGACGAACAGGATGCCGCCATCCCGCATCCGGCCGCGCTGCAACTCGAAGAACCGCAATTCCGGCCGGACTGCGGCCAAGCTTTCCGGTTCAACTGGCGAGCTACACGCCAGACTGCAAAGCGCTAACGCGATGCTGAGCACCTCAGCCTTTCGAGTCACCGATCGAAGCTCCATCGCACGGACATCGGCGCAACGACCACCGGGCCGACCAAGAGCTCATACCCAGAGCGAACTCCAGGAGATTGGAGCCGATTCACAGTGGGTGTCCTTTCGATCACGATGACCCATGTTCAAGGTTGGCGGAACCCTGTCGTATTGGGGTTGGGTCCACGGACCGAACCCCACGGCCCAGGAAACCGGATCCTCAGGTGCTCGTCCTGTAGTAAATTCCCCGTCAAGTGTCAAGCACGATCTCCGCCTGTCCGGAAGCCGATCTCTTGGCGGAAGCCCGACCCACGCCGTCGGAAATGGAAGCCGTCCGGCCAGAGCGCAACGGGCGGTTATCACCATCTGGGTGCACCGCCCGGTCCGGACCGCACGGCCCTGCGGACGACCCTGGGTTTGCCCGGTACGAGAGCGGCCCGACGCGCTGCTGCTGACCATTCTGCCGGGGGTGAGCTCTGGGCCGACTCGGTGGGCGGTGGTGGGCGGGTGGGGCTCCACCGCAGCCGGCGTTGGTCACTGCCACAGAATCCCGGGTCACGCCAGGCGAGAGTAGCAGTGACCGCCAGCCGGCGAAGGGGGAGCCCCGCCCACCCAACCAACCCAGCCCCGGGTTGAGCCGCGGCCGTTACAGTGGTCGGAAGAGTTCCGCGAGGTGGACTGTGAGAGCTGCGCTGCCCCCCGGGACGGTCCAGGAGATCTGCTCCTCCTCGATCACCGGGAAAAGCGCGTCCGGGGTCCACAGCTCGATGCAGCGATGCTCGGGATCGATCACCCAGTACGTCGGCACGCCCTCGGTCTGATAGAGCCGCCGCTTGGTGAACCGGTCCGCCCGGGCGCTCGAAGGGCTCACGACCTCCACCGCCAGCAGGAGACTTCGGATCCGGGCCCAGTCCATGGTGCGGGCCTCGTCGAGGGGCACCACGAAGAGATCGGGCTGCACCAGGATGTCGTCTCCCCAGGAAATGTCGGCCGGAGAGACGAACAGGTGACCAGCGCCTGACTCCTCGAGGTACCGCTGACTGGTGCGGGCGAGTCGCGCGATGATCTCCTGATGCCAGGCGGAGGGCGCCGGGCTCACCAGCAGTTCGCCGTGCACGGTCTCGTAGCGCCAGCCGTCGTCGGGCAGGGTGCGGACCATCGCCGCGGAGAAGTATCTCGAAGCCACCATGACCATATACTCGGCTCGGCGTGATGGGTTGCGCAAGGGCTCACGCCGGAGACTAGTGTTGTGTGACTTCCCCTCCTGTACCCGAAAAACGCGAACCGGCGGCAATCCACCACGCCACGACTCCGAACCCGATGACCGCGGCCGAAACTACCAGCGCGGTGGCCCCCCCCACCTGCTGGTAGATCCCCCCGAACCCCAGCGCCATTGGCAATGAAGCAACGCCCGCCACGGCCTGGTACGAACCGAACCCGGTCCCGGTCCTGACCGGCGCCAGCACCGCGATGGTGGCCTTCTCAGCCGCTTCGGTCAGTCCACTCACCATCCCCATGCTCAGCAGCAGAGCCACCGCCACCAGCGGGCTCACCGACCACGCCAGAAGGGCGAGGACGACCGCCAGCACGACTCCACCGAATGCCACGGTCGCCCGGGGCCCGACCCGGTCGCTGAGCCAGCCACCGGGATAGGCCGCGACCGTCCTCACGACGTGCAGGCCGGCCCAGGCGAGCGGGATCGTGACGATCGGCACCCCGACGTCCTGCAGCCGGAGCAGGATCAGGGTCTCGGGCAATCGGCCGACCGTAAGCACCACCAGGGCCAGTGCCGGGAACCAGAACCAGCGGCCGGTGCTGTCCACGGTGATTGGCGGGCTGAAGGTGGGGGTCCCCCCTTGCCGACTGCGGTCACTGCTACCCTCGCCTGGCACATCACCGGGTCCAGTGGCAGTGACCGATGCCGGCTGCGGGCGACCCCCACCCCCAGCCCGCTTCAACACCGGGATCAGCACCAGCACGACGATCACCCCCGGCACCGCGCTCCAGCCGATCACCGTCCGGACGTCGACCGCGGCGCTGAGCAGCGCCCAGCCGGCCAACGATCCCAGTACCGCCCCGAAATGATCGGCTGCCCGATGGAACCCGAACGCCCTGCCCTTCTCCCCCGGCGGCGTGACATCGGCAATCAGCGCATCGCGAGCCGGCGATCGGAGGCCCTTCCCCACCCGGTCGATCACCCGGAAGCCGACAACCTGCCAGGCCGCCGTCGTCACGGCCATCAGCGGTCGCACCAGCACCGCGGTGGCATAGCCCCACAGGATCAATGGCTTCCGCCAGCCGGGCCGGTCGGCCAGCCGGCCACTGACCCATCGCAGCAGCGCCGACGTCAGATCGGCTGCGCCGTCGAGGGCGCCCAGCATCAGCGCGCCACCGCCCAGCCCATGGGTCACAAAGGCGGGCAGCAGCGGATAGACCATCTCGCTGGCGAAGTCGTTGAACAGGGAGACCAGCGAGAGCCCTTTGACGGTGGGCGGGACCACGGCGGGCCGCGGCGCTCGGGTCAATCAGTCCTCGAAGCCCATGCCCCAGCGGATCAGCGGGGTCGGCAGCGCCCCGTAGCCCAGGACCTGGGCGTGGAACCGGGCCGCCGAGAAGCTCTCACCCTCCCGCTCGCGCACATCGTCGCACAGCCGGATCAGTTCGCGACAGCCGAGGATGGCGCCGAACGCCTCGGTCGGTTCGAGCAGGCAACCCCGCACCGCCGCCAGCGCGTGGAGCGGCTCGATCCCCAGCCGATCGATGAGGAGCGTGACAGCCTCCTCGACGGAGAGCTGATGGGTATGGAGCCCGATGTCCACTCGGGCCAGCAGGTGCCGGAAGTAGATGTGGGACAGCGCCACCAATCGATCGGTTGCGGTGGTCCAGTAGCCCGCCTCGAACAGCACGTGCACCGCATAGAGCCCCCAACCGCCCTGCGTCAGCCGACCTTCGAGGTGACGTCGCACCTCGGGTTCCAGGGTGGCCATCTGCTCATGGTGCAGGTGGAGCCCGGGGACCCCGAGCTCGGCCAGGATCGGACTGAGCCAGACGGCGGTGGACGGCCAGTCGGCCAACTCGACCCGGGCCGGGGCCGCCGCGCCCCATGAGCTGGAGCGGTAGGCCCCGTGGGCGGTGACCACCTCCAGATGCGCGGGCAGGGTGGTGACCTCGGGAGAGGGCCCGGCCCCCGGGAACAGCGCCCGGTCCGAGGCGAAGGCCGCCAGTCGCAGCAACTCCCCGGCGGCCTCGCCGGCGAGATCTCCAGGTTCACCCTGGATCTCGATCAGGCTGCCCAGCGCCTCACGCCAATCCTCACCGCCCAGCTCCCCCGCCAGCGCCGCCAGACCGTCGTCGAATTCCTGTTCCCGACTGAGCAGGTAGCGCCACCCGTCGGCGGCACCGGTCGGCACCGCATGCAGGTGGTGCAGCAGTCGGTCGAAGTGGTCTCCGCCCGAGCCCGCGGGCCGGGTCCCCTCCTCGGCGATCTCTGATTCCAGCACCAGCAGGAAGGTCTCCAGTTCGCCACGGGCCTCGCTCGCCGCCGCCTGCGCCACCGCCGCCAGGTGCGGCTCACCCAGCAGTCCGGCCTCGACCTCCCCGATCAGGCCGTGCACCGCCGGGACCAGGTCCCGGGCCAGCGCGATCAGCGGCTCGGCCGAAGCCCCGAGCACGTTGGCAGCAGTCCGCAGAAAGTCGGGGATGGCCTGGACCCGCGCCAGCGCCATCATGGCGTCTTCGGGGTCGGCCGGCTGGCGGACGGCCTCGAGGGCCTCCGCCAGGTGCAGCAGCCAGAAGGCGGGATTCCGTCGGTGGGGCCTTTCGTGCTGCAGTCGGAAGACGGTGGCCCGGATATCGTCGAGCAGCGCCGTCCGGTCGATCTCCTCGGCGGCTTCGATGACGTCCAGCCCCTCGACCGCCACCTCCAGGGCCCGGAAGGCCGCGAGGTGCTGGGCGATCGCTTCCTCGTCGTACTGCCCGAGCCGGCCGTGGTACTGCGTCAGGCCTGCCTGACTCGCCGCCGCCGGGTCGCAATGCCAGCGGAGGTCGAGGTAGGAGCGGCAGACCTCGTCAGTCCGGGACACCGATGCACTCCGCATGATCGGCCAGGCTCATCGAGCCACTGACATCCCGAAGCGTGACGTGATTGCCCAGCAGCGTCTGCACCAGGTGGGCACCCTCGATCCTCGCATCCTGACCGACGATACTGTGGGCGATTCGGCTGTCGAGGATCGTGCTCCCCTGCTCGATGCTGACATTGGGCCCGATGGTGCTCCGCTCGATCCGGACGCCGTCCTCGATGTAGACCGGCTCATGGATGGTGACACCCGGGAGGTCGGGGTGCCGGGCCGCACCCAGCCGCAGGAGGGTCTCGTTGGTCTCGATGATCGCTTCCCGGGTGCCGCAGTCGTACCAGCCCCCCACCTCGGCGGTCAGGATCCTGCGCCCCTGGTCGATCATGTGCTGGAAGGCATCGGTCAGGTAGTACTCACCCTTGTTGGCGGCCCGAGCCACCACGTGGTCGATCCCGGCCCACAGCGCATCGGTATCCCGGATGTAGTAGAGCCCGATGTTGGCCAGTCGGGAGATCGGTTCGCTGGGCTTCTCCACGATCCGCGTCATGTACCCGTCGGCATCGGTGACCACGACGCCGAACCGCTGGTAGTCCTCCACCTCCTTGGCCCAGATCACCCCGTCCGCGTCGCTCCGCTTGATCAGACCGAGGTCGGCCTCGAAGACGGTGTCGACGAAGATGATGAGCACCGGCTCGGTCACGTGGGGTCGGGCCAGGTTGACGGCGCCGGCGGTCCCGTCCTGGACCCGCTGCTCGACATAGCGGCTGGGCCACCGATAGCGGCTCCGGGCGTAGGCCTCGACCTGCTCCTTGAGGTGGCCGGTGATGAAGATCAGCTCGGAGACGTCGAGCCCATCGAGCCGGTCCATCACCCAGTCCATGACCGGGCGGCCCGCCACCTTGAGCAGCGGCTTGGGCACCAGATGGGTGTGGGGGCGGAGTCGGGTCCCCTTGCCGGCCAGCGGGATGATCACCTGCACGCGTCAGTCTCTCCCGTAGCGATCGGTGAGCCGGACCAGGTCGTCGAGTTCGGGGGTCGAGGCCTCGAGGATATCGCTGTCCTCCACCGCTTCCATCTGATGCACCATGCCGGCCGGAATGTGGACCGAGTCGCCGGCCCGGAACACCCGCTCTTCGAGCTGGCCCTCGGTGCCGAGCCGGAGGATCATCTCGCCCCGGAGCAGGTGCATCGTCTCGTCCTTCTTCCGGTGGTACTGGCAGCTGAGCGCGTGACCGGCTTTGACGTGCAGGATCTTCCCGACGTAGCGGTCGGTCCGGGCCCAGATCAGTTCGTGGCCCCAGGGCTTCTCGACCCGGTAGGGAACGTCGCTCATGTGCCTCCAAGGGGTCGGAATTCGTAGGATGTCGGGACACTGATGCAGGCGCGGATGCAGACCCCGCAGCCCACGCAGCCTTCATATCGCAGGACCGGGTGACCGGCCTCATCCATCGTCAGCGCCTGTTCGCCGACCGGGCAGGCGTCGGCGCAGGCCCGGCACGGGGTACCGCGAAACGTAACGCACCGCTCCGGCACCAACTCCACCACGCCGAACCGGTAACCAGTCCACCCCTGCTCGGGGACGATCAGCGCATCGGTGGGACAGGCCGCCGCACAGGGCATGTCGGGACAGGCGATGCACGGGGCCCGACGGAGATCGAGATACGGGGTCCCGGCCGCGAGTCCTCCCTTGGTCGGCACCGTCCGGATCACCTGCGGCGGGCAGGCGGTCACACAATCGCCGCACCGGGTGCAGGCGGTCAGGAATCCCATCTCCGGCAGCGCCCCCGGCGGCCGGACGTAGCGCTCGGTGACGACCCGCTCCTCGGTCCGTTCGAGGGTCCGCTCGAGCCACTGCCCGACGTTGTTCCGGAAGAACTCCCGGCGATTTCCCTCCCCCGGTTCCCGCCACATGCCGGCTACCGGGTCGGGCTCGACCCCGCCTCCCTGAGATAGGCGTCGGTCCCGCTGAGCCAGTCCTGGCGCGGGGGACTGAAGACGTCGACGTCGAGCGTGTCCTCGAGCGCGACGGCCTCGTGCGGCAGGTTGGACGGGAGATGCAGCACCTCTCCCGCCCCGACCACGACGATGCGGGACCGATCGGCGCCGAGGGTAAACTCCAGGGCACCCTCCAGCACGTAGGTCAGCTGCTCGTTGTCGTGCTGATGCATCGGGACCAGGCACCCCTTCTTCAGGTAGACATGGGCCAGCATCATCCGCTCTCCGGTGACCAGGCGGCGGGACAACTTGTCGTGCAGCACTTCCTTGGGCATGTCGTCCCAGCGGTAGAAGGTCGCCGAGTTGCTCATGGGGTCATCTCCTTGGGAACGGACGGAACCTCCAGCCAGTGGGTGAACCACTGCCGGAGCCGGCCCAGCCGGTCCACCAGCAGCCAGGGCTCCCCGGTGCGGGAGAGGTCGTGGGTCGAGCGCGGGTAGCGGACCAGCTCCACCGGGGTGCCCTGCTTCTTGAGCGCGGTGAACCACTGCTCCGCATCGGTCATCGGGGTCCGGTGATCCTCCTCCGACTGCACCATCAGGGTCGGGGTCGTGACATTCCGGACGTAGCGGATCGGGCTCAGCGAGTCGTACATGGCGGGGTTGTCCCACGGCTTGCCGAAGAACTCGAATTCGGTGAGGCCCTGGGCATCCGAGGTCCCGTACCAGCTCCACCAGTTGCTGATCATCCGGTCGGTCTGGGCCGCCTTGAACCGGCTGGTCTTGGCGGTCACCCAGGCGGTCATCACCCCGCCATAGGAACCCCCGGTCACGCCCATCCTGGTGGAATCCACATCGGGACGGACCGACACGACGTCGACCGCCTTCATCAGATCCTGGTAGTCCTCGGCAAACCAGCGACCCCGGGTGCTGTAGGTGAACTCGGCGCCGTAGCCCGCCGACCCGCGGGGATTGGTGAACAGCACCCACATCCCCGCGCCGGCCAGATTCTGGAATTCGTCGAACCAGTTCTCTCCATAGGCCGAGTGGGGACCGCCGTGGATGTAGAGCGCAAGCGGGTACTTCTTCCCCGGCTGGTAGCCGTAGGGCTTCATCAGCCACCCCTCGACCTCCACCCCGCCGACGGACTGGAAGGTGAACCGCTCGGCATCGGCCCAGGCCACCTCGGCGTTGAGCTTGTCATTGAACGACGTGACCCGACGCTCGTTCCTGCCGTCGGCGTCGGCCACGAAGAGCTCGGTCGGCCTGGTCAGGCTGGTGGCCACGTAGGCCATCCGGGTGCCCGCGGCATCCAGACTCGGCCCGATCACCCGGCGCCGACCGGACACCACCTCGGTGCGCTGCTTGCTGGCCGGATCGACCAGGAAGACCGCGGTCCGCCCGCCGATGGCCGCCGTCATCGCGATCCGGCCGTTGGGGAGCCACTCGAATCCTCCGGGCTCATACTGCCAGCTCGCCGTCAGATCCACCACCGCGCCACCGGCCACCGGGACCACCGCCAGGATCGACTGGGCCGTCCGGTGCGCCTGCCGGACAAAGGCGATCCGCGATCCATCCGGCGACCAGGCCAGCCCGTTCTCGTCTCCCATGATGGTGGCCACCTTCCGGGGCGCCCCGCCGGCCACCGCCAGGACGTAGATGTCCTCGGTGTTGCGAGGCGCCTCGTCCCGCGCGGCATCGTAGGGTAGCCGAGCCAGCGAGTCCTCCTCCGCCTCCACCACCGAGTCGGGCCGGAGCGCCGCCTCGGCGGTAAAGGCCACCCATTTCCCATCCGGCGAGACCGCCACACTCCGATGGGAATACCGGGTGTCAGTGAGCATCCGCTTGGCACCGCCGGCCGCCTGCAACCAGATCTGGGTCGGGCGCCACCGCCTTGGCTCCGACCGGTTGGTCAGGAAGCCCCGGCCGTTCGCCTTGATCGGCAGCTCGACGTACTGCCGCCCATCGAATCGGGCCTGGTCGAGTGGCTTGGTGATCGCGCCGTCGGGGGCGCGGGATGGCCCACCAGCGCCCGCCTGGCGCGTCGTCGAATCGGTCGGCGTCGAATCGGTCGCCGCCGAATCGGCCCACGCCAGCAGCTTGCGATCGGCCGAGAGGGAGCCCTCGGGAGCACCGTCGTACTCGGTGGCCTCGCCCCCGGGCTGATCCATCCGGAGCGCCCAGCTCCGGGCTCGCGAACCGGGCCGGGTGCTGGTGAAGATGAGGAGCGTCCCATCGGGTGACCATCGCGGGTTGCTGCTCTCCACGCTGGGGGAGGTGAACCGGACCGGATCACCTCCGGTGGTGCTGCCGACCCAGACCTCGGAGTGCCGCTTGTTCTGGGCCTCGACCACGGTGGTCACGGTGAATGCCACCCGCCGCCCGTCCGGACTCATTGCCGGAGAACTGACGGTGGTGACCCGGTGCCAGTCGGCCGGAACGAAGGCCCTGCCACCCGTCTGGCCCGCAACCGGCAGCGCGGCAAGCGGGAGAATGAGAAGCGGAAGCGAGCGCGATGCGGAAACGCATGAAAGATCCTCAGAGTGGAGGCAGAGCCGGAATCTACCACCCCCGCCGGACGCGAAAAGGGCCGGGAATGACCCCGACCCTTCATGAACAATCGTCCGATGGGCGATCGCGCTACTTCAGCAGCTGCCGCCGGAGCCGGGTCACCCGACGCTTGACCGAACCGTCCAGCACCCGATTGCCGACCCGGACCACCACCCCACCGAGGATCGAGGGATCCTCGCTGAAGGTCGCGATGACCTCCTTGCCCACCTGCCGCTCCAGGGCCGCCACGATCACGGCCTTGAGCGCCTCATCCGGCTTCCGAGCCAGTGTGACCCCCGCCCGCACCCGGTTGAACTTGATGTCCAGCAGGCCCAGATAGGCGGTCGCGATCTCGGCCAGGAATCCCTGCCGGCCCCGCTTGACGACCGCATTCAGGAAGAGCTTCAACTCCTGCGGTGCCCCCTGGATCGACCGGGTCAAGCAGATCCGCCTTCTCGGCCTTGGTGACCCTGGGCGAGGCCAGCACCGTCTGCACCTTGGGCGACACCGCCACCGCACCGGCCAGCGAGTCCAGCCAGTCGGCGTAGACCGCCGTGTGGCCGCTCCTCTCCCCGAGGATGAAGAGCGCCTGGGCGTAGTTCAGGCCAACCGATTCGGCTCTCAATGGAGGGTCCGAACCGAGTCGAGGTAGTCGGTCACCAGCTTGCGGTCGGCCTCGCCGTCGAGCCGCTGCTCGATCAGCCGGGTCGCCGCGGCAAGCGACAGATCCACCGCCTCCCGGCGGAGTTCGACCAGGGCGCGGTCCTTCTCGGCCACGATCTCGCGCCGCGCCCGGGCCAGCACTTCCTCCTGCTCCTGTTTCGTCTTCGCCAGCAGGCCGGCCCGCTCCTTCTCGGCCGAGCTGCGGGCCTCGGCGAGCAGGCTCTGGGCGCTGGCTCGGGCCTCGGCGGCCGACTTCATGGCACTCGCCGCCGCGGCCTTCGCCTCGGCGTGGAGCCGCTCGGTCTCCGCCAGCTGGCCCGCGATCTTCAGCTCCCGCGCCTCGGTGGCGCTGAGAATTGCCGGCCAGGCATACTTCTTCAGGACCAGGAAGAGCGCCCCGAAGACCAGCCAGGTCCAGACGAAGAGCCCGAAGTTGACGTCAAACGGCGACGTCGGTGCCCCTTCGGCCCCCTCGGCGAAGGCCAGCACCGTCAGCCAGACTGAGTACATCCCGACCCCCTTATTTGACCAGCTTGAACAGGAGGGCAAACACCAGCGCGATGATGGTGGCGCCTTCGAGCAGCACCGCGAACAGCAGGGCGGCACCCCGGATCTCGGCGGCGGCCTCCGGCTGACGGGCGATCCCCTCGGCGGCCTGACCACCGATCCGGCCCAGCCCGATGCCCAGACCCACGATCGCGAGACCGATGCCGATACCGGCACCCAGCAGCGCGTTGGTGTTGAGGGCGGCGACCGGATCCATCTGCAACAGAGCAAGCATGTTCAGCATGTCGATCTTTCCATTCCAGGGGGAGAGGAATCGTGGGTCGCGCTGTCCGTGGAGTGGCCCGGCTCTCCCGTCCGGTAGCTCCTGCGGTCACCCGCCCTCGGCCACTGGCCAGCGGGTTTCTCCGGCCGCCCGGCCGGATACCTGTCGAACCCCGGCGCAGCGCCGCAGGGGTTCCTGCCGGGCTCAGCGCCCGGTCCTGCCGAGCAGTCCTAGTGCTCGTGCTGCATCAGCCCGATGAACACCGCGCTGAGCAGCGCAAAGACGTAGGCCTGCAGCAAAGCCACAAACAACTCCAGCAGCATGATCGCCACCACCAGCGCGGTGGTGGCCGCCCCGATGGCCAGATTCCAGCCCACCAGGTTCCAGAACATCGCGATGATCCCGAACAGCGACAGGATCACGAAGTGGCCCGCGGTCATGTTGCCAAACAGACGGACGGCGAGCGCAAACGGCTTGACCAGCTTGCCGAGGATTTCGATCGGGGCCATGAAGACGGCCAGCAGCACCGCCCCGGCCCCGGTGATCCCCGGAATCTGCGGGAAGATGGTGCCCATGTAGCCCTTGGGACCGAGCTTGATCATCCCGGCGACTTCCACGGTGACGAACACCACGATCGCCAGCGCCGCGGTCACCGCGAGGTTGCCGGTGGCGGACGAACCGTGCGGCATCAGGCCGATCACGTTGGCGTACAGGATGAAGAAGAACAGGCTCAGGATCAGCGGGGCGAACCGGGCGCCGCCGTGGCCGATGTTGGCGATCGCCATCTCGTCCCGGACGTAGATCACCAGGGCCTCGATCGCGGCCCCGAACCCCCTGGGCGCGTTTTCCCCGGCCCGCTGCCGCTTGAGCGACCGGCCGGCCACGATCATCGTGAGCCACACCAGAAACGCGGTGATGAACAGGAAGACCACGTGCTTGGTGGGGGAGAGATTGAGGGTGAGCGGCCCGAGATGGATGTCGGGCCAGCGCGGCAGGTGGGTCACCAGGAACGGTTCCAGCCCGAACGTCCAGGCATCCGCCGTGTGATGGAGGACCAGTTCACCGATGTCCAGGTCACCGCCGGTTGTCTGAGCCAGCATTCAATCCACCAGGCGAAGTTCAAGTCCGAGCAGGGGAAGGATCACCCCCACGAAACCCAGGGCGGTCGGCAGCGCGGGCAACCCGCCAAGGACCACCAGTCCCACCATCATCACGATGCCCAGCAATCGGAGCAGGGTGCCCAGCGCCCAGTGCCCCATGAACTGCCCCGGCGGCGCCTCCGCCTTGCCGCGCATCACGGCCAGGGCGCCCAGCTGCACCAGGACCGCCAGGCCGCCGCCCGCCACGGCACCCACCGCGCCGGACCGATCGGTGAGCCAGAGCCCGACCAGGGCGGCAAGTCCCGTCAGCACAACCCCGACGGCCAGCAGCCGGATCACTTCTTCCCGGACCGATCCCGGGCGGCCTGCTCGTCGCGCTTCACATCGCGGTAGACACTCAGGAAGCCGAGCCCGGCACCGCCCAGGGTCCCCACCAGGGTGAAGAGGGGGATCGTTCCGAGCCGCCGATCGAGCCAGATCCCGGCCAGGGAAAAAACCACAATCCCGGCCGCGAACTTGAGCCCGACCGCGAAGTACTTCTGGCCCAAGGCCATTCCTGGGTTGGGCCCTGGATTGTCCCCCATGGCAGCCCCAAAACTACCGGCTTGTGAAAATATGCGCAAGCAACCGATCGGCTCCCGAAACCGTAGGTTGGGGGCTAGCTTACGCCCTCACCCGCCTGGAGAATATCGCCCCGATGGCCAGTCCCCGAATCACCTCGGCCCCGCTCGACGACGTCAAGCAGCTCGCCCGCCTGTCCCGGGCGGTGCAGGAGATGCGGCATCAGGTGGCCGGCCGGATCGTCGGGCAGCAGGAGGTGGTGGACGGGGTCCTGACGGCGCTCCTGGGCGGGGGTCACGCCCTCCTGGTCGGGGTTCCGGGCCTGGCCAAGACCCTGCTGATCCAGACCGTCTCCGAGGCGCTGGAGCTGTCGTTCAACCGGGTCCAGTTCACCCCCGACCTGATGCCGGGCGACATCACCGGCACCGAGATCGTGGAGGAGGAGCACGGCACCGGCCGGCGGGTCTTCCGGTTCATCGAGGGGCCGATCTTCGCCAACGTGGTGCTGGCCGACGAGATCAACCGGACCCCGCCCAAGACCCAGGCCGCCCTGCTCCAGGCGATGCAGGAGCACCAGGTGACCGCGGCGGGGAAGACCTACCCCCTGCCCGACCCGTTCTTCGTGCTGGCCACCCAGAACCCGATCGAGCAGGAGGGGACCTATCCGCTGCCCGAGGCGCAGCTCGACCGGTTCATGTTCGAGCTGCGGGTCGACTACCCGACCCGGGCGGAGGAGGAGACGATCGTCGAGCAGACCACCGGGTCGCGGGAGGTGCAGATCGAGCCGGTGCTCGACGCCGAGACGCTGCGGGACCTCCAGGGCCTGGTGCGGCGGATTCCGGTCTCGAAGAGCCTGATCGCGGCGGCGGTCAAGCTGGTCCGGATGACTCGGCCCGGCGATTCCAGTGCGCCGCCGCTGGTGAGGGAGTTCGTCGAGTGGGGGGCCGGGCCCCGGGCGTCGCAGTATCTGGTGCTGGGGGCCAAGGCCCGGGCGGCGCTCGATGGGCGGCCAATGGCCGACCTGGAGGATGTCCGGGCGGTGGCGCCGGCGGTGATGCGGCACCGGGTGGTGGCCAATTTCGCGGCCGAGGCGGCCGACCGGTCCAGCGAGGACATCGTGCTGGAGCTGATTGCCAACCGGTCGTGGGAGTCGGCCACGGGCTGACGAATCGTCCCGGTATTCTCACAACTTCTTCATGGAGCGGGATGTATCTAGCTGGCAATCGACGACGATTGCCGGTCTGGACCATCTCTTTGGAGGCCTTCGCAATGAAAGCCCAAGCCCTGCCTGTGTTCCTGTTCTCGCTTCTGCTGGCGGCGCCCGCCTGTGCACCGGCTCCCGAGGCCGGCTCGGACAACCCATCGGCCGCCAGCGTGAGCGGGCAGCTGGCGGTGGACGAGTCGGGCTCTACGCCGAGCATTGCCCGGATCGCGTCGGACTCGAAGGACCACACCACCCTGGTCGCGGCCCTCAAGGCGGTCAACTGGCTGGACGCCCTGGCCAACCCGGGGCCGTTCACGGTCTTTGCGCCGGTCAACGCCGCGTTTGACGCGCTGCCGGCGGGGACGGTGGAGAATCTGCTCAAGCCGGAGAACGCGGCCCAGCTGCGGGGGATCCTGCTGCACCATGTGCTGGTCTCGGCGTACAACCCGGAGGATCTGGTGGACGGGATGAGCTTGGGGATGCTGGAGGGGGGCCCGACCACGGTGACGCGGACCGGGGATCAGATCGTGGTGGACGGGGCCAAGGTGGTGGGCCAGGTGCGGGCCGGGAACGGCTGGGTCTATGTGCTGGACGCGGTGTTGTTGCCCAAGTAGTCGGCCGTAAACCAGGGGGAAGATCCCCCGGCTGGCGAGGACGCGGGCCGGGGGATTGTCTTGTCTGGAATCGTCCGATTCCCGGCCACCCAGGATACCTCTCAAAGAGCTCCGGTCTAGCGGGCGGTTTCTTTTGAGAGTTTGTTAAGACCCGCCGACCATCATCGCGGCGAGGTCGAGACCATGCGACGCCGGAACTACCTCTTCTGTCTGGGTACGCCACGCCTTGAAAATGGGGCCGGGGAGGAAGTGCGACTGGGCACTCGCAAGCACCTCGCCCTGCTGGTCTACCTCGCGGTCGAGCCCATCGCCCACCGTCGTGACTGGCTGATCGAGCTGCTGTGGCCAGCCTCCGACGGGCGCACCGGCCGCCAGTCTCTCGCCACCGCGCTCAGTCTCTTCAGGGCGCGGCTGGGGCGGGAGGCCGTGGCAGCCGATACCCATGCGGTCCAACTCATCCCCGGATCAGTCGAAGTCGACGTGGACCGGCTTCTCTCCGACCAGATCCTGGCGACCGACGCTCGTTCTGCCATCGACCTGGATGGGTTCCTGAACGAGTTCGAGATCCACGATGCTCCGGAATTTGGGATGTGGCGGGATCGCCAGCGGACCCGCCTCCTCCCGCGCATCAAGGCGGGGTTGGTCACCCTGATGGATCAGGCCCGACGGTCAGGGGACATTGGCCGACTCGGGCGCTACGGCGACAGGCTGCTGGCGCTTGATGACCTGACCGAGGAGGGCATTCGAGCGCAGATGGAGGTGAGCGCCTTCGCGGGGGACCGGCTGACGGCCATCCGGATCTACGACGAGTGGTCTCAGCGGTTGCTCAGGGAACTCGGCGCGACCCCGTCCCGGCAGCTTGACGGGATGGCCGTCCGTCTCAGGCGACGAGTCTGGGAGAGGCCCCGATCATCGGTGGTCCCAGAGGTTCGCACCGAGGAGTGGCGGGATCGACCGTTTTGCGGCCGGACTCGCGAGTACCGGGCGATCTATGATCTGTGGGAAGGGGTCAAGACCGCTCGACCATGCCATGTCCTGATCGTGGGGGAGAGCGGAGTCGGAAAGACGACCCTGATCGATCGCCTGGCCACCTCCCTGGCCATGGAAGGAGCGGCGGTGGCCCGAGTTCGCTGCTTCGAGATGGAGCGGAGCATTCCGTACGCCGCGTTGGCCAGCGGGCTGGGCCGGCTCATTGACCAACCAGGCGCTGCGGCCACCAGTCCAGCATCGCTGGCAGAAATCGCCCGGTTCGTTCCGGAAACCAGGACGAGGTTTCCGGATCTGCCGGCCCCGGTCCATGCTCCCGGGGAATCCACCCGGATTCAGTTCGCTGAAGCGGTCCTGGAGCTGCTCACAGCGGTGATGGAAGAGCAACCGGTGGTGCTGGTGATCGATGACTACCACATCGCTGATGAGGCCAGTCTCACCGTCCTGCATATGCTGATCCGGCGGCTCCCGGATCGACCGCTCATGGTGCTGCTCAGTGCGCGGCCCCTGCTGCCCCCAGATGGAGGTGCGGCGCGGATTCGGGACGGAGCCGAGCGACTGGGGTTGACGGAGATGACCTTGGGGCCGATGCCCCTGGAGGAGGGCAACGAGTACCTGGACACCCTGGTACGGGACCTGCCTTCGGCACCGAGTCTGGCGGAGCGCAGGATCCTGCTCGGAACCTCGGGTGGATTCCCGCTGGCCCTGGAACACCTGGTGGCCGACTGGACCAGGCGGGGCTCGGCCTCGCTGGCCCTGTCCCTGGGCGGAATGAGCCCGGACCTCCCGAGCCTCCCGGGTGGCACCTATCACCGCCTGGCCGGTTCGCTGACCGATTCGCTGAGCCCCCTGGCCAGGTTGGTCCTGGGAATGGCAGCGATCCTGGATCGACGGATTGGCGAGCTGCCGCTGTATGCGCTGGTGGGAGTCAGCGTGCCCCAGGCCCTGGCGGGGATCGCGGAACTGGTTGCCAAAGGCACAATGCGGGACGCCGGGGGTGGGTTGGAGTTCACCAGCCCGATGATCCGGGCGAGTGCCTACCTGGACGTTCCCGGAATCCTGCGTCAGACCGTGCACAGTCAGGTCGCCGACATTCTGCTTGCGCGGGATGCCGAGGGCGAGGACCTCCCGGGGCTCGAAGTGGCCTGGCACTGCGTCCGCGGGGGCCGGAGCGATCGGGTCGCGCCGTTCCTGTTGCGCGGTGCACGCGAGGCGATGATCGGCGGTGCCCCCCACGAGGCCGAATTGGCCCTCCGATCCGGGTTGCCGCTGCTCCGGGGCATGGACCGATCTCGCGGCCTCGTCCTGCTGGCTGAGGTCGCCAACGATCTTTCCCTATGGCAGGAATCGCTGGATGCCATAGCCATGGTGGAGGTCGTGGATGAACAGGTGCAGGCCGCGATCACCGTATGGACTACGATGGCCAACGACCGTCTGGGCAGGTTCGCCCCGGACGAACAGCGGGTCGCTGCGGCCACCTTGGCAGGAATCGTCCACCACCCGGACACTCCAACTGTGGTTCGACTTGAGGCCTGCCACGTGCTGGCCGGCATCGTCGAGTCACTCGGTACCGATCCGGGCTGGAACAGCCTGCTCGACACGATCTCGAAAAACCGCCCCAGTGAAGACGACACGTATGGCACGGCCAAGTGGCTCGTCACTGAGGCCAGGCTGCACTATACGGTCGGCAATCTGTCGGGCGCACTCTCTCGGCTGCGTGAGGCCGAATCTGTTCTCGAACGAACGCTCCCGCTCAGCAAGTTCCTCGCATTCGCCAGGTTGGGTATTGGCGCTGTCGAGTGCGCCATGGGCAACTACTCCCAAGCTCTGGGGCCCACCCACTTGGCCTATAGGGCAGGAATCCGGCTCGACAGCAAGGACCTCGTGTTCCGCACGGCAACGAACATGGCCTTGATCGCCATGCGACTTGGCACTTACGACGAGTCGGTGAGTTGGGCGGACCTCGCACTTTCCGGGGCAAATCAGGTGTCTTCCCCCAAAGCTTTGATCGATACCGCCTATTTCAAGTCAGCGGCCCTGATTCACCTCGGCAGGAAGGAGAACGCCCTCGGCACTATCCGCTCCGCGTTGTCCCGTGTCAAGCAGAATGGGTTCGACCGGTTGGAGGCGATGGGTCAATTGCGCCTGGCGGACATTCAAGTCCTCCTAGGTCGTCGCAGGGACGCCCTTCGAACCGCCACCAACGCGGTTGCACGCGACCCAACCTCGGGTTCGATCGCCCGACATCACGGATTGGTGGCAAGGTGGAGCGCGATTCTGGCCGTCGAGAGCGGACGGCCGGAATCGTGTCACTCGTTGCTGACGTCGCTGTGGCGCGCCTCAGAGAGCCTCGACGCGATCGATCGCGTGGAGCTACTCATGGCATCAGAAATTGCAGGGTTGAGACTGGAGAGTGCTGGCGAAGGTGTGGCCCTCGCCCGGAAAATGATCGCTCGCTTGCCCGCCCCCACCCTGTACCACTTAGGCCGGCTTACCTCGTCAAGGACAAGGAGTTCCCAGGCTATTGCGCCCCGATGCAGCCGTCGGCCATAGGAAGTGCCTCACTGACAATATCGGTGGATTCCTAGAATCCTATCCAATGGGTTTCCAGTACCTAGTCGCCGGAGTTAAGACGACGGCTCACAAAAAAACTCCCGTGTGACCGCAAGGACACTGGCTTCGAAAGGGAAGGAAGTTCATCGTTGGTCAGCGGAGCGTCTTGAGTTGTGGCAAGGCGGCGAATGGATACTGAGCTCACGACCCTGTCAACAAGGGCAGGATCAAACTGGGTACCGCGGTGTTTCTGTAGCTCGGCGATAACTACGTCGAAGCCGAGGGGCTTGCGGTATGGCCGTTCGGTGGTCATAGCATCAATCGTATCAGCGACCATGATGATTCGCGCTCCCATTGGGATTCGGTCGCCAGCTACGCCATCAGGATACCCGAGACCGTCCCATCGTTCATGGTGATGGCGTACCGCTGCCTGAACGGTCCCATGGAAGTGGCTAAACATCGCCACCAACTCCTCGCTCTTAGCCGCATGGGTCTTCATGACCTCCCATTCCTCCGGAGTTAGTTTCCCTTCCTTTGACAGGAGAGGGGCAAACTCGGCATGGATCTTCCCCACATCGTGCATCAGGGCGGCGTTCTCCACCTCCGCCACCAACTCGTCTGAAAGCCCAACATCCCTTGCAATGGTCCGCGAAAGAACGGCAACTCGACGAGAATGACCACTCGTATAGGGATCACGCGCCTCAATGGACTTGACCATCATGGCGAGCTGCTCGCGCATGTTCTGCTCAAGCTTCGCGTGGGCCGCGTCCAGTTCGTCATACAGGCCCTGGAGAGTGTTGAGCTTCCCATAGACGTGCTTAACAAGAATGATCGGCAGGAAGACCGCCATGAATCCAAGTCGGGCAAATCCGTGGAATGAATCGAAGATCGTGTAGAACCACGCGACGATGATCGCCAAGCCTGAGGCTGCGATGTCGTAGCCAAGTACCCATAGAGTGTTTGTCTGCCACACCTCCAAGAACTGACGGCCGCTGCTCAGAGCAACGGCCAGACTGACCGCCATCGAGTTGAACAAGAAGTAGATTACAGCCGCGGCGCCAAAGCTGATCAGATCAGTCGCGACAGTCTCAAACCCGGGCGTGCTACTAACGCCAGAAAGACCACCGACGGAGGCGAGTTCGAACAATGAGAAGGGGACGGCTCCCCCGAGCAAGCGATACATCCCGCCCGCGAGAAGAACTGAGAGAACTTTTTGGCTTGAGTTGAAGACCACCTTCTGTGCCTCGCGCCGCCCAACTACTTGGCCGACGAACGATGCCAATAGCGTCAAGTTCGCGGCCCAAAACGGGCCGAACAGGATGATGGCAGCAAAGTGGACGAGGAAGATGATCGACCCGCTGGCACCACCACTCCGTAGCTGGGTACTCGAGACCTCAAGCAGGATTCCCACGAGACCAAGTATCGCGAAGCCCCACCAGTCGATACTCGGCGGACCTGACGCCCAAGTTCCTGCGAGAGCCAAGACGCTCGACAGGCCCATTGCGGCGACATAGATAGTGATCCCATCACGAACGCGTGTGCCTGCCATAAGAGTGAGCGGGAGAGAAACCGCCTAGACCGGGTTAACCCCAAGCTTGGGTCTCCGCCATAAACATGTTGGCGAAGAATTCAAGTACTGCGGCGAACCAATAAATCACGGTGCGTCACCTCCCTTCGTGTTGCTCATTACCTCTTGAAGGGACAGGCGTCCGCTAGGGCCTGTCTGACGCTCCGCTGGGTGGTTCCGCTGACTCCGCTAGCACCCGGTCTCGGTGATCTCTCTCCCTATTTGCTCCTTTCTTTTCTGTTCTCTCGACGGCTACGAAGCCCGCCGAGCCTGGACCCACCGATTGGTGGCGTCCATCACGGCCAGTACGGCCGCCTGTTCCGCATTGTCGCGCACTTCGGCGGTCCCGGTCAGGGTCATCGACTCCCGACCCCCCATCCCGCGGACCACCGCCAGCACCACGGTCCGCTCGAGTTCCGCCACGATCTTGGCTCCCTCGAGCATCAGCGAATGCCGGGACACCGACTGCTCCAGCACCGCCACCGTGGCCCGCGCCGCGCCCTCCACCCGGGCCCGCTGGGTATCGGCCACTTCCTCCGACCCGGTCAGCTGCTGCCCGTCGATCGACAGGGTCACCTCGATCCTGACCCGATGACCCCGCTCGGCAGGCGACACGGTCAGCCCCTCGAACAGGATGTTCCGCTTGAGCGACGCCTCCCGCACCGCCTCCCGCTCCAGCGCCTCGATCGGCCGGACATCCGCGGTCTGCGCCACGCTGATCTTCCGGTGGTCGACCTTGAGCCCCAGCTGCGCCAGCAATGCCGACTCGACATTCCGGACGATCTGCTTGGCCTGCAACCCCGGCTGCGCCAGGATGTGGATCTCCGAGACCTCGCCCAGCGGGGTGGTCACCACCCGGGCCGAGAGGATGCCCTCCAGGCTGGTGAGCAGATTCTCCGCCCGCCGCGCCCCCCAGGGGTCATGCAGGCTGTCGGGTCCCGCGCCGGGCAACACTCCGCCCGCCGGTCCGCCGACCGGATCCCGGCGCACCACGTTGGGCCCGGTCACGCGCTCGCCCCCATGACGACTACCTTCATCAGCCACTCCCCTAAACCACCATGTTGCGACCGGCTGCCTTCGCCCGATACATCGCCCGGTCGGCCAACTTGATCAGATCCTCTTCGGTCGGCTGCGCCGGATCGTATTCCGCGATCCCGATGCTCACCGTCACGAACCCCATGCCGTATCCCAGCCGCTGCCCCACCCGTTCCACCCCCGCCCGGAGCGCCTCGGCCACCCGGGTGGCGCCCGGCTTGTCGGTCCGGGTCAGAATCACCACGAACTCGTCGCCGCCGTACCGGGCCGCGAGGTCGGACGCCCGGACCGCGTTCTGCAGCTCCGACGACACCTCGCGCAGCACTTCGTTGCCCGACTCGTGCCCCAGCTGGTCGTTGATCTCCTTGAGATGGTCGAGGTCCAGGAACAGGACCGCGAACCGCTCTCCCGACCGCTTGCTCCGTTCGACCTCCTGGCCAAGCCGCGCCTTGAGCACCTGCACCGTGGCCAGCCCGGTCAGCATGTCGGTGGCCGCCACCCGCGACAGGTACGGGGGACAGAGCCGGAGCGAATTCCGCCCGACCGCCACCGCCCTGGCAAACTCGGCGCAGGTGGCATAGCCACAGGCGCCACAGTCCCAGGGAACCTCGTTGGGTCCGGTCCCGATCGCCTCCAGCACCGCCGCCACATCGTCCGGGTCCACCGCCGGGACCTCGATCCGGAACTGGAACGAGGCGCCCACGCTGGCCCTGACCCGGGCATCCACCACCGGGGCCGGACTCCGGGGCGGCTCCGCCACCTGGACCACCGACCGCCGCCAGAAGAGCCGCTCCCGGGGTCCGGACAGCGGATGATCCAGCAGTCCGTCCGACGACAGCAGGTCGACGAAGCCCAGATCGATCCGGTCCGCGGCCACCGACCGCGCCAGCGGCCCCAGCGCCTCAAGCCCGCGCACCCGGAGCAGCCTGGGCGCTCCGGCCCGGCTCTCCACCCAGCTGAGCGGCAACCCGCCCGCCACCGACAGGTGGCGACGCCGCTCCTCCGGCACCCGGGAGAACACCATCGGCTGGGTCCCGACCCGGATCCCCTTCAGCTCGAAGAGCCGGATCAGATCGCCGAAGGTGATCACCGCATCGAGTTCACCGGGGCCCCCTTCGACCGGCCAGACCCCGGCGTACACCACCTTGATCGGCCGCTTCGCCGCCTCGCGGAGATAGCGCGCCTCGGCCACCGGGGGCGCCACGATCGGCGCCAGGTAGGGGATCAGCTCCGGGTGGTTGAGCCCGATCGCCGCCACCATGACCGGGTCGGTCGACCGGAGCATGGTGCCCCAGCCCTCCGCCCCCCACAGCCGCTGATACTCCGCCGCCACCAACTCGTCGCCCAGCACTCCCCGCGAGACCATGGGGAAGCCGGCGGCGTAACACGCGTTGATCACCTGCTCCGGCGTGGCCGGATAGAAATGGGCCGACGCCTCGGTCCCCAGAATCAGGACGGTGTCGGGCTGCCCCGCCAGCCGGAGCGCGGTCTCCAGCGCCCCCGAGGCATCGATCGCATCGTGCGGACAGGCGGGCAGACAGAGGCCACACCGGATGCACGAGTCCTCCATGATCATCACCGTCGATGCCTCCTGCGGCACCGCGATCGCCCCGGTGGGGCACACCCGGACGCAGGCCAAGCACCCGACGCACCGATCCTGCTCGACCAGGAACCTCAAGTGATTCTTCCGACGAGGGGTCGGAAAGCACAATATCCCTGTGACTTACGTGACTTGTCAAGCAGCACAGGCATTCCCCTATCCAGATGGCGGGCGCCAAATCGGCAGGCCGAAGCCTCCACCGATCAGGCGAGCCCGAATTCCTTGATCTTCCGGTACAGCGTGCGCTCCCCAATCCCGAGCGCCTGGGCTGCCAATCGGCGGTTTCCCCGGACCTCCCGGAGGGCCGCCTCAATGGTCGCCTGTTCTACCTCCGCCATGGTCATGCCACGGCGGTAGAGCACGGCGTCAGGTTCCCGCTCCCCACCCCGGCCGTCGACCACAGGTTCAGTCATTTCAATGACTTGCACGTGGGTACCTGACTCATCCACCCGCCGCCTGAGGCCCTCGACCTGGTGTCGAAGATCCATAATGCTCCTCAGGATAAACTCCAATTGTTGTGCTTCTGCATCACGACCGCCGACCCCATGTCCCAACACCATGGGGAGCAGAACCGGCGCTCCCTCGAAAATATCGGCTGGAATGTCCGATGCCCGGATTTCGGTCCCGGGCGCGAGGACCACCATCGACTCGACCAGATTCCGCAGCTGCCGGATGTTGCCCGGCCAGGGCGCCGAGACCAGACGCTGCATCGCTTCGGCGGTGATCCCGCGGAAGGGCCGCTCGTGCTCCAGCGAGAACTCCCGGGTGAACCGGCGCACCAGGAGCGGAATGTCCTCCCGCCGTTCCCGGAGCGGAGGCAGGGCGATGGTCAGGACGTTGAGCCGGTAGAAGAGATCCTCCCGGAACTCCCCGGTGGCGGCCGCGTCCTTGAGCGAACGGTTGGTGGCCGCCACCACCCGGACGTCGACCTTGATCGGCTGGGTCCCGCCGACCCGGAAGAACGACCGGCTCTCCAGCACGCGCAACAGTTTGACCTGGGTGCTCTGGGGGATCTCCCCGATCTCGTCCAGGAAAATGGTCCCGGTGTCGGCCAGCTCGAACCGTCCCAGCCGTCGCTCGGCGGCCCCGGTAAACGAGCCCTTCTCATGCCCGAACAGCTCCGACTCCAGCAGGGTCTCGGGCAGGGCGGAACAGTTGACCGCGATGAACGGCTTCCCGCGGCGCGGGGACAGGTCGTGCAGCCCCTTGGCCACCAGCTCCTTGCCGGTTCCCGACTCGCCCTGGATCAGGACGGTGCTCGACACCGGGGCCATCTGCTCCAGCTTGACCAGGACCTCCTGAATCGCCGGGGCCTGGCCGCTGATCCCGGTGTGAACCTGGAGCCGGCGCCGGTCGACCAGCCGGCGGACGGTGGGTAGCACGTCGGCGGCGGCGACCGGCTTGACCAGCATCTCGGTCACCCCCAGCCGGCTCCCCCGCTCCCCGCGGAAGGAGTCGGTCGACTCCAGCATCGCGAGGGTGAGGATCTCCTGATCCCGCGCCAGGGCAGCCAGCCGGAGCGCCGGCGGATCGTGCACTGCGCCGGTCAGGATGACGAGGTCGGGGGTGGCTCGGCGGACCGCGGCCGGGAGATCGTCCATCGCCGAGACCAGGGCGGTGGAAAAGCCGGCGGCCTCGAGCGCGGCGTTCAGCGGCACCGCGGTCTCGAGGTCGTCCATCGAGAGGAGGATTTCAGCGCTCATGACGGATCGTGGCTGTGGACCCGGTCCCGGATCAGGTCGACCGCGTGGTCGATGAGATGGTCGAGGACCGTCAGTCCATCGCGGACCCCGCCCGGACTGCCGGGGAGGTTGACGATCAGGGTCCGGGCCCGCACCCCGGCGGTACCGCGGGAGAGGGCCGCCCGGGGGAAGGTCGGGAACGCGGCCGCCCGGATGGCTTCGGCAATCCCCGCGGCGGGCCGATCGAGCACCGCCCCGGTGGCCTCGGGGGTGAGGTCCCGCGCCGTCAGACCGGTCCCGCCGGTGGTGAGAATGAGGTCGGCCTGATCGGTGTCGGCCCACTCGGTGAGCGCCCCCACGATCTCCACCGTGTCGTCGGGCACCAGCCGGGTGGCGGTGACTGAAGCACCCCGGGCCTCGGCCCACCGGACGATACTCGGGCCGGACAGGTCCTCCCGCTCGCCACGCGCGCCGGTGTCGGACACCGTCAGCACGGCCACCCGGAGGGATGGGCCCATAGCCGCAGCCATCAGCCGCGCCGAATCGAGCCCTGGGTGTAGAACGGCCGCTTGACCACCTCGGCGGGGAGCTTCTTCCCCCGGCAGTCCACCTCGAACTTGGCGCCGATTGTGGCATAGGCGGTCGGCAGGTAGGTGGTCCCGATGGCAGCGTCGAGCGAAGGGCTCTGGCCGCCACTCCGCACGACGTCCACCTGACGACCGTCGATCAGCACCGGGTAGCCGTGCCGGGCGATCCCCCGTTCCAGCAGCCGGAAGCCGACCAGCTTGCGGTGCACTCCCCGCGCCTTCTCGGCCCGGAGCGGCTCCATCCCGACGAACGGGGACCCCTTGTCGAGTTTCACGATCCAGCCGAGTCCGGCCTCCAGCGGGCTGATCGTGTCATCGATGTCGTTGCCGAAGAGGGCGTAGCCGACCTCGAGCCGGAGGATGTCCCGGGCGCCGAGCCCGATCGGTTTGGCGCCGGCCTCGGTAATCGCCGTCCACAGGGCTGGGGTATCGCGCCAGCGACAGTACAGCTCGAAACCGTCTTCGCCGGTATAGCCGGTCCGGGACACGAAGCAGTCGATCCGGGCCACCTGGGCCGAGCTGTGGCGATAGTAGCCCAGCTCCGACAGTGCCATCCCCGCCAGCGAGCCGAGCACCGCTTCGGCCCGGGGGCCCTGAACGGCGAGCAGGCCGACATCGTCGGAGATGTCCTTGAGCCGGATGTTGGCGCCCTTTTTCTGGGCCACGATGTGGGCCCAGGCCGCGGCCCGGTTGGCGGCGTTGACCACCAGCATCAGCTTGTCCTCGAACCGGTAGACCGTGCAGTCGTCGATGAAGGTCCCCCGATCGTTGAGGATCGCCGAGTACTGCACCCCACCCGGTGCCAGCGCTGCCACGTCGTTGCAGGTGACCCGATTGACGAAGGCATTGCGATCGGGGCCGGTGACCTCGAACTCCCCCATGTGCGACACGTCGAAGATCCCGACGTCGGTTCGGACCGCCTTGTGCTCGGCCAGAATCCCATCGCGGTACTGGACCGGCATCTCATAGCCGGCAAAGGGGACCAGCTTGGCGCCGAGCGCCACGTGCTGGTCGTACAGCGGAGTCCGCTTCAGTGCGGCACCGGTCTCGGTGTCGGTCATGGCATTCGTTCCCTTGGGTCGCCCATCAGCAGGGCCATGAGCGCCTTCTGAACGTGGAGCCGGTTTTCGGCCTCGTCCCAGACGCGTGATTGTGGGCCTTCGAGTACCGCTTCGGTCACTTCCTCGCCCCGATGGGCCGGCAGGCAGTGGAGGAAAATCGCCCCCGAGTCCGCCCGGGCCATGAGGGCCTCATCCACCAGGTAGCCGGCAAAGGCGGTCCGGCGTGCCACGGCTTCGTCCTCCTGCCCCATCGAAGCCCACACGTCGGTGGTGACCACGTGGGCCATCTCCACCGCCTCGCGGGGATCGGCCACGACCCGGATGGAAGTCCGGGCGGCATTCCGGGCCACGACCTCGGGGTCGGGGAGATAGCCCCTGGGACAGGCGAGGACCAGTTCGAAGCCGAGCAGGCCGGCCGCGTTGAGCCAGCTGTGCGCCATGTTGTTGCCGTCGCCGATCCACGCCACCCGCTTGCCGGCCCAGCCCCCGAGGGCCTCCCGCACCGTCATCAGGTCGGCCAGCACCTGGCAGGGGTGGAAGCTGTCGGTGAGTCCGTTGATCACCGGCACGCTCGCGTACCGGGCCAGCTCCTCGACCTCCTGCTGGGCAAAGGTCCGGATCATGATCCCGTCGACGTAACCGGAGAGCACCCGGGCGGTATCCCGGACCGGCTCGCCTCTGCCAAGCTGGATGTCGCGGCTGGAGAGGAACAGGGCGTGCCCTCCCAGCTGGTAGGTCCCCACTTCGAACGAGACCCTGGTCCGGGTCGAACTCTTCGCGAAAATCATCGCCAATGTCTTGCCAGCCAACGGCTTGCGGTCGTAACCGCCGTCCTTCATCTCCCCCGCCAGGTCAATCAGGCGGTGGATCTCCTCGGAGGAGAAGTCGGGGATCTGGAGGAAGTCGCGTTTCATGGGAACCGTGTCAAACTGGCAGGAGGATCATAGAGGCTGGGACGACGATCGGCAAGCGACCGGCGGCCCCCGGGAGGGTCAGATGATGTAGCGCCGCAGATCATCGTCCTCCAGGGCTCGGCCCACCCGGTCCTGCACCGTCGCCGCATCGATCCGGAGCTGGCGAGGAGCGGCCTCGTTGGGAAGATCGAAAAGGACATCCTCCATGAGGGTGGACATCACGGTCTGGAGGCGGCGGGCCCCGATGTTCTCGACCGCTTCGTTGGCCTTGGCGGCGAGTCGGGCGATGGCCAGAATCGCGTCCTCATCGAAGTGCAGCTCCACGCCCTCGGCGGCGACCAGGGCCTGGTACTGCCGGGTGATCGCGTTTTCCGGCTCGACCATGATGCGGACGAAGTCGGCCTCGGTGAGCGGCTGCAGCTCGACCCGGATCGGGAACCGTCCCTGGAGCTCCGGGATCAGGTCGGCCGGCTTGGCGACGTGGAACGCCCCGGCGGCGATGAAGAGGATGTGGTCGGTGCGGACGTAGCCGTACCGGGTCTGGACCGTGGCGCCCTCGACGATCGGCAGCAGGTCGCGCTGGACCCCCTCCCGGGAAATGTCCGGCCCGGTCTGGGCCCGCACCCCGGCGATCTTGTCGATCTCGTCGATGAAGACGATGCCGTGGTTCTCGACCCGGTCCATCGCCTCGTTGACCACGTCGTCCTGATCCACCAGCCGCTTGAGTTCCTCGTCGATCAGCAGCCGACGGGCATCGGCCACCTTCACGTTCCGGCGCTTCTTCCGCTTCGGGATCATCTCCTGCAGCATCTCGAAGAAGTTGATGTCGGCGCCCTCCATCCCCTGCGGCGGCTGGAGCATCTCGATGCCCGGGTAGCCCTGCGGGGTGGTCTCCACCTCCACCTCGCGATCCTCGAGGGTCCCGTCCTTGAGCATCTGCCGGAGTTTCTCCAGGGACCGTTCCCGGCGACCCTCCTCCGGCCTGTCCGCCACCACGCCCCCGCCGGGCGAGGCGACGAAGACCCGGGCGGCGGGATCGGTCGCCGCGACGGGAACCGGGGTGGCCGGGAGGAGCAGGTCGAGCAGCCGGTCCTCCGCCTTCTGCTCGGCCTGACTGAAGACCTCGTCTTCCCGTTCGGTCCGTACCAGACTGATCGCGGTATCCACCAGATCCCGGATCATCGACTCGACGTCCCGCCCGACATAGCCGACCTCGGTAAAGCGCGAGGCCTCGACCTTCACGAACGGCGCCCCGGACAGCCGCGCGAGGCGGCGGGCGATCTCGGTCTTCCCGACCCCGGTCGGTCCGATCAGGATCAGATTGCTGGGGGTGATCTCGTCGCGCAGCTCCTCGGGCGCCTGCGACCGGCGCCAGCGATTCCGGACCGCCACGGCGATGGCCCGCTTGGCCGCCTCCTGCCCCACGATGTACCGGTCGAGTTCCGCCACGATCTGTCGGGGCGGGAGTTCCTCCAGCCACGGGGGCGGGGTCTCCCCCCCGGCTCTGCCGGGGGCGGCTCGATCGGCCGAACGTTCCGGTCGGTCATTGCGGCAACTCGAACACCGTGATCTGGCGATTGGTGAAGATGCAGATCTCGGCCGCGATCTCGAGCGACCGCTGGACGATGTCCCGGGCGCTGAGGGCCGGGTCGGGGACCAGGGCGCGGGCGGCGGCGGTGGCGTAGGCGCCCCCGGCACCGGCCGCGATGATCCCGTCATCGGGCTCGATCAGTTCGCCGCTGCCGCTCAGGAGGTAGCAGTGCTCCGTGTCGGCGGTGACAGCAGGGCCTCCAGCCGGCGCAGTACGCGATCGCTGCGCCAGTCCTTGGCCAGCTCCACGGCGGCCCGCGGGAGGTTGCCGGGATACCGGTCGAGCTTCTCCTCGAACCGCTCGTAGAGGGTCAGGGCGTCGGCCACCGAGCCCGCGAACCCCGCCAGCACCCGGCCCCCCTTGAGGGTCCGGATCTTGTTGGCCCTGGATTTGACGATCGTGTCGCCGATGGTGACCTGACCGTCGCCGCCGAGGGCCACGCGCCCGTCCTTCCGGACGGCGATGATGGTGGTGCCGTGAAACGTCATTGTCATCCCCCCCGCGGGTGGGCCCGTCGGTGGACTTCCTTGAGCCGTTCCACCGAGGTGTGGGTGTACACCTGGGTGGTGGTGAGCGAGGCATGGCCCAGCATCTCCTGCACGCTGCGCAGGTCGGCCCCGGCATCCATCAGGTGGGTGGCGAAGGTATGCCGAAGCGAGTGGACCCGGAACCCGTCCAGCCCCGCCAGGGCAAAGAGCTTCCGGATCCGCCGCTGGACCGTGCTGGCCGCCAGCCGCCTGCCCCGCCGGTTGACGAACACCGCCGTCCGGTCGGCGCCCGGTTTCCGCATCAGGGCCTCCCGGGCGGCAAGATAACGGCGGAGTGCCCGGACCGCCGCCGATCCGACCGGCACGATCCGCTCCTTCCGTCCCTTGCCGGTCACCTTGACCTGATCCGAAAGAAGATCCAACCCCCCCAGGTCGAGGCTGACCAATTCGGCCAGCCGGATCCCGCTGGAGTAGAACAGTTCCAGGGTCGCCAGATCCCGCAGCGCCTCGAACTCCCCATCCTCGGCCGCCGCCTCGGCCAACTGGAACAGCGCCGCCGTCTGCTCGCGGCGCAGGTGGCCCGGCAGCCGCTTGTCCTGTTTCGGGGTCCGCACCGATCGCACCGGGTTGTGCTCGAAATCATGGTGGACCGCGAGAAACCGGTAGAAGCTCCGAAGCGCCGACAGGGCCCGCGAGGCACTCCGGCGGGACAGCCCCCGGCGTTCGAAATCGCCCAGGAAGCCGCGGAGTCCGAGCCGGTCGACCCGCTTCCAGTCCCAGTCGCCGTAGTAGCGTCCGGCAAAGGCGATGAAGGCATCCAGGTCCCGCCGGTAGGCGGACACGGTGTGGGGTGACTGGTCGCGGGCCTTGGCCAGATGGTCAAGGAAGTCCGCCACCAGCCGGTCGCCGTGTCGCTTGCTCACAGGGCGCCGAGCCACTGCTCGAAGTCGGTCCCGGCGCGGGCGGCCAGGGCGGCCCGCTTGTCGGCCTTGCGCACCTTTCCCGGGAGCGGATCGAGCAGTCCGAAGTTGGCGTTCATCGGCTGGAAGTGGGCCGGGTCCGCCTCCCGCAGATAGCGCAGCAGGCCACCGAGCATGGTGGTGGCCGGCGGAGTCGCCGGCGGCTTCCCTTCCAGGTATCGCGCCAGGTTGATCCCGGCCAGCAGGCCGGTGCCGAGCGATTCGGTGTACCCCTCCACCCCGGTGATCTGGCCGGCAAAGAAGACCCCGGCTCCATCCCGGGTCGCCAGGCCTTCCGCCAGCGCGGCCGGACTGTTGAGGTAGCAGTTGCGGTGAATGCTGCCGTACCGGAGAAACTCCGCCTCCGCCAGGCCGGGGATCATCCGGAAGACCCGCTGCTGTTCAGGAATCCGGAGCCGGGTCTGGAACCCGACCAGGTTCCACATCTGGCCGGCCCGGTCCTCGCGGCGGAGCTGTACCACGGCGTGCGGCTCCCGCCCGGTCCTGGGATCGGGCAGCCCCACTGGCTTCATCGGCCCGAACCGGAGGGTCTCGGGTCCCCGGGTGGCCATCTCTTCCACCGGCAGGCACCCCTCGAAGTAGGGCACCTCGTCGAAGGCGTGGCCCTGGAACTGATCGCCCAGCAGCAGTGCCGCGATGAACGCCTGGTACTCATCGGCAGTCATCGGGGCGTTGAGGTAGTCGTCCCCTTCGCCCTTGCCGTAACGGCTCAGGGCATAGAGCACCGACCGGTCGAGCGAGTCGGCGGCGAGGATCGGCGCGATGGCATCGAAGAAGGCGAGCGCCCCGGTGCCCAGCCGCTCGGCGATCGCCGTGGCCAGGCCGTCCGAGGTGAGCGGTCCGGTGGCGATGACGGCCGGCGCCGGGATCTCGGTGATCTCCTCGCGGACCAGCTCGATGGCCGGGTGGCCGGTGAGCCGCTGGTGGACCAGGGCGCTGAAGATCTCCCGGTCCACCACCAGGGCCGAGCCACCGGGCACCCGGGCCTCATCGGCACAGGGCAGCAGGAGACTGCCCAGCAGGCGAAGCTCGCGCTTGAGGAGGCCGTGGGCATTGCTGATTTCGATCGACTTGAAGCTGTTGCTGCAGACCAGCTCGGCCAGGCGGTCGGTCTGGTGGGCCGGGGTCCCCCGGACCGGTCGCATCTCGTGCAGCCGGACCCGGAACCCGCGGGAGGCCAGGGCCCAGGCGGCTTCCGATCCGGCCAGGCCACCGCCCACCACCGAGACAACGCGCTCACTCATTCAGGGATGATACCGACCCGGCCGGGTCGGCCCAAGGATCAGGACCAGCCCGCGAGTTGCCGGGCCAGGCGGGCGACTTCCACGGCGACCTCAGTCGGGGTTCGGCGGTCGGTGGCCACCTCACATTCGGCCTGCTGATAGAGGGGGAGCCGAGTCTCCAGCAGCCGGCGCACCGCCTCCATGGGGCGGTCGCCCAGCAGGGGGCGGCGGGTCCGGGAGCGGGCCAGCCGGTCGCCGGCGGCCTCGGGCGAAGTCTGCAGGTGCACCACCAGCGCTCCAGCGGCGCTCTCCAGGCTGCCGGGCTGCGCGGCCCAGCCACCACCCGGCACGATGACCTGAGGGGCGGCGTCGAGTGCCCTGGTCATCGCCTCGCGCTCGAGGGCGCGGAACGCCTCCTCCCCCTGCTCGGCAAAGATCCGGGCAATCGGGAGACCGGAGTTCCGCTGGATGGCCTCGTCGAGATCGGTGAGCCGGGCCCCAAGATCGGTGGCCACCAGACGCCCGACCACCGATTTGCCCGCCCCGGGCGGACCGATCAGAATCAGGTGCCGGTGCGCCCCGCTCACGACTGGTCCAGAGTCTCCCAGCGTCGACCCACCGCTGCCAGGAAGGCGTGGCAGTTGCGGGTCATCTCGGTGAGCGAGTCTCCGGCAAACTTCTCCAGCATCGCGTCGGCCAGCACGATCGCGACCAGCGCCTCGGCAATGACCCCGGCGGCCGGGACCGCGGTCACGTCCGACCGTTCGCTCTGTGCGGCGGCGTCCCGTCCGGTAGTGAGATCGACGGTGCGGAGCGGGCTCATCAGGGTCGAGATCGGTTTCATCGCGACCCGAACGACCAGCGGCTCGCCGGTCGTCATCCCGCCCTCGAGGCCACCGGCATTGTTGCTGAGCCGGCGGAAGCCGGCTCGCGCGGTGCGGGTGGCCTCGGGGGCGATCGGATCGTGGACCGCGGAGCCGGGCCGCCGGGCCGCCTCAAACCCGAGCCCGATCTCGACCCCCTTGATCGCCGGGATCGACATCAGGAGCCCGGCCAGCCGGCCGTCGAGCTTGCGGTCCCAGCTGACATGGCTGCCGAGCCCGAGAGGCACCCCGCGGGCCACCACCTCGATCTCGCCGCCCAGGGTATCGCCGGCCTGCCTGGCCTGATCGATCCGGGCCATCATCAACGCCTCGGCGGCCGGGTCGAGCACCCGGAGGGGAGAGGCATCGGAGGCATCGTTGAGGGGGGTCGGCAGCGGATCGGGCCGGGCGGCCGGGATCCCGCCGAGCGAGACCAGGTGGCTCCCGATCTCGATCCCGAATTCGGCCAGCAGACAGCGGGCGATTGCCCCGACCGCGACCCGGGCGGCCGTCTCCCGGGCCGAAGCGCGTTCGAGAATGTCCCGGGCATCGACCCGATCGTACTTGAGGACCCCCACCAGGTCGGCGTGCCCGGGGCGAGGGCGGGTGACCCGGCGACGCCGGATCTCCCCCTCGCCTTCGGCCGCCATCACGTCCCCCCAGTTGGCCCAATCGCGGTTGGCAATCAGGAGAGAGATGGGTGACCCGATGGTCTCCCCCGCCCGGACCCCCGAGAGCCACTCGATCGCGTCACTCTCGATCTGCATCCGGGCACCGCGGCCATAGCCCTGCATCCGGCGGCGCAACTCTCGGTTGACCATCTCGGCCGAAAGCCGGAGCCCGGCCGGCAGTCCCTCGACCACCGCGATCAGGCCCTTCCCGTGGGACTCCCCCGCCGTCGTGAACCGAAGCCGCACCGTCTGCCTGTCCTGGTGAGAGGTCCCCATAAAGTAACGAGCCCGGTCGGGGACCGGGCTCGTTCAGAATTGCTTCGGGCGTCAGGCGGCGCTCAGGGACTGGGCGCCCCGTCGTCCACGATCCGTGGGGTGACCAGGATGATCAGGTCCTTCCGGTTCTCCCGGTTGTCGGTAAAGCTGAACAGCCCACCGATCAGGGGAAGGCTCGACAGCAGCGGAATCCCGTTCCGGGCCCGGTTGACCGTGGTGACCGTCAAGCCACCGATCACGGCGGTTTGGCCATCCTCGACCAGCAGCTGGTTGGTGGTCTGCTGCTTGTCGATCGAGAAGCCGAGGTCGCCGGCGGCCAGCGGCTTGACGGCGCTGCGTTCGGTCCGGAGCCGCATCAGGATCTGGCGGTTGTTGGTCACGTGCGGCGTCACGGTGAGTCGGATGCCGGTTTCCTTGAACTGCACCGTGGCCCTGGGCGCGCCTCCGGTGGCCCCACCGGAGCTGTAGTCGATGATCCGGACCGGAACCTCTTCCCCGACCAGGATGTCGGCTTCCTTGTTGTCGAGCGTCGTGATGACCGGCTCCGCCTGAACGTCCGACAACTCCACCCGCTCGAGGGCGCTCAGGAAGGTGGTGAGGGTGAAGCCCCCCAACGCGGTGGAAAAGACCAGGTCGAGCGCCGAGCCGGTGATATCCGATTCGGCGTTGCCGATCCCGGAAAGGACCCCGCCGCCCAGATCCACGATGTTGGTGGTCTTGGGATAGGTCTCGCCCGGCTCCCCGTTGGGATCCGGCCGCTGGACCAGCTGGTTGAAGAACTGGGTCGGGGATCCGAGGTCATACTGGAGCCCGAGCTGTTCGATGTCGGTGCGATCGACGAAGATGATCTTCGCCTGGATCGACACCTGCGGGGTCCGGATGTCGAGACCGCGGGTGAAGTCCTCCACCGCCGAGATCCGGGTCCGGGTGTCGGTCAGGATCAGGCTGTTGGAGGCGGTGTCGGTGGTGATCTCGCCCCGGTTCTTGGTCATGATCCCCTTGACCGAGTTGGCCAGTTCGGCCGCCCGGGCGTAGTTGATCCGGATGACGCGGGTCTCCAGCGGCTCCAGCGAGTCGATGGCCGCGAGCTGGCCGGGGTCATCGACCCGGATGATCCCGCCGGCCATCTCCTGGGCCGACAGCCCCTGGGCCGCCAGGATCGCCTGGAAGGCCTGGGACCATGGCTTGTCGCGGATTTCGGCCGTGACTGTCCCCTGGACGCCCTTGCCGAGCACGATGGTCCGTCCGCTGAGGGCGGAGAAGCCGGACACCACGTCAGCGATCGCCGCACCATCCCAGCTCGCGCTGATCCGCGGCTCGGCCCGCTGCTGGGGAACCCGATTGGTGGTCGCGCGCGATGCCAGGGACTCCGGATAGCTGCTCGAAGCCGCAGGGGCCTCTGGCACGGCCGGGGCTGCTCTGGCCAGGGCGACGGCCGGCACCCCGGTCGACCATGCCAGGAAGGTCTCGTCGGCGCCGAGGGAAACGTGGACCCCTTCGTCCACTCGTTCAACCTGGTACGAGCGGGGCCGGTCGAGCTCGAGCACGATCCGCACGATATCACGGGAGTATTGGCGAACCCGCACATTGACGATCCCCGCCCGGGCCACGCCGTCATAGATCGGCTCGGCGGCGGTGGAGAGCGTTGCGCCGGTGACGTCGACGACGATCCGGTGCGGGTCCGTCAGCGCAAAGTCGCGCACGCTCACGGCCCCGCGGGTGGTGATGATGAGCTCCGCCCGCCCGGGGGCAGACACGAGGCTCACCGCAACGACCTCACCCTCGGCCCGGGGGGCCGGCGCGGGGCGGGCAGACGCGGCGACCATCATCGCGGCGAGCACCCAAGGTTGGATTCCCATCATGGCGTCTGTTCCTCCTGCGACTTGCGCAGCGACAGGGTTTCCCGCCGCTCGATTCCGAAGTCATCTATCAGGAATGAGATTTCCCGTTCGCGAATGTCAATCACCTGCAGCCGTCCGAGCCGGTCCCCGGGGTGGAGATTGTAGCGTCGTCCGGTAATCCGTTCCCGCAGAACGGCCACATTGCGGGAGCCATTCTGGTGGTCCACATACACCCCGACCAGGGTCAGGTCAGGCAGTTCCGGCCCCACGTTGGCCTGGTCGAGCAACGATTCGAACGGGTCGCGGGCACCGCCGGTGTAGCCGAACACTTCCCGCCGCAGGGGACCGGTCATGACCTGCCGGGCCGAATCGGCCGCAGCGGCAGCCCGCTGGGCTCCGGCGGCGACCGGGGTCGGCGGCTCCTCTTCCACCGCGGCCCCGCCGCAGCCACCGGCAAACAGCGCCAGCGCCAGCCAGGCCATCGTGGTACCGGCCATCGGGTTATTGGCCATCGATCCCTCCGACCGTCTTCACGTAGGTCTGGACCTTGAACTTGACCTCCAGCATGGCCTTGGTGGTATCACCGAGAGCCCGGGCCCGGGATGCTTCGGCGCTGGTCAGCGAAACATCCATCGGAACGATGATCCGGCGGAGGCCGGCCACGTCCGACAGGAAGGCCCCGACCTGGTCGTACCGGCCGATGACCGACATGTCGTAGCCGTAGGTGTCAAATGGTGCGGGCCCCTCGACCACCGGCTGGGGCGCGAAACCCGCCAGCGTCACGCCCCGGATCTTGGCGCGGGAGGTGATGTCGTCGAGCAGGTTCGGCACCTCGTTCTGGTCCGGGACGAAGTCGCTGAGGACCGACAAGGTGGCCCGGAACTGTTCAAGCTGCTTCCGGACATCTTCGATCGAGCCGCGGGCCAGTTCACGTTTGGCCGAGTCGATCGAGGCCTCAAGAGTGGCCACGGTATCCGCCATCGAGTCCGCCCGCACCGCGTTGGCCCGAAGGCCGTTGACCCCGACCAGGGAAATCCCGTCTCCGGTGTAACCCATGTACCCCACGATCAGGGCCAGCAGGATCAGCAGGATCGAAGTGTTCCGTGGGTTGTCGCCGAGCGCCATGATTACCTCACCACCGATTCGGCCACCGGAACCATCCGGACCTGGCTCGAGTCGGCCTGGGTGTAAACCGCGCGAAGCACGAAGGCGGTCACCGCGCGTCCCTGTTCCACCACGGTGTTGGCGGAAACCGTCATCACCTGGCCCAGCCAGGGGGACTCCTCCAACTGCCGCATGAACCGGGTGTAGCCCTGGATGTCCACCGTCCGCCCGGTGATCTGGAACTCCACCGGCGGCGGGCCGGTGCCGAGACTGTCGAGAGCAGCCGGCGGCAGCCCGGTGACATCCACCAGCCAGGTGAAGCCCGGCAGCGCCCGGCTCACTTCATCAAGAATGTGGGGCCAGACAAACCGGGCCCGATCGACGGCCCGGATCGTCTCGATCTGGGCGACGACGGAGTCCCGGGTCGCTTCCTCGTTCCGCTTCTGCTCCAGGAAATCCTGGAACCGGGCGTGTTCCGACCGGGCCTCCTCCAGACGGGGCGTGAGATTGCCGAGCCGGGAGGAGGAGCTGAACCAGGTCCAACCCAGGAACCCGATCGCCCCGATCCACGACACCATGACGAGGGCGGGCAGCGGGTCCTTGAAGCGGGTGGCCAGGCCCTTCAGCGCTTCGAGATTGAAGCTGAACTTCGGGGCGGCGCGCCCACGCCTGGCCCCGGGCCGAAGATTGATATTGATCATCATGAGCAGTTCCCCTGCGGCGCCCGGCTCATGCTGCCGACCGGAGGGCCAGGCCCACCGGGAGCATGAGCAGGGGGGCGACCTCATCGATGTTCATCATGTCGAAGACGCCATCCGCGACTTGAAGCCGTTCCATCGGATTGGCCAGCTGGACGGGCAGCCGAAGCCGGTCCGCCAGGGCCGCGTTGAGGCCGGGAATCCGCGCCCCACCGCCGGAGGTGTAGAGTCGGGCCAGACCGGTGGTCGACCGGGTGGCGGTCTGCAGGAAGGCGGCGGCCCGGTCGATCCCGACCGCCAGGTCTTCCGCTCGAGCGGCCACGAAGGGCGTCAGGGTGTCGCCGGCATCCTGGCCTTGCAGCAGCCGGTCCGCATCCGCCGGGGACATCCCCCGCTCCCGCATCAGGTCCTCGCGGAACCGCCGGGTCCCGATCGGCAGGTCACGGGTGAGAATCGGCGTCCCATCCTCCAGGATGTTCACGTTGGTCATCTCGTGCCCGATGTTGACCAGCCCCACCACCCCACGCATCGCCTCGGGGTAGTTGACCTCGAAGGCATTGTGGAGGGCAAAGGCGTCGACGTCGATGACCGAGGGTTGGATTCCGACCTCGGCCAGCAGTGTCATCTTGTTCTCCACCAGCTCACGCTTGGCGGCGACCAGCAGGACGGACATCTGCAACCCCTCACCGTCGGGGTCGAGGATCTGGAAGTCGAGTTCCACGTTGTCCATGTCGAAGGGGACGTGCTGCTCCGCCTCCCACCGGATCACCTCGCGGGCCTCGGCCTCCTTCATCCGGTCCATCGAGATCTTCTTGATGATGACGTCCCGACCACCCACGGCGGTGATCAGGTGCTTGGGCTTGATCCCGGACGAGGCAAAAAGCCCGCGGATCGCCTCGGCGACGATCCCCGGATCCATGACCTCCCCCTCCACGATGGCATCGTCCACCACCTGGGTGAACGCCACCTTGGTCAAGACCGGTCCGCCACTTCCATGCGAAATGACGACCAGCTTGATCAGCCCGCTCCCAATGTCGAGGCCCACGGTGGACCGCGAGCGGCCGAGCAGTCCCATGATTCAGCTCAATTTTCAGAGGATTGCAAAGAAAGCTAACGCTACGCTACCGAACGCCAGAGGCTTTGTCAAGCTTGTAAGACACTTGAAGTGAGGCGGTCAACTTGTTCAAAAACACTGAGTTAGAGAACAGATAGCCGCTTCACTTGACCAGGGCGAGGCGATGAACCCTCACCAGAACCTGAGGCATGTCAGTGGGGAATCGGGGCAACCGCTATGCCACCCCCAATGGTCATGTATGTAAGCCATTATAAAATATGGCGTTAGACATAGAAAACAGGGGGAGATCTCATCCGACCTGCACCCCGGTGGAGTCTGTTTCGCAAGGAAATTCTCGCTCTGCCGCTCCGCCCCATCCCCACACCCCCGACACCCCTCCTGGCCGCCCTGATCCCACAGGGGGCAATCCCGCATGATGCGGTCGGAGGTGATCTCGCCTAGCCCGGAAGTGTAAGAGGGCTTGGGCAACCTGCGGTCGCAGCAGCGGTGACCTCCCTAGAACCGTTCTGGTAACATCAATAGTAACAAATACTTACAACCATGGCACCGGGGTTGCGATGAGCTTCCCTGCCAAGCAGCTCAACTGGGGCATTGGGAGGAGGGCACCGGACGGAGCGCCCGGTCCACGAGTTCATCGCCAGGAGCGAATGGTCCCATGCCAGTCGGACGGAGGTTGGGGCAGAAGGGCCTCACCATCATCGAGTTGCTGAGTGTCCTGACGATCATGGGCACTTTGGCGGGGATCGCCGTGCCCAAGCTTCGGGAGACCATCTACGTGGCCCAAGTGGCCAAGGCGATCGGTGACCTCCGAGTCATTGGCCAGGAAATCGACGCCGTGGTGGCCGGGGGCGGAGCCCTTCCGAACGCTCTTTCGGACATCGGCCGCGGCGGGTGGCTCGACCCTTGGGGCAACCCCTACCAGTACCTCCCGTTCCCCGTCGGCAAGGGGAAAGGCGTCCCAGGCGCCGCAAGAAAGGACCGCTTCCTGGTACCAATCAACTCCGAATACGACATCTACAGCATGGGCCGGGATGGGAAGTCCTCGCCCCCCCTCACCGCCGCAGGGAGCCGAGACGACGTCGTCCGGGCCAACGACGGCGGGTTCATCGGCCTGGCCTCCAAGTACTGATTCATGACCGTCCTGGCCCCTCGATCACTTACGACCAAGGTCGGCCGGCGACTGTTCGGCATCTTCATGGCCTTTGCCCTGGTTCCGGTGCTGCTGTTCAGCGCCAGCGCCTACCGGCAGGTCTCGGCGGAACTCGAAAGCCAGGCCAAGGAGCGACTCCACCAGCTCACCAAGAGCGCAGCGATGGGGGTGGCGGAACGGCTGACGCTGATGGCGAGCCTCGTCCACACCCGGGCGACGCTCTACCTCATCGCGGGCGACACGCCGGTGCGGGCCGTGCTCCTCAAGGACCTCCCTCCGGGGGTGCTGATGATGGTGGTCCGCCCGCTGGAGGACCTCCCGGTTCCCTCGTTGCCACCGCTGACCGAAGCCGAACAGACCCACCTGGAGCGAGGGAGGGCGGTGCTGCTGCTGGCGGAGAATGGCGAGTTCTGGACCGGCATTCAGCTGAACGACCTTGAGGCAAAGCGAGTCCTCTGGGCTCGGCTCGACCCCGACTTCCTCTGGGGGATCCAGGGCGGCGGCCTCCCGCTGCCCCCGGAAACGGACTTCTGCGCCTTCGGACCGGACCATCAGCTCCTGGTCTGCACCGCCGAGCTCGAAGCCTCGGCGCTTCCCCAACTGGATGACGCGTCGTTGGCAGTGGCCGCCCGGTCATTTCGCTGGGAGGCGCCGGGAGATTCGCACCTGGCGGCCGTCTGGCCGCTCTTCCTCGGTTTCGAGTTCGCGGCCGGCTCCTGGGACATCGTGGTCAGCGAGCGGTGGTCACATGTGATGGCGCCGATCCGTCGGTTTCAGGCCAGCCTCATCCTGATCGTTCTCCTGGTCGTGTCGGTGATCAGCGGACTGAGCGCCCGGTTCATCCGGAGCCAGATGACGCCGTTGGCGCGACTCCGGACCGGCACCGGGATCGTGGCGCGGGGCGAGTTCGACCATCGCGTCGAGGTCACCAGCGATGATGAGTTCGGGGACCTCACAGCGTCCTTCAACCAGATGGCCTCCGACCTCGGGCGCCATGTCCGCACCTTGGAGGCCGGCCACGCGATCGATCGGGCCGTGCTCTCGTCCCGGCAGCGCACCGAGATCGTCAATGCCGTGCTCCGGCAGGCCCCTGAGCTGCTGCCCGGTGACTCGGTCGGGCTCGCCCTCGCCGCCAACGCCCGGGACCGATGGAGCTGGGCCGTCTCGGCGCTCGACGCAGACGGCAATCTGGTGGAGAACCTGATCGAGGTGACCGAGGGCGAACGCACCGCGCTGGAGCGGTCACCCGAGGGAGTGGCGATCGACCTGGAGGCCGAGCCGCATGGGCGGAGCTACCTGGCACTCGAGGTGCTGTGCCAGGAGCGGTCCGTGGCCTGGGCCTTCCCGCTGGTCCATGGTGGCTGGTTGCAGGGGGCGGTGATTCTGAGTTTCCGCGACCGCTCAACCATGGGTCGGGGAGAACTGCACCGGGTCCATCAGCTGGCCGACCGGATCGCCGTGGCCGTGAGTAACGCCCGACTGGTCGAAGACCTGGACCAGATGCACCAGGGCACTCTCACCACCCTGGCCCGGGCCATCGACGCGAAGTCGCCGTGGACCGCTGGCCATTCCGAACGAGTCACCAAACTTGCGGTGGCGTTGGGCCAGCGATTGGGCTTCGATGCCGAGTCGCTCACGCTCCTCTATCGGGGTGGCCTGCTGCACGACGTCGGCAAGATCGGCGTTCCGGCCGAGGTGATCGACAAGCCATCTGCCCTGACCGAAGCCGAGCGGGAGGTGATGGAGTCCCACACCCGGATCGGCGTCCGGATTCTGGCCCCGATCGCGGCGTATCACGACATCATGGACATCGTGCGACACCACCATGAACGGTGGGATGGGATGGGATATCCGGACCAGTTGAGCGGTGAGGAGATACCGCTGCTGGCCCGGGTCACGGCGCTGGCAGACGTCTATGACGCGCTCACGTCGGCCCGGCCCTATCGCGCGGGCTGGGAACATGACCATGCCCTGGCCGCGATTCGGCGGGGAGGGGGCAGCGCGTTCGACCCGATCCTGACCCAGGAATTCGTGAGCCTGATGGCCACCGGCTGGACCCCGCGGGCTCCCCGGAACGCCTCCAGCCTCGATCCCATCCCTGCCCTGGTGACCGGTGACATCACCGAAGATCTGTTGAGAGGATGACGGTACCATGACCAACAAACCATCCAACGCCGACCCCGGCCCCCAGACCGAGGAACAGCGGGCCGAGCTGCGCGACTTCCTGGTGCAGGCTGCGGTGAGCCTGGTGGTGGAGGACACCGCTCCCGGCACTCCTGAGGAGGAGCCGCCGCCACCACCACCCGCCGCGACCTCGCTCCGCTCCCCGCGGGTGGATTACGCCATGACCATCCGGCGGGGGATTCTCCTGGGTCTGGTTGCCAGTCTGACCACCGTGGCCGGGATCCTGTTCTGGCCCTCGCCGGTCAACACCACGGTCCCGGAAGCGGTGCTCGGGGATTGGGTCACCAAGTCACCCAAGTACCCCGGCCGGATGCTGTCGGTGACCGCGACCGACGTGGGCTTTCAGACGGCGGGCAATATGCCGGTGCACCCGGTGCTGTCGGTCCAGACCCGCCCGGGCCCGAACGGCGCGGAACGGGTCATCATCGAGTACCAGACCGGGTCAGGCCCGTACACCCTGGACGTGCTGCGAAACGGTGAGACCATTGCCTTCACCCACCAGACCGACGTGGTCTGGACGAGGCGGAAATGACCCTGACCGTCACTCGATGACGAATTCGCGTTGGGCAAGGAACCCCGCGTCCATCATGCAGCGCACCCGGTAGCGGCCCTTGCCCCACCGGCCCGGGTCCGGCCACCCCCGGCCCGGCCCCCAGAGATGCGCGTTGCGCCATTCGGCTTCAATGGTCCCGTCGAGGGTGTCCGCGACCAGCAGCTTCCCATTCGGCTGATACCAGGTACAGATGATGGGGACGGCCACCCGCTGTCCGGGCGGCTCGTGATTGAACCGGATCTCCCACCGAAGAAATCGCAGCGTTCGACTGTCGAAGCGGTCGGCATAGCGACGCTCGCTGAGCGGGGGAAGCGTTCCGCTGGAGGCGACAAAACGAAGCCAGTCGACCCGTGCCCTGGCACCGGGGACGTCATACCGGACGAGCCGGTCGGGCAGGCCTTCCACCACCTCAAACCGGGCTCGGACGAAGGGTTGTCCTGCGAAGGTGCATTCGACGGTATAGCGTCCGGGCGACCACAGGCTGGTCAGGCTCCCGTACCCCTGGGTGAAGAAGCTGCCGTTCCAGGCGGCCTGAATCGCAATGGTCCCGGCGAGACTGCCCACGGAAGTGCCGTCCGCCCTGCGGTAGTGGCACGGCGCCGAACCCTGGAGGGCCTGACCGGGGGCCACATAGTCCAGTTTGACCTCGAGGTAGATGTAACGGGCCGAACCGGCCGCGAATCTGGTGGAGTACACTCGGTCCCCGACGGGGGGAGGAAGCTCCCCCCCTCGAAAAACTTTGATTCGGATGTCTTGACCCTCAGCGTGGTCTCGCCACCCGCGTCGGTCCGACTGACCAGCGTGAACTCCGGCGTGACACCGTCATCGAGGAGTGCCGCGATCCCCAAGGCCAGGAGTATCATCACGAGCCCCACCCCGGCTACCAGCCAGTGGGTCCGGTACCAGCGCCTGAGAGGCGGCGGCCCGGGGACCGCCGCGGCGGGCCCACCGGCTCCGCCCGCTCCGTATTCCTGGCGCATTCGCTCGAACTCATCGCGGGACATGGAGTACATCCCGGAATCCTCACGGGGCTCGGTCGACCGCTCATGACCGAGGAGCTGCTCGACCGTCGCCACCAGCTGATTCAGGTGCAACGCGAGATCATCGGAGAAGGCATCCAGCCAGTGGCGCGTCTGCAGATGGAACTCCATCGCCCCGTCCGGCTGCACATTCTCCACCCTGAACGGCACCACCACCACGCCCTTTCGAACCGCCGCGTCCACCTCCTTCAGCACATGCTCGGATCGATTGGCGGACCCCGAAAACACCAGCACCATGACTCGGGCCTGCTCGATGCCTTCGATGATCGCTTTCGGCCAGATGGCCCCGACGGCCACATTCCGCGGGGCGATCCAGCAGGGGATCCCATGTCCCTCCAGCGCGTTGACCACCGCCAGGGCGGGTTTGACGTCATGACTGGAGTACGAGATGAACACCTCGTGCGGCGTGCTTGGTACCATGGGCGGCCTAACCAAGAGGCTGGGGACGGGCGAGAAACTCGACACCCCACTCCATCATTTCCGCGCCCATGGCGAAGGCTGCCGCCTCGGCGTGCTCACCTCACGGGCGCGGTGCCCCGGGACTCCCACCCGAAGGGCGAGCCTCGGCCAGGGAGGAGCGAATGGGAGCGGCTCGGCCATGGGGTTGTCTTGGCAGTGACCTCAGAAGTATTCCCGCCGGAGACCGGACCCGCAAGGCTCTCGATCAGGGGGGGCCGAACCGCCCGTCTGACAGGGGACACAGGGTCCGCCCCCCCGCAACACTGTCTCCCGACGGGCACCAGGTGGCAAGTCGCCCTGACCGGCGTGCGCCCGACCCCACTCCGGCGCCGGCCGCGCCAAGTTCCATGAGTCTGGAGAACACCGAATCGTCCAGTCGCTGGACGCGATCCCGGATCCACCCGTTGGTGCCGCTGTCGGTCGCAACGGCAATTCCGTCGATTTCCATGCTGTCGGGCGCCATTCCCGAATGTTCCAAGCTGGCCAGCCGAGCGGCCAGCTCCGCCGTCACGGACCACTGACGGGCGGCACGGATTCTCGCATCGGCCAGTTGGAGCGCGGTCAGAACCAGCAGGCTGCCAGTCACGATGCTGACCACTGCCAGGTACAGAGCCATCCCCTCTCGACTCCAGCAGCCTCATGGGCCACCCGATCCGAGTCGCACCAGGACGGTGAGGGAGTCCAGCCTCGAGGTGCCGCGAACGGCCCCTCCCACGGCGCTGGGATCCCCGGCGCCAGCTCTGAGCCGGACCTGAACCAGGCGGGCGAGGAGCGTGCTGCCGGTGCTCATGCCATCAGCATCCAGCAGCTGGAGCACGAAACCGTCGGACGTGAGCGGCCCGGCCACCGGCTGGATCGTTTCCCCGGAGGACACCGACCGAGCCCCGAGCCACCAGAGTCCGGCCGAGGAGTACAGTCTGAGTTCCATCACTTCGAACACCCTGATGGGAACTCCCGAGAGGCCGGCACCAGGCGAGGACGGGACGACCAGACCGGGGGCACCATCGGGACAGGGCTCCGACCGAACCGGCCCGTTGATGGACCGATGGTCCGTTCGCCAGCCGAGCAGGGAGTCCGCCACCGGGAGCATGACGCTGTCCCGCCCCGGCACGGGGACTCGCACCCCTCGAAAGGCCGCCTGCGACAGCCGGAGACCGTCTGGGGCCAGCCCACAGATCGCCCCGGTGGCCCGGGTGGCGCGGTACAGGACGCGGTCTGGATCCGCCGCGAGCAGGTCGCCCGGCTCCGCACCGCCGAGCTCACTCCGGAGGACCTGTGCGGCAGTCTCGACGGTTGAGACCGCCGCAGACCGGACGGCCAGGTCCTGCACGACCCGCTGCTGGCGACCCGTCTCGGAGAGCAGGAACAGTGCGAGGACGGCGGAGAGGGACAGCGCCACCGTCAACTCGACGAGGGTTGCGCCCCGGGGAGTCAGGACTCGCACCGGATCCTGAACTCGAGCGAGTCGGAGACGGTCGCCGCCCCCACGTCCGGGACCGTGGCCCGGACCCGGACGGTCCTGACTTGCCCATCGCCCAACGCCTCCCAGGAGAGAGCAACCCGACCATCCTGTCGACTCCCGGTCAATCCGGAGCAACTCTCCGGGGCGGGCGCGCCGACCTCCGCAACCACGTTGAGCAACGCGATCGCCAACCGGACACGGGCCTCTCCCCGCCGGGCCTCACGACCCGCCACCATCAATGCAACCCCGACCGGGGGGAGGGCGATGCCCAGCAGGGTCAGGGCAATGACGATCTCGACCAGGGTGGAGCCGGCACGCGGGCGCATGGCCCATGGTAGGAACTCCGGTGGGGCGGCCCCCCACCAAAGCCACGCGGCCCGGTGCATCGGAACGCACTGGGCCGCGAGGTATCAGGAGTGCTCGATCAGTTGATCTGGGTCCAGCCCCGGCTCAAGACCTGGGGCGGGTGACCTGCCAAGCTCGCTACGGAATGCAGGCGGTCACTCCCTCGGTGACCGCCGGGCCCGCCGGGCCGCCGGTCCCCACAAACACCCCGCAGGTCCAGGTCGTGCCGATGGCCGAGGCTGTGGCTCCCCATCCGGTCGAGGTGACATTCACCAGGACCACGCTCACTCCCAGCGAGGGGTTGTAGGTCAGCGCCGCCGATGGAATCGCACCGGCATAGTACGACGGATTGTCGGTGATGTAGGCTTCCTGCGAGGTAATCAGGTTCCGCAGATCGCCCTTCATCTTGACGATGATCGCCTTTTCCTTGGAGGTGCTGAACTTCGGAATCGCGATTGCCGCCAGGATCCCGATGATCACCACCACGATCAGCAGCTCGATCAGCGTGAAGCCGCGTCGGTCGTTGGGGTGATGTCGCATCGTTCGATCCACCGGTGTGAGGAGCGAGTGAGTGAGGCCGGGCGGGGGGGGTACCGGTGAGACCGGCACCCGACCCACAACCCAGAACCTTACGGACAGGTAATGACGCCGTCGGTGGCGCCACCGCCGCCTACCGTCACCTTGCAGCTCTTGGTGCCGGCGGAAATGGAGGCGTTCTCGACTTCCACCGAGTAGGTCGCTGGGGCGCCAGCGCTCGACTTGAACGCGTTGCCCGAGCTCAGGGTGAAGCTGTACGGCGCGGCCGCCAGGGCAGCGTCAGCCCCGTAGGTCGCGTTGTCGGAGAAATAGGCTTCCTCGGCGGTCATGTAGTTCCGGATGTCGGTCTTGACCGAGGCCAGCTTGGCCTTGTCCTTCGTGGTCGAGAACTTCGGAATTGCAATAGCGGCCAGAATGCCGATAATCACCACCACGATCAGCAACTCGATCAACGTGAAACCCTTGCGATTCTGCATCACACCCTCCGGGAGACCTGTGCTAGTCCATGCCGATGAGATCCGCCGGCCGGGGCCTGGCGGGGAACGTGATTGCCAGAAAAGCAACGGTTGTACCAAGTTCCTTGCCAACAACCTAAGTCCATGAGCAACAACACGATATCGCGATTTGTGGCATCGGTACAGCGGACGCGAGCACCGGGCGGATCGCCGGGTTTTGCAAGGGGGTTCACCGCCACCGTTCGACGGACATTCACCGACGGTTCCCTATAAACGGACGGTTCCCTATGAAACGACTGGGGGCGGCCCCGAAGGACCGCCCCCAGCCAGGCGTTGCGACCGAACCGCGAGTTACGGGCAGGTAATGACGCCGTCCGTGGCGCCACCGCCGCCTACGGTCACCTTACAACTCTTGGTGCCGGCGGAAATGGTCAGGTTCTCGACTTCGACCGAGTAGGTACCCGGAGCGCCAGCGCTCGACTTGAAGGTGTTGCCCGAGCTCAGCGTGAAGCTGTACGGCGCGGCGACCAGGGCGGCCGACGCCCCGTAGGTCGCGAGGTCCGAGAAATAGGCTTCCTCGGCGGTCATGTAGTTCCGGATGTCGGTCTTGACCGAGGCCAACTTGGCCTTGTCCTTGGTGGTCGAGAACTTCGGGATGGCAATAGCGGCCAGAATGCCGATAATCACCACCACGATCAGCAACTCGATCAGCGTGAAACCCTTGCGATTCATACTTCCCCCTCGTTGTGAGATGTCCGCGGTTGATTTGCGCTACGCCGCTGATGGGAGGAAGAGCAACCCGCGTACCACACTCTTTTCCCATCCGTAACACTCTATCTCACAACATGTTAGCCGCATCGGGTAGGCGAAAAACGGCCGGAGTGACCATTCTGATTTCAAGGCTTTTGCAAGGTCGGGCCCAGATAGGAGTGGAGCAACCGGACCCTGAGATCCCCCTCGGGACGGCGGGCCTGGCTGGCCAGGGCGCGGAACACCCGGGCAGCTGAATCAGGCTGGCCCAAGGCCAGCCAGGCCATGACCGCGCCCTCACGGAGCTGGTCGGCATCCACCCAGCGACGGTCGGCGTCCAGCTCCCGCTCCAGCGGCCGCGCCGCCTCGACCGCCCTGGGCCACTCCCGGCTGGCCACCGCCTCCCGGAACGCCACCAGAGCCCGAACCGGGGCGGGGGCCCGGTGGCTGTCCATATATGAGGCCACATCCCGACTGAACTTCGGGTCGAGGTACCCCCGGGTACCCCCATGCCAGAGACCGAAAGCACTCCAGTAGGCCCGGCTCCAGTTGGCCCAGGACAGTGGCGCGACACCGGCCAGACCCTGCCGCCACTCGATCGCCCGTTCGTCCACCTCCGACCGGCCATCCATCCGCCAAGCGGTGTCGCCCCGGGCTGCCGCCTCATGCGCCAGGAGCTGTGCCGTCCGCACCTGTTGCCAGACCCGAGGGATCGCGACCAGGGCGGAGAGGGTATCGGTGTTGGGCAGCAGGGGCGGGAGGTTGAGGGGTCCGGCAAAATCGTACATTCCGCTCCAGAGCGACTCCAGCCCCGTGGCAGCCCTCCCCAGGAACCGGGCCCGCTCGGCACCAAGATCGAGAATCGGGTAGAAGTCGGAGTTGGCCGGAATCTCGTCCAGCAGGGCCCCGAGAGCCGCCCGTCCGGTCAATCGAGTCGCCGCGAGCTCGGTGCCCCGCAGGGGGTGGAAGTGGCAGAGGTCCTTCCGGAGCTCCGGGAAGTCCATCACCGACCAGTCGGGTTCCGCCAGCCGTCCTTCGGGGGTGGCCACGATCAGCAGATCGGCGAGGTTGACGGCATAGATGGCGTAGTCACCGAAGTTCTGATGAATCCCCGCCAGCACGCTCAGCACCAGGGGATCCGTCAGCTCATAGGTATGGAGCCACTGCCCCATGACCCCGCCGGGCGCGAGATACTGCTTGACCCGCTGGTAGAACTCTGTGGTAAACAGGCCGCTTACTCCGCTCACCCAGGGGTTGGACGGCTCGGCCATGATCACATCGAAGGTGGTGTTCGCCGCGGCAAAGTACGCCTTGGCATCGTCCAGCACGTGGAGCGACCGGGGATCGTCGAAGACCCGTTGGTTGGCCGGATAGAAGACCCGGGAGGCGGGCAGCATCTCCCGTTCGATCTCGATGGTGACCACGGACTGGAGACTGGGCGAAGAGAGCAGGGTGTGGGACGACATCCCGGTCCCGTGGCCGATCACCGCCGCCTTCTTCGCCTCGGGGCGGTGGGCCAGGGTGACCATCGCCAGCAGGACCTGAGTCGGATCGTCGCCGGTCAGGGCCCGGAGGGAGTCCCCCGGCTGACAGGCCTGGAGCCAGATCGGATCGAGCGAGCCGTCGGGCTTGCCGTTGGTGGCGATAGTGAGCCGCCGACCGCCGGTGTTGGTGGCCGCCACGGTGGCGGTCCGGCCATCCCGGTAGCTGATCACCGTATCCTCGACCGCCGCCCCGGCCTGGCCGGTCCGGAATACCCCGCTGGTCAGGAGGGCCTTGTCGAGCCGCACCCCGACCACCACCAGGACGGGAATCAGCACGGTGACCAGCGCGCCACGGCTCAGCAGCTGCCACACCGCGCCTCCATGGCGCCACAGCACCACCGCGATGGCGAGGCCCACCGCCATGTCCAGGGTGGCTCCCAGCACCAGGGTTCCCTTGAGGCCGAGCGCCGGGATGATCAGCAGACTGGCAAGCCCGACCCCGACAATCGACCCGAGGGTGTTGGCCCCGTAGACCGCACCGATCGCTTTCTCACCGGCGCCGGCCACCAGCAGCGAGCGGGTGATGAGCGGCAGGGTCATCCCGGCGCAGAAGGTGGCGGGGAGCATGATCGCCAGGCAGACGGCGTAGCGGGCGAGCGAGAACAGGATGTAGCCCTGATCGGTCCGGCCCACGGCGGCCATCAGGGTCGCCATCCAGGAGAACGACCACTCGTAGAACACCAGGCTCACCGCCGCGAGCACCCCCATGAGCACCTGGACCCAGGCCAGGACCAGGAGCGGCCGGCGGATGGTCTCCGCCCGCTTCCGGATCCAGAAGGCTCCGAGCGCCAGGCCGAGGATGAACGCCGAGAGCATCAGTTCGAACGAGTGGGTGGCGCTGCCCAGCACCAGTGACAGCAGTCGGATCCAGGCCACCTCGTAGATGAAGGAGGCCAGGGCGGTGCCTGCGCTCACCAGGAGCAGCAGCCTGGCCAGGTTCCGGAGAGGAACCAAGTCCAGGTCGTCGGGGTAGCCGGTGGCATCCTGGAGCGGCGCCAGCGCGGGCCGCTCCTCCGCCGTGGCCTTTGCCACGAAGAGCGCCGCCAGGCCGACCATCAGATTGATGATGGACGCCGCCAGAATGGTTCCGGGAAGACCGGCCATTTCCAGCAGCACAAATCCGGCAAACAGGACGCCGAACGCGGCCCCCAGGCTGTTGGCGAAGTAGAGCCAGGAGAGCACCGTCCCAGGCTGGCCCGGCAGCCGGCGGAGGATCCCGGCGCTCATCAGCGGGAAGGTGGCCCCCAGCAGGATGGATTGAGGGAGAATCAGCAGACCCGCGAGCAGCCATTTGGCCGCCAGCACCGGGAACCCCCCACCGAGCGCGGGAAACAGTACGTCGTACGCCCACCCGGTCACCGGGAGATAGAGCAGATCGTGGAACCCCAGGCCCAGCAGCCCGACCGCGAGCTCGACGATGGCGTAGCCGTAGAGCGGGTCCCGGAGCCGGTCGGAAACCCGGCTGACCAGCGTTGCGCCGCCGGCCATTCCGCCCAGAAAGATGACCAGCACGATGACCTGAGCGTAGGCTCCGTGCCCCACGAACAGACTGAGATACCGACTCCATACCGACTCGTAGAACAGCCCCGCCGCGCCGGACAGGATGAACAGTCCGTAGAGAAGGCGGATCATGAGGCCGGGACGCCTGTCTCCTCGTACCGGCTCAGTTTCCGGTACAGGGTGGATGGGTCGATCCCCAGCACCTCCGCCGCCCTGGTCTTGTTCCCGCCCTCCGCCTGCAGCACCCACATGATATAGGCCCGTTCGATGACATCCAGCGAGGGGTTGGGGCTGGCCCGCTCGGCCACCAGGGGCTCCTTCTTGCGACGGGTGATCCGCTCGGGGACCGCCGCCGCGTCGATCAGGTCACCCTTGGTGAGCACCACCGCGTGCTCCAGCGCATTCTGCAGCTCGCGGACGTTGCCCGGCCAGTCGTACACCACCACGGCGTCGAGCGCCTCGGCCGAGAGCGCCTTGGGCTCCCCATCCCGGTCGGAGGCCAGCTCCTGCAGGGTGTGCTCGATCAGCAGGATCAGGTCCTCCTTCCGGTCCCGGAGCGGGGGAAGTTCCATGGCGATCACGTTCAGCCGGTAGAACAGGTCCGACCGGAAATGACCGCGCCGGACTTCCTCCTCCAGGTCCCGGTTGGTGGCCGCCACGATCCGGACGTCGACCGGAATCGCCTCGGTGGCGCCCACCGGAATCACCTCCCGCTCCTGGAGCACCCGGAGCAGCTTGATCTGGAGCGAGGGCGGCATCTCGCCGACCTCGTCCATGAAGAAGGTGCCACCCCGGGCCGCGGCGAAGAGGCCCTGCTTGTCGCGCACCGCGCCGGTGAACGAGCCCTTCACGTGCCCGAACAGCTCGCTCTCCAGCAGGTTCTCCGGCAGGGCACCGCAGTTGATCGACAGGAACGGCGCGTCGGCCCGGGCCGACAGGTTGTGGATGTACCGGGCGACCACTTCCTTGCCGGTGCCGCTCTCGCCCTGGATCAGCACGGTCGACCCGGTCGGCGCCACCACCTCCGCCAGCTTGAGCACCTCGAGGAACCGCTTGGACTTGCCGATCGGCCGGGTGACCTGACTCCGCTCCCGGCGCCGGATGTCCTGCTTGAGCTGCTTGTTCTCGACCCGGATGGACCGGTACTCGCAGGCCCGGCGCAGGATCGCCAGCAGTTCGTCGTTGGAAAACGGCTTCTGGACGTAGTAGAAGGCGCCCTGGTTCACCGCGGCCACCGCGGTCTGGAGCGAGGCCTGGGCGGTCATCAGAATGACCGGGGTCATCTGATCCTGCTCCTTGGCGGCCAGCAGGATGTCCAGCCCGGTCACCTGCGGCATCCGGACGTCGGTCAGCACGATGTCGTGGTTGCCCGAACGGATCTGCTCCAGGCCGGCTTTTCCCCCCTGGGCCGTGGTGACCTCGTAGCCCTCCTTCCGAAGCAGGATGCGAAGGGTGTCGAGAATGCTGGACTCATCGTCCACCACCAGGACCGACGGCTGCTGATTCATGCGAGGTTCTCCCGATAGGGCCGACTGGGCAACAGTATGGTGAAGGTGGCGCCCCGGCCCGGCTCGGAGTCCACGAACACATATCCCTGATGGGCCTCCACGGCGCGGTACACGATGGCCAGGCCGAGGCCGCTGCCGCCGGCCCGGCCGGAGACGAACGGCTGGAACAGCCGGTCCTGGAGTTCCGGGGGAATCCCGGGGCCATCATCCGAGACCACGATCCGGACGCCCTGCTCCATCACCACGCCTTGCGGGAGGGTGGCCCCGTCCACCGGGGCGACCGAGACCGACACCGCCCCGTGTCCACCGGAGGCCTGGGCCGCGTTGAGCACCAGGTTGCTCAGGATCCGATGAAGCAGATCCTCGTCGACCTCGATCGGGGGCGCGGTGCCCTCCAACTCGAAGGTGATCCCGGGCCCCGCGTCGGGATGCTCCCGGATCAGCGCCAGTGCCTCGGCCGCGACGTCCTGTACGTTGACCCTGGCCATGTTGACGGCCCGGACCCGCGAGAAATCGAGGAACTCGCCGAGCAGTCGACTGAGCCGGTCGCTCTCCCGGACGATCAGCCGAGTGAGGGTCCGGTCGTCATCGTCGGCGTTCATCGACTGCGCCAGCTGCTCGACCGAACTCCGGATCGAGGCCAGCGGGTTGCGAATCTCATGCGCCAGGGAGGTGCTGAGGGCGGCGACCGCCTCCAGCCGCTCGGCCCGCAGTTGGAGTTCCTGCAACTGCTTGAGTTCCGACAGATCGGTGAACACGGCGGTGACCGCCGGGACCGCACCGGCCTCGCGTTCGAACGTGGCGGTACTGAGACCAATCGGAAAAGTACGACCATCCGAGCGGGTGACGAACCCCTCACCCCGGGCGACCCGTCGACCCTCCGACAGCCCATCCTGAATCGCCTGATGCAGCTCGGGAGCCCGCAGCGCCAGGTCGGCCAGCACCGGGGTTCCGATGTCGCGCTCCAGGTCCACCTCCAGCAGCAGCTCGGCGGGAGGATTCGCGAAGGCCAGGCGGCCCGCTCCGTCGATGGTCATCACCCCGGCCCGAATGCTCTGGAGGATCTCGCCGGCCTCCATCTTGGCCTGGCGCAGTTCGGTTTCCAGAACGCTCTGCCTGGCCACCGTCTCCCGCAGTCGGCGCCCCAGCGTGGCCACCAGCAGGAAGACGAACCCGAAGACCACCAGCTGCCCCGGAACCCCACTCGGCAGATCGCCCCGGTAGAGCACCACCAGATCGCCGGCGTAGGCGAAGCAGGCCAGCAGCAGCACGGCCAGTCCGCCGGGGACCGGGGGGAGCAGGAGAGAACTCGCGGCAATCACCACCACATACAGGGCCGCCAGGGCGGTGCCCGACTCACCCCCGGAGTGCACCAGGGCCGTCACCAGGGCCAGGTCGAGGACCGCATGGCCGAACAGGGAGGAGACCCGGGGCCGCAGGCCGCGGAAGACCACCACGTAGGATCCGTGGGAGGTGAGCAGCACGGCCAGCAGCACGCCGCCGACCAGCACCGAACCCAACTCCGGCTGGGTCGACCAGACCCGGGCCGCCTGGATCAGGAGCAGCGCGGACAGCAGAAAGCGGAATACCGCGGTACTCCCCACCAGCAGGCGCTGGTCGGGAAGCCCCAGCCGGGGCGGGGCGGCGTCAGGCGTCGGGGTCGACGCGCTCATCCGGATGGTGGCATGGAATCCAGTCCGCAAGCTAATATCGGAGACACCACCACGGCATGGGGAGGAACCATTGGCCCGCACGTCCCGCTCCGTTTTCCAGCCCGACGCCCTGGCGTTCTTCCGGGGCCTCAGACGACAGAACACCAAGCCCTGGTTCGAGGCGCATCGCGATCAGTACCTGGTCGCCGTGCGGGAACCGCTTCGCCAGCTGGTCGAGGAGATGGATCTCCGCCTGGCCGGCGTGGCGCCGGAGATCATCGGAGATCCCAAGCGCTCCGCCTTCCGGATCCATCGGGACATCCGGTTTTCCCGGGACAAGTCCCCGTACAAGACCCACGCGGCCTGCTGGTTCTATCATCGCGATGCGAGCCGGAAGGTGGGCCAGGACGGGGAGGGGGGCAGCGCCGGCTTCTACTTCCACATCGAGCCCGGCGGCCTCCCTCCTGGGGGCCGGGATCTGGATGCCGGCTCGGCCGGCCCTGGTCAGGATCCGCGACCGGATCGCCGAGGATCCCGACCGGTTCAGCGCGATCGCCGGGGACAAGGCCCTCAAGCGCCGGTTCGGCGGGCTGGACGATTCCGCCGTCCTCAAGCGGATGCCCCGCGGCTACCCGGAGGATCATCCCGCGGCCGGATGGCTCAAGTACCAGTCCTTCATCATGGGCCGAACCCTGACCGACGCCGAAGTCACCGGCCCCCGCCTGGCGACCATCCTGGAGCAGGACTATGCCCGACTGCTGCCGCTGGTCCGGTGGCTCAACGGGGCGCTCGGGCTGCCGCCGGCCAAGCGGAGATGAGCGCGGGCGAGGCATCGGGTCCAACAGGGCCCGAATCGGTGCGGCTCGACAAGTGGCTCTGGGCCGCCCGGTTCTTCAAGACCAGAGCGCTCGCGGCGGAGGCCGTCGCCGGCGGGAAAGTGGAACTCAACGGCGACAAGCCGAAGCGGGCCCGAGCGGTGCGCCCGGGCGACCGTCTGAGGATCCGACTCGGCCCTTATCTGCACATCGTGACGGTGCTTCAGTTGAGCGAACGGCGGGGGCCAGCCTCGGCGGCGGCGTCACTCTACCAGGAGGATCCGGACGGGATGCAGCAGCGCGAATGGCTGCGGAACAGCACCGGGTGGCGAAGTCGGATTTCCCCGCCACGAAGCAGGGGAAGCCCAGCAAGAAGGACCGACGCGATCTCACCCGACTGAAACGAGACGGGAGGTAGTCCGACCAAGAGTGTCGGCGAAACGACACTCGAACATGGGGGTCCCGTTAGATTTCACCCGAGTGGGTTCTGCGGCGCTTGCATGCTTGCACTGGCTTCCCCTTTCCTGCACCGTCGATTCGGTGCCATCGCAAATGCCCGAGACCCTGCCCGGCGCAGTCCAGTCACGGACGGACTTCGTCCAGCGATGCAGCCGCCTGTCCCACGCCGTCACCCGGACGCTGCAACGCTCGGAGCGCGTCCCCTGCCAGGGGCGGGGAGGCGATCGGGTGATGGTCATCGCCGAAGGAGGCGCCGCGCTCCGCCTGACGGGGTCGAAGCCAAGTCACGGGGTTCTCGAAGTCCTCGGCCCCGGACGAATCGTCTCGGCCCTCAGGCCTGCTCTTCCCCAGGGCCCGACCGCTCAGTGTGAACTCGAAGCGCTGGAACCGACCCGGGTGATCAGCCTCGGGCGAGAAGAGTTCCGTGCCGAACTCCGGCGTGATCCCGATTTCGCCATCGCGACGGCCGACGCGCTCAACCATCAGTATGCGGCGCTGGTCACTCGCCTGAGTGCCATGCAACTGCCGGGCGCAATGGAGCGGACGGCGGCCACTGTGGCGGGGCTGGCACGCGAGTTCGCTCATCGGTGTCCGCTTTCCACCGGTTTCACCATATCCGCCTCTCAGCATCTGGTCGCTGATCTGACCGGGTTGTCGCGGCAGACCGTCAACCGGGCCCTGGCCCAGCTCCGGCTTGCCCGGCTCGTCTTTTCCAGCCGCGGGTTCATCTGCGCGCTGGACCTCGCGGGCCTGGACGCTGTCGCCTGGGCGGGAGTCCCACCGGCCACCGGCAAGCCGGTTTGCAAGTGCAAGCTCCTCCAGCCAGACCAACCCCTGGACTGCTACTCCGCCGGTTCCACGCGGGCTCGGGAGTCCCGGAACTGATGTCCGTCACACCCGAGGTGAGTGGCCGGATCGGACGGGCTCTGCTGATGGGTATGCCCGACGGGGTGGTCGTGGTCAACCAGCAGGGCCGCGTGGTGGAATCCAATCCTGCCCTCGACCGGATTCTCGGGTACACTCAGGGAAAGCTCACCGGAAAGGCCCTGTCGGACCTGCTCCCGCGACGCTACGTCGAGCGCCACCACGGACTCGTCCAGCAGTACTTCCACGATCCACACACCCGGGAAATGGGACCCGGGCGAGAACTGTGGTGCCTGAAAGCAGATGGCCGGGAGATCCCTGTCCGGATCAGCCTGACCATGGTCTCGGGCCCTGACGAGGCCCTGGCGGTGGCGGTGATCCGCGACCGGAGCGATCAGTGGCAGCGGGAACAGGAGCAGCAGGCCCGCACCGCCATCCTCCAGGTGGCGCGCCACGCGATCATCATCCTTGACCGGGACCTTCGGATCCTCCACTGGAGCCCCAGCGCGGTGGCGTTGTTCGGCCTCTCGGGCGAGGAGGTCCTCGGAACTTCGATCAATCGGCTTCCCCTCCCGGGCGGAGGGCCCCTGGTGGTCGACCCGGATGCCATCGCCGAAGAGCGGGTGCTCCGTGGTCCCCGCGGGGATGGGACCGAGCTTTGGATCGGTGTCGGCACCACCCCGCTGGACGACGCCGCGGGGCACCACGTGGGATTCGTCACCGTGGCCAGGGACCTCACCGAACGTCAGCAGATGGAGTCGGCGCTGCTCGAGAGTGAGGCCCGACTTGCCGAGGCCGAGCAGGTCGCCCGGGTAGGAACCTGGGATTGGCGCTACGCGACCGAGGTGCTCTGGTGGTCCGAGGAGGTGTACCGGATCCTCGGCCTCGACCCAGCCTCCTGTCAGCCGAGCTACCGCGGTTTCCTGGAGCTGGTCCACCCCGACGATCGGGAGGTGGTGGCCACCCGCCTCCAGACCGCCACGATGGAACAGCGGTCCTATTCCATCCAGCACCGGATTGTCCGGCCCGGCGGCCAGGAGCGGGTGGTGCACCATCAAGGGGCCATCCATCGGGACGAGCATGGCCTCCCGCTCCGGCTGGCCGGGACCATTCAGGACATCACCGATCGGGTCCGCCAGGCGCAGGCGGTCCGGAGCCTGGATGACCTCCTGCGCCCGATCTTCGAGAGCGAGTTGGTCGCTCTGGTCTCGTGGTCCGAGGACCGGACGATCACCCACGCCAACGACGCCTTTCTGCACCTGGCCCGGTGCGATCGAGAGGGCATCCGTTCGGGCACCGTTCGGATGACCCGGCTGTTCCCGGATCCGGCCCCACCCAAGGGAGATTGGCTCGCTTCCCTGGAGCGAAAGCGCTCCCTGCCCCCTTTCGAAGCGGGACTCCGGCGGGCCGACGGCACCCGTTGCACCGTGCTGGTGGCCGCCGCCGGGACCCCGAGTCAACCGGGGGCGGGCACCGCCATCATGCTCGACCAGACGCAGCGCCACACCATGGAATTCAAAGTCCGTCAGGCTCAGAAGATGGAGGCCCTGGGCCGGCTCGCCGGTGGCATCGCCCACGATTTCAACAACCTCACGACGGCCATCCGGGGCTATGCCGAGCTGCTGATCCCGGAGGCAGCCACGGACCTGGTCCGGGCCGATCTCGGGGAGATCCTCACTGCGGTGGACCGCGCCTCCGCGCTGACCAGGCAGCTGCTGGCCTTCAGCCGGCGACAGGTACTCCAGACCGAGGTGGTGGACCTCAACGACCTGGTCACCAACCTGCTGCGGATGCTCCACCGGCTGATCGGGGAGCAGATTCTGCTCGAGAGTGACCTCCACCCGGAGCCTCCCCTGGTCCGGGTGGACCCGGGCCAGATCGAACAGGTGATCGTCAATCTGGTCATCAACGCCCGCGATGCGATCCCGGAGAGCGGCACCATCCGGCTGGCCACCGGTCGGCGATCGGTGGTCACCAGCCCACCGGAACTGATGTTCGTCATCCCTCCCGGGGAATACGCGACTCTCGAAGTGGCCGACACCGGCGCGGGCATGACTCCGGAGACCGTCGCCCGGATCTTCGATCCCTTCTTCACGACCAAGGGCAGCGCCGGCACCGGACTGGGGATGGCCACCGTCTATGGCATCGTCAAGCAGAGTGGTGGGTTCGTGCTGCTGGACAGCCAGCCGGATCAGGGCACCCGGGTGACCGTGCTGCTGCCGATGGCCCCCGCCGGCGATTCCGTCACCCTCCCGGCGGTTGACCCCGGGATCGATGTCCGGGGTGGGACCGAATCCATCCTGGTGGTGGAGGATGATCCGCAGGTCCGGGAGCTGTTGCGCCGGACCCTGACCCGCCTGGGCTATTCCATTCTCGAGACAGCAGACGCCGACACGGCGCTGGCCATGTTCCAGACCAGTGGCCGGATCGACCTGGTGGTCAGCGATGTGGTGTTGCCGGGAATGTCAGGCCGGGAGTTGGCCGAGCGGATCAGGCAGATCGGCCAGGACACCATGGTCCTCTTCATGTCGGGCTACACCGAGGACGCCATCCTCCGGGCCGGCATTTCCTCCGCGTCCGTGCCGTTCCTGGCCAAACCCTTCTCGGCCCGGGACTTAGGCCTGGCAGTCCGTCGGCTGCTCGATGAGGGCCCGGGCACCGGCTAGGACAGCCGCCCCACCGGTTTCACTTCGACGGCCCCATCGCGCGGGTCCGGTAGGCCACGTCGGGGGGATGGTCTCCCCGTGGCCAGTCCAGCTCTTTCCCCGGGAAATCGCGGCGGGGCTGCCGGGTGACATAGGCCGCGACGTCAAAGGCCTGCTGCTCAGAGAGCGTCCCGGGGCGGTCGAATGGCATGTTGCTACGGATGAAGGCGGCCGCGGTGCGCAGCCGGGCCATCCCTGCCCCGATGGTAAAGCTCCGATCCCCCCAGACCGGTGGCCCCAGCTCGCCGCCCTGCCCCGAAGCGCCATGGCACCGGGCGCACTCGACCGCGAACACCTCCCGCCCCGCCACGGTATCGGGATCGAGTGGGCCGAACCGGTCAAATCCCTCTCCCCTTACGACCCCGCCGACCGGATACTCCACCGACAGCCACCCCATGTAGGCGATGATGTCCCGCATGGCGGGGTGATCCCATGGCAACGGCTTCCCCCCAAGGCTGCGCTGGAGGCAGTCGTTGATCCGGTCCTCGATCAGGTTCACGGTGGCGTTCCGGCTCCGATACTGCGGAAACCGGGAATAGACGCCGACCCAGGGCGCCGCCCAGGCCCGGGTTCCGGCATCGAGGTGACAGCTGGTGCACTTCAGATCGTTGCCCACGAAGCCGGGCAAGCTGTCCCGGGTCGCCATCAGGATGGCCCGGCCCCGCCGGATCGAGGCGCCATGGACCCCTTCCGGTATCGTGGCGTCGCGGGGAATCCTGAGCGGCAGCGTGTCCGGGTGGGCGGCGGCGACCACGGTGGCCGCCGCCGGTTCCCGGACTTCGAGGGTGCACCCTGCGGGCAGCAACGCCCCGAGGGTGATGGCAAGACCGGCGACGCGATGAATCATCCGTTCAATGTACACACTGGCCGGATCGCGGCTATGCGCAAGGCCGCCTCATCACCGTCGCGGTGTCGGGACAGGCGCCCTGGAATTGCACCGAGGCGGTCACCCCGGCGGGAACTTCCTCCCGGCTGATACAGCGGAATCCGAACCTGGGAAACCAGGCCTCGGCGGAGAAGGTGAGGAGATAGACGTCACGGGCCCCCTCGCGCTGGGCCCGATCGAGGACCTCCTCCACCAGCACCCGGCCCACCCCGGCCCCCCGCCAGTCGGGCGCCACGGCGGTCGATCGGAGCAGCGCCGCGTCACCGTACTGTTCCAGCCCGGCCACCGCAATGACGCCCTCTCCCTCGACCTCCGCCACGGTGTACCCGGTCATGTCCTCCGGGATCCCGTCCACGGTCAGCGCCTCCGCCAACAGCAACTCCTCCACCCGCTCCCGGTCGGCGACCGTGGCGCTCCGCAGCTTCAGGCAATCCTGGACTGACTCGGTGGGTCTCACGGCTTCCTCCCTCTGACGAAGGCCGAGGCGAACTTGCCCTCGGCGGCGACGGCCAGCGCCGGGGCCTGATCCCCCAACTGGGCCAGCAGGTCCGAGGCGTCGGACGCGGAGTACACCCGGGTCGGTTCGATCGAGACCTCCACGAACCCGGCCTCGGTCAGGAGCCGTTCGAACTCGGCAACCTCCAGGGCACCCGCCACGCATCCCATCCAGAGCTCGACATTCCGCCGCACTTCGGCGGTACAGGACCCAGGGTCACGATGTCGGACACCGCAAACCGGCCCCCCGGCCGCAGCACCCGGAAGGCCTCCCGGAGCACCGTTCCCTTGTCGGCGGCCAGGTTGATGACGCAGTTGGAGATGATCACGTCGACCGAGTCGTCCGGCAGTGGAATGGCCTCGATCTCCCCCTTCAGAAACTCGACATTCTCGACCCCCGCGGCCGCCTGGTTCCGCCGGGCGAGGGCCAGCATCTCATCGGTCATGTCGAGCCCGAAGGCCTTTCCGGTGGGGCCGACCCGCCGAGCCGAGAGCAGCACATCGATCCCGCCACCCGACCCGAGGTCGAGCACCGTTTCACCCGAATGCAGTTCGGCCAACGCCGTCGGGTTCCCGCACCCCAGCGAGGCCAGCACGGCGGCGGCGGGCAGGCCCGTCATTTCGGCTTGGGAGTAGAGGTCTCTGGTGATGGGGTCGGACTCGGTCCCACAACAGCCACCGGATCCTCCGGCGCAGGACCCCCCGGCCACGGCGAGGGCACCGTAGCGGTTCCGGATCGATTCTCTCAGGCTCTCGGCATCCATTGCATCTGCTCCTCGTGGTGTGCATCAATATTGGTTGATGTATCAGTGAAAAAAAATCAACTGCAACAGCCGCCCTGGAGCACCGGGAGCGGGGACCGGAGCGAACCGATCACCTCGTCCAGCCCCTCCAGCGCATCGGGACAGATCCGGTAGTACACCCAGCGTCCTTCCTTTCGGTCGTGCACCAGGCCCGCCTCCTTCAGGGTTCGGAGGTGAAAGGACAGGCGCGACTGGGCGGCGTCCAGCGCGTCGGTCAGGTCGCAGACGCACCGTTCCCCATGGCGGAGCCGATCCAGAATGCGGAGCCGGGTCTCGTCGGAGAGGGCCTGGAAGACGCGAGCGGTCACCACAAAATTGGTCGTCCTCATCGGACGACCAATTTATATCAACGAATATTGATTTGTCAAGAAGCGACTAGGGCTTCTCCACCTTGCTGTCCACCTTGACGTCGGCTCCGGCGGACGAGGCGTCGATCTTGACGATCTCCTTGCCCTGCCCGTCCCGAACCCGGATCGAGGCGCCGTTGCCGTCGGCCCGAAGCTGGAACCGGCTGCCGTTCGCTCCCTGGATATCGATGTTGGCCTGGCCCTCCGCATCGGCCGCGATGATGGCCTTGGCGTCGCCCTGGAACCAGTCGTCCATGTTGCCCCGTTCCACCAGGATCGGACGGCTGAGCCCGGACGGCTCGAACCGGACCATGCCGACCTTGATCAGATCCATGCCCTCAATGTCCGCAGGCATCCAGACAGCTGATGAAGTCGTGGCTCCCATGCGCGCCCACCACCACCGCACAGTCGCCGAGCTCGGCGGCGTCGATGTCCTTGAGGTTGATGACCACGTTGACCGTCTTGATCTTGCCGCCGCCGGCGCGGTCCACCTGGATTTCCCGGACCGATCCGACCCGGTTGCCATCCAGGGTAAAGGGCAGGATGGAGAGGGGGACCTTGACCGTGCCGCCCTCGCGGAAGGCGTCGATCGTCGAAGCCTTCACCTGGCCGCCCGAGGGTGACCACGAACATCCCGGCCGCGAACACGGTCGCAGCCCCTAACCCTATCTTAATCCACAACTTAGACATTGTGTCGTCCTCCACTTGGCGGTGTGACGAACGGCGGGGAAAATCCGCGTTACAAGATGGGACGCGTCAGAGTGCGGAAAGGTTTCACCGGGACCTGGAAACCGGGTCAGCCGATCAGAGCCCCAACGCGACGGGGGCCCCACTGGGGCCCCCGTGCACTGCCGATTCGACCTGCCCCGGGGGCTACCCCTGGACCGCGTTCACCATGTCGAAGATCGGCAGGTACATCGCCACGACCATGCCACCCACGACCACGCCGAGGACCACGATCATGATCGGTTCCATGAGGGAGAGCAGGGCGCTCACCGCGACGTCCACTTCCTCGTCGTAGAAGTCGGCGATCTTGCTCAGCATCTCGTCCAGGCCCCCGGTCTGTTCCCCGACCGCGACCATGGAAATGACCATCGGCGGGAAGACCTTGGACTGCTCCAGAGGGCCCGCGATCGTCTCGCCGCCGGCGATCGACTGCCGGCTCTCCATCACCGCGTCATGAATGACCCGGTTGCCGGCGGTCTTGGCGGTGATTTCCAGACCATCGAGAATCGACACGCCGGAGCTGATCAGGGTTCCCAGGGTCCGGGTGAACCGTGACACCGCCGACTTCCGGAGCATGTCGCCCAGCACCGGGGAGTTGAGCAACAGGGTGTCGATGCGTCTTCCGGCCATTGGCGGTGCCGTAGAACTGCCGGAGGCCAAAGCCAGCCCCGACACCCGTCAGGATGATCAGCCACCACCAGTCGGATCAGGATGTCGGATGCCCCGATCACGAACCGGGTGGGAAACGGCAACTCCATGTTCACCGACGCGAACATGGATTGGAACGTCGGAATCACGAAGATCAGCAGCACCGCGATCGCGATGGCGGCCACCGACATGATGACTGCCGGGTAGACCATGGCGCCCTTCACCTTGCGGACCAGGGCGTCGTTCTTTTCCAGGAAGGTGGCCAGGCGCAGCAGAATGGTGTCGAGAATACCACCCGCCTCGCCGGCGGCCACCATGTTGACATAGAGATCGGTGAAGACCTTGGGGTGCTTCCGCAGCGCGTCGGCCAGAGTGTTGCCGGCCTCCACGTCGTACACCACGGTCTTGGTGACTTCCTTGAGGATCTTGTTCTCGGATTGCTGCGCCAGGATCGACAGCGACTGCACCAGCGGCAGGCCGGCGTTGATCATGGTGGCAAACTGCCGGGTGAAGATCACCACGTCCCGGGTCTGCACCCCGCCCCCGAAGGAGATGTTGAAGGACTTGGTCGCCTCCCGGACCGTGACCGGCGTCATCCGGCCGCGCCGGAGGAAGGCAATCACGTCGTCCCTGGTGGGGACGTCGAGCTGGCCCTTGGTGATCTGGCCGGACGTCGCGTTTTTCGCGGTGTATTCCCAGACTGGCATCGGACTCCTCCCCAGCGGGCCTGCCCCAGGCAGCCCCGATCGTGGTTACCGGCGGGCCCCGGTGGTCTGGGGCCGGTCCGTCTGCTGGATGGCCATGTCCTCCATCGGCTTTTCACCGATCATCCGGAGGAACTCGTTGCGGTCGGGCGCCACCCGGACGGCCTCGTCCCGGGTGATCAACCGCTGGATGTAGAGCTGATAGAGACCGTCCGCCATGGTCTGCATCCCGAACTTCTTGCCCGACTGCAGGGCACTGTAGATCTGGTGAATCTTGTCGTCCCGGATCAGCGCCCGGATGGCTGGTGTCGCCACCATGATTTCGGCGCACATGACCCGACCCCGGCCGGAAGACTTCTGCAGCAGGGTCTGGGTGATCACTCCTTCCAGCACGAAGGCCAACTGGGCCCGGACCTGGCTCTGCTGATTGGAGGGGAAGACGTCGATGATCCGGTTGATCGACTCGGCGGCCGAGTTGGTGTGCAGGGTGGCGAGCACCAGGTGGCCGGTCTCGGCAATGGTCAGGGCCGAGGCGATGGTGTCCAGATCCCGCATTTCGCCCACCAGGATGACGTCCGGGTCCTCCCGCAGGGCGTACTTGAGCGCCGTGGCAAAGCTCTTGGTGTCGGTCCCCACCTCGCGCTGGTTGACGATGCACGACTGGTGGGTGTGAATGAACTCGATCGGGTCCTCGACCGTGATGATATGGCCCTTCCGCTCCTTGTTGATCTTGTCGATCACCGCGGCCAGGGTGGTCGATTTCCCGGAACCAGTCGGCCCGGTGATGAGGATCAGCCCCCGGGGCCGCTCGGCCAGCTGGGCGACCACCGCCGGGAGGCCGAGGTCCTGGAAGGTGAGCACGTTGAAGGGGATCATCCGGAGGACCATGGCCACGCAGCCCCGCTGTTTGAACACATTGCCGCGGAACCGGGCCAGGTTCTGGATCCCAAAGGAGAAGTCGAGCTCGTCATCCAGCTCGAACCGCTTCTTCTGGTTCTCGGTCAGGACACTGTAGGCCAGCGCCAGGGTGTCCTTGGGCGTGAGGGCCTCCTCGACGCTGGCGCTCGACATCTCGCCGTCGATCCGAAGCTTGGGCCGCTCCCCCGCGGTGCAATGCAGGTCGGAGGCCCCCTTCTCTATCATTTCCTCGAGCAGGGCGCGCAGGTTCAGCGTCGTCATCCGGCAGTCTCCTTGACCACTTCCTCGAGAGTTGTGATGCCGCGTTCGAGTTTCTTCAGCCCGTCCATCCGCAGCGTGAGCATCCCGTCCGCGACACCCTGGTCACGGAGTTCTTCCACCGAGCCGCCCCGGAGAATCAACCGCCGGAGCCCGGAGGACAAGGCCATCACCTCATACAGCCCGGCCCGGCCCTTGTACCCGGTCCCGTTGCAGGTCTCGCAGCCCTTCCCCTTCATCAGGGTCGTCTTGGCCCGCTGCTCCGGAGTCATCCCGAGCGAGGCGATCTCGACTTCGGTGTAGTTTCCGGGTGCCTTGCAGTCCTTGCAGATCCGGCGGACCAGCCGCTGCGCCACCACCAGATTGACCGCGCTGGCCACGTTGAAGGCCTCGATCCCCATGTCGATCAGCCGGGTGATCGTACTGGGAGCGTCGTTGGTATGCAGGGTCGAGAGCACCAGGTGGCCGGTCAAGGCCGCCTTGATGGCGATCCCGCCGGTCTCCAGGTCCCGGATCTCACCGATCATGATGATGTTCGGGTCCTGCCGGAGAAACGCTTTGAGCGCCGAGGCGAAGGTCAGCCCGATGTCGGCCCGGACCTGCACCTGGTTGATCCCCATGAGGTTGTACTCCACCGGATCTTCGGCGGTCATGATGTTGGTGTCAATCGTGTTGATCTGCTGGAGCGCCGAGTAGAGGGTGGTCGTCTTGCCCGATCCCGTCGGCCCGGTCACCAGCACCATGCCATAGGGGTTCAGAATGGCCGCCATCAGGTCGGCCTCGGCCTTGGGCTCGAACCCGAAGGTCTTCAGATCCAGCGTCAGGTTCCCCTTGTCCAGGATTCGGAGCACGATCTTTTCCCCGAACAGCACCGGCAGGGTGGACACCCGGAAATCGATGACTCGCTGGGCCACCTTGAGCTTGATCCGGCCGTCCTGGGGGACCCGGCGCTCGGCGATGTTGAGCTGCGCCAGAATCTTGATTCGGGAGGTCAGGGCCGCCTTCATCTTGATCGGGGGCCGCATCACTTCGAGCAGGGCACCGTCGACCCGGTAGCGGACCCGGATCTCGTGCTCGAATGGCTCGATGTGAATGTCGCTGGCCCCGCGCCGGACCGCCTCGTACAGAATCCCGTTGATCAGCCGGACGACCGGGGCGTCGTTGATCTGGGCGGTGGTGGCAACTTCGTCCTCTTCGTCCTCCACCACCTCGAGGCCGTCCTCGACGTCCTCCATGTCCTTCATCAGGTCCATCAGACCCTGCTGCGGGTCGACGGCCACCTCATAGCATCGATCGACCAGTGCCTGCAGGGTGAACTCCCCGGCCACCACCGGGAACACGTCGAACCGGGTGATGAACTTGAGGTCCTGCAGCAGGCCGAGATCGGTCGGATCCGCCATCGCGATGGTCAGGGTCCGGCCGTCCCGCCGCAAGGGGAGGACCTGGTTCTTCCGGGCCACGTCGGCCGGGATCAGCTTGAGGACCTGAGGATCGGGCTCGAACCGGGCCAGATCCACCGCCGGCATCCGGAGCTGGCGGGCCAGAACCTTGGTGAGTTCGACTTCGTTGACCAGGCCGAGCTTGACCAGGGCGAAGCCCAGACGATTGCCGCTCGTCTTCTGATCGGCCAGCGCCTGATTCAACTGCTCGCGGGTGATGACGCCCTCGTCGAGGAGGATGTCACCCAGCCGCTCAGTCAATGGGAGAGTTGCCGTCATCGTCCACCCGGGGCCGCACGCCCCGTCAGAATGCCCATGTCAGTCGTGAGTCCTTGGTTGTCTACCGAACCACCGCCAGCGGGCCCCATCGGGCGGCCAAGGCCTGGCTGATACCGGGAACCTGAGCCAACCCCGCCAAGTCCGCGAATGGCCCGTGCCTTTCGCGATATGCCACAATCGCTTGCGCCCGCGCCGGACCAATTCCGGGCAGGGCCTGGAGTTCCGCCTGGGTTGCCCGATTCAGGTCGACCCGAGTATCCGTGGGGCCTGTCCGGGACGAAAAACGCAAGAACGGCTCCAACTTGGACAGCTTGGCCGGCCCGATACCCCGGACCCGGTCCAGCCCGCCGACCGACCCGAAGAAACCTCGAACCTCCCGGTCGGACACGATCTCTTTGGCGAGGCGCATGCCAACCCCGGGGAGCCTGGCCAAGTCGGCGGCGGAGGCCCGGTCCGGGTCCACCGTCTCGCCTGGCGCGAGGGGACGGGATTCTGTCACAGCCCGGGCCCGCTGGGCCTCCAGTGCGGCCGACCCCCGTCCAGGCAGGAAGGCCCCCCCGGGGGCCCCCTCGGAAGCGACAATGGCCCGTCCCAGGTGGCCAATGACGGCAAGGGCCAGCAGGGTCAGGACGGCCCCGCGTTCAGCGCGACTCATGGCCGAATGCTAGGCAGACGCCCAGGCCCGATCAGTACCGGAACGGAGGGAGCGGTAACCATTCCGGGCGCCCGCCGGCCGCGGTGGGGCCCTGACTATCTGGTCCGGGAGATCACCGCCAAGGCCACCCGGCCGACCACTTCGAGGCTTCGGGGGCTTACCTTGTCCTCGGTGTCCAGCGGGGTGTGCCAGTACGAATGGCCCGGCCCGTAGTCGAAATCGATGACGTCGATCGCCGGGATCCCGATCCGCTGGAGCGGGAGGTGGTCATCGGTCAGGGTGTGGCGGGGCTGGCTGACGAAGATGTGGCCGTACCCCAGATCGGCCGCGGCGGCCCAGACCCGGTTCACCACCTCGGGGGCACCGGTGAGCGAGTTGCCCTCCTGGAAGATCTCCAGCTCCGCATCCCCGACCATGTCGAACAGCACCGCGAACTGGGGCCTGGGGCCCGGCGGCAGGTGGGCGGCATAGTACCGGGCGCCGATCAGCACGTCGGGCCAGGCGGGATCACTGAACGAGCCGAGATCCTCCCCGTCCACGAAGAGGAGGTCGACTCCGATGGCGGGACGAGCGAGCTGGAGCTGGTCGGCGATCCCGAGCAGCAGGGCCACCCCGGAAGCCCCGTCGTTGGCGCCGGGCACCGGGAGGTCGGCCTGGTCGCCCTCCGCCGCGTCGGCCCGGGGCCGGGTGTCCCAGTGTGCCAGGTAGAGGACTCTGACGGGGGCCGAAGGGTTGAACCGGGCGATGAAATTCCGGAGCGGCACCGTGCTGCCGCTGACGGTCTCGTGGTCCCACGACTGCACCACCACCGTGTCGGCCCGGGCCGCCAGCATGCTGTCGAGCCAATCCCCGGTCCGGCGGTGGCCCTCGGTCCCCGGAACCCGGGGCCCGAACGCGAGCTGGGTGCGAAGGTATTCCATTGCCCGTTCCCCGTCGAAGACGGGGGCCGGCGCCGACTGCCCGCATCCCGCCAGCACGACCAGCACCAGCACCAGCCCGCGACCCCGCATCCGCCCTCCCAGGCAAGGTGCTGGGAAGATACCGAACGGGACAGGGTGGCGCATTACCTTTCGGGCCATGCGGCTCCTGTCGCGGTACCTGCTCCGCCAGCTGGCGGCCCCGTTCCTGTTCTCTCTGGCGGCCCTGACCAGCATCCTGCTGCTCAACCAGGTGGCCAAGCGGTTTCCCGATCTGGTCGGCAAGGGCCTCCCGGCGGGCGTGATTGCCGAGGTCCTGCTGTTGAGCCTCCCGTTCATCGTCGCCCTGACCCTGCCGATGGCGATCCTGGTCGCGGTGCTCTATGGGTTCAGCCACCTGGCCGCCGACAACGAGATCACCGCGATGCGGGCCAACGGCATCAGCGTGGCACAGATGCTCCGCCCGGTACTCCTGTCCGGGGCCGCCATCGCAGTGCTGAACTTCGTGTTCATCGACCAGGTCCTGCCCCGGAGCAACGCCCGGCTGCGGGATCTGACCGTCGACATCGGTCGGAAGAAGCCGACCTTCCGGCTGGAGGAACAGGTCGTCAACGCGATGCCCCCGACCCAGTACTGGCTCCGGGCCGCCCGGATCGAGCAGTATACCGGCCGGCTCCGCAACGTCACCATCTACGACCTCACGCAAGCCACCGCCCGCCGGATCATCGTGGCCGACAGCGGGGTCATGGGGATGAGCCCCAACCTGCAGGACGTCGAGCTCCTGCTGTTTACCGGCGAGGCCCACGAATACCGCCAGGAGGAGCCCGGGGTGGTCCGGGTCACGTCGTTTACCACCAACCGGGTCACCGCCCGAGGGGTGGCCAACGAACTGGAACTCGGCACCGTCTCCTTCGACCGGGGCGACCGGGAGATGAGCACCTGCGAGATGATTGATCGAGCCCAGTTTGCCAAGGACTGGGCGGCCCGGGCTGGACAGGAGCGGGCTGCCAGCACCCGGCGGGATCTCCGGTCGATCCTGCGGCTGGTCCCGGAGGCGGTTGTGACCCGTCCCGACCCCGAGGAGTCGATCCACTGTGGTCCCTGGCGTCGGGTCGAGCGCTTTCTCGGACGCTTCATCTTCCCGGACCCGGTCGAGGCCCAGACCGTCCCCGCCACCCTTCAGGACTCGGGGATGGTGGTGCAGGGGCCGGGGGGCAGCGGAGTGGTGGTGCCGGTGGTGCTGAGCGCGCCCACCGAGATCGCGGCAGCTCGAGAACGGCAGGTCAACGAACTCCGGCAGGCCAACGCCTTCGATGTGGAGATCCACAAGAAATTCACCATCAGTGTGGCGTGTCTCAACTTTGTGCTGATCGGTATCGCTCTGGCTCTGCGATTCCCGCGAGGCGGAATGGGGCTGGTCCTGGGAGGCAGTCTGGTGATCTTCGCGTTCTTCTACATCTCCCTGACGGCGGGCGAGGGCCTGGCAGACCGCAATCTGACCACCCCGGCGGTGGCGATGTGGTTTCCCAATTTGATCCTCGGGGTCGTGGGACTGGCCGGGGTGATGGTCGTGAGCCGGGAGTCGGGGTCGACCCGCGGTGGCGATCTGGCCGACTTGGGCGAGTTGCTTTTTGGCTGGCTCCGGCGGCGGAGACCCGCCCGATGATCTTCCGGATTCTCGACCGGTATGTCCTGGGACAGTGGCTCCGGATCTTCATCCTCACCGCCGTGGGATTCCCGCTGGTCAGCGTGCTGATCCAGGCCACCGACAAGCTGAGCCGGCTGCTCGACCGCCAGCTGGCCCCGGGCACCATCGCGCTCAGCTTTCTGTACGCCATCCCGGAGGAGATGGCCCGGATGATCCCGGCCGCCTCGCTCTTCGCGATGGTGTTCACCATCGGGCCGCTGGGACGGAACTCCGAACTGACCGCGGCCAAGGCCGGTGGACTGAGCTTCCATCGGATCATCCGGCCGCTGATCCTGGCCTCGACCCTGGCCTCGGTCCTGAGCTACGGGGTCAGCCATCTGGCCACCAGAGCCTCGGCCCGGGCCATCGAGTTGCAGCAGGAGAAGAAGTTCCGGGATATCAAGGTCAAGTACAATTTCGTCTACCGGGCCGATCAGAACTGGGTCTATTCGATCCGGCTGCTCGACACCGAGATGCGACGGATGGACAATGTGGTGTTCGAGCGGAGCGGTTCGGGCCCGGGGTATCCCACCGTCGCCGTAACGGCGGACAGTGTGACCTTCGTCGAGTCCCCGAGGGCCGGCTGGCAGCTCCACAGCGGCTCCACTTATGTCATCGGGGATTCGGCAGAGGTGACGACCTTCCGGTTCCAGAAGATGCGGCTGGCGAGCCTGATCCAGCGCCCCCGGGAATTGCTGCTGGAGGCCAAGGAGCCGGAGGAGATGGACTACTGGGAATTGGGGAACTACATCGCCCTCATGCGGCGGGCCAACAGCGACGTCCGGAGCCTGTCGGTCGAGCGAGCCCTGAAGCTGGCCGTGCCGGCGGCCGCCCTGGTGATCGCGTTGTTCGGGGCCCCGCTGGCCATCACGGCGCCCCGGGCCGGGCCCGCCTTCGGGGTGGCGGTGAGCCTGGGCACCACCGTCACCTACATCCTGCTGATCAACCTGACCCGCTCGGTCGGCGCCAGCGGGGTGATCGACCCCGACCTGGCCGCCTGGGCCCCCAACGTCCTCTTTGCCCTCCTGGGGCTGGTGCTGCTCTACCGCGCCCGGACCTGAGGCGGACACCAAGGCCTGGCACGACGAAGGGCCCCCGGGGGGGCCCTTCGCGTTGCATCCCACCGCGGCGGGGAGCCGGGCGGCTACCAGGTGTACTTGACGCCCATCTGGATCTTCCACCGGGAAGCCTCGACGCTGACCCGATCCCGGGTCGGCAGCACGCTCGACACGCTGTACTTGGGCCGGTCGTCCGCCGGATCCGCGGTGCCCCGGGTATCCCACCCGGCGACCGACAGCACCCCGCTCTTCTGATCGAAGTTGTTGGTCTCCCGGATCAGGCCCCAATCGCTATTGATCAGGTTGAGGAGGTTGAAGACGTCGGCGGTGATCTCCATCCCCTGCCCGCTGAAGGTGCGGAACATCTTGGCGATCCGCATGTCGACGAAGTTCCGCCACGGGTTCCGGCAGCTGCCCCGCTTCATCAGCTGCCCGCGGTGGTCGTTGAGGCACTTCTCGCCCACCAGCCAGAGATTGAGCTTGTCCCAGTCCGCCGGGTTGGACAACGTGATGTCGCTGGCGTCGCTCGGGACGTACAGCGCGTCGTTGGTGCCGATCCCGTCGGCGTTGCCATCGTTGTTGAGGATGTAGGCGTAGGGCCGGCCGGCGACCCCGTTGTAGATGAGCGAAACCGCGAACCCGAACGGGATGTTGGCCGTCCCGCTCACGGACACCTTGTGCGGGACGTCGAATGCGGATGGGGTGAGGGTCCGATTGGCCAGGGTCCCGTTGAGTATCGTGTTGGTCAGGTTGGACCCGGCGGTGCTGCTGGTGAAAGACATCACGTCCTCGGTCCTGGCCCAGGCGTACGAAGCGTTGAACGCGAAATCGTCGGCAAACCGCTTGTTGATCTGGGCGGTAATCGTGGTGGACCTGTCGGACGACCGATTCTCGTGCCGGATGACCTGGCCGAACGCGGTGCTCTTCTTGGCGGGACTGGCCGATCCGGTCGCGCCGATCGTGCCGTACATGGTCCGGCCTTCGCCGTTGGTGCCCCCCTCGACCAGGTTGTCGTCCAGCAGGTACATCTGGTTCCGGGCCCGGGTGTGGGAAAAGTCGATGGTGGCTACCACCCCGCCCGGGAACTGGTGGTCGAACCCGAGGGCGAACTTGAGGGCTTGCTGGAACTTGAAGTCCGGGTCGAAGTAGTTGACCGCGGCGGTCGGGGGAGTCGGCGGACCGCCACTGGCGCAGACGGTCGGCTGGTTGTCGTAGTCAATCGTAAAGGTCGGAACGGCGGTCCCGGTGCACAGCAGGGTCACCTGCTCCCGACCGGTGTTGCTGAAGGCGTTCGACATCCAGACGTAGGGCGGCCGGCCGGTGAAGATCCCGACGCCGCCACGGACGATGGAGGTGCCGGCGCCGGTGGCGTCCCAGTTGAACCCGAGCCGCGGTGAGACCAGCATATTCCCGGTCGGGAAATCCCCGGTGTTGATGCCGCCCAGGGCGCTGTTGCTCTTGAGGTCATCGTTGGTGACCGGCGTGTCGCTGTACGGGGCATCCACCCGGACGCCGCCGGTGATGGTCAGCCGGTCAGAGGGGTTCCACTGGTCCTGGAGATAGAAGCCGAGCTGCTTGACCCCGAAATCGGCCACCGGGCCGTCGGGCCGGGACGCAGTCGGCAGGGCGATCTCGTACTTGCTGGGGATCGCGTTCTCGAAGTTGGTGACGTTGGTGAAGGTCCAGACGCCCCGGGAGGCCGGGAAGAAGATGTTGTAGAACGAGAAGACCTCGTTGTGGGTCCCGACCGTGAACTGGTGTGACCCCTTCAGGAAGCTGATGTTGGCGGTCAACTCGGCCACGTTCTGGTCGAGCTGGTTGGCCTGGGAGAAGCGCTCGCCCCCGGCCGCCAGGTAGTTGCCGGCCACATCGCCCTGCACCATGAGCAGCGGGGTCTTGGTCCCGACGTTCCGCTTGTCGCGGACCGTCTGATAGGAGGCGATGACCTCGGTGGAGATCCCGCCGAACGTGCCGAACCACTTGAGCCGGGTACTGTTGGTCTTGCTGTCGAACCGGTAGCCGCTGCTCGACAGCTGGTAGCCGTCCCGGTTGTCCCGATTCCTGGTGGTCCGCCCGAGGTTGTCATCGCCGGCGTCGACCAGATTGTTGGAGATCTCGAGGTACTGGGTGCCGGTGAGCTGGGCGGTGATCTTGGCAAAGAAGTTCAGGTCGGGCCGCTCGATGATCGGCTCCTCCCAGCTGCCCGGATCGATGTCGAAGCGCTGGATCATCGAATTCCGGACCCGGTCGGCGGTCGCGACGGTGATGCCGGTCTGGGGCTCGGTCGCGAGGGCCCCGGTGAACGGGGTCTCGCTGCTCTGGGCGTCGTAGGCGGCAAAGAAGTGGACCTTGTCCTTGATGATCGGTCCGCCGATGGTTCCGCCGTACTGCCGAATCTTGAACTCGGCGATTTTCGCCCCACTGGTGTCCACCCCGACCAGATCCTTGTTCCGGAAGTAGCCGAAGAGCGATCCGGTGAACTCGTTGGTGCCCGACTTGGTGACCCCGTTGACCAGGCCACCGGTAAAGCCACCCTGGCGGACGTCAAACGGGGCGATCAGAATCTGGAACTCCCTCAGGGCCTCGAGTGAGATCGGCTTGGCACCGGCCTGACCGCCCGGGGTGCCGCTGGAGGCCAGCCCGAAGATGTCGTTGTTGACCCCGCCGTCGATCTGAATCGAGTTGAATTTGCTGTTCTGACCCCCGATCGAGGACCCGCCGATCGAGTTGACCGTGACCTGTGGGTTGGACAGGAGCAGCGAATTGAAATTCCGGCCCAGGGGCGGAAGCCGCTGGATTTGAGTCTCCGAAATGGTTTGTTCCGCGCCGGTCCGGCTGGAGTTGATCAGCGGGTTGGTGACCGCCGTCACCGTCAACTCCGCGAGGGTGACGACCTGGGCACTCAACTCGAAGCCGGCGTCGTACCGCTGGCCCAGGGAAAGCATGATCCCCGTCTTGGTCAGCGATTCGAACCCGATCGCCCGGACCTCGATGGTGTAGGGTCCACCCGGCTCGACGTTATCGAAGAAGAACCGGCCGCTCGCCTGGGTCTGGGCCCGGAGCACGGTCCCCTTCTGGACGTTGAGCAGGGTCACGATGGCGCCGGCCACCGGGTCGCCGCCGGCTCGGGTGATCGCCCCTCGCACGGCGGCGGAGGTCACACCCTGGGCTTCGGCCAAGCCAGTCGATAGCGCCAGCAGGGCCAACACCAGCGTTCCGGCGCCAAAGAGACGGCCACGCATTGACATGAGCTTACTCCTGAAGGGACGTGAAGCAGCGGATGAATTCCGATGAATTCCGTTTCGATTCCAACTGGGGTCAAGGGTCCGCCCGACCCGGTTCAACCGGTCGGGGAACGGACTAATTTATCTCCCGGCGGCGCCGTCGCCAAGCCCGGTTCCGAGCCAGTTTACCCCCCGGCCGCGGGACCGGCCCCGGTTTCGCCGGACTGCCGGACCCACAGGTAGTAGACCGGCACCCCGGCCAGGATGATTCCGAAGGTGATGCCGGTGTTGACCGGGTCGGTGAGCAGGGCATTGAGTACCATGCCGGTCGAGGCGACCAGGAACACCACCGGCACCACCGGATACCCGATCACCCGGTAGGGGCGCGGGAAGTCAGGCCGCTGGCGCCGAAGCCGGAAGACCCCGATGACGGCCAGGATGTAGAACGGCCAGATCCCCAGGACGAACTTGTCGGCCAGCTGCTGGAAGTTGTTGAACAGCACGTAGGTGACCCCGAGCCCGGTGGCCAGCCAGATGGCGGCGGCGGGGCTCTGGTGCCGGGGGCTCACCCGGGCAATCCCCTGAAAGAGCAGTTTCCGGTCGGCCATCGCGAAGAAGATCCGGGGCGCGGTCATCATCGAGCCGTTGACACTGCTGAAGGTCGACAGCATGACCACCACCGCGATGATCGCCCCGCCGGTTCCCGCCAGGAAGGGGATTCGGTCGGCCGCCGTGCTGGCGATGAGCGGCGAGTTGGCCATCTCGGCGATCGGGACCAGGTAGAGGTAGGCAAGGTTGATCGTGAGGTAGATCGCCACGATCATCAGGGTCCCGATGATCAGGGCCCGCGGGATGTTTCGTGATGGATCCTTAACCTCTCCTCCCATGTAGGACAGGTCGGCCCACCCGTCATAGGCCCACATCACCGACACCAGCGCCATGCCGAACGCCGCCAGGGGAAAGCTGACATCTACCAGAGGCGACAGGTTGGCGAGGTGCCCTTCGCCGAAGGTGAAGGCCAGGAACGCCAGGGCCACCAGCGCGCTGTACTTGGCCGCGGTGGCCACGTTCATGACGGCGCCGGCCCGGCGGAGCCCGAAATAGTTGAGGGTACCCACGGTCAGGATGACTCCGGCCGCCACGTACTGGACCTGGCGCGGGGTCAGCGGCACGAACCGGGTCAGGTACTCGGCGAAGATAGTGGAGATCCCGCCCAGCGCCGCGGCCCGGGCCACCACCAGCTGGGTCCAGCCGAAGAGGAACGCCGGCAGTCGACCAACGCCCTCATCCAGGAAGGTGAGGACGCCCCCGCTGCGGGGGTACATCGCGGCCAGTTCCGCCAGGGTGAGGGCGCCGAACAGGGCGAGGATCCCTCCCACCACCCAGACCAGGATGAACGGCCCGGGCTCCCCCATGCGGCCAGCCACCGTGGCAGGGACCCGGAAGATCCCGCTCCCGATGGTCGTCCCCACCAGGACGGCCACTGCCCCACCCAGCCCCACGATGCGCGGGAGTCGTTCACCCCAGGGGTCCTGTTCGGTGCTCATCAAACCTCCTGGGGTGCGGCCGGCGGAGAGGCCGGATCGGAAGCGGTGGAAGATTCGCTCCAGGCCGCCGCTTGACAAGGGCTCGCGAGAAACCGTTCTTCTGCCCCGATGTCACTCCTCACTGATCTGGTTGCCCTCACCAAGCCGCGGGTCATCTCGCTCCTGCTGGTGACGGCAGTGGCCCCGATGTTCATTACCGATGCCGGACTGCCGTCCCCCGCGCTGGTGGGGTGGGTGCTGCTCGGTGGCTACCTGATGGCCGGCGGCGCCAACGCCATCAACATGTGGTTTGACCAGGATGTGGACACCATCATGGGGCGGACCCGGTTGCGGCCCGTGCCGTCCGGCCGGATCTCCGCCAGCGCGTCCCTGCTGTTCGGGATCACGCTCGGAGCGGCGGCGTTTGCCCTGTTCTGGCGATTCGTCAATCCGCTCAGTGCCTGGCTCGCCCTCGCCGGCCTGCTGTCCTACGTCTTCGTGTACACCCTGTGGCTGAAGCGCTGGACCCCGCAGAACATCGTCATCGGGGGTGCAGCGGGTGCCTTCCCCCCCTGGTCGGCTGGGCGGCGGTGACCGGACGGATCGACCTCGCGGCGATCTATCTCTTCGCGATCATCTTCTACTGGACGCCGCCCCACTTCTGGGCCCTCGCGCTGATGAAACGGGATGACTACGCCCTGGCCGGGATCCCGATGATGCCGGTGGTCCAGGGTGGCCACCGCACCAAGCTCCAGATGCTGGGTTACACGATCATGCTGATCCCGCTGACCATCCTGCCGTGGCTGTCGGGAACCCAGGGAATGCTGTACGCCATCGTGGCCCTGCTGCTGGGCGCCCGATTCCTCTGGTACTGCATCAAGTTGTTCAAGGAGCCGGAGAAGTCCCCGATGCACTGGAAGATGTACCGGTTCTCGCTGGCCTACCTGGCGCTGCTCTTTCTGGCCATGGGGGTCGACCGGGCGCTGCCCTTCGGCCATCTCCGGGAGCCGGTTGGCCTGGTGCTGTTCGGCGATCCGCCGCCGCCGGCCGCCCAGCTCCCCGCCCCCTGAACCGGGAAACGGCCGCTGGCCCACCGACGGACTACCGGGGCAGAATCAGGTCCACCTGGGGCGCGGCGGGCGTCACCACCATTCCGTCGGGACCCCAGAACATGTTGATCTCGCTCCGAATCCCGATCTCACCCCGGATGTAGATCCCCGGCTCGATCGAAAACCCGACCCCCGGCATCAGCTCCCGGTCGTCCCGGGTCTCGTAGTCGTCGCAATGCGGTCCCGAGCCGTGCAGATCCCGGTCGATCGAGTGACCGGTCCGGTGCACGAAGTACTCTCCGAATCCCGCCGCATCGATCAGGTCCCGCGCGGCCCGGTCGATTTCGAATCCCCTGAGCGGCCGGCCGGCAGCCACGGTCTCCCGCGCCTTGGCGATGGCCGCATCGCGGGCATCCCGGACGGTCCGCCAGATCGTCTGGACCCGTTCCGTGGGTGACCGGCCGGAATACCCCATCCAGGTCTGGTCGGCGTAGACCGAGTCGATCAGGGGACCTCCCCACAGGTCAAGCAGCACCGTCTGGTCGGATTGCAGCACGCCGTCGCTGCCGGCGACCGGTGCGTAGTGCGGATCGGCCGCATTGGGACCAAAGGCCACGATCGGCGGGTGGTCAAAGTGAAGCCCGGCACCATGGATCTGTTCGATGACCCGGGCCTGAAGGGCGCACTCGGTCAGTCCGGTCCCCGCCCGGGTGACGGCATCGGCCAGCGCGGCGCGAGCGATCGTGGCCAGCTGTTCAGCCGCCCGGAGGTGGCCCTCCCGCTCCTGATCCGACCAGCGGGCCGCAAAATGGGTCACCAGCGCGGCGCTCGAAACGACGGTCCCACCCAAGTCCCTGATCAGCTCCACGACCCCGTACGGCACCCGGTCGAGGTAGGGCACCGCGTCATTGGCGGAGACCTCCATCGCGACGGTGCGGCCGGCCACCACGGTGCGGAGCGCCTGGTGCAGCTCCTCCCACCGCGCGTAGGGAATGACCCGCCCCGGAAACTGCCGGAACGGCTGGAGTTCGATCTTGTGGACCACCGCCACCGGCTCGCCCTCCTTCGGCAGCAGCACGAACAGCCGGCGGCTCCCCATTCCGGTGACCCCCAGGACCCGCTTGGCGACCGGGTTGATGCCGCGAAAGTCGAACAGCAGCCAGGCGTCGGCGCCTGCCGCGTCGAGTCCCTCCCGCAGGGCGACCAGGTCGAACGAAGTCGTCGTCACGGGTAGCCCTCCACCGTGGTGGCCCGCCAGGTGCAGGCCGGATCGCCCTTGGCCCGACAGCCGTCGTGCAGCATGGCGCCCTCGAACCCGCAGGTCAGCCGGAGCAGTTCGGCGAATGCCGCTCCGTAGAAATAACAGCCTTCGCCCAGCGCCTCCGCCCGGCTCGCCATCGAATCGGTGAGCCGAGCCTCGGCCAGCGGACTCGCTGGAACCAGTTGGGCATCGAGCACCCGGGCCGAGACCCGGGCGGCTGCTTTCACGCCCAGCCGACGGCGGAGCCCCCGGGGTGCGAGGTGAAGCAGTCGGCGGCCTAGCGGGGCCATGCCCCGCGTCGCGTACCGGGCGGTACGCCGGCCGGCATCGGCAAAGACCAGCTGGGCATCGGCCCGCCGGCCGACCAGCCGGAATACGCTCACCGCCTCCTCGAGGGGAACCGTGCCGTGGCGCTCAGCCAGCGCACTGAGGCGTTCGATCTGAATGGCGACCGTGTTGCTCAACCCCAGCCGCTTGGCGACCATCTCGTGCGCCAGCTCGGCCAACCCGTCATCGATGGGCGTGTCGAGGTTGCGCATCGCCTCGAGCAGGCTCAACGGGAGGATCGCGTGGATGTTGAGCGGCGTGGACACGATGATTGGATTGGATTGCTTGGGCCGCGGGGAACATAGTCCGGCAGGCGGACGGCAACCAGACCCAACTTGCCCCGAGCCCCGATCACCGCCATTCTCGGCCAATGGCCTCCCTGCCGATTGCGGCTCTTCTGGCCGCCACCATTGCGGTGCTGGGGTGGCGATTCGCCGCCCTGACCGCCGGTGGCGCGATCACCGCCGCCGCGGTCGGCACCGCGGTCCTGTGGGGGACCGGGTGGCCGGGAGGCGCAGCCCTGCTCAGTTTCTTCCTCAGCAGTTCCGTGGTCTCCCGAGTCACCGAGCCCGCTACGCCCGGTTGGGTCGACGCCCGGGGGAACCGGCGCGATCCGGTGCAGGTTCTGGCCAACGGGGGTATCGCGCTGCTCGGCGGGCTCTGGGCCCGGCAGGATCCGAGTGGCGGACTGACGGTGGTGACCTGCTCGCTGGCCGCGGCCGCCGCCGACACCTGGGCCACGAGCCTGGGCAGCCTGAGCCGGAAGCCGCCGCGACTGATCCACACCGGGCGATCTGTCTCCCATGGCACCTCGGGCGGCGTCTCCCTCCCTGGTACCCTCGGAGGACTGGCCGGCGCCGTGCTGGTCGCCGGATCCACCGGGTGGCTGGCGGGGAGCGTCGAGTTGATCTGGCTCGCCACCACTGTGGGCTTCGTCGGAATGATGGCGGATTCTCTCCTCGGGGCTACCCTTCAGGGACGCTTCCGGTGCCCGCGCTGTGCCCAGCCAAGCGAGCGGCCCCGGCACCGGTGCGGAGCCCGAACCGAGCGGGTGGGAGGACTACCGTGGATCGGCAACGACGCCGTGAACCTGATCGCCACCGCTCTGGCGGGGCTCGCCGGCTGGCTGGGCGCGCCATTCTTGGTGGCCTTCTGATGGTCACGGCCTGTGCCGGAGGGAGCCGGATCCTCAGCTCTGGCGACGACACCTCTTCCGGGCGGAGCGACGGGTCGCCCAGGCTGATTGGCGAATGGGAGACCACGCTGGTGGTCTCTGCCGGCGGTGACCTGCAGACGTGGACCACCAACTGGCGGTTCGAGGCCTCCGGAAGCTGCCGCTTCCGGCAGACGATCCGGTCCGTTCTGTCCGGCACCCGGGAGGAGTTGAGGCTCTGTGCCTGGGTCACGACCAACGGCGAGGCCCGGATCACCTTCTCCGACAATGGGCAACTGCGGCAGATACCGTATTCCTTTCCCGGAGGCGACACCAGCCGGATGATCTTCGAAGGCCTTATCTACCAGCGAATCGGCTGACTGATGCCCCACCCCAACCTCCTGGTGATCGGCGCCGGGCCGGCCGGTGCGGCCACCGCCGCCCGCGCCGCGGCCGCTGGCCTCCGGGTCACCCTGGTCGATCGCGCCCGGTTCCCTCGGGACAAGCCCTGCGCCGAATATCTGTCGCCCGAAACGGTGCGCCAACTCGATCTGCTCGACGCACTCCCCCCCGCAGTTCGCTCGGCCGGGCACGTCCTGGCCGGCACCACGGTGCACGGTCCCGGCGGGGCCCAGCTGACTGGGCTCTTCGCGCAAGTCGGGTCCGCTCGTCACGGGCCTCGTCCCGCGGGCCTTGCCCTGCCCAGAATGATCCTCGATGCCGCCATTCTGGACGTGGCCCGCGGGCGCGGCGCGGAAGTTCGGGAGGGCCTTGCGCTCGAACAGCTGCTCTACCACCGCGGTACCGTCGCGGGCGGGGTGTTCCGGACCAGGGAGGGACGGCTGGAGACGATCTCGGCGCGGCTCACGGTCGGCGCGGACGGGATCCGATCCCGGGTGGCCCGGCAGATCGGCGGATACCGCACGGGCTCCCCGAGCCGACTGGCCTTCGTCGGACACCTGGACGGTGTCCCGGACCTCACCGACCGGGCTGAAATGCACGTCGGCGCCGAGGGCTACGTCGGGATCAACCCGCTCGGCGGCGCGCGGGCCAACGTCTCCGCCGTCGTCCCGACGGCGCTCTCGGCAAGCGCCTCCGGTCGGCCGGAGGAGTATTTCCGCCAGATGGTGACCAGTTTCCCAGCGCTGCGTCACCGCCTTGCCCGAACCGAGGTGGTCCGCGCCGTCATGGTCACCGGACCGTTCGGTGGCCGGGCCCGGCGACTGGTGGCCGGGGGCGCGCTACTGGTCGGCGATGCGGCCGAGTTCTTCGATCCGTTCACCGGCGAAGGGATCTGCACTGCGCTCCGCAGCGCCACCCTGGCGGTCGACACTGCCCTCGAAGCCCTCGCCAGCCCGGGGCTGGTGGCCCGGCCGCGGCTGGCCGCCTATGCTCGAGCCCACCGCCGGGCCTTTGCCGGGAAGCGGGTGGTGGAGCGGTTGATCGGCTATGCCATGTTCACCCCCCGGCTGTTCGACCGTGCGGTCGAGCGGATCGAGCGGCGCGGCTGGTCCCACACCCTGATCGGGGTGACCGGCGACATGCTGCCGCCGGGCCTGGTCCTCAACCCCCGCTTCCTGACCGGATTGGTGCTTTGATGAGTGGATTCGATCCGGCCCGATTCCGGGAGCTGTGTGGACGATTCGCCACTGGCGTCGCCGTGGTAACCACGGTGGATGCAGAGAGTCGCCCTATGGGGATGACCATCAACAGTTTCACTTCGGTGTCGCTGTCGCCGGCCCTGGTGTCCCTGAACATCGACCACTCGGCGGACCTGCACCGCCTCCTGACGAGTACCGCCCGGTTCGCGGTCAACATGCTGCAGAGCGGTCAGGAGAGCCTGGCCCGCAACTTTGCCGAGTCGCTTCCTGACCGATTCGACGGCCTCGGCTGGGAATTGAGCGCTCGAGGGAACCCGGTGCTCGACGGCATTCTCGCCGTGATCGAGTGCGACAGCCACGCTCGTTTCGCGGCCGGCGACCACACGATCGTGGTGGGCCAGGTCGTGGCGGGAACCACCTTCCCCGGCCGCCCGCTGGTCTACTTCCGCGGCGGTTACCACGACCCCGGGTTGGGATGAACCAGCTCGGCGTCTCCCCGATCGGCCGGGAGTTGCTCGACGATCCCCAGGCTGACCCCGACCGGGTCCGCACCTCGCTGGGGAACATCCAGCACGCCAATCGCTGGCTGGGCGGCTATGCCGCCATCCGTTTCGGCCTCGACCGCCTGCTGCCCTTGCCTGCCGACCGACCCCTGACGCTGCTCGACGTGGGGACCGGGGCCGGTGATGTTCCCCTGATGCTGACCGAGTGGGCCAGGCGCCGGGGCATTGCCCTCCGCCCGATGGGCCTGGAGCGAAGCTGGACCGCCGCCCGGCTCGCGGCCGCGGCGGGGGTGCCCCTGATCCACGGCTGCGGTGGGGCCCTCCCGGTGGGGGATCGGGCGGTGGACCTGGTGGTGGTGAGCCAGCTGGCCCATCACCTCGATCCGGCAGGCTGCGTTGCCTTGTTCCGGGAAGCCGATCGGATCGCCCGCCACGGCGTGGTGGTGGCGGACCTTCGGCGCTCCCCACTCGCGGGCCTTGGGTTCCGGGTCGCCGGTCGTCTGTTGCGTTTCGATGACGACACGCTGCGGGACGGGGTGATCTCCCTGCGCCGCGGGTTCACCAGGGGGCGGCTCGCCCGGCTGCTGGAGGAGGCAGAGATCAAGGGGGCCCGAGTGTATCACCGGCCGGGGGCCCGCCTGGTCGCCTGCTGGAGGCGGTCGTGATGCGAACGGTGGACGAGACCCTGGTGGCCGCCCCACCCGATCGGGTCTATGCCCTCGCGGTCGACGTGGAGCGATGGCCCCACCATCTGCCCCACTATCGATGGGTCCGGTTCCACCAGGGCAGCGCCCGCAACGGGGTGGTGGAAATGGCCGCCTGGCGCCCGTTCGGACCGTTCAAATGGCCCACCTGGTGGAAATCGGAGATGCGGGCCGACCCCGAGGCTCGGGAGGTCCGGTATCGGCATGTCGGGGGCATCACCACCGGCATGGAGGTGCTCTGGCGCGTCACGCCGCACGCGAGCGGCAGCCACGTCCATCTGCTCCACGAATGGGACGGCCCGGCCTGGCCACTGATCCGCCGACCCGCGGCCGACTGGGTGATCGGACCGGTCTTTGTCCACGGCATCGCCTCACGGACCCTCGCGGGGATTGCCCGCGCGGCGGAGAAGAACGATGGCTGAGACGCGTCGGGTGGTGATCACCGGGATCGGGACCCTGTCCCCCCTCGGGATCGGCAAGGAGGCGCTGTGGAGCGGTCTGAAGGCGAGCCGGTCCGCCGTCGGTCTGCTGACCCGGTTCGACCCGGAGCCGTTCCGGTCCCGGATGGCGGGAGAGGTCGCCGGGTTCGAGCCGGCTGACTGGATGGAGGCCAAGCGGGCCCGACGGTTGGACCGCTGCAGCCAGTTTTCACTGGTGGCCGCCCGGCAGGCGCTGGCCGACGCCGGGGTTGACCTGGCCGCAGAGGATCGGGACCGGGTGGGGGCGATGATGGGCACCGCGCTGGGCGGTGTCAGCCATGCCGAGCGGGAGCATGGGAAGTTCCTGGCCGCCGGTTTGCGTGGAGTGGATCCGGGACTCGCCCTCACCGTGTTTGCCGGGGCCGCCAGCTGCAACCTCGCCATCGAGTTCGGGATCACCGGCCCCAACCTGACCAACGGGATGAGCTGTGCGTCGGGCACCATCGCGATCGGTGAAGCCTGGCGGGCGATCGGTCGCGGAGAGGCGGACCTGATGCTGGCCGGTGGGGCTGAGGCGCCGCTGGCGCCGCTCACCTTCGGGGCCTTTTCGATCATCCGTGCCATGTCAACCCGGAACCATGATCCGGCGGGCGCCAGCCGCCCTTTCGATCGGGACCGCGACGGGTTCGTGATGGCGGAGGGCGCGGCCGTCCTGGTGCTGGAGGAACGGAGCCGGGCGCTGGCCCGGGGAGCTCCTATCTACCTGGAGATCTGCGGCTACGGACAGACCAACGACGCCTGGCACATGACCGCCCCGCGACCGGACGGCAGCCAGGCGGCGCGGGCCATGCGCCTCGCGCTGGCCGATGGGCATACCCGCACCCACGAGGTCGGCTACCTCAACGCCCACGGCTCGTCGACCCCGCTCAACGATCCGACCGAGACCGACGCGATCAAGCAGGTCTTCGGGGATCACGCGGCTCGGCTGCCGATCAGCGGCACCAAGGGCTACTACGGCCACGCGCTGGGCGCCAGCGGCGCGATCGAAGGCGCCATCTGCGCCCTGGCCAGTACCCACCGCTGGTTGCCGCCCACCGTCAACCTGGAGACCCCTGACCCGGCCTGCGACCTGGACTATCTGCCCGAGCAGGGGCGGGAGGCCGACCCCGAGTACCTGCTCAGCAACTCCTTCGGTTTCGGAGGGGTCAACGCCACCCTGCTCCTCCGCCGGGATGGTCCCACGGCTTGACTCCGGCGAGCAGCGGGTGAGTTTAGGGTCTCCCACTCCTACTGAGGTCTCCATGCCGCTCTCCCGTCGCATCCTGGCCGAGGCCATCGGCACCTTCGGTCTGGTATTCTTCTGCTGCGGAGTCATCGTCGCCGGTGCCCTGCCCAACACCGGTATCGGGCTGATGAGCGTCGCGCTGGCGCAGGCCCTGGCTCTCGCGGTCCTGGTAAGCTCGTTCATGAACATCTCCGGCGCCCATTTCAATCCTGCGGTCACCCTTGGCTTCCTGGTCGTGGGCCGGATCCGGCCGGGGCCGGCCGGGGCCTACCTCCTGGCACAATTGGTGGGAGCCGTGGCGGGCGCCTGGCTGGTCAATGCGCTGATGCCTGGACCGGTGGTCCAGCTGGCGGCTCTTGGGACTCCGATGCTGCAGAATGGCATCGCGCTCGGCACCGCGGTCGGGGTAGAGGCCGTCCTGACGTTCTTCCTGATGTCAGCGTTCTACGGGACGGTCGTCGCGCCGACGGCACCGGCGGTGGGTGGCTTTGGGATCGGCCTGGTGATGTTCTTCGGCATCATGGTGGGTGGACCACTGACCGGGGCTGCGGTGAATCCGGCGCGGGCCTTGGGCCCCGCGCTGATCAGCGGCAACTGGATCGGCCATGTGGTCTACTGGATCGGACCGCTGGTCGGCGCGGTGGTCGCGGCGGTGGTCTGGGAGCGGGGGCTGATGGACCGGAAGGCGGTCGAGGCGTAGCCCTCGACCGGGATCAGTCGGTGCGGGTTCGTCGGGCCCGTACCAGCAGCGAGACCAGATCACCCAGGTGGTAGAGTGCCGTCGCGTCCCCGCGGGAGTCGATGCCCAGTCGCACGCACTGCAGCCCCGGGAGGTTGGCATGGACGTCGGAGAGGAACACGACGACCGCGTCTGGCTGTTCGCTCATGTCTCGGCCTCTCCCGCACGGCCGCCCTCGATCCCCCCGGGCACCGCGCAGTTCGAGAGGGCCACAAGTTCGGCCGGCTCGTCGGGGAAATACCGAGCCCGCCAGCGCAGTGCGACGTTCACCAGGCCGATCAGGACCGGAACCTCCACCAGGGGACCGATCACCGCCGCGAAAGCGGCACCGTGCGCGATGCCGAACGTCGCGATGGCCACGGCGATAGCGAGCTCGAAGTTGTTGGAAGCTGCGGTGAACGACAGTGTGGTCGTCTTCCGGTAGTCGGCCCCGAATCTCCGGCTCATGAAGAACGTCACGGTGAACATCACAACGAAGTAGATCAGCAAGGGCACGGCGATGCGGAATACACCCAGCGGCTGCTGGAGGATCGCCCTACCCTGGATTGAGAACATCACCACGATGGTGAACAGGAGCGCCACCAGCGTGAGGGGCGCGATCCGGGGCACGAACTCGGCGTGGTACCAGGCCTTTCCCTTCAGTTGCACGCCCACGAAGCGGGTCGCCATGCCGGCGAGGAAGGGGATCCCCAGGTAGACGAAGACGCTGCGGGCGATTTCGCCCATCGTGATGTCGACCACCGCCCCCTCGAGGTCGAGCCATCCGGGCATGACGGTGATAAAGAACCACGCGTAGACGCTGAAGAAAAGCACCTGGAACACCGAGTTGAACGCCACCAGGCCGGCGGCGTACTCCGGGTCACCATCCGCCAGGTCGTTCCAGACGATGACCATGGCGATGCAGCGCGCCAGCCCGATCAGGATCAGGCCGATCATGTATTCGGGATAGTCGCGCAGGAATGCCACTGCCAGGCCGAACATCAGCAACGGCCCCAAGATCCAGTTCTGGAACAGAGACAGGCCCAGCACCTTCCCGTCCCGGAAAACGTCCCCCAGGTCCTCGTAGCGAACCTTGGCCAGTGGTGGATACATCATGAGGATGAGCCCGATCGCGATGGGAAGCGACGTGGTCCCCACCTGGGTGCGCTCGTTCAGCGCCCGTACCGCCTCAGGCCAGAAGTACCCCAATGCCACGCCGGCAGCCATGGCCAAGAAGATCCACAGGGTGAGGAACCGATCCAGAAAGGATAGCTTCTTCTTCGTCGTCCTCATGCGATGGAATCCATGGTGGCAGCGGCAGTAAACCGCACCAGATTCTGGTCCACCTCCGGACCGCAGACGCCCGTCGAACAGCACGTTGCGGGGCCGAACACCCTCAATGTCCCGCTTGACTCCATGTTGGCACCATGCTTTCCATATCGAGGCCAGCCCGGAATCGCGCCAAGGGCCTGGAAGGCCCTCAGCAGTTTGACTGCTGGCGGCGTGCTGCGTGACGCGAGTATTGCGAATTATGTCAGCCTGGACTGATATGTCCAGCGCGACCGTCCGCCTCGAAACGTGATCGGCGGGCCGCTGACCGGGGCCGCCGTGAACCCGGCCCGCGCGTTCGGCCCCGCCACGGTGAGCGGCAACTGGCTGGGGCACGCGGGGTACTGGATTGGCCCGATGATTGGAGCGTGATGGCGGCCCTGATCTGGGAGCGGGGCTTGATGGAGCGGAAAACCCCCGAGGCCTGACCCCGGGGGCGATCGGTTCAGTCGGTGCGGGCCCGGCGGGCTCGCACTACCAGTGACACGCTGTAACCCAGGATGAGGATCGCCGTGACCAGGTAGGCGGCGATCATGTAGCCGGCATTCTGCGGGAGATCAGTCGGCACGGGCGGCCTCCTTGGCCTGGGCCACCAGTCCGAGACCGTAGCGGGTCGTCACGAATCCCAGATACAGCACGGTGAAGACCCCGATCGAAATCAGCAGGGTGCGAAGCATCTCGGGCGGCATCGACGGCGCGCTCGGCTTCATCAGCACCGGCTGGGGATGCAGCGTCCGGAAGAGGTAGACGCTGACATGGACGAAGGGCACCAGCAGCATCCCCAGAATCCCGACCACGGCACTGAACCGGGCCCGCTCCGCGGGTTCCGCGATGGCCCCCCGCAGCGCCCGATACCCGATGAACAGGAAGAACAGGAAAAGGGTGAAGGTCAGCCGGGCATCCCAGGTCCACCAGGTGCCCCAGATCGGCTTGCCCCACAGCGGCCCGGTGGTCAGCATCACCAGACTGAACACCAGCCCCACCTCGGCGGAGGCCTCCGCGAACAGGTCGACCCGGGGGTCCTTCAGCCAGAGGTAGATGATGCTGCTCAGGCCGACCAGGACGAACGCCATCAGGGCAGCCCAGGCGGCCGGGGCGTGGATGTAGAAGATCTTCTGCGCGGCCCCCTGGCGGACCTCCAGGGGGGTGAACCCCTGAGCCAGGACATAGACGGTGGCCAGGCCGAGGAGCCCGAGGGCGGTGAGCCATAGACCGCTCCGCACCGTAGTGCGGGCGGCGGCGAGAGTCGTTGTCATTCGTCCACGATCGCCGGAAAGAGGAGGGCGCACAGTGTGAGGAAGACCACATCGTACGCACCCAGCAATCTAAGCCAGCCAATCACCTCACTCAACGGCCGTCCCCCAAGCAGCCGGGTGGTCATCTGGACCGCGCCGATGATCGGGGGCACCATGAACGGGAGCAGCAGGACCGGGAGCATCAGGTCGGCAAACCGGGTCCGGACGACCATGGCACTGAAGACCGTCCCCACCGCGACGAACCCGACGGTGGCAAACACGATCACCAGCAACAGCGGTCCCAGGGCGGTCCCGAGCCCGACGTTGAAGAACAGCACGAACAGTGGAAGGGTGACCGCCTCGACCGTCATCACGAAACCCAGGTTCGCCAGGTACTTGCCCAGGAAGAGCGCACCGCGGGGCAACGGCGACACCAGCAACCCGTCGAGCGCGGCGTTCTCGCGCTCCAGGTTGAAGCCCCGATTGAAGGTCAGCATGGCGGCGAAGGTGAAGGTGACCCACAGCACGCTGGGGGCCAGCATCGCCGGGGACACGATGCCAGGATCCCGGGCGAAATTGAAGATCACCAGGACGAGGGCCGCGAAGAACACCGCCGAGACGATGGCGGTCCGGCTCCGGACCTCGACTCGGAGGTCCTTGGCGGCGATCACCAGGGCGAGTCGGAGGAGCTCAGCCACCGAGCGCCTCGTGGAACCGGACCAGGAAGTCCTCGCGGTCCTCGGGCCTGGGCTCATCGATGACCCAGTTGCCGCGCACCAGCACGGAGACCCGGGTGGCGAGAGGCCAGGCCTCATGCAGGCTGTGGCTGACCAGCACCATGGCGCAGCCTGAGCCCAGCTGGGTCTCGAGCGCGGTCAGGACCCGCTGGACGGAGGGCGCATCGAGCCCGGTAAAGGGTTCGTCCAGCAGCAGCACCTGCGGCCGGTGGAGGAGGGCCCGGGCGATCGCCACCCGTTGCACCATGCCGCGACTCAGTCGCCGCACGGGATCGTGCATCCGGTCCTTCAGGCCCACCGCAGCGAGTGCCTCGGCCGCCCGCCGGGCCGGCGCCTCCAGCCGGTAGAGCTTCGCGGCGAACACGAGGTTCTCCTCCGGGGTCAGATCATCGTACAGCAGGCTCTGGTGGGACAGCAGGCCGATGCGTCCCCGGAGGGCTGGATCCCCGTGCAGTGTTGACCCGAACACCCGCACCACCCCTGCGGTGGGACGCATCAAACCGGCGAGAATGCGGAGGAGGGTGGTCTTCCCGGCCCCGTTGGGGCCGGCCACGAGATGCAGCTGACCGGAACCGACGGTCAGCTCGACGCCGCGCAGCACCCGGGCCGGCCCGAATCGGCGTTCGAGCCCGGTGGCGTGCAGCGGGATGGTCTCTGGAACAGGCCCCGTGGTCGGCACGGGGCAAATATACTGACGTCAGCGCGCTACAGGGTCGACCTCGAACAGGTCCAGCAGCTTGGTCAGGCTCAGGAGGAACCGGACTTCATCGCTCGCGTTTCGCAACGCCACCCGCTGACGGCGCTCCTGGGCGCAGCGCTGGACCAGCATCAGGGCCCCCAGCCCGGCGGAATCCAGCCGGCCGGTCTGCTGGAGGTCCAGCACCAGCCGACCCTCCCCTTCCGGCAGTTCCTCGAGCAGCCGAACTGCCGCCTGGCGGAATTCGGCACGCGATTCCAGCCCCAGGGTCACGGGGGCCCGGAGCACGCGCTCGCGGGGGGTTTCTGGCTTCATCGCTTGGCTCGCGGACACATGGCACTCACAGTCTGGGTTGCGCTGGATACCCACTTCTCCCCAGCCCATGTGCAAGAGGTCTGCCAGCGATCCGAGACAAACCGTTGCTTCGGTGCCACGGTCCAGCGGGGAATGGCCTGTCGCCGGACACCGGGATACCTTCCGAAACCCTTATTCCAGAGCACTATGAGCGACCAACTCGACACTCTGCTGACCGAGGACCGGCAATTCCCGCCAACCGCGGAGTTCGCCGCCCAAGCCATGGCCACCCCGGCCCTCTACCAGGCGGCCCAGGCCGATCGATTGGCATTCTGGGAGGAACAGGCCCGGGCCCTCGACTGGATGCGTCCCTGGGACCGGGTGCTGGACTGGACCCCGCCGCAGGCCCGGTGGTTCGACGGGGGACAGTTGAACGTCGCCGCGAACTGCCTCGACCGGCACCTGAAGGGGGCCCGGCGAAACAAGGCGGCCATCCTCTGGGAAGGCGAGCCCGGCGACCGGCGGGTGCTCACCTACTGGGAACTCCACCGCGAGGTCTGCCGCTGTGCCAATGCCCTGAAGTCCCTTGGGGTGCACCGGGGGGATCGGGTGGCCATCTACCTTCCGATGATCCCCGAGGCCGCGATCGCCATGCTTGCCTGTGCCCGGATCGGGGCGGTCCACTCGGTGGTGTTCGGGGGGTTTTCCGCCCAGTCACTGCGGGATCGGATCAACGATGCCGAGGCGGTGGCCTTGATCACCTCGGACGGCGGCTACCGTCGGGGATCCATCGTCCCCCTCAAGCGGTTTGCGGATGAGGCGCTGGAAGAGTGCCCGACGGTTCGGAGCGTCCTGGTGGTGCGCCGCTTTGGGACCGGGACCGGCGAGGCGTTCGCGACGTTCAAGGAGGGCCGGGATCACTGGTGGCACCGGGTGGTGGCCGAGGCATCGCCGGTCTGCCCTCCCGAGCCGATGGAGGCCGAGGATCTGCTGTTCATCCTGTACACTTCGGGAACCACCGGAAAGCCCAAGGGGATTGTCCACACCACCGGCGGCTACCTGACCCAGGTGACCGCCACCACCAAGTATGTCTTCGATCTCCGGGAGGAGGACGTCTTCTGGTGTACCGCCGATGTGGGGTGGGTCACCGGGCACAGCTACGTGGTGTACGGCCCGCTGGCCAACGGTGCCACCGTCCTGATGTACGAAGGGGCGCCGGACTGGCCCGAGCGCGACCGGTTCTGGAGCCTGGTCGAGCACTACGGCGTCACCGTCTTCTACACCGCACCCACCGCCATCCGGGCGTTCATGAAGTGGGGCGCCTCGCACCCGGCCCGACATGACCTCGGCACCTTGCGTCTGCTGGGCACGGTCGGGGAGCCGATCAACCCGGAAGCGTGGATCTGGTACCACGAGCAGATCGGACAGGGCCGCTGCCCGATCGTCGACACCTGGTGGCAGACCGAGACGGGGGGCATCATGATCACCCCGCTCCCGGGCCTGGTCACCACCAAGCCGGGCAGCGCCACCATTCCGTTTCCGGGCATCTCGGCGGAACTGGTCGACACCACCGGGAAGCCGATCGAGGTCGGGGGGGGGTTCCTGACCCTGACCGAGCCCTGGCCGGGCATGCTCCGGACGATCTATCGGGATGACGAGCGCTACCGGGAGACGTACTGGTCCCGGTTTCCAGGGAGGTATTTCGCGGGGGACGGGGCCAAACGCGATGCCGACGGGTACTGGTGGATCCTGGGCCGAGTGGACGATGTGATGAACGTGGCCGGCCATCGGATCGGCTCGATGGAGGTGGAGAGTGCCCTGGTGGACCACCCCGCCGTGGCGGAGGCCGCAGTGGTCGGGAAGGCCCATGATCTCAAGGGACAGGCGATCAGCGCGTTCGTGATCCTGAAGGAAGGGCAGAAGGTCGGGCCGTCGCTCCAGGATGATCTCCGGGATCATGTCGCCGCCAAGATCGGGGCGATCGCCAGGCCCGAAGACGTGTTCTTCTGTGCCGATCTGCCGAAGACCCGGAGCGGGAAGATCATGCGCCGGCTGCTCAAGGACATCGCCGAGGGGCGCACCCTGGGCGATACCACGACCCTGGCGGACCCGGCGGTGGTGGCCAGCCTGAGGGATCAGTACGAGGGGACCGAGTAGCTCCTCGGCCAATCGGTCAGAGCTGAATCTGGGCTCCCAGTTCGACTACCCGGTTGGGCGGCAGGTCGAAGTACGCCGCGGCCGACCGGGAATTCCTGGACATCAGAATGAACAGTCGTTTCCGCCACCGTGCCAACCGGGCCGGACCGGTGGGGAGAATCGTCTCCCGCCCGAGGTAGAACGACGTCTCCAGCATCTTGAGCTCGATGCCCCGCTTGCCAAGCTCCACCAGAATGTCCGGCACGCTGGGGGATTCGATGAAACCATACGCCGCGGTGACCACGAAGAAGTTGGCGCCCAGGGCGTTGATGGCGATCCGCTCGTCATCGGGAACGGTGGGGACGTCCAGGTTGGAAATCGACAGCAGGATGAGGCGCTGGTGAAGCATCTTGTTGTGCTTCAGGTGATGGAGCAGCACCGAGGGTGTTCCGGTAGTGGTCGAGGTCATGAAGACTGCCGTCCCGGGCACCCGGGCCGGAGCCCTGCGCTCGAGATCCGCCACGAACAGGTCGAGGGGCAGCTCATTCTCCCGGAGCTTGGCGGAGACGAAGGTCTTGGCTCGCTTCCAGGTGCTCATCACCGTGAAGACCAGTAGGGCCACCCCCACCGGAAACCAACCGCCGTTGGGGATCTTGATCAGGTTGGCCACCGCGAAGGATAGATCCACCAGCAACAGCGGGGTCGCCACCAGAGCCAGCTTCCACCAGCCCCAATGCCAGCGTTGCCGGGCCACCGCGATGAACAGGATTGTCGTCACCGTCATGGTCCCTGTTACGGCAACCCCATAGGCGGCGGCGAGGTTGTTGGTGTTCTGGAACCCCAAGACCAGGAGGACGCAGGCGATGCCCAGAGCGGCGTTGACCTCTGGGATGAAGATCTGGCCCTTCTGCCGGGCCGAGGTGTGGACGATCGTGACCCGCGGGCAGTAGCCCAGCTGGACCGCCTGCTGGGTCAGGGAAAAGGCGCCCGAAATCAGTGCCTGGGAGGCGGTGATCGCGGCGCCGGTGGCCACCACGACCATCGGGTAGAGGGCCCAGGCTGGGCACCAGACTGTAGAACGGGTTGTGGACCGATTCCGGGTGGCTCAGCAGCAGGGCGCCCTGACCGAAGTAGTTGATGACCAGGGCCGGCAGCACTACCGCGAACCAGGCCAGCCGGATCGGCCGCTTGCCGAAGTGCCCCATGTCGGCGTACAGCGCCTCCCCCCCGGTGATCACCAGCACCACCGAGGCGAGGACGACCAGCCCGAACCAGCCGTGGTGCCCGAAGAACTGAATCGCGTGCCACGGGTTCATTGCGGCGAGCACCGCCGGCTCCATCAGAATGCCCCGGATGCCCAGGACCGTGATGCAGGCGAACCAGACGGTGGTCACCGGGCCGAACACCGCACCGATCAGGGCGGTACCCCGGTGCTGGACCGAGAACAGGACGACGATGATCGTCAGGCTGATCCACAGCACCCACGGGGCCAGGGCCGGGGTGGCCACGGCCAAGCCCTCCATGGCTCCCAGCACCGAGATCGCCGGGGTGATGATCCCGTCCCCATAGAGCAGCGCCGCCCCGAACAGGCCCACCGTGAAGAGACCCGCGCCGAGTCGGCCGGGCCGCTCCTTGGAGCTGATCAGGGCCATCAGGGCGAGGATGCCGCCTTCGCCACGGTTGTCGGCCCGCAGCATGTGGCCGATGTACTTGTAGGACACCACCAGGTTCAGCGACCAGAAGATCAGCGAGAGCACCCCGTAGATGTTCTCCGGGGTCAGCGGCACGCCGTAGTTCCCCTCAAAGCATTCCTTGAGGGCGTACAGCGGGCTGGTGCCGATGTCGCCGTAGACCACGCCGAGCGCCCCGAGCGACAGGGCGGCGAGGAGCTTCCCCCTGGGTGGGGCCGTGCCCAGACTCATGCTGACCGGGGACGTCCGCGTCGGAATTCGAGGAGTGACAGCACGAAGATCAGGGCAATCAGCACCGCCGACACGACGCACCACCGGCAGATGGCTTCGATCACGAAGAACTCGAGATACTTGAGATAGCCGGTAAAGAGGACCGCCCCGCTGCTCAGCCCGAGCAGCACCATCCCGGGCCAGCGCGCCTCGGCCCAGCGAGGCTGCAGGGAGGCCAGCGAGACCGCCAGCAGGACGAGGTACCCGACCAGGCCGATCAACCCGACATCCACCCCCAGGAACCGGCTGTAGGGACTCAACTGCACGGTCGCGCACCCGCCGGTTCCGCAGGCCAGGGTCCCGATCACCCCGATCTTGTAGAGCCAGAGGTAGAGCGACACGAAGACACCGGCCAGGCTCAGCAGCGCGGTGCCCATCCGGAAGCTCATGGCACCGGGCTCAACGAGTCGACCAGGGCCTTGATGCGGTCATAGGGGAGCACCCCCACGTACAACTGCCCGCCGATGAGGAAGGACGGCGTAGAACTCACTCCCAGCCGGAGGCCCTCTTCGAGCGAGGCCTGCAACCGGCCCGCATAGCGAAGGGAACCCATGCAGGCATCGTAGCTGCCGAGATCGAGGCCCTGCTTCCCGGCGATGTCCCGGAACTGGTTCCCGGCCCGCGAGCTGAAGGACCACTCGGTCTGGGTCGCATAGATCCCGCCGTGGACTTCCCAGAACCTGCCCTGTTCGTTGGCACAGGCGGCCGCGTGGGCGGCGAGCCGGGCCCACTTGTGGGGCTGGTCGAGCGGGAAATCCCGATAGACGTACCGGACCCGGCCGGTCTTGATCAGCCGCTCCAGGACGTAGGGGAACTCGACCATCTCGAATTTCTCACAGGCCGGGCACTGGTAGTCGGCGAACTCCATGATCTCGACCGGGGCGTCCGCCGAGCCGAGGACGTATCCCCGGAACCCTGCGGTATCGCCGGCGGTCACGGTCACCGCGACCGGGATGGTGGGCGAATGCCCCTGCCGGCTGAGGAAATAGAGTGCCACCGCGCCGACGACGGCCAGGCCGCCGATCAGCAGGTAGAATCGATTGGGGGACGATGAAGTAGCAGCCACGGCGACCCGCCTTCACAGAGTGGAAGTCCCCAATCTAATGCGCCCGCCCCCGGAGTGAAGTTCATGCGGCTGCGCGGTTTGCGATTCGGGTGTGGGCCCCGCTATATTGCTCAGCTAGGTGGCTTCGTTGCGAGGCTGCGGCTTTTCACGCGGGAAGGGGCATGGCCACGAATAAGAAAGAGGCGGGGGCAGCAGCTGGACTGATGGACCAGGCACGGGACGAGCTCTTCAGCCACATCCTCCGTTGCGGAGTGATCGAGGCCGAGCCGGAACAGCAGAAGGCCTGGATCGATGACACGATGCAGTACATCGCCGAGCGGTATGTCGACCTGAGTGAGGAGCAGCTGACCAAGGTACGACTCCTCGGTGAGCGGTTCTGCCAACCGGTCGTCCGACACCAGACCGCAGGATCGACCGGCTGACCTGAGCCGCTGTTGTCCTGAAATGCACAAGCCGCCTCGGAGGCGGCTTTCTTGTTTCGTCAGCCTCCCGGCGGCCGGCGGCCCAGCCACCAGCGGTGCGCCGCCATCAGCCGGACGCCGCCACCCAACCCCAGGGAGAAACTCCAGCCCGGGCCGGCCCCGGGTCGGATCATGACACCGGCCTCCACCATGACCGTTTCCCGCCAGACGGTATCGCGCTCCACCGCAATGCCCGCCCCCGCAAAGGGCGATACCCCGGACCGACGGTTGGGATCCAGCATCACCTGCCAGGCCAGTTCTCCGCGCCCCAGCCACCCCGCGCCACGGGTTCCCGTCCCCAGCAGGGCAACCAGCCGGTCCCGGCCGGCCACCCGCCACGCGACCGAGGGACCGACCACCGCTCCTGCGGTGGGGCGCGTCGTCCCCACGGCCACAAGCCCCAACTCCATCCCGGTCTGCCCGGCGGCCGACCCCGGGTGCCCGGCTCCTCCCAGCCCGAGGACCAGCAGCGCCGCGGACCTGGGCGTCACCCCAGTTCGAGGTCGTAGCTGACCGCGATGTCCGGCCTGAGGCTGTGGAGGACCGAACAGTATTTCTCGATCGACAGGTCGATGGCCCGTCGGGCTTTGACCTCGTCCAACCCGCTCCCGGCCAGGCGGAAGAGGTAATGGACGGAGAGATATCGCCGGGGGTGCTCTTCCTGGCGGACCCCGGTCACCGTCAACTCACACCGCTCCAACCCCACCTGCATCTTCTGGAGGATGCTTACGACGTCAGCCCCGCTGCAGGCCCCGGCGGCCATGAGCAGCTGCACCATCGGGCCCGGGGCGGTATCGCCTCCGGCGTCGATCGTTGTGGTGCCCCTTCCCGGGAGTCCAGCAGTGAATCGCAGGTCTCCATCCCACCGCAGTTCGGCCGCACGGATGTTCGACATCGTTCCATTCACTCCTCGGTAGCGTTCCCCCCGATGGCGCGGGCCGCGCGGGGGGCAACTCGGACATAATCCCAGATGGCATAGATGGCGACCGCGCCGGTCGCCCAGGTGAGTGGTCGCAGCAGGTTGGACTCGAGCAGGAAGGCCACCAGAGTCAGCGCCTGGAGGACGGTGACAGCCTTGCCTCCTGCGCGGGCCGGGATGGCGACCGGGTGCCGCCTGATCGCCGTGATCACGAAGGCCACCAGGGCCGCCAGATCCCGGGCCAGCACCGCGATCACCTCGTAGAAACGGAGCTGGCCGGAGAGCAGGACCACGGCAAAGGCCGAGGCCATGAACAGCTTGTCGGCGACCGGGTCAATGAAGGGGCCGAATCGGGACGAGCCAAACCGCCGGGCGATGGCGCCATCCAGCAGATCGCTGGCTGCCGCGGCCGCGAGGATTCCCAGCCGCCACCGTACATCGGGCATCACCAGGAACATGATGGCCAGCGGAATCCGGACCAGGGTCAACCCGTCGGCCACGCCGAAACTGGGGCGCGGCCGGTTGGCGGACTTGGTGGAACGGGTCCCGGATGTCATCCCCGCAAGGTAACAAGAGGGCGACTCAGTCCGGCGAGGAGCGCCCGCGAACCACCCCCTCGGCCCGGCCGGAAGGCGAGAGAAACCGTTCGGCCAACTGGCGGACCGCACCAGGGGTCACGGCGCGGAGGGCCGCTTCCTCGGCCCCGATCTCCTCGAGCCCGGTCCCCGAAAGGAACGCCCCGAGCAGCTCACCGGCGATGGCGGTGGCACTCTGGCGCCGAACCTCCGACTGGCCAACCAGGTAGCCGATCGCCCCCTGAATCTCCCCGGGCGACGACTCGGACTCGGCAAACCGTGTCAGCTCCACCAGCATCTGTTCGCGGGCCTCGGCTTCGCGCCCGGGCGCGGTGGCGATGTAGCTCACCAGCCCGCCACCGGCGCGCCGCTGCCAACTGTAGGCCTGAACGGTATAGGCCAACGAACGACGGTCGCGCAGGGTCTCGAACAGCCGACCACCCAACCCGCCGGCGTGCGCCGCCCAGACCTCAGCCGCGAACCGGTCCCCGTCCCGCCGGCCAGGCCCCGGAAAGAGCATCGCGATCGCGGTCTGGGCCTTGTCCCGGGAGACAAACCGCTGCCGCTCCCCATCGGGGGCTTTCCACTGGTGGCTGTCGGGTGGCTCGATCGCACGGGCATCCGGGCGGCCACTGAAGACGCCGGCCAGTGTCATCGCCGCCTGCTCGGGATCGAACGCCCCGACCGCCACCACGGTGACCCGCCCACCGGCCACTGCCACCCGATGCCAGTCGGATACCATCTCCACCGCCAGGCCGGCAACCGTCTCCGGATAGCCCACGGTTGGAAGCCCGGGTCCGCGGTCACCATAGGCCGCCCGGAAGGCCAACTGGATCGGGTGCCGGTACATGTCATCCACCGCCTGGCGCGCGATCTCCTCAAGCAGGCGGCGCTCGGGCAAGACGGCGACCGGATCGAACCGGGGCTCCCGCATCACCAGATCGAGCAGGACCGAGGCGTCGGCGAGGTACTCCGTCAGGACGGTGGTGGAGAATCCCCAGAGCTCCGAGCCGACGGCGATCCCGAGGGAGCCACCCATCCGTTCGATCCGGTCGGCCAGCCCCTCAGCATCGTATCCGCCCGCGCCCCGAATGGCACTGCGGATGGCCAGGGAGGCCAAGCCGGCGCGTTCCGCCGAGTCGAACTCCTGTCGCACTCGGTAGACGCCCACGGTCGTGGTCGGGGTTCCGGGCCTCCGCCTGAGCAGCAGATCGACCCCCGGCAGCGGCACATGAAGGGCCTCCTCAGTCCACCGGCCAGGCGCCGGCCGGGGCGCGGGGACGATCGGATGTTCCGCGGGCGACAGGCTGGCCAGCGGTCCGGCCGGCCGACGGAAGGCGGCTTCCAGGTCGGCCACCGCCAGGTCGACCCCCGCTCCGTGCGGGAGGTAGACCACCGCCGAGGCCCCCTCGGGGACCAGATGGCGCGCCGCCGCATCCCGGATCTCCTCGGTGGTAACCGACTGCATCCGATGCCACTCGCGCTCCAGCAGCAGGTGATCGGCCAGGGCCTCGGCACTGGCGAGTTCGGATGCCCGACCCTCGGCCGACTCGAACCGCCGAGCCCACCGGGCCCGCAGCATCGTCTTCACCCGCTCGACATCCTCGGCTGCCGGGCCGACCGCTGCGAGCTGGTGGACTGCCCCGGCCATCTCGACGAGCGCCTGTTCGACCCGATCGGGGGTCAACTCCGCGCTGACCGACATCACCCCGACTTCCGAGGGCGTGTAGTTGGAAACCCCTACGGCCGAGACGATCCCGGGATCCCTGAGGCGGCGATAGAGCCAGCTGCTGCGTCCCAGTCCGAGCACGGCGGCGGCCAGGTCGAGCGGGAGTGTGTCGCCATCCAGCGCGGGAGGGGTGCGCCAGCCGAGCGTCAGATAGGCCTGGGTAACGTCGCCCCGAAGGGTGCGGGTCCGCACGCCGTGGCGGGGTGGTTCACTCGGGCCGGGGGCCACGACCGCCTCGGGACGTTGCCAGTCTCCGTAGTGCGCCTTCGCGAGGGCCATCGCCGCTTCGGCGTCCATCCCACCGGCCACGGTCACGATGGTCCGGCCCGGGGTGTAGCGGGATTGGTAATAGGCCACCAGGTCATCCCGCCCGAGGGTCGACAGACCGGCCTCGGTCCCGATCCGCCAGCGGCGGATCCGGTGATGGTCAAAGAGCAGGGAGTGCAGGGTCTCGTGAGCCACCGCGCCGGGTGAATCCAGCTTCCGGTGCGCCTCTTCGATGATCACCTTCAGTTCCCGGGAAAGTTCGTCCCCGTCGATCGCCGCATGCCGGAGCGCGTCGGCCTGTACCGCAAGGCCCTCCGCCAGACTTCTGACCGGCAACACCGCGTAGTAGCTCGTGTAGTCGTAGGAGGTCCCGGCATTGAGATACCCCCCGGCCGAACGGGTCGCCCGGGCGATTTCCCCAACCCCGCGGGTCGGCGTCCCCTTGAAGAACATGTGTTCGAGAACATGGGAGATGCCGGCCCAGCGATCCGGTTCGTCAAAGAAGCCGGCGCGGACCCGGGTAACGACCGCGACGGCCGGCGATCCGGGCACCTGCTGAACGAGGATGGTCAGGCCGTTGGGAAGCACTTCTCGCCGTACCCCGGCCGTCCACACCGGGGTGAGAGCTTCGCGGGTCATCCGGCCTACTGGACGATGCGGAGCACACCGGCCGCGGCGCTTCCCCGCAGGAAGGCCTCGGCGTCGGTCACCGGGATGACCACCCCGGTTTCGGTCCGGCCCCGGCGGGCCAGGCCATTCATGAATTCCGTCAGCGAAGACCCGGCCCATCCCAGTTCCGAATCCTTGAACTGAGCCAGGATTTCCTCCCAGGACCCGCGCAGGGTGTGACCCGCCAGCGTCATGATGATGTGAGAGTCCCCGAGACTCGGGCGGCGCTGCATGGCGTGCAGTTCGCTGAGCATCGCCCCGAACAGTTCCAGCTGATTGGGATCGCGGATCGCCCCATTGGACGTCTGACCCTCCACCTCGGCGAGCAGTTCGTCCAGCCCGTCGGAGTCGCCCACCAACTCCGCCAGCCGCTGGTACCAGCGGGTCAGATCCGGATCGTCATCGGCCAGGCGGAAGGCCGCCTTCCGGAGCTCGATCATCCGCCAGATCCCCAGCTCATCGAAATGGTCCTGCGGCTCGGTCTTCTCCAGGTGGTGAAGGGCCGCCTCCGACTCGCCACGATCGTACAGCGCGTTCGCCAGGTAGACCCGGGCCTCCGTGAAGGAGGGCTCCAGCGCGAGGGCCCGGCGCAGCCAGTAGAACCCGTCGGCGTCCTGACCCAATCGGTGGGTGGTGTACCCCAGGCAGGCCGCCGCTTCCGGGGACTCCGGGTGGGCGGTGGCGGCCAGCTCGAAGAAGCGAAGCGCCTGGGGCAGCAGCCCCTCCCGAAAGAGGGCCCGCCCGAGTTGCAGCATCATCTCATGATCGTCATGGAGGCCGAGCAGCAGAATCCGCTCGAACGCCGCGAACGCCGCTTCCCGCTCCCCAAGGCGGAGCAGCGCCTCGCCACTGCCGGCCAGGGCATCCTCGTGATCCGGTTCCCGGGCCAGGGCGCGGTCAAACGCCCGGCGGGCCCAGGCGTACTCCTCTCGGGCCAGCTCGGCATAGCCGGACCCGACGTGGAGTTCCACGGTGTCGGGGTAGAGCGAAAGGCCTTCCTTCAGGATGGTGAGAGCGTCGTCGTATCGACCTTCGTTGTACAGTTGGTGGGCGCGTTCGTCATATTCGTCGGAGCTCAGAAATGCATCCGACATGCCGAATTCTCCTGAGAGGGATTCCACTATTTAACAACTCCCCGGTTGGCCAACAAGAGCCTTCATTCTTCACAGCCCGCATCGGTGACCCGGATCACCAGAATCTCCTGGGTCACCCGGCTCCGAAGCATCGCACCACCACTGAGGCCGCGACGGGCTTCGGTGTCGACCACGATACGGCGCTCCCAGGATTCCGGACCGACCCCGTCACGCCACGAGGCGTTGCCTTCTTCCCGTAACCGTTCCGCACCCACGGTGCCTTCCGGCAGGGTTCCCATGGCGTCGATTCCCCAGTGGAACCGGCGGGCCCCGTCTCGATCCGGGTCCCGGCGGATCCATCGTCCCGTCGAGTCGCTCCAGGTTTCTCCCACGGCAAGCGCCCGCGGCGGCAGCGGCGGAAAGAAGTCGGCGAGGACGGAGGACAGATCGGCCACCAGGAGCAGTTCCGGCGGCATGAAGGGCGTGGTGGTGAGGGTGGCCTCGCCGGTGGGGCCGAGGGTGCCGCGCCAGCGTCCCCCGACCAGGCCATCGGTCTCGGGTTCCAGTCGGCCCTCCGACGATTCACGCCAGACGGCGAGACTGTCATACCAGGCTTCGAACGCCAGCCCCTCCGCCCGCGGCTGCGCCCGCAGCTGCCACCGCCCCGCCCGGCCCGCCGCTTCCGATCGGGTGGGACCGGCCCCGGCAATCCGGATATCGGACTGGACCTGCTCGGCGAAGGTGGAGCAGTGGAGCAACTCGGCGGTGTAGCTGGGCCGCGAAGCGTCGGAGACCGCCTGTCCGGCCGCAGCCGGGACGACGGGCTGGAAGAACAGGGTGCCGGCCAGGCCGCCCATCAGGACGGCCGGCCGGAACAGGGAGTGGATCAACCGAGGAAGGGGTACCGGTAGTCGGTCGGCGGCACGAAGGTCTCCTTGATCGTCCGGGGCGAGACCCAGCGGGACAGGTTGAGCGGTGAACCGGCCTTGTCGTTGGTGCCACTGGCCCGTCCGCCACCGAAAGGCTGCTGTCCCACCACCGCGCCGGTCGGCTTGTCGTTGACGTAGTAGTTGCCGGCCGCGTAGCGCAGCACCCGATCCGCGTGCTGGATCACGTCGCGGTCACGGGCAAAGATGGCCCCGGTCAAGGCGTAAGGGCTGGTCCGATCGACCAGTTCCAGGGTCTCGGTCCAGCGGTCATCGGGGTAGACGTGCACCGTCAGAATCGGGCCAAACAGCTCATCGCACATCATCCGATACCCCGGATTCTCGGCCTGCACCAGGGTGGGCTCGACAAACCAGCCCTCGGAGTCGTCGGTGCCCCCCCCAGCCACGATCGTGACCCCCTTGTCCTTCCTTGCCTGGTCCAGATAACCCTTGAGCTTGGTGAAGGACTTCTGATCGATCACCGCCCCAAGGAAGTTGCCGAAGTCGGAGACGTCGCCCATCCGGATCGTCTCCATCATTGCCACCATCCGGTCCCGGATCTCGGGCCAGAGACTGGCGGGGAGGTAGGCCCGGGAGGCGGCGCTGCACTTCTGGCCCTGGTACTCGAATGCTCCGCGGATCAGCGCCACGGCGACCGTCTGCGGGTCGGCGCTCTGGTGGACCGCGACGAAGTCCTTCCCCCCGGTCTCACCCACGATGCGAGGATAGGACACGTACTGGTCCAGCTGCTCCCCGACCTGCCGCCAGAGTTGCCGGAACACCGTGGTGGATCCGGTAAAGTGAATGCCCGCCAGGGCGGAGTCACCGAGCACCCGTTCGCTCACCTCGACCGCGTTGCCCGGCACGAAGTTGATGACCCCGGGCGGGAGCCCCGCGGCCTCGTACAACTTGATGATGTAGTAGTTGCTGAGCGCGGCGGTGGACGACGGCTTCCATATCACGGTATTGCCCATCAGGGCCGGCGCCCCGGGAAGGTTCCCACCGATCGCGGTGAAATTGAACGGGGTGATCGCATAGACGAAACCTTCCAGGGGACGATAGTCCAGCCGATTCCACATCCCGGGCGCCGGGAGGGGCTGCGCCTGCAGCATCCCCTCCGCGAAGTGGGCGTTGAACCGCCAGAAGTCGATCAGTTCGCAGGCGCTGTCGATCTCGGCCTGAAACGAGGTCTTGCTCTGGCCATGCATCGTCGAGGCGTTGAGCACCTGACGCCAGGGACCCGCGAGCAGGTCGGCCGCACGGAGGAACACGGCTGCCCGGTCTTCGAATTTCCACGACGACCACTCCCGATGGGCCTCCCGGGCCGCCTTGACCGCCGCGTCCAGCCCCTTGGCATCGACCCGGTGGACCCGGGCAATCTGGTGCCTGTGGCGGTGCGGCATCGTGACCGACACCAGCTTCCCGGTCCGGTATTCCTTGCCGCCGATGATTGCCGGGATCTCGACGTCCAGGCCGGCCTGGCGCTTGAGCTCGGCGGCCAGCGCGGCCCGTTCAGGCGTGCCCGGCGCGTAGCTCAGGATGGGCTCGTTGATTGGCTTCGGAATATTGGGCGTCGAGTTCATGGCTCACTCTGGGTCTGGGACCGATCCGGCGGCCACAGACCCGCCGGTGGATGGCCGGGTCCGCCCACCATCGGACGGTCAAGAAGGGTGAACCCGTGGCGCTGCAGAATCGCGGCGCCTTCGGGAGAGAAAACGAATCGGACGAACGCCCTGGCCGCCACCGGATTGGTCGCCCGAATCGGGATGGTCAGGGCGTACACAATGGGCTCGCCAACCATGCGGACCGAGTCTCGCGCGGCCAAGGTCGGACCGGGCACCCGAACCTCAACTGACCGGTACCGATCCGCAAGGGTCGGGTCGCTCAGATTCATTTCGGCGGGCAACTCGAGAAACCGGAGCCCGGTGGAGATCGCGATGGATCGATAGGACCAGCTGTAGTCCAGCTCCCCGGCCTGCACCAGGGCCGTGAGGTCGGATTCCTTGGGCCGGACGTACCGCTCCGGCATGGCGGCGAGCAGGCGTGCCGCCAGGCCGGGTTCGCGATAGTGCTGTTCGGCCAGCCGAATCGCCATCAGAGTCCGGTAGCCGTTGGGATCAAGGGCCGGGTTGGAGCGCCCGGTCCTCACTCCCGGGCGCAGCAGGATGCGCCACCAGGTATCCGCCCTGAACTCCGCCGCCCCGATCGATCTGTCGCTATAGATGAGCACCATGGCGTTGCGGGCAAATGAAGCGTACCAGGTGGCGTGGGCAGGGACCAGCAGGTTGGGGATCACCTGGAAGTCGGCCACCCCCAGAACATCGGGAATCTTGCCAAGCTCCGTCAGCTTGCGAGCCGACTCGAGGCTCCCCGCGCTCTCCTGCCGAACCGTGACTGTCGGGTGGAGGGCGGCAAACCCGCGAAGCAGATCCCGGAACGGGGCCGCGAGACTGCCGGCGTTGAACACGGAAAGCGGACCGGAAACGGCCTGAGCGACGAGCGGTGCCGACCCCAGCGGCAGGCCGGCCACCAGTCCGACAATGACTCGGCCCCAGGCCGAGAACGCGCTGCGCGGCATGGAGCAAACCTAACCTCAGCCGCTATATTGCTCACGATCGGCCCCTGGAGGCCGCGGACGGTTCTGCCCTGAGGAGACCCATGCTGCGTGGACTCGCTGCTGTCACCCTGATGCTCGCCCTCGCCGGTTGCAGGGATTACGACCGGTATTCCCCCGTCGTCAACCAGGACGGGCTGGTGCCGCCGGATGTCTTTGCCGCCTACGGCGCGGAGCAAGCCGAGGCGATCGCCATCGGCCGGACCTTCGGTGCGGCGTTTACCGGAACCAGCCTCGAGGCCCGGGGCGCCCAGGTGGCAGCGGCCGCGACCTATGCCGCCAGTCGGCCGGGAGTCGTCGGGGTGAAGGCGGATACCTCCGCCACCCTGCTTACCGTCACGTTCTCCAGCGGCTGGACCAAGGCTGTGGTGCCGATCAGCGATGGGATCCCCGCCGAAAAGACGGTGGGACTCAAGCCGGCCAATTGACCCTCGACCCGCCGGAGGCCGCCTCCATCGTTTCGACCACGGTCGATGACGAAGCCGCTGCCAGGCGGATCGCCGAAACCCTCGTTGCGGAACGCCTCGCGGCCTGCGTGCAGCTCCTCCCCGGGGTGCTGAGTACCTATCGCTGGCAGGGCCGGTTGGACCAGACCCGGGAGTGGCTGCTGCAGTGCAAGACCACTGCGGCCCGGGTCCCCCAGTTGATCGCTCGCCTCAAGATGTTGCACCCGTATCAGACGCCGGAAATTCTTGCCGTCACGGTCACGACGGGGGACAGGGACTACCTGGCATGGGTGACCGAGAACACGACGGACCCTGTGTCCAACTGAGGGGAACGTATGTCCCAGAAGAGAAACCGCCTCATCACGATCGCGGCCATCACGGGGTTCATCGGGCTGCTGATCTGGTCCACCTTCGGCGTCCAGACCACCGAATGCCGGGTCTGTGTCAACTACAATGGTGCCACCAATTGCGCCGTGGCCTCCGGGCCTGACGAGATGGCGGCGGTGGAGACCGCGCAGACCACCGCCTGCGGCCCGCTCACCAATGGCATGAACGATGCGATTGCCTGTGGGAACGCGGCCCCTGAAACCAGGGTCTGCCGAACCCGGTAGGGAACCTGCACGTCCACCCGACCGTTGGCCCAGAAGATGGAGGCACGGACATGGTGAACTCAGAGCGCGAACTGACGGTCAGAGAAGTCGCTGACGACAGCGAGTTCGGCATTTGGCTCGACGAGCTGACCCGGGACTATCCGGCAGCGCACGGGATCGCCCTGGAGGAGCACCACCTGGCCCTGACGGACGACATCGGGGAATGGATCGGCGGGATCCGGTTCGGGCTCCGGGGCGGGGTGGCCCAGGTACTGGAGATCGGGGTGGCTCCCGATGAGCGAGGGCGAGGCCACTCGCTTCGCTTGCTCGAGGGGTTTGAAGTCGCGGCCCGTGCCCGCGATGCCCATCTCGTCGAATTCTGGACCCACCAGCTGGCACTTGAACCGATTCTCGAAGCCAATGGGTGGCATCGGGTGATCAGTCGACCCGGATACATCGCCGGCCATACCTGGCATCTCTTCGAGAAGCCTCTCGGCCCGGCCCCGATCGAATCCTGAACGACCTGGCTTCCCTCCTCGATCTGATCCTCCGAGTGGCGGTGCTGACCGCGGTTGGTGCCACCGGGACCGCCGCGGCCACCCACTGGGCGGTGCGCCAAGGCCACCTCCAGCCGTTCGGGCCCTGGTTCCGGTGGGTCCGCAGGTGGAGCGATCCCCTGCTCCGGCCGGTCGAGCGGAGCCTGGTCCGGATGGGCCGCAGTCCCCAGGATGGGCCACTGTGGCTGCTGGGGGGGAGCGTGCTCTTCGGGATCCTCCTGCTGACCTTCACCCGATGGCTCCTCCAGTTTGTCGCGACGGTCCGGGTGGTGGGTCGGGCCGGCCCGCCCGCCGTGGCCCTCTTCGCGATCGACGGCCTGTTCAACCTCCTGATGCTCGCCCTGATCATCCGGGTGGTCTCCACCTGGTTCGGCGCCGCCCGGTTCAACCGGCTGGTCCGGGTGGCCTACGCCCTGACCGACTGGCTGGTGCTCCCGATCCGGCGCCTGATGCCCACCCTGGGTCCCTTCGACCTGAGCCCGCTGATCGGCTACCTGGCGCTGCTCCTCCTCCGGTCCCTGGTGACGTCGCTCTTCCGATGACCCCCGTCACTGGCCTCCCTGGCGGGACGCGGCTGACGGTGCATGTGCAGCCTCGTGCGGCCCGAACCGAGGTAGTCGGGCTGCATGGCGACGCCATCAAGATCCGGCTCCAGGCTCCTCCGGTGGACGGTGCAGCCAATCAGGCGCTCTGCCAGTTCGTCGCGGAGCGCCTGGGTCTGCCCGCACGGACCATTGAACTCCTGTCGGGAACCACCAGCCGGCGGAAGGTCCTGTGGGTGGAGGGAGCCACCCCGGAAGAGGTGCTCGCCGGCTTCGGGCTGGCGTGAGGATTGCACGACGGTTACCCTTAGTCACAAATTCGAATCGTGGTGATTTGTGCTGCTTGCGGCCACGCTAAACAAACGCTAAACCGCCGCCCGGGGCCGTTTTAGCTTCGGGCTTTTGTCGTTCTGGAGACCTGGTGACCCCACTCCCTGCTCGTCCCACCGACCCTGCCGCCAGGCGCGCCTGGCGGCTTGCCGCGTTGCCAGGCCTGATGGCCGAGCGGATTCTGCTGCTGGACGGCGGGATGGGAACCATGATCCAGGGTCACCGGCTTATCGAGGCCGACTATCGGGGAGAGCGGTTTGCCGACTGGCCGGTGGACCTGCGTGGCAACAACGACCTCCTGTCGATCACCCGACCACAGGTCATCGGCGGGATTCATCAGTCCTATCTCGAGGCCGGCGCCGACATCCTCGAGACCAACACCTTCAACTCTACCTCCGTGTCGCTGGCCGACTACCGGATGGAATCCCTGGTTCCCGAGCTCAACCGGGCCGCCGCGACGCTTGCCCGGTCGGTGGCCGACAGGGCCGAGGCGCGGGATCCGACCCGTCCCCGTTATGTGGCCGGAGTCCTGGGCCCCACCAATCGAACCGCCTCGATCTCTCCGGACGTGTCGGACCCCGGGTATCGGAACGCGACCTTCGAGGGACTCCGGGCGGCCTACGCCGATGCGACCCGCGCCCTGATCGAGGGCGGCGCCGACCTGCTGCTGGTGGAGACGGTCTTCGACACGCTCAACGCCAAGGCGGCCCTCTACGCCGTCGCGGAGACCATGGAGGCAATGGAGATCCGGCTGCCGGTGATGATCAGCGGGACCATCACCGACCTGAGTGGCCGGACCCTCTCCGGCCAGACGGTCGAGGCCTTCTGGTACTCGGTTTCCCATGCAAATCCCCTCTCCATCGGGCTCAACTGCGCCCTCGGGGCGGATACCATGGCGCCGTTTGTCCGGGACCTGTCGCGGGCCGCCCCGATCGCGGTGAGTGCCCACCCCAACGCCGGCCTGCCCAACGAGTTCGGCGAGTACGACCACACTCCGGAGCACATGGCGGAGGTGCTGGGCGACCTGGCGCGGAGCGGAGCGCTCAACATTGTGGGGGGCTGTTGCGGCACCACACCCGATCACATCCGGGCCCTGGCCGCTGCCGTCAAGGGTCTCCCTCCCCGGCGGGCCCCCGAAATTTCGCCTCGCTGCCGGCTCAGCGGGCTGGAACCACTGGTTATCAGCCCCCAGTCGAACTTCGTCAATGTCGGGGAGCGGACCAACGTCACGGGGTCCCGGCAGTTCGCCCGGCTGATTCGCGAGGGCCGCTACGGCGAGGCCGTCGAGGTCGCCCGCCACCAGGTGGAGAACGGGGCCCAGATCATCGACGTCAACATGGACGAGGGGCTGCTCGACTCCGAGCAGGCGATGACCGGGTTCCTCAACCTGCTCGCCGCCGAGCCCGCCATCAGCCGGGTGCCCGTGATGGTGGATTCATCGAAGTGGTCGGTGATCGAGGCCGGGCTCCGCTGCCTGCAGGGCAAGGGCGTGGTCAACTCGGTCAGCTTGAAGGAGGGCGAAGCCGAGTTCCTCCGGCAGGCTCGACTGGTTCGGCGCTACGGGGCTGCGGTAATCGTCATGGCGTTTGATGAGCAGGGCCAGGCCGACCGGGCCGATCGACGGGTGGCGATCGCCCGTCGGGCCTACCGGCTGCTGACCGAACAGGCCGGCTTCCCCCCCGAGGACATCATCTTCGACCCCAATATCTTCGCGATCGGAACGGGAATCGAGGAGCACGCCAACTACGCCGTCGAGTTCTTCGAGGCGACCCGCCAGATCAAGGCGGCCCTGCCCGGCACGCTGGTGAGCGGTGGGGTGAGCAACGTCTCGTTCGCGTTCCGGGGGCATGACCCGGTCCGGGAGGCAATGCACACCGTCTTCCTGTATCACGGGATTCAGGCCGGGATGGACATGGGGATCGTCAATGCCGGTCAGCTGGCGGTCTATGACGACATCCCCACCGAGCTGCGGGAGCTGGTGGAGGATGTGGTCCTCAATCGCCGGCCCGATGCCACCGAACGGCTCCTGGCAAACCTCGCCGGCTGGGAGGGACAGGCCCGTCCCGAGGCGGAGCGGGACGCCTGGCGGAAACTGCCGGTATCCGAACGACTGACCCATGCCCTGGTGGAAGGACTCGACAGCTGGATCGAGGCGGACACCGAGGAGGCCCGGCTGGCCGCGGCCCGGCCGATCGATGTCATCGAGGGACCACTGATGGACGGGATGAACGTGGTCGGCGACCTGTTCGGCTCGGGCCGGATGTTCCTCCCGCAGGTGGTCAAGAGTGCCAGGGTGATGAAGAAGGCGGTGGCCTGCCTGATCCCATACATCGAGGCGGAACGCACCGAGGCGGGGCCCAGGACGAACGGCCGGATTCTGATGGCCACCGTCAAGGGCGATGTGCACGATATCGGGAAGAACATTGTGGGTGTGGTCCTCCAGTGCAACAACTATGAGGTCATCGACCTGGGGGTCATGGTCCCGGCCGCCACCATCCTCGACCGGGCCCGGAAGGAGGGGGTGGATCTGATCGGGTTGAGCGGCCTGATCACCCCCTCGCTGGAGGAGATGACCGTCCTGGCCAGCGAACTCGAACGGGCCGGATTCACGACGCCCCTGCTGATCGGCGGCGCGACGACGTCCCGGACCCATACCGCCGTCCGGATCGCTCCGGTGTACTCGGGGCCGGTGGTGCACGTGCTCGATGCCTCCCGGGCGGTCGGCGTTGCGTCGAAGCTGCTGGGGGAGCAGCGGGACGGCTTTCTGGCGGAGATTCGCGGGGAGTACCAGACGATTCGCCAGGATCGTGAAGCCCGGACCGCCGGGGATCGGCTGACCTCCTTCGAGCAGGCTCGCGGGAATCGGCTGGTTCCCGACTGGACCGCTACTCCGGCGGCCCCCCCGAGCTTCCTGGGCGCCCGGACGCTGGATGAGTACCCCCTGGCTGAGCTGGCGGAGCAGATTGACTGGACGCCCTTCTTCCAGACCTGGGAGCTCAAGGGACGCTTCCCGGAAATCCTGGACGACCCCGCCACCGGCCCGGTCGCTCGCTCCCTGTATGACGATGCCCGGCGGTTGCTCGACCGGATCGTGAACCAGGGCCTGCTCCGGGCCCGAGCGGCCTTCGGGTTCTGGCCGGCGGCCACAGTGGGCGAGGACATTGTCCTGTTCATCGATGAGACCCGCCAGCGGCCCGCCGGGGTGGTCCACTGCCTCCGCCAGCAGATGACCAGAGGGGACACCCGGTTCAATCTCTCACTGGCTGACTTCGTGGCGCCCCGGGAGGCGGAGGTCGCTGATCATCTCGGCCTCTTTGCGGTCTCGACCGGGGAGGGACTCGATCGGCTCGTCACCGAGGCGGAGGCCACCCATGATGACTACAACGCCATTCTGGCCAAGGCTCTCGCCGACCGGCTGGCCGAGGCCTTTGCCGAACGGCTCCACCAGCGGGTCCGGACCGAGTATTGGGGCTACGCGCCCGCGGAACACCTGGCCAATGAAGATCTGATTCGGGAGCAGTACCAGGGGATCCGGCCGGCGCCGGGCTATCCGGCCTGTCCGGACCACACCGAGAAGGGGACCATCTTCCGGCTGCTCGACGCCCCGGCCCGGGCGGGGATTACCCTGACCGAGTCGTTTGCCATGACGCCCACGGCGGCGGTGAGCGGCTACTACTTCTGGCGACCCGAGGCCCGGTATTTCGGGCTCGGGCGAATCGGCCGGGACCAGGTCGAAGACTACGCCCGCCGCAAGGGAATGGACGTGGCCACTGCCGAACGGTGGCTGGCCCCCAACCTCGGGTACGAGAGGTAGCGATGCCGACCCTGCGTGATCTGCTGGCCGATGGCCGGGTCCATGTCCTCGACGGGGCGATGGGCACGGTGCTCTACGGTAAAGGTGCGTTCCTCAACGTCTGCTACGACGAGCTCAACCTCAAGCAGCCCGACCTGATCCGTGGGGTTCACCGCGAGTACCTGCGGGCGGGGGCGGAGATTCTGGAGACCAACACCTTTGGCGCCAACCCCCACAAGCTGGCCCAGTATGGTCTGGCGGCCGACACCGTCGAGATCAACCGGGTCGCGGCCCGGCTGGCCCGGGAAGTGGCGGGCGATCGGGCTTCCGTGGCGGGGGCGATCGGCCCGCTCGGCATCCGGATCGAACCGTTCGGGAAGACCAGTGTGGACGAGGCGCGGGACGCCTTCGCGCTCCAGGTGCAGGGGCTCCTGGCCGGCGGCGTGGACGGTTTCATCCTGGAGACCTTCAGCGACCTGAACGAACTGGAGGCCGCGCTCCGGGCGGTGCGTGCCCTGTGTGACCTCCCGATCATCGCGCAGCTGACCATCGGGTCCGATGGCCGGACCGGGTACGGCACCGCCCCCGAGGCGTTCGGCCCGGCCCTGGAGGCAATGGGGGCCGACGTGATCGGGATCAACTGTTCGGTGGGCCCTCAGGGGGTTCTCGAAGCGATCGAGCAGCTGGCGCAGGTGACCTCGCTGCCCCTCTCGGCGGTACCCAACGCCGGGCTGCCTCGGGAGGTGGGTGACCGCAAGATGTACGTGACATCCCCCGAGTACATGGCCAGTTACGCCCGGCGGATGGTGGAAGCCGGGGCGCGATTCGTCGGGGGGTGCTGTGGCACCACTCCGGACCACATCAAGGCCATCGTCGGATTCGTCCAGTCGGTCACCCCCCGCCATGTCCCGGTCGAGTCCACCGCGGAGCACCGGGTGCCCGGGGTCACACCGGTGCCGCTGGCGGAGCGGTCGGGGCTGGGCGCCCGGATCGCGTCCGGGGAGTGGGTGACCACAGTGGAGATCGTTCCGCCCAAGGGCGTCGACCCGACGGCAATGTTCGAGCAGTGCCGGGCCCTCAAAGCGGCGGGGGTCCACGCCGTCAACGTCCCCGATGGCCCCAGGGCGCAGAGCCGGATGGGCGCGTTGCTCTCCGCCCTGATGATCGAGCGCGAGGTGGGGCTTGAGACGGTGATCCACTACTGCTGCCGCGATCGCAACCTGCTCGGCATGCTGAGCGACCTGCTCGGCGCCTCGGCGGCCGGTCTTCGGAACCTGTTGCTGATTACCGGTGATCCGCCCAAGATGGGGCCCTACCCCGATGCCACAGCAGTCTTTGACATCGACAGCATCGGGCTCACCAACCTGGTGTCCCGGCTCAATCGCGGACTCGACCCGGGCCACAATGCGATCGGAGCACCAACCCGGTTCGTGGTAGGGGTGGGGGTCAATCCGACCGCGCCCGACCTGGACCGGGAACTGGCGCGATTCGCCTGGAAGCTCGAGGCCGGGGCGGAGTTCGCCGTCACCCAGCCGGTGTTCGATCTGGACCAGTTCGATCGCTTCCTCACTCGGGTCGAGCCGCACGGCGTGCCGATCATTGCCGGGATCTGGCCCCTGGTATCACTCCGGAATGCGGAATTTCTCGCCAACGAGGTGCCCGGCGTCACCGTCCCTGAGGCCATCCTCGCCAGGATGCGCCGGGCGAGCGACGGGGGACGCGAACAGGCCCTTGCGGAAGGGGTGACCATCGCCCGGGAGATGCTGGACGCGGTCCGGCTCCGGGTCCGGGGGGCCCAGGTCTCCGCTCCGCTGGGGCGGGTACCGGTCGCGCTCGAGGTGCTTGTCTGAAGCGGGAACCGGTCCTGATGCTTATTTTGGGGGAGAATCCTGAACCGATTCCAGCCCGTAGGAGTCCGAATGACCGAGATTGCCACCAGCCCTCAGCCGCTGACCGTCCTGTCCGAAGAAGAGGGGATGTTCCGCGAGGCGGTACGCGAGTTTGCCCAGACGGAGATCAAGCCTCATGTCGAGGCGATGGATGAGGCCGGGAAGTTTCGCCCCGAGCTGATCCGCCAGTTCTTCGAGATGGGCCTCATGGGGATCGAGGTCCCGGAGCAATATGGTGGTGCGGGGGGGTCGATCTTCCTCACCGGCCTGGCGATCGAGGAACTGGCGCGGGTGGATGCCTCGGCGGCGATCTACGTGGACGTGCAGAACACCCTGGTCAACAACGTCTTCCTCCGCTGGGCCTCTGACGAGCAGAAGGCCGCGTGGCTGCCCCGGATGTCCACCGAGCTGCTGGGTGCGTTTGCCCTGTCCGAGCCGGGGAGCGGGAGCGACGCCTTCGCCCTGACCTGCAAGGCGGAAGACCAGGGTGATCACTGGGCCCTGACCGGCACCAAGTTCTGGATCACCAACGGGGCCGAGGCGGATGTGTTCATCGTCTTCGCCAACGCCGACTTTTCGCAGGGCTACAAGGGAATCACCGGCATCATCGTCGAACGCGACACACCCGGGTTCGCGGTCGGCAAGAAGGAGAGCAAGCTTGGCATCCGGGCCTCCAGTACCACCGAACTGATCCTGGAAAACTGCCAGGTCCCCAAGGCGAACACGATCGGGCCGGTGGGCAAGGGGTACAAGATCGCGATCGAGACCTTGAACGAGGGCCGGATCGGGATCGGGGCCCAGATGATCGGGATCACCAGGGGGGCGCTGGACGCCGCCATCCAGTACGTCCAGGAGCGCAAGCAGTTCGGCAAGGCGATCGCCGAGTTCCAGGGAGTTCAGTTCCAGATCGCCCAGGCGGCCACCGAGCTCGAGGCGGCCCGGCTCATGGTCTACAACGCGGCCCGGCTCAAGGACGCGGGCCAACCCTTCGCCAATGAAGCGGCCATGGCCAAGCTGTTCAGCTCCCAGGTGGCCAACCGGGTGACCGGTCTCTGCGTGGAGTTGTTTGGCGGCTATGGCTACAGTCGGGAGTATCCGGTCGAGAAGTTCTACCGGGACGCCAAGATTGGCGCGATTTATGAGGGGACCAGCAACATGCAGTTGCAGACCATCGCCAAGATGCTCCTCAAGTAATCACGGAGGATTCGGTCATTCCCTTGATGTGGCGCCGTTTCCGGGGTCTCGCCTTCGCGTTGCTGGTCCTGGCCCTGGCCGGGACTGCTACGCTTTCTGCCCAGCAGAAGACGGCAACTCCTGCCACCCTGCAATCCCAGCTGGACGACTGGTTCCGCCGGGCGGCCCGGGCGGCACCTGGCCAATGGGGGGTGGCTGTCGGGGACGAGACCGGCCGGCTGCTCTGGAGTGTCAACGCCACGCTGTCCCTGATTCCCGCCTCCACCGTCAAGCTGTTCACCACCGGGTTTGCCCGAACCGTCCTTGGCCCCGAAGCCCGGCAGGTCACTCGGGTGGTGGGCACCGGATACGCCGACCCCGAATCCGGGACCTGGATTGGGAGCTGGGCGCTGGAGCTCAACGGCGACGCGACCCTTGAGCGCCCCAGCCGTTCGGGGCCGATGCTCCGGGACCTGGCCGCCCAGCTGGCCGGCCAGGGCGTCCGCCGGCTGCTGGGGCCGCTCACACTCCAGAGCGGATCGGGCGACGCCGAGAGTTCCTTTCCGAGTGTCTGGGCCAGTCGTCATCAGGGGCGGAGCTTTGCGCCGCTGATCGGGGCGGTCATGCTCAATGAAGGGTTGATCGGCTTCAACCTCGCCCCCGGCAAGGTCGGCCAGGCGCCGTATGTCTCCGCCTCGTCGCCAGAGGGACTCGAAAATTTGGTGACCGTCACCGCCAAGACCGTCACCGGCCGCCGCGATCGGCTGCGAATCAGCGTTGCTCCGGGCGGGAGATACCTCGTCTCCGGCACGATCGGCGCCGGCGCCCGGGTGCGCCGGTACGCCGGTACCGCGCGGAATGCGCGGGCGGTGCTTGAGGCCACCTGGCAGAGCGCGTTGCAGACCGCCGGGATCGAGTGGATTCAGACCCCAGCCCTGACCTCCGCCTCCAGCACCTTTGGCCAGCTGACGATGGCCGAAATCGTGTCGGCACCGCTCGATTCGATCGCGGCGGAGGTCAACTCCCGAAGCCTGAACATCGGGGCCGAGGCGCTGCTGCTCTGGGCGGGGGGAACGATGGCGGAGGGGGCCCGGAAACTGACCGAGCATGTTCGGCTGGTGACCGGGGATGACATCGGCGTCCACCTGGTGGATGGCAGCGGGCTCTCCACCGACGATCGAGCCACGGCCTATACCTTCCTGAAGTACCTGGTCCGATTCCCCTCCACCAGCCAGGGGCACAATTTCCCGCTGCTGCTGCCGGCCAATGGCGATGGCACCCTCAAGAAGCTTTCCGGAGCGGCCCTCGGCCAGGGCGTCGTCCGTGCCAAGACGGGCACGCTGAGCAACGTCTCGAGCCTGGTGGGGTACCTGGGTCACCCGGATGGCATGCTGGTGGTCTCCGTGCTGTACAACGGGGGGAGCGTCTACGCCGCCAAGCAGCAGCAGTGGGCCCTGTTCAAGGCCCTGGGGGCGCAGGGCACGCCGGTCTTCCAGGACGTCCTCAGCGAAGCGGTCCTCGGCGGCGAGGATCGGACCGTCCCACCCCGCTGACCGTCACCTGATCGCGCGGAGCCGCTCGCCGGCCGCGACCAGCAGCTCGTCCGTCTTGCAGAAGGCAAACCGCACCACACTCCGACCCAGCGACGGCTCCCGGAAGAAGCTCGACCCGGGCACCGGGGCAACGCCGATCTCCCGGGTCAGCCACTCACTGAAGGCCACGTCGTCGAGGTCACTCAGGCCGGTGAAGTCGGCCAGGACATAGTAGGCGCCCTCCGGCGGAATGCAGCGGAACCCCGACTCCTGCAGGGCCCCGCAGAGCAGGTCTCGTCGAACCCGGTATTCCTCTGAAATCCCGGTGTAGTAGCTGGCCGGGAGCCGTTCCAGGGCCTCGCCGACCGCCTCCTGGAGCGGAGCCGGCGCACCAACGGTCAGGAAGTCGTGCACCTTCCGCACAGCCCCGGTGACCGCCGCCGGGGCGACGATCCAGCCGATCCGCCACCCCGTTACACTGAAGGTCTTGGAGGCGCCACTGATGGTAATGGTGCGCTCCGCCATGCCGGGGAGGGTGGCGATCGGGATGTGGGCCCCCTGGTAACGGATGTGCTCGTAGATCTCGTCGGTGACCACCCAGGCGTCGTGCCGGCGGCAGAGGTCGGCGATGCCCTCGAGCTCTGCCAGAGTCAGCACCCGACCGGCCGGGTTGTTGGGGGTGTTGATGATGATGGCGCGGGTCTTGGCGGAACAGGCGGCGGCCAGCCGGTCAAGATCGAGCGGCTGGCCCGGCTCCAGGGGCACGTAGATCGGGGTCGCTTCGCAGAGCACCGCGTCGGGGCCGTAGTTTTCGTAGAACGGTTCCATGACCACCACTTCATCGCCCGGATTGACGATCGCCATCAGGGCGGCAACCATCGCTTCGGTGGCGCCGCAGGTGACCGTCAGGTGGGCCTCGGGATCGACCTCCATCCGGTACCAGTCGGCGTAGCGGGCGGCGAGGGCGTTGCGCAGGCCCTTGGCGCCCCAGGTGATGGCGTACTGGTTGATGTCGGCGTGGATGGCGCGGGCCGCCGCCTCCTTCAGCAGGTCGGGCGTCGGGAAGTTGGGAAACCCCTGGGCCAGATTGATTGCGCCATGTTCGGTGGCCAGCCGGGTCATCCCGCGAATGACCGATTCAGTGAAGCGGTGGGTCCGGCGGGCGGTGGTTGCCACAGTCATGAGACGCTGGCCTGAAGAGGGAGCGGGAAAGTAAGTTGATCCGATGACCGAGTCATCTCTTACCACGAGTCGGCTGGTCCGGGTGATGTACGCCGCACTCCTGGCGGGACCGCTGATCATCGCGGCGGCCCTCTGGTACGCCCTGGGTCACCGGCTGGTGATCCCGGCTCTGACCGGGCCGATGGGCTACGCGCTCTACGCCCTCTGTGCCGGTGGCTTTGCCTTCGGAGTGCTCTGGCGCTCGCGGATCCCGGCGCGGGCCCCCGGGGAAAGCCCCGACGCCTTCTGGCGGGCCAATCTGCCGAGGGCGTTCGCCCTCTACGCGCTGCTGGAAGGGGTGGCGGTGCTGGGTGCCATCATCGGCGTGTTGGGCGGCCAGCCGTTCACGGCCCTCGCGGTGACGCTGGTCTACCTGGGAATCATGCTCACATTCTCGCCCGGCCGCCTGGCGGGGGAGTAGCCGTTCAGGGGTCCTTCGATTCCTCCTCCGGCGGTTGCCAGAGCGCCATCGCGTTGCCGTCGGGATCCTCGATCATCGCCATGATGCCGAACGACATCCGGGTCGGTTCCTGGCGGAAGGTGACCCCCCTGGCGTGCAGGTCCCCGCAGACGTGGAGCAGGCCGTCCACATGGAAGGTCAGGCCGGTTTCCCGACCCACCATGGCCTGGGCCGCTTCGTGGTTGGCGGGGTGGACCCCGATCCGGATGCCCTGGGCTTCGAATTCCGCCCCGAAAGATCCCTTGGCTCCGAGGGTCAGCCCCAGGGTATCCTGATAGAACTCAACGGCCCGGTCCAGATTCCGGACGAAGATCGCGACACTGTACAGTGAAACCGCCACGGTCGCTCCTCAACGCTTCAGGCGGGGACAACCTACTGCCAGCCCAACCGCTCGTGCAAGGAAAGACCGGGGATCAGCTGACCGGGCTATTCCACCTTCCTGGCGGAGGCCAGTTCGGGAATCGCGGCGGCGTTGACCGTGTCACCCTTGCGGGTCACGATCCGCCGGTGATAGTCGATCTGGCCGAGGTGATAGCCCAGATGGGATGACAGGTGCAGCAGGAAGTCCATGGTGTTGACCGTCATCTTGCCGACGGGCATCGGGTAGTTGGCCTCGAGCAGCTCCTGGGGCAGCACGGGAACCACCCGCTCCACGTCGGCGACGGCCCGGTCGAGTTCGGCCAGAATCTCGACCCGGGGGATATCGCGCGCCCCGAATTCGCTCTCCCGATCCCGCTGGTAGCCGCCCCCGCCCAGCACCGCACCGATGAAGTGCCGGATGTTGCCGGCCAGATGTCTGGCCAGTACCCCGGCGGGGTTGGTGATTCCCTCCGGAGTTCGCCACAGGTCGGCGTCGTCCGGGTAGGCTTCGACTTCGCGTCGCACAGCTCGGAGGTCCCGGGCCAGGATCGCTGCCACATAGAGTGCGGACATGGGAATCTCCCTGATTCGGTCTAGTCTGCTTCGACCCAGTGGACTGGATCCCCAACGGAGACTTCCCCGTCGTCGAGGATCTCGGCAAACACCCCCCCCCGCCAGTCCCGCCGCATCGCCGCGGTCAGCCCGGGTGCCGCCGCGTCCATCTGCTCGCAGGGCCTGGTCTCGCCCCAGACCTTGAGCCGGCAGCCACCCACCCTCAGGACCCGCTCCCGCGTCTCCCGCAGATCGATCCCGGACACCAGCAGGTTGGCCCGCCGGGCGGAGGGAGGCAGGTCGGCGCCCACCTCGACCATCAACTGTTCCCAGACGGCCCTGTCGATCAGAGTCACCTGACGCTTGCCGCCCTGATCGGGACTCCCCACGATTCCGGAACCCGCCTTGAGCGCCACACTCGGCCGGGGATCCATCTGACCGCCCCGGGCCCGCTTGGTGTAGATCGCTTCCAGCTTCCCCACCTGAATGGAGGAACTCATGGGGTGGGCATCGGGTTGCCGGGCCGCTCGTTGTCCCACGTCACAGCCGTGATCCACCAGCGGGCCCCGTCGAGATAAAGCTGGATACTGTTGATCCCGCGGCCAGTCACCGGGCCATCCGGCGTGTGGCGATACTGGTAGCTGCTCCAGACGTGCGCCATGTTGCCGAACCGGTCCACCTTCCTCGAGGTCTCAATCTCGAAAAAGCCGTTCTCGACCATCCAGTCATTGGCGCCCCTGACGTACTCTTCATGGGTCATCACGGTGGCGACCGGGGTGCCGTTCCGGACGCTCAGCGAGAAAAACCGGATGCCGGGCCAGTAGAGCGTGCGATCCCGATCCCATTGCCGCGGGGTCCCGGCCGGGCCGCTGATGACGTCGTAAAAGGCGGCCATGATCCCGTCGAGACTCGCGACGTCGTCCGGCCGGGGGGGGGCCGACTGCGCCAGCCCTGGGGCGGAGATCGTCAGGACCGCGAAGGACAGAAGGAGTGGAGTACGCATGCTCTCGCGGTGAGGGACACGAGCTCTCGATGACTTCGCAAGATGCCTCCGGGTCCGGCTGGAGGCCAGTCCCCGGCTTGCCCGGGCTCCCGGGGGACGGCACCTTCAGGCCAGACCCCCGCCGAGGGAAATCCCGATGAGGCACCGCTGCCCAGCCCTCCTGATGCTGCTGGCCTCCCCGATGGCTGTCCTGGCCCAGCCCCCGAACCAGCCCGTCGAGGCGCGGGTCGAGGTCCGGCGCACGGCCTTCGGGGTCCCCCACCTGCTGGCCGACGACCTGGAGGCCCTTGGCTTTGGGCTGGCCTGGGTCCAGCTCGAGGACTACGGAACCCGGCTGGCGGTCAACATGATCCGGGCGCGAGGAGAGATGGCCAGGGTGTTCGGACGGGACTCGATCGAATCCGATTTCATCCGCCAGCAGACCCACCAGCAGACCGCGTCGACCTGGGACCGGGTGCCGGAGGACGTGAGGAAACTGTACCACGGATTCGCAGCCGGGGTCAACCGGTACCTCCGCCTTCACCCGACCGAATTCCCCCCACACCTGGAGCCGGCGTTCACCGGGGTGGATGTGGCAGCACTCTGGGTGGAGACGGGGGCCTGGCAGTCCGCCCGCTCATTCCGTAACCGACTCGAGGCCGAACGGCAGGCCCGGGCCGACTCCCTGCGCCGACTCGGTGAAGGGTCCAACGCCTGGGCCTTCGCCCCGAGTCGGACCACCTCAGGTCGGGCCATTCTGCTCCGCAACCCCCACCTCGATTGGGATGCCGGATACTACGAGGTCCACGTAACGGTGCCCGGGGTGCTCAACTTCTACGGCGACTTCCGGGTCGGGTATCCCTTCTTCAACAACGGCGGGTTCAACGACTGGCTGGGATGGGCCACCACCAACAATGACGTGGACAACGACGAGGTCTACGCCTTCGAGGCCGACTCCACCCGGGCAGACCACTACCTGCTCAACGGCGAGTCCATCCCACTGACCTCCACCATGGTGACCGTCGCGTATCGCCATCGGCAGGGCCTGGCCACCGAAACTCGGCAGTTCTGGTACTCACCGATCGGTCCCGTGGTGGACCGGAGCGACGGGAAGGTCGTGGTGATCAAGGCCGCCGGGTGGAAGGAGTACCGGAAGGGGGAGCAGTTTCTCCGAATGATGCAGGCCCGGAACCTGGAGGAGTGGAAGGCGGCGATGCGGATCCGGGCAGCCACGGCGTCCAACTTCACCTACGCCGATCGGGACGGGAACATCTACTACGTGTGGAATGGCAGTCTTCCCGATCTCCCCCTTCCGTCGGGTGGGGACACCGTGGCCGTCTCGGCCCGGAGCCGCGCCGACCTCTGGCAGAACCTGGTTCCCTTCGACCGCCTGCCCCAGGTGCTCAACCCGCCACGGGGATACGTCATGAACTCCAATGACCCACCCCACTACACCTCGCTCGACGCGATCCTCGACTCGACCCGGTACCCGGCCACGGTGTCCCGACCGGCCCTCGGGCTTCGGGGACAGTTGAGCCACCTGCTGGCCAACGAACAGGAAAAGGTCTCCCTCGAGGATGTGGCCCGACTCAAGCACAGCCCCCGGATGCTCGCCGGCGAACGGTTCACCGGCACGCTGGTCGAGGCGGTCCGGGCGGGACTGCCCGCCGTGGAATTGGCGGCAGCCGCCGACCTGCTGGAATCCTGGGATCGGACCGTCAGAGCCGACGCCCGGGGAGCGGTGTTGTTCGAGGCCTGGTACAACCGGTACCTGACCGACGAGACCCCGGGATTGCGACGGACCTTCGCCGAGCGGTGGCGCGACGCCTTTGCCGAGCCATGGGATCCGGCCCGGCCGGTTGAGACCCCCACCGGCCTTGCCGACCCGGCCAAGGCGGTCCGGGCGCTGGAATGGGCGATGGCCGACACCAAGCGGCTGTTCGGGAGCTGGGACGTCGCCTGGGGCGAAGTGAACCGGATCCGGCTCGGCAACATGGACCTCCCCGCCAACGGCTGCAACGGCCAGCTGGGCTGCTTCCGGGTGCTCTGGATGGAACCTGACTCGGCAGGCAAGCGGCGGGTCAGGGGTGGAGATGGCTGGGTCATCGGCGTGGAGTTCGGGGACCGGCCCCGGGCCTGGTCGATCATGGCTTACGGACAGTCTTCCCGACCGGAATCGGAGCACCATCTGGATCAACTGGAGATGTTCGTGGCCGGAACCATGAAGCCGGTGGTCTATTCCGAAGAGGAGATCGCCCGCGAGACCCGTCGGCGTTACCACCCCGGGATGCCATAGCACGACCAAGTCACTGAATCCCCCAAGCCTCCAGCCCCGTAGGCTGGCCCAATGACCCCGACACCCTCCCCTGAGTTCCTGGCGCTGCAGCGCGCGCTGGCTGGCCGCTACTCGCTCGACCGGGAGTTGGGGCGGGGCGGGATGGGGGTTGTCTTTCTGGCACGCGAGGTGGCACTCGACCGGCTGGTGGCGCTCAAGCTGCTGCCCCCGACACTCGCCGCTGAGCCGGGCCTCCGGTCGCGGTTCCTTCGGGAAGCGCGCACCGCCGCCGCCCTGTCCCACCCCCATATCGTCCCGATTCACGCGGTCGAGTCTGTGGGGGATATGGTCTTCTTCTCAATGGCCTGGATCGACGGGGAATCCCTGGGAGAACGGGTCCGTCGCGCCGGTCCGTTGCCCGGGAGCCAATTGCTCAGGGTGCTCCAGGAGACCGCCTGGGCCCTGGCGCACGCCCACGCCAACGGGATCATCCACCGCGACATCAAGCCGGACAACATCCTGCTGGAGCGGGATTCGGGTCGCTCCCTGGTCACCGACTTCGGGATCGCGGTCCCGACCGACGCCGGGTCAGGCCCCGGACCGGCGGCGGGCACGCCCCGGTACATGAGCCCCGAGCTGCTCGCGGGAGGCCCCGCGACAGCCAGGACCGATCTCTATGCCTTGGGAGTGACCGCGCTGTTTGCGGCGGCGGGACCGCTGCCGGCCGGACCCCTTCCGCGACTCTCGAATCTGGCGGCCGGGCTTCCTGTCCGGGTGGCCGCCGTGATCGAGGCCTGCCTCTCGGATAACCCCAAGCTGCGACCGGAGTCGGCCGAGGTGGTGGCCACCGAACTGGCCTCGGCTCAGCACGCCGTGATCGAAGCTCCTGCCCAGATTCGGGCGTTCCTCCGGGAGAATGACCAGGCCGGCATCGAGATCGGCATGGCCGCCACCGCCAGCCTGGCCAGTCTCGGGCTCTATGCCCTCAATGCCAACGACCTGTTCGCGGCGCCGGTCTACCTCACCGCCACGGTGATCCTTGCCGGGCTGGCGATGGCCCGGTTTGGCCAGGTGGTCATGGGGTTCCGTGGCCTGCACCGCCTGGGATTCGGGTTCGGGGCCATCCGCCGTGCGCTGGAGCTCGACCAGCGCCGCCGGGTGGAGGAGGGCGCCGAATCGGCCGAGGATCGGGGACGACGGCGGCGAGCCACGTTGTCCGACGGGCTGCTCGGGGTGATCAAGACGGCAGTCTCGGTCTGGCTGGCGCAGGCCGACCTCCCGTTGGTGTTCAACTTCATCGGGGCCGCCGGGGCAGTCGCGCTCCCGGCCTATACCCTTCGGATGATCTGGATGGACCTCCGGCGGGGTCGCCGAGGACTCTGGCAGGCCTTTCTGGCCAGCCGACCGATCGCGGGGCTCTATCGGGCGGTGGGGATCGGGGTGCACTCCGTGCCGGCCCTCCCTGTTCCCGGTGAGCCCACTGCGCTGGCGCTGGGACGGGAAATTGATCGCCTCTTCCTTGGGCTCCCGGCGGCAGTCCGGGCGGAGCTCGCCGAGGTGCCGGCGCTGATCGTCCGGCTGGAGGCGGATGCGGTGGCGCTGGCGGAGCGCCGAAACGGGAGTGGCCACACGGACTCCCGGCTGAGGACCGCGGTGGCAGCACTCGAGCACCTGCGCCTGCAGCTGCTTCAGGTCAGTGCCGGCAAGGTCTCGATGGATGAGTTGACCGCGAACCTGGACCAGGCCCGGCAGATCGCGGAGCAGGTGGAGGGCGTGCTGGCGGTGCAGACCGGCACCGCCACGTTTACATCGCGGCCATGAGCCGGAGATACTCCCGATCCCAGGCCGCCGGAATGCTTTCTCGGGCCGAGTAGGGCCCCGGTTCGTACCGCCGGGACATGATCCCCTGGTGAGAGCGCTCCACAATGTCCCAATCCTGCCGGTTCGTCACATCCCAGAACTCGATCGCATCCCGGAGGTTGGCCTTGGGGTCCGCCAGGCTGTCCGGATGGAACAGCCACTCGGAGTCGACCCGGGTCAGCTCCGGGGTGACCGCCGTCACGAGGTAGTAGTTGACGTAGTCCGGATGGATGCTGAGCATCAGGTTGGGCATCAGGGTGTAGTAGAACGCCCGGCGCCGGTCCTCCGTCGGAAGATCCGGATTGACCAGCGCTCCAACCGCCTTGCCGCTCATGGTGGCACTCAGGTTGGGCGGGGTGAGCTCCATGTAGCCGCCCAGGAAGGGCCCCTCAATCAGATCATTGTTGCCGCTGGTAAACGGCAGCTTCTGGTTCAGTTCCGGGTGAATCAGGGGGCAGTGCAGGCACTCCGAGTAGTTCTGGAACACCAGCTTCCAGTTGGCAGCCACGTGGTAGCTGACCCGGTGCCCGACCTTGAGTCCCGAGAGCCGGTATCGGGCCAGTCGACCGATCATCGGGGCCCACGCCTCCGCAAACGGCACCGGTTCCCTGGCAATATTGACGAAGACGAACCCCTCCCACTCCGCGACGCTCGCCTGGTGCAGCGGGTAGTCATCCTTCCGGAACCCCTCCACCTCCTGCATGTGCGGCGCCCCGATCAGCCGGCCATCGAGGGTGTAGGTCCAGGCGTGATAGGGGCACTGGATAGTCTCGGAGAGCTGACCCGACGTCTCCTGGCAGATCCGGGTGCCCCGGTGCCGACAGACGTTGAAGAAGGCCTTGAGCTGCCCGTCCCGGTCGCGGAGCAGGATGAGCGATTCGCCGGCCACGGTACAGAGGACGTAATCGCCGGGACCAGGCACCCGGTCGGCCCGGCCCACGCAGGCCCACATCCTGGCGTGCAGCTGCTCGGCTTCCCGGACCAGCACGTCGGTAGAGAGGTATTGCTCGGCCGGCATGGTCCTGGCGCCTTGACGAAACGAAGTGACGGTCGGATGGAAGGTGGACATCCTGTCGATCTCCTGTTTCCGCTACGCCCGGGCGGCGAAAAAGTCCATCTGGGGCGGCTTGAGGGGGAGCCGCATGATCTCGAGCACCTCGTCCAGCCAGCCATCCCGATCGAGGGGATTGAGCCGGTGGGTGGTGATCCCGAGATCGGCCAGCAGGCCATCGATGGTGTGGTCGATCTGGCGCTGGAAATCCTCCCCGACGTCCCGGGTGCCATCGAAGGCGGGTAACTGGAGGACCGGCACCTTGAACAGCCCATCGTAGCTTCCCATCCAGGTGGTGACCAGCGCATCGTATTCCGGGCGACGGCCTACCCTGGCCACCAGATAGGCGTAGTTGTCGAGGGCCGAGCGGTCACAGATCACCACCTGATACTGGCTGGCGGCGGCGAGTTCGTGGGCGATCTGGCTGTGGAGGATCCAGGCCTGGGCTTCGATCGTGGTGTCGCGGTTGATCGGGAGCGGGCAGAGCCGGGCCACCTCCTTGACGAGGTCCACCGACATATCCAGCCGCTTGAGCCGACCCGCCAGGTCGAAGCAGAGGGTGGTCTTCCCCACCCCATGGGATCCGATGAAGGCAATCTTCATGACCGGCCTCCCTTATCGCTCAACACCCGCTTCGCGGCCAGCCAGCCCGGGCCACCCAGTACTCCCGGCCCGGGGTGGGTTCCCGCTCCGGCCTGGTAGAGTCCGCCGATCGGCGTCCGGTGATCGCCACAGCCCGGGACCGGCCGCATGAAGAGAATCTGGTCGAGGGTCAACTCCCCATGGGTCGTGGCGCCCTCCGTCAGCCCGAAACGCACTTCGAGATCCCGGGGCGTCAGGGTCTCACGATGAAGCACGCGATCGGCAAACCCCGGCAGGACCTCGCCGATCAGTCGGGTGACGCGATCGGTCAGGGCGGCCCGCCGGGCATCATCCCACTCTCCGTCCCTCAGAGTATGCGGTGTCCACTGGACCTTCGCCACCATCACCTGCCGGCCGACTGGGGCCAGGCCGGGCCAGGTCAGCGAGGGGACATGCAGTTCGAGGTGGGGGTGGGCCGAGACTTCCCCGTACTTCGACGCGTCGTAGGCCCGTTCGAGCGCCACCGTCCCGGGGGTCAGACTGAGCGGACCCCGGAGGGCAGCCTCCGGCAGATCGGCCCGAGCCGGGAGCCCATCGAGCGCAAAGAGCAGGTACGACGCCGCGCCCCGGAACTTGATGTTTCGCACTGCGAGCAGGAAGTCAGGGTCAAGCCAGACGGGATCGACCAGTTGAAGGAAGGTGCGCACCGGGTCGGTCGTCGTGAGCACGGTCGTCGCGGCCAGTTCCTCTCCGCCATCGAGCACCACACCGGTCACCACGTCATCCCGCACCACGATGCGGTGCACCGCTGCCCCAGTCCGAATCTCCACCCCGGCTGCGCGCGCGGCCTGTTCGGCCGCGATCAGAAAGCCATCCGGGCCTGACAGCCAGCCGCCCCGATTCCGCAATCCACCCGCCGGCGCCCCGATCAGGTGATGGAGCAGAACGAACGCGGTGCCGCCGGACCGCGGCCCCTGCCTGATGTCCTGCACACCCCCGGCAGTGATCCCGGCCAACAGCAGGTCCGACTCGAACCAGTCACCGGCGAGCTCCTGTACCGCCATCGGCATGACACGCAGGAACTCGATCATGTCCTTGCGACCCAACCCGCGGAACTTGCGGGCCAGTCCGGCCAAGGGGAGCAGCTCGCCGAGTGAAGACGTGTCGATGTCTGGCGCCGGCAGCTGGTACACCTCACCGAGGAATCGGGCGAGCCGGTGGAGCTGCCCGATGAACTCGGGCCACCGGGTCGCGTCCCGTTCCGACAACCGACGGAGCGCGGCCCAGGCGCCCTTTGGATCGCAGGGCACCACCAGGGCCTCGGCGGGACCGGCCACGGCCAAGGCGTACTCCGGGGTGGCCCGGGCCAGGCCGGTGAGACCCAGGCCCTTGGCCACGGAATCAGGCAACCACCCCTGATCCGTACCAGGCACCGGCGCGCGGAAGCCGGGAGCGAACTCGTGCATCCGTCCCTGGCCGCCCAGCACCTCGCCTCGCTCGAGCAACAGGACCTTGCGGCCCGCGCGACCCAGGGCCGCCGCGGCCACCAGCCCGTTGGCGCCGCCCCCGATCACGATCACGTCAGGGCCTCGGCCGGTCACACGGCCCCCTTGCCAAGCATCGCGAGGGCGGCCAGCCGACCGGAGGCACCCATGATCCCACCGCCGGGGTGGGTGCCGGCGCCGCATTGCCAGTACCCTTCGATCGGGGTCCGGTACTTGGCCCACTGTGGCAGGGGCCGGAGAAAGAACAGCTGGTGCAGGGCAAGTTCTCCCTGGAAGATGTTCCCCTCGGTCAGTCCGGTGATCCGCTCCATGTCGAGCGGGGTCAGGACCTGCCGGTGGAGGATCCGCTCCTTGAGGTTCGGAGCATAGCGCGCCAGGGTGTTGACCACCGCATCACCAAACGCCTCGCGCCTGGCGTCGGTCCAGCCGCCGTTCAGCGCATAGGGGGCGTACTGGACGAAGATGCTCATCACATGCTTGCCCGGCGGGGCCATCGTGGGATCGATCATCGAGGGGATGATGACGTCCATGTACGGATTCCGGGAGAACTCGCCGTATTTGGCGTCGTCGTAGGCTCGCTCGAGGTAATCGAGGCTCGGGCTGATCGAGATGGCGCCCCGGAGGTGGGGGCCCAGGCCGGGCAGACAGGTCAGATCGGGAAGGCCATCGAGGGCCAGGTTCACCTTGCCCGAGGAACCGCGGAACTTGAACTTCCGGATCGCCTCGGTCAGTTCACCGGGCAGTTCCTTCTCCTCGACCAGTTGCAGGAAGGTCCGCCTCGGATCGAGCCCGGAGACCACCACCGGCGCCTGGATCTCTTCGCCACTCTCCAGCGCCACCCCGGTCACCTTGCCGTGCTTGACCAGGACCCGTTCGACGCCGGCGCTGGTGCGGATGGTGGTGCCGAACGACTGCGCCGACCGGGCGATCGTCTCGCTGATGGCCCCGGTGCCGCCCTTCTGGAAGCCCCAGGCGCGGAACGCCCCGTCGATATCGCCCATGTAGTGGTGCAGCAGCACATAGGCCGAACCGGGTGAGCGGGGTCCGAGGAAGGTGCCGATGATCCCGCTCGCGGACTTGGTGGCCTTGAGGGGATCGAACTCGAACCACTCGTCCAGATAGTCGGCGCTGCTCATCGTCATGAGCTTGTAGAGCGCGTGCACCTGCTCCGCGCCCAGCTGCCGGAAGTGCTTGCCTAGCTGCAGCAGGCCCTTGAGGTCGGAGGGGGCGAGCGAGGCGGGGTCAGGTGGGATCATCCCCAGAATCGGCCGGACCGCCATCGCCATGTGCTGCATCAGCCGCCCGAAGCCGACTGCGGCTTCCGCGTCCCGCGGTGAATGGCGGGACAGCTCGCGGCGGGTCTCATCGGGATCGGCCCAGCTGCCGAGGTAGTCGCCGTTGTCCAGCGGGGTGACGGTGCTCTCGAGGGGGAGAATCTGCAGCCCGTGGCGGGGCAGCTCCAGGTCACGGATGATCTCCGGCCGGAGCAGGCTCACCACGTAACTGAAGACGGAGAACTTGAATCCGGGAAAGATCTCCTCGGTGACCGCGGCTCCCCCCACCATGGGGCGGCGCTCCAGCACGAGGACCTGCTTGCCGGCCCGAGCCAGGTAGGCGGCGGTGACCAGCCCGTTATGGCCGCCACCGATGATGATCGCGTCGTACCGGCGGCTCATGCCCGTTTCCGTTTCGGGTCGAAGAACGGCAGCCTGGTGACCACCGCCTCGGCCTGGCGCCGCTGGTGCTCCACGGTCACTTCCATCCGGACCCTGGTACCTTCGCCGGCAAATGGGCGGCGCAGGTGGGCGAGGGCGATGTACTGCTTGAGGAGGGGCGACCAGCAACCACTCGAGGCGTACCCGGCCTGCTTGCCGTTGGCGTAGACCGGGGTACTGGCGCGCCAGGCGACGGTCGGCAGGTGGGGCGGCAGCCGATGGGCGGCGTAGATCGCTTCGAGCGAGGGCCAGTCCACGGCCAATCCCACCAGACTCCAGGCCGGGCCAAGGACCCGTTCGGCTTCGAGGGCTCGACGGCCGTTGTAGGGGCCCTTGTCCCTCGCCACCGTCCAGCCGAGCCCGAGTTCGAATGGGGTGGACTTCTGGTCTTCGATCAGGGCCCGGTGGCTGGGGTGATAGTCCACATCCAGCATCACGAGTCCAGCTTCGATCCGGGCGATGTCGAGCGCCCAGATCCCCGCCGGGGTGATCCCGAACCCCTTCCCGTCCGCCATCAGGGCGTCCCACACCGCCACGGCCTGGTCGGCGGGCACCCAGATTTCGTAGCCCAGATCCCCGGTGTACCCGGTCCGCGACACCGTGACCGGCACCCGGGCGATCGTGGTGTGGAGCAGCCGGAAGTACTTGAGCGCATCCCAGTCGGCGTCACTCAACCGGGCGAGGATCTGGCGCGCCAGTGGACCCTGCAACGCCAGGGCAGCGGTGGTCTCGGAGACGTCCTGGATCGTCACGTCGAGCCCGACTGCGTTCAGCGTCAGCCAGCGCAGGTTCGGCTCGGCGGCGGTCAACCGCCAGGTCGCCTCATCGAGCCGGCTCACCGTGCCGTCGTCCACCACCTTGCCCGCGGCGTCGCACCAGGTGGTGTAGTAGACCTGGCCGACCTGACAGCTGGTCATGTCCCGGGTGACCATCCGGTCAAGCAACCGGACCGCATCGGGACCGGTGAGCAGGTACTTGTGGAGGGGCGAGACATCGAACACGGCGGCGGCGTTCCGGACCGCGGCGTATTCGCGATCGGGGTGAGGATCGTACGAACTGGCCACCTGATAGCCGGCCCACCGGCGCCAGGTCTGGGCTCGGATCAGGGGGGCGGTCCGGGAGTGGAACGGGGTGGTCTTCAGCATGAGTGCCGGGAATCTAACCGTCGAAAACGATCCCGGCGCAACCCCTGCCGGGGCTCAGGAACCCGCGGCGTTCGCGGCCCGCCAGTTCCGACGGAGCCCGGCGAGACCGGGCCGGGCCAGCGGGGAATCGGCAAACCGGAGAGTGAATTCCAGGTCATCAATCCGCTCGAAGTACTCCGGGTCTTCCCGGTCGGGATCCGGCCTGGGGGCGTACTCCGGATGAGAGCCCGGTCTGGCAAACCGGACATTCCAGGGACAGACCTCGTTGCAGATATCGCAGCCGAACGCCCACCCCTGAAGCTGCGGGAGCACGGCCTCGGGGATCGGCCCCTTCTGTTCGATGGTCAGGTACGAGATGCACCTCGTGGCGTCGAGCACCCGAGGCTCCACGAAGGCTCCGGTCGGGCAGGCATCCAGGCAGGCAGTGCAGCTGCCGCAGTGGTCGGTGGCAAAGGGCCGATCCGGTTCCAGCGCCAGATCGGTCAGGATGGTCCCGATGAAGAAGTACGACCCCGCGCGCGGCTGGATCAGCATGGTGTTCTTCCCGATCCAGCCGAGCCCGGCCCGGACGGCCAGCTCCCGCTCGGGGACCGGCCCCGCGTCGACGTAGGGTCGTGCCACGCGGGCGCCACGGTCGGTGAGCCACCCGGCCAGCCGCTCGAGCCGAGCTTTCATGGTCTCGTGATAGTCCGCACCACCGGCGTACCGGGCGATCTTGAGTCCCGGGCCTGATTCGATCGAGTCAGGGGTGAGATAGTTCTCCAGCACCACCACCGCGATCTTCGCCTCCGGGACGATCTCTCCCGGTATTTTCCGCTTCCGGGCCTGGCGGTGGAGATAGCGCATGTCGCCGCCGTACCCTGCTCCGAGCCACCGGTCCAGGGCCTCACCCCACCGGCTGGGTTCGAGGGACGCGATGCCACAGGCCTCGAACCCGATCTCCCGCGCCGCCGCCCGGACCTCCTCGCGGCTCGGCGGGCCGATCACCCGCCCCCCGTTGGCGCTTCGGGATGCCACGGGTGGGTGATGAGCCTGGCACCGCGCTCAAAGGTCAGATACGACCAGGCCCACTGGAAGAGCACCAGCACCCGGTTGGCAAATCCGATCAGATAGGCGATGTGGACGAAGATCCAGGTGAACCAGGCCGGGAAGCCCGCCAGCCGGATCCTGCCGAAGTCGGCGACGGCCTGGCCTCGGCCAATCACGGCCAGTTCCCCCTTGTTGACGTACCGGAAGGGCCGCCGGGGCCGGCCCGCCAGTTCATCCCGGAGCAGCCGGCCCAGGAAGAGGCCCTGCTGGATCGCGACCGGGGCGACTCCGGGCAGACCGCCTTCCCATCGGGGGTCGGCAAAGGCGGCAGCGTCCCCCAGCACGAAGGCATTGGGGTGTCCAGGCAGCGAGCAGTCGGACCCGACGACAGCCCGGCCGCGCGAATCGAGTGGAACCCCCAGCGACTTCAGCAGAGGATTGGTAACGTTGCCGGCTGCCCAGATCACCGTATCGGTGGGGATGCTCCAGTCACCGGCTTCCACCAGTCCCGGCGCCATCCGGGTCACCATCGTATCGGTCCGGACCTCCACGCCGAGCCGGTGGAGGATCTCCTTTGATTTCTCGCTCAGGCTCTCCGGGTAGGAGGGCAACAGCCTCGGGCCCCCTTCGAGCAACACGACGGTGGCATCGCGCGGGTCGATCCGGCGGAAGTCGCGGCGGAGGGCGTACCGCTTGAGCTCGGCGAGTGCGCCCGCCACCTCGACCCCCGTCGGGCCACCCCCGATCACCACAAAGGAGAGGTGCCGCTGCCGCTCCTCGGCGGTGGGGGCCCGTTCGGCCCGTTCGAAGGCCAGCAGAATCCGCCGCCGGACCTCCACCGCGTCCTCCAGGGTCTTGAGCCCCGGGGCCAGGTCTTCCCATTCCGGATGGCGGAAGTAGCAGTGGCGAGATCCCGGGGCAAGGATCAGGTAGTCCCAGGCGATGACCTCGGCATCGGTCAGATGGATGGCGCGACCGGCCAGATCCACCGCATCCACCTCACCCAGCAGCACCTCGACGTTCTTCCAGCGCCGGAGCACCGAGCGAATCGGCTTGGAGATGTCGGCGGGGTTCAGGGCCGCGCTGGCGACCTGATAGAGCAGTGGCTGGAAGACGTGATGATTGGCCCGGTCAATCAGAGTGACATCCACCGGCAGGCGACCCAATCGCTTGGCGACAGTGAGCCCCGCAAAGCCGCCACCGACGATGACGACGCGGGGCCGGCTCACAGCTGCATCGTCTGGCGACGCCAGCGGGCGAACCCGATCACGTCCCGGACCGGAGGAACTGCGTTCTCGTCGGCGTAGGCGGTGTACATCCGCCAGCGGAGGTAACGGCGGTCCGGCAGGGGCAGGAACGGCGGCCGACGCCACCAGTCACGGCGGCGGAACGCCCAGCCGGTCCGGAGCAGATCCACCGCCAGCCGGGGATTGACCAGGGCCCGGAGGGCAACGGCGAACATCACCCCGGACCAGGTCCGGCCGGACGAAGCAACGGGTGCTGGTGAGTGCAAGTGGGAGTCTCCGGTCAGGCCGGAAGGAATATAGCCCCCCGATCCAGCCTGCCCGGGCTGATCCTCAGGGTCACGGAAGGACCCGGATCCGGATCGAGCGGTAGGCCACCCAGTCGCCGTGGTCCTGCAGCCCGATGTATCCCTCCCCCGCCTGACCATACTCCTTCCACTGGGCGAACTTGCTCCCGGCGACCAGTGCCTTCCAATCGTCGCTCTGGAGCTGGTAGCGGACGATCAATCGGCCGTTGAGCCAGTGCTCGACCTGATGGCCCTGCACCACGATCCTGATCGCGTTCCACTCGCCGGCGGGCCGGACCACACCCCGGGGCGCGGGGTGAAGGCCGTAGTTGCTCCCCGCCGAGGTGAGTGGCGACTGCCCGTCGGCATGGAGAGCGTCATCGAGCACCTGCATCTCGGGGGCGCTGAAGTAGATCGCCGACGGGCCCTCGACTGCGCGGTAGAAGATGCCGCTGTTGCCGCCGGGGCCGATCTTCCATTCCAAGGCCAGCTCGAAGTCCCGGTATTGCTCGGTGGTGACGATGTCCCCACCCGCGGCCGCCCGGGTCAGGGCCCCGTCCACCACTTGCCATCCGGTGACCGCGTTCTTCATGTACCCCCGCCACCCGACGGTGGTCTGGCCATCGAAGAGGAGCTTCCATCCTGCCGCGCTTTCGGCATCGGTCAGGGTATTGGCCATGCTCTGGCTCTGGGCGGCTCCGACCGTCAGCAGGCTCAGCAGGGAGACGACGAGAAGGGAACGGCGGATCATGGCTGTCTCCGGGAAGCGACGCGTTGGCCGTCAAGCAGGGTGCCCAGCACCTGGACCCGGCGGAGATCGTCGGGCAGCACCGCCCGGGGATCTTCGGAGAGAATCGTGAAGTCGGCCCGGAAGCCAGGAGCAATCATCCCCCGGCCGCTCTCGGCGAAGGCGGCCCAGGCGGGTCCGGTGGTCATCGCGGCGAGGGCGTCGGCAAGGGTGATCTTCTGCTCCGGCAGCCAACCACCAACCGGGAGCCCGTCCGCCCCGCGACGGGTCACCATCGAGAACAGGCTCAGGATCGGGTCGCCGGTATCGGAGGCCGGGAAGTCCGTGCCGGCCGCGACCACGACGCCGGCCTCCCGGAAGTGCCGGGTGGGGACTGCCCAGCGGACCCGGTTGGGACCCAGTCGATCGGCCGCCCAGCGGCGGTATTCACCGACGAAGACCGGCTGAATCGAGGCGACCACCCCGTGCCGGGCAAAGCGCTCGATGTCAGCGGGGCGGATTACCGAGACATGTTCGATCCGGAAGCGCTGCTCTCGGGCCGCGGAATCAACCCGCCCGAATGCGTCGAGCACCCGGGAGACCGCGCGATCACCGAGGGCATGGACGGCGACCTGGAACCCCCGCTCCGCGGCCCGGCCGAGGATGTCATCCAGCAACGAGTCCGACAGCAGGACCAGACCCCGCTCCCCCGGGGCATCCGAGTACGAGTCGGTCAGCTGTGCCCCGCGCGACCCCAGCGCGCCGTCCACCATGACCTTGAGCGCCCGGACGGTCAGCCGGCCATCAAAGAGATCGGTCTGGGGACCTTCGGCGAGGGCGCTGTCGGCGCTGGCACCGGGGGCATTCACCATGGCGTACACCCGGATCGGCAGGCTGCCCTCGACGGCCAGGGCCTGGTACAGCCGCACGGTGGACCATGACACACCCGCATCGTGAACGCTGGTCAGCCCCCATCGGGCATATTGGGCCAGGGCCAGCTCCATCCGGCGTCGAACCATCGCTGGCGCGTCGGGAGGCACGGCGCTCCGGACCAGCTCCACCGCTTCGTCGACCAGGACACCGGAAGGATTCCCGGTCGAATCGCGGAAGAGACGACCGCCGGCCGGGTCCGGCGTGTCCGCGCTGATCCCTGCCAACTCCATGGCCTTGCTGTTGACCCAGACCGAGTGGAGGTCGATCCGGTCAAGCAGGACCGGGTGGTCTGGGGCCACCGAGTCGAGGTCGGCCGCCGTAGGGAACTCGACCGGGGTCCAGTATCCCTGGTCCCAGCCCCCACCCAGGATCCAGGTACCCGCCGGCGCCTCGGCGACGGCGGCGCCCACCCGGGCCACGATATCCTCCCGACTCAGCCCGCGCAGGTTCAGCCGCTCCAGCTGCTCCCCCAGCATGAGGACGTGGGCGTGGGCGTCGGCCAGCCCGGGCACCACCACGCCTTCGAGGGTGTCGAGCACCACGCCGCGGGGAGCCGCCTTGCGAACCTCCGCCACGGTTCCGATCATGGTGATCCGGCCACCGGACACCGCGACGGCCTGGACGGTGGGGCGGGCCGAGTCGAGGGTGATGAAGGTGCCGACGAAGATCCTGTCGGCCGAGACCCGAGGGCCGCAGGCAGCGGCGGTCAGCAGGGCGGCAGCGAGGGCCGGGACGAGGCGAACGGCAATGGATGCGGTCATGAGAGGACCTGGCAACGGTACGGACGGCCGGTCCTGAAGGCAAGCACTATATTCCCCCCATGACCAGACCTTCTGCGGCTTTCCTGCAGGGCCCCCGCATTTCGCCCAAGGGCATTACCGGCGCCGAGCCGGTGGCCGATCTGATCGACGGCGCCTTCCTGGCGTACAACGCCGGGCGGCTGCGCGAAGCCTGCCAGCTGTTCACCACCAGGATCCTGGAACCGGATGTGACCGTCGCGATGAGCCTGACCGGGGCCATGACTCCGGCCGGGCTCGGGATGAGTACCCTGATCCCGCTGATGGAGGCGGGCTTCGTGGACTGGATCATCTCGACCGGCGCCAACCTCTACCACGACGCCCATTTTGCGCTCGGCTTGAGCCTCCACCAGGGCTCGCCGACCAACGATGACGTCGAGCTGCGGGCGAAAGGGGTCGTCCGGATCTACGATATTCTGTTCGACTACAGCGTCCTGCTCTCGACCGACGCCTTTACCCGGGAAGTCTGCCAGAACCCGGAGTTCCAGCGGCCCATGAGTTCGGCGGAGTTCCACTACCTCCTCGGCGGATATCTCAAGGCCCGGGAAGAGGCCCTCGGGCTGAGCAAGCGGTCGGTCCTGAGCCTGGCGCACGAACTGGAGATTCCGATCTACACCTCCTCGCCAGGGGACAGCTCGATCGGGATGAACGTTGCCGAGATGGCGTTGCGGGGAAGCCCGCTCCGGTTCGACGTCTCCGCCGATGTGAATGAGACCGCGGCCATCGTGCTGACCGCCAAACGGGCCGGGGGCAAGAGTGCGGCCGTCATCGCGGGGGGAGGCAGTCCCAAGAACTTCCTGCTGCAGACCGAGCCGCAGATTCAGGAAGTCCTCGGGATCGACGAGAAGGGCCATGATTTCTTTCTGCAGTTCACCGATGCCAGACCCGACACCGGCGGCCTGTCGGGCGCCACCCCGGGCGAGGCGGTCTCCTGGGGCAAGATCGACCCCGACCAGCTCCCCGGCACGGTCGTCTGCTACCTCGACACCACGGTGGCGCTCCCGCTGCTCACCGCCTACGCCCTGTCCCGGCACCCGCCTCGGCCCCTCAAGCGGCTCTATGCCCGGCGCGAGGAGATGATGCAGCTGTTGATCGACGAGTACACTGCGGCCAGGGCGTTCCGGGATGAGCGCGCCGAGGAGGCCCGGAACGTTCAGTGACCAGGCTGGGCCCTTCGACCCGGTACAGCGTCTACGCGCTGGGTCTGCTGACCGTCATCAACGTCGTCAACTATCTCGAACGGAACGCGATCTTCGCGCTGTTCGAGCCGATCAAACGCGACCTCAACCTCACCGATACCCATCTGGGCTGGCTCGGCTCGGCCTACATCCTGGTGTTCTCCCTGGCAGCGCTGCCGGTGGGACTGATGTCGGACCTCAGGAGCCGGACCGCGGTCACCGCCTTCGGGGTGAGTCTTTGGAGCATTGCTACCAGCCTCGGGGGACTGGTCCGGAGCTTCCCCGGCCTGCTGGCGACCCGCGCCGCAGTGGGTCTCGGTGGAGCGGCGGCCAACGCGGCAAGCACCGCGCTGGTGGCCGACTATTTCCCCGGCGCCCGGCGGGCGCTGGCGATGAGCATCTTCACCGCCGGGTTGGCGCTCGGCGGGGTGCTCGGCATTCTGGCGGCGGGGCAGCTGGAGGCGCTGTATGGCTGGCGGGTCACCTTCATGGCGCTCGGGCTCCCGGGCTTCGGGCTGGCCTTGCTGGTGGCGCGCCTTCGGGACCCGTTGAAGGAAGGGCCGATGCCGTCGGTCTTGGCCCAGCTCCGGCATCTGGAACTCGGGACCGTGGCCATCCTCTCAGCGTGCCGGTGGATCGTAGCGGGGCTCGCGACCGCCTCGGTGGCGGCCTGGGTAGCGGACCGGCAGTTCGGGGCCGATTCGGCGGTGGACGGGGCGGTCTTCGCGATCTTTGCCGGACTGGGACTGGCGATCAACATCATCGTCTGGGTCCGGCAAGCCGCTCGGAATGAGGGCGCAGGGGAAGAACTCGAACAGGGCCTGGAGACCGCGTTCGAGGGACTGCTCCGGGCGATGCGGCTGGTGTTCCGGACGCCAACGCTGGTCTACGTGTTTGTGGGTGGGGCGATGATCTCCTTCGGGCTGAACGGGCTGATCGGCTGGGCGCCGGTGTTCATGACTCGAGAACTGCACCTGACCGTCGCGGCGGCGACCGTGCTGCTGGGCAAGTGGGGATTGGTGGCAGGGATCGCGGGGACGCTGACTGGGGGGCTCCTGGCCGACTGGCTCCAGCCGCGGTATCACGGCGCACGGGTTCTGATCGGAAGCTCGGGATTCCTGATCGGCGGACCGCTGGCGATCTGGCTGCTCACGATCCGCGATCTGGAACTCTTTGTCCCGGTCTTCGCGGTCGCGTTCTTCTTTCTCACCTGGTACAACGGACCGCTGACGACGGTGATCTTCGATGTGGTCCCGGCCAAGGTCAGCACCACGGTGGCTGGGGCGTTCCTGGCCTTCATCCATCTGGCGGGGGATGCCATTGCGCTGCCGTTGGTGGGGTTCCTGTCGGACGCATTCGGGATCGGGACCGCGGTGCTGGTGCTACCGGCGATGGCGTTGCTCGGCGGGCTGGTCGCGATGGGGGCGCTGCGGACGGTCAGGGCCGATATGGAGCGGGTGGTCCTGGCGAGTACCAGTTGAGGATCTGGATTGATGCCGATGCGATTCCCCGGGAGGTGAAAGACGTGGTGTTTCGCGCGGCGAAGCGGCTCAGCCTGGCGACCATGCTCGTCGCCAACCAGCGGCTGCAGACTCCGGTCGGCAATCCCCTGGTCACGGCCGTGTGGGTCGATGGTGGCCCCGACCTGGCGGACCAGCACATCGTGGACAACGCTGAACCCGGCGATCTGGTGGTCACTCAGGACATCCCGCTGGCGGCCCTCCTGGTCCCCCGGAAAATCGCGGTCCTGGACCCGCGGGGAGAGGAGCACACTCCGGAGACCATCGGGGAGCGGCTCTCGATCCGGGATTTCATGGAGCAGCTCCGGTCGGCGGGCGCCGTGACCGGGGGCCCGCCACCCTACGACGCTCGCGCCAAGCAGGCCTTCGCCGCGGCGTTGGATCGCAGCCTGACCCGGCTCCGCGGCTCGGCATAGCCCGGGTTGCTGGCGAGAGGCAGGCCTCCCCAGAGCCTGGTGGGCGCTTCAACTCCGCGGTTCCCATGACCGACCCCAGTTGCCCTCCAACCGCCCCGGACCGGAGGAAGCGGCGGATAATGCGAACCGAGGGGCGATCCGCATCGACCTTTTCGGTCCCGAAGCTGGAACCGACCAGAGGCCGGGAGGATGAGAAGACTCGCCACCCTGGCCGGAAGTTTGCACGGATGGTAGCCCAAACGCTCCGGTGTTCACTCTGCGATCACTCCCGAGGCCACCATGACGACCAAATCACTCCCCTTGCTGGCCGCCCTGCTGCTTGGCTTTGCCCAGCCGGCCCTGGCCCAGTCCTCCAATGGCCAAGGCCTGGTGGCGGTGGGGCTGACCGCTTCGACCCTTGGGATCGCCCCCGAGGTGTCGCTCCACCTGTCCCCCCAACTCGGGCTCCGCGCCGGTTACCACTACCTCTCCCTCACCTTCGAGGAGACGGTCGATGATATCCGCTACGATATCAGCCCCGACTGGCGGAATCTCACGGCCCTGGTCGATCTGCATCCCTTCGCCAACGCGTTCCGGCTGACCGGAGGGCTGGTACTGTGGGACACGTCGGTCAAGGGCGAAGCGGTGCTCACCGGACCGGTGACCATCGGCGACGTGGTCTACCAGCCCTCACAGGTGGGGTCGTTGACCGGCACCGCCGACTATTCCCGGACCATCGCGCCACTCGTGGGACTCGGCGTCGCAGGTCGCGGCCGCTTCGCGCTGATGTTCGACGTGGGCGTCGTGATGACCGGCCACCCGAAGGTCGACCTCACGGTGACGTCTCCCCTCACCGGGGCCGAACGGGCGCAGCTGGATGCGGAGGTCCAGCAGGAGCAGGCTTCGGCTCAGGCCGAGATCGACGATCAGCCGCTGGCCAAATATTTCCCGGTGGTGTCGCTCGGATTCAAAATCCGGTTCTGACACCTCGAACCCTGATCCCTCTGGCCCATTGACAAGCAATGGGCCAGGGGGGCATTGCTTCTGCTGCCCGCTTCAGAGGGCGTCCAGGGCACCGCTTGGCCGGACCCCCGTTCCCGGCCCGGCAGTGGACAGGCCGGCCACCGACACCCAGGGACAGCCGTGGGACCGCTCACCGCACGACAAGTGGTTTTCCGTATTGTCGTCATCATGTCGGTGGCGGAACTGTCGATCATGCTGGTTCTGGGGACGATTCCGCACGAGGCGAGCACCAACGCCGAAGCGGCTCTGGATGCGGCGCTGCTGGCGGCATTATCCACTCCCGCAATCTACCTCTGGATCATCAGACCATTTGTGGCCGCTCGGGACGAGGCGCTCGTTCAGGTCGGCCGCCTGGCGCTGACCGATCCGTTGACCAAGCTGGCGAATCGACGTCTGATCTCAGAGCACCTGGGAATAGCCATCGCAGCGAGCGTCCGGCACCAGGAGTATGGCGCGGTGCTGGCGCTGGACCTGGATGGACTCAAGGCGATCAACGACAACCATGGCCACAAGGCAGGGGATGCGGTACTGGTTGGGGTCGCTGAACGGCTGCCATCCATCATCCGCGCCGAGGATGTCGTCGGGCGCCTTGGGGGGGATGAGTTCGTCGTCCTGATTCACCGCCTCAGCACCGACGAAGCCGTGGCACGCGACCGGGCGGTGCTGATCGCGGACAAACTGATCGCGTTGGTCAGGCAGCCGCTCGAGTTCAAAGGAAAGATCCTTCAGGTCGGCGCCAGCATCGGAATCCGCCTGCTGGGCACCAGTGCCCTGGATGTCCCGACCGCACTCCACGAGGCGGATGTTGCGTTGTATCGCGCCAAAGAGGCCGGGAGAGGGCGGGCGGCCTTCTTCGAGGAGACGGAACCGACATCGTAGGGCAGCAGGGAAGGTCAGGCCAGGTGGTGGTCGCCTCGCTTCAGTGCCTCAGCTCGGTAAGGGCCCGATCCAGGCCGACAACCAGACAGTCGGCATCACTCCGGGTGAAACACATCGGGGGCTTGATCTTGATCACGTTGTTGAACGGCCCGTCGGTACTGACAAGCAAGCCATAGTCCCGGAGCCGGTTGACGATCACGGCCGCCTCCCGAGCGGCCGGCTCCAGGGTCGACCGGTCGCGCACCAGTTCCAGGCCCACGAAGAGGCCCAGGCCCCGGGCCTCTCCCGCCAGCGGATGCCGCGCCACCAGTTCCCGCAGCCCGGCCAGGAGGTGTCCGCCCACCTCCAGTGCGTTCTGCTGGAGCCGCTCCGACTCGAGCACCTCGAGCACCGCCAACCCGACCGCCGCCGCCACGGGCCCACCGCCAAAGGTGTTGAAGTATTCCATGCCGTTGGCAAACGCCGCCGCGATCTGCCGGGTCGTCACCACCGCTCCCAGCGGGAACCCGTTCCCGATCGGCTTCCCCATGGTGACGATGTCCGGGACGACCCCCTGGGTCTCGAAGCCCCAGAAATGAGTGCCCACCCGGCCGAATCCGACCTGCACTTCGTCCGCGATGCAGATCCCGCCCTCGGCCCGGATCCGCCGGTAGGCCTCAGCCAGGAATCCGGCGGGCGAGACCACCTGTCCGCCACAGCTGAGGATCGACTCGGCCAGAAACCCCGCCACCGGCTCCCCAGTCCCCCTCAGGAACTCCATCGCCGGCGAGACCGCCGCGGCGTACTTGAATCCCGCCTCAGGATCGGAGGCCTTCCAGGCACCGCGGTAGCCGTCGGGCATCGGGATCTTCCGGACCCAGGGGGGTGGACCTGCCCCACCCTTGCCATCGTGTTTGTAGGGGCTGACGTCGATCAGGGTGGTGGTGTTGCCATGGTACCCCACGTCCACCACGACCATCCCGCGTCCTCCGGTCGCTGTGCGCGCCATCCGGATCGCCAACTCGTTGGCTTCACTCCCAGAGTTCACCAGGAAGCAAACGCTGAGTGACTCCGGCAGGGTCGCGGTGAGCCGTTCCGCATAGCGGACGAGGTTCTGGTGCAGATACCGGGTGTTGGTGTTCAACACCGCCAACTGCTCCCGCGCGGCCCGAACCACCTGGGGATGCGAATGCCCGACATGGGGGACGTTGTTGACGCAGTCCAGGTAGCGGAGCCCATCCTGATCGTAGAGGAACTGCTTCCATCCCCGGACGATCTGGAGCGGCTTCCGGTAGGCGACACTGAGCGACGGGCCGAGATGTTCCTGCCGGCTCTGGAGGATTCCGGCGCGGTCCGGGGGCGACGGCATGAACGCCGAGTCGGGGAAGCCAGCGATCAGGTTGGCGTCCGGGGACAGACTCAGCCAGACATCGCGCTGATCGGCCCGGGCCGCCCCGGGAAATTCACCCTCCCGGTCGAGCAGATCGCAGATGATCTGGACATGGGGGTGAGGTGGCCAGCCACCGTTCTCTCCGATCCCGCCCACGGTGCCGATCCAGTCGCCTCGCTGGACCGGAGTGCCGGGCTGGAGCTTGCCGATCACATCGCGGCCCAGATGCCCGTACAGCGTGAAGAAGGTCGGCCCCCGCTCGATCTCGTGGCGGAGGATGACCGTGGGCCCGTAGTCCCGCCCACCGGCATTGTCCTGGACGCTGTGCACGATGCCCTTGAGCGGCGCCACCACGGGGAGGCCCGCGGAGCAGAACAGGTCGAGCCCGAGGTGGACGGTCCGGGCCACCGGCCGGTCGTTCCCTTCGGCCTCGAACAGCCGGCCGAGGTAGAGCGCCCGCGGTTCGTTCCAGGCACCAATCCCCACCTCCGCACCACGTTCCATCATGTGGTGAAAGAGCTTGAAGGTGAAGCGCGGCACGTCATCGGGCTCGGCCGGATTCTCCACCAGCGGACTCCCGATGCTCAGATCAATCGGGCAAACCCGGTCGTAGCCATCCACATCCAGCAGCGGGCCGAAGCTCCCGGCGTTCGCGCTCAGCCATTCCACCACGGGTGGGTTCAGCGGACAGGGCTCGAGATCCGCAGCAGCCCGGAGCGTGTAGTGGGCCAGCCGCGGATGGATCTGTTCCAACCGCTCCAAGGCGTCCCAGGCAGGAGCTTCACTGATCGCCAGATAGCGGTTGTCGGGGTGCCGGGACCGCTGGACCGCGGAATTGACGACCGAGACGGAGAGCCGGGTGCAGATGAGTGGAAAGAGCAGCTCGAGCTCGTCCTCGGTCAGCGGGTACTCGTGGTGGTACCCACGGACCACTTCAGCCGCCGCGGCCAGCGGATCGGGCTTGGCCAGAATCGCATAGGCGCTGGCGATGGCCAGCTCCATGACGACTGGCGATTCCAGCATGTCACCGAAATCCAGCAGGCCGGAAACCCGGCGCTCGGGTGGATCGCCGCCGCTGACCAGCACGTTCCAGTCGTTGGCGTCGTTGTGGATCACCCCCTGCCGAAGGGAGGGCAGGATGGGGAGCAACTCTCGTTCGAACCGCTCGAGGTGCCGGGCGACCAGTGCCCGGCGACTGGGATCCTCCACCAGGGGGAGGTGTTCCACGACCCACGGCGACCGGACGATGTCCCACTTGAGGACCCGGCGGGCCTGGGGATGGGTGAACCCCTCCAGGGCCAGATCCAGTCGGCCGAGTGTGGCACCGAGGCTCTGGAGCAGCCCGGAGGAGTGGGGGAGTACCTCGGCGAAGGGAGTACCCGGCAGCCAGGAGAGCATCCTGACCAGGTGGGCTGTGCCTCCGGCTCCCACTGTTTCAAGGATGTCGCGGCCATCGAGTCCTCGCACCACCCGAGGCACCATCAGATCAGGCGCCCGCTCGGCAATCCGCTCCAGGGCGCGGTGCTGGAACTCCAGCACGCTCCGCTCCTCATCGGCGTGGGCGATCTTGAGGACGGTCCGGCCCGAGGGGGCCGCGATCAGGAAGTTGCGGTCCCGCTCGCTGGGAAGTTCGGTCGCGGTGGCTTCCACCCCGAACAGCTCGCGGGCAATCCGCTCCGCCTCCCGAGCCCCTGTGGACGGTCGGGTCCATGACGTGGTGAGCATCGCGAGGAAGACAAACGGCCTGCCGAGCCGGACACAAGGCCGGGAGGAGTGGAGACCCTCATCGTGCCATCCCCATCAGGTCCACCAGTTCAGCGTACATCGCCTCGGCCCGGGCGGGGTCGCCCGAGTTGATCGCGGCCGTCGCGCAGTGCCGGAGATGGTTCTGCAGCAGGGACCGGCTCGCGCCACGCAGCGCCTCCTGCACCGACGCCACCTGGGTCATGATGTCGGCACAGTAGCGCTCCTCCTCGACCATCCGCTGGAGTCCCCGGACCTGACCCTCGATCCGCCGGAGTCGATGGAGCACCGACAGCTTGAGCTCCGGGTCGACCGCGACGGCGTGTCGGCCGTCCTCCTCCACCCCGCAGCCGCAGTTGACGGTTGGCATTTCCTGGTCGGTCATTCCCTCCCCCTTCCGTTCACCTGGCCCGCCGGAGCCGCAGACTGTTGGACACCACACTGACCGAACTCACCGCCATTGCCGCAGCCGCCATCGTAGGAGTGAGCAAGATGCCGAAGACCGGATAGAGCACGCCGGCCGCCACCGGAATGCCCACCACGTTGTAGGCAAAGGCCCAGAACAGGTTCTGCCGCATCACCCGCATCGTCTGCCGGCAGAGCCGGATCGCCCGCACCACCCCCCGCAGATCTCCCTGCACCAGGGTGATCTCGGCAGCCTCGATCGCCACGTCGGTCCCGGTCCCCATGGCTATCCCGACATCGGCGCCGGCCAGTGCCGGCGCATCGTTGATCCCGTCCCCCACCATCGCCACCACCCGGCCGGTGGCCTGGAACTCCCGAACCACCTCGAGCTTCCGGTCGGGCAGCACTCTGGCACGCACGGTCTGAATACCGACTCGATCGGCGACGACCCTGGCCGTCTCGGGGTCATCCCCGGTCACCATCACCACCTCCAACCCGAAGCTGGACAGTTCGGCGATCGCCTCTCGACTGGTCGCCCGGATCGGATCGGCGATCCCGATGGCTCCGGCCATCCGACCGTCCACCGCCACCAGGACCGGCGTCTCGGCCCGGGCGGACATCTCACCGGCGATGCGACCATCCCCCAGCTCCACGCTGGCCGCAGAGAGGAACGCGGGGGTCCCGATCAGCACCCGTCGGCCCCTCACCAGTCCCGACACCCCCTGCCCTGGAACGGCCTCGAACTCTTCCGGCTCGATCAAGGCCACCCCCCGCCGCCCAGCTTCCCGGACCACCGCTTCGGCCAGCGGGTGCTCACTCCGCCGCTCCAGCGACCCCGCCAGCGCCAGGAGTTCTTCCTCGGTCATCCCCGCAGGCTGCACCGTGACCACCGCCGGCCGGCCCTCGGTGACGGTGCCGGTCTTGTCAAGCAGAATCACCCGGACATCCCCCACCCGCTGCAGTGGCTCGCCGCCCTTGATCAGCAGACCCTGCTCGGCACCGCGCCCGGTGGCCACCATCACCGCGGTCGGTACCGCCAGACCCATGGCACAGGGACAGGCGATGATCAGCACCGTTACCGCCGATGCGAGCCCCCGGATGGCCGACGGCTCAGGACCGAACAGCGTCCAGATCAGAAAAGTGATGAAGGCGAGGACGATGACCACCGGGACGAACACCGCCGAGATCCGGTCAGCCATCGCCTGGATGGGAGCACGGGAGCCCTGGGCTTCCTGAACCAGACGGATGATGTTGGCCAGCACCGTGTCGCGGCCGACCCGGCCGGCTCGGAAGACGAATGCCCCGGTCCGGTTGACCGTCCCGCCGACCACTTCGTCGCCCGGTCCCTTGGTGACCGGTACCGGTTCGCCCGAGAGCATCGACTCGTCCAGGGTGCTGGTGCCTTCGAGCACGGTACCGTCCACGGGCACCCGGTCACCAGGCCGCACCACCAGCTCCTCGCCCACCACTACATCGTCCAGCGGGATGGCCACTTCCTGACCATTCCGGCGCACCAGCGCCGTGTCGGGTCGGAGGCCGATCAACCGCTTCACCGCGCCGGCGGTCTGTCGTTTGGCCCGGGTTTCGAGGTAGTTGCCGACCAGGATGAGGGCGATGATCCCGTTGATCGCCTCGTAGTACACCGCGGGGGGAATGCCCGCGGGCGTGCAACCATCCCGAGGCCACCGTCACCGCCACGCTGAACACCAGGGCCGACCCGGTGCCGATGGCGATCAGGGTGTTCATGTCGGCGGTGCGGTGCTTGAGACCGGCCCAGGCCCGAGTGTAGAAGTGGCGGCCGGCCCAGAGCACCGAGGGCAACGTCAGCCCGAGCAGGATCCAGCGCCAGGCGGCGGGGGTGATGGTGCCGAGGACAGGGATGGTCCGGTTGAGCCAGGCCGCCACCGGCATGAAGAGCTCCATCAGCGGATCGGGCACCAGGCCGTGGGCCTCCTCCGAAAACGGCATCAGGATCATGGTGAGGATTGCCGCGACAGAAGCCACGGCGAGTTTTCGGCCGAGCGACTGCAGCTCGTGCTCACGGTGCGCGTCCAGGGCTTCGACCTGTTCCTCGACCCGGAGGTCGGGTGCGGGGAGCGACGCCTGGTACCCGGTGCGCTCCACGACGGCCACCAGGTCGGCCGGTGCGAGGCTCGCCGGGTCGAAACGCACCTCGGCCAGGCCTGTCATCAGGTTGACGTGGGCGGCCCGGACGCCGGGGGTCTGTTCGAAGGCCCGCTGGATCCGTCCGCTGCAGGCGGCGCAGGTCATCCCCTGGACTTCAAGGGTGGCAGCCACCGAGTGGTCTGCGGTCTGCCCTGGCCCGGTGACCGCCGGCGGGGCGGTCATGTGATGGCGGGCTGCACCGTTGCCGGATACCCAGCCTCAGTGACCAGGGCCGCCACGGCTTCGGGGTCGATGACCGCCGAGTCATACCGCAGGTCGGCCCTTCCCAGCTTGACGAATCCGACGGTGATCCCGGCCTGGTTGGCCAGCGCCTGGTTGACCGCGTTCAGGCAGTGGCCGCAGGACATTCCCTCGATCTGCAGTGTCAATGGTTCCATGTACTTGACCTCCGTCGGTTCGGGTCCATGGAGAGCAATGTATATAGGGGTGGGGGGTATATCAACCACCCAGCGTCGAGACGGACGGCCGCAGGTTGCCGAATCCCGACAAGTGGCCTCCTGGGAGTGAGGTTCACGCAGGCGGCAAGGTAGCGGGGCACCACCCGGACCGATTGGATGACCTAATATCATGTGAACAATGGACTTGCGACTGGTCACCCTGGCCGCCGGGTGGAGGGCGTGGCCGGACCAGATCCTCGGGGTCTGGGGGGTATGGTTTCTGCACCATGGGCATCCGATGACAAGCTCCGGACGGCACGAGCCCAATGCCTCCGCCGGTGGCATCCTGGTGCCCGTTCCGCCTCTGGTGGACGGGCCACCGGACGCCGCGGGCGTCGCGGCGTGGCACCTGGCCCTATCCAACTTCCTGGCCGGCGAGGTCCCCCACAGCCTGCTCGCCTTCTGGCTCTTTCCCAAGGCCGGGGGCGTGCTCCTCCTGGCGCCGTCCGAACTGGCCGCGGACCACGTCGAGATTCCTGAGCCGTCCACCCGGCTGGCTCAGCACCAGCTGTTCACGATCGAGGAACGGATCCGGAACGCCGGGTATCTCTCTGCCATTGCCATCCCGATCCGAAGCGGGGAACGCGACCTCGGATTGGCGCTCTTTGCCGATCTTGAGCCCGGGCGCTACGGCGTGGAGCAGGCGATCCATCTGCATGAAGTGCTTCGCGAGCTGGTGCCGACCTTTTCGGCGCTGGCCGGGTCACCGCCCACGGCGCTGTCGGCCACCGGCCTGCCAGAGGCGGAACCTGAAGAAGCGATTCAGACCCTGGTGGCCCGGGCCGCCGTCGAGGCCCGTACCGGAGCCGAGGTGCTGCGGCTGGTGTCCGCCGCGCTGCAGGCGGTCATCCCCCACGATCGAATCGAGATCGCGGTGCAGGGCACCCCGGCCAACCGGTGGGCATTGCTGTCCACCGCCCCGGAGCATCACCGGTGGGGCGAGTCACCCGAAGCGGCGGCTCAGGCGATTGAGGCTCTGGTGGAGTTGGCGGACGAGGATGGAATCATCCTGGTTCCCGACCTTCGCCCGGTGGCGCCCTGGCCGGCCCATGCGGCCACCCGGGCGACCCAGCGGGTCCGCGCGGTGCTCGGCACCAGACTGGCGGTGGCGGGCGGGGCCGAGGCGTGGCTGTTCCTGGGAGGTCCGGCGGCGGGGATGTTCCGGCACCCGGACGTTGAGGCGCTGCAGCTGGTCGCGCCGATCATCGCGCTCAGGGTGGACGGCCTCCGGCAGGCTCTGACCGCGGAAGTGGGTCAGGCTCAGCTGGCCGCCCAGCACGCCAGCCAGCCCCGGGTGGCCCGACTGGTCACCCTGCTGGCGACGACCAGGCATTGGGGGGAGGCGAGTCAGGCATTTGCCGACGAGGTGACTCGGGCCTTGGGATTTTCGGAGTGCATGTTTGTGCTGCGGCTCGGTGAGGACCGGGTGGTAACGGTGCAGCCTGGCAGTACTCATCCCTTGACCGACCTGCCGACCGAGGGGTTGACGCTGTCGGCGCTCGCGCCGGTCATCGAGGGTACGGCCCTCTTTCTGGTGACGGGCCCCGACGGCCGGGACCTGGCGGTCCCGATCCTGCTCGCAGGCCGCTCGGTCGGGGCGATGGTGTTGCGCGGCGGCAATCCCGGATCGGCGGGTCACCCGGTCACCGCGGCGCAACAGTTCGCCAACGTGATCGCCTCTCACCTCGAGCTGCTGCGCCGCGCGGCCCTGCCCGGCCGTCCCTGGCGTCCGGTGGACGTGCCCTCGCCCTTCTAAGCCCGGCTCACCTCGTCGCCCACCCGCTTTTCCGGATTCGCGCTGCGGTCCGTGGCCGACTGGCTGGGTCGCCGGAACGGGCCGTCCACCGGCAGGATGAACCAGAAACTGCTCCCCATGCCGGGGATCGACTCGCAGCCGATTTCGCCGCCCAAGGTGTTGATGAACCGCTTGGAGAGGGACAGCCCGAGCCCGGTACCCTGCTCCCGGCGACTGGCAGAGCTGTCCACCTGACTGAAGTCCTGAAACAGCTTGGGCATGTCCTCGGGTGCTATCCCGATGCCGTCGTCACTCACCGCCACCCAGATCGCGTCCCGCGTCATCGTGCCCGCCCCATCGGTGGCACGCTGTGCCGGGATCGGCAGCGGCGCCCGGGTCCGGCAGACCGACAGCGTGATGTGGCCGTGCTCGTGGGTGAACTTCGAGGCGTTGGCCAGCAGGTTGAAGAGGACCTGCCGGACCCGTTGACCGTCCACCACCACCGTCAGGGGCCCCTGCTCCAGATCCACCTGACACTCCTGTCGCTTGGCGCTCCGAAGGCTCGCGGTGTCGGTGACGGCCGCCAGGACGGCTTGGCGGAGATCGGTCTCGATCAGGTGGTAGCTCATCGTCCCGGCTTCGATCCGGGAGAGGTCCAGCACATCGCTCACGATCGTCAGCAGGTGACTTCCGTTCCGGGAGATCGACTCGAGAAAGTCCCGCTGTGACTCATCGAGATTCTCGGCCCCGCCGTTGAGCAGCAGGTCGGAGAAGCCGATGATCGCGTTGAGTGGGGTCCGGAGTTCATGGCTCATGTTGGCCAGGAACTCACTCTTCAGTCGGGTGGCCCGGATCAGCTCCCGGTTCTTGACGGACAGGGCCTGGGCGGTCCGGCGAGCCTCTTCCAGTCCCTGGGTCCGGTCCATCCCGACCGCGACCTGGTCGGCGAGGATCTGGAGCAGCTCCAGGTCATCCTCCTGGAACGGCGGGGCGGTGGCATCCCGGGTCAACGACAGGCACCCCAGCACCAGGCCGCCGGACCGCAGCGGAGCCGCCAGGAAGCGCCGGCCGCTCAGGACAACCCCCTCCACCCGGTACACCCGGGGGTCCAGCGCCACGTTCTCCGACATGAACGGGGCGTCGTGTGATACCACCCACCCCAGGAGGGACTTGTCCGATGGGATGAGGACGCCCTGCTGCTGTTCGAACTGGCCGTCCCCGGCCACCGCGCGAAGGAACCGCCCCTCCTCGGCCACCACCACCGCTGAGGCACCTTCGGCCTCGAATAGCGCCCGGGCCACCTTCACCACTTCGTCGAAGAGGTCCTGCATGGTCTCGACTTTGAGCAGGGTGCCCGCCAGTTCCCTGAGCAATCCGAGCTGCCGGCTCCGGGTCTCCAGCTCCGTGACGACCGTGTTGAACTTGCTCCGCTGCTGGCGGGCCAGTCGGGTTGCCCAGACCAGGATCCCGAAGGCGACCGCGATGGCGCCCCAGGCAAACCAGGCACCGAACGACCGTCCGGTGAGCAGCAGCCAGACGCCGACCGCCCCCATGACGAGGGTGGCCAGGGCCACCGTGTGCGGGTGGCGAAGCGGGTTGCGTCCGAGGCGAGGGTGCGAAGCGGTTGTCATGGCCAGAGACAATTGGTCCAGGCTGCGAGTGACCGAAGTATAGGCAGGCCACGGAACGGCCAGCCAGCACGAGTGCCGACCGGCCCGGTCCGAGTGGAGTCCAGGCAGCTATTTCAGCGTTGCCAGATCCCGATAGGTGGGCATCGGCCACAGGTCGGCGGCCACCCGGGTCTCCAGGATGTCACCCAGGGTTCTGGCCTCTGCCATCAGCGGGCGGACCTTCTTCTTGATGTGGAGGGCGTGGGCCATCAGGTCCTCTTCCTGGTGGGCCGCGGCCTTGTCCAGGGCATCCAGCGCCTTGCGGAACTGAGTGACCAGGCCGGAGAACTCGGCCAGTCCGGCCTTGAGCTCCGGCACCTTGACCCCCGCGCCCTCCGTCGCGACCACCGCTCCCGCCACCACGGTCTGGTGCCGGATCGCGGCCGGCAGGATCATCGTCCGTCCCATGGCCACCATCGTCTCCGCTTCGATGGCCAGCTGCTTGACGAATTTCTCGATCACGATGTGGGTCCGGGACTCGAGTTCGGCCTTGGACAGCACGCCGTACTTCTTGAACAGCTCCACGATCTTCTTGCCATTCAGCGCCGGGAAGGCATCGACCGAGTCGTTCAGGATCGGGAGTCCCCGCCGGGCCGCTTCCTGGTGCCAGGCGGTGGCGTAGTTGTCTCCCCCGAACAGGATCCGCTTGTGGGCGGCGATGGTCTTCTTGAGGACGGCCATGACCGCGGTCTGCAGCTTGGCGGGGGAGGGGTTCCGCCCCGCGGCCTTCTCCAGGTCGGTCGCCATCTGATCGAGCGACTCGGCCACGATCAGGTTGAGCACGGTGTTGGGCCAGGCGATGCTGGCCGAGGAGCCGACCGCCCGGAACTCGAACTTGTTGCCGGTGAAGGCGAAGGGCGAGGTCCGGTTCCGGTCGCTCGAGTGGCGGGGGAGCTGGGGGAAGGTCCGCGCCCCGAGGTCGATGCTGCCGCCCTGGAGGGTCCGCTTGGGCTGCCCCTGCTCGACCTGATCCAGGATGTCCTGCAGCATGTCGCCCAGAAAGATCGAGATGATGGCAGGGGGGGCCTCGTTGGCCCCCAGCCGATGATCGTTGCCGGCCGACGCGATGCAGGCCCGGAGCAGGTTCGCGTGGACATCCACCGCCCGGAGGACGGCACAGAGGAAGACCAGGAACTGGCTGTTGGTGTGCGTCTCGTCGGCCGGATCGAGCAGGTTGACCCCGGAATCGGTGGACATGGACCAGTTGTTGTGCTTGCCCGAGCCGTTGATCCCGGCGAACGGCTTCTCGTGCAGCAGCACCTTCAGGTCGTGCCGCGGCGCGATCCGCCGCAGGGTCTCCATCACCAGCATCTGGTGATCGGAGGCGATGTGGCTGGTCTCGAAGATCGGGGCAAGCTCGTACTGACCGGGGGCTACCTCGTTGTGCCGGGTCTTGATCGGCACGCCCAGCCGCCAGAGTTCCATCTCCACATCCGCCATGAAGGCGAGGACCCGGGGCGGGATGGTCCCGAAATAGTGGTCCTCGAGCTGCTGGCCCTTGGGGGGCCGGGCGCCGTACAGGGAGCGCTCGCAGGTCATCAGGTCGGGCCGCTGATGGTAGAGTCCCCGGTCGACGAGGAAGTACTCCTGCTCCGGCCCGACCGTGGTCAACACCCGGGTGACGCCCTCATCGGTCCCGAACAGCTTGAGGATCCGCAGCGCCTGATGGGAGAGCGCCTCCATCGAGCGGAGGAGGGGGATCTTGGTGTCGAGCGCTTCGCCGGTCCAGGAGACGAAGGCGGTCGGGATGCACAGGGTGACGTTCTTCTCGCCTCGCATCAGGAAGGCCGGACTGGTCGGATCCCAGGCGGTGTAGCCCCGGGCCTCGAAGGTGGCCCGGAGACCGCCCGACGGGAAACTCGAGGCATCCGGTTCGCCCTGGACCAGGTCCGAGCCGGAGAAGTTGTAGACCACGCCGCCCGCGCCGTCCGGCGAGATCAGCGAATCGTGCTTCTCCGCCGTGGAGCCGGTCAGCGGCTGGAACCAGTGGGTGAAGTGGGTGGCCCCGTTCTCGACCGCCCAGTCCTTCATCGTTGCCGCCACCACGTCGGCCGCCGCCGGGTCGAGCGGCTCCCCGTGGTCGATGGTGCGGAGCAGACTCCGGTAGACCTCCTTGGGGAGGCGCTTGCGCATGAGCCGGCGGGTGAAGACGTCGGCGCCGAAGATCTCGTCGATGCTGGAGTGGCCAGTGGACAGGGCAGGGACAGTCACGGGGCAGTCCTCGGAACGGGGTGGATGGCGGAACCCGGGAGGCCGGGTCGCGGACAGTCTAACCGGGGGGGGCCGGGTCGGGCCAGTCCTACCCATAGAGACTCTATGGGAAACTCGCTATCTTGCCGTCAGCGCCATGCCCGACCGGACCCTCCCCCTGCTGGCCGGCACCCTCGAGCTGCTGGTCCTCCGCGCCCTCCGCTGGGAACCGACCCACGGGTCCGGCGTCGGGGAGTGGATCCGGCTGGTCACCGACGGGGCCTTCGCGGTGGAGGAGGGAACCCTCTATCCGGTGCTCCACCGACTGGAGCGGCAGGGCTGGATCGAATCGGAGTGGGGCGCGTCCGACCACGGACGGCGAGCCCGGTTCTACACCCTGACCGGCCAGGGCCGCCAGCGATTGCCCCAGTTGGTCAGAGACTGGGAGCGGTACGTCGCGGCCGTGGAACGGGCCCTGCGCCATGGCAATCCCCGGGGGCTCTGGGCCGCGCCACCTTCTGACAGGACCTGACGACATGACGATCCCCCCCAGTGGCGGCCTGCCGCAGCACGGCGCCGGCCCCGAGACGATTCACGCGCTCCCGCTCGGCTACTTCGCCGCCGCACTGCTCTGGCTGGCAATCGGAAGCGTGGGTCTGATCATGGTCACTCCGGACCTGGTGGCCGGCAACGCGTTCTCGCCAAGGGTGTTCGCGGTCACTCACGCCTTTACCCTTGGCTTCCTGGTCTCCGCCGTCTTCGGCGCGCTGCACCAGTTCATCCCGGCGGTGATGGGGGTCCCGATCCGACGATGGGGAGTCGCGCTGGCTGGGTTCTGGCTGTTGCAGGCCGGGGCTCTGCTGCTGGGGACGGCACTCTGGACCTTCCGACCAGCCTGGCAGGCGGTGGCCTGGATCGCGGTCTTCGGTGGAGTGGCGCTGGGATCCTTGAACACGATCCCCGCCCGACGTCGGGCCGTCCGCAACCGGGAGGTCGGCGGGTTCGTCTCCCTTGGTCATTCGGCCCTGGGCCTCGCCATGCTGGTGGCCTTCGCCCGGATCGGGAGCGGGCTCGGCTGGTGGACCCTGGCCCGAGAGGCGCTACTGGCCGTCCACTTCCACCTGGGCGTCCTGGGGTTCGGCACCCTGACCATCGTCGGCATCGGGAGCCGGATGCTGCCGGCCTTCTTTCAGGCGCCGCCGGCCCATGACAGGATGCTTCGGGCCATCGGCTGGCTGGTAACCATCGGGCTGCTGGTCTACGGCACCGGCGTCCTGGCGGGGTGGCGGATGGTCATGCAGGGCGGTGGCGGCCTCATGGTTGCGGCGGTCACGGCTCACCTGGTGGTGCTCGTCAGCTACATCCGCCACCGCCGGATTCGCCGCCCCGATCCGGCGCTCGGTCTCCTCATCGCGGCGGTGGTGATGTACTCCCTGGCGTTCGGTCTGGGAATCCAGCTGCTCGCGACCGACGTCGGGTTCGGACGGACCTGGATCGGGTACGCGGTCGTGGCGATAGCCGGCTGGCTCACTCTGGTGGTGCTCGGGGTGATGCACCGGATCATCCCCCGGCTGATCATCCCGCTGGTGATCGGCCGGGGCCGCCGGCCGCCGGGTGACGCGTTGACCGGTACGCTCGCGTCGGTGGGACTCGGCTGGGCGACGGTGGGCTGTCTCTCGATGGGGGTGATCCTGCTCGGCGCCGGGATCGTCCGGACGATTCCGTGGCTGGCACAGGTGGGAGCCTTCGGATTCGCGTTGGGGGTCCCGCTGGTCGGCGTCCAGTGGGTCTTGCTGCTCAGGAGGGCAGCCGGCGGCGGCGCATGAACTCGTCGAACTTGGGGACGGTAAACGCGGTGAGACCATAGCGCGGACTGAAGATCATCCCCTTCCGGATCAGGGAGCTCCGGATCGGAGCCACTGACCGAACGTCCACACCGAGCTGATCGGCAATCTCCCCCGAGCGATGGGGACCCGCTCCGCGTTCGGCCATCGCGAGGAGATACTCCTGCTCCCGGTCGGACAGTCGGTCGAGCCGCACCTTGAAGAAGCCCTGATCGAGCCGATCCATCGCCGTCGCCGAGGCGAGTCGTACCTCCCTGACCCCAATCGGTGAATCCTTGGCAGCATCCCAGGCCCGAGCCCCCCATTCCTGGAGGAAGTAGGGGTACCCTTCGGTCTCCCTGAGAAGGAGTGCCAATGCCTCATCGGTGATCTCGACTCCCTCCCGACGGAGAGGCTCTCGGATCGCCGCCCGGGCCGACGGGTCATCCAGCTTCCCGATCTCCGGATAGTCAAACAACCGCTCGGAGTACGACTTGGCCTCTCCGGCCAGAGATGCCATCTGTGGAAGGCCAGCACCGAAGAGGATCACCGGGAGTCCCTTCTGGGCCATTCGATGCATTGCCACGATGACCGCGCCGAGTTCGTCCGATGACAGATACTGGATCTCGTCGACCAGAATGGCGACCGGTGCCCCGGACGCCGAGGCCGCATCGCCCAGCACGCTGAGCAGGTCGGGAAGGTCGAACTGCAGGTCACCGGAGTCGGCGGTCCCGATTGCCGGTTCGACGCCGAACTCGACGTCCCCGACCTTGACCTTGAACGCGCTGGCAAACGCCCTGAGCGCGCCGAGCGCCCTGAACGCGGCGGCCTTGGCTTTCTCTCGGGTGCTCCATGCCCGGAGGAGGCCCCGGAGCGGGGGGATCAGCATCTCGGCAAGACGGCGGTTCTCCGGCGCCTCAAGCGTCACGGTTTCGTACCCGGCCCGGCGAGCGAGTTCGCCGGCGTGGTTGAGGAGGACCGTCTTCCCGACTCCCCGCAAGCCGAGGAACATCTGACTCTTGGCGGACCGGCCGATTCTGACCCGACCCAGCGCAATCCTGGTGCTTTCGATGACTGCGGCTCGACCGGCGAGTTCGGGGGGCTCAGTCCCGGCACCGGGAGCGAACGGGTTACGGATGGGGTCCACGGATGAGGGCCTTCGATGGAGTTCTTTCTTGATTAGTCAGTTTACTGGGTTTCGCAAACCGTTTTGGGCATCAGATGGGTATTTTTAGAGTTTAACACACGATATACTAAACATTATAAACTAACAAAACACCCAAAACCACCATCTCTTTTCAACGAGCGGGAATCAGTCAAGGACCGAAAAAACTAGATAAACAAGGAATATCTCAGTAACGCCGAAAAACCAGGTGGCCGGCAGCGAGCGCCACCTCAGGTCGGCGGACGGAGTCGGCGATATTCCCGAAAGGTGAAGGCGTGGGGGTGCCGGTCATCGGCCGAGTGCACCTCCTCCGACTCAAGCGCCCAGGCCTCCTGATCAAACGGTGGGAAGGTCGTGTCGCCCTCGACCGTGGCGTGCACCACGGTCAGGTAGAGTCGATCGGCCCGCGGCAGCGCCTCCCGGTAGATCTCCCCTCCCCCGATCACGAACACCTGTCGTTCGGTGGCCCCCAGCGCCAGGGCCTCCTCCAGGCTCGGAACCACCGTTGCCCCCGGTGCCTGAAACCCCGGATTGCGGGACACCACCACATTGCGCCGGTTGACGAGCGGTCTGCCCACCTCGTCCCAGGTCTTCCGCCCCATGATCATGGTGTGATCCAGGGTGAGCCGCTTGAAGTGCTTGAGGTCGTCCGGCAGCCGCCACGGCAACCCGCCATCCCTGCCAATCACCCCGTTCTCGGACACCGCAGCGATCAGCGAGACGATCGTCCTCACACGGCCACCGCAGCGGCAATGTGCGGGTGAGGGTCATACTGGGAGAGGGTGAAGTCCTCGAACCGGAAGTCGAGCAACGACCGGACCTCCGGGTTGAGGGTCATGGTCGGCAGGGCCCGCGGCTCTCGACTGAGCTGGAGCCGAGCCTGCTCGAGGTGGTTCTGGTACAGGTGCGCATCGCCGAAGGTGTGGATGAACTCGCCCGGAGCAAGGTCACTCACCTGGGCCATCATCATCGCCAGCAACGCATACGAGGCGATGTTGAACGGCACGCCGAGGAAGACGTCGGCCGATCGCTGGTAGAGCTGACAGGAGAGCCGACCGTCGGCGACATAGAACTGGAAGAGCACGTGGCACGGCATCAGCGCCATCTTCGGCAGGTCCGCGACGTTCCAGGCGCTCACGATCAGCCGCCGTGAGTCGGGGGTCTTCCGGATCGCGTCCACCACCTCGGTGATCTGATCCACGGCGGTGCCATCGGGCATCGGCCACGAGCGCCACTGGTATCCGTAGACCGGCCCCAGGTTGCCCTCGGCGTCGGCCCACTCATCCCAGATCCGGACCCCGGCCTCGTTCAGCGACCTGATGTTGGTCTCGCCCCGGAGGAACCAGAGCAGTTCGTGGGCGATCGACTTGAGGTGGAGCCTCTTGGTGGTGATGAGCGGAAAACCGTCGGCCAAGTCGAAATGCATCTGGTGACCGAAGACACTGAGCGTGCCGGTCCCGGTCCGGTCGGTCTTGGGGTGACCGTCGTCGAGGATCCGCTGCATCAGGTCGAGGTATTGCCGCATGATTGGGAAGATACAGCGTCGGCCCGGCCGGGTCACGACGTGACCACTGCGGGCCCTGGTGAAGCCGAGGAATCCGGTTCAGGTCCCGGAATCCAGAAGTTCCCGTGCCAGTTCCATCCGGTTCCTCCCATACCCCCCGGTCATCTCGATCTCCCGGAGGGCGGCGGCGATCTCCGGAGGAATCGGCTCGGCATCATCCCCGACCTTGAGGTGGCTGATCGGGTCCCAGCCCGGGTCGGGGAAGATCACCCCGGGGTTCATGATCCCCGTCGGGTCGAAGGCGTCCTTCACGGCTCTCATCAGCCCGACAATCTCGGCACCGTACTGCTGCTCCAGGGTGGTGGACCGGACCCGGCCAACCCCGTGCTCGCCGGCGGTGGTCCCCCCAGCCCGAGCTGGAGGTCGGTGGCCCGACGGAAGACCCGACGGAGCCGGTCTTTCCAGCCGGGCCGGTTGAGGTCGGGGAGGAGGTTGACGTGGACATGGGCGTCGCCGGCATGGCCGAAGAGCACCGCGTCAACCTCCTCCTCCCGGGTGATGTCCCGGATGCCCCGGAGGTACTCGGCGAACCGGGCCGGTGGGACACAGCCGTCCTCAATCACCTGCATCGAGCGGCGGCCGTCGGCCAGGCGGGCCAGGATGGGGCTGGCTGCGTGGCGGATTTCCCAGAGGGTATCGAGCGCCTTGGCCGTCGTCACGGCCCCCAACGCCGAAGTACCAGGGGTTTCGGCACCGAGGGTGGAGGCGATGGCGGTCCGGATGTTTGTGGCAATCGGCTCGAGGGCAGTCGCGGCCCGGGCAAGCCGTTCGGCTACCAGCTCGGCGCTGCCCTCGTACTCCACCAGCAGGAGGGCGTGGGCGTGACGGGCGTCGTGCCGATCGGCGTCGGGCACCGTGTCGGCCACGAACCGGAGAAAGGTGTGGTCGAGAAACTCGATCGCGGAGGCGCCTGACTCACGGAGGAGTTCGAGGGCCGCGGTGAGGGTGGCGTCGTCGGTGATGGCGGCCCGGAGACCACCGGTGGCTGAAGGAATCGGTTCGAGCCGCAGGGTCACCTCGGTGATGATGCCGAGGGTCCCTTCGGAACCGATGACGAGATCGAGCGGGGAGTTGGTTTCCAGCCAGGCATCGAGGGCGTAGCCGGCAGTGTTTTTCCTGACCCTGGGGAATCGGTCGAGGATCTGTGGGGCGGCCTGGCGGAGTGCCGGGGCGACCTGGGCGTTGAACCGCTGGAGCGCCTGGGAGTCGGAGGTACCGTGGGGCGATCCGGCGTTGAGGGTGCAGACCTCGCCGTCGGCGGTCACCATCGTGAGGCCCAGGATCCAGTCCCTGATCGGTCCATGGGCGAACGACCGGGCGCCGGCGGCGTTGGTGGCGGCCATCCCGCCGAGCGTGGCGAACCTGGCACTGGATGGCTCAGGGGCGAAACGGAGGCCGTGCTCGGCGGCGGCCTGGTTGAGTTGGAGGCAGGTGACTCCGGCTCCGACGGCCGCACGATGTGACTCCGCATCGATCCGGAGATCCTGGAGGGCGGTGAGGTCGAGGGTCATCCCGTCACCGATATTCCCACCTGCCATTCCTGAGCCTGCGCCCCTGGGGGTGAGAGGGGCAGAGCCCACCAGGGACACAAGGGCACTCAGGGCCTCGATCATGACGGCCGACGCAGGCACGATCCGGAAGATCCCTGCTCCCTCGGAGTAGGCGGGCCGCCCGTGCGCGGCAACGATGGCCTCGGGCTGGGTCGGATAGGTCGGATCAGGGCGCGGCACGGGACAATCCCCTGTTCGGCTGACGGCGGTTGGCTGGGCGTCCGGGATCACCCGGAGCGAAGCGGCAGCTGGCCCGACGGGCCGTTCCTGGTTCCGCGGAGCAATGACACCGGTCCATTCCGCCCCCGTATCCCCCGAGACAGCGCCGGGGTATGTTTGCCTCATGACCGCCCGCCCCAAGGCCCAGCTCATTCAACTCGAGACCGACCGTCGCCTCGGCCACGAATGGGACGAGTGGGATGGGACCCCGCTCCCGAATGGCGGGAACTTCGATTCCCCGCCGGCCCTTTTCTTCGTCTGGTCCGCGGGCGCCACCGCGATCGCCCTGGGACTCCTGGCCGGTGCCCTCTTTCTCTTCCGGCCCCACCTGGAGAGCCTGATCCCGGGGGCCTTCTCCACCGTGACCCTCGGATTCGGGGTGGTGGTCCTCCTGGCCTGGCTCTGGTGGATCCTGTTGACCCTGTCGTTCGCGATCCACCGTCCTCTGCTTCCCGAACGCCTGGCCGAGCGGGGCCCCTTCCTGCGCCTGATGCGGCTGACGTCGCGGGTGGCCGACGCCTTTGGCCGGCGGGACTGGGTCGAAAACGCTTCGGTCAAGGTGTTCAACGGACTGGCCACGATGCGGGGCCGCAAGGTCGGCCAGGGCGAGTTGCTCCTGCTGGTCCCCCGCTGCCTCTCCCGCGACACCCTGGACGGGGTGCTCGGCATTGCCGGCAAGTACGACGTCCCGGTCTTCGTGGCCACCCGGGGCCAGCTGGCCCGCCGGGTGATCAAGGAACGCCGCCCGCGCGCGGTCGTGGCGGTGGCCTGTGAACGCGACATGGTCAGTGGTCTGCACGATGTGGCAGGACGGGTGCCGGTCCTGGGACTGACGATGCACTTGCCGGCGGGGCCCTGTCGAGATGCGGTGGTGGATCTGGCTCAGCTGGAGGACTGGGTCAAGGCGTACGTGGTGTAGCGCCGGGTTTCTCCTCCACCAGATCTCCATACTTCAGCGCCAAGGCGCGGAGCACCCCCGCCACCCGCTGGTAGAGGGTGTGGGTCGGGCTGATCGCTCGCTCGAAATCGCGCGGGTCCCTCGACGGATCGACCGCACTCCGGTAGACCACCTCGACTGAAACCCTGCTCCAGAACTGGTGGGTCGGATCGACCCAGGCCCGGACCTTGGTCACCGACGGGTTGTAGACCTGGGCATCCTCCTTTTCCCAGCCCGGAAACCGCATCCACTCACCCTCCAGATAGCCGTCCCGCTCCTCCACTCGCCGGATCAGGAAGCTGTCGGCCGCCAGCCGCTCGGCGAGGAGCCGGGTCGCCTGTGGCACCTCGAGCCGGACGTCGGTGGTCGAGGCCTCAGGCAACGGGAGAAATCCCGGCCGGGTGGTAGAGGCCTGGCAGCCGGCCCCGGCCACGCTCAGCAGCAGGGCAAGGCGGCAGACTGTCGGAGTCATGCCACCGCCATGGGGCGAGGAGGAGTGACCGAATAGTCATAGAACCCCCGCCCGCTCTTCCGACCCAGGTAGCCCATGGTGACCATCCGGCGCAGCACCGGCGGGGGTGCGAATTGGGGCTCCCGGAATTCCTGATACATCACCTCCGCCACCCTGAGCGCGGTGTCGAGCCCGATCATGTCCAACAGGGTGAGCGGTCCCATCGGATGCCCGCAGCCCAGCTTCATCGCCTGATCGATGTCCGGGATGCTGGCGAGGCCGCGGGCCGCCTCCCGCGCGGCATCAATCATGTAGGGCACCAGCAGGCGATTGACGATGAACCCCGGCGTGTCCCGGGCCGCGACGGCTTCCTTCCCCAGGCTCCGGACAAACCGAAGGGCTCGATCAAAGGTCTCGTCACTGGTGGCCACGGTGCGGATCACTTCCACCAGCGGCATCATCGGGACCGGGCTGAAGAAGTGCAGCCCCAGGAACCGATCGGCCCGACCGGTGACTGCCGCCATCGCGGCGATCGGCAGGCTGCTGGTGTTGGAGGCGAAGACCACGCTCTCCGCGCAGGCGGCGTCAAGAGTCTTCCACAGATCATTCTTGACCGCCAGGTCCTCGGTCACCGCCTCGATGATCAGATCGCACCCGGTCAGCGCGTCAAGTTCGGTCCCGAACCTGAGGCGACCCAGCGCGGCGGCCCGATCGGCCTCGGCCAGCTTCCCCTTCTCCACAAACTTGGCGGTCGAACCCTCGATCCCCTTCCGGGCCCGGTCGAGAAAACTCTGCTCGAGGTCGCGCACCATCACCGAGCACCCCGCCACCGCCGCCACCTGGGCAATACCGCTGCCCATCAGCCCCGCCCCCAGCACCCCCACCCGCTTGAACTCACTCATTTGAGTGCCTTCCTCACTTCCGTTGAAATCATTTCGAGCAACCCTGCGGTGCGGGGGGGCAGCTGTCGGGACGGCCTTGATCCGGCGCCTTCCGCATGATCGAGGGCGCGCTCGAGCCCAAGCTGCAACCGTTCAAGCACCGGCCGGTAGAGCCGGGTGATTCCGTAGCCCAGCCCCAGCCAGAGGATGGAACCGAGTGCCACGACCGGCGCCGCTCCAAGTACCAGGGCGACCGCGGTGGCCGCGGCCCCGGTGGAGGCCACCGCCAGGGCACCTCCCACATAGCCGCCCCGGGTACCCTTGGCACTGGCCGTCAGGTTCACGTGACAGAACCCGGGTTCCAGCGGCGTGATGGTGGCGGTGACCACGTCGGACCGGAGCAGCATGTACTTGGCCTGCCCCTGATCCTCGAAGGTGGACATTCCGCGCCGAAGGGCCGCTCGCATCCCGCGGTCCCTTTCCCAGGAGATCCGCCCCGGCTGATGGCGCTGCACCACCATGAGCTCCTGCTTGTCCAGCCAGCCGAGCAGCGCCCGCTCGATCTGGTCCTGGTCGCCGGCGATGACCCGAACCGCGGTCACTTCGGCCGGACCCACCGTGCGACCCAGCAGGCCTCCCCCAACTGCCTGGGTATCCAGGCTGTGGGACTGATCCTCCATGATGGCACGGCGGAGATAGGCGGCCGGGATCCCGACTTCCTTGCCAAGGTCGAGGACCTCGTCGGTGGTCAGGCCCTCGCCGAGATCGCGCTCGGAGGCCTGCAGCTCCGCGGCGCGCTGGAGAATCCGTTCCAGGGCGGGGCGATCGATGCGGGCAGGAGGTCCGGCGGTCACGCGTCGGTCTTCTTGACCTTCTCTTCCGCCTTGAACTGGGGAAGCAGGGCGGCCAGGTCCGGCAGCGGCAGTGCGGCGGGGGTGGCGGCCGACTCCGGGGTGGCGGGCCGGTTGAGGTCGGGGATGAACGGCTTGATCATCTCGATCGGAATCGGGAAGATCGTGGTCGAGTTGTTTTCGGCGGCGATCTCGACCACGGTCTGGAGGTAGCGGAGCTGGAGCGACATCGGCTGGGTCGCCATGATCTTGGCCGCCTCCGCCAGGGTCTGGGAGGCCTGGAACTCGCCCTGGGCCGCGATCACCTTGGCCCGCCGCTCCCGCTCGGCCTCGGCCTGCCGCGCCATGGCCCGCTTCATCTCAGTGGGGAGGTCCACGTCCTTGACCTCGACCGCCGCGACCTCGACCCCCCAGGCATCGGTCCGGGAGTCGATGATCCCCTTCAGGATGCCGTTGATCTTCTCCCGATCACTCAGCAGCTCGTCGAGTTCCACCTCACCCAGAACCGACCGAAGGGTGGTCTGCGCCAGCTGACTGGTGGCGTACCGGAAGTCCTCGATCTCGATGACCGCCGCCCCCGGATCGGAGACCCGCATGTACAGTACCGCGTTGACCTTGACCGAGACGTTGTCGCGGGTGATCACGTCCTGGGGCGGGATATCCATCGCGACGATCCGAAGCGAGACCCGCTTCTGGGTGGCGAGTCCCGCCGGCAGGAAGATCAGCCCGGGTCCCTTGGTGCCCCAGTACCGGCCGAGGAAAAAGGTGACCGCCCGCTCATACTGCTTGAGGACCCGAAGGCTGGCGAACGACCAGAGGACGAGGCCTCCGAGGATGGTAATGATGACCGAGGTCATGGCAACTCCTTACCCAGGGAACGCTTCCACGATGACGGCCGCACCCTGCCCGCCACCGATGCATGCCGCGCCGAGACCGTACTGCTTCCCGCGACGGCGGAGGGCGTGAAGCAGATGGAGTGTGATCCGGGTGCCAGTCGCCGCCAGCGGGTGCCCGATGGCCACCGCACCGCCCTCAGTGTTGGTACGGCTCCGATCGAGCCCCAGTTCCTTCTCCACTGCGAGGTACTGGGCGGCAAAGGCCTCGTTGATCTCGACGAGATCCATCTGATCGAGGGTCAGTCCCGCCTTGGCGAGCGCCTGACGCGCCGCGGGCGCCGGTCCAATCCCCATGATCGTGGGGTCCACCCCGACCGCCGACCAGGCCACCAGCCGACCCAGCGGCTTGGCGCCGGCCGCCTGGGCTGCGGCCTCGCTGGCGAGCACCACCGCTGCCGCGCCGTCGACGATGCCCGACGCGTTGCCCGCGGTGACCACGCCGTCCCCCCGGAAATAGGGCTTGAGCCTGGCGAGCCCCTCCGCGGTCGTATCAGGCCGCATGTGCTCGTCGCACCCCCAAGGCTCAACCAGCCGGGTCCCGGGATTCCTGACCTCCACCGGGATGACCTCGTCGGCAAAGGCACCCGCCGCCCAGGCCGCCCCAGCGGTCTGCTGACTTCGCAGCGCCACCTCGTCCACTTCGGTGCGGCTCAGGGAGTACTGCTCCGCCAGCCGCTCGGCGGTCTCCGCCATGGAGAGCCCGCACCCGGAGTCGGTCAGCGCCGACCAGAGCATGTCCTCCATCGGCGGTGGCGGCCCGAGCCGCATTCCCCAGCGCGCGCCGCGGACGATGTGCGGTGCCGTGCTCATCGACTCGGTGCCCCCGGCCAGCACCGCCTCGGCCTCGCCCAGGAGGATCCGGTGGGCGCCCTGGATGATGGACTCGAATCCGGAGCCGCACAGCCGGTTGACGGTGACGGCGGGTACTTCGATCGGGAGGCCGGCCTGGAGTCCGACATGGCGGGCGAGATAGGCGGCGTCCGAGGAGGTCTGGACGACGTTGCCGAAGATGACGTGGCCGATCCGTCCGGGCGCGAGGCCCGACCGCTCGATGGCCGACTTGGACGCCAGCACACCGAGTTCGGTGGCGGTCCGGTCGCGGAGGGCACCTCCGAACGCCCCGAACCCGGTCCGGACACCCGAGAGGAACACCACCATTGGGTGCTAGCTCCCAGGGCCGGCGTTCTCGGTGGCTTCCTGCCCGCAGGCCACGCAGTACCGCCAGCCCGGTTCCATGTCGGCTCCGCAGTGGTCACAGGGCACCATGGTGACGCTCCGACCGCAGGTCTGGCAGAAGTTGATCGCCCGATCCTTGGGCAGCGTCGAGTCGCAGTGCATGCAGCGCTCCGGCGGCATGGGGAGGGCTTCCGACTCGTGGCCTTCCGACCCGGACCGGGCCAGCGCGACGACCGCTTCCTCGCCCAGCACCTTGGCGAGGGCGTTGGGGTTGATCTCGATCGTGGCGTGGGTCTGCCCCGGAATGCCGGAGAGATCGGGGGAAAGGTTGGACATCTGGTTCTGGCACCACTCGGCCACTTCCCGGGGGTCGGTCTTGACCAGATCGTCTTCTTCCCCCACCAGACGGATCAGCAACTCCTCGTACTCGTCGCTGCTTTCCAGGGCCAGCGCCCGCCGGTTGGTCCGGTAGGGCAGGAGATCGCTCTTGATCTCCGCGATGGGGATGGGCCTGGTAATGCGCCCGGGGTCGCTGGCGACCAGATTGCGGACAAGGCGGTCCAGGAACCGTTCCAGATCTGTCACGGGGTCCTCGGCGATGAGTATGGTGAACGTCAGACGCCGCCGTCGAGCGGAATTCGCTCACCGGCCGACAGGCGGCGTACCACCGCGGCGAACGCCGCATCTGGATCATAATCGAGATACTGGCCCTTCGCCCGACAGGCGGCAAACCACTCGTCGAACCCCGACGGGACCACCCCTTGGGACCCGATCTGCTGCCTCGCGGCCCGCACCGCCAGGTGGTCGACGTACTCGTTCTTGGGGTGCCCCTTGTGCCCCCGGACCCAGGTGTACTGGACCTCATGCCGGCTGGTCGCCTGCACCAGCGCCTGCCAGAGCTCCAGATTCTCGATCGCCCCCGCCTTCCGGCGCCACCCCCGAGTCATCCAGTTGGGGACCCATTCCCGAATCCCGCGCACCAGATACTCGGAGTCTGACACGACGAGCACAACCAGCTTCGGGCGCCGTGGGGTGAGGAGCTCCAGGGCCGAGATGGCCCCGGAGAGCGCCATCCGGTTGTTGGTGGTATCGGGATCGCAGATGAAGAGGTCCCGCCGCTCGATGCCGTCCTTGGCCTGGACCTCTATCAGGCCCCCGGCCCCACCTGGAGTGAGCCCCTCACGACCGTTCCCCAGACAGCTCTCATCCAGATGGACTACCACCGGTCGAAGCGCCACGTCAGCTGCCCAGCACGTCGAAGGAGTCGATTTCCGTCAACTCGAAATCGATCGTCTCCCCGGTCATCGGGAGCCACCCGACCAGGATATCGACCCGGCTGTACGTCCGGAGCCGCCTGGCCACCACCACGTATTCGGAGCCGCGTCGGGTCAGCGCCACCCGCTGTCCATGTTCGACCGCCCGCTCCAGCTCGGCCATCCGGGTCGGGGTCCAGCGCACCGCCATCTACTCGGCCCGGCGATGGACCCGGAGGCCGAACTCCGCAGACAGCCGGCCCACCACCGCGGCGGTGGTCACCCCGGCGGCACCCAGGGCCGCGACATAGCCATCGACCGCGTCGGGGGCGAGCGCGACCAGCATGCCCCCGGAGGTCTGGGCGTCCGCCGTCAGCAACCGTTCGGCCTGGCTGACGTCGGCGTCAAACACCGCGGAACTGCTCTCCAGATTCCGCTCGGTCCCTCCGGGCACGACGCCCTGCCCGGCGAGATGGACCGCCCCGTCCAGCAGCGGGAGCGACTCGACCCAGAGATCCGCACCGAGCTGGCTGCCGGCCAGGATGTTCCCGAGGTGCCCGAGCAGCCCGAATCCGGTGACGTCGGTCGCGGCCCGGGCACCGTGCGCCAGGGCCAGTCTCGCGGCAATGTCATTGAGGGTGGTCATCGTGACCACCGCCTGGGCCAGCCCGGACTCGTCCACCAGACTCCGCTTGAAGGCGGTGGTCAGAATCCCGGTCCCGAGGGGCTTGGTCAGTACCAGCAGATCGCCGGGTTGCCCGCCGGCGTTGGTCAGCAGCCGGTCGGGGTGGGCCTCGCCGATGACGGCAAAGCCCAACTTGGGCTCGGGATCATCGACCGAGTGACCACCGAGAATCAGGCAACCCGCGCCCTCCAGGACCCTGGCCGCGCCCCCGAGCGCCTCGCCCAGCAGGTCGAACGGCAGCTTTTCCCTTGGCCAGCCGACGAGGCTCAGGCAGAACAGCGGCTTGCCTCCCATCGCGTAGATGTCGCTCAGCGCGTTGGCGGCGGTGATCGCCCCCCAGGTCGCCGGATCGTCCACGATCGGCGTGAAGAAATCCACCGTGGCGATCAGCGCCCGGTCCGGGGCGATCCGGAGCACGGCCGCATCGTCGCGGGTGGCGGCGTCCACCAGAACGTCGGCGTGGTGGATCGGGGGGAGATGGCGCAGGACCTGCGCCAGGTCGGCAAGGCCGAGCTTGCAGGCTCAACCCGCCCCGTGGGACAGGTGGGTCAGCCGGATCCGGGGACGCTGGTCGCGGGGTTGATCGCCTGTGGTCATTATCTTCCCTCGCCCTTTCCTGCGGAACGCCTGATGGCCGAACTCGTCACCCTTGCCACCGCCTGCCTGCTGGGGTTTCTCCACGCCCTCGAGGTGGATCACATGCTGGCAGTCACCGCCTTCGTGAGCCGGCGCCCCACCCTGCTGACCGCGGCCCGGTTCGGGTTCCGCTGGGGGCTGGGCCACTCGGTCGCGGTCCTGGCCGCGGGGGGGCTGATCGTCGCGACCGGAATCCGCTGGAGCCCCCGGTGGGATTCCGTGGCCGAGGCCGCGGTCGGCGTGATGCTGATCGGCATCGGCCTCTGGTCGCTCCGCGCGACCCGCAACTTACACGTCCACCTCCCGGCGGAACATGGGGACCACGCCCATCTCCACGTGCACGGCCACGGCACCGAGACCCATGGGCATCATCATCGACCAGCCCCGGTCCGGAAACATGCCCACGGCATCACGATGGTTGGCCTGCTGCATGGGATGGCCGGAACCACGGGGGCCGTGGCGTTGCTCCCGGTCACCCTGATGGACCGGCCGTCGCTCGGAGTGGCGTACCTGGTGCTGTTCGGCTTTGGGGTCACGGCATCGATGACCCTCTACGCAGCGGTGACGGCCCTGGCGATGCAGCGCGCCTCGATCGGGTCGGTAAACCTGGGGCAGCGAATCACCCGGGGCGTGGGATGGGCCGGCGTGGTGGTGGGCAGCTGGTGGATCTGGCGCGGGATCGGCTCCTGACCTGAAAGACTCGAGGCGCCCTCGCGGAGCGCCCCGGTTCGATCCTCACTTCTTCTTTGCGGCTTTCTTCCTGGTCGCCTTCTTCTTGGCGGCCCTTCTGGCCACCTTCTTGGCCGGCTTCTTCGCGGCCTTCTTCTTGGTCGCCTTCTTCTTCACGGCCTTTTTCTTCGCGACCTTCTTGGCCGGCTTCTTCGCGGCCTTCTTCTTGGCGACTTTCTGCTTCGCGACTTTCTTGGCGGCCTTCTTCGGAGCCTTCGCGGTCGCCTTGGGCTTGGCCGATTTCTTCGGCTTGGCACGCGGGGGGGCCGCCCGGATCGGTGGCGGAGCAGGTGGTGTCGCGGTGGTGCCCACCACCGATGCCACGGCATCAGCCACCGGTGTCTCGGCTTCGGGCTCCGACGGCGCAGCGGGTGGCATCGACGGAAGGGGATCCATCCATCCTTGTCCGGACCAGCCCATCTCCAGATTGCGGAACTCGGCCATGCGTCATAACCTCCGCGGGAAGGTGCGGCGTAACCCGCCGCTGGAGCCCAAATCCTGGGCCTCGTGATTTCGGGTGCCCATATATCTTGCACCCTCGCGCCCCCGTCGCAAGCGGGCCCTCCCCCCGACAACCCCCAACCAGCCCATGAGCCCCCCGTCCACCATGCAGGCGCTGACCATGACCGGATTCGGAGGGCTGGACCAGCTTCGGGTCGGTCCGGTCGCCAGCCCGACGATCTCCCACCCTGACCAGGTCCTGATCCGGGTCCACACGGCCGCCCTCAACCGCATCGATCTCTTTGTCCTGCAAGGACTTCCAAAGGCGAACTACGCCTGGCCCCACGTCATGGGGGCGGACGCGGCAGGGGTGATCGAGGCGGTCGGACCGGCCGTCAGCAGGGTCCGGCCGGGGGATCGAGTGGTCGTCAACCCCGGCATCTCCTGCGGCCACTGCGACAACTGCCTCGGGGGAGAGCAGCCGCTCTGCCGGGGATTTCGGATCTTGGGAGAGCACCTGGAGGGCTCGATGGCGGAGTGGCTGGTCGTCCCGGAAACCAATGTGGCCTCGATCAGCGACCGGCTCGGCTGGGCCGAGGCGGCGGCGCTCTCCATGGCGGGCCTCACCGCGTGGCGGATGCTGGTGACCCGGGCCCAGGTGCGGCCAGGTGAGACCGTGCTGATCTGGGGGATCGGGGGTGGGGTGTCGCTGATGGCTCTCCAGATCGCCAAGCGGGCCGGGGCACGGGTGGTGGCCACCAGTTCCTCCGAGGACAAGCTCCACCTGGCCCGGGAGCTCGGCGCCGACCTCTGCCTCAACCACATGACGGCGGATGTGGTCCGGGCCGTCCGGGACCTGACGGGCGTGGGAGCCGATGTTGTCGTAGATTCCGTGGGAGAGAAGACGTGGGTCGATTCGCTCCGGGCACTCCGGCCGATGGGACGCATCGTCACCTGCGGGGCGACTACAGGTCCCAACGTCCAGCTCGATCTGCGCAAACTGTTCTGGTTCCAATGGACCGTACTCGGGTCCACCATGGGCAACCACCGGGAGTTTCAGGAGGTTGTCCGACTGGCTGACCGGGGGGAACTCCGGCCGGTGGTGGATTCGGTCGTCCCCCTGGCGGACGCTCCAGCGGCCTTTGCCCGCCTGGCCGCGGGGCAACAACTTGGCAAGCTCGTCATCGAGGTCACACCATGAATGAACTCTTCGAACGGCTCACCGCTGGAACCGATCAGATGACGTCCCTGATTCCGGCTCTCATCGCCGCCGGACTCATCCTGCTGACCGGCTACCTGCTCGCCCGTCAGGTCGAGAAGTGGACCTTCCACGTGCTCCGGAAGATGAACTTCAACCAGGTGGCCGAGGGCGGCCTGGCCGAGGCCGTCGATCGGGCCGGGGTGCGGCTCGACCCGGTCCACGCCATGGGCAAGCTGTTCTTCTGGCTGGTCATGCTGATGGTGATCCTGCTCTCCAGCATGGCGCTTGGCCTCGAGAGCATCAACCAGATGTTCGGGGTGATGCTGGGCTACCTCCCCACCCTGGTCGCGGCAATCATCATCGTCATCCTGGGCCTGATCGTCGGGGAGTTCGTCCGGGCCCTGGTGCTGGCCTCGGCCGGCGGCATGGAGGGGGTGCCGACCCTGGCCAAGCTGGCCAAGACCACGGTCGTCCTGATCGCGGTCTTCATGGCACTGCAGCAGATCGGGATCGCCGAGGAGATCGTCACCGCCACCTTTACCCTGGTGCTGGGGGCGATCGCGCTGGCGGTGGGGCTGGCGTTCGGGCTCGGCAACCGGGACCTGGCCGGCGAGATTACCCGGCGGTGGTACGAGCGGGGCCGGGAGCGCCGGGCCCATGCGGTACCACCTGAGGCAAAGAAGCCGACCGCCGCCGGGGAGCCCCCCCAGTAGCCTAGGGGGCGGGCCGCCTCACACAGTAGTCGCTCCCCTCACACCAGGTCGGGGCAAACACCTCGGACTGGATGAGCCAGCGCCCCTCCAGTTTCCGCCACTGGGCGTAGTAACTGCCACCCAGACGCGTCACTGCCCCGGCCTCGCTCCACTGCCCGGTCCAGCTCCCCTCCTCCGCCGCGACGTTCCACGGGCCGAACACCACCACCTTGGCGGGCGTCCGCACGTAGACCACATCCGGTCGGCTCCTGAAGTGCTCTCCGAGGTCCTGCCGGTTGGCTTCCTTGCCGGCCCGGAGGGAACTGGTGGAGGTGGTGATGTGGAAGTTCTCCATCCAGTGGATGGCCATCGCGTCCACGTCGTGGGCCGCGATGGCACGGTTGGAGGCCTCCCGGGCGGCGCGAATAGCCTGCTCATCTGCCGACTGCCCCGCCAGCGGAGCGGAGGGCGTCACGAGCAGGGCACCGACCAGGAGACCGGCACGCACCGTTGGATCAGGCGGCAGGGACCGTGAAGGCTTTGACCATCCCCTTCATGATGTGGGGGGCCCCGTCCGCCGGATCCGGCACGAAGCAGGCAAGCAGGTAGTTCCCCGGGGTCAGGGTCACCTGCCAGTAGTTGGCGAGTCCCATGCTAAGGGCCCCGGAACCACCAGCACTTGTCCCCTGGGGCGGTCCGGAGGGGTTGGCCGCCATCGCGGCCATGAATTGCTCGGCGGTGACCCCATCGTTCAGGCGGATCAGTTCGAGCTCATGGATCTGTGGTCCGTCATTCGTCACCTTGATGACGTGCTCTCCGGCGGTCAGCTCCGGCGCGTCGAAGGAGAAATCCTTGAGATGGATTTCCAGGTGGGCCACCGGAGCGGGGGCCCGGTTCGGCTCTCCCGACACCACCACGGTTTTCAGCATTCCCTTGGTGAAGTGCGGTGCTCCATCGGCCATATCGGGGACGAAACAGATCAGCACGTAGGTCCCAGCAGGAAGATCTGCCGTCGTGGTCGAACTGTTGCCAGGGGCGATGCCGCCCGAGGCGCCTCGCCAGGTGACCCAGGTCGGGATGTCGGCGGGGTTCGCCTGAAACATGGCCAGGATGTCCGCGGCGGTTTTTCCCTCATCCAGCCGGGCCATGATCATGTGGTGCGGCTGGGTCCCCTGATTGACCAGCTGGATGGTGGTCATTCCGGGAGTCAGGGTGTCGGGACCGGCAAAAACAAAGTCAGTGGCGGTATAGACGGCGGACTGCGGAGCCGGGGGAACGGCTTCGGGAGCCGGAGTGCAGGCGGCAAGCACGAGCAGCCCGAGCACGGTGCGACGCGGGACCATGGTATCGACCTCAGGTTGAGTGGGGCTTCTACAATACCCCGCCACCGGCCCTCCCGCCAGCGGACCTAGGGACTCACGGCCCCTCGCGGCGAGGGCCGGCGCACCTGCATGAGCCTGACGCCATCACGATACTGCTCGGCCACGAGGAGCACCCCTTCACCGACGGCAATCACTCTGGCCTGTCGACCATGCAGGACCGTGGCGTAGAGCAGCTTCCCTTCCCGGTCGTGTACGTGGTAGCTGCGCGTCGAGTCGACCGCCGCCCGACTCTTTTCCAACCAGATCGTCTCATCCGGACCGGCGAACCCATTGGTAAACGGCGGTTTGACCAGGGCCACCGGCAGCCGTTCCGCGGTACCCCGGAGTTCTTCAGGGAACTCAGAGAGCCAGTGGATCCGGTCGAGCCGGCTCACCTCCATGATCCGGTCCGGGAGGGCGGGCCCCTTCGACAGCTGCCCGCTCGGCGCGACCCGATCGATCCGGTTGGGGTAGACCCGGGCCAACCAGAGCGTCCCATCGGGGAAGGCACCCCACGCGTCGGTACCGCTGAAAATCCGTCGTTCGAATCGCCTTCCCTTCTCATCGTTCACTTCGGCCACGTCGAGAGGGGACAGCCGGGCCACCGTGTCTACCCGGGACCAGTCCGGGGCCGCGCGGACCAGCGATGCCGAGTCCCGGCTGCCCCGGCCACTCGGTCCCTGAATCGGGGCGATCTCGAAATAGTGTTGACCCGCGGCGTCGCGCGCCCTGGGCAGGGTGCCCCGGAACAGATCGGGCGGCATGACCGACCCGACGAACTGCCCATCGGCCGACCACCCGGTCACCCGACGGGCGGCCCAGTCGGCTACCCACGCCGTGTCACCCCACCGGTACACCGCGAACGGTCCCCGCAGTTCTGCCTCACCGGTGCCGCCCAGCACCTGCAGACCGGTCCCGTCGAACCCGACCAGGGCCGCCTCGCTCAACTCCCCGGCGACGATCACCCATCGGAAGTCTCGCAGCCAGGCCGCAACCGGCACATTGATGTAGCGGGTGAGAATGGTGTCGGCCGGTGTCCCGATCTCGAACTCCACGAGTTCCTGCTCGGTCGGGCCCGAACAGCCGACCGCCAGCAGCAAGCCCAGCCAGAGCGCCCAGCCCGTCACCAGCGACCGGCTGGTTACCACTTCTGCCGCTCCGCCACCCCAGGCTCCTCTTCTCCAGTCGGCCCGGCATCCTCCGGCCTCGCCACGATCGCCTGCAACCCCAGGCGGCTGAGTTCTACGTTGAGGCGCGGCAGGGTTCCGTCAATCGCTCCCTGCAGTTTCCGGGTCTGAATCGCCAGCGAATCAGCGAGGATTTCGTACACCTCGTAGGACTGCTTGGTCGGCCGGCCCTCGGAACTGCCGACCACCCCGGCCAGGGCCGCGATCTTGTTGTTCAGCCGGATGGGGAAATTGAGCGGATCCTGACCACTCTCGTTCTTGACCTGGTAGATCTCGGCTTCGGCCGAGGCGAGCTCGGCCAGGAACGGCCGAGCCATCCGCTCCAGCGGGCCGCTGCGGCCGGCGGCCGCCTTGATCCGCGCCTCCAACTGACTCCGGACCGACCGGACCGTCCGGACCCAGTCATTCGCTTCTGTGGTCTTGTCTCGCACCTTGAGCAGAAAGGCGACCTGTTCCACCACGTCGGCCTCGGAGGCGCCACTGCGCGGGTCCACCAGCACCCGGAAGGTCTGGGTCTGGACCGCATCGCCGACCGTGAGACGGACCGTGTATTCGCCGGGCGCTGCCACCGGGCCGGTGGTACCCGCCGCCCACATGATCATCCCGTTAAACCGGGTGGCGTCGGCATGCCGGAGATTCCAGCTGAACCGGTTCATTCCTTGACTGCTGGGGGCCCGACTCTCCGGGGGGGCACCTCCCGGCCGGCCACCGGGGCCGCCCGGGCCCGCGGGCTGCCCGCCCCGACCCGCCGCGGCCATACCGGCCAGGCTGGCCGCCTCCATCACGCCGAGGTTGCGGAGGCTGTCGGCCCTGATCTTCCGCGAGTCGTCGGCCGGAGCGGCCGCCACCGGACTGGCGGGCGCGGTGCTCGAGTAGCTCTTGATGACGTTGCCACCGCCATCGAGGAATTCAACCGTGACCTTCTGGCCTGACTGCTTGAGCCAGTACGCCACCTGAACGCCGCTGAGACTCCGGTAGGCCGGGGCCGGCTGGAAGAGGTGGGAGCTCTTGGCGATCACCTCTGGCGAGAGTTGACGGAGCACCGCCAAGTTCTCAAGCACCCAGAAGGAGCGACCATGGGTGCCGGCCACGAGGTCGTCACCCGCGATGGAAAGGTCGTGCACCGGCACCGGCGGCAGGTTGTTCTGCAACGTCTGCCAGTTGGCGCCGTCGTCGAACGACACCCAGACCCCGCGTTCGGTGCCGGCGTACAGCAGCCCCTGCCGCTCGGGGTCCTCCCGGACGACCCGAGTGAAGTCCGAGGAACGGATGCCCCGATCGATCCGGGTCCAGGTCGCGCCGTAGTCGGCCGTCTTCCAGAGGTAGGGCCGGTTGTCGTTCAACTGGAACCGGTTGGCCGCCACGTAGAGGACGCCCTTCCGATGGGCCGAAGCCTCGATGATCGAGACCCGGGTGTATTTCGCCATGTCTGGTGGTGTGACGTTCCTCCAGGTGGCGCCACCGTCACGGGTCAACTGGACCAGTCCATCGTCCGACCCGGTCCAGATCACCCCTTTCTCCAGCGGGGATTCCGCCACGGTGAAGATCGTGCCGTAGTACTCGACACTGGTCTGATCCTTGGTGATCGGCCCCCCGGACGGCCCCAGCGTCTGCGGATCGTTCCTGGTGAGATCCGGACTGATCGGGGTAAACGACTGGCCGTCGTCGGTGGATTTGAACAGGACGTTGCTCGCGACGTACAGGGTATTCGGATCGTGGGGTGAAATCACGATTGGAAAGGTCCACTGGAACCGGTACTTGAGGTCTTTGGCCGAGTGGCCCATCGGGTTCATCGGCCAGGGGTTGATCGCCCGCTCGAGCCCGGTCCGGGTGTCCTTCCGCGTCAGGTAGCCGCCGTAGCTGCCGGCGTACACGATGTCAGGATTGTCGGGCCGGGCGGCGATGTAGCCGGACTCGCCGCCACCGACATCGTACCAGGCCTCGATGTTGCTGCCGGAACTGGGCCGGCTGGCGCCGCAGATGGTGCTGTTGTCCTGCTGGGCACCGCAGATGTGATACGGGAAGTGCCTGGTGGTGGTAACGTGGTAGAACTGGGCGGTGAGGAAATCCTGGGCGGTCCAGCTGGCCCCGGCATTGAGGCTCACATTGGCCCCGCCATCGTTGGCCTCGATCATCCGCTGATTGTTGTCCGGTGCCATCCACATGTCGTGGCTGTCGCCGTGCGGAGCCCGGATGTTGGTCCAGGTCCGGCCGCCATCGGTGGAGCGCTGGAACTGGACGTTACTGGCATAGACGGTGTTGGCATCCTTGGTGTCGGCGTAGATCCGGCTGTAATACCAGGCCCGCTGCCGCAGCTTCCGCTCGCTGTTGACCTTCTGCCAGGAGGCGCCGCCGTCATCGCTCAGGAAGGCCCCCCCGTCCTCGGCTTCGATCTGGGCCCAGACCCGGCCGCGCTGCACCGGTGAGGCGCTGATCCCGATATTCCCGATGACCCCCTGGGGCAGCCCCGGGTTCCGGGTGATCTCGCGCCAAGTCTCTCCACCATCGGTGGACTTGAAGATCCCGCCGCCGGCGCCGCCGCTGTTGAGCATCCACGGCGTCCGGCCCGCCTGCCAGAGCGCGGCGTACAGCACATTGGGGTCGTTCGGATCCATCGAGAGATCAATCGCGCCGGTCGAATCGTTCCGGAACAGAACCTTCCGCCACGACTCCCCTCCATCGGAGGACTTGAAGATTCCGCGTTCCGGACTCGGCCCCCAGACCTTGCCCAGCGCGGCGACGTAGACCACGTCCGGGTTGTTCGGGTGGACCCGGATCTTGGAAATGTGCCGGGTCTCGACCAGCCCGAGGTAGCGCCAGGTCCGGCCGGCGTCGGTGGTCTTGTAGACCCCGTCCCCGTGCGAGGTGTTGCCCCGGATCGGGAACTCGCCGCCGCCGACGTACACCACGTCGGGGTTGGCGGGGGCCACCGCGATCGCCCCGATCGTCCCCCCGAAGTACTTGTCGGAGACGGGACTCCAGTTCTCGCCGCCGTCGGTGGACTTGAAGACCCCGCCCCCCGTGGTCCCCATCCAGTACTCGTTGGGGCGCGCCACCGAACCCGCCGCAGCGACCGAGCGGCCGCCCCGGGCCGGGCCGGTATTGCGCCACCGGAGCGCGGAATAGGCAGCAGTGTCGACCCCGCCGGTCTGGCCGGCAAGCGGTGCGGGGAACGCGGGGGTCAGGAGGGCAAGGCTGGCGGCAAGGAGGACGGTCTGGCGCACGGGAGGAACCCTTGGGCAAGAGGACGGGGAACGAGACTCGAAGAGTGTACCCGGATGGGGAACCGGACAAGTCCGCGTGGCTGGGCAGAGTGGGAGCGGCTACGGGTTACCGGTTACCGGTTACGCGATGGTGGTGGCCAGGGCCCGAATCGCCCGCCGCAGCCGACCATGCCCATCGAACGCGCGCACGAAGTCCGACTCGCGCCGCCCGCCCTTGGCCCGGATGACCGCCCCGAGTGCCTTCCGGTCGGCCGGCGGCCAGTCGGCCACACCGGGCAGGGCGACAACCACCGGAGCCCAGCGGGAAAACCACAGCCGTTCTCCAACGGTCCACCCTCGCCGGCTGCCCTGCCCCAGGATCCGGGCCGCCTCGCGCTCGAGTGCTCTCCGGCCCGTCTCGCGATCGGAGCCGAATCGGCGGGCCAGCAGATCGGTCACGGCCAGGCCGACATTGGCGAAGGGGAGCACCCCCATCACGTCCTCCCTGGGGCGCCCGATCTGTCGGTAGAGGTTGTGGGCCGCCAGTCGGCGAAGGGTGGCCAAGCTGGATCGGTGAGCCGGCCGCTGCCGCATCCGGGCCAGTTCCTCCTCCATCAGGGTTACCGCCTCCGGCGCCCGAGGCCGGAATCCGAGCTTCTGATAGAACCACCAGGCGCCGGAGCGGAGCCCCTCGGTATTGCCCTCGCCGCCGAGCTGGTAGGGGTAGATCGCAAAGGCGGTGCATCCCAGCAGATGCCGGAAGGCAGCCAGCACCTGGCCGTAGACATGGGCCGCCTCGACGCCGCGAAACGGGTCGAAGATGTTGTAGGCCACTTCGGCCGACTGGAAGAGGCCGCTGACCACTCCGTAGCCGGTTGGCACCCCATTCCGGAGTGTAAGATACCCGTACACCGATTCGAGGAGGAGGCGGCGCTCGGGAAGCATTCCAAAAACCACGAACTCCAGACCATCACCAGCGTCGACCACCCGCACGTCCCCCGGGCTGGCATAGGCAAAGGCGTCGAGGTCTCGGCCCCGGCTCACCATCGCCTCGCGGGCCAGATCGATCATCCGGCGGGCTTCCGCTGGAGGCACCGACGTCACCCTGAGCGGTCGCTTCCGAAGGACCCGGTCGAGATTGGGACGTCCTCCGCTGAGCGGACCAGTGACGTAGTGATTCCGGCCCCTGGCCAGATGGGCGTGGGTCCGACTCGGGGTATCGGGGCCCGCCGACAGCTTGAACATGATGCCCAGGTCCTCGAAGATCGAATCTCTGACCCAGACGTCGGACCGCAGCGCAGCCATCCGGCGCAGCAGGAAGGTCGCGTCGGTCTCATCCGCGCCCTTCATCCGTCGGACCCACTCCCTGAGGGAGAGCGGGGCTTCATCGAGTCCGGGGGTCTCGGCGTACAGGGCGAGGAGATGGAGGATGCCCTCGAGCCGGTCCGGGTGCTCCACGTCCGGCCACGACACGGTCAGCTGCCTGGGCCACCGTTGAGCCAGCCACTGGGCGGTCGGGTGGAAGAACGAGTAATAGGTCGGCGTGCCGGCGATCCCGCTGTCCTGCAGGGCGGTCGCATGGCGACGCAGATCGGGGCGCCGGGCAAACGAGGCCAGGAGTTGCTCCACCCGGGCCAGAAGGTCGGCCGAGTCCGGATAGGCCCGGAGGAAGCAGAGAATCTGGTGGAATCGCTGCACCGCACTGGCACTGGGCAACCGCCGCGAGGCAAGCCGATCGAGCAGGGCGGTCTTGGGTTCGGCAAGGCCTGGTCCGTAGCGGCGGTGGATGCGCTCAAGCTCACGGAGCGGGGCGCTCATTGTGGGAGGCCGTTCTGCATGGGATCCAGGGTCGGAGACCCCGGAAACTAGTCCGGCCGGCAGGCAAGGTGGAGTCGCCCCCCGAGGTTTCGAGTCCGAAACGTGCCAGACCATGCAACGGTCTCCGGGTTGGGCGCATCATACTCCAGTGTAAGGGATGCTGGGTCCGGAATGGCACCGGATGCCTCGTTTAGGGACGGACATCATGGTCAAGCGCAACGAAGCGGTACAGGAAAAGGTGTTTCAGGTCAGCGACGGAAGCGGTCGGTGTATCGGTCGAGTCGTCCTGCCCACTGGTGATGAGATTCTAGGTCCTCACGCCGGAACCGTGTTTCTGAATCGCAAGACACTGCCGCTCCGGCCCAACTTCCCCTACATCACTCCTCCTGCCGGAGAGACGAGCGGCTGACTCGCGCCTGGCTCTCCTGCGTCTCGTCGGAAGGCCGCGCACATTAGGTTCTCTGTGCGAGGCCTTTCGTCATATCCGTCGCCAGGAGAAATGAGGATCCTCAGCCGTACTCGTCGTCCAAGCCGCGACGCCCTGGTTCGATCGGGGGCGCTATCCGGGGCATTGGCCCTGGCGCTCCTGGCTCCCGAAGTGGCGTCCGCCGCACCGGGACTGCGCCAGGGCCCTGAACAGCGTCGGGAGCCTGGTACGGTCATCGCCGCCGCCGAGTCGGCAATCCTGGCCGGCCGCCCGTGGCTGGCGACCGAGTTGCTGGATTCCCTGCTTCGAGACCCCGGAACCAGGACCCCACGAACGGTCTTGGCTACCGCCCGTGCCGCCGCCGGCTGGCGGGGCTGGTCGCGGGTGGAACGGCTGCTTCAGGGAGCCACGTGGCTGGACAGCCTCGACGGCGAGGGCCACGCCCTGCTGGCACGGGCCGCTCTGGAATCGGGTCGAACCAACGCAGCGCTCGACCATGCCCGTCGTTCGGTGGTGGGCACCGTGGGCAGCAGCAGCGGTTCGCGTTTTGTGACCCTGGGCCGGGCCTGGGACCGGCTCGACCAGCGGGACTCGGCGGCGGTGGCATACCGTCGGGCGGCCGACCTGATCCCGGAACTTCGGGACTGGCTCACGCTCCGGGCCGCCGGGGTGACCGACAGCGCCCGGGACCGGGCCACCCTGCTCGGCACCGTCTCGCTCCCCGCTGCCCGGCTCCGGATCCGGTGGACCGAGGCCCTCGGGCGCGATCGTGCGGGACATCCACTTGAGGCGGCCCGGCTGTACGACTCGCTCGGCGATCGGCTGACGGCCTTCCGGCTCCGCCTCGATGGCACCCCTCCGGACGCCCGGGCCGGACTCCGAGCCGAGTTGATCCAGGCCCTGGCGAGCTTGGACGCCAGCCAGGCCCGCGACGCCATCTCGCTCGTCGATCGTGAGCTGGCCCCCCTGACCCCGACCGAGCAACTGATTGTAGCCCGACGCGCCGTCGTCGTCGGACCTCCCGAGCGGACCGTGATCGGGTTCCGTGCCGCCGACCGCCAGGGCCTGCTCCACGAGGAGGACCGGTTCAGGTATGCAATCGCCCTGGTCAGTGCGGGCCAGTATCAGGAGGCGATCCGGCAGTTCGCTCGGGTGACCGGGAAGGAGTGGGGCGGTCGCGCGGCGTATCAGAGCGCCCGAACCCGGATGGTCATGGGCCGAACCGATCTGGCGATCCCGGCCCTGCGCGCCGTGGCGGAGACCCATCAGGGGGATCCCGAGGCGGCGGGCACCGCGCTCTTTCTCCTCGGGGACCTGTTGACCGACCGCGGTAAGGACTCCGCGGCCCGCGCCACCTTTCTCGAACTGGGTGGCCGTCATCCCACCAACCGGTTTGCGGCCACCGCCAGGCTGCGTGCCGCACTCACCGCTTTCCGTGCCGGAGTCCCCCGGCAAGCCGCCGCTGAACTCGACCTGCTCCGGGTCGGTGGGCCCGAGGCCGCCGCGGCCAGCTACTGGGCGGGGCGGGCCTGGCTGGCGGCGGGGGATACCACCACCGCGAAGGCGAGGTGGCACAGCGCCCTTTCCAGCGGGGACGAGTACTACACACTGCTGGCCGCCCAGTCCCTCGGCCTCCCCGGCTGGACCGCGCCAACCGGCCAGCGGAGTACCAGTGCGCTGCCGGGACTGGCCGCCGCGCTGTCGCGAGTCGACCTTCTCATCGATCTGGGAATGCCAGTGGAAGCGGGGCAGGAATACGACTGGATCAACACCGAGGCCAGGCGGAGCACTCGGCTCCTGGTCGGGGCGGCACGGACCCTCGATTCCGCCGGACGACCGCACCGGGCGGTCCGGTTTGCGATCCGGGCCCAGGGTCAGGGGGCCGGAGCGGACAACCTGCTCGCCCGACTGCTCTATCCTTTGCCGCATGCGGAAACCGTGGTGGCCGAAGCCGGCCGGAACGCGATCGATCCGCTGCTGGTGGCCAGCATCATCCGACAGGAATCGGCCTTTGATCCGGATGCGACCTCGCGAGCCGGGGCGCGCGGGTTGATGCAGGTCATGCCGGCAGTCGGGGTGGCGGAGGCGCGAACCATCCCGATCGAGGATTTCGACCCGGTGTTGCTCTACCAGCCGGAGGTCAATCTCCTGCTCGGCACTCGCCAGCTGGCCGAAACGCTCAGAAAGTACCGGACCATGGAGCAGGCACTGGCGGCCTATAACGCCGGTGGCAGCCGAGTGACGCGATGGTTGCAGACCCCGGGAGTGGCGGACGATGGGACCCTGTTCGTCGAACGGATCCCGCTCACCGAGACTCGGGACTACGTGCGCCGGATCGTGGTCGCCCTGGCCCGCTATCGGGTCCTCTACCCCTCGCCCTGACCGACCACCCCGTTCAGCAGCCCGCTCCCGGCAACGAGACTCCCGAGCATCTCGACCCTGATCGGCCGGGATCGCTCCAGCAGTCCGGTCCGCTGGAGCGCCTCGCCGAGCATCTCGTCCGGGCTGCGACCGGCCGCCCGCATCGCGGCCAGGGACCGCGCCCGGTGGCGCTTGCTCAGCTTGGCGCCTGAGGGGTCCAGAATCAGCGGGTGATGCAGGAATCCGGGCGGATCGGTCCGTCCCAGCAGCCGCGCCAGGAGGATCTGTCTCCCCGTGGAGGCCAGCAGGTCTTCTCCTCGAATGACCAGGGTTACAGCGTGACGCAGATCGTCCACCGTCACGGCGAACTGGTAGCTCCACTGACCGGTCCGGTCCCGAATCAGCAGATCGCCACATTGTCGGGCGGGCCGCTGGCGGCGGGGACCCAGTCGAAGATCCTCGAACGCGATCTCATCCTCCGGGAGCCGGACCCGGAGTCCGAACCCCGTGAGGGGCAGCCCGCGATCGCGACAGGTTCCGGGATACCGGAGTTCCTCCCCCTCCACGACACCGTCCCCGACCTGCGCCGCGATGACCGACCGGGAACAGTCACAGCCGTAGACCAGCCCCTGCCCGATCAGCAGTTCGAGAGCGGCCTGGTAGGAAGCATCGCAATCGCTTTGACGAAACGGGGAAGGACTGCTCTCGAGGCTGCCCACCGACGGATCGTCACCCGGGAAGCCCAGCCAGGCCAGGTCGGACAGCAATCCCGTTTCGTGCTCGACCCGGGACCGACCCCGATCGTGATCTTCGATCCGGACGATGACCCGGGCACCGAGGGCGCCGGCAACACCCCAGACCCAGGCGGCATGGGCCAGGTGTCCCAGATGCAGTTGGCCGGTGGGGCTCGGAGCAAACCGGGTGACCAGGGGGGGCAGCGACCTCGAAACGGGATCGGGCATCCACTGATCCGCGCCCTCAGCGGGTGTACTTCTGGTACCAGCTGTCCATGTAGAGGAAGGTTCGCATCGCGTTCGAGGGCTTGGACATCGTCCCATGCCACTCACCCTCGAACCGGAGCAGCGCCGCCGGGACCCCTCGCATCACCAGCGCGGCATAGAACTCCTCGGACTGGGGCATCGGAGTGCGCTGATCGAGCACCCCGGTCATCACTACCGTCGGAGTGGTCACCTTCCCGACATGCATCAGGGACGACTGCCGCAGCCACGGGGTCGGATCCTCCCAGAACGGCCGGTCAAAGAAGTTCTGGGTAAAGAGCGGAACGTCGGCATGTCCGATGAAGCTCAGCCAGTTACTGACCGGGCAGCGAACCGCGGCCGCGGCGAACCGGTCGGTGTGACCGATGACCCAGCTGGAGAGGACGCCGCCACCGCTGCACCCCCCGACGTACATCCGCTTCGGATCGACGCTTCCCCGCGCCACGACGGTATCGACTGCGGCCATGAGGTCGTCGTAGTCGACCGACGGGTAGGCTCGCTCGATGGCGTTGCCGAAATCGGTCCCGTATCCAGTGCTGCCCCGAGGATTGACATACAGCAGCAGGTAGCCCTTGGCGGCGAACCACTGGAAGAAGTTGTTGAAACCCACATTGTAAGTCCCGTGGGGCCCGCCATGGATCTCCATCACCAGCGGGTACTGCTTGGCGGGATCGAATCCGGGCGGCCGGACCAGCCACCCCTGGACCCGGGCACCACCACTCGAGGTGACCCAGATCTCCTCGACCTCGCCCAGCTGCCGACCCGCGAGGAGGTCATCGTTGACCGTGGTGAGCTGGACGATCTCGCTCGGCTTCCGGAGATTGACGGTGACAATGTCGGGCGGTTTGTGATAGCTGGTACGCACCCCGACCGCCATCTGCGACCGGGAGATGGCACCGAGCGAGAGCAGATGGGTGCCCGTGGTGACCGGGCGCACTCCGCCGCCGGTCCCGGCATAGTGGATGTTGACGGTGCCTTCGTCATCGGCGGTGAAGTAGACGCCCTTGCCGTCCGGCGCCCAAACGAGATTCTCAGGGTCGCGGTCAAGATCAGCCGACACCCTCCGCGACGCCCCGGTGGCCCAGTCCATCAGATAAAGATCCTCGGCCCGGTAGCTCTTTCGGGTCTTCTCATACCCGGTGTACGCGATGGTCTTCCCATCGGGGGAAAAGACCGGCTGATTCCAGGTTCCGGGAATCGTGGTGAGCTGTCGCAGCTGGCCGCCCGCCACATCGATGGCGAACAGGTGGGCGTCCCGGTAGTTGAGATCGGTGTCCTCCCCGCGGTATCCGTCGGCCACGATGGTCCGGCCATCGGGGCTCCAACTCCAGTTGACCCCGCCCATCAGGCCATCAAACCGGGCGCCCAGGGACCAGTCGCCCCGGGTCAGTTGCCGCGGGGTGCTCCCGTCCGCGGCAACCTGGAAGAGGTGGTACCCCCCCGGCTCCGTATAGCCGATCCGATCCTGCCGGTAGTGCAGCCGGTCGACGAATCGCGGCGGCGCCGTCCACTTGGCATCCTTCGGTGCCGACGGCATGTCGATCTTCCAGTCCGAAGTCTTCGGCACGAACCGGGCAAAGGCGATCGACTTGCCGTCCGGGGACCACCCGATGTTGCTGGGTGGGTACTCCTCCCGGGTCACCTGGGTCGGGGGACCCTCCCGGTCCACCCATCGCACGAAGATCTGGGTGCCCTTGGGCTCCCCCTCGGCCAGGTAGCCCACCCGGGTCCCGTCGGGGGACCAGACCGGATTGCTCCCCTTGGTGAAGAACCGGTTCCGCCCGCCATTCTCGTCCATGATCCACAGGGCGGACTCGAATCGGTCCTCCAGCTTGTTGATCCAGCTCCGGGTGTAGACGATCACCTTGCCGTCCGGCGAAAACCTCGGGCTGGAGACCGTCTCATAATCGAGATAGCTGGCCGGGGTCAGCAGGGTCTCCTGACTGATGAGCACCGTGGGCAAGGCCGGGACCAGCAGGACGGTGCGGAGGAGGCACAGACGGCGGATCATGGGGGACTCCTGTCCAGGGGATGGAGCAAGCTGTTCTCTCAGGTCGTCGATCGTTCGTCGCGGCGGCGGCTCAGTTCGAGTTCGACCCGGGCCAGGATCATCTCGACACCGATCCGGTTGTGGCCGCCCTCGGGAAGGATGATGTCGGCATACCGCTTGGAGGGCTCGATGAACTCGAGGTGCATCGGGCGGACGCTGCCGAGATACTGCCGGACCACATCGTCCAGGGTGCGACCCCGTTCCGTCACGTCCCGCTGCAGCCGCCGGATGAAACGCACGTCGTCGTCGACATCGACGAAGATCTTGATGTCGAACAGCGTCCGCAGTCGCGGATCCGCGAAGAGCAGGATGCCATCGACCACGATGACCTCCCCGGGACGCACATCGACCGTCCGGGCAGCCCGGGTGTGTGCCGGGTAGTCGTAGGTCGGCTTCTGGATCGTCTGCCCGGCCGCCAGCGCTTCCAGCTGGAGCACCATCAAGTCGGTGTCGAAGGCGTCGGGATGATCGAAATTCACCCGCCGGCGCTCCTCGAGGGGAAGGTGACCGAGGTCAGCATAGTAGGCGTCCTGGTCGATGAATGCCGCGTCGATGCCAAGAAATTCGTGGATCGCGCGGGCCACCGTGGTCTTGCCGGACCCCGAACCACCAACCACGCCGATCATCAAGGGACGCTGGGACATGATGGACGGTAGCATGGCCTGCCGGGTTCATGTTGGCAAGCCGGTGTGGGCGGCTTATGATCCCCCGAACGTCTCAGCCGCAATCCCCCCAGCATTGGAGTCACGTGGCCAAGGTCCTGCTTCTCCTGGTCGCCGGTACGCTCGCTCTGATCACCCCGATCACCGCCCAGGACCCAGTGGCCCCTGGACGGACGGTCCGCGTCAGCACCGATAGCGGTCGGGTGCAGGGCACCATCTCCGAACAGACCGATCGAGAACTCACACTGGCGACCGAGGCCGGCAGCCGGGCGATCCCCCTGGCGTCGATTTCGAGACTCGAGGCTCGGAACGGGAAGAACCGCGGCAAGGGGGCCCTGATCGGGGCCGGCGTCGGCATCCTGGTGGGAGGTATCCTGGCCCCGCTCACCACCAGGAGTGAGAGTTGCGACTGCGTTACTGTTGCTGGCTCTTCCCTGGCCGAAGCCAGCATCACCGGTGAAGCCGTCCTGCTCGGGGCACTGGTGGGTGGCAGCATGGGCGGGCTGCTCGGCGCCTTCGTGCTGGCACCGAACCGATGGACCGCGCACCCATTGCCGACCGGTAGCGCGTTCCGACCCGTTACTTCCGCCGCTGGCTGGCGGGTCGGGTTGAAGTTCTCGTTCTGATCTGCCGGAGACTCCCATGCGCATCGCCTCCCTGCTCGTCGCGCTCCTCGCCGTACCACCGGTCGCGGCCGGGGCCCAGACCAGCGCCCCCTACTACCCCGAGCCCGGCGCGGGCTGGGAGCATCGCGCCGCCAGTGTGGTCGGGATGAACCCGGCCCTGGTGGACTCGGCGGTCGCCTTCGCGAAGGCCAGTGAGGTTCCCTGGGATCGCTCCATGGCGGTCCAGATGGCCCGCAACGTGGCCACCGAGCCATACCCGGACATCCTGGGGCCAATCAAGGACTGGGGCGGGATCGGCGGGATGGTCATCCGGAACGGCTATATCGTGGCCGAATGGGGCGATGTGGAACGAGTCGACATGACCTTCTCGGTATCCAAGAGCTACCTGTCGGCGGTGACCGGGATCGCGTTCGATCGAGGGATGATCCCCGACCTGCACCGGCCGGAGGGCGAGTCGATCCATGACGGTGGCTTCGACAGCCCCCACAACGCCCAGATCACCTGGCACGATCACCTGACCCAGACCAGCGAATGGGAAGGCACCCTGTGGGACAAGCCGGATGTGGCCGACCGGCGGCGGGGACGGGACCGTCAGCTCGAGACCCCCGGCACCTTCTGGGAGTACAACGACGTCCGGGTCAATCGGCTCGCGCTCTCGATGCTGCGGCTCTTCAATCGTCCGCTCCCCGAGATCCTCAAGGCCGAGATCATGGATCCGATCGGGGCCTCCGACACCTGGGTCTGGCACGGCTACCGGAACTCGTACGTGGAGATCGCCGGCCAGCAGGTGCAGTCGGTCAGTGGCGGCGGTCATTGGGGCGGCGGCGTCTGGGCCAGCACCCGGGACCACGCCCGGTTCGGCTACCTGATGCTGCGACGGGGCAAGTGGGGTAACCGGCAGCTGTTGTCGGAAAAGTGGATCGACCTCGCGACCACCCCGACCCCGATCCGGCCGGTCTACGGCTACATGTGGTGGCTCAATTCCCCCGAGGCGAAGCAGTACCCGGCTGCCACGGAGCGATCCTTCTTTGCACTCGGCTCCGGCGGCAACGTCATCTGGATCGCCCCGGAGCTGGACCTGGTGGTGGTGACACGCTGGATGGACACCCGGCGGATCAACGAGTTCATGGGACTCGTCGTGGCCGCCACCCAACCCGACCTCTGAGTGGACGACGACGAATGACTGCTCCGGTAAACCTCGCGGACATCGAAGCACTCGCGGCAGCCAAGCTCGACCAGCACGCGGCCGAATACATCAACGGCGGCGCCGAGGACGAGCACAGCCTGCGGGAGAACCGCCGGGCGTTCAGCAGCTTCGAATTCCGGCCCCACTGCCTGGTGGATGTGAATGAGCGCTCCACCGCCACCACCGTGCTCGGCACTGAGGTCACCTCGCCGATCCTGGTGGCCCCAACCGGGTTCCAGCGGCTGGCCCATCCGGACGGGGAACTGGCCACCGCCCGGGCCGCCGCGGCCGCCGGCACCATCATGGTGGTCAGCACGTTCGCGACGTGCTCGCTGGAGGACGTGGCCGAAACCGGACCCGGGTCGCGGTGGTTTCAGCTGTACGTGCACAAGGACCGGGGGCTCACGGCGGATCTGGTCAAGCGGGCCGAAGCCGCTGGATACCAGGCGCTGGTGCTGACGACGGACGTCGCGGTCCTCGGTCGCCGGGAGCGGGACCTTCGGAGCGGCTTTGTGCTCCCGACGGACCTCCGGCTGGCCAACTTCGATCTCGGGCAGTCCGAGGGGCTGCACGGCGCCGAGGGTGATTCCGGCCTCGCGGCGTTCCATCGTGGGGTGCGGGACTCCTCCTTCACCTGGAAGGGGGTCGAGTGGCTCGCCTCCATCACCGAGTTGCCGATCCTCCTCAAGGGCGTCCTCCGCGGGGATGACGCGAAGATCGGGCTCGACCACGGCGTCTCGGCGATCATCGTTTCCAACCACGGTGGCCGCCAGCTGGACGGCGCGCTTCCGGCGCTTCGGGCGGTCCCCGAGATCGTGGATGCAGTGGAGGACCAGATCGAGATCCTGATGGACGGCGGCGTACGCCGGGGGACCGACGTGGCCAAGGCCGTGGCACTTGGGGCCCGCGCGGTGCTGATCGGTCGACCGGTGCTCTGGGGCCTGGCCTGGGACGGCGAGGCCGGGGTGCGGCGAGTGCTGGAGATGCTGCAGGATGAGTTCGATACCACCATGGCCCTGCTCGGCGCCCCGACCGTGGCCGATCTCACCACCGACCTGCTGGCCTGACCGGCCCACCTCATGCCCAAGCCACGCCGAACGACCCTCACCTTGTTGCTGGCCCTGGTCGTCACTCCAGCCGTCGCCCGGGCCCAGCGAACCGGGGCCGTGGTTCCCGCCGCTATTGCGGCCCTGCTCGACTCCCTCAGCTCCGATGCCATGCTTGGCCGCCAGACCGGCAGCGAAGGAAGCCGGAAAGCCGCCGAGCTCATCGGCCGCCGGATGCGGCTCGCGGGACTCACACCGGCCGGGGACCGCGACTACTTCCAGACCATCCCCCTGGCCAGGGCGGACAACCGCCGTGTCGTCCTCGTGGTGGATCGGTCGGCGCTCGACAGCTTCCCGGCTGACCGCCGCCTGGTGGGTGGCAACGTCGTGGGGGTACTTCCCGGCAATGACCCGGCCCTCCGGGACGAGGTCGTGCTGGTCACCGCCCACTACGACCACATCGGGGTGCGTCAGCCGATCGACGGGGATTCGATCAACAACGGGGCCGATGACAATGCCTCGGGCACAGTCGCGATGCTGGAGGTGGCGCGGCTGCTGGCCGCGACCGGCGGCACCAGGCGGACACTGGTCTTCGCGGCGTTTACCGGGGAGGAGCTGGGCGGACTCGGTACCCGCTGGTATCTCCAGCACCCCACTCGCCCCTTGGACAAGACCGTGGCCAACCTCAACATCGAGATGATCGGCCGGCCCGATTCGCTGGCCGGCGGCCCCGGACGGGCCTGGCTGACGGGGTACCAGCGCTCCACCATGGGGGATGGATTGGCGGCGGCCGGCATCCCGATCGTGCCTGACCCACGACCCGACCAGAATTTCTTTCGCCGGAGCGACAACTACGCCTTCGCCCTGCAGGGCATCCCGGCGCATACCCTGTCGAGCTTCAACCTGCACTCGGACTATCACCGGCCGAGCGACGAGGCCGCGCTGGCCGACCCGGACCACATGGCGCAAGTCATCGAGGCCACCGCCCGGGCCGTTCGACTGTTGGGTGATGGCCCGACCCCAAGCTGGAAGCCGGGCGGGCGGCCGGAACCACGCCGCGCCCCCTGACCTTGCCCCCGACGGGAGGACTCTTCCGATGTCGACTCCACTGCCCCGGACGCCATGGATCGCAGTCTCCGGCCTTCTCGTGATTGCCTTGGCCCAGACCGCGGAGGCGCAGACCACCCCGACCGAGCGGGCCGCTGCGGGTTCGGTGCTCCAGGCCATCGACTCGGTACAGACCCGGCTGGCTCCGTCCGCCCAGGCCACCCGGCTGGCCACCCGGCGGGATGCGGCACGCGACCGGATCCTGGAGCAGGCCGGGGCCATCTGGGACGGGGAGATGCAGGCGCTGAGCGATCACATCGGCCGCCACCCCGAGGTCGGCTGGAGGGAGTTCCAGTCGGTCGACACTCTGGTCAAGGTGCTTCGGCACCGCGGTTTTTCCGTGGAAGTCGGTGTAGCCGGGCTCGAAACGGCCTTTGTGGCGACCTGGAATTCGCCGGCCGGGGCCGGCCCGGTGCTCGGGCTGATCGGCGAGTACGATGCCCTCCGCGATACCGAGGGGCCGTTCCACGGGGACCAGCATCATGCCCAGACCCCGATCGTGATCGCCGCCGCGGTCGCCCTCCAGGAATACCTCACCACCGCGAAGGTGCCCGGGACGCTTCGGATCTACGGGACCCCCGCCGAGGAGGTGGGACCTCCGGCCAAGAGCATCATGCGGGATGCCGGTGTCTTCAAGGGCGCCGACATCCTGATCCGCAGTCACTCCTCAACCGAAACCAGCAGGGCCCGGGCGGGATTCGGGATCTGCTGCCTCAACATCAACGAGGTGAAGTACGTCTTCACCGGCCGACCATCCCACCAGTTGACCTCCTGGAACGGCCGAAACGCGCTCAGCGCGGCGGTTCGGTTCTACAGCTCGGTGGACGGCCTGCGATCCACCTTCCGGCCCGAGGCCAGCATTCAGGGGGTTATTCCCGAGGGCGGGGTCGCGCCCAACGTGGTCCCCGCCCGGGCGGTGGTCGACTACTACATCCGCTATCCCGACGGGGTCTACCTGGAACACATCACCCGGATGATCGACGACGCCGCCCGCGGCGCCGCGCTGGCAACCGGGACCACGGTCGAGATCAACCGGTACGGCGAGTATCGAGATGGGGTCGCGCTGGGGACGCTGGAGGAAGCCTGGTTTGCCTACGCGAAGAAGCTGGGAGCACCGCATCTGGAGTTGGAGCCCCAGCGGCCGGCGGGCTACGAGGAAACCGGCGGAGTGTCTCATGACATCCCGGGGGTTGGTGTCAGTGTGTTCAGCTCCCGGGGCAGCTACCACACCCACGAGATGCTGGCCGATGGACTGGGACCGGTGGGGCATACCGGATTCCGGTTGGACGGGCAGATCATGGCAGTGGTGCTGTATCATTTCCTGACAGATGACGGCTTCCGCAAGTCCGTTCAGGATGAGCACAAGGTGTTGACCGGTCTTTTCGGTCAGTACCAGGAAAACCTGCGCCAGGCCTACGTTTCCGAGATCGGGATACCCTGACCACCCCCCTCGATCAACGGAGGGCTACACCTCCCTGACCCCTCAGCCGATAGAAAGAAGCGAACATCGCGCTCCGGAACGGCGGCAGCCACGAGGCTGCCTCTCGGAGGCGGACATCGGGTGGTGGGCACATGGGGACAGGGGAGCGCGAATGGGACGGCCGCCCGGTCTGGGATCGGGCGGTCCTGCGACAACATGCCGGCGGGGACGGGGCACTGGAGGCCCGGCTGGTCGGGGCCTTCCTCACCGACGCCCCCGGCCGACTCGGGGAGATTCTCGACGCGGCGGTCCGGGAGGACTTCCCGGAGATCGTTCAGGCCAGCCATGCCCTCAGAGGCCCGGCGGCAATGATCGCCGGTCAGGTGGTTCGCGGAATCACCGAAGCGCTGGTCGAGGCGGCTACCGCGGCCGACGCCGTTGCGACCGGGCAACTGATCCGGCTGCTCGATGACGCCCTCGGCGAGTTGCTGCAGCAGATCCGGGAATCGGCCAGGGAAGCGTCATGAAGGCAACCGGCTATCGCGCCTCACGAGCATCGCGAAGCCGGACATCGATCACCGGGGTTTCCACCAGATGGAAGGTGGCTGACGCCATCGCCACTCGCCCGTCGGTGTCATCGATGGCATCCAGCAACCGGGCGAAGAGTCGGTCTCGGGTCCCCCGTCGCGCCTTGTAGTCCACTACGTAGCGCAGGGTGAACTCGATCCAGTTGTCATTCGCCACCATCGTCACCAATGGCTCGACCGAGGCGTCCTCCACCAGAAAGCGTTCCACCAGCTCCTTCCAGGCGATGCGCGCCCCCTCCGCATAGCTCCCCAATTCCTCAGTGGCCACCCGAGTGATCAGGGCCCGGGCCTCCCGGTGATCTGATCCATACTTGATGGGCAGGATGATCTCGTCCCACAGGAACGGGAAGTCCCCTGAGTAATTGAAGACCGGCTCCTTGAAGATGAAGCTGTTGGCCACCCGGACCACCCGCCCGGTGTAGAGATCACCCTTGACCCACTCCCCGACTTCCATCAGCGTCGTCCGCAGCACCCCGATGTCGATGACATCCCCCTTTATCCCCCCCAGCTGGACCCGGTCGCCGGTCTTGTAGAACCCCGAGAACGTCAGTGCAAACCACCCGGCCACACTGGCGATCAGCTCCTGCAGGGCGAAGGCGATTCCAGCGCCTGCCACCCCGAAGGCCACGGTCAGGCCACCGAGCTTCGGACTGTAGACCACCACCAGCACGAGCACCGCCAGCAGGTAGCCGACCCCGGTGACCATTTTCCGGGCCCGGTACCGGGTATCGCCGTCTCGGATCCGGCGGAGCGCCGAGCGCTTGACCAGGCGAACCGCCAGAACCACCAGCAACACCCCGAGCAGGGCGGTGGCCAGGCGGACTACGGTGGGGTCGGAGATCAGTCGGTCGAGGCTCTCGGGCATCGGGACGGGCACCGGTAGGAGGTTTCCCGCAGTATACGGGAGCGGCGGTCACGGACGCCAACGTGCGCCGGAAGCGGAGCCTCCAGCGCACGGGTGAACAGGTCGGCGATCAGCCCTGCTTGTTGTACGCGATCCCGGCCGATTGGGCCTTCTCGATCGCGATCACCATCGCCGGCACGATCACCACTCCCGGAAGGGTGTTGGTCCGGAGGTCTTGCTCAATCGTGGCGGCCGACCCGCCGCCCGCGGCCAGCTGGCTGACCCAGAGCTTCAGGGCGTTGTTACACACCAGGAAGAGCGCGCCGTTCTTCTGCAGATTCTCGATCGAGGACGCGGCCGGCTGGCCACCGAGGAGTACCGGATCGCCCGCCATCGGCTGGTTGAACATGTTCCGCTCGGTCGGCTTCCCGGTTTTCGGATCGGTCAGGTTGAGCAACGTCCCGAACTTGTACTTGGCCCACATCGCGTCGTTGAACCCCAACGGGAAACTCGAGGTCGGCCCGGCAAAGTAGAACGTGCCCACTGCATTGACTTCGCCGGGCTTGGTCGCGTAGGCGGCCTTGTAGGTCTCGATGTAGTTGAACATGTGGAGCAGCGGGAACCCGGCCCCGTGCTCCGGAAAGTCGAACAGACACCGGTGCGCCCCGGTCAGCTTGTCGAGCCACTCGTCCGGGCTGAAGCTCGGGGCGGCGGTAGCGCCGATTCCGGACCAGGGCAGACCGGTGGCGAGGGCGGCAGCGGCGGCTCCGCCCAGAAAATGACGGCGATTGGGAAACGCTGGGGTCATAGGGTCCTCCACGAGGGTAAGGGTCCGGCTCCAAACGGGGGCATCTGGCCCCGAACGACCGGCGGAAGGGTCATTGGTGATACATCTTATCACATTTGTAGTCAAGATGAAGGACCCTTCAGACCGGTTTCGCGGATTCCTGCACCCCATCAGTGCTTCCTTGAGGTACCCGTCAAGCTCCCGCCGGGAGGAGGCAACCATGGAAACCGGCCGCAGAGACTTCCTGGCCACGCTGGGGGTGGCCACCATCGGATCTGCCGGACTGAGCCTGCTGGACGCCACCCCCGCCCCGGCTCAGCAGGCGGCCGGATACTGGGACCTTTCCTGGACCGGTCGGCTGACCGGAAGGCACCGGGCGATCTTCGATGTTCCCGCCATCGAAGACGGATACGGAGTCTGGCGGTCGATCCTCTGGCGGAAGCAGTACAGCCAGGTCTTCGGGTTTCCGGAGTCCGAGCTCAACGCCGTGGTCAATATCCGCCATGACGGCATTGCCCTGGTGATGAATCAGGAGTTCTGGGCCCGATACAATGTGGGCAGGGAGTGGGATGTGCGAGACCCGCTGAGCCGGCAGAAGACCTCCCGGAATCCGGTTGTGGATCGGACCGGGCCCTATGCTCTCCCCGGCGAATACGCGGACTTCTCCCTGGAAGCCCTGATGACCCAGGGCGGGATTGTCCTGGCCTGTGCCCTGGCCCTCCGGGACTGTACTTCCCTGGTCGCGGAGCAGGAGAAGCTGGCGATGGACGACGCCGATCGACGGGTCCGGCAGATGATCATCCCGGGGGTCATCGTTCAGCCCTCCGGCATCTTCGCGGCGGTCCTGGCCCAGGAGAGCGGCTGCCACTTCGTCCGAGCCAGCTGAGCACCGCCCTTTACCGGAGAGTGCCGGGGAGCGATGATCCGGGCCCTGCCCGGGCCTGATCCGGGCTCACTCCCGGAGGACCTGTGCCCCGACTCGCCCCGACCCTGCTGCTGGCGGCCGGCCTGCTGGCCTGCCGCGCCACGCCCGCACCATACGACCTCGTCATCGCCGGCGGTCGGATCGTCGACGGCTCCGGCAACCCCTGGTTCCAGGGCGACGTCGCCCTCCGAGGGGACCGGATCGTGGCCATCACCCCGGTCGGCCTCCTGGCCGACGCGGAGGCACGGGAGCGGATCGACGCGCAGGGGATGGTCGTCGCGCCCGGGTTCATCGATATCCAATCCCACTCCTGGAGCTCCCTGCTGTTGGCCGATGGCCGGGTGATCGGGAAGGTCGCCCAGGGGGTCACCACCGAGATCCTGGGCGAATCCACCACCCCCGCTCCATCCAATCCGAACATCGACTCCCTCTTTGCCGGGACCGACCTCGAAGACTCGCTGACCGTGGCGCAGGTCATCATGTTCCGCGGCCCTCACGGCTTCGGCACCTGGCTGGAGGCAATGGAGCGGCACGGCAATAGCGTCAACGTCGGCAGCTACCTCGGCGCCAGCACCGTGCGAGCCTACGCCATGGGACAGGCGGAGGGTGTGGCGGGCCCGGCACAGCTCGACACCATGCGGGTGGTGGTCCGGAATGCCATGCGCGACGGGGCGTTCGGCATCAGCTCCGCGCTGATCTATCCGCCGGGGAGCTACGCCGGCACCGACGAACTGATCGCCACCGCCCAGGCGATGGGCCCGCTGGGGGGCAGCTACATCACCCACATCCGGTCGGAAGAACGGAACTTGCTCACCGCGCTCGACGAAGCCCTGCGGATTGGCAGGGAGGGCGGAGTGCCGGTGGTGGTCTATCACTTCAAGGCCTCCGGCCGGGTCAACTGGCCGCTGGCCGGGCCGGCGATCGCCAAGCTCGATTCGGCCCGTGCGGCCGGACAGAGCGTCCAGGCAACCATGTACCCCTACCCCGCCTCGGGGAACAACCTGTCGTCCTGCCTTCCGGACTGGGCCCACGCGGACGGCAAGCTGCTGGAGAACCTCCGCGACCCCGCGCAGCGGGCCCGGGTCCATCAGGACATGATGGCCACCGGTCCACAGGCGCCGATCTACTGCCAGCACAATCCGCCCGAGGCCTATCAGATTTCCGGATTTCGCAAGGATGAGTGGAAGGCCTTCGAGGGCCTACGGCTGAATGAGATTGCCGCTGCCCTGAAGGTCGACTGGGGGGATGCCATCATCGAGCTCACCCTCGGGGAAGAGAACCGGCTGGGCAAGATCACCTTCGGGATGTCCGAGGAGAACGTGGCGATGATGCTGGCCAGACCATGGGTGGTCATCGGCAGCGATGCCGGGGGCTACGACCCGGATACTACCACCGCCAACGTCCATCCCCGTTCGTACGGCACCTTCCCCCGGGTGCTCGGCAAGTACGCCCGTGCCGAGCAGGTCTTTTCCCTCGAAGAGGCGGTGCGGAAAATGACGTGGGCAACCGCCCGGATTCTGGGTCTCTCCGACCGGGGATTGCTGGCCGAAGGGATGCTGGCGGATATCGTGATCTTCGATCCGGCGACCATCCGGGACCGGGCCACCTTCGAAGCCCCGCATCAACTCTCAGTCGGCGTCCGCGACGTCTTCGTCAATGGGGTGGCGGTGATGCGGAACGGGACCCACACCGGCGCCACGCCGGGCCGGGCGGTCCGGGGGCCGGGCTGGGATGGGCGGCGCGCGACGCAGCCCTGAAGACAAGGGGTCAACGTCCTCGGCGCCGGCCTCGGGGGCCCTTCCCCCCCGACCTCCTGGGCCGCCCTTTCGCTTCCCCGCACCGCCCCTGCCTCCACGCCCGCGCGGCTGGTTCCGGTCGTCGGGCCGACCGCGCCCACCCCTGTCGGTGCGGCGGCCAGCGCTCGCCACCAGCAGATCCTGAAGTTCCGCCAGGGACGACGCCAGGAGATCCCCCTCGTCGCGGACCACCGCGAGCCGGAGCGGCCGGTCGAGTGCGGGCAGTTCTTCGGGGCTGAGCCGGCGGGCCTGACCCTCCTTGAGCCAGAGCCGGGCGACGCCCACCCCGCGCTCGACTTCGTAGCTCACCGCCACCGCGTCTCCTCGGAGCCGAACCATGGTGGGCAGACGGTCCAACCTGACCCTCGTCTCTCGAGGGATCAACTGGTCAGGGTCGAGCACCACCGGGGTCTGCAGAAACTCCTGCCAGCCGGTCACCGACGCCAGTTGTTGACGGACCTTGGAACGAAGCGAGTCCTCGGTCGCCTGATCGAGGGTGCCTCCAGAACGCCGCCAATACTCGCGGACGCGTTCCAGCGAGCGGGTGAGAGGACCCTGACCCGGATGCCGTGTGTCACCGGCCAGGAGGGCGTCCGCCAGGGCGCTCCGGGCCGGCTCCAGCAAGTCTCGGGGAATGCCCGAGCCGATTGGCGCCTGATCCGATTCGAGTTCAAAGCCGAAGTAGGAGAGCCGTCGCCGCACCACCAGCCCCTGCCGTCGACCGCGCCCGTCGACCTGGACCGTCGGTGAGCCCCACACGGCGTTCTTTCTGACCAGCTCAAAAGGGATGGTGGTACCCTCGATCCCGGCCCGCGGGGTGCCGAACCGATCGGCGAAGTAGCGGAGGCTCCCCGCCACCGCTCCCCAGCTTCCTGCCACGCTCCGCTTGGACACCCGGGCGGACTGCCCATCGGCGGTCGTCTCATCGATCACCAGGTCGAAGGGCATGACCCGGGCAATCAGCTCGGCCCACGCCTCCCGAATCTCCTTGCCGGCATAGGGCAGCGACGCCGGAAGTGGCAGGTCGAGGGCGCGATAGATGCTGGCCACCCCGAGTGCGGCATCCTCAATCGCCTTGAGCAGCACCCCCCGGCGCTCGGCCCACTCCTCGATCCCATCCTCGAAGAGATGTCGCGCCAGACCGTAGACCTGGCCCAGATACCCGTGCTGGTTGACGGCCTCGGCGTAGAGGTTGTAGGCCGTGAGGTGATCGCTTCCCTTGACCAGGGCTCCGTGCAGTTCGCGTTCCTCCCGGGTCATCCGGTGGAGCGAGTCCACGCTGGCACTGACGGCCGCCATCGGCACCAGCGTATCGGGGGCCTGCACCAGCAGTTCACCCAGCGGACGCTCGGCCGGGATCGCGTCCACTTCCCGCCCGTACTGCGTCAGCCGACCGGCCTCCACCAGGCCTCGCTCGGTCAGCACGGTCAGGGCTCGGCGGTAGGCCATCCGATCGAGGGGAACCGGAAGGTCCAGCTCGCTGGCGTCGACCCCGATGGCGGCACAGGTCAGCGCCACCCGCTCGGCATCGCCGGCCAGCTGGAACTCCGGAGGGCCGGGGCGCAGGGTCTCGAACACCAGATCGCGATCCGACAGGATGGTGACCTCGCCCTGTTCGACCCGGCCATGCACCCGGCCGGCCATCTGGAGGATCTCGTTGGGACGGAGATACATCCGGTGCAGCACGTTGCGGCCCCGGTCCACCACGTTGCCATACCGGGCATCATAGATGACGACCGTGTCGAGGCCCGGCACGTTGATCGCCGACTGACCGGCGGCGGTCATGGCCAGCAGCCACGGCTTGTCCACCTGGCCGTCGAGGAACGGCTTGATGACCCGGATCGGTTCGCCGCCGTGATAGAAGGCAGCGTTGAGTCCCCGCCACCGGTCCCCCAGTTCCGTCGCGATCTTCTCGACCTCGGCCCGGGTCGGGACGAAGACGGCCACTCCCCGCCGTTCCCTGATGAAGCGACGGATCTGTCGCTCGTCCAGAAACTCGGCCACGTCCTGGGTCACCACTCGCACCTTGGCTTTCAGCCGGGGATCGAAGGCGCTGGTCTCCAGCACTTCTTCACTGCCGAGGTAGGTCAGGTAGGTGGCCGGGTCGACCGTGGCCGAGAGCCAGATGAAGCGGCAACCGACTCGCTTGCCGAGGGCCAGGCAGAGTTCCAGCTCGGCGGAGGTCTGGTGGATCTCGTCGACCACGATCGTGTCAGCGGCGGTGAGGAGGTCGGCCTGAAACCAGTGCCGGGCAATCCCGGTGGTGACCACGACCACGTTCCAGGTCGGGGTGTCCGGGGTGGCCTCCCGCTCCCGGTTCACCACCCCGTACCGGAGCGGCGCGTCGAGGATCGCTTCGGCGATGGGCCGGATCCCGAGCGTCTTGCCGGTGCCGGTGCCGGCGACAATGCCGAACCCGATCCCGCGCCTGGCCCATTCGGTCAGCGTGGCGCCGTGGCGCTCCTGGAGCAGGGTGTCATGGTGGGTGCCGAGGGCGGCCTCGATCGTCTCGCAGGCGGCCCGGGTCGGCGCAATGATGATGATCCGGCCGTGCACACCGCGTGAGGCGTGGTAGGCGGCGGGATCGAGAGGGAGGTGGTGGTCGCGGGATGGATGCATGGCCTTCCCGCCAAAGCTACCACCATCGGCTCAGGATCAGGGCTGGAGTCGTTCGATCCGCCAGCCTCCGTCGGATCGGGTGTAGAGGAAGCGATCGTGCAACCGGTCAATCCGGCCCTGCCAGAACTCGATCCGCTCGGGCCACACTCGGTATCCGCCCCAGTACGGAGGCACCGGAACGTCCAATCCGGAAAACCGCCGGTCCATTTCCCGGACCCTGGCCATCAGGGCCTCGCGGCTCGCGATTGGCTGGCTCTGGGCCGAGGCCCAGGCGCCGATCCGGCTGCCCCTCATCCGGGTCGCGAAATACCGCTCGACCTCGGCGACGGGCAACGGGCTTGCGCGACCTTCCACTCGAACCTGCCGCTGGAAGAGGCTCCAGTGAAACGTCAGCGCCACCCGGGGGTTGTCCCGGAGCTCCCTGGCTTTGCGGCTCTCGGTGTTGCTGTAGAAGGAGAATCCGTCCGGGGAGAGATCCTTGAACAGAACGAAGCGACCCGATGGCTGGCCGTCGGGAGTGGCGGTGGAGAGGGCCATCGCCTCCGGGAGGTAGATTCCCACCCGCACGGCGGTCTGGTACCAGTCGCGGAACAACTCCAGCGGATCGGCGGTGGGCGCGGCGGCCGGAAGGTCCCTGGTCATGGCGCGGGTGGCCAGGAGCAGCCCGCGCAGGGTTCGGACAACCGACACGGCAGGACCTACTGCTTGCGCAGGACCATCGTCTGGACAATCTCCTGCCCACCGATCGACAGGGTGCGCTGGCTGTTGATCGTCTGTCCGTCCTCGGAGAGGGTCATCCGATCCACGATGAGGACTTCACCCTGCGGCACGGTCAGGTTCGAGGTGATCACCAGGACCATGCCGTCCCAGGCCAGGCTGCTGGTGACCTGCTGCCCATTGGCGTCGTTGAGGTGAGGCTGGCCATCCACCCGATATGCCAGATGGACCGTGATGTCGCCATTCGGGGTCCCCTGGGTCCGGTCAATTGTAAGGGCCGGCTCCTGGTGCTCGATCACGTCGGTCCGGCTTGCGGGAGCTGGCATCGGCCCGAAGTCGCTCTGGGAGAGGTCGAGCACCCAGGTCCCGGAGAGGTCTGGCTTGGCCTGGGCGGCTGCGGATTGCGGTGCGGCCGAGACCAGCAGGGAGAGCAACAGGGCACCGGCGAGGGCAACGGAGCGGGACATGGGACACGGCCTTTCCAAGCTGAGAGGTGGAACCGGGATGGTCGCCCGAGTCCCGGCGGCGGCAGTGGACGATAAGCGGAGACGAGCCACGACAACAGGCGCCGAACGGTGATTCGGTCGCGACCCGAATCGTGGTCTTGCTCCGCTGCGAGGCATTATGGGTTGTGGAAATTGGCTGATGGCCGGCCGATACCTGGTGCCAGGAGTAAATACATAGTACGATCTGCCTGTCGATTAGAATAGGCATAACTCATTATATAATAACCTATTACAAGATCACACCAACGTGTGATCGTCCGATAATTGGACGAATTGTCCTCTCAGTGGCACACCCGTTGCGAAGGGAGGGTATCGGAGCACCCGGAAGGGGCAGCTCCGCTCACGGACAAGAAAGGACTGGTCGGGTGGCGCGCATTAAGGTCCGGACCGGATGGCTGCTTGGCGCCTGCATGCTGATGGCGCCCGCGATCGCACGGGCCCAGGTCACGGTCACCCTGACCGCCACGGTGTTCCAGCCATTGGCGGTGGTCGGCCAGCGAAACCTCCGGTTCGACAACGTGTTTCCCGGGGTGCCCAAGACGGTGGCTCCGGACAACAACCGCGCTGGCCGCTGGCGGATTCGGGGCCAGCGCAACGCGCCGATCAGCATGACCTTTACCCTGCCGGCGAACCTGGTACGGAACGTCACGGGTGAACTGATGCCGGTCGGAGCCTGGGCCGCGACCTGGGATGTCAACGCCACTCCCGCCGGATCCACCCCGTTCACTCCCTCGGCGGCGCCCACTCCCGCCCAGCTCAGCAACACCGCCCAGGCACAGGTCTTCGTATACATCGGGGCGACGGCCAGCCCGGCCGCGAATCAAAGGGCAGGCGCCTACCAGGCGACAGCGGTGCTGACGGTGGCGTACCAGTAGGAATCCGGCGCGGGGCTGTCCGTCTGGGACGCCGAGAACACGGCTTGACCCAACACGACGAGTGCAGGACTTCAGGCAACAACAGAGGAGGATCCCCAGAGGATCCTCCTTGTTGCTTTCCAGCAGCGACCGGGTGTGACCGACCGGCTAGTTGCGAAGGAACGCGATGGTGAGGGTGACGGGCTCTGGTGACAGCCGCGCAGTGCCCGGCAGGGCCGCACTGCCGAACCAACCCCACCTGCGCCCTGGCGGCCCCCAGGGCGACAAGGCCGAGCGGCTCACCACGGCCAGGCGGGTCTCCACCCGCGCCCCATGGGACCACGGAGCAAGTCCGGCCTCGGTCACCAAGCCCGCCGCCCCGGCCAATCCCTGACTGATGGGCTCCACGGACAGCACCTGGGCGGTGACCTGGAGCGGCGCCTGAGCGACCGCAGGTGAGGCCCACCCGAGCCCGCGAGTGACCAGGGCCAAGCCAAGGATGGCGGCCCTCTGCCACGCCCATCGGCCGAGCCTGTCGCTACCGCCTGCTGGTGCCACTGAATCCCTCATCTGGCGAGGATCTGGCCTGGGAAGGCGCGGGGTATCTGAGAACCGTGTCTCGGAAAAGAACACTTGTCCACAAACCATAACATGTTGAAATTCAACTAGTTAGAGTTGTTTTAGGCGTGCCTATATCTCAATAGTTATACGGTAGTTCCAGTATTGGCACACCAGTTGCTCATTGGATCCGCGGCCGCGGGGAACTCCGCGGACAGAGCACTGCCAGACGAACATCGAGCGCAGTCCATCGTTGGATCACTTGCTATCTTGGGGGAGCGAAGACAATGAACCGTTTCATGAAGGTCTCCACCGTACTTGGCCTGGCACTCGTTGCCACGGTCGCGACTGCCGAGGCGCAGTCGGCCAACATCAACGTCACCGCCAACGTCTTCCAGGCGCTGGCCATCGGCAACATCCGCCCCTTGGCCTTCGGGAACGTGTTCCCCGGCGTCACCAAGACCATCGCCGTCAGCGATGCCGGCAACGGCGCGTTTCAGGTGACGGGCCAAGCCTCGGCCCCGGTGTCGTTCACCTTTGTGCTGCCGGCCAACCTTCAGGATGCCTCCCTGAACAACCTGCCGATCAACACCTACACCGCGTCCTCCGCTGCCACTGACGTGGCCGGTGCCGCGTTCGATCCGTCTACCAATCCGACGCTGAATCTCACAGCCGGTGGGAACCTCTGGATCCGGCTCGGCGCGACCGTCGCGCCCGGTGCCACCCAGCCCGCCGGGGCGTACACCGCCAACGTGGTGGTCACCGTCGCGTACTAGCGGCCTGGTTGTCGAGCACTGTCTGGGGCCCCGCGGCGGCGCACAGGTTGCGCTCACCGCGGGGCCCCACGACTTTTTGGTAATACCATGAATCGTACCGTCGCGCCAGTCCTCGTCTTGCTGTCGTTCCTGGCGGCCCCGTCCCAAGCCCAGACTACCCTGAGCGGGGTCCGGAACCTCGCCTTCGGGGTCGTGCCGGTCGGCGTCACCACGATGGTGCTGCCGACCGACCCGATCAAGAGCGGGCAATGGACGGTCAACAGTCAGATTGGCCGCCGGATCTTCTTTCGACTCACCTTGCCTAACGTGCTCAATGGCCCTGCTGGAGCGACCCTGCCGGTGAATTTCCAGAACGGTGATGCCTTCATCCTTGAACTGGCCTCGGGCCAGGCACCCGATTATTTCAACCCGGGGGGCTTCGTGATTCATCGCTTCACACGATCAGGCCAAGCCATCATCCGGTTGGGCGGCAGAGCCACCCCGGCGGTGAATCAGCGAAGTGGATCCTATTCCAATACTGCGATCATGACCATCTGGTTCGTGCTATGACCCGGCGCCGCGCCTGGCTGCTGGCGGTCTTGCTGCTCGGACCCGGTGTCGCGGAGGCCCAGGGCGTCCTGGTGGCTCCCCATGCCCTGTTCGTGGACCACCGCACCAGGAGCGGCTGGCTGCAACTCCACAATCCTGCCGCCGAGCCCGTTGAGATCTCGATAGGCGTCCTCTTTGGCTATCCGGTGACGGACTCACTGGGGTTTCTGGAACTCAAGATGGTCGAGGAACCGGACTCGGCCTTCCCATCGGCCATGCCGTGGATCCAGATGTTCCCTCGCCGCACGGTCGTCCCGCCCCAGGGAAGCCAGACGGTGCGATTGATGGTGCGCCCCCCGGCGGGATTGCCGGATGGGGAGTACTGGGCCCGGGTGATGATCGCAGCCCGGGGAGGAAGCGTCCCCCTGGTGACCACCGACACCACCTCCGGCATCCAGATCGGCCTGAACCTGGAGGTGCGGACGATCATTCCCCTGCTCTATCGGAAAGGCACCCTGGCAACGGGGGTTGTGCTGTCCGCCCTCCGGGCCGTGCCCGAGGGGGATTCCCTGATGGTCCGGATGAAGATGGCGCGGACCGGCTCGGCGGCATTCCTCGGGACAGTCACCGGCAGCCTGCTCAACGAAACCGGCTCCGCCGTGGCCGGCTTCCAGATGCCCATCAGCGTCTACTATGACATCGAACCCAGATTCATGCTTTCCCTCGAGGGGGTTCCTCCGGGTAACTACCGGCTGCAGCTGGTCGCGACCAGCGCCCGGGACGACATCGCCCCGGAATCGGTCATTCCGGCAGCCACCGTCAGTGAATCGATTTCCATTCGCGTGAAATGAGGCGTTGTCTGCTCGCTGTCGGGCTCGCCCTCCTCGGAGCGACGCCTCTCGCGGGCATGCAGGACCCGGGGCCGGAACAGGCGCTGGTCGAGTTGCGCCTAGGCCGGCTCGCGGGACGCACCGTCTTCGCTTACCGGGTCGGGCAGGATGCCCTGATTCCACTGCTCGGATTCCTGGACCTCGCGGAGCTGCGAGGTCGGCGAGAGCCGGACGGAACCCTGGTGGCGATCTTCCAGCCCGGCAACACCGAATTCCGTTTGATCCCCCACCAGTCCCGGCTCAGTGTTGGCGGCCAGGAGCGGACACTCACACCCGCCGAGTTCCTTGCCCAGCCCGACGACCTGTACCTCAGCGTGGCGGTCCTGGGGTCGATCCTCGGCCTGCAGTGGGACGTCAACTGGCAGGAACTGCTGCTCACTGTGCTCAACCCTGACGAACTGCCGCTGGCTCGTCGGCTGAGGCGGATGCAGTACGCGCCGAGCCGACTCGGGGGCCAGGCCGTCGCCCTGGCCGATGGACAGTTGCGGGAGGTCCGGAGGCCGGTGGAGGGGTATGTCGCCGACTACAGCCTTCTGATCCCGACCGACCGCGGCCTTGAGGGCGGGGCCTATTCGCTGGCCGCGGGACTCAACCTGCTCGGAGGCTCTCTCGAGACCCGGGTGCAGAACCAGGGTGACCTCAAGGCGAGCAACCTCCGGTTTGACCTCTCGTGGACCGGAGTCTGGCGGGACAATCGGTACCTGGCCCAGCTCCGCCTCGGCGACGGGTATGCCTCCGGCCCGCGGACCCGTTCGCTGGTCGGCGTCTCGCTGGGCAATGTGCCGTTCCGACGGCCCCAGATCCTCGGTGAACTGCCGTTTACCGAGACCCTCGGACCAGGATGGCAAGTCGAGGCCTTTCGCGGCGGCCGGCTGATCTCGTTCGACTCGGTGAACGCCCTGGGGCAGTTCTCGATCGATGTCCCGATCCAGTACGGCGAGAACCCGGTGGACTTCATCGCTTACGGACCCTTTGGCGAAGTCCGCAAGTTCAACCGGACCTATCGCGTCCTTGCCAACGCGGTGCCCGCGCGTCGATTGGAGTACGGCGTCTCGCTGGGCGCCTGTCGGGGGAACTCCCCCTGTGAGGCCACCGGCAACGCCGACCTGCGGTACGGCCTGTCCACCCGGTGGACCGTGAACGCCGGCATTGACCGGTTCTGGCGCGACACGCTTCCCGATCTGTCACATCCCTACATCGGGATCCTCGGTACCGTCACCAATGCACTGGGGTTCAACGCCGAGTACGTGGCCAGTGCCGTCGTCCGGGCGAGCCTCCGCTTCGAACCATCCACCAATCTGCTGGTAGAAGGGGAAGTGGCCCGGTTCGATACCACCGCCATCGCCCCGATCCTGACCCCGGACGGCCGCCGGAAGCAGTACACCCTTTTCGGCCAGGCCCGCCCGTTCTCGGGACGGCTGCGCAACTTCTTCAGTCTGGACGCCAGCTATGACTGGACCGAGGGGCGAACGGACCAGACCCAGTCACTCCGGCTCGGTGCCTCGCTCCAGCCGAATCAGTTGCGGCTGATCCCCTCCCTGCGGTGGCGTCGGACCTCCCCCGGTGGCGGGTTGCCAGCCAGTTCGGATTTGAGCTACGGGATGGACATCGTCTCGCTCCCGATCCGCGCCCTGGGCCCCGTCGCGGGCAGAATGACCAGCCGGGCCGGGATCGATTTCGTCTCCCCGGGGACGCTCCAGTCCTGGTCGGCGTTCGTCAGCTATCCGGTGGTGACGGACGTGCGGCTCGAGGTCGGCGGCAGTTGGTTCAAGGGCTCGAGAACCACGTTGTCCGCCTTCCTGGCAGCGGATCTCCCCGGGGTACGGGCCTACACCACCGTCCAGCAGACGCCGGCCTCCCAGTGGGTCGGGACCCAACAGGTCCAGGGGTCCCTGCTCTACGATGAGCAGGCAGGCAAGATCGCGTTCAATGCCGGCCCCTCGATCCAGCAGGGCGGCGTCTCGGGCAGGGTCTTTCTCGACCTGAATGCGAATGGCCGGATGGATGTCGGGGAGCCGGTACTTCCGGGGGTCAACATCACGGTCGGGATCTACAGCCAGCGCACGAGCGCCAAGGGAGAGTACCGCCTGTGGCAGCTTCCCGCCTTTGATCCGGTGACCGCCACCGTGGACACTACGACTCTCGGATCCCCACTCTGGCTCCCCACCTACGGCGCAATCCGGGTGGACCCCCTGCCCAACCGATTCGCCACCCTCAACATCCCGGTCCTTCCCGGGGGGATGGTGGAGGGGATCGTGATCCGGGAGACCGACCTGGGAGACGTACCGATCTCGGGCGCCGGCCTCATCTTCCGGCACCTCGCCAGCGGGCAGACCCGGGACGTCACAACCTTTTCGGATGGGATGTTCTACGAGATGAGCATCAGGCCCGGCGAATGGGAAATCACCGTGGACCCCCGGGTCGAGGCCCGGCTCGGGCTCCGGGCCGCCCCGTTCCGCTTTACCCTCACCCCTCGACTGCAGGGTGAATCGCTCAGCGGGATCATCATCAGACTCCACTAGCGTCCTGACTCCAGAGTTCGAAGACGAACCCGGGCGGCGCTGGCAGGGTCAGTCATTCCAGGGACGTTTGATCCAGCCGATCCCCGGAAGTCATCGATCCGGACATGGGGACCTGGCGAACCCCGTCGATGAACACCTGGACCACTCCTGAATTCTGGCACCGGACAAACGAAAATCAGTCTTGGCGAAGGCACCCCTCTCGACGAGCGTGCCAAGCCTGATCCTGTGCCGAAGGAAACACCGTCGTACTTGGTCGTGCCGGCATAGCGGGGGGGGGGCTTGCTTGCTGGGCCAGACCAGAACGTGAGAGCAGGCCGCGGAGTCCCTTTCGGCTCGCCTGTTCCGAAACGCCCTTATCAATCCGACCTGCCGCTAGGCGGCCCCGCCACAGGGCCGGCCGGGGCCCGCCTGCTCGATCATGGCGAGCAGTTCCCTGAGGGTGCTCTGCCCCTTGTCCTTCCGGTACCACTCGCCCTTCTGTTCGACCAGCCTGCTTTCCGAGACCCTGGGCTTCTCCCCATTCCACCAGCGCGCCAGTTCGCTCGGCCGCTCGACCCAGCACCCCACTTCCTCCCCCGCCTCGTTGAGCAGGATCACAGTCGGGGTGGCGGCCCGGCCATCGGAGGTCCGATGGGCCTCCTGCACCGCCTTGCCCTGATCGGGGTGGACGATCCGCATCTCCAGCACCCCGTTGGACGCCTCGACCATCCGGGCCAGAAACGGAATGGTATTGGCGGAGTCACTGCACCGATCCACCGCGATCACCAGCAGTCGCCACTGGCCGGTGAGCGCGTGGACCCGGGCGAGGGTTTCCGGATTGAGACCACCCAGGGCGTAGTTCTCGGTCCAGGTCTGTTTCCGTGCCTTGGCCTCCACCAGGAACTGCGGAAACGGCTGGCCCCGCTGATAGAGGTTGGCCAGGCTGTCGGAGCCAACGGCCCCCCCGGCGGGAGCACACGACACGACGGTGGCGAGGAGCGAGAGCGTCAGGACCATGGACCGGCCTCCGGGGCAGTGAGCGGACATCTCAAGATACCAATCCGCTCAGCGCCCCGCAGGGCCGTCTACCGGGACCGGTAGTAGCGTCCGTCGTGCCGGTAGACCTCGACCCGGTGCCAGCCGCGCCCCCGCTTGGAATCTCGACCCCGGTACCGATCGTCGTCCCGATCGCGGTAATGATCGTCTCGATCACGGTATCGATCATCATCCCGATCGTAGTACCGATCGTGATCCCGGTCGTAGTACACGACCAGACGGTCGTAGCCGGAGTGCCGGCAATACCGATCGTGCCGGTGCTGGCCCCGGTGCACCACGATCACCCGGGGGCCACGGTGATGATCACGGGGGTCCATTCGACGAGCCGGCGGCCGGTAGACCACCCGGACCCGGGGAGGGTTGCCGACCTCGATCCATCCGCCGATCGGCCCGCCGATGTGAATTCGGGCGGAGACCTGAGCGGCGGCCGGGGCCGACACCAGCGCGGCCGCGCCGAGCAGAGCGAGCAGAGAGAGGGTCCGCATCCGACAACTCCTGCGAGGGGTGACGGAGACAAAAGCAGGGTGCGTGCCATTCATTGGCACCGCCAGATCACCGCGAAAAGACGTGGTTTCATGGCCCGCATGTCCGCTCAACAGGACACTCGACCCCTCCTTTGTGGACACCGGGTATCTTACGCGGGAACCTGAAGGACGCCCTCAAGGAGGCGCCGTGCCCCCGGTATTCGAGCTGACTGTCGCCAAGGAAACCCTGGGCTTCTCGGCCGCCCATTTCCTCACCCTTCGGGGTCATGTGTGCGAACGGCTTCACGGCCACAACTACCGGATCGGGGCCACCGTGACGGGTCCAGTCGACCCCCGAACCGGATTCGTGATGGACTTCGCCGTCCTCAAGCAGGCCCTGCGGACCATCGCCGACCGGATGGACCACCGGTTGCTGATCCCGGTGACCAACCAGGAGTTGACCATCCGGGAGGCCGGGGACCGGGTGGCGATCGACTATCACTGGCCGGAGTGGCTGGTGGTCCCGGCGGCACACGCCTGCCTCCTCCCGGTCAGCCAGACCACGGCGGAGCGGCTGGCGGAATACGCGGCGGCCGAGGTGTGGTCGACCTTGACGAGGGCTGGAGCGACGATGACCGTGCTGGCGGTGGAGATCGAGGAGAGCCACGGCCAGGGGGCCACCTGCCGGCTGGACGCGGAAGTGATCAGGAGAGAGTGATGGAGAAGGCTCATGAGGCTGCCGCGATCGCCAAGCGGCTCGAGGCGCTCCCGGAGTGGAGCTTTCGCGACGGTGCCATCCGGAGGAGCTACCAGACCGATGGCTGGCCGGTCACCATGCTGGTGGTCAATGCGATCGCCTGGGTCTGCGAGACGGCCGACCACCACCCGGATCTGGCGGTGAACTGGGGCCGGGTCGAGGTGGCCCTCCATACCCACAGTGCCAGGGGAATCACCGACAAGGACTTCGAGACCGCCACACTGATCGAAGGCGCCGTCCGCTGGACCCCGGGGCCCGACAGCGCGCTCAGGATCCGGCCGAGTCCCCTGGTGCGCTGACCCGGATCAACTCCTCTTCGGTCACGATCAGGTGGACCCGCTCATCGGTGGGCCCCGTCGGCACCGTCTCCACCACCTGACAGCCGAACGCCAGCCCGATCCGCAGCGCACCGGGGCGCACCCGCCGGAGCAAGCGATCGTAGTATCCCCGGCCATAGCCGAGTCGGGCGCCGGTCCGATCGAAGGCGAGGCCGGGGATGAGCAGGAGATCACAGGCGTTGGCGAGCAGCTCGCGGTCGGGTGAACCGCAGATCCCCGGCGAGGGTTCCAGGAGACCGAACGACGACGGGACCAGTTCCTCCAGCGCATCCAGCCGCACCAGAGCCAGTTCCTCCCCCTCCCGCCAGGGCACCGCCACCGTGGTGCCGTGGAACAGCAGGTGGCCGATCAGTTGCTGGGTAGGGACCTCACTCTTCACGCCGACGTAGCTGGACACCACCCGCGCCGAAGTGAACCGGTCGATGAGATGGACCGCCTCCTGGATCTGGCGACCCCTGGCCTCCCGGTCGGGCAACGCCTCCCGACGCTCCAACGCCACCCGACGCAGTTCGACCTTGCGATCGGCGTCAGTCACCGAGATTGGTCCCCAGGCTTCGGGCGGTCAGGATCACCCCGTGGTCCAGGGGGACCAGTCGCTGCCGCCCGACCACCTCAGCCAGGGGTCGGAACCCCACCCCATCAGGCCCCAGGACCACCACCGACCCAAAGGCACCATCACTGATCGCAGCCACTGCGGCCGCACCGAAACGGAGCGCCAGCAGGCGATCGGCTGCGGTCGGTGAACCGCCTCGCTGGAGATGGCCGAGCACCAGGCTGCGGGTCTCTTTCCCGGTCCGTTGAGCAATCGCCTCGGCTACCGCCCCCGCGATTCCGCCAAGCCGTTCGACGGTGCCCACCCCAGCGGTGTCGAGCAGGACCCGTTCGCCTCCCTTGGGTCGGGCCCCCTCGGCGACCACCACAATCGAAAACCGCCGGCCATGGGCCTCCCGATCCCGGATCTTGGCGCAGACACTTCCCATGTCGAACGGGATCTCGGGAATCAGGATGACGTCCGCGCTGCCGGAGATACCACTGTAGAGTGCAATCCATCCGGCGTTGCGACCCATCAGTTCCACCACCATGACCCGATCATGGCTCTCGGCGGTGGAGTGCAGCTTGTCGATCGCATCGGTCGCGGTTGCCACGGCCGTGTCGAACCCGAAAGTGACGTCGGTCCCGAACACGTCGTTGTCGATGGTCTTGGGCACCCCGACCACCGGAAGTCCTTTCCGGGACAGATCGTGGGCAATCCCCAGGCTGCCGTCCCCACCAATCGAAACCAGGGCGTCGATCCCGGCCGCACCGAACGCGGCAATCAACTCATCCGACCGGTCGGTCTCCACCGGCGTACCGTCCGGTCCGGGGGTGGGCCAGCGAAACGGGTTGCCGCGGTTGGAGGAACCGAGGATGGTGCCGCCGAGATGGGTGATCCCCCGCACCTCCTGGGGTCCCAGCGGCATCAGCCCATGCGGAAAGGCGACCCGGCGCCGCTCCTCGCGACCCCAACTCCCCGCCCGCTCGGGATCGCCCCGGGCCATCAGGCTGTCGAAGCCGCGGAGGCACCCGAAACACCCCCAGCCCCGGGCGGAGGCGGAGAGGACCACCGCCCGGATCACGGCATTGAGGCCCGGGGCGTCTCCCCCACCGGTGGATATGGCGATCCGCATCGGCGGCGGCTCCTCAGCTCCCTGCCTGGATGGCCGCGACCACTTCCCCGGGCTCGGCGTGGCGGCGGAGCGCCTTCTTGGAGAAGACCAGCTTCCCGTCGACAACCACCTCAAAGACCCCGGCGCCGGCGGGGATCAACTGGACCGTCGCGTCGGGGTAGGCGGTCTTGAGCTCGGCCACCAGACTGGTGGCCCGGGGCTCGTAGTTTCAGACGACGCAGTAGGTGATGGAGATGTGCATGGGGCCTTCGATTCCGGGAGGTGGTTCGAATCGTAGTGTCGGCGACCGTGTCTCTCAAGGTAATCTGATGTGCTTGCCGCCCCCCGGTCCCGTTCCTATCTATCTGCATGCGGATTCCGATGGTCCGAATGGCAACGCTGGGGGGGCTTCTGGTCCTGGCCAGCATCCTCCCTGCGGCGGGGCAGACCCGGCCCGGCGCCCCCGCGGGGGCGCCGGCCGGCGACTGGCCCGCCGCGGGGAGAGATGCCGGCCTGACCCGCTACAGCCCGCTTGCCGAACTGACGCCCGCCAACGTCAACGAGCTGAAGGTGCTCTGGAGCTGGCCCACCGGATCCCTCGCCGGGCATGAGGGAAACCCGCTGGTCATCGATGGCAAGCTGTATCTCCAGACGCCGCACCCCAGTCGAGTGGTCGCCTTCGATCTGAGTCAGCCGGGCGCCCCGCCGCTCTGGAGCTACTCGCCACCTGCCGGCCGCGGTCCGATCCTGGCGCTCTGCTGCGATGTCGGCAACCGGGGCCTGGCCTGGCACCCTAGCGGCAAGCTCTACCTGGCGATCTTCACCGGCGACCTGGTCGCCCTCGACGCCCGGACCGGAAAGCAGCTCTGGCGGGTCACCAACGGCGATCCCGCGACTGGCACCACCATGCAGTCCGCTCCCCTCGTGGTCGGCGACCTGGTGATTGTCGGTGTCGGCGGCGGGGAGTTCGGCAACCGCGGCTATCTGACCGGTTACGATGCCCGGACGGGGAAGCTGGTCTGGCGGGCCTGGTCGATGGGCTCGGACCAGGAGACCCTGATCGGACCGCTCCCGAATCTCAATTACCCGTCCCATCAGGGGCCGCGACTCGGGCTGTCGACCTGGAACGCCGACAGCTGGCAGCGGGGCGGCGGCGCCACCTGGGGCTGGCTGAGCTATGACCCCGACCTCGACCTGGTGTACTACGGCACCGGGGCGCCCGCCCCGATGAACTGGTATCAGCGGATCGGCGACAACAAATGGACTTCATCCCTGATCGCCCGGAATCCGAAGACCGGCCAGGCGCGATGGGTCCTCCAACTCACTCCCGGGGATCACTGGGGCTTCGGGGCCAGCAATGAGAACATCCTGCTCGATCTGGAGTTCGGGGGCCGGCCGGTCAAGGGGCTGGTCCACTTCGATCGCAACGGGTTCGCCTACACCATCGATCGGACCACAGGCCGGCTCCTCCTGGCCCAGAAGTACGGGCCGGTCAACTGGGCCCGGGAGATCCATACCGCGAGCGGACTGCCCGTGCTCGACTCGGCGTATCTGCCACGCGCCAGCGGGACCACCCGCGGCATCTGCCCCTCGCTGATGGGCATGAAGGCCTTCCAGCCCGCGGCGTACTCTCCCCTCACCGAGCTCTTCTTCGTCCCGGCGATGGACCTCTGCATGGATCTCGAGCCCACCGGAGCCAGTTTCCTGCCCGGACAGCCGTTTGTGGGGGCCAAGGTACGGATCGTCACGGGAAGCTCCGGCAGTCGCGGCCGTTTCCTCGCCTGGAGCGCGACGACCGGGTCGGTGGCCTGGGAAATCCGCGAGCCGTTTCCAGTCTTCGGGGGTGCCCTGGCGACTGCCGGCGGCCTGGTCTTCTATGGCACACTCGACGGCTGGTTGAAGGCGGTCGACGCCACCAACGGCCGGGAACGCTGGCGATTCAAGACACCGTCCGGCATCGTCGGCAACCCGATCTCCTTCGCCGGTTCCGACGGGAGACAGCTCATTGCCGTGGTGAGCGGCATCGGCGGCTGGCCCGGGCTCGCCCTCAAACCTCCGGTCAACCGCAAGCCGACGGATGGAATCGAGGCCGTGAGCGTCCTGGCCGATCTGGCAGGACAGGTCGTGCCAGGCGGAGTCCTGCTGATCCTTGGACGATAATCCCTGATGCGGCTCCCACCGGTGGCCCGCTGGGCCCTGCTCTTCGTCCTGCTCATCCCGCTCTGGCTGCTGCTCGATCGCTCGCGGGAGAACCAGCCGCGCCACCTGGCCGAACAGGTGGAAGCCGGGGGACTGAAATGGAGAATCCTCCGAGGTGGTACCGGTGACACCACCCTGGTTCTGGTGCACGGCTACGGCGAACACCTGCTCGGCTGGCGAGCGGTCTTCGACCGGCTCGCCCTGCACCACCGGGTCGTGGCCCTCGACCTGCCCGGCTTCGGGATCACCGACAAGCCGGACACGGTGTATTCCCTGACCCAGATGGCGACCTGGCTGAGGGGTTTCCTCGATCACGAAACCCGGGGGCCCCTGGTGCTGATCGGCCACTCGATGGGAGGCGCCATCGTATCCGCCACCACTCTGGCCAACCCTGACCGGATCGCCCAGGTCATCCTCATCGCCCCCGCCGGACTCAACCCGGGCCTCGGGCGCATCGGCGACGTGGTCGGGGAGCGGGGGCAGGAAATCGTCGGCTGGTGGCAGAGCGCCCGGGCGTTCATTACACCGGTGCACGACCCGGAGTGGCTGGGGGAATCGTCGGGGATGGCAGAGTACGACCCGATCTCCGATTCCGGCTACCGATCGGTCACGGCCCGGATGTTAAGGGAGTTCGACTTCGGTGGGATCGGCGAGCAATTCAGGAACCTCACCGTGCCGACTCTGGTCATCTGGGGGCGGTTTGACCCCGTCATCCCGTTCGAAACCGCCGACAGCCTGGTGCAACTCCTTCCCTGCGGCCAACTTGCGGCTCTGAACGCCATGCATCGTCCCCAAATGGAACAGCCGGACACCACGGCGGCCCTGATCCTGGAGTTTCTTCGGTCAGCTGGATGTCATTGATTTATATTGACTTATGAGGAAGGCAGGGGTCGGGGTAGCCGCACGGGCTCCGGGCGTTTAATTTGGCCACGCTTCGCGGGGCCCCACCAAAGGAGTATTCTTGGACCTGTCTGCGCCACATAAGGTGCCTCTGGGCTGGCTCATGCAACACGGCAGCGAGGCCATCCGGCTCCGTACCATGCGGGATCTGGCACCCCCGGGGCAGCCCGGACTCGACCTTCTGGAGCAGGCCCTGGTCGAGTCCAAACCGGTGGTCGCCATCTGCAGGAAGCAGAAGGACAACGGCGTCTGGGGCGGCAACCTTCTGGGGGTGGCCAAGTCCGCCAAGGACGGGATCAAAGACGTCGGTACCGTCGCCCAGTACCGCCACCTCACCGAACTTGGATATCCCGACAGGGGTCGGGCCCATCGACTGGCTGACCGACTGTTGTTCCGCTACCTGTCCCGGGATCCTGATCCGACCCTGATGTTCGAATACGCCAAGACCGTGAAGGCCGCTCCCCAGTCCGAAGAGTGGGTCCGCGATACCATGCGTGAGGCCGCCACCGCTGCCCTGGCGGAAGCCGGGCACGGGGATGATCCTCGTATTCGGGGGTCGGCCCACAAGATCGCCACCGGGGTTTCCAGCTTCCTGCGCAGTTCGCTTTCGGAGAACCCCCTGTCCCGGTCGGGCTCCTCCCTGATCCTGAATCCCGCGGCCAATCCCCCGACCTGGTACACTCTGGCCCTGATCGCGGCCCTTCCGGAGATCCGCCGGGAACGAGGCGGGTTTACCGAGCGCCTGGGCCAGTACCTCTCCCAGCCCGCGTCGCGACGGACCTATACCATCGCGGTCGGCCGGAAGAAGCTCAAGCCGATGCATGTCCTGCTCGGCGATCCGACGGGAGTCGACGCCAGGGGCCACGTCAAGGACATCCCCCTCACCCTGTGTTTCATCGAGTTGATGGCCCGCATCGGCGCCGTCGGCCAGTGCCTCGGTGCCCAGCGGGCGCTGCACCGGCTGTATGCCGACTGTGACAACCAGGGGGTCTGGCGGCCGAAGAGCCTGACCAGTGCGCCGAAGGCCACCAGCCCGGTCACGGTCCACTACTGGCCGCTACAGCCCGATACCAAGACGGTCGATGGGCGGCTGACCGATGTCACCTTCCGGTTGGCGCTCATCGCCGTGCTGATGGGACGGCCGATCGAGTACGTCTGAGACAACCCACCCCACCGCCGGACCCTTCCGTGTGAGGTGGTGGCATGGCATACTCCTGCCGTGACTCTCGACCTCACGCCATTCGATTTCACCCCGACGGAAAGCCTGGTGTACGGTGTCCTGGTCACCGCCGGGCCCGGGACCGGGTACGCGATCGCCCGCACCGCCGGGCTGGCGCGAGCCAATGCGTACTCGGCACTGGAGGGTCTGGTCAGCAAGGGCGCGGCGCGGGTCGAGGAGGGGCGGCCCAGGCGCTACCGGCCCGAGCCCCCGCCGGTTCTGCTGTCCCGGATCGTGGACCGGCAGGGACGGGCGATCGACGAGTTGAGCCAGGCCCTGTCCGAGATCTCCACTCCCTCCTCCCCGACCATCACTGAAATCAGTTCGCTGCGCGGGGTGACCCAGATGCTGTCCCTGGAGGTCGCCAGGGCGCGGACCTCGGTCCGGCTCTTCCTCCCTGCGGGTGGCTACCCAGGGCTCGCGCCGGCCCTCCGCCGAGCGGCAGCGGTCCCGGTGACCCTGGAACTCTCCGCCGACGCACCGGTGGACCAGGCGCCCGCCCCGGTGGATGTCCGTGGGCCCGGGGAGCGGTGGCCTGGCCTGGCGATGCTGGCGGTGATCGACCGGCGGCTGGCCCTGGTGGGGACGATGACCGGCGATGGGGTCGAGGGGTTCTGGACCACCGCCCCGGCCCTGGTGGCTGCGGCCGACCTCGCGATCGACGCGCTGACGGGTCGGTGAGCGAACCGCTCGAGGAGTTGATGGCCCGGTTGCGGGCCGAGTACCTGGCGGAGATCCCCTCCAGGCTGGAGGAGATCCTGGCGGCGGTGGAACAACTCGAGGGGGAAGACCCCGATGCCATCCGCCAGCTGACGGTGCTGTTTCACCGGCTGGCGGGCTCGGCGGGTGCCTACGGCTTCGGCGAGGTTACCACCGCCTGCCGACGGGAAGAAATCGCCCTCAAAGCGGCCAGCCAACCTGTGGCGCTGGCTGGCCAGCTTCGGGAGGCCGTCGATGAAATCCGCACGGCCTTCGCCGCGGCGCCGACCAGTCCTCCGATCGCCCCCTAGTGCCGGTACCCCGCCAGGAGCGGGGCGACATCCTTGGGATCATCGTTCCCGAACAGCAGGCGCCCCTCCCGGAAGGTGGCCCCCCGCAGGGTCAGAGCCAGTGCCTCACCCAGTTCCTGCACCGGATAGACCTCGATTGCCGCCCGGACTTCGTCCGGCAGATCCTCCAGGTCAGGCTCGTTCTCCTTGGGAATCAGGATCCGGGTGATGCCGGCCCGGCAGGCCCCGAGGATCTTCTCCTTGAGTCCGCCGATCGGGAGCACCCGTCCCCGCAGGGTGATTTCACCGGTGAGGGCGATGTCGTGCCGGACCGCGCGGCCCGACAGGGCGGAGATCAGGGCGGTCGCCATGGTGACCCCGGCGGAGGGACCGTCCTTGGGGATGGCTCCCGCGGGCACGTGGATGTGGATCTCCCGTTCGAACATCTCATCGGGAATCCGGAGGGCGGCGGCGTGGGCCCGGGCATAGGTCCAGGCGGCGCGGGCTGACTCCTTCATCACATCGCCCAGCTGCCCGGTCAGGACCAGTTCACCCTTTCCCTTCATGGTCGACGCTTCGATGAACATGATGTCGCCGCCCACCGGGGTGTAGTACATGGCGGTGGCCACCCCGACCGTGTCCTCGAGCAGCTTGGTCTCGGGGTGAATCCGGGGCCGGCCCAGGATGTCCTTGACCGCGTCGGCCTGGAGATCGAGCCGGGGGAGGTCTTCACCGGCGATCTTGCGCGCCACCTTCCGGCACAGCTTGCCGATCTCCCGCTCGAGCTGGCGGACTCCCGATTCCCGGGTGTACCGGGCAATCACCTCGCTGATCGCCTCATCGGACAGGGTGAGGTTGTCCGCGGTCAGCCCGTTCTCCTCGAATTGGCGGGGAATCAGATACGTCTTGGCGATCCGCAGCTTCTCGCGCTCGATGTACCCGGTGAACTCGACCACCTCCATCCGGTCGAGCAGCGGGCTGGGAATGCTCTGCAGGAAGTTGGCGGTGGCGACGAACAGCACCTCGCTCAGGTCGAATGGCACCCCGAGGTAGTGATCGGTGAAGGAATCGTTCTGGGCCGGGTCGAGCACCTCCAGCAGCGCCGAGGCCGGGTCCCCCTGGAAGGAGACCCCGAGCTTGTCGACCTCATCGAGCAGGAAGACCGGATTCTTGCTGCCGGCCTGCTTGAGCCCCTGGATGATCCGACCGGGCATGGCGCCGACGTAGGTCCGGCGATGACCCCGGATATCGGCTTCGTCCCGGGCACCCCCCAGGGAAATCCTGACATACTTCCGACCCATGGCTCGGGCGATCGACTTCGCGATGGAGGTCTTGCCGACCCCCGGCGGGCCCACGAAGAGGAGGATCGGCCCCTTGGCCTTGTCATCGAGGTTGCCGGCACCGGGGACAGGGGTCCTGCCAGCCGCCGCCGCGCGGGTCTTGAGCAGGACCTCGGTCTCTCGATCGCGAGGGTCCTCCGACACCTCGGGTTCCTCCGCCGCCTCGGGCTGGGTAGCCGACCGGAGCTGGCGGACGGCCAGAAACTCCAGCACCCGGTCCTTGACGTCCTTGAGCCCGTAGTGATCCTCGTCGAGGATCTTCCCGGCCTCGGCGAGGTCGATGTGATCCTCGGTCCGGACGCTCCACGGCAGCTCGAGCACCGTCTCCAGGAAGTTGCGGATGACCTGGGACTCCATCGACTCACGGCCGATCCGGCGAAGCCGGGCCAGTTCCCGATCGACCTCCTTGCGAGCCACCGCCGGCAGCTCGAGCTCGTCGAGCTTCCGGCGCAGCTCCTCGTGCTCGTCGGCCTCGTCGTCCTCGCCCAGTTCCCGACGGATCTGCCGGAGCTGCTCCCGGAGGAAGATCTCCCGCTGCCGCTCGCCGAGTTCCTCCTGGACCTGACTCTTGATGTCCTCCTGGGCGTCCAGCACCGAGATCTGCCGCTGGACGTGCACCAGCACCCGGCGCAGCCGTTCATCGACCGACAGGGTCTCGAGCAGGGCCTGGCGCTGGGCCGGGGTGATGTCGATGTAGCCGCTCACCAGGTCGGCAAACCTGCCCGGCTCGGCCACGCCACTCAGTACCTGCTGGACGACCTCATCCGGCAAGCCCGACTTCTGGCCCAATTCGGCGGCCCGGGCCCGGACCTCGCGATGCAGCGCCACGAAGCCGGGGTCCTCGATACTGAGGGGAGGCAGTTCCTCCGCCTCGCGCACGATGGCCTGGAGATACCCGTCGTGCTCGCTGATGTGCATGGCGATGGCCCGCTTCTCCCCGTGGAGCAGCAGCTGGACGCCGCCCAGGCCGCGCTGCAGCTGCCCGATCCGGGCCAAGGTCCCGATGGTGTGCAGTGATTCCGGGGTGACGTCCTCGGTGTTGCTCCGCTGGGAAACCGCGAAGATCAGCTTGTCTTCCGAGGCCACCGCCGCTTCGATGGCTCGCAGGGTGCCCGGTCGGCCCGCGCCAATCGGGGTGGTCACCCCGGGAAACAGGACCACATCGCGCAGGGGCAGTACCGGAATCGTGTATCGCTCAGCCATGTCCATTTTCCTCTCGTCCAGCCGGGGTCATGCCGACTCGGCACGCAATTGGGCCCCGGGAGGCCATTTCACCGGTGGAGGGGCAGGCCTCGTGCCACTCTGGGGCCCCTCTGGGGTTCTCCTTGAAACAATACGCAGTTTCGGCCCGAACGGTTCTGCGCTCGAGAAGGCACGTCCCAAGGCCCCAGGTCGGTCCCTGCCAAAATGACCGGGATGGAAGATCCGGGGCCTGGTGTGGTTGCCGTCGGGGCTGGATGGTCTAGATTGTGGATTCGCCATTCCATTCTCTGTCAGGCGAGGAACCCGCGAGGCGATGAGCGACGTAGCCGACAAGCCGCTTGCCGCAAGGCTGAAGGAAGCCTTGGGCAACGACTACACCATCGAGGGAGAGATCGGCCGCGGCGGGATGGGGGTCGTCTTTCGGGCCCGTGATGAGCGACTCCACCGGCGGGTCGCGATCAAGGTGCTTCCTCCTGAACTGGCCTTTCAGAAGGAAATCCGGGAGCGGTTCACCCGTGAGGCCCAGACCTCCGCGCGACTGTCCCATCCCCATATCGTTCCAATCCACGACGTCGGTGATGGCAACGGGCTGGTCTATTTCATCATGGGACTGGTCGAGGGGGAGTCGTTGGGTGCCCGACTCAAGCGGCGGGGCCGGCTGCCGCCAGAAGAAGCCCGGCGGATCATGCGGGAGACCGCCGATGCCCTGAGCGCCGCCCACGCGGTCTCCGTCATCCATCGCGACATCAAGCCTGACAACATCCTGCTGGAGGGCACTCGCGGGCGGGTGATGGTCACCGACTTCGGGATCGCCAAGGCGCTGTCCAGTTCGAGTGGCGCCACCCTGACCGGAGCGGGGATCGCGATCGGGACGCCGCAGTTCATGAGCCCGGAGCAGGCGGCCGGGGAACGAACCCTTGACGGCCGGTCCGATCTCTACAGTCTCGGTGTGGTCACCTACCAGATGCTGGCCGGCGACCTCCCGTTCAACGCACCGACCGTGGCGGCGGTGCTGATGAAGCAGATCACCGAGGCGGCGCCGATTCTTCACCTGCAGGACACCTCGATTCCGGAGGACCTCTCGCTGGCGGTCAGCCGGTGCCTGGAGAAGGACCCCGAGAACCGGTGGCCCACCGCCGACGCCCTGCGGCGGGCGCTGGAGAGCCGCAGTGTGGGCGGCTATCGCCCCACCGGAACGGCACCGGCGGCCCGGACCGCGGGCTCCTCCCGGACCGGGAGAACGTCACGAACCGCCGAACGGGGCCGGACCCGTCCCCGGGACGAATCCCCGGTGGACCGGGAGCGCAAGCTGCCCGCCCGCCGGAGCGAGCGGTCGGGCAGCCCGGTGCGCCAGTCCTCGCGCTGGGTCCGCAACGACCGGGGTGAGTGGGTCCGGGCCTCCGAGATGAAGGAACTCGGGCTCCGGGACACTGGGGAGCCGGTCATCGTCCAGAAGGTCCGAGGCCATTTTGCCCGGTGGGCGGCCGTCTCGATCGGCTGTTTTTTCATCAACGTCGCCACCGGGCTGGATGCGCCGTGGTTCATCTTCCCCACCGCCGGGATGGGGATCGGGCTGCTCACCAACTACGCCAAGCTCTGGCAGGCCGGGTATAGCTGGCGCGATGTCCTGAATCGCCCACCGGCTCCCGACGCGATCCAGGCGCCGGGCCAGAGGGTGCGCGCGACCCTGGCCCAACCCAAGCGGGAAGAGTTCGGGATCCACTACCAGTCCGTGCTCCAGGTGTTCGAGGACCGCAAGGCGATCCAGGCACTGCTGGCCCGGCTGCCGGCCTCGGATCGCGAGCAACTCCCCGACGTCGCCGGAACGGCCGACGGGCTCTACGAGAAGGCGCTGGAGATGGCTCGCACCCTGCACTCGATGGATGCCAACCTGAACGCCGACGGGCTGGCCCGGATCGAGGAACGCCTGGCCAAGGTGTCGGAGGATCCCGAGGGCGAGGAACGAAACCGGCGGGCCACCCTGCTGGAGCAGCAGAAGCGGGCCTACGAGGACCTGATCGGCCGCCGAGGCATGGTGGCGGACCGGCTGGAGTCGAGCGTGCTGGCGATGCAGAACATGCGATTCGATCTGCTCCGCCTCAAGTCGATGGGAATTGGGGCCGTCGGCGGTGATCTGACCATGGCGACCCAGCAGGCCCGGGCGCTGTCCCGCGATGTGGACCACGCCATCGCGGCCGCCAGCGAGGTCCGTCAGGCGCTCGGTTGACCGACCAGTTCGACGTCCGCCAGTACTGGGAACGCCGGCTCGGGGAGCAGTATTCCCTGGCCGGCGTTGGCTATCTCCGGCTGGGCCGACAGTACAACGCCTGGATGTACCGGATCCGGGCCCGGGTGTTCTCCCGGCTGGTCGCCGGACTGGGACAGCCGATGGCCGCCACCCAAGTTCTCGATATCGGGTCGGGAACCGGCTTCTACGTCGACCAGTGGCGTCAGCTCGGGGTGGCCCGGGTCACCGGGCTCGACATCACCCAGATCGCGGTGGATGCCCTCGGCCTCCGGTTCCCCGACGACCGGTTCTTCCGGGTGGACATCGGCCGCACACTTCCCTCCGACCTGCCGCTCGCTCCAGGGTCGTTTGCGGCGGTCAGTGCCATGGACGTCCTGTTTCACATCGTCGAGGACACCGAGTACGCCACCGCCCTCACCAACATTGCCGGGCTCCTGGCACCCGGGGGCTGGTTCATCTGGTCCGACAACTTCCTGCGTCACGGGACCGAACGGGTGACCCATCAGGCCAGTCGTTCGCTGGCGGACAGCGAACGGCTGGTCCGCCAGGCCGGATTCGAGATCGTGGGCCGGGTGCCGATGTTCGTGCTGATGAACTATCCGGCGGATACCCGGTCGCGGCTGGCCCGGATCGGGTGGACCGCGATGGTGGCCCCCGCGGCGGTGGCGGAGCCGCTCGGCTGGCTGGTGGGAGCGGCGCTCTACCCTCTGGAGCGGTGGCTGACCGCCACCTGTCGCGAGAGCTGGAGCACCGAGATCATGATCTGCCGGAAACCCGCCAGCTAGAAGCGGAGAATGTCCTCCATGGCGGCCCGGATACCCGGCACCTGGGGCAGGATGACCTCCTCCAGCTCCGGCGCGTAGGCCACGAAGGTGTCGGTCGACGCCACCCGGCGGACCGGGGCGTCCAGCCAGGCGAAGGTCTCATCGGCGATCCGGGCGGCAAGTTCGGCCCCATAGCCCCACGACAATGCATCCTCGTAGGCCACGATCACCCGGCCGGTCTTCCGGACCGAGGCGTAGATCGTGTCCCAGTCCACCGGACTCAGGGACCGCAGGTCGATCACCTCGACCGTCTTGCCGGTCTGTTCCTCCAGCTCCTTGGCCGCCACCAGGGTCCGCTGCACCACGGCCCCGTAGGTCACCACCGTCAGGTCGTTCCCCTCCCGGACCACCCGGGCTTTGCCGAACGGAATCATGAAGTTGGGACCGGGGTGCGGCGCCTTGTTGTAGGTCTGCCGATAGAGGTGCTTGTGCTCGAGGAAGAGCACCGGATCGTCACAGCGGATCGCGGTCCGGAGCAGCCCGTTGGCATCGAGCGCCGTGGCCGGACAGATCACCCGGAGCCCCGGAATGCCGGTGAAGACGGCGGCCCCGGTCTGGGAGTGGTAGGGCGCACCACCCTTCAGGTAGCCGCCATAGGTCACCCGGATCACCACCGGCGCCGCGAAGGTGTTGTTGGACCGCCACCGGAGCAGCGCCAGCTCGTTCCGGATCTGCATGTACGCGGGCCAGATGTAATCGAAGAACTGGATCTCCACCACCGGCTTGAGGCCGCGGGTGGCCAGGCCGATGGCCCGGCCCACGATGTTGGCCTCGGCCAGCGGTGAGTTGTACACCCGGTCGCCACCGAACTGCTTCTGGAGTCCCCAGGTGACCTTGAAGACCCCGCCCTTCCCCTTGACCTCCTCGAGACCGTCCTCCCGGCTCGCGTCCGCCACGTCCTCGCCGAAGATGACGATCCGCGGGTCGCGGACCATCTCGTCCTTCATGCAGGCGTTGAGCAGGTCCACCATGGTGGTGGGGTCGCCAGTGAACTGGGGATCGTCCTCGGTGTCGAACTGCTCCGATGTGGGGTCCACTTCGGACGAGTAGACATGCCGGTAGATCGAATCGGTCGCCGGCTGAGGAGCGGCCAGGGCGATTTCCGTGGCGACGGTGATCTCTTCCTCTACCTGCTGCCGGATCTGTGCCAGCTCGGCCTCGGTGGCCACCCCCTGCGCCAGGAGATGGGCCGGCCAGGTGGTCAGGGGATCGCGCGCCGCTTCGGCCTCCCGCTCGGCGGGAGCCCGGTAGTGCGCCTCATCATCCGAGAGCGAGTGGCTGTAGGGGCGGATCACGTGGGCGTGGACCAGGGCGGGACCCTTCCGGGATCTGGCATGGTCCACCGCGGCGCTCATCGCATCATAGGAGGCCAGCGGATCACACCCGTCCACCTCCTGCACGAACAGCCCAGGGAACCCGGATACCAGCTTGGAAATGGAACCCCCGGCGGTGTTGACCTCGACCGGCACCGAGATGGCGTAGCCGTTGTCTTCGACGAGATAGACCACGGGGAGCTTGAGGTTGGTGGCGGAATTGAGCGACTCCCAGAACTCCCCTTCGGAGGTGGTGCCATCGCCACAGGAGACGAAGACCACTTCGTCACCTGGTGAGGCGGTCTTCCGCTCGGGAATCGCCTCGATCAGGTGGTAGCGGAGCCACGCTTCCGCCGCCCCGACGGCCTGGAGGAACTGGGTCCCGGTGGGGCTGGACGAGCTCACGATGTTGAGGTCCCGGTGCCCCCAGTGGGAGGGCATTTGCCGGCCACCCGAGTTGGGATCGTCCGCCGCGGCCACCGCGCTCAGCAGCATCTCGGTGGGGGTCATCCCCAACCCGAGGCAGAGGGCCCGATCGCGATAGTAGGGGTAGAACCAGTCGTACCCGGCCCGCAGCACCTTGCTGGCCGCGGCCAACACGGCCTCGTGGCCCGCCCCGCTGATCTGGAAGAAGATCTTGTTCTGCCGCTTGAGCTGGATCTCCTTGTCGTCAACCCGACGCGACAGGTAGATCAGCCGATAGAGGTCGAGCAGTTCAGCTTTGTCGAGGCGGGTGGAGGCCCTGCTCCGGGTGCTCGGCCGAGTTGCCATGGTCGAGGCTCCTGGTGAGGTCGTGGAGGTCCGTGCCAACGGAGAAAGATACTCCGGGCCGGTCATCAATCGAAACCGCCGTCGTTCAGCGCTGAAACACCGTTCGACCACCGATCAAGGTCCGGAGGACCCGGGCGGACCTGATCTCCTCTGCCGGCAGGGTGGTGATGTCCCGGTCGATTACCACCAGGTCCGCCTGGTAGCCCGGCTTCAGCATCCCGGTCCACCCCTCCCCGAAGACCCCGTAGGCATTGGCGACCGTGTAGGCCCGAAGCGCCTCCTCAACGGTGATCCGTTCCTCCGGCACCCAGCCCCCGGGATTCCGCCCATCGATGGTCCGGCGGGAGACCGCCGCGTCGATCCCCAGCAGCGGATCCAGCGGGGCGACCGTCCAGTCGGACCCGAAGCTGAGCCGGGCGCCGGCATCGAGCAGACTCCGGAAGGCATAGGTGGTCTTGATCCGCTCCGGCCCGATCCGCTTGGCGGCCCACCGGCCGTCATCGATGGCGTGGTAGGGCTGCATCGAGGGGATGACCCCGAGAGCCGCGAAGCGGGCAATGCCGGCTCGGCTCAGGTGCTGCGCGTGCTCGATCCGGAAGCGGCGATCACGGGGACCGTGTGCCTGGGCCACCGAATCGAAGATGGCCAGCAGGACGTCATTGGCACGGTCTCCGATGGCGTGGACGATCACTTGCAACCCGGCGGAGTCGGCCGCCCCGACCCAGGCGGCGACCGAGTCCACCGGTGTCACGGTGAGTCCCGTGGTCCCTGGCTCATCGAGGTACGGTTCATAGAACCAGGCCGTGGTACTGCCCAGTGATCCATCGACCATTCCCTTGACGCCAGCCACCCGAAGCCAGCGACTCCCCGCTCCCAGCACGGGGAGTGAATCCGCCACGGTCCGCCAATCGGAGAACCAGGGATTGGCGCTGATCCGCAGGGTCAGGGTTCCCGCCGCTTCGGCCCTCCGGAGGGCGGCCACCTCCGGCCAGGTCGCGCTGACAAGGGTCACCCCGGTGATGCCGAGGGAGGCGGCATGGGCCATCCCCCGGGTAAGCGCGGTATCGAGCTGGGCGGCGGACGGCTCGGGAATCACCCGGGAGACCAGTCCCATCGCGCCATCCTTGAGGACCCCGGCAGGAGCGCCACCCGGACCCCGCACGATCGTCCCGCCGGCCACCTCCCCGGTGGCGGCGGTGATTCCCGCCGCTGCCAGCGCGGCACTGTTGGCCAGAGCCATGTGGCCGTCGAGGCGAGAGATGAAGACCGGATTGTCTGGGGTCACCGAGTCGATCCAGTCGCGCCGTGGCAGCGGGGCAGAAGGCCACCGCTCATGGTCCCAGTCCCCGCCCAGAATCCACTCCCCCGGTGCCAGGGTTCGGGCATGTGCCGCGATCCGCCGGGTGAACTCTTCCGGGGTGTCCGCGTCCCGGAGGTCCACCGACGCCAGCTGAAAGCCCCCCTGAACGAAGTGGGTGTGGTTGTCCTGGAAGCCGGGCACGATCAGCCCTGACCCGACCCGGACCAGCTCGGTTCCCTGGCCGGCTAGGGCGAGAATCCCCAGGCTGTCGCCGACCTGGACGATGGAATCCCCCTGGATGGCCACGGCCTGGCCCCAGGGCCGGTCTGGGTCTCCGGTCCAGACCTTGCCGACCAGGATGGTGTCCGGGGCGCCCGCCGAGCAGCCGAGGGCGGAGAGGACCAGCACCAGAAGCAGGGAGGGTCGGGGCATGCAACGACCTCGGGGTGGTGGGGACCATTCAGTTCGGGGCGGAACGTCCGATAATCTAGTCGAGCCAAACTGTTCGGAACCTGACATGGGAGAGACCGTGACCGGAGCCCCTGCGAGAGTCCTGGTGGTGGACGACGATACCGGCACCCGGGAGATCCTCCGGGAGGCCCTTGCCGCCTGCGGATACGACGTGGCGGAAGCGGGGTCCTGCGCCCAGGCTCGGAGCCGACTGGCCGAACGTCCTCCCGATGTGGCCCTCCTGGACTACCAGCTTCCCGACGGGACGGCCCTCGACATCCTGTCCGATTTCCATCGGCAAAGTCCCGAGGTTCCCGTGGTGATTCTGACCGGATACGGCACGGTGGGCTTGGCCGTTCAGGCTATCCAGGAGGGGGCGGCCCACTTCCTGACCAAGCCGGTGGCGCTACCGCCCCTGCTGACCCTGCTGGAGGGAATTCTGGAGCAGCAGCGCCACCGTCGCGCCTTTCAGGCCCGGCGCGAGGGTCACGGCCTCGAGCCCTTCCTGGGCACCAGCCCGGCGATCCGCCGTCTGGAGCAGGAGGCCCAGGGGGTGCTGGCGGCCTCGGCCCCGATCATGCTCGTCGGGGAGACCGGCACCGGCAAGGGGGTTCTGGCCCGCTGGCTGCACCAGCAGGGACAGCGGGCCGCCGAGGCGCTGGTGGAGTTTCACTGCGCCTCAGTCACCGGTGTTGACCTCCACCACGAACTGTTCGGTCGGTCTTCCGACGAGGGGGCTGTCGGGCAGGGCACCCGGTCCGGGGTATTGGAGTCGGCCGACCGGGGGACGCTGGTGCTAGCCGACGTCGGGGACCTGGATGCCGGGGCCCAGGCCGCGCTGCTCCGGTTGGTCAGCGAGGGACGGTTCCGCCGGGCTGGCGAACAGCGGGACCGCAGAGTGGATGTCCAGCTGATCAGCACCGAACGCCGGGAAGCGAGCACCCTGATCCAGGAATCCGGCTTCCGCCAGGACCTGTTCTTCCGGCTGGGCGCGCTGACCCTGGCACTCCCCCCGCTCCGTAACCGACCGGAGGACATCCCGGCTCTGGCGGGGGAGTTGCTCGGCCGGGTGGCAGCGGCGGCGGGTCAGCCCACCCCCAGTCTGTCGGAGGGCGCCCTGAAGATCCTGACCCACCATGACTGGCCCGGGAATATCCGGGAGCTCCGGAACGTGCTTGAGCGGGCCCTGCTCTTCAGCGGTGGCCCCTCCGTCACGGAAGACCACCTCCCCCCCCTGGCCGCCCGTCGACCCCGGGCGCTCCCGGACTCGCTCGTGCCGGGCACGCTGGAAGCCACCCAGCGCCGGCAGATCGAACTGGCCATGGTTCAGGCCAGAGGGCGAGTCGACCGGGCGGCGACCCTGCTTGGGATTCCCCGAAGCACCCTGTATCAGAAACTCAAGCGATACCAGATTCCGACCCGTCGCCAGTGGGTAGATGCCGTGCAGTAGCAGGTGGGGCTTGGTCCAGAACCGGGGGAACATGGTATGATCCGATCACGGTGGCCCGGTCGCCGACCACCGTTCCGATCCACCCGGACGTCGAGCCACTACTTCAGCCGGCCCCATGGCCTGGGACACAATGACCCCTCCGCCCGCGTGGTACAGCCAGAGCCGGCTGGAGGCCTTGATCATCGAAGCGAGCCGTTCCAGTGTCCATCGCGCCCTGGCGCGCGGCATGGGGCACGATATCCGGGGCCCCCTCCAGACCCTGATGCTGGCCGGCCCAACCTCTGATACCTGGGGAACCGAGGCCGACATTCGCATGCTGCGCAGCGCTCTCGGCCACGCCACGGACCGTCTGAGTGAACTTGCGGACCTGGTTGGCGTTCTCTCCGTCGGCACCGAAGGTCCCGACTCGGGCCCGACATCCCTGTCTGACGTGCTGCCCCGCGTCATGGCGCTGAACCGACTCTACCGGGGTACCGCCTCGCCGGATCTGCTGGTGGGGCCCACCAAGGGACTACCGGCGGTGCACGGGCACTCCGGAGCCATCACCCTCGCTCTCCTCAACCTGATCTTGAATGCTCGCGATGCGGTACACCAGGTCCCCGACCCGCAAATCCGGGTGGAGTGCGAGGGAGAGCCCACCGGGGTCAGGATCTCGATCGTGGACAATGGTGTCGGGGTGCCTGAGGCCGACCGTGAGCTGGTGTTCGAGCCGTTTTTCACCACCCGACCCGAACCGCACCTCGGTATGGGCCTGCCGGCCGCACGCCTGCTGGTGGCCGGGTCCGGCGGGCGGGTAGTCCTGGAGCCGGTGGACGGGCCGGGGGCCCGCTTCGTCCTTCATCTCGAGTCCTGGCCCCCAGTGACCGGCGGCCGAGCCTGATCCCTCCCAGCGACTGAGGGCCCTGGCGCGGTCAGGCCGTCCGGCGCACGGCCGGTATCGGCTCGTCGGCCAGGAGGCGTCGACGGGGCGGCACCGGAAAGGCCTGCCGCAAGTCCATCGGGGTGACCATGCGTTGACGCAGGCGACGAATCGCCTGGGACCGGATCTGTGATACCCTAGACTCCGTCACGTGGAGGACCTCGGCGATCTGCTGCTGGTTCAACTCTTCGAAGTAGTACAGCGCGAGCACGGTGCGTTCCCGTTCTGGCAGACTTTCCAGCGATTCCCGAACCTGGCCGGTGAGTTCCTGTTCGGTCACCGCGGCGTCGGGCAATTCCGCCTCGGGGTCGGACAGGGTGTCGGCGATCGGGCCCGGATGCTTCAGCCCCTCGCTCTCGAGCGAGACGGGAGCGTTCATCCGGGCGGCGGAGGACCAGCGCCAGTATGTCTGGAGATCGATGCCCATGGCATCAGCGACCTCACCCGGCCTCACCGCCCGTCCATGCTCGGCCTCGAGTCGGGCGACGGTGGCGGAAATCTGCCGGTTGTGCGCCCGGACCGACCGGGGCCTCCAGTCCCGGCTGCGCAGCTCGTCGAGAATCGCGCCCCGCACCCGCCGACTGGCGAAAGTACTGAACGCCAGCCCGCGGGAAAGGTCGAAGCTGCCGAGGGCCTGGACCAGACCGAGCGCCCCGGCACTGACGAGCTCGTCGACCTCGACCGCCGGGCCGACCCGGGAGGCGATCTCCCGGGCCAGGTGATGGACCAGGCCGAGGTGCTGCTCGAGCAGTTCGGCCCGGGCGGTCATGTCGTGCTCGACCCGGTAGCGGTGCCAGAGGTTATCGGTGTGGGTGCACATGAGTTCTCCTCAGGCCGCGGCGGGCACTGTGAGTTCGAGTCGCATCGCGGCCTGGTGAATGGCTGCTGCGGACGGAGCATCGGCCCGCAACTGCAGCAGTTGCCCGGCGGTCCGAACTGCCAGTCGGAGTTCGGGATCCTCCGGGATCGCGCCGAGGAACTGGAGCGCCTGACCCAGAAAGCGGTCGGCGGTGGTGGCCAGCTTGGTGAAGGCCTGCCTGCCTTCGGGGTCTCCAGTGACCCGGTTGACCAGCACCGCGATTGGCAGGGCGGGTACCTCGTGGGCAACGATCTTGATCAGGGCATAGGCGTCGGTCAGGGCGGTCGGCTCCGGGGTGGTCACCACCAGCAGCCGGGTGGACCGCATGGTCGCCGCCCGTACCACCCCCTCCAGGCCAGCCGGGGCGTCAATCACCACCAGATCGAAATGATCGAACAGACCGCTGAGCCGGTGATGCAGCCGGGCCCGATCGGTGGCGCCCAGTCCGTGGAGGCCCTCCGTGCCTGATTCGGCCGGCAGCAGCCAGAGTCGCTCGGCCACCTGGCGGAGCAACTCGGGGGGCTGGCACTCGCCCTCCAGAATCCGTTCAAGGCCCTCTCCCGCCGGCAGGCCGAGCAGCACGTGGAGATTGCCGAGGTTCTGGGTTCCATCGAGCAGCAGAACCCGGTAGCCCGCCCGGGCCATGTCGGCGGCCAGCAGGGCGGCGATGACCGACTTGCCCACCCCACCCTTGCCGCTGCCAACCACCAGAGTCGGGGTGCCGGCGGAACCCCGGAACCGGGGCTGGAAGGCCATCATGGCCCGGAGCAGCGCCGCCTGATCACCCATGCCGCCGCGGCTTGTCGCTGAGTGCAGGCAGGATGGCTGGAGGGTCGCCAGGCTCTCGCCGCCGGTCCGGGGCACCAACCCCAAACGGGCGGTGGAAGGCGGATCCGGACACCCGCAGAGGTTTCGAGCCAATGATCCGCGTTCATGGATTCCATCCACCACGGGCAACTCCAGCAAGAGACTGGAGGGTGGAAAGGCAAGCGGCATACCGTGCTCGGAAAGGAGCCTGCCAAGAGCAGGTAACAGACTACAGGATAGGGAGTTAAGCCGTGTCGAGTGGGCAGCACTCTGACCCACCAAAAAGACGACGGCGGAAGATTGTTCCGCCGTCGTCCGGAGTTCCCTTCCTACCTCCGGTCAGGTCGGAGTTTCGGGGGATGGCTTGTTGAGTTTGTTGCGGAGGGTTCGTTCACTGATCCCGAGCAACTTGGCGGCCTTGGTCCGGTTGCCGCCGGTGGCGAGAAGGGCTCGGTCGATCGCCACCAGCTCCAGGTCACCGAGATCGAAGGTCTCAGGCCCGTCGGACTCTCCCGCTGTGGGGGAGTCGCGGTCGTGGCTCAATCCCGCCACCGGCGGGGCGGAGGTGGCCGTCAGAAAGTCCCCGGCGGTGAGAGGCCGTCCCCCCGACAGAATCATGGCACGTTCCACCGCGTGGGCCAGCTCGCGCACATTGCCGGGCCAGGGAAACGCCCGCAGTTGAGCCACCACCTCGGGGGACACCGGGGACACCCCGGTGCCGAGCTGCTCTGCGAACAGACGGAGAAAGTGCTGGACCAGAATCGGAATGTCCTCCCCGCGTTCGCGCAGCGGTGGGGCCAGAATCGGCACCACGTTCAGCCGGTAGAACAGATCACTCCGGAACCTCCCCGCGGTGACCTCGGCATTGAGGTTCCGGTTGGTGGTCGCGATCAACCGGACGTCGACCTGGATCGCGGTCTGGCCTCCGACCCGCTCGAACTCCTGCTCCTGAATGACCCGGAGGAGCTTGGACTGCAGATCGAGCCGCATCTCGGAGACTTCGTCGAGCAGCAGGGTGCCCCGATGGGCGCGTTCAAACGCCCCCTGGACTCGACCGGTGGCGCCGGTAAAGGCCCCCTTCTCGTGGCCGAAGAGTACGCTCTCGATCAACCCCTCCGGCATGGCCGCGCAGTTGACCGTGATGAACGGCCCCGACGAGCGCGGACTCAGGTCGTGGATCGCCCGGGCAAACAGCTCCTTGCCGGTCCCCGACTCACCTTCCAGCAGCACGGTGGCCTTGGTCGGCGCGACCGTCTGAATGGTCTCCATCACCCGGCGGAGCGCCGCACTCTGGCCTACGATGGCCCGGCTCGCCTTGATAGTGTTCAACTCGGTCCGGATCTGCTCGTTCTCCCGACGGAGCCGGACGAACTCCAGGGCGTGGGACACGGCAATCTCCAGGCGTTCCGCGGTCACCGGCTTGGTGATGTAGTCGATCGCCCCGCTCCGAATGGAAATCACGGCGTGGTCGATGCTGGAATACGCGGTCATCATGATCACCGGGATCCGGTACCCTTCCACCTCCATCAAGCGAAGCAGGTCGAGTCCGGTCATCCGGGGCATCTGGTAGTCGGTGATGATCAGGTCAACCATCGTGCGCTGGATGGTCTTCATGGCCTCCTCGCCACTCGAAACCAGGAGAGGCTCATGGCCGAGCGAAGCGAGAACATGCTCCAGGACGACCCCGATGGAGGGTTCGTCGTCAACGCAGAGAATGGTGGCCATGTGGGGCGAATTCGCTCCGTGGATCAGTTCTGCCAAATCTAGCCGATACCGGGAAAGCTGCCACCTGAATGGGACCACTGTCCCGATCTGAGAACCGCTCGGCAGGCCAGCGGAGCCCGTCTACTGCAGGGCGTAATGGTCCTCAAGTCTCCGGCCCCCGCCGACGATAGTACCAAGTGGTGGCGGCCCCGTCATGGCCGCGGGGAGGAGGGGTGGGGACGCATGGGGGGTATACCAGAACACGTGGTGGCCGAGACTATGGCGGGGCAGCCTCACGCGGGTATCGGATCAACCAGGTCCTCGCCCGGGGCGCGGGGAATCTGTCGGGCTGTCGCCAGGGGAGCGACCACACCAGGAGCGGTTACGTGACGGTACCTGATCCGGAGGACGGCACCCGCCGCGGGGACGTCCGCTCCGATCGGCTGGCCCCCCGGGAGATCGTCCCGCATGGGGTCCTCGAGCCGGGGCGGTTGGAGGAATTCACGAGTCACATCGCGTCCGGCCGCTACAACCGGCCGGACGTCCTGGACCGGGTCGCCCGGCGGCTCCTGAGTGGTCTCCGGCCAAGGGCTGCGGCCTGACCCGGTCTCCTCCCCTGATCCCCGGGCACCACTACCTGGTGGCTTCCCTGAAGCGCTCTGCCAGATCGGGAAGTCGGTCCACCACCACGAGGGCCCCGGCCAGATCCCCAGCCGCGGCCAGCCGTCGGATCGTGATTGCCGCGGCCTGAATCGCCTCGGCGCCCACATTTGCCGCCGCGCCGTTCAGGGTGTGGGCCGCCCGGTCCGCGGCCACGGAGTCTCCCTGCTCCACCGCCCATCGCACCGCCTCAATCAGCACTGGCAGGCCTTCAACAAACAGGGCCGCAAGCTCCCGAGCCAGGTCTTCGTCGCCGCCGATCCGATCGACCAGCGCGGGACGGTCCCAGGAGGGCAGGTCGGCGGCGGACGTATCAGGCACCGAGTGTCGATGCCGGCGCGGAGATAGTCAACCGGGGCGACACCGTCCGGGTGATGGCCTGGAGCAGGTCGGCCAGCCCGATCGGCTTGCTGATATAGTCATCCATCCCGGCCTCAAGGCACCGTTCCCGGTCCCCGGACATGGCATTGGCGGTGATGGCAATGATCGGAACGGTGCGACCGGTTGCCTGCTCCCGCTCCCGGATCCGGGCCGTTGCCTGGAAGCCGTCCATCACCGGCATTTGAAGGTCCATCAGGACCAGATCAAAGTCCGCCTCAGCATGCAACCGTACGGCGGCCGCACCGGTATCCGCCAGAATCACCTGGCAGCCGAGTTTCTCGAGCAGTCGGGCCGCGACCACCTGGTTTACCCGGTTGTCCTCGACCAGCAGCACTCTGAGCGGACGGTCGGGCTGGGGTGGCGGCGTGGCGCCCTTCCTACGGGGCGTCCTCCAGATGCCGGAGACCCGGACCGGGGCCTGGTTCACGATGGAGGCAATGCTCGCCACCACAGCGGGACCGAACGCCGGCTTGATCAGACATGAGACGACCCCATCGCCGCCGCGGCGGCGCGCTTCGCCATGGAGAGTCGACGGAGTGAGCAACACCACCCGCCCCTGGAGACCGGGCTGCTGCAGCAGCGGGAGCAGGTCCTCGAAGCTCCGGTCGGCACTGATGACGGCGGCATCGAGTGGTCGTCCCGCCCGGGACTCCTCCACGATGGCCGCGGCCTCACCGGCCGATCCGGCCGGGACAGGAGCGATCCCCTCTGACTCAAGCAGTTCGCACAGGCTGGCCCGGGCCAGGACATCGGACTCCAGCACCAGCACGCGAATCCCGCGGACCTCACCGGAACCCGACTTGGTGGTGGTCTGGTCTTTCACCGGGAGCAGCGGGAGCCTGACGGTGAACACCGACCCTCGGCCCTCGCTGCTCGAGAGGGACAACTCGCCCCCCATGAGATCGACCAGCTGGCGAGTGATGGCGAGGCCAAGTCCGCTGCCGCTACGCGGGGTACCGGCATGCGACAGCTGATGGAATTCCGTGAAGAGCTGGCGCCGATGCTCTTCGGCGATCCCGATGCCGGTGTCCTCCACCACGAGCTCGATGCCGGGAGCCCCCTCGGACAGGGCCACCGCCCGGATCTCAACCAGAACCCGGCCCCGATCAGTGAACTTGATCGCGTTGCCGAGCAGGTTGGTGAGCACCTGCCGAACCCGGGCGCTGTCGCCACGAACGGTGTCCGGCACTCCGGGTCGCACCCGCAAGACGACCTGGAGCCCGCGCTCTTCGGCCCTGGGAGCCAGCAGGGTGGTCACCTCGTGGGCCAGCCGACCGAGGTCGAACGGCCCTTCATGGAGGGACAGCTTTCCGGCCTCTAGGCGGGAGAAGTCCAGGATGTCATTGATCAGGGTGAGCAGGGCGTCGGCCGATCGCAACGCCGTCTCGGCAAAGTTGCGCTGTTCAGGAGCCAGCTCCGTCTCGAGCAGCAGGGTGACCATCCCCATCACCCCGTTCATCGGGGTGCGGATCTCATGGCTCATCTTGGCCAGAAACTCCGCCTTGGCCCGCGACGCGTCCACCGCCTTAAGACGGGCCGCCTCCAGGTCTTGAGCATAGCGCTCCAGGGCCGCTTCGGCCTCCTTCCGCTCGGACACGTCCCGGGCCACGCCAATCACCCCGACCACGGCCCCCTCGCGCACCAGGGGCGAGATCGTGATCTCCGCCACGAACGGCTCTGCGGACGTCGGCAGCAAACGGACCTCGAACCGGGGCGCCACCGCCTGCCGTCGGAGGACCAGGTCCAGAATCCGGCGGGCATCCGCCACATCCCGCGGATCAAGCAGTGGATCGAATGGCTGCCCCACCCAGTCCTTCGCCATCCGACCCATCCGGATCTGGAAGGCGGGATTGACCGACACCACTCGGCCCTCCACATCGAGAGTGAAGATGCCGTCCGGCGCGGAGTTGATCAGGGCCCGGTACCGCGCCTCGGATTCCCGGAGCGCGAGCCCGTCCTGCCGCTGCTCGGAAATATCCCGGAGGAAAATGCTGAAGGTGAGCCGGTTTCCGACTCGGATCGGGGACAGGGAGATCTCAACGGGAAACAGGGTTCCGTCATGGCGCAGGGCCTGGGTCTCCATCCGCCGCCGCGGCAGTGCCGAGGAACCGGCCTTCCGGAACCCGCGGAACCAGCGCAAGTGGTCCGCCCGCTGGTCGGGGGGGATGATGATCTGCTCCAGCGGCCGGCCCAGTACCTCTCCCGCGGACCAGCCGAAGATGGTGACCGCGCACTGGTTCCAGCCGGTGATCCGGCCGCCCACGTCGGTCGTGATCACCGCATCGAGGGCGCTGTCGATGATCGCCCGGGTCTGCTCCTCGCTCCGCTGGAGCGCCAGCTCCGCCTCTTTCCGGAGAGTCACGTCGCCGGCGACACCGTCCACCCGCTCGGGCCGTCCATCCACCCCTGGCACGACTCGAGCGCGGTCACGGAGCCAGGCCGTAGAGCCATCGGACCGGACGATCCGGTATTCCAGGTCGATCCCCCCGGCGGCCACGACCTCCTCCATGGCCTGCTGCACCCGCCTCCGGTCCCCCGGATGCACCATCTCGATCCAGGCCCGGGGATTCCGGACGAAGTCCTCAGGCGGTCGTCCGAAGATGCGCCCGACCGCGGGGTTGATGTAGCGGCGCTCATTCAGAGTCAGCGAGTGAGAATAGACGATGGCGTCGATCGAGCCGAGGACCGAATCGAGCAGGTCGCGGGTTTCCCGGAACTCCTCTCTTTCCCGATGCCGCTGGGTGATGTCGATCATCACCCCCCGCAGTCGGGACACCCGGCCGTCCTGCCGGACCACCCGGACCTGGTCGCGCAACCGGACCGGGTGTCCGTCGGCGGTGAGGATCCGGTACTCCAGCAGGTGATCACGACCGGCATCCGTTTCGGTCCGCGCGAGCAGTTCGGTGGCCTCCCGATCGGCTGGATGGAGCCTCTGTTGCCAGAACCCTTCGGCCAGCCATTCCTCGACCGAATAGCCCAGCAGTGAATCAGGATGGCCGCTGACGAAGGTGTAGCGGAAGGTGTCCGGGTCAGCCTCCCAGACGATGGCGTCGATCCCGGCGAGCAGGGCCTGCAGGTCGGGGAGGGTGATCCTCGACGACGCGTCCGTCACGGGATGATCAGGTCGAAGTGCCGTCCGGCGCAGGTGGGGCAGACCCCATGCGAAAGCCTGGAGTTGGTCTGGGAGGCAAGGTACTGATCGATGGGAGCCCAGGAGGCGGCGTCCACCCGGATGCTCTGGCAGTAGGAACAGATCGGCAGCAGCTCCTTCAGCTGGGTGACGGTCCGCTCGAGACCCAGTACCCGCTCGGCGACCCGGAGCCGGGCCAGCAGGGTTTCCTGATCGATGGGCTTGGAGAGAAAGTCATCGGCGCCCGCTTCCATGCCCTCCAGAAAGCTGTTGCGCCCCTCCTTGGCCGAGAGGAGGATCGAGTAGGTGTAGGCGGGCCGTCGGGCGGCTCGAATCCGCCGCACCAGCTCGAGGCCATCCATGTCGGGCATGACCCAGTCGGTGATCACCAGCGACACGATGATCTCCTGGAACACCTGCCATGCCTGGGCTCCGTTCTCCACCACCAGGGGTTCGTAGCCGTTGTCGAAGAGAATCCGTTCGAGGATCCGCCGGGCCACTGGCTCGTCGTCGACCACCAGGACGCGCATGGCCATCAGGCGGCGTGCATCGCCACGACGGTACCGGTCGCCACCATGGCGGCGAATTCCTGCACGATGGCGGGATTCCACCAGCCCCGTGCCACTTCGGCATCGATCACGGCCAGGGCTTCGGCCGGGGTAACCGCTCGCCGGTAGGGGCGGTCGGAGGTCAGGGCGTCAAAGACATCCACCACCTGGAGTACCTGAGCCGTCCGGGGGATGGCGTCCCCCACCAACCCATCGGGGTAACCGGAACCATCCAGCCGCTCGTGGTGATGGCGGATGATGGGCAGCACCAGGCCAAAGGACTTGATCGGGCGGCAGATCTCTGCGCCCCGCACCGGGTGTTCCTGAATGATCAGGCGCTCTTCCGGTGTCAGGGGACCCCGCTTGAGCAGAATCGCATCCGGGATGGCCACCTTGCCAATGTCGTGGAGCGCGCCGGCCATCCGGAGCGCCTCAATCTCCCGATCGGACAGACCCAGTCGAGCGCCCAAAGCGACCCCCATGCAGGAGAGTCGCTCACAGTGGCCATGGGTGTAGGGATCACGCGCCTCGATCGACAGTGCCAGGGTCGTCACCACCGATTCGATCCGCTCCAGCTGGTCGATGAAACTCTTGGTTCTCAGCAGGGAGCGGACCCGGGCGATCAGCTCGGCCACGACGTATGGCTTGGAGAGGAAATCGTCGGCCCCGACCTCGATCCCCCGGACCCGGTCATCCGAATTGCCCAATCCGGTCACCAGAACGACCGGGATCAATCGGGTCGCCGGATTGTCCTTGATCTGGGCACAGACGGCGAATCCATCGAGGCCCGGCATCACCACGTCCAGCAGCACCAGATCAGGGGGGCGGCGCTCCAGCAGCGCCAACGCCCGAATCCCGCTCTCGGCCGTGACGACCTCCAGTCCCTCGGCTCCCAACAGCCGTTCCAGGATCATCCGGACTCCCAGGTCGTCATCCACCACGAGTACCAGGGGTTTCATCGTCGGGGCCTCAGGTCGGGACCAGGAGGGCGTCAATGTCGCGGAGCAGTTCTGCCGCACCGAAGGGTTTGCCGAGCACGCGGGCCGCCCCGAAGGCACGGGCCACGGAGAGATAGCTGTCAGCCCCGATCTTGCCGCCGCCGGACATGGCGATGACCGGAACTTGCACCCCTTCGCGGCGGAGATCCTGGATGGTCTCCAGCCCCTCCTTCTCCGGCATGATCAGGTCAATGATGATGAGATCGGGCTGGACCTCTCGGCGTCGCTCCAGGGCCTCGCGGCCGTTGCTGGCCTCGAACACCTCGTGCTCGGCACGCTCCAGCGTTCGACGCAGCATTCGACGGACGCTGTCATCGTCATCAACGAGAAGAATTCTGGCCATCTGTCCACCCTCAGTAGAGGAATCCCAATTCGAGAACTGTCCGGGGCCTGGCGACCCATCGGCAAGTCCCTCCTTGCCCCTCCGGAGGGGCAAGGAGGGTGCCACTGGGCGGTCTCCGTAAACTGTTTGATGTCAACCATCTCGCGGTTCATCCTCCACCGGGAACTCGGCAGAAGCTGCCGACGCGACCGGCAAGGAATGCCTCTTCAAGGCGGAGGAGAATGCCCCCTCAAGGCGGAGGAAAGCGGGGCCGATAGTCTGTGAACCAGTCCATTGGCCAGGAGAGCGTGTGAGCTTCACCGAACGATTTGCCAGAGTCCTCGAAACCCGGGAGGAGCTGCCGGCGTTGCCCGCCACCGCCCTCCAGGTGCGCGCGCTCCTGGCGCGCGAGGACATCAACGGCAGCGAGATCGTATCCCTCATCGCTCGGGACCCTGCCCTGGCGCTCCGACTGCTCAAAGCCGCCAACACCGCGGGGATAGCCCGGACCGAGGGCCACGTGACCTCCATCGAGGTGGCGGTGGAGCGACTCGGATTGGAGCGGGTGGCCTCGCTCTGCCTGGGGGTCGGAGCCATCCGGCTGTTCGAGACCGGTCGGAATCTCGACTACCAGAGGTTCTGGACCCACTCGGTTGCGGTCGGCACCGTCGCCGGGGCCATTGCCGCCCGGCGGGACATCGGGAATCCCTCCGACGCCTACATCGCCGGCCTGTTGCACGACGTGGGCATCTTCTTTCTGGACCAGTACCTGCCCGACGTCTTCACCCAGATACGCGACCTGGCCGACCCGAACACGCCACGGTGGCGCTTGGAGATCCAACGGCTCGGGATGGATCACGGACAGCTGGGTGCCAAGCTCCTGGAGCGGTGGTACCTCCCGGTGAGGGTCGTCGCCGCGGTGGCCCATCACCATCAACCCCCGTGGGATCCCGGGCCGAGCCGCCAGTTGGCCCTCGTGGTCGGGGCGGCGGAGGCACTGGTCACCGAATCTGGCGAGGGTCTGGTGGACGAGGGACCCGCGGATCCGGTGGCTGACGCGGCACTCACGGCCCTTGGGCTCACCCAGGTCGAAGTGCACAGGCTCCGGATCGACATGGCGGGGGTGGCGATGGAAGCGGCCGGCTGGCTCGGTGCGGCTTCCTAGAGGGGCGGAACCATGAGACCGGGCACCCTGCCCGATGGTTCGCGCTGCCTCCGCATCACCGGCGGCCTGACCGCGGTGGCACTCCTGATCGGCGCCAGCCGGGCCGAAGCCCAGGTCGGCTCCTCAGGTGGCGGACGGGGGGCGATCACGGTGAGCGCTACCGTTCTCAACGTCGCCCCGACCGGGGATGCCCGGGCCGCGCTCGGCGCGGCGCTCCTGATGGGGAATCAGGTAAGAGCGGAGAGCCGGCTGGCGCAGATCCGGGTGCTCGTCGCCCCGGGCGATCCCAGACGGCGAATCGCCACCATCAACTTCCTGGCCAACTAGCCCCGGGGCTTCGCCAATCGCCGGAGCGCCTCGAGGTGTTCCAGGGCACTCTTCCCGGTGGCCGGCGCCGCCGGCGCCACCGCGAACAGATCGCGGATATCCAGCAGAATCTCCAGCATCAGCTGATCCCGCATGTAGGCGCTGTCGAGCTCACCCATCCGACCGGTCTGGTCGGCGGTCCGGGCCAGTTCGTACGACTCGCGGTAGATGGTTTCCAGGTTGGCGAGAATCCGCTCGCGGGAACGCATGGATGCCTTTGGGCTGGGGGGTGGTGGTTTGGTCTCCGGTTTGACGCCGCGCGTTTCAACGGCTAATCTAGCCCGTCCGACCCTCCGGTGAATCCGCCGTCATCTTCAGGAGTCCCCAGATGAGCTTGACCCAGGCCCAGCAGCGCGTTGACCGGTGGATTGCCCGGTTCGAGGAGGGGTACTTCGCCCCCCTGACCAACCTGGCCCGGTTGACCGAGGAGGTCGGCGAACTGGCCCGGGAGATCAATCATCGATTCGGCCAGAAGACCAAGAAGCCGGAGGAACCCGAGGGGGACCTGGCCATGGAGATGGCCGACATCCTCTTCGTCCTGATCTGCATGGCCAACCGGGAGGGCATCGATCTGGACCAGGCCTTTGACCGGATGATGGCCAAGGTGGAGGCCCGGGACGAATCCCGCTGGACCCGGAAGGCCGACCCGAACTAGGAACGACGCCACCCCTCGCTCGACGGGCTATCTTTCCGGAGAGCACCCACCAGACCTTTGACCCGAACCTGAGCGGGTGGCCGGACCATGATGACCTTGCGCAGCGCAGCCGCCGTCATCGGCATCAGTAGCGTCGTGACGCTGGGATGGGCTTTCGGGCGTCCATTGTTCCATCGGCCGCTGGCCGCCCAGGATGCAGAGGCCCGGATGGCCGCGGCGACCCAAGCCGGCGACTCGGTCGCGCTGGGCCGGCTGGCCCACCGCCAGTGCCAGGACCGTCAGGGCGCCGATCGTCAGCAATGTTACGAACAGTATTTCCTGGCGCTGGCCGGGACCGGTGGTGTCCGCCTCAGCCTCGCCTCGCTGAGCGTGCTGGCCGACCTCGACCGGGTGGTCCGGGCCGAGGGACACGTCTACACCCATATCATCGGGATCAGGTCGTGGCAGCCCGGGCTCGATATCGGCGCGGTGTTCGCCGCCTGCACCGGCCTCTTCCAGTCGGGCTGCTACCATGGGGTAATCCAGTCCTACCTCACCGGCGAGGGAGGGATCGATTCGACCAAGGTGGTCTGGCTCTGCGATATCGTGGCCCAGAAGACACCGGGCTACCTCGCCCGGTTCCAGTGCGTCCATGGCATGGGGCATGGTCTGGAGATGGCCCTGAACTGGGATCTCCCTCGCGCCCTGAGCGGTTGCGACTGGCTGCCGAGTCCCTGGGATCGGGAGGCGTGCTATGGCGGCGCTTTCATGGAGAACGCGGTCGCCTCGAGTCCACGGGCTCATCATCCCGCGGCCCAGATCATCGCCAACAGGGACGCCGAGTCCGCGGGGCCCGAAGACCATTCGAGCCATGACGGGCACGCCATGGGGGCCGGCCCACCCCCCTTCCAGATGCGGGACTCCGCCGACGCCCTCTATCCCTGCTCGATCATGGCCGAGCAATACCTGCAGTCCTGTTATCAGCTCCAAGGCGGGATACTGCTCGACCGAACCGGGCAAGACTGGACCGCGGCAGCGGCGGAGTGCGACCGGGCGCCGGCTCACGTTCGGCACCTCTGCTATCTGAGTCTGGGCACCAACGCCAGCGGGTTCACGGTCCAGGATACCAAGCGGGCGATCCGATACTGCAGCGTCGGGGATCCAGGCTATCAGCCGTGGTGTTTTCTGGGCGTAGCCAAGAACTACGTCGATGTGACCGGGCGGGCGGAGGACGGGATCGAGTTCTGCCGCGCGGTTCCCGAGGGGCGCAACCAGCGGCAGTGCTGGGTGGCCATCGGAGAGGAGTTGCTGGTGCTCTACACCGGGGATTCAGGAGCCAGGGAGCGGTACTGCGGGGCCGCGCCGGAGAACGGCAGGGAGGCCTGTCGCTATGGGGCCGGACTGCTGGCGGCAGCGCCCGAGGGGCTTCCGATTGTCCCTGGCGTGCCCTGAACCCGGTTGGGCGCGGAACCTGGGCTGGCGCTCCCTCGGTATCTCCTGTGAACGCCTGCGGCCGACAACTCGGGGTGGCCGCCAGTGATGGTGCAAGTCAGTTGGCGTATCGGAGTACGGCAACGAGGTGGCAGGCGGTCCCGGCGAGCACGAACAGGTGCCACACGAAATGGGCGTACCGCACCCGGGAGGCTGCGTAGAACCCGACCCCCGCGGTGTACCCGACCCCGCCGGCCGCGAGCCAGAACAGTCCCCACCCTGGAACCGCCTGCCACAGCGGCTTTGCCGCAACCAGGACCAGCCAACCCATCCCCAGGTACACCCCCGTTGACAGCCGCGGGTGGCGCACGCCCCCGACCGACTTGAGCAGAATGCCGGCCAGAGCGAGGGCCCAGATGAGTCCGAACAGCGTCCAACCCCAGGGTCCCCTCAGGACGCCGAGGGTGAATGGGGTGTAGGTCCCGGCGATCAGGAGGTAGATCGCCCCGTGATCCAGGATTCGCCACACCCGCTTGGCGCGACTCGGCGGGATGGCGTGGTACAGCGTCGAGGTGAGGTAGAGCAGGACCATGGTCGTGCCGAAGATCGCGGCACCCACGATGGCGGCCGGGCCATGGGGCACGGCGCTGATCACCAGCACTGGAAGCGCGATCAGGGTACCGAGCAGGCCGATGCCGTGGCTGAGACTGTTGGCGATTTCCTCCCCTGGGGATTGGGCCCGAGGCCGGACCAGCAATGCCTCAATTACCTCATCGCCGGGGGCCACGGGTCAGTCGCTGGTGAACCGTACGGTGCCGCGTGGGCACTGGAGAGTCACCGAGGCGCTCCTCTCAGGACCGGCTCGGACCACCACGGCCAGTCCGAGCAGGCGGACCAGACCGCTCAGGCCGGTCGGGTCAGGCTCGGTGATCAGGAACTCGGTGAGGGTGCACCCGGTCGGGGTGGTGGTGCTCGGGTGGGCGACCTGCCTGCCCCACTCGATGAAGAAGGGGGCGTTCGGCGAGTCCACTCCGGGCAGGGCGGCCGTGGTCCAGGTCAGGAGTCCCCCGTCGGGCTGACGGCGGGACCCCGGCGCCGGATCGGCAAGCGCGATCCCCTCCGTGCCCAGGCGCTGCCGCAACGCGGTGATATCGCTGGTGTGAATCGCCCAGCCGACCAGACCCAGCGGTTCCACCGGGACGGTGTCGACAGTCGGGGCGAGCAGTTCCAGGTACCGCCCTTGGCCGAGGCTGACCAGGGCGTTCTGAGTCCCCCGCCCCGGATGTTGCCCACCCCACGTCGGGGTGACACCGGTCAGCCGGGCAAAGGTGGCCGAGCCCTGAGCCAGGGAGCCGGTATACAGAATGATGTGGTCGAGTCCTTCGGAGGGGCCGACCTGTGCCACCGCTCGCTCGGTTCCCGTCAGCATTGCTGCCAGGAGCAGGCCCCACCGACCGAGCCGCCCGGGCCGACCGGTCACCTGAGTCGACCGATCTGGTCGGCAAGCTCGCGGGCCAGCGCCTGAAGTTCGAGGTGCTCCGGGTGGAGGCTCCCGGCCGGCCGGGAGGTGAGTGCGGCCTGGACAGCCCGAAGGCCCTCGACCGCTCGGCGAAGCTTCAGGCGCTCGACCCGCACCGGGGCGAGGGCCCCATGGCCGGCCGAGAGAATGGCCCACATGTTGGTGCGAAGGGTATCGACCGAGCGCTTCAGGTCCTCGAGGCCGGGGGGCGCGGCCGGGGCCCGGGCCAGGCGGGTGTCGACCTCGTGCAGCAGGCCACGGAGCGTGGCCAGTTGTCGGGCGAGCGACTCGTCTGCCATGCGGAAGCCTCAGTCAAAGTCGGTGAGGGGCCGGTGGGGCCCTGCAATGATACCCGGCGCCAGGTCCGGTAAGCCACTCCCGCTCCGCCGGCTACCTGATCGTCTCCACGAAGCTCGGGGGTCGCCGATGGTTGGTCGCCTGCTCGTAGCCGTAGGCGAGGGCGATCATCCGCTCGTCCGACCAGCGGGCGCCGAAAAATGACAGCCCGACCGGCAGTTGCTGTACGAACCCGCACGGGACGGTCACATGGGGGTATCCGGCCACCGCCGCAGGAGTGGAACTGCCCCCGATGAAGTGGTCGCCGACCAACAGATCGATTGCCCAGGCGGGGCTTGCGGTGGGCGCCAGGATCGCCTCGATGCCCTGAGCGGCGAGGGCCTTGTCGATGCCCTGCTCGCGGGTCAGCCGCTTCGAGGTGGCCAACGCCTTCAGGTACTCCGGCGCCTCCAGCGAGCCCTTCTTCTGGCACAGCTCAAAGAGTTCCTGCCCGAAGTACGGCATCTCGGTGTCGCGATTGGCCTCGTTGAAAGCGATCAGGTCCGCGATGGTGCGATGGGCCACGTCGGGCCGAGTCGTCAGATAGGCCGCCATGTCAGCCTTCATTTCGTAGGCCAGTACCTCCAGCTCGGCGTCACCGATCGTCTTGTTGTCCAGCCCGAGTTCGAATTCGACAACTTGCGCGCCGGCGTCGCGTAGCGCGGCCACGGCTTCCTCCATCAGTCCGTCGACCCTGTCGTGGAAGCCCATCATGTCGCGGGCCAGCCCCAGCCGGGCGCCCCGCAGGGAGCCGGGCTTCAAGATCGCCCCGAGATCGAGGGACCGGCCGGCTGCCTCGGCGGTGACCGGATCGCGAGGATCGCTGCCAATCATGACCGACAGCAGGGCCGCCGCGTCCGCGACGGTGCGAGCCATCGGGCCAGCCGTGTCCTGGCTGTGGGCAATCGGCACGATCCCGGCGCGGCTCACCAGCCCAAGCGTGGGCTTGATGCCGACGATCCCGTTGATCGCGGCGGGACACACCACCGAGCCATCGGTCTCGGTCCCCACCGCCAGGGCACACAGGTTGGCCGCGACCGCCACCCCCGACCCGGAACTGGAGCCGCAGGGGCTGCGGTCGAGGATGTAGGGATTGCGGCACTGGCCGCCCCGAGCGCTCCAGCCGGAGCTGCTGCGGGTGGAGCGAAAGTTGGCCCACTCGCTGAGGTTGGACTTGGCGAGGATGACCGCCCCGGCGGCGCGGAGCCGCTCGGCGACATGGGCGTCGGTCGGGGCGGGGGAGCCGAGCAGGGCCAGCGACCCGGCCGTGGTGTGCATCCCGTCACCGGTGTCGATGTTGTCCTTGAGGGCGATGGGGATCCCGTGCAACGGACCCCGGGGCCCGGTCGCGCGCCGCTCGGCGTCCAAGGCGTCCGCGATCGCCAGCGCATCCGGGTTGGTCTCGATGATCGCCCGGAGTTCGGGCCCCCGCCGATCCAGTGCCTCGATCCGCCGCAGGTACAGTTCGGTGATCGATCGCGCCGTCCGCTCCCCGGACTCCATGCTCCGCTGGAGTTCGGCGACGGTGACCTCGTCGAGTGCGAAGGGGGGCCCGGACGCGGAGGTTGCCTCCCGCCCCGGGCCGGCCCGGGTGCAGCCAGTCGACCCCAGGGCGAGGCTCGCGCCCCCGACCAGGCTCGCTCCGATGAAGCCGCGTCGATCCATCACAGTCACCACCCATGGGTTCGAGATCGCAACGCTCAGTCCAGCAGGAGACCCCGCCGCTGTGGCTGGGGCACCCTGATCGTGGATTCAGTATACTGTCCGGCAGCCGGGTCGGCCACGAGGTCGCCTCGAGATCGGGATCTTCGGACGGGGGATCGAACCATGCACGGTGAGATGGACGAGGACTTCGAGGGCCATGACGCCGACGAGGACTCAATGGGGCCGTTGGGCGAGGCCGACCCCGAGCACGAGGCCGAGGTGGAGTGTCCGTATTGTGGCGAGGTCGTCGAGATCACCCTCGACGCGGCCGGCGGCGCTGTGCAGGACTATGTGGAAGACTGCCCGGTGTGTTGTCGCCCATGGCAGGTCCATGTCAGCTACGGCATCAGAGGCTCAGTGGAGCTCAGGGTCGAACAAGCCTGACCGCGAGTAGAGCCCAAGGTCGCGGGCGGCCCGTCAGGACTTGCCGCCCCGGACCGGCTCGGACCATTATCCCGGACGCTTCTCATCCCACCTCGACCCCCAGGCGCCATGCCCCGCTTCCGTCAGTTCGTCCTCGCCGGCCTGCTCGCAGTCCTCCCGCTGGCACCCGTCACGGCCCAAACCCCACAGGGGTTCCCGACCAATGACCCGGCGCTCCAGCGGATCTGGCGGCTCGGGATGGACAGCTCCCGGGTCCAGCAGCTTGCCCAGGTCCTGTTTGACTCGATCGGCCCCCGGCTGACCGGCAGCCCCGGATACGCCTCCGCCAGCGCCTGGGTGATGCAGCAGTACCAGGCCTGGGGCATCGAGACCCGGCAGGAGTCCTACGGGACCTGGCGCGGCTGGCGGCGCGGGGTATCGCACATTGACCTGGTGGCACCGCGGGTGCGCTCGCTCGAGGGGATGATGCTGGCCTGGAGCCCCGGCACCAGGGGGAAAGCGGTGCGCGCCGAGGCAATCGTGCTGCCCAGGTTCGGGGACAGCACCGAGTTCGCGCGATGGCTGCCCCAGGCCAGAGGGAAGATCGTGCTGGTCTCCCCGGCCTGGCCCACCTGTCGCCCGTCGGAGGACTGGATCCGCTGGGCCACCCCGGAGTCCAAGGCCCGGATGGACACCACCATCGCGCTGATGCAGCGGGATTGGGCCGCTGACCAGGACAGCACCAGGCTCTATCGCGGCACCGGATACACACTCGCGCTCGGCACCGGCACCCTCGGGATGAGGCTGGAGCGTGCCGGTGTCGTCGGAGTGGTTTCTTCCCGCAACAAGCTGAGCGGGTTTGCCAACCCCTTCGGTGGTCAGCAGGGCGGTCGAGGCCAGTTTGGCGGGCCACCGGGAGCCTCGGGTCCGGCCTCGGCCCAGGGCGGTGGACCGGCCGCCAGCCTGGCCGGTGCGGCGGCCGCCCGGGGCGGCTTTGGCGGCGGCGGCGGCTGGGGGACCACGGAGATCTTCGAGACCTACAACACCATTGCCCCTGCGGTGACCCTGAGCTGTGAGGACTACGGACTCGTGGCTCGTCTGGCCGAGCATGGCCAGCATCCGACGCTGTCACTCGACCTCGACGCCGAGTTGCTTGGCGAAGTGCCGGCCTTCAACACGATCGGGATGATCAAGGGCACCGAGAAGCCCGATGAGTACGTGATGCTCTCGGCTCACTTCGATTCGTGGGATGCTTCATCGGGCGCCACCGACAACGGGACCGGCACCATGATGGCGATGGAAGCGATGCGGATCCTGAAAATGGTCTACCCCAACCCCAAGCGGACGATCCTGGTGGGCCACTGGGCCAGCGAAGAGCAGGGGCTCAACGGCTCCCGGGCCTTCGCCGAGCAGCATCCCGAGGTGATGAAGGGGCTGCAAGCGACTGTTCAATCAGGACAATGGGACCGGTCGGGTTCAGTCGCTCTCTGGCGCCGGGCTGTCGGACATGGGGCGGCACCTCAAGGCATGGTATGGGCAGCTGCCGGGGTTCTACACCGACAGCCTGAGCCCGAACGTGGTGTCGTGGAGATTCACTGACGCGCCGACCGGGAATCCCGGCGGGACCGATGGCGCGGTGTTCGCCTGCTATGGCACCCCGTCGTTCGGGATGGGGGCGGTGTCGTGGAACTATGGCAGCTACACCTGGCACACCAACCGCGATACTTACGACAAAGTGGTGTTCGACGACCTCAAGCACAACGCGACCCTGGCGGCGATGATGGTGTATCTCGCGTCGGAGGACCCCGAGTTTATCTCGAGGGAGAAGTCGCCGGGCGAGTGGCCCTCCAACTGGCCGGCCAACTGCGGCCTGGCACCGAAATCGACGAGGCCCCGCCTTTAGGCCTTCGGGCAACCACCACCCGAGACCCTGCGAAGCCGCCGCCCACCGCCCTGTGGCTCTGGCGGATCCTGGCCAGTCACTCTGACCGGCGGGACTGGGTTCTCGCCACCGGGGACATCGTCATCTTCGACGTGGACTGCGAACTCGACGGCTACGTCAGCGACATCGGCCGGACCTTCCCGGTCGGCGGGCGGTTCTCGCCTGAGCAACGCCGGATTGTGGAGCTGGTCCCCGCCGTGTCGGACTCGATCCTCAAGGCGATTCGTCCTGGTGTCACCTTCAGTGACCTCCTCCAGGTCGCGATGGCCGGGGCCGGTCATCTGGGTTCGAAACTGGGCCCGGTAAGCGGGGCGATTCCTCCAGGGGTTCCGCCCAGGTGGCTGGGCCGGCGGCCTCGCGACAAGTGCTGCCACGATGAATCGATCACCGGGGGCGGCGATGCGCCGACCCCCGGTGAATGGATCAAGTGTGCTGCCCGATCCAGGCTCAGGCCGACACCGGGATCCGTTTTTGCGGGTCCACGAACGGCAACGGAGTGACGGTGGCGGTCCGTGGGCCCCACTCACTCGCCACGGACACGGTGGTGCCCGGCGTGGCCAGCCGGGTCGGCAGCCAGCAGTAGCCGATGTTCTGCTGGAGCCTCGGTGAGTAGATCGCCGAGGTCACCTGTCCCACCTGCCGCCCCTCGGCCCGGGCCGGCCACTTGGTGTAGTTCAGCGCCGGGAACGGGTCGCCGTCGATGGTGACGCCGGCGATCCGGCGCTCCACCCCGCGATCCCGGATCCGTTTGAGGGCCGGCATCGCCGCGCACTCGCCCGCCATGTCGAAATCCACCAGCCGCTCCAGCCCCAGCTCCAGCGGGTTGTCCTCCCAGGTCATGTCGGCGCCCCAGTTGAAGATCCCGCCCTCGATCCGGCGGATGTCGCTGGGCCCCGTGGGCCGGAGGTCAAATGGCGCCCCCGCCTCCAGGATCCGGTTCCACAGGTCGGTTCCGCGCGACGGGTCGAGCAGATACAGCTCGTAGCCGATCTCGGAGGTCCAGCCGGTCCGGGTGATGATGACGGGGATCCCGTCCACCTGGGCTTCGCGAAAGAAGTAGTACTTGAGGTCGAGGATGCCGTCCCCGAACAGGGCCCGCACCACGTCCCGCGCTTTGGGTCCCTGGATCTGGAGCGGGTGGGCCTCCGCCTCCCGGATCTCGACGTCCAGGCCGTTTCTCGCCACCAGCCCCTTGGCATAGAACAGGGCGTCGCTCGAGGCCAGGGCAAACCAGAACCGGTCCTCGCTCATCCTTGTCATCACCGGGTCATTCAGGATGCCGCCGTCGGCGGCGCAGAGGAGCACGTACTTGGCCTGGCCGACCGCGCAGGCCGACAGATCGCGCGGGGTCATCAGCTGGGCCAGCCGGAACCCATCCGGACCCGAGACCTCCAGGCACCGTTCCACCGCCACGTCCCACAGGGTGACGTGATTCAGCAGGTGCCAGTATTCGGCCTCGAAGTCGTCGTAGTGGGTGGGGAACAGCATGTGATTGTAGACGGTGTATCCGCGGGGGCTGTGGCGCTGTTCGGCCTCGTGGAAGGGCGAGCGGCGCAGCCGGGCCCCACGCTGGACCAGGCTCATGTCGAACGACGGCATTCGGCCTCCTTAGTGTTGTTCCCGGAGCATGGTGTCCCTGGAGCGATCGGTGCAGCTCGTCGCTGGTGAATCGGTCAGACTACTCCCAGTCCTTCAGCTCGGTATTCAGTTCGTCGAGGAAGGTCAGATACGACTGATAGCGGTCCTCCGCCACCCCGGCCCCGACCGCCGCGCGTACTCCACAGCCCGGCTCGGTCCGGTGGGTGCAGTCGGGGAACCGGCACTCCTCGGCATGCCGCTGGAGATCGGGAAAGCAGTGGACCAGCCCGCGCGGCTCCAGCCCCCAGAACCCCACATCGCTGAACCCCGGGGTATCCACCAGGTAGCCGCCCCCGTCGAGCGGCAGCATCTCGGCGGTCACCGTGGTGTGCCGCCCCCGCCCCACCTTCTCGCTGACCACCCCGGTCCGGAGCGTCAGTCCCGGCTGCAGCATGTTGAGCAGACTCGACTTTCCCACCCCGGAGGCGCCGGTCACCAGGCTGACGTGGGTATGCAGGGCCTCCAGCACCGGTGCGAGCCCGGTACCGGTCTTGACGCTGATGGCGAAGACCCGATACCCGGCCTGCTCGAACCTCCCCTGCAATGCCTCGCTCGGGCCTCGGTCGATCTTGTTGACGATGACCGCCGCGGGGATGTCGTTCGCCTCCGCCAGGACCAGCAACCGGTCAATCAACTGTGGGATCGGCTCCGGATCGGCCGCCGCCGTCATCACGAAGATCTGATCGATGTTGGCGGCGATGGGACGGGTGCCCCGCCCACCCGGAATCCGCCGCTCCAGCAGGTTGGTCCGCTCCGCCACCGTGGCGATGGCCCAGCCGCCGGCCGACTGCTCCAGGGTGACCCGATCCCCCGCCAGCGCCCGGGAGTCATCCCGCTTGATCCTGCCCCGGAGCACCGCGGTGATCTCCCCCTCCGCCGTATGCACCCGGAAATGGGATCCCTCCCGGGCCAGCACCAGACCGGTCCGACTCACTCCTGCTCCCCTTTGACTCTGATCGCCTCGTCGAGCGCGGCCTTCACGTCGTAGAGCGACAGGGCTTTGACTCGCGCCTCCGCCTCGGCGGCGGTGCCCCCCCACGCGAGGCACTCGGTCTCGACGTGTCCCACCGGCCGATCACCCGCGGCACTCCACCGAACGAACAGCAGGGCGGCACCATGGCGGCCCCGCTCATCCGGCTCGTCATCCACCCAGAGGCCCACCGAGTAGGGCTGGCCATCCGACCCGGTAAACGCCGCGGCCCGATCATGCTTCTGCATGTAGCCGCCGAGGGTGATCTCAGGGTCTAGTGACGGGATAGCGCCTCCCGCACGAGGTTCCCCAGAATAAACGCGATGTTGGCGGGCCGTTCGGCGAGCCGCCGCATGAGATAGGGATACCACTGGGTGCCGAACGGGACATAGACCCGGACCCGATGCCCCTCGCGATGCAGCCGATCCTGCAGATCCCGTCGCACCCCGTACAACATCTGGAACTCGAACCGATCCGAGGGAATCCCGTGCTGCTGGACGAATTGACAGGCGTGACGGATGATCCTCTCGTCGTGGGTCGCGATCCCGGGATAGGTCTCCGACCGGAGCAGCTGCTCCATCAGCGCCAGATACTGCCGGTCCACATCCCGCTTGTCCGGCCAGGCCACCTCGGGCGGCTCCAGGTAGGCCCCCTTGCAGAGCCGGACCCGCACCCCGTCGGCGATCAGTCGCTCCACATCGCCGGCGGCGCGGCGGAGCGAGGACTGGATGACCACCCCGACGTGCGACCGAAGCTCCCCGGGCAGCCGGCGGTAGAAATCGAGGGTGCGCTGGGTGTACTCCGAGCTCTCCATGTCGAGGCGGAGAAAGCCACCCAGGCCGGCGATCCGCTCCACGATCCGGGTCACATTGCCGAGGCAGAGGTCCTCGCTGATGTCGAAGCCCATCTGGGTGAGCTTGAGCGAGACGTTGACTTCCACCCCGTCGGTGGAGCCCAGTCGATCCACAATGTCCAGGTAGGCCTGGCAGGCCGCCCCGGCGTCCGCCGGTGCCGCGACGCTCTCGCCCAGCAGGTCCAGTGTCCCGGTAATCCCGTGGGCAGCCAGTCCCTGGACCGCCGCGATCCCCTCCGCCGCCGTTTCGCCGGCCACGAACCGACGGGCAAACCCGCGGGCCAGCTTGTTGCCGCGCACGAACCGGAAGACCCGGGGCTGTTCCGAGAGCCAGAGCAGACTGCGGCGCAGCACGCGATTACCGAAGGGGGCGGATCGGGACGATCAGCGGTAGAAGGTGTCGCCCCGGCGGGCCATCTCGACCAGCGGTGCGGCAGGGGTAAACCGATCGCCAAAATCCCGGACCAGTTCTTCCAGGGTCTTGACGACCTCAACCGGGCCCAGGGCATCGATCATCCGGAGCGGACCACCCCGGAACGGGGGGAACCCGATCCCGAAGATGGCACCGATGTCGCCGTCCCGTGGGGAGCGCACCAGACCTTCGGCCATCCCGAGGGCCGCCTCGTTGAGCATGGCGTAGCTGAGCCGGCGCTGCACCGTGGCCTCGTCCGACCCGGTCAGCGGCTCGACCCCGATCACCCGGTAGGCGGACTCGTCGACCCCCGACTTCTTCCCCTTCTGGTAGCGGTAGAAGCCCCGGCCGTTCTTGCGACCCATCCGATCGTCCTCGGTCATCCGGGCGATGACATCGGGCGCCTGGAGCCGTTCTCCCAGCGCCTGGAACATCACCCCGCCCACCTTCCGTGCCACGTCCAGCCCGACCTCGTCGAGCAGGGTCACCGGCCCGACCGGAAAACCGAACCGGGTCATGGCCCGGTCGATGACCTCGAACGGCACGCCCTCACTGATCAGGATGCCGGCTTCATTCATGTAGGGCGCCAGGATCCGGTTGACCCAGAACCCGGGACTGTCGGCCACCACGATGACCGTCTTCCCCATCCGTCGGCCAAACCGCACGGCGGTGGCGATCGCCTGGTCGGAGGTTGCCTGGGCGGGGATCACCTCGAGCAGCGGCATCCGGTCGACCGGGGAGAAGAAGTGCATCCCGAGGATCCGTTCCGGATGGCGCGCCCGGGCGGCAATCTGGGCAATCGGAATGGTGGAGGTATTGGTGGCGAGCACCGTGTCGGGACCGACCACCGCCTCGAGCTCCGCCATGACCCCGCGCTTGACCTCGAGGTCCTCGAAGACGGCCTCGATGACCAGATCGACCCCCGGGAATCCGGAATAGTCGCCGGTCCCCGACAGGAGGGCCGCCACCCGGGTGTACTCATACCGGGTGATGCTGCGCCGCTTGAGGCGCCCATCCAGGATGCTGCGTGCCGCGAACAGGCCCTTCCCCACCCGCTGCAGGTCGGCGTCCTTGAGTCGCACCTCGACCCCGGCCTGGCTCACCGCCGTTCCGGCTATCCCCGACCCCATGAAGCCGGAGCCGATGATGCCGAGCCGCTTGACGTCGCGGGAGCCGGTCCCCGGCGGCACTCCGTCGTCCTTCTTGAGCGCGGTGGTGGCGAAGAAGATCCCGATCAGCTGGCGGGCCACTTCGGAGACCGCCAGCTCGCCGAACCGGATCCGTTCGACGCGCAGCCCCGCTTCCATCCCGCCTTCGAGCCCCGCCCGGATCGCCTCGAGCGCCGCCACCGGTCCCGGGTAATGCCCCCCGGTCTTCTTGAGCAGCATCTTCCTGGCCTGCCAATAGACCAGCCGGCGGCCCAGCGGATTCCGGTCGAGCAGCAGGCTCCCCCCGCGCCGGGGTTTCGGCTTTCCCGATTCGGCCAGCCGGAGGGCGGCTTTGATGGCCGTCTCCCGCAGGATGGCCGGGTGCACCAGTTCGTCCACGATGCCCAGCCGGAAGGCCTTGGCGGCCCGTTCGGACTTGCCGGCCAGGATGATGTCGAGCGCGGCCCGGAGCCCGATCTTCCGGGGGAGTCGCTGACAGCCCCCCGAGGCCGGGAGGATCCCGATCTGGACCTCGGGAAGCCCGAGCACCGTCTTCGGATGATCGGTGGCGACGATCCACGGGCAGGCCAGCGAGAGTTCCAGCCCCAACCCGACGCAGGCCCCGTGCACGGCGGAGACGATCGGCTTGGGGAAAGCCTCGACCCGGTTGAGGAGGTCGTGACCCTGGCCGGCGAGCCGGGCGCCGTCTTCGGCGGTCTTGATTGCGAGGAACTGATCGATATCGGCGCCCGCGATGAACGTGTCGGGCTTGCCTGAGATCAGCACCACGCCCCGGACCGCGGAATCGGGCCCCAGGGTATCGAACAGGAGCGTCTCGAACTCCGTCAGGATCCCGGGGCCGAGCTTGTTGACCGGTTCACCCGGCAGGTCGATCGAAACCACCGCGATGCCGCAGTCCATCGTCACCGTCAGCGCGCCCATGATTACACCCTCTCCAGGACCATGGCGAGCCCCATTCCGCCCTGCGCGCAGATGGAGATCAACCCGAACTGCACATCCCGTCGCACCATCTCATTGGCCAAGGTGGTCACCAGCCGGGCGCCGGTAGCCCCGAACGGATGACCGATCGCGATGGAACCGCCCATCACGTTGGTCCGATCCCAGTCCACCTCGCCGACCGGCCCCCCCCGACCGATCCGATCGGCCCAGGCCTTGGAGCTCCAGGCCTGGGCGTTGGACAGCACCTGGGCCGCGAAGGCCTCATGGATCTCAACCAGTCCCAGTTCCTTCCAGCCGATGCCGGCCCGGTCCAGGGCGATCGGCACCGCCCAGGCAGGCCCCGAGAGCAGCTGCCAGCCTGGATCCACCGCAGCCACCGCGTAACTCCGGATCGCGACCAGCGGGCGGTAGCCGAGGGTATAGGCCCGCTCGGCGGACATCATCAGCACCACGGCGGCGCCGTCGGTGAGCGGAGAGGCATTGCCTGCGGTAACGGTGCCATACCGCCGGTCGAACACCGGCCGGAGGGCGGCGAGCGCCTCGAGAGAAGTATCGCTCCGGATCCCGTTGTCGCTGGTCGTCACCTCCGACAGGTCCCGGCCACCGAACCAGGGGGCGATCTCCGCGGTGAGCCGGCCATCCACCGTCCCGGCATGGGCCCGCTGGTGGCTCAGCAGAGCGATCCGATCCTGCGCCTCCCGGCTGATCCCGTTTTCCTTGGCCATCCGCTCGGCCGACTGTCCCATCGACTCACCGGTCGAGGGCTCCCCGATAGCCGGGGCCACCGGCTTGAGGTCGCGGAGCCGGATCGAGCTGAACAGTTTCAGCCGCTGGCCGAGGCTCCTGGCCCGACTGGCCGCCACCAGGACGTCGCTGAATCGCTTGCTGTGGAGGATCGGGATGTCCGACAGGGTCTCGACCCCACCGGCCAGGATCACGTCGGCGTGGCCCTGGACGATCTGATCGTGGGCGTTGGCGACCGCCTGGGCGGCGGAAGCGCAGGCCCGATTCAGGGAGTAGGCCGGGATCGTCCGGGGGAACTGGGGCAGCAGACTGACCTCGCGCGCCACGTTGCCCACCAGCGGGGAGGGCACCACCTGCCCGAAGATCACCTCATCGACCTGGGCCCCATCGAGATTGGTCCGGTAGATCAACTCCCGGGTGACGGCCCGCGCCAAGTCGGTGGCCCGAGTATCCTTGAAGATGGTGCCACTGCGAGCGAACGGGCTTCGAAGTCCGGCCACCACGACGGCCCGGCGGCCCGGGGGGATCTGGCGCATCAATCAGGGTACTTTCTTCGCGACCACGCTCGCGATGGCGCTCCACTTCACTCCACCCACCGGCTCGAGCACCTCGCGGCCGTGGACGACTGTCATGGACGGAGTGAGGAGGGTGGGCAGCTCCCCGCGCTTGAGCAGGTGGGCGGCATCGGTCGGCCCCCACTCGAAGTCCCGCTGTTCCTCGAGGAAGGTCTCCATGAGGAGAAGCCCGTCTGGGCGCAGGAAATCCAGCAGCCGGGGCAAGCGCAGCCGGTCCAGATAATTGAAGACAAGGAGAACGTCGAACGTGCCAAGCGGCAGTTCCTGCTCGAGATTCCACTCCAGCCACGAGACGGAGAGCCCCAGGCTCCTGGCGGCCTCCCGACCGACCGCCAGGGCGGACGGATCACGATCTACCGCCGTCACCTCGGCCCCCAGCATCGCGGCCGCCAGGCCGTGGCGTCCCGCCCCGCAGGCGAAGTCGCAGACCTTGGCACCACGGGTGATCAGGTGGCTGTGCCAGACGAACCAGGTGGAGGGCCGGCCGGGGCCGCCCGACGCATCGGCGGGACGAGGACTGCGATGAAGCGGGATGTGGCTACCTCCGTGCGGACCCCGCTCGCCGAGCTGGTCACGCGTGAATACGACATTCTGGTCATCGGCGGCGGCATCACCGGCGCCGGGATCCTCCGCGACGCGGCCATGCGCGGCCTCAGCGCGGCGCTGGTGGATCGGGGCGACTTCGGGACCGGAACCAGTTCCCGGTCCAGCCGCATGGTCCACGGTGGACTCCGCTACCTGGAGCATTTCCAGTGGGGCCTGGTCCGCGAGGCCCTGCAGGAGCGGCGGACCCTGCTCCGCATCGCCCCCCACCTGGTCCACCCCCTGCCCTTCCTGCTCCCAAGCCACCGGGGCGATCGGGTGCCCCGCTGGAAGCTCGCCATCGGCATGGCCCTGTACGGACTGCTGGCCGCAGGCGGGAATGTGCCCAGGCCCCGCACGTTGGGCAAGGCGGGCGTCCTGGCGCTGGAACCGAATCTGCGGTCCCGCGGGCTCCGGGGCGGGGCAAGGTACACCGATGCCCAGTGCGACGATGCCCGGCTGGTCATCGCCACTATCCGGTCTGGGCTAACCCATGGGGCCCACGCCGCCAACTACCTGGAGGTGGTGGACCTCGACCGCACCGGGAACCGGATTTCCGGGGCCACCGTGGTCGACCGGATAAGCGGGGGCAAGGGTTCGATCCGGGCCCGGATCGTGATCAACGCCACCGGCCCCTGGACCGACGCGATCCGGCGGCTGGAAGACCCGGCAGTCGAACCGCTCCTCCGGCCCACCAAGGGAGCCCACGTGGTCGTCCCGCGCAGCCGGATCGGCCACCACCACGGGATCACCCTCACCAGTCCGATCGACGGCCGGGTCCTCTTCGTGCTGCCCTGGGGTGAGCACTCCTACATCGGCACCACCGACACCGACTTCACCGGCGACCCGGCCACCGTCACGGCCGACGCCGAGGACATCCGCTACCTGCTCCGGTCTGCCAACTCGATGTTCCCCCACGCCCATCTGGGACCGGAGGACGTGATCGCCACCTGGGCCTCCCTTCGGCCACTGGTGTCGGCCGATCCCTCCCTGCCCCCTGGGGCGGTTTCGCGGGAACACGTCATCCTGACCGGCTCCCACGGCCTGCTGACCATCACCGGAGGGAAGCTGACCACCTACCGGCGGATGGCCGAGGAGGTGGTCAACACTGCCGTGACGGCCCTCTTTCCCAAAGGGAACCGCCCCGGGCCCGCCGCGACGGCCACCGAGCCGCTGCCCGGCGGGGAAAGCGATACCTGGGAGCCCTTCCTCCGGGCAGGCATGGAGCTCGGGCTGGCCGCCGCCAGCGTGGAACACCTGCTCTGGCACTATGGCACCGAGGCGGCCGCCCTTCTCAACCTGCTCCGGGCCGACCGCCGCCTCGCCACCCAGATCCAGCCGGGCCACCCGGCCCTCAAGGCCGAAGTCGTGCACGCCGTCCGGCGCGAACTGGCCCAGCGGGTGGACGATGTCCTGGCCCGCCGGATTCATCTGACAACCGAAACGGCCGATCATGGCGTGGCGGGCGCCCCGGTGGTCGCCGCCCTGATGGCCCGGGAACTCGGGTGGTCCTCGCAGCGGACCGCAGAGGAAACCGTGCGATTCACGGACGCCTACGGCGGCTCGGCGGAGGAGGCGGCGGACAGTTAGCTTTCACCGCGCCCAGACCGTGGCGAACCACTCAGAGCGGCAGGACAGGGACTTCGTGGACGTGAACGTATTCGAAACAGCGAACGCCGGATTCGCTCAGGCTCTCTATGAGGAGTTCCTGCGCGACCCGTCCTCCGTTTCCCCCGAATGGCGGAGACTGTTTGAAAGCGGTGTCGCCGGCGAACAGCCGCCGGCACCTTCCGGCAACGGGCCGAGCCCGGTTCCCGAACCGGCCTCCGACGGGCCCCCGGGTGGGACCGAGATCAAGGGACCGGCTGGCCGGCTGGTGGCCAACATGGAGGAGAGTCTCTCCGTCCCGACGGCCACCACGGTGCGGGAACTGCCGGTGGCGATGCTGGAACGGCGTCGCGGGCAGCTCAACCAGGCACTCGTCGCCGTCGGACGCGACCTCAAACTCTCGTTCACCCACTTGATCGGCTTTGCCCTGGTGCGCGCGACTTCCCGCCACCAGGGCATGACCCATTCGTACCGCCAGGCCGACGGCAAAGCGTGGCGGATCGTGCCGACGGAGTGCAACCTGGGGCTGGCGGTGGACGTGGAGCGGAAGGATGGCTCCCGCGGCCTGGTGGTGCCGGTCATCCGGGCCGCCGATGCGATGGACTTCGCCGGGTTCCTGGCCCGGTACGAGGAGCTGGTCCAGAAAGCCCGTACCAACAAACTGATGCCGGACGATTTCGTCGGTGCCAGCATCACCCTGACCAATCCCGGCGGTCTCGGAACCAGTGCGTCGGTTCCCAGGCTCATGGCGGGTCAGGGAACGATCATCGCGGTCGGGTCGATCGGATACCCCCCCGAGTACAGCGGACTCTCCAAGGAACGGATCGGGCAGCTGGGCATCGGGAAGGTCATGACGATGACCAGCACCTACGACCATCGGGTCATCCAGGGGGGCGAGTCGGGAGAGTTCCTTCGCACCGTCGACCAGCTCCTCCAGGGCGAGGACGGGTTCTACCAGTCGGTGGCCGGCGCGCTCGGCGTGTCGCTGCCCGACCTGCCCTCGACACCGGTCCCACCCGCCCGGGCCACCGCAGCGTTCTCACCCGGTCTGGTCCCCGACCTCGGTCTGATCGCGGCCGGGATGGCGATCGTCGACACCTTCCGCACCCACGGACACCTGGCCGCCCGACTGGATCCCCTCGGCAGCGAACCGATCGGCGACCCGGCCCTGAACCCCGCCCAGGCCGGGCTGACCCCGGAGACGATGGCCCGAATCCCCGGGAGCATTCTGAAGGTGTGGGTGCCCGGAGATTCCCTCGCGGAGATTCTGCCCAACCTCGAAGCCACCTACTGCGGCACCATGGCCTATGAGGTGGAGCATGTCAGCAATCACCTGGAGCGGACCTGGCTCCGGGAAACCATCGAGTCCGGGGCGCATCGCCGCCGCTACCACATCGATGCCCAGCGACAGCTGCTCGACCGGCTGACCACCGTCGAGGTCTTCGAGCGGTTCCTCCACAAGACCTACCTGGGGCACAAGCGGTTCTCGATCGAGGGTCTGGACGTCATGATCGCGATGCTCGATCTGGCGATCGAAACCGCCGCCGACGGCGGGGCCCGCGAAGTGGTGCTCGGCATGGCCCACCGGGGTCGGCTCAACGTGCTGGCCCACACCGTGGGGCGGCCCTATGCCACCATCTTCGGCGAGTTCGAGGGGGGCCATCGACAGGACGACGATCCGGCGGCAGACCACCACGGCACCGGCGACGTCAAGTATCACCTCGGCGCCGAGGGCGCCTACAAGACCCAGAGCGGCCATTCGATCACCGTCACCCTGGCACACAACCCGAGTCACCTCGAGTTCGTCGGCCCGGTGGTGGACGGACGGACCCGCGCCGAGCAGACCCAGCGGCGGGGGCGTGAAGCCCATCACGACCCGTCCGCCGCCCTGCCGATCGTGATCCACGGAGATGCGGCGTTCGCCGGCCAGGGGGTGGTCGCCGAAACCCTCAACCTGGGTGCCCTGAAGGGCTACGGTACCGGCGGCACCCTGCATCTGATCGCCAACAATCAGATCGGCTTCACCACCGACCCGCTGGACGCCCGCTCCACCACCTATTCGAGCGACCTGGCCAAGGGGTTCGACATCCCCATCATCCATGTCAACGCGGACGATCCCGAGGCCTGCCTCGATGCCATGCGTCTGGCGATGATGTACCGGGCCCAGTTCCGCCAGGACGTGGTCATCGATCTGATCGGCTATCGACGGCACGGCCACAATGAGGCGGATGAGCCGGCGTACACCCAGCCCGGGATGTACGCCCGGATCAAGGATCACCCGACCGTGCGCACCCGCTACCTCGAACGGCTCGCCACCCGGGGGGTGGTGTCGGCGGAAGACGCGGAAGCGCGCTACCAGGCCGCCTACCAGCAGCTGACCAGGGAGCATCAGGGCCTCCGGGCCAGTCTCGCTTCGGCACGGCCACCACAGGTTTCTCCCCGCAAGGTGGTGCCCGGCATCGATCCGGTGACCGCCGTCGCCGAAGACGTCCTGGAAGCGATCAACGAGCAACTGATCAGCTGGCCTGAGGGATTCACCGTCCATCCCAAGCTGTCCCGGCAGCTCGAGCGGCGCCGGGCGGTGGTGGGCCCCGAGGGCGGAATCGAGTGGGCCCACGCCGAGGCGCTGGCCTTCGGGTCGCTGCTGGCCGAGGGGGTGCCGATCCGGTTCACCGGGCAGGACACGGAACGAGGGACCTTCAGCCAGCGGCATCTGGTCCTGCACGATGCGGAGACCGGCGCGGCCTGGGCCCCGGTCCAGCACCTCCCCGGATCGCAGGCGCCGTTCGAACTGCACAACAGCCCGCTCTCCGAGCTGGCCGCGCTCGGCTTCGAGTACGGCTACAGCGCGGCGGCTCCGGAGGCGCTGGTGCTCTGGGAGGCGCAGTTCGGGGACTTCGTCAATGCGGCCCAGGTCTTCATCGACCAGTTCATTGCGGCCGGGCTTTCCAAGTGGGGCGTCACCAACCGGCTCACCCTGCTGCTGCCCCACGGCTACGAAGGCCAGGGCCCGGAGCACTCCAGCGCCAGGCTGGAGCGGTTTCTCCAGCTCGCCGCGGAGGGCAACTTCCGGGTCGCCAACGTGACGACCCCGGCCCAGTACTTCCACCTGCTGCGCCGCCAGGCACTCCGCAACCGGCTCCGCCCGCTGGTCGTGCTGACCCCCAAGAGCCTGCTCCGGCATCCGAAGGCCACCTCCCGCCTGGCCGACCTCGCCCACGGCGGCTTCTATCGGGTGCTCGATGACGCATGGGCCCGGGAGCGGCCGGAGCAGATCGATCGCCTGGTGCTGTGCAGCGGCAAGGTCTACTACGACCTGCTGGCCGAAGCGGAGACGATGGAAGCCGGTCGGCCCGCGATCGTCCGGATCGAGCAGTTGTACTCGTTCCCGGAGAACTCGATTCGGCGGGTGCTGGAGGGCTACCCGGGACTACGGAGAATCGTCTGGGCGCAGGAGGAACCGAAGAACATGGGGGCCTGGAGCTTCCTGGAGGGGCGGCTCGCGGCCATGCTCGCCGACGGCGTCACCCTGCACTATGCCGGGCGGCCGGAGCGGGCCAGTCCGGCGGAGGGCTACCCCTCCGCTCATACCACCGCTCAGGCGCGACTGGTGACCGACGCGCTGTCGGGCGGCGACTAGGCTTCGGGAGGCAGCAACTGGCGTTCGGTCGCCTGACGGACCATCTCCTTGATGGGGTCCGACAGGTGGTCGCCGTAGTGCAGCAGATAGACCCCGCGGGACCGGCGGGCCAGGAGGAACGCCAGAAACGGCATGTCGGCCTTGGCCGCGTTGCAGTCGCTGCAGGCAAGGACCAGGTTGTCGGGCCGATCATAGGCCGACTGGCCACGGCGGGGCCGGACATGGTCGAGAGTGATCCGATCCTCCCGGGTCCGGGTGCCACAGTAGGCACAGATCGACCCGTGCTGGGCGAGAAGCCACTCCCGGTGCTTCTGATAGGATCGGCCGCCGGATCGGCGAAATTCACTGGGGGTTGGGGAGCCGCGACGAACTGCTTGTGAAGACCTTCGAGCCACTAAGTATCCAAGTCGAGTAGGGGCGCGCCCCGGCGGGATTGCCAGGACGATTCCGTGCAAATCTAAGCCATTTCCCCGCCTGGAGCGATAGAGGACACCTTGGTGCGGTGATAATGGCGCGACAGTGGCGCTCTTACCGCTACCGCTTAAATCCAATCATTTCAATAAGTTATCACAAAACGCGCCAGATAATCTGGACTCTCGCAATTGGTCAGATTGCGGGGGTCAGGGGACGAGGTCCGGGCCGCCCGGGGCCGCGTGCAACGTAGAAGTAGATGTTCGCGTCGGCGATGCGACCGGCCCGGATGAAGCCGGAAAGGGCAAAATGGCCCCTGGCCTGACCGGTGAGGTGCAGGGATCGCCGATTCGCGAGGGTATCGATCCGGACCAAGTGGCCGCCGGGTGCAAGGTCCAGGAGCACGAACAGGGTCTGCCCGGGGTGTGCTGAACGGACCACGGGGTCTTCGCGAAGGGCCTGGTGTACGGCTGTGAGCAGCGACAGACTGGCAGCGTGGTTCGGGTCCCGGGAATCGGGTCCCTGCCCGGCGAGGGGCTGTGCCACGGCGAGTAGCAGGAAGAGGACCAGAAGGGCAGGCATGGGGCGCTCCGTGGGAGACTCGGCAATCAAGTGTGGTTTCGAATCGTGGGGTTGTCAACGCGGCGGCACAACCCAGTTCATGGTCTTCGCCTCCCCGCACCCACCAGACACCACACCGTCGGGCGGGGCGGGCGGGATTATCTTGCGTCCAGCGGCGCTCAAAATCTCTGGTCCGGAAGGAGTCTCCCCCCTGTCGGCTTCCACCACCTCCGCCACCTCCGGCATGCCCCTGGTCCCTGCCCCCCGGGTTGACCAGCATGCCTGGCTCACGATCAACACCATCCGCACCCTGGCAATGGATGCCGTCGAGCAGGCCCAGTCGGGGCACCCCGGCACGCCGATGGCGCTGGCCCCGGTGGCCTACCAGCTTTGGCGCCATCATCTCCGGCATGATCCAGCCGATCCCACCTGGGTCGACCGCGACCGGTTCGTCCTCTCCTGTGGCCACGCCTCGATGCTGCTCTACAGCCTCCTCCACCTGACCGGGTATGACCTCGACCTGGAGGAGATCCGCCAGTTCCGTCAATGGGGGTCTCGGACCCCCGGGCATCCGGAACGGGGCCACACCCCCGGGGTGGAGACCACCACCGGTCCCCTGGGCCAGGGGGTGGGCAACGCGATCGGGATGGCGATGGCGGAGCAGCTGCTGGCCCGGCGGTTCAACCGACCCGGCTACGACGTCATCAGTCATCGGACCTGGGCCCTGGTCAGCGACGGGGACCTGATGGAGGGGGTGGCCAGCGAGGCGGCTTCCCTCGCCGGCCACCTCGGGCTCGCCAAGCTGACCCTGATCTACGACGACAACCGGATCACCATCGATGGCCCGACCGACCTTTCCTTCAGCGAGGACGTCGGGCTCCGGTTCCAGGCCTACGGCTGGGCGGTCCTCAAGGTCGACGACGGCAATGACCTGGCCGCGATCGATCATGCCCTGAGCCGGGCCGTCCAGCACGACCGGCCGACGCTGATCGTCCTGCGGACCATCATCGCCGACCCGGCCCCGACCAAGAAGAACACCTCCGAGGCCCACGGCGCTCCGCTCGGTGCCGAGGAGATTCGCCGGACCCGGGAGATCCTGGACTGGCCCGACACGCCCTTCCATGTCCCCGCGGAGGCCCGACTCGACCTGGGACAGTGCGTGGAGCGCGGCCGCGCGGCGCACAGCGAATGGCGCGGCCGGCGGGACGCCTGGGCGGCGGCCCATCCCGACCTGGCCCGGGAACTTGCCGAGACCATGGCGGGCCGGCTCCCCGACGGATGGGACCAGGGGCTGCCGAACTTCAAGGCCGGCAGTGCCCTCGCCACCCGTCAGGCTTCGAGCCAGGTCCTGAATGCGCTCGTCTCGAGGGTGCCGACCCTGGTCGGTGGCTCGGCCGATCTGGCCGGCAGCACGGGGGTCGCGGTCCAGGAGAGGGGGGTGTTCACGGCGGAGGCGCCCGGGCGGACCATTCACTGGGGAATTCGGGAGCACGGGATGGCCGCCTGTCTCAATGGGATGGCGGCCCACGGCGGGATTCGCCCCTACGGCAGCACCTTCCTGGTGTTCGCCGACTACATGAAGCCCTCGATCCGGCTGGCCGCGCTGATGGGGCTCCCGGTCGCCTATGTCTTCACTCACGATTCGATCGGGGTGGGCGAGGACGGCCCGACCCACCAGCCGGTGGAACAGCTGGCGATGCTCCGCGGGATCCCCAACATGGTGGTCCTCCGGCCGGCCGACGCGACGGAGACCGCCGAGGCGTGGCGGATCGCGCTGGAGCGCGACCGCGGCCCCACCGCCATCATCCTGACCCGACAGAAGCTGCCGGTGCTCGATCGCGCGGTGCTGGCACCGGCAGCCGGGACCCGGCAAGGCGGCTACATCCTGCTCGACTCCCCGGAACCGCCCCAGGTGATCCTGATCGCCACCGGGTCCGAGGTGTCCCTGGCCCTGGACGCCGCCGCGAAGCTGAACGGGGATGGGATCATGACCCGGGTGGTGTCGATGCCGTCCTGCGAGTTGTTTGCCGGTCAGCCCGCCGAGTATCGGGAGCAGGTGTTGCCGAAGGCGATCCGGGCCCGGGTGGTCATCGAGGCCGGGACCTCGTTCGGGTGGCATCGCTGGGCCACCGACGGCGGACAGTTCCTCACCATGGACCGGTTCGGGGCCTCAGCTCCGGGCGAGAGGCTCTTTGCCGAATTCGGCTTTACCGTCGAGCGCGTCGTCGATCTGGCCCGCCGAGCTCTGGAGAACCACTGATGAGCAACCCCCTCGTCCAGCTCGGCCACCTGGGCCAGAGTCCCTGGTTCGACTACATCACCCGCGACCTGGTGACGTCAGGCGAACTCCAGCGGCTGATTGCCGAGGATGGGCTCAAGGGGATGACCTCGAACCCGACCATCTTCGAGAAGGCGATTGCCGGGAGCGCCCTGTACGACGATGACATCCGCCGCCACGCCGAGGAGGGCCTGAGCCCGAAGGCGGTGTTCGAACGGCTCGCGGTGGCCGACGTGCAGGCGGCCTGCGATGCCTTTGCCGAGGTCCATCGGAGCACCGGTGGTCTCGACGGGCTGGTCTCGCTGGAAGTGGATCCTTCGCTGGCGCACGACACCGAGGGTACCATCGCCGAGGCGCGACGGCTCTGGGCCGAGGTCAACCGGCCCAATGCGATGATCAAGATCCCGGGCACCGAGGCGGGTCTCCCCGCCATCGCCCGCTGCCTGTCGGAGGGGATCAACGTCAACGTGACCCTGCTCTTCTCGGTGGAGCGCTACCGCCAGGTGATCGAGGCGTTCCTCGACGGTCTGGAGGCGCGGCTGGCGGCGGGCGGCTCGGTGCGGGGGCTGGCCTCGGTGGCGAGCTTCTTCGTGAGCCGGCTCGACGGCAAGGTGGACGGGCAACTCGACCAGAGCGGTGCCGACCGGGCCCTCCGGGGCACCGCCGCGATCGCGAATGCCTGCCAGGCATATGCGGCCTTCGAGGAGACAACGGGCGGGCACCGGTGGCGGCGGCTCGCTCAGGCCGGGGCGCTGGCCCAGCGACCGCTCTGGGCTTCCACCAGCACCAAGGACCCGGCCTATCCCGACGTGTACTACGTCGAGGCCCTGATCGGTCAGCACACCGTCAATACCCTGCCGCCCGCGACGTTCGAGGCCTATCGAGACCACGGTCAACCGGAGCTCCGGATTGCCAAGGGGGTGGCCCGGGCCGCCCAGCAGCTTGCCGCGCTCCAGCAGGCCGGAATTGACCTGCCGGCCGTCACCGCCCAACTCGAGGCCGAGGGGGTAGCGAGCTTTGCGGCGTCGTATCGCTCGCTCCTGAGCGGCATCGAGTCGAAACTCGGAGCACTCGCCACCGGCTGAGCCACCGCGGGGTGGCATCGAGCCCCTGACGGGCTACCTTGCGGGATCTCAGCCGACACGGAGATCCGCATGCGCTGGTACCGGCAGCTTCACTGGCAGATCATCATCGGTCTGGTCCTGGGCCTCGGCTTCGGACTCCTCGCCGCCGCCAACGGCTGGCGGCATTTCACCGCCGACTGGATTGCCCCGTTCGGGACCATCTTCCTCAATGCGCTCAAGCTGATCGCCGTCCCCCTCGTGCTGGGCTCGCTGGTCACCGGGGTGGCTTCTCTCAGCGACCTCAAGAAGCTCTCCCGGATCGGCGGGAAGACGATCGCCATCTACCTCGGCACCACTGTCATCGCGGTCACCCTGGGGCTGGTGCTGGTCAACGCGATCAAGCCCGGCCGCAGTGTGCCGGAATCGATGCGGACCGAGCTCCAGCAGGCCTACGCCGGCAGGGTGTCCGCCCAGGAGCAGGCCGCCGAGACCACCAGGGAGCGGGGCCCGCTGCAGATCCTGGTGGACATCGTACCGGACAACGTGTTCGCCTCGGCGAGCAACAACAGCAACATGCTGCAGGTCGTCTTCGTAGCGATCCTCCTGGGCATCGGCCTGATGCAGCTCCCCGGCGCCAGCGCCAAACCGCTGCTGGACGTGTTCCGCAGCCTGAACGACGTCGTGATCCGACTGGTGGACGTGATCATGCTGATGGCCCCGATCGGGGTGTTCGCGCTGATTGCCGACACCATCACTGCGGTGGCAGGGGACAACCTGGCCCAGCTCATCCGGCTGCTCGGGGCGCTCGGCCTGTACATGCTCACGGTGGTGCTGGGCCTCGCCATTCACATGGGCGTCACCTACACCGCGCTTCTCAAGTTCATGAGCCCGATGCCGCTCAGGAAGTTTTTCGTCGGGATCGCTCCGGCACAGCTGGTCGCCTTCTCGACCAGTTCCAGCGGTGCCACCCTCCCGGTCACCATGGAACGGTGCGAGGAGGAACTCGGCGTGTCGGAGGAGATCTCCTCGTTCGTGCTGCCGCTCGGGGCCACCATCAACATGGATGGCACCGCGCTCTATCAGGCCGTGGCGGCGGTGTTCATCGCGCAGGCCCTGGGCATGGGACTGTCATTGGCGCAGCAGTTGACCATCGTGCTGACGGCGGTGCTGGCGTCGATCGGGACCGCCGCGGTGCCCGGGGTGGGGATCATCATGCTGGTGATCATTCTGGAGGCGATCGGGGTCCCGTCGGCCGGCATCGCGCTCATTCTGGGGGTGGACCGGATCCTCGACATGCTGCGGACCACCACCAATGTCACCGGGGACGCCGCGGTGGCCACGGTGGTGGCGGCGTCAGAAGGCCAATTGCGCCTGACCCCGGCCCCCGCCGGTCACGACGCGATCCGAACCCGGGGCGCGGGTTAGGCCGGCCCGCCGTCCGGTCAGGCCGGCCCCCCGTCCGCCGGATCGGGCACCCGGAACGGCAGCCCCTCGCTCCGGGTAATCACCAGCGAGGTCAGCAGGTCGCCGGTCACGTTCGGAACCGTGCGGCACATATCCAGAATCCGATCGACCCCGAGGATCAGGGCGATGCCCTCGCCCGGGATTCCCACCATCCCCATCACCATGACCAGGAGCGGAATCGAACCGCTCGGGACCCCGGCGACGCCCACTGCGGTGATCACCGACATGATCACCACGATCACCTGGGTCAGCAGATCGAGGTGCACTCCGAACACCTGGGCCAGGAAGAGCACCGTCATGCCCTCGAACAGGGCGGTCCCGTTCATGTTCATCGTGGCACCCAGCGGGAGCACAAACCCGGCGATCTCCGGCGGGACCCCGAAGTTGTCGGTGGCGGTCCGGATCGTGGTGGGGAGGGTCGCGTTGGAACTCGAGGTGGAGAACGCGGTCACCACCAGTTCCTTGATCCCCCGGAAGAACTGCTGCGGACTGACCCCGGCCAGCAGCCTGGCGAGGGTGGGGATCACCGCGAACTGATGGATGGCCAACCCGATCAGCACCGACGCCACATAGAGCATGAGGGACTGGAGCAGGTTGTAGCCGAACTTGGCGGTGACCGAGAAGATCAGGCCGAAGACGCCGATCGGGGCCAGTTTCATGGCGAAGTGGATCATCACCATGACCGCTTCCGAGATGCCCACCAGGACGTCCATCACCGGCTTGCGGGCGGACTCGCCGATCAGCGTCAGCGCGATCCCGAAGATCAGGGAGAAGAAGATCAGCCCCAGCATGTCGCCCTTGGCCGCGGCCTCGACCGGATTCTTCGGCACGATGTTGACGAAGGTGTTCACTCCGAACGCGGTGGATTGCGCGGCGGCCACCCGCTCCCCGGCCTGAGTCGAGTATTCCTCCATCAGGGAGGTCCGGATCTCGGGATCCAGCGAATCTCCCGGTCGGACCAGATTGGTCAGGGTCAGGCCGATGGTGGCGGCGATCGCGGTGGTGAAGAGGAAATAGAGCAGGGTCCGGCTCCCGATCCGACCAATCCGCCGGATGTCGCCGAGCGACGCCACGCCAAGGGTCACCGAGGTGAACACCAGCGGAACCACGACCATGAACAGCATCCGGAGGAAGATCTGTCCTACGGGATAGAGGACGTTGTCCACCGCCCAGAGCAGCCGGGCGTCGTTGTGGAGGAGCAGGTTGCCGGCGGTGCCCGCGGAGGCTCCGAGGACAAGTCCGATGAGGATCTTGGTGTGGAGAGGCATACCGCGACGGGCGGTGGAGGCTTCAGCCTGCATGCGCGACGGCTCCTGTGGTGGATCGGCTGTGGGTCCTGGAATCGGGCCGACTTGGGATCGGTTCCGGAGAGGCAAGGCAAGATACTGAAAGGCCCCCGTCCGGGGGAACGGGGGCCACTAACCGTCTCAGGGCCGCTTCGGTCGCTCGCCGACTCGGGTCCAGATGGCGATCACCCCGCACCCACCTCGCATCCCTTCCAACTCGATCGGGGCCTGGGAGGGGCCGGCGTAGATCTCGATCCCCTCCACGTCGGTCGGCACCGTCAGATACAGCACCGAGGGATCGGTGGGCATCCCATCCATGAAGTAGGCGGGATCGCAGCCGGCTCGCCGGAGCCGAAGGGTACAGACGCGGTTGTTCCTGGGGCAGCTGATCTGGACCCCGGGAACCGATCGGAGCATGTCCTGGAGCGAGTTCGGTTGCCGCTTTTCCAGCATCGCCCGGGTGATGTACCGACCGTTGCCCTCCGTGGCCCTTCGGTTGAACTCGACAATCGGGCTGAGGCGGAGATCCGGGGCCTCCACCTCAATGTCCGGAAGCGCCTGCCCCTCCGTGACCCCGATCTGGAACTCCATCTCCATCCGTTCCTTGGGCAGCAGCCGGACCAGGCTGCTCGTGGGGGGAAAGCCCTCAATCTCGGCCCGGACCAGGTATTCGCCCGCCGCCACCTTGGGGAATTTGAACTTCCCATTCTTGTCCGAAATCACAACATGTGCCGTCCCCTCGAGCGACAGCCGGGCCCCTGGCACCGGCTCCCGGGTGTCACCCCGGATCACGATGCCACGAACCTCGGCGTTGAGCGGGGCGCTCTGGGCGTTGACGGCGCCCAGCGAGGCGGAAGAGGCGAGGAGGCCGCTGAGCACCATCCAGCGGGGGGGGAAGAACCGCATAGGCATCGGCGTCCAATGGCGCCGGGAGGGGCACTCAATGAATACGCCCCCTATCCGGTCGCAGCAAGGCGGTGGCGTGGAGGGGGCCTCCTTCAAGGGTGACGTCCGGCCGTGTCCAGGTGACACCTCCAGGCACCGGAACCCTGAGCGAGCAGGGAGGCCAGGGGAGTTCGGGACGGGCCAGACCGAGGCCAGGAGAGTTCGGGACGGTCGGACCCGGAGGCCTGAGGGGGCTCTCGACAGGAGGTCGAGCGTAGGAGGAGCGGCCTGCCCTACTGGATGGCGACCATCTCCACAACGAAGACCAGATAGGAATTGGGGGGGATGGTCCCCCGGCCCGAGGCGCCGTACCCCATCGACGGCGGGATCACCAGCTGACGGGTCCCGCCGACCTTCATTCCCGGAATGCCGATCTCCCACCCCGCGATCAAGCGGCCCTCTCCCAGTTGCACATTGAGCGGGAGGGAAGGCGCCAGGTTCTCGTCAAACTTGGTCCCGTTGGGAAGCCAACCGGTGTAGTGGGCCTGAATCCGGGAACTGCCCTGCACCACATCACCGGAACCAGCCACCAGGTCACGATGGTAGATCCCCTGGGTGGTCTTCGTCATCTGGCTCAGATTGACGTTGAGCGACGGTGCAAAGGCGATTCCGGTGATATCCGGATCGGTGAGGCCCGCCTCACCCTTGCACCCCATCAGGCTGAGCACAAGGGCCGCGGCGGTCAGGGAAAGGCGGGGCATTGGTGTTCCACGTGATGGAGGTCTAAGTCCTTGCAGGACTTGGGTTAGAGGCGCCGACCGGAGTCGAACCGGTGATGGAGGTTTTGCAGACCTCTGCCTTACCACTTGGCTACGGCGCCGAGCGGAGGGAAACTACGGGGCCCCCTCACCCCACGCAACGGGCGGCAGCCGCAGACCAGCACTAGATTTCCGACACCATGAGCATCATCCGCATTATCGGCGTTCCCCTCGACCTGGGTCAGAATCGGCGCGGGGTGGATATGGGGCCCTCGGCTGTCCGGATCGCCAACCTCGGGCCCCGGCTCACCGCCCTCGGCCATCAGGTGCAGAACCTCGGCAACCTCGAGATTCCGGACCGGGACTCGGTGGCCATGACCTCCACCGCGATTGACTTCCTCCCGGCCATCACCGAGGTCTGCTCCCGACTCGCCACCCACACCGCTGCGGCGATCCGGGACGGTTGCCTTCCCCTCGTCCTGGGCGGAGACCATTCGCTTTCGGCGGGGTCGGTGGCGGGCGTCTCGACGGCCTTCGCCGAACGGGGCGAGCGGATCGGCCTGATCTGGCTTGACGCTCACGGAGACATGAACACCCCCGAGACGTCACCCTCAGGTAACGTCCACGGGATGCCGGTGGCGCACCTGCTGGGTCACGGGAACCCCGGGCTGGCCGGTATTGCCAAGCCGGGCCCGGCCGTGCGGTCGGAGAACGTGGCCATTGTCGGCGCCCGTGATCTGGATTCCGGGGAGCGTGAGAACGCCCTGAAGTTCGGGTTGCGGGTCTTCACAATGCGCGACATCGACGAGCGGGGGCTCCGGGCCGTCATGACCGATGCCCTGGCCATTGCCAGCGACGGCACCGCCGGATTTCACCTGTCGACCGATGCCGACTGGATTGATCCGAGTGAGGCGCCGGGCGTGGGGACACCGGTCCGGGGGGGCGCCACCTTCCGGGAGGCCCATCTGGCGATGGAGATGATCGCGGACAGCCGGAAGATGGTCTCAATGGACCTGGTGGAGATCAATCCGGTGCTTGACGATCACAATCACACTGCGGAACTCTGCGTCCATCTGGTCACCAGCGCACTGGGGCTCCGGATCCTCTAGCCGGCGTTCTTTTCCGGCAGGTCGGGGCCACCGGGTCGTCTAGCGGTTCAGGATACCGGTGGTGGAGAACACCAGCCCCTTGCCGATCACCACGACCCATCCGGCTGGTTCGATCTCGTTGCCCGCCCGGTAGACCAGATCAAACCGGTTGAGGAGCAAGTCGGTTGACCGGCTGGCCCCGAACCGGAGGCCGGCGCCAAGATTCCATCCCGTCCGGACCTTGCTCCCCTGATACCAGGCGCCGCCCCAATCGACGAATCCCGCGACGCCCATATCCGCCAGCTTGAGAAAGTCCCGGAAGGCCATGTACCGGTACTCGGCCGTGGCGAAGACGCCCCGATCTCCCGAGTAGGCGTGAAGCCGGTAGCCCCGGGGTCCCAGCCCGAGCCCCAGGTCAAACTCCCCCCCGGGACGGGGATGGTGGAGCCAGCCCCCCCAGGCGTGGAACACGGCCGCATGACCCTCCGCGGGGACCGCCACCACCGTCGCGGCGGTCTGGACGCTGCCCGAATCGAGCCCGGCCGCCGTGAAGCGCCCGTGGGCGGCGAGATCGGCGTAGGCAAAGACCCGCGAACTGATCACCGCCCCGGTCCGGGCCACCAGCGCCGGGACCACCCCATGCTCGGTGAACCCCCACCCCTGTGGCGTGAACCCCAGGCCCGCGCGGATCGTGGAACTCAGGTCGATATCCTCCTCCCGGCTGGTGTGGAACCCGCGCGTGACCATGAACCGGGCATGCCGCCATTCGAGGCCTGCCGAGATGGCGCCATAGGTGGGGCCGGCGGCCGGGATGCTGTCGGCGGGCCCGAAGTTGTCCTGCCAGATCCGGCCCCCGAGGCCAAGGCGGAGGTACTCCCGGGCATTGGCGTGGAGTGCCCACCCGAATGAGGCGGCGAACATCCCCAGCTCCCGCTGCGCGGTATCCGAGGCGACCCGTTCTCCCCCGATGTATCGGAGGATGCGTTCATCCCGACCTTCGGCCGACACCAGCCAGGCCCGGGGAGATTCCATCCTGAGGAATGGCTGGGAAACCCGACCGGAGAGAATGCGTCCATCGGAGCGGTCGTCCAGAAAGACACCGACCCCGATCTTCCCGGCGATCAGTCGCGGCTGGCTGAACGCGATCTGAAACGCGTCTCGATCAGGATCCTTGGCATAGCTGAGCGCTAACAGGCTGGCGGTGCCCAGCAGGTTCTGCTCGACGAGGGAGACCCGCCAGGCAGTCTGGGTCCCGGTCGACCGGATGGTGAATTCCGGTGTGGTGCTCCAGGCATCCTGGGTATGGACGGTGACCGTGAGTCCTCCATCCACCCGGGTGGTATCCACCCGGACAATCCGGAAGATCCCCAGTCGACGGAGGTTGCGTTCGGTTTCGGCGACCCGGGCAGAATCGTAGGGCTCGCCGACTGCGAAAAGGAGTTCTCGCGTCACGACTCCCGGCCGAGTCGCGATGCGAAGTCCGTTGAGCAGGCGAGGGATGAAGCTGGTCACTTCATCCTGGCCGAACACGTTTCGCCCGTCGAGGCGGATCGCCCGGATCACCGGTGGGGTGGCCGCGACCGAATCAGGGTGCTGAGCGGACAGCCCGACCGGGTCCAGGCCGGGCAGCAGGAGGAGGCCAACCGCCACCAGGACCATCCCGTGGCGGCGACCGGACACTCGATTGGTCAGGAGAGACTTTCGAGAATCTTCCAGAGCTCGATCGGGCTGAACTCGTTGAAACGGTGGGTCGTTTCCTGCTCGCTCCATTCGAGGAAGATCCAGGCGGAACTCCGGGCGGCGTCATCCGACACGAAGTGCACCCGCCCACTGACCAGATCACCGTGGGGGCGGGTTTCGAGCAGGACCCTCCAATTGATCCCCCCACGGGACAGATCGCCCATGTGGCGGCCGGTGGGGGCTTCAGCGGGAGGAGACTTGGTCGTTTCCATAGTCATGTAGGTGTGACTAACAGATTAGCCGGAATCCGTCCCTGACGCCAGCGGTGCCCCCTGACACCCCGCATCCCGGGGCTTATCTTGCCGGCAATGACGAATCAGGGATCGAGCTGTCGGACCTGTGGCGCCCCGCTCGGGCGTGGCGCGTCCTTCTGTCATCGCTGCGGTAATCGGGCTGACACCCCGAGAGCACCGGGCGAGGGCCTGGCCTGGGCGGTGGCTGGCGGCCTGGTCGTCGTCACCCTGGTGGTGTTCCTGGCCGCCCGGAGCGGGAGCGGACCGGCGACATCCGTGGGCGGAGCACCCCAGGCCCCGGGACTCACCGGTCCCGCCCCGGACATCAGCGGCCTGTCTCCCCGGCAGCAATTCGACCGGCTCTACGAGCGGGTGATGGCGGCCGCGGCGGAAGGGGATACCACGACGATGGTCCGGCTCAGCGAGCACGCTTTCCAGGCCTACGCGGAGCTCGACACCCTCGACGCCGACGCCGGCTACCACGCAGCGATCCTGGCCGCGCAGGTCGGGGGCTTCCCGGCCGCGCTGGCCCTGGCGGACTCGATTCTCGCGGCAGACCCGGAGCATCTTTTCGGATACCTCATTCGGGGAACCGTCGCGAATCTGGCGGGCGATGCCACCGCCCTGGCCACCGCCCAAACCGCCTTTCTCCGCGCTTGGCCCTCCGAATCGGCACGAGGCCGGACGGAGTACCTCGACCACCAGACCATTCTCGACCAATTCCGGCAGGAGGCCACGGCCGCCCGCCCAGGACCGCCATGACCCGGACGATCCACGTCTCCCACAGCCCGGACTCCGACGACGCCTTCATGTTCTATGCGCTGGCCGAAGGACTGGTCGAGAGCCCGCTTCGTTACGTCCACGAATTGAGCGACATCGAAAGTCTGAACCAGCGGGCCCTGCGGGGAGAACTCGAAGTCTCAGCGGTATCGATCCACGCCTACGCGCATCTGGCGGACCGCTATGCCCTGCTGTCCAGCGGCTCATCGATGGGGGACGGCTATGGGCCACGGCTGGTGTCACTGACTCCAAGGCCGGACGACCCGCGGGAGGCCATGCGCGGACGCCGGGTGGCGGTCCCCGGAAAACTGACCACCGCAGCGCTGGTGCTCCAACTCTATCAACCGGGATTCGAACCGGTCCTGATGGCCTTCGATGCCATTGAGGACGCGGTCCAGGCGGGTACGGTGGACCTGGGCCTCCTGATTCACGAAGGCCAGTTGACCTACGCCGATACCGGGCTCTTCCTGTGGGAGGATATGGGCGAGTGGTGGAAGCGGGACACCGGACTCCCCCTGCCCCTCGGCGGCAACGTGGTGCGAAGGGATCTGGGTCCGGAACTCGTTGCCCAGATTGCCCGCGACCTGAAAGCGAGTGTCGAGTATGCCCTGGCGCATCGTCAGCCCGCGCTCGACCACGCCAAGCAGTACAGCCGTGGACTGAACGACGATCGGGCCGACACCTTCGTCGGCATGTACGTCAACCAGTGGACGGTCGACTATGGCCCGGTCGGTCGCCGGGCAGTGCAGCTGCTGCTCGATCGCGCCGCTGCCGCCGGGCTGATTCCGGCCACCCAGGTGGAGTTCGCCGGGTGACCACGCCTGTCCCGCTCCGGGGATTCGATCGGGCGCCCGCCGCCGTGCTGGTGGTGTCGCCCTCGGAGCCGGTGCGGGTAACGTTGGCGCGGATACTGGCCCACGAGCGGAGCGAGATCCTCACCGCCGACACGGCGGCCCAGGCCCTGGCCCTGGGCGGGATGCACCGGATCGCCTGCGCGGTACTGGATGACACGCTTCCCGATCTGGCGCCGGCCGGATTGGCAGCCCACCTGGGAGAACTGGAACCGGGCGCCTGCGTCCTGCTGCTGGCCGGAGACGGGGCGGCGGGTGCCGAGGACGGGCGGGTCGTGCGGCTGAACAAGCCGGTCGATCCGATCGCCCTCTGTGCGGCAGTGGACAGCGCCCTCCGCCGCTCCGACGCCATCCGGGAAAGTCACCAGATCAACGCCTGGCTGGCCGAGGAGGTGACCTCCCGCACCGATGAGCTGCACCGGGAGCGGGAAAACCTGAAACAGTTGTCCGTCGCCACCCTGGAAGCGCTGGTCAACGCCCTCGAGGCCAAGGATCCGCACCTTCGGGGCCACTCCGCCCGGGTGGCCGACCTGGCGGGCGCCATCGCCGGGGAGATGGGACTGCCGCCCGACACCTGTAGCGCGGTCCGGACGGCCGGCCGACTGCACGACATCGGCAAGATCGGGATTCCGGAAGGGGTCCTGGCTCAGGCGGGGCCGCTGTCGGCCGAGGACTTCGAACAGATCAAACGCCACCCGATCGTGGGGGAACAGATTCTCGCTCCGCTCACCCATCTGGGGACGGTGCTCGGGTATGTTAGACACCACCACGAGCGGTGGGACGGGGCCGGTTATCCGGACGGACTGCAGGGCGAGGCGATTCCGATCGGCGCCCGGATCATAGGGGCGGTCGAAATCTACGACGCCCTGACGACCTCGCGGCCGTACCAGCGCATCATGGAGCCGGCTCAGGCGGTGGTCCGGGTCCGCGAGCTGTTCGGATCAGTGATCGACCCGACGGTCGGTGAGGCGTTGACCCGGTGTGTCGGCGGGGCCGGAGCCTCCAGTTGACCGACCGCACTGCGGTCCGGGTCCTGGTGGTAGATGACGATGCCTCGATGGGGAGGTTGATGCGCCACCTGCTCGAGATGGAGGGATACGGCAGCGTGCAGCACGCGTGGAACGGTGAAGAAGCGAACGCGGCAGCCCAGGAGGCAGAGATCATCCTCTTGGACCAGCAGCTGCCGGACATCAAGGGGCTCGACCTGCTGCCCCGCCTGCTCGATCGGGCGAACCCGCCCAGCGTGGTCATGGTCACCGGCCACGGGAGTGAACTGCTGGCCGCGGCGGCGCTGCGACAGGGGGCTGAGGACTACCTGACCAAGGATCACACGCTGGCGGAACTGCTTCCCCGGGTGCTGGAGCGGGTCCGCCGGATGCGGGCGCTGCGGGAGGCCCTGGCCGCGGCCGAAGATGATCTGGTGGCGGCGGAGCGACTCGCGGCGGTGGGCGAACTGTCCGTGACCCTCCACCACGAGATCAACAACCCGTTGATGGCGGCGCTCTCCGAGGTCGATCTCGCGCTGCTGGAGTCGAAGCTCCCGGAGGCCACCCGCGATGGGCTGACCACGGCCAGGGAGGCCTTGCTGCTGGTCCGGGACACCGTCAGGCGCGTGGCGGGATTGCAGCGGGCCCGGTCGACCGACTACCTCGACGGCCGACAGCGGATTGATCTCGACGAGGTCGCCCGGGAACCCTCCCCCAGGTACCGTGGGGTGGCGGTACTGGCGTCCCCGGAGCCCCAGATGACCCGGGTGCTCACCCGGCTGCTTCGACACCAGGGATTCGAAGTGGACCGGGTCGCCAGTCTCCCCGACGCAATGAGCGCCATCGCCCGGGTTGGCGTCACCCTGGTCGTCATCACCGCCGGTGGCGATCCGGCGGTTCCCCTCGGCGGGTTCACCCCGCCCGGCGGCCGGTCCTGGGCGCTGGTGGTGCTGGGAGGCGAGCAGGACGGCCGCGCCATCGCCGACGGCGCCGATCTCCAACTCAGTATCCCGTTCGATCCCGCCACGGTGGCGGACGAGATTCTCCGGGTGGTCCACCGCCTCCCGCAGAGCTAGACTGCCGACTCCCCCGCTTCAGCCTTGGCGAACTGGTACCCCATGCCCTTCAGCCGGCTGATCCGGAGTCGGAGGGGAGGGTGGGACGCGAACAGGTTGCCCAACGCCCCCTCCCGGTCGGCGATCCGACGCTCGGCCGGGTCCACGATGCACATGTGCGCGACACCGCGGGCAATCGACTTGGTGGACTCGGTGGCCCCGTCGATCCGGGCCAGGGCCCGGGCCAGGGCCTCGGGGTTCCGGGTGAACTGAGCCCCGGTCGCATCGGCCAGGTACTCCCGCTTCCGGCTCACCGCCATCGCCAGGAGCCTGGCGATGAGGGGCGCCACCACGAGGGAGATCAGCCAGAGGACGAACACCAGCACGGCGATCGGCGCGCCACCACCCCCATCGCGCCTGCCGCCACCGCGGCGACGGCTTCCGGAACCCATGAACCGCTGCATCGTGTCCGACATGAGCGCGATGGTGCCCACCATGGCGGCCATCAGGGTCATGAGACGCACGTCAAAATTCCGGATATGTGCCATCTCGTGGGCGACCACGCCCTGCAGTTCATCCCGATCGAGGCCCGCCAGGAGTCCCGAAGTCACCGCAATGTGAGCCTCGCCGGGCCCCTTGCCCGTCGCGAAGGCGTTGGGATCGGCGTCGGGAACGATCCAGATTCGGGGTCGAGGCAGCCCCGAAGCGATCGCCATCTCCTCGACCACGTTCACCAGCCGGCGCTGGGCCTCGTCCCCGGGCTCGAGCAATTCCCAGGCGCCGGTGGCGCCCAGCACCCGGTACGCGCCCCGCTGCCACGAGTACCAGGCGACCCCCCCGGCCATCGCGGTGGTGAGGAGTCCCAGAAACGGGACCAGATGGCGGTAGCCCGCGTCCGGGGCCTCCCGGGTGGCCAGATACCAGCTCAGGTCCCCCCCGAACCCGATCCAGGCGAAGAGCAGAACGAAACCGGCGACCAGCAGCGCTGATCGCCGGCGATTGGCGAGCTGTTGGGAGAAAAGGTCGTTCCCGCTCACGCCGGGGGAAGATCGCGCCGGCCACCACCCAGATCGACCGTGGGGACCGCCCGTTCGGCGGCGTCCTCGATCATCCAGAGGTCGGCCGGCGAAGCCTTCGCGATCCCCACCAGCAGGTTGGTGGGAAATTGCGCCTGCCGGGTGTTGTACTGGGTCGCCACGTCGTTGTAGAGCTGCCGGGAAAAGGCGATCTTGTTCTCGGTACTGCCCAGTTCCTCCTGCAGCCCGGCGATGTTGCTGGTGGCCTTGATGCTGGGATAGGCCTCGGCCAGCGCGAACAGCCTCCCGAGCGCCTGGCTCAACTCCCCCTCGGCCTTGGCGGTGGCGGCGACGCCGTGGGCGCTCGCCGCCCGGTTCCGGGCCGAAATCACCGCCTCGAGGGTGCCCTTCTCATGCTCCATTGCTCCCTTGACCGCGTTGACCAGGTTGGGAATCAGGTCGTGCCGGCGCTTGAGCTGAACGTCGATCTGCTTCCAGGCGTTGACCACCTGGTTCTTCAACGCGACCAGACCGTTGTAGGCCCCGATCCCCCACAACCCGACTACCACCAGCGCAATCACCAGCAGAATGCCACCCATGGCCATGCCTCCCAGGAAATGGAATGACGTGTCGGGACGGGTCAGCGACCCGTCACCTGATCTCCCAACGCGCGCAGCGCCTCGGCGACTACCCGGATGACGGTGTCATCAGAGGCGGTCTGCGGAAAGAGCGGATGGGTCACCTCGAGCGCCAGTTCCACCCCCGGGGCAATCGTCAGACGCCGGACCAGGACACTCCTGGTTCCCTGCACCGGGAGCGACATGACCGGATCCGGGGTCGGGCGGAGGGCCCGGGCGGTCCGCCCCCTCGGGCCCCTGCCGGCACCGAGGGGACCCAGTTCCTCGGGCCCGGGAAGCCCGGGGCCGAGGGAGGCCGCGACCCGTCGCTCCACGGCGTCTCCCGTCAACTCGGCGAATTCATGGCCCACCTGCTCGAGCGAAGCGCCTTCCATCTGCCGGAGCTTGATCGCCAGGATCTGCAACAGGTGTCGGTAGCGATAGACCGCGGCGGTCCCCCGCCCATCGGGCGCCTCGACCAGGCCCTTCGCCACATAGAACCGGATGGTCCGCTCGGTGGGCCGCGACCCGGCGGCGGCGTTGACCGGGACCACTGCTGCCGCTTCGAGCAGGGTACCGGTCAGCGCCGACAGGTCACGCAGGCCCCAGGGGGCAAGCGCGTGGTAGCTCCTCAGGGTATCGAGCGGGTCGCGCCCTGAGGAAACGGCTCGGGGCAAGGTCATGCTCAATGATAACGCACGCGGTTCCAAGTCGCGTCAACCGACCCTCCACCGCGCGATTCGGATTATCTCCCCGACCGTGGTACCCGCCAGTGTAGCCGATGCACCGCGGAACCACACTCCCGGAGATCGTCGTTGTCCTGCTGCTCATCGGAATGCTGGCCGGTTTCGGGTTGCCCGCCGGGTGGCTGCTCCGCGACCGCATCCTGGTCGAACGGGAAACGGCCGCTGTCGCGGTGGCCTATCAGCAGGCCCGACTCTCCGCGATGGTGGCGGGAGATCCGACCGTGCTGTGGATCGGCCCCGACCGGTTCACCGTGTGGCAGCGGGTCGGGGAGGATTCCATCCTGGTCTGGCAGCGGATGGGGCCCAGCCAGGCGGGGGTGGCCCTGGAGTCGACGGTCGATCGGGTGGTGGTGGCGCCCAGCGGGTTGGCCATGGGGGCAGCCAACGGGAGAATCACCCTGCGACGGGGTAACGTCAGTCGCGGGTGGGTAGTGTCTCGATTGGGACGGCTCCGTCTGGACCGACGGCCCCCGTGAGACTGGGGCCAAACCGGAGCCGGACGTGGACCACGATCTCCGGGTGCATCTTGAGGAGACCGAGCATCTTGCTGAGGCCCCCGATGTTGTGATCCTTGAGGTTGAGCGGGAAATCGGACTCCAGCGCAATCACCCGGTCGGCCTCGAACCGGAGCCGGGCCGCCAGTGCCACTTCCCGCACCACCCCGTGGATGGCCAGTCGCCCGTGGAGCAGGACCCGCGCCGTGTCCGGGCCAACCGAGACCACTTCCGTCCGGTCGAGGTCAAACCGGATCAGGGGGTACTTGTCCGACTCCATCGACTTGTTGAGGTCCCGGTCTCGTTTGCCTTTGCCGGTCACCAGGGTGACGACCCGGGCCTCGACATACCCCCGCACCTCGGCCAGCCCGGCGCCGCCGGTCATGCCCCCCCGGACACTGTCGGTGGTGCCCACAAAGTCGCCCAGCGTAGCCCGCCCGTCGAAACTCAGGGTCCCGGAGAGCACATCCCCCGGCCCGACCGGTCTTTGGGCGACCGCGACGGCCAGGGGAAGGAAGCAAAGCGCCGCCAGCAGGCGGAACGTCAGGTCGTTCGCCGGGTGGCCACGGCCTCGAGGCTGTATCGCCGGACCTTCTGAATCAGGGTGGAGCGGGCGATCCCGAGCAACTGGGCCGCCCGCCGCTTGTTGCCGCGGGTGAATTGCAGAGTGGCGATGATGTGGCGCCGCTCGACGTCGTCGAGGGGCACCGGAGGACCTTCCGGAACGGCTGGGGAGAGCGAGGTGGCCAAGGCGGCCCGATCGAGGCTGGGATGCCGGAGGTCGACAACAATGGCGTCATGAACACCACCCTGAACCGCCTTGCCGGCCTGGGCCGCATCGGCGAGAACGGCCACCTGATGGCCTGCTTCCCGCAACCCGCGCGCGAGCGAATCGGCCCGATCCGGTACGGCGGACACGATCACCACCTGAAGTCCGCTCATGGTCGAGAACATACACTCCAATCCGACAGAGGGCCACCCAACCCCCCAAAAAAAGGACGGCCGTCGCAGCCCAAGGCTGGCACGGCCGTCCTACACACGGACTCATCGAGGGCGGAGCGCGAAGCTGCCGTTCTTCTCTCCACCGCCACCGCGGATTCATCATCCATGCGGGAGGGCGGCTGAGGCCTCCATGTCCATCCCCAGGCCGGATGATCTGTCCCACCTGGTTCGTCCGTGCGAGCGCTGCAGATCCGATCGGGTCGCGGACCGACCTTCTGCGCTGCACCCCGAGGCGCCGGATCGGGGCGGCTAAGGCGCGCGACTGGCCTCAGCATGCTCGGGCCGGTTGGCCATCGGGATCACAGGGCTCCTGACACCTTAAGTGCCGTTCCCCCTCCCCCGTCGATCCGCCACGAGCTGTAGCAACCAATGCAGTCCCCTGATGAGTTCTGCTTCGATCACCACCGTAGGATACAAGCTATGGGGCAGATAGAATCCCGCAAGTGCCTGTTTTTATTCGGGTTACGCGATTTCCAGGTGGGCAGAATGTGGACGGGGAAACCCCGAAACGGCAGTCGATTGCGGTGCTCTGACACAAGGTGTGGAAATGTTGATCCACATTTCCGCAAGGGGCAGCTACGGTTCGAGGCCGGTCTCGATGTACCGGTATTCGGTCCCTTCGACCTCGGGCGACGCGAACAGCGCCCCTCCGGACGCCGCGGCAAACCAGCCAGCCACCAGATTGCTGGGACCCTCGAGCTGCTTGACGATGTGGGCAAACCAGCGCCGCAGGTGGCGCACCTCGGGAGCCCGCCGCCCGAGCATGGCCACGAGGGCGCTGTCCCCGCCGGTGGCTCGGAAGAAGTGACCGAGGGCGTGACCCCGTTGGGCAAACTCAACCGCCTTGACCCCGGGTTCCTCGAACAACACCTTGCCCTCGAACAGGTCCATCATCGGGGCGTCGAGCCTCGGACCGAGGTAGATGAACTGCCGGGTTTCGGCCACCCGGCGCTCGATCAGGGCTGCGGCCGTTTCCGAGGTGAGCCGGGCCGCGTGGATCAGGTCATCGTCCAGAAGCAGTCCCACCGCCCCGGTCCACTCGAGGGCGGCCAGGGCGGTGTCCACCGGACACCCAGCCACATCGTCAAACGCCAGGATCCGGGGGGATTCCCCGGCCCGGATGACGAAGTGTCCCAGCGCCTCGGCCCGGTCCCGGAAGCAGCGCACCAGGAGACTGTGCGAAGTGGTCATGAGTCAATAGTAAGTCCGACTGGCAGGTTCCGGAATTGGACCCCGGGGACAGGGCCCCGGTCAGGATAGCGATATTGACAAATGCCGGAACGGGGTGGAGTTTGGCGTCATGACCGTCGGAGTAAGGATGACGAAGACCTTGTGAAGATGACCGCCCGGTCGAGTTCGACCGGTCGGTTTTTTTGTCCCGGTTGGCCAGTTTGACCGGGAAAAGGGATTCACCGGAGTCTGCGACTCCCCGACAACGAGAGGTAGCAGCGATGGCGCTTGGAACGGTCAAGTGGTTCAACGACGCGAAAGGCTTCGGCTTCATCGCCCAGGAGGGTGGCAAGGACGTGTTTGTGCACCACACGGCAATTCTGACCGAGGGGTTCCGATCCCTCCGCGAGGGTGACCAGGTGGACTTCGAAGTCGTCGAGGGCCCGAAGGGCCTTCAGGCTTCGAACGTTCGCAAGGCCTGACCAGCATGCGGCGGCCTCTGGCCGCCCTCTTCGCCGGCGCGGTGCTGTGCACCGCACCCCGCGCGGCCCTCGCGCAAGACCCTTCACCCATTGAGTTCCTTGGTTTTCGGCCCGGGTCATCCCGGGCCGAAGCCGAGGCCCAGCTGACCACCCACGGGGGATCGTGGCGCTGCAGGTCGAGCACCGATCCCCGGATCATCGACTGCCGCGGGAGGATGCCGTCGGGAAACGGGACCCTGGCGCTGACGGCGTCGGTGATCGATGACCGACTGGCCATCCTCCTGCTGGCCGGTGCCGTCCCCAGTGACGGCCTCGCCGTCTGGCGCGAGAGCCTGCAATCCACCTATGGTTCGGTCTCCCCCCGCATCGACCATGGACAGGAGACGTGGCAGTGGATTCGCCGACACCAGATGCTCCGCCTGACCACCCGGATCGAAGCCGGCAAGCGAGTGGTGTCCGTCAGTCTGATCGACGGGCCGCTGCTCGACGGGCTCAATCCACCCGCCCGGCGTGCGCCATGAGGCGAGGGCTGCTTGGCGGGCTCACGCTCCTGAGCCTGGCGGCCTGTCAGCCCACCCAGCGACCCATTCTGGTCGGACTTGCCGGACCGTTCACCGATCCGGTGGGCGCCCCGATGAAGCTGGCCGCGGAACTCGCGGTGGCGCAGATCAACGCGGCGGGCGGGGTGGGCGGTCGCCCAATTGAACTGGTGCTCCGGGATGACGACGGCGATCCGGACCGGGCGGTAGATGCGGCCGCCAGCCTGGTCGAGGCGGGAGTCGTCGCGGTCATCGGGCATGTCTTCTCGGGAACCACCCTCGCGGCCGCCCCGGTGTACGGCGCCGCCAACCCGGCCATCCCGGTCATTACGCCCTCCTCCTCCGCCCCCGAGGTCCGCGAGGCCGGTCCGCACGTTTTCCGGCTCTGCCCCACTGACCTGGACCACGGGGCCGCATTGGCCTCCTGGGTACGGCGCGGGCTGGGGCTCACCCGCGGCACCGTCCTCTACCTCAATGACACCTATGGTCGCGGCATCCGGACGGCGTTCACCGCCCGGTTCGAGGGCCTGGGCGGAACGATCGTCTCCCAGGATCCCTATCTCGGAGACACCCCTGATGTGACCGTATTCCTCCAACGGGCCCAGACCCGCGACAGCGCGGAGTTCCTGGTCGTCGCGGGGAACCGCTCCGAGGCCGAAGAGGTCTTGCGGGTCGCCCGAGCCAGCGGACTTGTGGTGCCCGTCCTCGGAGGGGACGGACTGGAGGGCATTGAGGCCGCCGGCCCGATCGCGAACGGGGTCTACATGACCTCCGCCTACCTCCCGTCTGTCGACACTCCTCTCAATCGTCGGTTCGTCCAGGCCTACCGGGAGCGCTATCCCGATGCCGGCGCGCCCAATCAGCCGGCCGCCGCGGCCTACGATGCGGTGTATCTCCTGCGGAGCACCATGGCGGCGCGGGGCACCTCCCGGCGCGCCATCCTTCGCGGACTCTCGCAGGTGGGACGCGAACTTCCCGCCTACCAGGGCGTGACCGGAGTGCTGGCCTTCGACGAGCAGGGCGACCTGGTCCGCATCCCGATCCTCATCGGAATGGCCCGGGACGGCGCCATCGAGATCACCAACCGCCAATGAGCCTGCTCGGCAGTCTCCGGAACCGGCTGATCGCCGGCATGCTGCTCCTGCTGGGGCTGTTTCTCTCCATGGCGCTGATCGGAGTCGCCAGCCTCCGCTCCCTCCAGGACACCGCCCTGGAGCAGCTCGCCGCGCTGGGCCAGAGTTCTCAGCTTGCCAATGAGCTGGTCCGCGCCTCCGCCGCTCAGGTCCGGTTCGGTGACGTGTACTTCCAGGACCAGTCCCCGACCGTGCGGAAGGAGTTCCTCCGCCTGGGAGACACCACCCACGCGCTCCGCCGCCGCTATCGGCTGGTCCCGGGGCTGACACCGAGAGACCAGGGGATTCTCAACCGGATGGCGGCTCAGCACGCTCGGGTGGAGGTGGCCTATGCCACCGCGCACGCCCTCCTCGAGCTGGGACGGACCGAGGCCGGCAGGACCCTGCTGGCCGGGATCCGGGGACCGGCGGATTCGCTCATCGCCCAGGTGGATGCGCTGATGGAGAACCAGCAGAGCCGCGCCACCGAGCACGCCACCGCCCTGCGGGAGGGGGCCCGGCAGCGGGAGGCGGTGGTCTGGACCTTGTTCGCGGTGGCGGCGCTGCTCGGATTCGGCTCCGCCCTGCTCACCGTGCGATCGATCGACTCACCGCTGCAGCGACTCATTGAGGCGGCCCGACGGTTCGGCCAGGGGGACCTCCGACCCACCAGCCTGGGGGCCATGCCGGCCGAACTCGCCACCCTGTCCCACGCCATGGGGGCCATGGGACACCGCCTGCGCGGGATGATCGAGGCGACGATCGAGGAGGCCCGTACCATCGGTACCAGCGCCAGCGATCTGTCAGCCATGAGCGAGGAGGTCGCCGCCAGCAGCCACGAGATCGTCCGGTCGATCGCCGGGGTCACGACCGGCGCCGAGCAGCAGGTCCAGGAGGTCCGGAATGCTGAGAGCCTGCTGGCCTCCATTCTTGAAAGTGCCGCTCAGGACGTCGCCGCCACCGAGCGGGTCGTGGCGCTCGGAGAGTCCACTCGGAACCTCACCGGAACCCAGGGCGGGGCCCTGTCGGAGACCGGCACGGTGATCAACCAGCTCCGGGAGGCTCTCCAGCAGGCGGTCGGTGAGGCCAAGGAACTCCGGCGCGCGATGGACGCGGTGGTTGGGGTGGTGGAGACGGCAACCCAACTCACCACTCAGAGCGAAGTGCTCGCCCTCAACGCTTCGGTCGAGGCGGCCCGCCATCCGACCGGTGGAGAGGGCTTCGCTGCCGTGGCCCAGGAGACCCGCCGGTTGTCGGATGCCAGCCGGACAGCGGCCGAGCGGGTGGGCGGCACCGTCGCCCTGGTGCGCCAGCGGACCGATGCGCTGACCAGCCTGCTGCACGGGGCCTCCTCCCGGGTCCTGGCAACCGAGACGGCCTTGCAGCGGAGCGCGGTGGCTTTGCAGGAGATCAGCCGTCTGGTGGAGGCAATGCGCGACATCGCCGCACGGGTCGCCCGATCGGCCGCGGAAAGTCGCGCGGTGGCTGGGCAGTTCGCCGAACTGCGGACCCAGCTGGAGGGCTCCGCCACGGAAAACGCCGCAGCCGGGGAATCGGTGACCGCCGCCGCGACCCAGCAAAGCGAAGCCACCGACGACATCGCCAAGAGCGCCGCCGGGCTGTTGGAGGCCTCGGAGCGCCTGGCCACCCAGGTGGCGGGCTTCCAGATCTAGCGACTACTTCTTCTGCTGGGGCTTCCTGGCCGGCGGCTTCTTCTTCGGCGGAGCCTTGGCCTTCCTGGACTTGGCCACGGCTTTCTTGGGTTTGGCGGCCTTCCGGGCGGGCTTGGCCTTGGCGACCTTCCGAGCCACCGAGCGCGTGGGCTTGGCGGCCTTGGCGGGCTTGGCCGCCTTGGGCACCTTGGCGGGCTTGACGGGCTTGGGTTTCGGGGCGGGCTTCATGGCGGCTCGCGCCTCGGCCACAATCTGGTCAGCTTCCTGCTCGGCCATCAGGTTCCGGCGCACCGCAAAGCTCATCAACTCTTCGGCCTGGGCGGGATCAAACTCCCCCTGGCCCGAGGCAGCCCTGACCAGATGGACCAGGGCATCCGCCACCGGACTCCGCAGGACTTTGGCGATCCCGGGAAGGGCTTCAAGCAGATTCGAGATCTGAGTGCCGGCAAGTTCCGTCACGGCCCACCTCCAGGACTTTGGCGGTTGAAAAACCGCGGGCAACCTATGTGCGGGTGAGGGGGCCGTCAAGCAGGCTAAAGCACCGCTCCGGAGTTGTCAGAACGACTCCCGAACAAACACCGACATACCCAATCCACGGATGGGATGCCCGAGGCCCGGTTCCTCCAGGCGGCCGACGTCGATCCGAAACGCGGGTACCACGGTCAGCCTGCGGGTCGCGCGGATCCGGAAGCCCGAGATCAACTCCACCAGAATCGCCTTGCCCACCTCCGGATTGGTCAGCCGGAACTCGGCCGTTGGCTCCCAGCTGATCGCGCGGCTGAGCGGGACCCGGGCCGTGGTCCCGACGTTGAGCACGTTCTCCCGGTTGGGCACCTCCGTGCCGGCCGAATCGCCCGCCAGGCGCAGGTAGTCCCAGGCATAGCCGATCAGCGAGACGGGGCCGATGGCGCCGGCGTAACTCACCTCGCCGATGAACCGGGCCCCCGGCCGGTAGACCCCGGTGACCCCGGTGCCCCGGGAGAATTCGTCGTTGCTGAAGTTGCTGTATGTCATGCCGAAGGAGAGCCGCGACGATCCGATCAACCGGTCGACCCCGACTCGGAGTCGCCCCTCGAATCCAGCCCGGTAGGAGAAATCGCCATCGGGATCCGAGATCGGAGTGAACGTCCCCGAGTACCGCACGCTCCCGGCGATCCCGAGGTTCCAGGGCCCAGTGGGGACGGCGGTCGCCACTCCCGCCGTAACCGAGGGTCCGCTCCCATAGGCATTGACGGGAAAGGCCAGAAAACTCGAGGAGGCCGCCGAGAGGACCGCGTATTCCGAGGGTGCGAGCCGGCTGGCACCGGTGGGCAGGTTGACCAGCATCGTCACGACCGCGGCATCCTGGCCGAGGACCACCGCGCCCCGAAGCTGGGTATCGGTGAGCCCGGCCACCGTGAGCGCCGTCCCGTCGCGGAGTTCCCGGGTGGTCGAGGCGAAGTAGGCCCCGGCGTCAAAGGAAAACCTGCCGGCGGGGAGCACCGCCGCCAGGGGCACCGCCCATTGGCGCAGGGAGCGAACCTCGAAACGCTCGCCGAAGGAATACGCCTGTCCCTGCCACCCGGAGGTGACCCCGCCAGGGGACAGGAACTGGGCGTGGACCGGCCCCCCCAGCAACCCGAGGGCCACCACCCAGACGATGGTACGCCTCATGGACGAGGGATAATGATGATGATGTCGCCGATGATGGCGATTCGACTTGGGTTGTCCTGCCGAAGGGCTTCGGCCAGACGAGGGTTGCCAGCCGGGTTGCGGGCCCGCAGATCGACTTCCGCACCGGTGCTGGGCGAGATGACCTGGACCGCCATCAACAGCGAAGTCCCCCGGATCCCTGATGCCGCGGGAGACGCGGGGTTGGCGAGCCGTTCGAGCGCGGCCACCGAGGAACCGGCCCCGGCGAGCAGGATCCCGTTGGCGGCTCCGAACTGCCGGGCCGCCCCGAAGGCAGGATCACGACCTGCCGCCAGCGCGAACAGTCCGCCCGCCGAACGGAAGTCACCGCGGTCGTGGGCCGCGAGACCATCACTGAAAGCCAGGAAGGCCTGGAGGTCGGCGGTCGACCGCTCGGTCAGGGTTCGACGCTCGCCGGGGGTCACCGTCACACCGAGCTGATCGATCAGGGAAAGCACCACGGATTTCTCCATTTCGAACAGCGCTTCGACCCGATCATCGGCGCCGGCATTCGCCACCAGACTGCCATCCGTCGTTCGGTAGATGCTGGCTTCCAGCCGGACGCCGTTGCTGGTCTCTCGAACCACCCCGGCCACCACGTAGTTGGCCCGCAGCAGGAGCCCCGACCGGGCGGCCGAGACGGGTTCGACGTGCCCGGCATCGCCCAGGGCCATTTCGTCCAGCAGCGCCTGGACCCGGGCACGCTCCACCAGGCCAATCGCGGAGACCTTCCCCAGATCGGTCATCACCAGGTGGGCCACGCCCGCGCCAAGCCCTTGCTGCCGCCGGTTGCCTCCGACATAGCTCCAGGGGAGTACCGCTACCGAATTGGGCACCGGAGGGGTCCGGGCCAGTTCGGTCTCACGCGCCACCGCCTGCCGAGCCTCCAGGTCCAGGCGGGTCCGGCTGAGCGATGCGATCCGGCGGTCAAGCTCCTTCCGCTGTCCCTCGGAAAGGCCGAGGGTTCCGGCCATCCGGTAACTGGTCTCCGCGTCGTCAAACGACTGGAGGCCCTCGAACGACAGTCCCAGATACACCGCGGTGGTGAATGACGGGCGAAGTCCCAGTGCCGCGGTCAGCACGTCCCGGGCCCGCTCATAGGAGCCCGCGTCGTAGAACCGGATCCCCACCCTGGTCAGGGCATCGCCGTCGCGGGCGAAGGTGGAGGCATCCTGGTCCAGGGACTGAAGTTCCGCCGGGGTGACCGGGGCCGTACGCACCCCACCGGCACAGCCGGACAGGCTGAATCCCAGGAGGAAGAGGGCGGAAAGGCGGATAGACATAGGGCAGTGACCCCGAGGGTCTTCCGGCAATCTACCGGCCGGGTCCCGGCCCGGCAACGCCGGCGGAGTCTACTTGGGGACCGTGAAGAGCCGCCCCCAGCGCACGGCGGAGAAGAAGGGCAGCGGCTTCCAGCTGCTGGGATCGAAGCTGAAGTAGACCACCAACGGCCGGCCCCGGACGTTTTCCCTTGGCAGGAAGCCCCAATAGCGACCGTCGTAGGAGTCATCCCGGTTGTCGCCCATCATGAAGTAATGGCCCGCCGGCACCTCGATCGGGCCCCAGTCCTGAAGATCGGGGTTGTAGCTCGCCGGGTCGCTGCCCACGAAGTACTCCACCTGCCAACGGCGCATCTTGGCGCGGTAGAAGGCATCGGCGTAGGCCCCCGGGTTGCCGTGCCGCGCCCAGGGTTCGTCCAGCGGCTGGCCGTTCCGGAACAACTGCCCGCTCTCCATGGCCAGGGTGTCGCCCGGCATCCCGACCAGCCGTTTGACGACCTTCAGGTCCGCCTCCTCGACCGAGTCGAAGATGACCACGTCACCACGCCTCGGGTCACGCACCGCAGGCAGCCGCTTGTGGATGACCGGGACCTCGGCGCCGTACAGCAGCTTGTTGACGAACAGGAAATCGCCGACCAGCAGGGTATTCTCCATGCTGCCCGAGGGGATCCGGAACGCCTCCACCAGGAAGGTGCGGAGGAACAACCAGACGACCAGGGCAAAGGCGATGGACTTGATCCACTCCCAGGCCCAATGGACGAAACCGGTCTTGGTCGCCTTCGACTTCGACATAGTTACTTACCTCACGGAATCCAGTCGGCGATGAACAGGTTGGTTTCCCCGGGGTTGGCCTGGTTCCGATTGGAAGCCCAGACCAGCCTGGATCCATCCGGCGAAAACATCGGGAAACTGTCAAAATCGGGGTGGGTGGTGATCTTCTCGAGTCCGCTGCCGTCGACGTTGACCATGAAGAGGTCGAACGCCCCGCTCCGGGGGCTCTCGAAATTCGATGAGAAGATGATCCGCTTGCCGTCGGGATGGAAAAACGGTGCGAAGTTGGCGCCGCCGAGCTGGGTGATCTGCCGCGCGTCGCTCCCATCGGCGTTGGCCACCCACACTTCCACCCGGGCCGGACGGACCAGCCGCTGCGCCAGCAGCCCCAGGTAGTCGGCGCTGTCGGCGGCGGTCTTGGGGGAGGCGGCCCGCCAGACGATCAGGGAACCGTCGGGCGAGAAGAACGCGCCGCCGTCATACCCCACCCGGTTGGTAACCCGCCGAAGGTCGGTCCCATCCACCTTCATGGTGTACAACTCGATATCGCCATCCATCGTGCTGGTGAAGATGATTCGCTGTCCATCCGGGGAGACGGTCGACTCCGCGTTGTAGGCACCATTGCTGGTCAGGGGCCGCAGATCCGAGCCATCCACTGCGGAGGTGTAGATCTCGAGGTGGCCCAGCGGCCAGACGTAGCCCTGAGACTGATCTGGCGGCGGCGGACAGGTGGTGTCGTGGGCGAAGGTCGAACTGTAGAGGATCCTGCGGTCGTTGTCGTAGAAGTAGCCGCAGGTGGTCCGGCCCTGGCCATTGGACACTCGTCGCATACCCGAGCCGTCGATGTTCATCACATAGTGCTGGTCGCACCCCTGACCGACGACCTCCTGCCGCTGGAAGATCAGCCGCCGTCCGTCCCGGGAGAAATACGACTCCGCGTTGTTCCCGCCGAAGGTCAGCTGACGGATATTGGCCAGATGGGGTTCGCCCGCCTCCGGCTGGACGAAGACCTCCGAGGGCGCGGTGCCAGGGTTCTGGTCGGCCTTCGGTGCCCCGGCGCATGCCGCACCCAGAAGACCCGCGCCCCACAGCGATCCATTCCACAGTCTCATGTGCGACATCCTCAACTGATGGTCCCCAGCGCTGCCAACACTTCGGCGGCGTGACCCTTTGGTTTCACGTGCCGGAAGACCCGGGCGACCAGCCCCTCGCTGTTGATCAGGACGGTCGAGCGGAGAATCCCCTGATAGGTCCGGCCATACATGCTCTTGTCGCCCCAGGCCCCGTACGCGTCGGCCACCGCATGATCCGCATCCACCAGGAGCGCAAAGGGCAGCTTGAACTTGGTCTTGAACTGCTGGTGGGACACCACCCCGTCCGGGGAGACCCCCAGGACCACCGCGCCGGCCGCCTTGACGTCGGCCCACTGGTCCCGGAACTCACACGCCTGGGTGGTACACCCGGGAGTGTCATCCTTGGGATAGAAGTACAGCACCACCTTCCGCCCCCGGTAGTCCCGGAGCGATACCGATGCACCCTCGTCGGTCTGCAGGGTGAAGCTCGGGGCTTTGGTCCCAGGTTCGAGCGCGGCCATATCCCTCCGGGGTAAGGACTTCCCTCAGCGGCGGAAAATGGCGGGAACGCCCAGGATTGTCACCTTGGGCGACCGGAATCCGGTCGGATGCCGGCTAGATCGAGTCCTGGAGGACTTCCTCGGCAGGCCGGGCAGCCATCCCGTACCGCCAGACGATCTGGAGGGTAAACCAGGCGGCCACCAGTCCGATCGCCAGACCGACGAGCCGTTCGGACCCCCAGCGCCAGGCCGGGGGCAAGCCCTTGAGAGCCGCCAGGGCCAGCGAGGCCGGGACGAGCACCCCGACCCCGATCCGTCGAATGACCCAGGCGAGGCCAGGGGTGACCACGACAGCCAGGGCGACCGCAGGCCAGGCGATCCCATCGACCCCACCGACCATCAGGCCGGCCACCGCCCCAAAGACAATGAACCAGGGGAGCCAGAGCGAAGGCCAGCGGCCACCGATCCGGTTTCCGAAACTGAAGACTACCGTCGCCAAGGCGATCCCCCAGAGCAGGCTCGGAGGTTCCGAGGTCACCTGGCCCAGCACTGGCCACCCCTGCTCAATCGCACCGACCGCCAGTCCCGGCATTCCCTGGCTGAACCAGGAAAACGTAGCCTGCAATCCAGCCATGACCGCCCCAATCCCCAACCAGGTCGCGGCGGGGTAGCGACGGGACACCTCGGTTCGAGGGAGCAGAGTACCCAGGATCATCGCCAAGGCGCCCGCGCCGAGCATCGCCCCGAACACGCCCCATCCCACCGAACTCCAGAACTGGAGCGGCCAGGGCCTGGTGGTCTGATACCCGAATGGAGTGGAGGCCCATCCATTGTAGGTCCCGATCAGGCTCGCGATGAGGAGGATGAGCCCCACCATGGCCGTGACGTGGCGATCGGACTGTCCCCTGGCGGTGCGGACCACCCCCATCCCCAGGGCGATCAGCAGGAGCAATCCGAGCGACAGGCCTGCGGCGCCGACCGGAAGCAGGGCGTACATCGAGCGACGCTGCCAATCCCGGCTCCACTCCTCCGGCACCTGGACGAACCGCCGCAGATAGGTGACTTCATCGCCCAACAGGTCGGCCGCCACCCGAATCTCACCCTCCGGCAATGAGACACTCCGGTCAGCGTAGGTGACCGTCCAATCGGTCCGCTCAGGATGCCGGTCGGGCTCGACGCTCACCGGTTCGAGACTCCCGGCCGGCGCCCCGACCCATGCCCCAAGCGCGGAGTCGACCCGGGCGCGAACCTCTTCCTCCTCGAGCCTGGTCCCCGCCCGACCCTCGGGGAGGGTGTGGCGGACCCTATCAACGGTGCCACCCCCGATGATCTGCACCACCCACTCCTCGGCCCGGTCGGCCACATCCCCCTCGAACCGGGCAAACCGGACTCGCCATTGTGGCACCGGCAGCGCGTCGCCGAGCAGAGCGCGGAAGGTGGAATCCCCCGCCGTCTCCCAGACGAAGCGGTGCTCGGTGTCCGTCCCGTCGACGGCACTGGACAACACCTTCCACTCGGGCCCCAGATTCACCCCCTGTTGAGCGAGCGCCTCCTGGGCCAGGGTCTCCGCTTCGGTCCGGGTCGCGGTCACCGGATGCATCGGGGGGCTCCAGTCGGAGGTGACCGCCCAGGCCGCCAGACCAGCCAGCGCCATCAGCGGCAGCAGGCTGGCCGGCAATCCGGTCGGCTGGGCGGCCTGAGCCGCCCGCGCTGCTACCGGACGGGGCGGGCTGGCGCTCCACCCGGCGTTCCGGAGCGAGTCGGGGAATGACGACCAGGCCCCGGCCTGGACCCGACGCCAGAGCACGATACCCAGCGGCACCAGGCCCACCGCCACCACCATGGTCCGGTCGAACCAGATGCCACTCGACTCGGCCACGAACACCGGCATCGCCATCAACACCAGGTCATAACCGGCATGCAGGATGATCCCGGGAAGGAGGCCATGCCGGAGATAGACCCAGCCGAAGAGGAACGAGGGAAGGATCAGCTCCACCAGCCGGGCGTAGGCGGGCTGGGCCGGGTAGTTGGCGTGGGCAGCGGCAAAGACCAGGGCCTGGATGACGAAGGCCGTACCGATCCACAGTTTCCGCCGGCCGAACCGGTCGCCCAGCAGGGCCGCTCCGGCCAGCGGCACGGCACGGAAGAGACACTCCTCCCAGAACCCGGCCTGGAGCGCCCCCGCGACGGGAGACAGCCAGGGGAAGTACGTCGCAAAAAGATTCGGCTGGACCAGCAGGTCGGTCGGCGACCACCACCCCTCCCATTCCCGGCTCAGGCCATAGAAGGTGACCATGTAGGCCAGAAAGACGCCGATCAGCAGATAGCCCAGCAGGGTCCAGCCCAGGGTCTCCTTCGAGCTGCCCGCCTCCCTAGACCAGACCCGCCAGGTCTGCGGCCCCGATGGGAAGGCGGCCCGGGTAAGCGACTCTGCCGCGGCCGCTGAGAGACCCACCTGGAGGAACGTCGCAACCCCGGCGACCACGACGAGCGCGAGTTGAAGGAGGACAAAGACGGAGACCGGCATGGAGGTGTCGTAGCCCAGCCAGAGGAACGGCATCCCATTGGCGACTCCAGCCATCGCGAGCAACCCGAACAAGACGCCGACCACGGCGGCGGGACGCCAGTCCAGCTGTTTCCGTCGAAGCATCACGATCAGGCCCAGCCCGAGACCGAACACCCCGTACAGCACCAGCATCGCGGCCGTGGCGCCTTCGGCGATCGCCTCGTTGCTCGACCGCATCTCGTCGTAGCTGCGCTCGAAGGCCTCGGGAACGTGAAGGAAGCGCTCGAGTTTGGTGACCTGGTCCCCGGTCACCACCACCCGAAGGCGCAGGCGACCAGCGCCCAGGGGCTGATCCACCGCTTCATAGACAAAGGTGTGATCGACCCGCCCGTTGGGGCGGGTCTCACCGGCCGCCTCGATCGGGGTGTAGTCGGCAAGGTCCACGGCCCATTGTGCAGTGGCCGTCTGCTCGGCCAGCTGTCGGGCGGTGTCGCGTCCCAGGGCGGGGCCCGCGGCGTCCTCGGCGACCTTCTCCTCGAAGCCAAGCGGCGTCCCGTCAGGAGCAAACTCGACCGTCGTCTCGCCGATTTCCTCCGCCGCGAACCGGCGGACCTTCCACCGGTAGGCATGGTGGATGCCGTCCCGGACCGCCTGCTTGAAGACTTCGGCGCCGCCGCCCTCGAGCTCGATGAAGGTCTGGGCCCGAGCATCGAAGTCGAACAACACCGCCGTGCGGGCATCCGCCCCCGGACTCCACTCCCGCTCAATGGAGAGTCGCTCGGCCGCGGCGAGCGCGGCGGTCCGGTCCATCCGGAGATCGAGCGACAGGATCGAGAAGGCTCTGGGAAATTCCGCTCGGGCGTAGAACGCCCCACCCACCCCGGCCACCGCCAGGAGGAACCAGAGCAGCGACCGGCGGGTCATGGAACCATCACGGCGGGCACGGCCACCGTTCCCCGGACCCGGAGGACCGGGAACTCCGCCCCCCGCCTGAGATCACGATCCAGCAGGTTCCAGGTCACAAAGCCATCCTCCGAAGCGGGTTCGAGCAGGTAGCCGGCGAGGACCCCCAACCGCTGTCTGGCCGGTACCAGGTACCAGCCCGCCTCGACGGTCCCGGCCCGCCGCGCCCAGCTCCCGGCCACCTCCACGGTCCGGTGCCCCTCGAACGCACCGGGCGCGGCGGTAACGGTGTCCATCCGGAACCCCTCCACCTGACCGGACCAGCCGGTTTGGAGCCGTTCAACCAGAATGCCCTGCGCCCGGAGCCGATCCACGAGATGGGAGTGCTGCGGTGGCAACAGCCAGGCCGAAGGGATCGCCTCCCGTCGCGCCGGTTCAAAGCGGCCGAACACCGGCATCCGGACGGTCCGGAACTCACCCGTCCGCAGCCGCCGGGCAAAGGGACCTGCACCCTCCGAGGCGGAATGGGTTATCTCTGCGATCACGCTGTCCATGATCGGGGGCGCCAACCGCGACCGCACGGTGAGCGAATCCGGGCGGTAGGCCCGGGCCACGATCTGTTTGATGGTCGGCCCTTCTTCGGCGGTGAGCCGGAGGACCTCGAGCGCAAAGTTGTAGCTCGCTGAGACCCGGGTCCGGAAGTCGGCGTTGCTGTACGCCTCGCTGAGGATGGCCAGTCGACCCCGCATCGCGAACCAGTTGACCCCGAACCGGGGGCGCGGATCGTAGGTCTCCCAGCCCTGGGCCAGGGAGTCGGGATGCTGGTTGCGGAAGTTGCCGTACCAGTAGACCTCCTGCCGATGGCGGCTTCGGATCCGGCTCCGGACTTCGGGGAGGAACCGGCTGGAGAGGTATTCGTTGGCGGGTGGCGAGTTGGGATTGAGCCCGGCTGCGTACGTCAGCACATAACCGTGGTAGGAGCCGTTGGTGGTATGCAGATCGACCATCAGGTCCGGATCCCAGGCGTTGAGCAGCGCCGTGGCTCCGCGGGTTTCCGGCGCTTCCTGCTTGACGTAGTCGCGGTTGAGGTCGAGCCCCTGGCCATTGGGCCGGCGACCCACGATGTCCGGTCCCGCCTGCCCGGGTCGGTTCCGGTCCGCCGGGCCGAAACTGTCGTTGCCGTCGCTGTTGTAGATCGGGACGACGATCAGGATGATCGAGTCGAGCAGCGGGCGCAGGGGGCCCAGGGTCAGGTCCCGGAGCAGCATCTGGGCTGCCTCTTTCCCCTCGACTTCCCCGCCGTGGATGTTGCCCTGGAGGTAGATGACCGGTTTGCCACTCCGATGGGCCTCACCGGGGTCCGCGACCAGGGGTCGGGAGGCCAGAACATAGGGGACTTCCCGACCCTGGGGACTGGTCGCCAGAAGTCCCCGACGGATCGGAGCCCCGGCCCGGCCCAACGAGTCGAGAAAGGCCAGGACATCGGCATGGCTCGAGGTTTCCCGGTAGCTGGAGCGCTCTGCCCTGGTGGTCTGGGCCGGGGCGGGCGCAGCGAGCATTGGAACGAGGAGGGCAACCAGACCGGTGACACCGTGACGGCGCATGACAGCTCCAGGTGCTCTGAATGTTGGAGTATTGGCCAATAGTACACCGCCCGGCGGAACCCGGTTAGGTTGCGGGGATGGCCCAACCGAAACTGTCGGGTGGCCAGCAGGCCCAATTGGCCTTCCTGGCCACCCTCCCGCCGAAGTTCGAACGGATCTACCGGCAAATCGAGGAGATCGCGACGCTCAAGGCGGACGACATGGTCCAGCGTGGTCTGACCCGGAACCTTGACGTCCTCCGAAACGAAGCGTCCTCCCTGACCCTGACCGGACTGGCGGACGTCTTTGGGGTCATGGCCAACGTGGCCCGCCGGGGCGGCGGGGTGCAGATGAAGGTTCGGGGGCTGCGGGAGGGGATGAACAGCTTGAAGGTGAACTACGAAGGGGCACTCCGGTCCGCGTCGATGGGCCAGAGCGCCCCTCTGGACGAACCGGGCGAAACCTAGGCGGTCGGGAAACCGTCCCCTTCCTTGAGGATCCGATCGACCACCGGGCCGGCCGTCAGCACGATCATCGCGTTGACCAGCACCCCGATCAGCAGGGTCACAAAGGCCAAGGCACAGAGGATCGCGGCAGCGCCGACGCCCGCCAGCAGCATCCGGAGAGTTTCGAACATCTTGGACTCCCGCCCTCAGGGGCGTACAGGAAAACCAGGCCGGCCCTAAGATAGTTGACGCCGTCTGGACACCGCAATACGACCACCCACTCAGGAGGAAGTTGCCATGCGTACCCTACTCACTCTCGCGGCCGTTGCCGCGCTGGCCATGCCCGCCTCGGCCCAGATGGACAAGGACCCCGACCAGGCCGTGGCCGGCGGCGGGAAGCTGCCGGCGGGCTGGAGCGCCCGAACCGACCGCGGCGCCGCGATGGACAACGTCAAATTCGAGACCATGGGGAGCGGCCTGCACGTGACCCTGGGCCCGGCCGTGATTCTCTATCGGGCCGCTGATGCGGTGACCGGCCCGTTTCACATGGTAGCCACCTTCAACCAGACCAAGGCACCGGCCCACGCCGAAGCGTACGGACTGTTCTTTGCCGGCAAGGACCTGGCCGGCGCCGGGCAGAGCTACACGTATTTCCTGATCCGGAAAGACGGCAAGTTCCTGGTCAAGTCCAGGACCGGGGCCCAGACGGCCAATGTCACCGCTGGCTGGACCGACAGCGATGCGGTGGTCAAGGAAGACGAGACCGGCAAGCAGTCGAACAAGCTCGAAATTCTGGTCGGGAAGGACAAGGTGACCTTCTCGGTCAATGGCAAGGAAGTCCATTCGATGCCGGCGGCGGCCGGGTCCACGGCCGGCATCGCGGGGCTTCGGGTGAACCACAACCTGGACCTCCACATCGCCGGGTTCGGTGTGCACAAGATGTAGCTAGCCGGCCTTGATCTCGGTCCAGATCCGATCCCACAGTTCGGTGGCTTCGGCCAGATCCTCCTGGTACTCGAGCAGGGCCATTTCTTCCGACGTGGGCGGCAGGACGGGGCGCTGTTGGCGTTCCAGCCCGGCCGCATTGGGCGAGCCGTAGCCGCTCACATCGGAGATCTCCGCCGCCACTTCCGGCCGCAGGATGTAATTCAGGAACTCATGGGCGGCGCGTCGATGGGGCGCGCCGCGCGGGATGACCAGCGAGTCGAGATTCACCTGACTCCCCTCCCGGGGAATCACAAACTCGAGCGCGGGTTGTTCCGCTTTGGCCTGGGCGGTGTCACCATTCCAGAGCTGGGCAATCCACACATCGCCGGTAATCAGCTGACCCTTGACCGGGGCGGAGACGTAGGACTTGACGTTGGCCTTGGCCCGGAGCGCATCGGCCTTGGCCTGGGCGAGCTGGACCGGGTCACGGGAGTTGAGGGAGTGGCCCCGGTACTTGAGCCAGCAACCGATCACGTCCCGCATGTCGTCCAGCTGGGTGAGCTTGCCCCGGTACTGCTCCTCGAAATACACCCCCCAACTGTCGGGCAGCGGCACCCTGTCGGTCCGCACCGCCAGCCCGGTCATTCCCCAGAGCCACGGCACCGTGTACCGATTCTCCGGATCGAAGTCGGACCCGACGAACTGGGGCATCAGATTGCCCCAATTGGTCAGGAAGTTCAGATCGATCGGCACCAGGAGATCCAGGGCCCGCAGCACCATGACCGCGTTGCCGCTGGGGACGACCAGGTCATAACCGGTGGCCCCGGCCTGCAGCTTCGCGATCAGATCTTCGTTGCTCTCGTAGGTGTCATAGATGACGTGGACTCCGAACTCCCGCTGGAACCCTGCGATCGTCTCGTTACCGATGTAGTCCGACCAGTTGTAGATCCTGAGCTCCTTCTCGAGCTCCGCCGGCATGGCCGTCTCATCGGTCCGGGGCGCGGGGCGGCAGGCGGCGAGGAGGGCAGCCACCGAGCCGAGGCTGACACCGGCCGCCAAGGCCCGGTCCACGAATTCCCGGCGGGACAGCACCCCTCGACGGATGGCGTCGGCCAGCGGATGGGGAGGAGTTGTCATCGGGCGACACGCTCCCGGCTCAGGTGATCGGCGAGGTAGATCAGGATGGTCGTGGCCACCAGCACCAGGGTACTCACGGCGTTGATGGTGGGCTCCACCGTCCGGCGGACCATGCCATAGATCACCACCGGCAGGGTGGACGATCCACTGCCCGCCACGAACGAAGTGATGACATAATCGTCGAATGAGAGCGTGAATGCGAGCAGGGCGCCCGCCATGATCCCCGGCGCCAGTTGCGGCAGCGTCACCCGGAAGAAGGTGGTGCGCTGGTTGGCGCCCAGGATCATCGCCGCTTCCTCCAGGGATTCGTCCATCCCGGCCAGCCGGGCGCGCACCACCACCGTCACGAATGACACGCTGAACGCCACATGGGCGACGACGATCGTCCCGACGCCTAGCGCCAGGCCGGCGGTGGCGAACAGGGTCAGCAACGAGATCCCGACCACGATCTCCGGTGTCACCAGCGGCACGTAGAGCAGGCTCTCGATCGTGGCCCGGGCCCGGAACCGGTACCGGGCGAGCGCCAGGGCAAGCAAGGTACCGAAGACGGTCGAGACCACGGCGCTGGTCAGTCCCACCACCGTGCTGAGCCACAGCCCCCGGAGAATGTCGGGCCGGGCCAGCAGGTCGCGGTACCACTCCAGGGTGAATCCATTCCAGGCCACGGAAAACCGTGAGGCGTTGAACGAAAACGCCATCAGGATCAGGAGCGGGACGTGCAGGAAGAGGTAGACCCCCGCCACCACCGCGCCGAGCCAGCGAGGAATCCGGGTCACCTCAGAACCCCATCGCCGGGTCCCGATCCCGACGCCGCAGATACAGCAGCACGCCCAGCAGCACCACGGCCATCATCACCATCGCGGCCGCCGACCCGAACGGCCAGTTGCGCGCCGCAGTGAACTGATTCTGCACCAGGTTCCCGATCAGCATCTGCTTGGCCCCGCCCAGCAGATCGGACGGAATGAACGACCCCAGGGCCGGGATGAACACCAGCAGCGAGCCCGCCACCACCCCCGGCATCGAGAGTGGCAGGGTGACCCGGAGGAAACGCGTCACCGGGCGGGCGCCCAGGACCGCGGCGGCTTCCTCCAGGGCAGGGTCCTGACGCTCCAGTGAGGCGTAGATCGGGAGGATCATGAACGGCAGAAAGGTGTAGACCAGACCGGCCATGACGGCGAATGGGGTGTACAGCAGGGTCAGCGGTTCGCCGATCAGACCGGCGGACATCAGCGCGCTGTTGATCAACCCGGTGTCCCGGAGCAGGAAGATCATCGCGAAGGTCCGGACCAGTGAGCTGGTCCAGAACGGCAGGATCACCAGGAAGAGCAGCAGGTTCCGCCACCGAGTGCTCCGGGCCAGCACCAGGGCGACCGGGTACCCGAGCAGCAGGCTGATCCCGGTGCAGAGGGCGGCGGCCACCAGGGTCCGCTGAAGAATGGACAGGTAGAGTGGATCGAAGAACCGGCGATAGTGGCCGAGGGTCCAGCCCCACTCCACCCCGCCATAGGTCCCGCGGGTCATCAGGCTGTACCCCGCGATGATCACCATCGGGACCAGGAAGAACGCCACCAGCCAGAGTCCGCCCGGAGCGAGCAGCAGCCAGGGCCGGCCGCGGGCCATCAGGCCTCCTCCAGCACCTGGCAGTCCTCGGGGAGCCACCCGACCAGGGTGGCGTCTCCCTGGCGCCAGGGCACCGGCTTGATCAGCTGACCTTCGTTGCGGAACGCCACCCGCATCAAGCCGCCCTCACGGAGATCCACCGCCACATGGATCGTCTCCCCGAGGTAGATCACGTCCCGGATGGTGCCGGCCAGGGTGTTCTCATTCGCGGGCGCCTCGCCCGGCCGGAACAGGTCGAGCCATTCCGGCCGGATCGCCAGATTGACCTGGCCTCCGACGGCCAGGCCGGCCACATCGGGAATCCGGAGGACGGTGTCCTTGTGTCGCACGGTCCAGCACTCCGGGGTCCGAGCCAGGATGATCCCGCCCACGAAGTTGGACTCCCCGATGAACCCCGCCACAAAGGCGGTCCGTGGGTTCTCGTAGATCTCGGCCGGGGTGCCCACCTGGACGACCTTCCCCTGGTCCATGACCGCGATCCGGTCCGACATGGTGAGCGCTTCCTCCTGGTCATGGGTGACATAGAGGAAGGTGATCCCCAGCCGCCGGTTGAGCGCCTTGAGCTCCAGCTGCATCTCCTTGCGGAGCTTCAGATCGATGGCGCCGAGCGGCTCGTCCAGCAGCAGGATCGAGGGCTCCAGCACCAGCGCCCGGGCCAGGGCGACCCGCTGACGCTGGCCACCGGAGAGCTGCGATGGCATCCGGCGGCCATACACCGCCGGGTCGAGCCGCACCAGCCGGAGCGCTTCCCGGACGCGATCGGGAATCTCGGCCTTCGGGGTGCGTCGCTGTTCCAGCCCGAATGCCACGTTCCGTTCCACCGAGAGGTGGGGAAAGAGGGCGTAGCTCTGGAACACCATCGACAGATTGCGGCGATAAGGGGGAAGGCCCGTCACCTCCCGACCTTCGATCAGCACCTCTCCCTCGTCGGGCAGATCGAAGCCGGCCAGCATCCGGAGCGTGGTCGTCTTGCCGCAGCCGGAGGGTCCCAGCAGCGAGAAGAACTCACCGGGCTGGAGGGTGAGGGAGACGTCGTCGACGGCGGGAGTGCCGTCGTAGAACTTGCTGAGGCCGCGGAACTCCACGGCGGGCGTGGCGGGCGTCGTCACCCGGCCAAGCGGAAGGGGGTCACCATGATGGGGGGGAATGTGATGCCAGACGGAGGAGAATGCGAGCGGCGGCTCCCCGGCACTGTCGCTCGACCCGTCGGCACGTCAGCCAGGGAGCGCCTCTTCACCGGCTTGGGCCCAGGCAGTCATCGCCACCTCCAGTTCGGTCCTGGCCTGATCCAGTTCACGGGCCAACTCGCCCGCCCGTCGCACACCCTCGACGGCACCCTGGTACAGCGCCGGATCGGCCAATGCCTTCTGGAGCCGAACGACTCGAGCCTCGAGTTTCGCGACCTCCGCCTCAAGTGCTCCGAGCCGGCGACTCCGGTCCCGGCGCTGAACGGCATCCCGATCACGGACTGCCGCTCGCTGCTGGCCGCCAGCCTTCTCGGCCAGCCGCCGGTCATCGGCTTCCTCCGCCCTGCGACGTTCGGCCGCGCGCTGCCGCTCGGCCTGTACCACCTCCCACTCCACGAACGGCCCCTGAAAGTCCACCAGACGGCCGTTCTCCAGCGACCAGACCCGGGTCGCCAGCTCCCGGAGGAACGCCCGGTCGTGACTGACCAGCAGCACGGTCCCATCGTAGTCCTCGATCGCGTCCTCGACCGCTTCGATGCTCTCCACGTCGAGGTGGTTGGTCGGCTCATCGAGTACCAGCAGGTTGGCCCGTGCCAGGGTGATCATCGCGAGGGCCACCCGGGCCCGCTCGCCCCCTGAGAGGGTATTGGTGGACCGCTGGACCTCCTCGCCGCTGAACCCGAAGGCCCCGAGGTGATTCTGCACCTGACCCCGGGTCCATTGCGGTCGGAGATCGTGGATCACATCGAAGATCGTCTTCTCCAGCGGCACCCCGGCCAGATCCTGCCGGTACCAGGCCGGGGTGATCGAACCACCCAGCCTCCCGGTCCCGCCCCCGGGCGCCCGATCGCCCAGGAGGGTCGCGAGCAGAGTGGTCTTCCCCGCCCCGTTGGGACCGACCACCGCGACGATGTCTCCTCGCATCGCCGTCACCGAGGCGTCGTCCACCAGCACCCGGTCCCCGATCGCCACCCGGAGCTTCTCCGTCTGAACGACCCGGTCGCCGCCCCGTTCACTGGTCTCCAGCCGGAGGGTCATCGCGCCCATCTGCCCTGCCACCGCCGACAGACGGGGCAGCCGGGCCAGACGGGTGCGCCGGCCCTTGGCCTGAGCGCTGTTGCCACCGGCGATGTTGCGCCGGATGTAATCCTCTTCCTTGTCGATCGCGGCCCGCTGCCGGTCGTAGGCTCGCTGCTGGGCATACTCCCGCTCGGCCCGCTGGGTCACGAACGACGAGTAGCCACCACCATAGGGCACTGCCGTCCGGTTGGAGACGTGGAGCACATGGTCCACGGTGTCGTCCAGGAAGGCCCGGTCGTGGCTGATGACGATGACGGTCTCGCCCAGAGCCCCGAGGTACTCCGTCAGCCACTGGGTGGTGTCGAGGTCGAGGTGGTTGGTGGGTTCATCCAGCAGCAGCAGATCGGCCGGGGCGGCCAGCGGCGCCGCCAGCCCGACGCGACCGCGTTCCCCGCCGCTCAGGGCCGAGAGGGGGCGGGTCTTGGCGTCCTCGGGGTCGAAGTCGAGCCCCTGAAGCACCGCGTCCACCCGGGCGTGGAAGTCGTAGCCGCCGAGATGCGCGAACCGCTCCTGGTCCCGGCCATACCGCTCCAGTTCGGCCTCGCTCAGCCGGTCCCCCAGCTCGGCCATGCGCTCGCCTTGCCGAGCCAGGTCGCGTTCCAGCGCCATCGCCTCGGTGTATCCTGCCGCCGCGGCCTCCCAGACCGTGCTCGCCTGGCCAAAGTCGCGGTACTGATCGAGCAGGGCGATCCGGAGGGCGGTCGGGCGCACCACTACCCCCCTGGTCGGTTCCAGGTCGCCGGTGATGAGCCGGAAGAGGGTGGTCTTCCCAGCGCCATTGCGTCCGACGATGCCCCAGCGCTCGCCGGCCATTACGGTGAAGCCGACATCCTGGAGGAGGGTCTTGCCGCCGAACTCGACTCCGACTTCGGCGAAACTCAGGAGGGTCACTTCCGGGCGGACCTTCTGGCGCCCGCGGGCCGCTTCAGGGGCCGACCACGATGTGCCGCGGCTTTCGCGATATAGCTCGCGGCGTCCGGGGTCTTGCACCCGGTCTCGCCGTGATCCACTTCGACCCTCCCGATCCGACGGGCGGCCGCCACTGCGGCCTTCTGCAGCGCGCCACCACGGCTGCCGACCGCGATTAGTGCGTTGTTCATCGCGTAGCGGACGCGGTTCTTTGCCTTGCCGATCTCGGCTTCGACCCGTTCGATGAGGGCAAGGAGGTCACTGGTCTCAACCGCTCCCTCTTGCATCGCCAGATGGCTCCAGAGGTTCCACCCCGCAGTCGCCACCCACTCTACCGTTGACTTGCTCCACCGCTCCGCCCGGTTCCGGGCGTGCTTCGACCTGGCGACCAGCCCGGAGACGGCTCCGATTACGACGTAGTTGCCGGGGACCTCGACCCAGGAATTGGCCTCGGCGGTGGTCAGGAGCGTCGGATCGGCCACCATGCAGGCCAGAACCCGAGCGTCGTGAATACCGGTCTTCCAGAGTGCCACGGCGAGCGCGTGGTCGGTGCCGATACGCTTCCGGAGCGTGCCAAGGTTGGCGTACGAGACCCCGAATGCCGGCCCCGTGACGCCATGCCGAGCATAGACCTTCCGGTTCTGCGCCGTCCCGAACTTTTCCAGTTCTTTCATCACCATGTCCAGCTCCATCGTGCCCTCCTTTGTCGCCACAGACCGAATCGTACTGGCCCTACTCACACCTCCTGCGACAATGGTCAATCGTCGGACCGGGACCCAGCGGGGCGGGAAAGGTAGCGAAGGCTGGGGGTTGACGCCCCAGGAAATATATGTAAGTTAATACTTACATATGGATGACATGGCCCCGGTTTTTGACGCCCTCGGACACCCCGCCCGACGAACGATCCTCGACATCGTCAAGGCCAATCCTGGCTGCTCAGTGGGTCAGCTGGCGCGGGAGTTCGACACCACACGGGTCGGAGTCATGCACCACCTCCGGCAGCTGGAGGAGTGCCAGCTGATCCTGTCGGAGAAGGTGGGTCGGACCCGCCATCTGTATCACAACCCGATCCCGATCCAGCTGATCTACGACCGGTGGACCACCGAGTACGCCGGCTTCTGGGCCAGCCGGATGGCAAGTACACCTCGGTGGTGGGGGACATCCTCGAGGTCGACCCGCCGCGACGCCTCGCCCACACGATGAAGTTCACCGGGTACGATGACCCGTTCTGCCGGGGGACCGACGCCTTCAGGGAAGTCCCGGGCGGAGTGGAATTCCCTGAAGTACGACGGACGGCTCAGTGCACGGCTCGACAAGGACGTGACCGGGCTGTGGTAGAGTGGATCGTGGCGCTTCGGCCTTAGCCGGTCCGCGGAGCAGCTGCCCGCCGCACTACCAGCCAGTGACCCAACGCCACCGCCACCACCACCAGCAGCCAGATTCCCTCCCGCGGGGTCATCCGGGTCACCAGCAGCAACGAGGCGCTCAACCCGACCCCCGCCATCAACCACCCCATCGGCGCCCGGAACCCCGGCTCCGACACTCTTCCCTGCCCGGCCGTATCCCACCGGCGGAACACCATCAGGGCCGCACAGACCAGTCCGTAGGTCAGCAGCCGCGACACCGTCGACAGGCTGATGTTCGACAACAGCCCGCCCTGCAAGCTCAGGACATACGTCAGCCCGGTGTAGCTCAGGATCGACACCCACGGGGTCCGCCACCGCGGGTGGACCCGGCGGAAGACCGCCGGCAGGTCGCCCCGCTCCGCCATGGCATAGGTCAGCCGCGGTATCGCCACCATCGCCGAGGCCCCCCACCCGGAGACCGACACCAGCGCCGCCAACGACATCACCACCGCCCCCGGTCCCCCCAGAAAGACCCGGGCCACCTCCGCCAGCGGCCGGTCGGATGCCCCGGGATCGGGTAGCGTGACCAGCACCGCGACCTGCACCAGCAGGTAGATCACCACCACCGCCGCCAGCCCGGTGATCAACCCAAACGGGATGTGCCGCTTCGGATCCTTCGCCTCGCCGAGCGGAATGGTGGACGCCTCGAACCCGCCGTAGGAGAACATCAGCAGCAGGAGGACGGTCAGCCACCCGTCAGGCGAGTTCGCCATCGGCGTGACCGCCGGGACGGCCAACCCCCGCGCCAGCCAGGCCAGCCCCAGCGCCCCGATCAGCAGCATTGGGAGCAGCTTGACAACCGCGAAGATGTTGCTGACCATGGTGCCGCTCGACACACCCCGGAGGTTGATGACACAGAGCACCCCCAGGAAGAGCGCACCAGCAAAGGCTCCGCCCTCGGGTGTGCTGGCCGGTGCCCAGAGTTCGGCCAGGTAGGTCGTGAGGAGATTGACCTGGACTGCGGAGGAAATCACCCGGACGAAGTAGGCCATCCATCCCATCTGGAGGCCCATCAGCCGACCGAAGGCAACCCGGGCATAGAGGTAGGGACCACCCGCCTCCTCGAACCGCGAGGCCACCTCGGCGAAACTCAACATGATGGCGCTCGCCACCAGGGCCGCCAGGATCAGCGCCAGCAGCGACCACCAGCCGAGCCGGGCGGCCACGGTACCGGGAAGCGCAAAGACCCCGCTCCCCAGGACGCCGTTGAGCACCAGGGCGGCCAGGCTCCATTTGCCGATGGTGCGCAGCACGGTGGAAGCGCCCGGGGCGCTGCCGCTCGACATGAGTGGTCCGGTGCTTCGGGCTACGGCGTCGTGACTACCCCGGCCAGGCCTCGGGTTTGCAGCCGGGCGTTGAAGCCGGCAAGGCCGTCCCTCACCAGCGCGTCAAACCGACCCTGCACCTCGGTCAGCTGGGCCCGCAGCAGCGCGTGGACCTCCCGCTGCTGATCGGTCGGCCCTTCGTCCGACCCCGTCAGGCCCCCGGCCAGATAGCTGAACCTGGCTGCCAGCTTCGGCGGGTACCGGATGCCATCCTGCCCCCGCCCGGTCAGCCGGAGCTGGATCAGCTCCTCCTCCACCGCGATGAATCGCTGCTCGACCGAATCGGCCGCGGCCTTGAGATCGGCGGCGTCACCCGGCAAGGCGGCGCGGAGCGCCACCAGCTGGGCTCGGGTCCGTTCGATCCGATTGACCATGCCCGCGGCCTGATTGAGATCCTTCATGATCTCGTCCACCAGGGCGGTCTGGGCCAGGATGCCCTCCTCGCTGCCTCCTGACAGCGGGTCTTTCCGAACCACCAGTCCAGTGGTCTGTTCCACCGACCCGACCTTGACCCGGACGGTGTAGCGGCCGGGCGGAACCTGCGCCGCACTCCGTCCGAAGTCCGGCGCGTTCCGGCCGTCGGCCCCGACCTGGATCTCCGGGGCATGGAGCGGTGGAGTGCGAAGCTTGACCTCGGTGGTCTGGTCACGATTGAGGTCCCATGTCACCCGGTTCACCCCGACCGTCTTGCCGCCCTTGAGAGTGCGGACCGCCATGCCCGCCGCGTCCAGGATGGCGATCTCGACGCTGTCGGGCGGCTCCTTGCCCAGCCAGTAGTTGATCTCCGCCCCGTAGGCCGGGTTGGTACCGGCAATCGGATCCGGCAGCAGTCCCCAGCCGCCCTCGTTGAGCTTGTAGCGCCACGCCTGACGCAGGGTGAAGAGGTGGGCATCCCTGGCCACCACTTCAGCGGTCAGCTGCTGGATCGGGGACAGGTCGTCGAGCACCCAGATCCCGCGACCGTAGGTCGCGACCACCAGGTCGTTGAACTCCTTCTGGACGACCAGGTCGTACACCGGTGCGTGCGGCAGGTTCCCCTGCAACGGTTGCCAGCGACTGCCATTGTCAAACGAGACGTAGAGCCCACCCTCGGTGCCAAGGTAGAGCAGCCCGCGCCGCACCGGATCCTCGCGCACCACGTGGGCGTAACTGAGCGGGGTCTTCTCGAGTCCGTTCACGATCAGGGTCCAGCTGCGCCCGTAGTCGGCCGTGCGATAGACCCAGGGATCCCGGTTGTTGGCCTGATGGCCATCCACGGTGAGGTAGGCGGTGCCAGCCGCGTACCGGGACGCTTCGATGGTGCTGACGGTCCCCCAGGGAATCAGCCCCGGCAGGTTGCCCGTCAGATCGGTCCAGTTGGCCCCGCCGTTCCGGGTGACGTGCACCTTCCCGTCATTGGTCCCGGCCCAGATCAGGCCCCGCTCCAGAGGGGATTCCGCGATCGAGAAGACCACCCCGGCGTACTCCACCCCGATGTTGTCCGGGGTGAGTCCACCGGAGATGACCTGCCGGCTCCTGTCGTTGAGCGTCAGGTCGGGGCTGACGACATCCCAGCTCTGGCCGCCGTTGGTCGTCCGGTGAACGTGTTGACTCCCCACGTAGATCGTGTTCCGGTCGTGCGGGGAGATCATCAGCGGGAAGTTCCAGACGAAGCGGTACTTGAGCGCCTCGGCGGGCGAGCCGATCGGAGACTCAGGCCAGACCTCCACATTCCGACCCACGCCGGCCTTGACGTCGTAGCGCACCACGATCCCGCCGCCGGCCCCGTACCCCGAGGCGCTCGACCAGACAATGTTGGGATCCTCGGGGTCAGGAGTCGCCCAGCCGCTCTCGCCCCCGCCCACCGTGGTCCACGCGCTGCGGGGAATCTGTCCGGTGGTGAAGAAGCTGGCGATCTTGCTGTTGCTGGGCCCGCGGGCCGAGGGACCGTCCTGCCGATTGCTGTAGACCCAGTAGGGCACCTGGTGGTCGACGGTGACGTGGTACATCTGCGCGATCGGCAGCGAGTACTTGAGCCAGGACCGTCCCCGATTGCTGCTCACTGAGACGCAGCAGTCGCTGCCCACCACCATCCGGTTGCCGTTGGTCGGGTCAATCCACATGTCGTGGTGGTCCCAGCCCGGGCTGTCGGCGAACGACAGGTCGACCGTGGTCCTGCCCCCGTCGAGGGTCTTGGTGGCATTCCCCGCCAGGAACCACGCCTCATCCGCGTCGTCCGGCTCGACGGCCATCCGGGTGTAGTACTGGGTCCGGCCCGCCAGCTCCCGGTCATGGCTCACCACCGCCCAGGCCTTCCCGCCGTTCTCCGATCGCCACAGTTCGCCCGACTCGGCCTCGAAGCCGGGGAGCGGGACCCCATCGCTCGTCTCGATCAAGGCATAGACCCGATCGGGATTGGCGGGGGAGATGCCGAGCCCGACCTTGCCGAACGGCTTGGTGGGGAGCCCATTGCCGGTGAGCCGGGTCCAGGTGATCCCGCCGTCGGTGCTCTTCCAGATTCCGCTGCCGGCTCCGCCGCTGGTGCGACCCCAGGTGCGAATCTCGATCTGCCAGGTCGCCGCGTAGAGAATTCGGGGGTTGGACGGATCCATCACCAGATCGATTGCCCCGGTGCTGTCGTTGACGAACAGGGTCCGCTGCCAGGTCTGACCCCCATCGGTCGTGCGATAGACCCCCCGCTCAGGTTGGGGACCGTAGCCGTGGCCCAGAGCCGCCACCAGCACGATGTCAGGATTGGTCGGATGGATCACGATCCGGGCGATCCGCCCGGTCCGGTCCAGCCCCATCCTGGTCCACGATGTCCCGGCATCGGTCGAGCGGTACATCCCCCAGCCGATGGAGATATGGCTCCGGATGAACGGCTCGCCGGTGCCGGCCCAGACCACGTTGGGGTCGGACGGGGCCACCGCCAGGGCACCGATCGAGGCCACCGGCTGACCGTCGAAGACCGCCACCCAGGTGATCCCGCCGTCGGTCGTCTTCCAGAGCCCCCCCGAGGCCGCCCCCGCGTAATAGGTCATCGGATCGCCGGCGACACCTGCCACGGCACTGACCCGGTTTCCCTCGGGGCCGAGGTGACGATAGCTGAGGGCGGCGTAGCGGGCGGGGTCGATCGTGGGAGCACCGGCCTGCTGGGCCAGCACCGGAGCGGTTAGCAACACGACCAGCCCGGGCAAGCCGGCGGCCCGGAGCAAGGACGAGAAAGCCATGGCGAAATCCTTCCGTGGGAGCGAATCGGTTGAGACCGCTAGCATACCCGGCCGAACCCCGGGCCGCCAGTCTCCTCGTCACCGCGGGTCGTGGGCCACGTTGAACCCACCACGGCCACGGTGGACCTCGCAGTGGCGGATGGCTCGGGGGCAGGATAGGGTTCCTGCCCATGCGAGTTGTCATGATCGGCAAGGGTTTTTCCGGGCCCGGCACCGTCATCAGGGCCACGGCTTCATCAACCTGACCCCGGTGTGTCTCGATGCTGAGCAGGCGACCCGGGCGATTGCCCACCGCTCGGCCAGCATGGTCTGCCTCGATCCCCACCAGGTATCTTGACGACTCGGAAATGAATCTCCCACAGAAGGCAGGTCACGCGGTGATGTCATCTCCAGCCAAGCCGGTTCGGGCGCTGCTTCTCGTGCTGCTAGTGGCCGCAGGACCCCTCCCGGCCCAGATCACCCGGGATGAGTATATGGCCCGGCGCGACTCCCTTGCGAATCGGCTGGGGAACGGGGTGGTCCTGGCCTTCGGTGGCGCGACGCCGACCACCGACTACGGGACCTTCTATCAACTCCCGGCCTTCCGCTATCTGACGGGATACCAGTACGCCAACGCCGTCCTGGTCTTCGTCATGCGGGACGGCCATGGTCAGGCGATGCTGTTTGCCAGTCAAACGGCGCCCCGATCCACTCTCTACTACGGGGCCGAGCCCGACTCCGCCGCGGTGGCTCGCGACCTCGGTCTCACCTGGTACCCTCTGGATCGGCTCACGCAGGTGGTAGACTCACTCGCCACCAGACGGTTGCCGTTCTGGGAGTTGCGCGATTTTGCCGCGGCGGACTTCGCGCGGAGTGATTCGCTGACCCGGGGAGGTCAGTTCGTGAAGGCCCTGATGGCCCGGCACCCCGACCTGATCGTCCGGAACGGCCACCCCGTGGTGAATCAGCTCCGGGCCCGGAAGTCCGATGCCGAGATGGAATTGATCCGGAAAGCCTCGGCGATCTCTGCCGAGGGGCACCTGGAGTTGATGAAGCGGATCGAGCCGACGATGCATGAGTACGACCTGCAGGCCATCATCGAGTACACCTTCCTGCGGGGTGGGGCCGAGCGTCCGGCCTACGGCTCGATCGTGGGCTCGGGACCGCTGGCCCTCCAGCTCCACTACATGAAGGACCGCCGGCAGATGGAGCCCGGCGAGGTGGTCGTTGTGGATGCCGGGGCCGAGTATGAAGGTTATGCGGCGGACGTCACCCGGACCCTGCCCGTCAGTGGCACCTTTACCCGGGAACAGCGGGAGATCTACCGGATCGTCCGGGATGCCCAGGCCGCCGCCGAGCGGAATTCCGTCGTGGGGCGCTCGACCCAGGCTGCCCTCGACAGCTCGATCGCCGTCCGCGCCGCCGGACTCGCAGCCCTCGGGCTGGTGGAGTCAGCGGAGGCCACCTTCGATCCACCGTGGCCGGTGAACTGTACCCGATCCCCCTGGAGCTGCCGGCAGGTATCGCTGTTCGCGATCCACGGCATCACCCACGGGATCGGTCTTGAGGTCCATGACCCGATCCAGGCCTACGACGACGGGATCTTCAAGGTCGGGGACGCGTTCACGATCGAACCCGGACTGTACATTTCCCCGCGGCTGCTTGCCCTCTTGCCCGACACGCCGAAGAACCGGGCCTTCGCGAGCCGGGTCCGGGCGGCGGTGGAGCAGTATCAGAACACCGGGGTCCGGATCGAGGACTCCTATCTGATCAGCCAGGACGGGCTCGAATGGCTGAGCCGGGTCCCCCGGGATCTCGATGAGGTCGAGGTGCTGACCAGGCGCCGGCCGATTCCCTGACCGGGCGGCGCGCCCGCTCCGACCCGAGGACCGATCGGCCCCCGGGAACGGCCTAGCGGATGGCGAAGGTCAGGGAGGCCCACTTGGACTCGTAGTCCGCCTCACTGTCTCCGGTCAGTCTGGTCATGGAGATGAACATGAGATACCAGGTTCCCGCGTCGGACAGCCGGACCTGCCCCACGCCCTGGGCATCGGTTCGCACCGCCCGCATCTCGATCCGACCACCGGAGGCCGTCCGGCCGCCATACTGGACATACTGGTTCGCCACCGGCGTTCCATCCACCAGGGCCCGGAACCGGAGGACGCTTCCGGGACTCAGGGTGTAGGGATTCTCCAGCGGCACCAGCTCGGCGGGATAGCCCAATGCGGTTGAGAACTGCTCACTCCGGGTGTCGCCGACCTGAACCAGGGCCTTCACGTGCTTGTGATACCGCTCCCGGACACCCCGTTCCAGTTCGCCATCCCGCTTCCGCGCGGCCAGCACATCGGGGATACCGTCGCTCGCCAGGTATTCGTTGAACTCGGCACCCGTCAGCGGGATGATGTTGGGTCTGGTGGAAACGCCGAGCTGCCAGGTCCCTGCCACGCCGACCGGTACGCTGAAGGAACTGGTGTCGCCCGCGACACTCCACTGGGCGGTGTCGACCCGGACCCGGCCGTTGGGCCCCAGGACGCTCACATCCAGCAACCGGTTCCGGGCGATGGAGTTCTCGCTGTTGGTGAAGTTACCGTTCAGGAGGAGCAGGTCGAGGGTCGCCCCGGGCTCGACGAAGAACCGAGTGGGCTTGAGGAACATGTCGTGGGCGGCGGCCAGTCCGGCCACGACCAGGGTCAGAGCGGCGACGGTGGCGATCAGGCGGAGCGGACGGGGCATGGGATACCTCCTGGGGACCAAGGACTTGTCGACGGCCGGTCAGTCGTTCATGGACCGGTCAGTAACGGAGCGTGTACTGCACTTTGATCAGCAGCTGATTGCTGTCGAACAACCAGCGGTCATCGAACTCCCGAGCCAGGTTGTGATTGTACACCACAAAAAGGGCCCCAAGCGGATCGAAAGTCCAGCGGAGCCGGCTGTTGCTTCCCAGACTCCGACTCTCGGTGTCGTATTGCAGGAAACTCGAGAACACCAGATCGGGAGACACATTGACGTTGAGCCGAGCACCCACCAGATCCTCGGTAAAGTCCCCGCCGCTCAGGCTGCCGACGTTGCGCTCGGCGTTCAACTCGACGACGAACGACCCGCTCAACCGGACGGTGGCTTCCGCCTCGATCGTGTGAAGGGTACCATCGTAGAACCCGCCAAACCACCAGGTCAGCTGTCCTGACACCGGGCGCTTGCTGGCGGTTTCCAGTTCCAGCCGCCAGCGGGTGTAGTGGTATGCCCCCGGGGCGATGGTCACCAGATCGGTTACCTCGAACGGCTCGTCGAGTCGCTCCCCCTGGGGAACCCAGTTGAACTCGAACCGGTCCCCGCTTTCCAGTTGACAGTTCACCGGTGCGGTAAAGAACCGGTAGCTCTCCCAATCCCACTGCAGGTTCCCGGTCCAGCTCGATCGGGTTTCGACGAAGCACTGGCGAATCCCGTGTGCGCCGATCCGGGGTTGGAAGTTGAAGGCGCCGGTGACCGCGTTGATGCCCCGGCGGGGCACGAACCCCATGGCCGGATCGAACCCGTCGCCGATGTGATTGTAGGTGACGTTCAGGTCCCACAGGTCGTTCGGATAGTCGACCCTGAACCCGGTGGCCAGTCGATCTCCGCCGAGGTCTTCCCGCCCGGTCATGAGCCCATAGGCTCCGACCAGAAAGTTCTTGTCGCCGCCAAGGCGGGAGGTCTGGAAGGTCAGATCCAACCCACCGAGCCAGCTGTCGGCACGGCCCAGCGGATCCCCCGCCGTGGCCAGAACACCGGCCGATGATTCCCCGAGCACATTCTGCCTGAGCCGGAGGACAGCCATGGTCTCGTTAGACGCGACCCCGTCCTCCGTGCCAGTCCGGACGGCCAGCGCGCCAATGCTGGTATTGCCGACCTGGCCATTGAGCTTGCCGCCCGCCTGGAGCGGGACCTGCTCACCCCCGACCAGGCCGATCCGCCGACTGAAGAACGGCAGGATCTGGCTCCCACCAAACGAGTCCTGCAGGCCGAGGCCGAACTCGAACACGTCGGCCCCCTCAAGGAAGAAGCTCCGCTTTTCGGGGAACAGGACCGGAAACCGGGTCAGGTTGGTCCGCCGACTGTCGACTTCGGTTTCGGCGAAGTCGGTGTTGACGGTCAGCGAAGCCAGGATCCCGCCCGCGATGCGCTGGGTCAGGTCGAGGCTGGGGTGGAAGCTGCCCTCCAGGTCGGCTGCCGCCGTATTCTCCCCGCCCACGGTGATGGCGGGTCGGACGGCGAGCCCGATACCTAGGGAGAAGACGGGGAGATCCGTCAACACCCCGGCCCGGCTGGTCTGACCGAGATTGATGTCGGGGGTTGGGCTGGCCCAGCGGGTGGTTTCCTGGAGCCGCTGGATCCGGCGCTCGAGGTTGAAGCCCCAGCTGGTGAGGTCCCGGCCGTAGATCAGGCTCTTGAGTGGAATCCGGATTTCGACGGACCAGCCATCGGGTCGCCGGTCGGTCCGAGCCTCCCAGATCCCGTCCCAGGCGGAGTTGGTGCCTTCGCCCCGGTTGGAGACCAGGCCGTCAAACCGGGCCCCATTCGGATTGACCGCGAACACGTAGCCGGTCCGGCCATCGCGGAACGTGTCGAACACCAACCGGATGTTGTCCTCGTCCTCAAGGTCAGAATCCACAGCCTTCGAAAAGCTCACGATCCGCCCGGGCGAGGGATCGTAGGCCATCACCCCGATGACAATCTCCGAGGAGCTGGCCAGGACCCGAACGACGGTCGCCCCGGTCGGCATCGCACCCGCGACCGGGACCACCTGGCGCAACGGGGCGAGCGAGTCTGCCTCGCGCCATGCCGGTTCATCCAGCCGGCCGTCGAGGTGGATCCCCACGGCCCGGCCGGCGCGGAGGGTGGGCACCGCGGCTTGCTGGGCTGCCGCCATCGTTGGGCAGAGGGTGAGAAACAGGGCTGATCGGAGAACGCGGGCCAAGGAAGACCTGTCTCAAGGTGGAGCGGGAATCTAGATTCGCGTTGCCTGATAACGCCAGCGCGCTCGCCGGTGTACTTTTCGAGTCGTTCCCTTCACCGGCGGACCCCATGCCCGACATTGGCGTATTCCATCCCCAGATCGTCCACTTCGTCATCGCCCTGTTCTTCGTCGGGCTGTTCCTCAGGATCGTCTCGCTCACCAGGCTCTTCGCCTGGACCAGGCCGGCCGGCGCCGCCCTGCTGATCGTTGCCGCCCTGGCGGCCGCGAGTGCGGCCAAGTCTGGCGACCAGGCCCATGGTCCCGCCGAGCGCATCCCGGGGGCTCGGGAGGCGGTGCAACGTCACGAGCATGACGGCGAACGGGCCCGCAACATGCTCATTGCGATTGCGGTACTCGAGATTGCGGGTCTCGCCTTCTTCCGGAAGGACCAGATCCAGCGCGGGATCTACGCGGGGTCGGCGGTGCTGGGGCTGGTGGGTGGGTGGATGGTGTATGAGGCGGCCGAGCACGGCGGACAGGTGGTCTACGAGTACGCGGGGGGAGTGGGCACCCGGGGGGGAGATTCCGCCCACGTCCGGCAGCTGCTGGTGGCAGGGCTCTTCCATCAGGCCCAGGCCGACCGGCTGGCGGGTCGCAGCGTCGATGCCGCACGGCTGTTCGACGAGCTGGTGGCCCGGATGCCGGGAGACCTATCGGTGGCGCTGCTGGGCATCGAGTCACAGCTCAAGGACCGGGGAGATGTCGAGGGCGCCATGGCGGCGCTCGCGGCGCTCACCGTCCCGGATGACGACGCCCGTCTGGTCACTCGCAAGGGCCTTCTCCTGAGCGAGGCGCTGGTGGCGGCCGGTCAGCCCGATGCGGCCCGCACCGTGCTCAACGGCCTGGCCCAGCGGTTCCCCGAGAGTGGCGCGATCAAGCAGGCCATCGAAAAGCTCAACCAGCCCTGACGGTGACCACCAAGCCGCGGCAGCTCGCCCTGCTGGCCGCGGCCCAGACCCTGGCCATGGCCACCTGGTTCTCGGCCACGGCCGTGGTCCCCCAGCTCCGGGAGGAATGGGCCATCACCGGCGGGCTGGACGCGTGGCTCACGATGAGCGTCCAGTTGGGGTTCGTGGCCGGGGCCTTGCTCTCCGCCGTGCTCAATCTTCCCGATCGGATTCCTTCCCAGCGCTTGGTGGCCTGGAGCGCCCTGGTGGCGGGGGCCGCCACGGCGGCACTCGCCACCTTTGATCTCGACTTCGGGACCGCCGTCTGGCTTCGGGGGCTGACAGGCATGGCGCTGGCCGGAGTCTACCCGCCGGGGATGAAACTGGTCGCCACCTGGTGTCGCGAGGACCGCGGCTTCGGGATCGGATTGCTGGTCGGGGCGCTGACGCTGGGCTCGGCCCTGCCCCACCTCCTCAACGCGGTTCCACTCTTCGGCGATGGCGGGATGCCCCCTTGGCGGCCGACCCTCCTGGCGGCAGCGGGTTCAGCGGTCCTGGCCTCGGCGGTGGCGTTCGGGTGGATCCGGCCCGGACCATATCTTTCCCAGGCCGCCCCGTTTGACTGGCGGTTCATCGGCCAGGCCATCTCGCACCAGCCCACCCGACTAGCCAACTTCGGCTACCTGGGCCACATGTGGGAGCTGTACGCCATGTGGACCTGGGTGCCGCTCTTTCTGCTGCAGAGTTTTGGGGCGGCCGGTCGGGGCACGGCAGGCGCCCGACTGGCCGGATTCGGAGTCGTTGCGGTCGGGGCGGTTGGGGCTGTGGTGGCCGGGAAGCTGGCGGACCGGATGGGCCGGACCGCGGTGGCCACGGCAAGCCTGGTCATCTCTGGAGCATGCGCCGCGCTGGCCGGGTTCAGCTACCAGTTCCCGATCCTGCTGACCGGCCTCTGTCTGGTCTGGGGCTTCGCGGTGGTCGCGGACTCGGCCCAGTTCAGCGCCGCTGTCACCGAGTTGACCGACCCGCGCTACGTGGGGACGGCGCTCACCCTGCAGACTGCGATGGGGTTTCTGCTGACCCTGGTCTCCATCCGACTGATTCCTGTGGTGGCCGACCTGGTTGGCTGGCAGCACGTGTTCCTGCTGCTGGTGCCTGGCCCGGTGTTCGGCATCGTCAGCATGCTCCGGCTCAGAACCCTGCCGGAGGCCACCCGGATGGCGGGAGGCCATCGGTAAGGGTAGCATTCAAGGAATGATGCCCCTTCGGAACTCCCTGGTTGCGGCCGTCCTGGCCACTGCTGTCCCGCCAACCTACAGGAGCGTGGCGCTCAGGGCCTGAGCTGGCCAAGGTTGGCCGGGAGGGATTGATGCGGTATGGGCGCACGTTCTGGGCAGTCTTGGGTCTCGGCGCCAGCACGAGTTCCGCCCAGGTCTTCGCCCAGATTCCACCTCCCCAGAAAACCCTCCTTGTCGGACGCGTCTACGACCAGGCACACCGCGCTGTTGACGGTGTGGAGGTCATCGTCAACCGCCAAGAGGTCCGGGCCACGACCGACCGTAACGGTTTTTTCACGATCCAAGTATTCCCGGTCGACAGCACTGTCGGGTTCAGGCGGATCGGGTACCGACCTATGCTCCTCGCGCTCCAACCGCTGCCTCCGCTCCGCGACACCATCCTGGTTGAGCTGGTTGCCAGCCAAGTATGGCTGCCAGAGCTGATCGTCTCCGCCCGACCGAGCAAACCCCTCCGCTATGCAGGCACGACCAAGTACGATGATGTCTTCCTCCGCCAGAAGCTGGGCCTCGGCACGCTCATCACCCGAGAAGCCATCGATCGTCGTTTCGGAAGCCCCACGGCCGAGTTGCTACGAGGCATTCCAGGAGTCCAGGTATCGAACGGCCCACCGAAGCGGATTCGGTTTGCCCGGTGCCTGGATCCGGGAGGGCTCGCTGTGTTCATCGACGGGGCCCGGCAGCTTCCACAGGGGCAGTTCACCGAAAGGGGCCCGGCGGTGGTGCCTTCCTTTCACGAGACCCCCGATGTTGAGATGCTGTCGCGGGTTGATCCCTCGGACGTTGAGATGATCGAGGTCTTTCGTGGGGTTAGCCACATCCCCGGGGTATTTCATTGGAACGGTTGTGCCGTGGTAGCGATTTGGACGAAGTGGAATGGGTGACTAGCCTGGGGAACCTCGACGGTGTTCGGCATCGTCAGCATGCTCCGGCTCAGAACCCTGCCGGAGGCCACCCGGATGGCGGGAGGCCATCGGTAAGGGTAGCATTCAAGGAATGATGCCCCTTCGGAACTCCCTGGTTGCGGCCGTCCTGGCCACTGCCGTCCTGAGCGCCTGCGGCGCCACCGGCCCAGCCGTGGTCGGGCCGGCCCCGGTTTCTGCGGGGTATGGAACCAGCGACCTCGCGGCGATCGCCAAGGCCAGGGCCGACAGCGCCCGCTACCCGTACACCGTCGCCGACATCTCGTTCATGTCGGGGATGATCAGCCACCACGCGCAGGCGATCCGGATGGCCGGGTGGGCCCCCAGTCACGGTGCCAATTCGTCAATCCAGGTCCTGGCGGAGCGCATCATCAATGCCCAGCAGGACGAGATCGCCCTGATGTCGGCCTGGCTCCGGGATCGGCTCCTGCCGGTACCTGAGCCCAACCCGATGGGGATGAAGATGGTGATGGGCGGCGAGGAGCACCTGATGCTGATGCCGGGGATGCTGACCGATGACCAGATGGGTCAACTCGATCGGTCCCGGGGCACCGAGTTCGACCGGTTGTTTCTCGCCTTCATGATCCAGCACCACCGGGGCGCCGTCACCATGGTGACCGAGCTGTTCCGCCAGAACGGGGCCGGCCAGAACGAGACCGTCTTCAAGTTGGCCTCTGACGTCAACGTCGACCAGCTCACCGAGATTGCCCGGATGGAGAAGATGCTCGCCGCCCTCACGGCGGTGCCCCGCTCGCCTTGACCCATCCCCATCGGACCTTCTGCCCACCTATCCCGCCCGCATTCAAGGATGGCTCCATGTTCCCGGAATTTCTCCACCCCATGAAGGGACGACGCCGTGCGTCCCCCCTCGCTTCGCTTTCCCTGCTCCTCGGGGTGGCCTCGGCGGCTGCCTGTGGTTCGTCGTACAGCCAGGCCGCTCCCGGCCAGCCGGCACCGGCCCGGTTGCCGACCGCCGCGCCCAGCCCCGACCCGCGGGTCGGACTCAAGGCCGGCCTGATGGATGCCGGTGAGGCCAGCTGGAATCTCCGGGTGCTGTCCAGGACCGCTTCGCCGGAGAGGTTCCTCGGCGTCACCAACTCCGATCTGGCCTTCCTGGGCAAGTATGCCATCCAGGGCAACTACAACGGCTGGCAGATCTGGGACATTTCCGATCCGCGGAATCCGACGCTCACCACCGCCTACTACTGTCCGGCTTCCCAGAGTGACGTTTCGGTCTACCGGAACCTGCTGTTCGTGTCGGGCGAAGGACTCACCGGCCGGATCGATTGCGGCGGTGAAGGCGTGCGCGAGGCGATCAGCAAGGACCGGCTCCGCGGGCTCCGGATCTTCGACATCACGGACATCCGGAATCCGAAGAACGTCGGCAACGTCCAGACCTGCCGCGGCTCCCACACCCACACCGTGGTGGTCGACCCCAAGGACACCGCGAATGTCTACGTCTACATCTCCGGCTCGGCCGGCGTCCGGTCGGCGGACGAGCTGCCGGGCTGCAGCCGCGAGGCGCCGGAGAAGGACCCCAATTCCGCGCTGTTCCGGATCGAGGTGATCAAGGTCCCGCTGGCGCACCCCGACCGGGCCGCGATCGTCAGCTCACCGCGGATCTTCCAGGACCTGGTGGATCCCGCCTCACACGGCGAGGCGCCGGAGGACATTGCCGCCGCCAAGCAGGCCGCCGCCGAGGCACGCGCCCGTGGGATGTTCACGGCCGAACTATTCGGTGCCGAACGGGTCATCCCTCCTCAGCTGATCACCCCGCTGCTGGACAGCATCGTCAAGGCTCGGAACGGGACCGGCCCGGCCACTGCGGCGGACAGCGCCGCGCTCCGCGCCGCGCTTCCCGGCCTCCTGGCGGCCCGGTTCGGCAGCGGCGATGCGGCGCCGGGGCCACGCCCTGGCCCGACTCAGTGCCATGACATCACCGCCTATCCGGCGATCGGCCTGGCCGGCGGCGCGTGTGAGGGATACGGCCTGCTGCTCGACATCCGGGACCCGGCCAACCCGGTCCGGATCCAGGCGGTGGCGGATTCGAACTTTGCCTACTGGCATTCGGCCACCTTCAACAACGATGGCAGCAAGATCCTCTTCACCGACGAGTGGGGTGGGGGCGGCGCACCGAAGTGCCGGGCTACCGACAAGCCTGAGTGGGGCGCCAACGCGCTCTTCACGATGGAAAACGGGAAGATGGTCTTCAGGAGCTACTACAAGATCCCGGCGGCGCAGACGCCGCAGGAGAACTGTGTCGCCCACAACGGGTCGCTGATCCCTGTCCCCGGCCGGGACGTGATGGTGCAGGCCTGGTACCAGGGAGGCATCTCGGTCTTTGACTGGACCGATGCCGGCAAGCCCGTCGAGATCGCCTACTTCGACCGCGGTCCGGTAGATGCCACCCGGATGATCATGGGTGGCTCGTGGTCGGTCTACTGGTACAACGGGGTGATCGTGAGCTCCGAGATCGCCCGCGGGCTCGACATCGTGGAGCTGACCCCCAGCGGGTGGATGTCTCAGAACGAAATCGACGCGGCCAAGACCGTGCACCTGGATTACCTGAATGCCCAGGGTCAACCCCTGTACGTCTGGCCGGCCAGCTTCGCGCTGGCCCGGGCCTACCTGGATCAGCTGGAGCGGTCCGGCGGGTTGAGCGCGACTCGGATCGCGGCGGCGCGGGACGCACTGGCCGGGGCCGAGCAGGCATCGGGCGCCGGGCGGCGGGACGCGCTCACCAGGCTGGCGGGTGAACTGGACGCCAATGCCAGCGGGTCGCGGGATGCCACCAAGGTCCGGATCCTGGCCGGAGCGGTACGAAAGCTGGCAGGGGCCAGCTGATCGGCTGAGTCATCACTTCCAGGAACGCGAACCGGGAAGGGCTGCTGCCCTTCCCGGTTCGACGTTTCGGGGCCCAACAACTCGATCAAGCCCGGAGATAATCCGGCCGCCAGTTCCTGACCGCCATCTTGATCTCCTTCTGGCCGTTGAGCTTTCCGGCCACCACCTGGCGGACCAGCTCCACCACCTCGTCGTCCGGGGCATACCGGAGCGCCACCAGGTGACTGGGTCGAAGGGTCGCGATCGACCCCTGGAGATCCGCCGGGAGTACCCGGGCCAGACGGAGACGCTCTTCCAGCCGGATCACCCGGTCCTGAACCTTGAGGGCCATCAGCCGGGCGGCCAGCAGCAGGCACAGAAAGCCAAAGGCCATCACCAACTGCCAGGCCGTGGCGAGCGACGGCGCCTTGATGAGACCGGCCACCGCCACCCCGAAATTGATGGTCAGGATCGGGAAGGTGACGAAATGGTAGAGCGGGAAGTACTTGGGGTGATTGGCGTAGGTCTGGGGCGCGCTCATGAAGTCCTCGGAGAAGGGGGCAAGGTGAGGGCGGCGAAGGCGCAGGCCCGGGTCAGGCCTCAGCCGCTCGATGACTGCGACGGGACCAGTACAGGTACGCGGGAACCCCCGCGAGCAGGATGCCAGCTCCCACCGCGGATTCCATGGGCGTCTGCCGGATGGCGTCTCCCACCAGATAGATGGCGAACAGAATGAACACCACCGGGGTCACCGGGTATCCCCAGGCCCGGTAGGGACGGACCATCTCGGGCTCCCTGCGGCGGAGCCGGATCACCCCGGCCGCCGACATGGCGTAGAACAGGAACGAAACAAACACCACGTAGGTGAGCAGTTGGGTGTAGCTGCCCGTCAGGGTCATCACCACCGCGATCACCATCTGGGCCCCCAGCGCTGCGACCGGGGTCTGATACCGGGGATGGGTCTTGGCTGCCCAGGGGAAGAACAGTCCCTCCCGGGCCATGGCATAGGGAATCCGGGCAGCGGTGAACACGATCCCGTTGTTGGCACCGAGGGTGGACACCACGATGGCGAGGGTGATGAACACCGCTCCCCCGGTCCCCAGCAGGACGGTCATGGCGTCCGACGCGACCAGCTCCGACCCGGCCACCCGGTCCGGACCTAGAATCCAGAGATAGGCCGTGTTGACGATCAGGTAGAGAGCCATGACGAGCAGGGTCGAGAGAATGATCGACCACGGCAGGTTGCGCTCCGGGTTGCGGATCTCGCTCCCCACATAGGTGGTCTCGATCCAGCCGTCGTAGGCCCACAGCACCGCCACCATCGCCGGACCAAAGGCCAGCCAGGCGGTCCCACCCCCTTCGGGCCACAGTGGCATCAGGTTCCCGGCACCCCCCCGGGTCAGCGCAAACCCCAGCACCGGAATCGCCAGCAGGGCCAGGAGCTTGAGTGAGGTCAGGATGTTCTGGGTCACCGCCCCAAGCTTGACGCCGAACAGGTTGAGCACGGTCAGCGCCACGATCGACAAGGCGGCGGCCAGTTTGATCCCCCATCCGGAGAGCGGAACGAACACGCTCAGGTAGGTCGCGAATCCCACCGCGATGGCCGCCACCGACGCGGTGTTGATCACCAGGAACGCGCCCCAGCCATAGAGGAACCCGACCAGCGGGCTCCAGGCCCGGCGCAGGTAGATGAACTGCCCGCCCGCCTCCGGCATCGCCGCGCTCAACTCGGCCACGCAGAGGGCCCCGCAGAGGCTCACCAGCCCGCCCACCACCCAGACCAGCACCGAGGGGCCACTGGAGAGGAACCCGGCAGCAATGACACCCGGCACGATGAAGATCGCCGAGGCGATCACCGTCCCGGTGTTGATCATGACGGAGTCAAAGAGCCCGAGCTCCCGCCGGAGTTCGCCGGATTCCTGGGTCATGCGGGGTATCCCTGAGGAGGGTGGGCAGCCGAAGCGCCTCGCAAAGCTAACCCGCCACCGGCCTGAAGCCAGCGCCGGCATGGCTCCGCACCCCTCCCGGAGTCAGCCACTTCGTGTACCTTCCAACGGCTGTGCTTCCAGGGACTTCAACCGGACCGACCATGACCCTGATCCCGGTGCGCTTCCGCTTCGTGTTGACCGCCGCCCTCGCCATCAGCACCGCCCTTCCGCTGGCGGCCCAGCGCCCAAGAGGAGGCGAGGGAGCGGAGGGCGACTCCGCCTCCGGGGGGCCCCGATCCCCGCTGGCCGGGCTCAAGTTCCGGGAGCTGGGACCTGCCACCACCTCGGGCCGGATCAGCGATATCGCCATTCACCCGAGTGACAAGAGTACCTGGTATGTCGGGGCCGCCTCGGGAGGGATCTGGAAGACCACCAATGCCGGCACCACCTGGTCGGCGATCTTCGACAGCCAGACCTCCTACGCCATCGGGGCCCTCGCCATCGCGCCCTCGGACCCGCTCACCATCTGGGCCGGCACCGGGGAGAACAACAGCCAGCGCAGCGTGGGCTACGGCGACGGGGTCTATCGCTCAGCCGACGGCGGCCGCAGCTGGAAGAACATGGGCCTCAAGCTCTCGGCCCACATCGGGGGAATCGCGATTCATCCCGCGGATGGGAGGACGGTCTATGTCGCGGCTCAGGGACCCCTCTGGTCGGGCGGCGGAGAGCGCGGGGTCTACAAGACCACCGACGGGGGCGCCACCTGGGAGTTGATCCTCAAGGGGGACAACGACTGGACCGGCGCCAACGAAGTGCACCTGGATCCGAGAAACCCCGAGGTGGTCTACGCGGTGACGTGGCAGCGGTTCCGGCGCCAGTGGGGGTTCATCAACGGCGGGCCGGGGTCCGGAATCCACAAGTCGATCGACGGCGGAAAGACCTGGACCAAACTGAGCTCGGGGCTCCCCAGCGAAGAGCTCGGCAAGATCGGGCTGACAATCTCCCCGGCCGACCCCAACACCGTCTATGCCGTGGTGGAGGCCTCGGCCCGGGGCCGGGGTCTCTACCGGTCCACCGACGCCGGCTCCAGTTGGCGGAAGATGAGCTCCTACAACGCGGGACCTCCGTTCTACTACCACGAACTGACCGCCGACCCGAACGAAGTGGGCCGGCTCTACAGCATCGACGTCGGGCTGATGATGAGCGCCGACAGCGGCAATTCCTTCAGCGGACTGCCGACCCGGACCAAGCACGTCGATCACCACGCGCTGTGGATCGACCCGGACAACACCAGTCACCTGATTACCGGGAATGACGGCGGGCTCTACCAGAGCTTCGACCGGGGCGCCACCTGGCAGTACAGCAGCAACCTGCCGCTGACCCAGTTCTACAAGCTGGCGATCGACAACTCCAAGCCGTTCTACTACGTCTACGGCGGCACCCAGGACAACAACACCCTCGGCGGGCCGTCCCGCACCACCGCCAGCCGAGGGATCCAGAACGATGACTGGTTCGTGGTGACGGGAGGCGACGGATTCCAGCCGGCGGTGGACCCCGAGGAACCGAACATCGTCTACGGCGAGTCGCAGCACGGGGTGCTGGTGCGGCTGGATCGTCGGAGCGGCGAGCGGGTCAACATCCAGCCCCAGCCCGAGCCGGGGGATGAGCCGCTCCGCTGGAACTGGGACTCGCCGCTGGTTGTCAGCCCGCACCAGCACACTCGGATCTACTTCGCGGCCCAGCGGCTGTTCCGGTCGGATAACCGGGGGGACACCTGGACCCCGATCAGCCCGGACCTGACCCGCCGGATCGATCGCAACACCCTGAAGATGATGGGCCGGATCTGGAGCGTGGACGCGATTGCCAAGAACACCTCGACCAGCCTGTACGGGGCCATCATCGCGGTCTCCGAATCGCGCCTGACCCAGGGGTTGCTCTATGTCGGGACCGACGATGGACTGATCCAGGTCACCGAAGACAACGGCGCCAACTGGCGGCGCATCGAGCGGTTCACCGGGGTCCCCGACACCACCATGGTGTCGGACGTGGTCGCGTCCCGCCACAACGATCAGACCGTCTACGCCACCTTCAACAATCAGAAGGCCGGTGACTTTGCCCCCTACGTCCTGAAGAGCACCGACCGGGGCCGGACCTGGACCTCGATCGCCGGCAACCTCCCGGCCCGGGGCAGCGCCTGGGTCATCGCCGAGGACCACCGGGATCCGAATCTCCTGTTCGTGGGGACCGAGTTCGGAGTGTTCGTCTCGACCGATGGCGGCGCCAGGTGGACCCAGCTCAGGGGCGGCCTGCCGACCATCCCGGTCCGGGACGTCGCCATCCACGAAGCGGAAGACGACCTGGTCCTGGCCACCTTCGGCCGCGGCTTCTGGGTGCTGGATGACTACGGTCCGATCCGTCAGTTGACGCCCGCCGTCCTGGCCGCCGAGGCGCAGCTCCTTCCAGTCCCCGACGCGCCGATGTTCATTCCGACCGGGTTCGACGCCGGCGGCCAGGGAGATGCCAACTTCGTCGCGTCAAACCCATCGGCTGGCGCCACCTTCACCTATCACCTGAAAACCGCCCTCCGGAGCCGAAGCGAAGCTCGGCGGGAGCGCGAGCGGCCGGTGGCAAGGCGGGGGGAGGACACTCCCTATCCCACCTGGGATGCGCTCCGGGAGGAAGACCGGGAGGAGGACCCGACCATTCTCGTGACGATCACCGATGCGTCGGGAGCCGTCGTCCGGCGGCTGACTGGCCCGGTCGCGGCGGGGCTCCACCGAGTCACCTGGGATCTTCGCTACCCGGCGTCTACGCCGGTGACCAGCGCTCAGGCGGGGGGCGGCGGTGGCGGTGGCGGCGGCGGAGGGGGGTTCGGAGGCGGTGCTGCCGGCCCGTACGCGGCGCCCGGGCAGTACACCGTGTCGCTCGCCAAGCGGGTGGACGGCGTGGTCACGCCGGTTGGAACGCCGCAGACCTTCGCGGCTCAGCCGGTGGTGACCGGGACGCTGCCACCCACCGATCGGGTGGCCCTCCTGGCGTTCCAGCGGAGGACGGCCGAGCTCCAGCGGGCGGTGATGGGGGCGGCCGCCCTGGTCAACGAGCTCAGCGGCAAGCTGGCGATCCTCAAACGGGCGATCGAACAGGCCCCGGGCGCCGATCAGGGGTTGCGGGAGCAGGCCCGGGCCATGGAGCTCCGGCTGGCCGACCTGGACCTGGCCATGAACGGCGACCGTACCATCGAACGCCGGAGTGAGCCGGCCGGCCCCGGGATCACCGACCGGGTGCAGAGCATCGTATTCGGTTCCTGGAGCTACACCGGGGCACCGACCGCGACCCATCAGCGGAACTATCAGATTGCGGCCGAGGCCTTTGCCCTGGTGCTCGAGCAGCTCCGGGGGTTGGTGGAAACCGACCTGAAGACGCTGGAGACGGCCGCCGAGGCGGCGGGCGTGCCCTGGACGGCGGGCCGGGTGCCGGTCTGGCGACCCTAGCAACTGTCTCGAAAGTCAAGCGTATTGTGCATCCCAGCGGCGGTGGTGTTTCAGCATGGCGTTGAGGATGGTGAGGAGTTTTCGCATGCACGCGGTGGCCGCCACCTTGAAGGGCTTGCCCGCCGCGCGGAGCCGCTCATAGAAGACCCGGAGCACCGGGTTGTGCTTGATACCGACCAGGGCGGCCATGTACAGGACGGCGCGGACCGGGGCGCGGCCCCCCCAGACCATCCGCTTGCCCCGCCTGGTGCCGCTGTCCCGGTTCATCGGGGCCACCCCGACGAGGGCGGCGATCTGGTGGCGGGAGAGGTGTCCGAGTGCCGGGAGCGTGGCCAAAAGGGTGAAGGTGGTCACCTGCCCCACGCCAGGCACACTGCGGAGTAGTTGCGCCTTCGCGTGATACAGCGGGCTCGCCGTGACCGCATCCTGCAAGTCGCCGTCGACAGCGCTGAGGCGCTTCTCGAGCCAGCGGATGTGCTGGGTGATGTCGCGCCTGACGGGGCCACGCGCGAAGCCGAGCCGGTTCTTCTCGGCGGTGAGCATATCCACGATCTGTCGACGGCGCGTCAGCAGGCTTTCCAGAAGCTGCGCGGCCTCATCGGGGAGCGGGCGGGGTTCAGGACGCACGCGCTGGGCGAAATCCGCGAGCAGGCCGGCATCGAGGGCATCCGTCTTGGCGAGCCGCCCCATGGCCTTGGCGAAATCGCGCACCTGGCGCGGATTGACGATGGCCACAGGGAGACCCGTGTGCGCGAGGGCGATCGCCGCCGGTGTCTCGAAGCCACCCGTCGCTTCCATCACGACGAGGACCGGGGCGAGGGCGACCAGGCGCGGGATGAGCTCCGCGAGGCCGGAATCATCATTCGTGACGGTCCAGCTCTCGCCGTCGGGCAGTGACGCAATGTCGAGCGTCGCCTTGGCGACATCAATGCCGATGAAGTGGTCCATGAGGCGTCTCCGGCAAAGGAACGATCGGCGTGGCCCAACCTTGCGTGATGCGGGGTCAGACCCCCCGGCAACTGTTCGGGCTCTCGGCGACCAACAGCAGGTGGCACCCAGGCTAGGGTACGGGCTCGAAGCCCCTAGGCGGAACGGGTTACCACCCTATCGAGAAACTACAGCAGAACGCAGATTTAGAGATACAAGGCTCGGGAGGCGTACCCTTCATCACGTGGAGGTCAGATGAGCAGGAGATCGGACGCGGCCAAGGCGGGGGTGGGGTTCGGGACCGCCCTGGCCATTGCCATCAGCTGGTCGGCCAACAAGTCGATCCTGTGGGCGATCGTGCACGGGTTCTTCTCGTGGCTCTACGTCATCTATTACGCCATCCGGTATCAATGATCGCCGCGGTCCCGTGACCTCCCCGATTGAAACCCAGTCGGAACCGGTTCCCCCCAGCAAGGCCACCGGGTTCGGAGCACTGGACGGGGTGTTTACCCCCACCCTGCTCACGATTCTCGGGGTCATCATGTACCTCCGGGAGGGCTGGGTCGTCGGCAATGCCGGCCTGCTCGGTGCCTGGCTGATCATCGGCCTGGCCATCGGGATTTCCGCCTGCACCGGCCTCGCCCTCTCCTCGCTGACCACCAACATCCGGATCGGCCCCGGCGGTGCGTTTTCGCTGATTTCCCAGTCGCTCGGCCTTGAGATCGGGGGCAGCATCGGGGTGCCACTCTTCCTCGCTCAGGTCCTGGCGGTGGCGATGTACATCTTCGGGTTCCGTGAGGGCTGGCTCTGGATCTTCCCCGGCCACCCTGCACTGCTGGTCGATCTGATCACCTTCGGGCTGGTATTCGGGATCGCGGCCGCCAGCGCCTCCTTCGCCTTCCGGATTCAGTTCGTGATCATGGGCATCATCGGGCTCAGCCTGGTCAGCATCATTCTGGCGGCCGTACGGGTCCCGCTGGATCAGCCCATCACCTGGTGGGGAACGTTTGCCGGGAGCCCGGAGAACAACTTCTCGGGAACCAGCTTCTGGACCGTGTTCGCGGTGTTCTTCCCGGCGGCCACCGGGGTCATGGCCGGGGCGAACATGTCGGGCGAGTTGCGCGATCCGCGCCGGAGTATCCCGATCGGCACCATGAGCGCGGTGGCGCTGAGCGGGGTGATCTACCTGGGTCTGGCCTGGTGGCTGGCCAAGGTGGCGACGCCGGCGGAACTGCTCAGCAACTACACGATCATGATCGACAAGGCGTTCTGGGGCCCGGCGGTCCTGGCCGGCCTGCTGGGCGCGACCTTCTCCAGCGCGCTGGCGTCACTGGTCGGGGGACCCCGCATTCTCCAGGCCCTCGGGGCGCACCGGATCCTGCCCGGCAGCGAGTACTTCGCCCGCACCACCGCCCGGGGCGAACCCCGCAACGCGATGTGGCTGAGCGGTGCCATCGTCCTGGCGGCCCTGATGATGCGGGACCTGAATGCGATCGCCCCGCTGATCACCATGTTCTTCCTGATCACCTACGCGATGATCAACGTGGTCATTCTGATCGAGCAGAGCCTGGGCCTGGTGAGCTACCGTCCACTGCTCCGGATCCCCCGGATCGTGCCGCTGCTGGGGTTCTCGGGATGCGTGTTCGCCATGTTCATCATCAACGCGCCGGTGAGCCTGTTGGCCGTCGTCATGGTCTTCGGGATCTACGCCTACCTCATCTCCCGGAGGCTCAAGGCCCCGTTCGGGGACGTCCGGAGCGGTCTGTTCGTTTCCCTGGCGGAGTGGGCCGCCAAGAAGACCACGATGCTCCCCGCCTCCGAAGAGCGCACCTGGAAGCCGAACCTGCTCATCCCGGTCGAAGACCCCCGGGAGTTGCGGGGAGCGTATCGAATCATCCACTCCCTCGCCTTCCCCCGCGGTTCCGCCAAGCTGGTGGGGATGCCCACCGCCGGCCAGGAACAGCTGGTGCTGGAGCGACTGCCATTCCTGTGTGAAAAGTTCCGCGGCGACGGGGTCTTCTCCTCCTGGACCCGGATCGAGGCCGACAGCTTCGGGGCCGGGGTGAACGGGACCATGCAGGCCCTTCGGGACACCTTCTTTCGCCCCAACGCACTCTTCCTCCACCTCCCCAGAAACGCCGCGCGCGATCCGGAGCTCGCCCTCATCCTGGACAAGGCCCGGACCCATCGGGTAGGGGCGGTGGTCTTCTCCAATCACCCGGTCACCGGTCTCGGGCTGGAGCAGTCCATCAATCTCTGGTATCCCAGTCAGGGGGAGCGGTGGGAACTCAGTCAGCGGGGCGTCCGGCTGCCGGCGATGAACCTGGGCCTGCTGCTCTGCTATGTCATCCAGACCAACTGGGAGGGCCAGTTGCGGCTCCTGACCCACGTCCCGCACGACGGAGTCCGGGAGGCCGCGCTGGCCTACCTGACCGACATCGCCGACCATGCCCGGATCCGGGCGGAGTTCACGGTGATGGTCGGGAACCTCGACCAGGTCATCCCCAAGGCCCCCCAGGCTGACCTGAACTGCTTTGTCGTCCCTCGCCCCCCCGACCTCGAGGCCCTGCGCCAACTCGTGGAACTGGCCCGGTCCTCCTGTCTCTTTACCCAGGATTCGGGGGCGGAGAACGCCCTGGCTTGACCACCAGTTCTCCCTGGAACCCTTGACGGGTTCCGACTCGTATCGCATATAAGTGTCATCCATCGAGGGCTCTGGCCAGTTCCGTGGTCGGCCCTGTGTTCACTCTACCCTTCGGGAGGCGATATGAAACGCTCAGCTGGTCCGCTGTTCCTTGCCATGTTGCTCGCCTTGGCTGTTCCGACCCTGGCCTCGGCGCAGGCCTCGATCTTCCTTGGCGCTGGGGCCACCATCCCGACCGGTGACTACGGCGACTACGCCAAGACCGGCTGGATGGGCCAGGCTGGCGCGGTGTTCAACGTGGGCTCCAAGGGCCTGTTCGTCGCCGGGGAAGGGTTCTTGGGATCCAACAAGCACGATGATTACCAGGCCGGTGGCGGCGGCGGCACCTCGGACAAGACCACCCTGTACGGGGTCGACGGCCAGGTGGGCTACCGGTTCGGTGATCAGGAAAAGGCGGGACTCTACGTCGCGGGCCTGCTGGGTGCCCTGATCCACAAGTACAGCCCGGGCACCGGGACCGGTGACTCCTCGACCGGCATTCTCTTCGGCGGGATCGCCGGCGTCGACATCCCCGCCGGCAAGGTCAATGTGTGGGTCGAAGGCCGCTGGATGAACGGCCGCCACAGTGAGGACGGCGAGAGCTGGAGCACGGGTTTCTTCGGGCTCTTTGCTGGAGTCTCGATCCCGGTGGGCAGCGGCAACTGATCACCCTCTGAACTGCTTCAAGAGCAACAGGGGGAGGCCGTTCGGCCTCCCCCTGTTGCTGCTCCCAACCTCCCCACCGATCAGCAACCACTTGACGAAGCGCTCAACGCGACGCATAGTGACAGATAAAGCGATGTTTTCACTCGGGATTGGATGACGCCGGCTGGGGATCGGCGCAGCAGGTCACCCTTTCGGAGGACTTGACCATGAGTGTGATGCGAGTGGGACTCGGAATACTGGTGCTGGGGACCCTGGCAGCCGGAACCGGGCGGGCGCAGGACCATCCGATCACCGTTGGAGTAGTTGGCGGGATCAACTCCGCAACCCTCTCAGGAGAAGACACTGAAGGCTCCGAGAGGAAGATCGGGATTGCCCTCGGTGGATATCTGTCGTTCGGGATCCATCGGAACCTCGCCATTGAGACCGGGATGCTCTATTCCCAGCGGGGCGCCAAGGACACTGACCCGGGGGCTGTCCTGAAAGCTTCAATTGACTATCTCGAGATTCCTTTGCTCCTGTCCGCCCGGATGCCTGGCGAGGGGAGCGTGACCCCGTTCTTCAGCGCCGGTCCGGCTCTGGCAATCAAGACCCGCTGTTCATTCACCGTGAACGGGACCGCGGAGGGAAGTGGATGCAGTTCGATTGAAGACGAGTTGAATATCGGGCTCAAATCCACAGATCTCGGCCTGGTTGGGTCCCTCGGGGTGGACATTCAGGCCTTCCGGGTCGCCCTGCGCTACTTCCTGGGGCTCTCGACGATTGACAGTGACTCGCCGTCATATGAAATCAAGAACAACGTGTTTACCCTCCTGGCGGGATACAGTTTCCGGGTCCGCTGAGTCTTTCGAGGAGGATGAGGGTAGCTCGGCGACAGGGGGAGGCCTCATGGCCTCCCCCTGTTCCGTTCCTCCTGACACCCGCTGGGCCAGCCCCGACTACTCGTCGTCGAGCAGCTGGACGTTGATCGCGACCAGCTCCTCCTCGAACCAGGCCACCAGCCGCCCCATGAACTTTTCCGCCAGATAGAACAGGTCCCGACGCTCCTTGGGAACCACCTTGGCAACCAGCCCCCCGCCGGCCGGATACACATCGATCCAGCCTTTCGATTGCACATGCCGGAGCCGGGTCTTCTTCTTGTTGCTCCACGACCAGGTGGTCGCCTCGTGGATCACCTTGTGGCGGAGCAGCTTGTAGGCGTCCTCTCCCGCCCGGGGAATCACCTGGATCACGATCATCGCCTCACCTCCGGTAGGTGGTCGACCGCATCAGAATCTCCAGCTGGACTGAAAGTTGGGAGTCAGGACCTGCCCGGTCAACCGGGCCCGGACCATCTCGATCGGCATCGGGCCGCCCTGCAGAATCGCGTCGTGGAAGGCCCGCTCGGTCATTTGTCCACTGGCCACCAGGGCCTGATACAGCGCCCGGATCTGCAGCCCGCCCAGCATGTAGCCCGCCTGATAGAGCGGCGGATACGACCCATTGAACGACCGCCGAACCTCGGCCTCGGCGTTGGCCCGCTCGTGCCCGACCCGGTCCACCAGGAAGTCGATCGCCTCCTGCGGCGTCATGGTGCCCAGGTGGAACCGGAGCGAGAAGATGATCCGGGCCGCGCGATGGCTCCGCCAGAACAGCATCCCCATCCGGTCCTCGGGCGTCTGCGGAAACCCCAGGTCCCAGAGCCGCATCTCCCAGTAGAGCGACCACCCTTCGGTCCAGAACGGGGTCCGGAAGAGCCGCCGGTGGGGCTGGTACCGTTCGTTCATGAACCCCTGCAGGTGGTGCCCCGGGATGAGCTCGTGCTGCACCGTGGCCCGGGAGAAATGGCGATTGTTCCCCCGCATGCTCATCAGCTTATCCTCATGGGTCATGCTGTCGGTCGGATAGGAGACCTGAATCACCTCCCCACCCAGGAAGAACGGACTCACCTTCTGGGCCGCGGCGCTCATCATCTCCATCCGCCAGATCTCCTTGGCCAGCGGCGGCACGGTGACCAGATCCCGGGTCTCCACGAAACGGATGGCCTCCTCGGCGAGCTCGCGGATCATCTGCGGTTGCTCCCCCGGGCTCACGTACAGGGTCTTGACCCGTTCCATCGCCGCTCGCCAGTCGTCACCGAATCCCATGTCCCGGCTGGCCCCGAGCCGCTCCGCCTCGGTCCACCCAAACTCCCGCTCGGCGATCGTGAGCAGCTCCGCCGGGGTGTACGGGATCATCTCGTGGGCCAGGTCATCCTTGAGGCCGTCCGCCCCGATCGGGTCACCGATGATTGGGTCGTCCGCCCCTTCCTTGAAGCCGATGAGTTTCTCGCGGAGGAACTTGATGTAGTCCTGGAGGCCCTTGTCGGTCTTCCGCCAGGGGTCGGCGACCCACCAGGAAAACACCGGGTCGTATCCCGCCGAGAACCGGTACCATCGGTCCATCGTCCGGCGGAGATCGGTCAGCATCTCGGCGGTCCGGAGCGCGACCACCTTGGAGGGCGGTTTGGCGTCCGGGGCCTCCAGGGTCTTGCGGGTGGCTTCGACCACCCGGACCACTGAATCGAGCGCCCGGGCGGCACCCTGGGGGTCCACCCGCTCCAGCCGGCGACGGGCTTCCTGCAACCCGAGAAATCGGCCGACAAACGGCGCCAGCGGTTGCATCTCGTTCCACTGTCGCTCTTCCCGCACCAGAAGAGACTGCTGGTACCGGATCTGGTTGCCGAGCAGAACCAGGTCCACCCGGCCCTCAGGGTTGACCTGGTCGAACGGCATGGCGCGGAGCCGATGGTCCCACTCGGCCAGGAAGGCGGCCAGCCGCTGGCGGCGTTCCGCCGAGTACTCGGTATCGTAGCGACGGCGGAGGGCGGCCAGGTCAGCGCTGAACCGCTCGACCTCGTTCCGCATCGGCGAATCCTGGGCGGACAGCCGGGATGGAGTCGCCAGACCAGGAAGGAGCCCGGCAGTGAGGAGGATGGCAGACCATCGAGCCAACATTGGCGGACCTCCCGGGAAGACGGCTACGCTGGTCGGCGAGGCTCCAGGACAGCTTGGAGAATGGCGTCGAGGGAACCGGCATCGGTCACCGCGGCGTGCAGGTTCTGCAGCAGGCCGTCATCCAGGCCGTAGATGACGCCGTGCACCGCCAGGGGCTGACCTCGGCGCCAGGCGTCCTGCACCACGGTCGTCTGGCAGACATTCCGGACCTGCTCGATCACGTTGAGTTCGCAGAGTCGGTCGTGGCGCCGCGCCTCCGGGAGCTGAGCCAACTCCCGGGCGTGCAGGTTGCGGACATCCTGCACGTGGCGGGTCCAGTTGTCCGCCAGGCCGAGGGTCATTCCCTTGAGGGCGGCCAGGACACCGCCACAGCCGTAATGACCACAGACCAGGATGTCCTGCACCTTCAGGTGATCGACCGAGAACTGCATGGCAGAAAGGCAGTTGAGGTCGGAGTGGACCACCACGTTGGCCACGTTCCGGTGGACGAAGACTTCTCCGGGAGCGAGCCCGACGATCTCGTTGGCCGGCACCCGGCTGTCCGAACAGCCGATCCACAGAAAACGCGGAGTCTGCTGGCCGGAGAGCCTCCGGAAGAACTGTGGGTCGCGCTCGATGACCGACGCGGCCCAGGCCCTGTTGTTGGCAAACAGATGTTCGATCGACATCCTGTTGTCCCGGTTCAGGGAGCCCGATAGGCGATCGCGCCATTGATGACCGTCATCACGGTGCGCGTCTTGAGGATCTCTGCCTCTGGGATCGTCATGAGGTCGGCATCGAGAATCGTGAAATCCGCCCACTTGCCGACCTCGATGGACCCCCGCTCCAGCTCCTCGAACGCCGCGTACGCCGGCCACAGGGTCAGCGCCTTCAACGCCTGCTCCCGGGTGAGCGCCTGCTCAGGATGCCAGATCTCGGGAGGCCCCTGAAATCCGGTCGTGTCCTTGCGGGCCACGGCGGCATAGAACTCGATCATCGGATCGCCCTGCTCCACCGGGGCGTCGGACCCCGCTGCGATCATGTTGCCCTGATCCACGAAGTCCTTCCAGGCGTAGGCCCCGGCCAACCGCTCGGTCCCGAGCCGGCTCGGCGCGAAATACAGATCCCCGATCGCGTGGCTCGGCTGCATCGAGGGAATTACGCCGAGGGTCGCGAACCGCGGAATGTCGGTGGGGTGGACGATCTGGGAATGCTCATTCCGCCAGCGGTGCTGGGGCAGGGCCCGCTCCGACTCCGGCACCGCGGCCAGGACCTCCTCCACCAGGTTGAGGTAGAGCCGATTGGCCGAGTCGCCGATGGCGTGGGCCTCGACCTGAACCCCGCGGCGAAGGGCTTCCGCCAGCATCGGCCGGAGCCTGGCGAGGTCAGTGGTGAGAAGCCCATACTTGCCGGGATCATCGGAATAGGGCGCGAGCAGCAGGGCACCTCTCGAACCCAGTGCGCCATCCATCACCACCTTGATCGTCCTGATCGTGAGCCGACCGTCGAACTCACCGACGATGGCGCCGCTGGCTAGCAGGCTGTCGGCCGACTCCGAGGGACCGTTCAGGGTCTTGTACACCCGGAGCGTAATTCTGCCTTCCTGGAAGAGCTTCCGGAGCCGCGCCACATCGGCCCAGCCGCCACCGGCGTCCTGCAGCTGGGTCCAGCCCAGTTTCAGGTACCGGTCGGCCCCCACCACCACCTCGTTTTCCCGGGACTCCTCGGTCTCGGCCGGGATCTGGCTGCCAACCAGTCCCTGGGCGGCGTCGATCAGCATGCCGGTCGGTTCACCCCTGGCATCCTTCAGGATGTCCCCGCCGAAGGGCGGCTGGGTGGCTCGGGTGACCCCCGCCAGCTTGAGAGCGGCAGAATTGGCCACCACCGCATGCCCATCGGCCCGCTGGAGGACCACCGGGTTGTTGGGCGAGATCGCGTCGAGGTCCTGCCGAGTGGGGAACCGGCTGGGGGTCCAATGGGTCTCGATCCATCCTCGGCCGACAACCCACTCTCCGGGCTGGGCCTGATCAACCCGCGCCTTGACCCGTCGCTGAAGCTCAGCCACGCTGAGACTTCCCTCGAGATTCAACGTGAGCTCCCGTTGCCCCACCCCGCTCAGATGGGCATGGGCGTCGATGAACCCGGGAAACACCACGGCCCCGGCCAGGTCGATCACCTCGGTGCTGGGTCCCCGGTAGCGCTCCACATCCGCCGCGGATCCTACGAAAACGATCCTGCCCCCGGTGACGGCCACCGCTTCGGCGGTGGGCTGGGCGTCATGGGAGGTATAGACCGTCGCGTTGGTGTAGATCTGATCGGCGGGGGGCTGGCAGCCGGCCAGAACCAGCAGGGCGAAGGCGGTGGAGCGGAGTCGCATGAAACCTCCAACGGAAGGGCGGCGTCGGGCGTATCTTGAGGACTGAGTTCACATCGCCGTGCTGAATCGCAGGGAGTGGCCGAAGATACCGCGCCGTCGCCGTGATCGCCATTGCCCGGACACCACCGCTCTGGAGGGATCCCATGCTGCTCACGCTCACCGTCGCCGCGATCCTGGCCCCCCCGGCCGCCCTCGACACGGTCAGGATCACCGAGTGGACGGTGCCCTGGGAAAACAGCCGGCCCCGGGACCCCTATGTGGACCCCAAGACCGGCCGGATCTGGTTCGTCGGCCAGGCGGGCAACTACGTGGCCTACTTCGTCCCGGGCTCCACGGACTTCAAGCGGTATGAGCTGGACGAGGGCGTCAACCCGCACAACATCATCGTGGACACCGACGGGACCCCGTGGTACGCCGGCAACCGGGCGGCCCACATCGGCAAGCTGGACCCCGCCACCGGCAAGATCACCAAGTACCCCATGCCGGACCCGGCCGCGCCGGGACCCGCACACCTTGATGTTCGACGGCAAGGGTGGGATCTGGTTCAGCCTCCAGACCGCCAACATGGTCGGCCACCTCAACCAGAAGACCGGTGAAGTGAAGCTGGTCAGGATGACCCGACCCAATGCCCGGCCGTACGGCCTGGTGGTGGATGAGACCGGACAGCCGTGGTTCTGTGAGTTCGGCACCAACCGGATGGCAACCATCGATCCAAAGACCTACCAGCTCAAGGAGTTCGATCTCCCGGCCGAGCGCGCCAGGCCTCGTCGAATGGCCCGCACGCCGGATGGGATCATCTGGTATGGCGACTATTCCCGGGGCTTCCTCGGTCGGCTCGACCCCAAGACCGGCGAGGTCCGGGAGTGGCCGATGCCGTCGGGGGCCCGGTCGTTGCCGTATGCGATGACGATGGATGATCAGAACCGGATCTGGTTCGTGGAGACCGGGGTCCAGCCCAACAACCTGGTGGGATTCGATCCCAGGACCGGGAAGTTCTTCTCCAACACCCCGGTCCGGCCAAGCGGCGGCGGCACCATCCGCCACATGGTCTTCCACAAGGCCACCCGCAGCATCTGGTTCGGGACCGACACCAATCAGCTGGGCAGGGCGGTGATCCCGGTTCGAACCGAACTGGTGCCGTAGCCGATCAGGGCTTCCGGAGAGGGTAGGCGCGGACATACTGGACCTGGTCGGCATCCTGCCAGATGCCGACCAGTTCTGTCTGGCCGAACCAGGTCGGGGCGAAGTCCTTGGGCATGGTCACCCGGCCCAGGAAGACACCGGCGGTATCGAAGACGGCGTAGGTGCGGATCCCGGTGCCGGGCCTGGGCGACTCCTGAGCCCAGAGAAAGCCGTCAGCATCGAACCGCATCTCGACCAGCGGGTGCGAAGTGGCTGGGATAGACCGCCTCGGCGATGTGCTTGTTGATCTGCTCCTTCATCGGCCCCGGAACCAGCCCTGCCGTCGGCCCGCTCTCGAACTCCTCCAGAGTCTCCTTCCGATGCGCGGCCTGGTCGGCGGCGGTGATGGGCACCGGCGATGACAGCATCCGGATCAGCCGTTGCACCTTGCCGTCGAGTCCTCGGACTTCGATCTGATAGGCGTCGTTGGTCGTCAGGTACACGAGGGACTCCCGCCCGGCCACCACCGTGTTCCGGCCGAGCGGAACCGGGCTCGGGGTATTGAACGTCTGGCCACCGAAGCTGAGCGCCATCGGGGTCATCTCGATGCCCGGGAGTCTGGCCACCGTGTCGGTGACGAGACCATCCGGCCCGAACCGGAGGTAGCTGACCGTGTCCCGGTAGGCCTCATTCCGTGGGTCATTGATCCGGAAGGCCTGTTCCATCCCCAGAATGCCACCGTCCCGGAACCAACCCACCGGCAGCGCCATGCTCACCCGGCCGTCCACCGGAACCGGCGCCCCGGAGACCCCACCCAGGGTGTAGGTCCGCGGCGTCGTTCCATCCGGGGCGATCACGGTGACCCGGCGGGCCAGCGCGTCGAAGACCAGGAGGGAGTCGCCCACCACCGGCCAGAGTCCGGCCGGCAGCTGGAACTCACCTGGCCCCTGCCCCTTCCGCCCCGTGGTCGAGAGGTGCCCGCCCGACGGGGCGTAGTACCGGATTTCCGAGGTGGCGCCGTTGACCACCACCAGTCGGCCATCCCGCAGTCGGAGGGCCCCTGACGCCTGGGCCAGGTCCTGGAGCGGGTTGGTCTCATCCCCTCCGATCTGCACGGTGGGGCTGTCCACCACCACCCAGGCATCGGAGGCTCCCCACACCGGTGCGGTGTTCTCGACGATGGTGATCCCGGCGCTGTCCCGGACCGAGGCGCCGGCCCCGCCACCGGCCGCAGGCCGAGAACGCGACAACAAGGGAGAAGGTACGATCCGGGGCATCGCGAACCGGTTCATGGAAGTCATGCTCCGCTTCGGGTCAGCCCTGCAGAATCTGTCCGAACACTTCGGTCGCCTGCCGCATTTCCTCACTGGTGCCGATCGAGATCCGCACGTGGGTGTCGAACGGCGGAAACGGCCGCCCCACCATCACCCCGCGATCGCGGCAGGCCTGCCGGAAGCCCTGCATCGGCCGCCGGATGTCCACCATGATGAAGTTGGCCTCCGAGGGCACGACCTGATACCCATGGGACTCGAAGAACCGGACGGTCGTGCCCTTGACCTCGGTGTTCATGGCCTGCTGACGGGCCGCATGCCCCGGGACACTCAGGCTGGTCCACGCCGCCGCGGCCGCCAGCACATTGATGTTGTTGACCAGGACGTTCCGCGCCATCCGGGCCAGGGTGGCCGGCTGCCCCACGGCATACCCGACCCGGAGCCCCGCCATGCCGTACACCTTGGAGAAGGTCCGGGCCACGACGATCCGGGGGTTGGCCAGCGCCAGCGGGATCATCGTTTCGTGGTCGGCCCGGGTCACGTACTCGAAGTAGGCCTCATCCACCAGGATCACACTGTCCAGGGAGGCGGCCAGCATCCGATCGAGGGCGGCCTTGACCGCCGCCGGGCCGTGCATCGTGGCGGTCGGGTTGTTGGGGTTGCAGAGGAAGACCAGCCCCGCCGAAGCCGAGGCGTCGGCCATCCGGTCGAGGTCGAGCAACAGCCCCGGCGCGAGCGCGGTCTCCACCACCGGCACCCCAAGCACCCGGGCCCGGTTGGTCGGCAACTCGAAGGTCGGGGAGGCCGTCACCAGACCGCGCGTCGGACCGGTAAAGGCGTCCACGGCCACCCGGAGAATCTCGCTCGACCCCTGGCCCAGCAGAATGTTCTCATCCTTGACCTTCAGGTGCTGGGCGATCGCCTCGATCAGCTTCTCGTTGCTGACGTCCGGGTAGCGACAGGCCTCGGAGAACATCCCCTGGATCGCCTCGAGGGCCTGGGGAGCCGGGCCATACGGGTTCTCGTTGCTGTCGAGCCGGGTTTCCGGGAGCCGCAGAGGATTGGGCCGGGCCGACCTGAGCTCGCGATAGCCGGCGGAGATGGGCTCCATCCCGCGGGCGGTGATGAAGGGCAGCGCTGTCGCGGCGCTCCCCGCGCCGAGCGCGCCAAGGAAGGAACGGCGGGTGAGACTCATGACGAACCCCTTTCCGGAGAAGGCCGGTGGCGGACCGCCAGCCAATGCACCGTGGCCAGTGCGGCAAAGATACCCAGCAGCATGGCCTCGCGACCGGTCATCCGGGTCGCCAGGGCCAGGGAGAAGACCAGGCCAAGTCCGGCCAGCAGGCTGCCAAACGGGAGCCGGAGCAGGGCCGGCGCGACCCCGTCGGCATCGCGCCAGCGGAGGACCGGCAGGGCCAGGCACACAATCCCGTAGGTGGACAACCGGGACACCGCCGAGAGACTCAGATTCTGCAGCAGACTGCCCTGCACCGCCAGCACGGCGACCAGCGCGGCAAAGACCACGATCGACACCCCTGGGGTCCGGAACACCGGATGGACCCAGGCCATGACCCGGGGGAGGTCGCCCCGTTCGGCCATCGCGAAGGTCAGCCTCGGCACATTGAGCATCGCACCAGCGAGGTAGCCATAGACCGAGATGAGCGCGGCCGCTGCCATGAACACCGCCCCTGCCGAGCCCATCACCACCCGAGCCGCTTCGGCGAGGGGGCGCTGGCTCGCGCCAGGATCGGGGAGCACCACCAGCACGGCGAACTGAACCGCGGCGTAGATGATCGTCACCACCACCAGCCCCACAAACAGCGCAAATGGCGCGTCCCGTCGGGGATCCTTGGCCTCCGCCATCGGCATCAGCGCCGCCTCGAATCCGCCGTAGGCAAAGATCAGCAGCAGCATGACCTGCATCCAGCCGGCCGGGGTGGTGTCGGTCGCGATCGGCGCCGCGATCGCGCCATGGGACGAAAACCACCAGATCCCCAGTCCCACGAAGACCAGCAGGGGGAGCATCTTGGCAACCGCAAAGAGGTTGCTCATGCTGGCCCCGCTGCGGACCCCGCGGAAGTTGACCAGCGCCAGGAAGGCCAGCAGCACGACGGTGATGAACGCTGCCCCGGCTCGGCCCGACGCCGGATCCCAGAACTCGCCGAAGTAGGCGGTGAAGACGTTGACATTGGTGGCCGCCGCGGTAAGCCGGACCAGGTAGCTCATCCACCCCATCTGCAGACCCAGAAACCGGCCGAACGTCTCGTGGGTGTAGAGGTATGGCCCCCCGGCCCCGGTGAAGCGCGAGGCCACCTCGGCGAAGCACGCCATGATGACCCCGATGACCAGGGCGGCCACCAGCCAGGCCATCAGCGACTGGGTGCCCAGCCGGGCCGCCACGGTTCCGGGAAGGGCAAAGATTCCGCTCCCGATGATGGCATTGAGAACCAGCGCGGCCAGACTCCAGCGACCGATGGAACGAACCAGACCGGCGCCGTCGGGCAGGGTCATGCTTTGCTCGGGTTCAAGAGGAGGATAGCTGGCAAGCTACTGCCGGCCAGGGTGGGACGGCACCCTGCGAGGTGGGCGAGTCGCCGGCTCGGGCGGGGCGGCACCCTGCGGGTTGTGCGAGTCACCGGATCGGGCGCAGATTCCGCCGACCCCCATGACCCAGTACCGCTACCCCGAGACCAGCGTCCTCTACCGGGATCTCACCCGGGAGTTCCCACTTGCCGTCCGGGGAGAGGGGTGCTGGATCATCGACGCCGCCGGAAAGCGGTACCTGGACGGCAGCGGGGGGGCCTTCGTGGCCACGGTGGGCCACGGGGTGGCAGAGATCGCCGAGGCGGTGGCCGAACAGGCCCGGACCCTGCCGTACGTCAACGGCACCCACTTCACCTCGGAGCCGGTGGAGCGCCTGGCCGCCACCCTGGTGGACCGCGCCCCCGGCGATCTCTCGCTGGCCTACTTCCTGACCAGCGGCTCCGATGCGGTGGAGGCGGCGCTCAAGCTGGCCCGCCAGTACTGGGTCGAGGCCGGGGAACCCCGGAAGCACAAGGTCCTGTCGCTGACGCCCGGGTATCACGGCAACACCATGCTGGCACTGGCCGCCTCGGGGCGCCCCCGGTACCAGGCCTATTTCCGCGACTGGCTGACTCCGGTCCCCAGAGTGGCCGCGCCCTATCCGTATCGCTGCGCCTGCCGGGGAGCTGCTCCGCTCTGTCCGGCATGCACCGGAGACGCCCTCGAGCAGGTCCTGCTGGAGGAGGGCCCCGAGACGGTGGCGGCCTTCATCGCCGAACCCATTGGTGGATCATCGACCGGCGCATCGGTTCCACACCCGGAGTACTGGTCGCGGATCCGGCAGCTCTGTGACCAGTACGGGGTGCTGTGGATTGCCGATGAGATCCTGGCCGGCGCGGGACGGACCGGGGTCTGGTCGCCGCTGGAGCGCTACGGGGTCAGCCCCGACCTGATGGTCATGGGCAAGGGAATCACCGGGGGGTACGCCCCGCTGGGCGTCGTCCTGGCACCCCGCCGGCTGGTGGATCGGATCGCCAGGGGGAGCGGGTCATTGATGCACGCGCAGACCTACGTTCACCACCCGCTGAGTTGCGCCGCCGGTCTCGCGACCATTCGTTACCTGGATCAGCACGATCTCGTCACCCGATGCCAGGCCATGGGGGAACGGCTCCACGCCGGCCTGGCCGGGTTGCAGGAGAGCCCGATCGTGGGCGACATCCGGGGCATCGGATTGCTGGCGGGAATCGAACTGGTGGCCGACCGGGCCACCCGGGCGCCGTTCTCCCGGAAGGAGCGGGTCGCCGAGCGATGCATCGCGCTGGCGATGGAGGCGGGACTGGTCCTGTGGCCCAACACCGGCCAGGCCGATGGGATGGCCGGCGACCTGTTGATGATCGCCCCGCCATTCACCATTTCGCCCGAAGAGATCACCCAACTGGTCGACCGACTGCACGGGGTGCTCACCCGGATGCACTCGGAACTGACCGTCACGACGTAGCTGGAGAGGCACCCATGGCCGACCGCGACTATCCCCACATGGTGGTCACCCCGCCGGGGCCCAGAGCCCGGGCCATCGTCGACCGGGACGAGGCCTGGACCTCCTCCTGCTACATCAAGGAGTACCCGCTGGCCATCGTGGGTGGGCGGGGCTGCATGGTCGAGGACGCCGACGGCAACAAGTACCTCGACTTCATGGCGGGAATCGCGGTCTCCTCCACCGGCTACGGCCACCCCAGGGTGGTGCAGGCGGTGAAGGACGCCGCCGACAAATTCCTCCACATCTGCGGCTCGGATTTCTACTTCGAGGGGATGGCGGCGCTGGCCGAGCGACTCGCGAAGGTCGCTCCAGGACCCAGCCGGAAGCGGGTCTTTCTCTCCAATTCAGGTACCGAGGCGGTGGAGGGCGCGATCAAACTGGCGCGCTACGCCACCAGGCGGACCGCGATCGTGGCCTTCAAGGGCGCCTTCCACGGCCGGACCACCGGGGCCTTGAGCCTGACCGCCAGCAAGTCCCGACAGCGGGCCGGGTTCGGGCCGTTGCTGCCCGGGGTGTACCACGTCCCCTACGGCTACTGCTATCGCTGTGAATTCGGGAAGACCTTTCCGTCGTGCCAGCTGCACTGCGTCCACGCGATCGAGAAGGACCTCTTCAAGCGCCAGCTCGATCCGGCCGACGTCGCGGCGATCTTCGTCGAGCCGATCATGGGCGAGGGCGGCTATGTCCTCCCGCCGCCCGGCTGGCTCAGCGCGCTCCGGGAGCTCTGCACCAGACATGGCATCCTGCTGGTGGCCGATGAGGTGCAAAGCGGCATCGGGCGGACCGGGAAGATGTTTGCGGTGGAACACGAGGGGGTCGAGCCCGACATTCTGCTCAGCGCCAAGGGGCTCGGCAGCGGGATGCCGATCGGAGCGATCATCTCCCGGGAGGAGATCACCACCTGGCCCAGCGGGGCGCACGGTTCGACCTTCGGTGGCAATCCGGTCTGCTGTGCCGCGGCTTTGGCCACCCTCGATCTGGTGGAGAACGGGCTGATGGCCAACGCCGAGCGAATGGGCGCCCGGCTTCGGGCGGGTCTCGACCGGCTGGCGGAGCGGTACCAGGTCATCGGCGACATTCGGGGGCATGGGCTGATGCTCGGCGTCGAGTTTGTGACCGACCGCGCCTCGAAGACCCCGCATCCGGATCTGGTGGAGCGCCTGGTCCAGACCGCGTTTACCCAGGGCCTGCTGCTCCTGGGCTGCGGACCCAGCAGCCTGCGGTTCGCGCCGCCGCTGGTGGTGGACGAGTACGACATCGACCTGGTGCTCCGGAAGCTCGACGAGCTGCTGGGGCAGCTCACGGCGTAATGTCTGGCGCGACGCTTCGCAGAGTCCTGCTCCTGCTGCCCCTGGCCATGGGGACGATCGGGTCCCATCCGGTGCAGGCGCAGCAGCGGGAGCCGGTCCTCAAGCAGATCCAGGTCCCCCATCACTACTACTACCGGGAGATGTACCTCCCGCAGGTAACCAGTGGGCCGTCCTCGGCCAGCTGGAGCCCCGACGGCACTCAGCTGATCTACAGCATGCAGGGCTCGCTCTGGCGGCAACGGCCAGGAGATTCGATCGCGACCCAAGTGACCGGCGGCGACGGGTACGACTACATGCCCGACTGGTCGCGGGCCGGGCGGTGGGTCGTCTACTCCAGCTACCGCGAGGATGCCCTGGAGCTCCGGCTGCTCGACCTGACGACCGCCTCCACCCGGTCCCTGGTGTCCGATGGGCAGGTTCACCTCGACGCCAAGTTCTCCCCTGACGGCCGCCGCCTGATGTGGGTCTCCACCGCTTTCGCGGGGCGCTGGCACGTCTACCTCGCCACGTTTGACCCGGCCACCGGCACCCTCGGCAAGGCAGAGCGGATCACCGAGGACCGCGACAGCGGCCTCCCGCGGTACTACTACAGCCCATGGGACCACTACCTGTCTCCCAGCTGGAGCCCCGATGGCCGCGAGCTGATTCTGGTCTCCAATCGGACCCGGATCTGGGGCACCGGCGGGTTCTGGCGGATGGAGGCTCGCGCCGGTGCGCCGATGCGGGAGATCTGGTATGAGGAGACCAGCTGGAAGGCGCGCCCCGACTGGGCCCCCGACGGTCGGCGGGTGGTTTACTCCGGCTACCACGGCCGGCAGTGGAACCAGCTCTGGCTGATGACCGCCGACGGCGGCGATCCGTTCCAGCTGACCTACGGGGAGTTCGACGCTACCGCCCCGCGCTGGTCGCCCGATGGACAGCGGATCGCGTTCATCTCCAATGAGGCCGGGAATACCGCGCTCCGGGTGGTGGACATCCCGGGCGGAAGACAGGCCGCGGTGATACCCCAGGTCAGACACTACCTGGCTCCGACGGGAACGGCCCGGCTCCGGGTCACCGACTCGGCCGGTGCGCTGATCAGCAGCCGGCTGTCGGTCTTTGAGGAGAGTGGTCGGAGCTGGGCCCCGGACGACGCCTGGCGCACGGCGACGAACTGTTCGTTCGCGACGAGCGCCAGTTCGAGTACAACTACTTCCACACCGACGGGGAGTCGGTACTGACCCTCCCGCCGGGCGCTACGCCGTCGAGGCCTGGAAAGGACCCGAGTACAGCATCGGCCGAGCGCTGGTGACCGTCACCGCGGGCGGGATGGTTTCCCAGACCGTTGCGCTCGACCGGCTCATGGACCTGCCGCGCCATGGCTGGTGGGGCGGCGATCTCCACGTCCACATGAACTACGGCGGCACCTATCGGGACACGCCGGCGTGGCTCCGCCGGCAGGCCAGGGCCGAAGGACTCCATGTGGTGGAGAACCTGATCGTCAACAAGGAACAGCGGATCCCCGACATCGGTTACTGGCGGCCCGGCCCAGACCCGGTCTCGTCGTCCGATTTCCTGCTGATGCACGCCGAGGAGTTTCACACCAGCTATTGGGGCCACTCGGCTCTGCTGGGATTGAATGACTATTTCCAGCTGCCCAATTACGTCGGCTACGTCAACACCGCCGCGGCGAGCCTGGTCCCGATGAACGCCGAAGTGTTCGATCGGGCCCGGGCCCAGGGGGCGATTACCGGATACGTCCATCCCTTCGACAGCCGGCCCGACCCGTACGATCGCTCAGCGCCGGTCCGCTACGAGCTGCCGATCGATGCCGCGCTCGGCAAGGTGGACTATTTCGAGGTGATGGGATTCAGCGACCACCTGATCACCTCGGAGTTCTGGTACCGGCTGCTCAACAACGGATTCCGGATCGCCGCCGGCGCCGGGACCGACGCCTTCCCAAACTACGCCTCCCTCCGGGGCCCACCGGGGTTGGTGCGAGTGTACGCCCGGACCGGTGGACCGCTGGATCATCGGAGCTTCCTGGACGCCATCAAGGCGAGCCGCACCTTCGTCACCAACGGTCCGCTGCTCGGGTTCGGCGTGCGGGCGCCCGACAGTCCTCGCGGTCAGCGCCCGATCACCGACTCGGCGGGGTGGTACGGGATCGGGGACGACATCCCGCTGCCGGCAGGTCGGCACACCATCCAGGTTCAGGTCACCCTGCGCTCCAACACCCCGGTCGATCATCTCGAGCTCATCGGCAGAGGCAAGGTGGTGGCTTCCATTCCCCTCCGCGGTGACCGGACCGCGGTGGACACCCTGATCACGGTGCCGGTGGAAGCCAGTGGATGGTTCGTCCTCCGGGCCTGGGCCGATCATCCGGCCGAACCGATTCTCGACCTCTACCCCTTTGCCAGCACCAGCCCCTTCTGGGTCACGGTGGACGGCAAACCGGTGCGGTCGACGGAAGACGCCGACTATTTCATCACCTGGATCGATCGGGTGCGTGAGGACGTGGAGCAGCACCAGGGGTGGAACACCCCGGCCGAGCGGACGAGTGTCCTGGAGATGATCGCCCGGGCCCGGGCCATCTACCAGAGCCGCCGCTAGTCCATGAACCGGCGAAAGGAGCAGGGTATGCGACAGGTCTTTTCACTCGTTCCGGCTGAGATGTCCCCACTGTGGATTCTCTGGGTGACGGTCCTCATGCTGGTGATTCTGACCGTCCTGCATCTGCTGATCGCCCGGCAGCCGGAGAGGATCCGGCTGACCGTGACCCCGGAGGGCCTCGAGGTAACAGGTGGCTGGTACCAGCGGTTCATCGGACTCGACAAGCTCAATGTCGATGGCGCCCAGCCGCTCGACCTGAGGCAGGCCGAGGGGTACCGGCTCAAGTGGCGGACCAACGGGATCGGGATGACGGGGTACAAGGCGGGGTGGTTCCGGCTCCGCAACGGGGAGAAAGCGGTGGTCTTCATCACCGACCCGAGCCAGGTGGTCTACATCCCGACCACCAAAGGGTACGCAGTCATGGCCAGCGTGGCCGACGCCCGCGGGGTGATTGGCGCCCTTCAGCAGGCCAAGGCCGCGGGGCGATAGGTTACCGGTCCGGTACCTCCGGCAGGATGATCCGCGACCGGGCCCCCGGGCCGTGGTGAATCATGATCCGGGCCTTCCGGCCAACCGACGACGCGAATTCCAACTCCCCGGTGTGCAGATTGTGTGACATGTGCGGTGCGAAGGAGGTCATCACCGCGATCCGGATCCGGTGCCCGGCCTTGAACCGGTTGGCGGTCAGCAGGTTCGGCAGGCGCAGTCGATAGACCGACCCCGGCACCAGCAGTTTCCGCTCGACTCCGCCATCGCGATAGCTGGCCCGGATCACGTCCAGCCCCGGGCTCATGAGGTTCCAGGCCGTTCCGTCGGGCGCCACATCGAACAGCTTGACCCAGAGATCGGTGTCCGGCGCATCGGTCGAGAGATAGACCTCGGCCTCGATCGCCCCGATGACCGTCAGGTCGGCTGCCAGCGGCTCGGTCTCGAAGATCAGGACGTCGTCCCGGCCGACCAGCGCCCGGTAGTCGTGCGCCCCGGACTGCTCCGCCCACGGGTCCCGAACCGGCTGGGCCGGATCGGAGACGAAACTGGTCGAGGCCGCACCGGCCGCGAGCGTGTCGCCCGACAGCCGCCCCGGCCCGGACAAGTACAGCGACCGGCCCCTTGCCCCGGGAATCGGCCAGGCCGACGCCGTTCGCCACCGGTTCTCCCCCATGACGAAGATCCGGACCGGCGGCTCCCGATCCACTCCGTTGTCGATCTCCCGCACCCACCGGTCCATCCACCGAAGTACCGTCTCGTCATAGTCGAAGACCGCCTCCGGCCCCATCTCCCGATGGCCGGTGACGCTCCGCACCATCGGGCTGACGCCGTGAATCCAGGGACCCATCAGCAGCCTGGTCCGGGAACCCGCTCCCCGGTCCTTCACCAGTCCCATGTAGTTCTCGGTGGCGCCAGACGGCCCGTAGGCATCGTCGTGCCAGGCGGAGAGGTTGAGCACCGCGGCACTGGTCCTGTGGTACCTGGTGGTCAGATCGGCCCAGTCCCACCACGGGTCAGCGGCCGGATGACGCATCCACTCGTAGTACCAGTCGGCGATCCCCTGGAACGCCGACATCGCCCCCAGCGGCCTGACGTCCTGGAGCGGACGTCCCTGCCCGGCCCACGCCGCGCGGGCTGCTTCCCCCGTCTGTGGTCCGGCAAGCCCCGCCCGCCTCCTGAGGTCCGGAGCAATGCTGTTCCAGATCCACGGGATCCAGGAGGCGTCCCAGACATTTCCCGAATACCAGAAGTGCCGGGCTGATGCGAAGGTCATGGCGGGCACCATCGCCTTGAGACTGGGAGGACTCTCGACGGCCGCGAGCCACTGGACCGCGCCTGGATAGGAGAGCCCCACGGTGCCGACCCGGCCGTTGGACCAGGGCTGGGCCGCGGCCCACTCGATCGTGTCGTACCCGTCCCGCCCTTCCTGCTGGTAGGGCAGGAACACCCCATCGGAGTGGTACCGGCCGCGGACGTCCTGGCTCACCACGGCGTACCCGCGTTCAACCGCCTTGCGATAGAGCCCGAAGGTCCGGAGCACTCCGTCCTTCCCGTAGGGCGTCCGATACACCAGCACCGGGAACGGGCCAGCTCCTGCGGGACGCCAGACGTCTGCCCGGAGGATGACCCCGTCCCGCATCGGGACCGCGACATTCTCCTCCAGCACCGCCCCCGGGACCTGCACCTGGGGTTGCTGGGCGTGGAGGGCCTGTCCGGTGAGCAAGACAAGGCCCAGCAGAACGCCACCGGCCCGCTTGGTACCCGTGGCAATCGATGAACGCGTGATGTCGCGGGCCATTCTCACTTGCGGTAGTCGAGCGGCGGGGCCCGATCACCGATCATCGGGACGTACTTGAAGCCCGCCACCCGCCGGTTGAACTCCTCCCGCGCCTTGACCAGATGACCGGGCGTGGTGAACAGCTCAATCCCCGTCAGCGCCATCGTCTTGGCCGCGACCATCATCCCCTTGTTGCCGATCGCGGTCCCGCCGGCCGCCACCGCCTGCCAGCTGTGGGCGGCCGTCCCCGGCACCCAGGTCGCCGAGCTCATCTGGACCACCGGCACCACCCAGCTCACATCCCCCACGTCGGTCGAGCCGCTGGAGACCCCGGTCTCCGGTGACACCACCTGGCCCGCCAGTTCCATCGAAGGGGGATTGGGACCCAGACTCTTCCGCAGCTCCTCCGCGAAGGCCCGGTCGGCCGGGTCGTAGACCACCCCGCCCACCCGCTTGAGGTGGGCCTCCATGACGTCGGCCAGGTAGTCGTTGGGCAGCACGTTGTAGACCGCGTTGATGATCTCGAAGTCCATAGTGGTCCCGGTCCCCAGCGCGGCTCCCTTGGCGGTGTTGACCACCCGATCCCAGATCCCGTCCAGGAGCCGCATGTCGCTGTGCCGAGCGTAGTAGTAGACCTCCGCGAAATCCGGCACCACGTTGGGCGCCTTCCCCCCCGCCGTGATGATGTAGTGAATCCGGGTCTCGGCCGGGACGTGCTCCCGCATCAGGTTGACCATCGAATTCATCGCCTCGACCCCATCGAGCGCGGAGCGCCCCATGTCAGGCGCCGCCGCGGCGTGGGCACTCACCCCGTGGAACCGGAACTTGGCGCTGATGTTGGCCAGCGTGGTGGCCTTGGTGACCTGGTTGACGTCGCCCGGATGCCAGGTGATGACCGCGTCCACCCCGTCGAACAGGCCGGCGCGAATCATGTAGATCTTCCCCCCACCCCCCTCTTCCGCCGGGGTGCCGTAGAACTTGACGGTCCCCTTCCCGCCGTTGGCCTCCAGCCACTCCCGGATCGCGATCGCCGCCGCGGCCGCCGCCGTGCCAAACAGATGGTGGCCGCAGCCATGCCCCGGACCCCCGGCCAGCAGCGGCCTGGCCACCGGCACCCGGTCCTGGGACAGCCCGGGCAGGGCGTCGAACTCGCCCATGATCCCGATCACCGGCTTGCCGCTCCCCCAGGTGGCCACGAAGGCGGTAGGCTCCCCGGCCACCCCCGCTTCGACCCGGAACCCGGCCGCCGCCAACTGGGCCTGGAGCAGCGCGCTGCTCTGGGCTTCCTGATACCCCATCTCCGCGAAGTCCCAGATCTGCTGGGCCACCTTGCCGTACTCGGCGGCCTGGGCATCCAGGCCCGACAGCACCCGATCGGCCCCATGGATCTGGCCGGATACCGTCGTGGGCGCCGCGAAGAGGGCGACCGTCATGAGAAGGCAAACGATGGAACGGAACGGACGAGGCATGATGGCTCCTTCAGAAACGGATGGACCCGCGACCCAGCACGAGGGAATCGACCGGGGGTCGGGGTCAGCGGAAGAGGTGCTCGTAGCGGCGCTTGAACTCGGCTTTCCGGAGTTCGGGATCGGAGGCGTGCAGTCCGGTGCATCGGTGGGCCGCGTGGGAGTCCCAGCCCTCGGGCCAGGCCTGGAACACCATCAGCCGACAGGCCGGGCAGAGTACCCGGCGGCCCACCACCAGACCGGCGGTCAGCTCACTCGCGTTGGTGACCGCTTCCTTGCCATCGGTCCGCGGCAGCAGGGATCCCTGGGGAGGCCCCAGGGGCACCCGTTCCCGGTCAATCAACTCCTCCAGCGCCAGCACCAGCGCCGAAAGGACCTGATCCTGGGGGAGGTCAGGCCAGGCCTCGACGAACCCCTGGACCGACCCACCCGAGCGCAGGTGGTCCACCAGCGCTCGGAGGGGGATCCGGGTGCCTGCAAAAACCGGCTCACCGCCCTGAACGTCGGGCGACCGGCGGATGGGAGATCGTGCACGTGCCACGGTGTCAGAAGCTAGACCCGCGCAGGCGGCCTGGGCAACGCCCTTGCCCTGTCGGGATTCGGCGGGCAGACTTCCCGGGTGCCCCGCCTTCTGGAAGACGCCGAGCTGCTCCGCCGACTGGTCGCCATCGACTCGGTGAGCCGGAACAGCAACCTCCCGATCGCCGACTTCATCTCCGACTATCTCGATGGGCCGGGGGTCCGGATTGCCCGGAATCCGTCCCCTGACGACCAGAAGACCAACCTGGTCATCGAGATCGGCCCACCGACCGATGGGCCCGACCGGGACGGCCTGGTCCTGTGTGGCCACATGGATACCGTGCCGGCGGACGAACCGGGCTGGCAGTCCGACCCGTTCACGATGACCGAGCGGGATGGTGCCTGGTATGGTCGGGGCACTGCCGACATGAAGGGCTTCCTGGCCCTGGCCATGAACCGCCTGGCGCTCAGCGACCCGGCCTCCCTCCGACACCCGCTGGTGCTGCTCTTCACCTATGACGAAGAGCCGGGCACTCTCGGGGCGGAGCACTTCGCCCGATCCTGGACCACCCCGGCCGAGCTGCCGCGCCACCTGCTGATCGGGGAACCGACTTCGCTCCGGACCGCCCGGCTGCACAAGGGTCATCTCAAATGCCGGTTCGTCTTCGAAGGGGTCAGTGCCCACAGCGGCTACCCCCATCTGGGCCGCAACGCGATCGAGCCGGCGGCGCTGGCCGTCACCGCCCTGGCTGATCTGCGCCGGACACTGGAGGCGGAGCGGCCGCCCTCGGCGGAGCTCTTCCCCGAGGTGCCGTACGTGGCGCTGAACGTGGCCCTCATTGCCGGTGGCGCCGCCATCAACATCGTGCCGGATCGCTGTGTCATCGACGTGGGGCTCCGGGCGCTGCCCGGAATGAGCAGATCGGCCCTCGCCGAACGAGTCCACCAGGCGGTGCGCGGGGTGCTGCCCGAGGCGGACTTCGAATTCATGGTGACCGGGGACAGTCCCCCGTTCCTGCTCGACCCGGAGGCCCCCATTCACCGGCACGTCTGCGCGGCGGTGGGTCAGACCGGTTCGGCCAGCGTGTCCTTTACCACCGATGCCGGTTGGTTGCAATCCGTCGGGTTCGAGTGCGTGATCATGGGGCCCGGCGCGATCGAGGTGGCACACAAACCCGACGAGTTCATGCCGATCGACGAGTTTCGCCGGGCCTCGGGTTTGCTCGACGGCCTGGTACAACGGCTCTGTCGCGAGGAAGCGCCGTGAGCGTGTTCGATATCATCGAAGCCGATCTGACCTGGACCGGTCGCGGATTCGAATCGGAGATTCAGGTGGAAGTGGGCGGTGACGGACGAATCGGCCGGGTCGGTGCCCTCGGTCTGACCCCGACCCGGCGGCTCAGCCGTCAGGCGCTGCTCCCGGGATTCGTCAATGCCCACTCGCACGCCTTCCAGCGTGGACTCCGGGGCCAGGGCGAACGGTTCCCGACCGGGGCGGGGAGCTTCTGGACCTGGCGCGAGGCGATGTACGGCCTGGTGGACCGGCTCGACGTCGAGAGCTTTTCCCGGCTGGCGGTGCAGTCCTTCCGGGAGATGCGCGCCACCGGCATTACCACCGTGGGTGAATTCCACTACCTCCATCACAGCCGTGACTCGGCCGACTTTGCTCTGGACCGGGCTCTCCTGGAGGCCGCGGCCTCGGTCGGCATTCGCCTGGTGCTGCTGGTCGGGTACTACCGGACGGGGGGCATCGGCAAGCCGCTTGAAGGGGCCCAGCGCCGATTCAAGACCGCCTCGGCGGAGGCCTACTGGAGTCATCTGGACGGGCTCCGCGACGAACTCGGCGCCCACCAGACGCTCGGCACCGTGGTTCACAGCATTCGGGCCGCCTCCCTGGAAGAACTGGCGTCGGTCCATGAGGGAGCCGTCGCCCGGGACCTGCCGCTTCACATGCATGTCGAGGAGCAGCGGCAGGAGATCCTCGAATGCGTCGCGGCCTACGGAAAGACCCCGATGCGGGCCATCCTCGATGCCATCGGCGACGCCTCCCGCCTCACCGCGGTCCACTGCACCCATACCACCGACGAGGACCGGGGCGCCTTGCTGGCCAGCGGCGGGCGGATCTGCCTCTGTCCGATGACGGAAGCCAACCTGGGCGACGGTCTGACTTCGCTCGATGGGGTCGAGGCGGCCCGCTGCGCCCTGGGCACCGACTCGAACGCCCGGATCGACATGTTCGAGGAAATGCGGTGGCTCGAGTACGGCCAGAGGCTCCGGGGGGAATCCCGGGGCACCATGGTGGACGAGAGTGGCGAAGTTGCCCGAACCCTGCTCGACATCGCCACCCAGGGCGGCTCCAGCAGCCTGAGAGTGCCGGCCGGCACGATTGCCACGGGCGCCCTGGCGGATTTCACCGCTGTGGACATCGAATCGCCACTCCTGGCCGGCACCCCACCGGTCACCCTCCTCGAAGCTATGGTCTTCGGGGCCGATGGGAGGATCGTCACCGCCACCGCCGTCGGCGGACACTGGATGGTTCATCAGCCGGTCACTGGCCCATGATGCTGAGGGTGGGAGCCGAGTCCAACGTCACCCCGCTCCGGTCAGTGCTGGTCAAGTCGGTGGAGGCCGGCTGGCACGATCAGGCTACGGCCGATAGCGAATGGCAGGCGTTCCACTATCCCGCCTCACCGGATTATGCCCGGGCGGTCGACGAGCACCGGGCACTGGAGGCGCTGCTGCGGGAACAGCAGATCGAGGTCCATCAGCTGCCCCCCGCCGCCGGCACCGGGCTCGATTCGATCTATACCCACGATCCCCTCATCCTGACCTCCCGTGGCGCCATCCTCTGTCGCATGGGCAAGTCCGCCCGCTCAAGGGAGCCCGAAGCAGCCCGGCTCTGGCTCGAGGCCGCCGGGATTCAGGTGCTCGGTGCCATCGAGGGGGCCGGGCTGCTGGAAGGTGGCGACCTGGTCTGGCTCGATTCCGGGACGGTGGCCGTCGGTGAGGGCTACCGCACCAACGCCGAGGGCATCCGGCAGGTGAGGAACCTGCTGGGAGGGTTGGTGGACGAGGTGATCACGGTCCCGCTCCCCCACTGGAGCGGCCCGGGCGACTGTCTCCACCTCATGTCCCTGATCAGCCCGATCGACAGCGACCTCGCGGTGGTCTATTCCCCGCTGCTCCCGGTCCCCTTCCGGCGACTGCTGCTGGATCGCGGCTATGATCTGGTGGAGGTGCCCGAACCCGAGTTCGTCACCATGGGACCGAACGTGCTGGCCCTGGGGCCGCGGTGCTGCCTGGTGCTGGAGGGCAACCCTCTGACACGGCGGCGGCTGGAAGCGGCGGGGGCGGCCGTCCTGTCCTACCGCGGCGAAGAGATTTCGCTCAAGGGCGGTGGGGGTCCCACCTGCCTGACTCGTCCCCTGCTCCGACACTCCTGAGGAGAAGCCGATGCATCGTGTGCTTCGTTCCGCCTGCCACCTGAGCGCGTCAGCAGGGCTGCTCGTGTTCACCTCCGTCCCGCTGGCGGCCGCGCAACAGCCGAGGGCCCGGGATCTGGGGATCCCGCTGCAGGGACAGCCCGGGCCACTCAACGCCATTACCGACGTGGCGGGGGTCGAGGTGGGTCACACCACCATCATCCGGGGCTCCGGGCCGCGAGTGGTCGGACAGGGACCGGTCCGGACCGGGGTCACCGCCGTCCTGCCGCGAGGGCGCACCGCCACCGACGAGGTATTCGCCGCCTGGTTTACCCTGAACGGCAACGGGGAGATGACCGGCACCACCTGGGTCGAGGAGTCCGGTCAGCTCGGCGGTCCCGTCATGATCACCAACACCCACAGCGTGGGGGTGGTACAGAGCGCCACGGTGGAGTGGGCGGTCAAGCGGAACAAGGCGTTTGCCTGGTCGCTCCCGGTGGTGGCGGAAACCTGGGATGGCGACCTCAACGACATCAACGGCTTCCACGTGACCAGGGAGGATGCCTGGAAGGCGATCGACGCCGCCCGGAGCGGACCGGTGCTGGAGGGCGCCGTGGGCGGTGGGACCGGGATGATGTGCCACGAGTTCAAGGGCGGGATCGGCACCGCCTCGCGCCGGTTGCCGATCGCCGGCACCGAGTACACGGTCGGCGTGCTGGTGCAGTGCAACTATGGCCTCCGCCGGCAGTTCCGGCTCGGGGGGATTCCGGCCAATGAAGCGTTTGCCCAGCCGATGCCCTGCTACCGCGGCACCATGCCGGCCAATCCGGAGTACGCCGCCTGTCCGGCGCCGGGCGAGGAGGCCGGCCCTGGTCCGGTACGGGAAGAGAAAGGGTCAATCATCATCGTCATCGCCACCGACGCCCCGCTCCTGCCCCATCAGCTCAAGCGGCTGGTGAAGCGGGCCGCACTGGGGATCGGTCGAATGGGGGGCATCGCCAGCAACGGCTCGGGGGATATCTTCCTCGCCTTCAGCACCCAGCCGGTCAACGAAGAAGGCCCGGCGGCCACCTGGCCGGTAACGATGTTCCTCAACAACCGGATCTCCCCGCTGTTCGAGGCCACCGTTCAGGCCACCGAAGAGGCGATCCTCAATGCCCTGGTTGCGGCCCGCGACATGGTGGGTGCCGACGACCTCTTTGTCCCGGCGCTTCCCCACGAGGCGGTCGGGGCATTCGTCCAGCGGACCCACCGCTAAGCGCATCCCACGATTCTCACCCCAGACCAGAGTGAACATGCGTCCCTTCCGGCTCTCCCTGCTCGTCCTCACCACGGTGCTCCTTGGTGTGGCCCCTGCGGCGGCCCAACCCTCCGAGGTGGCCAGCTACCGCCAGACCGCCGATCGGATCATCGCCGCGGCCCTTGCCGACAGCAGCGCCTGGAACCGGCTGGCCGAGATGGCGGACAGCTATGGACCGCGCCTGAGCGGGTCGGCCAATCTGGAACAGGCCATCGACTGGATGCTCGCCCAGATGGCCAGCGACGGCCTCGATCGCGTCCGGGGAGAACCGGTGATGGTCCCGCACTGGGTGCGGGGCGCCGAATCGGTCACCCTGATCGAGCCCCGCATCAGTAACCTCGCGATGCTCGGGCTTGGCGGCAGCGTGGGAACCCCGGCGGGCGGGATCACCGCCGAAGTGCTGGTGGTGTCGAGTTTCGACGAACTGAGGACCAGGGCGGCGGAGGCCCGAGGGAAGATCGTACTGTTCGACGTCCCGTTCACCAACTACGGCACCACGGTCCAGTATCGGGTCAATGGAGCCGTCGAGGCCGCCAAGGTGGGAGCCCTCGCCTCCCTGATCCGGAGTGTCGGTCCGGTCTCCCTCAACACCCCGCACACCGGAGTGATGATCTACGACTCGACCGTCACCCGGATTCCGGCGGCCGCCCTGACTCTTGAGGGAGCCGCGATGCTCCACCGGATGCGGGATCGCGGACAGCGGGTGGTGGTCCGATTGGAGATGGCGGCTCAGACGCTGCCCGATGCTCCATCGCGAAACGTGGTGTCGGAACTCCGTGGTCGGGAGTTCCCTGAACAGGTGGTCGTCATGGGCGGCCACATCGACTCCTGGGATGTGGGCCAGGGCGCGGTGGACGACGGCGGCGGCGTGGTGGTGGCGTGGGAAGCGCTCCGGGTTCTCAAGCGGCTGGGCCTGACTCCGCGACGGACCATCCGGGTGGTGGGGTGGACCAACGAAGAGAATGGCAGTCAGGGTGGGTTGGCGTACCGGGACCAGAACAGCGATGCCGGCCGCAACCACCTTCTGGCCATCGAGTCGGATGGCGGGGTCTTCGCCCCGAGTGGATGGGGTTTTACCGGCGGGGATTCGGCCCGGGCCATCATTCAGGCGGTGGCCGGTCTGCTGGAGCCGGTGGGGGCCAACCTGGTGCGCCCGGCGGGTGGCGGCGCCGACATCGGACCGATCATGCAGCAGGGCGTCCCCGGTCTGTCGCACGTGGTGGATGGAACCCGCTATTTTTGGTATCATCACACCCATGCGGATACGGTGGACAAGCTCGATCCGCGGGAGATGGCGATGAACGTCGCGGCGATGGCGGTGATGGCGTATGTCATCGCGGATCTGCCCCAACCGCTGCCGCGGCGCTGAACCTTGACCCGCCCGATGTGCGTAGGGTCACCGAACCTCACTTTCACCGGAAGGCACATGCTCCGTCACTTCTCCCGTAGCCTGGCCCTGTTGGCCCTGGTCCCCTGTCTGGCCCTGGCCCAGAACCCGAACAAGCACGTCCCCAAGCCGACCACGACCGCGATTACCGCCGCGGATCTGATGACCCGGCTCTACGTCTTTGCCGACGACTCCTTGCAGGGCCGGGAGGTGGGCACCGAGGGCCATCTCCGAGGCGCCCGGTACCTGGCCGGCGAACTGACCCGGCTCGGCCTGACCCCCGCGGGCGACGGCGGCACCTTCTACCAGGACTTCGTGCTGGACGTCACCGCGCCGGATCCCGCCACCACCGTCAAGGTGGGTGATGCGGTGCTCACCAGCGGAACTGATTTCATCATCTTCCCGGCCATCGGGCTTCCCGGCATCGGCAAGCCGTTCAGCGCCGAGAACGTCCCGGTCATCTATGGCGGCAAGATCGGCGACGCCACCCTGATCTCCCCCGAAGCCGCCGCTGGCAAGCTGGTGCTCTTTGCCCCGGCGGACGGGCCCGGGGGGTGGCAGTTCTGGGGCCGGTTTGGGCCCGGGATGTATCAGCGGTACGCCTCTGCCGCCGGCCTGATGATCGCGGCCCTGGATGTGGTGCCTGGTGACCTGGCGGGCTACCTCGGCTCAACCCAGGTGGGGATGCACGAGGAGTCGGGCCAGCCGGCGCCCACCATCGCGCTGATGTATCTGACCACCGCGGCCGCCGAAAAGGTATTCGGCGGGCCGCTCAACGGCCTGATGGCCGGCGCGGAGGGTCCGATCGGGACCGCCATCGGGGGGCCGGTCAAGCGGCCTTCCCCGATTCCGGGCCGCAATGTGGTGGCCATCGTTCCCGGCACCGACCCGGTCCTCAAGCACCAGTACGTCGCGGTCGGCGCCCACAACGATCACGAAGGCATTCGCCGACCGGTGGAGCACGACTCGCTTCGGGCGTTCAACACGGTGGTCCGGCCGGGCGGGGCGGAAGACGGCGACAAGCAGGCCACCGCCGAGCAGCTCCCGATCGTGCGGGCCCGGCTCGACAGCCTGCGGGCTCTCCGGGGGGCGCGGATCGACTCGATCATGAACGGAGCGGATGACGACGGCTCGGGCTCGATGGCGGTGCTCGAACTGGCGGAGTACCTGAAGGCCAACCCCGCCCGCCGGTCGATCGTCCTGATCTGGCACGCCGGCGAGGAGAAGGGACTCTTCGGGTCAGGCTGGTTTACCGACCATCCCACCGTGCCCCGCGACTCGATCGTAGCCCAGATCAACCTGGATATGATCGGCCGAGGAGGCCCGGCCGACATCGCCGGGGGTGGCCCGGGTTACATCCAGCTGATTGGCTCGCGCCGGCTCTCGACCCAGCTGGGCGACCTGGTGGAGGCGGTGAACACCACGGGGAAGCACGGTTTCGGCTTCGACTACCAGTTCGACGCCAACGGGCACCCGGCCCAGTACTACTGCCGGAGCGATCACTACATGTACGCCCGGTACGGGATTCCGGTGGTCTTCTTCAGCACCGGCAGCCATCCCGACTACCACCAGGTCACCGACGAGCCCCAGTACATCAACTATGAGAAGTATGCCCGGGTGACCTCGTTCGTCATGGATGTGGCCCGGACGGTGGCCAACCTCGACGCCCGGCCGGTGGTGGACCATCCCAAGCCCGATCCGAAAGGACAGTGCAAGCAGTAGCCGGTGCGCCCAATGGACCTCCGCTCAACGCGGGGGTCCCGGGCCGCCAGTCCGGGTTGTCGCCCCTCTGGGCCGAACGGCTCAAACGTCAGACCGCCCGGGTCCGGGCGCTGACGGCCACGCTCGATGCGGAGCGGCTTCTCTGGCGTCCGCCCGACGGCGGCTGGGGCGCGGCCCACGTCCTGGAGCATCTGGTCGTCACCGCGGACAACTACCTGCCGACGATGCGCCACCTGGCCTCCGAGGGCCCGGTGGCGCGAAATCCCGAGAATGTGTGGTGGAAGGGCACTCTGGGAGGTCGCTTTCTGGTCCACGCGCTGAGAGCGCCTCGAAAGCTGCCGGCGCCCCGGGTGTTCCAGATTGCCGGGCAACTGCGCCCCCAGGTGGCCGAGGCGTTCGTGGACCGGCAGGATGAGACGGTGCGTCTGCTGGAGCTGAGTCGGGACCGCCACTGGCGGAAGTGCCGACTCGCCTCACCCGCCAGCAGCCTGATCCGGCTCAATCTGGGCGACTGCTTTGCCGTCCTGGTCACCCACACCGACCGGCACCTGCTTCAACTGGAGCGGGTCCTCCGCCACCCCGGCTTTCCCAAGGCCCTCTAGCGCCGCAGGTCGTCGAGTCGACGGGCAATCTCCGCCTTGTCGTACCACTTTCCCCGCACCATCACCCCGGCCCGCCGGGACCAGTTGCCGATGTCGTCCAGCGGATTGGCCTCCAGCAGCACCAGGTCAGCCCGGCGTCCCACCGCCACCGTCCCGAACTCCTCCAGCTGTCCCACATGCTCGGCCACATTCCGCGACCCCATCTCCAGCGACTGGAACGGAGTGAATCCCGAGGCCACCATCGCGTTCAACTCCCGCTGAACCGAGAACCCCGGCACGTTCCACCACTGGGGAGCATCGGAGCCGAGCAGGAACGGAACGCCAGCCCGATAGAGCGCCTGCATCACCCGCCGCCGCACCGCCAGATACCGGGCCGAGGACTCGGCGGTCAGCCCCAGGCTCCGGCGATTGTTGTCGGTCGCCTGCTTCCACTGGGCCACCGTGGCCGCCGGCCAGTAGCCCATCTCCGGCCAGGCCATCAGGGTCTCGGTGGGCAGCGTCCCGGCCACCGACTCGAACAGGCTCTGGGTCGGCACGATGGCCGTCCCGGCGGCCCTGGTGGCCACGACCAGCGCCGGCAGCTTCGACTCATCGAGGTAGTCGACCAGATTGAAGGCGAAGAACTGCGACTGGGTGCCCGCGACCGGGCGAGCCGTCCTTGACCATCGCCTCCAGATATCCATCCACATGGTCGATGGTCCACTGTCCGGCCCTGAGGGCCGGCACCAGCCCGACGTCGAGGGGGATGTGGCCGGCAAACCTGATGTTGAGCCGACGGGCGGTGGCCGCCATCGAGTCGTAGACCACCCGCCCGATCCCGGGGTGAATCTTCATCAGGTCGTAGCCGGCGTTCTTCTGCTCGGCCACGGTCCGGATCGCGGTGGCGATATCCGGCAGGCTGTTGCCGTTGAGCGACGGACCGGTCGTGAGAATCGTCGGGCTCAGGATCTCCCCCCGGTTGGCCCGCTCCCGGAACGGCAGGTGGCGCGGGGCGCCGAGCATCCCCCGGACGGAGGTGACGCCATTCAGCGCGAAGTAGGCCAGGACCTTCTCGATCTCCGCGTCGGGCGCCTGGGCCTGCGGCGGGATGTGGCCGTGCATCTCGGCCAGACCCGGCATCAGGTACCGGTTGCGCCCATCGATCCGGGTGGCCCCTGCCGGAACCGTCACCTGCGCCGCAGGCCCGACCGCCACGATCCGCTGACCGCGCACCAGCACCGTCTGATCCCGAAGCACCCGGTCCCGATCCATCGGGAGGACCGTGACGTTGGTGATGGCGGTGACGGACTCCTGGGCGGTGACGAAACCGACCGGAGCAACGATCAGGGCAGCGAGCAGGAGAGCAGCGGTTCGGCGCAACATTGTGAGCACTCCAGTATGACGTGAGGGGGTCCTTGGGGCCTACGGTTGCCGGCGCCTGGTCGTTTCAGGGCTTCCGACTCACCCGGAGAAAAACCGGCCACTCGATCTGGTGGCGGAGGTCCGGCTCCCCCCAGCTCCCGGCGAGTTCCCCGGCCACCGCCGGGATCGGATCGGCCAGCTGATCCTCCCGGTAGCGGCGCACCGCCGACCAGGTGGCAAGGTACCCCACCAGCTCGGCCAGCGTCCAATTGGCCTTCAGCGCAAAGGTCGGAGGGGCCAGCTCCGGGAAGGGAAGTGTGACGGAGGCGTAGTGCTCGTCAACCAGCGCCCGGTCGGCGGTCCACCAGCGACCCACCGTTTCCTTGGAAAACCGGCGGACGATCGCCTCCAGCCTGGCGTCGTCCATGGTGAGGTCGCCATAGCCCCACACCGCGAGTACCCCACCCGGTCGGAGGACTCGGGTCACCTCGGCGAAGTACCGCTCCCGGTCGAACCAGTGGATCGCCTGTGCCGCGGTGGCGAGCGCCACGGTGCCGCTCTCCAGACCGCTCACGTGCGCCAGGGCCAGCCGGTAGTGAACCCTGGGATGGGGAACCGCGGCGGCAAGCTGGGCCTCGGAGGCATCGGTCGCCACCACGAGATGGAAGTGATCGGCCAGCCCCACCGCCGCCTGGCCGTTCCCGGTGCCGGCATCCCAGGCCAGGTCAGGCACGTCTACCAGAGAAGCGAGATACTCGAAGAGACTCGGGGGGTAGTCGGGGCGATACCTGGCGTACGCCTGGGAATCCCCGGAGAAATAGTCCTTGAATTCCGGGTGGAGGGTCATCGTCTCAGGGCACGGGCGGTGGGCCCATCGACGCCGTGGTCCGACCGGGAGGCCGCCGCAGCGCCTGGCCGGGCCGGGCCTCGGTGAACTGGCCATCAGCCACCACCGGGACGCCGTGCACGATCACCCATGGGATGCCGGCCGGATATTGATGAGGGGCTTCGAAGGTGGCCTGGTCGGCAACCGTTGCCGGATCGAAGACCACCAGATCGGCCAGCATCCCTTCCGCGATCCGACCACGATCGGTCAGGCCGAGCCGCCAGGCGGGAAGCGCCGTCATCTTCCGGACGGCGTCTTCCAGGGTCAGCACCTTACGCTCCCGGACCCAGTAGCCGAGCACCCGGGGAAAGGTGCCGTAGGCCCGGGGATGCGGGTGCTCTACCCCCGGTCGGCTCAGTCGGCCGTCGCTGGCGATGGCGGTCATCGGGTGCCGCATGATCCGCTCGACATCTCCTTGGTCGATCACGTGGTAGATCGCTCCTGCCCCTCCCTCCAATTCGGCCTCGATCACCAAATGGGCCCCGTTCTCGGACGTCGGCTCGAGCCCCCGGTCCACCGCCCAGTCGTACAGGGTGCGGCCCTGCAAATCGGGCTGCCACCGGACACTGGAGAACTGGACCCGACGGAGGTCGCCACCGCCCCGGTCGTTCTCGATGTTGAAGACCGTGCCGGTGAGGATGCTGTCCCGGAGCCGGGGATTGGCCACCCGCCGGGCAAAGGCACTGTCGCCACCTTCGCGCGCCCAGGCGGGGATCAGCACCCCGAGCCCGGTGTGCGAGGCGGTATAGGGATACTGATCGGCCATCACGTCGGTCCCGGCGGCCCGGGCGGAGTCGATCATCGCCAGGGTCTGCACGCTCTGGCCCCACATCGCCTTGCCGATGGCCTTGTGGTGCGTCAGCACGACCGGGATTCCCGCGAGACGCCCGATCTCCATCGCCTCGCCGACGCCCTCGAACAGCCCGATCCCTTCCTTCCGCAAGTGCGAGGTGTAGATCCCGCCCGAGTCGGCCGCAATCCGGGAGAGCGCCACGATCTCGTCGAGCCTGGCAAAGGTGCCGGGGAGATAGAACAGCCCGGTGGAAAGCCCGAAGGCACCCTCGCCCATCCCGGTCGCCACCATCCCCTGCATCCGCACCAGCTCCACCGCCGTCGGCGCCCGGTCCGCCAGGCCCATCACCCGGCTTCGGATGGTGTTGTGCCCGACGAAGAACCCGACGTTCATCCCGAGCCCGGCGGCCTGCGCCCGGTCGAGTCCCTGGCCAATCGGATAGAATCCGCCCCCATCCGGATTCCCCATCGCCGTGGTCACCCCCTGCCGGACATGGCTCTCGGCGTCGGGCATCTGGAAGAGCGGCTCGAGGTGGGCGTGCAGGTCGATGAACCCAGGGGCGACGACCAGACCCGTGGCGTCGATCACCTGCCGGGCGGAGTCCCGGGCGATGCCGCCGCGGGCTACGGCGATGATCCGACCATCCCGGATCGCGACATCGGCCCGGAACGCGGGGGCGCCGGTGCCATCGATCACCCGGCCGCCGATGATCAGCAGGTCCCACCGCTCGGGTGGCAGCTGACCGAAAGCCACCGGAGGAAGGGCAAGGAGTCCGGCAAGCAGCACGACCGTCGACCGCAGGCAGTTCATAGGTCCTCGCGGGTTGCCCCTGGAATGTCGAGCACGAAGTCGGGTCCGAAGGCCCGACTGGGAGTCTGGAAGCCGGGCGCGACGCCCGACAGGGTGCGTTCCACGGCCCGGACGGCGGACCACGCCGTCAGGGTGTAACCCTCGGGACCCTGAATCCGGCCGGCGGCTCGGCGACCCCCGGCATCAGTGACCTCACCCCAGACCGATGTGCTCCCCGCCGCGCGAGCATCGGGAGATGGACCGGCGGGGCCCCGGTCCACCATCCTCCGCGCCAGCCAGCGGACCGGGGCCGAGCGCAGCAGGAAACCCAGATACCTGGTGCGACGGAGGGCCTTGATCCGGCCGGGGGACATCGCCATGTAGACCTCGATGTTGCCGATCCCGGTGCTGTGGTACCCGGTGGAAATATCGCCCCAGGGAATAGTCACCGCCATCCGGGGCTTCCCGTCGCCGAAGTCGACCTCCAGCGTCCGATAGCCCGGCGGGACCGGGGTGATCACCCCGTCGCGGCGAACGGCGCCCGGCCGGCCAACTCCCTCCAGCGCGGTCCGCGCGGTGCCGTGGGACATGCCGCCGGAGGTCCGGAAAGCCAGACGGAGTGTGTCGGCCGTGGGGAGCCGCTGGTGGAGGTGGGCCGCCAGGCAATCGGTGGGCACCACGTCGAAGCCCACGCCCGGGATCAGGCTGACCCCGACCTCGCGCGCGAGCTGGTCGGCCCGGGCCAGGCCTTCGAAGACCGTGATCTCCCCGGTGATATCGAGGTAATGCACCTTCGCCAGCAGACAGGCCTTCGACATCGGGCGCCAGGTGTGGATGAACGGGCCGGCGCAGTTGAGTACCGCCGGGAAGAGGCGCACGACCTCGGCCAGCATGTCGGTATCATCGAGGCCGATCGCGATCCACGGCAGATCGAGTTCCCTGGCCAGGGCCTCGATCGTCTCCCGATTCCGGCCAGCCAGGGTGGGGCGATGGCCCCGGGCAATCGCCTCCCGGGCAATCAGCCGGCCGGAGTAGCCGGTGGCTCCGTAGAGCAGGAAGCTCACTGAGCCTGCGTCCCGAGCCAGGCGGCACGGAAGGCCCGGATCGCCTCGGTCACCGGACGGCCGGCCGCCTCGAAGGTGAGCACTTCGAGGCGCGGGTCCTGACCCAGCCGGATCGTGCCGGTGACGGTCTGGCCCCGGCTCTCGAAGGTGATCGAGAGGGTGTCTCCGGGCTGATGACGGGAGAGGACATCCTCCAGATCCGCCATGGCGCCCATCGCGGCACCATCGACCACCAGCAGACGATCCCCGGCGGCAAGGCCGGCGGCATACGCGGGGGTGCCCTCCATCACCGTGGCACCGATCTGCAATCCCCGATCGGAGGCAGTCAGACCGAGGTCGCCAATCCACGCCCCGGTCGGCCTGGCCGGCCGCACCAGGAACCCGGCTCGCGCCAGCAAGGCCGGATAGTCGGCGACCTCTCGACCTTCGATGAGCCGGCGGAAGAAGTCGTTGGCAAACGCGGTATCCCGGGTCGTCCGCCCGAGCGCGGCGCGGGCGTCGGCCACCGTGTAGGACCGTTCGGTGACCCCGTGGGTCCGCCACATCTCCCGCATGAAGTCATCCAGTCCGAGATCGGGGAACCGGCTCCGGATTGAGAGATCCAGCGCCAGTCCCAGAGCGGCGCCCCAGGTATAGTAGGAGATGAAGGTGTTCGCGAAGCTGGTGGGGTCGATCGCGGTGGCCGCATCGACGAATGGAGCCATCATGCTCATCTCGACCGCGGAGCGGTGGTGCCGGCCCGGTGCGTTGGTGACGGTGTTGATCTCCCCTGTCAGGCTTCGGGCGTACTGGTCGAGGGTGGTGAGTCCGGCCCGGTGGATGGCGAGGGGTCCGTAGTAACTGGTGAAACCCTCCGCCAGCCACAGTTCGCCCGCCATGTTGGCGCGCTCGAAGTCGAACGGCTCCAGTCCGCGAGGCCGGATCCGCTCGACATTCCAGATGTGGAAGAACTCGTGGGCCACCGTGCCGAGCAGGCCCGAAGCGGAGCTGGCCAGCGAGGCGGTGCTGGCCAGCACCGTGGAGTTGCGGTGCTCCATGCCATCGCCGGAGGCGTGGGGCAGATAGTCCGCAAGGAAGGTGTAGACCCCGTGGTCAAAGGTGGGCAGCGACCCGTACACCGCGGCCTCCTCCAGCACCACCTTCTGGATGTCCTCGACGTATCGATCCACCTCGACCGTGGTCCCGGCGTGGTGGATCGCCAGCCGGATCGTCTGTTCCCGTCCACCCGATGTCACCGTCCAGCTCCGCAGGTCAAAGTCGCTCAGTTCGATCGGGCTGTCCATGAAGTACTGGAAGTCCCGGGCCTGCCAGGTCCCCGGTTCGGCGCCGATGGCCAGCTGGGTGGCGACGCCCCAGGTGGTGGGAAGGTCCGGGAAGCGCACTGCGACCGGCCGCCGGTCGAGACCGCGGGCCCAGATGAACGTCGCCGGGTTGTTGAGGTGGGCATGGGTCCGGTCGATCCCGCTGTAGGTCCCGTCGGCCCGGTCGGCAAACAGGGTGTACTCGACCACTGCCGTGCCGTCGTGCCCGGCCACGTCCCACTGGTAGGGGTTGGGCCGGGTGGCGGTCAACTGGCGACCGCGGGAGTCGCGGACGGAAAGGTCGTAGACATTCTTGGCGAATTCGTGGACGGCGTAGCGGCCCGGCGAACTCCGGCTCATCCGGAGCTCCAGGGGCCGGGCCGGGAGCCCGCTGAAGGTGGCGGTGATCCGGGCCTCGTGGTGGGCCCGATTGGCGAGGCTCACTTCGTAGCGAACCGGGACCGGTCCGGCCTGAGCCGACAGGGTGCCCGGAAGGGTGGCGACCGACAGGACGACCGCGAGAGTGGGGCGGCTGGAAAAGCGCATTGCGGACCGGTGAGTAAGTGGAGGCAGGCCAGCGGACGACCGGTAAATAGCGTTGCCGGGCGTCTCAGGGCCAGTCCGGGGCCGAAGCCCCCGCGACGTTACGGCCGCCGGATCAGCAGGTACCCCCTCGCGTTGGTCGGGCTCCGACGCCCCTCGGGCCGCTGTCCCCAGACGTGGACCAGCACCAGCCGCAGCTGAACGCCCTCCACTTCGGCATCCACCGTGATCGGCACCGACAGCGACTCCGGACCATCGGTGCCGAGGGTATCGAGCGCCTGCGACAGGTCAAAGCTGCCGACCGGCAGGCTGTCCCGGGAAATCCGAACCGTCCGCATGTCAGAGGAACCCTCCAGCACCAGGCCGGTGGCGCCGACCTCCAGCCGGGCGTTCTCCACCAGGGTCACGGGCTGCATCCGGTCGAACCCGGCGACCTCGGCCAGGACCGGTGACTTGACCCCCACTGTGAACTCCTCGCCTCGGCCCGAGCCGGCAGCCCGGTACTCAACACCCAGATGCCGCGCCGCACGCACCTCCACCCGGTCCCACCGGCTCATCGTCGAGTCGGCGGCCCAGACTTCCGCCGTGTCCTCGGCCAACCCGAGCGCCGCCGCGAGCGCGGGCACTCCGTGAGACCGGTGCAGATACCGGATCACCCCGTTCAGCTCCTTCACGTCTTCAGGGCTCACCGTGCGACCGGCCATGGTGGCGGCGCCGAGCTGGCCCATCCCGTTCGCCACCAGCAGCGCGTCGAGCCGGCCCTCCTGACTCCGGCGGCTGGTCGCGTAGGCGCCCCAGGGCCCGAACCAGGTCAGGGCGGCCACCAGACCGAGGCTCACCGGAATCGGACGGATGTTGCGCGACCCGGTGATCACGTAGTAGATGCCGAGCCCCAGGAGCCAGACGGCCAGCACCAGCAGGATGTACCGCGGCTCGGTCACCCCGTACTGGGCGATCCGCTTGCCCACCGCCGCCAGCAGGATGCCGAGCGATGGCGCCAGGGCCAGAAAGAACCAGCGGCCATAGCCGTTTACCCAGGTGCTGTCCTCCCGATCCCGCGCCGGATGGAGCAGCAACAGCGCCAGCACCCCGGTCAGCGACACCCCCGACACCAGCCAGCCGATCCACCCGCTGGGCCATTCCCGGGTCACGAGCACCTTGCCCAGATAGAGGGTGAGGATGACCAGGTAGACCGTGACCAGCGGCAGCAGGACGAACTGGGCAAAGACCTTGAGCCCCGCCGGGTATTCCTCCACCTGGTCCAGCCCCTCCAGGTCCTCGGGCACCCCCGCCAGCATCAACCAGGGATGAAACACGAAGGCCAGCACCACCCACAACTCGGGGTAGATCTCATTCCGGATGGTCACCCCGAACAGGTTGTCGACGGCCGCCAGCGCCAGGGCGAGGCCCACGAACAGCACCCCGGCGTAGACCCCGGCCAGCAGGTAGCGCAGGAGGAGGATCCGGTTCCACTGCCAGAACCCGATCCGCTCGGGTCCCCGCGCGAAGGCCGCCACCGCGACGGCCAGGTGGGCGATCAGGGCGAGCTGGAGCAGTCGGAGCGCCACCTGCTCCTCGGGCCACGCCTGCGAGGAATAGCCGAGCCCCACCAGCCCGGCCACCACCACCAGCGCCGCTATCCAGCGGACCGCCGACGAGAGGCGCCGGCGTTCGACCGTGGTGACGATGGCGGTGAAGAGCGGGAGGCCCAGCATGGCGGTGGCCCAGACCCGCGAGTGCCAGTCGAGCTCGGGCCCCTCGATCAGGGCGATCATGACCCCGGCGGCCACCAGGCCGGAGAGGAGGGCGAGCGGGAACCTGATGGCGGTCTGCCGCGCCCGTCGGGCGGCGTCCGTGAGCGATGGGAAGCGCATGGGTCCTCCCTGGCTGGTTGGGGGGCCAATTGACCCTGAACCCATTGAATAAGCCACCGGACCGGCAAGGGGGCCAGTCCGACTTGGCCCGGGGGACGCCTCCTCCGGCCAAGGGATAGAGGATTCCCTCTTGCCGAGTTCGGGATCAGACCGTAACGTGTCCAATCCCCCACACCCCCTGGAGGTAGTATGCAACCGGTCAAGTTCCTGACGTCGGTGGTCGTGCTCTTTGTCTGGGGTTTCCTGTTCGAGCAGTTCCTGTCACCCATCGTGTACGGCGACTCGATGGCCGGCATCCCCGGCCTGGTCGAGAATCCGCCGATGATGTGGATCATCATCGGGTCGCTGGTGGGAGCCGCCGTGCTGATATGGGTCTACGAGAAGGTGTCGAGCGTCTTCGGGTCCGGTGCCGCAGGAGGCGCCAAGTTCGGCCTGTACACCGGAATCCTGATGAACTTCCCGATGTGGCTCTACTTCACGCTGTACGGGGGGTGGCCCTACGCGACGGCATGGCGCTTCACCATTGTCGGGATCGTGATGGGGGTCATCAGCGGCGTCCTGATCGGACTGGTGTACGACAAGGTCGGTGGCGCCAAGACGGCCTGATCCTCCCGCACGCTTCAGGACTCTGCTGTCACCAACGCCCGCGAATGCGGGCGTTGGTCTTTCCGGCCCTAGGCCTGCCCTCCGCCCCCCCGCTCGAGATACTTGCCGTAGGAAGCCGGATCGATGTTGGCCCCGCAGACAATCAGCCCGACCTTCTTCCCCCGGAGCCGGTCCCGGAGCGGCCCCAGCAGCGCCGCCGTCGCCGCCGCCCCGGCCGGTTCCACCGCCAGCTTGGCGCCCCGGAACAGCTGATACAGCGCCCGGCACAACGCATCGTCATCCACCGTCACCACCTCATCCACGAACCGGCGACAGAGCCCGAAGCTGTAGGGCAGCGAATAGGGCGGCGCCAGGCTGTCGGCGATGGTGGTGATCGGGCCCGCCTGGACCGGCTCCCCCGCCGCGAAGCTCCGGGACATCGAGTCGGCCCCGGTGGGCTCCACCCCGTACACCGCACACCCCGGCAGCGCCTGCTTGATCGCGGCCGATACCCCCGCCGCCAGCCCGCCACCCCCGATCGGTACGATGACGGCCTCCAGATCGGGCACCTGGGTGGCGAACTCCAGGCCGAGGGTCGCGGTGCCGAGCGCCACCCGGGGACCCTCGAACGGATGGACGAAGCTCCGGCCCTCGTCCCGCTCGATCCGCTCGGTCGCGGCAAACGCCTCCGCCACATTCTCAACCAGCACCACCTCGGCGCCGTAGTCCCGGCACAGCGCCACCCGCGCCGGATTGGCGGTCTTCGGCATGACCACCTTGGCGCTGGTGCCCAACCGGGAGGCGGCATAGGCCACCGCAGCGGCGTGGTTCCCGGCGCTCACCGCCGTCACCCCCCGCGCCAGCGCCTCCCGGTCCAGGTGGCGCATGACCGTGAGCGCCCCCCGCGGCTTGAAGGTGCCCGCGTACTGGAAGAGCTCCAGCTTCAGGGTGACCCGGGTCTCCGGACCGACCAGCCGGTCGAGTTCCGGATCCCGCCAGTGGTGCACCGGGGTCTCCCGTACCAGATCGCCCAGCGCCACCCGTGCGGCCCGGATCTCGTCGAGGGTGGGCGGCTCCGGGTGGGGCCGGTCAGCGGTCATTCGTCACCTCTTTCAGCGGCCTTCGATAGAAAAGCGTCACTGGCCGTCGGCCAAGGGTAGATTGCAGCAGTCCTACGGAACAGGGAATTCACCATGCGTCTCCCACTCCTTGTCACGGCCGTGCTCCTGCTCTGCGCCTGCCTCACCGGCGGCACCGCGCCCGGCGCTGCCAGCCCATCGCCGCTCCGGGAAGGCAACTCCGCCGTCCTCCGGGTCACCAACGGGACCTTCGCCGACTTCAACATCTACGTCTCCTGGAACTCGGCCCGCACCCGCCTGGGGCGGTCCCGGGCCAACTCGCAGGAGTACTTCCCGATTCCCGAGAGCGTGGTCGGCGAGGGCGGCCGGCGGCTCCGGTTTCTGGCCGAACCGACCGGGGCCCGGGTCACCGGCATCACCCGGGAGTTCAGCGTTTCGAAGGGCGATACCGTCTTCGTCGACATCCCCCCCACCTGATCGAGAAGGTCCACCATGCCCAGATATTCCTCCGTCCTGACCCTGGCCCTGACCGGACTCCTGCTGGTGGGATGCGGCCAGAAGTCGGCGGGAGGGGTTGACCCGCTCGACAAGTCCTACGTGGAAGTCGTCAACCTGGGCTTCCTCGACGTCAACATCTACGTCGTCCGCAGCGGCAGCCGCGTCAAGCTCGGTACCGTGTCTGGGAACGGCACGGTCCGGCTGGAGATCCCCCGGTCCTACGTCAATCCGGGCCTGCCGGTCCGATTCATGGCCGACCCGATCGGATCCAGTCGCACCCCGTACAGCACGGAGATTCCGGTCTTCCCCGGCGGGACGATCACCCTCCGGATTCCGCCGATCTAGCCGGATTCAGTCCAGCACCCCACTCGCCCGCAGGGCTCCGATCGATTCCCGATACGGTCGGAGCCCGGCCCCCAGCACCGCCACCGCGCCCACCAACCCGACCCCGGTCACCAGCGCCAGCGAATAGCGGAGCGCGGCATCGGCCTGGAACAGATAGTCGGTGGCCAGCGCCACCGCCGTCGGACCAAACCCCAGACCGACGATCGACACCACAAAGAGGTAGAGGGCCGACGCCTGGGCCCGCATCCGGCCGGGCACCAGCTCCTGGACCGCCGCCGCCGCGACCCCGAACGGCGCCGAGGCAAAGAAGCTCAGGGGAAAGATCCAGACCGCGGCCCCGAGGCCGGTCGGCATCAGCGGGGTGACCACGTCGCAGACCAGCAGGCCGAGCGCGGCATAGAGGCAGACCCGGATCTTGGCGTCCTCCACCCCCCGGCTCTGCATCCAGTCGGACAGCCTGCCGGCCAGCACCACCCCGGCAATCCCGAAGGTCAGGTTCGCGATCCCGAGCAGGTAGCCCGCCTGGGATACCGTCCAGCCGTGGGTCCGGACGAAGAAGGTGGGAAGCCAGGACCCCATCCCGTAGTTGGCGAGGGCAATCAGGGCGGCGCCGACATGATGGGTGCCGAATGTGGTCCGGTGCGCCTTGATGTGGGCGATCACGTCGGCTACCGGGATCGCTTCGGCGCCGGGCGACTGGCGCGGCGGCTCCTTGACGGTCCACATCAGGGCGGCGATCAGCAGCCCCGGAATCCCGACCACGAAGAACACCACCTGCCAGGGCCGCACCGCGCCCACCACCGGCACCAGCCAGTCGACTTCGCCCCCGACCGCGCCCACCACCGCGCCACCGATGATCTGGGCCAGCCCCACGCCGAGGTAGATCCCCATCGAGAAGGTCCCGATTGCGGTGCCCAGCTTCTCGCGCGGGAAGTAGTCGGCGATCATCGAATAGGCCGGCGGATGGAGCGCCGCCTCCCCGACCCCGACCCCGATCCGGGCCAGCAGCAGCTGGGAATAGTTTCGCGCCACCCCGCACAGCGCGGTCATCACCGACCAGACCGCCACCCCGGCCGCGATGATCCCCCGCCGGCTCTTCGAATCGGCCAACCGGGCAATCGGGAACCCGAGCAGGGTATAGAGGATGGCAAACGAGAGCCCCAGCAGCAGGCTCATCTGGGTGTCGGTGATCGCCAGGTCGCGCCGGATCGGCCCCACCAGCAGGGTCAGGATCTGCCGGTCGACGAACGAGGAGATGTTGGCCAGGGTGAGCACCCCGACCACATACCAGGCGTATCGGGGGATCCGGACGGCGGGTGAAGGCATCTTCAAGAGTCACCCCGGGGACGGACTTGGCACAACCCGGGGCCACCCGGTACAATCCGACCGCCACTCGAACGGTACTATCCGACAGCGACTCGAGCAGCAGGATCGGACCGCCACCCGAACTGGAGCGAATCACATTTGACGCTGCGACACCTCTGGCTGGGAACCGCCTTGCTGTCCTTGGCTTGCGGGGACCGGACCGAGACCCCGGTTCCCCCCGCTCCGCCACCGATCCAGGCCCCCGCCTCGGTCATGGGGGAGATCGTCGGCCGGAACGTGATCTGGGGCGACCTGTTCGCCCGGGGAGACGCCGAGGGGCTGGCCCAGCTGTATGCCGCCAACGCGGTGCTGATGACCCCGCAGGGCGACCTGGTCGGCACCGACGCCATCCGGGATCACTTCATTCTGCTGTTCGCGACCCGCACCGACACCATCCTCGGCACCAACACCGCCACCGAGGCCCTCGACGTGGCCGGCAACTCGGCCTACGAAACCGGTACCCTGGCTCGGACGGTGCGACCGCTGGGCGACACTACCACTCCGCCGCGGGAGGCGCGACTGCGGTACTCGACCTGGTGGGAGCGGGCTCCGGACGGTCAGTGGCTGATTCGCCGCAGCCTGCGGGCGCCCTGACCCGATGACCCTTCGGCTGCCGCAGCCTTCGCCGTTCCGGACCCTGACCCGCGCCCAGTGGAAGCGCCGGCGCGCCGAGACGCCGCTCACCCTGACCGACGAAGACCTCGACCGGCTCCGCGGGGTCAACGAACCGATCTCGCTCCGCGAGGTCACCGACATCTACCTGCCGCTGTCGCGCCTGCTGAGCTTCCACGTCCGGGCGGTGCAGGAGCTCCACGACTCGACCGGCCAGTTCCTCAACAACAAGGCACCCAAGGTCCCCTTCATCCTCGGGATTGCCGGGAGCGTGGCGGTCGGCAAGAGCACCACGGCCCGGGTGCTCCAGGCATTGCTGGCCCGGTGGCCCGGACATCCCCGGGTGGATCTGGTCACCACCGACGGGTTCCTCTATCCGAACCGGGTCCTCAAGCGCCGCGGCCTGATGCAGCGGAAGGGATTCCCCGAGAGCTACGACCTGCGGAAGCTGATCCAGTTCCTGGCCGCGGTGAAGTCGGGACGGGCCGCGGTCGAGGCGCCGGTCTACTCCCACCTGACCTATGATGTGGTGCGGGGCCGCAAGCTGGTGATCCACCGGCCCGACATCCTGATCCTCGAGGGGCTCGGCGTGCTGCACACCGGGACCGCCCAGCCCGGGAACGGGCCCCAGGTGTTCGTCTCCGACTTCTTCGACTTCTCGATCTACGTCGACGCCGAGGAATCCGATATCCGCCGGTGGTTCGTGGACCGGTTCCTGACCTTCCGGAGCACCGCCTTCCGCGATCCCAAGTCGTACTTCCACCGCTTTGCCGACCTGACCACCCCGGCGGCCAAGCGGATGGCCGCCCAGGTCTGGCGCGAGATCAACGGACCCAACCTTCGCCAGAGCATTCTGCCGACCCGGACCCGGGCCAATCTCATCCTCGAGAAGGGCCGGGATCACAGCATTCACCGGGTCCGGCTCCGTCGCCTCTGACCCTTCCCTCCACGCTGGAATCCCCGTCATGAAGCTCTCGATCCTGTTGCTGGGCTCACTCGCCATCGCCACTCCCGCTGGCGGCTCAGATTCCCGGCACCCGCACCCTGACCGTGGACGACCTGTTCGCGCTCCAGCGGGTGTCCGACCCGCAGGTCAGCCCCGACGGCCGGTGGGTGGCCTATGTCGTGGGGACCACGACCCTCAAGGACGAGAAGAGCGTCAGCCGGATCTGGATGATGCCCCTCGCCGGCGGCGATCCGATTCCGATGACCACGAAGGGTGGCTCGGCCTCCTCCCCCCGCTGGAGCCCGGACGGCAAGTCGCTCGGGTTCCTGGCCGCACGCCAGGAAGGGAAGACCCAGGTCTGGACCCTCAATCGTCAGGGCGGCGAGGCGGAGCAGCTCACCGAGGTCAAGCAGGGCGTCAGCGGGTTCGAGTGGAGTCCGGACGGGGGACGCCTCGCTCTGCTGATCAGCGACATGAACCCGGAGGAGCGGGGGGACACCAGCTGGATCGGGCGGGCGGCCAAGACGCCGGAGCCCTGGGTGATGGACCGGCTTCAGTTCAAGCGGGACAACATCGGCTACCTGAACGACCAGCGGACCCATCTATACGTCTTTGACGTCGCGGGCAAGAAGCTGCGGCAGCTGACCGAGGGCGCCTGGGATGACGGGAGCCCGGCGTGGAGTCCGGACGGGCGGTCGATCGCGTTCGTCAGCAACCGCGACTCGGTGGACGGGACCTACAACTCCGAATATCTGGATCGTTAGCGCCGACGACACGACCAGAGGCACGTCGACTCGGCGGCTGACCACCAACGGCGGGCAGGACGGGTCGCCAGCCTGGAGCCCGGACGGCGAAGTGGATCGCCTATACCACTCAGCCGTCTACCGAACCGGTGGCCCTGATCTATGATCCAAGCCAGCTGGCGATTATTGCCGCCTCGGGCGGGCACCCCTCGGCTGGTCACAAAGAGCCTCGACCGCGACCTCAGCCGCCCCCGCTGGACCCCGGATGGCAGCCGGATCTTCGCGAGCTGGAGGACAGCGGCGACGAGCACCTGGTGTCGATCGACGCCCAGAGTGGTACCATGACCAGGACTGATCGCGGGACCAGGACTGTAGGCGCCTGGTCCCTGGCACCCGACGGCACCCCGGTGGCGATCATCTCCGAACCGCATCTGCCGGGCGAGACTCTTCGTGGCCCGGAACAGCGGACTCACTCGGCTGACCCACGTCAACCAGACCCTGGTGGACTCGCTCCGGCTGGGCGAGGTCCGCGACATCCACTTCAAGAGCAGGGATGGCACGGCGGTCGAGGCCTTCGTCTACACCCCGCCCGACTACGTGGCCGGTCAGCGGTACCCTACGCTGTTGCGGATCCATGGCGGTCCGGTGTCGCAGTACGACCGGGGGTTCAACTTCGAGGCCCAGCTGTTCGCGGCCAACGGGTATGTGGTGGTGATGACCAATCCCCGCGGGTCGAGTGGTTACGGCAGCAAGTTCGCGCGGGCCATCATGGCCGACTGGGGGACCAAGGATTTCGAGGACGTGATGGCGGCGGTGGACGAGACTATCCGGCTGGGCTATGCCGATCCGGACCGGCTGGGGGTGGGTGGCTGGTCGTACGGCGGGATCCTCACCAACTATGTCATCACCAAGAGCACCCGGTTCAAGGGAGCGGTGACCGGGGCCAGCGAGGTGCTCTACACCGCCAACTACGGCCACGACCACTATCAGTATCTCTGGGAGATCGAGATGGGGTTGCCGTGGGAGAACCAGAAGGAGTGGGATCGGATCAGTCCGTTCTGGAGCGTGGACAAGATCGCCACGCCGACCCTGATCATGGGTGGCGAGAAGGACTGGAACGTCCCGATCCTCAACTCGGAGCAGCTCTACCAGGCGCTCAAGCGGCTGGGGCGGACGACACAGCTGGTGGTGTATCCGGGCCAGCACCATGGGATCCAGAAGCCGAGCTATCAGAAGGACCGATTGCAGCGGTATCTGGAGTGGTATGCCAAGTACGTGAAGACGGCCAGTGGCAACGCGACATCTCCGTAGCGCGGCCTTCCTGTCGGCTGTCGGCGTAGCCGCGTTGTCGGGGTGCGGGGTCCTGACGGATGGGACCGTCTGCACCACCGAGTTCAGGCCGGGCATCGTGCTGGAGATCGTCGATATCGTGACCGGGGTCAGTCCTCTCGTCCCGTCGGTGATCACCGTGACCGATGGGTCGTTCGAAGAGCGGTACCCACCGGCCGGGGTCGCGGGCGTGGTCCTCCCGGAATACCGTTTCGCGGGCGAACGGTCCGGCCGCTATTCGATCCTGGTGGAGACCCCGGGGTACCTGGACTGGTCCACGTCGAACATCCAGGGTCCGCAAGGACGAGTGCCACGTGACAGACCGTGAGGATCACGGCTCGGCTCAAGCGGTGACCCTCAGCCTGCAATACTCGTCATGCCGCCCCCGACCAGCCCCGGTTTGCCAGGTCTCAAGGGAAACCGCTACCTTTGAGGCAGCACTTCCCTGGAGTGGACCCGATGACCCGCGAAACCCTCGAAGCTCAGCTTCGCCGTTTGCGGCCGGAGGACCGGGCCCACCTCGCTCGCGTGCTCCTTGAAAGCCTCGACGACGAGCTGGAGCTCGACCCGGCGTGGCTGGAGGAGGCCGAGCGTCGGGCCGCGGAGTTGCTCGCTGGCACGGTGGAAGTAGTTCCAGCCGCAGACGCTTTCGCCAATGCCCGCCGCCGCCTCACCGGATGACCATTGGCTTTCACCCGCTTGCCAATCAAGAGCTTACCGAGGCCGGCCGGTTCTATGAGGCCCGGGCGGAGGGGTTAGGGTCGCGGTTTCTCGACGCCGCGGAGCGGGCCGTGCACCTGCTCGAGGCCCATCCCGAGTTGGGAAGGCCACTGTCGAAGTCCATTCGAGGCCTCCCCGTACCGCAGTTTCCGTACACCGTGGTGTATCGCGTCGAGTCAGACCGGACAAGAGCGCCCATCTTGCGGCTCCGCCGCAAGCGCCCTCGCAGCCGAAATCCGATCCGGGGCGAGATCGCCGACTACTACGATTGAGGTGATGGAGGACAGTATGGTTCGCATTCCCACGCCTGGCCAAGTACTCTGGCACGACCGCGGACCTCTGGATGAACCCGCAGCTCCGCTGGGACCTCTATCATGCCCAGGCCGCCGAGGCTCGGGACTTGGACCGATGACCGGCCGCCAGGCCTCATGAGCCTCGAGCGCCTCAAAACAGCCCTGTCCGACAAGTACCTGATCGAGCGCGAGCTCGGCCAGGGCGGCATGGCCACGGTCTACCTGGCGCAGGACCTCAAGCACGACCGCAAGGTCGCCCTCAAGGTCCTCAAGCCCGAACTCGCCGCCGTGATCGGCGCCGACCGGTTCGTGGTCGAGATCAAGACCACGGCGGCGCTCCAGCATCCCCACATCCTGCCCCTGTTCGACTCTGGCACCGGCGACGGGTTCCTCTATTACGTCATGCCGTTCATCGACGGGGAAACGCTCCGCGCCAAGCTCGACCGGGAAACGCAGCTCGGCATCGACGAAGCCGTAAAGATCACCACGGCCGTCGCCGATGCTCTCGACTACGCCCACCGCCACGGCGTCATCCACCGCGACATCAAGCCCGAGAACATCCTGCTCCACGACGGCCGGCCCATGGTGGCCGACTTCGGCATTGCCCTCGCCCTGAGCGCGGCCGCCGGCGGCCGGATGACCGAGACCGGCATGAGCCTCGGCACGCCGCACTACATGAGCCCCGAGCAGGCCACCGCCGAGAAGGAGATCACCGCCCGCTCCGACGTGTACTCGCTGGGCAGTGTGCTGTACGAGATGCTCACCGGCAATCCGCCGCACACCGGCGCCTCGGCCCAGCAGATCATCATGAAGATCGTGACCGAGGAGGCCGCTCCGGTCACCGCGATGCGGAAGGCGGTGCCACCCAACGTGGCGGCCGCGGTCGCCAAGTCGCTCGAGAAGCTGCCGGCCGACCGGTTTGCCACGGCAGCAGAGTTCGGGGCCGCCCTCGCGGACCTCAACTTCGTCTCGACCTCCACCACGTGCAGTCTGCCGCGGGCCACCGCCGCAGCCGGCTGGCGACCATCGCACCATGGGTGTGGCCGGCGTGGCGCTGGTGGCCGGATTGCTGGCCGGCGCACGCCTGCTGGCCCCGAAGGCCGAGATCCGGCCCCTCCGTCTCTCGGTCCCGGTGCCTGCCGAGTCGCCGCCGGTGGCCATTCGACTCTCGCCCGACGGCGGGACCCTGGCCTACGTCAGTGGTCAGGGCGACCGCCTCTCGATCTACACCCGGCGGCTCGACGGGTTGCAGGCGAGCCGGCTCGAAGGGACGGACGATGCCTTCACCATCAGCTTCTCCCCCGACGGCCAGACGATCGCGTTTCTGGGCAGCACCGGCGGACCGCGCAAGGTGCCCAGCGCCGGCGGCGCGTCCATCGCCATCCCGGTCGAGGGTGGGATCGGCCTCACCGGGATCGAGTTTGCCGGACCCGACCGGTTCGTGGTGGCCACCGGGGGCGCCCTCGCCACCCTGGCGCCCAATGGTGCGCTGACCCGATTCGCGGTGCCGGACTCGGCCACCGGCAATACCGCCTGGGCCCTGGACCAGGTGCTCCCCGATGGCTGGGTCCTGGCGCGCTATTGGCGGGATCGGCGCCCACTGGGCCGGTCCTGGCGATCAATCCAGGGACCGGGAAGCGGGTGATGGTGCTCGACGTGGACGTGGCGTGGATCGGGTACGCTGACGGCCTGCTCCTCTGGGCGCTGGGCGACGGGACCCTGTTCGGAGCCCCGTGGGATCTCAAGACCAAGGGCCCGGTGGGGCCCGGGACCCCGCTGGGGGCCACCGTGCTTTCGATTCTCGGGTTCCTGCCCCCGGTGACGGTGGGGTCCGGCGGACTGGCGTATGTCCCGACCCAGCCGCGCGCGCTGGTCCGGGTATCGCGATCGGGCCAGGCTGCCGTGCTGCTCGGGACCGACCGGTCGTATCACAACCCGCGGGTGTCGCCGGACGGACGGCGCCTGTCGCTGGACTTTACCGAGCAGGAGCGTGACGTCTGGCTGTTCGACATCGCCGACTCCACCCTGACCCGGTTCGGGTTCGACTCTACCGCGCACGACGCCGAGTGGCTGCCCGACGGGAGCGGTCTGCTTTTCGTCGTGGCAACGGCCGGAATCTTCGGGGAGTACCGACGCCAGTTCGACAAGGGGGGGCGGGCGGATTCGGTGTTTGTCGGGACGGGCCAGCTCTCGATCCACGCCATTACTCGCGACCAGCGCACCGGCATCGGGGTGGTCGTCGAAGGCTCGACCTTCGACCTCGTCTCCATCGATCTCGACGACCCGGCGGGTGTCGACACCCTGCTGGGCACCCGCTACACGGAGGGGTGGCCCGCGCTCTCCCCCGACGAGCGGTGGCTCGCCTATCAGTCGGACGAGTCGGGTCGCATGGAGGTCTACCTCCGGGGCTGGCCGGATCTGGGATCCAAGGTGCAGGTGTCGCAGAACGGAGGCACCGAGCCGGCCTGGTCCCGCGACGGGAAGGAACTGTTCTACCGCTCCGGCGGAGGAGCGGAGCCGAAGCTGGTGTCGGCGACGATCGTGGGCGGACGGGTCCAGACCCGGACGGAGCTGTTCGGCGTCGGCCGGTATGAGTTCGCCACGCCACACCGGAACTTCGACGTCTTTCCCGACGGCCGATCGTTCGTCATGGTCCGGCAGGGCACGCCGGGACAGCTCGCGGAGATCGTCTACCTCCAGAACCTGTGGGGGCTGATGGCCGGGCGGTGAGCGGTGGGCCCTCATCCTGCTCGATCCCGCGACCGGCTGGTCATTGCCCATCGCGGGGCCTCGGCGGAGGCGCCGGAGAACACCCTGCCGGCGTTCGAGCTGGCGGTCCGGCAGGGGTGTGACGCCTTCGAGCTGGATGTGCGGTTGACGAAGGACGGGGTGGCGGTGCTGATGCACGACCCCACCCTGGCCCGGACCTGTGGCAGTCCCGAGGCCGGTGGCGGACCTTACCTGGGACGAGGTCTGTGCCCGCGATGCCGGGGCGGGGTTCACCGCGGCGGATGGAAGCCATCCCTTTCGGGGGCCGAGGCATTCATCCGCCGGCGCTCTATCAGGTGCTTCGGGCCTTCCCCACCATGCCGATCCTGATCGAGTTGAAGGCCGTCGAGGCGCAGGACGAGGTGGCGGAGGTGCTGCTGGAGGAGCGGGCGGTGGAGCGGTGTGTGTCTGGCGTCGTTCCAGGACAAGGCACTCAGGGCCTTTCGGGAGCCGCCGTACCAGGTGGGGGCTAGCCGGCGGGATATTCTGGGACTATACGTCAGGGCGAGGTTGGGGTTGCGGGTGGAGCCGCGGTGTCTGTGCTATGCGGTACCGGACCGGTGGAAGGGGCGGGTGGAGGTTCCGAGGGTTGAGGTGGTGGCGGCAGCCCGGGAGGCGGGTGTCCCGGTGCATGTCTGGACGGTGGATGAGCCGGACCGGGCAGTGGAGTTGTGGGATCGAGGGGTGTCGGGGATCATCACCAATCGGCCGGGGCGGATTAGAGCGGCCTCCGCCCAGGTGCGGTAACTGGGTGTTGCCACCTGTCACCGCATGCCACCCCAACCCGTCCCAACCAACAACCGCCTAGGCTGAGACAACCACCACCAACCCTTATGAGCAAGTCTCCGTTCGCATTCGGTCGCATTCATTGGCCGCGGCACGCCCAGATCTTCCTCACGGTCTTCGTCGGCGGAGGATTGCTGACGGCCGCATACGCGGTGTTTGCCAACGGACAAGCTGTCAATCAGGCACTGTGCGCACTCCGCCGTTGGGCGCTCGTCTATGCCGCGCTTCACTCGCTTGTGATACTTCTGGAATCATTGCTGCGCGGAACGTCGTCGCTCGTACTCCGTGCCTACTACGGCATCTGGGTCGGTGTCGTATTTCGGTATCTCCGCCGTGCGAGCGCTACAGCGGGGCGGCAACGCTGGCCCGCACGCGTTGCTCAGAGGATGATGCGCCAGTTGTACGACTGTGATACCGCATCATTGATACTCGACTCGATGGACGATAACGATGGTAAGCCGACCGTTATCCGCCGCCGTGATCTTGACGCCGACGGCTACCTCGAGGACAAGGCGTTCTCCGTTGTCGTACTCACTAATCGTCCGCTCATTCATGCCCGCACGAATCCCACAAGGCACGTTCTTGAGGTAGATCTGCGGAACCAATCCGCCGCGATCTATAACTCCGCAGGCAAGAACTTTCTTCGGTCGCGATACCTGCAATCACAACACCAAAAGGACGCCAAGTTGCAGGGTACCCGAATCGACACGTTTCTTAGGTCAGATCGTGCGGGTGAAAGCATCGCACTTGTTCCGCCCTTCCGCTGGGCCTCGGGCGGCGCAATAGGTATCGCTTCGTTAGACGGTAGCGAATGGGTGACGGTCTTCTTCCGGGGTGTGCATCCGATTGGTTGGAATGTTGCAAACGGGGCCTCGGAGCGGAGCGACGAGTACAAGTCACTTCATCGCCTAATGTTGCGGGAGTTTGCCGAGGAGCTCATCGTTCTTGATCGGTACCCAATGGCCGACGATCCGCGGCCACTGACCCACAAGGCGTTCCGACCTGCCGATCCGCTCCTGGAGGAGCTCCCTGATGACATCCGCCGCGAACTCACGAGCCGTCGGTTCACCGATCGCCATACACACCTTCGACGAGCTCACGATCAACTGAACCTCTCCTCTCGAGAGGAGCTGACGATCGATCCTATCCCCACCCCGCACGCCGTCAGGATCGATTACCACGAGAGAGACGGCCGTACTTCGGCACCACCCTCAGAGAGAACAAACCTCGTCTTCTCGGTGAATCCAGGTGAACTTGGAATCGAAACGATCCGGTTCTATCGATACACGCTCACGAGCACAGACTACCTCATGTTTGGAGAGATTCATGAGCGGGCCGATTTCCTGGTACGCGAGCCTGTTGGGTTGCTACGACTCGACTGGTTACGGAGTCTGTTCGACGCGCACGACGGTTCGCTTGGGGTGGAGGTCTGGGATGAGGAGTATGCGGGTGGCAAGAGGCTTCCCCGCATTCCCTCTAGCGCGTACCGCCTCTTCACGGCTGATAACGAACTTCGTGAGCGAAGGCTTGAGCATCTCAGAAAGTTGGGTAGAACCGCAACAAAGACCGATGAGATCGAGCTCCAGTTTCATGACACATGGCTCACGCGGTATCAGAGCGCTTTCACATCGCATGAGGGTGGGCATGGAGATGTGAATCCTGATGATGTGCCGTACTTGTGTACACTCTGTCCCGTCACTTGGCGGTCGCTCGAAGCACTTTTTCGAACAGGATACGGACGTTCAGAATAGCCCAACGGCCGATCCGCGGAGCGTGGCACGAGGATCTCTGACGGTGGTAAGCCTTTGGTTGCCCCATTGCCCTTCCCCCCTCCCCGATCCAACCTCACCTTCGCCGCGGAGGTAGCTACACCAGCGATACCGTTCCCCAAATCCACCATCGGTGAGAGAAACCTCCTCCCGTTCCCATTGCTAGGACCTCTAGGTCGCTGCAAAGCTCACCGGTTCGCCATCATTGTGCCCGACCAGTTCACGGGGTTGAGTGGGGCATCGGGCCTCCCCAGACCACATCACCCTTGACCCCCTGCCACACTTCGACTGGCCCAAAGAGGAGCTGTGCCCCAACACTGTTCCCGGTCAGGGACACCTGGTACGGTTTATTCACCGGGAACCGACGGCCTGATCGCCACACCACCTTACCGTTGATGGCGATGCCACAGCTGTGATCCGGGAAGAGCTGTATGCGGAGCCGAAACCACTGCCCCGAGCCAAATGGTGTGGGCACGGGCAGTTGGAGGCTCTCCGTCCATCTCCGCCCACCATAAGACTGTGTAGGCCGAGCTCGGTCTCGGAGGCAGGGTACTTGGCGAGGCATTCCTCATTGCCCCACCTGGTGGGTGCCCGCCCACCGGTCGCGTGATCCCACCCGTCGTAGTCCTGTGATCTCACACTCTGGAGCGTGACCACCACACTCTGCCAGAGAGTGGACGTAATTGCGGTGGACACCTGGACCTCCACCCCGGCACCTAGGGTAGGGGTAACGTGAAACGCAGAATACACCCCACTCGGGAATGACCCATCACCGTTGGGGTTGAGACCACGGATCTTGTCGGGCCCCTGCACCATGACCGGCCTGGGTGCTCCAAATGGGATCCAGACCGAGCTGTCCAGCCCACCCCACGTTTCATGAACGACCGTGGTCGCCGTCGCTCTGGTAACCCTGACAGGGAGCGTCTGCCGACGGCCTGCCGCCTCGACGAGGATCTCGGTGATCCCGATGTCTCGCGGCACAACTCTTCCCGAGTTGTCCACGACGACGACCACTGTGTCGGCCGGGACGAACTTCCACGCTGCCGGGGGCAGGTCTAGCGGTTCGTCATAGGCGTCGTAGGCAACCACAGCGACCGCCGCCGAGGCGTCAATCGGTACAAGCAGCGTGTCCACGAGGGCGGAGACTCGCTGGACGTAGCCCGGCCCGCGGCTGCCAACCCAGGCGAATGTTCCCCCGGGCTGCGCCCTCGCTACCCGGCGAGCAGCCGCGGCATTTCCCGTGGGCCAGACCAGCAGATCAACCGGGCCGCCGACTGTCTTGCCACAAATGCACGCCACCCAGCGGCCATCATCGCTGGCGCTGGCGCTCTGAACTGGGCCAGGATGGGCTACGCCAAGGCGCCCATCGTCAACACCCAACTCAAGTAGAACTCCACGATCACCGGATTCGGCGAGCACCAGAACAGTGCCAGGCCCAGACCAGCCGACAGGCACGAGTTTGCCGCGATGGTCTTCGAGCCGGCGACAGGCTGGGATCTGCGCCCACACAACTTGCACGCATATCTGGGCGCGCCCCGTCCGGTAGTCCCGGCGGAGGAAGGCGATACGGGTACCATCAGGGGACCAGACGGGAAACTGCTCCATCTCGTCGGTGGCGGCGAACCTGACCACCGAGTCCGTCCCAACTGTCCAAAGCGCCAGATCGTAGTCGTAGTGGCCAGGCCGGGGCACCATCCACCTTGCGGTCGCAAAGGCCAGTTGCCGCCCATCGGGTGAGATGCGGCCATCACCGTCATCACGCGACGAAGAAAGGGCCCAATGACTTCCCAGTGAGGAGCCTTGGAACAGTTCGCTGGTAAGGTCGTTGTCTGCCCACCCTGTGCCATACCACCTGATGCCGGATGGATCGCGGTACACCCCCTGGACCAGACTGCGCGAGGCAAGCTGATCCCGCACTCGGAGAACGCTGCCATTTGGCTGAAGGGGCAATCCAAACTCCCAATCTCCCAACGCCACCGGGACCGACCGGAAGGTGACAGTAGAGTCGCCCGGATCGGGTTCAATGAGCATCAATTCTGCGTTTTCGACTGGAAGGGCTACACCCTCACCCGAAAGGGCCAAGCCACTGCCCATGATGAGAGAGGCAATGACGGCGACGGCTGCCCACGCCCGGTTGCTTGAGTGGAGTCCGATCCGTTGCCTCAGGGGAAGCCCTCGGACGAGAGCACGGGCAGCTGCTGGATCCTCATTCCCATTGAATGCGATTGCGAGCTGCCGGTGCGCCCGCCGGTCGCCACGCTGGCGGGATGCCGCGATGAATCGCTGAAAGGCCGTGGCAGCCTCTCCATTATCCTCACCGGCAATCAGGTGTCGCCCAGCCAGAAGGATATTCGCAGGCTCAGCCCCAGCGAGCGCGAGCTGCGCGCGTCCCAGTCGCCTATGGAGTTGTCGAGATTCCTCCGGGGAGAGCATGCCCAGAGCGGCAATGCCAATCTCGTCGTGAAACGGCTCGTACCCCCTGAGGGTGCTCGTAACCAAACCCGCTATCTCAAGCTGGGTCAACTCGACCTCAAGGCGCCTGTCTTCCGTCCCCTCCGTGGCCATCAGGAGCCCGGACCCAACTGGGTACCCGGCAAGAGAACTGATCTGGAGCAGCCTCAGGGCCGGTGCCGACAAGGCTTCCAACCGGGCCCTGGTCACCTGACCATCGTCGAGGAGGGCACCCAATCCCAGTGGGTCTGGGCAACACCACACGCCACCCTCCAGCCCCAGGAAACACCGTTGGAGTGCCAGCCGCACAATTTCAAGCAGCAGAAACGGTGACCCCTCAGATGCCCTGTGCAGCCGCGCCAAGGCGCCCTGGGTCCGGTGGTCGTGAGTCGGCACGGCCCCCAGGCTCGTCAGGAATTCATGGGTGTGACCTTCGCTGAACGGGTGAAGAGTCAAGACCTCCACAGACCCTGAGTGCGGTACTCGTGCAGGGACCGGGCGACCGGTGGTGATAATGAGGACTGGAATCCTGTCGAGTCGCCCAAAGGCTCCATCAAGCAGCCGAAAAGACGCCTCATCCGCCCAGTGCAGGTCATCAACAAACAGGGTGAAACCTTTCTCATCTGCGACGGCGAGAATCAGTTCATGTAACGCGGCAGTCCGGCGACGGAGCGCTTCGCTTCCAGTGGCCGGATCCGGCGGAGGGCTCATTCGCCCACTCAAGGAAGGATGAAGCGCAACTAGAGCTGCGGCGGCCCCCGGAGATACCCCGGTGGCCCCTGGCAGTTTCCCGAGCACACGGGCGACCTCCCCGGCCAAGGCATACTCCAAGTAACGCTCCCCCGGCTGCGCCCGGACATGGACGGTCCTGGCGCCCTGTATCCGGAGGTTCGCTGAAACGTCCGCCAAGAGCCGGCTCTTCCCCAAGCCCGCAGGCGCTAGGAGGTGGAAATGCCGGAAGGTGCCGCACCGTGTCTGTCTCCACGCGGTGACGATGGCACTGTATTCCACCTCGCGCCCAACCAGCTCAGCAACCAATTCGCTCTCTGGAGGAGCCTCCTTCACGGCCGTACCCGCTGTCTGCTTGGCTAGCCGCAATACCTCCTCAATGGCTGGTGATGGTCCCACACCTTCCTTCTGGAAGTACGCCGAGAGCTGGTCGGCCTCACTCCTCGCCAAGACCTCATTGCCGATTGCCAGTGACGTCTCGACAAGGAGCGCCCATCCATGCTCGTCCTCGGGGTCGGCCTCCCGGAGTCGTCTTGCCAGTGCGTGCGCTTCTCGAGCCTTACCCTGTTGGAGCCGACGGCGAGCCAGCGACCGAGACGCCGCAGAGAACTGAGACCGGAAACCCTGGCGCTTGACGTCAACCCAGAACTCAAACCCCCTGGCCCCGGTCATCGGGCGGTGAAGGAAGAACGATGCGGAATAGGCGGAAATTGCTGACTCAAGGTCCTCACGATTGATGGCGTGGGAAAACTTGTTGACATCCCCATCCAGAACCAGGGAGAGGGATACGTCCTCACCGCCGGTGATGCTGTTTCCTCCAAGGGTCTGCCTGAGCTGCCAGACCGTCTGGCGCAAGGCGTGACGGCCCCGCTCCTGACCGAAGTCCCGCCACAGCAGGTCGGTCAGGAAGGCTCGCGACGCTGAACGGCCGGGGGTGAGCGCCAGGTAGGTCACCAGCGCCAAGGGCTTCCCGACCGTGAGGAGAAGTGTCCCGTCTCCGGCGACAAGCCTCGGTTCCCCGAACGCGAGCAGCGTCAAACGAGCGTCAGAAGATGGCGTTACCAGTTGCTGGGGGGTCATTTGACTGAATCCTGACAGGGGGTCCCTAGGATCTGCTACCCCTTGGTCAGCCACACGACGAGACCGGGGGCAGCAACCTTCCAGACCCTTTCTTGAGGTGAAGCCATGCGCCAAGCAATCGGGATCGTTGTAGCGAGTATTGTTGTAGCAGCTTGCGGGACGGAGGGCAATACCCCGACCGAACCGCGCCCTCCCTCATTCGAGATCCTTGATGCCCTCCACAACCAGGGGAACCCGCGCTTTTTCCTGCTGCCACCTATGGTGCCGTCGCCAGCCACCACAGGAATGTTCGATTCCAGCCTGTCACCAACAGTAGCCATTTGCGAAATGGCTCAAGCCGCGTGTGGGGTCACGGTGGCCTCGTATACCATGACCAGCGGGTCAGGCTCCGAGTTGGTCCGAGTTGATCCTTTCAACGAGCACTACGCCGTCAATTGGCATACCGATCAGTTCAGTCTTGACCTCCAGAAGACGTACCGCATCACCATCTCAGTCAGCGGCCTAAGCTTGGGGCACGCTGACGTGGCCGTGGTGGCGACCGGGAAGGAGTTGAAGAACATCAACACCGGAGAGTTTGTCCCCCTCAAAGATGGCCGCACCCTGCCAATCAAGTTCAGGATTGACCAAGGCATTTTTCCGCTGGTGCTTTCGGCAGTATCTGGTGATGGACAGTCGGCACTCCTTGGCAGTGTCCTTCCAGCACCCATCGTAGCCAGGCTGACGGATGCTGGTGGCTACCCGGTGGGAGGGTATCAGGTGAGCTTCGCGGCGGCGAGCGGGTCTGGTGAGGTAATCCCGGTCACTGGGACGACAGGTGCGGACGGCGTGGCCACTGCGACCTGGACGCTGGGAAGCATGGTTGGACTACAAACCGTAGAGGCCAGTGCAGCGAACACCACCGGGCCGGTCACTTTCTCAGCGGCTGGGATCTCGCCTCTCCCCTCCTGGTGCGATACCAACATCAATTTCGATGATGGCACGGTACCAGTGGGTTGGGGCACGCTAGTGGTTAGGGGCGGACCCGGATTGATCAATGGCAGGGTTGAGGGCCATCCGACCGACAGCGGGATGCGATTGGATTCGCCGACCGAGCCTGCAGGCCCATTGTCGAGAGTCATCGTGGAGTATGATGCGAGCAGTGTGTCGTCCTTCTGGGGCATGAATCACGGTTTCACGCTCGAGACCGATCAGGGCGTGTGGTGGTTCCTGGAACAGACTGCCAACGCCAGCTACGGACCCAACAACCTAGCGTTCCGAATTGATCAGATGGACGCTCCGACTGGCGCCGCAACCACGGTGACCGAACATGCGTTGACAGTGCGGCCGTACACCTACGGCGACCAGCACTACCGGATCGAGATCACTAACGGGCTCGTGCAATGGACTGTCACAAACCTGACCACGGCTCAAGTGGTAAGCGTATCACAGACGATTCCAGCCACGTTGTTGCTTACTGATGTGCACCGGGTGTACTGGGACGTCTACACAACCACGGGCTCCATTACATGGGGTGACAACCTGACGATTAGCTGTCAGTAACCAGGGAAGCGGCGGGGCAGGAGCCGGACTCTTCCTGGCTCCTGCCCCGCCGCCCTTCCCCCCTCCCCCATCCTCCCGTACCTTCGCGGGGGAGGCACCCATGGCCGTCATCAACCCCCAGGCCGATCTCGACACCGCCGCCCGGTTCGCCCGGGCCCTGGCCCAGCAGAAGGCCACCTCCGACGAAGCCAAGGCCTACGCCGAGGCCCGGCGCCGGGACTTCGTCCAGGACACCGGGAGCACCTTCCTCGAATCCATCATCGCCGACAGCGACCTCCTCCCGATCCGGCACTTCGCCATCGGCCAGCTCGCCGCCGCCACCGTGGGCCGGATCTTCCTCGCCGCCCCCGACGGCTCCGGCACCGGGTTCGCCACCGGCTTCCTGGTCGCCCCCGGCGTCCTCATCACCAACGGCACGTCCTCCAGTCCCCCGTCTGGGCCCGGAGCGCCACCCTCACCATGGACGCGGAGGACGACCTCGATGGCCTCCCCCGGCCCCCACGAGTCTTCAAGTTCACCCCCGACCAGCTCTTCCTGGCCGACCGGGAACTCGACTTCGCCTTCGCCGCCGTCGCCCCCCGCGCGGTGGACGGCACCCCGCTCGGCGGCTACGGCTACCTCAAGCTCTTCGGCCGCACCGGCAAGGTGGCCGCCGGCGAATACGCCACCATCATCCAGCACCCCGACGGCCGCCAGAAACACCTCGCCATCCGGAACAACCAGATCACCGTCTACGCCCAGGACGGCGACCTCTCCGACGCCGACCGGGCCGCCAACAACTTCCTCTACTACTCGACCGATACCCTCCCCGGCTCCTCCGGCGCCCCGGTCTTCTCCGACCAGTGGTACGTGATCGCCCTCCACCGCGCCGGTGTCCCCGAGACCCGGACCCGCGGCGGCAAGACGACCCTGGTCCGCAAGCAGAACCGCCCGGCAACCCCACCAAGGAGGTCCAGTTCGTCTCCAACGAGGGGGTCCGGGTGAGCCGGATCCTGGCTCGGCTCAAGGTCCTGTCAGAGTCCGGCGACCCCGACCAGCGGTCCCACGCCAGCCGGGCCCTGGAGGCGGTCACCACCGCCGCCGGCTCCCCCGAGAACGGGCCCTTTGCCCGCCCCACGGCCCGGATCGCCCTGCTCGGCGCACCCGACCAGCCCGGGGGCCAGCCGGTGGTTGAGAGCTTCGAGATCGTCCACCGGAAGGCCGAGGAGTTCCCCGAGAACACGGGCTACAACCCCAGGTTCCTCCGGGGCCACCCGATCCCCCTCCCGACCCCATCCACCGAGCTCCGCCCCGAGCTGGCGCCCCGGCTCGACCGGCCCGGGGGGCACCTCCTCCCGTTCCGGCACTTCACCACCGCCATGCACGCCCGCCGGCGGCTCCCGGTCTTTGCGGCCATCAACATCGACGGCCGCCACAAGCCCGAGGGGGCGATGCCGAAGCGGCCCGGCTGGTCGCTCGACCCCCGGATCGACGAGGCCCATCAGCCCGACGACTCCATCTTCAGCTCGATGCTCCAGCGGGGGCACATGGCCGCGCGGGACCACGTCTACTGGGGGAAGACCCCGGCCGAGGTGGCCCAGGCCGACCTCCACAGCTTCACGCTGACCAACGTCTGCCCCCAGGATCCGGGCCTTCAATGCCAGCAAGGAGTGGTATGAACTGGAGCGGCAGATCATCGAGGGGGCGGAGGAGGAGGACAGGCGGGTGACCCTCTTCCTGGGCCCGATCCTCCGGTCCACCGATCCGTCATATGACGACCTCCGGGGGTCTGGATCGTCGGCGGTGATGGGCACCCGGATCCGGATCCCGCTCCGGTTCTGGAAGATCGTCTGCTGGCTGGAGCGGGGGCTCCGGCACAAGGCCTTCCTGCTGGATCAGCGGGACGAGCTGGGGGTGGCGGGGCCGCTGGAGCTGGCGTTCACCCCGACCAAGGGGGTGGTGGAGAGCACGGTGGCGGAGATCGGGGAGCTGACCGGGCTCGACTAATTGGGGATTGCCTGAACCCGATTCCGGGCCCATTCTCTCCCTTTGGTGATGATCCATCCCACGAGCCTGGCCAGGATAATTCTCAACTCAATGAGTGAGGGACGCGGAGTCATGGCAAAGGTTCCGAGCAAGGTCAGCAACCGCGATCGCCGCGAATGAGCCACGGATTTGGGAGAAGACCGTGCGACTGGCCTTACCGCGGTCTGTGCCTCGTCCTCTTCATCTCCCCGTTCCTCGCGCCGGGGTTCGTCCAAGCCCAGGGTGCCACCGGCAAGGCGTGGTCGCTCTCTGATGAACCGACCCTTCACCTTGAGGCTTCAGGCTCAGGGCCGTCCCTGTTCCTTCACGTTTCCGGGGTGATACGACTCCACGACGGACGCATAGTGGTTGCCGATGGCGCCACCAGTGAGCTCAGGATCTTCGACCCACGGGGGCGCCACAGTGAGACGTTTGGGCGTGATGGAGCGGGCCCGGGAGAGTTCCGCCGACTCGGATGGGTTGGCCGGGTCGGTGACACGCTGTTGATCTACGATGACGGCCTCCGCCGGATCACCCGCGTTGCGTTCACCCCAAAGGCCCACCTGGTCGACATCACCAGGGTAACCGCAGTGAGTACCAGAGGGCGGTATTCGGTGGTGGGACATTTGTCGACCGGGGAGTGGCTGGTCACAACGGGTGTCTCCCCCTCATTCAGCGGGCCCCCCGGGGTCCATCGCCTTTCACAATCGTTCGGGATATTGCCGAGAGCGGCTGATGATTCGGTACGTTGGGTGCGGGAGCTGCCAAGCGCCGCCGTGTTTGTCTACAACCCGAACGGGAAGATTGAGGAGGCATCAGTCGTCTTCGTGGGGTTTGGTCCCTGGGCGGCCGGGCAGGCGGCGGGCGGGGTAGTCTGGCTGGGGGAATCCAGCTCCGATACCCTCATCATGCTCTCGCCCCCGTACCTCGCCTCGAGGTCCGTCCACCTTTCTACCAGACGGACTCGCCTGACGGCGAGCTTGGTTCAGAAGGCCCTCGAAGCGGAATTGGCGACGGCGCGGACGGATCGGGCGGCCGCCACGACCCGGGCAAGGTTTTCACCACCTCAACTCCCGGAGTACCTGCCCACCTTCGGGCGGCTCATTGCTGCGCCTGAATCGGAACTTTGGGTTGAGACCTGGTCGACAACATCTCAGGAACCTGTGCGGTACTGGATCCTTGGCCAGAATGGGGCGATCAGGGGGCACCTTGAGGGGCCACCTGGCTTCCGGATCCATGAGGCGGGTCGTGACTACGTGCTGGGTATCTACCGAGATACTGACGACGTCGAGCATGTGCGGCTCTACACCCTATTCCGGCACTGAGGAGACCACCGATCGCGAGGCTCGATCGATCGAGTACATAGAACGGGCAGAGTTTCTGACACCGAGGCAACGGGACAAGATCTTCTGGGCCCAGCGAGATGCGCGTCGAAGGCGAGCCCGCCCGCTCGCGGGCGCTGGCACGCGCTGGTAAACATCACACATCACGGACGTCGACGTGAATGCGATGAAGTGTTGCGGCAGGCTCCAGGATCAGTCGGTAGGGAATGATTGGCGACAGGAGACTCGGCGTCCCGTTCCGAAGGGCCGTTACCCCTGCTTCATCTTCCCGGTGGATCAGGTAGCAGTAGGCGATCCCCAGATCATGCGCTGCGGCCATGACGGCGGCAAGGAGCTGGGGTGCAAGCCGTGACCCAGTGCCGAACCAGTCATAGAGGTACCATGAGCGGAGCTCTTCGGCGGGTCCGGGAATCGGAGGGCACCAGCGGTCTAACCCGGGTACGGTGCTTCTCGCCGCACGGAGGAGTCGAAGCGGCCAAGGCAGGGATTCGACGACCTCAGCGAAGATCCCCTCATTGCTCCAGGCGGAGCACCCGGCTGATTGGCTGCCGTTTGTCGCGATCCACGAACCCCGGTGCCCTCGGGTGCTGAGGTGACGTTCGGGTGTGGGGCAGAAATCGAACGGCCCCGCGGTGGCGAGCAACTGGCGATGGACCTCCTCTGGCGAGGTGAGCACCGCTGCGCGCCGCGCCTCCGTGGGAGGACGGACCGGAAGGACGAGGTATCGGTAACCACCGACGTCGGTCCCCCCAAGCGCCGTCAGGAGTCGGTGCGCGGGCTTGTTTGCCGCCATGACATATGTATACGCCATGGTGGAACGCTCTCGAGCCCAGACTCGAGTGGCTTCGCAAAGCATCTGGGCCACGCCCCGGCCTCGTGCCGCAGGGTCAACCCGGAGGTCGAGATAGAGTGCCGCGCGACACGGCTCACCGCGAAAGACGACTGGCTTGATGGCCGCCCCCGCCACTCCGGCCAGTCGACCCTGCTCCCGCGCCGTGAAGATTGTCCATTCGCTGAACCCCTCGATCCTCGAATGGAAGGTGGGGCGCCGGAAGGAGAGCTGGAGGCCGGTGCCCTGCACGCAGCGTCGCTCGAGTTCCAATGCCTCGCCGCTGTCCTCGGGTGTGTAGGTGCCGAGGAGGAATTCACTGGGCACGGGCCACCGCCTCCCACGCCAGAAAGTCGTATGCAAACGACCGATCGACCGTTGCCAGTTGGCGCTCTATCACGCGATCCCGCCTGAGATCCGGCGCCATCGCGTCGTCCGGGTCGTACCGGGTGAGGAACTGCCGCATCAGGATCCGCGCCCCGGGGGCGGCTGCGCGCGCAACGCCGCCGAGGAGGCGAGCCATCTCGTGCTCGTCGAGAAACGAGGGGACGTCGGACAGGGAGAACCCGGTGTATCGCCCTGGCGGACAGCTCTCGAGGTGCTCCAGCAGACTTGCCACCTCGTGGGTCAGGAGCCCGGTCCGAGCTCGGATGACCGTGCACACGCGTTCGTCGAGATACGGCGGCAGGTCATCGGTCGTGAGACGCCCCGTGAGAACGAGGGCCAGGACGGCGCTCTCCCGGGCGAGGCACCGCTGCAGCAGGGCCTCGATCCTGTCATGAATCATCTTGCCGGGCGAAACCCGGTGCTTGGACTCGAAGGCGGGATCTCCCAGCAACCAGCGCACCGCAGGGCGGCTCAGCGCGAGACTGAACGCCGCTCGCCACGCTGGTCGTTGCCAGTGATGCGCAACGAATGCCCGCTGGGCGTCGAGGTCCGTGAATCGAAAGAGCTCCCGCACCATGCCGGGAGCGGCGAGCGTCCCGAGCAGGGCGGCTCGGCCGAAATACCGTTCCCATCGCCCTCGGTACAAGATCCCGCTCGCGACATCATTGGGCCGCGCCGTCCAAAACTCCTGGGTCGCCGGTTCGAGAGCCCCCAGCAGGCCATGCAGCGTCGAGTGGCGTTCGCGAGGCGTCCCTGTGTGCAGGCCGAGAAAGGTGGCGTATTCGCTGTGCTCAAGATGCTGCAGGGCGGCGACCTTGAGCGCAAGGAGGTGATCCTGCGCGGGATTGCAGTCGATCGCGTGAACCTGCGCGAGTCCGGCGGCGAGCAGGTTCAAAGGGCGGTCGCCGCCACCGGTGATGCAGAGGATACGTTCGCCAACTCCCGTTCGGAGCCAGGATGCCTCGGGCCGCCAATCCTCGTTAACGGCGGTGTAGTTGAGGCCGTTCCAGAATCCGGTCGCAGCGTCGGCGACTTTCATTCAATCCCTGAGGTTAGTCGCCCATCCACAATTCGCAGCAGTCGGTCCGCGGCGGACTCCAGGCGTTGATCGTGAGTGGCAATCAGGATCGCAGCCCCGCGGGTGCGCGCGGTTCGGACCAGCAGGTCGGCCACCTGCCGACCAAGCGCCCCATCCAGACTGGCCGTCGGCTCGTCAGCCAGCACCAGTGCGGGACGGTGGACAAGCGCACGGGCAATGGACACGCGCATCTCCTCACCTCCGGACAGTTCGGTCGGCAGGTGATCGGCTCGTTTTTCGAGACCCAGTTCCTCAATCAGACGGTCGGTTTCGAGGAGGCCTTCGTGGGTGGGCAGTCCGCCGAGAGCTGCCATCATCCTGATGTTGTCCCTGGCGGTCAACCGGGACAACAGGGCGGACCGTTGAAAGACGAACCCGACGGAGATGGCGCGCAGGGCCCGCCTCGCCGAGGGCGTCAGGGTATCGAGTGCCCTGCCGGCCAGGGTCACCCGTCCAGTCTCCGGGGTGAGGAGCCCGGCCGACAGGGCAAGCAGTGTCGTCTTCCCGGAACCACTTGGCCCTTGAAGGAGGACGACTTCGCCCGGCGCGAGCGCCAGAGATACGTCGCTGACTGCGATGACAGCGCGCGCACCGAGCCCACGCCGGCGGCTCACCCCTTCAAGGCAGAGGACGTTCACGGTCGGAAGGCCTCGAGCGGGTCGAGCCGGCGCAGCCGTGCCACCGGAATCGCTGCGGCGAGAACGGCGGCGGCGACGAAGATGCCGAGGATCCGGAGGTCGTCGTCCCAGGCGAAGGCGAGGGCCACGGTCGGGGCGACGCGATCGAGGATCAGCGCCAGCAGTCTGGCCGCTGCGCTGCCCGCCACCACACCGGCGACAGCGAGCACTCCGGCTCGGAGCGGCAGCAGGATCCCGAGGGATCCCGCCGAGGCGCCCACGGCCAGGAGAACCGCGATTTCCCCGCGCAGTTCCTCCACCATCCCCTGGATGAGGAGGATGACAAGCACTGCGGCCACCGTGATGCCCAGGAGGCCCACCAGACGCATCACCGGGAGGATGCCGGCCGCCACCTCGCGGACGTTGTTGGCGACGAAACTGTCGCGGGACATGATCTCCACATGTTGGAGCCGGCTCGCGATACCTTGAGCCACCATGGTTCGATCCGCCCCGGGTTCGAGTTGGACGGCGACGAACGAATATCGCTCCGGCATCCCGAGCGAACGGCGCACCGCATCAAGATCGAAGAAGGCGAACTGGGTCGCCAAGAGATTGGTGCCGCTGGTCAAGCCGACCACGAGCTTGGGCGTGCCGTTGACGAGCACGGTGTCGCCGAGTCCAACGTTGAGTCGGTACGCGGCGGCGCGATCAAGGGCGGTCTCCTCGGAACCGGCGGGGTTCCGGCCCGCCCGGAGCATCGGCGGGCCGCCCAGGGCATTGGGCCTGGTGCCGATTCCCATCAGGGTGAGCGAGCGTCCCGGGTTTGCGGCGGACGACACCGTGAGAAATCCACGCACCAGTGGGCCGACTGCCGCCACGCCGGGTGTCGCCCGGATGGAATCGTCGGTCCACGAGGGCAGCAGCCCGGACGAGCGGATCAGGTTGTCCGTCCCCTCGGGCGCCACCCACAGATCAATGGTTGGTTGCCCGGCATAGTCCCGAACGCTCTCCACCAGGCTGCGATGCGCGGCGGTCAGCACGAGCACCAACAGCGAAGTGAGGGTGATGCCCGCCCCAGTGATGGCAACGCGCAGGGGGCGGCCCCGAAGCGAGCGCCACAGCATGATCGTCGCACCGATCCGCGGCACTACTGCCCCGCCACCAGGGCAGAAAGCGCCACGAGGAACGCCGCGGGATCCGCTGCTGCATGCGCCGCCAGGTTCCGCACGGCGGCTCCGTCCACGTCGCGATACCGGCCGGCGGTAAACCGGAGCCCGGGAGTCGCCGCCACACGCCCGAGCTCCACCGGCTCGCATCCTGCGGCCCGCATCGCCTCGGCCGCCTCGGCGTACCGATGCGCGGGCACGGTGTAGACGAGCTCGAACTCGCCGTGCGGCTGGGCGAGCGGGACGAGTGGGTCGAGCCCCGCAGTCCGACAGAAGGCCAGGGCCGAGGGAATCAGCAACGCGTCGGGAGTGGAAGTGATTTCGATGCCGACGCTGTTCAGGCGGGCGAGCTGATCGAGGGCGGCGATGAGGCCGTCGCTGGTGTCGATGCCGCAGCTGGCGATGGCGGCCATGGCCTGGCCGGCTGCCACTCGCGCCCGCGGACGGAATCGATGTGACGGCAAGGCGGGCAGCCCGGGAATGCACCGTGCAACCGGTCCAACGCCGGCGCCGAGTGGACCGGTGCAACAGACCACGTCTCCCAGGGCGGCACCGCGGCGCGTCAGGTAGCGTCCCGGAGCGATGATCCCCGCGGCGGTGGTGGTCAACGCGATGGCATCTCCCAGGCTGGTGTCGCCACCGAGCACCCAGGTCCCTACGTCAGCACAGGCCTCCGCCAGTCCTCTCCCGATGCCATCCTGCCACATCCCGGTTGTCTGGTGCGGCAGGGTTACCGCTGCAAGCAGTCCGATTGGCATCGCCCCAACGGCGGCAAGATCCGAGAGGCTGGCCACCGCGGCGACCCAACCTGCCGTCTCGGGATCATCGTACAGGCCGAGGGCAAGTTCCTCGGCGATGGAGTCGGTCGTCAGCGCCAGGATGGAACCGTCGGGCAGTCGCACCAGTTCTGCGTCGCCTTCGTGCAGCTCGGTGAGCTGGTCGGGGTGCCGAGGCAGCACATCGTACCAGCGGGTGACGAGGCGGCACTCCTCGATCGCCATGAGGTCGGTCAGCGGCATGCGTCAATGCTCCGCGGAATGACGCGCATGGAAATCTCGGCCGCGAGGGTCGTTTCGCCGTCGAGTTCGAGGGTGACTGGCCGGTTCGGCCGCACGTCGCAGCCAGCTGCGCGCCAGGAGCGGCGGCCGGGCGCTGCTGCCGAAGTGTCCGCGCGAAAGGTCCAGCAGAACGCGCAGCAAACCCAGACGATTCATGTCATGACAGAGATGCACGGACAGCAGTCCGTCCGACGGCAGTACCGTCGCCCCATCGTAGCGAAGACCACCGGACACCCACGGAGTCTTCCCGACGCTGAGATTTGACGCAGCGACGAACAGCGTCTCATCATCGACCCGGAGTGTGGCGTCGATGTTTCGATGTCGTGCAATGGCCGAGAACGCTGCTCGGGTGATTGCGACGGTGGGGGCGAGCCGCCGGACGATCGCGCCGGCGCCTGCGGCAGTATTGAAGAGCCGATTCCCCTCGGCACACAGCCCGAGGCTCGCGCTGACCGCGAAGTGCCGCTGATGCCGACGCCCCGTCGGATCGGTCCAGCACGCGAGCCCCACGTCAGTTGGGATGGTGGCTGGCCCGACCCGAACCGGCACACCGGATTCGCGGGCCTGAACTGGCTTATGGTAGTCGTTGCTCGATCCGAGACCGATCGCGGCGACGGTCGGTCGCCCGCCGCTCGTCGCGCCGCGCTCGCTGAGCAAGGCATCAACCAGACTGCCAACCGTGCCATCGCCACCGGCGGCGACGAAGGTGCGTACCGATGCTGCGCACGCTTCGTGGACCGCCTCCCTCCAACGGCCTTCCCGGTCGAGCTCCACGACGGGACCGTTGAATTGGGGGGGAAGTGCACGCGCCACAGCGGGCCAACGCCGCGCGGCGCTGCCGCCCCCGGCTTGCGGATTGAGAAGGATGAAGGCAGGTGCCGGAGGCATCAGATTTGGCTCCGATCCGGGCGGAGCGGCAGCATCAACTCGAAGACGGCGGCGCCCAGAAGTGCCGCGACGGACAGGCGGACATCGGCAGCTGCCGCGAGCGCGAGTTGGAGGTGAACGTGGGCTCGGGCGCTCCACGCGACAGCCCGGTAGGCCAGGCGTTCATCATGCTGACGCAGGAGTTTGCCATGGGCGAGGAGGAGCCCGAGTATTCCGGAACCAGCCAGGAGGGTCACCGCGAAGTTCGCTGCGGCACCCAGTTCGGTCCATGCCCAGACCCACGCGGTGACTGCTCCGGCGGCCAGTCCCATGCTGACGATGGTCGCCGGACGCCACCCGAAGACGACGGGCAGGGTTCGATACCCCGTCGCACGATCTGCGGTGATGTCCTTGAAATACCCGACCAGGACGAACACGGCGTAGCTGAGGAACGCCGCCGCCATCGCGGCGCGCACGCCGCGACGCGCCAGCGTCTCCGCGATGCTGCCTCCGCCGCAGAGCGCGCCCATCAATGGCAGCAGAGCCACAATCCACGCGTTCCATACCGGGCCGGCCCACCAGCAGCGCTTGAACCAGGAATAGCCGACGAGGCCAGCCACGATCAGTGCACCGACCGGCAGGGCCTCGGGGTTGAAGAGGGTGAGGATGAGCACGCTGCAGCCAAGGCCAGCGAGGCTGACCATTGCGACGTCGCGCTGGCGGATGACGCCTCGCGGCAGCGGCCGATATGGGGCGGAGAGGGCGTCGGTGTCGGTCTGAAAGACATCGGTGAGCGCCTGTCCGAATCCGTACGCCGGGAGGAAAGCGATCGTCCCTGCCATGAGTTGCCACACCGTGAGATTTCCGACCAGCCCCAGCCCGAGCAAGCCGGACGCGCCGGATAGCATGCTCAGATACGGCCGGAACGTCACCAGGTATGCTCGCCAGAACGCGAACGATCCTGGGGAGGCAGGCGGTTCAGCGGTGGGAGAATGCATCGCGATCGCCAGGGGAAGTGGACGCGCACTGATCCAGCAGGCCGTAACGACGGCTGACGTCGGCCAATGCATCGGTGACGCGGGACAAGTCTTCCGCCGTGTGGCGCGCATTGACTGCGAGGCGGAGAATTGCCTCCCCTGCCGGGACGGCAGGGTAGTCGGCACCGCCGACCTTGATGCCCGCGCGCAGCAGTTCCTCACTCACTCGGACCAGCACGTCAGTCTCGCCGACGGGGATGGCGAGGATGGGGCTCTGCGGCGGGAACGGAACGGGGATGCCGATGTCGCGAAGCAGGCTCGACAGGCGCGTGGTGTTCTCCCAGAGCTGTTCGCGCGGACCGGGATCATCGCGCATCACCTGGAACGCCATGGTGAGTCCGGCGCAGGTGGCGGCCGGCAGCGCCGCGGTGAACACCCCGCTCCGCGCGAAGAAGCGGAGATAGGTGATCAGCTCCTTGCTCCCACAGACATATCCGCCGACGCCGCCCGCGGCCTTGCTGAAGGTGCCCACCAGCACGTCAATCGCTCCTGGGAGGCCGAAGTGATCCTCCAGGCCACGGCCGCGAGGTCCCACGATGCCGGTCGCATGTGCCTCGTCCATCAGGAGCGCAGCGCCGGATGCCGTGGCGATGCGCCGAAGCTCCGGCAGCGGCGACATCGTTCCGTGCATGCTGAAAATGCCGTCGGTGACGATCAGTTTCCCGCCGCGTGAACCGGTCTCTGATTCGAGACGGCCCGCCAGGGCCGCCATGTCGCCGTGAGCCCAGACCCGCCGCTTGGCGGTGCAGGCCGCTGCGCCGTCATGCAGGGAAGCGTGAGCGAACTGGTCGATGAACACGGTATCCTGGCGTCGAAGCAACCCGACGAGCGCCCCGGCGCATGCCGCATACCCGCTCGGGAAGACCATGCAGTCTTCCCGCCCGTGAAAGTCGGACACCACCTCTTCGAGGGCCCGCAGGTACACATTCGTGCCGCCGAGGAGCTGCGCGCTCGGCGTCCCCGCTCCGACGACGTCCAGCGCTTGGTGCACGGCCTCGACAACTCTCGGATCCCGGTGAAGTCCCAGGTAGCTATTGGAGTCGAAGCAGATGTACTCGCGGACGGAGCCATCGAATGGGTCGCGGGCCGTGATCCGGTGGTCGAGTCCACTGGTCAGGGTGATTCGGTAGAGGCGAGCCGCCCCACCAGACGATCCGACTGTTTGCAGTGCCGTGGTGAAGGCCGCGCATTTGCGGAACAGGTCGGGCCCGTCCGCCCGGAAACAATCAACCACGGGAGAACGTCCCATGGCTGGCTGATGGTCAGTGGCGGAGGGGCCAGCAACGCCGGGAAACCGGTCGTCGGGTTCCGGGGTGGAGAGCCCGGGTTCCGGCGGCAATTGGAGGCGCTGTGGGGTGTCGTGGTGCATCCAGACATCCTTTCTTGGGTCGAAGGAAGACTGGAGCCCATCGCAAGCTTCGCCCGCTGGCGGCCTCGATACGATATTGAATCGGGACCGCGAAGTATGGCTTGACGCATCACGAAGCGCTACGAGCCCGCCCGGGTCCAGGGCTGGCGCTTCCCGTGAGTCCACTCGAGCGGCTCCGGGAAGCGCCGCCGATCTTGCGGACCGCCACACGATCGGCCGCCGCCAGCGGGATGTTATGCGTGCCAGCCATTTCATGCGCCACCTCACTCGTCGCACTGTTTGCTGGTCTCCTGAGCGTTGCCGTTCCCATCCACGTCAACGACCATCGACCACCTGTCAACTGGTGCTGATTCTCGGGTGGGAGTATCACTGCGCGGAGTCAAGCAGGAGTCAAGAGCGAAACCGTGTCAGCCTGCGCCGAATTCCCTTGACGGCCATCGACCGGGTGAGAGTCAGGAGGTTCAACTCCGGAAAGCCATTGCTGGCATACACCGGTGTGTTCCTCGCGGTGGGGGCAGTCCTTGCCAGCAAGCGACTTTGCCAGACACCACGGGGGTCTTCTTGTTTCGCCCCGATGCACCTCACCAAGCGCATTCGCCCGGGCATGCGGTGCCGCCCCGCTCGGGTTCCCGGATGGGCGTCATGAAATGGTTCAAGCTGATGATCGTCCCGCGTACTCCTTAAAAGCCTCGACGCCGAGCCGGATGATCGTTGGGTTTCACCCCCTTGCCAATCAAGAGCTTACCGAGGCCGCCCAATTCTATGAGGCCCAGGCGAAGGGGCTGGGATCGTGGTTTCTTGACGGGGGCCCGAGGGCGCAGTCTCGCCGGCGGCGTGATGAGGCAACGATAGGGTGCCGGGTACTTCCGCGGGGTGCCCGGTCTTCCTCGTGTGCCGCAAATGCGTAGCAGCAACACATCTGGTTGGACTTGCATGGATCCGGTCTTGCCGAATCCAGCTCCCCGTCCAACATTGGCCATATGACCCCAAAGGCCCTGCTCGACGAGATCCTGCGTCTGCCTGCCGCCGAACGCCTCCGTCTGCTTGAGGAAGTATGGGACAGCCCCCGAACCTTCTCTGACCTGGGAACAGGTCCAGGAACGCCTGGCCGGGCTTGGGGGATGAGTTCCAGCGCGCCGTCAGCCTCACCTTCTCCCTGATCACCCAGGCCCCGGAGCCTCCGGGGTTCCGGCCTCCACGACGCGTATCGCGTCTTCCGGCGACCGTACGGTAGCCCGAAAATGAGCCTCCTTGGGACGTCCAGCGCTGCCCCGCTCTTGACGCGGCTCTTCCCACCGGTGATCTTACTGGTAAGACACTCCAGGAGGTCCCATGAGTACCGCCGCCACCACGACCCTGTCATCCAAGGGGCAAGTTGTCATCCCGGAAGAGATCCGTACTCGGCTTGGCCTTGAGCCCGGCGCCCAGTTCGTGGTGATTGCCGACCGCGATGCGGTCATCTTCAAGCTGCTCGAACCACCCTCGCTGAAGGAGTTCACCGCTCTGATCGGCCGGGCTCGGCAGGTGGCAAAGAGGACCGGGCTCACCCAAGCCGACATCGCCGCCTCGGTGAAGAAGGTCCGCCGGTCCCGATGAGGGTTGTGGTGGACACGAACGTGCTCATGTCGGGGATCTTCTTCGGCGGAGTCCCCGGGGCGTGTGTTGCAGGCATGGGTGGACGGCCGGTTTGAGCTCGTGCTTTCGCCAGATATCCTCGAGGAGTATCACGCCGTCGGCAGCCATCTGGCCCTTCGGTATCCAGAGCGAGCCGACGCCTTGGCTCCGGTGCTGGCCTTGGTCGCGATGAGCGCAACGCTCGTGGACGCCCGACGATGGACGGAGCGGGTGAGCGAGGATCCGGCTGATGATGCGTTCCTGGCCGCTGCGGTCGCCGCTGGCGTGCCTGTCATCGTGTCCGGAGACCGACACTTTCTCGACGTTTCCGGATGGCGAGACATTGCCGTGCTGACTCCCCGCAAGTTCGTGGACCTGTATGTACTCGCGGGCTGACACCCGACCAGTGGTACCTGATCGCCCTCCACCGCCGCCGGCTCCGCCGAGAACGGGCCCTTTGCCCGCCCCACCGAGGCCTCGGAGGAGGGCATCGCGCTCGCCAGGCTGGAGGAGTTTGCTCGCCAAGGGCGATGCCCTGGCAGACCAGCAGCGGGCGAGATTCCTCGCCGTCCGCACCGTACCGGTTCGGGGAGGACACCGAGCTGATGGCGGCCTGGACCAGTGCCCGGAATGTCTTCGGTCCGGCCCATCGCCGGGGTCAGGTGGCTCCCGAGGCTGGGGAGTCCGGGGCCGAGGGCGCCGTCTCGTCGGCAGCGTGAGGGAGGAGCGGTAGGGGGCCGGGTACTTCCGCGGGGTGCCCGGTTTTCCTCGTGCCCTTCATCACCCGTTCCGTCCTTGCCGCAGTGCCCAGCCGGGGTAGCGTATCGGGCCACAACCGGTCGCAACCGGTGCCTACCGTTGGTCCTCGCGCGGTCGCGCCAAGAGGCGTTCCGCAAAGTCCACGCGCTCTTCCAGTTCGGTCATCCGCTGCGTCAGGTGCTCGAACTCATTCAGGCGGCCCTGAATCTCCTCCAGCAGCTGGTCGCGCTCGGTCGACTCCACCACGCGGGACCGTAGCTCATGCTGCTTGATCTTCGAGGTCGCAAGGCGGACTGTCACTATTCCGGCTACAACGGAGAAAATGATCGCCCCGAATCCAATGACTGGCCCGACAATTTCCATAGGAAGTCCGAACATGCTCCGCCTCCCTGAGCGACGGGCGGTACCAGGCCGCCAAAGACGTCGAGCCCCACCGCCGATTCCGACCCCGCCCCCCCCCGAAGACCAATCCAAGGACAACATCGCTCCTGACCCGACAATTCGGAAGAGGGCACGGGAGGTGGTCCCACGCTCTGTAAGACCCGCCCTTCCGCGAGTCTACCTGGCGGCGAGGTCACCGACCTCGGCAGGTTGGCCTTCCCCGGGGACTGACCGTGCGCCCTTGATCACCAGCCAGAGAATGATCAACACCTCGCCAATAGCCAATATGGTGAACTGATTGGCGATGCGGGCATAGGCTGGGAAGACCAGGGATGTCACGCTGATAGCCAGCCACCCACAACAGCCGATGATCAGGAAGACGCCGAGACTGCGCGGAATGAACCTGGATCGCCATACCAGAACCCCGAACGGCAGGAGCCAGAGACCCCACAGGGCCGTGACCGCGCTTGTTCCGTAGCTCTTCAAGCGGAGAAACCCCATGATCATGGCATCGAGCTGCGGTTGGTCGAATGCCGACCAGTAATCGGCCCCATTCAACAGTACCAGTGGAGCGGCCCCGCAGAGCGCATTGGCGAACACCATCGGCACTTGAACGAGCACCAGTGCCACCATCAGTGCAGCCTGTCTCTTGCCCACTCCCTTGAGCAATTGATACAGCGCCAGCACGAGAAAGACAAAGACGATCTGCGAGGCAAGACCGCTGACGAGATAAAGCCGGTACATCAGCTGAGACGACGCAATCTTGCCCGCCGTGGCTGCGGCATCGCCTGGGACGATGAACACCGAGGGGATGCCCATTTCAATGGCGGAGGTGACTCCCATCACCAGATACAGCAGGCCAGCGACCCTTGCCTCATGTTTGCGAGACTTCATCTGTTCACCTCTAGAAGTTGAAGCCGACGTGGAGTCCTGGTTCACACAAGAAGTAATTGGGCCATCTGCGGCCGGGTCACTGACTGACTCGGCATTCGGATCGTCACCTCAGCGACCGGGCGTGGAGAGACCGAGCTGCCTGAGCAGTTCCAGCTCGTTGTAATAGGTCCATTCCTCCACGATCCGGCCTTCCTGGAAGCGGTAGACCGTCGCTCCAGCCATAACAAAGGCCTTCCCGGTCGGGGGAACTCCACCATAGGCCCCATCGTTGGTGCCACGGCCGGTGTACGCCACCGCCACCAGATCCCCTTCGGCCGCAATCCGGTCCACGGTCACCACCAGATCAGATGCCAGCGCACGGGTCCCCTTGGCCTGAGCCATCTCCTCGCTCAGGCTGAACGTGGCGCCGTCCACGTGTTTCACGAAGGTGGGGTCGTATCGCTCCGAGAAGAGTTCATACCGCCCCTGATTCAGCACCTCGTCGAACACCCGGAGCACGATCGCCTTGTGCTCATCGAGCGCTGGATCGGGTGAGGTCCCGCAGCCTCCCACCACCATTACCCAGAGAACGGCCCCCGTGACCAGCCGGCTGCGAGACATCGCATCCTCCTCCTGTTCCAGCGTTGGAACGACGCTCTGAATTCCCCCGGCGCTCTACGCCGTCAGCGTTGTCCCGGCGTCAACGGAGGGGCGAAACGCGGCAAACCAGGGGTGAACGACGCAAGGGCCGTTCAATGGCGGAACCGGTGTGACGGACCGGCGGGTTGCGGCGTCATAGGAGTGTAGGTCCGTACGGATCGATCGACCGCACGGTTCGGGAACTGCTTCATCACATCCGCGGAGGCACCTGTGAAACTCGGCTCAGTATTCGTCCTCGTCCTGCTCGCCGCTGCGACGTCGGCTGGCTGTACCGGCGACAACATGATGGAAGACCCCGCACCAAAGGCCCAACTCCGGGTCCTTCACGCGACGGCCTCGCTCGGCCCGATCGACGTGGAAGTTGGGGGCGTCCTCGTGGCCCAGGGTATTCCCTACGGCCGCAGCTCCGCCCTCCTGTCGGTGCCCACAGGTTCGCTGCCCGTCCTGGTCCGGGTCGGATCGCAGCTCCTGGGTCAATTGGAGGTGTCGCTCAGCGGCGGCCACCTCAACACCGTCGTGGTAGCCGCAGGAACACCCCGGCTGGCACCGGTGATTCAAGCCGACACCGGGCAGCCCGCCCCCAACCGGGCCAACCTCCGCCTGGTCAACATCACCGGCCCCGGGGTCGTCGCACCCACCTGGCTCGACATTCGAGCCAGGGTCCCGGGCACTCCGCCCGACTCGGTCCTCACCTTCGCCCTCGACGCCAGCGTCAGCGCCTACTGGTCGCTGATGTATTTCGACGCCGGCCATTTCGATTTCAGCTACCTGCCTCGCGACGGCGGCTCGGAGGTTGCCCATGCCGCCTTCGACATCGCCCTCGGTGAAAAGAAGGCCCTGGTGCTGGAACGGACCGGCACCGGTTTCCAGCTGACCGTCGTCGTTGAGCCATAGGATCGACCGCATGGGTAGCCCCCGGATCTCGCCCCGCCATTGTGCGGTTCACCCCGTACTACCATGGCCTGATGCCGGAGCCACCGTAGGATGGCACATCGGAAGGAACCGGCTGTCCCGAGGAGGTGTACGATGCGAGTGATGGCATGGATGGTCCTGGGGTTGGCGGCGTGCGGATCCCCGACCCAGTCGATCCCTATTGATGTACGTCTGCTCCCGCCGACGACCGTCACCCTGCGCGTCGGCCAAGAGCAGTCGCTCGGAGGGATCAGGATTGGGTTCAGCGAAGTGCTCACCGATTCCCGCTGCCCGGTGGATGTGACCTGCGTCTGGGCCGGCAACGCGCAGCTGAGCCTCTCGGTGGGGCCTCAGGCCGGGGACGGCCCGACCTATCAGCTCCGGCTCAACACCGACCTCGATCCCAGATCGGGAACAGCGATCGGCATCCGGGTGACCCTGCTGTCGCTTGAGCCGGCGCCGACGGCGGGAGGCGGGATTCGAGCCTCCGAATATCGGGCGGTGCTCGACGTGCGAGGCGCTGGTCTTGCCTCGCCCTAGTCGCCCAGTCGGACTGGCGGTCCTGCTCGGCCTGCTCGGCGGCTGCGGGGAGCAGACCGAACCCCTGCCCCCAACGCCACACGCCTACCTCTCCTCCGGCAACCGGCAGGTGGGCCTGGTGAACCGGCCGCTCCCCTTGCCGCTGGAGATCACCGTGGAGGACGGCCGCGGCCGCCCGATGGCCGGCGTGTCCGTCCGGTGGGGCAGCGACGGGCGGGGTCAGGTGGAACCCCTTGGAGCGGTGACAGATGGTGGCGGCCGAGCCACGGCACGCTTTGTCCTCGGCGCCGTGGCGGGCAGGGCCGAGGCCTTCGCGATCGTGCTGGACGATTCGATCGCGTTCGAGGCGGAGGTCCGACTCGAGGACGGCGAACCCCTTCCTCCCCCGCTTCTCGCCATTCTCCAGCTCAGCTTCCCCACCTTCGACGGATCGGGAGAGGTGGTCCATCCCGACTACGCCCGCACCCCGGGCCTGGCGTCGCCGCGGCATCTCGCGATCACCCCGTACCCGAACGGGAACGCCTTCAAGGAGCTGCCGTCGGTCTTCCGGAGCGTCGGCGGGATCGGCTGGTCGGTGCAGCTCGGGGCCCCCAACCCCATCGTGCCCGCCCCGCTCCTCGGCCACCTCTCCGACCCCGACATCGTGTACCGACCGGAGGTGGGTGACCTCTGGCTCTACTACCGCCAGGCTGACGACCGCAATCGAATCTTCCTGACGACATCGACGGACGGGCTCGTCTGGAGTGCTCCGGAGGAGGTCGTCTCGGCGCCAAACCACGAGCTTCTTTCCCCGAGCGTGGTGTATCGCGGGCCGGGGGACTGGTGGATGTGGTCCGTCAACGGTCGCGGTGCGGGATGCTCCGCGAACGACGCCGGGCTTGAGGTCCGCCGGTCGATGGACGGCCGCTCATGGGGGCCGCCCACGCCCCTCGCCCTCGCCCATGACGGCCTGTTCCCGTGGCACGTCGATGTCCAGTGGATGCCGGAGCGCCTGGAGTATTGGGCGCTGTACAACGCGAAACAACCGGGCGGGTGCACCACCCCGGCCCTCTTCCTCGCGACCAGCCCCGATGGCCTGACCTGGACCCCGATCCGCCGCCCGGTACTCGCGAAAGGCGCCATCCCGCTCTTCCAGGACATCGTCTATCGCAGCACCTTTTACCACGAAGCCGGGTCGGAGGAGGTCTGGCTGTGGTACTCGGGGGCGCGCTACGGGTCCGGTCGCTGGACCTGGGGCGGCGCCGTCCAGCGCCGACTGCTCGACGAACTCCTCGCACCGGCCAGCGATCCCGGGGTGCCCCTGACGTTCACCCCTCCACCGGCCGAACTCATCGACTGGCCCTGAGCCAGGGGATCCCACGACCGATGCGCTATTCACGGGATCCCGACAACGCGGTAACTCACTGGGTGATCACATGATCTCGCGTATCTGGCATGGATGGACGACCTTGAGCAATGCCGACATCTACGAGTCGCTGCTTCGTGAAGAGATATTTGCCGGCATCAGAGGCAGAAACATTGAAGGCTTCCGCGGTATTCAACTTCTGCGCCGCCAGGTCGCCAATGAGGTCGAGTTCGTCACGATCATGGAGTTCGACTCCCTGGCAGCGGTAACGGCTTTCGCTGGCGAGGACTATGAGGTGGCGGTTGTTCCCCCGAAAGCCCGTGCCGTGTTGGCGCGCTTCGACCCACGGTCTCAGCACTACGAGATACGGATCGGTGCAACCTAGATTCATTCGTCGCCAGGCCAGCGTTTCCGCTGCAGAGCCAATCCACGTTTCTGGTACGACTCGCTCCTTGAGCGATTCCAGTCTGAGTACCACATGCTCGATATCAGGTGCGGAGACTCGACCACCAGCGAAGTTCTCATTGGCCATTTTCAGTTGCAACTCGGGTCGGCCACCCAATGATCCGGAGCTTGTCCGCCCCGGCTTGCTGCCACGTCGACAGGTGACATCCCCCTTTTCTCCAGGCCGGGCACCATGCCAGCTGCTGCCGAGCACTACCGTCGCCTCGAGCGGATGTACCACTCCGCTCCGATCAACCGGTTCTACCAACCGACGCTTCACGTCTCCGAGGCGAAAGCGGAGGTCGCCCTGACCGTCCGCCCTGACTTCTTTCACGCGGCCGGTGCGCTCCACGGCTCCGTCTACTTCAAGTCGCTGGACGATGCCGCCTTCTTCGCGACCAACTCGGTCGTTCACGACGTCTTTGTGCTCACCGTTACCTTCAACGTCGTCCTGCTCCGCCCGGTGACTCAGGGCCCCATCACGGCCGTGGGGCGTCTTGTCCACCGTTCCCGCAACCTCTATGTCGCCGAGGCTGAGCTCAGCGATGAACAGAACCGACCCTTGGCCCGCGGGTCCGGGACGTTCGTGCGGAGTGCGATCCACTTGGGGCCAGAACTCGGATATGCCTGACGACACGGCCTTGAACCCCGTGTCCATATTGGGTTGGATGGAGCCGGGCCTGATGGAGTTGCCACGATGACCCTGAACCTGGACGAGTCGGTCGCGCAAGCGATGGAGGCCGACGTACGGCTCCTGCCCCTCCTGCCAGAGCTCCTGACCGACCTGTGGGAGTTGGGTCCCTCGGCCGAACAGGTTGTTGCCGCTCTCGAGTCAGTTGGAGTGGAGTCGGATGCCACCGTTCTCGATCTGGCCTGTGGGAAGGGCGCGGTGGCCGTGGCCCTTGCTGAGCGGCTGGGTGTCCGAGTGGAGGGCATCGACGCCTTCCAGCCGTTTCTGCAGGCCGCGCGGGCGCTGGCGGCGGAGCGAGGCGTCTCCCATAGATGTCGCTTTGAGCAGAGAGACATTCGGCCTCTGCTCGGGCAGGAAGCGCAGTACGATGTAGCCCTCCTGCTGAGCGTCGGGCCTGTGTTGGGGGACTATGAGCAGACCATTGCAGGGCTTCGGAGATTGGTTCGCGCGGGCGGATACATCGTAATCGAGGATGGCTTCCTGGCGGACGGTGTGGCGCATCTGCCGTTGGCTGAAGGGTATGCTGGTCACTCGGAGACACTTCGCCAATTGACAGCCTGTGGGGACGTGGTGGCCCGGGAAGTCATCTGCCCGACGGAGCAGGCCCGGGCGGTCAACCAGAGGAACACCGACTTGATCCGACAGCGGGCGAGTCTCGTCAGAGCACGCCACCCCGCCTTCGAGCAGTTGATTGACGCATATGTGGCGAGGCAGGAGCGTGAGATACAGATTCTCGGTACGGACGTCCTTTGCGCCATCTGGGTCTTGCGACGGACCTAGCAAAGTGGATTGCCCAATGAGACCAACAGCCATGGTGCGCATTGGGGGCATCGCCCTGATCATCGGCGCCGTCGCCTTCATGGCCATCTTTGCCTGGCTTGCGGCCAGCTTCGACTATCCAGCCGTTCTCGACGGCCCGGCCAATGAGGTGCTCCCGGCGTTGCTCGCCACCGGTTCCGGCGGCCGGGTGGTGTGGACACTCTACGGGTTTCTGCCTCTCATCTGGCTGCCGGCGGGGGTCGGTACTTATTGCGCCTTCCGGACCACCCATCCGGGGGCCATGGTGTTGGCGCTGCAATGCGCCCTCGTAAGCGCGATCAGCATGATGCTTGGGCTCTTGCGGTGGCCGAGCATCCACTGGCGCCTGGCTGAGCTATATGTCGCAGCCGATCCCGGCCAACAGCGAGTGCTGGGGGCGGTTTTCGATGGCCTCAACCTCTACCTGGGCAATTACCTCGGAGAGTTCCTCGGGGAACTCAGTTTCAACGCCTATTTCGTCCTGTCCGCGTGGGCGCTGCTGGGTTCCCGCACCACCCCGCGCTGGCTGGCTGCCGGTGGCCTGCTTACAGGGCTCATGGGGTGGACCGGGATGTTCCGGAATGTCACTGCGGTAGTGGCGCCCATCGCGGCCATCAACAACTATCTCCTTCCGCTCTGGATGATTGTCCTGGGCGGTATCCTGCTCCGGCATCGGGATTCGGAGGTCGGGGCCGTGGTAGCTTGACGGGCACAGCCATCGCTCGCCGGGTTGGGGTGGGCCTCGGTGAGCATCGCCATGACGGTGGCGCCACTGGCCGCCGCGACGATCGTGGCCCCGGCGGCGTAGAGCAATCGAGCGCGCCGGAGTCGAACCAGGGCCTCTCGCAGGTCCGCGAACAGCACTCTCAGCGCCCGGGGGCACCCGATCTCCGCCGGCTCGGCTATCACCGTGGCGGACCTCCGCGATAGAACGCGGCCAGCGCCTGAATATCCGGATACTGCCGGACCCGCGCGGTCCATCCGGTGGTGTACAGCCAGTCGTTCACCAGAAGCGACAGATCTCTGGTGGAGGATTGGTTGATGACCTGCACGAAGTCCTCGGTGTTTCCTCCGCTGGCGCCGAAGCGGGCGGTGTAGCTACCGATGATCTGGTTGAAGGTGTTCTGTCCGGTCATTCGGAAGAGAAGGTCGAAGAACAGCGCCCCGACCGAATAGGACAGGTCCGTCAGACCGGTACGCCCATAGTCGACCAGGGGGGTGTTCTCCCAGTTGGCGTGGGCCGGCAGCTGGTCCCGCAACCACTTCATCACTCGCGTGGCGCGATCGTCCACCGTGGCCCGGCCAGAAATCGTGTCTGCCATCAGATCCTCGAGAAAGGAGGCCAATCCTTCCTCCCAGCGTGGGGACGGGCGATCGGTCGAGGACACATTCCAGAGATGGCTGATTTCGTGATAGACCTCGCGATACCGGGCCGGATCGTGGAACGCCGCAGCGGTCTGGATCACGGTCGGCCCATCGGCCTGCGACCCCCACCCATCCGGAATCTCGATGAACGTCAGTGCGGTGGAGCTGATGGGAGGGCCGAACCAGGCCGTGAACAGTTCGATCGCCTCCTGGCCGACCTTCGCGACCCCGGCGCCGCCGGCCTCGTCGCCCGGGAGGTGGAAGACCCGGAGCGCCCCGGCCGAGAGTTGACCGTACTTGCCGATGGCGAAGTCCATCCGCCAGGCAGGTCGCTGGTTGGAATACCGGAAGGTCACCGAGTTCCCTGCCGTGTCGATCCCCTCGAGGCGCCCGCCATTCACCACCGTGAGCCCCTTCGGTACGGTGATGCTGGCGGAGTAGCTGTACGCCGGCTCCGGGGCCCGTCGACGCGCCGCCACCGAGGGGATGCCGGGCAATGGAAACGCGAACGCATCGTCCCGGAGGATGGTGAAGTCGGGATCGATGTGATCCTTGACATAGGCCATCCCCGTCTCGGCGTACCCAAGCAGGTAGCCCGCGTAGTCGATGCCGAGCACGGTGCGCTGACCGGGGGGAAGCGGCGCCGGCAGAGTGACGAGAATCTGATTGATCTGGAGTTGCCCGAAATCCTCGAAGGCCACGACGGTCTGAGTGAACGGGAGGTCCCCGCCCCGTTCGTTGCGCACCGCACCGACGCTGAGGAGGCGGTAGAGCAACAGCGAGACTTGCCTCACCGGCTCTGATGACGGGTTTTCCAACATGATACGAGCGGTTCCCCGAAGCTGCTGGGCCTCATAGTCCACCTCGAGAGCCAGTTCGTAGCGAATGGGCGTGAACACCACCTGCGCCTGCCCTGCGCTGGTGACCAGGCCGAGCAGCAACCCCAGGAAGGGTATCCGATGCGACATTGTGGTCTCTCCTTTCAGAACGACCTGGACGCAAGGTAGTCGTAGATGGCGTCGCGGCATTCGGTGGTCTGGGCGTCCGTCCACACGATGATTGCCACGCGGCCTTTGACCAGAACCGGCGGCCCAGGGCCGCGGCCGGGCGGGCCTTTCCGAAGTTGTTCGTTGATTCCGGGCTTCAGGCGCACGGCGTACACCCCCGTCTCGCTGCCTCGATCCCCCTGCTGATAGATCCCGGCATACCCAATCTCGATCTCCCGGGCTCGAGCCACCGGAGTTAGGAAGGCCCCCATGAAATCCAAAGCCGCCGGGTCGGTGATCAGTCCGGGGTTGCTGGTGAGCGGAAGGAAGGGCGATCGCCATCCCTCACCGAACGGAGCCAGACGGCAGCCACTGGGCAGCCGTTCAGCCGGTACCCGAAGGTTATTTCTGAGGTCGCTCCCCGCGGAGATGCCCTCCCACGGCAGGGCGGCGTCAATCACCGTCCTGGGCGGAGATGCTGCCAGCCCCATCGGCGGACCCGGCGGAACCAGAGACGCAGCCACCAACGCACCCGGAAGAATTCGAATCATCGGGTCTCCTGGTGGGCTGGCAGGCCGTTCTGGTTCGGGAACAAGAAAAGCATCGTCGGGCCTCGTTGACGGACTGGCCGCTCCGTACGGGGCATCGACGCTGGCAGTTTCGACCAACTCATTCACCCCGCATCGACTACGCTTCGCCCCACCCGGGATGGGCCGGCTTGACAGGAGGGTCCCGAGAGCACATTGTCACATTGTTGAACAATCCATGGCAACGCGATCCCTCCCCCGCCTCGGCCTCCTGACCCGGACGACCACCCCGGAACGGGTCGCGGCGTTGCTCACCCAGGCCATTCTGACCCGCGCCATCGCCCCCAGCGCCCAGCTCATTGAGGTGGAAGTGGCGGCGGAGTTCGGGGTGTCCCGGAACACGGTTCGGGAGGCCTTCCGGATCCTCGGCCGGGAGGGGCTCGTCGAGCATGCCCCCTATCGCGGCGTCTCGGTCCGGGCCTTCACCCCGGTCGATGTCGCGGACATCTACCGCGCCCGCCGCATGCTCGAAGTGGAGGCGCTCAAAGCGCTCCCCACGGCGAGCGCCGAAGCACTGGCCGCACTGGCGCAGCACGCATCCAGGTTCGACACCGCGGTCCGGTCAGGACGCTGGCAGGAGGCATCCCTGGCGGATATTGCGCTCCACGCCGGTCTGGTGGGGCTGATCGGGAGCCCTCGCTTCGACGCCATGATGCACGAACTCCTGCTCGCCCTTCGGCTCGCGCACTTCGTATTGCCCAAAGCCGATGCGGCCGGGTTTCGTCGCAGCCAGACCCAACACCGAAGTATCCTCCGTGCCCTGCAGACCCGAAATCGCGCCGCCGCCCGATCGGCTGTGCTCCTTCACCTCGACGAGTCGGAGCGGCTGCTCATCCAGGCCATTGAAGACCAGGACTCGGAGCAGGCTCCTTCGGCTGGCGGGGCTGCCTGAGTCCGTCAGTGCAGGTCCTCAACGAACCCGAAACGCGTGCTCTCATCGGGCCGGCGGCCGCGCGGGAGGAATGCCGCCGCGCCTTCGCCCGCCTGGGGCGGAATGAGGTCGAGTTGCCGGAGGTGCTCTCGATGACCGTCCGGGAACACCGGGGGGAGGTCCACGCCAAGGGGGCCTATCTGCACGGGGCGCCGTTCTTTTCGATCAAGGTAGCCACCGGGTTCTATGCCAACGCCGAGCGCGGTTTGCCGGTCGGCTCCGGCGCGGTCTGGGTCTTCGAGGCCTCCACCGGCCATCTGGTGATGATGATTCTGGATGATGGCTACCTCACCGAGTTGCGAACGGGCGCCGCCGGCGCGGTTGCCGCGGACCTGCTCGCACCCCGGATGGTCCGAACGGTGGGGATCATCGGCGCGGGCAGCCAGGCCCGCTATCAGCTGGAAGCTCTCCTGGAGGTCAGGGAGCCGACCGAGATTCTGGTCTGGAGCCGGCATCCCGGTCGCGCGGCGGAATACGCCCAGGCCATGTACCACAAGCACGGTCGCCCGGTTCGGGTCACCGCCACGCCGGAGGCTCTTGTCAGCCGCTCTGAGCTTGTGATCACCGCCACACCGTCGACCATCCCGATCGTGCGCTCTGAATGGGTGCGCCCGGGCACCCATATCACGGCGGTGGGCAGCGACACGCCGACGAAACACGAGCTGGACCCCCGGTTGCTGGCGAGAGCCACCGTGGTCGTGGACCGATTAACCCAATGCCTGACCCAGGGTGAACTCCACCATGCCGTGCAAGCCGGTGTCATGACCGCCGCACAGGTGCATGCCGAGCTCGGGGAGATCACCGCTGGCGTAAAGCCAGGAAGGCGGTCCGACGACGAGATTACCGTCGCTGACCTGACCGGCGTTGGCGCCTTGGATGCTGCCGTCGCCAACTACGTCGCATCTCGAGCGCAGGAGCAACAGGTCGGCCGATGGCTGCAGCTGTAGGGGCCTCCCTCGAGATGTTCGGCTTCCACCCGATCATCAATGCCTGCGGGATCTACACGGACCTTGGTGGCTCGAGGCTCTCGCCCCAGGTCTGGGATCGAATGACAGAGTCGAACCACCACTTCGTCCGGATGACCGATCTTCTCGAGTCGTCGGGGCGAGTGTTGGCCAGCCACCTGGGGGCCGAGGCTGGGTTGGTCACCGCAGGTGCCGCCGCCTCGATCACCCTGATGGTGAGCGCCGCGATGACCCGCGGCGATGGCCGCTCGGGCGAACGGCTGCCGGACACGGCCGGACTGCCCGACGAAATCGTGCTCCAGGCCGGCCATCGGTACAAGTACGATCGCCAGATCAGCATGACCGGTGCTCGCTTGGTGCTCGCCGGCACTCCCGTTGACGTCACCCAGGCTGCCCTCGAAGCCGCGATTGGGCCCCGCACAGCGGCCGTCTTCGTACCGGCCCATCTGGAGGGTGTGAACGGGACGCTCCCCCTGCACCAGGTGGTGATGGTGGCTCGGCGCTGCGGCATCCCGGTGCTCGTGGACGCGGCCTACATGTGCTGGCCGCTCGAGGCACTGCCCCGCTACGTCGCCACTGGAGCCGATCTCGTTTGCGTCAGCGCGAAGTACTTCGGAGGTCCAAACGCGGGGGGCTTCATAGTGGGGACCGAGGAGATGGTGACAGCGGTCGGCACCAACAACTTCACCGGCTACGAATCCGGCCCGTACCGTACCTTCGGCCGTCCGTTCAAGCTGGACCGCCAGACGATCGTAGGCGTTGTGGCCGCGTTCGAAGAGTGGAGAGCGACGGACCATGCCGCGCGCTGGGCCAGTTACGGGCGCCTGGCGGCGTCGTTCTGCGATGCCTTGGCTGACGCCCAGGGGGCGAGGGTCTATCCGGCCGGGTACACCATGGACGACCGGATCGTGCCGACCCCGGTGAACGCAGTGATCGTGGAGCGGGAGCACGAGGGAACCCGATGGGCGCAGCGGGTCGCCGCGGCGCTGGAAACTGGTGATCCACCCATTCTGTCCATCCGGGACGGCAACCGACTGGTGTTCTGCCTTGATGTCATCAAAGAGGAGGAGCTGGCTGTCGTGGCCCGCCGTCTCCGGAAGGAGTTGCCATGAAGCTGTATCCCCTGGCCACGCTGGCCGCCGCCGTCACGGGCGCTCTGGGAGTGCCCAGTCAGACGGCGACACCGGTGCTCATCAGTGACCACACCCGGGCGGACTCTGCTGTGGAGCGATGCTTGGCTGGATCACCTGGACAACCCGCCGCCTGGGCGGACAACGAACCGTCTGCGGTGGCCCATCCTTCCAACGGGAGGCATCTCCTGGCGGCGTGGCAGACCAACGGTGGGGGTCGCTCCGTCATTCAGTCCGCGGTCTCCGAGGACGGCGGGGCAACCTGGAGCGCGCCCCGAGCCATGCCGGTCAACCGGTGTGCTGGCGGACCGGTCGAACAGGCAGCGCGAGCCAGCGATCCCTGGGTCACCATCGCGCCGGACGGACGCGCCTACGTGGCCGGCATTGCCTGGCAGCCGAACCCCGGCGGCGGGCCGGATCTGGAAAGCGTCATCGTGGTTTCCGGATCCTCTGATGGAGGGCGGACCTGGGGAGCACCCACGGTGGCAGCACGTGGCTCCGGCGGGCTGGTCTGGCACGACAATGTCGCCATCACCGCCGATCCGGTACGTCCGGGCACCGTCCATCTGGTGACGACCCGCTATGAACGGGTGGATTCGGTCACCCGATATGGACCGGTGGGCTATACCGTTTCCAAGGACGGTGGCGTCACCTGGGCGCCGATTCGAACCATTACCCCGAATGTCAATCGCGGACGGATGTCCGCGCCGGTGATCGCGGCCGATTCGCGGCGGGGCGTGCTGTACCTGGCCTATTACCGGGCCGAGCGCCCCGATCGAGTCATCGGGGTCCGGCGATCAGAGGATGGAGGGGAGACGTGGGGACCCGAGGTCACCGTGACCCCCCACACTCCGGGAACCCAACCACAGCTCGAGCCGCTCGAGGGGAAGGATCGTCCCTTGGCTGATGACATCATCCGCCCGGCGATCGATCCTCGCACCGGCACCCTCGTCCTGGCCTACGCCGATGCCCGGCAAGACCCGCGGGGGCGACTCGGTGTCTCCCTGGTCTGGACCCATGATGGCAGAACCTGGTCGGAGCCGGTGTCGGTATCGGACGACGGCCCCGAGACGGCGTGGCTCCCGGCCGTCGCGGTGGCCGACGGCACGGTCGGGGTGCTCTTCCTGAGCGCACTGATGGCCCGGACCGATTCCGGGCTGGCACCCGTCACTGTGCATCTGCGCCGATTTCGAGTGGTGGGAAGCTCCTTGACGCCATTGGGAAGCGACACCCTGGACCGGGCCAACTACGCCTGGCCGGGAGACTACCAGGCGCTGGTCGCGGTGGGCAGAGGCTTTCGGGCGATCTACGCCCGCTCAACCCTCGGACCCGGGGAGCGGTTCCCGCCCTCGGAGGGCGATCCCCGCCGAGCCAATCCCTCCGACATCTACAGCCGGTGACCAGAAGTCCGTCCCTCGGCGGCTTGGGTGACTGTTCCGTCACCCGGATCCGCAACCGCTCTGGGGACGGGAGGCTGCTCCTGCTTGCGAAGCCGGTGCCACCCCAGAGCCCAGATACGACGGAACCCACGCTCCATGAAGAGCCGGTCCCAGAAACCCTTGAAGACCCAGCGGACCAGCCGGACCGGTTCTGCGGCGGTGACCCGCGCGACGAGTGGGAATGGAAAGCGCCGAAGGGGCACCGCGTACCAGCCATCACCGCGATCGAGGACCTTACCGGCCAGCCCGTACAAGCGACTCCAATCGGCTGGCGACTGGAAGTAGGAGTAGATCTCGGCTCCCGGCAACCGGATCAATTCGGTGAATCGGATGATCATCACCCCTCCAGGTAGCGCCACCACCGACACAGGCGCCACCCGGCCGGGGCGGCGAGACGGGCGCGTTCACACCGAAAAGAGTCCGGCACGTACGACCTGTGCATGGCCAGGATGGGGTGAATGATAGCAATGACGGGGTGGGTGATAGACCGGCTATCCCTGGTCGACGTCGCCGGGCGATATATTGCGGAGTCCGGGCCGGCTTCCCTCGCCCTCGATCCGAATGGCCGGCCCGCCGCCCCAAAGGGGTTGATCCGCCCTGGTGGCTGCTATCGGTCACGGTGATCGCCATGTCCAGTCCCGCTCCGAAGAAAGCCCGCTACTGGCCGCTGATCCTGTTCGCGTGGACCGGGATCTTTCTGGTGTTCGCCGCACACGAGTACTTCAGCTCCCGCGCCAGTGGCCGTCCAACCTCCCTCCTTCAGAGCATTTACTGGAGCGCCTCAGAATGGTATACCTGGGCGCTGTTGACCGGGGCGGTGATGTGGGTCGTCCACCGCTTCCCGATCAGCCGAAGCTCCTGGGCCGCCCCTGGCACCGTCCTGGCGTTGGCGGGGGTGGTCATCTCTGTTGCCCAGATCCTGCTTCAATATGGACTCGACCTGCTGGTGGTTGGCCTGCTTGGGACCTCGGAGGCTTCCATCAACACTTGGCTGACCGGCCAGTCGGACAAGGGTTTCATCGCCTTGGGGAGCCTGGTTGGGCAGAAGATCGGATTCGACTATATCATCTTCTGGGTCATCGTCGCGATCGGGAATATGGCCACCTCGATCCGGACCAAGGAGCAGGCGGCAGCGGCACTGGAGGCTCAGTTGGCGCGCGCTCGCCTGGAGGCGCTCCGCCTTCAGCTGCAGCCCCATTTCCTGTTCAATACGCTCAACGCCATCTCCGAGCTGGTGCACCGTGACCCGGGCCGCGCCGAGCGAATGATCGCCGACTTGGCGGCCCTGTTGCGGCGCGCGCTCAAGGGGGGTCACCAGGAGGAGGTTCCGCTCGAGGAGGAACTGCACCTGCTGGAGGCGTACTGCGGCATTGAACGGATCCGCTTTGGCTCCCACCTTGCCATCGCCCAGGATATCGAGCCAGAAACGCTCGGTGCCCGGGTCCCGAGCCTCATCCTGCAACCACTGGTGGAGAACGCGATCCGACACGGGGTCCGCCGGAACCCGGCAGGAGGTCGGGTTGTGATCCGGGCTCGGCGTTGCGTCAGCGGACTCGAGCTCGAGGTGGAGGACAGTGGCCCTGGGGTGCCGACCGGCCAGCCGATCATCGAGGGGGTGGGACTGGCGAACACCCGCGCGCGGCTCGGAGCGCTCTATGGCCTGCCTGGGGTGCTGGAATTGGGACAGGGTACGCTGGGTGGCTGGCGAGTGCGCATCCGCATCCCCTGGGTACCAGCATGAGCCGGATCCGGACCCTGATCGTTGACGACGAGCCGCTGGCGCGCCTCCGTCTGCGGCGGCAGTTGCAGGGAGAACCTGACGTGGACGTCGTGGGAGAATGCGACGATGGTTCCACCGTGGCGGCCGCCGTAGGCCGGCAGCACGTGGATCTGGTGCTGATGGATGTGCAGATGCCGATGATGGACGGGTTCGAAGCACTCCGGCGCATTGATGCGACGCGACTCCCCCTGGTGGTCTTTGTCACGGCGTACGATCAATACGCCATTCGAGCATTCGAGATCCACGCGATCGATTACCTGCTGAAACCGGTGCAGCAGGAGCGTTTGCGTGCCGCACTGGTGCGAATCCGGGCCGCACTCGGCCGCCGCTCGGTGGAACTGGAGCAACTGACCGCCCTCCTGGACGAGCTCCGTGGACAGACCCACGGCAGTGCGGTCCCGATGCATCCCCCCCGGCCGGTGGAACGGGTCCTGATCAGCCTCGGGAAGAGACGCATCCCTCTCCGGCTCGCTGACGTTGACTGGGTCGAGGCGGCGGACAACTACGTTCGCTTCCATGTCGGAGACAAGGCCCTTGTCCACCGTCAGACCCTGGCTCAACTGGAGCGGGAACTCGACCCAGGCCTCTTTGCCCGCATCCATCGCTCCACCATCGTGAACCTGGACCGGGTCCGGGAGATCGTGACGGCCCAGTCGGGCGATTCGGAAGTCATTCTGCACGACGGCACCAGGCTGCGGTTGAGCCGAAGCTATCGCCACGCCTTCAGCTTCCCTCCGGCACGCTAGCTGCCGTTCACCCCAACTTTCCCGCGGCTTACCCCCCGGCCGGTGCCGACATCCCTTCCCCAGGCGTCTGGTGACTTGACTATTCGACGCCGGCGGCGTGTCGCCGCTCGGCCAGGTAGGACGTCACATCCCGGAGGACTCGATGTTTGCACGCTCAAGCCGCCGCCTTCTGCTGCTCTCGCTCGCCGTCGGGTGTTCCTCCCCAACGGCCCCACAGATCGAAGGCACCTGGGGGGGCACCCAAGCCAGCCTGTCACTGACCCCGACTGACGGTTCTGTCGCCTACCCGTGCGGGGTCGGAATCATTGATTCGGCCTGGACCCTCGACAACGAAGGGAAATTTGCCGCCACGGGGCAGCACTTCTTCGGCGGCGGACCAATCCCGCCCGAAGGGCGAGCGCCTCATCCGGTGCAGTATTCCGGGGTCATTGTGGGAGCCCATCTCATCCTTACCGTCACCGTCACCGATCTGAACCAGACCCTCGGACCATTCCGGATGGTCCGCAACGGCCCTCCGGTGTATGAGCTGTGTAAATAGAGCCTGACAAACTCCATATCACACCCATGGCAACGGGAAAGACATGACCACCGAACGCAAGGTGGGCCTGCTCTTTGCTGTTAACGCCGTCATCAACTGGATTGTGTCACTCCCCGGCATCCTTGACCCAACTGCCGCCGCTGTGGCTTTCGGGGGGGTGGCGCCCACCCACCCGTCTATCGTGCGACTCTGGCAAGGTTTCGTGTTCATGTTCGGATGTCTGTTCTGGGAGGCCAGCCGGGACGTGCGAGGCAAGGTGGCCCTGCTCAAGTACAACTGGATCGAGAAGACGATCACGGCCACGGCGATCACCTTTGGCTCCGGGGAGGGCGTGACAGAGGGGACGGTCACTGGGCAGTGGGGGCTAGCCGCCGGGTAATTCTCGGGCAATACGTCAGGATACGAGTGGGGCTTCGGGTGAAGCCCAGGTGTCTGTGTTATGCGGTGCCGGACCGGCGGGAAGGTCGGGTTGAGAATCTCACGATCTAACGTGCTTGCGGCCTTGCGCGAGGCGGGTGTCCCGGTGCACGTGTGGACGGTGGACCATCCCGCAGATCCAACGCCGCCCTGGCCCCTGCCGCTGAACCGGAGCGTTGGCCCGCGCAATTTCTCCCGCTTGACAGTAGTAACGCCGCGCGTTACTATGAATCCGTGATCCGCAGCTTCCGTGACAAGGACACCGAACGGCTCTTTGCCCGGGAGCCCGTCAAGCGCTGGGGTCTGGACGTCCAGCGGGCCGGACTGCGGAAGCTCCGAATGCTGGATGCCGCCACCCGGGTCGATGACCTGCGGGTGCCTCCCGGCAACCGGCTCGAGAAGCTCAGCGGGAGTCGCACCGGCCAGTGGAGCATCCGCGTCAATGACCAATGGCGTCTCTGCTTTATTTGGAAGGACGGCGAGGCGCATCACGTGGCCATGGTCGATTATCACTAGGAGGGTCCGATGACAACTCGCAAGCGGCTGGCGCCGGTCCACCCGGGCGAGGTGCTCGCCGAGGAGTTCCTGGCGCCGCTGGAGCTCACCCAGTACCGCCTGGCGAAGAGTCTGTCGGTGCCCGCGCGCCGCATCAATGAGATCGTGCACGGGACGCGGGGGGTCAGCGCGGATACGGCGCTCCGCCTCGCCCGGTTCTTTGGTACCTCGGATCGGTTCTGGCTGAATCTGCAGGCGGCCTATGATCTGGATGTCGAACGGGACCGCCTTGGCTCACGGCTTGAGCGTGAAGTACCGGTGTACCGGAAGGCTGGATAATCGAATCGGGCCAAGGACTCGTCGTTTTATTCTCTCCTCCACGAAGGACCGGTTACGCCCGCCCTGCGAGAACTGAGGCAACGAGACGGTGATGGCGCCTGGGTCGGGTCCGGAGGTATTGGGCAGACCGGCTTGCGGTCGCGCTGTCCCACGGAATAGCTTGCCGACTCACGGGTCAGCGCGGCGGCTTGTTCGATCATCCCCTGTGAACATCTCAAGAGGTCACC
>CAVPRU010000004.1:0-7366 GCA_963707875.1 uncultured Gemmatimonadales bacterium
TGCCCCTGCAGGAACTCGACGAGGAGGCACTCGTCCGGATCCTGCTTGAGCCGAAGAACGCTCGACCAGCAGGCCGCCAAGCCTCGAGCCAGTACGTCGGCCTGACCTTCGACCCCGAGGCCCTCCGGCCATCGCCAAGAAGGTGCTCAAGCGGTCGACCGGGCCGAGGGCTCGGGCGATCCTCTAGAACGTGATGAACGACCTGATGTATGACCTGCCTGATCGCGACCATGCTCTGAAGTTGTTATTACTGCTACTTCATCATCAATGGCACGGACCCGATCGTGGTAACTGAACGGCCCCGGTCAAAGCGCGAAGCCTGATCACTGCCCCCTCGCTGGCCTGCTGATTGAGTTTCTTGGCAGCTTTCCACCCTGCCCAGCCGCTTCAACCCGTCCGACCAGAGATCGGCTTCGTGGGTCGGTCCAATGTCGGCAAGTCGAGCCTGCTCAATGCCCTCGTCGGCTCCCAGGGCCTGGCGCGCGTCAGCGGCACCCTGGCAAGACCCAGCATCGGAACGTGTACGGGCTGCCCGCCTGCTACCTGGTGGACCTGCCGGGGTATGGCTGGCCCCGCGCCGCGAAGCGCGACCGGGAGCAGTACGGGCGCTGGTGGACACCTGCATCCGCCACCGGACCACCCTGCGGGGCGTGGTGTGGCTGCTGGATATCCGGCATCCTCCGTCCAACCGATGATCACCGGATGCAGGACCTCTTGGTGGAGGCGAATCGAGCCGTGTTGACCGTCCTGACGAAGGTGGACAAGCCTGTGCAGGCACAGCGCCACACCGCGATCCGGGAACGTGCGGCCGACCTCGGGCTCACCCTCGACGACCTCGACCCGACCAGCAGCAGCACCGGGCTCGGCATCGCGGACCTGGGCGAGAGCATCCTGGCGGCCTGCGCCGCACTGACCTGGTCACGTACCACCACTTCCCCTTCCGCAGTTCCTTCTTACTTCTTACTTTCTTGCTTCTCGCTTCTCGCTCCCGCAGTCCCATCGCCGAGCCAACCATGCCCCTCGCCCCCTTCGCAGTTTTCCTTTCCCGACGACATCGCCCGGGCCAACGATGCCTGGCTGGAGGCCCTCGAAGCGGAGTTTGGCGCGCCAGGGGCGGACTGGGGCGCCATCTGCCGCCGCACCTGGCGGCGCTCTGGGTATCCGGTCTCGGCAGCTACGACTCGATGCTGGCCGTACCGGCCACCTCCCCGCCACCCGATCGGCGCTGCTCTCGCTCGACCCCCGCAACGTGACGATCGAACCGGAGTACTACGCCGAGGTCGATGCCGAGCGTTCGCCCGGGTCAAGCCACTGCTCTGGCTCTGGCAGTGCTTTGATCGCACACCGCTGCGGCACAGCACGTCCACCTCGGTGTCCGGTTCCGCCGGCTGCTCGCACAGCGCATCTTCCGGCCCGGCGGGCGCAACTTCAAGTGCTTTCAGTAGTGGAGTTCTCGTTCGGCTACAACATGGAGGTGGGCGACGACGTCGTGGTCCACCGGCACGTCCTGCTGGACGATCGGGGCGGATCGTGATGGGCGACCGGGTCAGCGTGGCCGACTACGCCAACATCTACAGCCACACCCACAGCATCGTCGACCAGAAGGACGTCACCTGCGCCCAGACGGTGCTCGAGGAGGATGTCCGGATCACCTACCACGCCACGGTGCTCGCCGGCGTCCGGGTGGGACGGAATGGGATGGTCGGCGCCAATGCCGTGGCCACCAAGGACGTGAAGCCCTACCACGTCAACGTCGGCATCCCCGCCAAGAGCGTGCGGGTCAAGCCGAACGCCCCGCCCGAGACCTATGTAACGGAGCGAGTGGGCCGACGAGACTAACCGGCAGGCCCGGCGCCGCCGTCGGCCAGCCCCGGCGGCTCGTTTCGCGGATGGGGCGCCCCTGGCCTTCCCCGGCTCCGGCCCCACGCGCACTCCCGGATCAGCCGGGCATCCTCCAGCGATTGTTACCGCTCCGTTGCACAGTTGTGGACGACCGATACGCCCACCGTTCATACTAGGGGTCCATGCGGAGGCCGGCGCGGCGCGCGCTGGGTCACCTGGACCCTGGAACGAGAGTGGTGCCATGATCGCGACGACTCGACGTGTGCTTCCTGACGATCCTGTGGTGGCGGTCCTGCCGGTGACCCTGATGGCCCAGGCCGGGTCGGGTCACCGGACGGGTGCTGGACGCCGCCGGTGCGATTCCGCTCGGTGGAGCGACGGTGGAACTCGAGGTCGTCGGGACAACTCGCGACCGTGCAGACCGGGATCGATGGCCGGTTCCAGTTCCCCGGCGTACCGGCCGGCGTCGTCAGCCTGCGCGCCCGGATGATCGGGTACACCGGCAAGACCGTGACCGGGGTCGCGGCTGGCCGCGGGGGCGGTCGCCAGCCAGGACATCCTGCTCGAGCGCCCAGACGGTGCAGTTGGAGGAGGTCGTGGTCAACGCGGCGGTGGAGCGGGGGACGGTGGCCGATGCGCTGGCCAATCAACGGTACAACGTCAACGTCGTCAACTCCGTCACGGCGGAGGAGATTGCCCGGAGTCCAGATGGCGACGCGGCCGCGGTCGTCCAGCGCATCAGCGGGGTAACGGTTCAGGAGGGAAAGTTCATCTTCGTCCGTGGGCTCGGCGAGCGGTACACGACCACCTCCCTGAATGGCGCCCGCATCCCAAGCCCGGAGCCGGAGCGAAAGGTGGTCCCACTCGACCTCTTTCCCAGCGGCATCCTGCAGACGATCACCACCGCCAAGACCTTCACCCCGGACCTTTCCGGCGATTTCTCCGGTGCCCAGGTCGACATCCAGACCCGGGAGTTTCCGGCGGAGCGCGCGATGTCGCTGTCGATCTCTGCGGGCGGGAATGACGCCTCGACGGGGGTCGCGATGCCGCGGGCCCCACGCGCCGGGAACGAGCAGTTCACTTTCGGGGCCGGAAATCGCCAGCTCCCGGCCGAGATTGCGGCGGCCGGCACCTTTGAGCCAATGCCGAACGCAAGGACAGGTCAACGGGCTGGTGCGCGCCTTCCGAAACAGCTGGTCGGCGCAGACGGGCACCGGCGCTCCCAGCAGCAGCATGTCCCTCTCGCTCGGCGGCAGCGATCCGATCCTGGGGCAGCGGATCGGATACCTGGTCTCCGGGACGTATGGGCTTGAGCCAGGAGATTCGTGCCAACGAGCGCCGGGCGGTGGCGCTGCCCACCGAGGATCCGGCAGTTCAGCGGGAAGTCGACCGGTACGAGGGTACCACCGGACGGTCGTCTGCGATGCTCGGCGGCCTGGTCAACCTGAGCACGCTGCTCGGCTCGTCGTCGCGACTGGCCGTCAACAGCTCCTACTCCCGCACCGCCGACAACGACGCCCGCCGCGAAGTCGGACAGAGCGAGAACCTCGGCGGCCAATTCCAGATCGATCGGCTCCAGTATGTGGAGCGCGTCGTCTGGAGCACGCAACTGCTGGGCGAACACGACCTCGGGCGCCGTCACCGGTTCGACTGGTCGGCCAACTATTCGGAGGTGGCCCGCCGGGAGCCGGATCGTTCGGAGATCGTCTACGCGCTCGACACCGATCCGCAGGGGAACCCGCTGGCACCGACCTGGTTCAGCGCCTCCAACGAAGGGGCGGTCCGGACCTTCGGCGACCTGTCCGAGTCGAGTCAGGAAGTGCTCGGCAGCTACCGCCTGAACCTCGGCGAGCCGAGCCGAGGCACCTACCTCAAGATGGGGGGCGCGATCCGCCGGACCGAACGGGCCAGCAGCAATCGGGTGTACGGGGTGGCCTCCACGCTGCCGAGATCGGCCCGGGAACTGTCCCCGGAGGAGATCTTCGACGGTCGGTTCAGCGGCGATGGTGACACCTGGTTCCGGATCACCCCGCTCGGAGCGGGCGGTTCGTACGATGCGGTGGAGACAATTCAGGCCGGCTACGCCATGATCCAGCTCCCGCTCACCCGGTCGCTTGAGCTGATGGGTGGCGCGCGGTACGAGCACTCTGGCACCGAGGTGAACGCAGCCCCAACGGTCGGGGCCACCGTCCAGACCTCACCGGAATACTCGGACATCCTTCCGTCGCTGGCGCTGACCCTCCGTCTGGGTGGCGACCACGTCTTCCGTGCCTCCGCCACCCAGACGCTCTCCCGCCCCGAGTACCGGGAGCTGGCACCGATCCAGTACCGGGAGGTCATCGGTGGCGACAACGTGATCGGCAATCCGGATCTCCGACGCGCGCTGATCCAGAACTACGACTTCCGCTGGGAGTGGTACCCGCGCGCCACCGAGGTGGTGAGCGTCGGCTTCTTTGCCAAGACCTTCGACCGCCCGATCGAGCGGATCTACCTGGCGACGTCCGGCACCCGGGTGGTGACCTTCGTCAATGCGGAAGCCGCGCGGAACTATGGCGTGGAGGTCGAGCTGCGGAAGTCGCTGGACCTGTTCGGGGAGGGACTTCGCAACTTCGGGTTCTTCGCCAACGGCACGGTGATGCACAGCGAGATCACGATCGGAACGGGTGCCGCGAGCAAGCTCAATGACCGCCGCGCGATGGTGGGACAGGCCCCGTACGTGGTGAATGCCGGATTGACCTTCACCTCGCCCACCGGCGCCCTGAGCGCCACCGCGCTCTACAACGTCGTGGGCGCGCGGATTGTCTCCGCCTCCGAGGCCCCGCTTCCCGACACCTTCGAACAGCCCCGCCATGGCTTCGACCTGGCGTTCCGGTTCCCGGTGCTCCCGGGTGTCTCCGGCAAGGCCGACGTCCGGAACCTGCTCGACAGTGCCACGGAGATCCGGCAGGGGACGGTGACGCGGGAGTACTATCGCGGCGGGCGAGCCCTCAGCGTGGGGCTCAGCTGGCAGCCCTGAGATCGTGACCGAGGCGTGACGCGGGCGTGATTGGTTCGATATGCGCCAAGGCTAATCTCCGGTGCCGTCGGGTATTGGTATCCGGCCGGCGCGCACAACGACCCTTGACGAGGACAGACCGAATCATGCACACCCCTTCCCGTTCCCGCCTCTCCCTTGGCGTCCTGGCGCTCCTCGGTGTGGTGGGCGCCTGCACCTCCGAGCCCACAGGCCCGGACGAGCCGACGCCCCCGGCGACCCCGACCAATGTCGCAGTCTCGGCGCTCTCCAATTCCAGCGTGCAAGTGACCTTCGACGCGGTGACTGGTGCCACCACGTACCAGGTGCAGCGAGCGGAGGGGGCCGCCGGCACCAACTTCGTGACGGTGGGCACGGTCGCGGCCCCGCCGTTCACCGACTCCGGTCTGCAGACCAGCGCCACCTACCGCTACCAAGTGGCCGCGGTGTCGGGCTCGCTGAGCTCGGGGTTCAGCGCCCCGATCAGCATCACGACCCAGGGCACGCCCGTCGAGACGATCACCCAGAACATCACCACCAGCACCGTCTGGACCTCCGACAAGGAGTACCTGCTCCAGGGGTTCATCAAGGTCACCAACGGGGCGACGCTGACGATCGAGGCCGGCACCACCATCCGGGGTGACTTCAACACCCTCGGCTCCTCCCTCTTCGTTCTCCGCGGCGCCAAGATCCAGGCCCTCGGCACCGCGACCAATCCGGTGGTCTTCACCTCCTCCCGCGCCCCGGGGCAACGGCAGGCGGGCGACTGGGGCGGCCTCATCATCGTGGGCAACGGGGTCATCAACCGCGGCCAGCCCGTGATCCTCGAAGGCACGGGCACCGGGGCCAACAACCCCCAGGTTGACTATTCCGGCGGCACCAACAACAGCGACAACAGCGGGATCCTCCGGTATGTCCGGATCGAGTTTGCCGGCTATGCCACGGCGCAGGACGCCGAGCTCAATTCACTCACCATGGCCGCCGTGGGCGGAGGGACCACGATCGAGTATGTGCAGGCGATGCACGGCCTCGATGACAGTTTTGAGTGGTTCGGCGGCGCGGTCGATACGAAGTACCTCGTCTCCTACAACGCCGGCGACGACCACTTCGACGCCTCCGAGGGGTACGGAGGTCGCAACCAGTTCCTGATCGGCTACCAGCAGGTGGCGGTGGTGCCCCGCGCTTCGGCGGGCAACGTCTCGAGCGACCCGCAGGGGATCGAGAACGACGGTTGCACTGGCTCGAACTGTCTGAGCGGCCAGACCTCGCTGCCATACACCATTCCAATCTTTGCCAACTTCACGCTGGTCGGCCCGCCGGCCGGGGTCAATGAGGCGGGTTCAGGCGATATCGGCATGATGCTGCGCCGCGGCACCGGCGGGCACTACGTGAACGGCGTCGTCGCCCGGTGGAGCCGGGCGGCGGTCTCGCTTCGCGACCAGACGACGCTCGATCGGATCGCGAGCGACGACCTGCAGCTCGGCAACCTGCTGCTGGCCGAGAACGGCACGCTCTTCCAGCCCGCCTCGGGCTCCACGGTCCAGGGCACGTGGACCTCGCCGCCAACAACATCGAGGCCAACGCCGGCACCACAGCCAGCCTCTTTGCCGGCCTGCCGGCGGCACCGACGACCGCCACCCTCGACTGGACCCCTTCGGCCACCTCGGCGGCCCGCACCGGCGGCCTGGCGGTCTTCACCGGCCTGCTCGCCACGCGTAGCGGCGGAGCGGTCAGCGGCACCAGCTATCGCGGCGCGGTGGACCCCAACGGGGTCAAGTGGTGGCAGGGTTGGACCAACTACGCGGTCAACTGAGTCCGAGGCGTTCCTGGCCGGTCCGTTCCGCGGGCCGGCCACGGCGCCGAAAGCCCCCGCCCCATGACGACCTCTCCCCCACCCCCCCGACTTCTCGCCTGGCTCCTGCCTGCGGCCGTTGGCCTGTCCCTGGCCACGATGCTGCTGACGACCTGTGGCCCTGACGAGGACCCACCACACCCCAACCGGCCGATTGGCGTCGTGGACAGCACCTTCCCGATCGAGGAGGAAATCCGCCGGTTCGTCGCCACGGTCGATTCCGTCCCCACGAGCCTCCGCGGGGGCGCGCCAAGCCGGGAGGAACTCGTCGCCAGGTTCGTGGAGGCGGTCGAAGCCCGGGATACCAATACCCTGGCCCAGCTGGTCCTCCAGCGCGACGAGTTCATCGGGGTGTACTACCCGCATACCCGCTACACCGCCGCTCCCTATCAACTCAGCCCGGCACTGCTCTGGTTCCAGATGCAGAACCGTTCGAGCCGCGGCGTCGCCCGGCTGCTCCAGCGGGACGGCGGCCGGCCCCTCGGTTCACGAGCGCTGCACTGCCCCCCGACACCGCGCGAGGAGGGCGAGAACACGCTCTGGGAAAGCTGCCTGGTGGAGGTGTCGGATTCCGCGACAGGCACCCGGCGGCGAGAGCTGTTCGGAGCGATCCTGGAGCACGACGGGAGATTCAAGTTCCTGACCTACGCCAACGAGTA
>CAVPRU010000005.1:0-14261 GCA_963707875.1 uncultured Gemmatimonadales bacterium
GAGTAGGTCCCCGGAAGGTCGATCAGTCGCGCCTTGAGTCCGGCGTGCTGGAACCCACCTTCCGCCCGGGCTACCGTCTTTCCCGGGCCAGTTGCCGGTGTGTTGCCGCAGCCCGGTGAGGGCATTGAAGACGGTGCTCTTGCCGGTGTTCGGGATTGCCGGCCAGGGCGACGAGGTAGTCCCAGCCTTCAGGACTGATGCCCAGCTGGACCAGGTTGGCAGCCACTGGCGCTGCAGGCCGCGGCAGCCGGGCGCCGAGTCAGGCGGGGATGGCGGGAAGGCGACGCTGATGCCGCCGCTGGATCTGGGTCTCTGCCGGCCGGACCAGGATCGGGACCACCCTGGCTCCACCAGGCCGATCATCGCTCCGCGGATATCGTCGGCGATGGGTCACCGGTCGCGCTCGACATGACGGCTCGAATACGGGTCCCGGTACCACGCCAAGATCGAGCAGGCGACGCCGCTGGGGACCCTGACGAGTCGGGGCGAGATCCACCACCTCGACCTCACCCCCCAGGGTGATATCGGCCAGTGTCGGGTGGTGGCGTTCCGGCTCCAGCGCCGGACCGCTGTGGGCCACGACCTCCACATTGGCGGCCAGAATCCCGTCCAGCACCGCTTCTCGACCATCGGTCACGAACCGGACTCGAGAGGGACCCGACTCCAGGACCCGCAACGTCATCCCCGGCGCGAAGCCACGCGCGACCAGTCGGTCGTAGATCTCCCTCGGTTCGTCCTCGAGGTGGGTAATTCGCACCAGGGTCCCTTCATTCACCCCCGGCAACGGAATTCCGACCGGAGCTGGGAGTACCCCTGCGGCACTGGGAATCGGATCGCCATGGGGGTCGTACAGCGGGTGCCCCATTCGGGAGGCCAGCCGCTCGGTCTCGGGTTCGGACAGGAGGTGCTCTTCCCGTTCGGCGCGCTCGTGCCATTCCTCGGCCGGGACACCGGTCCGATCGGCGAAGTACTTCTCCAGCAGCCGGTGGGTGCGGGCAACCGGAGGGCGAGTTGCGCCCCTCCTCAGTGAGTCGATGCCCCTGGCCGTCGGGTCCCGAGAGCCCCAGTCGCTTGAGGCGGGTCAACAACTGGACGGTCCGGGCCTGGGAAATCTCCAGGGCGCCGGCCACGCTCTCGGTGGTACAGGGGAGACCCATGCTCTCGCAGTGATCAGGTGCTTGAGGGCGTCCTCCACCCGGACCCGCTCGGTCAGCCGGACGACCCGGAGCAGACGAGCGACGAGGCCCCAGCGAGGCCAGGCGAGCAGTACCAGGACCCCGGATCCGAGCAGGAAGAGAACCAGGGCGAGACCGGGTTGTGGCATGAAACAACATTATATTAGGTACGCCTAATTGTCAATCGTCCCGCAGGAGCGCCAGGACCGGCGTGAGAATACGCTCGGTCATCCCCCAGACAATCCCTTCGGGCAGGCGGTAGCCCTGGCGGCGCAGCCGGAAGCCGCGGGCCTCGACCGGATAGGTGTCGTAGGCCCCGGGGGCGAGCAGGAGGTCGAGATCGACCCACCGGGCGGCGGCTATTTCCGAATTCGGGCGCAGGGTCGGCCGCCCGCCAACCCGGAAGACGTAGGGACGTACCAGGATGGCCGGCAGCAACTGGGTTGACGGAGCCAGGTCATCGAGGGCCCCTAGCAGGGCCGCCGAGGAGAGATCGACCCCCACCTCCTCCGAAGTCTCCCGGACCGCGGTTGCCAGCAGGTCGGAGTCCTCCTCCACCCTGCGGCCCCCTGGCAGGCCCATCTGACCCGACCAGGGATCCGCCGGGTGATCAGCTCGGCGAATCAGCAACAGGGCGTCGGGGTCCGGGGCCCAGATCAGGGCGACGGCCGCCTCACGGCGACCCGTCGGGTCTGCCACGGTCGGGCGTCGGGAGGCCAGCCGCTGGGTCAGCCGGGCGATTCTGCTCATCCGAGACTCCGGGCGAAGTGCCCGATGGTGGCATCGAATACCTGATCCATCGAGGCGGGCCGGCCACTGAGCGGATGGGTCGCTCCATACGTGTGCCCGCCGCGCTCGATAATGAGCGATTGGGCCCCAGGGGCCGCCGCGGCAAGGGTCTTCCCCTCGGCAACAGGTACGGTTTCGTCATCCTCGGCGTGGACCAGGAGCCAGGGCACGGTGATCCGTGCCGCCGAGGCCACAATGTCGTAACGCGCCCGATGTGCCTCGATGTCGTCGAGCACATCCGGATAGATCGGCAATACCTCGCCGGTCCGCTGGTTCGTGACATCGAGATAGCCGCGCTCCCGCCAGATCCGGCGGGTGGTTTCGGGCCAACGATCGACGGTGCCGATGGCCGACCAGGTTGCCAAGGCGCGAACTACGGGGAGTTCGGGGATGGTCAGGATGGAAACCCCTCCTCCCCGGGAGTGCCCCAGAACCCCGATCGCGGTCGGGACCGGTCCCAGGGCCCCGCCGACCAGGGCGGCGACGACCGAGGTCAGGTCGGCAATCTCGCCCGAAAACGTGAAGCGGCCGAACCGCTCAGGCCAGGCAAAGCGACCCTCGTCGTCCACTCCGGAGCCGCTCGAGTTGTAGCTCACGGCGGTGAAGCCGGCGCGGGCCAGGCGTTCGCTGAACGGCGGAAAGATTCCCCAGTCCTTGAACCCCTTGAACCCGTGGAGTACCACCACGGCGGGTCGGGGTGAGGCATCACGCGGGGCCCGCAGGTCGACCAGCAGGTCGCCGAGGGTGCCGGCCAGGCGATGTTTCTCCAGAATCGGCGTTGCCATTAGTTTCCCATGGTTCCCTTCAACACAGGAGACGGCGTGCGCGCCTCCCCCCCAACGTTGGTGGCGGCCAGCAAGGCCATCGCGACCCAGCGCGAGGCCATGCTCGCCCGCTGGAGCGAGTGGCTTGGCGAGCGACTCAGCAGTGCCCCCGTCGTCAGCCCTGATCTGGTTGAACACGAGCTTGGGGTCATTCTCGACGTCCTGACCGTCATGGTGAGCCCGCTCCGGCGGGAGGTCAAACATATCTGGAGTGGGGTCACCGATCACTACGGCCGGCTCGCGGCGACCCGGGGCCTCGCGGCGGGCGAGGTAGTTGAGGAGCTGCAGTACCTTCGGGAATTGCTGATCCGCTACCTGGCTCCCGCCATCGCCGCCCTCCGTCCGCGGCAGGGGATGGCCCTGCTGCTCCGGCTCAACCGGTTGGTGGACAAGGGTGTCGCTGCCGCCGTCGCCGGCTACACCGACGTTCTGGTCAGCGGGCTGATCGCTCGCACTGGCGACGATCCGGCCGATGAAACCGTGGCTATCGACCCGGATGCGGTGCGGGCCGAGCTGGTGGACTTCAGCCGAGCCCTTCAGGCCATCACCGGCAACGGGATCAACGGTACCTGACCTGTCAGGGGTGCTCGCGATCTGGTGGCCGGTGCTGCCCTGGGCGGCCGCTCTGTTGCTCCTGCTCCGGCTCCGTCGACTGACTCCCAGCCTCGATCGAACCCCGCCACGCGGCGACATCCCGCTCAGCATCATCCTGCCCGCGCGCAACGAGGCCGCCAACATCGAGCGGGTGGTCCGCAGCATCCTGCTATCGAACTACCCCAACTTCGAACTAATCGTGGTCGATGATCAATCGACCGACGGCACAGCGGACCGGGCCCTGGCCACCGGAGGCGGCGATCCCCGTTTCCGACTGGTCCGCGGTGTCGATCCGCCGAGCGGGTGGTTCGGCAAGCCCTGGGCCTGTTGCCAGGGCACTCAGGTGGCGACCGGGGGACTGCTGCTGTTCACCGACGCGGACACCTGGCACCACCCGGCGCTGCACGGCCGCGCGGTAGGTGAGCTGGTCGCGCAGCAAGCGGACATGCTGTCGATCCTGGGACAGCAGGAGTGCGTGACCTTCTGGGAACAGGTGGTCATGCCCCAGGTCACGGTGCCACTGGGGCTCCGCTATCACCCTGAACGGATCAACCGGGCGCGGCACCCGCGGGACCTGGTGGCCAACGGTCAGTTCATCCTGGTCCGTCCCGAAGCGTACCGCGCGGCCGGCACTCACGAGGCCGTTCGGCATGAGGTCGCCGAAGACCTGTGTCTCGCACAGGCCTTCTTCCGAACCGGGCACCGGGTCAGGGTGGTCTTCGCGCTCGAGTCGTTTCAGACCCGGATGTACTCGGGGCTGGCTCATCTGGTGGAAGGGTGGACCAAGAACCTCTACCTTGGGGGTCGCGCTTCGTTCCCCGAGAGCCCGGTGCTTCGGGCGCTGGTTCCTGTCGCGCTGCTCGGCAACACCGTGTTCTGGATCGCGCCGCTGGCGTGGCTGGTCCTGAGCCCCGAACTCCGCTCGCTGGTCGCCTACGGATTGGGGGTGGCGTTCTGGCTGGCGATTGCCCTCGGGATGGGCACCAGGCCGTGGACCGCCCTGCTCTATCCGGTCGGCGCCGCGGTGATGGGTTACATCGCGATGCGGTCCCTGCTCCGGGGGGGGCGGCGGGTCGAATGGAAGGGCCGGACCTACGCCCCCGGGGCCGATTAGCTTCTGGGTCGACCCGATGATCGAACTCGCGATCTACCTTGTCACCCTGGTCGCCGTCGGCGTTCTGGCGGCACCGGTCGTTCGCCGACTGCCGACCCCGGCGTGGTATCTCCGCGCCCGGGAGCGGGGTCGTCCGGGCATTCCGGTGGTAACGGCTCTCGGCTCCCTCCTGTTGCTGGGCCTTCTCTGGCTCCTCGGGGAACGACGCGGGATGATCGGGACCGTGGTGCTGGTCCTCTGGTTCGGTGCCCCGCTCACTGCCTTCTTCGTCATCCGCACCTGGATCCGGGATCGCCGGAAACGGCTGGGTCACCCCTCACCCTGATCACCTGCGGCGCGGCGGTTTCGTCCGCCCGGCGCAATTTCGGGTAACTCCCTCCGCAGCACCGAGCCATTGTGGGCCACCATGTCGGACCACAACCCGGATCTGGGCCACCTGCTCGGCGGTCTTCATCAACTGGCCGACCTGCGCACCCTGGTCGGTGCGACGGGCCACATCCCCTGCTTTCAGGAGCTTCCCGCTCTCGACGGGAACTCGACCGCCGGCCAGGCGGCACTGTTGGCGGTCCGGAACGGGTACCAGTGGCTCGGCCTGACGGCAGACGGGCGAGCCGGCGCAGCGGCCGGAGGGGTGGCCCGACGTCTGGCCCGGGGAGGGCGCCTGGCGATGATCGCGGCGCTGGACCGGACCGGCCGGGAACTCGCCCTGTCGGTCAGTTTCGGGAACTGCCCGGTCCTGACCGTCGATCTCGATCAACCCTCCTCGCTGGCGCTCGACTGCCTGGCCCGACTCGCCGGCATTGACGCGACCCACGCCGCCGGGCAAGCCGCGCGAACCGCCGAGGTGCTCGACATCGAAGCGGTGGGTCGCAAGTTCTTCCGGGGGTTCCGGTCGGCGCTGCACACGGTCATGGCGGTGCTCCCCGCCCGGATGTCCCGGACCGAGCGCCATGCGGTGGCCCTGCTGCAGCTCACCCGGCTGCTCTTCCTCTACTTTGTCCAGGCCCGGGGCTGGCTCGATGGTCGCCCCCACTTCCTTCGACAGGAGGTCGACCGCTGTCTCGGCCGGGGCCGCTCCATCGGGCGCGACCTGCTCCGCCCGCTGTTCTTCGGGACCCTCAATCAGCCGCCCCATCGGCGAGGGCGCGCCGCCGGCAGCTTCGGCGCCATCCCGTTTCTCAACGGCGGTCTGTTTGAACAGCACCCGCTTGAACGCCAGTGGCAGATCGCGCTCCCCGACATCATCTGGTGCGGGGTCTTCGATGATCTGTTCGAGCGATATCACTTCGTAACCGAGGGCGGATCCTCGCGCAGCATCGCTCCGGATATGCTGGGCCGGGTCTTCGAGGGGGTCATGGATCCCGCGGAGCGGGCCCTGACGGGCACCTTCTACACCCCGGCTGCGATTGTTCACGCCGTGGCACGGGCCGGCCTGGTCTCGTGGCTGGCCGGAGCGCTCCCCTGTCACGAGGCCGAAGCCGAGCGCCGACTCGATGACCCGGATGAACGGACCCGGGAGCTGCTCGACCGGATCACGATTCTCGACCCTGCGGCCGGCTCGGGAGCCTTTCTGATCGGCGCGCTGCACCTGCTGGCGCGGGCCGCCCCCAAGGATGGTCTGGCGCAGCGACGGAGAATCCTGGCGCGCAATCTCTTCGGGATCGACCTCAATCCTGCCGCGGTCCGGCTCACCGAACTCCGGCTGTGGCTGTCGTTGCTCGAGGTGGATCGAACCCAAGACCCTGAACGGGTTCGCCCGCTGCCCAATCTCGACGCGGTGGTTCGGCAGGGAGACTCGCTGCACGATCCGATGTCGCCCGCCTGGGGCGGGGCGCCGGGAGTGGCGGAGGGAGCGGTGGTGCGCGCCCTCCGGTTGCAGGTCCAGCACACCACCGGGGCAGAGAAGCGAGCCGCCATCCGCGACCTTCGCCAGGCCGAGGCCTCCGCCCTGGACGGGGTGCTGAGCGGAGCGGAGCGCAACACCAGAGCCCGGATGGACGACCTGCTGGCGCAGGGCCGGTCGCTGACCCTGTTCGGCGACCGCCGGGGCCTCGAGCGCGGTGAGCGGAAGGTGATGCGACTGCTGCGGGACCGAGGCCGTTTTCTGCTCCGACTGCGTCGCCAGTTGCAGCGGGACGGATCGCTTCCCTGGTTTCACTACCAGAGCCAGTTCGCGGAGGTCTTCGCCGCGCGGGGCGGCTTTGACCTGGTGCTCGGCAACCCACCCTGGGTCCGGGCGGAGGATCTGCCGCCCCCGCTACGACGGCAACTGGGTGGCCGCTACGCGTGGTGGAGCGCCCGGCCCCAACCCCACGGATACGCCCATCAGCCCGACCTCTCGGTGGCATTTGTCGAGCGAGCCCGGGAGCTGGTGGCCCCCGGCGGCACGGTCGCCGTCCTGCTGCCGGCCAAGCTCGCCACCACCGACTACGCGTCAACCATGCGGGGTGCCCTCGCCGTCTCCGACACACTGAGCGTGGTGGCAGATCTGACCGACGACCCCCGGGCCCAGTTCGATGCCACCACCTACCCGATGGCCCTCGTGTGTCGCAAGGCAAGGCCGCCGGCCGGACACCGGGTCCGGACCGGACTCGACACCAGGGCAACCGCCGAGGTGAGCCAGCACCGGTTGAGCGACGGACCGTGGATTCTGGCACCGGACCAGGTCTGGACGGCGCTCGACACACTCCGGGCCCGCCATCCCACCATTGGCGACGTCGTGCCGGTCCACTTGGGGGTCAAGACCGGACTGAATCGGGTCTTCATCGATCCCGGTCAGTCGATCGAGCCCGAGCTCCTCTGCTGGGCGCTGGCAGGGCGCGACATCGCGGCGTTCGAAGCCACTCCTTCCCGCCGCCTGCTCTGGACCCATGATCACGACGGGCATCCCCTGGCGGAGCTGCCCCCGTTGGCCAGTGCCTACCTGCGGCCTCATCTGGCGGAGCTCGCCCGACGGAAGGACTATCTGTCGGGACCTCCCTGGGCGCTGTTTCGGGTGGCGGGCGCCACCCTTCCCAACCGGGTGGTGTGGCCCGACCTGGCTCCTCACCTCCAGGCCACCGTCCTCAACGGCCCACAGGGGGAGCGGGTCATTCCCCTCAACTCCTGCTACCTGATCGGCGCTCCCCGTCCGGTCGATGCTCACTGTCTGGCCGCCTGGCTCAACTCGACTCCGATCCGCGCGGCCGCGGCGCTGACCGCCGACCCCGCCGCTGGTGGGTACCGGCGGTTCAACGCCAGGGTGATCCGGGACCTCCCCTTGCCGGACGGGGTACTGGGGAATCCGCGGCTGCATGCCCTCGCCCAGCGGGGACGGGCCGGGACCCTGGGACAATCGGAACTCGACCAGGCATGTCATGAGATCCTCGGGCTCGACTCGGCCCTGGCCTCCGCGCTGGCGGGCGTGGCGGGAGGCAGCCCCGGTCATCGTCGCTGAGTCCCTCAAGACGGCCGGCGATCCCTCGCTGCTCGGCTGGCGAAGACTGCCACCGGCCGGTCGGGACGGGGTGCTGAGTGCGATGGCCAGGGCCCTCGCGCCGCCGCTGGCCGACGACCCGGCTCCGCCCTGGCTCCATCCTCATCAGGTGGTGGCCTTTCGCAGAGCCCTGGCAGCGGTTCGGCGTCACTCCGGTGCCATGGTGGCCGAACCGGTGGGGACCGGCAAGACCTGGATCGCCCTCGCGGTGGCGGCTCGATACGGCCCGGAGGCGTCCTGTGTGGTGCCAAGCGGCCTGGCCTCCCAGTGGAGCCAGGTCGCCGAGCGGGCCGGGATCGCCATCCATCTGACGACCCACGAGGCGTGGAGCCGAAGCCCTCGCCAGCTTGGCCAGGGGTTGGTCATCGTGGATGAATCCCACCGATTCCGAACTCCTGGGATCCGCCGGGCGGTGCACCTGGCGCCGCACCTGGTGGGTCGAGCGGGCATCCTCCTGACCGCCACGCCCGTCATCAATTCGCTGGCCGACCTGGTGCCTCAGCTCCTCCTCCTCGTCCGGGACGACGCGCTCGTGGCCAGCGGGATCGCGTCCCTGACCACGGCCTTGACCGACCGGCGCGCGCGCATCCCACACGCCCTGGCCTCGCTGGTGATCTCGGGAACGATCGATGCAGACCGGAAGCCGGCGCTGGCCGAACGCCGGATCGCCACCCCCGAAGTACCGATTGCCATGATCAGGCTGTTCGACAGACTCGATCGTCTTCGGCTCAGCGACCAGGCGGCGAGCCGGGCCCTGCTCCAGGGTGTCCTGGCGTGGGCCGCTGGCTCCAGCCCTGCCGCGCTGGAGAAGGTGCTGGGTCGCTACCGGCTCCTGCTCTTGCAGGCGCGAGACGCCGCGGGGACCGGCCGGAAGCCTTCGCGGGAAGCTCTGTACCGTCTGCTGGCCGGCGATCTTCAACAGACTCTGCTCTGGTCGATGATGGCGCCCGTCGAAGCCGAAAGGAGTCCACCACTCGAAGATCTGGACCGCCTGGACGAGTTGGTGGAGGAATGCCGCCGACTCACTCACGAGCCGGACCCCAAGCTGGAGAGTCTCCGCGACATCCTGGCGGATGGGGTGGTCACGATCATCTTCGTCACCGCCCGGGCAACCGTGGAGTATCTCCGGACTCGACTCGCCGAAGACCATGTCGTCGGGTGGTGCCATGGTGATGAGGCTGGCATCGGTCCAGGACGCATCGCCCGCGAGCAGGTGCTGGCCTGGTTCGCGCCGGCCCCGCCCGCGTGGGCCGGCTCGCGACCCACGGTCCTGATCACCACGGACGTCGGATCAGAGGGGCTCAACTTGCAGGGGGCCGGCCGGGTGGTGCACTACGACCTGCCCTGGACGCCAGCCCGACTTGACCAGCGGAGCGGTCGGGTCCATCGGGAAGGAAGCGCTTACGACGCGGTGGAGGTGGTGCGCTTTGAGGTCCCCGCAGTGGTGGAACGACGGATTGCCCTGGCACGGGCCCTCTGGCGAAAGGACTGGCTGGTGCGTCCGGTCCGGGTGGGGGACGCGGCCCATCGCGCGTGGACCTGGCCGAGTCGGCTGGCGGCGGCATTCGGTGGCGCCCCACCGGAGCCCGGGGTCTCGGCCGTTCGGGGGACCGCGTTCCAATGTCTGCTCGGGTTCCGGCTGGTGGCGGGAGGGGAGGAGGTGGCCACCCGGATGATGGTGCTCGATAGGCGGGGGGTCTGGCACGAGGACGGAGCGATGCTGGAGCAGGCAGCCCGCCTGGCCGTTGCGGCGCAGCCGCTCAGCCCTCCTTCGGCACTGACGGTCCGTCACCTGCTGGCGCAGGCCGACCGCCCGCTCCGGGAAGCGGTGCGCCAGACGGCCGGGGCACTCTGGGGCTTTCACCACCCAATCCGGCACAACCGTCGCGCGATACGACGGTTCCGGGCCCTCGCCTCGGCGGCGGCGAGGAATCGGGATGCGGAAATGCTGTCTCTGATCGATCGGGCGCTCGGCTTTCTCAACCGGGGCCACACGCTCGGAGAGCTGTCCCTGATCGGAGCACTCGAGGTGGCGGAGGATGGGAACCGGATCGATGCCCTGCTCCGTCGGCTTCCGGTCTCGGGGATCTGGATGCCACCGGTCCGGACCGAGGCAACCGGCCTGGTCGTGTGGATGAATTCCGGTGAGGGTGCTCGCGCCGACTCGGTTGGTGGGCGGGAAGGCGCTGAGTAGTTTTCACCGACCATGACCTCACCCCAAGCATCATGACCAGCTACCACACCGTCCTGTTCGACCTCGACGGAACCCTGGCCGACTCCGTCCGCCTGATCCTCGACAGCTATCATCACACTCTGGCGGTCCATGAGCTGCCGGCCCGGACCGATGCGTACTGGCTGGCGGGTCTCGGCACCCCGCTCACGGCCCAGTTTGCCCCGTGGGTCGATTCACCAGAGCGGTTGCAGGCGATGATCGCCACCTACCGGGACTACAACCTGGGCCACCATGACACCGAGGTGAGCCCGTACCCCGGGGTGGTGGAGATGGTCCAGCGAATCCGCCGGGCCGGGCTTCGCACCGGACTGGTCACCAGCAAGAACCGCTCGGGCGCCCTCCGGGGTCTCAAGGTGATCGGACTGGAGGAGACCATGGAGGTGGTGGTCGGGGCGGACGATGTGACCAACCACAAACCCCACCCGGAGCCGGTCCACCGGGCGCTCGACCAGCTCGGCACCACGGCGGCGGGTTCCATTTTCGTGGGCGACAGTCTGCACGACATGTACTCCGGCCGCGAGGCCGGGACTCATACCGGCGCTGTCCTGTGGGGACCGTTCTCGCGGGAGCATCTGCATCCATCGGCGCCTGACCATTGGCTTGAAACTCCGGACGCCCTGGTGGCGCTGCTCGGGGCCTGATCGCGCATGATGGTGGAACGCGTGTGGGGCATCGTGCTCGCGGCGGGGGAGAGTCAGCGGTTCGGAAGCCACAAGTTGCTGGCGCCGTTCCGGGGACACCCGCTGGCCTGGCACGGGTTCACGACGGCGTCCCAGGCGGTGGAGCGCGGGTGGCTGGAAGGCGTGGTCGTCGTCTGCGCCGGCGGGGACACTGCCGTGGAGGCCATGGCCGTAGCTGCCCGCCTGAAGACGACGACCAGCCCCGACCCTGCCATGGCGGCCAGTCTCCGGTGCGGGCTGTCCTTTCTGGCCGAGCAACCGGGGCCGCCCGACGCCGCCCTGATCTTCCTGGCCGATCAACCCCTGATTCAGCCCGGCCAGATCGACGCCGTGCTCGCCACGGCGGCGGGCAGCGCCGCGCTGGCCTGTCGCCCCCGCTACCAGGCCACGCCGGACGCCCCCGGGCACCCGGTCTTTCTGCGCCGCGCGGCCTGGAGCATGGCCGAGGGGTTGGAGGGCGATCAGGGTTTTGGTGAGTTGATCGCCTCGGGCCGGCTCAGCCTGGAAATCTGCGAGCTCCCCGGAGCCTGCCCCGACATCGATACTCCAGCGGACCTGACGACGCTCGAGGCCCTGGACTGAACGATGCGCGACATTCTGCCAGAGTACCGGATGCTGGCCGCCACCGGGCCGGTGGGCCGAGCGGTGGTCACTCGGGTCTGGGGATCGGCTCCGCGCCCAGAGGGAGCAACCCTGATCGCGACCGCCAATGGACGGATGGCGGGGTCGGTGACAGGCGGCTGTGTCGAAGCTGCGGTGGTCCTGGAAATCCAGGAGGCGATCCGGACCGGCCGGTCCAAACTCGTGACCTACACCGTCTCCGATGATCAGGCCTGGGAGGTTGGACTCTCCTGCGGCGGCACCATCGATGTCCTGGTCGAGCCGACGATCCGCCCGGAGATCCTGGCGGCGGCCGAGAGCCGCCACGGCACGATGGTGGCCAGCGTTCTCGCCGGGGCCGCACCGGGGGCTCCCACACCGGAGCTGAATGCGATGATCTCCGCCCACCAGTCCGAGGCTCGGGAGAATCTCTCCTGCCGCACCATGGAGCTTCCCACGCCCGCCGGCCCGGTTTCGGTGTTCCTCGAGGCGTTTCCGGTCCCACCCCGGCTGGTCCTCGTCGGCGCGGTCCACCTTGCCGAGGTGCTGGTCCGGATGGCCGATCCCCTGGGATATCGAACGATCGTGACCGACGGGCGGGCGGCCCTGTTGACCCGGGATCGGTTTCCCAGGGCTGACGAGTTGATCCTCGGCTGGCCCCAGGAGACCCTTCCCCAGCTGGGCCTCGATGCCGGAACCGCCGTCTGCGTCCTGACCCATGACCCCAAGTTCGACGAGCCGGCGCTCAGACTCGCGCTCCGCTCGGAGGCCGGGTACGTGGGCGCGATCGGGAGTCGGAAGACGCAGGCCGCTCGAAGGACGCGACTGCGGGAGGAGGGGTTTTCAGAGCAGGAGATCGCCCGGCTGCATGGCCCGATCGGACTCGATCTGGGCGGGAGGGCCCCGGCCGAGGTGGCCTTGGCGATTCTGGCGGAGGTCACCGCGGTCCGGCACGGTCGCGGCGGGAGAGACGTCCTTCAGTCCTGACCGGCGATCTCCAGCAGCCGGGCCAGTACAGCCTGCTGCCCCGAGTGGCCCCGGGCGGCCACGAAGATGGTATCATCGCCGGCGATGTTCCCGGCGACGTCCGGCCAGGCCAGTCGATCCATCGCTGCCCCGACCCGATTGGCCTCGCCGGGTGGGGTCTTGATCACCACCATCACCTCCCCGACCGCCTCGACGCCCAGCACCCCTTCACGGATCCGCAGCTCGTTGGGATCAACCGCCCGGAGGTCGTCCACCGGCGGCCGCTGGTAGATGCCGTCCATCTTGATCAAACCCAGCACGGTGATGTCCCGACTGACCGAGGACTGGTTGACCGGGAACCCTTCCTCCCTGAGCGCCTCGACCAGGTCCTCCTGAGTCTGGATCGGCCGGGTGCTGACCAGCTCCAGGATGCGGAGCAGTCGTTGCTTGCGACCGTGGCTCACCGCCTGGCTCCCGTCAACCGGCGCAGGGCCCGGTCATACCGCCCCTGCTCCCGCCGATTCCAGGAGGAGGCGACTCGCACTCTGCCCCGCAGGTCGCCCAGCGCCAGATGGCCCACCCCACCGGTGGACCCGCGCCGCCGGATCAGGTCTGCCGGGCTCGGCGCCGGGAAGGTCGCGCCGGCCTTGAGCTCGGCGGCCACCGCCCGGTAGGCCTCGCGGAACGGGACGCCGGCTTCGACCCGGCGCATCACCTCGTCGGTGGCCAGCGCCTCGCCCTGGATCATGGCCCGGCCCCGGGCGGCATCCACCCCGAGCTTCGGCACGGCGTGCGCCATCATCTCAAGCATCTCGCCGGTCAGATCGAGCCCCCGGAAGAGGGGCGCCTTGATCAGCTGGAAATCCCGGTGATAGCCGCTGGCCAGTTTTCCCTTCAGATGGAGCATGGCGGCCAGTTCACCGTCCAGAGCGGCGGCTCGGGCCCGAGTCAACTCGAAGAGGTCGGGGTTCCGCTTGTGGGGCATGATGCTGGAACCGGTGGCCAGGTCGTTGGGGAGCACCAGGAATCCGAACTCCTGGGCACTGAACAGGATCACGTCCGCGCTGAGGCGAGACAACTCATGGCCGAGGTCGGCGCACCAGAACAGCACCGCGGCCTCGAGCTTGCCACGGCTCAACTGGGTGGCACCGACGCTGTGATCGAGAGCGCGGAACCCCAGGGCGCGCATGGCCGCTTCCCGCTTCAGGGGCAGCGGCACCCCGTAGCCGGCCGCCGAGCCGAGCGGCGAGCGATCCACTCGTCCCCAGAGCCCGGGAAGCAGTTCCGCGCTGGTCAGGACTCCCTCGGCCAGGGCGGACGCCCATACCCCGGCGGAGGAGGGCATGGCGCGACGCTGATGGGTGTAGCCGGGCCACAGCACTCGGCGGTGGCGGCCGGCAAACTCGAGCAGCGCCGTGGTCAGGTTGAGGGAGGCGCGATGGAGATCGAGCAGGGTGTGCTTGAGATAGAGGCGGACGGCGCAGGCCACCTGATCGTTCCGGGAACGCCCGGTGTGAACTCGCGCCCCGATCTGACCGGGGCGCGCGTTGAGCCAGTCCTCGATCGCCGAATGGCCGTCCTCGTGCCGGGGTCCAATGACGAGTTCGCCCGCCGCCTCGGCCCTGAGCGCGGCCCGAAGGCCGGTCCGGAGCCGCCGGTGGTCCGGCTCCGAGATGATCCGCGAGCGGTGGAGTGCTTCCACATGCCCGAGGCTTCCCAGCAGGTCCCATCGGAGCAGCCGGGTGTCGAGGATCCGATCATCGCCTACGGTATAGCGCATCATCAGCGCATCGGGGGCATCGGAGGACCAG
>CAVPRU010000006.1:0-30465 GCA_963707875.1 uncultured Gemmatimonadales bacterium
GCGTCGCATATAGACGACCCCGTCACGCAGCTCGAGACGGGACGACCGGACCAGCGGCCCGGCGAGGACGATCAGCCCGAAGAGCAGCGCGCCGAGGGCCCAGGACGACGGCACCCTGGGCGCAGGGCGCCAGGAACATGAAGAAGCCGGTGCTCATGGCGACCGGCGGAATGAGAATAGCCTTGACGGAGACTGGCACCCGGGTTTCCCGGACCGCCAGACCAGCAGGGCGAGGCCACCGACGACGGGCGCGACCCGGAGCAGCGGGCGGAGCACCGACTCGTAGCGGAGGTAGAGGTCCGGAACGCTCGCGATTCTCAGCATGCGGCGCGGGCCTCCTCGGCCGCAGATGGAATGGGGCGCCACCTCAAGTTAGTCGCCCGCGAGGAACTTTTCGAGCAAAGTGACCTGGACCGCCATTCCATGATCACTCGACACCGGATGGGCCAGCCCCGCTTGACACTGCTGCTCGCGACCGCGATGATCCTCCCCCTCACAACCTGCAGCCCCCGGAGAACGGCGATGAGCCAGGCACAGCTGACCGACTTCGCCACCCGCTACGCGGCCGCATGGAGCGGCCGAGGACCCGACCGCGCTCGCGTCGTTCTACGCCGAGGACGGCTCGCTGACCGTCAACGAAGGCACGCCTTCGGTCGGACGCGCGGCGATCGCCGCGACCGCCGAGGGGTTCATGAGGGCGTTTCCCGACATGGTGGTGAAGCTGGACGGGCTCAGCCAGGGGGGAGACGAGACGATCTTCCGGTGGCTATGGACCGGGACCAACACCGGGCCCGGGGGACCGGCCAGTCGGTCCGGATCACGGGGTACGAGGAGTGGACCCTCGGCGCCGATGGCCTGATCCGGGAGGCGAAGGGCACTACGACGAGGCGGAGTACCAGCGCCAGCTGCAATCCGGCCCGCCACCGGCACCGTGACGATGCGCGCCCTGGGACTCCCCCTTGGGTAGGGATCGACCGCTACGCAATGGCACTCTCCCAGCCGGAATCGACCGAAAACAGACAGGAGCTTCGGGTGGCCTGCATCATGTCGGCCACGAAGTGCAGGTCCGGACCCTTCCGGAGCCCCATGATGTCCATGTCCGCGACGGGCACCGTGCGAACCGTGTCCTCGAACCGGCCCACGATCACGAGATCCCTCGCCTTGCTGATGCGCGCCAGGTCGCAGAGCTCGAGCAGGTCGGCGCGCGCCGCCGCCACCATGTCCTGCTGCTCGACGACCGTGATCAAGTTCAACTCGGCGTTCCACGCCCTGGCCAGCCGCAACCCCATCAGAAGTGCCGAGATGCAGGTTGTGCCGCCGGAGATGGTCGCCGAACGACACGGCCGGGTCGCGCGGGCGGATCCAGATGTTCACGGCCTTGGCCATGCCCAGCCCGGCCTTGTCGTGCAGTCCGAGCAGCAGAACCGCCACGTCGAGGCGCATCGCCTCCTGGATCAGTTCCGACGCTCGGCAAGGCGGTGCTCGTCGCGGGGCAGGTCGAGGAACAGGATGTTGGGACGGAAGAACGCGCTGCCGAGCGCCTGCAGCCCGATCACGATCCCCTTCGTGAACCCGGTCGAGTCGACGATCGAGCCGTGGTCATGATGCCGTTCTTCTGCAACGACGCAGAGATCGCGGACCCGCGGCGAGAGGTCGCCCACGGTGTCGCGGGTCGCCAGGCCGAGCAGCTTGATGCGCCCTCGGGCCGGCACAGGTCGACCAGCAGGCGGAACTCGCCCCGGATCGTGGCGGGATCCTCCACCGGCACCAGGAGGCTCGGCTTCCAGGCGCGGCGCGCTGACAGGTCGTGCTCGATGACCTTGCCGGCCGCCCATTCGGCGAACGCCACGAAGATCCCGCTCCGGACCGTGCCGGTCCGCGGCGTGGCCGCCTGCCACAGGATCCAGAGGTAGAGCGCCATCACGACGCCGACCGCGACCAGGCCGAACGTGGGGTTGACGATGAACATCGCGAACACGCAGCCGACCGCGCCCAGGAGCGGCACGATGCGCGGCAGCTTGAGCGTCGGCCGGAAGCTCATCAGGCCGAGGCTCGACTCGGCCAGCATCACGACGTTGATCACGGTGTAGGTGATCAGGAAGAACATCGTGATCAGCGGGGCGATCACGTTGAGGTCGCGCAGCAGCAGGCCCGGCGAGCACGATGCACGCCGGTCACCAGCATGGCCCGGCGCGGCTCGCCCGTTCTGCCGACTGGGCCAGCCAGCTGCCCCCGGGACGAGCTGGTCCCTGCGCGAGCGCCGCAGGATGCGCGGCGCGCCCACCAGCGAGGTCAGCGCCGACGAGAACGTGGCGCCGAGCAGGCCCGCGAGGACGACCGGCCCCCACAGCGACTCGTCGATCATGATCGTGTAGTTGGAGGCCAGCTCGTCGCGCGTGCCGCGCTCGCGATCCAGACGGCGAGCGCGACGTAGATGACGCAGCTCACCCCGATCGCCGTCAGCGTGCCGACGCGGGATGCTCTGCGCGGGTTCCGCAGTTCGCCGGACATGTTGGCGCCCGCCATGATGCCGGTCGCCGCCGGGAAGAAGACCGCGAACACGGCCCAGAAGTCGTGCCGCCGAAGTCGCTCTCCGGCGAGCCCGGGAAGGTCCCCACAGCGTGGACCTCGCTGGTCGTCTCCAGACCTCCAGGTTGCCGAAGATCGGCACCAGCGAGACGGCGATCACCACCATGACCACGTACTGGATCGCGAAACGCGAGGTCGGCGCTCACGTAGGCGATGGCGAAGACCACGGCGAAGATGACGAGGTCGACCAGCAGCGGCGGGTGGGTCGGGGAAGATCCAGATCCAGCCCTCGCGGAAGCCGAACATGTACATGGCCACGGCCAGCGCCTGCGACAGGTAGAGCGGCACGCCGACGCTGCCGCCGACCTCGAACCCGAGCGACCGCGAGATGATCGCGTAGGGGCCGCCGGCGCCCAGCCGCGTGTTGGTCGCGATCGACGACAGCGACAGGCCGGTGGCGGCGGTGATGCCGATCGCCAGCACGATGATGAGCACGCCGCCGAGCAGCCCGGCGTTGCCCGACCCCAGCCGAGCCGCAGGTACATGATCACGCCGAGGATCGTCAGCAGCGTCGGCGTGAAGACGCCGGCGAACGTGCCGAACCAGGCGCGGCGGCTCGGGGGCGGGCGCAGGGACGGTCATGACAGCACCTGGCTGGATGGACGCCTGAGCACCGAGTTCAGCGAATGCCTGCCGCTGGCAGCGGCGCGGTCGGCACGCCCTCCACCACCGGACCCTTCCGCACCCGGGGCCATATTTCGTCCAGGGAATCCCCCTCGTAGAGCCGCCCGTTCTTCATCACGTGCCGGATGCTCTTGCTCTGCCGGATATCCGCCAGTGGATTGCCATCCAGGATCACCAGGTCCGCCAGCTTCCCCACCTCAATCGAGCCCAGTTCCTTGCCCAGTCCGATCGCCTCAGCGCCGTGCAGGGTCGCCGCCCGGAGCGCCGCATGGGGTGTCATCCCGCCCGACTGGAGCGCCCACACCTCCCAGTGATAGCCCAGGCCCTGGAGTTGCCCGTGGCTCCCGATCCCGACCCGCCCACCGGCCTGGACGATCTGATTGGCTACCGCCGCCAATGGCGTGAAGACGTGTTCCTCCTCCATGAACCAGCCCCCGGGTCCGGGCCCGGTCCCCTGCCCCCGTCGCCTGGTCTTCCCGGCCAGCTCCTCGTACGGCGTGAACCGGCGCAGCTTGGCGTCATCGTACGGCCGCTCCGTGGCGTAGAACCAGTTCTCGGCCCACGGCCCGCCGTAGGCCACCAGCAGGGTGGGCGTGTAGGTGATGCCCGACTGGGCAAACGCCTGGATCACGTCCTGGTAGAGCGGGAAGATCGGCAGCGAGTGCTCCTGGCCAGGATAGCCGTCGAGCATCATCGTGATGTCGGTTTGTGGTCGAGTGACCCTTCGGTCGTCGGCATCAGGCCAAGCTCCCCGGGCGGCCATGATCACCCACTGCCGGACCTGTCGCCCGCCCTTCACGTACATCTTGATCGTCTTCGTGTCGTAGTAGTCGCGGTAGCGAGTTCAGCACCTGCCGCGCGTGGTCGAGATCGCGCAGCTGCTCGAGCCAGTAGCCCACGCCGGTTGAGGTGGAGTAGATCCGCGGGCCCAGCGCCGATCCGGCGTCGACCCGGTCGCCGTAGGTGATGACGTCGCTCGATCCAGTCTGGGGGATCCCGGGTGGTGGTCACCCCGTAGGCCAGATTGGCGAGGTACATCCACGGCTGGGTCCAGTGAATCCCCCATCGGGGCCACATGTGGGCATGGACATCCACGTAGCCCGGCACGAGTGTCTTCCCGCTGAGCTCGATCACCCGCGCGCCGGCCGGAACGGCCACCTGTCCGGTCGGCCCCACCGCGGTGATCCGGTTGTTGGTGACCACGACATCACCCGCCTCCAGCACCTCGTCGCCCCGCATCGTGACCACCCGCGCGCCGCGAAGCACCACCGTGCCCTGCGGAATGTCCCGGGTCGCCCGCACCACGATCCGCTCCTCGAGCGGCTGATAGAGCTTCTTCCTGGTGGTGTCGGCCTTGGCGGCCGTCGAGTCGGCGGCTCGGGTGGTGTCGCGCGCGGCGGTCTTGACCGAATCGTCGAACGCCTTCGCCGCGTCGAGGTCGTAGACCACGTGGGCATTGCCGATCGACCAGTGCACCTTCCGGCCGTCCGCACTCCACGCCGGGAACTCGCCACCGACTCCCTCGGTCAGCCGGCGCGCCGGGAAGCTGGCGTTTTCCGGCTTCGCCAGCGCGACCGTGGGGGGCTCGGCGCCCACCTGAGGCACCGTCACCGCCCAGAAATCAAAGCCGACCTGCACCAGGGCCTGGTCGCCGCGCGGTGCCATCAGGATCAGCTCCGCCCGACTGGGGTCGGTCTGTGACAGCAGGACCGGACCGGTGGCCTTGAGATGCTTCCGCTCGTCGGTGCCGTCCCAGCGAATCGAGACCATTGCTTCCGTCACGCCCGGAGAGCCAGATCCGGGTCGAGTCCCGGGTGAAATCGGGGAGCCCCGATTCCCCGCCGGCGCGATGAAGGTCGCCTCACCCCCGGTCGCCGGGAACCAGACCAGATCGGCCGCCGCCCCGGGTGCCTGGGGCCCGGTGGCTTCCCGGTACGCTTCCGCCGGCCCCCGGATCGCCACGACCCGGGATCCGGTCGGTGACCAGGCGGGCGACTGGTAGATCGCCGGGCTGGCGCTGATCGGCACCGGTGCTCCGCGTCCGGTGGCGGCCACCTTGAGGATGCTTCCCCGCTGGCCTCGGACCAGGTGGCGTACGCGATCCACTGTCCATCCGGCGACCAGGCCGGCTCCGCCTCCGTGACGTCCGCGGTGGTGAGCCGCCTCGGCGTGCCGCCAGGCAACGTCATCAGGTAGAGCCGGTCGAGCGCCGTGAACGCGAGTTGCCGGCCGTCCGGCGACGGCACCGCGTTCCGGATCTGCCGGACGGTGAACTGGACCGAATCGTAAATGGGATAGTCGAACGCCACCTTGGGACCCAGGGGGACGTCGGCCGGACCCGGAAGGGAATCTGCTGCGGAGCCGCGCCGTCCACCGGAATCCGCCAGATCTTCCCACTGTAGGACGCCACCACCTCCCGGGAGTCGGGCGTAAAGCTCATGCCCGGGAGCGCATCGAGCGACGCCCAAGCCTCCGGTCGTCCCGTTGCACCGGATAGGCCAGCCAACCGCTCGTCGCCCGAGCGGAGATGGCGGACCGGAGCCCGGTCTGGGTCTGGTACCGGGTGCTGAGACCAGCCACCGTCCCTCGGGAGGGTCGGGCGAATGGCCGACCCGGACCGGTCCGACCGGACACTCCGCTCGCCGGTCTCGCGATCGTAGACCGCGAGCTGGTACTGGGGAAGATCCCGTTGTACCTGCCAGTTCCCGGTCCGCTGGGCAAGACCAGATGTACCCGCCGTCCGACCCGAACGCCGCCCCGTCGTCATCGCGCTGGCCGGTTCCTTCACCAGCTGGACCCCGCTACCGCCGTCCCGATCGGACATCCAGAGTTGCACCCCCGTCCCCGTATCCGGTGCGGAAGGCAAGATGTACTGCCCATCGGGGTCCATTCGGGCGACTGGTCCTGTTGTCCTTCCCCTGGTGACGCGCGCGCCTCCTTGGTCGCGAGCTCCATGATCCAGAGGTTCTCCCCACCGTCCTTATCCGAGGTGTAGACGATCGACTTCCCGTCCGGACTGAACCGGGGTTGCCCGTCGAACGGCATCCCGCTGGTAAGCGCCGTGGCGGTGCCACCGGCAAAGGGAAGAGTGTACAGGTCGCCCAGCATGTCCAACACCAAGGTGGCGCCATCCGGGCTCACGTCGAGTGAGATCCAGCTGCCCTCATCAGTGTCGAGCCGGATGGTGCGGGACGGCTCCAGCGGCAGGTCCCTCTTCGGGACCTTCGACGCCGCCGAATCAGAGTCAGGAACCTGCTGGGCGACGACGGGGAGACGGACGGCTCCGCCGAGGACGAGAGCAACGAGGAGGGTCCGGCAGAGGAGTGGGAGGCGCGGGCAGCGATGTCCATGACGGGATGACTCCGAGGGGGGTGAGGGAACGTAAGGTCCCCCTCTCCGCACCGGAAGCGCGCGGCCCTTCCCCCCGCCTGGCGGCCGTCCGTCGACTCCGGTTCACAATGCCTTCCAGGGTTCTTCAGGGTTTTCCGGTCAGATTGATCCCACTCTGTGATTCCCCGTGGGACTCTCTCTCGAAGGAGTGTTCATGTTTCGTCGTGGGGTGGCGGTCAAAGCATGAGTGCTCGGCCCCTCTGTATCCGGGCAACTGAAAGAGTGGTAGTTTGGCAGCATCCCCCAGGAGGTTCCCATGCATATCGGCCGGAAGGAAGCGCTCCTCGCCCTCGTCGCCATCATGGTCCCATCGATCGGCCGCCGGGCCACCGCTCGAGTCCCTCGGGTTCCGCTCAAGGAGCCCACCACCGGGCGGAGTCTCCCCCAGACCCCCGAGGTCGCCGATCTCCAGCGCCGGGTCGCCGCGCTGGAAGCCCAGCTCGCCAACCAGGTGGCGTTCACGAAGGACTCCGCCGGCAACCTCAATGTGCGCGGCGCTGCCAGCGTCACGATTGAGTCGGGCGTGAACTTGACGATGAAGGCCGGGTATCAGGCGCAGTTGTACGGAAGCGGCCCGACCACAATCAAGGGCTCCACCATCGCGTTGAACTGAGGTCCACCATGCCGAATCTCGTGACTTCGGGCGCGACGCTGGCCTGCACTCTGGGCACGGCGACCAGCCTGTTCCAGGTACCGGCGGTCGGGGGGATCACCGCGGGAGGCGTTCCGGTGGCCACTATCGCGGACCACAAGGCGATGGTGAACATCCGGCCCTTTGGGGTGTGCACCTCCCCCACCAATCCTGGGGGAGGGGCCAACCGGCCGCCACCACCGTGCGTGCCGGCCATCGTGACGCCCTGGATGCCGGGCTCACCCAGCGTGAGGACGGGCAACGTTCCGGTCTTGAACGATACCGGTCAATGCCGATGCCAATGGGGAGGGGTGGTTTCGATCCTGGCTCCCGGACAGCAAACCACGACGGTCAGCTGACCCAGCGCTGGGTCTCCGTTTGACGCCGCAACGCCACGAGGGCCCAGCATGAGTGCTCACGTCTCGACGGCCGGGAGCCCTGCTCGCAATCAAGACTCTCCACACCCTGGTCTGGGCATTCTTCGTCGGCTCGATCGCCGCCGTGCCGATCAGCGCCCGGGCCGAGCGCTTCGATTGGACTCTGGGGTTTGCCGGGATCGTTTGGTGGAGGTCGTGGTCCTCGCGTTCAACCGGATCAGTGCCCCCTGACCGCGATGGCGGCACGCTACACCCTGGACCGACGCCCCAACTTCGACATCTACCTGCCTGAATGGTTGGCCAGATACGACAAGAGATCTTCGGCCCGCTGTTTGGGTTGGGCCTCCTCTATGCCTTGGCGCAGTGGATGGGCTGGCTGGGTTCGATCTCAACATGCCAGCTCGGGAGGAATGAGCATGCGTAACTACGAACGTGTTTCCGGACTTCTCTTCGCCTTGATCGCCCTGGCCCAGTTGATGCGGTCCATCCTGGGATTGCCAGCCCAGGTTGGCACCATCGCGACCCCGGTCTGCGTCGTCGGTCGTGGCCTTCCTGGTCACGGGCAGCATGGCGCTTTGGGCCTTTCGCGCCTCAAGGCACGCCGCATAGCACGCGCACACTGCCGCCCAGACCCCGAGCGCTCGGCCACCGGGCGGGGCTACCGCACGGCGTACAGAGGCCCGTCTGTGCTCCCGAAGTAGACCACGCCGCCAACCACCACCGGCGAGGACAGCACCGACCCGAGCGTCATCGTGGTCCGCATCCCGATCATCATCCCGTCGAGGGCGCGATCGGGATACATCGGCCTGGCGCGCAGCACGCCGTCTTCGCCGGTGGGCAGAGCGAGGGTCAGCAGCCACCGCGAGCGGATTCCGAACGTCACGTTGTCCTCCGGTGGGGGGCGGGGGACTGCGGTGCCAGCCGAGTCCTCCACCCCTGACATGACGCCAGCCAGGGGGCGGCGGTTTCGCGTACTTCGAGACAAGGGCTATCCTTGACACCATGCCATGCTTGACCACGATGGCGGCGCGCTACACTCCGGACCGACGCCCCAACTTCGACAGCTGGCCTTGGCGCGGTGGATGGGCCCGCTTGGCCTGGTCCTCAAAGTGTAGAATGGCTTCAGTCGGAATCGGCTCCGACAGGCACCCTGCATGAGATCACCGTTCACCGAGTCACCCGTCCCGTCAGGGCACACGCTGTCCGTCGCCGACCTGTGCGCTCGCCTCCAATCCTCCCCGGCAGGGCTGACTGGGGCCGAGGCCGCCCGACGGTTGACGGAATGCGGTCCGAACGAACTGCCCGCCGCCCGGCGGATCTCGCCGTGGGCGATTCTCCTCGAGCAGTTCCAGCATGTGCTGATTGTCCTCCTGCTCACGGCCACGGCGCTTTCCGCCGTCCTGGGGCACGGCCTCGAAGCCGTCGCCATCGCCGTCCTGGTGCTCTTCTCGGTCCTCCTGGGCTTTGCGCAGGAATTCCGCGCCGAACGCGCCCTGGAGGCCTTGCAGCAACTGGCCGCGCCGACGGCGACCGTCCTCCGTGATGGAGAGGAGATCGCCCTGCCAGGGCGCGACCTGGTCCCCGGTGATGTGGTGGTCCTGCGGGCCGGCCACCGAGTTCCCGCCGATGGCAGGGTGATCGAGGCCACCAATCTGAAGATCCAGGAGGCCGCGCTCACCGGCGAGTCGGTTCCGGTCGCCAAGCACGCCGCTGCGCTCGGTGATCCCACCCTGGCGCTGGGTGACCGCCTGAACATGGCCTATGCCGGCACGGTCGTGACGTATGGCCGGGGCCGCGCTCTGATCGTGGCCACCGGAACGAAAACCGAATTCGGCGCGATTGCCGAGATGCTGCAGACGGTGGACACCGACAAGACCCCTCTGCAGAAGAACCTGGACAGGGTCGGTCGTGCCCTGGCCCAGGCCGCCCTGGTCGTCGTGGCCCTCATCGTCGCGCTCGGCCTCTGGCGCGGCCAACCCTTTGTGGAAATGCTGGTGATCGGGATCGCCCTCGCGGTGGCGGTCGTCCCCGAGGCGCTGCCGGCCGTGGTGACCATCTCGCTGGCGATCGGGGTGCAGCGGTTGGTCAAACGCGGCGCCCTGATCCGCCGCCTGTCGGTGGTCGAGGCCCTTGGCAGCAGCTCGGTCATCTGCTCCGACAAGACCGGCACACTCACCAGGGATGAGATGACCGTCCGCCGCCTCTACCTCCCGGATCAACAGCTGAGCGTGTCCGGGACCGGCTATGACCCCCGCGGCGAGTTCTCCCGGGACGGCGTCACCGTCGAGCCCACCGGATCGCTCAGGCGGCTGTTGCAGGCGGCCGCCCTCGCTTCCGACGCGCACGTCGTCCACCACCCGGCCGCGGGACGCTGGCAGGTCATTGGCGACCCGACCGAGGGCGCCCTGGTGGTGGCTGCGGCCAAGGCCGGGCTCCAGAAGACCGCTTTGGACGCCCAGTTCCCCCGGACGAGTGAAATCCCCTTCGACTCGGCCACCAGGCGGATGACCACCCTGCATGCCGTGGCAGGGGACGTCACCGCCTTCGCCGAAGGCGCCCCGGAAGTCATCCTGGATTCCTGCAACCGGCAATGGCGGGCCGATGGGGAAGTGCTCCTCGACGCGGCGAGCCGGACGGTGGTCCTGGCCACGGCCCGCGACATGGCCGGCGCCGGGCTGCGGGTGCTGGCCGTGTCGGTCAAGGAGGCGGCGACGCTCGACAACGCGGAACGCGACATGACGTTTCTGGGCCTGGTCGGAATGATTGACCCGCCGCGCCCCGAGGCACTGGCCGCGATCCGGACCTGCGGACAGGCCGGCATCCGGGTGGTGATGATGACCGGCGATCATCCGATGACGGCGGAGGCGGTCGGCCGCGAACTCGGCCTGCTCACGACGGGCCGCGTCACCAGCGGAGTGGAACTGGACGCGATGAGCGAGGCGGAGTGTGAACGCGAGGTAGACCACATCGCGGTCTACGCCCGCGTCTCACCGGTGCACAAGCTCAGGGTGATCACCGCCCTGCAGAAAAAGGGCCACATCGTCGCGATGACCGGCGATGGGGTGAACGATGCGCCGGCGCTCAAGAAGGCCGATATCGGGATCGCCATGGGGATGAGCGGGACCGACGTCGCGAAGGAAGCCGCCGCGATGACGCTGACCAACGACGACTTCGCCGCGATCGTGGCGGCGGTGGAAGAGGGCGGGGCATCTTCGGAAACATCAAGAAGTATCTGATGTTCCTGCTGTCGTCCAACATCGGCGAGATCGGCCTGATGGCCGGGGCGGCGCTGCTCGGTCTGCCGCTGCCCCTGACCGCGGTGCAGATCCTCTACGTGAATCTGGCCACCGACGGCCTGCCCGCTCTGGCTCTGGCGGTGGACCCGCCCGAGCCCGACCTGATGCACCGCAAGCCCCGCAACCTCCGGGCGGGCATCTTCACCCGGCCGGTCATCATCCTGATGACGGTCGGTGGGGTGTGGTCGATGGTGGTCAACCTCGGCCTGTTCGCCTGGGCGCTATCCTCCGGCCGCCGGGCGGCGGAAGCCATGACCCTGACCTTTGTCTCGCTGGTGCTGATCCAGTTTGTCAAAGCCTACAACTACCGCTCCGACCGGCTCTCGGTGCTGCATCGGCCGTTTGCCAACCGATGGCTGAACCGGGCGATCGGGTCGAGTTGGTCCTGTTACTGGTAATCGTCTATCTGCCGTCCTTGCACGAACCATTCGGGACGGCAAGCCTGACCGTGGGGGATTGGGTGGTCGTGGTCGGCCTCGCCCTGACGATTGCGCCCGTCCTGGAAACGGCGAAGTGGATGGCCCGGCGCGGGTGGTTCGGTCAATTGGCCTAGCAGCTCCGCCGGTCGGGGAATGGCACCGTGGATGCCCGGCGCCGTCAACCGTCGCTTCCCCTTGGTGGCGTAGGTCCACCGCATGCGCCGGTGGCCGTCTCCACCACGCAGACGTTGCCGGGGTGTTCGAGATGTAGGCCAGGTCGCCGCTCAGGTACTGCGCCAGCCCGCGGACGGCGGTTTCGCGTCCCCTCGTGACAATGGCTATCCTTGACAGCAAGCAATGGCTGACCAGAACCCCGTGACCAACCTGCGTGAGCGGCTCCAGGCGGGCCTGCCCGAACGCTATCGGGTCGAGGGCCAGCTCGGCGAGGGGGGCATGGCGGTCGTCTTCCGTGCGACCGACCTGACCCATGATCGCCAGGTCGCGGTCAAGGTCTCCGCCCCGAACTCTCCGCCATAGTCGGTGCCGACCGGTTCCTCCGCGAGATCCGGGTCACCGCCCAGCTGCAACATCCCCATATCCTCCCGCTCTACGACTCCGGCTCGATCGGCGAGTTGCTCTTTTACGTCATGCCCCTGGTTGAGGGCGAATCGCTCCGCGACCGGCTGAGTCGGGAACGCCAGCTCCCGGTGGATGAGGTCGTTGCCCTCACCGGGGCCGTGGCAAGCGCCCTCGACTATGCCCACCGTCATGGGGTCCTCCACCGGGACATCAAGCCGGAGAACATCCTGCTCCAGGACGGCCAGCCCCTGGTGGCCGATTTCGGGATCGCCCTCGCGGTCCGTGCTGCGGGGGGCGAGCGGCTGACCCAGACTGGCCTCTCGATCGGCACGCCGAGCTACATGAGTCCCGAGCAGACCGCTGGCGACCAGGCGCTCGACGCGCGGACCGATATCTACGCCCTCGGCTGTGTCGCCTACGAGGCGTTGGTCGGCGAGCCACCCTTCACCGGTCCGAGCTACCAGGCCGTGGTCGCGGCGGTGATGACCACCAGCCCTAGACCGCTGGCGGAGCGCCGCCCCACCGTGCCCGATCCGGTGGCCGCCGCCATCCACCGGGCCCTGGAGCGGGTCCCCGCCGACCGCTTCTCCACTGCCGCCGAGTTCGCCGCAGCGTTGACCGCCGATCTGAGGGTGTCCAGCCCACGTCAGGCGCCGAAGTCACGCCAGGCACGCCGGACGCCGCTGGCGGCGGGGGTTGGAGTCGGCGTGATCCTCGGCGTCATCGTCGGCGCGATGGCGGCAAGTCTCCTTGCACCCACCGCGGCCCCGGAATCCCGCCGCTGGAACATCGTCCTTCCGGAATCCGCTCCAGTGGTGCTCGCGGCACCCGGGGCGACGTCGGTACGGCAGACGGTCAGGATGGCCCTCGCGCCCGCCGGGGACCGCCTAGCCTACCTGACTCGCCGGGGCAACATCACCGTCCTCGCGATTCGGTCCCTGGACAGCGACTCGGTGATGACCCTGCCCGGGACCGAGGGCGCCTACCACCCGTTCTTCTCCCCGGACGGGAGCTGGATCGGGTTCTTCTCCGGCAACCTGCTGCGAAAGGTACCGGTGACCGGTGGCGACCCGATCACGCTTGTCGAAGTCGATCGGATCACTGGAGCCAGCTGGACCACCGCCGACCGGATCCTGTTGCTTGAAAACGAGGGCTTCGACCTTCGCTGGATCTCCGCCTCCGGCGCGACGGTGGATTCCACGGTCCACCTCGCCACCCAGTTCGGTACCCCCGAAGTGCTGGCGGGGGCCAAGTGGGCGGTGGGACGGCTCAGCTCGGGACAGCTGGCCCTGCTGAGCCTCACCGACGGCACCGAACTCGCCATTACCCGCCGGGGCGTGCTGCCGCTCGATTCGGTCGGGCAGTCCGACCTCCTCTTTGGAGCCAGTCCCCAGTGGCTAGCACCCGGTCACCTGATCTACGCCGCCGGCGACGGCATCCTCAACGCGCTGCCGTTCGACGCGGCCAGGCGCCGGGTGCTGGGCGAGCCGGTCCCCCTGATCACCGGCGTACGGATGGAGGCGGGGTTCGGCTATGGGGATTTTGCCATTTCCCGAAGCGGGACCCTGATCTACGTTCCGGGTCGGAATCAGCTCTACACCAACATCGCGTTCGTCTCGCCCGGCGGCCGGATCGACTCGCTCCCGTTCCCCCGGGGGCCCTACACCCAGCCGCGGCTCTCCCCCGATGGCACCATCCTGGCCGTGCATTCCCAGAACCCGGTGGGCGGCTGGGATGTGCTGCTGATGAACCTCGTCACCGGGTGCGCACCAAGCTGGAGGTGGAGGGTAACTACCGACCCTTCCCCGCGTCCTGGCTTCCGTCGGGGCGCGAGCTGATGGTCGGCATCTGGGATCCCGTGCAGTTCCTGAACTACGGTGCCCGGATCCTGTCGCTGGAGACCGGGAAGTGGAGGGACATTCACCTCACCGGCGGGTCGTACATGACGGTGTCGCCCGACGGACAGTCGTTCGTCTTTTCCGATTGGCGGACCGGTGACCTGTACCTCCGTTCGCTGGAAGGGGACAGTACGCGGACCAGGATTCCGGCCCGCGGTTTCGCCGCGAGTTTCTCACCCGATGGGCGCTGGCTTGCCTGGGGTGGGGTCGACGGCTCGGTGGCGGTGTCACCGGTTCCGCCAACGGGAGCAATCCATGCCGTGGCGGAGCGAGGTCAGATGCCGCTGTGGACGCCGAGCGGGGATGGCCTGGTTTTCCGGGATGGCTCCGGGTACTACCAGGTGCCCATCACCACCGCCGGGGGCTTCCACGCCGGACGGCCCCGGTTGCTGGTCGAAGGTTCCTTCCTTTCGACCTTCGCCTGGAACCACGACATCGCCCCCGATGGGCGCCTGCTGGTCCTGCTGACCAGCCCGGAGAAGGAGGCCCGCACCCTGGGGGTGATCACCGGCTTCTCAACCACGGTGGAGCGGCTCGCGGGACCCAGAGGGAAAGAACCATAGGGCCCGAGCAGGGCTGTCACCTTGCTCTGAGTTGGGGGCCTCTCGCATGACCACAACCTCACCCGGGACGCTCCGTCTCGCGGGACTCAGCCTGATGGCCAGCGTGGCATGGGGGACGTTGGGCTTCCTCCTGGGCATCCGGGTCTTTGGGCCCTCTCTTTGGGCCGGGGCGGGCGCGACCCTCTTTGCCGCTGCGATCGCCCTCGGTAACCTGCTCGCCGGTCCCGTCGGACGCACCTCCATCAAGCTGGAACACCTCGGTGCCGGAGAGGCCCGGCATCTGGATGTCGAGAAACACCAGTTCCGGTTTCAGGGCTTGCCGGTCATCGGAGTCTCCTTCGATCTCGCCGGGCCGTCAGGCTCCGGCTCGCCCTACCGGTTCAGCCTGATCAACGCGTTGCCGAGCCCCGTCAGATACACCGGCCCGTTGCCGGGTGACAGAATCATCCCGGTGATCGCCCCGGGCGCCGGACTCCAGAGCGGTGGTGCCATCAGCTCGAGCCACGGCTCTCCCGCATCCCGCCGCCTGGTGATCTCCGCCACCGCCGCCTCGCTCTCCGGGGTGGAGATCCGGAACACCGACTGGGTAGTGCCGGTGGCCGGATCGTAGACCACCACCTCGGTCCTGAGCGGCTGCGCCACCCAGAGCCGACCCTGCTCGTCGATCTCGAGGTTGTCGGGACCGTTCACCTCGAGGGCCACGGTGCGCTCGCTCACCCCGCCCGCCGGATCGATCTTGAACCGGAGCACCCGGTTCCCCATCGTCTCCGCCACATAGAGGAGCCCCGCCGCCTCGTCGAGCACCAGGCCGTTGGCAAACTCGAGGCTGTCCGCCAACAGCACCGCCGAGCCCGCGCCACCGCCTGCCGGGACGAAGTAGACGGCCCCATCGGGGGTTGCCACCGCCACCGACCCCCAGAGCTCCGCCTCGCTGGTGTTCCGGGTGGACTGGGTAAACCAGATCCCGCCGTTCCGATCCGCCCGGGCCATGTTGACCCCGAAGGCATGCTGGTACACCACGGTCGTGGCCTCGGTGGCGACGTCCACCCGGTAGATCGCACCCTTGAAGACGTCCGCCACCAGGATGTGGGTGCCACCCGGTTCCATGGTGACCCCGTTGGCCCCGCCGGCCTGCTCCGGCGGCAGGTGCCGGTACCCCGCCTCGGCGAATTGTCCAAAGGGTCAACTGGTGCCGTCGGGCGAGACCGCCCGGAGCCCGACGGCCTGATCGGTCACCACCACCCGACCATCCGGAAGGACCACCCCGTCCTCGGCCTTGAGCAGTGACCCGTCGGCCGGGAAGATCATGTCGGGGGTGAAGGTCCAGTTCGGAAGCGGGGCCGCTGCTTCAGGCGCGGAGTCGGCCGGGGTGCAGGCGACGAGGACCAGGGTCAGGCCCAGGCAGGCCCGGGCGATTCGGTGGAACATGGATATGCCTCCTTGGAGTGCCTAACTCTGCACCGGACCTGCTGCTCTCCGCAACGCCCCGATCCCCGCAGGCGGTATTGCGGCCGCTCCTCCGGGCCCGTATCCTCCATGACCCTGCCGAACTGGTCCGGGACAGGGCCCCCCATTGGCCGCGGAGCACCCGATTCACGCCCTTCCCCTCGCTCTTGAGACCTTGGCGGTGCGCCTGGCCGACCGCTACCGGATCGAGCGGGAGCTCGGCGCCGGCGGCATGGCCACGGTGTACCTCGCCCAGGACCTCCGCCACCAGCGCCCGGTTGCTCTCAAGGTCCTGAAGCCCGAGCTCGCGGCCGTGCTCGGCGCCGCCCGCTTCCTGGCAGAGATCAAGACCACCGCCAACCTGCAGCACCCGCACATTCTCCCGCTCCACGATTCGGGCGAGGTGGATGGCACCGTCTATTACGTGATGCCGTTCGTGGACGGCGAGTCGCTCCGGAACCGGCTCTCCCGCGAGAAACAGCTGCCGGTTGAGGTTGCGGTGCGGATCGCGAGCGAGGTCGCCGATGCCCTGCACTACGCCCACGGACTGGGGATCGTCCACCGGGACATCAAACCCGAAAACATCCTGCTCAAGGGCGGGCACGCGCTGGTGGCCGACTTCGGGATCGCCCTCGCCGCCAGCAGCACGGCCGGCTCCCGGATGACCGAGACCGGCATGAGTCTTGGCACCCCGGCGTACATGAGCCCCGAGCAGGCCACCGGGGACCGGGTGGTGGACGGCCGGACCGACATCTACTCGCTCGCCGCGATGACCTACGAGATGCTGGTCGGGGATCCGCCGCACATGGCAAGCACCGCCCAGGCCATCATGGCCAAGGTGCTCACCGAGCGCCCCGCCAGCGTTCGGATCAGCCGGCCCAATGTCCCGGAGTATCTCGACGCCGCCCTCGCCCGGGGACTGGAGAAGCTCGCCGCCGACCGGTACCCGACCGCCGGCGAGTTTGCGGAGGCCCTGGCGGGGAGGGGCATCACGCTGACGGGACATGGTCCTGGCGCGCCACCGGCCGGCCGGGCATCGGTGCGGCGGGTCCGCGCGTGGCAGGCTGCGACCGCTGCCCTGGCGATCCTGGCCGCCGGTGCGGGATGGGTCGCGGCCCGGGAGGCGGGGACAGCACGGGATGTGCGCGACGCCGCGCCGGTGATCCGTTCCATCCTCAACCTCCCGGCCGGCTCCCGAATCCAGGATGCCCTGGCCGGGCCGACGATCGCGGTATCGCCCAAGGGCGACATGATCGCCTACGCCATCGTCGGCGGGGCCGGCTTCCGAACCTTCGTCCACCACACCAGCGAGTTCCTCGGCCGGGAGATCCTCGACGCCAACAACGCGCCGGTCGGGGGCCGCAACCTGACGTTCTCGCCCGACGGCCGCTGGGTCGCCTTCACCGAGGGCAACTCTCTGAAGAAGGCCCCGGTGGACGGCGGGCAGGCGGTGACCCTGGTGCCTGATCTGCCGATTGCGATCCCCTACGGGCTCTCCTGGGGCGCCAACGACACCATCCTCGTTGGTGCATTCACCGGACTCGGCCGCGCCCCCGCGGCGGGAGGACAGGCGGTGATGGTCGGCATCGGGGACTCGACCGCGCCGCGCATCGGCCGACGCTGGCCAATGTTCCTGCCTGGGGAACGGGCGGTGCTCTACGCCACCGGCACCTCCGCCGCGGATGCGCCCCAACTGGGCGTGCTCGACCTGACCACTCTCGAGGTGACGGTCCACCCGATCCAGATGGCGGTGCCCCTCGGCCTGCTGGATGGCCAGCTGATCTTCGTGTCGCCCCGGGGCATCATCATGGCGGTGCCGTTCGACCTGAAGGCCCGCCGCCCCGTGGGTGACCCGGTGCCCCTCGACGACGGCGTCGTGGTGGACCCCACCGCCGGTGCCAAGGCCTCCCTGTCGCCCTCCGGCACCTTGGTCTACCTCCGTGGACGGACCGAACATCAGCCCGTCGTGGTGAGCGCCTCGGGCGGGATCCCGGAGCCGCTCATCCAGGAACTGAACATCTACTCCGCGCCACGGTACTCGCCCGATGGCCGGCGGGTGGCGCTCACGGTGCTCGGAGTGGGCACGTCGGATGTGTGGATCTACGATATCCTCCGGAACACCTTCACCCGACTCACCACCGACGGCGCCAACCTCCGTCCCGAGTGGACGCCCGACGGGAAGCGGGTGGTCTTCATCTCCGTGCGGGGAGGCCAGAGCGCCATCTGGTGGCAACCAGCCAACGGGAGCGGGCCTGCGGAACTGCTCTACCAACCGCCGATGGAGCCGTTCGAAGCGATTATCTCTCCCGACGCGAAGTGGCTGGTCTTCCGAACGGCTCCCGGGGGAAGCTATCCGCGGGATATCCTCATGGTCCCGCTCACCGGCGAGCGCACGGTGACTCCCGTGGTCACCGGCCCCGGCACCGAATCCATGCCGCGACTGTCGCCCGACGGCCGGTGGCTGGCCTACCAGTCGAGCGGTCTCGGACGGTTCGAAGTGTTTGTGCGCCCGTTCCCGGGCACTGGCTCACCGCTCCAAGTCAGCACCCTCGGCGGCACCGAGCCGATCTGGGATCCCACGGGTCGGGCGCTGTACTACCGGGACGACCTGGGACAGATCACCAGGGTGACCGTCACGACCGGTGACAATCTGACCATCGGAGTGCGGCGGGTGGTGGTGGCGGGGGACTACCTGACGGATGCCTCGCACCCCAACTACGACGTCAGTCCCGCCGGCGAATTTCTCCTCGTCAAGCGGGCCGGTGATCCGTCCCGGGCGGTGGTGATCCACAACTGGGGCCGCGAACTGAGGGCCAAGACCATGGCTCCGCCGTGACCCCATGGCACTAATCCCCGACCGGCTCGCCGCCGCCCTCGCCGACCGCTACCGGATCGAACGCGAGCTGGGCCAGGGCGGGATGGCCACGGTCTACCTGGCCGAAGATCTCAAGCACAAACGCCATGTGGCGCTCAAGGTCCTGAAGCCCGAACTCGCCGCTGTCCTGGGCGCCGAGCGGTTCGTCCAGGAAATCACCACCACCGCGGCGCTCCAGCACCCTCACATTCTGCCGCTGTTCGACTCCGGCACCGCCGACGGCTTCCTGTTCTACGTCATGCCGTTCATCGATGGCGAGACGCTGCGGGGGAAGCTCGATCGCGAAACCCAGCTCGGCATCGACGAGGCGGTCAAGATCACGACCGAGGTGGCCGACGCGCTCGATTACGCCCACAGCCGGGGGGTGATCCACCGCGACATCAAGCCCGAGAATATCCTGCTGGCCAACGGTCGGCCGATGGTGGCCGACTTCGGGATCGCCCTGGCGGTGAGCGCTGCCGCCGGCGGCCGGATGACCGAGACCGGGCTCAGCCTGGGCACTCCGTATTACATGAGTCCTGAGCAGGCCACCGCCGAGAAGGAGATCACCGCGCGGGCGGATGTGTACTCGCTGGGAAGCGTGCTGTACGAGATGCTGGCCGGCCAGCCGCCCCACACCGGGGCCTCTGCCCAGCAGATCATCATGAAGATCGTGACCGAAGAGGCCGCTCCGGTCACCAAGGTCAGGAAGGCCGTGCCGCCGAACGTGGCGATGGCGGTGGCCAAGTCGCTCCAAAAGCTCCCCGCCGATCGGTTCGACAGCGCCAGGGCCTTTGCCGACGCGCTGATCAATCCGTCGTTCACCGTCGCCGGCACCATGGCGGGGTTTGCCGAGGGCGGCGCCCGACCTGCCTCCGGCGTCAGTCGCCGACTCTTCATGGGCGTCGCGGCTTTGGCGGTGGCTCTCCTGGCGACGACTCTGGTCCTGGCGCTCCGGCCCACCCCGGTTCCTCGGGTCGCGGTCTTTGCACTCGGCCTGCCCGATAGCGTGACTGTTGCCGGCAGCGGGGGGACCAAGGTGGCCATCTCCAGGGACGGCTCCTGGATTGCCATCCTCGCCCAGGAGAAGGGAGGGGCGTTTGGCCTGTACGCCCGACGGATCGACCAGCCGATGGCCCAGTTGGTCCGCGGCTCGGAGGGAGCCCCAGTCTCTTCCGGCTACTCTCCTCGATTCTCCCCTGACGGGGAATCGCTGATTTACGCCACCACGACCGGAATCAAGCGGGTTGCGGTGGCCGGAGGGGCAGCACAGTTGGTTGAGCAAACGGGAGAACAGCCGAGCTGGGGTGACGGTGGCGTGGTGGTGCACGTGCGGGGGAACGACCTCTGGATCGGTACCGCCGAAGGCCGCAATGCCCGGCTGCTCGCGACCCCCGACACCGCCACCGGGGTGTATGCCCTCAAGTGGCCCCATGTCCTTCCCGGTGGCGAGTACGCCCTGGTGGCCATGGACCGGGCTCGCACAGGCAGCGTGCCGGACTCCCTCCGGCTGGGGGTCATCTCCCTCAAGGATGGCTCCATCAGGGACCTGGACCTCCCAGGAACCGACCCCAAGTACGTGGCCACCGGACACATCGTCTTCGGGCGGGCCGGTGGGCTGGTGTTCTCGACGCCATTCTCACTGAAGTCACGCACCGTCACCGGGGCTCCGACCCTGCTGGTCGAATCGGTCTGGCAGGGGAGTGGCGGCGCCACCAGCTTTGCGGCAGCGGACAACGGCACCCTGGTGTACCAGGAATCCAGTGTCCGCTCGGTGGAAGCGGAACTGACCGTGGTGACGGCAGACGGTGTCGAACGGAAGATCGACGTCCCCGGCGGAGACTACTCCTCTCCGAAGATTGCTCCGGATGGGCGCCGAGTGACCGTCGGATCGGGGGTGACGCCCGGCCGCCTTCTCTGGCTGATTGACCTTACGACTGGGACGCGGGAACGTTTGGGGTCCGGCGGCGACGACGGCTTCCGTTCCCAGTGGACACCCGATGGCTCCCGGGTGGTGTTCATCCGTCCGTCCGGGGGGTTGTCGGAAGTCGTGTCACGGGCCTGGGACCGGAGCGCACCCGATCAGGTTCTCGCGGTGGACAGTACCCGGGCCATCTTCGAAGTGGCTCTGAACCCAGGGGGCGGTCCCGTGGTGTACCGAGCCACGCTCGGCAATGACAATCTGTACCTCGCGCCGGCTGATTCGTTGGCCGCCCTCCGTCCCCTGGTCGCAACCCCGGCATTCGAGGCATCGCCGACCATTTCCGCCGACGGGCGCCTGCTGGGATACGTCTCGGATGAGTCGGGAACCATGGAGGTGTACGTTCAGCCTCTGCCGGGGCCCGGGCCGCGGGTGCAGGTCTCGGTGAATGGAGGCGAGGAACCGGTCTGGTCCAAGTCGGGGAACACCCTGTTCTATCGCGGTCCCGGCCGGATCATGCGCGCCACCATCGGCGGGAACCCGGTCCAGGTACTCACCCGCGATTCCCTCTTCCTCGATCGGTTCCGCCGCGATGGGCGGTCCCTGCACCAGAATTGGGACGTCTTCCCAGGGGACCGGGAGTTCCTGATGATCCGCTCCACCAGTGATCGGTCGGGACTGTTCGTGGTCCTGAACTGGCCCCAGCTGCACGCCACCGTCCCGGCGACCATCACTCGGTAGCGGGTACCCCTGTGGGGCGGTTCCTCGGCGGTCCGCCCCAGGCCGGACCTCGCTCAGAACAAGATCGAGAATCCGAGACCGATTCCGTACGGGTTTGTGGTGATGGCGGGACGAACCGTCTGCGACAACCCGGCCGGGGCCCAGGTGTCATGATGGCTCAGGGCGCCGGCGATGAGCCCGATCACAAGGCCCGCCCCCCCAAAGGCTACCGCTCCGGCGGCCGCAAGCTCGCTGCGATCGAAGCAGATCCAATCGCTCGAGGAACAGTCTTCGCCAGCGGCCAATCCAATGACCACCCCCGCCAGCGCTCCGATGCCGCCCCCAATGGCGGCGCCACGGCCTGCGGACGACCGTCGACCCGTGAAGACGTTGACCTGAGTCTGGGCACTCAGCCCGACCGAGACAGCGGGGCCACCACCCGCCAGCCGGACCTGGAGCGAATCGCCGGTGATCCCCTCCAGCGTCCCTTTGACACCGGCATCGAGACGGCCGGAGCCATCGGGTGCCCGGACCCACACCCGCTGGCCGATCAGGGCCGGGTCTCCCTGGCTCTGGGCCGGGGCGGCGAAGAGGCAGAGGCTGAAGACAAGCATGAAGTTTCGCATGGGGCGCTCCAATGAGAGTCGCTCCCAACCTCACAAGGTCAAATCAAGCCAGCGTCAAGAGGCGTGGTTCTCACCCGCCTCACCCTGATTTCATCCTCTCTTACTCCGCCGTGCGACACCCTCCTGAAGGGTGGGCCTTCTCAACTCGTTCCAGGACCCAGCAAGGAGGATCAGATGCCGCCTCAGGAGCCCAGGGGACCCTTCTGTCAGAGCTGCGCCATGCCGCTCGACAAGCCGGAGGACTTCGGCACCGACCCGGCCGGGTACCGGGTGAATGACTTCTGCCGGCATTGCTTTTCCGACGGGGCGTTCACCGAGCCCGGAATCTCGATGCAGGCGATGCTGGACCGGTGCGTGGGGATCATGGACCAGCAGGGCATCATGCCCGCATCCCAGGCCCGTACCCTGCTGACCAACGTGATGCCGCGTCTCAAGAGGTGGCAGGCTTCGTAGCCAGAAGCCCTCTCGAAGCGTGCTAGCGCGGCGGGGGGGCCGTGCTGTCGATCCAGACCCTGACCCCGTCCGGCACCAGGTTCACTCGGCCATCGACCGGGGTCGCCACCAGCAGCTCCCGGCCGGTCTCGGTCAGCGCCGGATACTGGCGGCCCACATTGGCGAGGAAACGGCTCAGCAGCGCCTCGGGAATGTAGAACCCGTTGACGCTGATCGTGGTCAGGACAAACCGCACCACCCCGGGCCGAGTCGGCGCCATGACGACGGTCGCCTCCAGCAGGGCGTTCTCGTCCACCATGAACTGGATCGGCCCGAACAGCGCCCGGGTCTCCTGCGGCAGATCCCGGATTCGGCCCCGGATCCTGATCTGCTGGCTGTCCACCGCCACCCGGATGCCCATCGAGTCGGGAATCGGGAGGGCGCCCAGCCGCGCGGCGAGATAGCTCACCCAGTCCCCGCCGGTCACCGCGGCGGAGACGCTGGTCCGGTCGATGAAGACCGAATCGACCTGGGTCGCGGCCCGACCCACGCCACCCATCGAGAGCCGCTGCCACTGGGCCGATCCATTCTGGGCCTGAAGCGGACCTGCCGCCGCCACCAGCAATCCGAGTCCCGCCAGCACATTCCGTGTCATTGCGCCGAAAGGTGATGGCTCGGGCCACCCCGGACAAGCCGTTATCTTGGACCGGTGACCACTATCGCCGACGGCACCACCCTGATCGATCTCGAGTATCTCGGGCACCCCGGACATATCGCCACCTCGGTTCTCGACACCCCGGCCGGCCTGGTGGTGGTGGACTGCGGTCCCACCACGACCTTGGAAGCGCTCGAGGCCGGTCTGGTCCGCATGGGCGCCACCTTCCAGGACGTCCGGGCGATCCTGGTGACCCACATCCATCTCGATCATTCCGGCGCGGCCGGGGTGCTGGCGGCGGAGATCCCCCGGCTCGAGGTCTACGTTCACGAGCGAGGAATGGCGCACCTGATCGACCCGGCTCGGCTGGTCCGGAGCGCCACCATGCTCTATGGCGACCGGATGGAGCGGCTCTGGGGCGAGGTCCGCCCGGTGCCTGAGTCGTCGCTCCGGATCCTGGCGGGAGGGGAACGGCTCCAGTTCGGCGATCGCTCGATCCGCACCGCCTACACACCTGGTCACGCGTCGCATCACCTCAGCTACTTCGACGAACGGACCGGGATCGCCTACACCGGCGACGTGGTGGGAGAACAGCACCCCGGCAGTGCCGTGCCGATCCCGGTCACCCCACCACCCGATATCGACGTGGAGGAGATGCGGACCAGCGGGGCCAGAATCCTCGACTGGCGTCCCGAGCGCCTTTTCGTCACCCACTTCGGTGTGGTCGAGGCCCCCGAGTCATTCATCACCGAGCATGAGGCCCGGCTGGTCGACTGGAGCGAGAAGACCAGACTGTCCCTCGACCGGCCCGGCTCGGACGAGGACCGCGCCGAGCGATTCGCCGAGGAGGAGTACCCACGACTGATCGCCCTGCTGCCGGAACCGGCGGCCGGCTACCTGCGGCGGGAAATCCTGACGGGAAACTGGGTGGGATTGGCGCGCTACTGGCGCAAGCGGCTCGAGCGCGACTAGACCGTCTCGATCCCGAGGGTAGTGAGCAGGAAGGCGTAGTCGAGGGCGATCTCCCGGAGCCGGTCATACCGGCCCGAGGCTCCACCATGACCCGCCCCCATGTTGGTGAGCAGCAGGAGGGGCGTCGCGTCGGTCTTCAACGTCCGCAGCTTCGCGACGTACTTGGCGGGCTCCCAGTACATCACCTGGCTGTCGTTGAACGCGGTGCGGACCAGCATCGGGGGGTAGCGGCCGGGTTGCAGGTTCCGGTAGGGGTCGTACCGCTCCATCCAGCGGTAGTGCTCCTCGACCGTGGGGTTGCCCCACTCCTCATACTCACCCACCGTGAGCGGCAGCGACGCATCCGACATGGTGCTGATCACGTCCACGAACGGCACGTGGCTGATGACCACCCCGAACAGATCGGGACGCAGGTTGGTCACCGCACCCATCAGCAGCCCTCCAGCGCTGCCCCCTTCGATCGCCAGATCCTCGGGCCTGGTCCACCCGGTGGCCACCAGGTGTTCGGCCGCGGCGATGAAGTCGGTAAAGGTGTTCCTCTTGTGGGCCATCCTCCCGGCGTCGTGCCACGGCTTCCCCAGCTCGCCACCGCCCCGGATGTGGGCGATGGCGCACACCATCCCCCGATCGAGCAGGCTCACCCGGTTTGACGAGAAGCCGATCGGATAGGGAATGCCGTACGAACCGTACGCCTCAAGCAGCAGCGGCCCCGGCTGCCGAGTCCGGTCAGCCCGATAGACCAGCGAGACTGGCACCCGGGTTCCATCCTGGGCCACGGCCTCCAGGCGTTCACTGCGGTACCGGGTGGGGTCATAGCCACCCAGCACCTCGAGCTGCTTTCGCAGGGCCGCGGTCCCCGAGTCGAGGTCGTAGTCGAAGACCGAAGGCGGCGTCACCAGCGACTGGAAATGGAACCGGACCTTCCGACTCCGGTACATCCGATTGGCGCCCAGATACGCTTCGCAGATGGCCTCAGGGAACGGAATGACCTCCTCGCGGCGATCGGCGTGGAGAATCCGGAGCCTGGGAAGCCCGGCGGACCGCTCGCTCACGACGATGTGACCCTCGAAACAATCGGCATCCTCCAGCATCACATCCGGCCGGTGGGGGACGATCTCGGTCCACTGCTCCGGGCCGGGGTCGCCCACCGGCGCCGACACCAGCCGGAAGTTCCGGCCCCGGTCGTTGACCCGGATCACGAACCGGTCTCCCTGGTGGTCCAGCGCGTACTCCCGGTCCTGCATCCGCCCGGCCACCAGCTGCCATTCGCCCTCCGGTCGATCGCTGGCCAGCACCGAGACTTCGCTGGTGGTGTGGCTGTCGGACGACAGGGCCAGAAAGGACCGGCTCCGGGTGAGGTCGACGAACAGCCGGAATGCTTCGTCCCGCTCCTCCCGAAGCAGTTGATGCCGGTCGCTCCCGATCCGATGGCGATAGAGCTGCCAGGGGCGTTTGGCCTCATCGTCGACCACGTAGAACAGGGTCTGACCATCGGCCGCCCAGGCCACGGAACTCGTCTTCGGCACCCGCAGCGGGAGCAGTTCCCCGGTGACCAGATCCTTGAGCTGCAGCAGGTAATCGCGGTAGCCGGTGTCGTCGGTCGAGTAGGCCAGGTAGCGACCATCCCCGGAAACGGCAAAGGCCCCCAGGGCCATGAACGATTTGCCATCCGCCAACTGATTCAGGTCGAGCAGCACCTCCTCCGGCCCCTCTTCCCCACCCTGCCGCCGGCAGTGAATCGGATACTGCTTTCCCTCCTCGGTCCGGCTCAGGTACCACCAGTCGCCGTCCTGATACGGCACCGACAGGTCGGTCTGCTTGATCCTGCCGAGCAGCTCGTCGTACAGCCGCTGCTGGAGCGCCCTGGTCGGCGCCAGCACCGCCTCGGCGTAGCGATTCTCCGCTTCCAGGTATTCCCGCACGGCGGGATCTTCCCGGACCTTGAGCCAGGCATAGGGGTCTTCGAATGGTTCCCCATGCAGGGTGGTGACCTGCGGCTGACGGACGGCGGATGGGACGGGACGATCCATGAATGGCAGCGCTCAGGTGGAAAGCAGATGGAGGAGGCGATCGCGAACCCCAGGCCGTGCCAGCGTCTTCGCAGGAAGCGTCGGAGATCTCAGGGAGCACGGGAAAGGGGCAGCGCGTCTCAATATAGTACACCTCATGGCGCCCCCCGCAGGCAGGCTGCGCAAGGACTGCAAGAGACGAACGTCTTGGAGTCGATCATGACCCGGGTGGGGGACGCACGTGGGTCGACTCCTGGGATTGACGAACCGAGCGCTGAGGTGTACCGTAGCCACAGCACCCTTGACGAGGGATCCCAAGATGCCCCTCCCCCCCGGTTAAGCCGCCTCGCAGCACTGCTCGTCCTCATGCTCGCAACATATGATCCGGATTCCTCGCTCGCCCCTCAGCGTCCTGCCGCCCCGGGAGCCGGTCCTGTCGCCGTTGCACCGCGATCAGCGATCCCCACTCGGACGGTCGACGACCAGTTCGTCGACCTGGTAGACGACAGCCCGTGGTTGGGAGGGCGCCGCTATGACTCTTCCGGAGTGCTCACGATCTACCCGTCGAACCCCGGGAGGATTCACCGGCGCGCGGCGAGCTCGGCGACCCGCCCTCCTGGGGCGTGGTGCCCGGGGAAACGCGGCGCGCCAGAGCCAGGTCGGATTTCACGCTCCAGGAATGCCGGTGAAGCCAGCGCGTTACGATTCTCGACAGATGCATACCTGGCACTCGGTGCTCGTCGTCCCCATCAAGTCGTGGCAGGCTCAGCCAGAGAGTCAGTCGTGGAGGCAATGACCCAAGCAGGGGGTGGATCATGGCAACAGTATCGTTACAACACGGCAAATCGAAGGCACTGAGTGGAGTCGCCATCATGCTCGCAAGCATGCTGGCTGTTGGCTGTACAGCAGACCAGGCCAGCGAACCACTTCAACCCACAACACCACCGAACGGGCCAGAGCCGGTCCCCATCGAGTACGACGAGTACGGCCAGCCGAACGCGACGTACGTGTCGATGAACACCCAGCTGCAAACCAGCTACAACGGAGCCACGGTTGAGCGGCGCTTCTTCGAGGAGTACAGCTGGTTGCCGACGGTCCAGTCGTGGAACCAGCAGCGGAGTTATGCGGAATCGGAGAAGGTGTTTACTGGCTCCGTCTATCCAATGCATGACATCGCCTTCGCAAGTGCCACCCCGACCGCGCAAGGAGGGACGATGGTGGTGCGGACCCGGCAAGGGGTGAACCTCACCGCCTCGAGCACGCCTCCGAGCCATGGCGCTCGCCCCCCTCGGCCCAGGTGCTGCACCTCCGCCGACTCCCCGGGTTCTCGGGCCTGCGTGGCGGCCACCCCCCGCGGGGCAGCCGCCCCATCAGGTCGAGGGCAGTCCGGCGGAACGCCGGGCGGTGGTGGTGTCACACTTCGCCCCGAATGCGAGGGCCGGCGTGTCCACCTTGGGACGCCTGCGGCGCTCGTTCACGGAGGAGCGGCTTCCTGGCGGCAAGCACCGGTTCACCCGGACAGAAGGTCCAACTCAGGTCGAGATCACGTTTGATTCGCTTCTGGGGGCCGTGACGCGGCAAGTGGCAACGGTCGGCGGGGTTCGACGGGCTGTCACCAGCTTTGAGTTTGAGATGCACCAGGGCCGCATGGAGCTCACAGTACGGCGCACTGTTCTTCACGGCGAGGACGGCCGGCCGCGATCGGAGATCGTGGCCCGGCACACGAATCTGACAATCCGGTGAAGGGGGTCACCATGCGAAATACAGTGCGTTTGGTCGCCAAGAGTCTGACGATGGGCCTTCTCGCAGTGGCCGTCACCCGCCCGGTGGCTGGGCAGGATACCCCCGTGGTGTTCCTCCACGGGCTGCGTGGCAACGGCTCCGTGTGGCAGTGGGCCGGAGACCAGCTGGCTGCAACACATCGCGTTCTTCCCCTACGGCCAAGTACCGGGTGGGACAGCGGCCTCCCCACTCAGGGGCAAACCCTATCGACCTTCCTTGGAAGCCTGACCGGTGTGCCCGCCGTGGCCCACAGTAACGGCGGCCTGGTAGCGCGGGCACATGTGCAGACTGCGGGAAGTGGAGCCAAGGTGAACCGACTCATGACGGTGGGCACCCCACACCAAGGGCACCCGTGGCTACGGCAGCGCGGAATGGCACCTTCCTGGCAACGTTTGTCTTGCCTGCCTGGGCGACACTGGATGCGGCGCAGTTCTACTCGTCCTACGACTGGGGGGAGAACTGGGGCTGGGCGTTCTACATGATGGAGGCTGCAGTCCTTTTCGTACAGCAGTACCCATACGTGCTTGATCACCTTGGTGTGCCGTACTCCACCACGGCAACTGCCGCCGTCGCTGACGTCGAGCCTGGTAGTGCATTCCTTCAGTCGGTCAATGGTCCGGGAAACCTGGCGGCGGAGGTGACACGCCTACCCTTCAGGCAGGCGGTCACGACGCGGGTAGATCCGCAGGGGATCTTCTGTGAGGGGTTGCTCGAGAGTAATCTGTGCCGGTCGTTCTATCAGGTCATGCAGTACGTCACCTTCATGCTGTGGGCGCACTACTCGTGGCATCCCGACTACTGGCTCGCTGCCAACGCCTGGCGCTGGGAGGCGGCCTTCGAGGCCTGGGCACTCCATGACGTTCGATGGCACATGCTGATCGGTACCTATCAGGGAACAGCGTGGGAGTACGGGTGGCCGAGGGTCTACGTCGAGGAAAGCGATGGACTAATCCCACAGAGCAGGTCCGTCTTCCCCGGACCCGGAGCCGTTACCATTAATATCGTGGCACCGTACATCTCGCATCTCCGACAGCCCTGGAGCCAGAGGGTTGTTGACGAGTTGCGGACGGGCCTCGATGCCGCCGGGGTAGCCAGGCGTGCCGCACCTGTGGCGTCGCTGTCCGGCCCTTCGTCCGTCCTGCCGGGGGCAATCTGCGGGTGGTACGTCGCTGGAAGCGGTGGGACGCCGCCATATACCCATACGTGGCACATCAACTCGGTTCAGCAAAGCGCCACGACTTCCGAGTTGGCCTATACCAATACCGGCACTGGGTTCACCGTGTCGGCGACCGTACGGGACGCAGCCGGCCTCTCCGGCACCGCTGTGAAGTCGGTGGCCGTTGCCGGCACAGCTCCACAGTGCTTCTATTGAGGAAGGCCGCCGCCGGAGTGAGCGTGATGGCCAAGGCAACGCACCCCATTCGGGCCCTGGTTTTCACGGGCGCCGCGATCGCTGGGGCCTTGGGGGGTTGTCACGATTCTACCGCACCCGGGCCGCCTGAAGGCCCGGGCACCGTCATATGGCGCCGTCCGGAGCCCCGCTCCAGCGGAAACGCTCCCTTCGCGGACGACGAACTCGTCGTCTTCCTGCTCTTCAACGAGCCCGTGGTGCTGGCGCTCGATGCCAAGACCGGGACCACCCGGTGGGAACGATGGTTGCCTGACGTGACCGGGTCCGGCTTCCCGGCTTCAGGGGCGCCGGTGGCCTATGGTGACCTGATTCTGGTGCCCGCCTGGGACCTCTTCGCGCTGGACCGCCGCACCGGGGCCGTCGTCTGGTCGTTCAGCCCCCCGGACGACTACCCCGCCGCGACCAGCCTGCTGGTGCATCAGGGCCGTCTCTACACCGGCGGACAGAAACTCTACGCGATCGACCCGTCAACCGGAACGGTCCACTGGTCGCGTCTTCTCGGCGACCGCATCGCCCACCCCCAGGCGAGCGGTGACACGGTCTTCGTAACCTCGGGACGAAACCTCCCAGGTACCAATATCCTGGGACCTGGATCAATCCACGCACTCAAGGCCGCGACCGGAGCGGTACTCTGGGAACTCCCCGTCGAACCAGTCCCACCGCTGCAGATCAGCTTTCCGATTGGGCGGTTTGCTTTGACTGATCAGATCCTTGTGGTCGCTGCGGCAGATGGCCGAGTGTTGGGTGTTGAGAGGGATGGCTCAAGGCGGTGGACGCCACGACACCTCGACTCCAGAGATCACCAACCAGCCGAGGGGATTGGCCTCCTCCGGAGGCCTGGTGGCTACCGGAGGCTCAACCGGTGTCGTGGAGGCCCTGAATCTGGGAACCGGGACACGCCGATGGTCGGTCACGTTGCCGGGCTCGGTGTTGGAGCCGATCACCGCGGCCGACAACATCTTCTATGTGGTCGCCGGCCACCTGCGGGCGTTCGACGACCAGACCGGAAAGCTCCTCTGGGTCAACGGCCCAGACTACATGAGCTCGGCGACGGTCGTCGGGGACCGCCTCTACATCGGCGGCGAGACGGCGCTCTGGGCCCTGCGCGCAGGCCGGCCCTGACCCTTCACCCCGATCCTGCGGGTGGTCGAGACCACGGTGGCTGAGACCGAGGGGTCTACGTGGGTGATCAACTCGGTCCAGCAATGCGTGCCCCGACCTTCCAGGGTGACTGGACCCGGGGCAAACCGTGCCGGCGCGGTCACGGCACT
>CAVPRU010000007.1:0-25357 GCA_963707875.1 uncultured Gemmatimonadales bacterium
GCCGCCAGTCGCCGGCCATCGGGAAGGGCCTGCTGTCCGGGCAGCAGCGCCAGGTTCCCGGCCATTCCGAGGAGCTGGCTGCCGGAAAAAGCTTGATACAGTCGCTCAGTCGCGAAGGTGGCCAGTTCCCTCTGGGCCCGGGCCACCGCCGCCCAGGCCCCACCATACTGTGGCCGTAACTTGGGATCCGCGGAGACCCTGGCCTTGAACTCGTCCTCGAACCGTTGCTTCCGGGCCATTGTCGCCAGGTCCAGCAACCCGCTTCGGTACCCGGTGATGGCCTTGATGGCGTTGTCCGCCGAGAAGATCGCGTTCTCGAATCGACGACGGGCCTCCTCGCCGGGATTGGGAGAGCGCGCGGTACGCCTCGACGTTGCCGCGGAGCTGGGCCAACTGATTGGGGTATTGCACGTCCCGGAGGTATTCCATCTGGGCCAACGTCAGGCGTCCGGCCAGTCGAACCAGGATTGCCGACCACGAAGACGACCTCCCCTTCCGTCGCGCCAGCCGTATTCCACCGCAGGTAGTGCTCCGCCGCGAGGGGCTTTCCGTCGTCATAGATCCGCAGAAAGGTGACGTCGATATCGTACCGCGGATAGGTGAAGTTGTCCGGGTCCCCGCCGAAGAAACTGATGGACTCTTCGGGTGCCATCACCAGCCGCAGGTCGCTGTAGCGCTTGTAGCGATAGAGCGAATACATCCCTCCCTGGTAGAAGGTCACGACCTGGCAGATCAACCCGGTCTGCCGAGCACACTCGTCCTGGATCCGTTCGATCGCGGCGTCGCGCTGAGCCACCCGGTCGGCGGTGGCCCGACCGGTCACGGCCTGGCGAATGGTGGCGGTGACGTCCTCCATCGACTGGAGCTGATCGGCGTTCATCCCGGCACAGCGGGGTTCCTCCTCCTCGCTCGGGGCCACGAAGCCGACCGCCTGGTAGTCCACGTCCCTGGGCGAGGCCGCCGTGATGCAGGCGCGGGCACAATGGTGATTCGTCATCACCAGACCCCGGTCCGACACGATGCTGGCGGAACAGCCGGGAATCCGCACGGCGGCTAGCCGGACATGGTCCAGCCACCCCTGGGCCGGCCCGAAGTCGTAGGCCGCCTTCCAGTAGGCCAGGGGCGGGGCGTCGAAGGTCCACATCGTCCCGAATTCCTTGACGAATCCGGTCTGACCGATGGGGTCGGGAGCTTGCTGGGCCGCGATGGCCATGGGGGACAGCGCCAGGGCCAGGGCGGCCAGGGTGGAGCGAGAGAGAGACGGGACATGGCTCGATCGGGTTGGAGGAATCCTGCCGCAAAATAATCGGGTGTCGGGAGGAGAAAAACAGCGAGCCGGAGATACCCGTCCGGCTCGCCGTGGCCAGGCTCCCTGACTACCGCTTCGGGGGCAGCGAGCGATATCGTTCGAGCAGGTCCGTTTCCCGGGTTCGGAGCGAGACCTCCTGGCCCCGGATGTACACCCGTTCCGCGGCGCCGACAAAGTCGAGCGGATCTCCGGACCAGATCACCACGTTGGCCACCTTGCCGGGGTCGAGTGAGCCGTAGTCGCTGAGCCCAAACGCCTGAGCCGGGGCCAGGGTGATGGCCTGGAGGGCATCGTCCCAGCTCATGCCGTTGCGAACGGCGTTCCCGGCCCCAAAGCGGAGGTTCCGCTCGCCACCGGGGTCGCCCTGGGCGATGATGACCCGGACCCCGGCCTGTCGGAGCAGGGTCCCGTTGTCCAATCGGGCTCCCAGACCGTCGAACGAGGGAATGTCGGTGTTGGGCGCCATGATGACCGGCACGCCGGCGGCTGCGATCGCCTCCGCCACCATCCAGCCCTCCACCGCCCCGTTGAGGATCAGCTTCAGCTTGAACTCGGCCGTGAGCCGAAGCGCGTTCTCGATGTCCATCCGCCGATTGGCAGTGATCACCATCGGCATCGCCCCCGAGAGAACGGGGAGCAACGCCTCCAGTTGCGCCGCCGGAGCGGACAGGTCCTGCATGGCGCCCTTCTGAAACTCGGCCTTGCGCCGCTGGTATTCGAGCGCCTCCCGAAACAGCTGTCGGGTCCGTGCCATCGTGCCGGCCCGGCTGCCACCGCCAGCGCCCTTGCTCCCGTCATTCAGGTTGAGCAGCACCGCCACGGTGCTGGTGATCAGGGCATCTTCAAGCCGAGTGCCGGTGTAGTCCACCGCCATCGCTCGGCCAGGCAGGTAGCTTCCACGGGGGCCGGACAGGCCGGTGGTCACCCCGCCGGTCCGGGTCAACGGAATGGTGATCGCGCCGGCATCGTACCCTTCCGCGGGCGAAAACGCCGGGTTGACCTCACCCTGTACCCCCGCTTCACTCTCCCCGAACAGGGAAGCGACGCCCAGGCCGGCATCGGAGCCGGCGTGGATCAACCCGGGGGTGACCCACTTCCCGGTGGCGTCCACCCGAGTGGCACCATCCGGCACAGCCAGGTTGGCGCCCACGGCGACGATCCGGCCATCCCGGATCAGCACGGTACCCCGCTCGATTCGGGGCCCCGAGACCGGATAGACGGTTCCGCCGGTGATGGCGATGGTCTGGGCGGTGGCCGTGGTCGTGGTCAGCCCGGCGAACGTGGCCAGCAGGATGGCCCGAGGCAGCACGCGGGCGTTCATCGTCCCACCCCCGGAGTGGTCTGGCCAAGGTTGAAGTCAGTCTTGTACTGCCGGGTGGGGTCCAGCCGGTCGAACACCAGCCAACCCTCGTTCCACACCTTCTCTGCCTTGCTGTACACCGAGAACGGGTCCCCCGACCAGAGGACCACGTCGGCCATCTTGCCGGCTTCCAGCGACCCGGTCTGCGCCTGGATTCCCAGCACCCAGGCCGGATTGGCCGTGACCCACTTGATGGCCTGATCGCGGGTCAAGGTGACCCCGGCGCGAAGTCCCGCATAGTACGCCTTGGCCATGTCCTGATTCATCCGCTGAATGCCGTCGGGGCTGTCGGTGTGGAGAACCGCGATGGCCCCGGCCTGCTGAAGCAGCGCGAGATTCTCGGGCACCTCATCGTACGCCTCCATCTTGAAGCCCCCCCAATCCGACCAGACGGAAGCCGCCGTGCCGGCGGTCTTCAGCAGGTCCGCGATCTTGTAGGCCTCGATGCCATGGTGAAACGACTGGATTCGGAATCCGAATTCCCGGGCCAGGTCCAGCATCTGGGCCATCTCGTCCGCCCGGTAACAGTGGTTCTGAACCGAGATCTCTCCGCGCAGGACCCCGGCCAGGGTTTCCAGCTTGAGATCCCGGGCCGGCGGATCGCCCTTCCTCTCCTTCAGCCAGGCATCCCACCGGGCCTGGTACTGCTCGGCCTGGATGAAGGCGGTCCGGTACCCGGCCAGGTTCCCCATCCGGGTCGAGGGGCCACGATTCTGGTAGACCCGCTTGGGATTCTCGCCACAGGCCATCTTCACCCCGTACGGAGCACCCGGATATTTCATTTCCTGAACCGTGCGGGCCGGGACCAGGCGCACCGTGGCCGAGCGGCCGCCGATCAGATTCGCCGAGCCCGGCAACACCTGCATTACCGTCACCCCGCCGGCGATCGCGAGCGGGATCTGGGGGTCGTGCGGCCAGATCGAATGCTCGGCCCACACCTCGGCGGTCACCGGATTGGTGGCCTCGTTGCCATCGCTCTCTGCCTGGGTCCCGGGGGCGGAATAGACGCCGAGGTGGCTGTGGGTGTCGATGATCCCGGGGGTGACCCACTTGTTGTTGCCGTCGATCACCACGGCGCCGGTCGGTACCTCGACCGTCTGCCCCACCGCCAGGATCTTCCCGTCCTGGAATGCAATCGAGGCGTTCCGGAACTCCTGGCCGGCGGCGGTCAGGATGTTCACATTCCGGATCACCACTGGAGGGTTGGAGCGACGCACGTAGGTGGATGGGTACTGCTCCCGCATGAAGCTCTGCGACCCGCTGTAGGCCTCCTGCTTGGGGCTCGGTTGGCTCGGCGGGGTCTGTGCCCCGGCACCGGCACAGGCGGTGACCAGGACAGCGAGTGCCAGGGCTGTCGACCAGCTGCTCATCGGGTGTTCTCCCTCGGGTGGTTCACTGGAGTCAGGGACTCGCCCGGACAATCTTCGACCGGGGAGTTGGCGATCACTATGCGCATCAATCGGCGGGGGCCGGCTACGGTCACCCGGAAACGTATCTGCTGGTCGCCGCCTTCGAGGCTGATCCGGTAGCACTCGGTTTCCTTCCCCCCGATCTCGACCAGATCCCGGCCCTGGTTCGTCAGCGAAATCGAGTGGGACTCCCCGGAACCTGAACTGAAGGTTGTCAGCTGGAAGCTGCTGTCGGTGTCCCAGGGCAGGGCGGGGAGAACGGTCTGAATCAGGTTGTCATCCAGGGCCGCTTCGGTCATCACGGTGTCGATCTCTATCGTGCGCAGGCCACCCGGCCCGGGAGTCACCGCCTTTCCCCGGATCCGTCCGCCGTCGACCGCCAGCCCGATCCGGGTCTCCTCGCCCTGGACCTTGCCGGGTCTGGGTAATTGCCCGGGTCCGGAGCCGCGCATCGGTGGTGACTTCCGTGTCCTGCTCGACGAATTCTCCCAACCGGGTGCGTTCCTGGTACCGATACCCGTCGACGGTCCGCTCCAGGCTTGATCGAATCCACCCCAGCTCGACTCCCTGGACCAGGACGGTGAAGCTGTCGCTTGCGGTGGCGAGGCCCCTGGGAGGCAGCAGGTCGGCCACCGCCCGGGGCAACCGCGCCTGGGCCGACAAGCCGGCCGATGGGGTGGCGGATCCCAATCCCAACGCCAGCGCGATGGTCACACCGGGTCTCAGCACCTCGTCCCTCCCTCAGCGGCATGAAGCCGGTAATCGAACGACAGAGAATGTAGTGGTGGCTACGGTCGGGGCGGAGCAGTGGTTTCAAGCGCCCGCTCGGAGTCGCTCCGGGTAGTTGCCGCAGAGCCCGTCCACCCCCAACTCGGCCAACTCCCCCGCCCGGTCCCGATCATTCACGGTCCAGGCAATGATCTCTCCCCCGGCCTGGTGGACCACCTCCACCAGCCCCCGGTCCACCAGCTGCCACTCCTGCCAGAGCGCCTGGGCGCCGGTAGCCTCGAGCGTGGCAGCGGGGTCCAGGAGGTAGGCGCTCGTGAGGGCGCCGAGCCTGAGCCCCGGCCGGGCCCGAGCGAGTCGTTTCACCAGTCGATGATCGAAGCTGTGGACGCCGCAGCGCTCGGCCGCCGGGTCAGCGTCGATCGCGGCGAGCAGGACCGCATCCAGGGCGTCCGGAAGGGCTTTGACCTCGATCCACATCTGGAGGGTTGGCGCGGAGGCCAGGGCCTGGGCCAGGGTGGGGATCGGCTCACCGTTCGGGAGCTGGACCGATCGCACCTCGCGCTCCGTCAGGTCGCCAATCCGACCGAGACCCGGCAGATCCGGGTCGTGGTGCACCACGAGGACGCCATCGCGGGTCCCGTGGACATCAAGTTCGATCCCGTCCGCCCCCATCTGCGAGGCGAGCTCGAATGCCGCCAGCGAATTCTCCGGGGCATGTCCGGAGGCGCCACGATGGGCGAGGACCAGTGGTCGTGCGCGGCTCAGAGGCTGCTCCTTCCCGTGGAAAACCGGCATGGCCGGGGAATTCTAGCCGATCAGGTCCCGCGGCGGGCGACACCTGGCTGTAGGGGGAGCAGGACCCCGTCGGTGTCTCTCAGGGAGACTTGGGCTCCGGAGTGGAATGTGACTTCATGCATATGTTGAGGTGTCACATGATAACTCATTGCAGTATATTGCGATGGCAGATGCCACTTCGCCGGCCGTGCTTGCCGCCAAGGCCAGCCTGGATTCCCCGCTCCCGAGGGTTTGTCGCCAACTTGTTAACGCCCAGTCGGTTGCCCCGTCCTACCGGTCGCCAATGACAGCCTCCAGGTCCGTGGGTCATGAGAGCGACCAGGCCCTGGTAACGGCCTACCGCGGCGGCAATGAGCAGGCTGCCGGCGAGTTGGTGCAGCGGCACGGGGCGGCCCTGGGTCGGTATCTCTTCTCCTCCGGGGCGCCCGCCGGTGAAATCGACGACTTGGTTCAGGAGACCTTCTTTCGTGCCTTTCGAGCGCTGGACACCTGGCGGGGTGACTCCGCCTTCCGCAGTTGGCTCTTCCGGATCGGGGGCAATCTCCGGAAGGACCTCTACCGGAAGGAAGGGGGGCGCCAAGTCGTGTCCATCGTTGAAAGCGACGCCGTGGATCACGCGGACCCCGAGGGCCAGGTCATCGCCCATGATCAGGCCGCCCGAATCAGAGTGGGCATTACCCAGCTCCCCAGGCTCCAGCGGGAGGTCTTCCTTCTCCGGGTGCAGGAGGGGCTTCCCTATGGTGAAATCGCCCGCAGCCTCGGCACGACTCCGGGCGCCGCGCGGGTACATTACCACCATGCAGTCCAACGGTTGAAGGGGCTCCTGACATGAGCCACCCCATCCATCTTTCCGACCGGATGCCCCAGGTCGCCCGGGGCACCGCCCCGTGGTCACCCGAGGAGATGGCGCACCTGACCCATTGCGCCGAGTGCCGGGCAGAGTGGAAGGTCGTGGAGCTGGGGGCGGGCCTCGGTGCTGAGATGATCGGTGGGATGGACTTGGCGGGGATCGCCGCCAGGGTGGTGGCCGATCGGCTCGCCGAACCCCGGTATCCAGGACGCTGTCCTTCCGTCGGGCTTCATGGGTGGTCGCCACCGCGGCGGCCGCCACGCTGCTGATCATGGTGGCCCGACCGACCTCGGCCCCGGAGCCCACGCCGGCCGTGGCACTGCTGCCGGAGCTGGAGGGGATGTCGGCGGAAGAGTTGGAACTGGTGTTCGATGTCCTGCCCGCCGCGGACGGCTGGACCGTCCCGGGGACGAACCTGGGCGATCTGGATGACGCCGAACTTGAACGGGTGCTGCGCACCTTGGAGGGATGACGTGCGACGACTGACCTGGACTGGCGTGCTCGGGACGACCCTCCTCCTGGGGGGTGCCGCTCCTCTCATGGCTCAGGATCCGGAGGCTCGGGGTGAGCGGTTGCGTCAGGAGCTCGAGATCCGGTTTGCCGAACGGATTCAGACCGAGTTGGGGCTCACCGATGAGCAGGCACCAAAGGTCCGCGAGATCATGGCGCGATGGGCCCGCCAGCGGCAGGGCCTGGAGCGTCGGGAGCGCGAACTCCGGATCGGCCTCCAGCGGCATCTTCGGCCGGGTATCGCCGCCAATGGGGACACCCTGAACGCCGCGGTGGACGGCATCGCCGAGAACCGGGTCAACTACACCCGGGTGATGCAGGACGAGATGAAGGAGCTGTCGACGGTGCTGACGCCGGTTCAGCGAGCCCAACTGTTCGTCATTCGGGACCGGATTCTCCAGCGGGCCCAGGAACTCCGGGCGCAGCGACCGGCCGATCGACCGCCAGGCCCCCGCGGCGACCCCTGAGGGAGCTGGCCAGCAGGCTGGGGGCCGGGTCGAAACCCGGCCCCTTGTCGTTCCGTCCCGTGGAGTGTCGGATCGGTTAGATTCCTGACCCGGCACACGTTCCTGGAGGTCCCTGTGCGGCGGATTCTGCTCCTCAGCTCCTTGCTGTGCGTCCCCCTGGTCGCGGCGGCCCAAGGGGTGACCGTCGTTCGGGTGCCCGTGGTCGGGACAATCGAGAACGGGCTGGCCCCGTTCGTGGCCCGGGCCATCCGGGAGGCGGAAGCCTCCGGTGCCGCCGCGGTTATCCTGGACATCAATACGCCCGGCGGACGGGTGGACGCGGCCCAGGCGATCGTGGATGCGGTCACCGGCGCGAACGTGCCGGTTTATGCCTTCGTGAATCGGCAGGCCTTCAGCGCCGGGGCTCTGATTGCCCTGTCCGCACGAGCCATCTACATCCGGCCCGGCGGCGTGATCGGGGCGGCGACCCCGGTGGACGGTCAGGGCACCAAGGCCCCCGAGAAGTATGTGGCCGCCATGCGCAGCGAATTCCGCGCCCTGGCGGAACGCCGGGGGCTCGATCCCCGGTTGGCCGAGGGGATGGTGGATGAGACCCTGGATATTCCCGGAGTCAAACCGGTGGGGCAGCTGCTGAGCCTGAGCGCCGAGGAAGCCATCAGCCACGGGTTCGCCAACGGGCACGCTGAAGACCTCAAGGAAATGCTCAGCGCGGCCGGGCTCGATGATGCCCTGGTGGTCGAGGCGGTGCCGAACTGGGCGGAACTGGTGGTCCGTTTCCTCACCAACCCGCTGGTGTCGCCGCTGCTGCTCTCGATCGGCATGCTGGGCCTCATTTTCGAAATCAAGTCCGGGGCCTTCGGGCTGGGCGGGCTCCTGAGCCTGACCACCCTCGGGCTGTTCTTCGGGTCCAGTCTGCTCCTGGGCCTGGCCGGCTGGGAGGAGCTGCTGCTGCTGGGATCCGGGCTGATCGCTCTCGGGGTCGAGGTCTTCCTGATTCCCGGGTTCGGTGTCGCGGGCATTCTCGGCGGAGCCCTCATCGCCGGCGCGGTGATCCTGGCCATGGTCGGCAATCTTCCGACCGCGAGCGACTTTCTGTATGCCGGCGGGGTTCTCGCGGCTTCCCTGGTCGTGACCGGAGCGGTGCTGCTGGGATGGCTCCGGCACCTGCCGACCAGCACCCGGTGGAGCGGGCTGTTCCTCAAGGAAAGCACCGACTCGGCCCAGGGATTCATCTCCGCCCCCAACCGGCGGGACCTGATCGGCCGGGAGGGGAAGGCCGGGACCGACCTCCGCCCCTCGGGCACCGCGGCATTTCGGCGAGGAGCGACTCGACGTGGTGACCGAAGGTGAATTCATCAAGGCGGGCGTCGCCATCAAGGTGGTGCAGAGCGACGGCTATCGGCACATCGTCCGGCCTGTCTGACCGCCGTCCGACTTCATTCTCAGCGAGGGTACCGTGGATCTGAACACGATCGCACCAGGTTTCTTTCTCGTCCTGATCTTCCTCGGGTTCCTCTTCCTGGTGGTCTTCTTCCGGTTCATCCCGATCGGGCTGTGGGTCACGGCCCTGGCCTCCGGGGTGCGGGTCTCTTTCCTGACGCTGTTCGGGATGCGGTTCCGGAAGGTCAACCCGGCCTACATCGTCGACCCGCTGATCATGGCGAACAAGGCGGGGCTGAACCTGCCGATCAATCCGCTCGAGGCCCACTACCTGGCGGGCGGCAACGTCGAGCGGGTGGTCCAGGCGCTGATCTCGGCCGACAAGGCCGGAATTCCGCTCGACTTCAAGCAGGCCACCGCGATCGACCTGGCCGGCCGCGATGTGTTCGAGGCGGTCCAGGTCAGCGTCAATCCCAAGGTGATCACCACGCCCAAGGTCGCGGCGATGGCCAAGGACGGGATTCAGTTGCTGGCGATGGCGCGGGTGACGGTGCGCGCCAACATCAACCGGCTGGTGGGCGGCGCCGGCGAAGAGACCATTCTGGCCCGGGTCGGCGAGGGCATCGTGAGCACCATCGGCTCGGCGGCGTCGCACAAGGCGGTGCTCGAGAATCCCGACATGATTTCGAAGACGGTGCTCGCCAAGGGGCTCGACGCCGGGACGGCGTTCGAGATCCTGTCCATCGACATCGCCGATGTGGACGTCGGCAAGAACATCGGCGCCGAGCTGCAGACCGACCAGGCCGAGGCCGACAAGCGGATTGCCCAGGCCAAGGCCGAGGAGCGGCGGGCGCTCGCGGTGGCGATGGAGCAGGAGTACATGGCCGAGACCCAGCGCCAGCGGGCCAAGCTGGTCGAGGCGGAGGCCCAGATTCCGCTGGCGATGGCCGAGGCCTTCCGGGCCGGCAACCTGGGGATCATGGACTACCAGCGGTACCGGAACGTCGAGGCCGACACCACGATGCGGAACGCCATCGCTTCGGGCGGCAAGACCGGCCCGAGCACCAAGGAGACTTGAGCCGGTGGACGTTGAGGGCCTGATCCAGCTTGCCATCCTCGTCGGGGCGGGGGCCATCTTCCTGTTCGGCAAGAAGCAGGAAGCGGACAAGCAGGCCAAGACCCTCCCTAAGCCTCGGGGACAGCGTATCGCCCAGCCGACCGCCAAGAGGAAGGGCGCCCTCGATGAGTTGTTCGAGACCCTCCAGGCAGAGTTGGAGAAGGCCAGCGGCGTGGCCCAACCGAGCGCCCGGACCGGGCCGATGGGTCGCCCAGCCACGCGCCAGCTGGAGCCGGCCGAGGACGTGGAGGAGCGCGACATCCCCGGTCGAGAGCCACGCCCGGTGCCCATCGAGCGAGCGCCCAGCCGGTCCAAGCGGGTCCTGGTCGACCACGATATGCAGGCCGAAGCGGTAGCTCGGCAGCGAGTGACCGAAGCGCAAGCCCGGAACCGGGGCTTGACCAAGGCGGATCACAGCGCCTTTGACAAACGGATTCGCGGTACCGAGCTGCCGGCCCCGGCCACCGCGGGTGCGGCCCGGCCGAGCTTCCCCCGGGCCGCGCTGCGCCAGGCGATCATCTGGCAGGAGATTCTCGCTCCCCCCGTGTCGGAACGGGCGGCCGCGCCGTCGGATCGCTGATCGCGTCCTCTCATGGATGTCCGCCTGGAAGCCCTGAGAGCCCGCATCGCTGCGGTGGACCAGGAGTTGGTGCACTTGGCCGCGGAACGACTGACCCTCGCCGCCGAGGTCGGGCAGGCCAAGCTTGCGCAGGGACTTCCGATCCGGAATTACGAGACCGAGGCTGAAGTGCTGGCCCGGTACCACCGCCACGCCGAGGGCGAGGGGGTGGAGCCGGAGTTCGCCCGGCGGCTGGCCACCCTGCTGATCGGGGAGGCGGTCCGCCGACAGGAGGATGGGCGGACCCCGGAAGGCGAGGCCGTCACGAGGGCCACGCCGGCTGACTCCCAGCGGATTCTGCTGGTGGGTGGTGCGGGCAAGATGGGTCGCTGGCTGGCCAGGTTTTTCCGGGGACAGGGGCATTTGGTCACGACCCAGGATCCGACGGGGCCGGTCGAGGGGTTCCCCCACGTGGAGCCTGAGGCCGCGGTCGGTGACTACGAGGTCATCGTGCTCGCCATGCCGCTCAGTCGGGGTCCGGCGGTCCTCCGGGGAGTGCTGGTCCAGGAGCCGGCCGGCCTGGTGCTGGACATCTCCAGCCTCAAGAGCCACCTGCTGGCCGATCTGAAGGGCGGGGCGGCCCGGGGGCTCCGGGTGGCCAGTCTCCACCCGCTGTTCGGGCCTGAGGTCCGGACCTTGGCGGGTCGGATCGTGGCCGTCTGCGATTGTGGACACCCTGGAGCGGCCGCCGATGCGGCCCGGCTGTTCGAGGGGACGGCCCTGACCGTTACCCGGATCCCGGTGGACCGGCACGACGAGTACATGCAGTACGGGCTGGGCCTCAGTCACCTGGTCAGCATCCTCTTCTTTACCACCCTCATTCGGGCGGGCGCCAGCTTCGACGACCTGGCCACGATGGCCAGCACCACCTTCCGCAAACAGGTGCGGACGGCGGCGGAGGTCGCCTCGGAGAATGCCGAGATGTATGCCGAGATCCAGCGCCTGAATCGGCATTCCAGCGAGCTCTACGGAGTTGTCCGGGAGAGCCTGGCGGCCCTGGAGGCGGCCGCCCTGGCACCGGAGCCGGACCGGTTCATCAAGCTGATGCAGGCGGGGCGGGCCTGGTTCCCGGCGGTGCTGCCTCAGGAACTCGGCTAGCCACCTTGCCGGGGGCGAGCCAGGGAGGCATTTTCTCCGGCGGGCCCGGGTGGCGGAATGGCAGACGCAGTGGACTCAAAATCCACCGCCGGCAACGGCGTGCGAGTTCGACTCTCGCCTCGGGCATAACAACTTACGAGCTTTTGGCCGTCCGGTCATTCTGGCGATTGTGCCCGAATTGTGCCCGAACTCTGCACGGCCAGCTTCGCCACCCCCTCCCGCAGGTCCGCCTCCGACACGATGGCGTAGCGGCGATAGACCGCCTCGGTCTTGTGGCCCGTCAGCTTCATGGCGACCGACCGGCTCACCCCGGCCCGCTCGAGCGCCCTGACGGCGGTTCGGCGCAGGTCATGGGGCACCCGGCCGGCCACGCCGGCGCGGGCACACGCGGCCGCCCAGGCGTGCCGGTAGTTCCGAATCGGGCTCCCGAACCGGTGGAAGACCAGTGGCACCGGGCGCCCCAAGGCGCTTTCCACCATGTCCGTATACGCCCGCTGGCTTCGCAGGAGCGTCTCCAGGTCAGGCAGGACCGCGAAAGGGAACGTCCGCCCGTCGTCGTTCTTGGTCGTCCGGGGCTCCAGGCGGACGATGCCCGCGCCAAGATCGACCTGCGCCCAGGTCATCGGGCGCACCTCATCGCTGGCCCGCCACCCCGTGAGGGCGGCGAACCGGAACAGGGGCTGGAGGTAGTCCGGCAATTCCTTCAGGACGGCGGCCAGTTGGTCGGGCTCGAAGAAGCCCTGTCGGGCATTGCTGACATGTATGGTCGGGAAGGCGGGCATCAGGGGCAGGGTGTTGGCACGGAGGGCGAGCCGGAACCCCCGTCTCAGAATCGCCAGCTCGTACTGAACCGTGGCATTGGCCGCCCCTGCCTGCATCCGCTCCGCGGCGTAGGCGGTCAGCCGGTCGGTGGTGATGCGGCTGGCGCGGACCCCGGCGAAGGCCCCGGACAGGTGCTTGACCGCGTGCTCCATCCGGGCCGCCGAGCGCCGCTTGTTCATGGCGTAGTCCTGGCGGATCAACTCGACCACGGCCTCGAACCGGACCCGGCGTGCCGCCGTCCCCGTGTGCCGGCCGCTGACGACCTCGCCCTGGCGTTTGCGCAGCAACGCGGCGGCCGTCCGGCGCTCATGGGAACGGCTCGATTCCCGCACCTTCTGGCCGGTGTCGTCGTAGTAGGCGATCCACCACACCGGACCGCGTTGGTAGACCGACCCTTCCCCCCGATCTCGCTTTGTCGTGGTCATCGTCCCCCCCGCTGGGTGGTGGCAGTCATCGCCCGCCGCACGGCAGCCGCCTGGTGGGTCCCAGTCCGTCCTAATGCCGCCAGGGTGGCCGCCAGCTTCCTGGCCACGGCCGGGGTCGCCCGGGCGGTGCCCCGTCGGATCTGGAGCAGCAGGACGTGGGATACCCCCATGGCCCGGGCCAGGGCCCGCACGGAAACCGGCAAGGCATCCAGGGCCGTCGCAACGGTTCGCGTCAGGCGGTCTGCCATGTTACCATAATGGTAAGTAGATGGCCGAGGCGCAATCCCCTACGCCGCCCGCCGATGTCGCCGGGGTCGGGCCTGCAGCCATGCGGCCAGTCCGACGGGATCGAAGCGCAGCTGTCGGGGTCCCAGTTTGACGGTGAAGGGGAGGTCCTTGGCCCGGTGGTACAGGTGCGAGATGGAAATATCGAGTCGGGCGGCGGCTTGGTGGACGGTCAGGAGCGTCGGGACCGGGGCAGGGGGTTCGGCGGACTCCACGCCGCTGAGGGCCTCCAGAAGCCATTCACGCGGCACGGTGACGTTCTGCCCGGGGGCGGTGCCGGTCGCCAGCTCATGCAGAAGCTGCCGGTGGTTTGCCACAGCGGTGGGCAAAGGGATCATGCTACTGCCTGCCGGATGGCATTCTCATGGCCACCGAACGCCCGCAGTCCCTCCGCTTGGCGTTGGAGATCTGCAAGGCAGGGGAAAGGGTGACTCTCCAGGCCCTTGCCGATCCTGCCCACGGAAGGGGTTGCCGCCGCTCTCCCCTCTAGGGGAGCGGCACCCCCGGTGCCTGAAGGGTCGCCGACCGCTTGCCCACCGCCTGCCGATCCCTTGCCAATCGGCGGTCTCATGCGGCAAGGTCCCCCTTGCCGGCGACGGTGCCCGGCCCTTGCCCGCTCCCATGGTCGGCTTTCGCGGGGGCCCCAGCACTGAGCCTCCGGTGGGGGGCTACGCAGTACTGATGCCCGCGCTCGTCGCCCGTGTCGATGAGGAGCCCACGCTGAAGCAGACTGGCGAGGACAGCGGTTTTGTCCTTGTTCGCGCCTTTCACCGCGTCGCGCAACTGCTTGAGGCTCAAGCCCGGCTCAACCGCTACGGCGTGTAGGACACTGGCTTCCATGGTAGGCTCACCCCGGGAGAGGACGTATCCACCGTCTCGGGTCCAGCCCAACGTGAAGGTGGAACAGCCCATCCTCCCCTGGACAGTGATCTGTCGTTGGGTTGGTAGCTCCCCCCGGTGTTCCATTACGGCGGTGGAATCCACCCCTGCACCAATCTGAACACTGCCGGCCGGACCGGTCCCCGCCTTGGTGGTATGGTGGAGGATTAGCCCTGAACACTTCGTCCGATGGCAGACGTCTCGAAGTGCCCTCAGCACGGGTTGTACATCAGTGGCCGAGTTTGCGTCCCGGATTCCCTGCGCCCATTCCGTGAAGGTGTCGATAACGAAAAGGCCGATACCCCTCTGAAGGATTTCCTGTTCGAGCTGTTCAATGGTTGGGCGTTCAGACATGACCGTCACATGGTCGGTGACCTCCCACTCGCATAGTCCCCGCACCAAGTCCCCGAGCGGCTCGTCCAAGCAGATCCAGAGCACGTGGCACGACTCAAGCGGCTCCGCCAGGAAGTGGCCGCCGGTGACAAGACACGAGACCGCTTGCCTGACCAGCGTGCTCTTCCCACTCTTTTCGCGAGCGGCCAACATGGTCAGCCGCCCTTCCCAGGCCAAGCGGGGAATACGCACCGGAGGGGGAAGTAGCAGATCGGGCCGAAGGAGGAGATCCCGGAGTTCAAAGCACTCAACGGTCATGCGGCCAACGATTGGTCCGTCCCTTCGCCTTGCGGCGGAAGGCCGAGTTCTAGAAGGACTCTCCTGGCCAGCCGGTCCGCGATTCTGTCGACCCGTGCCGCTGCCTCGTAGTCACCAGCAACGAACAGGTGGTAGCCTGCGGCATACCAGTCCAGGGCAGGCTGAAGCGGACCGACGCATGCAGGATCAAGCCCGATGAAATCGAGCCAGTCCCAATCGATCATGATGGGACGCATGCCGGGTTGAGATTGCAGCGGGGGGTCTAATACGGTACGTTTCAAAGGTAGCCACCTGCTTTCTGGATGAGAGTCGGGTTCTACTTGGCCGCCCGGCGAGTTACAGCTCGTCGGGTGGCGCTTTTTGTGGCATCAGCGTCGCATACCTATGCCGCCTGCTTACTCAGAGCTGGGTTCTCGGAGGCAGTTGCACCTAGTTCCATCCATCGGACGTACAGTCGCCGCCCCTCCCGAACCACCGGTCCGTATTCACCTCGCAGCGCAGCGTTGTAGACCTGGAAGTAGGTCAGGCGGTGTTCCACGGCCAGATCTGTCAAGCTCTTCAATTCCGGTTTCTGCATTGTTCCCCCGTTGTTCCCGTTTGTCCCCTGTGGCAGCACGCTACAAAAGAAAAGTAGTCGTAGTAGGGTATCGGCTTGTCCAAGGCCCGGTCCACCGCGCAAACCGCGTTTCCTTGCGCCTCGGGAACAAATAGCACGTTCGGGCCGCGAGAACAAAGGAACTCATCAACAGACCGACCGATGACCAGGGGCGACCTTCCGGCCCCCCAACCACCCCCTCGCCGTTCCGCCGGTCAAGGCCGAAGCAGAGGTGGCGCTGGTCGGGCTTCTTGCCCTTCCGGCTGCGTCAGGAGAAGAGTATGGTCTCTGAGGCCCACAATGCGGCTCCAAGTGGAGCAGCGCCCATGCGGGAAAGCAGACAGGTTCCGGTGCCTGGCTGAGGATCTGGGCCACGGAGTTGGAACCCGGGGCGCTACCCGCAAGCGGCGGGCCTGTGCCAACGTGGGCGGCGGCGCGCCCTTCCGGGTCCTTCCGGCAAGCCCGGATGCGGGGTCCGCACGGCTCCGGGCACCGGCTAGCGTGAGGCTCCCCAAACGCGCCGCTTTAATTGCGCCCCTGAGGATCGGGTAGTCAGGCCCCGGTCACTGATCCGAAGCCAAAGGGCCGACAGAACCGAGTGGCACCCCCCATTCGCCCCGGCTGCCGGCCCGACCTTCGGAGTCCGATGGACTGGGCAGCGGTTCCGGTGTTTGGAACCGCAACCTGGGCAGGTGATCATTCGCGTGGGGGCCGACTGGGGTTGTAGATTGTACTGGGAGGGGGAAGTCCGTGGGCTAGCAGGACTTACTGACTACACGGGCGGAAAATGGCGACACCAAGGCACCTATCAAGCGCTCCGATCACTGAAGCCGTCTTCGACTTTCGGGTGAGGGCTCGCCGCGGCCTGACCCTTGAGAGTTTCGATCCGCTCAAATCGAGACTTCAGTCGGATCTGCCAGGCTTCGCGGTCCGTCGGGGGTATGAGGTCGAGTTGAGCACCGGCGACGCAACGAAGGGCACCTTCAAGGAGCTGGGTCCCGATGGCTATGTCTTCAAATCGGCCGATGGCCTTAGCCTCGCTCAGTTCCGAATTGACGGATTCACCCTAAATCGACTTAAGCCCTATACAAGTTGGGAAGAGTTGTTCCCTCAGGCGCTGTCTCTATGGGGCCTCTACCTAGAATATGCCGAACCGGAACTAGTGACACGGTTGGCTGTGCGATACATCAACCACATCACCCTTGGTGGAGAGAACCTGGATTTCGATGACTATCTGGAAGCGGCTGCTCCAATACCCCAGGAGCTTCCGCAGGTCCTCGGTAAGTTCCTCAGCAGGGTTACGGTCCACGACCCGGAGACTGGCGTGTTTGCGCACTTGACGCAATCGGTGCAGCCAGCGGCCACAGAGAATACATGGACGGCTCTTATTGACATTGATGCATTTGTACAGGCAGACCTAGGGTTCACGTCAACGGAAATCGAAGAGACCTTCCGGGTACTTAGGGAGTTCAAGAACAAGGCGTTCTTTAGCTTGCTTACCGAGAAAGCCCTCGAGGAGTTCGAATGACCACGGCCACAATGCCACTGATTGGGACGCTCTTTTGGCCAGACCAAGGCCTGAGCCAGGACGCTGCCAGCCTTCGGAACGGCCTGGTACTTGACTATGGCAACACGGTCTCGATCAGAGACAGGCGAGACGGCATCGCCAAAGCCCTGTCCGAGGTGGCGCAAGACAGTAGTGGTCTGGATCGGGCGGCAACTGGAAGACCTGCGATCCCTGCCTCCACCTACCACTATGCCATTGCGTTCCTATCGGCGGTGCCATCGGAACTTGAATTGCCAGTTGTTTCGCAGGACCGTGATGGGGACATCTACTGCGAATGGGACCAAGGTCCGCGGCGGGTGTTCTCAGTCGCTGTCGGCAGGGACGGCACAATGCACTATGCCGGACTATTCGGGCACAAGAGTGTCCATGGATCGGAGGTCCTCAGTGAGACCCTCCCGCCGCCTATTCTCGATTGGATGAAGTTAACCGCCGGCCCAGGCCATGTCTGAGGGGTCGAACCCCATCACAAGGTTTCTGTTTGACTCAGGCCATTACGCAGAGACAACGCTGCGTGTAAAACCACGCGCCGTGCATCCTGGACCGGACCACAAGACATCGGTGTTCAGGGTGGCCGGATTGGACGACGATGCTATTTGGGAACTCGGCGATGTTGAAGTGGCCTCCAGACGCCAGAAGCCGCTAAAGGTGAGGGCCGAGTTCCAAGTTCGGGACCTAACAGAACTCAATCTCCGGCTTGAGGATGACTCGCCGCCCCCCCGGCATGCCAACATCGTTGATTGGCCGAGCGAAAAGTCGGCGTGGATGAAGACTGCGCTGGAGCTTGCTGCCAAGGCGACGCTGCAAATTCGACCGGTTTCACCGGCCTAGCACGATACCCGTGAGGCCATGGTCGCCCAGGTAGCGAGAGCTATGTGCCTGTTGATACCTAGTTGATAGCCGTTCCGTAACCTGCCGGTATGACCCGAGAACTCATCTGCTGGCCCTGGCTGGAGCCCTCACCGCCTCCACCGCCACCGCCTCGCCCACAGCCTTGAAGATCGCCTGGATCTTGAGGTGCAGCTCCGCGCCGAGAGACCGCAAGGCCCGGCCTTTCGGGCCCTAGGTGGGATCCGCCGGGAGCAGCCCCAGTTCCAGCGCCCGGGGGACCAGGTGGTCGTTCGTGGGGACCTCGAGCTTGTCCCGGAGCGCCTCGAGGTGTTCTCGAAGCGTTCCCTCGGAAATCCGCAGATTGGCGCTGGCCACCTTGTGGAGGCGGGCCCAGGCGAACTGGGCCAGCACCTCGAGCTGCCGGTTGGTGAGCCGCGCCCGCCGGCGGATACGGCCCCCGATGAGCTCCCCCGGCTGGCCGAAGAACACCGACCGGCCCTCCAGAGTGGCCGCGAGGGTCCGCTGGAGGGCGGGGAGCCCACAGGCATTGGAACTGGCAGCCGTGGCTCCGAAGGCGGCGGCCACGCGGGCCGCCACCGCGGTGGGCTGCTCGGGGATGAACACCGTGCGGCAGCGGTGGCGCTTGCGGAGCCGCTCGATCAGAAGCAGGGCCGCCATGTCGGGGAGCCGGGGGAACGCCAGCACCAGACTGGATCCACTGACCAGCTCGAGGGCCAGGGCGCCTGTGGTGGCCCACCGGGCGCCGGGGGATTCCGGGGTCAGCGCCAGCGCCAGGGCCTCAGCGGTCACGGCGGGACCAATGACGAGGAGGTCCGTTGTACGGGTAATGGCCGGTTCCCTGAAGGGAGGAGGCTCTAACATGGGGAGCCCCCTTCAAACAGGTCTCAAATGAATCGGCCGGCTCAAGCCAAGGTATGGAGCGGCAACGGGATGCGCCAGATTCTATCAATCGTGATAGGGGCCGAAAATCGCACCGTAGTCTTTTGGGGATGGACAGGCAGGGAGGAGCAACGCAACTTGGGGATCGGATCGATTAGGGCGCCCGCCAACTGGGCCAACAGGTTGTATCCCGCCCTTGCCGCAGGCATCTCCAACTTTGAGGAGAAAAGCAAGATGAAGGCCATCATGAAGTCCGTCTTCCTCCTTGGATCCATTGCCGTTGGTGCATGGCTGGCCATTATAGGCGCGAGCTACGTGCCCCAGGCACAGGCACAGCTCATGCCCAATTGCCCAGACGGTGTGGAAACTGGTTGGCAATGGACGTACCTAGGAATCTCCATGACCGGAGGGATTCTGCATCAAAACATCAAGTTCCTGATTACGAGTGCTATCCGGCAGCCAAACACAACCATCGCCGTTCCCAACACGAATCCCCAGTGGTTTGCCGCCTGGTATGATCTGAACCCAGACCCGGCGGAAAGCGTGATATTCCAGGAGTCCTTTGGCAAGACGAGGTACTTGTGGCGTGAAAACGAAGCATTGATGCGATGTGAGATCTACCCTTACGGGAATTTCCTGCTTATCCCGGTTCAGACCAAAGGTCGGGTGGAAGCCGTTCACATGGATACAGATTGTGATGATCCTTCGCAGGGGTGTGATAATCCCGAAGGTGGCGCAGCGGGTGTCCAACCCGGTACTCCTGGGGCTGGGGGCCCCCGTTTGGGCGACCAGGAGGTGTCCTATAGGTGTGACATCTATTACGAGTACGACTTGCAGACCGGAGAAATCGTCTACTGGACGGTGCTTGGATGCTACATTGCCTGAGCACAAGAACCACTCACAATTGAAGATGGGGAGCGTTGTCCAAATGCCTTCAATGCGAACGGTGGCGTCGTTAGGGTTGGCAGTCGGGGCGAGCTGGATGGCGGCGGGGTGTTCCGACGCAGAGAATCCTTCAGGGCCCAATCCGGAGGTTGCACCAGTCATCATGAAAGAGAGTCGGTCTGATGGCCTGTCCCACGCCCGCAGTCTGGTCCAGACCCGACGTGAGGGCCTTAGAATGAGAGGCTACAACGCTGACAGGCTGGTCGAATACCTGGCGATCATTCCACGCGACAGGCGCAGTGACTTTGCGAAGGCCCTTGCCGGTGAGACCCCCGCGATCGTCGCCACACAGCCCGGCTCCGTTGGAGAGGCGCTATTGTCAGCGGCACGCCTCAACGCCGCAGAGCGTGAGGAGTTGAGAAAGGAGCTGCGGGGTAAGCTAAGGGGCAGAGGGTAGCCGGTAAGGTACCTACCGGTCCCGGTGCCCCCAATGAGCGGGTACCTATTGCCGCTTGCCTAGAGCACGCGCCACGGTCATGGCACATGATTCCACAAGAGATCATGCGGCAAGGTTGTCGGCAGGTTGAGGACCTTATGTAGCAATAGTATTCAGTTTTTTACCTTCAACTATGATCGGTTGCTCGAAACGTACTTCGACCAAGTCATTGCCTCGGGTTACGGGTTCGACGACCATGTTGCTACTGAGTGGCGCGAGAAGGCCATTCCGATCACCCACCTTCATGGCGCGGTAGCGGATCTGCAGGTGCATCGTGACGTGGGTGTCTATACATCCGAGGAGGGCCTATGAGAGGGGGCACCGACGCTGCCTCGGTGAACCTCCTCGAGACGGTAGGAGTAGTCGTTCTATTTGGTGCGAACCGAGCTTCACCGGAGCCCGTGACATCCCCCAGAAGTCCCTAGGCCCTACCTGAGGCTTTCCCACACGGCACAGATCCACAGGGCCTCCGGCGCGGAGGCCTTCTCCGTAGTGAACCGTGCCTGGAACTCGGCGTGATCCTCCCCGACGCTCTGGCGGATCACCCGAACCTCGCCGCTGCCATTCGCCCCCCGTCGGAACGCCTCCCCCAGCCTGGCTCCCGGCCACGCCTCGTCCTCGGGCCACAGTGTCTTGCTCAAGTCCAGACCTCCTGCATGCGGTGAAGCAGGGGGTCCGCCTGCTCCGGTGGTAGCGTCTCCCGGACCAGGGCCACGGTCCGAGCCAGCCTTTCCCGGACCTGATCCACCGTCAGCTCGGTTGCCGCCCCGAGTCCGTACTTGGCCAGGACATCCACCGCCCGGATCCGGTCGCCGGGTGCCGCCGTGGTGTCATCCGCGATCTCCTCGAGCACGGACACTCGCTCGTCCAGACTGCCCCGTAAACGCGCCCTGAGGGCGCTGGGGGGCTTCCAGCCGCCCCGGTTACCCGGAACCCCTCCCCGATAGAGCGCCCCGCCGTGGGGCTGCGGGACGAGGGCAGGGAAGGGCTTTTCTGTTTGGTCTGCGGTCATCGTCGGTCTCCAGTGCTGCCTCGAGGTTGGGGCCCTTGTCTGCGGGCTTCTCACCGGGACACGGAGGGGAGCGAAACCCTGTGCCCGAATTGTGCCCGACTTGTGCCCATTCGTGTCTGTGGCTGGTGAAGTCGGTGCTTGTCTTTTCCACCCTCGACACCGAGCTTACGCTTGTTGGGTCTTGCGCTTAGGCCCTCATGACGGGAGTCCTCTTTGTCGGGCTTTGTGATGTGGTTCGGACTCAAAATCCACCGCCGGCAACGGCGTGCGAGTTCGACTCTCGCCTCGGGCATTAACACGGTGCGGAGATCTTCTCCGAGGCAAACCGCCCCTGGAACGGTGTCTGATCCGCCCCGACCCTCTCGGCAGATCACCCGAATCCCATCACTCCCAGCTGAAACCTCAGCCACACAAAGTCAGTCTTTCACAAATTGAAATGAGGTATACCAGAAAATAATTGTTTGAATCCTAACGCCGTGCCGATACCGGGACCTCCATATGTTGCGCCATTCGGGGGGGGGGAGGCCGACATTGAGACACCCAACACGCTTTCCAAGCTCGGTTTCGACGCCCGCCTCAGGCACTGGTTCCACTTCCCTGGCGCCGAACGATTGTCCCTCTCGGCGCGTATTCCGGTGATCATGGCGTTCTTGAACGGTGAATCGACCACCCAGGTGCTGCGCCGCCTCGTCCTCGCCGTCCTGATCCTGGCGCTGGTCGGACTCGGGGTGGAACTGCTCCTGCTGGAGCACACCGACGGGGTCTGGCAACTGGTGCCGCTGGGCCTGATCGGGTTGGCGCTGCTGGAACTGACCTGGTACGCCCTTTCCCGGAGCCCGGCCAGCCTTCGGGTCTTTCAGCTGACCATGATGTTGTTCGTGATCGCCGGCCCGATCGGAGTCCTTCAGCACTATTCCGGCAACGCCGAGTTTGAACTCGAGATGACGCCGGCGATTCGGGGATTCGATCTGGTCATCGAATCCATGACGGGGGCGACCCCGGTCCTGGCCCCCGGGACCATGTTGCAACTGGGCCTCCTTGGCCTGGCCTTCGCCTTCCGGCATCCCCTGCTGCGCGGGACCGGAGTTCCGACCTCTCATCTGGATGGATAGCCCATGACTCGTGCGTCGATCTCAACGCTGGTGCTGGCCGGCCTGCTGGTGTCCCCTCTGCAGGCCCAGGTGGGCCGGACCGAGGGGATGCTTGATCCCAATCTCGCCACCGAGGACGAACTGGCCGCGGTGCCCGGCCTGTCTGCAGCGGTGGTCAGGGAGTTCTTGGCCCGGCGGCCGTTTCTCAGCGCCACGGACCTCGATGCTGCCCTGGCGGCGGGCGGTCTCTCGAAGGAGCAGCGCACGGCGGCCTACGGAAAGGTCTGGGTTCACATCAACCTGAATTCGGCGTCCAAGGAGGAGATTCTCCTGATTCCCGGCATCGGCAGTCGGATGCTGCGTGAATTCGAGGAGTACCGGCCGTACCGGGCGCTGGCGCAGTTTCGCCGCGAGATGGGCAAGTACGTTGATGAGGCGGAGGTCAATCGGCTGGCGGGGTATGTCTTCGTACCGATCGACCCCACCACCGCCACGGACGAGGATATCCTGACGATCCCCGGGGTTGGACGCCGGATGCTCCGGGAGTTCAAGGAATACCGGCCCTGGAAGACGATCGAGCAGTTCCGGCGGGAGATCGGCAAGTACGTGGACCCGAAGGAAGTTGCCCGGTTGGAACGGTACATCGTCATTGGCAAGTGAGGCCCTCTATGCGACCTGTCGTCCTGGTACTCGCCGGATTGGCGTGGTGCAGCAGCGCCACCCCCGCCGCCGCGCAGGTGTTCCGTGTCGTCACCCGGTACCGGGCGTGGGCCACCCCGGTAGTGATGGACACGCTGGCACTACCCTACGACTTCGCCGCCCCGATTGACAGCGTGCACGGGGCCCTGCTTCGGGCGGCCGAACGGTTCAAGCTCAAGATCGATCTCGACGACCGCGCCAAGGGTCTGGTCGGGGCCACCAGGTTCACCAGGGTCGGGTCGCTGGGTGGGGAGCGGCTGTCGCGCTACCTGCACTGCGGTTCCGGCTTCGGGGGGCCGTACGCCGATTCCTACCGGTTGACGCTGACGATTGTCGCCCTGGAGACTCGCCTCGGGCGGGACAGCACTCGGGTTGGCTTTGCGATGGCCGGGGAAGGGCAGACGACGGAAGGGAATTCCTCGGACCCGGTCGCCTGCGCGTCGTCCGGTGTCTTCGAACTGCGATGGGCCCAGGCGGTGGCCGGGGAGTTGGGGCTGCCCCCGCCGAATCCGTGACCGGCAGGGTGGGTCAGAAGATGATCGTGAACAGGGCCCGGAAGTCGGGGATGTCGCCGACCCCGAACCGGGCCTCGACGTTGGTGGCGTGCCGTTCCAGGATCGGAAGCTGAACCCCCCCTACCAGGCTGACCCCCACGTTCACCTTGTCGTTGGCCAATCCGAGGGTCGGGGCGCCGCCGGCGAAGAATGCCAGCGAGGAGCCCTCGACCTGGGCTCGGGCCAGAAAGTCCAGGCTGAAGTCCGCCGTTGTTGCGGCGTCCCCGAACCCGATCTCAAGATTCGGAACCAGTCTGAACACCGAGATCCGCTTGCCGAGAGAGTACTGGGCCCCCAGGACAACCTGATCGGGTGATGTCCCGAACCCTCCCTTGAGACCAAACCCAATCCCCGCGAGGCTGCGTGAGCCCTGGTCCGATTGGGCAAGCCCCGGGGATACCAGCGCCGCCCCCAACAGGGCCAACACCACAATAGGCCGCCGAATCATCATGCCGGGACTCCTGTCGCTGGGAGTGACCTAGCGGGGGGGGGGCTCGTGCTGGGAATGGTCCGCTTCGGCCATCGGCTCCGGGCCCGTGAGCCGCAGATAATGCCTGGCATCCTGCTGGTACAACGCCAGGGTCTTGTCGGCCCGAGGCCAGACCGCGCCGCGAGCCGGGACGAACAGCCCACCCACCACCCCCATCCCGCCTTGCGGGAGCAGTTCCCCGGTGGGGTTGTCGTAGTGCACCGTGACCCGATAGGTCCGGTCGGGGGTGATGGTGGCGCCGACCCTGAACCAGCCGTACAGCTTGCCGACCGGAATCCCGGCCACCATTCCCTGATCGTCGAGGGTCGGGGCCGTGGACCAGATGACCCGGCCGGTCTCGACCTCGGTCAGCTCGATCTTGGTCCCGTAGTCGTGCAGATGGCCGCCGATCGCCACGATCTTCCCGGCAATGGCCGGCCGGGCCTCGAACGATTTCGAGGACTGACCGGGCGGCAGCGAAAACGATTTATCACCCACGGGGAACAGCACGTCCAGCTGAAACGGGTAACCATCGAAGACCGGCCAGGGGCGGTTTCCCGGGACATACTGCAGCACGATCCGGGTGGTCACCGACTGGTAGTCAGTTTCGGTGGGGTTGTGCAGCATGGCATTGGCCACCAACTCGGTGCCCGCGGCGATCGGGAGCCCGAACAGAAACCACGGGAGCTTCTGCCCGCCGGTCTCCGTCCCGACCCCCATGACCCGCCGGGAGATCGGGAGGAAGAGCTCTCGCGCCTGCGGGTCGATCACATTCACGTGGTGGATCAGGCTGGTCGGCAGGGCGCCCCCATCGGCGTCCAACAGCTCGACCCGGAAGCCATAGATCGAGACCGCGACCGGGAACCGAGCCCGGATGACCGGGGGCAGCCCGCCTTCACCCCCGTGATGTCCCGTGTGTGGGGGGAGCGGGATCGCCGGGAGGTCAATGGTGATTTCCCTGGTGTCGGGGTTGACCGACACCAGGGCTTCAGCGAGTTGCGCCACATCGGGGGCCTGGGTCCCAGACAGGGCGGCCAAGAGCGTCATGGTGGTCGCGATCATGGCGGCAAAGTTAGCTGCTGCGTCAGGTTCGTTCAACAAACGGGCCGGGAGACCGCTCCCGTTTGCGGTCCAATGTGTTTTACTTTCGGGCTGCCCCCACCACACCGGTCTGCCTGCCATGAGCCTGACAACAAGAATCGCCTCAGGACGCCCTGAGGGCACCATCACCCCGCTCCTTGCCCTGGCCGTGCCGGAGGGTGGGATGCTGGAGTCCCTGGCGGGGCTCGATCGACAGACCGATGGAGCCCTGCGGCGGGTGTTCGGGACCGACTTCAAGGGCAAGCGGGACGAGACCGCCGTCCTCTACCCGGTCGGCCCGGCCTCGCGCATCCTGCTGGTGGGGATGGGGAAGGCAGCCGACCTGACCCCCTCAAGCGTTCGGCGGGCGGCGGCGGTGGCAGGCAAGTCCGCTCGGCAACTCGGGGTCCCTGAGGCCTCGTTCCATCTGGTGCCAGAGGCGGGCGAGGTCCTGCTGACCGAGTCAGTGCAGGGGA
>CAVPRU010000008.1:0-3952 GCA_963707875.1 uncultured Gemmatimonadales bacterium
GAAGGCAGGTACGACCGGCCTCGGCGTCAATCGCAAGCCCCGCACCTCGCCTCTCCCTTCTCCGTTAGTTCCTCTCACCCTCCCGGCGGCTCCTCAATCGGGCCGCTGCGCTTGGTACAGAAGATCAGCGCCCCCCCGCAGGCGATCCCGATCCTTCGGTAGTTGAGCGGGATGCTGGCCATGCTGCCATGGCTCTCCGTCGCGGTCAGCGAGGCCACGTTCACAAGGTTGTTGATATTCGGCAACCGATACCAGTGGCCGCACCGCAGGCGGCCGAGCATCCGACCGGCCAGCGCCGATCAGGAGAGACGGGCCCCGGGCGGGTCGCCCCCAGGCGGCTTGCCACGATGGGTCCAGAACAGGATCGCACCGCACGAGCTTCCCTGGCGGCGGTACTCGGCCGGCACGCTGGCGATTCCAGTGTAGACCTCGACCCCGACGAGGTCGGAGAGCGGCACGAGGTAGTTGAGGTCGGGGGGGGGGATTCCGCGCACGGCGCGATCAGCCGAGTAGATGACCATGCCATCCAGGAAGATGTCCAGGAAGCAGACCGTACGGTTTCGGCTGGGGATGATGCTGGTCATGACCTGCCGCGTGCTGACCGCATAGAACTCATTGGATCCGCCCCTGGCAATCCGCATCCCCTGGGCGTCACGCAGCAGGTCCGAGACCCGTCGCTGCAGGTGGCGCGATATCTCGGCTTCGGTGTAGTACTGGCCCATCCCCATTCGGCGCCGGTCCTCGAAACCACTGAGCTCGAGAATACCCCGGGGATCGGCACCAGTAACGGTCACATCGGGGAGGGCGACCGCCGAGGTGACAAGCAGGTACTCTGCCGAGACCGTCCGGCCCGAGAACAGGTTGAGGGACCGCTGAACCGCCTCGTAGCCGAGGCTCCTGATGTACACGACAACGATCTGGGGCTGGAGTCCCTCGATACGAAACCTGCCGGTGGAATCGGTTTCGGCCTGCCGGCTCTGGCTCCGGATTTCGATGATGGCGTGCGGAACCGGAGTGCGCGTCGCGGCGTCGAGCACCCGCCCGGCGATCCCGGCCGTTCCGGTGCCCGATTGGGCGCCGAGCGGTAGCGCCACCCCGGTGAGCAGGGTGGGCAGCAGGATGGACCGGAAGGACGATAGAGCCACGGCAACCTCCGTGGACGGAACAGCGCAACTGAGAAAGGTGACAGGCTGGGCCTTGCAAGACAATACGTGGGGCGGAGCGGGAAGTGTCAGCGAATGACCGGAACGTAGTCCCCCCGGCGAGTCCAGAAGAGCACGACACCGCAGGAGTTACCCTGACGGCGGTACATGGCGGGCACCCCTGCCAGGCCGCTGTAGACCTCAATCCCGATCAATTCGGAGACGGCCACGAGGTTGCCCAGGTCAGGTGGGCCGAAGCTGGTGGAGCGCTGGGACCCCGTCTCCGGCGACCACACCACCATCCCGTCGATGACCACCTGCAGGAAACACGAGCCCGCGGTCCGGTTGTTCCCGAGCCCCATGGTGCTCCGATTGCTGGCGAGCTGGTATTCGCCACCACGTCCCATCACGAACTGCACCCCGGGAGCATCCCGCAGGAGATCCGGCACCCGGCGTTCCCGGTGCCGGGCGAGCTCCTCATCGCCGTACATCTTGCCGATCCCGAGCCGCTTCCGCTCCTCGAAGCCGGCCATCAGCAGGTTGGTCGGCGACCGCTTGGCATTCACGACCACGTCGGCAAGCCGCGGCGGAGCCTTGGCGAGCACGTATTCCACCCGGGTTTCCCGTCCCGCGAACAGGTTGAGCGAACGCTCCACCACCGGGTATCCGATCTGGCGCAAGCGCACCGTCACCAATTGGGGCGACAGGTCCTCGATCCGGAAACGGCCGGAGGCGTCGGTTTCCACTCGTCGCTTCTGGTCGATGATGTCCACGACGACGTAGGACAAGGGCGTGCGGCTCTCGGCATCCAGGACCCGGCCCACGACCGCCGCCGGACCAGTCGGCCGGGGCAGCTGTGCCTCCACGTGGGAGGCGGCGAGGCCGCCCCCCGGGAGGAGAAACAGGGTAATGAGCCGGACAATCCGCATGGGAACCGGGCCGGAGTTGGTGAAGGGACCCTCAATACTGCAGCGGAAGTGCGGTCGGGACAATCCCCTGTGCTCAGAGCAGGGTGGGTGGTCGAGCCGTCCCGGGCCCCCAATCGGAGCCGGGCACATCGTCGTCCGGCCGCACCTTGGTGTCCAATTCGCGCACCTCGCGTTCGGCGGCTTCGAGTTCCTCCGCGTCGATATCGTCCGGCATGGGCTCCCGGCGGGGCCGCGCAGCCAGGCGCACCAGCCAGGTCAGGAGCGCGACCGTGGCCAGGATCGTCAGGAGCGGCCCAACGCTCATGGCAGTGCCTCGACACCAGTCGCTGAGACCCGGTGAGAGATCAAGGGGGTGAGCTGGCCGGTCTCAGCGATCACGATCGCCTCCTCGAGCGCCCGGATCCCGATCGCACCGCCGGCTGGGTCACGGGCGTGCACGGTGGCGAGGAGGTCACCCGCGTCGATCCGGTCACCGGGCTTGACCGGTATCACAAACCCGACCGCCGGATCGACCTGATCCGAGGTCCGGACGCGGCCTCCACCCAGGGCGACGATCGCATGCCCGATCCTTCGGGGCTCGACCACCGCGACGACACCGGACCGGTCCGCGCGGTGCTCGATCGTAACCGGGGCCGTCGGCAGGATGGACGAGTCATCGGTCACGCGCGGGTCACCGCCCTGCGCCTCCACCATCGCGCGGAACCGCTCGAGTGCCTCGCCACTGGAAATGGTAGCCTCCAATCGAGCCTGCGCCTGGGCCCGGTCGGTGCCCGCTCCCCCGACCCGGAGCATTTCCACTCCGAGGGCGTAGGTCACCGTCATCAGGTCGGGAGGACCGCCCCCTCGCAGGCCCGTCTATCGCCTCCGCGGTCTCGAGCGCGTTGCCACAGGCCCAGCCGAGGGGTCGGTCCATGGCCGTCAACACGCCGACGGTCCGGCAACCGCTCGCCTCGCCAAGCGCGATCATGGTGCGCGCCAACTGGAGCGACTGGGCTTGCTCTGTCAGGAAGGCGCCACTCCCCGTCTTGATGTCGAGGACCAGGCCGGTCAGTCCCTCCGCCAGTTTCTTGCTCATGATGCTGGCGCTGATCAGGGGTATCGACTCCACCGTGCCGGTCACGTCGCGGAGTCCGTACAGCTTGCGATCGGCCGGCACCAGTTCCGGGGTCTGGCCGAGCATGACGCAACCCAGCCGTCGGACCTGGGCCATCGCCTCGGTGAGCGAGAGGCCAGTCCGAAACCCGGGGATCGCCTCGAGCTTGTCGAGGGTGCCACCGGTGTGCCCGAGACCCCGCCCCGAGATCATCGGTACCGCCAGGCCGCAGCAAGCCAACATCGGTGCCAACAGGAGGGAGGTCTTGTCCCCTACCCCGCCGATCGAATGCTTGTCCACCCGGGGAGTGGCCCAGTCCCCGAAATCCAACTGCGTGCCAGAGTCCAGCATGGCACCGGTCAGAGCGGTGAGTTCGTCCGGCTCCAGTCCGCGGAAGACAACGGCCATCGCCAAGGCCGACACCTGGTAATCCGGGATTTCCCCATGCACGTACCCCTCGATGATCCAGCGCCACTCGTCGGCAGTGAGCACGCCGCCGTCGCGCTTGCGTTCGATCAGTCGGGGGAGGATTGGGGTCATGGTGGGCGGGAAATGGGGAATGGGTCATAGCGAATGTGTGATGGGAAGCGGCGGGGCCGTGAAGCAGGATTCGGCCTTCAGAATCCCGCCTTCCTCCCCCTGTCCCCTGAAACCTGGAACCTGAAACCCGACACCCCATTCCCCATTCCCCGCTCCCCGTTCCCCGCCCCTCCGGGCCAGAATCTTGCTCTAATCGTCCTCGAGCCGCCGTCGCAACCGTCTGCCGGCGCCGCGGAGTTCATCGGCTG
>CAVPRU010000009.1:0-11521 GCA_963707875.1 uncultured Gemmatimonadales bacterium
CGTGGAAGGCCGCGGGATTCCCTGTCACCGTCGAAGTCGCGGCCGTGACCCCGGGCAAGTTCACCCCGAAGCTCAAGCCGGCGGTGGTGACCAATGCCGAGTATGTGGCGGCCCACCTGACGGACAGCAAGGTACAGGTCGTTGATGCCCGGACCCCCAACTTCTATGAGGGCGCCGAGACACGGCAGGGGCGTAACGGCCACATTGCGGGGGCGGTAAACATCCCATTCAGCACGATTGTGGGCGACAGGATGTTCTTCAAGAGCCCCGAGGAACTGCGGAAGCTCTTCCTGGACGCCGGGGTGACCGAGGGCCAGAAGGTGGTCACCTACTGCCACATTGGCCAGCAGGCCAGCGCGGCCTGGTTTGCGGCCAGGCTCGCCGGGTTCGACGCGGCGCTGTACGACGGCTCGTTCCAGGACTGGGCGGCCCGGAAGGACCTCCCGGTGATCACCCCGGCGGCAGCTCCTCCGGAGCGCTAGCGCCGTTGCGGTCTCCAAGGATTCGGGGTTAATTGGCCTGTCCCCCCAAGCCTGCTGGTCGATTCAGGCCACTCGGAAAGGATCCACGATGGCCAGGATCAAGATGAGCACCAATCGTCCGACCTGTCTGTTCCTGACCCCTGGCCTGTTCCTGCTCGCCGCCTGCGGTGGGGAGCCCGCTCCGCAGGCCACCGTGCGCGACAGCGCGGGCGTGACGATCGTCGAGAACCAGGCTCCCACCCAACCGGTGTACCGAGTCCTGGATTCGATCCCGATCCTGGAGGTCGGTGGCTCCGGGGAGGAACATGGCGAGTTCACCCGGATCACCGCCGTCGACTGGCTGGCGGGAGGGGGCGTGGTGGTGGCGGAGGGTGGCACCCAGGAGCTCCGGATCTTCCTCTCGGACGGCACCTGGCGCGCCAATGCGGGGCGGAAAGGCGGGGGACCGGGTGAATTCGAGGGCCTGAGCTCAGTCACTGTCCTGCCGGGAGACACTATCCTGGCGTACGACACTCAGCACCGCCGGTTCTCCCGGTTCGCCCTCGATGGCATGCTGACCGGCGAACTTCCGCTCGCACCCGGCGGCCCGATGTTTCCCCAGTTGGTCGGGCTGCTGCCGGACGGTCGTGCCATCTTCCGAGCCGGGGGTGTCTTCACAGCGGGCGAGAGTCAATCAGGGGTGTCGCGGCCCCCCGCGATCGTCGTGCTGTATGACAGCGCCGGAGCGCTCAGGGATACGGTGGGGGAGTTCCCTGGATCGGAGGCCTTCGTCCAGCTCGGCGGCGAAGGGGCGAGTCGCATGATGTCCGTCGGGTCGCTGCCCCTCGGCCGCAGCACGAAGTTCGCGGTGGTCGGCGACCGCTTGGGGGTCGCTCCGTCGGACGACTACGAGCTGCTGATCTACCGGCTCGATGGAACCCTGGAGCGGTCGATCCGCAGGCCGTTCACCAAGCGGCCGATCGAGGACGCCGATATCGAGCGTTACCTGCAGGACATGGCCGACCGGGGGAGTCGCAACTTTGTCGACCGGATGCGGAAATCCCTGATGGAGGCCCCGCGAGCGGAGGCGATGCCGGCCTATGGCAACGTGCTGGTTGGGCCCGACAACCAGCTATGGGTCGCGGATTTCGTCGCCCCGGGCCAGCAGGGGCCAGAGCGTTGGTCGGTCTTCAACCCGGACGGGCAATGGCTGGGTGAGGTGGAGATGCCGGCCCGATTCAGGCCCTACCGGCTGACCGCGGATCGGGTGCTCGGTGTCTGGCTGGATCCCGACGACGTCCCCATCGTCCGGGCCTACCGGCTTCGGGAGCGGTAGAGCCCCTCAGTCACAACCTGTCCCACGCCAGAGCGATCAGCGTCAAGCAGAAAACAAGGGCCCGGCGCCGATACCCTGCGCCGGGCCCTTGAGGCGGTGACGCGGTCAGGCCTAGTGATTCGGGCGAGGGTTCTCGACGGGAATCATCAGGTGGGCATACGGTGTATCGGGCCACATCACCCAGGGCCCCCCGTTCCGGTGATCGGTCGAGAAGCTCTTCAGCATGGCCCGATCGGGCACCAGCAGCATCAGGTGGGCCCCGACGTGGGTCACCCAGTCATCGGCCCCAGTCGGCTCGGTCGCATACGGATCGCTGTTGCTGACCGGACTGTCACCCTTGAGCATGTACGCCAGCCCGATTTCCGTGTAACTCGGTGCCGTCTTGCCGACGTAGGCCGCGAGGAAATTGAGCCATGGCTTGTTCATGCACCACGGATCCTCCCCCTGGGTGTCCGGCCGGTCCGGAACGCAGGTCCACCCATTGGTTCCTTCTCGAAGCACGTTCATTTGCCAGTCGAGGATCGTGGCGTTGGCAGAAATCGAGGACGGCGCCGCGCCCATCGCACTCTTGACAGGGTCCGACTGCGCGGAGGCGGGCATCGACCCGCCGATGCCCAGAATAAGCACCAGGCTGGTGAGCGGAATGAAAGTGCGCATGGCTGTTCCTCCTGTGGGAAATGGCATCACACGTCCCCGGATCGCCGGCCCCGGGGACCCAGACGAGTACTGTTGCAGCGACAACAGCCAGAAACCTGAAGGTAGAGTGCACCTCGATCCCAGGTTCCGGAAGCCCCAAGAACCCGGAGCTGACTGAGCGCGCGGGCCTGGAGCCCTGTCGGGCTAGTGCTTTCCCCGGGACGAGAACCGCTCCAGGAATTCACGGTCGCCGGGGGTCAGGCTGGCGAGTCCCGTGGTGCTGATCTGATCCAGAATCCGGTCGAGTTCCGCCCGGTTGACCTCGTGCATCTCATCCCGCTTGATGCTGTTCCACCGGGCCAAGGCCGAGGGACCCGATTCCCGCTTGACCGCCGGAGCGGTCTTCCGCTTCCAGGCGTTGGCCGGCGACCGCCACTCGAAGAACTTGAGGGAGAGGAAGCCGCCCACGAACCCGCCCAGGTGGGCAAAGTGGGCCACCCCGCCGCCCGACCCGGTAAACCCGCCCATCAGCGCCAGCACCGTCATCCCCGCCACCAGCCACCGGGCCTCGATCGGCAGAATCCCCCAGATCAGAATCTGGTCCCGGGGCCAGAACATCGCGAACCCCAACAGCACCCCGAAGATGGCGCCCGAGGCGCCGATGATCGCGGCCCAGGGGGAGAAGACCAGCGAGAGCAGCCCGCCGGTGACTCCACTCACCGTGTAGAGAATCAGGAAATTGGGTGACCCCAGCCGGGACTCGAGCCGGGGACCGAAGAAGAACAGGGCGATCATGTTGAAGAGAATGTGGCCAATCCCGCCATGCAGGAACATGTAGCTGATGATGGTCCACGGCCGAGTCAGCAGCAGGGCCGGCACCAGCACCAATGGCTGCTCGATCCCCGGCACCGTGAGCTGGAGGAGGAAGACGATCCCGTTGGCCACCAGCAACCGCATGACCCATGGGGTCATGGGCCGTTCCGATCGTAGCCCACGATGTGCTCCCACTCCGAGGCGTCGGATCGCGCCACCACCGCCATCACCGGTTCGGTATCGCTCAGGTTGAACACCTCATGCGGCACGCCGGGTTCGATGTAGATGAAATCGCCCGCCTCGTTGTCCACCACCTGGCGACACCCCTCCCCGAACTCATGCCGCACCCGGCCCGCCAGGATGTAGAGCATCACCTCGAAGTCGACGTGGATGTGGGCATGGGCCACCCCTCCCGGCGGAATGGTCGCCACGTTCATCGACAGCTTGGTGGACCCCACATTCCCCGCCGACATCCCGGTCTTGTACTTGATGCCGTTCCAGCCTCGGCAGGTGGCGCTGCCACGGATCACCGTGATCCCGCCGTGCGCTTCGGCGGGGGTCAGGGGAACGGAGTCGGTCTGGGCAGTATCAGTCATCTTCGCCTCGGTGTCCTTCACGTGTCAGGCCGGCCAGGTCAACGACCCAGGTGATCGACCATCTCGTCGAGCACCGCGAGGGTCGTGTGAATGGTAGCGAGGTGGGTCCGGTGCACCACCACCGCGATTCGGAGGGTAAAGCGTCCCTCCAGCTGGGTGGAGGAGACAAAGACCCGTCCGTCCCGGCGAATCGCCTCGACCAGTTGCTCATTGTAGCGATCCACCGCCGGCCAGTCGACCTCGGCGCCCGGAGCCCGCATCCGCTCCGGGAGGTAGCGGTAGACCACCACCGACAGATCCGGCTCCGGACCGACCCAGAACCCGCGCCGGGCAACTTCGTGCCGGAAATATCGCGCCAGCAGGCACTTCTCCTCCAGCGCCGCCCGGAACGGGGCGACGCCGTGGATCATCAGCGGGAGCCAGAGTCGGAGCGCCCGGAAGGGCCGGGTCAGCTCGGGCGAGAGATCGGCCGGTGACAGCTCGTCGGTCACCTTCTTCGCGTCCTGCATGTAATGCGCTTCGTAGTGGTGGGTCTCCGCCAGGCGCGCCCCGTCGCGGACCAGCAACACCCCGGACCCGTACGGCAGGAAGAGGCTCTTGTGGGGATCGAGGACCACCGAGTCCGACAGTTCCATCCCCCGCAACATCGAGCGACCATGCTCCGTCAACGCGAAGAAGCCACCGTAGGCTGCGTCCACGTGGTACCAGAGTCCATGCCTCGCGGAGACCTCGGCGATGGCCGTGAGCGGATCCACCGCGCCCACATCGGTGGTGCCTGCGGAGGCCACGACCAGCCAGGGCTTAAGCCCGGCCTCACCATCCGCCACGATCATCCGGTCGAGGTCATCGGGCCGCATCCGATAGCGATCGTTCAACGGGACCTGCCGGACATGGCATTCGCCGAGTCCCAGCACCCGGAGCGATTTCTCGATGCAATGATGGGTCTGGCTGGTGAGATAGACCACCGCCTGAGGGTAGTCCTTCCCCTTGAGTCCACGAGCATCCCGGGCGGTCGCCAGGGCCACCAGATTGGCCATGCTCCCGCCCGCCAGGTGCACCCCGGCCGTCGAGTCAGGGTATCCCACCACGTCGGCCACCCAGCGGGTCACCAGGTTCTCGAGCCGGACCGCACCGGGGCCCCCGAAGAACACTCCGGCATAACGATTCGAGATGTCGCTCAGGAAGTCGCCCAGCGCCGAGGTGTAGATCCCCCCTCCGGGGATGTAGCCCAGGTGGCCGCCGCTGGCGGGATTGAGGCCGGGACCATCCACATGATCGCGGAGCAGACCCAGCGCCCGGCTCAGTCCGGGCGGCTCCTCCTCTACCCGGCCTTCACGAATCCCGATCCCCATCGCGTCGGTCACATGATACGCCGGCCGATCGGGCAGCGACTCAAGAAACTCCTCGGCGTACTGATTGACCTCACGGAGCAGCGCGGAGCGGTCGGCCGCCCCGGGCTCGAGCGCCCGGGCGATCGATTCCAGTGTGGCAATCCGGTCCGTCAGTCCCGTTTCGATCACAGAACCCGCACCACCCACTCACCCACGAAGTAGCCGACCATCGCGACCCCCAGGCCGACGACGAACATGTCGAACCCGCTGCGCAGGATTCCCCGTCCGGTAAACAGGCTCCGGGCACCGCCGACCGCGAAGTGGGAAGCCATGGCCAGACCGAACGAGGTCCAGATGGCCCAGCTCTCGGTGCTCACCAGCAGGGGCGCCACCGGGATCAACGCCCCGATTGCCGTCGCCGTCCCGGTGATCCACGCCTCGCGCAGCGGACTTCCCGCCGGAGCGCCGATGCCGAGTTCCTCGCGCACCTTCTCCTCCAGCGCGCGTTCCGGGTCGGCCATGACCGCACTGGCGAAGGCCCGCGCCTCGGCCTCGGGAATCCCCTTGGCCTGGTAGATCAGCTGCAGCTCTTCCTCTTCCAGCGCGGGCATCAGCCGGATCTCCTCCCGCTCCATCGCGATCTCGTGCTCGTGCACCTCGCGCTCGCTCTTGGCCGCGAGGTAGCCCGAGGCCCCCATGCTGAGGGCATCGGCCACGGTCCCGGCCAACCCCGCCAGCACCACCGCATGCGACGCGCTGGCCATGCTGGCCTGGGCGCCCATCATCCCCGCCAGGAGCCCGAAGTTGGCCGTCAGCCCGTCATTGAACCCGTAGATCACGTTGCGCAGCAGGCCGCCCGCACCCTGTTGATGCCACGGCTCGGCCGAACCCCCGGTCAGCCCCGCGAGCGTCTCGGCGTGCCCCTTGGACTCCTTGGCCAGTTTCAGTGCCGTGGCGGCCGCGTCGCCCTTGGGGGCCGACCGGTACATCCCCAGGTAGCCTTTGACCTCCCGCCCCTCCTCCGCCAGCAGCATCGGGAGCAGGAACCCGGGGCCGAACCATCGGGAAAGCCAGACCATCGTCCGGGCCCGGATGCTCGGTGCAGGGGTCGGGGCCATGAACCCCTTCTCGGCCATAAGCTGCTGCCACATAATGACATGGCGGTTTTCGACGTCGGCCAGCTTGGCGAAAATATCCGCCCGGACAGGGTCGGGCTCCCTGGTCGCCAGAGCGCGGTAGAGGAAGGCCGCGTCGGCCTCGTCCTCGAGGTGGTGAGCCCACTCTTCCGGCGGGCGCTGCGGGGGGGGCGTCATGCGTGGAATCTAGACGGTTTTGCCCAGCGGGCCTGCGACGGTCCCCCGGGCCGGTGCATCTTTCTCACTGTGACCACCAGAACGGCGTCCATGGACCTGTATCGGCTGGCAGAACAGGACACCTTGCTTCCGCGAGCCCAGCGGGGAGACCCCGTCGCCCAGGAAGCGATCTATCGCGCCCTGGAGATCCCGGTCTACGGGGTGGCCCGGCGGATCTGTCGGACCCGGGAGGACGCCGAAGACGTGCTGCAGGAGACCTTTCTGGAAGTGTTTCGGAGCCTGCCGCGCTTCCGGGGCGATGGCAGCCTCTGGGCCTGGGTCCGGACCATTGCCTCGAGCAAGGCGCTGATGAGGCTCCGCCGGAACAAGTATCGGGACACCGACGAACTCGAACCCGAATTGACGGTCTCGCCCCGGGAGGACACGGCGCTGCGGCTCGATCTCGAAACGGCGCTGGAGCGGCTCTCCGACACGGCCCGCGCGGTGGTCTGGTTGCACGATGTCGAGGGCTACACCCACGAAGAGATTGCAGGGATGATGGACAGGACGCCGAGTTTTTCGAAATCCCAGCTGGCCCGGGCGCACGTCAGGCTCCGAACCTGGCTGGGCGAGGAGGTGACGGCATGACCCACCTGAACATGGAACAGCTGCTGGCCCTCCGCGAGCCCGGCCTCGAGCCCGGCCGGGAGACAGCGCTGACCCACATCGAGGAGTGTGCCCGGTGTCGCACCGAGGCCGACCGGCTGGGGCAGCGGGTGGCCCGGCTCCGGACTCTCCCTACCACCCGTCCGGCCCGGGACCACTTTGCCGTGATCCGCCGTCGCCACTTTCGGGAGCGCCGCCTGCGTCACCTGCGGGTGGCCGGGTGGACTGGCCTGGCGTTGGCCGCCTCGCTGACCCTGGTGGTGGGACTCCGGAACTTCGGCGCCACCCCCGAGGCGAGCTCGGCGGTGGCCGGAGCCGGCGAGGATGAACTGTGGCGGATGATGGCGCGGTCCCGCGAGCTGGAAGCCACGATCCGGGCCTGGGATCCCGACAGCCGGGTCGTCGATGGACGGACCACCGCCATCTCGCTCCGGTTGGAACAGCAGCTTGGGGCGGTCGACCGGGAACTGGAAATGATCGGCGCGCTTGGCAGCATCAGCCAGCCCAATCGCGCCCAGCAGTTGCGGCTCTGGCGTGAACGGGTCGGCCTGCTCGATGGTCTGATGGATGTTCACCTGACCCGCGCATCGTTTGCGGGTCTCTGAGAAGGAGTAGCACTATGGTCATGCGTCTCACACTCTCCCTTGCGTTTCTGGCCTCCGCGGTCATGCCGCTGGCCGCACAACCGGTCCGGTCGGAACGGTCCGACTCCCAGCCGCGTCGCTTCCAGGTGATCATCAACGGCAAGGATGTCACGGCCACCCTGGCGCCGCTGATGCAGCGGCGAGCCCGGCTCGGCGTCACGGTCAGCCTGGAGCCGCGGGTCACCGACTCGGTCGGCGCGTACCTCGAGTCGGTCACCCCCGGCGGCCCGGCCGCCAAGGCTGGACTCCAAGCGGGTGACCTGGTGACCCGGCTGGGCGGCAAATCGGTGCACGAAAGCGGAGTCAAGACCACCAAGGAACAGTCCGCGCCCGGCGTTGGACTGATCGAATTGGCGGCCAAGCTGGAGCCGAACGACACCATCACCGTCAACTACGTCCGGGGAGAGGCCCGTCGCAGCGCGTCACTGGTGACGGGCGACGAACCGATTGTCTGGGCTGGCGAGGGGAACGTCATGCGGATGCTGGTCCCCGGCGGCGAGCGGATCTTCGAGTTCCCCGGGCTCCGGCTCCAGCCGGACATCGAGATCGAACGTGGCCCCCGGATCGAGTCCCGGATCAGCCCGGATAGACGGATGGCACTCCTCCGGGAGCCGGGTGAGTGGACCGTGCACCTCGGCGGCGGCGCCCTCTCCGACCTTGAACTGGCACCGCTCAACGCCGACCTGGGCGGCTACTTCGGGACCACTGAAGGCGTCCTGGTCGTCAAGGTGGCAGACCGGTCGCCGCTCGGCCTGAAGGCGGGCGATGTGATTCTCAGCGTGGACGGACGCAAAGCGTCCCACCCCAACAGCCTGATGCGGATTCTCCACTCGTACGAGAACGGGGAGAGCCTCAAGTTCGAGGTGATGCGCCAGAAGCGGCGGGAGACTGTGACGGGGACCATGAAGTCCGGGGGCGGCGGATGGGATGTGGTTCAGCCCCGGCGACCGGATGGACAGTTCTGAATGGACGGCTCCACGTCGAACCCGGCGCTCCCTTTCTTCTCGGCGGAAGAGCGCCGATGTGAGTGATTCCACGACAGTCCAAGCTGCTTGGTTTTGCGTGGTTCCGCCGGCGGCGCATTGACCGATTGACAGGCGAGTGAACCGCCCCGGGATTGCCGGAGGCTCCAATGTTTGAGAGGTTGGAGCCATGGACAAACGAACGCGGTACTCCCCGGAGGTTCGGGAGCGGACGGTGCGGCTGGTCCAGGAGCACCAAGCGGAGTATGGATCGCAGTGGGCGGCCATTCAATCGATCGCGGCGAAGGTGGGGTGTACGGCCGAGACCCCGCGCCGGTGGGTACGGCAGGATGAGCGCGATGGGGGCCGGCGCCCGGGCCTGACGACCGCGGAGCAGCAGCGGGTCAAGGTGCTGGAGCGGGAGAATCGGGAGCTTCGTCGCACCAATGAGATTCTCCGGAAGGCGTCCGCGTATTTTGCCCAGGCGGAGCTCGACCGCCGCGGGACCTGATGGTGGCGTTCCTTGATGGCCACCGCGAGAGCTATGGAGTCGAGCCGATCTGTGCGGTGTTGCCGATCGCTCCGTCGACCTACTATGAACACAAGGCGCGGCAGGCCGATCCTCGCCGCCAGCCGGCCCGGGCGCAGCGGGATGCGGCCCTGGGACCGGAGATTGAGCGGGTCTGGCGCAGCCATCGGCGGGTCTACGGAGCGAAGAAGGTCTGGAAGCAGCTGCAGCGCGAGGCGCTCCCGGTGGCCCGGTGCACCGTGGCCCGGCTGATGCGCACCCTGGGCCTGCGGGGCGTGGTCCGGGGGCGGCGGGTGCGGACGACGACCCCGGACGGGTTGGCGGAGCGGCCCCGGGATCTGGTCCAGCGCCAGTTCCACGCCACTCGCCCGAACCAGCTCTGGGTGGCGGATCTGACCTACGTGGCGACCTGGCGGGGCTTCGTGTACGTGGCCTTCGTCGTGGACGTGTTCTCCCGCCGGATCGTAGGCTGGCGGGCCGCCAGCTCCCTGCGAAGCGATCTGGCGCTCGACGCCCTGGAGCAGGCCCTGTACGACCGGGCGACCGATGGCGACCTGGTGCATCATAGTGACCGCGGGGCGCAATATCTCTCCATTCGGTACACCGAGCGGCTGGCGGAGGCCGGGATCGAGCCCTCGGTGGGGAGCCGCGGTGACTCGTACGACAACGCCCTCGCCGAGACCGTGATCGGCCTGTACAAGACGGAGGTCATTCATCACGACGGCCCCTGGCGCGGGCTCGACGCCGTCGAATACGCGACCTTGGAGTGGGTGGCTTGGTATAATGCCCAGCGCCTCCTGGAACCGCTGGGCTACCTTCCCCCGGCGGAGTACGAGGAGCAGTTTCACCGCACCCCGGCCGCTCACGCGGCCGCGGGGGCACTCACATAACTGAGTCTCCGGAAAACCCGGGGCGGTTCAGACACGTTCCGTGGTCTTGTCCACGTCGAGAGCGAACCCTGAACAGGTCGGATGTCCGCCCTCACAGTACGATGGGGAGATGCACTCCTGGTGTGGGGCGAGATAGCCCTCGTCTGCCACACCGTTCAGCGGGTTCTTGTGTTTCGTGTAGAACTCGCACTCAAGGCACTCCCAGCACTCGTCAAACTCCCCGAGGCCAGGCTTCAGGAGCCGGATCCCAGTGGCAGTCAGACCGGTCGAAGCGTCCCGGATGGCAATCGCGCGCTCACCACTCGCTCCCGTCGCCGGAAAAAACGCCAGCGAGCACAAACCCGCGACAAACCAACCAGCCAGGCGGAAGGAGAACGTTATTTGGTGCCTCCGGGACGGAGAGCCGAATGTTCGAATGTGATGCGCCAGACCGACAATGTTGAGGCAGAGTCTGGCCGGGCGCTGATCGCGGCCACAAGGGACGGTCCGATGAACTGAGTGAACACCTGGTCGAATCGCTGCATCTTCAGCAAGCGTGCGTTTTCCGGGTCGATGACCTCGATCTGTGTGTCGAAGGCCCTGTCAAGGTCAAGCCACTCGAAGTCCGTCCCGTGTGGCCCGCGGCGGAACCGGGTCCCCTCCTTCCAACGGCGATCGGGCACGAGCACCAGAACGGTCAGCAGCCCGTCATCGCCCTCCTGCATGCCGAGGTAGACAGGATCCGGTGCCCGATCCGGTCTGATCTCATTGTGGCGGTAGTCCGGAAGTCCCGGGTCCAGCCTCCGCAGGTCTCGCTGGATTCTGCCTGAGGAGTCCCAGAGTTCCATCCGATAGGAATTGGAGCGGAGCGTCCATAGTCCGACGCGTGAGCGCGCCAGGCTCCGCACCCGTGCCTGGAGATCGGATCGAATGACGACCTCTTCGTGCCCCCATGAGGACAGGTGGCGGCCTTGGACCGAATAGCGGTGAATGAAGCGGCCGAAGTGCTCTGCATGGCCCACGTCTGCGTTCGCAATGAACCCCCCTCCCGGTTCGACCATGAATCCACCCCCGGCCATGCTGTGGGGAAACGGAAGCGTCCTGACGAACGTGGACTTGGGTGCAGGCGTGAACACGGAAATCCTGCGTGCCGATCTGTCCCAGACAAAGAGCGTGTCCCCCGGGCCGATGGCCAAGTGGGCGGCGCTCCGGAACTCACCGGGGCCGCCGCCGCTGCGGCCCAGCGTTCGAACGGCACCCCCCCCCGGGTCAAAGACCACGACTTGGTCAGGTCTCGCGGGGGAGATGAGATAGAACCATCCCCGGGTGTCTCGGGCGATCGTCTGGTCTGGGCCTGGATCGACCGGGAAACGATCCCCCGGGTTA
>CAVPRU010000010.1:0-26341 GCA_963707875.1 uncultured Gemmatimonadales bacterium
TAATCCGCCAATTGCTTGATATCCAACAAAAGCTCATTGGGCACGGGGCGCTGCTTGTATTATTGATGTCAATGAAGAGGCGCGTTTCATCCTGACGGCTCAGTGCATTGTAAATGACGACCGGTACACGGAGGGCGGTGCGCGCGAGTGAAAAGCCGTAGACGCGATGCTGACCGTCGAGGACAAGGAAGGCCTTCTTAGTGTCGGTGAATTCGATGGTCTTGCCTCGCCCAATCACCTTGAGGGCCGCATCGGGCTGTGCCGACAGGACAATCGAACTCGGGATTGTGCCGAACCCGTTGTCTATGTATTCGGCGATCTGCTTTGCGCGCTCGGTGTCAAGCACGCGCTGAAAGCCTCTTTTGGGGTCCTCGTCCCTCGTCGTAACGAAGCACGTCCGCCCGAGCACATCACTGGGCATCGTTAGAGTGTAGAACCGATGAGACCCCTGGGTTACAAGGCTCACCAGAAAACGCAAGCGGTCTCCGGTAACGTCAGGCATGTGACGAATCACTCACAGGTAAGGAATGGCCGATGCGCGATCTTGCTGCCGCAGGCGAATCTAGCTCTAACGTGGAATCGCGCAAATTGGCCTACGGTCAGAGTCGGGTAGCAGTCCGGACTGACAGATTGGGAGGGATATCTCTATACCCTCAAAATCCTGGACAAAGTGGGCCCGGGTCATGTACAGGCCGGGGATCTGCGTCACGCTCCCGCCGCCGCCGCTGCCGCTGCACGACTCGCCGGAGCAGGTGGCCTGCGGCCCGACCGGCGGCGGGACGTCGAAGTTGGTCTCCACCGGGACGACCGCCAGCACCGGGGTCTGGGGCGGCCGGGTCGGGTCGAGCAGGTGCCGGCCACCCTTGAGGTCGAATGCCACCGGCAGATCGCCGTCGTTCGCGGCGGTGGCGACCAGCAGATCCCGGTCTCCCCGCCAGCGCGCCCGGTGCTCGGGTACCGGGAGATAGACCTCGAGCGCAGGAGCGGCGCGAAAGGCGCTGTCGACCCTGGCCTCGGGCTCATCGTTCAGGCGGGCGATGGCGCTCAACTCGCTGCGGTTGTCGATTCCGTAGGAGCGCTGCAGATGGATCTTGCTCTCCGGGAACTTCGAGGCCTTGAGCCGCGCGTGCAGCCGCGCCCGGAAGTCCGGGTCGTCGAGTGCCCGTGCCAGGCGGCGGGCGGTGCCCTCCAGACGGGCGGTCTCGGGACTGACCTCGATGGCGGGGGTGGTCACGCCCGGTGCCACGGGCGTTCGGTCGGGATCGTCGCCGCATGCGGCAAGCGCCAGACCGGCCAGCGCCGCGACCGGGATAATGGGGCGGAACATGTACTCCTCCTCGCTTGGGGTGGACGCGATGATGCGTGCGACCCCAAGGTGGGAAGAGCTTCAGCTGAGACCGGGTGCGGAGTAACGCGGATGGGTGCGGGAAGCGGCGAGGCGACAAACGCCGGGCTTTCCAGGGACTGACAGGTAACCGGCTAGGGCGACGTCGCTCGGCGCTCCAAAAGATCATCCCGGACCGCGAACCCGTGCCGCTGGTATAAGCTACGGCTCCGCGGTGTGGGCCACAGAATCACGGCGTCCACCCGGCGCCGGTCGCATTCGGCCAGCACCGCCGCCAACAGACCGGAACCTAGGCCTGCCCCCCGGTATTCGGGCCTGACATAGAGACTGGTCACGTAACCGTGCCACTCGGGCTCGGCGATCGGGTTGGGGAGTTTCTCGATCAGCTGGAGCCAGGCCATTCCGGCCAGGCCATCGTCCGCCTCGGCGACCCAGGCGACCCACGAAGTGCCCGAGAGCCTGCGGCCCATCCAATCGGTGCACCGCGCCATGAAGGCCGGGACCGGCTCCCGGGCCGGTTCGACGGCGGCCCGGAACTCATACCGGAGCCGCGCCAGGTCAGGAGCATCTTCCGGCCGGGCCGGACGGAGCGTGGATTGCGAACCAGGGGTCACCGGCCCACGCGGTTCGGGACTGCCGCCACGATTCTCAGCGGGCCCCCGCTGCCGCCCCGGATCTTCATCGGGAGGGCGACGACGTAGGCGCCGGTCTCGGGAAGGCTGTCCAGGTTGGCCAAATTCTCGAACGCCGGAATCGAGGCGGCGAACAGGATCTGGTGGGCGGTGAAGGTCTGCGACTGCCCATAGTCGATGCTCGGTGTGTCGATTCCCACCGCGGCAACCTGCCAGTCCTTGGCCAGCAATTCGGCCGCGTCGGGGGCGATGCCGGGGAAGTGCAGCTCCCGAACGCCTTCGTCCCCGGTCCGGGTCGTTCCCAGGTACTTTTCGCGGTCGGGCCAGCGCCGGCCCCATCCGGTGCGGAGCAGGACGATCGCCCCGTTGGCCCGGCGGCCAGACCCCGAGCCGGCCCAGCGCTCGAGATCGGCCCGGCGTACCTGGTAGTCCCGGTTGGCTGCGGCGCTGTCACTCACGTCGATCACCACGGCCGGCCCAATGAGCCTCTCGAGCGGAACCCGGTCGGCGGTTTCCTTTCCCCGAGCGAAATGGACGGGCGCGTCCAGATGGGTGCCCCCGTGCTCGGCGGCAGTGAAGTTGTTGGCCTCGTACCAGAATCCGGTTGCTGTGGTGCCGCGGAAAACCGAATCGAGCTGAAATGGCCGCGCCGTGGGCCAGTAGATCGTCTCGGCCGAAAAATCGTGGCTCAGATCGATCCAGCGGACGTGGCCGAACGGGTCCGAAGACCCCGGCGACCCGGTGCAGGCGGCGGCAAGGACGGAAAAGACGAGAACGGTGCGCATCGGCTGGCGGCTCGGCGGCTGGGGACGCGGTCGGATGACAGGATGTGGGACGGAAATATGATCTTTCCCGCCCTTTCCCGCCTCCGCGGCTACCTTGCCGAGCCGCCGAGCCGCCGAGCCGCCGAGCCGCCGAGCTACAGTGACAGCACAAACGCCACGATCGCCGCCTGATCGGAGGGGATGAGATTGAAGAACCGGTCGCGGATCGTGGTCGCCTCCCCTCCATGACGCTGGATCGCCTCTGGTATCGTCTCCGCCGCCCCATCGTGCATGAAGCCCTCCTGGAACCGGATCCCCATCAGGGGCTGGGTGCGGAACTCGTTGGGCGTTGCCACGCCATCGCAGATGTCCGCATTCTCGTCGCCCATGTCGTGCAGCAGCAGGTCGGTGTAGGCTCGGACGAACTTGAACCGGAGGGCCGGGGTTCGGCTGAATCCGGTCACCAGGACCGGAACGTGGCAGCTGGTGCAGCGGATCTGGCGGAACAGCGTACGCCCGTGTTTGGCCTCGTCGGTCAGCGGCTCGGGCCTGACCGGCGCCAGGAAGCGGACGAACCCGTCCGCCGCGTTGAGCGAGGCGTCGTCGATCTCGGGTTCGGGGGCGGCGTCCACGCCGGCCGGAAATGGCTGCCCCGCGATGGTGCCTTCGACCGGGTGCAGGCGGTTGGTGATCCCCATTTCGGCGGCGAAGGCGGTGGCATTGAATTCGGTGAGGGAGGCGCCCGTTGCCTTGCGTCCGAAGCGTCCCACCCGCCCGTCCGGCAGAATCGCCGGCCGGCCGCGAACGCCATCCGGGTGCCTGATCCGCGACAGGAAGATGATCGTCTGGTCCGAGACCTGATCCAGCAGCCCCAGCCCGAAGACCGCCGGCGAGCTGCGCATGCCGGTGCCGGTCGCGCCGGCCGGCGTCGGCTCCAGGAGAATGCCCAGGGCCTGGAGTTCGGGCGTGGCATCCTGCTGCACCACCGGCCCGCCGTTGGCCTCGAGCAACTGGCAGGCTGATCCGGGGTGGAAGGCGGTGGCGTGTACCTCCACTTCGTCGCCGGGTCCGCCGAGCACCGGGTCCTCGTGGCATTCGCCGCACGCGTTGGCGTTGAACAGCGGACCCAGGCCGGTGGCCGGGGTGAAGGGAGCGGCGAACACCGCCATCCCCGCCCGAAACAGCCGTAGTTGATTTCGGCTCAGACCGGGCAGGGGTGATCCCGGCGTGGCCGAGACGACCGTCACGGTGTCGACCACGGGGTCGTTGGGGTCGAACGGCGGTGGCTCGAAACCGACCTTGGGCTCGGCGGTGCAGGCCATGGAGAACGCCCCGACAATCAGGCCGGAAAGAGATTGGCGCAGGTGACGCATGACGACCTCCTACAGTGCCGGTCCGAGGCGGCGCCGCTCGATTGAGGCCGCGGTGGGAAGCGGTGTGTATTGAGCGAGCATCCCGCGATGCGGGGGGCGGTCCCGGTCGGGCGCTGTCCGGCGTGGCCAGACGCTGCCCAACGGCGACGTCGATACGTTTTACGGTGTGGACTGCTCGAATTGCTGCCGGCGAGGGTGGCAGCTACCCGCTACGAGGTCTGAACCCAACGTAGGAGGGAACGACTGGTAGTGCGGGAACCCGGCTCACAGGGCGTGGGTGCGTTCTGGCCGGATCGTTAGGGCGATGGCCGGTTTCGCGACGGCCGGACGCGAAATCGCTCAGCGGCGGCGGCGCCGCCGGCTAGAACTCCATCCGTTCGATCTTCCGGAGCCCCAGCCGGATCGGTACGATGGTGGTGGCGAGGCAGACCACGATCACCGCCACGAACGACCCCACCATCCAGGTATCGATCTCCGTCGGGGTATCGCTCAGCTCAGCCCGGAGGTAGCTCATCACCGGGGTGGCCTCGAGGATGAGCACCACGCCGAGCAGGACGATCGCCGACATCATGTAAACCATGCCGCCGAATCCGGTCGGGATCTGGGCGGCGTTCTCGGTGTCGAACCGCGGGAAGAGCGCCCCGAATCCGAGGGCGAGCGCGCTGATGGCGAAAGTGAGCAGGACGATCGTCCCCAGGCTGATGGCCATCATGAACGACGACGCCTGCAGCAACACGTTGGTCGCGAAGGTGATGAGAATTGCCACTACCAGGAGCGGAACGGTCCCCGTCCAGTATTTGCTCCACAGCAGGGCCTTGAGGTCGAGCGGGCTCGAGCGCAGCAGCCACATCTGCTTCCCTTCGAGCGACACGGCCGGGAAGACGAAACGGGCCGCGATCGCCGCGAGCACGAAGCCCGCCAGTCCCAGGTTCAGGAAGACCACCAGCGAGACCAGGAAGACCGGCACCTTCTCACCCGAGAACAGGGGCAGCGACTGGATGTTGAACACGTACACGACCAGGAGTACCGCCAGCAGGATGAGCTGGCTCCACTGGGTGGTGTCCCGAAAGAACAATCGCAGGTCCTTGAGCACGAACTCCCGCCGGGCCGCCGGCATGGTGGTGAAAAGACGACTGATGATTGCCGACCACCGCCGGCCGCGCACGAAGCGCTCGGCCCCCTCCTGCGCCTTGGAGAACCCCTGATGGTAGAGCTGGCCGTGCAGGATCGCTCCGAGGACCACGAAGGCCGGCGCGGTGGTCCACAACATCACGACTGGGAGTGGATCGGCCACGTGCTGCAGCCAGTTCATGATCATCTGGGTGGCCCACTCGCTCGGCAGGAACGGGCTGGTCGGGGTCTCGAGCGCCGCGAGATAGTCGAGCAGGTTGCGTACCCCGTCGGCCCGGGCCAGTTGCTCAGGCCGCACCAGCCGGAACAGCAGCACCAGGCCGCCGACGGCGCCGATCGCGACCAGGCTCAACAGATCGCGGGTCCGGCGGGCCGGGAACACGTTGACCAGGACCAGGGTGATCGCCGATCCGACCACGCAGGGCAGGACGAAATAGGGCAGCAGCGCCACGACGACGACCAGCGGGAATAGCGGGCCGCCCCGGAATACCATCCCGTAGGCCGTGAAGATCGGCACCGCCATCAACACCACCATCCACGAGGAGTGCAGCAGGGTCTCGCCCAGCTTGGCGAGATAGAGGCGGAGCCAGTCGGTGGGGGACGAGACCAGCAGGTCGAGATCCCGGGCCAGGAAGAAACTCGACAGGGCGGTGATCAGGTTGGACAGCAGGAGCAGGGCGGCGAAGGCCAGCAGGATGATGCCCAGCATCTTCGCCGCCAGCGGCGCCCCGACTTCGCTGGTGGACTGGATGTAGCGGAGGATGCGATACGAGATCCCGAACACCGCGGCCCAGAATCCCAGCGCCACCAGGGCCAGGAGGAAGAACTTCCCGCTGCCCGTGGAGCGCTCCTGCCGGAGGCGGTTCACCGCGCTCCGCCACCTGGGCGTGGTGATGACCTGGAGCGATGGTTGGGGCAGGGCACCGAGCGGCCGCGGGGCGAGCACGGACGTCGGTCGCGGGTCGGCGCTCTCGCCCCCGTTAGTGCTCGGCCGCCTGGTCGAGCCCTCCCGAACGCCACGCCCCATGCCTGGTCCTGTGGTCATCGGCGATCGGCGGTCGGCCAATGGTCAATCAAGAATGACGTCCAGTTCCCGCTGGTTGATCCCGCCGGTCAGCTTCAGGAACAGCTCCTCGAGGCGCGCGTCGCCGCCCGCGGTCTGTTCGCGGACCTCCGCCATGGTGCCGCAGGTCAGGATCTTCCCCGCGGCGATGATGCCGATCCGGTCGCACATCTCCTCGACCGTGTCGAGCGTGTGCGTGCTCATCAGGACGGTGCCGCCCCGGTCGACGAAGGCCCGGAACAGCTCCTTGAGGAACTTCTGGCCCTTGGGGTCAAGGCCGACCATGGGCTCGTCCACGACGATGACTTCCGGCCGATGGAGCAGCGCGCTCGAGATGATGAGCTTCTGCCGCATCCCGTGGCTGTAGCTTTCGATCAGCTCGTCCTTCCAGAGCGTCAGTTCGAACAGGTCGAGCAGTTCATCCATGCGGCGCTCGATCGCTTCGCCGTCCTGGCCGAACAACGCCGCGACGAACCGCAGAAACTCGGCGCCCGTGAGCTTGTCGTAAACGAAGGGCCGGTCGGGAATGAAACCGAGCCGGCTCTTGGCCCGGATCGGGTCGGCGGCGATATCGTCGCCGGCGATCTCGATGGTCCCCGACGTCGGCTGCAGGATCCCCGCGATCATTCGCATCGTGGTGGTCTTGCCCGCTCCGTTGGGGCCCAGGAAACCGAACAATTCGCCTTGCCGGATCTCCAGGTTGATGCCGTCCACGGCGGTGAATTTGCCGTAGCGCTTGGTCAGGTTGGTCAGTCGGATCATGACGATTCCTCAAGCACCGCGAGCCGCAGTCGGCCGGCGCGAAGCGCCAGGTCGAGCAGGCGGCCTTCACCGCCGATGGCCAGTCGAACCCGGTTGGTCCCGGTCGTGGCCCCGGGAGACCCCGGGTCCACCGGCACCCAGACACCGGCGTGGATCTCTGCCCAGGTGGCGAGCTGCCAGTGCTCGCCCTCGCGCACCACCCCCCACACCGGTCGGGCCGCCAAGCCGGCCGCGTGCGCCAGGGCTACCAGCAACACGACCCGCTCCTCCGCCGTTCCGCTCTTCCGGGCCAGGACCCGGGCGGCAGCGCTGCCGCCGACGCCCTCCCGAAGAGTAATCGTCCGGCGCACCCAGGTGTTGAGTGCCCGCGCCATGGCTTCCGGTCGTCGCTCGGCGCCCACAATTCGGGTGGCGGTAGCCATCAGCTCCGGATTTTCCTCCAGCCGCGCGGCTCGGCCGTCCGGGCGGTCCGGCACGGAGTCCCATCCCGTCCGGCGGGCAATGTGCAGGGTGTCCCCCGTGCGCCGCTGCCACCCGCCCTCGAGACTGGGCACCCCTTCTGGCACCGGGGCCCGGGGGGCGAGGTAGGCCAGCACCGTAAGGCCCGGCCTCGGGTGGTCCCTCCCGGTCCCCGGTAGCAAACTCGGGGCCGCGGCGCTCGTGTCCCACAGCGGCGGCGGCAGGGCCCGATAATTGGTGTTGACCAGCTCGAAGGCCGAGCGGTCGAGGTGGGCGCCGAGCGGGTGAACGATGCGGACCGTCATGCCGGCCGCGTCCACCCACCGCGAGACCGGGAGGCCATGTTCGGTTCCGTCAATCCGCCAGGCCCGCACGGTGTCCGCGTGGGCCACCCGCCAGCGGCCCAGCGTTTCGTTGAACTCGGCACTGTCGGGGACCGTGAAGAGGGATTCCGCCGCGACCAGCAGGCGATCGGTTCTCAGCTCCTGATCCAGCGGATCGTAGACCTCGAGGTTGAGGCGGCTGCCCGTGCGCGGCAGGCCGCGCGAAGCCACCACCAGCGGAATCGCGCTCGGCAGGATGATCGGCCGCCGGAGGCGGACCGTCAGCGTTTCCGGCGGCACATCGCCGGCGCGATTGACCACCGTGAGCACCGAATCCCCGATGACCGAGCCGGTGACGAAGCGCCGGCCGTGCTCGGTCAGCAGATCGCCGCGCCAGCTCCGGAGCTGCAGGCCCCGCGCGTAGCGGGCCTCGATGCGCAGGCTGGTGCGCCGTGGGACTCCGTCCTGGAGCGCGGGCAGGTCCACCGTCACCAGCTCGGTCACCCGCAGGCCTTCCGGGAGGGTATCGATCGTGACCGAGGCGAGTCCGTACTGCCGGTCCCCCAGGCGGACTGAGTGGTAGGCGGATCCGGGTGGCACCGGCCAGCGCGATGATCGCTCGGTCCGATCGCCACCGAGGTAGTGGCGCTGCGCCAGCCAGCCCAGCGCTCCCGCCCAGGCTGCCAGGATCAGCACCGCGGTGGTACGGCGGCGGAGGTGCGGCCGGCGACCCCGAGTGAGCACGGCGGCTTCCGCCCGGGAAAAAGGTCGCGTCACGGACTGCCGTTCTGAAGGTAGGGCTCGATGGCGCTGCGTTCGCCGGGCGTGGCGACCACGATGTAGAGGTCCGCCGGGAACGCCGTGGAGGCAGGACGCTCCCGGAACGTCTCGACCAGGAGCAAGGCGGATTCCTCGATCGTGAGCCCCAGCCCGCCCACCGCCGCCGCCACCGTCCCGAGTTGCCAGGCCTCCGCACGATGCCAGGCCGATGTCAGCGCCCGGCGCACGGTGTCGCGTGAGGCCCGCCGCGCTTCCCCTTGAACGATGACGTGCAGGACGAACTCGGCCGCCAGATCGCCCGCCTGGGTAATCACCGCCGAGCCGATCTCGAGGGGCGCCTGGATCGCCAGGGCCAGCGCCAACCGGTGGCCTCCCCGGGCATCGAGCGCCGCGCTCTCCGGGCCGACCGGGGCCAGAAGCTCATCCGCCGCCCGCAGTACCGCGGGTACCGGCAGGTCGGCCAGGATGTTCTCGACGACCCGGATCACGCGCCACCGGCCTCACGTGCCCTGCGGTACATCGCCTGGGCCTCGTCGTACTGTCCCATCCGGTCGAGCACCCGCCCCAACAGGCGGAAACTCCGCCCTTCGGGGAGCAGCGTCACCGCCTGATGGAGTGCGGCGCGGGCGCCCTGCAGGTCGCCCGCCTGGTTCAGGGCCTCGCCGAGGTAATAGTGGGCGGGAGCGTTGAGCGGCTCGAGCTCAATGGCGCGTCGCAGCGCGTCGGCCGCCTCCCGCGGGACCCCCTTGCGCCAGAGCGCCAGCCCCAGCGACGTATGGGCCTGCACATTGTCCGGATCGAGCCGAAGCGCGCGTCTGAGATCGATTTCGGCCTCGGCGTAGCGCTTGAGACGGCCGTGAATCGCCCCGCGCGAGACCAGCATGTTCACGTCGTCCGGTTCGAGCCGGAGCGCCGCGGTCAGTTGCTCCAGGGCTTCCTCCGGATCGCCGGTGGTCTCCAGCAGGGCGGAGAGGTTGGTCCGGGCGGCCACATGACTGGAATCGAGCGCCAGCAGTTCCCGGTAGCGCTGGATCGCCTCGGCCGCTCGACCCCGGCTGGTGGCCTCCACCGCGCGGCGATACAACCGCTCCACCGGGGACTCCTCGGTCCGGGGTTCGGTCGCCACCAGGTCGTCCTGGGGGACCATCGCGGCGAACGGCCTGAGGGGAAATCCGTAATCCGGCGATTCGGGGGGAAGGTCGCCTTCCAGGCCGGACGTGCCGAACAGCTCGTCCAGCATGGAGTCGAGGCCGGTGGCGCGGTGGCCGAAGGAGAGCATCAGGCGAACGGGGAACAGGGGAACAGGGAACAGGGAACAGGGAACAGGGAACAGGGAACAGAGCTTGACCCCTCTGGCCATCCTCTAATAATAGCAGCCATCCCAACCCTGTCCCATTATTCCGGTCCCTCCCGTTCCCCGTTCCGCGTTCCCCCACCGTTGTATCCGATCCCGGGTCCGCATACGTTCCGAGGCTATGGCTCAGGAATTCCTCTCGGTCCGCGGGGCTCGGGAACACAACCTCAAGAACATCTCGGTCCAGATCCCGCGCGATCGCCTCACCGTCATCACCGGGCTTTCGGGGTCGGGCAAGTCTTCCCTGGCCTTCGACACAATCTACGCCGAGGGGCAGCGACGGTATGTCGAGTCGCTCTCGGCCTATGCGCGTCAGTTCCTCGGGCTGATGGAGAAGCCGGACGTGGACGCGATCGAAGGTCTTTCCCCCGCTATCGCGATCGAGCAGAAGACCGGCGGCCACAATCCCCGATCCACGGTCGGGACGGTCACCGAGGTCTATGACTATCTCCGTTTGCTCTGGGCCCGGGTCGGAGTCCCGCATTGTCCCAACGACGGCAGTCCCATCGCACGCTCGAGCGCGACCCAGATCACCGAGACCATCCTGGGCTGGCCGGACGAGACCCGGATCGAGGTCCTCGCGCCGCTGGTGCGGGGACGGAAGGGCGAGTTCCGCGAGCTGTTCGAGGACATCCGCCGGCGCGGCTTCGCGCGGGTCCGGGTGGATGGGGAGGTCCGGGATCTCAACGACCTCCCCGCCCTCAACCGGCGTCAGAATCACGACGTGGCGGTCGTGGTGGACCGGCTGGTGGTGCGGCCGAGCGACCGGAGCCGTCTGGCCGACTCGATCGAGACGGCGCTGAAGGTCGCGGAGGGCGTGGTGGAGGTGGTGGTACACGGGGGAACAGGGAACAGTGAACAGGGAACGGGAAGGAAGGACCGTTCCCCGTTCCCCGTTCCCCGTTCCCAGGTCTTCAGTGAACGCTTTTCCTGCCCGGCTTGTGGCCTCTCCCTCCCCGAGCTGGAACCGCGGCAGTTTTCCTTCAACTCCCCCTTCGGGGCCTGCCCCGAGTGTCACGGCGTGGGTCTGCGCCGCGAGGTGAATGCCGAGCTGATTCTCGGCGACCCCAGCATCTCGATCCTGGAGGGCGTCGTCCTGCCGTGGGGCGAGCCCAGCGGATACCTCCGCAAGGTGGTGCTCCCGACGCTGGCCCGGACCCTCAAGTTCGATCTCAGCCTGCCGTGGAGCCGGATCCCCGAGCCGGCCCGGAAGGCGCTGCTGTTCGGCCTGCCGGGCCGGAAGCTCCGCTACCAGGTCGATGGGGGCAGGGGACGCGACGATTACGAGAGCGAATGGGAAGGAATCGTGGCCAACGTGGCCCGCCGCTACCGCGAGAGCTCGAGCGATGCGGTCCGCATGAGCCTCGAGGCGTACATGGTGGAAGAACCCTGCCGCGCCTGCGGCGGGAAGCGGCTCAAGCCCGAGTCCCTGGCGGTGAAGGTGGCGGGCAAGGGCATCGGGGACATCGTCGACCTGCCGGTGACCGGGGCCTACGATTTCTTTGCCGGGCTGCCACTCCGCCGGGCCGGTGGGTCCAGCGGTCTGGACCCGGATGTTGCCGGGCCGATCCTCAAGGAAGTAGGCGACCGGCTGCGCTTTCTCCGGGACGTGGGCCTGGATTACCTCACGCTCGGTCGGTCGGCCGGCACGCTGTCCGGCGGTGAGGCTCAGCGCATCCGGCTGGCGACCCAGATCGGCTCCCGTCTCACCGGCGTGCTCTACGTGCTGGACGAACCGAGTATCGGACTGCATCAGCGCGACAACGCCCGGCTGCTCGCGACGCTCAGGGACTTGAGCGGTCTGGGCAACACGGTGCTGGTGGTCGAGCACGACGAGGAGACCATCCGGGCGGCGGATCATGTGATCGACCTCGGTCCGCGGGCCGGGCGGTTCGGCGGCGAAGTCGTCGCGGTGGGCACCGTCGCCGAGATCCTGAGCCATCCGACCTCGCTCACCGCGCGGTACCTGCGCGACGAACTCCGCATCCCGGTACCGCCGGCCCGCCGGCTGGCGGTGCCCGGACGCCGGCTGCGCCTGTCCGGTGCCCGGGCCAACAACCTGAAGAACCTGACGGTCGAGTTCCCGCTGGGGATGTTCATCGCGGTCACCGGAGTGTCCGGTTCGGGCAAGTCGACGCTGGTAACCGATATTCTCTACCGCGCCCTGGCCCGGCATTTCTACCGGGCGAAGGTCATCCCCGGTCTCCACCGTTCGCTCGACGGACTCGATCATCTCGACAAGGTCATCGACATCGACCAGAGCCCGATCGGCCGGACACCCCGGAGCAATCCCGCGACCTACACCGGCCTGTTCACACCGATTCGCGAACTCTTCACTCAGCTCCCCGAGGCCAAACTGCGGGGGTACGGGCCGGGCCGGTTTTCGTTCAACGTCAAGGGCGGCCGCTGTGAGGCGTGCGAGGGTGACGGGCTGGTCAAGATCGAGATGCACTTCCTGCCGGACGTCTACGTGCCGTGCGAGGTGTGCAAGGGGAAGCGCTACAACCGGGAGACCCTCGAGGTCCGTTACCGCGGGCGGAGCATCGCCGAGGTGCTCGATCTGACCGTGGGCGACGCGCTGGAGTTCTTCGAGGCCCAGCGGCGGATCGCCGAGAAGCTGGTCCTGCTGAACGACGTCGGCCTGGGCTATATCCACCTGGGTCAGGCGGCGACCACGTTGTCGGGCGGCGAGGCCCAGCGGGTGAAACTCGCCACCGAGCTGGCCAAGCGCGACACCGGCCGGACGCTGTACATTCTGGACGAGCCGACCACGGGGCTGCATTTCGAGGATGTCCGCTTGCTGCTCGAGGTGCTCCACCGGCTGGTGGACAAAGGCAACAGCGTCCTGGTGATCGAGCACAATCTCGATGTCATCAAGACCGCCGACTGGGTCATCGACCTGGGCCCGGAGGGCGGCGACGGCGGCGGGGCGATCGTCGCCCAGGGAACGCCGGAAGAGGTGGCCCGGGTTGCCGCCAGTCACACCGGCCAGTTCCTCAGGAAAGTGTTGAAGGCGCAGTGAACCACAGGGCAGGACCGCTGCGGACGGGACTCAATCCAGGAGATGCTTGACCGTGCTTCGCTCGACTCTGGCTGTTCAAATGGTGCTCTGGCTCGCACCCGCGGCGCTGCCCGCCCAGGTACCCGACTCGTTGCTGCTCTCGCTCCCCCGGATCTACGGCTCGCCCGAATTCCGCCCGGAGCCGTTCGGCCCCGCGCGGTGGCTGGCCCAGGGCGCGGCCTATACCACCTTGGAACGCTCGCCCGAGCTGCCCCAGGGCCAGGATCTGGTGCGCTACGACACCGAGTCCGGCGAGCGCACGGTGCTGGTGCCGGCAGCCCGGCTGGTTCCAAAGGGCGACAGTGTGCCGCTCACCGTGGAGAGCTACTCCTGGTCCGACGACGAACGGCAACTGCTCATCTTCACCAACTCGCAGCAGGTCTGGCGCCAGAACACTCGCGGCGACTACTGGATCCTCAATCTCGCCACGGGCCGACTCCGCAAGCTCGGCGGCCCGGCGGCTCGGCCCTCGACCCTGATGTTCGCCAAGTTCGCTACGGACGGTCGGCGCGTGGGGTACGTGCGGGAGAACAATCTCTTCGTGGAGAACCTGGCGACCGGCCGGATCGTGCAACTCACTTGGGATGGTTCGCGCACGATCATCAACGGGACCTTCGACTGGGTGTACGAGGAGGAGCTCGATAACCGCGACGGCTGGCGCTGGAGCCCGGACGGACGGACCATCGCGTTCTGGCAGCTCAATGCCGACTCGGTGAGGAATTTCGATCTGATCAACACCACCGATTCCTTGTACGCGAAGGTAGTCCCGGTGCAATACCCCAAGGCCGGCGAGTCGAACTCCGCCGCCCGGGTGGGCACGGTGCCCGCGTGGGGGGGGGCGATCACCTGGTTCCGGGTCCCGGGCGATCCCCGCAACAACTACCTGGCCCGGATGGAATGGGCCGAGTCGAGCCACGAGGTCGTGATCCAGCAGCTCAATCGCTTGCAGAACACCAACACCGTCTACCTCGGCGACCGCCGGAACGGCGCGGTCCGGCGGGTGCTGGTCGAGCGGGATAGCGCCTGGGTGGATCTCGAGGACCCCATGACCTGGGTCGACGGCGGGCGCAGTTTTCTCTGGCAAAGCGAGCGGGACGGCTGGCTGCACATCTACCGGGTGTCTCGCGACGGGCAGCGGGTCACCCTCCTCACCCCGGGTGCGTGGGATGTTGCCGCGGTGGCGGCGGTCGATGAGGCGGCGGGCTGGGTCTATTTCACCGCCAGTCCCGATGATCCCACCCAGCGATACCTGTGGCGCGCGCCCCTCGACGGCAGCGCGCCCCCGGAGCGGGTGACGCCGGCCGGCTCCCCCGGGACCCACGCCTACAACCTCGCTCCCAACGCCACCGTTGGCTTCCACACCTACTCGAGATTCGGCTCGCCTCCGGTGATCGAGCTGATCCGGCTTCCCGGGCACCAGGTCGCGCGGACCCTGGTCGGAAACGCCCAGCTCGCGGCCCGCGTGGCACAGCTTCGGAAAGGCCCGGCGGAGTTCTTTCAGGTGGGCATCGGCGACAGCGTGAAACTCAACGGCTGGCTCATGAAGCCGATCGACTTCACTCCGAACCGGAAGTATCCGATCCTGTTCACCAACTACGGCGGGCCGGGATCCCAGACAGTGGTCGATCAGTGGGGCGGATCGGGCTACCTGTGGAACCTCCTGCTGACGCAGAAGGGGTACCTGGTCGCCAGCATCGACAATCGCGGTACCGGAATGCGGGGACGTGCCTGGCGGAAGATCGTCTACCGGCGGCTGGGGGTAATCGAGACCCAGGACCAGGCCGCGGCGGCCCGGGCGATCGGGCGCTGGGATTTCGTGGACTCCACCCGGATGGGGGTCTTCGGCTGGAGCTACGGCGGTTTCATGAGCCTGAACGGCCTGTTTCAAGCCCCCGATGTCTATCGCATGGCCATCGCGGTGGCGCCGGTGACCCACTGGAAATTCTACGACAATATCTACACCGAACGGTACAATGGTCTGCCGCAGGAGAACGCCGACGGTTACGACCGCGGGTCACCGCTCTCCTATGTGAACCAGATGCGTGGGGACCTGCTCCTAGTACATGGGACCGGCGACGACAACGTCCACTACCAGAACTCCGAGGCCCTGATCAACAGCCTGGTGGCCGCCAACAAGCCGTTCGAACTCATGAGTTACCCCAACCGCAATCATTCGATAACGGGCGGGCCCACATCCCTCCACCTGCGCGATCTGCTGACCCGTTTCATCGACCAGACGCTCGGCCCGCCAGTGGTAACACCCATGCAGCGGGCTCCCGCGAGTCTGACCAACTAGTTCGGAAAGCCGTCGGCCCGGGAACGGCGGCTCTCGTCCGCCGGCTTCCGTTCGCAGCCTCCCCAGGTGATCCTGCCCCGGCCTTCCCGGCGGCCGAGCCGGGGGGCTCTACCGGTCTCAGCGACCGGGCCTACATTGGAAAGACCAACCCGCGGGGGACGCCCATGACCTACGAGCAGATCGTTGCCGTACTGGGATACGCCGGGAGCCATGAACTCGCCGTCCGCATCGTCACCACGGGTCGGCAGGAAGTGACCGGAATCCCCACCAGCGTCGACACCCACCCCACCGCCTTCGAGGTCTACCTGCACCCGCTGGGCGATGAGACCACGGAAATCGCCATGAGCCTGGGGGCGATCAAGCAGGTGGAGTTGATGTAGGGGATTGGTCGATGGTGAAGGGTGAATGGTGAAGGTGAAAGGTGAAGGGTGAAAGGTGAAGGACCAGCGGTGAGCGAGCCCTTAGGGCTCGACGAGCCATTTCACCTTTCACCTTTCACCCCCGTATCCCGCCGAGTACCTTCTTCCCATGGTCTCCCTTCTAGACATCATCGGCCCTGTAATGGTGGGGCCGTCCTCCTCGCATACCGCGGGGGCCTGCCGCATCGGGCTGTTTGCGCGCGGCCTGGTGGACGGCCAGCCGGAATCCGCCCGAGTGGAGCTGCACGGCTCGTTCGCCCGGACCGGGGCCGGACACGGCACCGACCGGGCGATCGCCGGTGGGCTGCTGGGGTTCTTCCCGGACGACGAACGGTTGCGGGAGAGCCTGGACCTGGCGGAGCGGGCCGGTCTGGCCCTCACCTTTCAGAACGTCAAGCTCCGTGGCGACCGCCATCCCAATACCACCCGGATCACCCTCCGCCGGGGCGAACGACAGGCCGTCGTTACCGGCTCGTCGCTCGGTGCAGGCCGGATCCTGATCACCGAGATCGATGGCTTCGCGGTGGAGGTGACCGGCGCCTTTCCGACCCTGGTATTCATAGCGCAGGATGTGCCGGGGATCATCGCCGCGGTCAGCACGGTTCTGGCACGCGAGGGCGACAACATCGCCACCATGAAAGTGTCCCGCCGCCAGAAGGGCGGCGCGGCGATCCACATCTACGAACTCGATCAACCGGCCAGCGCCCAGGCCATGGAGGTGCTGCGAACGGTTCCGGGCGTGAGCATGATCCGTTCGATCTCGAGAATCGCCTGATGTTCGATTCCCTCGCCGAGGCGGTCGAACGGGCGCAGTCGGATCGGATCAGTCTGGGGGAATTGGCGCTCCGCACTGAGGCCGCGGACGGCCTCCGCACCCGGGACGAGGTAGAGGCGGCCCTCGGGCGGGCGCTCGAGGTCATGCGTGGCGCAGTGGCACGGGGGCTCTCCGGCGACCTCCGCAGCGTGAGCGGACTGGTTGGCGGGGACGCGGCCCGGCTGGCCAAGCCGGTCGGTCCCCTGGCGGGAACGGTGTTCACCGATGTGCTCGCCGCCGCCCTCGCGGTCCAGGAAGTGAACGCGGCGATGGGCGTGATCGTGGCCGCCCCGACTGCCGGCGGAGCCGGAGTGCTCCCCGGTGTCCTGCTCGGCCTGGCCAAGCATCGACCCGTGACCGACGATGCGCTGGTTCGTGCGCTGGCAACCGCGGGCCTGGTCGGGGCCGTGGTCGCGGTCCGGGCGTCGCTGTCGGGCGCCGAAGGAGGGTGCCAGGCGGAGACCGGCGCGGCCGCTGGGATGGCCGCGGCAGCGGGCATCGAACTCCTCGGGGGAACGCCGGAGGAGATCTCGCACGCTGTCGCCCTCACCATGCAGGGAACCCTGGGGCTGGTCTGCGATCCGCTGGGCGGGCTGGTCGAAGTGCCCTGCGTGTATCGCAACGCGACTGGCGGGGCGATGGCGCTGGCGGGAATAGAGATGGCCCTGGCCGGAGTCCGATTCCCTATTCCGGTCGACGAGGTGATCGATACCATGGGCGAAATCGGCCGGACCATGGATGTCCGGTATCGTGAAACCGCCGGCGGCGGGCTCGCCGCGACCCCGACCGGCAGGCGGCTGGCCAAGGAACGGCTGGTCCAATTGAAGGGGAAGCACGACCGCTGACAGGTCTGTCCGAACCGCAGGATCCTACTCGTCCAAATATGAAACATCCTGAAACGTGATGCCGTAGGTGGATTCGCCGCCCCCGGGGGCTGGGGCGGCCAGCGACAGCGCACCATGACTAACCGGGATTCCCAATGGCGATGATTCAGGTATTGGTGGACTCGGGGCCGAGCCCGGAACAGCTGGTCGTGATCATGCTGGGCTCCATCACCATCCTCGGCATTTTGGCGTGGACCGCGGCCAGGATCTTCGGGCCGATCGCGCAGGCGTACGCCCGCCGAATGGGTGGCGGTGGCACCGAACAGGACGTGGTCGCGGAGCGCCTCGACACCTTGTCGCATGAGCTGGAGCAGGTGCGGGCCCAGCTCGGTGAAACCCAGGAGCGGCTGGACTTCGCGGAGCGGCTGTTGTCGCAGGGACGATCCGCCGGCCCGCTGCCGAAAGGCTGAGCCGATGGGAGAGATGATCCCGATCTTCGGGATGATCACCGGGATCATCCTCACCGGCGCATTCGTCTGGGGCATCGTGAAGGTAGCCCAGAGCCCGATCGGCGAGGCGCTGGCTCGCCGGATTCAGGGCAGGCACGGTGGCCCCGACCCGGAATTGGCGGCCGAGCTCTCCCAGGTGCGCGATCAGGTAGACGGGTTGCAGCAGCAGCTATACGAGGCCCAGGAGCGCATCGATTTCACGGAGCGGCTGCTCACTCAGGGCCGTGAAGCCCGGGAGGGGCTGTGACCGCTATCCTGGCGCTGATCCTGATCTTCGGCGGCAGCGCGGCCGTCGCGATTTCGTTCAGTCCCGTGGGCCAGGCCATCGCCGACCGGATCCGCGGCCGCCGGACGTCGGCGGAGCCCGATCCCGCGGTCTACGAGGAGCTCGAGCGGCTGAGGACCGAGCTGACCGAACTGCACGAGCGGATGGACTTCGCCGAGCGCCTGCTGGCAAAGTCCCGTGATCGGGCACAGCTGCCTGAGGCGGAGTAATGGAAGGCGTCCTGTTCATCGTCATCGTCTTCGGTGGGGGGATGCTCTTTGCGCTCTCCAAGACCGAGATTGGCCGCGCGCTGGCCGAGCGGATCAGGGGAGGGTCAACCCAGGTCCACACCGATCCGGTGCTGGTGGAGGAGGTGGAGCGTCTCCGCATCGAGGTGGCCGAGCTGCACGAGCGGGTGGACTTCGCCGAGCGCCTGCTGGCAACGAAGCGGGAGCCCGACCAGCTGGAGAGTTCCTGAGGGCCTATGGACTTCAATGCGATCCTCATGATCGTGCTGTTCACGCTGGTGATCCCGGGGGCGTGGGTGCTCATCACGCCGCTGGCCAAGCGCCTGAGCCGTGAGGCCGAGCGACCCTCGGCTCCCCCGCCCGAGGTGTTGGCCGAGCTGGAGCGGCTCAATGCGCGAGTCGCCGAACTCGAGGAGCGAGTCGATTTCGCCGAACGGCTGCTCGCCCAGCACCGCGAGCCGGACCGACTGCCCGGGGGCGCCCAATGATCCTGCTGCAAGGCGTTCCCCCCCTTCCGCCGGTCCCCCCGCCGACGCCGATGCCACCGGAGATGTTTCTGCCGCCCTGGGTAACGCTCCCGCCCCAGGTCACGCTGCTCATCGCGCTCGGATTTCTGGCCGCGGCCGCGCTCGTGCTCTATCCCCTCATGAAGGCCGTAGGCCGCCGGATCGAGGGCAAAACCGCGGCGATACCGCCCGCCATCGGTGCCGACCTGGAAGAGTTTCGTGCTCGTCTCGCGGAGGTGGAGTCGTTGCATAACCGGATGGCTGAGCTCGAGGAACGGCTGGACTTCGCCGAACGGCTGCTCTCGCAGCGCCGCGAGTCCGAACGCCTGGGGCCGGGGGCGTGACATGGATGGTGTCCTGAAACTGATGGGGATCATGACCGCGGTCCTGGTCCTTCCGATGTTCGCCCTCACCGTGTTTCCGGCGCTCGGCAAGGGCCTGACCAGGTATTTCGAGCGACGGGTGCCGGCTGGCGAGTCGGCGATTCTGGCCGAGGTGGAAGAACTTCGCGCCCGGGTGGCGGTGCTCGAGGGTGACCGGGAACGTATCGTGGAGCTGGAGGAACGGCTGGACTTTGCCGAACGGCTGCTGGCCCGGCAGCGTGAGGCGGCCCGGTTCCCGGCGAGTGGGGAGGGAAGTTGATGCCGCCGAAGCCGATCGGTCTGGACTGGTTCGACCTGCTGATCCACGGGGGGATCACCTTCGCCCTGGCGGTCGCGGCGGCGAGCACCATGCGCAGCCAGGAGGAATTCGGCATCGGGGTAGTCGTGGCCGGGTCGCTCGCGGTGCTGGCCTGGCGGCGGGCTCGGGCCGTGCGGAATGCGCCTGGAATGACCACCGGCGAGGCGCAGGTGGAACGGGTAGCGGAACTCGAGGAACGCGTGGCCGAACTGGAAGCCCGGCAGGGCAGGGTACTCGAGCTCGAGGAGCGACTCGACTTCGCCGAGCGGCTGCTGACCCAGGAACGGGGGCCGGCCCGGATTCTGGGCGAGCGGGCCGACCCGTGACGATCAAGATCCTCGGACTCGACTGGTTCGACGTCGTCGTCCAGTTGAGCGTGACCATCACGCTGGGGATTGCCGTCGACAGCTTCTTCGACGGCCGGGCCGCCGATTTCGGAATCGGCTTGGTGATCGCCGGGTCGTTGGCCGTGTTGGGCTGGCGCCGCAAGCGCGCGATGGCAGAAGTCGCACCACCGCAGGATCGAATGACGGAATTCGACTCCAGGCTCGCGGAGCTGGAAGCCCAGCAGGCCCGAGTGTTGGAACTGGAAGAGCGGCTGGACTTCGCCGAGCGGCTGCTGACCCAGCAGCGAGACCGTGGGATGCCGCCGCTCGGAAGCAGCCGGATGGAGGGCTGATGAACACCGAAGAAGTCATGGTTGCGGCCGGCGTCGTCGTGGTGCTCACCCTGCTTTTTGCCGTGGTGGTTCCGTTCGGTCGCGCGCTGGTGAAACGGGTGCAGAGCGGGCCGGCACGGCCCGGCGGGGCGGGGGAGCTCGACGAAATCAGGGAACGCCTGCAAAGCCTCGAGGCCCGGGAGCTCCGGGTGGCGGAGCTGGAGGAGCGGCTCGACTTCGCCGAGCGGCTGCTGACCCGGGAGCGGGATGCGCCGCCGATCGGTCCGGGAGCCCCGGGCCGATGAACGCGATCGCGGCCGGACACCCGAAGGCCAGTCCTTCGGCACGATAGTCTGAGAAACGGAGCGGGATGCCATGGGGGACGGAATCGGGGACTTCGCGCTCGGACTGTCTATCGGGGCGATCGGGCTTGGGCTGCTGATCGGTCCGGTGGGGCGGGCGATCGCCAACTGGATCGAGGCCAGGATTCTCCCCGGCCGGCGCGACCCATCGCCCGAGGTGGAGGCCCGGCTCTCCGAGGTCGACGCCATGGCCCAGCGCCTTTTGGAACTGGAAGAACGGCTCGACTTCGCCGAGCGGATGCTCACCAGCGGCCGGCCGGCGCCGGCAGTCGAGGTGGACACCCCGCCCGCACCGCTGGACGCCGGGAGGTAACGGGCATGCAGGCCGTCGTCGTGATGATCCTGCTCGGCGCCGGGGCCACCGCCTCCTGGGCCCTGTTCATGGGCCCGATCGGCAGGGCGGTGGCGCGCTGGATCGAGGCCCGGACGCCCAATGCCCAGGGCCAGCTGATGGCCGAACTGGCCGAGCTGGAGACCCGGGTGCAGCGGGTGGAGCGACTGTTGCGTGAGACCACCACCGCCCGTGGCCCGCGAACCTCGCGCGGGAAGCCCGATTAGATTGCACCGAACTCAAGCAGGCCACCAGATGGAGAGCAGCGATGCGCGGTAAAGAGGATATCGAGGGATTTCTCGACCGGCTGGATAGCGGCACCGCCGAGGTGCGCGAGCTCGAGCCCGGGCTCTGGGTCGTCCAAACCACGGCCGGTGCCGAGGTGCTGGTGCACTTCGCGCTGCCGGTGGTGATTCTTCGAGTCACCGTGATGACGCTGCCGGCGGGGGCCAAGAAGCAGGCCGAGCTGTGCCGGGCGCTGCTGGAGTTCAACGCCCGCGATCTGGTGCACGGCGCCTATGGCCTCGAGGGCGACCGCGTCGTGCTGGTGGACACGCTGGAACTCGAGAACCTGGACTTCATCGATTTCGAGGCGAGCTTCGATTCGCTGACGCTCGCGCTGGCCACGCACCTGGGCGCCCTCGCGCCCTACCGGGAGTAACTCGCATGGGGATCCTCGATCGTCTGTCGGCGCTGCTCCGGTCGAACATCAACGACCTCATCTCCCGGGCCGAGAACCCGGAGAAGATGCTCAACCAGCTGATCGCCGACATGAAGTCCCAGCTGTCCAAGGCCAAGCAGCAGGTGGCCTCGGCCATCGCCGACGAGAAAAAGCTCCAGGCCGACGCCGAGACCATGCGCAAGCAGGCCGAAGACTGGGAGCGCCGGGCGATGCTGGCGGTCCAGGAGGGCCGGGACGACCTCGCCAAACAGGCGTTGCTGCGCTACAACGAGTCGATGCAGGGTGCCCAGCAGCTGCACGAGACCTGGGTGAAACACAAGGCTGAAACCGAAAACCTCAAGGGGTCCCTGCGCCAGCTCAACGACAAGATCGAAGAAGCCAAACGGAAGAAGAACATCCTGATTGCCCGGGCCCGGCGGGCCGAGGCCCAGCAACGGATCCAGGAGACCATGTCGGGCATGTCCGACAAGTCGGCCTTCGAGTCGTTCGAACGGATGACCGAGAAGATCGAGCAGCAGGAGCGCAAGGCTATCGCGGCGGCCGAGCTGCAGAGCGAGTTCGAGGGCGATACCCTGATGCAGCAGTTCCAGTCGCTGGAATACAAGGGCAGCGCCGACCAGCAGCTGCTCGAGCTCAAGACCAAGATGGGCGTCCTCGGGTCCGGTGGCGGCGGGCCGGCGAAGCAGCTCGGCAAGGGCGAGGCGGTCGAGGCCGAGCTGGTGGACGAGGACGACGACAAGAAGTAGCTATCAGCCAGCAGCTATCAGCTATCAGGGGGCCGGCGGTGTGCCGGCCCTTTCGCTTGGCCAGCCCGGGGGTGGCTGTTACCTTCCGCCCGGATCTCCCCGCTGATAGCTGATAACTGATAGCTGATAACTGATCGCTCCCATGCAAGGCTCCAGGTTCCTCATCCTCGCTGACGGCGAATTCGGCCCGCTCACGTCCAAGACAGCCAACTCGGTCATTCGGTACCTGCCGGATCGGGTGGTGGCGGTCGTCGATCGGGTGACCGCGGGCCGCACCGTTCATGACGTGCTGGGCTTCGGCGGAGCGACCCCGGTGGTGGCCACCATGGCGGAGGGTCTGGCCCGGACGCCGGACGCGGTCCTGGTCGGGATCGCACCCGTAGGAGGCCGGCTCCCCGACGAATGGCGGCAATGGCTGCTGGCGGCGATCGACGCGGGCTGCTCCTTGTGGAGCGGGCTTCACACCTTCCTGGCGGACGATCCGGCGCTGGCCCAGCGCGCCCGGGAGCGGGGCACCACGATCCACGATCTCCGCCGCCCGCCGGCCGATCTCCCGGTGGCCTCGGGCAAGGCCAAAGCGGTAGAGCCGTTCGTCATCCTCACGGTCGGCACCGACTGCAACGTGGGCAAGATGACGAGCCAGTTGCAGATCACCGAGGCACTCAACCGGCGCGGGCTGCGGACCCGGTTCGTCGCCACCGGCCAGACCGGGATGATGATCGAGGGCTGGGGCATTGCCGTCGATGCGGTGGTCGCCGACTTCATCGCGGGGGCGGCGGAGTGGCTGGTGCTGGAAGGCAGCAAGGGCGCCGATATCGTGCTGGTGGAGGGGCAGGGGAGTCTCAATCATCCCGGCTACAGCGGGGTCACCTGCGGGCTGCTGCACGGCTCCTGTCCCGATGCGCTCATCCTCTGCCACCAGGCGACCCGGGAGTACATCGGGGATTACCGCAAGGCCGCCTGGCTGCGCATCCCGGCGCTGGCCGATTACGTGCGGCTGTACGAGACCGTGGCCGGCTTCGTGCACCCCACGCGGACCATCGCCATTGCGCTCAACACCTACGATCTCACCGACGCCGAGGCCCGCCGTGCCTGCACGGCCGCGACCCTCGAAACGGGGTTGCCGTGCACCGATCCGGTGCGGTTCGATCCCGCGCCGTTGATCGACGCCGTCGTGGGTGCGCGCGGGGCCTACCTGGCCGCCCGTGCCCGGTCCGCCGAGCAAACGGCCTGAGTCCCGCCATCCGTGCCAGACGCGCCGGCACTCCTGATCGCGGGCTTGACCAAGCGCTATCCCGGCCCGCCCCCGGTTCTGGCGCTCCAGGGCATCGATCTCGAAGTACGCCCGGGAGAGATCTTTGCCCTGCTGGGTCCCAACGGCGCTGGCAAGACCACCACGGTCGGCGTGGCGACGACCCGGATCCGACCCACCGCCGGCGAGGTGTGGGTCGATGGGCTCGAGGTGACGGCCGATCCGGCAAAGGTGAAGCGCCGGATCGGGGTCGTGACCCAGTACAACACCCTCGATCGGTCCTGCAGCGTCTGGGAGAATCTCTACTTCCATTGCCGGTACTTCGGCTTTGCCGCCGGGGCCGCCCGTGCCAGGTCCGATGAACTCCTGGCCGAGTTCCGCCTGGCCGACCGCAGCGACGCCATGGCCGTGACCCTCTCCGGCGGCCTCGCGCAACGGGTGCAGATTGCCCGGGCGATTGCCCACCGTCCCCGCATGCTGTTCCTCGACGAGCCGACCGCCGGGCTCGACCCCCAGAGCCGGCTGGCCCTTTGGGAGCTGGTCGGCGGGCTCCGGGCGGAAGGCATCACCGTCCTGCTGACCACGCACTACATGGAGGAGGCCGATCGCCTCAGTGACCGGGTGGCGATCATCGATCACGGCAAGGTGCTGGTGATCGGCACGCCGGCGGAGCTCAAACAGCGGACCGGCGCGGAGACGGTGGTGGAGGTTGAGGTGGACCGCACGGAAGAAACGCTCCGCGTGGCGATTGCGGCGCTTCCCGCGGTCCGGGAAGTCCAGCCGACCGCCCGCGGGTTCCGGGTACTCGCCTTGTCCCGGGACGGCCTGTTGCCGCGGGTGGTCGAGGCGGCGATGCCTTATGGACTCCGGGACGTCGCGGTACACGAGCCCACACTCGAGACCGTCTTCATTCAGCTTACCGGGAGGGACCTCCGTGACTGAGGCGCAGGGCGGCTACCTGGCCGCGATCTGGGGGATGATGCTCCGCGATCTCCGCGTGCTTGGCCGGAGTTTCCTGCCGTTCGCGACCCGCACCGTGATGAACCCGCTGCTGTTCGTCTTCGTGTTCACGTATGTGTTCCCGCGGATCGGACAGGAGTTCCAGCCCGGCCCGGTCGACGCGACCTACGCCACCATTGTCGTGCCAGGCCTGGTTGCGGTCGGTATGGTCTTCACCGGGATCTCGGCCGTCGCCCTGCCGCTCTCCATGGAGCTGGGCGGCACCCGGGAAATTGAGGATCGGGTATTGGCCCCCGTCCCGGTCGAGCTGGTCGCGATCGAGAAGCTCATCGTGGGCGCCATCCAGGGAATCGTCGGGGGCCTGGTGGTCTTCCCCATGGTGTACCTGGTGCCGGCGACCCCGGTCGAAGTGGAGGTCACGAGCTGGCCCCTCCTGGGGGCCGTGGTGATCCTCTCCAGCCTGACCGCCGGCGCGCTCGGGCTCGCGCTCGGCACGATTGTCCGCCCGCAGCACATCGGCCTGATGTTCGCCGTCGTCGTCGTCCCGATCACCTTCCTCGGCTGCGTCTACTATCCCTGGGCCCTGCTGCATCCCATCCCGTGGCTCCAGACCCTGGTGCTCTTCAACCCGCTGGTCTACATGAGCGAAGGCCTCCGGGCCGCTCTCACACCCAATCTGCCGCACATGCCGGTCGCAGCCTTCCTCGGCGCGCTGGCCCTGGCGACGACCCTGCTCGGCGCGATCGGCGTACGCGCGTTCGTCCACCGCACGATCACCTGAGCCCGGGTCCGGCGCCGGCATCGGCCGCCGATCCCGACCCGAGGAAGCCGCCACTCCCGCCGGCCCGCGGCCGTACAGCCCGCCGTTTCGCTCGTGAACAGGGAGTGTTGCGCTCGCCGGTCCGGTTTCCCATTCTGTATGGTGCGCGTTGGAAACGTCGGACCGAATTCCATGCCATTAGCGATTCTTACGCATTCCCGGTCGCTCGGGCCCACCGGCCTGGCCACGTTGATCAGCGTGGCGGCCCACGTGCTCGCATTACAGGCCGCCCTGCACCACGGGCGGTCCGCTCCCCCGCCGGATGCCTCGACCATCCTCCCGGCGCTCTATCTGTATGCCCCCGACCGCCAACCGTCCGTCCCGAGGCAGTTCCGTCTTCCGATCCCCGCCCCACCGGGGCTGCCCGAGGCGCGCGGGGACGAGGCCCTCCGGGCGGTGTTGGCCGAAGCGCCGTTCACGCGACCTCCCGAGCGTGCGTCGGGCCAGCCGCTTCCGGGGCCGGACGAGGTAGTCCTGGACTCCGTGTTCAGCGCGATCGCGGTGGATTCGGAGGTGGTCCGATCGCCTGAGAGTGCCGCTCCGGCCTACCCCGACGCGCTCCTGCGGGACGGGCTGGAGGGCCTGGTCGAGGCCGAATTCGTGGTGGATACAACCGGCCAGGTCGACCTGTCGACGGTGCGAATCCTCCGCAGCACCCATCCCGACTTCCAGGCTTCAGTGGAATCGGCCCTCGCGGGAATGCAGTTCCGGCCCGCCTGGCGCAGCTGGCGGCGGGTCCGACAGCTCGTCCTGCAGCGATTCGCCTTCCGGCTGGTGCGGCCGCCAGGGGACGAGACGAGCCTGTAGTGGATCTAGGATTGAGGGATTGAGGGATTGGAGGATTGGACGACCTGAGTTCAATCCCCAATTCCCCGATCCCCCAATCCCTCAATCCCCCACTCGGTCAGAAATCCCGCCTCC
>CAVPRU010000011.1:0-17665 GCA_963707875.1 uncultured Gemmatimonadales bacterium
TGGTCGGCGAGGCTCCAGGACAGCTTGGAGAATGGCGTCGAGGGAACCGGCATCGGTCACCGCGGCGTGCAGGTTCTGCAGCAGGCCGTCATCCAGGCCGTAGATGACGCCGTGCACCGCCAGGGGCTGACCTCGGCGCCAGGCGTCCTGCACCACGGTCGTCTGGCAGACATTCCGGACCTGCTCGATCACGTTGAGTTCGCAGAGTCGGTCGTGGCGCCGCGCCTCCGGGAGCTGAGCCAACTCCCGGGCGTGCAGGTTGCGGACATCCTGCACGTGGCGGGTCCAGTTGTCCGCCAGGCCGAGGGTCATTCCCTTGAGGGCGGCCAGGACACCGCCACAGCCGTAATGACCACAGACCAGGATGTCCTGCACCTTCAGGTGATCGACCGAGAACTGCATGGCAGAAAGGCAGTTGAGGTCGGAGTGGACCACCACGTTGGCCACGTTCCGGTGGACGAAGACTTCTCCGGGAGCGAGCCCGACGATCTCGTTGGCCGGCACCCGGCTGTCCGAACAGCCGATCCACAGAAAACGCGGAGTCTGCTGGCCGGAGAGCCTCCGGAAGAACTGTGGGTCGCGCTCGATGACCGACGCGGCCCAGGCCCTGTTGTTGGCAAACAGATGTTCGATCGACATCCTGTTGTCCCGGTTCAGGGAGCCCGATAGGCGATCGCGCCATTGATGACCGTCATCACGGTGCGCGTCTTGAGGATCTCTGCCTCTGGGATCGTCATGAGGTCGGCATCGAGAATCGTGAAATCCGCCCACTTGCCGACCTCGATGGACCCCCGCTCCAGCTCCTCGAACGCCGCGTACGCCGGCCACAGGGTCAGCGCCTTCAACGCCTGCTCCCGGGTGAGCGCCTGCTCAGGATGCCAGATCTCGGGAGGCCCCTGAAATCCGGTCGTGTCCTTGCGGGCCACGGCGGCATAGAACTCGATCATCGGATCGCCCTGCTCCACCGGGGCGTCGGACCCCGCTGCGATCATGTTGCCCTGATCCACGAAGTCCTTCCAGGCGTAGGCCCCGGCCAACCGCTCGGTCCCGAGCCGGCTCGGCGCGAAATACAGATCCCCGATCGCGTGGCTCGGCTGCATCGAGGGAATTACGCCGAGGGTCGCGAACCGCGGAATGTCGGTGGGGTGGACGATCTGGGAATGCTCATTCCGCCAGCGGTGCTGGGGCAGGGCCCGCTCCGACTCCGGCACCGCGGCCAGGACCTCCTCCACCAGGTTGAGGTAGAGCCGATTGGCCGAGTCGCCGATGGCGTGGGCCTCGACCTGAACCCCGCGGCGAAGGGCTTCCGCCAGCATCGGCCGGAGCCTGGCGAGGTCAGTGGTGAGAAGCCCATACTTGCCGGGATCATCGGAATAGGGCGCGAGCAGCAGGGCACCTCTCGAACCCAGTGCGCCATCCATCACCACCTTGATCGTCCTGATCGTGAGCCGACCGTCGAACTCACCGACGATGGCGCCGCTGGCTAGCAGGCTGTCGGCCGACTCCGAGGGACCGTTCAGGGTCTTGTACACCCGGAGCGTAATTCTGCCTTCCTGGAAGAGCTTCCGGAGCCGCGCCACATCGGCCCAGCCGCCACCGGCGTCCTGCAGCTGGGTCCAGCCCAGTTTCAGGTACCGGTCGGCCCCCACCACCACCTCGTTTTCCCGGGACTCCTCGGTCTCGGCCGGGATCTGGCTGCCAACCAGTCCCTGGGCGGCGTCGATCAGCATGCCGGTCGGTTCACCCCTGGCATCCTTCAGGATGTCCCCGCCGAAGGGCGGCTGGGTGGCTCGGGTGACCCCCGCCAGCTTGAGAGCGGCAGAATTGGCCACCACCGCATGCCCATCGGCCCGCTGGAGGACCACCGGGTTGTTGGGCGAGATCGCGTCGAGGTCCTGCCGAGTGGGGAACCGGCTGGGGGTCCAATGGGTCTCGATCCATCCTCGGCCGACAACCCACTCTCCGGGCTGGGCCTGATCAACCCGCGCCTTGACCCGTCGCTGAAGCTCAGCCACGCTGAGACTTCCCTCGAGATTCAACGTGAGCTCCCGTTGCCCCACCCCGCTCAGATGGGCATGGGCGTCGATGAACCCGGGAAACACCACGGCCCCGGCCAGGTCGATCACCTCGGTGCTGGGTCCCCGGTAGCGCTCCACATCCGCCGCGGATCCTACGAAAACGATCCTGCCCCCGGTGACGGCCACCGCTTCGGCGGTGGGCTGGGCATCATGGGAGGTATAGACCGTCGCGTTGGTGTAGATCTGATCGGCGGGGGGCTGGCAGCCGGCCAGAACCAGCAGGGCGAAGGCGGTGGAGCGGAGTCGCATGAAACCTCCAACGGAAGGGCGGCGTCGGGCGTATCTTGAGGACTGAGTTCACATCGCCGTGCTGAATCGCAGGGAGTGGCCGAAGATACCGCGCCGTCGCCGTGATCGCCATTGCCGGACACCACCACTCTGGAGGGATCCCATGCTTCTTTCGCTCACCCTCGCCGTGACCCTGGCCCCCCCGGCCTCCCTCGACACGGTCAAGATCACCGAGTGGACGGTGCCCTGGGAAAACAGCCGGCCCCGGGACCCCTATGTGGACCCCCGGACCGGCCGGATCTGGTTCGTCGGCCAGGCGGGCAACTACGTGGCGTACTTCGTCCCGGGCTCCACGGAATTCAAGCGGTATGAGCTGGACGAAGGCGTCCACCCGCACAACATCATCGTCGACACCGACGGAACCCCGTGGTATGCGGGCAACCGGGCGGCCCACATCGGCAAGCTGGACCCCGCCACCGGCAAGATTACCAAGTACCCCATGCCGGACCCGGCCGCGCGGGACCCGCACACCTTGATGTTCGACGGCAAGGGTGGGATCTGGTTCAGCCTCCAGACCGCCAACATGGTCGGCCACCTGAACCAGAAGACTGGTGAAGTGAAGCTGGTCAAGATGACCCGGCCCAATGCCCGGCCCTACGGCCTGGTGGTGGATGAGACCGGACAGCCGTGGTTCTGTGAGTTCGGCACCAACCGGATGGCAACCATCGATCCAAAGACCTACCAGCTCAAGGAATTCGATCTCCCGGCCGAGCGCGCCAGGCCTCGTCGAATGGCCCGCACGCCGGATGGGATCATCTGGTATGGCGACTATTCCCGGGGCTTCCTCGGTCGGCTCGACCCCAAGACCGGCGAGGTCCGGGAGTGGCCGATGCCGTCGGGGGCCCGGTCGTTGCCGTATGCGATGACGATGGATGATCAGAACCGGATCTGGTTCGTGGAGACCGGGGTCCAGCCCAACAACCTGGTGGGATTCGATCCCAGGACCGGGAAGTTCTTCTCCAACACCCCGGTCCGGCCAAGCGGCGGCGGCACCATCCGCCACATGGTCTTCCACAAGGCCACCCGCAGCATCTGGTTCGGGACCGACACCAATCAGCTGGGCAGGGCGGTGATCCCGGTTCGAACCGAACTGGTGCCGTAGCCGATCAGGGCTTCCGGAGAGGGTAGGCGCGGACATACTGGACCTGGTCGGCATCCTGCCAGATGCCGACCAGTTCTTTCTGGCCGAACCAGGTCGGGGCGAAGTCCTTGGGCATGGTCACCCGGCCCAGGAAGACACCGGTTGTATCAAACACGGCGTAGGTGCGGATCCCGGTGCCGGGCCTGGGCGACTCCTGAGCCCAGAGAAAGCCGTCAGCATCGAACCGCATCTCGACCACGGGTGCGAAGTGGCTGGGATAGACCGCCTCGGCGATGTGCTTGTTGATCTGCTCCTTCATCGGCCCCGGAACCAGCCCTGCCGTCGGCCCGCTCTCGAACTCCTCCAGAGTCTCCTTCCGATGCGCGGCCTGGTCGGCGGCGGTGATGGGCACCGGCGATGACAGCATCCGGATCAGCCGTTGCACCTTGCCGTCGAGTCCTCGGACTTCGATCTGATAGGCGTCGTTGGTCGTCAGGTACACGAGGGACTCCCGCCCGGCCACCACCGTGTTCCGGCCGAGCGGAACCGGGCTCGGGGTATTGAACGTCTGGCCCCCGAAGCTGAGCGCCATCGGGGTCATCTCGATGCCCGGGAGTCTGGCCACCGTGTCGGTGACAAGACCATCCGACCCGAACCGGAGGTAGCTGACGGTGTCCCGGTAGGCCTCATTCCGTGGATCGTTGATCCGGAAGGCCTGTTCCATCCCCAGGAGGCCACCGTCCCGGAACCAACCCACCGGCAGCGCCATGCTCACCCGGCCGTCTACCGGAACCGGCGCCCCGGAGACCCCACCCAGGGTGTAGGTCCGCGGCGTCGTTCCATCCGGGGCGATCACGGTGACCCGGCGGGCCAGCGGGTCGAAGACCAGGAGGGAGTCGCCCACCACCGGCCAGAGTCCGGCCGGCAGCTGGAACTCACCTGGCCCCTGCCCCTTCCGCCCCGTGGTCGAGAGGTGCCCGCCCGACGGGGCGTAGTACCGGATTTCCGAGGTGGCGCCGTTGACCACCACCAGTCGGCCATCCCGCAGTCGGAGGGCCCCAGACGCCTGGGCCAGGTCCTGGAGCGGGTTGGTCTCATCCCCGCCGATCTGCACGGTGGGGCTGTCCACCACCACCCAGGCATCAGAGGCTCCCCACACCGGTGCGGTGTTCTCGACGATGGTGATCCCGGCGCTGTCCCGGACCGAGGCGCCAGCCCCGCCGCCGGAGTCCCCGCAAGCCGTGAGCGCGGCCGCAAGGGAGAAGGATAAGAACCAGAGCACGCGATACCGGTTCATGGAAGTCATGCTCCGCCTTCGAGTCAGCTCTGCAGAATCTGTCCGAACACTTCGGTCGCCTGCCGCATTTCCTCACTGGTGCCGATCGAGATCCGCACGTGGGTGTCGAACGGCGGAAACGGCCGCCCCACCATCACCCCGCGATCGCGGCAGGCCTGCCGGAAGCCCTGCATCGGCCGCCGGATGTCCACCATGATGAAATTGGCCTCCGAGGGCACGACCTGATACCCGCGGGACTCGAAGAACCGGACCGTCGTGCCCTTGACCTCGGTGTTCATCGCCTGCTGACGGGCCGCATGCCCCAGGACACTCAGGCTGGTCCACGCCGCCGCGGCCGCCAGCACATTGATGTTGTTGACCAGGACATTCCGCGCCATCCGGGCCAGGGTGGCCGGCTGCCCCACGGCATACCCAACCCGGAGTCCCGCCATACCGTACACCTTGGAGAAGGTCCGGGCCACGACGATCCGGGGGTTGGCCAGCGCCAGCGGGATCATCGTTTCGTGATCGGCCCGGGTCACGTACTCGAAGTAGGCCTCATCCACCAGGATCACGCTGTCCCGGGAGGCGGCCAGCATCCGATCGAGGGCGGCTTTGACCGCCGCGGGGCCGTGCATCGTGGCGGTCGGGTTGTTGGGGTTGCAGAGGAAAACCAGCCCCGCCGAAGCCGAGGCGTCGGCCATTCGGTCGAGGTCGAGCAACAGCCCCGGCGCGAGCGCGGTCTCCACCACCGGCACTCCAAGCACCCGGGCCCGGTTGGTCGGCAGCTCGAAGGTCGGGGAGGCCGTCACCAGACCACGCGTCGGGCCGGTAAAGGCGTCCACCGCCACCCGGAGGATCTCGCTCGACCCCTGGCCCAGCAGGATGTTCTCATCCTTGACCTTCAGGTGCCGGGCGATCGCCTCGATCAGCTTCTCGTTGCTGACGTCCGGGTAGCGACAGGCCTCGGAGAACATCCCCTGGATCGCCTCCAGGGCCTGGGGGGCCGGACCATACGGGTTCTCGTTGCTGTCGAGCCGGATTTCCGAGAGCCGCAGAGGATTGGGTCGGGCCGATCTGAGCTCGCGATAGCCGGCGGAGATGGGCTCCATCCCGCGGGCGGTGATGAAGGGCAGCGCTGTCGCGGCGCTCCCCGCGCCGAGCGCGCCAAGGAAGGAACGGCGGGTGAAACTCATGACGAACCCCTTTCCGGAGAAGGCCGGTGGCGGACCGCCAGCCAATGCACCGTGGCCAGTACGGCAAAGATACCCAGCAACGTGGCCTCGCGACCGGTCATCCGGGTCGCCAGGGCCAGGGAGAAGACCAGGCCGAGTCCGGCCAGCAGGGTGCCAAACGGGAGCCGGAGCAGGGCCGGAGCGACCCCGTCGGCATCGCGCCAGCGGAGGACCGGCAGGGCCAGGCAGACGATCCCGTAGGTGGACAGTCGGGACACCGCCGAGAGACTCAGATTCTGCAGCAGACTGCCCTGCACCGCCAGCACGGCGACCAGCGCGGCAAAGACCACGATCGACACCCCGGGGGTCCGGAAGACCGGATGGATCCAGGCCATGAACCGGGGAAGGTCTCCCCGCTCGGCCATCGCGAAGGTCAGCCGTGGCACATTCAGCATGGCGCCCGCCAGATAGCCATAGACCGAAATCAGCGCCGCCGCCGCCATGAAGATCGCCCCAGCCGACCCCATCACCACCCGCGCGGCCTCGGCGAGGGGGCGCTGGCTCGCACCAGGATCGGGAAGCACCACCAGCACGGCGAACTGGACGGCGGCATAGATCAGGGTCACCACCACCAGCCCCACGAACAGCGCAAACGGCGCGTCCCGCCGGGGATCCTTGGCCTCCGCCAACGGCATCAGTGCCGCCTCGAAGCCCCCGTAGGCGAAGATCAGCAGAAGCATGACCTGCATCCAGCCGGCCGGGGTGGTGTCGGTCGCGATCGGGGCCGCGATCGCGCCATGGGTTGAGAACCACCAGATCCCCAGTCCCACGAAGACCAGGAGGGGGAGCATCTTGGCCACCGCAAAGAGGTTGCTCATGCTGGCCCCGCTGCGGACCCCTCGGAAATTGACCAGGGCCAGAAAGGCCAGCAGCACGACGGTGATGAAGGCCGCCCCGGCTCGGCCCGAGGCCGGATCCCAGAATTCGCCGAAGTAGGCGGTGAAGACGTTGACGTTGGTGGCCGCCGCGGTGAGCCGGACCAGGTAGCTCATCCACCCCATCTGGAGGCCCAGAAACCGGCCGAACGTCTCGTGGGTGTAGAGGTAGGGCCCCCCGGCCCCGGTAAACCGGGACGCCACCTCGGCGAAGCACGCCATGATGACCCCGATGACCAGGGCGGCCACCAGCCAGGCCATCAGCGATTGGGTGCCGAGCCGAGCCGCCACGGTTCCGGGGAGGGCAAAGATCCCGCTCCCGATGATGGCATTGAGGACCAGGGCGGCCAGACTCCAGCGACCGATGGAACGAACCAGACCGGCGCCGTCGGGCAAGGTCATGCTTGACTCGGGTTGGAGAAGGGCAGTTGGCAAGCTACTGCCAGCCCGGGCGGGGCGGCACCCTGCAGCTATCGTGAGTCGCCGGCTCGGGCGGGGCGGCACCCGGCGGGTTGTGCGAGTCGCCGGCATGGGCCCAGATTCCGCCGACCCCCATGACCCAGTACCGCTACCCCGAGACCAGCGTCTTCTACCGGGATCTCATCCGGGAATTCCCGCTTGCCGTCCGGGGAGAGGGGTGCTGGATCATCGATGCCGCCGGAAAGCGGTATCTGGACGGCAGCGGAGGGGCCTTCGTGGCTACGGTCGGGCATGGGGTGGCGGAGATCGCCGAGGCGGTGGCCGAACAGGCCCGGACCCTGCCGTACGTCAACGGCACCCACTTCACCTCGGAGCCGGTGGAGCTTCTGGCCGCCACCCTGGTCGATCGCGCGCCCGGCGATCTCTCACTGGCGTACTTCCTGACCAGCGGGTCCGACGCGGTGGAGGCGGCGCTCAAGCTGGCCCGGCAGTACTGGGTCGAGGCCGGGGAACCCAGGAAGCACAAGGTCCTGTCGCTGACGCCCGGGTATCACGGCAACACCATGCTGGCCCTGGCCGCGTCTGGGCGACCCCGGTACAAGGCCTATTTCCGCGACTGGCTGACCCCGGTCCCCAGAGTGGCCGCACCCTACTCGTATCGCTGCGCCTGCCGGGGAGCTGCTCCGCGCTGCCCGGCGTGTACCGGAGACGCGCTCGAGCAGGTCCTGCTGGAAGAGGGCCCCGAAACGGTGGCGGCCTTCATTGCCGAACCGATCGGTGGGTCATCGACCGGCGCATCGGTTCCACACCCGGAGTACTGGTCGCGGATCCGGAAGCTCTGTGACCAGTACGGGGTGCTCTGGATCGCCGATGAGATCCTGGCTGGCGCGGGACGGACCGGGGTCTGGTCGCCGCTGGAGCGCTACGGAGTCAGCCCCGACCTCATGGTCATGGGCAAGGGAATCACCGGGGGCTACGCCCCGCTGGGCGTCGTCCTGGCACCCCGCCGGCTGGTGGACCGGATCGCCAGTGGGAGTGGCTCATTGATGCACGCGCAGACCTACGTCCATCACCCGCTGAGTTGCGCCGCCGGCCTGGCGACCCTTCGTTACCTGGATCAGCACGACCTCGTCAACCGATGTCAGGCCATGGGCAAACGGCTCCACGCCGGCCTGGCCGGGTTGCAGGAGATCCCCATCGTGGGCGACATCCGGGGCATCGGCTTGCTGGCGGGAGTCGAACTGGTGGCCGACCGGGCGACCCGGGCGCCGTTCTCCCGGAAGGAGCGGGTCGCCGAGCGATGCATCGCGCTCGCGATGGAGGCGGGACTGGTCCTGTGGCCCAACACCGGCCAGGCCGATGGGATGGCCGGCGACCTGTTGATGATCGCCCCGCCGTTCACCATTTCGCCCGAAGAGATCACCCAACTGGTCGACCGACTGCACGGGGTGCTCACCCGGATGCACGCGGAACTGACCGTCACGATGTAGCTGGAGGGGCACTCATGACCGACCGCGATTATCCCCACATGGTGGTCACCCCGCCGGGGCCCAAGGCCCGGGCCATCGTCGACCGGGACGAGGCCTGGACCTCCTCGTGCTACATCAAGGAGTATCCACTGGCCATCGTAGGTGGGCGGGGTTGCATGGTCGAGGACGCCGACGGCAACAAGTACCTCGACTTCATGGCGGGGATCGCGGTCTCCTCCACCGGCTACGGCCACCCCAGGGTGGTGCAGGCGGTGAAGGACGCCGCCGACAGGTTCCTCCACATCTGCGGTTCGGATTTCTACTTTGAGGGGATGGCGGCACTGGCCGAACGACTCGCGAAGGTCGCTCCAGGACCCAGCCGGAAGCGGGTCTTCCTCTCCAATTCAGGCACCGAGGCGGTGGAGGGTGCCATCAAACTGGCCCGGTACGCTACCAAACGGACCGCGATCGTGGCGTTCAAGGGCGCCTTCCACGGTCGCACCACCGGCGCCTTGAGTCTGACCGCCAGCAAGTCCCGCCAGCGGGCCGGATTCGGGCCGCTGCTGCCCGGGGTGTACCACGTCCCCTACGGCTACTGCTATCGCTGTGAATTCGGAAAGACCTTCCCCTCCTGTCAGCTGCACTGCGTGCACGCGATCGAGAAGGACCTCTTCAAGCGCCAGCTCGATCCGGCCGATGTCGCGGCGATCTTCGTCGAGCCGATCATGGGCGAGGGTGGCTATGTCCTCCCGCCCCCCGGCTGGCTCAGCGCGCTCCGGGAACTCTGCACCAGGCACGGGATCCTGCTGGTGGCCGATGAGGTGCAAAGCGGGATCGGGCGGACCGGGAAGATGTTCGCGGTGGAGCACGAGGGGGTCGAGCCCGACATTCTGCTCAGCGCCAAGGGACTCGGCAGCGGGATGCCGATCGGGGCCATCATTTCCCGGGAGGAGATCACCACCTGGCCCAGCGGGGCGCACGGCTCCACCTTCGGCGGGAACCCGGTCTGCTGTGCCGCGGCTCTGGCCACCCTCGACCTGGTGGAGAACGGGCTGATGGCCAACGCCGAGCGAATGGGAGCTCGGCTCCGGGCGGGTCTCGACCGGCTGGCGGAGAAGTACCAGGTCATCGGCGACATCCGCGGGCATGGACTGATGCTGGGTGTCGAGTTCGTGACCGACCGCGCCTCGAAGACCCCGCATCCGGATCTGGTGGATCGCCTGGTCCAGACCGCGTTCACCCAGGGCCTGCTCCTCCTGGGTTGCGGACCCAGCAGCCTGCGGTTTGCGCCGCCGCTGGTGGTGGACGAGCACGACGTCGACCTGGTGCTCCGGAAGCTCGACGAGCTGCTGGGGCAGCTCACCGCGTGATGCTCGGCGCGATGCCTCACCGAGCCCTGCTCCTGCTGCCCCTGCCCCTGGCCCTTGCCCTGGCCCTGGGGACGATTGGATCCCATCCGGTTCAGGCCCAGCAGCGGGAGCCGGTCCTCAAGCAGATCCAGGTTCCCCACCACTACTACTACCGGGAGATGTACCTCCCGCAGGTGACCAGCGGGCCGTCCTCCCCCAGCTGGAGCCCCGACGGCTCCCAGCTGATGTACAGCATGCAGGGCTCGCTCTGGCGTCAGCAGCCGGGCGATTCGGTCGCGACCCAGGTCACCAGCGGGGACGGGTACGACTACCTGCCCGACTGGTCACGGGCCGGGCGGTGGGTGGTCTACTCCAGCTACCGGGAGGACGCCCTCGAGCTCCGGCTACTCGACCTGACGACCGGCGCCACCCGGCCCCTGGTGTCGGATGGGCAGGTCCACCTCGACGCCAGGTTCTCACCTGACAGCCGCCGGCTGATCTGGGTCTCCACCACCTTCGCCGGCCGCTGGCACATCTTCGTCGCCCCGTTCGACCCGGTCACCGGCACCCTCGGCGAGCCGGAGCGGATCACCGTCGACCGGGACAGCGGCCTCCCGCGCTACTACTACAGCCCGTGGGATCACTACCTCTCTCCCACCTGGAGCCCCGACGGCCGCGAGCTGATTCTGGTCTCCAACCGGACCCGGATCTGGGGCACCGGCGGGTTCTGGCGGATGGAGGCACGGGCCGGTGCCCCGATGCGGGAGATCTGGTACGAGGAGACCAGCTGGAAGGCGCGCCCCGACTGGGCCCCCGACGGGCGACGGGTGGTCTACTCCGGCTACCACGGCCGGCAGTGGAACCAGCTCTGGCTGATGACCGCGGACGGAGGCGATCCGTTCCAACTGACCTACGGCGAGTTCGACGCCACCGCCCCGCGCTGGTCACCCGACGGACGGCGGATCGCGTTCATCTCCAATGAGGCCGGGAATACCGCCCTCAGAGTGGTGGACATCCCGGGAGGAAGACAGACCGCAGTGACGCCCCAGGTCAGGCGCTACCTGGCACCGACGGGAACCACTCGGCTCCGGGTCACCGATTCGACCGGTACCCTGATCAGCAGCCGGTTGTCGGTCTTCGAGGAGAGTGGCCGGAGCTGGGCCCCGGACGACGCCTGGCGGCACGGCGATGAACTGTTCGTTCGCGAGGAGCGCCAGTTCGAGTACCACTACTTCCACACCGACGGCGAGTCGGTGCTGACCCTCCCGCCGGGCCGCTACGCCATCGAGGCCTGGAAAGGCCCCGAGTACAGCATTGGCCGGGCCCTGGTGACCGTCCCCGCGGGCGACACGGTCAGCCAGACCGTGACCCTTGACCGGCTCATGGACCTGCCGCGCCACGGCTGGTGGGGCGGCGACCTTCACGTCCACATGAACTACGGCGGTCACTACCGGAATACTCCCGAGTGGCTCCGCCGCCTGGCCCGGGCCGAGGGTCTCCACGTGGTGGAGAACCTGATCGTCAACAAGGAACAGCGGATCCCCGACATCGGCTACTGGCGGCCCGGCCCCGACCCGGTCTCGTCGTCCGATTTCCTGCTGATGCACGCCGAGGAGTTTCACACCAGCTATTGGGGGCACTCGGCACTGCTGGGATTGAATGAGTATTTCCAGCTGCCCAACTACGTCGGCTACGTCAACACCGCCGCGGCGAGCCTGGTGCCGATGAACGCCGAGGTGTTCGACCTGGCCCGGGCCCAGGGGGCGATCACCGGATACGTCCATCCCTTCGACAGCCGACCCGACCCGTACGATCGCTCCGCGCCGGTCCGCTATGAGTTGCCGATTGATGCCGCGCTCGGCAAGGTGGACTACTTCGAGGTGATGGGATTCAGCGACCACCTGATCACCTCGGAGTTCTGGTATCGGCTGCTCAACAACGGATTCCGGATCGCGGCCGGGGCCGGGACCGACGCCTTTCCCAACTACGCCTCGATGCGGGGGCCGCCGGGGCTGGTGCGGGTCTACGCCCGGACCGGGGGGCCGCTGGAGCATCGGAGCTTCCTGGACGCCATCAAGGCGAGCCGCACCTTCGTCACCAACGGCCCGTTGCTCGGACTCGGCGTCCGAGCACCGGCCAGTCCGCGCGGTCAGCGCCCGATTACCGACTCGGCGGGGTGGTACGGGATCGGGGACGAGATCCCGCTGCCGGCGGGCCGGCACACGATCCAGGTCCAGGTCACCCTGCGGTCCAATACCCCGGTGGATCACCTCGAGCTCATCGGCAGGGGCAAGCTGGTGGCCTCCCTTGCCCTTCGGGGTGACCGGACCTCGGTGGACACTCTGATCACGGTGCCGGTAGAGGCGAGCGGATGGTTCGTCCTCCGGGCCTGGGCCGATCATCCGGCCGAACCGATCCTCGACCTCTACCCGTTCGCCAGCACCAGTCCCTTCTGGGTCACGGTGGACGGCAAGCCGGTGCGGTCGACGGAAGACGCCGAGTATTTCGTCACCTGGATTGACCGGGTGCGGGAGGACGTGGAGCAGCACGAGGGGTGGAACAGTCCGGCCGAGCGGGCGGGTGTGCTGGAGTTGATCGCCCGGGCGCGGGCGATCTACCAGAGCCGCCGGTAGTTCATGAACCGGGACGGTCCTGCTGCGATTACTAGGGCTTCCGGTAGGTCCTGAGAGCCTCAAGATATGCTTCAAGTTCGTGTCGGATCTGTCGCACTTCCCCCTCCACGATCTCCGGTGCGTGGCCCCAGTGCATCGTCGTCAACTTCCCACGCCACCGTACAACGGACAGAGCAGGCTCGAAATAGCGCACCAGGACGTCGATGGCGTGAACCCTGAGTTCCGGAGACACCGTCCGGGAATTGACGACCGTCTTGATGCTCTCGAACAACCGCCGATCATGAAGCGTGGCGGTGCTCCGGACCAACGCGGCCCTCGACCCTGAATTAGCGGGTGGCGACAACCACAGCGCGCCCAGCACGCGGGGGCCGTCTTCGACGCAGCCAGACAGAGTCCTGACCGCCGACTCAAACGCTCCTGGATCGCGAAGGCGGACCGCGCCGGATGCGGCGAGACATTCATCAGGATCGCGACCCATGATCGCATCATGCCTCCACACATGGACCTGGGTCCTACCGGAGGGGCGGCTGGAGGACCTCCGGCCTGACGGGGTTGACCTTGGATTCCAGCCAGCCGGAGAGCTGATTCGCGCACGCAGCCCTGGTGGTACCGAGCACCCCACGGCTCTCCAAAGCCCGGACGATCTCAACTACCCTCCGGCAATCCCGGGGCGGTTCATACCTCGTTGAGCGCATCGAGGCTCTCCGACCGAGAGGGGTATCAGCTCTGTCCGACTAGAAGAAGGGCCCGCCGGAAGAGTCCATCGTCCAGGGCGCGCGGCGTCTGCAACTGCTGATAGGTCGCCAGCGGCACTTCCACCTGGCGCTGCTGATCCCGCACCCGCAGCACCTCGACCGGTACTCTCTGATCCGCCAGATACACCGAGCCCGACTCAAAACACGAATGCACGGACGCCGAACAGCAGCCCATACTGTCCGGAGGAGTTTCTCTGCCTTCGTAAACCATCCGTCAATCTGAGGTCGCTTGTCACGAAGAACCGGCCGTAGAACGCTAGAACCGAAGGCCAACCAAAAGAGGGAGACCACACGGCCCATAGACCGTGTTGCTATACCGTTGATACCCCAACTCGACAAAACTGCTGACGGCCGCACTAAACGCGAACTCGAGTCCAATGGAAACCCGGGCAACCATAGTGGCGGCGTCCCGCCCAACGTTAAACACACGACCGTTGAAGGGGACGTTGTCGTCGACTCTCAGGTTTGCAGCAGCAATCACTGCCGCCCCATATGGCGACCATCGTCGCTTCCGGGTACCGAATTCCAGCCCGGCACCCATGGAGTAGGTTCTCGCTTGATACGGGCCTGGCTCGCCTGTTCGAGTACGCTCCGACGCACTAAGGGACAGGCGTAACGCCATCGAAGGGCTCAGCCTCTGCCGGAAGCGTCCCTCGATGTAGAGTTGCGCTGGGGACATCATGCCCTCCCGGAAACGAAGACCAACCACTTCCACACCCGCTGCGATGCTGAAACGACCGCCTTCCTCGCCGGACGAGGTCTGGGCCGAGGCAGTCCCAGCGAGAAGCACGGACAGAAGCGCTACTCCCATACGCCTGTGGAGGGTCGCGGTCCCCGGTCGCTTCTTCTTGTGCCCCGGAGCGATTGTGGTTGGCGATGTCTGCACGAGCGTCATGGCTGCATCAAGACAAGATTGAGGTTCCCGACGATCTGGTGTTGCTCATCGAAGATCGCATGACTGCCGCTTGGAAATGAAGCGCCTATCGCGTCCGCCGCCACGATCCAGCCAACTAAATCGTCACTGTTAAGACTCGGCAGCATGCGATATATCGCGGTAGCGAGCGCCACGGCTGAAAGGGTCGCGCCGATAACGTCCTTCTTGAGGGCCATGCGTGCGCCCTGGATCGCGCTGCTGATCACTCCCCCGGCCCAGGTCACCCACTCGCCAGATTGGCGAATCCGGCAGGCAGTGTTGTCGTCCTCCCAGACCATGAACGTGGTACCATTGTCCGCAATCTGCGAGGACGACATAAGTGAACCGCCCCGGGATTGCCGGAGGCTCCAATGTTTGAGAGGTTGGAGCCATGGACAAACGAACGCGGTACTCCCCGGAGGTTCGGGAGCGGACGGTGCGGCTGGTCCAGGAGCACCAAGCGGAGTATGGATCGCAGTGGGCGGCCATTCAATCGATCGCGGCGAAGGTGGGGTGTACGGCCGAGACCCTGCGCCGGTGGGTACGGCAGGATGAGCGCGATGGGGGCCGGCGCCCGGGCCTGACGACCGCGGAGCAGCAGCGGGTCAAGGTGCTGGAGCGGGAGAATCGGGAGCTTCGTCGCACCAATGAGATTCTCCGGAAGGCGTCCGCGTATTTTGCCCAGGCGGAGCTCGACCGCCGCGGGACGTGATGGTGGAGTTCGTGGATGGCCACCGCGAGAGCTATGGAGTCGAGCCGATCTGTGCGGTGTTGCCGATCGCTCCGTCGACCTACTATGAACACAAGGCGCGGCAGGCCGATCCTCGCCGCCAGCCGGCCCGGGCGCAGCGGGATGCGGCCCTGGGACCGGAGATCGAGCGGGTCTGGCGCAGCCATCGGCGGGTCTACGGAGCGAAGAAGGTCTGGAAGCAGCTGCAGCGCGAGGCGCTCCCGGTGGCCCGGTGCACCGTGGCCCGGCTGATGCGCACCCTGGGCCTGCGGGGCGTGGTCCGGGGGCGGCGGGTGCGGACGACGACCCCGGACGGGTTGGCGGAGCGGCCCCGGGATCTGGTCCAGCGCCAGTTCCACGCCACTCGCCCGAACCAGCTCTGGGTGGCGGATCTGACCTACGTGGCGACCTGGCGGGGCTTCGTGTACGTGGCCTTCGTCGTGGACGTGTTCTCCCGCCGGATCGTAGGCTGGCGGGCCGCCAGCTCCCTGCGAAGCGATCTGGCGCTCGACGCCCTGGAGCAGGCCCTGTACGACCGGGCGACCGATGGCGACCTGGTGCATCATAGTGACCGCGGGGCGCAATATCTCTCCATTCGGTACACCGAGCGGGCTGGCGGAGGCCGGGATCGAGCCCTCGGTGGGGAGCCGCGGTGACTCGTACGACAACGCCCTCGCCGAGACCGTGATCGGCCTGTACAAGACGGAGGTCATTCATCACGACGGCCCCTGGCGCGGGCTCGACGCCGTCGAATACGCGACCTTGGAGTGGGTGGCTTGGTATAATGCCCAGCGCCTGCTGGAACCGCTGGGCTACCTTCCCCCGGCGGAGTACGAGGAGCAGTTTCACCGCACCCAGGCCGCTCACGCGGCCGCGGGGGCACTCACATAACTGAGTCTCCGGAAAACCCGGGGCGGTTCAGGCAAGGCGGCTTCAGGGGCTGTGACATCCGGGTCAGAGCAGCCGATGACAACGACTCCAAGAAGAACCGCCACTGACACGCGATGCGATCGGCAAGACACCACGGGACCTCCCCCGGTTCTGGGTGGCGACCTCTTGGCATGCCCAGTTTGCTTGAGCAAGACGACCAGAGTCCAAGTCGCGTCGGCAATCCTCACCTTCCTCAGGATCCCCACAACCCCCGACTTTCCGGGGGGTCAGGTGGGCTCGGGTCTTGCCTACTCTTCCGCCGCTTGGTTCGTAACACGTTGCTAGGACATATCTTACGAGCACGCCCCAATTCTTTTGAGAGTTAGTTGAAGGGCGGGTGGCAGATTCGAGCGCCCACTTGACTGGAGCTGCTCAATTGCCAACCGGAATCCGCCTCAGGATCGCCGCAGCGGCTACCCTGGCCGAAGCGCTCGCCCGCAGCATCGGCCCCCATGCGCTGCCCATCCACATCGACGAAGGGAGGGACTATCTCTGGCAGCTGGCGGACGAAGAAGGCGGGCCGCTCATCCTGCTGATCGCCACCAACCTGCCGGAGGTCGCGGCCCTTCCCCTCGCCGAGCGGGTGGCGGGAACCCTGCCAAGGGTCCGGATCGTCATGCTGACCAGGTCACCCTCGGCGCTTCAGGCCCGCCTCGCGGCACTCTATGGCGCCTCTGGTGCGGTTGCTCAGGTTGGTGGGCTCTCGGTGCTGCACACCGCGCTCCGGGCAGCGGCAGATGGGGTTCCCTGGTTCTTCGGGGCGCCCATTCCACGAGGGGGGCGCGACTCCTCACTCAAACCCACCTCACGCGAGCTCGAGGTGCTGGCCGCGCTGACCTCGTTGACGACTCGGAAGGCTGCCGCTGCCGCCACTGGCATGGGGATCGACACATTCGACAAACACCTGACCAGCCTCCGCAAGAAACTCGGGGTCTCCAGCTCCGCCCAGCTCCAGAGGCTGGCACCCGAGATCGGTTTGGTCGCTCCGCGGATGCATGACCGGCTACCGGTCCGGTACCTCCGGCAGGATGATCCGCGACCGGGCCCCCGGGCCGTGGTGAATCATGATCCGGGCCTTCCGGCCAACCGACGACGCGAATTCCAACTCCCCGGTGTGCAGATTGTGTGACATGTGCGGTGCGAAGGAGGTCATCACCGCGATCCGGATCCGGTGCCCGGCCTTGAACCGGTTGGCGGTCAGCAGGTTCGGCAGGCGCAGTCGATAGACCGACCCCGGCACCAGCAGTTTCCGCTCGACTCCGCCATCGCGATAGCTGGCCCGGATCACGTCCAGCCCCGGGCTCATGAGGTTCCAGGCCGTTCCGTCGGGCGCCACATCGAACAGCTTGACCCAGAGATCGGTGTCCGGCGCATCGGTCGAGAGATAGACCTCGGCCTCGATCGCCCCGATGACCGTCAGGTCGGCTGCCAGCGGCTCGGTCTCGAAGATCAGGACGTCGTCCCGGCCGACCAGCGCCCGGTAGTCGTGCGCCCCGGACTGCTCCGCCCACGGGTCCCGAACCGGCTGGGCCGGATCGGAGACGAAACTGGTCGAGGCCGCACCGGCCGCGAGCGTGTCGCCCGACAGCCGCCCCGGCCCGGACAAGTACAGCGACCGGCCCCTTGCCCCGGG
>CAVPRU010000012.1:0-25794 GCA_963707875.1 uncultured Gemmatimonadales bacterium
CGGTTCGGAAGCCGTGAAACTTCCGCGGGCGTGACCCGTGCAACTCAGGGGACGTTCCCTCTTTCCCCCGGGAGGATGACATGACGGTCGGCTCGCTGCTGCGCAAGCCCAGCGCCTTCGTTCCCCTGGCAATGTCCTTCCTGGCGCTGGCGCTGATCGGCGCGGTCCTCATCGGGGTGGTGACCGTGCAGCCCGAGCTGACCGGGGACGAGGGCGCCCCGGCCCGGATCTTCCAGTTGCTGATCGCCCTTCAGCTGCCCGTCGCGGGCAGCTTCGCTCTCAAGTGGCTGCCACGCGCGACTCGCCCGGTGATCACGGTGCTGGCGCTCCAGGCCTTCGCGGTCGTCGCGGCCGTCGGCACGATCGTGTGGCTGGGATGGTAGCTCGGGCATATCGGCACACGGCGAGCGTCGGCCCGCTGGCCGCCGCGGCGCTGCTCCTCCTCACGACCTGCAGCCCCCGGAGAACGGCAATGAGCCAGGCACAGCTGACCGACTTTGCCACCCGCTACGCGGCTGCCTGGAGCGGCCAGGACCCGACAGCGCTCGCGTCGTTCTACACCGAGGACGGCTCGCTGACCGTCAACGAGGGCACCCCCGCGGTGGGACGCGCCGCGATCACCGCGACCGCCCAGGGGTTCATGACGGCGTTTCCCGACATGGTGGTGAAACTGGACAGGCTCGGCCTGAAGGGAGACCACATCGCCTTCCACTGGATCTGGACCGGAACGAACACCGGGCCCGGGGGGACCGGCCGGTCGGTCCGGATCACAGGGTACGAGGAGTGGGCCCTCGGCGCTGATGGCCTGATCCGGGAGTCGAAGGGCCACTACGACGAGGCGGAGTACCAGCGCCAGCTGCAATCCGGCCCGCCACTGAAAGGCAGTCGATAGCTCAGGAGAGGTATCCGGCCTTTCTTCTGTCTGAGATCAGGGGCACAGACGCCGAACGCCCCCCGCCTAGCGAATCCCTGCCGCTGGCATCGGCGCCACCGGGACCCCCACCACCACCGGACCCTTCCGCACCCGGGGCCAGATTTCATCGAGCGTGTCCCCCGAGTAGAGTCGCCCGTTCTTCATCACGTTCCGGACGCTCCTGCTCTGCCGGATATCCTCCAGCGGATTGCCATCCAGGATCACCAGGTCGGCCAGCTTCCCCACCTCGATCGAGCCCAGTTCCCTGCCCAGCCCGATCGCCTCGGCGCCATGCAGCGTCGCGGCCCGGAGCGCCGCGTGGGGTGTCATCCCGCCCGATTGAAGCGCCCACACCTCCCAGTGATAGCCCAGGCCCTGGAGTTGGCCGTGGCTCCCGATTCCGACCCGTCCACCGGCCTGGACGATCTGATTGGCCACCGCCGCCAGCGGCTTGAAGACGTGCTCCTCCTCCATGAACCAGCCTCCGGGCCCGGGCCCGGTCCCCTGCCCCCGTCGCCGGGTCTTCCCGGCCAGTTCCTCGTATGGCGTGAACCGGCGCAGCTTGGCGTCATCGTACGGCCGCTCCGTGGCGTAGAACCAGTTCTCGGCCCACGGCCCGCCGTAGGCCACCAGCAGGGTGGGCGTGTACGTGATGCCCGACTGGGCATACGCCTGGATCACGTCCTGGTAGAGCGGGAAGATCGGCAGCGAGTGCTCGTGGCCGGGATAGCCATCCAGCATCATCGTCATGTCGAGCTTGTGGTCGAGTGACCCTTCGGTGGTGGGCATCAGGCCGAGCTCCCGGGCGGCGATGATCACCCACTGCCGGACCTGTCGCCCGCCCTTCACGTACATCTTGATCGTCTTCGTGTCGTAATAGTCGCGGTACCGGGTCAGCACCTGCCGAGCGTGATCGAGGTCGCGCAACTGCTCGAGCCAGTAGCCCACGCCCGTGGAGGTGGAATAGATCCGCGGACCCAGCACCGACCCGGCGTCCACCCGGTCGCCGTAGGTGATCACGTCACTCGCTCCGGTCTGCGGATCCCGGGTGGTGGTCACCCCGTAGGCCAGGTTGGCGAGGTACATCCACGGCTGGGGCCAGTGGATCCCCCAGCGGGGCCACATGTGGGCGTGCACATCCACGAAGCCTGGCACGATGGTCTTTCCGCTGAGGTCGATCACCCGCGCTCCGGCTGGAACGGCCACCTGTCCGGCGGGCCCCACCGCGGTGATCCGGTTGTTGGTGACCACGACATCACCCGCCTCCAGCACCTCGTCGCCCCGCATCGTGACCACCCGCGCGCCGCGAAGCACCACCGTGCCCTGCGGAATGTCCCGGGTCGCCCGCACCACGATCCGCTCCTCGACCGGCTGATACAGCTGCTTCTTGCTGGTGTCGGCCCTGGCGGCCGTCGAGTCGGCCGCTCGGGTGGTGTCGCGTGCGGCGGTCTTGACCGAATCGTCGAACGCCTTCGCCGCGTCGAGGTCGTAGACCACGTGGGCATTGCCAATCGACCAGTGCACCTTTCGGCCGTCTGCACTCCAGGCCGGGAACTCGCCACCGACTCCCTCGGTCAGCCGGCGCGCGGGGAAGCTGGCGTTCGCCGGAGTGGCGAGCGCAATCGTCGGCGGTTCGGCGCCCACCTGCGGCACCGTCACCACCCAGAAATCGAAGCCGACCTGCACCAGGGCCTGGTCACCGCGAGGGGCCATCACGATCAGCTCCGCCCGACTGGGATTGGTCTGCGACAGCAGGACCGGGCCGGTCGCCTTGAGATGCTTTCGCTCGTCGGTGCCGTCCCAGCGGATCGAGACCAGTCCGTCACCCCCGGAGAGCCAGATCCGGGTCGAGTCCCGGGTGAAATGGGGGGTGCCTCGACTCCCTGCCGGCGCGATGAAGGTCGGCTCACCCCCGGCCGCCGGGAACCAGACCAGATCGGCCGCCGCACCGGGTGCCTGGGGGCCGGTGGCCTCCCGGTACGCCTCAGCCGGCCCCCGGATCGCCACGACCCGGGATCCGGTCGGTGACCAGGCGGGCGACTGGTAGATCGCCGGGCTGGTGCTGACCGGCACCGGTGCTCCCTGTCCGGTGGCGGCCACTTTCAGGATGCTCCCTCCGGTGGCCTCGGACCAGGTGGCGTACGCGATCCACCGTCCATCCGGCGACCAGGTTGGCTCCGCCTCCGTGAAGTCCGCCGTGGTCAACCGCCGAGGGGTGCCACCGGGCAATGCCATCAGGTAGAGCCGGTCGAGCGCGGTGAACACCAGCTGACGTCCATCGGGCGACGGTACCGCGTTCCGGATCTGCCGGACGGTGAACTGGGCGGAGTCAGGGATCGGGTAGTCGAACGCCAGCTTGGGACCCAGGGGCACCTCCGCCTGAACCCGAAAGGGAATCTGTTGCGGGGTGGTGCCATCGACCGGGATGCGCCAGATCTTCCCGCCGTAGGACGCCACCACCTCCCGGGAGTCGGGCGTAAAGCTCATACCCGGGAGCGCGTCGAGCGACGCCCGGGCCTCCTGGTCGTCCCGCTGCACCGGATAGGCCAGCCACCGCTCATCGCCAGAGCGGAGATCGCGGATCCGGAGACCTGTCTGGGTCTCGTACCGGGTGCCGTAGACCAGCCACCGTCCCTCGGGGGACAAGGTGGGGCGAATCGCGGAACCGAACCGGTCCGACCGGACACTTCGCTCGCCGGTCTCGCGATCGTAGACCGCCAACTGATACTGGGGGAAGATCGCGTTATACTGCCAGTTCCCGGTCCGCTGGGCAAACCAGATGTACCGGCCGTCCGGCCCGAACGCCGCCCCGGTGGTCATCAGGTTGGCCGGCTCCTTCACCAGCTGGACCCCGCTGCCGCCGTCCTTATGGAACATCCAGAGTTGCACCACCTGACCACGGATTCCGGTCCGGGAGGCCATGATGTACTGCCCGTCAGGGGTCCACTCGGGGGACTGGTACTTGTTGTCCTTCCCCTTCGTCAGCGCGCGTGCCTCCTTGGTGGCGAGTTCCATGATCCAGAGGTTCTCCCCACCATCCCGATCGGAGGTGAAGACGATCGACTTCCCGTCCGGGCTGAATCGGGGCTGGGCGTCGAACGGCATCCCGGTGCTGAGCGCCGTGGCGGTGCCGCCCGTGAAGGGAAGGGTGTACAGGTCGCCCAGCATGTCGAACACCAGGGTGGCGCCGTCCGGGCTCAGGTCGAGCGAGATCCAGCTGCCCTCATCGGTGTCGAGCCGGAGGGTGCGGGAGGGCTCCAGCGGCAGGTCCTTCTTCGGGGTCTTGGACCGTGCGGAATCAGCGCCGGGAGCCTGCTGCGCGACGAGAGGGAGATGGACGATTCCGCCGAGGACGAGAGCCACGAGGACGGTCCGGCAGAGCAGTGGGAGGCGCCAACGGTCCATGACGGGATGACTCCGAAGGGGGTGGGGGAACGTAAGGTCACTCTCGCCGCGCCGGAAGCGCGCGGCCTTCCGTACCCCCGCTTGCCGCGTCTCCCGATTGGCGGTAGCCTATCCAGGACAGTCTGGACATGAGTCCGGGGGCTGAGAGGAGATGAGACGCAATGGGCCGAGTGATGGCCGCCCTGTATGATCGGCTCACCCGCGCCAGCGAAGAGGCCTGCCTCCAGCAATGGAGAGCCGCATTGCTGGCTGGCCTGAGGGGGGATGTCCTCGAGGTTGGCGCCGGCACGGGGGTCAACCTGCCCTTCTACCCTCCGGGGCTGACGCGCCTCGTTCTCTCGGAACCAGACCAGCACATGCGCCGGCAGCTCACAGCCACACGGCAGCCGACGGATGCGGTTCCCTGGGAGTTGTCCGATGCTTCACTCGACGATCTTCCGTTTCCGGCCGAGGCGTTCGACGCGGTCGTCGGAACACTGGTTCTTTGTTCCGTGCCTCGACCGGCTCAGGCCCTCGGGGAGATCCACCGGGTGCTCAAGCCGGGCGGACGGTTCGTGTTCCTTGAGCACGTCGCGGCCGAGGACCGGCCAAGGCGCCTCAGGTGGCAGCACCGGGTCGAGCCTTTGTGGAAGCGGCTCGCCGGTGGCTGTCATCTGACAAGACGGACCGCGGATGCCATCGCCGCCGCGGGCTTTACGATCCACACCATCCGGCGCGAGAGCATGCGAAAGGCCTGGCCGCTGGTCCGACCGACCATCCGTGGTGTGGCCGTCAGAGCATGAGTGCTCAGTCTCGAGGATCGGCCCCCCTGCACGCGATCAAGACCCTCCACACCATGGTCTGGGCCTTCTTCGTTGGCTCGATCGTCGCCGTGCCGATCAGCGCCCGAGTCGAGCGCTTTGATTGGGCCCTGGGATTTGCCGGCATCGTACTGGTCGAAGTCGTGGTCCTGGCGTTCAACGACATGCGGTGCCCCCTGACCGCAATCGCGGCGCGCTACACTTCGGACCGACGCCCCAACTTCGACATCTACCTGCCTGAATGGCTGGCCAGATACAACAAGGAGATCTTTGGCCCGCTGTTCGGGCTGGGACTCCTCTATGCGTTGGTGGGGTGGATGGGCTGGCTGGGTTGAGATCTCAACATGCCACTCGGGAGCAATGACATGCGCAACTACGAACGTATCTCTGGAGCCTTGTTCGGTTTGATTGCCCTGGCCCAGCTGACACGGGCACTCATGGGATTGCCAGCCCAGGTTGGCACCATGACGATTCCAGTCTGGTGGTCGGTCGTGGCCTTCCTGGTCACCGGCGGCATGGCCCTTTGGGGCTTTTCGCGCTTCAAGGCACGCCGCGCACGGCCGGCATGACGTCAGCCACCGGGTGGCGGTTTCGCGTCCCCTCGGAACAACGGCTATCCTTGACGGCAGGCAATCGCTGACCGGGACCCCGTGACCAACCTCCTCGAGCGGCTCCAGGCTGGGCTGCCGAACCGCTATCGCATCGAGCGTCAGCTCGGCGAGGGCGGGATGGCCGTCGTCCTTGCCGGCACGGACCTGACCCACGACCGTCAGGTAGCGATCAAGGTGCTGCGCCCGGAGCTGTCCGCCATGGTCGGCGCCGACCACGCTGATCGGCCCCGGCTGCTGATCGAAGGCTCCTTCGTTTCGACCTTGGCCTGGAACCACGATATCGCCCCCGATGACCGCCTGTTGGTCCTGCTGACCAGCCCGGAGAAGCAGGCCCGCACGCTGGGGGTGATCACCGGCTTCCCCCGCACGGTGGAGCGACTCGCCGGGGCCAGATCGATGGGCCGCTGGGGCTTCGATGTGGCAACCAACTGGCCGGGGTGTGTCGGCGATGATCACCAACCGGCTCCGGGGTAACGTGGCTGGTGCGCGACCGGTGCCTCCGTCCCCCTGAATCCCACCCTAAATCATCCCTTCGACTCACCTTCCACCGCCCGGTGGCAGCCGAGCAGTGGCCGGGATATGCGACCGCGGTTGCAGGGATTGCTCGCGGGACGTAATGTTGAGATTCAGCCCACTTGCAGATTGGCCAATGACAGCTGGCATCCGATGCGACTCGACCCACCGGTAGCATGGCAGCTCATCGCGGACTGTCTGCCCGTCCGCGAAACCCGGGGACTGGCCAGCGGCGGCGAGGGCACCCCTCGCCGGAGGGGACGCCCATAATACCCCGAACAGCGCGAATACCCCGAACAGCGCGCCCCGGTCCCGCCCGCTGGACCTGGGTGGCGACTTTCTCGGTCATCGCCCTGGCGCTGCTGGCAGGCGGCTACTGGTATTACCAGGACGTGGCGGACGACGTTCGCACCAAGCAGTCCGAGACGGTCTCCGCCATCGGCACCCTGAAGGCCGGGCAGATTCAGCGATGGCGGAAGGAGCGCCTGGCCGACGCCACAAGGGTGGCGAGAGGACCCCTGTTGATCCGGGCGGTGGCGGACTTCCTCCGCGATGCCGGCAGCCCGAACCTCCGAGCTGATCTGATGGAACGTGTCACGTTGGAACTGATGGGGGACGTATATGCCGACCTCATCCTGTTGGCTCCCGACGGGCACATCCTGCTCGCTGCCACCGCCGACCGCCACCCGATGAGTCCGGCCACCCAGCGCGCCGTCATGGCTGCCCTCGCCAGTCGGGAGGCCGTGCTGTCCGACTTCTTCCGCGACTCCGCTGGCCTCGTCGCTATCGACGTCGCCTCGGCGCTGCGGGACGCCCGGGGACATCCACTGGCCACCGTGGTTCTTCGCAGCAACGTGGAAGCCTACCTGTATCCGCTCATCCGGTCCTGGCCCACGCCCAGTCAGAGCGCCGAGACACTCCTGATCCAGCGTGATGGCGCCGAAGTCCTTTTCCTGAACGAACTGCGCCATCGGTCCACAACGGCCTTGTCCCTGCGCGAGCCGCTCTCCAACACGACTCTTCCCGCCGTGCAGGCAGTGCTCGGCAGGCACGGCCTGTTCCAGGGCAACGACTACCGCGGCGTAGCGGTGCTGGCCGATCTGCGCCCCATTCCCGAATCGCCCTGGTTCATGGTGGCCAAGGTGGACGAGGCCGAGATCCTGGCCGAAGCCCGTTACCGGACCGGTGTCGGTGGCGTCGTCGTTGCGTTGTGCATCCTGCTGACTGGAGCCTTGACCGCCTACTTCTACCGGCGTCGGCAGGCCCGGTTCTATCAGGAGCTCTACCAGTCGGAGCACCGGCAACAGGAAACCCACGATCTACTTCGCGCCACTCTCTACAGTATCGGTGACGCGGTCATCACGACCGACACCGACGGCCGGGTGCGGGAGATGAATCCGATCGCCGAGCGCCTCACCGGATCGACCGAAGCGGAAGCGCGCGACAGGCATCTGGACGAGATCCTCCGCGTGGTCGACGAGGTGACGGGTGCCACACTGGAAAGCCCCGTGAGCACGGCCCTGCGCGAAGGCACGGTGGTGAGGCTCGCCAACCCGGCCCTGCTGATCGCCCGCGATGACACCGCACGGCCCATCACGAACAGCGCCTCGCCCATTCGAGACGACACCGGTGCCGCTACCGGAGCGGTATTGGTCTTCAGCGACCAGACTGCAGAGCGGGCCGCGCAGGCGGCGCTCCGGGATGCAGAAGCACGCTACCGCCAGCTATTCGAGCAGTCGCCGAACGGCGTTCTCCTGCTTGAGGCAGACACCGGAAGGGTCCTCGAGGCCAATGAACAGGCCGCCGTGCAATTGGGGTACAGTCGTGAGGAGTTTGCCGCCCTGAGCATCTCCGACTGGGAGGTGGTCGAGTCACCGGAGGAAACAGCGGCACGCATGCAACGAGTCATGAGGCACGGGCATGACGATTTCTACACCCGGCACCGTACCCGGAGCGGCGCGATCAGAAACGTGCATGTGTGGACGAGGACACTTCAGGTGAGTGGCCGTGTGTGCTTCCACGCCATTTTTGAGGATGTCACCGGGCGCATGCGGGCGGAGGCTGAGCTGCGGCTGCAAGGTGCGGCCCTGAACGCCGCGGCCAACCCGATGATCATCACCAGCCTCGACGGCATGATTGTGTGGATCAACCCGGCGTTCACGACGCTCAGTGGCTACACCCCTGACGAGGCCATCGGCAAGAACCCGGGAGAGCTTGTCAAGTCCGGAGTTCACGATCAGGCGTTTTACCAGCACATGTGGGATGCCCTTCTCGCCGGAAAGGTCTGGCACGGCGAAATGACGAACCGCCGCAAGAATGGCACTCTGTACCTTGAGGAGGAGACCATCACACCGGTGCAGAGCGCCGATGGCGAGATCACTCACTTCATCGCGGTCAAGCGGGATCTCACGGAAGAGAAGCGGCTGGAGGCGGAGTTCCTGCAGGCCCAGAAGATGGAGAGCGTGGGCCGGCTTTCGGGCGGCATCGCCCACGACTTCAACAACCTATTGAGCGTCATCAACGGTACCGCCGAGATCGGGTTAACGACGCTGACCCAGGACGACCCTCTGCATGCGGATTTGCAGGAGATCCTCCGGGCCGGGGAGCGGGCTGCCGCTCTGACGGAGCAGCTGCTGACTTTCAGCCGCAGGCAGCTCACCAACCCCGAGGTCTTGAGCCTGAACACTGTGGTCAGGGAGCTGCGCACCATGCTCCTGCGCCTGATCGCGGAGGACATTGCCCTGGTGTTCGTGCTGGCGGACGACCTGGGCACGACCAGGGCGGATGCCGGACACCTCGGTCAGGTCCTCATGAATCTCGCCGTCAATGCCCGGGACGCCATGCCCACGGGCGGCACCCTCACCATCGAGACGCGCAATATCGAGCTTGATGACGAGTTTGCGGCCCGGCACCCATCCACCAGGCCGGGACCCCACGTGATGCTGGCGCTCAGTGACACCGGTGTCGGGATGGACGCGGGGACCCGCCAGAGGATCTTCGAACCGTTCTTCACCACCAAGGGTGTCGGAAAGGGCACGGGACTCGGCTTGTCGACCGTGTACGGCATCGTGAAGCAAAGCGGTGGCAGTATCTTGGTGTACAGCGAAGTCGACGTGGGGACCACCTTCAAGATCTACCTGCCGCTGGTCGAGGAGCCAGCGAGCAGGACACCGCCGGCGCCGACCCCGACAGCGGCGGGAGGCACCGAGACGATTCTCATCGTTGAGGATGAGGATGCGCTTCGTCGTGTGACCCAGCGCATTCTCGCGTCGGCTGGCTACACGGTGCTCGTGGCGGGCAACGGCCAGGAGGCCTGGCAGTTGCTGGAGCGGTACCACCTGCCGGTGGACCTCATGCTCACCGACGTGGTGATGCCCGGGATGAGCGGACCGGACTTGGCCGAGGGGCTCCGGGCCAGCCATGCCGACATGAAGGTCCTCTACACCTCCGGCTACGCAGACGATGCCATCCTGCACCACGGGGTGCTCGCCAAAGGTGTTCACTTCATCGGCAAGCCGTATACCATCGTGGACCTGACGCACAAGGTCCGGGAGGTGCTGGACTGGGAGGGGTGAACGCCCCGCCAGGGTGGTGCCGATGGCCGGGTCGTAGCCCACGACCTCAGTCCTGAGCGGCGCGTCAACCGGAGGACCCGGTGCCCCATCGTCTCCGCCCGTCGCGGCGGCGCAGGACGTTCCCAACGTAGCCCGAGCGTGCAACCCCGCCATACTTGCTCCCCCCGGCCTAAGGGGTAACTTGGGGTGGTGATCGGCTCTACAGTCGCGCACTATCAGATTCTGGACAAGCTGGGCGAAGGCGGGATGGGAGTGGTCTACAAGGCCCAGGATACCCGGCTCGAGCGGCTCGTCGCGCTCAAGTTCCTCCCGGCCCAGCTGGCCCAGGCCCCCTCGGCCCGGGAGCGGTTCGTCCACGAGGCCCGGGCGGCCTCCGCCCTCAACCACCCCAACGTGGCGGTGATCTACGACGTCGGAGAGGACGGCGCCCAGTCGTACATCGCCATGGAGCTGGTGGACGGGGAGACTCTCCGGGCCCGGCTCCGCGGCGGCGACCTGGCCATTGACCTGATCCAGGACCTCGGCATCCAGCTCGCGGAGGGGCTCCAGGCGGCCCACGCCAAGGGCATCGTCCACCGTGACGTCAAACCCGACAACCTGCTTCTGACTCCTGCGGGTACCGTCAAGATCATGGACTTCGGGATCGCCCGGCTGAGCAACTCCAACCTCACGGAGAGCGGGGTGATGCTGGGCACCCTGTCCTACATGTCACCCGAACAGATTCTGGGCGGCGCCATCGACCACCGGAGCGACCTCTGGTCCCTGGGGGTGGTGCTGTACGAGATGCTGACCGGCCGGGTGCCCTTCCAGAGCGAGCAGAGCGCGGCGGTGCTCTACGAGATCCTCAACCGGGAGCCGGCGGCGGTGGCGAGTCTCCGGCCTGACACCCCGACGTTCCTTCGCACTCTGGTCCAGGCCCTGCTGCAGAAGGACCCCGCCCGGCGCACCGCATCCGCGGCCGAGGTGATCGCAGCCCTCCGGAACACCACGCCCCGGACCCCGGTGGAGATTCCGGACAAGTCGATCGCGGTGCTCTACTTCGAGAACATGAGCCCCGACCCCGATAGCGAGTACTTCTGCGCCGGAATCACCGAGGATATCCTGACCGACCTCTCCAAGCTGGAGGAACTGAGCGTGGTGTCCCGGACCGACGTGCTGCCGTTCCGGGGCAAGGAGGTCGCCCTCCGACAGGTGGCCGAGGCGCTCCGGGTCAACTACGTGCTGGAGGGGAGCGTGCGGAAGGCGGGGACTCGGATCCGGATCACCGCCCAGCTGATTGACGCCCGCGACGGGTACCACCTCTGGGCCGACCGGTTCGACGGCATGGTGGACGACATCTTCGACCTCCAGAGCGAGGTGGCCCAGCGGGTGGCCGCGGCCCTCAAGGTGTCGCTGTCGGCCGACGACAACGCGACCCTGGCCCGGAAGCCGACCGACGACGTCCGGGCCTATGACTTCTACATGCGGGGCCGCGAGTACCTCAACCGGCGGGGGAAGGCCAACACCGAGGCGGCAATCCGGATGTTCGAGCTCGCCCTGGAGATTGACACCGGATTTCCCGCCGCCCACGCCGGGCTGGGCGAAGCCTGCGCGTATATGTACGAGTGGTATGACGGGGCGTCCAGCTGGCTCAGCCGGGCGATCGAGACGAACACGCGCGCCCTGGAAGGGGACCCCGGATCGGCGGAGGCCCGGTTCGGCATCGCGATGGTCTACTACCACCAGGGCCGCCACGCCGACGCGCGCCAGGCCCTGCTCGAGGTGCTCGACACGGAGCCCAAACACCTGTGGGCCCGGCTTCGGCTGGGCGCGCTTGCCGAGCGGACGGCTGGGCGCGACGGGCTGGAGGAGGCGCTGGAACACTACCGGGTGGCGGCCGAACTCCGGCCCCACGACGACGACCCGTGGCGCTGTCTAGCGGCTCTGCATCAGAAGCTGGGTGACCGGGACGCGGCGCAGGAAGCCGCCCTGAACGTCATCGAGATCACCACCCGGAAACTCGAGGCCAGCCTGGAGGACGTCATCCTGCTGAGCCGGCTGGGCGAGGCCTATGCCCGGTTCGCGGCCCGGGAGGAGGCCCTGGCCATCATCCGCCGGGTGCTCGAGCTGGCCCCCCAGGATGGGCTGGCACACTACCACTGTGCCTCGGCCTACGCCCTGCTGGGCGAGATCACCCCGTGCCTGCGGCTGCTCCGGAGCGCGTTCCAGCACGGCTTCCGCGGAGTGATCCACGCCGCCCGGGCCGACAGCGCCTTCGATATCATGCACGCCCAGCCGGAGTTCCGCCGGCTGGTGGCCGAACTGGAATGACCGCCGGCGCTCACCCCATCTCACCCACCCACCATGGAGTACGGCCCAGATGCCCAAGTTTGTGATCGAACGCCTCATCCCGGGTGCCGGGAAACTGTCCACCGAGGAACTGCGGACCATCTCCCAGCGGTCGTGTGCGGTGTTGACCGAGCTGGGACCGCAGATTCAATGGATGCACAGCTATGTGACCGACAACAAGATCTACTGTGTGTACATCGCCCCGGATGAAGAACTGGTGCGGGAGCACGCCCGCCGCGGCGGCTTCCCCGCCAATCACGTCTCACAGGTCAGAGCCATGATCGACCCGACCACTTCCGAGCAGGCACCACCGGCCTGACCGGCGAACCTGCTCGCCAACCTCCCGCCGGTTACCGGTGCAGCCTGATCAGCGCGTTGCCGAGCCCCGTCAGATACACCGGCCCGTTGCCGGGTGACAGAATCATTCCGGTGATCGCCCCGGGCGCCGGACTCCAGAGCGGTGGTGCCATCAGCTCGAGCCATGGCTCTCCCGCATCCCGCCGCCTGGTAATCTCCGCCACCGCCGCCTCGCTCTCCGGGGTGGAGATCCGGAACACCGACTGGGTAGTGCCGGTGGCCGGATCGTAGACCACCACCTCGGTCCTGAGCGGCTGCGCCACCCAGAGCCAACCCTGCTCGTCGATCTCGAGGTTGTCTGGGCCATTCACTTCCATCGCCACCGCCCGTTCGCTCACCCCGCCCGCCGGATCGACCTTGAACCGGAGGACCCGGTTCCCCATGGTCTCTGCCACATAGAGGAGCCCCGCCGCCTCGTCGAGCACCAGGCCGTTGGCAAACTCGAGGCTGTCCGCCAACAGCACCGCCGAGCCCGCGCCGCCGCCTGCCGGGAAGAAGTAGACGGCCCCGTCGGGGGTGGCCACCGCGACCGAGGCCCACAGTTCGGCCTCGCTGGTGTTCCGGGTGGACTGGGTGAACCAGATCCCGCCGTTCCGATCCGCCCGGGCCATGTTGACCCCGAAGGTATGCTGGTACGCCACCGACGTGGCCTCGGTGGCGACGTCCACCCGGTAGATCGCACCCTTGAAGACGTCGGCCACCAGGATGTGAGTGCCACCCGGTTCCATGGTGACCCCGTTGGCCCCGCCGGCCTGCTCCGGCGGCAGATGCCGGTAGCCCGCCTCGGCGAATTGTCCAAAGGGTCGACTGGTGCCGTCAGGCGAGACCGCCCGGAGCCCGACGGCCTGATCGGTCACCACCACCCGACCATCCGGAAGGACCACCCCGTCCTCGGCCTTGAGCAGCGAGGCGTCGGCCGGGAAGATCATGTCGGGAGTGAAGGTCCAGCTCGGAAGCGGGGCCGCCGCTTCAGGCGCGGAGTCGGCCGGGGTGCAGGCGACGAGGACCAGGGTCAGGCCCAGGCAGGCCCGGGCGATTCGGTGGAACATGGAATATGCCTCCTTGGAGTGCCTAACTCTGCACCGGACCTGCTGCTCTCCGCAACGCCCCGATCCCCGACAGGCGGTATTGCGGCCGCTCCTCCGGGCCCGTATCCTCAATGACCCTGCCGAACTGGTCCGGGACAGGGCCCCCATTGGCCGTGGAGCACCCGATTCACGCCTTTCCCGTCGCTCTCGAGACCCTGGCGGCGCGCCTGGCCGACCGCTACCGGATCGAGCGGGAGCTCGGCGCTGGCGGCATGGCCACGGTGTATCTCGCCCATGACCTCCGCCATCAGCGCCCGGTTGCGCTCAAGGTCTTGAAGCCCGAGCTCGCCGCCGTGCTCGGCGCCGCCCGCTTCCTGGCTGAGATCAAGACCACCGCCAACCTGCAGCACCCGCACATCCTCCCGCTCCACGACTCAGGCGAGGTGGATGGCACCGTCTTTTACGTGATGCCGTTCGTGGACGGCGAGTCGCTCCGGGACCGGCTCGCCCGCGAGAAGCAGCTGCCCGTTGAGGTTGCGGTGCGGATCGCGAGCGAAGTGGCCGATGCCCTGCACTACGCCCACGGGCTGGGGGTCGTCCACCGGGACATCAAGCCCGAGAACATCCTGCTCCAGGGCGGGCACGCGCTGGTGGCCGACTTCGGGATCGCCCTCGCCGCCAGCAGCACGGCCGGCTCCCGGATGACCGAGACCGGGATGAGTCTTGGCACCCCGGCGTACATGAGCCCTGAGCAGGCCACCGGGGACCGGGTGGTGGACGGTCGGTCCGACACCTATTCTCTCGCGGCGATGACCTATGAGATGCTGGTCGGCGATCCGCCGCACATGGCGAGCACCGCCCAGGCCATCATGGCCAAGGTGCTCACCGAGCGCCCCGCCAGTGTTCGGATCAGCCGGCCCAACGTGCCGGAATACCTTGACACGGCCCTCGCGCGGGGGCTGGAGAAGCTCGCCGCCGACCGCTACCCGACCGCGGGCGAGTTTGCGGAGGCCTTGGCAGGGCGTGGCAGCACGCCGACGGAACATGGTCCCGGCGCGCCACCGGCCGGCCGGGCATCGGTGCGGCGGGTCCGCGCGTGGCAGGCTGCGACCGCCGTCCTGGCGGTCCTGGCCGCCGGGGCGGGATGGGTCGCGGCCCGGGAGGCCGGGGCCGCCCGGAAAGCGTCGGACACCGCGCCGGTGATCCGCACCAACCTCAACCTCCCGGCGGGTGCCCGAATCCAGGATGCCCTGGCCGGGGCGACGATCGCGGTATCGCCCAGGGGCGACATGATCGCCTACGCCATCGTCAGCGGTGCCGGCTTCCGAAGCTACGTCCACCACACCAGCGAGTTCCTCGGCCGGGAAATCCTCGACGCCAACAACGCACCGGTCGGGAGCCGCAACCTGACCTTCTCGCCAGATGGCCGGTGGGTCGCCTTCACCGAGGGCAACAGCCTGAGGAAGGCCCCGGTGGACGGCGGGCAGGCGGTGACCCTGGTGCCGGAGCTGCCGCTTGCGGTTCCCTACGGCCTCTCCTGGGGTGCCAACGACACCATCCTGATCGGGACGTTCGGCGGGCTCGGCAGCGCGCCTGCGGCGGGAGGGCAGGCGGTGATGGTCGGCCTCGGGGATTCGACCACCCCTCGCATCGGGCGGCGCTGGCCGATGTTCCTGCCTGGGGAACGGGCGGTGCTCTACGCCACCGGCACCTCCGCCGCGGACGCGCCCCAACTGGGCGTGCTCGACCTGACTACCCTCGAGGTGACGGTCCACCCGCTCCAGATGGCGGTGCCCCTCGGCCTGCTGGATGGCCAGCTGATCTTCGTGTCGCCCCGAGGGACCGTCATGGCGGTGCCGTTCGACCTGAAGGCCCGCCGCCCCGTCGGTGACCCGGTGCCCCTCGACGACGGCGTCGTGGTGGACCCCACCGCTGGCGCCAAGGCCTCCCTGTCGCGCTCGGGAACATTGGTGTACCTCCGGGGACGGACCGAACATCAGCCCGTCGTGGTGAGCGCCGCGGGCGGGGTCGCGGAGCCGCTCATCCAGGAACTGAACGTCTATTCGGCGCCACGGTACTCGCCCGATGGCCAGCGGGTAGCGCTCACGGTGCTCGGGGTGGGCCTTTCGGACGTGTGGATCTACCACATTCTCCGGAACACCTTCACCCGACTGACCACCGAAGGCGCCAACCTGCGTCCCGAATGGACTCCCGATGGGAAGCGGGTGGTCTTCATCTCGGTGCGGGGAGGCCAGACCGCCATCTGGTGGCAGCCAGCCGACGGGAGCGGGCCCGCGGAACTGCTCTACCAGCCGCCGATGGAGCCATTCGAAGCGATCATCTCTCCCGACGAGAAGTGGCTGGTCTTCCGAACCTCGCCCGGGGGCCGTTATCCGCGGGACATTCTCGCGGTTCCGCTCTCCGGGGAGCGCACGGTGATTCCGGTGGTCACCGGCCCCGGCACCGAGTCGATGCCGCGGCTGTCACCCGATGGGAAGTGGCTGGCCTATCAGTCGAGCGGCCTCGGACGGTTCGAGGTGTTCGTGCGCCCGTTCCCGGGCACCGGCTCACCGCTCCAGGTCAGTACCCTCGGCGGCACCGAGCCGATCTGGGACCCCACGGGTCGGGCGCTGTACTATCGGGACGACCTGGGCCAGATCACCAGGGTGGCCATCACGATGGGCAGCAACCTGACCATCGGAGAGCGCAGGGTGGTCGTGGCCGGGGACTACCTGACGGACGCTTCGCACCCCAATTACGACGTCAGTCCCACCGGCCAGTTTCTGCTCCTCAAGCGCGCCGGTGAGCCGTCCCAGGCCGTGGTGATCCACAATTGGGGCCGCGAACTGAGGGCCAAGACCGTGGCTCCGCGGTGACCGCATGACCACCGCGGAGCGCCTCGCCACTGCCCTGGCCGACCGCTACCGGATCGAGCGTGAATTGGGCCAGGGCGGGATGGCCACCGTCTATCTGGCCGAGGACCTCAAGCACAAGCGCCATGTGGCGCTCAAGGTCCTGAAGCCCGAACTCGCGGCCGTTCTCGGCGCCGAGCGGTTCGTCCAGGAGATCACCACCACCGCGGCACTCCAGCACCCGCACATCCTGCCGCTGTTCGACTCCGGCACCGCCGACGGGTTCCTGTTCTACGTGATGCCATTCATCGACGGCGAGACGCTGCGTGGCAAGCTCGACCGGGAGACCCAGCTCGGTATTGACGAGGCCGTCAAGATCACCACCGAGGTGGCCGACGCGCTCGACTACGCTCATCGGCATGGGGTGATCCATCGGGACATCAAGCCCGAGAACATCCTGCTGGCCAACGGCCGGCCGATGGTGGCCGACTTCGGGATCGCCCTGGCGGTGAGTGCCGCGGCCGGCGGGCGGATGACCGAGACGGGCCTGAGCCTTGGCACTCCGTATTACATGAGCCCCGAACAGGCCACCGGTGAGAAGGAGATCACCGCGCGGGCCGACGTGTACTCGCTGGGAAGCGTGTTGTACGAAATGCTGGCCGGCCAGCCGCCCCACACGGGGGCCTCCGCCCAGCAGATCATCATGAAGATCGTGACCGAAGAGGCCGCTCCGGTCACCAAGGTCCGGAAGGCCGTGCCGCCGAACGTGGCGATGGCGGTGGCCAAGTCGCTCCAAAAGCTCCCCGCCGATCGGTTCGACAGCGCCAGGGCCTTTGCCGACGCGCTGATCAATCCGTCGTTCACCGTCGCCGGCACCATGGCGGGGTTTGCCGAGGGCGGCGCCCGACATGCGTCCGGCGTCAGTCGCCGACTCTTCATGGGCGTCGCGGCTTTGGCGGTGGCTCTCCTGGCGACGACTCTGGTCCTGGCGCTCCGGCCCACCCCGGTTCCTCGGGTCGCGGTCTTTGCACTCGGCCTGCCCGATAGCGTGACTGTTGCCGGCAGCGGGGGGACCAAGGTGGCCATCTCCAGGGACGGCTCCTGGATTGCCATCCTCGCCCAGGAGAAGGGAGGGGCGTTTGGCCTGTACGCCCGACGGATCGACCAGCCGATGGCCCAGTTGGTCCGCGGCTCGGAGGGAGCCCCAGTCTCTTCCGGCTACTCTCCCCGATTCTCCCCTGACGGGGAATCGCTGATTTACGCCACCACGACCGGAATCAAGCGGGTTGCGGTGGCCGGAGGGGCGGCACAGTTGGTTGAGCAAACGGGAGAACAGCCGAGCTGGGGTGACGGTGGCGTGGTGGTGCACGTGCGGGGGAACGACCTCTGGATCGGTACCGCCGAAGGCCGCAATGCCCGGCTGCTCGCGACCCCCGACACCGCCACCGGGGTGTATGCCCTCAAGTGGCCCCATGTCCTTCCCGGCGGCAAGTACGCCCTGGTGGCCATGGACCGGGCTCGCACAGGCAGCGTGCCGGACTCCCTCCGGCTGGGGGTCATCTCCCTCAAGGATGGCTCCATCAGGGACCTGGACCTCCCAGGAACCGACCCCAAGTACGTGGCCACCGGACACATCGTCTTCGGGCGGGCCGGTGGGCTGGTGTTCTCGACGCCATTCTCACTGAAGTCACGCACCGTCACCGGGGCTCCGACCCTGCTGGTCGAATCGGTCTGGCAGGGGAGTGGCGGCGCCACCAGCTTTTCGGCCGCAGACAACGGAACCCTGGTGTACCAGGAATCCACCGTGCGCTCGGTGGAAGCGGAATTGACCGTGGTGACGGCAGACGGTGTCGAGCGGAAGATCGACGTCCCCGGCGGAGACTACTCCTCTCCGAAGATTGCTCCGGATGGGCGCCGAGTGACCGTCGGATCGGGGGTGACGCCCGGCCGCCTTCTCTGGCTGATTGACCTTACGACTGGGACGCGGGAACGTTTGGGGTCCGGCGGCGACGACGGCTTCCGTTCCCAGTGGACACCCGATGGCTCCCGGGTGGTGTTCATCCGTCCGTCCGGTGGGTTGTCGGAAGTCGTGTCACGGGCCTGGGACCGGAGCGCACCCGATCAGGTTCTCGCGGTGGACAGTACCCGGGCCATCTTCGAAGTGGCTCTGAACCCAGGGGGCGGTCCCGTGGTGTACCGAGCCACGCTCGGCAATGACAATCTGTACCTCGCGCCGGCTGATTCGTTGGCCGCCCTCCGTCCCCTGGTCGCGACCCCGGCGTTCGAGGCATCGCCGACCATTTCCGCCGACGGGCGCCTGCTGGGATATGTCTCGGATGAGTCGGGAACCATGGAGGTGTACGTTCAGCCTCTGCCGGGGCCCGGGCCGCGGGTGCAGGTCTCGGTGAATGGAGGCGAAGAACCAGTCTGGTCCAAGTCGGGGAACACCCTGTTCTATCGCGGTCCCGGCCGGATCATGCGCGCCACCATCGGCGGCAGCCCGGTCCAGGTGCTGGCCCGCGACTCCCTCTTCCTCGATCGGTTCCGCCGCGATGGGCGGTCCCTGCACCAGAATTGGGACGTCTTCCCAGGGGACCGGGAGTTCCTGATGATCCGCTCCACCAGTGATCGGTCGGGACTGTTCGTGGTCCTGAACTGGCCCCAACTGCACGCCACCGTCCCGGCGACCATCACACGGTAGCGGGTACCGCTGTAGGGCGGTTCCTCGGCGGTCCGCCCCAGGCCGGACCTCGCTCAGAACGAGATCGAGAATCCGAGACCGATTCCGTGCGGGTTTGTGGTGATGATGGGACGAACCGTCTGCGACAACCCGGCCGGGGCCCAGGTGTCATGATGGCTCAGGGCGCCGGCAATGAGCCCGATCACAAGGCCCGTCCCCCCAAAGGCTACCGCTCCGGCGGCCGCAAGCTCGCTGCGATCGAAGCAGATCCAATCGCTCGAGGAACAGTCTTCGCCAGCGGCCAATCCAATGACCACCCCCGCCAGCGCGCCGAGGCCGCCCCCAATGGCGGCGCCACGGCCTGCGGACGACCGCCGACCCGTGAAGACGTTGACCTGAGTCTGGGCACTCAGCCCGACCGAGACGGCGGGGCCCCCACCCTCAAGGCGGACCTGGAGCGAATCGCCGGTGATCCCCTCCAGCGTCCCTTTGACACCGGCATCGAGGCGACCGAAGCCATCGGGTGAACGGACCCACACCCGCTGGCCAACGTGTTCCGGGGCTACCTGGCTCTGGGCCGGGGCGGCGAAGAGGCAGAGGCAGAGGCCGAAGACAAGCATGAGGTTTCGCATGGGGCTCTCCTCATTGAGGTTGCCCCAAGCTCACAAGGTCAAATCAAGCCAGCGTCAAGAGGCGTGGTTCTCACCCGCCTCACCCTGATCTCATCCTCCCTTACTCCGCCGGGCGACACCCTCCTGAAGGGTGGGCCTTCTCAACTCGTTCCACGACCCAGCAAGGAGGACCAGATGCCGCCCCAGGAGCCCAGGGGACCGTTCTGTCAGAGCTGCGCCATGCCGCTCGACAAGCCGGAGGACTTCGGCACCGACCCGGCCGGGTACCGGGTCAATGACTTCTGCCGGCACTGCTTTGCCGACGGAGCGTTCACCGAGCCCGGAATCTCGATGCAGGCGATGCTGGACCGGTGCGTGGGGATCATGGACCAGCAGGGCATCATGCCCGCATCCCAGGCCCGTACCCTGCTGACCAACGTGATGCCGCGTCTGAAGCGGTGGCAGGTCGGGTAGCCAGGGCCCATCCCTACCCCCTCAATTCTAAAATTCCCTTCAGACATTTTTCACGATTGCTTCAATCGGGGGGCCGTATCCGCGAGATGGCACTTCCCCAATACCCCAAAGGGGCCGCGACGGTCACGCTTTGTGACCGCCTCGCTTCCACGCCGCGTTTCTCCCGAGGAGGAGGCCATGAAGCGCATTCCCTCGATCGCCGCCATCGCCATCACCCTGCTGTTCCTGCCAGCCGTCAGCGGGGCGCAGGACCTGCCCGAGTCCAGCCCCAAGGCGCTGATGCACCATGCCCAGGGGGTCGAAGCCTACCTCGCGGCCCGGAACGTCGAGGCGATCAACCACTTCCGCCTCGCCTACCAGAGTGACCCGACTTCGTACCTGTCACTGTTCATGGCGGGGCTCGCGGCCGCTAATGCCGGCCAGGGGGTCGTGGCGGACTCCTTCTACGCCATGGTCCTCCCCCACAAGGACCAGTTGAGCGCCTACTACCGCTACCGGCTCGCGGGCGCGATGGCTGGGCGCGCGGGTGACCTGGACAAAGCGCTGGAGGCGCATCGCCAGGCCGCCGCTCTCGGCCCCGGCACCAAGGCCTCGTACAACGTGGCCCAGACAGCGGGCCCCCGCGGCATGGCGCAGGAGGCGCTCGCGTCGCTGCGGACCCTCGATCCCGACAGGGAACCGATGCTCGGATGGCTTTCGTATTACACCGTGTACGCGGCGGCGGCTCATCAGGTGGGCGAGTTCGAGGGTGAGCTGGGGATGACACAGCGAGGAAAGGCCGCCTTCCCCGGAAACATGGTGATCCTGCAGCTGGAGGGCGAGGCGCTGGCGGCGCTTGGCAGGACGGCCGAAGCTGAAGCCCTGCTCACGACCGCCCGGGATATGGCCCCCGCTGGGGGAGCTTCACCGGGCGACCTGATGACCACTGTGGCCCAGGAACTGGCCGCCCACGGCAACCCGATGGCATCCCGGCGTTGGTTGGAGAACGCCCTCCAGTGGTACCTGACGCGCGACAGCACCGCCGCCATGACGCCAGACAGCCGGTCCGGGCGAGCCTATGTGCTCCTCTCGCTGGGCCGGTATCGCGATGCCGCACCGATCTACGATGCGCTGGCGGTGGAATTCCCCGCCAACCCCGTGTGGAAAGCGTGGGGCGGGTATCTGGCCGCCTTGACCGGCGACAAGACCCGGGCCGCCGACGTGAACCGCAGGATCGAATCGGGCGAGATCGCCTTCAATCCGGTCAACCGGGCCATCTGGCGGGGATTGATTGCCGCCGCGCTCGGCGATCGGGATGCCGCGCTTGCCCGGTTCCAGGAGAGCGGTATTCGGCCCCGGTGGATGCATCGCGACCCGGTCCTGACGAGAACGTTTCAGGCCGACCCCAGGTGGGCGTCGTTCCTGAAGCCGATCGGCTAGCGCCTTAGCGTGGTGGCGTGGGGGGTGTGCTGTCGAGCCAGACCCGGACCCCGTCCGGTACCAGGTTTACCCGGCCATCGACCGGGGTCGCCACCAGCAGCTCCCGGCCGGTCTCGGTCAGCGCCGGATACTGGCGGCCCACGTTCGCGAGGAAACGGCTGAGCAGCGCCTCGGGGATGAGGAACCCGTTGACGCTGATCGTGGTCAGGACGAACCGCACCACCCCGGGCCGAGTCGGCGCCATGACGACGGCCGCCTCCAGCAGGGCGTTCTCGTCCACCATGAACTGGATTGGCCCGAACAGCGCCCGGGTCTCCTCCGGCAGATCGCGGATCCGACCCCGGATCCGGATCCGCTGGCTGTCCACCGCCACCCGGATGCCCATCGAGTCGGGAATCGGGAGGGCCCCCAGCCGTGCGGCGAGGTAGCTCACCCAGTCCCCGCCGGTCACCGCGGTGGAGACGCTGGTCCGGTCGATGAAGACCGAATCCACCTGGGTCGCGGCCCGGCCCACGCCACCCATGGAGAGCCGCTGCCACTGGGCCGATCCATTCTGGGCCTGAAGCGGACCGGCCGCCGCCACCAGCAATCCGAGCCCCGCCAGCACATTCCGTGTCATTGCGCCGAAAGGTGATGGCTCGGGCCGCCCCCGACAAGCCGTTATCTTGGACCGGTGACTACCATCGCCGACGGCACCACCCTGATCGATCTCGAGTATCTCGGGCATCCCGGACAGATCGCCACCTCGGTGCTTGACACTCCGGCCGGCCTGGTGGTGGTGGACTGCGGTCCCACCACGACCCTGGAAGCGCTCGAGGCCGGTCTGGTCCGCCTGGGCGCCACCTTCCAGGACGTCCGGGCGATTCTGGTGTCCCACATCCATCTCGATCACTCCGGTGCCGCCGGGGTGCTGGCGGCGGAGATCCCCGGGCTTGCGGTCTACGTCCACGAGCGCGGGATGGCGCACCTGATCGACCCGGCTCGGCTGGTCCGGAGCGCCACGATGCTCTATGGCGACCGGATGGAGCGGCTCTGGGGCGAGGTCCGCCCGGTGCCCGAGTCGTCGCTCCGGATCCTGGCGGGTGGGGAGCGGCTCCAGTTCGGCGATCGCTCGATCCGCACCGCCTACACCCCGGGTCACGCCTCGCATCACCTCAGCTTCTTCGACGAACGGACCGGGATTGCCTACACCGGCGACGTGGTGGGGGAACAGCACCCCGGCAGCACCGTTCCGATCCCGGTCACCCCACCACCCGATATCGACGTGGAGGAGATGCGGACCAGCGGGGCCAGGATCCACGATTGGCGCCCCGAGCGTCTCTTCGTCACCCACTTCGGTGTGGTCGAGGCCCCCGAGGCGTTCATCACCGAGCACGAGGCCCGACTGGTCGACTGGAGTGAGAAGACCAGACTGTCACTCGACCGGCCCGGCTCGGACGAGGACCGCGCCGAGCGGTTCGCCGAGGAGGAGTACCCACGACTGATCGCCCAGCTGCCGGAAGTGGCGGCCGGCTACCTGCGGCGGGAGATCCTGACGGGGAACTGGGTGGGACTGGCGCGCTACTGGCGGAAGAAGCTGGAGCGCCCGGGCTAGACCGGCTCGACGCCCAGGGTGGTCAGCAGGAAGGCGTAGTCGAGGGCAATCTCCCGGAGCCGGTCATACCGCCCCGACGCGCCGCCGTGCCCCGCCCCCATGTTGGTCACCAGCAGCAGCGGGTGGTCATCGGTCTTGAGAGTCCGCAGCTTCGCGACGTACTTGGCCGGCTCCCAGTACATCACCTGGCTGTCGTTGAACGCGGTGCGGACCAGCATCGGGGGATAGCGGCCGGGTTGCAGGTTCCGGTACGGGTCGTATCGCCGGATCCAGCGGTAGTGCTCCTCGACCGCGGGGTTGCCCCACTCCTCGTACTCACCCACCGTGAGCGGCAGCGACGCATCCGACATGGTGCCGATCACGTCCACGAACGGCACATGGCTGATGACCACCCCGAACAGATCCGGGCGCAGGTTCGTGACCGCACCCATCAGCAGCCCTCCGGCGCTGCCCCCTTCGATCGCCAGATCCCCGGGTCTGGTCCACCCGGTGGCCACCAGGTGCTCGGCCGCGGCGATGAAATCGGTGAAGGTGTTCATCTTGTGAGCCATGCGCCCGGCGTCGTGCCACGGCTTCCCCAGTTCCCCGCCGCCCCGGATGTGGGCAATGGCGCACACCAGTCCGCGATCCAGCAGGCTCACCCGGTTTGACGAGAAGCCGATGGGATAGGGCATCCCGTACGAGCCGTACGCCTCGAGCAGCAGCGGCCCCGGCTGCCGAGTCCGGTCCGCCCGATAGACCAGCGAGACCGGTACCCGGGTCCCATCCGGGGCCACGGCCTCCAGGCGCTCACTCCGGTACCGGGTGGGGTCGTAGCCGCCAAGCACCTCGAGCTGCTTTCGCAGGGCCGCGGTCCCCGAGTCGAGGTCGTAGTCGAAAACCGAGGGCGGCGTCACCAGCGACTGGAAGTGGAATCGGACCTTCCGACTCCGGTACATCCGGTTGGCGCCCAGATACGCTTCGCAGATGGCTTCAGGGAACGGGATGACCTCCTCGCGGCCATCGGCGTGGAGCATCCGGAGCCTGGGAAGCCCGGCGGACCGCTCGCTCACCACGATGTGACCCTCGAAACAATCGACGTCCTCCAGCATCACGTCCGGCCGGTACGGGACGATCTCGGTCCACTGCTCCGGACCCGGATCGCCCACCGGCGCCGCCACCAGCCGGAAGTTCCGCCCCCGATCGTTGACCCGGATGACGAACCGGTCCCCCTGGTGGTCCAGAGCGTACTCCCGGTCCTGCACCCGTGGCGCCACCAGTCGCCAGGTCCCCAGCGGCTGATCACTGGCCAGCAGGTGCATTTCGGTGGTGGTGTGGCTGTCGGACGAGATCACCAGAAAGGCTCGGCTCCGGGTCAGTCCGACGATCAGCCGGAAGGCCTCGTCCCGCTCCTCCCGAAGCAGCTGATGCCGGTCGGTGCCGATCCGGTGGCGATAGAGCTGCCAGGGCCGCTTGGCCTCATCGTCGACCACGTAGAACAGAGTCTGGTCATCGGCCGCCCAGGCCACCGAACTCGCCTTCGGCACCCGGAGCGGGAGCAGCTCCCCGGTGACCAGATCCCTGAGCTGCAGCAGGTAGTCGCGGTAGCCGGTGTGGTCGGTCGAGAAGGCCAGGTAGCGGCCATCCCCGGAAACGGCAAAGGCTCCCAGGGCCATGAACGACTTGCCCTCGGCCATCCGGTTCAGGTCGAGCAGCACCTCCTCCGGCCCCTCTTCCCCACCCTGGCGCCGGCAATGGATCGGATACTGCTTCCCCTCCTCGGTCCGGCTCAGGTACCACCAGTCGCCGTCCTGATACGGCACCGACAGGTCGGTCTGCTTGATCCTGCCCAGCAGCTCGTCATACAGCCGCTGCTGGAGCGGCTTGGTCGGCTCCAGCACCGCATCGGCGTAGCGGTTCTCGGCCTCCAGATACTCCCGGACCGCCGGATCCTCCCGGCCCTTGAGCCAGGCATAGGGATCGTCGAACGGTTCGCCGTGCAGAGTGGTCGAGTGGAGAGTCCGGGGCGCCGCGGGAGGCCTGGGAGAGGTCATCGGTTCACTGTGCCAGTCTCTCGAGCAGCCGCCGCTCGACCTCCGGCCACTCGGACCGGATGATGCTGAAGACGACGGTATCGCGGAGGTAACCGTCCGGCATCACCATGTGGGAGCGGAGCACTCCCTCCCGGACCCCGCCGATCCTGGCAATCGCCGCCTGGCTTCGGAGGTTGCGCGCATCGGTCCAGAGCTGCACCCGCAGCGCTCCCAACCCCTCGAAGGCGTGGTGCAGCAGCAGGAACTTGCACTCGGTGTTGATGGCGGTACGCTGATACGCCTCGCCGTACCAGGTGTACCCGATCTCCAGCCCCCGATCGGCCGGCCGGATGTCGAAGTACCGGGTCGACCCCGCCACCGCACCGCTGGCCCGGTCGATCACCGCGAACGGCACCGCATCCAGCTGGGCGTCCTCGATCCACCACTGCGCGGTCTGCAGGTCGAGGAACGGCGGCCGGCTGGTGAACTGCCAGGTGGATTCGGGCACCCCGATCGCCATGAGCCCTGCCGCGTGTGCCTCGGTGAGCGGTTCCAGCCGGACGCGGCTCCCCTCGAGCACGAGCGGCCCGGGGACAAACGGTGGAAGATCGATCACGGCACC
>CAVPRU010000013.1:0-4813 GCA_963707875.1 uncultured Gemmatimonadales bacterium
GACGGAGATCGCGTTGTCCCAGATGGCGGCCGAATCCAATGCGGCTGGCGATGCCGACGCTGGGACGGTCTTCGAGCGGCGCCCGGGCCTCTGCACGGGGTACCGGCGACTGCATCGTCGTCACGATCGGGGTGAGAGGTTCGGAACCAGGCGGTGGCGGCATCGTCTGGCATCCTCCTGGAACGGTTAGCGGCGCGATCGTCACCGGACCGCCTGGAGCCCTGCTGATGGGTGCCGAAGGCGCGCAAGGGCGACGAGCTGACGATGAGGCGGTGTTCGGTCCGACCAGATCAGCAGCGTGGCGATCCGCGGGTCGAGCCGGGGACCTGGCCCAACCGGCCAACGACGATCGCCTGGGTGGCGATCTGGCGCTATCGAAGATCGGCGCCGGCCTTGACCGGGGACCCGGCGCTCGGTCGCTCGCCGAGAATCCGACCATCACCTGCCTCAAGGCGAGTTCATATCCGGGTGGATGGCGGCTTCCAGAAGCTATTGAGCCGAGACTCTCGGCAGTTTGCCCTCGACGTCCTGTCTCCAGATTGCGACCCAGGCGGCCGGGGTGAATGGGGTGGTGATTCGCCGGTGGGGGACGGCGGCAACTGATGGCTACCGCAACCCGCGCCGGTCCCGCGCGGCAGGGCGACCTTCGGGTTGCTCTTCCGCGTGGCTCTTTGGCACGGGGCGAGGTAGCTTCTCGGGGGAGCAGTGGCGGCTGACCGGGAGGGGGACCCGATGGCACACCGGAAGTTCGTGGACCGCGACGGGAACGGGTGGGAGATCCGACCCCGGACCCGGTCGGTCTGGGAGTTGAGCCCGGTGGGGGACAACCCTCAGCGGGCCCGCGATGTGACTTCGCCGGGATACGAGAAGGACCCGTACGAGCTGAGTCAGGAGGAGTTGCAGGCGTTGCTCGACGGGGCCGGTCGACATCAACCCGACAGGTCAAGTCGCCGTTCAAGGAGTGAAACGAGCCCGATTGCGCGGAGTCCCAGCATTGGGGTACCGCCCCCACTTCGGCCTCCTCCTGGTCGCTCCCCGTCGGTTGTGCCGGCGCCCCCGATAGGGGGAGCACGGCAGCGGGCGCCGATCTTCCCGCCGGACCGGATCCCCAGATCGTCTTCTGGGAGTCACTCACCACGCTCTGCGACCAGGCGTTCGAGGGTCGGGTGGTCGAGAGCCAGCCACCGGACACTTCGTTTGCGGGCAAGGCGCTGATCATGCATGTGCGCGAATGCCTGCTGGGGGAGATCCGGATTCCGTTCCATGTCGGCGAGGACCGATCGCGCACCTGGGTCATCACCACCACCGAGACCGGACTTCGGCTCAAGCACGACCACCGCCATGCGGACGGGAAGGTGGACGCCATCACCCAGTATGGGGGTGATACCCAGGCCCTGGGCACCGCCTCCGTGCAGGAGTTCCATGCCGACTCCCTGACCGCGGCCCTGGTGCCTGCCGCCGCCACCAACCTGTGGACCATCGAACTCCAGCCCGGGAAACTCTTCGCCTATGCCCTTCGGCGCGACGGGACCGACCGGCGATTCCGAGTCGAGTTCGACCTGACCCGACCGGTCGCTTCTCCGCCGCCCCCCTGGGGTCGCTGACCGGAGGTCGTACCGTGATCAAAGTGACCATCGCTCTTGGGGTGTTGACCCTGGCGGTATTGGGCGCGGGCCCCACGATGTCCGGCGGAGAGCTGCGCGCGGTGGCGTCGATGGAGACGGCGAGAGCGGCGCACACCATGACCACCCTGCCCGACGGGCGGGTCCTGGTGGTCGGGGGCTTTGGCGAAACCGAAGGTCGGATCGCCGGCACGGTGGTCTACCAGCCGGCCACCGAACGGTTCGTCTCCGTTCGGGCCCGCTTCACCGTGCGTCACAGTCATTCGGCCACCCTGCTGGCGAATGGGACCGTGCTCATCGTCGGAGGGTTCGACTCCAATGGCGGATACCTGGATCAGGCCGAGGTCTTTGACCCCCGCGACGGGACCGTGCGACCGGTCGGCCGGCTCCGAAACGCCAGGGCCGACCACACGGCCACCTTGTTGAATGACGGCACCGTCCTCATCGCCGGCGGGGTGGGGACGGGATGGTCGTTCCTCCTCTCCGCGGAGCGCTACGACCCCCGGTCCGGCACCTTTTCGGTGACCGGCCCGATGACGGCGGCCCGCGAGGGGCATGTCGCGACCCGGCTCCGGGATGGCCGGGTGCTGGTGACGGGTGGGCATGCCGGTCGACAGGCACAGATGCAGGTGCGAAGAACCGCGGAGATCCATGATCCCCGACTGGGCGCCTTCGGGCCCAGCGATTCGATGACGATCCGGCGACACAAACACGAGGCCGTCGCACTTGGCGATGGACGGGTCCTCGTGCTCGGTGGCGCGGACGAGCGGGATTCGCGCGGGGTGTATTCCAGCACGGAGATCTTTGACCCGGCCACCGGTCGCTTCACCCTGCACCAGCCCATGCAGCTGCCCCGGTACAAGCACGCCGGCACGGCGATCACCCTCCCCGACGGCCGGATCCTGATTGCGGGAGGGGCTGCCCAGCCGGAGGTGTACCAGCCGGACACCGGTCGGTTCCACCTGATGCGGACGACGGCAGAACTCCGAGGCCAGTTCTCCGCCACCGCCCGGTTGCCGGACGGTCGAGTCCTCATCACCGGTGGCTACGGGCAGCGAGGCGGCCCCACGGCTCAGGCCTGGGTCTTCCAGGAGCAATGACATTGGAGGTTCTTCCATGATGGTTCGCGATCTGATGTCCAGCCCGGTCTTCACCATTCGGGAGGACAAGAACCTCCGGGCGGTCGAAGAGATCATGAAATGGTCTCACATCCGGCACGTCCCGGTGGTGGACGCCGGTGGCCGGCTGGTCGGGATTCTCAGTCACCGCGATATCCTGGGGGCCGCGGTGTCCACCCTGGCGGTCAGGATCTCCCAGCCGGAACGGGCTCAGCATCTGGCGGCCAGCGAGGTGCGGCTGCTGATGCGCAAGCCGGCCGCGACCATCAGTCCGGGTGAGCCGGCACAGCGGGCAGCTCACCTGATGCGACACCACAAGATCGGGTGCCTGCCGGTGCTGGACGGTGACCGGTTGGTCGGGATCATCACCGAGGCAGACCTGCTCGGCATCGTCGAGCGGCTGCCCACCGAGGCCATCAAACCGCCCCAGTGAACATCGGGGTCGACTCGCCCGACCCCCCCGCTTCTTTGCCGCCAAGGGTCTGGACTACCAGCCGGAGTACGGTCCACTGTTCCAGCCCTCCCGGGGTTCTCCCGCCCGTCCGTGGTTTTCCAGCCAGCACCCTTGCGTTGTACCGATCCCGACCGGGCCACTCGGCTCCCTGGGTCCCGGCCGGGCGCCTCGCTATTCCAATGTGGCGAAACGACTTAGTGACGGAAGGTTGATGGTGCTTGGAGTGTTTCCGGGCACTGGATCGGCTCTTGCAGTTTCCGACTCCGAGTTTGGGCCTTCCCGGTTTCTCTGGTTGCCCTGCCGCTAGGCCAGGACTTCCCCCGGGTATCTCGTCACTCCACTAAGTGGTTGCTCATGGGGGCCTCGATCCGGGCGTCCGCGCCCGGCGCATCTCTCACATCTCCGATGGCTCGGCCTGCCAAGGCCGAGGCCGAGCGTCAGAGGTCCGGGGCGCGCTTCCTCCGACTGGTGCCAGGCGGGGTGGCGCTGCTTCTGCTGGGGATCACCGCTGTCGGACTGCCGTACTACACGGCGCCGGCCGGGGTCCGGGTGCGAAGCGCCTGGCACGCCTGGCTCAAGCCGTCGGGCTATCTGGGCCAGGGCGTCGGGATTGTGGCGCTCCTGATCTTCCTCTTTCTGTGGCTCTACCCCCTGCGCAAGCGGTATCGCTGGCTGGCCTTTACCGGCGCGGTCGGCAAGTGGCTCGACGTCCACGTGGCCGCGGCGCTGTTGATGCCGTTGCTGGTGGGGCTCCACGCCGGCTGGCGATTTGAGGGGCTGATCGGGCTGGGGTACCTCGCGATCCTGATCGTCTGTGCCAGTGGAGTCGTGGGTCGCTACATCTACTCCCGGATTCCCCGGAGCCGGACCGGCGTGGAGCTCGATATGAGCGAGGTCGGCGCCGAGCGCCGAGCCCTGCTCACCGAGATTTCCGCCGCCACTCGGTTGACCCCGGATGTGATCGAAGCCCGACTGGAAACGGCCCCGAGCGCCGATGGGACCGCCGGCCTGCTGGCGACCTTCGGGGGGCTGATTCGGGACGATTTTGCCCGTTGGCGCGCGGTGCGCCGGTTCAGCCGGGAAGTGCGGCAGCTCGATAGCCAGACGCTCAAGCGGGTCGCCCGGCTGGCTCGGCGCGAGGCCGCCCTGGGCCAGCAGGCCAGGATGCTCGCCGCGACCCAGCGGGTCTTCCGGTTCTGGCACGTGGCGCACCGGCCGGTGGCCATCACCGCGCTGGTGGCGGTCCTGGTCCATGTGGTGGTCGTGGTCGCGCTCGGCGCCTCCTGGTTCTGGTAACCCGCCATGGGCATGCTCTTCACGTCGCTCGGGTTTCTGGCCCTTACGGGCCTGTTCATCGCTCACCACCTGCGGGCGACGGGCGGGCAGGGCACCTCGGCGGCTCACCCCTCGCAGCCCTGTCCCAGGTGTCGCACTCCGGTGCCCGCCGACGCCCGGCTCTGCCCGAAGTGCGGGGTGCCCCAACAGCTGTATGAGGTGGTGGCGGCTCCCGCCGTCACCGGTTCGGACGGCGATGGCGGTCAGTTGCACGCGGTGGTGCGGGCCGACCTCTGCGTCGGGTGTGGCACCTGTGCGGACGCGTGCCCGGAGGTCGGGGCGTT
>CAVPRU010000014.1:0-132500 GCA_963707875.1 uncultured Gemmatimonadales bacterium
ACTCCAGGCGTTCGTGCAGCGAGAAGGCCACATTGGGGTGCCCGCGAAACACCAAGAGAGTGGCATCATGCTCGGGGGTTGGGTGCGCACCCAACGGATCGTCTTCCGGAAGGGCGAACTCGCGAGCGAGCGTATCCAGCGACTTGAGGAACTTGGCTTTGTATAGGGATGTGCTCGCTGAGGACTGGGAACAGGGCTTCGCCGCACTCGAAGCGTTCAAGCAGCAAGAAGGCCACATTCGGGTGCCCCAACGCCACCAGGAGGACGGCTTCGGACTAGGGAGTAGGTGGGCGGGCAACACGAACAGGCCGCCGAAGAGATGAACTTGGCAAGGAGCGCATCCAACGGCTGGAGGCCCTCGGTTTTGTCTGGGACCCGTTCGCTGAGGACTGGGAACAGGGCTTCGCCGCACTCGAAGCGTTCGTGCAGCGAGAAGGCCACATTCGGGTGCCCAATGGCCACCAGGAAGACGGCTTTGGGCTGGGGGGTAGGTGGCAAGCAACGGACTCGGACCACCGAAGAGATGAACTTGGCAAGGAGCGCGAATCCAACGGTTGGAGGCCCTGGTGTCCTCTGGGACCCGTTCGCTGAGGACTGGGAACAGGGCTTCGCCGCACTCGAAGCGTTCAAGCTGCGAGAGGGCCACGGTCAGCAGTCCCAATAGCCACGAGGAGGACGGCTTTGGGCTAGGGGGGTGGGTGGCCAGGCAACGACGAGCATTCCGGAAGGGCGAACTCGCGAGCGAGCGTATCCAGCGACTTGAGAGGTTCGGCTTTGTATGGGATACCCGCGGTGTGGCGTGGGAGCAGGGCTTCGCCGCACTCGAAGCGTTCGAGCTGCAAGAAGGGCCACATTCGGGTGCCCAATAGCCACGAGGAGGACGGCTTTGGGCTAAGGGCTTGGGTGGGCAGGCAACGAACGGGCCGCCGAAGAGATGAACTTGGCAAGGAGCGCATCCAACGGCTGGAGGCCCTCGGTTTTGTCTGGGACCCGTTCGCTGAGGGCTGGGAACAGGGCTTCGCCGCACTCCAGGCGTTCGTGCAGCGAGAAGGCCACATTCGGGTTCCCAATAGCCACCAGGAGGACGGCTTTGGGCTAGGGGCTTGGGTGGGCACCCAACGGAACGCATTCCGGAAGGGCGAACTCGCGAGCGAGCGTATCCAGCGGCTTGAGAAACTCAGTTTTGTCTGGGACCCGTTCGCTGAGGACTGGGAACAGGGCTTCGCCGCACTCCAAGCGTTTAAGCAGCAAGAAGGGCCACATTCGGGTGCCCCAACGCCACCAGGAGGACGGCTTTGGGCTAGGGGGGTGGGTGGCTAGGCAACGACAGGCATTCCGGAAGGGCGAACTCGCCGGCGAGCGTATCCAGCGACTTGAGAGATTCGGCTTTGTATGGGATACCCGCGGTGTGGCGTGGGAACAGGGTTTCGCGGCACTCGAAGCCTTCAAGCTGCGAGAAGGCCACATTCGGGTGCCCCAACGCCACCAGGAGGACGGCTTTGGGCTAGGGGGGTGGGTGGGCAAGCAACGAACGGACCGCCGAAGAGATGAACTTGGCAAGGAGCGCATCCAACGGTTGGAGGCCCTCGGTTTTGTCTGGGACCCGTTCGCTGAGGACTGGGAACAGGGCTTCGCCGCACTCGAAGCGTTCAAGCTGCGAGAGGGCCACATTCGGGTGCCCGCGAAACACCAAGAGAGTGGCATCATGCTCGGGGCTTGGGTGGGCACCCAACGGAACGAATTCCGGAAGGGCGAGCTCGCGAGCGAGCGTATCCAGCGACTTGAGGAACTTGGCTTTGTCTGGGATGTGCTCGCTGAGGCCTGGGAACAGGGTTTCGCTGCACTCGAAGCGTTCAAGCAGCGAGAAGGCCACCTGCGAGTCCCCCGCACGCTCCGGGAGAGTGGCCTTGGGCTAGGGGGGTGGGTGCGCAGGCAACGACAGGCATTCCGGAAGGGCGAACTCGCGAGCGAGCGCATCCAGCGACTTGAGGAACTCGGGTTTCCCTGGTGATGAGCGCTTTTCTCGCCTGCTCCACTGTGTCATGGATTGTGTCAGAGCAACCAGCGCCAGCGAACGCTGATGGATGTGAAAAACCCCTAAGTCGTTGCTGGTGAACGCTCATGCGCGCTGGTGGGCGGTGCACCAAGGGCCTCACATGCGCGAGGTCGGGGGTTCGAGCCCCGCATCGCCCACTGATCCAAGGCAAAGCCCTTACCAGGGGTACGCTGGTGGGGCCTTGTTGGCTCCCTCCCGTAAGGGAGGGGGCCGCGAGGGGTTTCCCCTGGCTACCCCAATGCCACAGAGGGATCCCTCCGACTACTTGGTAAGGCAGCCTCCCGCTCATCAATCCTCTCCAGCAGGAGGCTTGTCCAGTCGTGTAGCAAGCTTTCCCGTCGAAGGAATCCCTTCCGGTTCCTCGCCAAGCGGCTCTGGATGATCACTCGGCCAAAGTGGAGATTCATGGGACCTGGGTGGACTATCGCCCCGCGCTGCCGTTTCGGGAATTCATGACCATCAACTGCGAGGGAGTTCTCCAGGAACTCAACTTGGAACTTCCTCAGGAACAGCAGGTCATGGACGCCAAATTCGACGATACTTTGAGAGCGAAAGAAGGCATTGAGGTGCAGTGCATGGTCGTGAACCACCAAGGAACCAGCCACCAGGCATGGTACATAACCGGGTCTCTTCCGATCGACCAAGTCCCTTGGGTGAAAGACCGTAAAAACAAGCCCACCGGAAAGCGGCTCTCGGATAAATGCGTCCAGAAGGAGTGATCGCTGCCCTTGAGCCATCCCCCAAACGTCGCCCTTGCGCAGCCGGCCCACATAACTCGGCTTGGTCAGTGACCCGGCCTCGTCCACGAAAGCCTTGTGCGCCCTACGTTGGCCGTGGAGGCCAAGTTCTGGAAATGCTCGCGCGACGGCGGAAGCGAACCCCTCAAGATCCTCAACGCCAGTGGAAGTGAAAGCGATGGACGCCATGACCGGTGCGATCTGCCACATCGCGTCGCGCCCAACTGAGCGGCCAGAACAGGCCGCCACAGTGTCGTGGAGAAAATGCAACTCCGATTCACAGTTCACTGGCAAAAGAGCAGTAGTAGCCCGTGGAGAACCGCCGCGATCAAGAAATACGAAAGCACCCAACGCATTTGCACAAGCGATTCACTCTTGGCCCGCTGCAAAGTATGAAGAATAAAGAGCTGTTCGAGGTCCTCCCTCAATGAGGGGAGCCAGGCAAACCCGTCGGCTACTCGTTCCATGAATCGATCGCGCTCCGCTGCAACGTGGGAGGCAGCTGCGTCGGGAGCCAGTGGGACGCCGACTGCGCCATGGCTCGGAAGATTGTACCGGAAGTACCAGAAACGTACATCTGAGATATAGCGGTGTGGGCGATCAGCATCGAGGTCCGAGTTGTACAGGTAGATCATCGTCACAAGACAAATGGCCGCTGAAAGGCCCAGGCCACGCAGGATTAGCAGCCATGACGGGGATAGGGTGGCACCAGCACTGGAAACGACAGCTAGGATAGAGAGAAGAGTCGTAGTCATGGCCACCGCGACTTGGAAAATGCGGAACTCTCTGATCCTCGTGACCAGTCGTGGCGCTTTATCGCATAGTCAATTGAAGCGAGTACTTTCGTGGTCAAGAAATCTGTGCCAGGCTCGTCACTGGTTGTCTTGAGCCCGGCCTTCAATAGCCCGGCCTCAATTCTCCCAAAATCCCGTTTATCGTGGTCACCTGAGGTTTCCTTGAGGCGTGCACTGAGCTCTTTGGCGTCGCCAGTCCCCGTTGCCGCAGATCGAACTCCCCCCGCGCGCCAAATCCCCCTCTCGGAGTTGACCCGGTTTCGTGGACACTGCACCCTTATGGGTGAAAGGAGTCCCGATGCCGAGATCACGAAAGAGTTACCCACCTGAGTTTCGCCGCCAGTTGACCGAGTCGGTACGGGCCGGGCGGAGCCCGGAGTCCCTGGCCAAGGAGTTCGAGCCGTCAGCCCAGGACGATCCCGGACCTGGATGAAGCAGGCGGCCCGGGATGCTCGCGAACGGACCGACGGCCTGACGACGCCCGAGCGCGACGAGCTCCGGCAGCTCCGCCGTGAGCTGCGCCAGGTGAAGCTCGAGCGCGAGATTTTGTCGAAAGCGACGGCCTGGTTCGCACGGGAGACCGGCACGATCCCCAGCGGGTCTACGGGTTCGCTAGGGATCACCAGGCCGCGTCTACCCGGTCGCGACCATGTGTCGCGTCCTCCGGGTCTCCTGTAGTGGCTTCTATGCCTGGCGCCACCGCCCGCCATCGGCCCGCGCGCAGCAGGATGCGGTGGTGCTGGTGGAGCACGTCCGGCGGTTCCACGCGCGCGCGGACGGCACCTACGGGGCGCCGCGCCTGGTTGGCGACTTGCGCGACGTCGGCGTCCGGGTCGGGCAGAAGCGCATCGCCCGCCTTATGCGCCGCGAGCGACTGGTGGGGGTCGGCCCGCCGCCGGGGCATGCGCACGACGCAGCGGGGCGCGGTGGCAGACGCCGGCCGCCGATCTGGTGCGCCTGGAAGCTTCACCGCCACCGCACCGAGACTCGGTTGTAGGTCGCGGATATTACCTACGTGCCGACGTGGGCCGGCTTCCTCTATCTTGCGATCGTGCTGGACGTCTTCAGCCGCCGCATCGTGGGCTGGGCGATGGCCACGCACCTGAAGACCGAGCTGGTCCTGGACGCCCTGCACATGGCCGCACAGCAGCGGCGCCCGCAGGGGTGATTCAGTCGCTCCGACCGGGGCTGTCAGTACACCGCGCTCGCCTTCGGGCAGCGCTGCCAGGAACTGGGCATCCAGCCGTCCCGCGGCGCGGTGGGCAGCGCCTACGACAATGCGATGGCCGAAAGTTTCTTTGCGACGCTGGAGTGTGAGCTGATCGACCGGCGCTGTTTCCGGACCCACGCCGAGGCCCGGATGGCGATCTTCCGTTACATCGAAGGCTGGTACAACCCCCACCGGCGGCACTCCGAGCTCGGCCAGCGGTCCCCGCTCGCCTTTGAACGACTCAACGCAAATGCGGCTTGAATCCCAGTCGCCCACCGTCCACCAAACCGGGTGACTCACGGGTCGCTTCATGAGATGCCAGACTAGTCCGAGCACCAAGGCAAACTCGACGAACACCAGCGATTTGGGAGCGGCGATCAGGTTGGAGGGTAGCATGCGGGTTCCGTAGTGATGGCAGTGGACTGTCGGGAAATGCTACATCCTCAATACTGGCTTTCCAAACGGCACCTCGGATGGGAAATGTCGCCAACCTTGGATAATGTACCCGAAGTGGCTGGGAACCACCGTCAATGGCGGAAACTCATCCGTGGGGGTCGTCCGCGATCTCCTCGAGCTCGTCCAGACTGCCCCTAAGGACGCACCCTGAGGGCGCTGGGAGCCCGCCCCCGGTTACCCGGACCCGGGGGGTAAAGCGCCCCCCTCGGGGCTGCGGGACGAGGGTGGGAAGGGCTTTCCCTACTCTTGGCCATCGTCGTTTTCCAGTGCTGCGTGGTCGTGTTGGAGCCGTTGTCTGCGGGTGTCTCACCGGGCCACGGACCGCAGCGAAGCCCGGTCTAAATTGTGCCCAAATTGTGCCCGACTTGTGCTCATTCGTGTCTGTAGCTACTTCTGTTGACGCTTGTCTAAACCATCACACAAGGGAGCTTACTCTTGTTGGGTCTTGCGCTTAGACCCTCATTTCGGGAGTCTTCTTTGTTGGGCCTTGTGATGCCATTCGGACTCAAAATCCACCGCCGGCAACGGCGTGCGAGTTCGACTCTCGCCTCGGGCATTGGTTCCATTCTCAGGAGCCGAGCGATTGTCCCCCTCGGCGATCGACGCCACTATCGCGACAGGCGAGGGCATCCTGATGATCTCCGGTGTCAGACGCCGGATGCTCCGGGAGTTCAAGGAAGACCGGCCCTGCAATTCGATTGCGCCAAGTGAGGCCCAGTATGCGACCTGTCTTCCTGGTGCTGGCCGGACTGGTGTGGTGCAGCAGCGCCACCCCAGCCGCCGCCCAGCAGTTCCGGGTCGTTACCAGATACCGGGCCCATGCCACTCCGGTGGTGATGGATACCCTGGCTCTACCCTATGACTTCGCCGCCCCGATCGACAGCGTGCACGGGGCGCTGCTCCGGGCGGCCGAACGGTTCAAGCTCAAAATCGATCTGGACGATCGCGCCCAGGGGATAGTCGGGGCCAGCCGGTTCACCAAAGTCGGGTCGCTGGGAGGGGAGCGTCTGTCGCGCTACCTGCACTGCGGTTCCGGCTTCGGTGGGCCGTACGCCGATTCCTACCGGTTGACGCTGACCGTTGTTGCCCTGGAGAACCGCATCGGGCGGGACAGTACCCGGGTTGGCTTTGCGATGGTCGGGGAAGGGCAGACGACCGAGGGGAATTCCTCAGACCCGGTCGCCTGCGCATCGTCCGGCGTCTTCGAACTGCGATGGGCCCAGGCGGTGGCCCGGGAGTTGGGGCTGCCCCCGCCGAACCCGTAGCCGGTGGGGTGGGTCAGAAGATGATCGTGAACAGGGCCCGGAAGTCGGGGATGTCGCCGACCCCGAACCGGGCTTCGATGTTGGTGGCGTTCCGTTCCAGGATCGGGAGTTGAACCCCGATCACCAGGGTGATTCCCACATTGACCTTGTCGTTGGCCAGCCCCAGAGTGGGCGCGCCGCCGGCGTAGAATGCCAGCGAGGAGCCTTCGACCTGGGCTCGTGCCAGAAAGTCCAGGTTGAAGTCCGCCGTGGTCGCGGCATCCCCGAACCCGATATCGAAATTCGGCACCAGCCGGAACACCGAGACCCGTCTGCCCAGGGAGTACTGGGCCCCGAGGACGACCTGATCCGGTGCGATCCCGAACCCTCCCTTGAGACCGAAGCCGATGCCCGCGAGGCTCGGTGCGCGCTGGTCCGATTGGGCAAGGGCCGGCGGTACCAGGACCGCCCCCACGAGGGCCAGCAGAACAATTGACCGTCGGATCATCACACCGGAACTCCTGCTGCGGCGAGGGACCTACCGGGGCGGGTGCTCGTGCTGGGAATGGTCCTCTTCGGCCATCGGCTCCCCGGCGGTGAGCCGCAGATAGTGCCTGGCATCCTGCTGGTACAACGGCTGGGCCTTGTCGGCCTGGGGCCACACCGCGCCGCGAGCCGGGACAAACAGCCCCCCGACGACCCCCATCCCGCCTTCCGGGAGCAGCTCCCCGGTGGGGTTGTTGTAAAACACCGTGACCCGATAGGTCCGGTCGGGGGTAATGGTGGCGCCGACCTTGAACCAGCCGTACAGCTTCCCGATCGGAATCCCGGCCACCTTTCCCTGATCGTCAAGGGTTGGGGCCGTGGACCAGATGACCCGGCCGGTCTCGACCTCGGTCAGCTCGATCTTGGTCCCGTGGTCGTGCAGATGGCCGCCGATCGCGACGATCTTCCCGGCGATGGCCGGCCGGGCCTCGAACGACTTCGAAGACCGGCCGGGCGGGAGCGGGAACGACTTGTCACCCACCGGAAACAGCACGTCGAGCTGGAACGGATAGCCATCGAAGACTGGCCACGGTCGACTCCCGGGCACGTACTGCAGGATGATCCGGGTGGTTACGGACGGGTAGTCGATGTCGGTGGGGTTGTGCAGCATCGCGTTGGCCACCAATTCCGCTCCCGCGGCGATCGGGAGTCCGAACAGGAACCAGGGGAGCTTCTGCCCACCCGTCTCCGTCCCTACCCCTAGGACGCGGCGGGAGATCGGGAGGAACAGTTCTCGAGCGTGCGGATCGATCACGTTCACATGGTGGATCAGGCTGGCCGGAAGGGCGGTACCCTCGGCGTCGAACAGTTCGACCCGGAAGCCGTACACCGACACCGCGATCGGCAGTCGAGCCCGGATCACCGGGGGCAGTCCGCCCCCGCCCCCGTGGTGCCCGGTGTGCGGCGGGAGCGGGATCGCGGGAATATCGATGGTGATTTCCCTCGTCTCGGCGTTGACCGACACTTTGGCTTCGACGAGCTGCCCCACATCGGGGGCCTGGGCTCCAGCCAGGACGGTCAGGAGCGTCACGGTAGTCGCAATCATGGCGGCAAAGTTAGTTGTGGGGTCCGGTTCCTTCAACCAACGGGGCCGGGGACCGCTCCCGTTTGGGGTCCAATGTGTTTTACTTTCGGGCTGCCCCAACCATAGTGGTCTGCCTGCCATGAGCCTGACAACCAAACTCGCCTCAGGTCCCCCTGAGGGCACCATCACACCGCTCCTTGCTGTGGCCGTGCCGGAGGGCGGGATGCTGGAGTCCCTGGCGGGACTCGACCGACAGACCGATGGAGCACTGCGGCGGGTGTTCGGGACCGACTTCAAGGGCAAACGCGACGAGACGGCTGTCCTCTATCCGGTCGGCCCGGCCTCGCGCATCCTGCTGGTAGGGATGGGCAAGGCAGCCGACCTGACCCCCTCGAAGGTCCGGCGGGCGGCGGCGGTGGCGGGCAAGTCCGCCCGGCAACTCGGGGTCGCCGAGGCCTCGTTCTACCTGGTGCCAGAGGCGGGCGAGGTACTGCTGACCGAGTCAGTGCAGGGGATGGTGGAAGGCCTGGCGGCAGGGGCGTGGCGGTTCACGGCAATGCAGCGCCCGCCGGAGGACCCCAAACCCGAGCTGACTACGGTCACGATCCTGGTCAAGGACCCCAAGGCGGTCGCGGAAGGGCACCGGGTGGGGAGCGCGATCGCCGCGGGCCACGTACTGGCCCGGGAACTCCAGGTTCTCCCTGCCAACGTCTGCACCCCGGATCACCTCGCCACCACCGCCCGGGATCTCGCGAAACGGCACGGCTTCGGGGTCACGGTGCTCGATGGCGCCGCGATCCGGGCGGAGGGGATGGGCGCTCTGATGGCCGTTGGCCAGGGGAGCGCGAACGATCCCCGGTTCATCGTCCTGGAGTATCAGGGCGCCAAGCGGGCCCCGGTGGTTCTGGTCGGCAAGGGGATCACCTTCGACACCGGCGGGATCTCCATCAAGCCGGCCGACCGGATGGAGGACATGAAGTTCGACATGTCGGGAGCAGCGGCTGTGTTGGGGACCTTCGAGATGCTCGGGCGACTCAAGCCGAAGCTTCACGTGGTCGGGCTGGTGCCGTCGGCTGAGAACATGCCTTCGTCGACCGCATATCGCCCAGGCGATGTGATCCGCAGCCACCTGGGCAAGACCATTGAGGTCATCAACACCGACGCGGAAGGGCGACTGATTCTGGCCGACGCGCTGTCGTATGCCCGCCGCTTCAAGCCCGCCGCCGTGATTGACGCCGCCACCCTGACTGGAGCCGTCGTCATCGGCTTGGGCCACATCGCCGCGGCGGTGCTGGGGACCGATGCCGCTCTGGTGAGGGAGGTGCTGGCGGCTGGTGAGCGCTCGGGCGAGCGGACCTGGGAGTTGCCCTGCTGGGATGAGTACCGGGAGTTGATCAAGTCCGATATCGCTGACATGAAAAACAGCGGGGGTCGGGCCGCCGGGGCCATCACCGCCGCCTGGTTTCTTCGAGAATTCACGGAGGGGTATCCCTGGGCTCATATCGACATTGCCGGGACGGCCTACTCCGCCGAAGATTCACCCGGCCAGGTCAAGGGGCCGACCGGGATGGGGGTCAGGCTCTTCAGTGAATTGCTCCTCGCCCGGGTCTAGCGCCGCGGGCTGGCGACTGGTTCCCGCGCTGCTCGGCTGGGCGCTGCTGGCGGCCGGCCCGGTCGACGGTCAGGTGCCTCCGCCGGCTCCCGGCGATACCGTGGCCCGGCCGGCGGTGGACACCAATGATGTGACCGGAATGCTGCTCCGGGCCGAGGAGGACACCAGGGCCCGGGTGCCCTCCGCGCCCCGGGTCGGGACGGCCAACCTCCTTCCGGCCGGCAGTCGGATCATCCTGACCCGGGATTCGATCGAGTTCATGAATGCCGAGACCATCGGAGATGTGATCTCCGAGGTTCCCGGAGTCTTTCTCTGGCGGGGCGGCTGGTTGGGGCGACCGGAACTGCCGAACTACCTCGGGCGAGGGGCCACCTCAGTCGAATGGGTCATCGACGGCGTGCCGTTCACCCAGCTCGGGTTCGACAGCCTCAGCCGTCGATCCCTCGCTCCTCCCGATCGGCTGGGTTGACCGGATCGAGATCGAGCAGCTGCCGGGGCTGCTGCGGGTCCACCTCATGTTCCGGGAGCAGGAGGTCCTGGCACCCTGGACCAGACTTTCGGTCGCCCGCGGGACCTACGAGCAGGCCCGCTACGAGGGGATCCTGCAGAAGCGTGCGGCCGGAGGGCTCGGGTACACGGTGGGGGTGTCGTACGACATTTCCAACGGGTTCAACAACGACGTGGGGGACTTCCAGGCAGCCAACGCCTGGCTGGAAGCGAGCTACATCCCGTCGGCCCGATTCGGGGCTCGGCTCCGCTATCGGCTGAGTACCCCGGACAGGGACCCGTCGCTCGCGGAAGGAACTCCGCCCCGTGATACCCTGGCCCGCCCTCTCCGCCGGGATCGCGGGGATCTGGAGGCCCGGGTCTTCTTTGCCCAGCGGAGCGACGGACTGGGCCGGCAGATCGACTTCCTGGTCACTCGGTCGAGCTGGTCCTACGACACCCTCCGGATTCCGTACCTCGAGCCGGGCTTTTCTCAGGACCTGATCCGGGCCGGCGTGGTCATGACACACCGTTGGGCTCAGCGGAGCGTCGGGGGCCAGCTGTTCTATGGCTCGAAATGGACTCGGGTAGACGCGCGGGCCAACGCCGGGTGGGCGTTGACGGAACGGCTGACGGCTGCTCTTGAAGGGGCCTATCAGGTGCACCAGGACAGCCGCGCGAGCTACTGGGGGATGGCGCGGGCCGGGCTTGCCTTGCCGCTCGGCTCGGGCCTGTCCGGGGCCTGGCGGGTGGGTCAGGTGGTGGCCAGGCCGTCGGTCCCCGGGGACCAGGCGCAGTCGATCTCGGATGGGGAGCTCACGGCCTCACTGGAGCAAGCCCGGATCGGGGCGCGGGTGAGCTACACCCGGACGGCCGCCTTCAGCCCGGTGTCCTATTACCAGTTTGCCCAAGTCGACACCATCGGCCGTCAGGGCCCTACCGAGTGGGTCACCGGGCACCTTCGGCTCGCCCCGCGCCAGTGGCTGGTCTTCCAGGGGTGGTACAGCACCGCACTTGGCACCCAACCCGAGGGGACCCCGCCGGACCACTCCATCATCACGGGGGCCATCCGCTCCAAGTTCCTCCGGACCTTCCCGAGCGGGATCTTCGACCTGAAGCTCGAGCTGGCCGCCGAGAATTGGGGCAACGGGGTCCTGGGCCGGGACCGGCAGGGAACCCCGGTCGTGATCCAGGGGGCGACCTTCCTCCGGGGGCTGATCCAGATCAAGTTGGGCTCGTTTACCATCTACTATGACCGTTACAACCTGGCCGACACCCGGCTCACCTACCATCCGGGCCTCCGGCAGCCTGCCCAGGCCTACACCTTCGGGATTCGCTGGTCCTTCCTCAACTAGGCCCCAAGCCGGTGCATTCGGACCCCGGCCGGGCTATCTTTCAAGATTCTGGACCTCGGGGGCGGCGTGGCGTTCAGCATGACCGGGTTTGGGGCGGCCGAGGGGCCGGTCGGCGGCGGCAGCATCCGGGTTGAAATCCGGACCGTCAACCACCGGTTCTTCAACCCGTCGTTCAAGCTCTCCGGTGAAATCGCCGTCTTCGAGGGTGAGGTTCGGGAGCAGCTCCGCAAGGCGTTCGACCGGGGCCACATCTCGGTCTCGATGCGGTGGGGCGGGACCGAGCCTCCCGCGACCGCGCTCCAGCTCAATCTGGACCGGGCTCGGGAGGCGATGGCCCGGCTCCGCGAGTTGCAGACCGCGGTGGGTCTGTCGGGCGAGATCCCGCTGGATCTGCTGGCCCGCCAGTCCGATGTCCTGACCCTGGCGCCCAACCCCGCCACCCCGGTGCGGTGGGAGGAACTGGCGCCGATTCTGGACGACGCCACCCGCGACTGCCGGGCGATGCGACGCCGCGAAGGCGAAGTGCTCGCTGGAGAGCTGGAAGGGCGGTTGCGGCAGATTGGAGCGTTGGCCGAGCGAGTGGCCCAGCGGGCGCCCGAACGGGTGGTGGCCGAGCGTGAGCGGCTTCAGGCGGCGGTGAACCAGCTGGTGTCGGGGGCGGTGGATGAAGGTCGGCTTGCCCAGGAGATTGCCTTTCTGGCGGACCGACTCGACATCACCGAGGAACTGGTCAGGCTCACGGCTCACCTGGGCGCGGCCAGGGCTGCCCTGGCTCAGGACGGTCCGGTCGGCAAGCAACTCGGGTTCCTGGCTCAGGAACTGGGCCGGGAGATCAACACGATCGGGTCCAAGGCGAACGATGCCACCATCGCCCACTGGGTGGTGGCGATGAAAGGGGAGCTCGAAAAATTCCGGGAGCAGGTCGAGAACCTCGAGTGAAGCCGTTCCTCCTGGTCCTGTCGTCCCCCTCGGGGGGAGGAAAGAGCACCATCGCCAGGCACCTGCTCGAAGCGCGGGAGGACCTGGGGTACTCCGTCTCGGCCACGACCCGGGGGCCGCGGGCAGGGGAGGAAGACGGCGTGCACTACCACTTCCTGACGCCGGAGGAGTTTGATCGGCGGGAAGCGGCTGGGGAGTTCGTCGAATCGGCCAGCTACGGAGGGCATCGGTATGGCACCCTCCGGTCGGAGGTCAACCGGGTGCTCGACAGCGGGCGGCACGTGGTGATGGACATCGAGGTCCAGGGAGCCCGGCAGGTCCGCCAGGCGATCCCGGACACGGTCAGCGTCTTCGTGCTGCCACCTTCCGGAAGCGTTCTGGTCGAACGACTCCGTGGCCGGGCGACCGAAAACGAGGCTGGGCTGGCGCGACGGCTCGCCCATGCCGCCGAGGAGTTGCTGGCGGCGACGGAATATGACTACGTGGTCGTCAACGACGACCTGGTGGCCGCGGTGGATGCCGTGGCGGCGATTCTCGAAGCTGAAGGCCATCGGACCGGCCGGACGGCCGGACTGGAAGATCGAGTGCGGACCATGAGCGCTGAAGTCCGCGCTGCCCGAACCGACGCGGCGGAATCCTCCGCGTAAAAGGAGCTCAGATGAAGATTTTTACCCCGCAGGAAGCTGCCGCCCGAACCGGAACCAAGTACCGGGCTGTCCTGGTGGCCGCCAAGTTCGCCCGGATGATCAACGAGTTTCCCAAGGACGTTCAGGTGCAGTGGGACCAGAATGACCGGGAACAGAAGCTGACCACCCTCGCGATGGAAAAGCTGGTCTCCGGAGAGCTGGGCTATCGCGAGATGCGGCGGCGGCGGTCCGAGGTGTGACGCTGCTGCCGGGGCGACACATCGTCCTCGGCGTCTCGGGCGGGATTGCCGCCTACAAGAGTTGCCACCTGGTGCGGCGGTTGCGGGAAGCCGGGGCCAAGGTCGATGTCGTCTTGACGCGGGGCGCGCGGAAGTTCGTGCGCCCCGTGACGTTCGAGGCCTTGAGCGGCCGTCCGGTCCGAACCTCCCTGTGGCATCCCGGGGAGGCGTTGGACCACGTCGCGCTTGCCCGGGAAGCCGATCTGGTGATCGTGGCCCCCGCGTCGGCCCACCTCATTGCCCGAGCTGCGCTCGGGCTGGCCGATGACCTGCTCACCGCCCTGCTGCTGGCGCGGACCGGGCCGGTTCTGCTGGCGCCCGCCATGAACGATTCCATGTACGCGTCACCGGCCACCCAGCAGAACCTCCAGCGTCTGGCGGATCGGGGCTGGCGCCAGGTGGGACCCGCAACCGGGCCCCTGGCCGAGGGCGACAGTGAGCTGCCTGGGCGGATGAGCGAGCCCGAGGCCATCCTGGCCCACGCGGTCCGGCTGGTCCGCTCCGGGGGGCCGCTGACGGGCCGCCGGGTGCTGGTGACCGCCGGTCCCACGCGGGAGAGCATCGACCCGGTCCGGACCCTCACCAACCGCTCGAGCGGGCGGATGGGCTATCGTCTGGCGGCCGCGGCCTGGTACCGGGGAGCTGAAGTGGTGCTGGTGAGCGGACCCAGCGCCGAACCGCCACCGGAGGGTGTCCGGGTCCGGATGGTGGAGTCGACCCGGGAGATGGAGACTTGCGTCGCGGAGGAACTGCCGGCCGCCGACCTGCTGGTGATGGCGGCGGCCCCGGCGGATTTCGCACCGGTCACCCCGGCGGACCGGAAGCTGGAGCGGCAGGCTGGCGAGTTGACCCTTGCTCTTGGCCCCACCGGGGATATTCTCTCCGGCACCCGCCACCTCAGGAAGCCCGGGATGGTCGCCGTGGGCTTCGCCCTGGAGACCGGCAACGCGCTGGCCCGGGCGGAAGACAAGCTGGTCCGGAAGGGGCTCGATCTGATCGTGGTCAACGACGCCCTCGAACCCGGAGCGGGGTTTGAGGTGGAAACCAATCGGGTGACGATCATCGATCGAACCGGGCGCCGGTCGGAGGTCCCGCTGCAGTCCAAGGCGGCGGTCGCGGAAGCCATTCTCGATGTGGTGGAGGGAGTTCTGGGTGGACGCACGGCGACTGTATCTCGGGATCCAGCGTGACCTTGGTGGCTCCGACGTGGTGCTCCAGGCCGGCACCACCGCCGAGCGCGTGAGCCCGCCCCGCCGACCGTCGGCACCCGCCGCTCCAGAGACGCCGGTGGCATCCCGGGCAGAGACCCCGGCGGTCCGGCGAGACTGGCGCGAGGGCGCCCCGCCGATCCCCGAAAACGGGCTGGTGATCACAATTCCGACGCCCGATATCCTGGCGGCCGGACCCGACTATTCTTCCCTTGAGGAAATCGCGGCGGCAGTGGCCGAATGCACCCGCTGCGTGCTGTGTGACGGCCGGACCAACACCGTGCCGGGTGAAGGGAACCCTCAGGCCCGGCTGCTCTGTGTCGGTGAGGGTCCCGGGGAGACCGAAGATCGAACGGGGCGGCCGTTTGTCGGCCGGGCGGGAGAACTGCTGACGGGAATCCTGGCGGCCATTGAACTGCCCCGGGATCAGGTGTTCATCGCCAACGTGGTCAAGTGCCGGCCTCCCCAGAACCGGAAGCCGCTGCCCGGACGAGATGACCGCCTGCCTGCCGTACCTCCAGGCCCAGCTGCGGCTGATCAGGCCCACGGTCATCCTCGCGCTGGGCGCCACGGCGGCCGAAGCCCTGCTGGGGGTCCGACGGAGCCTGGGAGAGTTGCGAAACAAAGTGCATCGCTACGATGGGGTCCCGCTGGTGGTGACGTACCACCCTGCGGCCCTGTTGCGGAACCCGAACTGGAAGAAGCCGACCTGGGATGACGTCCGTATCGCCAGACAACTTCTCGACGCTTGATGCTCCGGTAGGGCGGACCCCGCCCTGGAACCCGGAGGCGGAGCAGGCGGTCATCGGTGCCATGCTGATCGACCAGGATGCCGCGCTCCGGGCCCTCGAGCTGCTCGATCACAGCATGTTCTACCGGGAGGGCCATCGTCGGGTCTTCCGGGCCATGGCTGCTCTGCTGGAGCGCCGGGTGGTCATCGACTACGTCACCCTGCGCGACGAACTTGCCCGGCGCGGCGAGCTCGACGAAGCCGGCGGAGTGGAGTATCTGGCCGAACTGGTCGATGTCGCCCCGACCGCGGCCAACCTGGATTTCCATGCCGGCATTGTCCGCGACAAGGCGATTCTCCGTCGCCTGATTGACACCGCCACCGGCATCATCACCGAGGCCTACGCCGGCCGCAGCAGCGCCAACGAACTCCTCGACACCGCCGAGTCCCGGGTCTTCCACATCTCTCAGGAACGGCGGGACGCCGGATTCATCCGGATCAAGGAGATGCTGTGGCCCACGATGGAGCGCATTGAAACGCTCCATCGGAGTGGCAAGAAGATCACCGGGGTGCCCAGCGGTTTCGTAGAATTGGATGAGTTGACGTCGGGGTTCCAGAAGTCGGAGTTGATCATCGTGGCGGCCCGGCCGTCCATGGGCAAGACCGCCTTCTGCCTGAACATCGCGACCCACGCGGCATTGGAGAACATGGGCGTAGCGATCTTCTCACTCGAAATGTCGAAGGACGCCCTGGTGCAGCGGATGCTCTGCGCCGAGGCCCGGGTGGACAGTCAGTTGGTGCGCCGGGGCATGCTCCGGGATCACGACTTCACCAAGCTGGCCCGCGCCGCGGGGATCCTGCAGGGCTGCCCGATCTGGATCGACGACACCCCCGCCCAGACGCTCCTGGAAGTCCGCTCCAAGGCCCGCCGGCTCAAGGCGGAATCGGAGCTCGGGATGATCGTGGTGGACTACCTGCAGCTGATGCGGAGTCCGGAGTACTCGGAAAACCGGGTGCAGGAGATCTCCGACATCTCGCGATCGCTCAAGGCCCTGGCTCGGGAACTGGAGGTTCCGGTGGTGGCGCTGTCCCAGCTGTCCCGGGCTTCGGAACAGCGCGGTGGAGAGCGGAAGCCCATTCTCTCCGACCTGCGGGATTCAGGGGCCATTGAGCAGGACGCGGATGTCGTCATCTTCATCCATCGGCCGGAGATGTACCAGAAGGAAGACAGCGAGGGGCGCAGCCTCGAGGGAGTGGCCGAGATTCTGATTGCCAAGCACCGGAACGGTCCCACCGGCAACCTCGACCTCCATTTCGAGAAGTCGATTACCCGGTTCGACAACCTGTCCGACCGGGAAGGTCCCGGCTGACGATGGCGCGCACGCGCTCGGTGTACCGCTGTGCGGAGTGCGGCCATGAACACGCGAAATGGGTTGGACGGTGCGAAGGGTGCGCCGCCTGGAATACCGTCGCCGAAGAACCCGTCGCACTTCCCCCCCGCACCGCGGGCCGTCTGCGCTCGACTCCCACTCGGCTGGGGCCGGTTCCCGTGGCACTCGGCTCGGTGGAGCGCTCCCGGCTGGTCCGATGGACTACCGGCATTCCTGAATTCGACTTTGTGCTGGGGGGCGGCATCGTCCCCGGGTCGCTCGCCCTGCTGGGCGGGGAGCCGGGGATCGGGAAGTCCACCCTGCTGCTGCAGGCGGTCGCCCGGCTCGAGGCCTCCGGAATCCGGGCGCTCTACGCCAGCGGCGAGGAGAGCCCCGAGCAGATCCGGCTCCGGGCCGACCGGCTCGCCGAATCGGCGGACAACGTGCTGGTGCTGGCCGAAACCCACCTCGAGTCGGTGCTCGCGGCCGCGGCTGCGGCCGATGCCCGGATCCTGGTGGTCGATTCCATCCAGACGATCTACACCGAATCCCTGGAAGGGGCCCCCGGCAGTGTGGGGCAGGTGCGGGAGTCTGCTGCGCTGCTGATGCGGTTCGCCAAGGCGAGCGGGGTGGCGGTGTTCCTGGTCGGTCACGTCACCAAGGGGGGGAACATCGCGGGCCCCAAGACGCTGGAACACATCGTGGACACGGTGCTGTACTTCGAGGGCGAGTCGACGATGGACTTCCGGCTGCTCCGGGCGACCAAGAACCGCTTTGGTTCGGTCGATGAGCTCGGGGTCTTTACCATGACCGGGCAGGGCCTGGAAGCGGTTCCCAATCCCTCGGCCGCGTTCCTGGGCGCCCGGGCCGATCGCACCGCCGGCACCGCCGTCACCGCCCTGATGGAGGGCTCCCGCCCGGTGCTGGTCGAAGTCCAGGCGCTGGCAGCACCGTCGGGGTACGGCACCCCGCAGCGGGTGGCGACCGGCCTCGATCCCAAACGGCTCGCGGTGCTGCTGGCGATCCTGGAACGGAGGGCCGGGGCGAGTTTCGCTTCTCAGGACGTCTTCGTGCAGGTCACCGGCGGGTTGCGATTGAACGAGCCGGGAGCGGATCTGGCGGTCGCCGCCGCCCTGCTCTCGAGTCTCCACAACCGGCCCACCGCCCCCGACGCGATCTACCTCGGCGAGTTGAGCCTGAGCGGCGAGATCCGGCCGACCACCGCCCTGGACCGGCGGGTGATTGAAGCCGGCCGACTCGGGTTTCATCAGGTCTATGGTGCCTCCCGTGAGGCCCCAGCCCCCGCGGGTGTGACCCACCACGCTCTCCGGAGCATCGATGAGCTCGCCGGCACCCTCGCGGCGTGACGTCGGGGCGATCGTGGTGGCCGCCGGTCGAGGCTCCCGACTCGGTGGCGAGCCCAAGCAGTTCCGGCCGGTCGCCGGGGTGCCCCTCTTGCTCCGAGCCCTCCGACCGTTCCTGGCCCATCCGGAAGTTGGTCCGGTCGTGGCCGTCCTCCCCGCTGAGGCCGTGGCCGCTCCGCCGGACTGGCTCGCCGGGCTGACTCGGCGAGCGGCTCACCTTGATCGCCGGCGGTTTCGAGCGGGCCGACTCGGTGCGGGCCGGCCTCGCGGCTCTGCCTGCCGAATGCGACACCATTCTGATCCACGACGGAGCGCGTCCCTTTGTCTCCTCGGCGGTCATCGACCAGATCATCGCCGAGGCGCGGGGCGGGCGAGGTGCGGTGGCGGCGTTTCCGATGCAGGACAGCGTGAAGCGGGGTGAGGCGAGCCCCGGGGGAGGGATCCGGATCGGGGGCACGGTCCCCCGGCACGACCTCTGGCGCGCCCAGACTCCCCAGGGGTTCCCCCGGCAGATGCTGCTCCGGGCCCATGCCGGCGGGGAGAGCGCGCTCGACGATGCCGAACTGGTCGAACGCCTGGGGGAGACGGTGATCCTGGTGCCCGACTCGCCCCACAATCTGAAGGTGACCACCGCGGACGATCTGCTCCTGGCCGAGGCGCTGGCCGGTCTGTTCCGGCCATGATTCCGTTCCGACACGCCGCCGACGTCAGCCGGGCACTGCCGGTGATTCGGGATCACCTGGCGGGCGATGGTGTCCTGGCCTACCCGACCGAGACCGTCTACGGCCTGGGGACGGCACCGCGGGCTCAGGCACTCCAGTCACTGATCCGACTCAAGGGCCGTTCGCCCGACAAGCCCTTCCTGCTCCTGATCTCCAATCGCCGAATGGCGGAGGAGTACGGGTTGGTCTTCCTGCCGTCGGCCGATCTGCTGGCGAAGGCCTTCTGGCCCGGCCCCCTCACCCTGGTGCTTCCCGGCGGCGAGGGGCGGTTGCCCGATGAGCTTCGGGGGCCGGAGGGCGGCATCGCGGTCCGGCACACCGGACATGCTCTGATGGCTGCGCTGGTGGCAGGGCTCGGGATGCCGGTGACCTCTACCTCGGCCAACCGACCCGGATCCCCACCGTCGCCTGGCCCCGACCGGATCGCCGAGGTGTTTGCCGATGAAATCGCCGACGGCCGACTGCTGGTGCTCGATGGCGGAGCGCTGGGGAATGTGCCACCCTCCACGGTGGTCGACTGCACCCAGCGGCTTCCGCGAATGATCCGGGATGGAGCCCTCCCGCGAGCCGAACTCCGCCGGGCCGTGGGTCGGCTGGCGCCCTGAGAGGCTGATCATGCATGTCCTGTTCGTCTGCTCGGGAAACACCTGCCGGAGCCCCCTCGCGGAGGTCGCCTTCCGGCGGCTGCTCCATGAGGCCGGGCGCTCGGACATCACCGTCTCCTCGGCCGGCACCGGGGCGTACAACGGGTCCCCAGCCTCGGAGGGAACGTTCCTGGTGGGACTGGAGGAGGGGTTGGACCTGTCGGCCCACCGGGCCCGGCTGCTGGACGAGAAGCTGGTCGCCGAGGCGGATCTGATTCTGACGATGGCCCGGGGTCACCACACTCGAGTCTGTCGCCTTGGTGGCGAGGGACGGGTCTGGCTGCTCGGCGACTATGCCGGAACGGTCGAGCCGGTTGAGGTTCGCGATCCGTTCGGGGGAGAGGTCTCCGTCTATCGGGATACCCTGGAGCAACTCACCGGGTTGCTGACCGCTGCCCGAGACCGCCTGCTCGCCGAGCACCCCGCATGACCCCGTCCGGTCGGACCCGGGTTTTTGCCATTCTGGGCGACCCGGTGGCCCATTCGCTGTCGCCCGCGATGCACAATGCCGCCTTCCGGATGCTCGGTCTCGATGCGGTGTACGTCGCGCTTCGCACCTCGCCCGAGGAGGTTGGCGGACTTGATGCGATCGCTGGCCGCCGCGGGAGGCGGGGGCAACGTGACAGTCCCGTACAAGTTCACGGCCGCGGAACGGGTGGACGAGATGCGCGGCCCGCTTCCCGGGACGTGCAACACCTTCTGGGCGGACGGCGACCAGCTGGTCGGCGACAATACCGACGTGACCGGCGTCCTGGATGGCCTGGCCGCGCTTGAGGCTCCCGCGACCAGCTGGCTCCTGCTCGGCACCGGCGGTTCCAGCCAGGCCGTCCTGGCCGCCGCGCGCGAGCGCGGGGCCCGGGTGGCGGTGCGGTCGCGATCGACCGATCGGATGGTCGCGACGCAGGCGAGGATGGCCGAGCTGGGAGTCGGCCTCGCCACCCCTGAGGAGTGTCAGGTGGTGATCAATGCCACTCCACTGGGGCTTTCCCCCGATGACCCGCTTCCGCTGACGCCGTTCGAGGCTCCCGACGTCGGGTGGGCCCTGGACCTGGTGTATGCGTCAGGTGCCACGCCTTTTGTGCAGGCCTTCCGAGAGCGGGGGGTTCGCGCGGCGGATGGCCGTGGCGTGCTGGTGGCCCAGGGCACGGCCGCCTTCGAGCGGTGGTTCGGGCGCCGGGCCCCGCGCGACGTCATGCGGGCCGCGGTCGATGCCGCGCTGGGCTGAACTTCACACGTCGCTCCAGGCGGCGGAGCGCTGGTTCCTCCCCGGCGAGTGCCTCCTGTGCCAACGACCGGTCCCGGCTGACGGCGATCCCCTGATCTGCTCACTCTGCCGACTCCGCTGGCCGATGGTGACACCGCCCTGGTGCTCCCGCTGCGGGCAGCCGGTCGATCGCGACATCGAGTGCCGGCTCTGTCTGGACTGGCCGGTGGGGTTTGGCACGGTCCGCAGCGCGGTCTGGTTGACCGGCAGCGCGAGGGCCGCGGTGCATCACCTGAAGTACGGGGGCTGGCATCGGACCACCGAAGCGATGGCCGTGGCGATGCGGACGCTCACCCCGCTGACCGGAACCCCGGTGCTGGTTCCGGTCCCGCTCGGGAGGGCTCGGCGCCGGGAGCGCGGTTATAATCAGTGCGATCACCTGGCATCGGCGATTGCCGTACAGACCGGAGGCCGGGTCCGGCTCGACCTGCTGGAGCGGTCCCGCGAGACCGCCCGCCAGACCGGACTGCACCCGGATGCCCGACGGTCCAACACCGACGGCGCCTTCCGGGCCGGCAGGATGGCTCCTGGCGCTCGCCTGGTGCTGGTGGACGACGTCTTCACCACCGGGGCCACGCTGGTCGGCGCCGCGGCCGCCTTGCTGGCCGCCGGAGCCCAGCAGGTGGATGCGGTGACCTTTGCCCGGGCGCGGCGCCCGCTCGATGACGACGTGGCCACGCTGCCCCTCACTGTCGACTCGTAGCACGGGAATCAGAATGACAACACGCATCGCGATCAACGGATTCGGACGGATCGGCCGGAATGTGGTTCGGGCGGCCCATCGGCTCGGAGTCACCGACCTCGAACTGGTGGCGGTGAACGACCTGACCGATGCGGCGACCCTGGCGCACCTGCTGAAGTACGACTCGATCCACGGCCGCTTCACCGGGACTGCGGAGGTCTCGGGGCAGGGCCTCGTCATCAACGGCAAGCCGGTCCAGGTGCTGGCGGAGCGGAATCCGGCGGCGCTGCCGTGGAAGGAGCTGGGGATCGACCTGGTGCTCGAATCGACCGGCCGCTTCACCGACCGGGACAGCGCGGCCAAGCATCTCGAGGCCGGCGCCAGGCGGGTCATCATCTCGGCGCCCGGCAAGAAGGAAGACATCACGATCGTCTACGGGGTCAACCACACCGATTTCGATCCCGCCCGGCATTTCGTGCTCAGCAACGCCAGCTGCACCACCAACTGTCTGGTGCCGGTGGTGAAGGTCATTCTGCAGGAGTTCGGCTTCGTCCGGGGGTACATGACCACCGTGCACTCCTACACCAACGACCAGAGCATTCTCGATCTCCCCCACAAGGACCTCCGACGGGCCCGCGCCGCCGCGATGTCGATCATCCCGACCAGCACCGGCGCCGCCAAGGCCACCGCGCTGGTCATCCCGGAACTGAAGGGGAAGATCGACGGCGTGGCCCTCCGGGTGCCCACCTCCGATGTCTCCATCGTGGAGCTGATCTGCGAGGTCGGCAAGCCCACCACCGCCGAGGCCGTGAACGCGGCGTTCAAAGCGGCGGCCGCGGGCGCGCTGAATGGGGTGCTCGACGTGAGTGATGAACCCCTGGTGAGCGTGGACTACGTGGGCAACCTGTTCTCCAGCACCGTCGATGCTCTCTCGACCGCAGTCGTGGACGGCACCATGGTCCATGTTTCCAGCTGGTATGACAACGAGATGGGATACTCCGCGCGCTGCGTGGATCTGATGCGGTACCTGGCCAGCCGGGGCTGATGCCCAAGCGGACTCTGGCGTCGCTCGACCCCGCCCGGCTGGATGGCGAGCGGGCGCTGGTCCGGGTCGACTTCAACTGCCCGATTCAGGACGGCGCCGTGACCGACGCCACCCGGATTCGAGGCGGCGCTGCCGACCATTCGGCATCTCACCGAACGGGGCGCCCGGGCGATCCTCTGCTCCCATCTGGGTCGCCCGAAGGGCAAGCCCGACCCGCGATTCAGCCTCCGGCCCGTGGCCCGCGAACTGGAACGGCTGCTCGGTGCCCCGATCACCTTCCTGGAGGATCCCCGGGCCCCGGAGACGGTGACCGCGATCCGGCGACTCCCCCGTGGAGCGGTGGCCCTGCTGGAGAACACCCGGTTTGATCCTGGTGAGGAAGCCAACGATCCGGAACTCGCCCGGAGCTACGCGGCCCTCGGGGAACTCTACGTCAACGACGCCTTCGGGGCGGCCCATCGGGCCCATGCGACCACCGAGGGAGTGGCCCACCTCCTCAAGCCCGCGGTGGCCGGGTTCCTGATGGAACTCGAACTGCGCTACCTCGGCGAGGCGCTCGGGAATCCCCGCCGGCCCTTCATCTCGATCCTGGGTGGAGCCAAGATCTCCGGGAAGATCGAGTTGATCGACGCCATGCTTCCCAAGGTGGACCGGATCCTGGTGGGGGGCGCGATGGCCTGTACGTTTTTCCGGGCCATGGGTCTGGAGACCGGGACCTCGCTGGTGGAAGCAGACCTGGTCGGGCTGGCCGGGGAACTGATGAAGCGAGCCGGGGACAAGCTCCTGCTGCCCGACCGGCGGCGTGGTAGGGCAGACGATCGCCGTCGGACACGCCGACCCGCACGGTGTCACGGGACGCCATTCCCCCCGGCTGGGCGATGTATGACATCGACCCAGGCGAGCGCCGAGCGGTTTGCCCAGGAGATTCGCGGCGCGGCCACGGTGGTCTGGAACGGGCCCATGGGCGTCTTTGAGACCCCTCCGTTCGACCAGGGTACTTTGACCATTGCGCGGGCGATGGCGGAGGCCACCGCCGCGGGGGCGGTGACCATCGTGGGTGGAGGCGATTCGGCGGCCGCGGTGGCCCGGGCCGGCGTGGCCGACCGGGTCACCCATGTGTCTACTGGCGGCGGGGCGTCTCTCGAATTCCTCGAGGGAAGGGAATTGCCGGGGGTGGCCGCCCTCGACGACATCTGAAGCCGAGAGCCATGACGATCTTCGCCGCGAACTGGAAACTCCATCTGTCGCCTGACGAAGCCAGGGCGTTTGTCGCCCGGTGCCTGCCACAGGTGCCCCCGCGCGCCGGCCGGACGATCGCGTTCTTCCCGACGGCCGTCAGCCTTGAAGCCACGGCCAAGGCGCTGGCCGGACGGCAGGACGTGACCGTCGGTGCCCAGGACGTCTACTGGGAGCCCAAGGGAGCCTTCACCGGGGCGACCAGTCCGGTGCTGGCGGCCGGGGCTGGGGCGACGGCGGCGCTCATCGGCCATTCGGAGCGGCGGCATGTGTTCGGGGAGTCCGACCACGAGGTGCGGCGCAAGCTGGTGGCCGTTCTGGCGGCCGGACTGCGGCCATTTCTCTGCGTGGGTGAGACACTGGCACAGCGCGAGGCGGGAACGACCGATCAGGTGGTGGTGGGGCAACTGAAGGCGGCGTGTGCCGGGGTTGGGGCCGCCGGAATGGCACGCCTGGTCCTGGCCTATGAGCCGGTCTGGGCCATCGGGACCGGCCGGAATGCGACCCCGGAGGATGCCGCGGCGGTGCATGCGGTGCTGTCCCGGGCCCTGGCCGAGCTCGGTGGCCCCGAGGCGCCGGTGATTTACGGTGGCAGTGTCAACCCAGCCAATGCCAGGGCGCTGCTCAGTCGCCCGGAAATCCACGGCGTGCTGGTGGGTGGGGCCAGTCTGGACCCGGACACCTGGGCCCGGCTCATTGCCGAAGGAGACGAGGACCACGTCCTCCGGAACCTCCCTACCAAGCGGGTGGAGGCGGACGAGATTTGGGCCTTTGTCGGGGCGAAGCAGAAGCGGGCACAGCGAGACGGGGATGGGGACGTCTGGACCTTCACCGCCATTGATGCCGACTCCAAGCTGATGATCTCCTGGCTGGTCGGCGAGCGGAACGCGGAAGCCGCGACGGCCTTCATGCAGGACGTGGCCTCCCGGCTGGCGCACCGGGTCCAGTTGACCACCGATGGTCACAGCATGTACCTCACGGCGGTCGAGCGAGCTTTCGGCTGGAACGGGGTGGACTTCGCGCAACTGGTCAAGTCCTACGGGCACGCCGAGGGCACCGAAGGCCAGCGGCGATACTCTCCCCCGGTCTGCACCGGGGCCACCAAGCACTGGGTGATGGGGAAACCCGACGAGACCCTGGTCTCGACCAGCTACGTCGAGCGGTCGAACCTCACCCTCCGGATGCAACAGCGCCGGTTTACCCGGCTGACCAACGCCGCCGGCCCCACCAGTTGATCGGCCGGGCGAGTGCCACTAGCTTTGAAGGCTAGCTCCTTCTCGGACAACGACATGTACATCTTTCTGCTGACTCTACTGGTGATCGACGGACTGCTGCTCTCTCTGGTCGTGCTGCTTCAGGCAGGCCAGGGTGGGGGCTTGGCCAGCCTTGGTGGGGGGACCACTGACAAGGTGCTCGGCGGCCGTCAGGCCACCAACTTCCTGACCCAGGCCTCCTGGAGCCTCGGTGCCGGTCTGCTGGTCCTTTCCCTGATGCTCAGCATCGTGTCCGGGCGGCAGCCCGGCGGATTGACCGACGTCCAGCGTCAACTCCAAACCGGCCCGCAGACGGTCCCGCAGGTACCGCTCAACCTCGAGGGCGGGGCCCCACCCCCCGCCGCACCCACCCCACCGCCCGACGGGACGCCGTGAGCCAGCAGCATGACGACGGGGTGACCTGGTGAACGGGCACCCCGCTTTCGTTCTCCTCGAAGATGGGGAGTGGTTCGCCGGGACCAGCCCTTGCCCGATCGCCGAGAGCTTCGGGGAAGTCGTGTTCACCACCGGGCATACGGGCTACCAGGAGACCTTCACCGACCCGAGTTACCTCGGTCAGATCGTGGTGATGACCGCCCCGATGATCGGGAATTACGGGATCAACCCGGAGGACCAGGAATCCGAGCGGCCTCAAGTGGCCGGGGTGGTCGTCCGGGAACTGTCGAAGACCCACTCCAACTGGCGGGCGACCACGGGGCTGGCAGAATGGCTGGCAGAGCATGGAGTCCCGATTCTCGAAGGGGTTGATACCCGGAGGCTGACCAGGCACATCCGCGAGGCGGGGGCGATGCGCGGGGTGGTGGCCCCTGGGCTCGGGCCCACCGAGGCCATCCGGGCCCGACTTCTGGCGTCACCGAAGATGGAAGGCCTCGACCTGGCCTCCAGGGCCTCGGTCGCCACCAGCTATACCGAGGGCACGACCGGACCGCACGTGGTGGCCTACGACTTCGGCATGAAGCGAAACATCGTTCGGATGTTTGCCGCGAGTGGTTGCCGGGTCACCGTGGTTCCCGCTGCGACCACGGCGGCGGAGGTAATGGCGCTCGAGCCCGATGGGATCTTCCTCTCCAACGGCCCAGGCGATCCCGCCGCGGTGGAGTACGTCCTGGACGACATCCGGGAATTGGCCTCCCGCGGACTGCCGATTTTCGGCATCTGCCTTGGCCACCAGCTTCTGGGGATTGCGTTCGGGGGTCAGACGGTCAAGATGCCGTACGGCCACCGAGGTGGGAACCATCCGGTCAAGGACCTGGCTACCGGGAAGGTCCTGATCACCAGTCAGAACCACGGCTTTTCGGTCCGGGGCGATTCATCCGGGGTGCCCGGAGCCTCCGATCTGACGGTGACCCACCTGAATCTCAACGACGGAACGGTGGAAGGCATACGGCACAAGGAGTTACCTGTGTTCGCCGTGCAGTACCACCCCGAGGCCGCTCCGGGACCGCACGACGCCTACCCCCATTTTGCGCAATTCCTGGTCTATCTGACCGAAAACCGTAGCGAAAAAGCCGCAACCTCTTGACAGACAACGGGTAACGCCGTAGCATAGCCTTGCGACGCCCGGCCTCTTGCCGGGCTCTCTGACGCTTCGGGGGAGACATGACCAAGGCTGATCTTGTCGAGCAGGTAACCGCTGCGATGGCTAAGACATCGGGGCCGTTGATTTCGAAAAAGGACTGTGCCCGGGTGGTGGATCTCTTCCTCGACTCCATCAAGCAGGCGCTGAAGGAGCAGCGGAATATCGAGGTGCGCGGATTCGGGACCTTCAAGATCCGGCACCGGAAAACCCGGATGGCGCGCAACCCGCGGACCGGCGAGCCGGTCGAGGTGGCCGCACGGCCGGTTCCGGTGTTCAAGCCGAGTAAAGAGTTACGCACCCTGGTGGCCGAGGAGGACACTCCGGCGGCGTCCCCGCCAAGCGGCTTCGGTGGGTGACGCGAAATGAGTCTTTCATGACAGAATCGGGCCGGCCCAGGTGGTCGGCCCCTTTTGTGTGCACCTCCGGTTGCCCCGGACCCCGTTATTCGTGATACTCCGGCCATGACCACGTTGCGGCATTCCGACAGCCGGCTCCGCATCCCGGTGCTCCTCTTTGCCCGATACGCGGAGTTGCTGGGAACGCCGCGACTGGAGCTCGAGCTTCCCGTGGGCTGCACGGTCGGTGCTGCGCTCGAGGTCCTGCGGGGGCGGCCCGGGGCCGAGGCGTTGCCGGCCCAGATTCTGGTGGCGCGCAATCTGGCGCGGGTGGGTCTTGAGGCCCGGCTGGCCTCCGGAGATGAGTTGGCGATCCTGCCTCCGATGGCAGGGGGATGAGATGCCCCACCTGACCCAGAAGGTGATCAGCCTGGAGGCGCTGGTAGCTCGGGTGACCCACTCCGAAGTTGGCGGGATTGCGACCTTCCTCGGCGTGGTGCGGGATCATCATGAGGGGCGGTCGGTGAGCGGCCTGGAATACAGCGCCTATCCGGCCATGGCCGAGGCCGAATGCGACCGTCTGGTGCGAGAGGCGGAGTCCCGGTGGCCCTGTCGGGTGGCGCTGGCCCATCGAGTGGGACCGCTGGAGATCGGCGACACCGCCGTGGCCATTGCGGTGGGAGCGGCGCACCGGGCGGAGGCGTTTGAGGCCTGTCGGTGGCTCATCGAGGAGTTGAAGCACCGGGTCCCGATCTGGAAGCGGGAGCGCTACGTCGACGGGACCGAAGCCTGGGTCGACCCGACCGCGCCGTCCGGGATCCAGCCTGCCCGGAGTGCCCACCGATGACCGGCCCGCTCGTTGATCGACTGGGGCGCCCCCTGGGAAGCCTCAGGCTGTCGGTTACCGACCGCTGCAACATGCGCTGCCGCTACTGCATGCCGGAGGAGGATTACCTCTGGCTGCCCCGGACTTCGCTGCTCAGCTTCGAGGAGCTCACCCGACTCGCTGCCGTCTTCCAAGGTCTGGGGGTCCGGAAGATCCGGCTGACCGGCGGCGAACCGTTGCTCCGCCATGGCTTCCCCGACTTGGTGCGGATGCTGGCGGCCTCACCGACCATCGAGGACCTGGCTCTCACCACCAACGGGATACTCCTGGAGGGCCAGCTCCCGGCGCTCCTCACGGCGGGGCTGGACCGGGTGACCGTCAGTCTGGACACCCTCCGTCCTGAGCGGCTGGTGGCCTTTGCGCGGTCCACCCGACACGTCGATGCCCTGGGGGGGATCCGAGCCGCCCGGGCGGCCGGTCTGCCGGTCAAGCTGAACTCGGTCATGGTCCGGGGGTTCAACGACGACGAGCTCCTCGACCTGCTGGAGTATGCCCGCCTGATGGAGGTGGAGATCCGTTTCATCGAGTACATGGACGTTGGCGGTGCGACGCGGTGGTCCGAGGCCGAAGTCCTGAGCCGAGATCAGATCCTGGCCATGGTGGCGGCTCGCTATGGGGCAGTGGAGCCGCTCACAGCGTTGGAGGACCTGGCTGCGCCGGCGGATCGATTCCGCCTCTCGGATGGCACCGTGTTCGGGATCATCGCATCGGTGACGAGGCCTTTCTGCCGGACCTGTGACCGCAGCCGGATTACCGCAGACGGCACCTGGTACCTCTGCCTGTACGGCGACGAGGGGGTGAGCCTGCGGGATCCCCTTCGGCTGGGCGCCAGCGACGAGGAACTGGGAGCACTGATCAGCCACACCTGGCGGGCCCGGACCGACCGTGGTGCCGAACTCCGGATGGAAACTCCGGTCCGCGGCGTGCTCCACCAGCTCACCAGCCTCCGAGCCGATCCTCGGCGGGAGATGCACACTCGAGGAGGGTAGGTGGCCCTGCACGTTGCGCTCATCGAACCACAGATTCCTCCCAACACGGGCAACATCGCCCGACTCTGTGCCGCAACCGAATCGAGTCTCCACCTGATCGAGCCCTTGGGGTTCGAGCTCGATCATCGGGACGCCCGCCGGGCGGGCCTCGACTACTGGGAGGCGGTGGACTGCTGGGTGCACCCCGGCTGGCGGGCCTTCCGGGAGGCGATCGCCCGCGAACGGTGCCTCTACTTTTCTGCCCGGGCTGGCGGGGAGTTGTGGGATGCCAGCTTCGCGCCCAACAGCGTACTGGTGTTCGGCAACGAGACTGGCGGGATGCCGGAGCGGATCCTCGAAAAGCATCCCGAGCGGTGCTTCAGAATCCCGATGGGAGGGCCGGTGCGCAGCCTGAATCTGGCGACCGCCGTCGGGATCGCCTTGTACGAAGGTCTGCGGCAGGTGCGGACGGTCCCCGGGGGATTGGGAGACGTCGGATAACCACTTATGTTCGATTACTTTTCGCGCTCTGCCGGCATCGAGCAGACAGATTGAACCACGGCCCTCACCCATCGAGTCCATGTTCAACAAGATCACGGTTGTCGGAGCAGGTAACGTCGGGGCCACCGCGGCCCAGCGGCTGGCGGAGAAGGATCTTGCCCGGACGGTCGTGATGGTCGACGTGGTGGAAGGCGTCCCCCAGGGGAAGGGGCTCGACCAGTGGCAGTCGGGGCCGGTTGAAGGCTATGACACCCGGATCATCGGCAGCAACGACTATGATGCCGCGGCAGGGTCAGAGCTCTTCGTGGTGACCGCCGGGATCGCCCGGAAGCCGGGGATGAGTCGGGACGACCTTGTCAAGACCAATGCGGGCATAGTCAAGTCGGTCTCGGAGCAGATCAAGCGGGTGGCGCCCGAGGCGATCATCATCGTGGTCAGCAACCCCCTCGATGCCATGTGCTACGTGGCGCGCCAGGGCACCGGGTTTCCCCGGGAGCGGGTCATCGGGATGGCCGGGGTTCTCGACACGGCCCGGTACCGGATGTTCCTGGCCGAGGCGATGGACATCTCGGTGGAGGACATCCAGGCGATGGTGCTGGGCGGCCACGGCGATACCATGGTACCGCTGGTGTCCTATACCACCGTCTCCGGCATCCCGGTGACCCAACTCCTCGCCCCCGACAAACTCGCCGCGATCGTGGCGCGGACCCGGAGCGGCGGCGCCGAGATCGTGGCCCATCTCAAGACCGGCTCGGCCTACTATGCCCCGAGCGCGGCGGCCGTGCAGATGGTCGAAGCCATCGTCAAGGACAAGAAGCGGATCCTGCCGTGCTCGGCCTGGCTCCAAGGGGAGTACGGTCTCAAGGACGTCTACTGCGGGGTCCCGGCCAAGCTCGGTCGCGGGGGCCTCGAGCAGATTCTCGAAGTGGCACTGACCGACGCGGAACGGAGCGAGCTCACCACCTCAGCCGAGGCGGTACGGACCATTCAACAGATGATCGATCGCGGCTGATCGGTCGGTGGAGCGGGGGATGGGCTGGTTCGGCGCCTTCTATCGATCGACCATCGGGCAGAAGATGGTCATGGCGGTTACCGGTCTGGTGCTGCTGGGGTTCGTCGTGGGGCACATGCTGGGGAATCTCCTCGTCTTCCAGGGCCCGGCCCCGCTCAACAGCTATGCCGAGCTGCTGAAGGCGAGCGGGCTGATTCTGTGGACCGTGCGGCTGATTCTGCTGGGCTCGGTGTATCTCCACATCTCCGCCGCAGTGACCCTGACGGTGCGGAACCGGCAGGCCCGGCCGGAGCGGTACGATCGTCTCGAAACCCCGACCAGCACCTGGTCGGCGCTCACCCTCCGGGTCGGCGGGGTCATCCTGCTGGCCTTCGTGGTCTTCCACCTGCTGCATCTGACCACCGGAACGGTGCACCCGGCCTTCAGTCCGACCGATGCCTACAACAACGTGCTGATCGGGTTCAGCGTTCCTGCGGTGGCCGCGTTCTACCTGATCGCCATGGCGGCGCTGGCGCTGCATCTGCACCATGGGGTGTGGAGCCTGTTTCAGACCCTGGGGTGGAACCATCCCCATTTCAATCCCGTGCGGCGCCGGGTGGCCACGGGTCTGGCGGTGGTGGTGCCGGTCGGGTTCTCCGCCATCGTTCTCGCGGTGGCCTTCGGGATGGTGAGGTAGCCCATGGAACTCAACGCCCGAATCCCCGACGGGCCGCTGGAGCGCAAGTGGGATGACCACAAGTTCCGGCTCCGGCTGGTCAATCCGGCCAACCGTCGCAAGTACCGCGTGCTGGTCGTCGGGTCCGGCCTGGCCGGCGCGTCGGCCGCGGCGTCGCTGGGCGAGATGGGATACGAGGTACTCTGCTTCACCTTCCATGACTCGCCCCGGCGGGCCCACAGCATCGCCGCCCAGGGCGGCATCAACGCGGCCAAGAACTACCAGAATGACGGGGACAGCGTTCACCGGCTGTTCTACGATACCATCAAGGGCGGCGACTTCCGGTCCCGGGAGGCCAACGTCTACCGGCTGGCGGAGGTCAGCGCGAACATCATCGACCAGTGCGTCGCCCAGGGGGTTCCCTTCGCCCGGGAGTATGGCGGGCTGCTGGCCAACCGGTCCTTCGGGGGCGCCCAGGTCTCCCGGACCTTCTATGCCCGCGGGCAGACCGGCCAGCAGCTCCTGCTGGGCGCCTACAGCGCGCTGGAGCGGCAGGTGGCGCGAGGCACCGTCAAGCTGTATCCCCGGACCGAAATGCTCGACCTGGTTACCGTCAATGGCCGGGCCCGGGGCATCGTGACCCGGCACCTGGTCACCGGCGAAATGGAGCGCTGGGCCGGCGACGCCGTGGTGCTGGCCACCGGGGGCTATGGCAACGTGTTCTTCCTGTCGACCAATGCGAAGGCGTGCAACGTCACGGCCACCTACCGGGCGCACCGGCGGGGGGCGGCCTTCGCCAACCCCTGTTTTACCCAGATTCACCCGACCTGTATTCCGGTGAGCGGGGACTATCAGTCCAAACTGACGCTGATGAGCGAGTCGCTCCGCAACGATGGCCGGGTCTGGGTGCCCACCAAGCCGGGGGAGACCCGTTCGCCGGGTCAGATCCCCGAGGGAGAGCGGGACTACTATCTGGAGCGGAAGTACCCCAGCTTCGGCAATCTCGCCCCACGGGACATCGCCAGCCGAAGTGCCAAGGAAGTCTGCGACGAAGGTCGTGGAGTGGGCCCCGGCGGGCGCGGGGTCTACCTCGACTTTGCCGACGCGATCGCCCGGGTGGGCGAGCAGACCATCCGGGATCGTTACGGCAACCTGTTCGAGATGTATGAGCGGATTACCGGCGAGAACCCCTACCAGGTACCGATGCGGATCTACCCGGCGGTGCACTACACCATGGGTGGCCTCTGGGTGGACTACAACCTGATGAGCACCATTCCGGGACTCCACGTCCTGGGTGAAGCCAACTTCTCGGACCACGGGGCCAACCGCCTGGGGGCCAGCGCGCTGATGCAGGGGCTGGCCGACGGCTACTTCATCATCCCCTACACCATCGGGGACTACCTGGCGGGGGCCCGTCTCGAGCCGGTGGACACCAACCACCCCGCCTTCGGCCAGGTCGAGGCCGAGGCGTCGGGCCGGATCCACCGCCTGCTGGCGGTCCGGGGCTCCCGGTCGGTCGATGACTTCCATCGCGAACTGGGCCGAATCATGTGGGATCACTGTGGCATGGCGCGGACCCGTGCCGGTCTGACCCGCGGGCTGGAACTCATCCCGGCGCTGCGGGAGGAATTCTGGCGGGATGTCCGGGTGCTGGGGGAGGGTGAGGAGTTCAACCAGTCGCTGGAGAAGGCGGGCCGGGTCGCCGACTTCATGGAATTCGGGGAGTTGATGTGCCGGGATGCGCTGCACCGGGAGGAGTCGTGCGGGGGCCATTTCCGGGAAGAGTTTCAGACGGCGGAAGGTGAGGCGCAGCGGGACGATGAGCGGTTCACCTACGTGGCGGCCTGGGAACACGCCGGCCCGGATCGCGTCCCGATCCTCCATCGGGAGCCGCTGGTCTTCGAGAACGTCCAACTCGCCACCCGGAGCTACCAGTGAGCGCCGGCTTCGGACTGACCCTGAAGATCTGGCGCCAGGCCACTCCCCACGCGAGAGGCCAGTTCGAAACCTATCGGCTGGCCAATGTCAGCGAGCACATGTCGTTCCTCGAGATGCTCGACGTGCTGAACGAGGAACTGATCGCCAAGGGGGAGATCCCGATCGCCTTTGATCACGACTGCCGCGAGGGGATCTGCGGAGCCTGCTCGATGATGATCAACGGCCGGCCCCATGGCCCTCAGCGGGCGACCACCGCCTGTCAGCTCCACATGCGACACTTCGCCGACGGCGACACCGTGGTGATCGAACCCTGGCGGGCCGGCCCCTTCCCGGTGATCCGGGATCTGGTGGTCGATCGGTCAGCCTTCGACCGGATCATCCAGGCCGGTGGTTTCATCAGCGTCTCCACTGGCAATGCCCCGGAGGCCAATGCCGTCCCGGTCCCCCACGAAGCGGCGGAACGCGCGATGGACGCCGCGGCCTGTATCGGGTGCGGTGCCTGCGTCGCGGCCTGCCCCAACGCCTCCGCCATGCTGTTCACCGCCGCCAAGGTGAGTCACCTCGGGCTGCTCCCGCAGGGGCAGCCGGAACGGTACCAGCGGGCCCGGGCCATGGTCCGCCGGATGGACCTGGAGGGGTTCGGCGGGTGCACCAATTACGGGGAATGTCAGGAGGCCTGTCCCAAGGAGATCGGGGTGGAGGTGATCGCCCGATTGAATGGCGACTTCCTGCGGGCCAGCCTCACGGCCCGGGAAACCCGAGTGGCCGGACAGGAATAGCCGAAGCGGGGAGACTATCGCCGGGCCGTCCGCCTGGTAGATTGCACTAGTTCCGCCGTCCCATCCACAGCCCACATATGACGGAGACACCATGGCCGTTGCCGATATGTTCCTGGCGCTGATCCCGCGAATTCGCCGGATCCTGTTCAATCCGAAAGAGGAATGGGGAGTCATCGCGGGGGAGACGACCGCGTCCGGGGCGATCTGGACCGGGTACGTCATCCCCCTGGCTGCCTTGAGTGCGCTGGCGGGGCTGATCGGTGGACTGGTCTTCGGGTCTCCGCTCAGCTCGATGATGGACTCCGCCCTGGGCGGGGCCCTGGGCCTCAGATTCGGGGCGAGATACTACATCCAGATCGCGGTTGCGGGCTTCGTCGGCTCCGTCGTCGGGGTCGCCCTGGTTTCGTGGCTGGTGGGAGTGCTGGCGCCGACCTTCGGTGCCAAGTGCGAAGGCAACACCGGCCTGAAGGTCGCGGCCTACAGCTACACTGCTGCCCTGGTGGCGGGTCTGTTCGCGATCATTCCGATGCTGTCGGTGCTGGGGATCCTGGGGCTGTACAGCATCTACCTGCTGTTCCTGGGCCTCAAGGCGTTGACCGGGGTACCGGATGACAAGGCAATCCCGTATACCGCCACCATCTTTGTGGCCGGACTGGTGGTGTCCCTGGCTGCGGGGGCCCTGTTTGGCCGGGTGTTCTAGGCCGGCGGGTCAGAGTCGGGGGAGGGTCACGCCCCGCTGGGCCTGATATTTCCCTGCCTTGTCCTTGTAACTGATCTCGCAGACATCGTCGGCATCTGCCTCGAAGAACAGGACCTGGCAGATGCCTTCGTTGGCATAGATCCGGGCCGGAAGCGGTGTGGTGTTGCTGATCTCCAGAGTGACGTGCCCCTCCCACTCCGGCTCGAAGGGGGTCACGTTGGTGATGATCCCGCACCGCGCATAGGTGCTCTTCCCCACGCATATCGTCAGCACGTTCCGCGGAATCCGGAAGTACTCGATGCTCCTCGCCAACGCGAAGCTGTTGGGGGGGACGATACAGACGTCCCCCTCATACTCCACCAGGCTCCTGGCGTCGAACGCCTTCGGGTCCACCACCGCCGACAGGACATTGGTGAAGATCTTGAACTCCGGGGCCACCCGCATGTCGTACCCGTAGGAAGACACGCCGAAGGAGATGACCTTCCCGCCCGCGGCGTCGGGCTGGCGCACCTGGCCATCGACGAAGGGGTCGATCATGCCGTGTTCAACGGCCATTCGGCGGATCCAGCGGTCGGACTTGATGGACATGACGCCTCGAAGAAGTCGGTTGCCGGGAGCCGGCCGGGACGGGGCCGGGATCAGGAGCGGTAAATATAGCCCGGGCCGGGAGTTGCATGGGGAGACCCCGGGTTGAACTCACCCCCTGCCGGATGTTAGTTTGAGGCGCTCAATCCGGGGCCGAAACCAGAGGGCGCCATGCATCGCGATTATGTCCCGATCCTGATCCTCGCCGGGTTCGTCTTGGCCAACGCGGCGATGATGATCGGGATGTCCCACATGCTATCGGCAACCCGCAGGACGGCCACCAAGATCGCCCCGTACGAGTCGGGCATTCCGGTCCTGGGGAGCGCCCACGAGCGGTTCTCGGTCAAGTTCTATCTGGTCGCCATGCTGTTCATCATTTTCGATATTGAAACGGTCTTCATGATTCCGTGGGCCGCGGGCTTCCGGCAGCTCGACGGGATGGCCGGACTGCTGATTGTCGAGATGCTGGTGTTCGTGGTCATTCTGGCGGTCGGCTACATCTACATCTGGAAGCGGGGTGCGCTCCAATGGGATTGACACCGTCCCCGCCGACCGGAGAGGGTCCCGTCGACCCGGCGATCCTCGACGGGATGTCCCCCAATTTCATCACCACCCGACTCGATTTCCTGGCCAACTGGGCGCGGTCCAACTCGCTCTGGCCGATGCCCTTCGGGACGGCCTGCTGCGCCATCGAATTCATGGCCTCGGCAGCCAGTCGGTTCGACCTCTCCCGCTTTGGGATGGAGCGAATGAGCTTCTCCCCCAGACAGGCGGACGTCCTAATCTGCGCCGGGCGGCTGCCGTTCAAGCTGGCGCCGGTCATCCGCCGGATCTGGGACCAGATGCCGCAGCCCAAGTGGGCGATCTCGATGGGGGCCTGCGCCTCAAGCGGCGGCATCTTCGACACCTATGCCATGGTGCAGGGGATCGACACCATCATCCCGGTCGATGTCTACGTGCCGGGCTGCCCCCCGCGGCCTGAGGGGTTGATCTACGGGATCATGCTGCTGCAGAAGAAAATCAAGGGGGAGAGCTTCACCGATCCCACTCTTCGGCAGGAATTCGTGGTCGGACCCGACGGTTTGTTCGTTCGCCCCGAGCACATCGACGAGATCTCCGAACCGTTCGGGAATTCCGTCCACCAGACCCGCTCGGCATGAGCGGCGCCCGCGACAGTGCGGCGGCGGTGGCCGCCAGGTTCGGACCGGCAGTCGTGGGGCAGGGCGAGTCTTGCGGGGACGTCATCGTTTCGGTCGCCGCGGACCGGGCGCATGAAATCCTCGGCTGGCTTCGGGACACCCCGGGGCAGGAATTCAACTACCTGACGGATGTGACGGCGGTCGACTACCGGGACCCGGGCCAGCCGCTGGAAGTGGTCTATCAGCTGCGGTCGCTGGGCCGAAAAGTGGACCTGCGGTTGAAGATCCCGCTCGACAAGACGGGCTTCCTCGAAGTCGATTCGGTGTTCGACCTTTGGAAGGGCGCCGACTGGCTGGAGCGCGAGGTGTTCGACATGTTCGGCGTCCGGTTCCGGGGCCATCCCGACCTGCGGCGGATTCTGATGTGGGATACCTACGCCGAAGGCCACCCGCTCCGGAAGGACTTTCCGCTACGCGGGCATTTCAGCCGGTCGGAACAGACCCGGCAGGCGCTGGCCGCCGATCCGGAATCGCACTATTCGCTCGAGGAGCTGTCGATCGCCGAGGCGTATGATGATCTCCCCGCCGATATGCGGGAGCGACTCCAGGCCGGGCAACGGGGCGAGGTGCGATGAGCCCCCGGACCGTGGAACTCGCCGTCGCGACGCCGGGGTTAGACGCCACGGGTCGCCCAACCCGGATTCCCCTGGGGGTCCCGCTCGATCCCGCCGCGGCCGCTCGGGCCGACGCCGGGGAAGAGCACATGCTGATCAACATCGGTCCCCAGCATCCCGCCACCCACGGGGTGCTCCGACTGGTGGTGGAGCTCGACGGGGAGGTGGTTCAGCGGGTCATCCCGCACGTCGGCTACCTGCACTCGGGGTTCGAGAAGCTCGGGGAGTACCGGCACTACAACCAGATCATCCCGCTCACCGATCGCACCGACTATCTGTCGCCGATGGCCAACAACGTCGGTCTGGCGCTGGCCGCCGAGAAGTTGATGGGGATCGAGATCACCGAGCGCTGTCAGATCCTCCGGGTGGTGGCGTGCGAGCTGTCCCGGATCATCAGCCATCTGGTGTGGCTCGGGACCACCGGCATCGACCTGGGCGCCTTCACCCCGTTCCTCTGGTCCTTCAACGAGCGGGAGACGGTCTACAATCTCCAGGAGGCCTGGACCGGGGCCCGGCTCACCACCACCCTGACCCGGATCGGCGGGATGATGGCCGACGTGCCGCTCGGCTGGGAGGAACAGCTCCGGGCCTTCTGTCGCCGGTTCCCGAATACCCTGCGCGAAGTGGACTCCATGTTCACCCGGAACGCGATCTGGATCGGGCGGACCCAGGACGTCGGGGCGCTGAGCGCCAAGGACGCCATCAATTACTCGCTTTCGGGGCCGATGCTCCGGGCCAGCGGGGTGGATTACGACGTCCGGAAGGACCGACCCTACCTGGGGTACGAGACCTACGATTTTGAGGTCCCGGTCGGGGAGCATGGCGACATCTACGACCGGTACCTGGTTCGGCTGGAGGAGATGTTCCAATCGGTCCGGATCCTGGAGCAGGCGCTCGACCGGCTGGCCGGCCTGAAGGGGGCGCCGATCAACGTGAGTGACCCCCGGGTGGTGCTGCCGCCCAAGTCCCGGGCCATGTCGGACATGGAGGCGATGATCTTCCATTTCAAGCAGGTCATGGAGGGGGTGCCGGCGCCGGCGGGGGAGGTGTACCTCGGCATCGAGAACCCCAAGGGCGAGCTGGGCTACTACTTCGTCTCGGACGGGAGCAGCAAGCCGGTGCGCTGGCGGATCCGGCCCCCGTCCTTCATCAACCTGGCCTGCCTGCCCAAGCTCTGCGAAGGCGTGCTGCTGTCCGACGTCATCGCCATCAACGCCAGTATCGACATCGTCATGGGGGAGATCGATCGATGAGCGGCCACGCCGCGCCCGGCACTTCCGGCCACCACGAGGAGACCCACCAACCGGTCTTCGTCGGGGCCCCCCGGGAGAAGCTCGAGGCGCTCTTTCCCAAGTACCCGACCAAACAGGCCCTGCTGCTGCCGGCGCTGTGGATCGTCCAGGAGGAGCGGGGCTGGATTTCGCCCCAGGCGATGGCCGAAGTTGGTGAGGTGCTCGGCCTGACCCCGGCCTACGTCAAGGGCGTGGTCACCTTCTACACCATGTACCACCGGCACCCGGTGGGCCGCCATGTGATTCAGGTGTGCACCACCTCCCCGTGCCATCTCTGCGGCGCGGCCGAGACCCTGCAGGCGCTGCTACAGGGCACCGGGTGCCGGGAGCTCGGCACCACCTCGCCGGATGGCCGCTTCACCGTGATCGAGGTGGAATGCCTGGGCGCCTGTGGCTTTGCGACCCCGATCCTGATCGGCGACGATTTCATCGAGAGCGTCACCCCGGAGCGGGTTCCCGGTATTCTCGAGAGGTACCCCTGATGGGCTTCCCGCATCCGATTCATCCCAGGGAGACGCCGGTGCTCTCGAGCCATTTCGGGGACGAGGGGGCCCGCACCTTTGCCGGCTGGGTCCAGCGCGGCGGATACCAGGCGCTGAAGAAGGCCCTGGCGATGACGCCCGACGCGATCATCGAGGAACTCAAGGCGAGCGGGCTCCGGGGTCGCGGCGGGGCAGGGTTCCCGACCGGACTCAAATGGTCGTTCATGCCCAAGGGCGATGGGAAGCCCCATTACCTGGTCTGCAATGCCGACGAGTCCGAGCCGGGGACGTTCAAGGATCGCGAGATCATGCGGTGGACCCCGCACGCGCTGATTGAGGGCTGCGCGATCGCGGCCCACGCCATCGGAGCCGAGACCTGCTACGTCTACATCCGGGGCGAGTTCACGGAGCCGCTGCGCATCGTCCAGGCGGCGGTCGAGGACGCCTATGCCCATGGCGCCTTGGGTTCCAATGTGTTCGGCACCGGCAAACGGATCGAGATGGTGGTCCACCGGGGGGCCGGCGCGTACATCTGCGGGGAAGAGACCGCGCTGATGAACTCGCTGGAGGGCAAGCGCGGCAATCCGCGGATCAAGCCGCCGTTCCCGGCGCAGGCGGGTCTCTTTGCCATGCCCACCACGGTCAACAACGTGGAGACCCTGGCCGCGGTCCCCCACATCCTGATGCGGGGGGCCGGGTGGTACGCCGGGCTGTCGCTCAGCAATCCGAAGAGCACCGGCACCAAGCTGTTTTCCGTCTGTGGCCACGTGATGAAGCCCGGTAACTACGAGGTCACCATGGGGTTCCCGATGAGAGACCTCATCCAGGACCTGGCCGGCGGGATGCGGCCGGGGCGGAGCCTCAAGGCGGTCATTCCGGGTGGCTCCTCGGTTCCGATCATGAACCGGGAAGAGGCCGAAGCGGCACTCTGCGACTATGAGGGCATCATCGCCCAGGGGTCGATGCTCGGCTCGGCCGGGTTCATCGTGATGGATGACTCAGCCGACATGGTGTACCAGATCTACCGGCTGGCCCGATTCTACGCCCATGAGAGCTGCGCCCAGTGCACCCAGTGCCGGGAGGGCACCGCCTGGACGACCAAGATCCTGGAGCGGATGCTCAAGGGCCAGGGCAAGCAGGCCGACCTGGATCTGCTGCTGGATCTGGCGGACCAGATGACCGGGAAGACCATCTGCGTGCTCAGCGATTCCTGCGCCGCGCCGGTCGTCAGCGGGATTCAGAAGTTCCGCAGCGAGTTCGACGCCTACCTGAGCGGGGCACGGGCCCCCGCCCTGGCGGGCGCATGACCCAGGAACTGCTTTCGGTTACCATCGACGGCGTGACGGTCCTGGTCCCGAAGGGGACCACGATCATCGAGGCTGCCAAGCAGGCCGGTCTGATCATCCCGCACTATTGTTACCACCCCTCGTTGCCGTCGCCGGCGGTCTGCCGGATGTGTCTGGTCGAGGTGGAGAAGGCGCCCAAGCTCCTGCCGGCCTGTGTGACGACCGTGGCCGAGGGTCAGGTGGTGCATGTGCACTCCGAGGCCGCCGAGAAGGCCCGGGAGAGCGTCCTGGAGTTCTTGCTCATCAATCATCCGCTCGACTGCCCGATCTGCGACCAGGCCGGGGAGTGCGAACTGCAGAACTACGTCTTTCAGGAAGGCCGAGCCGGTACCCGGTATGCCGACTACGCCAAGCGGTTCAATCCGGTCGAGGACTTCGGGCCCGACGTGCTGTACGTGCCGAATCGGTGCATTCTCTGCACTCGCTGCGTCCGGTTCATGGACGACGTCGCGCAGACCCCGGTGCTCAACGTATCCGAGCGGGGGGACCGGGCCTACATCGGGATCATGGAGGATCAGCTGCTCGACCATCCCTGGTCCGGCAACGTGGTCGACCTCTGCCCGGTGGGGTCGCTGATCTCCAAGGACTTTCTCCACAAGGCCCGGGCCTGGGACCTGGACAAGACCGCCAGCATCTGCCCGGGCTGCAGTCAGGGCTGCAACATCACGATCGACACCCGGGACGACGTCGTCACTCGGCTCCGGCCCCGGCCCAATCTGGACGTCAACCGGCACTTCATCTGCGACCATGGTCGGCTGGACTACCGGTGGATGAATCGGGGGGATCGCGTCGAGGCACCGCTGGTGCGTCGCGAGGGGGCGACCCAGGCCACCGACTGGGGCACGGCCATCAGCCGATTGGCCGAACTCAGCGCGGCCTCAGGGTCGGTGGTGGTGCTGGCTTCGGGCCGGGCCTCGCTGGAGTCGCTCGGCCTGGTCCAGCGGCTGTTTTCCCATCGGGACGTAACCGCGGCGGTGCAGCTGCCCGAGGGGGATGAGGCGGCGCTGGGGAGCATTGCCGGCCTGGCTCTCCGGAGTGAGCGGGCACCCAACGGGGCAGGGGCCCGGATGACCGGGTACACCGCCGGCTGGGCGGCGGCGGTCGCCCAGGCCAGGGCGGCGGCCCTGACGGTGCTGGTCGACGTTTCGCTGACGGATGCCGAGGTGGCCTCGATCCAGGGGAGCGCGGCAGTGGTCGCGTTGGCCACGCTGGACGACCCCCGGCTGGCGTTTGCGGCCCTGACGCTCCCGGTCTCGATCATGGTGGAGGAGAACGGCACCTATGTGAACCGGGATCACCGGGCCCAGCGGTACCTCCAGGCCAAACCGGCTCCCGGCATGGCCCGCCCGGCCTGGTGGGTGGCGGCCGAGGCGTGGGCCGCAGGGGGCAAGGATCGCATCGCCCCCCGCTCGGCGGAGGAGGCGCTCAGCTCGCTCGGTCGCGACGTCCCTGCGCTGTCGGGGCTCACGATGGCTGAACTCGGGTTCAGCGGGCGGGTGCTCGATGGGGCGACGGTCGGGAGTGCCCGATGACTCCGGAACTCAAGGGTTTCCTGCTGCTCACCGTGATCAAGCTGCTGGTGGTCTTTACGGTGACCCTGATCGGGGTGGCGCTCCTGACCCTGATGGAGCGGAAGGTCTCCGCCTGGATGCAGAATCGGCGCGGGCCCAATCGCGTCGGCTGGGCCGGGCTGCTTCAGCCGGCGGCGGACGGTCTGAAGAACATCATCAAGGAGGAGACCTACCCGGGCGAAGCGAACGGGTGGCTCTTCATGCTGGCGCCGGCGTTGAGCTTCGGGCCGGCCATGATGCTGGGTTCGGTCATCCCCTGGGGCGCACCGTTTCCGGCGACATTCGATTTCACCCTGCCGGTGCTGGGGCAGTTCGTGCACACCGGGACCAGCCCGTTCGTGGTGGCCAACCTCCCGATCGGGTTCCTCTTCGTGCTGGCGGTGTCCTCGCTCGGGGTGTACGGGATCGCCCTGGCCGGCTGGTCCTCCAACAGCAAGTACAGCCTCCTGGGCGGGCTTCGGGCCAGTGCCCAGATGGTCTCCTATGAGGTGCCGCTCGGGATGAGCCTGATTCCGATCCTGCTCCTCAGCGGCAATGTCTCGTTTTCGGCAATCATCACCGAGCAGCAGGCCGGAATCTGGTTCGTGCTGCCGCTCTTCTTCTCGTTCTTTGTCTTCATGGTGGCCGGATTCGCCGAGACCAACCGGCTTCCGTTCGACATGCCCGAGGCCGAGTCGGAACTGGTCGCCGGCTATCACACCGAATACAGCGCGATGAAGTTTTCGATGTTCTTCATCGCCGAGTACGCCAATATCGTGACCGTCTGTGCCATGACGGCCACTCTGTTCTTCGGGGGCTGGGACATCCCCTTTACCGCATGGGACCAGACCCCGGGAGTCGCCCAGGCCCTGGCCACTGCCGCGGTCATGTTCCTCAAGACCATGAGCTTTGTCTTCATCGTCATGTGGATCCGGTGGACCCTGCCGCGGTTCCGCTATGACCAGCTGATGGCTCTGGGCTGGAAATTCATGCTCCCACTTGCCCTGACGTACGTGATGATCATTGGCGGCGCGGTCTGGGTGCTGGAGGATGTGATGGGGATGACCGATCTGACCTTGCGCGGTCTGGCGCTTTGCGGACTCAACCTGATCCTCGGGTACATCGTGTTCTACCTGATCGATCGCGGGGTCATCGTGAAGGGGTCTACCCGGCCACCGGCCCGGGCCGAGGTCACCGGCTGATGGCGATCGGGGTGAAGGTCCTCCAGCGGCCCGAGGAACGGGTCAGCTACCTCCGGGCCACTCTGAAGGGAATGGCGCTGACCTTCAGTCACATGTTCCAGCCCAAGTGGACCATGCAGTATCCGGAGGAGAAGAGCACCGCGGAGTGGAGCATCTCGCCGCGCTGGCGGGGCACCCACCGGATGATGACCGATGAACAGGGCCGCTCCAAGTGCGTGGCCTGCGGGCTCTGTCCCCAGATCTGCCCGGCCAATTGCATCAAGCTGGTGCCCGGGGAGGACGAGGACGGCAATCGCTATCCGCTGATCTACGAGATCGACGAATTCCGGTGCGTGTTCTGCGGCTACTGCCAGGAAGTCTGCCCCGAAGAAGCGATCCACGTCGGGGTGCACTACGAGAACGCCGAGTACAGCCGGGACCGGTTCGTCTACGACCTGGAACGGCTCTCCTCGCAGACCCACCCGGTCTCCTCGCTCTGGGATCCGACCGACCCGCTCGGCGAATGATGACCTCTCTCGTCTTCTACCTGATGGCGGCCTCGGCGGTGGTCTGCGCCCTGGCCTGCATCCTCCAGCGGAATCCGGTGGCGGCGGCGATGTGGCTGGTCGGTACCATGTTCTCGTTGGCGGGAATCTACGTGCTCCTCAACGCCCAGTTCATCGGCGCCATCCAGGTCCTGGTCTACGCCGGGGCCATCATGGTGCTGTTCCTCTTCGTAATCATGCTGCTGAATCTGGGGCACCACGCGAGCGACATCCGGCGCTGGCCGGCCTTTGGTCTGGCGGCGGGGGTGAGCACCGCCCTCCTGGCCGCCCTGGCCGGGTTGCAGTTCTACACCCCAGCCCGGCTGGCGGCGGAAGTGGCGGGCGCCTCGACCTCCCAGGATCCGGCCCGGGTGCTCACCGGAGGGACCGCAGCCCAGAGCGCCATGGACAGCCTCGGCGTGGTCGGTGCCATCGCCGATCCGCTGTTCCGGACCTACCTGGTGCCGTTCGAGATCACCTCGGTTCTGCTGTTGACGGCCGCCGTGGGCGCGGTGGTCATCGCGAAACGGAGGATCTGATGCTGCTCGGACCCTCCCTGATCCTGTCGGCCATCCTGTTTGCCATCGGCGTGGTGGGCGTGGTGATCCGCCGCAACGCCATCATCCTGTTCATGTGCATCGAGCTGATGCTCAACGCCGTGAACCTCAGCTTCGTGGCCCTGGCCCAGTTCCACGGGTTGAGCGGCCAGGTGATGGTGTTCTTTGTCATGACGGTCGCGGCCGCGGAGGCCGCGGTCGGCCTGGCCATCATCCTCGCCGTCTTCCGCCACCGGCAATCGGTGGATCTCCAGAACATCAACCTGCTGCGCGGCTAGATGAGCCTCCCTGTCCTTGCCTTCACCTCGGCCGCCGCGGTGGAATCTCCGGGCGGCGCGATCGGCCTGATCGGGCTCACCATCCTGCTGCCCTTCCTGGGCTTCCTGGTCAACGGGGCGCTGGCCCTGCGCCGACCGGAGGCCAAGTCGACTGTCTCCCTGATCGGGGTCGGCACCGTCGCCCTGAGCTTCGGAGTCGACCCTGGCCGCGTTCGGGCAGGCCCTGGGTGCCCACCTGGAGGGGCCGGCCCTGATCCGGCTCTGGAGCTGGATTCCGGCGGGCGCCCTGTCGCTCGATGTCACCCTCCAGGTGGACCAGCTCTCGCTGGTGATGCTGCTGGTCATCACCGGGGTAGGGAGCCTGATCCATCTCTTCAGCGTCGGGTACATGAAGGCGGACCCGGGGTACGCCCGCTACTTCGCCTATCTGAACCTGTTCATCGCGTTCATGGTCACCCTGGTGCTCGGGGCAAGCCTGCCGGTGATGTTCATCGGCTGGGAAGGGGTCGGGCTCTGTTCCTACCTGCTGATCGGCTTCTGGTATGGGGACAAGGCCAACGCCGACGCGGGGAAGAAGGCGTTCATCGTCAACCGGATCGGCGATTTCGGCGCCCTGGTGGCGATGTTCCTCCTGTGGCAGGCGCTGGGGACCCTGAGCTTTGCCGAGATCGCGGAGCGGGCGCCCACGCTGCTGGAAGTCGGCGGCCCCACCGTCACCGCGATCACGCTGTTGCTCTTTCTCGGCTGCACCGGCAAGTCGGCCCAGATTCCGCTGTACACCTGGCTGCCGGACGCGATGGCCGGCCCGACACCTGTCTCCGCCCTGATCCACGCCGCCACGATGGTCACCGCCGGGGTCTACCTGGTGGTCCGGACCAACGTCCTCTTCGCCATGGCCCCCACCGGGCAGATGGTGGTGGCGGGGGTCGGGGCGCTGACCGCGCTGTTCGCCGCGACGATCGGGCTCCGGCAGTATGACATCAAGAAGGTGCTGGCCTACTCGACGGTTTCCCAGCTCGGCTACATGTTTCTGGCAGTCGGGTCCGGTGCGTATGTCGCGGGGATCTTTCATCTCGTCACCCACGCCTTCTTCAAGGCGCTCCTCTTCCTTGGCTCGGGGAGCGTGATCCACACCATGCATCACGCCTACCACGCCACCCAGGCCCACGACGATCCGCAGGACATGCGGAACATGGGCGGCCTCCGGCGCTACATGCCATGGACCTTCGGGTTGATGGCCATCGCCACGCTGGCGATTGCCGGGGTACCGGTCCTGTCGGGGTTCTTCTCCAAGGACGAGATCCTGGCGCTGGCGTTCGGGCGGGCGCCCGACGCGCCGATCTGGTACCTCTTCTGGGGGATGGGGGCCCTGGCGGCCCTGCTGACGGGGTTCTACATGGCCCGGCTCATGGCGATGACCTTCTTCGGTGAGAACCGGACGGGCTCAGCCGAGCAGGAACAGCTCCAGGAGGCCCCCTGGATCATGACCGGCCCGTTGCTGGTGCTCGGGGTGCTGAGCGTCATCGGCGGGGTGGTCAATCTTCCGGCGTTCATCCCGGCCGGACCGCACCACCTGCTGGATCACTGGCTGGAGCCGGTGGTGGCCCCGGCGGCGGCGTTCCTCCAGCTGGAGCTGCCCCACGGCCGCACCGAGTTCATCCTGATCGGGGCCGCCGTGGCGATCGCCCTGATCGGACTGGTGCTGGGGCACCGGCTGACCTTGGCCCGGACCATCGTTCCGGCCCGCCAGGCGGAACCGGAGCGAGGACTCTGGAAGCTGCTGCACCACAAGTGGTATGTCGACGAACTGTACCAGGAGTTCGTCGTCGACCCGCTGGTCAGGTTTTCCCGTGGCATCCTCTGGCGGGTGGTCGATCAGCGGGTGATCGATGGGGCCGGTGCCAATGGCTCGGCCTGGATCTCACGACAGCTGGGCCGGCTCGGCGGAAGATTGCAAACCGGTGAAGCCGGTGCCTACCTGGTGATCTTTCTGTTGGGCGCCGTCTGGGTGCTCCACGCGGTGACCCGGTGAGCGCCGTGCCGAATCTCCTCAACGCCGTCGGCTACAGCCAGTGGATTCTCCACGTGCTGCTGCTGCTGCCCCTGGTCGGGGCCGTGGTGATCGCCCTGCTGCCGGAGACCGTGACCAAGCGGGCGGCGCTCTGGGTGGCGGGGATGGAGTTCTTCCTCTCCCTCGGGCTCTGGTGGGCGGTCGACACCTCGTCCGGCACGCTGCAAATGGTGTCCGAGTTCGCCTGGCTGCCCCGTTGGGGGATCAGCTACGCCCTCGGGATCGACGGCATCTCGCTGTTCATGGTCCTGCTGTCGACCGGGCTCACCTTCCTCTGTGTCTTCGGCAGCTTCAGCTACATCACCAGCCGGGAGCGGGGGTACTACACCCTGCTGCTGGTGCTGCTCACCGGCATGCTGGGCGTCTTCCTGGCCACCGATCTCTTCCTGTTCTACGTGTTCTGGGAAGTGATGCTGATCCCGATGTACTTCCTGATCGGAATCTGGGGTGGCCAGAATCGACTGTACGCCGCCATCAAGTTCTTCCTGTTCACCATGGTCGGCTCGCTGCTGATGCTGGTGGCGATCATCGCCCTGGTGTGGACCGTGGGTCGGGCCACCGGCGTCTACTCCTTCTCCTACGACCACCTGCTGCGGCACGCCGCGGCGGTGGGGGATCTGGCACCCTGGTTGTTCGGCGCCTTCGCGCTCGCCTTCGCGATCAAGGTGCCGGTGTTCCCGTTCCACACCTGGTTGCCCGATGCCCACGTCGAGGCGCCGACGGCCGGGAGCGTCATCCTGGCCGGGGTGCTGCTGAAGATGGGCACCTACGGCTTTCTCCGGTTTGCCATCCCGTTCTTCCCGGCAGTGGCGCTGGGCCCGGTGGTGAGCCAGGTGGTGGTGACCCTCGCGGTGGTCGGCATCGTCTACGGTGCCCTGGTGGCGATGGTGCAGCCCGACATCAAGAAGCTGGTGGCTTACTCCTCGGTCTCTCACCTCGGTTTCGTGATGCTGGGGATCTGGGCCGGTACCGTCGAGAGTGTCCAGGGCGCCCTGATGGTGATGATCGGCCACGGGCTGTCGACCGGGGCGCTGTTCTTCCTGGTCGGAATGCTGTACGAGCGGCGACACACCCGGGAAATCGCCTCGTTCGGTGGCCTGGCCCGGGTGCTGCCGCTCTTCTCCCTGATTCTCACCGTGACCGCCCTCGCCTCCATCGGGCTGCCGGGGCTCAATGGCTTTGTCGGCGAATTCCTGGTTCTGCTCGGCAGCTACCAGGCATACCCGATGGCCACCATCGTCGCGACCACCGGAGTGATCTTCGCCGCCGCCTACCTGCTCTGGGCCCTGCAGCGGATGATCTTCGGTCCGCTCCACAATGAGAAGAACCAGGGCCTGACCGATCTGACCGGCCGCGAACTCGCGGTCCTGCTGCCGCTGATCGCCGGGATGGTCTGGCTGGGGCTGTACCCCCGTCCGGTACTGGACAGGATGGAGCCGGCCACTCGCCATTACCTCGAAATGACGACCGCCTCCAAGCCCGGCGCGATCACCGCGGTCCAGCCACTGGGCATCCAGATCCCCACGGAGGCCCGGTGAACCTCGACCTCACCTCCCCGCTGGGCGTGACCCTCGGGCTGCTGCCTGAAGTCGTCCTGACGGTAGTGGCATTGATCGCGCTGCTGAGCGCCGCCTGGGGGCACCAGACCGTGGGACACAGTACCCGGGCCGGCTGGCTGAGCCTGATCGGTGTACTGGGCGCCGGGGCTGCCCTGGCCTGGCTCTGGGCCGGAGGTGCCCAGCCCTCCGGGACACCCCACATGGTGGCGCTGGACCCATTCCGATTCGCCGCGGGGGCGCTGATTCTCCTGGCGGCGGCCGCGACCATCCTGCTGTCGCTCCGGTACCTCGAACGGGAAGCGATGCTCGCGCCGGAGTACTATCCGCTGATTCTGTTCGCCACGATCGGGATGCTGCTGCTGGCGGGCGCCGACGACCTGATGGTCCTGTTTCTGGGCCTGGAGGTGATGTCGATCGCGGTCTATGTCCTGGCCGGGTTCAACCGTCGGAGCGCCCACTCGGCGGAAGCGGCCCTCAAGTACTTCCTGATGGGCGCCTTCGCCTCCGCCTTTCTGCTGTACGGGATTGCTCTGATCTACGGGGTGACCGGGACGACGAGCATGACGACGGCCTCGATGGCGCTGTCCCGCGGCCAGCTTCCCCTGATGGGAGCGATGGGACTGGGGATGTTGCTGATCGGCTTCGGGTTCAAGGTGGCCGCGGCGCCCTTCCACATGTGGACCCCCGATGTCTACGAGGGCTCACCCACACCGGTGACCGGTTTCATGGCGACCGGGGTCAAGGTGGCGGGCTTCGCCGCCCTGGTCCGGCTGCTGGTGATCGGATTCCCGGCGGCGGCCGAGCAGTGGCAGCCGGTGGTGACCGGGTTGGCACTCCTCTCGATGCTGGTCGGGAATCTGATTGCCCTCAACCAGCGGTCGCTCAAGCGGATGCTGGCGTACAGCTCGGTGGCCCATGCGGGCTACCTGCTGGCGGCGCTGGTCACGGGGAGCTCGCTCGGGGCCACCGCCCTGCTGGTGTATCTCCTCGGTTACACCCTGACCTCCCTGGCGGCCTTCGGCCTGCTGGCCGTCCTCGGGCGGGATGGCGAACGCGAGGTCACCCTCGACGGGATTGCCGGCCTGGCCACCCGCCGACCATGGCTGGCCGCGGGGCTGGCGATCTGCATGCTGTCGCTGCTCGGGTTCCCGGGGACCCTGGGCTTCATCGGCAAATGGATGATTCTGGTCGCCTTGGTCGGCCAGCAGCAGTACCTGGTCTCCATCGTCCTGGTGCTGGCCAGCCTGGTGTCCGCGGGCTACTACCTGCCGGTCATCATGGCGAGCTACATGCGCCCGGCCGGCAAGCGGGCCGGTGAACGGGAGTCGGTCCTGGCGGGGCCCGCCCGCCTGACCATCGTGGTGGCGGTGGCCCTCGTGCTGGTGCTCGGCGTCTGGCCCACTCCGGCGATCGATCTGGCGCTCTCCAGCGCCGGGTCACTGTTCCAGGGACTGGTCGCCGGCATCCATGCGACCATCCGATAGGGGGAGGGGGAGCCGATGCAGGTCCCCAGCACGATCTTCCGGCAGTACGACGTGCGGGGACTGGTTGGCCGCGAGTTGACTCCGGCGCTGGCCCGGGCGCTCGGCCAGGCCTTCGCCAGCGAGGCCTGGAACCGCCTGGGGCGCATCCCGAAGCTGGTGGTGGGCCGGGACAACCGACCTTCAGGCCCGAACCTCGCCCAGGCGATCCGGGAGGGGATGGCCGCCTCTGGCGCCGTCGTCCTCGACCTCGGCGAGGTCCCCACTCCGGCACTCTACTACGCGGTGCATCACCTCGCCGCCGACGGCGGGCTGCAGGTGACCGGCTCCCACAATCCGCCCGAGTTTAATGGCTTCAAGATGGTACTGGGCGGCGGCTCGGTGCATGGCGAGCAGATCACCATGCTTCGGGAGGTCATCGAAGCCGAGGCCTGGCGTTCGGGGACCGGGTCGATCGCAGCGGTGGCGGGGATTCTCCAGGCGTACCGGGATGCCATCGTCAGTCGGCACCGGTTGGCCCGCCCGGTTCGGGTGGTGGTCGACTGCGGGAACGGGGTTGCCAGCCTGATCGCCGTTTCCACCTTGGAGGCCTTGGGTGCCGAGGTGATTCCGCTGTTCTGTGACAGCGATGGGACCTTCCCCAACCACCATCCCGACCCCACCGTGCCAGAGAATCTCACGGACCTGGTGAGCGCGGTGGCTGTCCACCGGGCCGAACTGGGGATCGCGTTTGATGGGGACGGCGACCGGATCGGGGCGGTCGATGAACACGGCAGCATCGTCTGGGGAGATCAGTTACTGGTGATCTTTGGTCGGGACCTGGTGCGACGGATCGGGCCCGGCTGCCCGGTCATTTTTGACGTCAAGTGCTCGGACGCTCTGCCTCGGGCTCTCGAGGCGGCGGGAGCCCGACCGGAAATGTGGAAAACCGGCCACTCGCTGATCAAGGCGCGGATGAAGGAGGTGGGTGCGCAGCTGGCGGGGGAGATGAGTGGCCATATGTTCTTCGGGGGGGACTGGTTCGGGTTTGACGATGCCCTGTTCGCCGCGGCCCGGCTGCTCGAGATCACCGCCGCCGGTCCTGGCGGAATGGCCTGGTTGCTGGCCGATCTTCCGAAGACCGTGGCAACGCCGGAACTGAGAGTGGAATGTCCGGATGAGCTCAAGTTCGGCATCGTGGAACGGGCAGCGCGCCACTTTGCCAGATCGTACGAGGTCAATACCATCGATGGAGCCAGGATTCGGTTTGCGGATGGCTGGGGTCTGATCCGAGCTTCGAATACCCAACCGGTGCTGGTCCTCCGGTTCGAGGCCACCAGCGCATCGGCCGTGGCCGAGAATCGCGCGGAGGTGTCCCAATGGCTGGCCGGGCAGGGCGTGCAGGACTAGCGCTGAGGGGGCCGGCCGGCCGGTGGTGGCTGATTGCCGGGTTCGGGGTGGCCCTGCTGCTCTTCGTTGGGCGCTGGGGCGCCGAGTGGTACACGGACCAGCTGTGGGCCGGGAGCGTTTCCACCGGGGCCTCGGGAGCGCTCCGCCGGCGGACCCTGCTGGCGCTGGGGCTCGATCTCATCGCCACCTTGGTGGCCGCCCTGTGGTGGACCGGCAACCTGATGGCGGTTCACCGGGTGGCACTCCGGCTGCCCCCGGAGGCACCCGGCGGCAATCCCAGATTCCGTCGTCTCATCGCGGCCAGGGAGGCGCCCTGGTGGATGCTCGCCCTGGGCCTGACTCTCGGGGCACTCTCCGGCGCCGGGGCCTCCAGCGTGGTCGACTCCGCCACCCTTGCCTGGCAGGGGGCCCACTTCGGCATCGCCGATCCCGTCCTCCACGCCGACGCCGGACTGTACCTGGCTCAGCTCCCCATCTGGCTGGTGCTTCACGCCTTCGCCACCAGCCTGGTCCTCGGCGGCCTCGGGGCGGTCACCGGGTTCATGCTCCTCTCGGGTGCCCTCCGTCTCGGTCGTGGAGCAGGGATCTCCCCTGCCGCTCGACGGCAACTCGCCCTGCTGCTGGCTGGTCTGTCCTTCCTGATTGCGATCAAGTTCATCCTGCTCCCTTACGAAGCCACCGCCGGACTCCCTGAGCCAGTCGGGCCGGAGCTTACCCAGATGTACCGCTCCGTCGGGTTCCTGATGGTCGGGGTCGGGCTGGCCACCACCGGCCTCTCCCTCCTCTGGATGGCCCGGCCGATCCACGCCCTCGCCGCCGGTGGGTGGCTGGTACTCACCTTCGGGCTGGCGACGAGCTTCTATCTGCTGCCCGGTGGCGGCACCTGGCCTGCCACCGAGCAGGATCGGGTCCTCCAGCGCCGCTTTGACGCGGTGGCGTATGGGGTTCCCGATGGGGCCACCATCGCCGCCGGTGGGCCCTCCCACCCCCTGCCGATTTCCCTCTGGGACGAGGCCGCCCTGCAGTCGGGGAGTGCGTTCCAGGGGATGGTCCTCGCCGCCTACCGGCCGCCGGAGGAGCCCGCGCTGTGGTTGCGGATCACCCCGCTTCAGGGCGGAGGCGCCCAATTGACCCTCATTCGTTCGGATACCGCGGGCCGGACGGGAACCCCGGTCGACCTGCCGGCGGGGGCGGCAGCGCTCCCGCCGGGTGCCATCTACCCGGAGGCAACCGGGGTCTCCATGACCCAGGGCGGAGGGGGAGTGTCCGCAGGAGGTTTCCTGCGCCGGGCGGTCCTGGCTTGGGTGCTGCAGTCGCCGGAATTGATCGGCCGGCGGGCCACCGACCGGATCGTCTGGGAACGCGACCCGGGTCGGCGGCTGGCTCGCCTGCTACCCGTAGTGCGATGGACCAGTCCTCGGGCGGTGAACGTCGGGAACGACTGGTGGTGGGTCTACGACGGGACCCTGGTGGCGGAGGCGTTCCCGGCCGCCAGCCGCATGACCTGGTTCGGCGAGAGCATAGGGTACGCCCGTGCCAGCCTGGTAGGCGTGGTCGGTCCCTTCGGTGCGACCGGGGTTTATCTACGTTCCCGGACCGATACCCTCGCGCTCGCGCTCCAGCGGATCTGGCCCGAGTTGATCCATCCGGCGTCCGAGAATCCGATTCCCCCCGGCACCCTCGGGTACCCGGCGTCGGCCCTCCGCCTCCAGGCGACGCTCTGGGCCAGGGACACCGCGCATCGACTGGGTCGAGACCCGGCAGAGATCCGCCTGGCCCCGCTGGAATCAACCGCAGGGTCCTTGGCCGGGGCGCCGATCGCGGTGATTGAGGATACCAGGACCAATCGAGTCTTCTCGGTCCTGGTGGGGGAGGAGACGGGGGGCCTGCTTCAGCTGCGCGTCTCCCCCAGTGATTCCAGCGGACTCGACGCGGCTGCCGTGCTCACCCGCCGGTGGCTCCGGTTGCCCCTCACGCTGGCGCTGCGGGATTCGGTCCGGGCGCTGGGCGACAGCCTCGACTCCGGCCTGGTCCGTTTTGGAGTGGATGGCGCGACGCTGCTCGGCTACCAGCCGCTCTGGCGAATCGGTGTGGGGGGAGGCCGCTCGCTGCTCGCGGTCGGGATCGCGCGGGGTGGCAGGATCGGGGTGGGGCGGACCTATCAGGAGGCGGAGCAGTGGCTCACGAAAGGGGCCGGCCCCGCGATTCGTCCCGCGCCCGGTGAGTCGCCAGTGCTCTTCGAGGCTCGTCGGTACCTCCGGGAGGCGGATTCGGCACTTCGGCGGGGCGATCTGACCACCTTCGGCCGGGTATTCGCGGCCCTTCGCCGGGTCCTGGAGGAGGGGTCCATTCCCCCCGACTCACAACCCTAAGTAGAAGACTTGTGAGGAGTTAGCGCGCAGGCTAGCTTTCGTGGCTGTCCGACGCACAGGGCGCCGGAGTTACCCGGAGCAGGGAGAACGTCAGGGTGAATCTTCACGAGTACCAGGCGCGACAACTGCTGAAGGCCGCGGGCGTCGCGATGCCCGACGGGGATGTAGCCGCGACCGCCGCCGAAACCGAGGCAATCGCCCGGCGGGTGGGCGGGACCGTGGTCGTCAAGGCGCAGGTTCACTCGGGTGGGCGAGGCAAGGCAGGGGGGGTGAAGCTCGCCAACACCCCGGCCGAAGCGGCCGAGCACGCGAGCCGGATTCTCGGCATGACGATCAGGGACCTGGTGGTGGCGAAGGTGCTGGTGGTCCCGGCCGTGGACATCGCCACCGAGGCGTACGTCGGGTTGATCCTCGACCGAGAAACCCAGCGGCCGGTCTTCATGGTGAGCCCGGCCGGCGGGATGGACATCGAGGAAGTGGCGGCCGCGACCCCCGAGAAGATCCATCGACTCGCGGTGGACCCCCGCTATGGGTTGCTTCCACATCAGGCCCTGGGGCTCGGCCTCAAACTGTATGACGACTTCAATCAGGTCCGGGCGGCGGCCCGGATGATGGAACAGCTGTATGGCGTCTTCATGGCCAACGGGGCAACGCTCGCGGAGATCAACCCACTGGCGACAACGGTGGATGGGCGGGTCCTCGCCCTGGACGCCAAGATCGCGATCGATGACAATGAGCTCGACCGCCGCCCGGATCTGGCCGCGCTGCGCGACGAGTCGGCCGAGGCTCCCAGCGAGGTGGAAGCCCGGCGGGCAGGGCTCACCTTCATCAAGCTCGACGGCAATGTGGGTTGTGTAGTCAACGGCGCCGGCCTGGCGATGGCCACCATGGACCTCGTCAAGTACTACGGGGGTGAACCGGCCAACTTCCTCGACATCGGGGGCAGCAGCAACCCGGAGAAGGTGGTCACCGCGTTGCGGATCATCACCCGGGATCCCAATGTCAAGGCGATCCTGTTCAACATCTTTGGCGGCATTACCCGAACCGACGATGTGGCCAATGGCATCGTCGCGGCGCTCAAGGAGTTCAAGGTGGGCGTGCCGGTGGTAATCCGGTTGACGGGAACCAACGAGGTCGAAGCCCTCCGGATTCTGGAGGGTGTTGGAATGCAGGCGCTCAACGACATGGACGAGGCTGTCAAGCAGGTCGTTGCCCTGGCGCGGGAGGCGGCGTGAGCATCTTTGTTCATGCCTCGACCCGACTGATGGTCCAGGGCATCACCGGTCGGGACGGGTCGTTCCACACCCGTCAGATGATGGAGTACGGGACCCGGGTTGTGGCCGGGGTGACGCCGGGCAAGGGCGGGCAGACCTTTGAGGGCTCGGTGCCGGTGTTCCACACCGTCGCGCAGGCGGTGGAGGCCACTGGCGCCAACACCTCGGTCATCTACGTGCCCCCCGCGTTGGCGGCCGGTGCCATCGCCGAAGCGGCCGACGCCGGCATCGAACTGGTGGTCTGCATTACCGAAGGCCTGCCCACCGTCGACATGGTGCGGCTCATGCCCTACCTGCGGGAAAAGGGTGTCCGGCTGATCGGGCCAAACTGCCCAGGCCTGATCTCCCCAGGACAGGCAAAGGTCGGGATCATACCCGGCCAGATCTGTATCCCAGGCCGGGTCGGTCTGGTGTCCCGGAGCGGCACGCTCACCTACGAGGTCGTGAACCACCTGACCCGAAACGGGATCGGACAGAGCACCTGCATCGGGATCGGCGGAGACCCGATTATCGGCACCAACTTCATTGACTGTCTGGCCGCCTTCGAAGCCGACGCCGACACCGACGCGATCGTGATGTTGGGGGAAATCGGGGGCACCGACGAGCAGCGAGCGGCAGAGTACATTCGTGACCACGTGACCACGCCGGTGGTCGGCTTCATCGCGGGGCAGACGGCGCCCAAGGGACGCCGGATGGGGCACGCCGGCGCGATCATCTCGGGTTCTTCGGGTACCGCCGCGGAAAAGATGGCCGCGTTCCGCTCCAACGGGATCGCGGTCATGGAACGGCCCGTGGACGTGGTGGCCCTGGTTACCGAGCGCCTCGCCGTTCAAAGGTAGGGCTTCCTTTCACCCAAGAGCGATCCATGGCAGGCAACTACACCCTCGGCATCGTCAAGCCGGATGCGGTTCACAATGGACGGATGGGGCTGATCCTTGCCCACGTGGAGCAGGCTGGCTTCCGGGTCCGGGCGACTCGCCTGGTGCACCTGTCCCGGGCCGAGGCGGAGGCCTTCTACGCGGTCCACCGGGGGCGGCCGTTCTATCCGGACTTGGTCAGCTTCATGACCAGCGGTCCCTGTCTCCCGATGGCGCTCGAGGGTCCTGACGCGGTGGCTTCCTTTCGGGCTGCGATCGGTGCGACAGACCCGGCGGAGGCGGCCCCGGGGACCATCAGGAAGCTGTACGCCGAGTCCAAGGGACGGAACGCGGTCCACGGCTCGGACAGCGATGACAACGCGGCGCGGGAAATCGGGTTCTTCTGGTCCGAGTCGGACCGTGCGCGGCTGGGATTCTGAGGTCCACTGGCCTTGAACTAAGTGGTGCGCTGACATATACTTCAAGGCTATGCTCCGATTCGATGTTCGGGAGCTTCGGCAGGGATCACTGCCGGTCGAAGCCGTTGTCCCGCATGATGATCCAGTGTTCCAGGGGCTGGAACTCGGGCTCCAGGGGTCGGTCCTGGTCTCGGGAGAATTGCAGGCGGCCGGCCGCGGGAACTACCAGTGGCGCGGAGAAATCCGTGGGGTGGTGCGGTTCCCCTGCCGGCGGTGCCTGACCGAGGTAGACGAGGAGTTTGCGGCAGAAGTCCGGGCCATTTTCAGCGCGGACGAGGGGACCCGGGATGAAGTCGGGGTCTATCCGCTGCCGGAGCCGGTTACGGCGGTGGACCTGACGGAGGCTGTCCGGGAAGAGGTGGGTCTGGCCGCGCCGACCTTTGTGCTGTGCCGGACGGACTGCGTTGGGCTGTGCCCGCGTTGTGGGAGTGATCTGAACGAGGGCCCTTGCCGGTGCGGGGACCCGGAACCACGTTGAGGATGACATGGCGGTACCGAAGCGGAGAACCTCGAAGTCCCGGAAGCGGCTGCGCCGCGGCCACCACACGGCCAAGGGCGTTCCGGCCCAGGCCTGCTCGCGGTGCGGGTCGCCGAAGCTGCCTCACCGGGTCTGCAAGTCGTGCGGCTACTATGCTGGCAAGAAGCGTATCGAGGTCGAGGACGCCTGAAGGTGATCCGCATCGCGCTGGATGCGATGGGGGGTGACCACGCTCCGAGCGTGGAAATCGAGGGCGCCCGACTGGCCCTGGCCGACCTCTCCCCGACCTTCGAAGTCCACCTGATCGGTCAACCCGAGGTGATTGAGCGCGAACTGGCTCACCACCCCGGGATCGAGCGGTCCCGGATTGTGATCCACGCAGCCCCGGACGTCATCGGCATGGCCGAGAAGCCGCTTGAGGCAGTTCGGCGCAAGCCCAAGTCCTCCCTGATGGTTGGCATCGGGCTCCACGCCAAGGGCAAGGTGGACGCCTTCATCTCGGCCGGAAATACCGGGGCCATTCTCGCCGCCTCCACCATTGTGCTGGGCCTCCATCCCGGGGTTCAGCGCGCCACGCTTGCCGCCCTCTTCCCGACCGCCAAAGGGCCAATGCTGGTGCTCGACGCCGGGGCCAATGTCGATTGCGTACCCAAGGAGCTGGTCGGGTTCGCCCGGTTGGGGTCGTTGTACATGGCGGATGTGATCGGGGTGGACCGGCCCAAGGTCGGACTGCTGAACATCGGTGAAGAGGACAAGAAGGGCGGGGTGGTCGTGCGGGAGGCCCATGAACTGCTGAAGGCAACCCACGGCATCAATTTCATCGGCAATGTCGAGGGGCGGGATCTGCTGGCCGGGCACACCCGGTTCGGGCACGTGGATGTGGCGGTCTGCGACGGATTTGTCGGGAACATCCTGCTCAAGTTCTACGAATCGGTCGGGGCGTTGATGCACCGGCTGATGGAACGGGGAGACGGATCGGCGCTCGAGCATCCGGAAGTCCGCCGGGCGTTCCACTTTCTGGACTACTCTCAGTACGGCGGCGGGCCACTGTTGGGAATCAAAGGCGTCACCATCATCTGCCACGGCAACTCTCCGGCCAATGCCATCAAGCACGCCATCCGGGTGGCGGTCCACTCGGTGGAGGTGAACCTCGATCAGCATATCGGGGCGGAGTTTGCCTAGCACCATCCTGCTGTTCCCCGGCCAGGGGGCCCAGCGGGTCGGGATGGCGGCGGACCTCGCGGTGGCCTTCCCGGCGGCGCGGGATACCTTGGCCGCGATCGATGAAGCCCTCGAAGTACCGCTTTCACGGCTGATGGCGGAGGGGCCGGAGGACGAGCTGCAGATGACCCACAACACCCAACCCGCGATCCTGGCTCATTCAGCCGCGGTGTTGGCAGTGGTTGAGGATCGGTTGGGGCCGGTGGTGGCGGCCGCGGGCCACAGCTTGGGGGAGTACAGCGGTTACCTTGCCGCCGGTGCTCTGACCGCACCGGACGCCGCCCGCCTGGTCCGCCGCCGAGGGGAGTTGATGCGGGACGCTGGTCTGGCGCGCCCCGGGGCCATGGCCGCCGTGCTGGGACTGCCGACGGCGGAGGTGGCGGCCGCCTGCACCGCCGCCTCGAACCCGGAGGACGGAGTGGCCGTCGCCGCGAACCAGAATGCTCCTGACCAGACCGTCATCTCCGGGGACCCCGCGGCGGTGGAGGCGGCTGGAGCCGGGTGCAGGGAGCGCGGCGCCAAGCGGGTGCTGCCTCTCAAGGTGAGCGGGGCTTTCCACTCGCCGCTGATGGCGCCAGCGGTGGCGGGGCTTGCCGGGGCGCTCGCGGAAGTTCCCTGGCGGACACCGCGGTTTCCGGTGGTGGCCAATGCCAGCGCCACGCCGGTGACCGACCCGGCAGAGGCGCGGCGACTGCTGGCCGAACAGCTCACGGCGCCGGTTCGATGGGTCGAGTGCATCGAGGCCGCTGCGGCACTCGATCCCGAAGCCCGGTTCGTCGAAATCGGCCCGGGGGCGGTGCTGGCCGGCCTCCTCAAGCGGATCCGTCCGCAGGCCAGCTGTACCTCACTCGGGACCGTCAAGGATCTGGAGGCGTTTGCGGGATGAAACCCATCGATCTGAGCGGGCAAGTTGCGCTGGTGACCGGCAGCACCCGTGGCATCGGCCTCGCCATTGCGGGTGCCCTGCACGACGCCGGGGCAGCGGTCGTGATCCATGGGCGGGACCAGGTCAAGGCGTCGGCGGTGGCCGCCGGGTTGGGAGGGCGGACGGTCGGGGTGGCCGCCGATGTGGCGGACCCGGCGCAGGTGGGGGCCGCGATTGCCGCCGCCGAGACCGCCCTGGGACCGATCGACATCCTGGTCAACAATGCGGGCCTGACCAGGGACAACCTGTTGATCCGGCTGACCGATGAGGAGTGGGATACCGTGCTCGACGCCAACCTGCGGGGCGCGTTTCATACCATGCGCGCCCTGGCCAAGGGGATGATGAAGCGGCGGCGCGGCCGGATCATCAACGTCAGCAGCGTCGTCGGCCTGATTGGCAACAAGGGACAGGCCAACTATGCCGCCAGCAAGGCCGGTCTGATCGGGCTGACCAAGGCGGTTGCCAAGGAGTACGCCAGCCGCAACGTGCTGGTCAATTGTGTCGCCCCGGGGTACATCGAGACCGACATGACGGCCTCCTTGCCACCGGAGGCCGGTGCCGCGTTATTAGGGGCAATTCCGCTGGGCCGGTTGGGGCAGGCGGAGGAGGTTGCGGGGGCCGTGCTGTTCCTGGCCTCCGATCTGGCGGGCTACATCACCGGACAGGTTCTGGTTGTGGACGGCGGCATGGTCATGTGACCATCGCTTCGCCGCGATGTCTTCACATTCCTTTGCAAGGATACCCCCATGAGTAATGTCGAGGATCGGGTCAAGGACATCATCGTCGAGGAGTTGGGCGTGGAGCGGGAGAAACTCACTCCGGAGGCCAGCTTCATGGAGGATCTCGGCGCCGACAGTCTGGATACCGTCGAACTGGTCATGGCGTTCGAGAAGGAGTTCGACATCGACATCCCCGATGAAGAGGCGGAGAAGCTCCGCACGGTAGGGGATGCGATGAGCTATCTGCACGAGAAGATCGGCTCCTGATGACCCGTGTGGTCGTGACCGGCCTGGGCATGGTGACCCCGGTCGGGCTGTCAACAGAGGAGACGTGGAACAACCTGCTGGCCGGGGTTTCGGGCGCCGCGCCGATCACCAAGTTCGATCCAAGCGCGCTGCAGGTCCGGTTTGCCTGCGAGGTCAAGGGCTTCGATCCGCACCAGTATCTCGATCGGAAGGAGGTCAGACGGTTTGACCTCTTTGCTCAGTTGGCCCTGGCGGCCTCGGCTCAGGCCATGGACCAGGCCGGCCTGGCGGGCGGGGTGCCGGACCCGGACCGGAGCGGGACCCTGATCGGCAGCGGGATCGGCGGGATGGCCACGTTCGAGGAGCAGTGCAAGCTCTACCTGGAACGCGGCCCCGACCGGGTGTCGCCGTTCTTCGTCCCGATGTTCATTCCCGACATCGCGGCCGGCCTCGTCTCGATGCGGTATGGTCTCAAGGGTCCCAACTTCGCGACTGTCTCTGCCTGTGCTTCCTCGGCGCACGCCATCGGGGGCTCCTTTGACTTGATCCGTTCCGGACGCGCCGACCTGATGGTGACCGGTGGATCCGAGGCTGCCATCACCGGGCTGACGATTGCCGGGTTTCAGAACATGAAGGCCCTCTCCACCCGAAACGACGCCCCGACCGAGGCCAGCCGGCCGTTTGACAAGGGCCGGGACGGGTTCGTGCTCGGAGATGGGGCAGGGATCGTGGTGCTGGAGAGTCTGGAGCATGCCCAGCGGCGGGGGGCAACGATCCTCGGTGAGATCATCGGCTACGGTCTCAGTGGGGACGCACACCACATGACCCAACCGGCCCCGGAGGGGGAGGGTGCCCAGCGGGCCATCCTCGCCTGTCTGAAGGATGGGGTCATCGCCCCTGAGGAGGTCGGCTACATCAACGCCCACGGCACCTCCACCGGGCAGGGCGACATCGCCGAGACGGAGGCGGTCAAGGCGGTGTTTGGGGGGCACGCCCGCAAGCTGATCTTCGGCTCTTCCAAGTCGATGACCGGGCATCTGCTCGGTGCGGCGGGTGGCGTGGAGTTCGGGATCTCGATGCTGGTCGCCACCACCGGGCAGATCCCCCCCACCATCAACCAGACCGTGCCGGACCCGGATTGCGATCTTGATTCCGCCCCGAACCAGCGGGTAGCCCGGCCTGTTCCTGTGGCCTTGTCGAACTCCTTCGGATTTGGGGGACACAACGTGACGTTGGCGGTGCGCGCTTTTGCGGGGTAGCTCGACCGATTGGTCCGTGCGGGATTCTCTGATCCGACCCTCTCGCCGACCAGGTTCGAGAGGGTCGTCGCACATTTGGCCGGCCGGGTCCGAGGTCCGACGGTGACCTGGCGCCGTCGCGGGCTGCCGATGACGGCCACCCTGGTGATGCTCGCCGTGCTGGTGGCATTGGGCCTGGTTGCGGACCGGGCGTTCCAGGTGTCGCGGGACACCCGGGAGCGCATCGCAGTCTACGAGCTGGCGGCGGACTACGCGAATGCCCTGGAGGATGCTATCGATCGCCGGGCCCAGTTGACCCATGGGCTACGGGCCTTTATCGGCAGTCGGTGGGGGTCTCCGTCCTTCCAGGAGGAGTTCCAGTCCTTCGGGGTCCGGCTGCTGGATGGCCTGCCGGGAACCCGGGCCGCCCAGGTGGTGGTGGGTGGCCGGATCGTGCAGACGGCGCCCGTGGCCGGGAACGAAGCCGTGCTCGGGTTCGACCTGTATCAGCACAGCGACCCAGGCCTCGCCGCCGATGTCCGATCTGCGGAAGTACTCGATGGCATCGTGGTCTCGGGTCCGCTGGACTTCGTGCAGGGAGGGAACGGGATCATTGCCCGCCGGCGGGTAGTCGGCTCCGCCGGGGAACTGCTGGCGATCGGTCAGGTCGTCTTTGACCTTGCCCCGATTCTCCGTGAAGCCGACAGCGCAGCGGGAATCGTGGGGCTTCGGCTGGCGCTGGGGGACAACCGCGGCCGCCCGGTGATGGGACCCGGTGCAGTCTTCTCGGACCACCCGATCCTGACCCAGGTCCGGTTGCCCGACCGGATCTGGCGCCTGGCGGCAGTCCCGACCGACGGCTGGGGGGCGGCCGAGAGTGGGTTGGTCCTCTTCCGGGGCGGCCTGGTGCTGACTGGCCTGGTGCTGGTCGGGCTGACCTGGGTGGCAACGGCCCGGCGGGTTCGGGAGGCTACCGCAACCGCCGTTCGCTCACAGGCCTCGGCCGAAGAGAAGTTCGCCCGACTCTTCCAGTTGAGCCCGGACGGCGTGTCCCTCACCCGGATGCGGGACGATTCACTCCTTGAGGTGAACGACAGCTTTGTCGCCCTGACGGGCTGGCCGCGCGAAGAGCTCATCGGGCACAGCAGTCTGGAGCTTGGCCTGTGGGACGTCCCCGAACAGCGGGCCGACGCGCTCCGGGAGTTGAACGAACGCGGGGAAATCCATGGCCTGGAGTCGTTCCTCCGCCGGAAGGACGGTACCCGAATCGAGTGCTCGTTTTCTTCCCGGATCGTCGAAGTGGATGGCGAGCAGTGTCGTCTGGCGGTCATCCGGGAGATCGAGCAGCGGCGGATCTATGAGCGGCACCTGGCCCAGGGCCAGAAGCTCGAGGCGATCGGTCGCCTGGCGGGAGGTGTGGCTCATGATTTCAACAACATCATCACCGCCGTCCTCGGCTACAACCAGGCTGCTGCGGAGGCGCTGGACCCGGCGCATGAGGTGCAGGAGGACTTGCGGCAGGTCCACCAGGCGGCCGAGCGGGCCGCCGATCTGACGCGACAGTTGCTGACCTTCTCCCGAGGTCAGGTGGGGCGGCCCAAACCGGTGGACCTCGAGCAGCTGGTACGTGCCACCGTCGGCCTGCTGACGCGGCTGGTGGGAGAAGATGTCCGGTTGGTGCTCGATTTTCCCGAGCCGCTCCCGCCGGTCAAGATCGATCCCACCCAGCTGGAGCGGATCATCGTCAATCTTGCCGTCAATGCCCGCGATGCCATGCCCGGGGGCGGGACGATCTTCATGACGGCCCGCTCGTGGGAGGCGGGTGTCGAACTCCATGTTCGGGACACGGGCTCCGGGATTCCGCTGGAACTCCAAGCCAAGATCTTCGAACCGTTCTTTACGACCAAGGACGCTGGCCGCGGCGCCGGACTCGGGCTCAGCGCGGTCTACGCGATCGTTCGAGGATCGGGTGGGCGGGTCACGGTGGAGAGCGCTCCGGGCCAAGGCGCGACCTTCAAGCTCTGGTTCCCCGCGATGCCGAGCACGACCCTGATTCCGGAGGCCGGGGTGAGGCGGGCCAGTGATGCCCCGCTTCCCCGGGGCACCGAAACCATTCTGCTGGCCGAAGATGAACCCCAGATCCGGGAACTGGCCGCCCGGGCCCTGGAAGGCCTCGGGTACACTGTCCTCCCGGCGGAGAATGGGCGCAGTTGCCTGCTGCGGGATGCGGCTCATGGGGGCCGGGTCGGCCTGCTGCTGACGGACGTAGTGATGCCGGGTCTGAGTGGCCCGGACCTGGCGTTGGAGGTCCGCCGTCGGCACCCCGGCCTTCCGGTGCTGTATATGTCCGGGTACACGGCAGACACCCAGGCGATCGAGCGGGCACTCCGTGAGGGCGGCCGCCTGCTGCCCAAACCGTTCACCGTGGCCGAACTCGCGACCCAGGTCCGCCGAGTCCTGGACCGGCGCTAGCCCGGGAGCGACGCGCCCGGTGACCGGCTGGTGGCTCAGGGCCCGGGGAGCAGGCTACATTGTGGGGTATGTTGCCGCCGAAGATGGAGTTTCGTGACCCGGCCCTGCGCTCGATCGCCCACAAGGTGGTGGCAGGCGAACGGCTGACCACGGATGATGGCATTGCCCTCTATCAGACCCGCGACCTGCTCGGGCTGGGAGGCCTGGCGTCCTACGCCAATGCCCGGGCCAACGGCGACCGGGTTTTCTTCTCAGCCAACCAGCATCTCAACCCCACCAATGTCTGCGTGCTGCGGAAGACCTGCGTCTTCTGCAGCTTTGCCCGTCTCCCGAAGGAGGACGGGCACTACACCCGGACCCTGGAGGAGGTCTATCACGAGGCGGCGCAGGCCATCGGATCTCCCACCCGCGAGTTTCATATCGTGGGCGGGCTGCACCCCAGGCTCCGGCTCAGCTATTACACGGACATGATCCGGGGGCTTCGGGAGCGGCACCCGCATATCCAGATCAAGGCGCTCACCGCGGTGGAGATCGCCCACCTTGCCCGGATCGAAAAGACCACCTTCCGCGAGGTGCTGCTCGCGCTCAAGGAGGCGGGGCTCTCCACCCTGCCGGGTGGCGGGGCCGAGGTGTTCAGCACCGCCGTCCGTGCGACCATTGCCGAGCGAAAGCTGACCGGGGAGGAGTGGCTGCAGGTGCACCGCGTCGCCCACGAACTGGGCATCCGGACCAATTGCACGCTGCTGTACGGGCATGTCGAAACGGCCGCCGATCGGGTTGCCCATCTGAGCGCACTGCGGGCCCTGCAGGATGAGACCGGTGGTTTTCTGACCTATATCCCCTTGGCCTACCATCCCGATCACAACGAGCTGGGGGAGACCCTTGGCCGCGTCGGTTCCGCCACCACAGGTTATGAGGATCTCAAGAACATCGCGGTTGGCCGCCTCTTTCTCGACAACATCGCGCACGTCAAGACCCACTGGCCCATGGTGACGCCCTTCATGTCCCAGGTGGCCCTCAACTTCGGCTGTGATGATGTCGAGGGGACGGTGGTGTTCGAGCGGGTCTATCACGAGGCGGGCGCGACCACCGACATGCACATGCCGTACAGTCGGCTGGTGGAGCTGATCCGTCGGGCCGGCAAGCGTCCGGTGGAGCGAGACAGCCTCTATCAGCCGGTGCGCGACCAGTTCGATGATCTCCCCGGACTGGAGGCCGCCTTCCCGGCAGGGGCCTCGGTGCCGGCTGTGCACGCGGCCTGACCCGTGCGCCTCGGCCGGATTCCGTGGATCAACTGCTACCCGATCTACGCCGGGCTGGACCGGGGCGTGGTGCCCTGTCCCGCGAACCTGGTGACCGGGACGGCGGCCGATCTGAACGACTTGCTCGCCGCCGGGGAGCTGGACGTCAGCGTGGTGTCGGCCGTGGAGTATGCCCGGAGCGCTGCGTCGTACCACCTGCTCCCGGATCTGGCCATCAGCTGCGACGGCCCGGTGCACAGCGTACTGCTCCTCTCCCGCCGCCCGGTCGAGGAACTGGATGACGCGACGGTCCTCTTGACCTCGTCCTCCCGGACCTCGGTGCTGCTGCTGGAGTTGCTCTGCCGCCATCGGTGGCGAGTGCGCCCCCGGCAGGCCACGGTGCGCGCCGAGCCCAGCGACCTGGATGCGCTCGGTGGCTTCCCCCACGATGCCGTGCTGGTGATCGGGGATGCCGCCCTCCTGCTGGCCGGGGAGGATCGATACCGCCACGTCGTGGACCTGGGGGCCGCCTGGAAGGAATGGACCGGGCTCCCATTCGTGTTCGCGGTCTGGGCGGCCCGCCGCACGGCGGCGCCAGCGGCCGTGCAGACGGTGCATCAGGCGCTGCTGGCCAGTCGAGCCTGGGGTCTGAGCCACCTGGATGAACTGGCAGAACTGGCCGCGGCCAACACCGGGATCGATCGGCGACGGTGCCGGGCGTATCTCGACGATCTCGATTACGCCCTGGGCTATCGGCATCTGGCGGGACTGACCGATTTCTTCCGCCGGCTGGCGCAGGACGGGCTGGTGCCCGATGGCGCGCTGTCGTTCATTACCGCTGCGTGACGGAGTCCCGATGTCCCACATAGATCGCTCGTCCGCGGAATTCCGGGAGTACCTCGATCTCTACCAGCATGTCCCGCTGCTCGAGTTGGGCCAGTTGGCGGACGCCAGGCGCTGGGCTCAGCATCCTGAGCCGGTGGTCACGTACATCGTCGATCGGAACATCAACTACACCAACGTCTGCGTTGCCGATTGCGGGTTCTGCGCCTTCTACCGGCGGCCTAAACACGCCGAGGGCTATGTCCTCAGTTTCGAGGCCATTGGGCGGAAGATCGACGAGTGCAAGGCGGTGGGTGGCGTCCAGATTCTGATTCAGGGTGGCCACAACCCGTATATCCCGTTCGAGTGGTACCTCGAGCTGCTCCGCTACATCAAGACCCATCACCCGATCCACGTGCACGGGTTCTCCCCGTCCGAAGTGGTGTTCTTCGCCGAGCGGTTCGGCCGGTCGGTGCCGGAGGTCATCGGGGACCTGCGTGAAGCGGGGCTGGACAGCATCCCGGGCGGCGGTGGCGAGATTCTGGTGGACGCGGTCCGGACCCGGGTCTCGCGCCACAAGGCCATGACCGACGAGTGGCTCGGCGTGCAGGAGGAAGCGCACCGTCAGGGGATGCAGACCTCGGTCACCATGATGTACGGCCTGGGGGAATCCGACGCGGATCGGATCGAACACCTGTTCCGGGTCCGGGAGGTCCAGGCCCGGACCGGCGGGTTCACCGCATTCATCTGCTGGCCGCTGCAACCCGAAGGTACCCCGACGATGTCGGACATGCCCCGACAGGACGCCGTGAGCTACCTTCGCACCCTGGCGATCGGACGCATAGTGCTCGACAACGTCCCGAATCATCAGTCCTCGTGGGTGACGATGGGCCACAAGATCGGCCAGGTGGCTCTCCGGTTCGGCGCCAACGACTATGGCAGCCTCATGATGGAGGAGAACGTCGTGTCCTCCGCCGGTACGACCTATCGCACGACCATCGATGAAATCGAGCGACTGATCCACGATGCGGGATTCGAACCGCGCCGCCGGTTCCAGGACTATTCCCTGATCGAGACCGCCGCGCTGGTCGCATGACCGGTCCTCGCCAGCGGGTCGGCATCGGCTACGATTCTCATCGGTTCGGCCCCGGCAGGCCGCTGGTGCTGGGCGGGGTTGAGATAGCCCATACCGCGGGCCTGATCGGTCATTCCGATGCCGATGCCGTGACCCACGCTCTGATTGATGCGCTGCTGGGAGCTGCCGGGGCGGGGGACATCGGCCAGCTCTTTCCCGACACCGACCCGACCTGGGCCGGGGCCAACTCGATCGAACTCCTCCGGGGAGCCGTGGAGCGGGTTCGCGCGCAGGGGTACCAGCCGGTACAGGTCGACATCACGGTCATCGCGGAAGCCCCCAAGCTCGGCCCCCATCGGGCTCGGATGGTCGCGGCGTTGGCTCCGGCGCTCGGGGTCGAGGCATCAGCGGTCAGCATCAAGGCCAAGACGAATGAGGGGATGGGCTGGATCGGGCGCGGCGAGGGTGTGGCGGTCCTGGCGGTCGCGACCGTGGAGGCCAGCTGATCGAGGCGCTGCTGGCCCGGATGGCCGACTGGCCGCCCGCGGCGGTGTATGCCATCGTGGGGCTGGTGGGGTTCCTCGAGAACCTCGTGCCCCCGACCCCCTCGGACGTCGTCGTGGCGTTGGGCGCGTTCCTCGCCCAGCGCGGCCTCACCGAACCGTTCACCATCTTTCTGGTCACCTGGCTGTCCAACACCCTGGGGCTGACGGCGGTCTACCTGGGGGCCCGGCACTACGGCTCCGGGTTTGTGGCCAGCCGGATAGGCCGCCTGCTGATCACCCCGGCGGCGATCGTGGTGGTGGAGCGCGAGTATCTCCGGTTTGGCTTGGCCGGACTGGTCGCGGCCCGCTTGCTCCCGGGATTCCGATCCTTCACGGCGCCGTTCGCGGGGCTGATCGGACTGTCCGCCGTCCGGGCGATCGTGCCCATGGCCCTCGCCTCCGGCCTCTGGTATGGCGGTATTGTGTGGCTCGCCACCAGGATCGGGGCCAACTGGGCATCCCTTTCCCGGGCAATCACCAATCTCAATCGCAGCCTTCTGGTCTTCGCCGTGGCCCTCGGGATCGGGATCGTGGCCTGGGTCGTGGTGACCAGGGGGCGCCGACGCTATCGCCGCACCCGGGCGGCCCTGGGCCAGAACTTGAAGTCGTTCCCTGGCCTGGACGTGCGAGCGATGCAGGATCCGGTCGCCGCCGCTGTGGCGGGCCTGCTCCTCGCTACTCCGCTCACTGGGCCCGCCTCGGTCGAGGGAGGCCTCGACACCCTGGAAGCCCACCTCCGCTTCCGCTGGTACCTTGGCGGTGGAGAGGACCCCGCTCTCGAAGCGTCACCCGAGGCGGTTGCCGCCGTGGTGGAATCGCTGGAACCCGCAGCCCGGGTGGGTGTGGCCCGGCGTCTCTGGCAGCTGGCGTTTTCCGACGGCGCCTTCGAGCGCCACGAAGCGCACGTCATGGAGCGCGCCGTCCAGATCCTCGGGCTTCCCCCTGAGGAGGTGGACCGGATCCGGCAACGGACCGCGCCGTGAGCGTGGCACAGCGGTTTCATCTTGAGGGGTTTCGGGACTACCTCGCCCTGGAGGCCGGGAACAGCCCGGCCACCATCGAGAGCTATGAGCGAGATCTCCGCCGGCTGACCGAATACGCCGAGCTGCGCGGTGTTTCCTCTCCTGCCGGGGTCACCCGACAGTTCCTCCGGGACTTCGTCTTCGCCCTCAAGGACATGGGCTTGGGCGGGGCGACCATTCGCCGTCAGATTTCGGCGATCCATACCTACTTCGGGTTCCTGCTCGCCGAAGGGGTGGTGGCCAGCGATCCCAGCGACCGGGTCGAGGCGCCAGGCCGGGGCCGGAAACTGCCCGAGGTTCTGAGCCAGGAGGAAGTCGATCGGCTCCTCGGCTCCCCGTCCCTGGATGATCGCCTGGCGTGGCGGGACCGGTGCCTGCTCGAACTGGGGTATGGTGGCGGGCTGCGTGTGTCGGAGCTGTGCGGCCTGGGGCTCGGTGATCTGTTTCTGACCGACGCGCTGGTCCGGGTCCTCGGGAAGGGCGGCAAGGAACGGTTGGTCCCGATTGGCCGACCCGTCATCGCGGCGCTGTCGGTCTATCTGAATACCACCCGCCCTGAACTGGATCGGGGCAAAGCGGAGGGCAGGGTCCTGCTCAATGCCAGAGGCCGACCGCTCTCCCGAGTCGGTGCCTGGGGAATCGTGAAGGCGCACGCCTCCCGGGCCGGGATCACCAAACCGGTCTCCCCGCATACCCTGCGACACACCTTTGCCACCCATCTCCTCGAAGGCGGGGCCGACCTGCGGGCGGTGCAGGAGATGCTCGGCCACGCCGATCTGTCGACCACCCAGATCTACACCCATGTCGATCGGGAGCAGTTGCGGCGGGTCCACGCGAAGTACCATCCCAGGGGCTAGAGTGGACGGTTCCACCGGAGGAAATGGGTCGGGGCTTGCTATTAGGCGTTTCGTTCTGTAACATGCAGCGGGCTTCTTGGAGGATTCATGCGCTGGTATTGGTCGAAAATCGTGATCGGCGCCGTGCTCGTGTTCGGAGTTGGGTATTCCGGCTACCTGGTGGTCCGCCGGCTGGTATCGGCCGGGAAGGTGGTGGTCCACAGCACCAATCCGATCACCATTCCTCTCAAGTTCGTCCCCTTCGCCTTGTCGGGGGAGGAGATCGGGACGTTCCAGCGGGTCACCTTCCGCCGCTCCGCCCCTGATGCGGTCGAGGGGATCGACCTGCGGGTCCAGGTGAAGGACAGCGCGGTGGCCGAGGCCTTGAGGGCTTGTCGAGTGACCCCGGCTGGGGTCGGCAACTTCGACCCCTCGAACGGGTTCCGGTGCCTCGACCCGGGAACGGCCGACAGTGCCCTTGTGCTGCTCGGGGAGCTCCGCGTGCGCGGTCCGAAGGGGATTGATTTCACCATTCCGCTCCTGGTGGACTCCACCCTTTTTGGCCAGATTACCGGGACCGGTGGGTCGGCGGTCGAGAATACCCGGTCCCTGCTCAAGGCCGACGAGGCCGCAGCGGCGGCGGCCATGGCGGAGAAGGCGGCGGCCCGGGCCACCCAGGAGGCGGAGTCCCTCAGCACCGCTATTCGGGCTCGGGTGAAGCAAGAGCAGGGGCCCCCGACTCCCTGACGAGGGCTGGCCCGGTAACCCCTTCGGGGGCTTTTTCTTAGGACAGGCCCCCTCGGGGGATCCAGCGCGGCACGACTTTTGACCAGAAGTCGGCCGCGCTGTTATTTTAGTTGATGCCAGTGCTGGCCGTGATCCCGGCAAGGCTGGGCTCAACCCGATTCCCTCAGAAGCCGCTCCAGCTGCTTGCCGGCGAGCCCCTAGTGGTTCGGGTCGCCCAGTGTGTTCAGGGAATGGGTTTGGTGGATCGGATCGTGGTGGCCACCGACGCAGAGGCCATCGCGACTGCGGTTGCGGCCGCAGGATTCTTGGTGGCCCTGACGGCGACGGCACACCGCTCGGGCACCGATCGGGTCGCGGAAGTGGTGGGTCAGGCCGGGTTTCGAGGATTTTGACATGATTGTGAACGTCCAGGGGGATGAACCCTTTCTTCCCCTGGCGGCTCTGGCGGGCGCGGTGGCGCGGGTGCAGGCAGGTGATCAGATCGGGACGGCGGCGGCCCCACTGGCAGAGGCGGACGCCCGCAACCCGGACCGGGTCAAGGTCGTGACCGACCTGGCAGGGCGGGCCCTCTACTTCTCCCGGTCGGCGATCCCGGGCCGCCAGCGGGGCCCGGGCGCGGGTTCGGTGTACTGGCAGCATCTGGGGATTTACGCCTACGGCCGCGAGGCCCTGCTGCGCATGGCCGCCCTGGAGAGCACCCCGTTGGAGCGAGCCGAGCGATTGGAGCAACTGCGGGCCTTGGAGCACGGGATGCGAATCGGGGTCGCCCGGCTGACGGAGCCGGCCCCGGCCGGAGTCGACACCGCCGAGGACCTGGCCCGGGCGGAACGGTATTGGACACAGCGACAGGGGAGCGCGCCATGAGCACTGGGGGACCGACCAAGTACATCTTCGTGACCGGCGGGGTGGTCTCCTCGCTGGGCAAGGGCATCGCGGCGGGCTCGCTGGGCCGGCTGCTGGTGGAACGAGGGCTGACGGTCACCATCCAGAAGTTCGACCCGTACATCAACGTCGACCCCGGGGACCATGTCACCGTTTCAGCACGGTGAGGTCTACGTGACCGACGACGGAGCCGAGACGGATCTTGACCTCGGGCACTACGAACGGTTCATCGACCGGTCGCTCTCCCGGCAGAACAACATCACGACGGGACGCATCTACCAGAACGTGATCAACAAGGAGCGCGCCGGGGAGTACCTCGGTTCCACCGTCCAGGTCATCCCGCACATCACCGACGAAATCAAGGGGGCCATTCGCCGGGCCGGCCCGGGCCACGATGTGGTCATCACGGAAATCGGCGGCACGGTGGGCGATATCGAGTCGCTCCCGTTCCTCGAGGCCATCCGGCAGTTCCGGCAGGAGGTCGGGCGAGAGAACTCCCTGTTCGTCCACCTGACACTGGTGCCGTACATCGCGGCGGCCGGAGAATTGAAGACGAAGCCTACCCAGCACTCGGTACGAGAGTTGATGCAGATCGGGATTCAGCCCGACGTGCTGGTGTGCCGGAGCGAACAGCCTCTCTCGGCGGATATCAAGCGAAAGATCGCGCTGTTCTGCAATGTGGACTACCAGTGCGTGATCGAGAGCCCCGACGTCAAGTCGATTTACGAGATTCCGGCCAGGTTCCATGATCAGGGGCTCGACCGGGAGGTCTGCAGCCGACTTCGGCTGGAGACCCCGGAACCCAACCTCACGGCCTGGCGCCAGATGGTCGCCCGGATCCTCAACCCCGGCCGCCGGGTCCGGATCGCGGTCGTCGGGAAGTACACCGACCTGGCCGACGCGTACAAGTCGATCCACGAAGCCCTGGCGCACGGCGGCATCTCCAACGATGCCGGCGTGGATATCGAGTGGTTGGCCAGCGATCGATTCACCGATCAGGACGCCGCCGGACGCCTGCTGGCCGGGTTCGACGGACTGCTGGTGCCCGGCGGGTTCGGAGACCGGGGAATCGAGGGAATGGTCCAGGCGGTCCGCTGGGCCCGGGAGCACGCGCTGCCGTTCTTCGGGATCTGCCTCGGAATGCAGATCGCAATCATCGAGTTCGCCCGGAATGTCTGCGGCCTGACGGACACCAACAGCACCGAATTCGAACCCGATTGCCCGACACCGGTGGTGGCCCTGCTGCCGGATCAGCGCGGGATCTCGGATAAGGGCGGGACGATGCGATTGGGGGCATGGCCGGCTCGGCTTCGGGCGGGCTCGCGGGCCGCACAGGCCTATGGAACGACCGAGATCAGTGAGCGGCACCGTCATCGATGGGAGGTGTCCAACGCCTATCGCGACCTGCTGGCCGAGCACGGGCTCCGACTCTCGGGCCAGTCGCCGGACGGCGGCCTGGTCGAGGTCATCGAGTTGCCCGATCATCCGTGGTTCATCGGCTGCCAGTACCACCCCGAACTCAAGTCGCGCCCGAATCGGCCGCACCCGCTCTTCCAGGCGTTCATTGGTGCGGCAGTCCGACAGCGATACCCTAACCTCGCCGGCCAGGGCCTCGAGCCGGCGGTCGCCACGGCGTGATCCAGTGGACGTTCGGCGTGACCCCGCTGCTGATCGCGGGGCCCTGTGTGGTGGAGCCCCCGGCGGTCATGGACCGGGTGGCCAACACGCTCGCGGCGCTGGCCGCGCGCTGGTCGATCCCGGTGTGTTTCAAGGCCAGCTTCGACAAGGCCAACCGGGCCGCCGCCAGGAGCCCCAGGGGGCCAGGCCTTGAGGAAGGGCTCCGGGCCCTCGAGCGGGTTCGGCGTGAGTTCGGTCTCCCGGTCCTGACCGACGTCCATGAGCCTGGCCAGGTGGCTGCCGTCGCCGAGGTGGTGAATGTGCTGCAGATCCCGGCCTTCCTGTCGCGGCAGACCGACCTTCTGCTGGCGGCTGGCGCCTCAGGGCGTCCGGTCAACGTCAAGAAGGGGCAGTGGATGGCGGCCGAGGGGTTGGCCGGCGCGGTCGAGAAGCTCCGCCTCGGCGGGCGCCACGGATCTGGCGGTGACCGAACGGGGCACCTTCTTCGGGTACGGGGACTTGGTCGTCGACATGCGGAACCTGGAGCGGATGCGGATCGCTACCGGAGGCGCGGCGGTGCTATTCGACGCCACCCACAGCGTTCAACGGCCCGGCACCGCCGCCGAGGGGGCCAGCGGGGGAGACCGAGCGGCCATCCCGGCGCTGCTGTTCGCGGCGGCCGGGGCCGGGGCAGACGGGTTCTTCCTCGAAACCCACCCGGAGCCCTCGTTGGCGCTCAGTGACGGGCCCACCCAGTGGCCCCTGGACCAGCTCGAGGGGTTGATCGTCAGGACCCTCGGTGTCTGGCGCGCCGCTCGAGGGCAGTCGGATGCCTGACGCCAGGGCGGTTCGCCTGTTCGCCCTGGATGTGGATGGGGTCCTGACCGACAACGGGCTGTACCTGGGCTCCGTCGGTGATCAGCCAGTCGAGCTCAAGCGATTCGACATCCAGGACGGGCTCGGCCTGGCGCTGCTCCGGGGCACCGGTATCGAGTTGGCGCTGGTCTCCGCCCGGCCCTCGGAGGCGACCACGGTGCGGGCCAGGGAGCTCAGATTGTCGCACGTGCTGCAAGTGACGGATGGGCGCAAGGTCCCGGCGCTGCAGGGGCTGCTCGATCAACTGGGGATCGACTGGCCCCAGGTCGCGTTCCTCGGGGATGACCTGGCCGACATCCCGGTGCTGAAGCAGGTCGGCTTGCCGATGGCGGTGGAGAATGCGATCCCGGAGGTCAAGGCCCTGGCGCGGTACGTGACCCGGGCGCCCGGGGGGCGTGGTGCGGTGCGGGAAGCGATCGAACATCTGCTGCGGGAGCGGGGGGAGTATGCCGGCCGCGGTGGCGCGCTATCTGGCAGATCCGGAGGCAACGCCATGACAGCACTGGCGACCGGGCGCCGGACCCTGGCTCTGGAGGCGGCCGCGATCCAGCGAACCGAAGCGCGGCTGGACGGCCGGTTTGATGAGGCGGTGGCCCTGCTGCACCGGGCGTCAGGCCGGGTCATCGTCTCGGGGGTGGGGAAGTCGGGGCTGATTGCCCGAAAGATCGCAGCCACCCTGACCAGCACCGGGACGCCGGCGAGCTTTCTCCATCCGGTCGACAGCTTGCACGGGGACCTGGGACTGGTCGGTAAGAATGACGTGGCCATTCTCCTCAGCAAGAGCGGGGAGACCGAGGAACTGTTTGGACTGGTGGCCAACCTCCGGCGCCTGAGCGTCCCCATCATCGGGCTGCTTGGCGCGGAGGACTCGACCCTCGGACGCGCGGCGACGCTGATACTGGACGCCTCGGTCACGGAGGAGGCCTGCCCATTGGACCTGGCCCCAACCACGTCGACTGCGGTGGCGTTGGCCCTGGGAGATGCGATGGCGGTGGCACTCTTGGAACTGCGAGGATTCACGGCCGATGACTTCGGGGTGCTCCATCCCGGGGGCCGGCTCGGCCGACGGCTGCTGCTCCGGGCGCGCGACGTGATGCTGCCGCCCGGCGGCGTGGTCGATCCCGAGACTGGGCTGCGGGAGGTGATGGTTACCCTGGCCCAGCATCGGGGGCTCGCAATCGTGGTCCAGGGCGAGGCGGTGGTCGGCATCTTCACGGCGGGTGATCTGACCCGGCTGGTGGAGCGGGAGCCGAGGTTCCTGGAGCTCACCGTCGGGGCCGTCATGATTCGGACGCCCCGGACCACGGCGCCGGAGGCGCTGGCCGTGGTCGTGACCGGCGAGATGGAGCGGGCGGGAATCATGGCGATGCCGGTCATCTCGAGCGATGGAACCCTCCAGGGCGTGGTCCATCTACACGATCTGTTGCGGGCGGGGGCGGTATGAAGCCACCGCTCTTGACCCTGCTGGCGGCGGTGCTCCTCGGGGCCGGGTGTCAGGAACAAGGGGTCGAACCGGTGACCCAGCTGGTGTCGGCCGACAGCGCGGACCAGGTCATGGAGGGGATGACCACTTCCATCGTGGCCGACGGGATTCGCCGGAGCGTGGTGTCCGCCGACACTTCGTTCCTGTATCAGAACCGGCAGGTCGCCGACATGCGAAGGGTCACGGCCTACTTCTTTGACAACCAGGGCAACCAGACATCGATCCTGACCTCCCGAACCGGGATCTATGAGGTCGCCCGCGGGACCCTGGAGGCCCGGGGGAATGTCGTGGTGACGGCCACGGATGGTTCCGACCGGAAGTTGACCACGGAGCACCTGGTATACGACAAGGCGATGAACCAGATCCGTTCGGACTCGGCCTTCGTGTACGATTCGCCGGGTGGACTGCTACGCGGCAACAGTTTCACGAGTGACCCGGAGTTCCGGAACATCGTGACCCGCCAGCCCAGGGGTCGGCAGCGGGGCGAGGGAATTCTATTGCCGGGGCCGCCATGACCAGGATGCCCCGGCTCCTTGGGGCGTTGCTGGTCGTGGTGGCCGGGCCGCTGGCAGCCCAGGACAGTGGCGGACGATGCCGGCTGGAGTTGCTGAATGTGGATCGGGAACACACCCGGATCACGATCATCGAAGGGGTGGTCAACGACTTCGCCGGTGGCAACGTCCGGGCCCGCTGTCTCGGGAGACCGGTGCGGATGTGGAGTGACAGCGTCGCGATCTACGGCGGCAGGATTGCCCAGTTCGTGGGGCGGGTGCGGTATCAGGACTCGGTGGTCGAAATGACGGCGGACTATGGGACCTACTTCCGGGACCGGGAGGTGTGGGAGGCTCGCGGGAATGTGCTGGTGACGAGCCTGCGCGACCGCTCCGCGCTCCGGGGGCCGATGCTGGACTACTACCTGACTCAGCGAGGGGTGCGCGACACGACGGAAATGTACGCCGAGCAGCGACCGACCCTCACGGTGTCGGTCACCGATTCGCTGGGGGCTCCGGAGGAGCCATACCTTGTCGTGGGAGACCGAGTGCGGATGCGGGGCGAGGACCAGGTCTGGGCCGGGGGCACGGTGACCATCGATCGATCCGATTTTCGGGGTCGGGGGGATTCCCTTTTTCTCGACACCGGGCCGAGCAGCGCGGGCGCTCTGGTCGGGAAGGCCGCCATGCGGCGCACGGCGGCGGACAGCTTCGAGTTGACGGGCACCAGGATTGACCTGGCGCTGGAACAGCGTCGGTTGAGGTATCTGACCGCCCGGGATTCGGCCCGACTCACCACGGCGGACCTGGTCTTGGAGGGGGACGGGATTGGGATCGAGGTCGATCACGACGAGGTGGAATCCACGACGGCCTGGGGGAAGACCGTCCGGCCCATCGCGGTGGCTCCCGACTATCTCGTCAGGGGAGATTCGCTGATGTTCGACACGCCAGGGCAGCGGCTCCGCGAGATTCGGGCGTTCGGGCGGGCCTGGCTCGGAACCGCACCCGATTCCGGAACGGCGGAGCGGGACTGGGTTGCGGGCGACACGGTGTTCGCCTGGTTCGTCGAGAGCGATACCGCGACCCACGATTCCCCGGCCCTGAAGCGACTGGAAGCCCGGGGGCAGGCACAGGCATACTATCGCACCCCGACCCCCGGCAGTTCCCGACGCTCGGTGAGCTACAGCAAGGCGGATCTGATCGTGGTAACGATGCACACGGGGGACACGGTGACGGTGGATTCTGTCTTTGCCCTCGGGGTCAAGGACGGGATCCACTTGCAGCCAGCCGTCGGGCGACCGACCCCGCCGGCGACCGACACGATCCCTCCCGTGGGACGGGACACCATTCCACGGTTCCGCCGGGAGCGGAGCCGATGACCGGCCCGCAATGGCAGGATCGCCTCGACGGGCTTGACCCGTCCCTGCTGGCGGTCCTGGCGACGCTGGTACGCGCCGCCAACGAGGGAGGTGTGGCACCGCTGGCCGACCTGGTCCGGGGTTACCGGGAGATTCTGGTGAGCCGGCACGACGGGGGAGACCGTCACGAGGCGCCTGGCTTCCGGGACAGTCTCCTCGAACAGGTCCAGCGCTTCATCCTGCCCCAGCTGGTGGCGGGCGGCTGGATCCGGGAGGCCGGCGATCGGGGCTTCGCGGAGGTGGCGGCTCAGGGCGACTGGTGGGCCGACGCCCTGGCGAACCGGGAGACCACCGCGACCTTCCTGTTGCAGCGCGCCCTCGAAGGGGCGGGGACCAGCCCCCAGCCAGTAACCCGCGTCGAACTTGGCGCAGAGGCCAGCACGCTGCGGTGCGAAGGGCTCGACAAGGCGTTCAAGCGACGGCGGGTCGTCCGGGATGTCTCCCTCCACCTGTCCCAGGGGGAAGTGGTCGGACTGCTGGGTCCGAACGGGGCAGGGAAGACCACGACCTTCTACCTGATTACCGGGCTGATTCGGCCCGATCAGGGCCGCATCGTGCTCGACGGCGACGACATTACCCGGGCGCCGATGTATCAGCGGGCCCGGCGCGGCATCGGATACCTGGCGCAGGAGCCGTCGGTGTTCCGCCGGCTGACGGTCGAGCAGAACGTCATGGCGATCCTGGAGACCGTCGACATGCCCCGGGCGGAACGGTTGGCCCGGCTGGAGGATCTGCTGGACGAGCTCTCCATCAAGCACCTCCGGCGGAGCAAGGCGTATTCGCTCTCCGGGGGGGAGCGCCGGCGCCTGGAGATCACCCGGGCGCTGGTGACGCGTCCCAAGTTCATGCTGCTCGATGAGCCATTTGCCGGGGTCGACCCGATCGCCGTGCATGACATTCAGACGATCGTCTCCGGGCTGCGGCACCGGGGGATCGGAGTCCTGATCACCGATCACAACGTGGAGCAGACCTTGGAGATCGTGGATCGTGCGTACATCATGTTCGAAGGCGCCGTGCAGGCATCAGGCACAGTACGCGAGCTGGTGTTTAACGATGAGGTGGCTGACCTCTTTCTGGGCCCGACCCTGACGGCGCGGCTTCGGGCGCGGCTGGAGCACGCGGCGTGAAGACCGGCCTCCATCAGCAGACCGGTCTCCGCCAGGAGCTGCGGATCAATCCACGCCTGTATCAGGCGATGGACATGCTCTACATGCCGATGATGGATCTTCAGCAGCATCTCAAGACGGAGTTGCTGACCAATCCCTTCCTGGAACTGGTGGAACCGGAGGACGAGGAGCAGGATACCGAGACCGCCACCAATGAGCAGGAAAAGGAGAAGGCCGAGAAGGAAGAGGAGATCGATTGGGAGGAGATCCTGCTGAACGGATTTGACGTGGGCGGGGCGCGACAGCAGTTCGAGGCGCAGGAGTACATCGAGCCGGTCTGCGTCGAAACGCCGGACCTGGCCGATCACCTGCGAGGTCAACTGCAGCTGTTGGAGCTCACCCCCCGCCAGGTGCTGCTGGGCGAAGAGTTGATCGGCCACATCAATGACGACGGGTATCTGGCCACCCCGCTGGACGAAGTTCTCGCCTCGGTCAACCAGTATCTGGCCACCTATGCGCCGCCCCCGCCGGACGACGACGACGACCCGTTCGATTTGCCGGAGGACCCCGCCGTCCCCGATCCGAGCGACGCCCCGGGGATCCCCGGTCAGGCCGTCAACGGGGTCCTGCTGTTCACCATGAATGAGGTGATGGCGGCCCTCAAGGTGATTCAGCGAATGGACCCACCCGGGGTCGGGGCCCGGGACATCCGGGAGTGCATCCTGCTGCAGATGACCGAGGACAAGGGGGCCAATCCGCTGGCTCGCCAGCTGGTCGATGGAGCCTTCGAGGATCTCAAGGCCCACCGGTGGAACGATCTGGCCAAACGATACGGGGTGGAGCCGGGGGAGGTACAGGCTGCCGCCGACACCCTGTCCGGCTACGACCCCAAGCCGGGGCTCAAGTATTCCAATCGGTCGGACGGCTACATCATTCCCGACCTGGTGGTGGAACTGGTGGACGGCCAGTACCACATCTTCCTGAACGACACCGGGGTGCCGCGGCTTAGGGTCAGCCGGTCGTACCAGGAGTTGGCGCGGGATCGAACCAAGATGACCACCGAGCACCGGGAGTTCATCACCACCAAGATGAACAGCGCGAACTGGATGATTCAGGCCATCGAGCAGCGCCGACAGACCATGCTCAAGGTCATGAACTTCATCGTGGACCGGCAGCGGGCGTTCTTCGAAAAGGGCGTGGAGTACCTCAAGCCGCTGACCCTCCGCGAGGTGGCCGACGTGATCAGCATGCACGAATCCACGGTGAGCCGGGTGACCAACGAGAAGTACGTCCAGACCCCCCGCGGGGTGCTCCCCCTCAAGTTCTTCTTCTCCAGCGCCCTGTCGACCGCCTCCGGCGAAGAGGCCAGTGCCCGCTCGATCCGGGCCAAGCTCGAAAAGATGGTAACCGAAGAGGACAACGCGAAGCCGCTTACCGACCAGCAGATCGTCCACCTCTTCCAGGAGCAGGGGATCCAGATCGCCCGGCGGACGGTCGCCAAGTACCGGGACCAGCTCGGGATTCTCCCGGCCCGGATGCGGAAACGGGTATGACCTCCGACAGCGGCCGCCCGGTGGAGGTAAGTGTGCTGGTCCCCGCCAAGGACGAGGCGGAGAGTCTCCCAGCCTTCATCGCCCAGTGCGCGGAAGCCCTGACGTCCGCCTCGTTTTCCTGCGAAGTGGTCGTGGTGGACGATGGGTCACGAGATGCGACCGGGGAGGTGCTGGCCGCTCTGGCCCGGCAACATGACTTTCTGCGGGTTGTGCGGCACCGCCGCCAGCGGGGGATCGCCGATGCGCTCCAGACCGCGAGCGATGCCGCCCGGGGCGACATCCTGGTATTCTATCCGGCGGATCTGCAGTACCGCCCGGCCGACATCCCGACCCTGGTGGCACCGATTCTGGATGGCCGTGCCGACCTGGTCACCGGGACCAAACAGGGGAAGTACGAGAAGGCCTTTGTCTCCGGAGTCTACAACCGCCTCTGCCGGTGGCTGTTTGGCGTTCGAGTGGAAGACCTCAACTCGGTCAAGGCCTGGCGCCGGGAGGTGCTGGCCGACACCCCCACTCGACCGGACTGGCACCGGTACATGGTGGTGATCGCGGCCGCGGATGGATTTCGCCTGACCTCGGTCCCGGTACCCCTCTACCCCCGGCACGCCGGGACCAGCAAGTTCACCTGGCGTCGGATTCCCGTCGGGGTCCTCGATCTGCTCTCGGTCTGGTTCCAGCTTCGCTTCGGGCGGAAGCCGATGCTGTTCTTCGGGGTCCTCGGAGCCGTAGTGTTCCTGATCGGGCTGCTGGCCGGAATCGCCGCCCTCATTCTCCGGTTCGGGTATGGCGTCGGGTTCCGCCCGCTGCTGGATCTCGTGACGATGATGGTGATCAGTGGCATCGCCCTGTTCGGGTTCGGGTTCGTCGGCGAGCTGGTCTCCGGGTTGCGCGCCGAGCAGCGCGAACTTCAACGGCGCCTCCTGCGACGGGACTCGGGCTCCGGGTCCTGAACGGTGCGGGTGATCTTCGTGACCCATAACTACCCCCGGTTTTCGGGTGACCCGGCCGGGGGCTTTCTCCACCCGCTGGCCGTGGCGCTCCGGGGGCAGGGCGCGGATGTCCGGGTGGTGGCCCCCAGCGATCAGGGGCAGGGTGGCCGGGAACCGGTGGATGGGATCCCCGTCCGCCGGGTCCGCTATGCCGCCGCCTCCCGCGAGCGCTACGGGTACTCGGGAACCATGCAATCAGCCATCCGGTCGCCAGCCGGGCTCGTGGCCCTGTTCCAACTCCGCCAGGCCCTCCGCAGAGGAGTCCGGGCCGAGGCCGTCGGCAGCCGAGCCGTGGTACACGCGCACTGGTGGATCCCCGGCGGCTGGGCCACCCCGCCGGAGCTGCCCTCAGTGCTGACGGTCCACGGCACCGATGGCAGACTACTCGAGCGCTCTGCCCTCGCCCGCCGGATCGGAGGCCCCGTGCTGCGCCGTGCGAGGGTCGTGACCGCCGTCTCGCGCTCCCTGGCGGAGGGGCTCCGGCAATCCTGCGGCCTCACGGAGGTGCAGGTCCAGCCGATGCCGGTGGATTCGGCGGACCTGCCGTGGAGTCGGGGGGGGGGAGGAGTGCTGCTGGTGACCAGGCTCACCCGACAGAAGCGGGTGGGCCTCGTGCTGGAGGCCTTGTCGGTCCTGACCCACCGGGGGGTTCCGGTGAAGGCAACCATCGTGGGCGACGGTCCCGAGCGCGGTGGACTCGAGGCGCGGGCCCGCGAACTGGAGGTGGCCGCCACCTTCACCGGGGCGTTGCCGTTCTCCGCCGTCCGACCGCTCCTCGCGCAAGCCGACCTGGCCATCCAGCCTTCAGTGGCGGAGGGCTTCGGCCTGGCCGCGGCTGAGGCCATCATGGCCGGAGTGCCGGTGATGGTCTGCACCGACGGCGGGGGCTTGCTCGATATCGTGCCGGCGGATGGGGCCGGCCGGCGAGTGCTCCCCCGACCGGAGGCCATGGCGGATGGTCTCCAGCAACTGCTGTCCGATCCAACCGCTCAGGACAGCGCTCGAGCGCTGGGGGTCTCCTGGCGAGCTCGGCTGGATCCGAACCAGGTGGCACGTCGATTCTCGGCATGGTATCAGGATGCGCTCACTCGGTAGCCGGCCCCTCCAAGGTGTGCAGTGGATCGCCGGCGCCGCCATCGTCGTGTTCACTGTGCGCTACCTGGCGGGGCGCTGGGATGAGGTCCGAACAGCGCCGATCGCGTGGGAGATCCAGCCCGTTTGGCTGCTCCTCGGGGTGCTGACGGTGATCGGTGTGTTTGGGGTGCTGGCCGAGGCATGGCGCCGGATGGTCAGCGGCTGGGGATTTCCGCTCGGCTACTGGACCGGTTCCCGGATCTGGTTGCTCTCCAGCATGGCCAAGTACATCCCGGGGAAGGTCTGGGCGTTGGCCGGGATGGCGGTCATGGCGCGTGAACAGGGTGTGCCAGGGTGGGTCGCCACCGGTTCCTCCGTGATCCTCCAGGTCCTCTCGATCGGGACCGGGGCTCTGGTGGTCGCTGCGGGAGGGGCCGGGTTGCTGCGCGAGGCCGGTGGACTGACCCGCGGTATGGTACTGGCCGGGGCGGTGGGCAGCCTCGCGGTGGTGGCGCTGCTGCACTGGCCCCCGTTGCTCCGCCGGGTGCTCGGTGCCTTTGATCTCAGTGTCACCGACATTCCCGCCCCCTCGACGCTGGCGGCCGGTGCGGCCGCCACCCTGGCGGCCTGGCTCGGTTACGGCCTGGCGTTCTGGTGCTTTGCCAAGGGCACGATCCCGACCGCGGGTCTGGATCCCCTGGAAGCCATCACGGCGGGAACGGCCGGTTACGTCGTCGGAGCCATTGCACCGTTTGCCCCAGGTGGTCTGGGGGTCCGGGAGGGTATCACCGTCCTGGCACTGCAGGGTCGTACCGGACTTGGCCCGGCGCTCGCACTCGCCGCGGTCGTGCGGATCGGGATGACCCTGGCCGAGGTCGTGGTGAGCATCCCGTTTCTTCTCACCAGGAAGACGACTGCATGACTGATCAGATCTCCTGGCAGCCGCGACGACCTGCTCTGGTAGCGGCCGCGGTCTTCATTGCAGCGATGCTCCTGCTGGCGTGGCCCATTGCCACCGGCCAGTTCCTGGCGGGCCCGGCCTCGGATCAGTTCGTAGCGGGCTACGGCTTCCGGCGCTTTGCCGCGGACTACTTCAGGACCTACCAGTCGATTCCTCTGTGGAACCCCTACATTTTCGGCGGGCTGCCGTTTGTCGCCGCCATGCACGGAGACGTGTTCTATCCCACTGCCTGGCTGCGATGGGTGTTGGAAACCGATACGGCGATGAACCTCGGCCTCGCGATCCACATCGCGCTGGCCGGGGGGACCATGTACGGGTTCCTCCGCGCTCTCAAGTTCAGCTGGACCGGGGCGGTGGCCGGCGGGCTGACGTGGGAATTGAGTGGAATCGTGGCCGGGATGGTGCACCCGGGGCACGACGGGAAGCTATTCGTCGCGGCCCTCACCCCACTGCTGTTTCTGGCTGTCCTCCGGCTGGTCCGGGACCGGCGAACCAGTGCGGCGGGCCTGCTGGCGGTGACCGTGGGACTCGCGCTGCATGGCCACCCGCAGCTCAGCTACTATCTGCTGGTGGCCGGGGCCCTCTGGGGCGCCTGGCTCCTCTGGTTCGGGCCCGAGCGTCCGGACCGTCCCCAACAGCCCCGGCTGATTCTCCTGGCGCTGGCCGGGGTGGCTCTGGGGTTCGGGATCTACGCGATCCAGGCCCTGCCGTTTTACCAGTACATCCCGTTTTCGCCTCGGGGAGACGGCGGCTCGTCTGGCGGGTGGGCGTATGCGACCGCCTACTCGCTGCCGTGGTCCGAACTGATCTCCGCCGTACTGCCCGAGTTCAACGGCCTCAAGGAAGCCTACTGGGGGATCAATTATCTCAAGCACCACACCGAGTACTTCGGGGTGATTCCCCTCGCCCTCGCCGTCTTCGGTCTGGGCGACCAGGCTCGACGGAAATACCTCCTGGCGCTGTTGGGGATCGGTGTGCTGTTCCTGCTGATTGCGCTGGGCGGGCACACTCCGTTCTATCGGGTCTGGTACGAGGTGATGCCGTTCATGAAGAAGGTACGAGCCCCTGGCATGGCCTGGTTTCTGGTGGCCTTCCCACTCGCAGCGCTTGCCGGCGCCGGGGCCGCGCGGCTGGTGCAGGGGGAGGTTGCGAAGCGTTGGGCGGGCGTGGTGCTTGGCGGGTTGGGGGTCCTGGGGCTGCTCGGGCTCACCGGTGCGCTTCAGCCTCTGGCGGAGATCCTGGCACTCCCGGAGAGGATGGGAGATGTCCTTCGGAACGCTGATGCCCTTCGGGCCGGTGGCGTCCGGGTCCTGATGCTCGCGCTGTTGGGCCTGGGTATCGTCGCGCTCGTGGACAGGCCCCGGATCCGACCGGCGCTGCTCTCCATCGGCTTGGTCGGAGTGGTCGCGGCAGACCTGTGGAGCATCGAACGTCAGATGTTCGTCTTCCAGGGCCCGGCCTCCGAGACGTATCGAGATGACGCCATCACGGCTGCGGTCCGGGCCACCGCGCTGCCCTATCGGGTACTCGACGCGGGGGTGTACCAGGGTTCCTGGCTGATGGCCCACGATATCCCGGCACTGCTCGGCTACCACGGGAACGAGCTGCACGCGTTCGACCAGCTGATGGGAGGCAAGAACGAGTGGTCCAACCTCGGTGCCCCCGTCCTCTTTGATCTCTTTGCGATCCGCTACCTGATCGTGGGTTCGCCGGTGGAGTTGCCGGGTTGGCATCTGTTGATCGGGCCGACTCCGACGGCCGGTGGTCGCCAGGGTCTGCTCTACCAGCGGGACTCGGTGCCAGACTGGGTGTGGGTGGTACCGGCCGCGGCCAAGATCCCCGAGGATCAGATCATCCCCACGTTGCTGGACGACCGCTTCCCGGCCTCCCAGGTGGTGCTCTTTCCCGACACCGTCGGGCTGGACGCGGCACCCCTGGGAGGCACCGAGCAGCTGAGGGCTGCGGATAGTGCTACGGTGACCGATTGGCGACCTGGCCAGATGACTGTCCATCTGACGGGAGCATCCGAGGTGCCGAGCTACCTGGTCGTGAGCGAGAACTGGTATCCGGACTGGCAGGCGAAGGTGGATGGGGTCAGCGTCCCGACCCGCCGAGGTCAGTATTCCCTCATCACCGTTCCCCTCCCGGCCGGTGCCCGGGAGGTGGTCCTCAGTTTCCGATCGGCGGCCTACCAGAGGGGCAGGACCGTCTCCCTGATCTCCCTGATCCTGGCGCTGGGGCTGCTGCTCGGCCCTCGCCTCCTCGAACGGAGGCGCCATGGCTGAGCGCTTCCTGGTGGTACTGCCCACCTATGACGAGATCACCAATCTGCCGCGCATTGTCCCGGCCATCCTGGCGCAGGACCCGCGGATCGAGGTCCTGGTGGTGGATGACGGCTCCCCGGATGGTACTGGGCAGGCCGCCGATGCCCTGGCGGCCGTGCTGGCCCGGGTGCACGTGCTTCATCGGCCCCGAAAGGAGGGCCTTGGCCGGGCCTATCTCAGCGGGTTTCGCTGGGGGCTCGAACGGGGCTACGGCCTGCTGTTCGAGATGGATGCCGACTTCTCCCACGACCCGGCCATCCTGCCGGAGATGATCGCCGCTTCGGACCGATTCGATCTGATCATTGGATCCCGGTACAAGACCGGGGTCAACGTGATCAATTGGCCGATGTCGCGGCTGCTGCTGTCGATCGGTGCCAACCTGTACGCCCGGATCGTTACCGGCCTGCCAGTGGCGGACTCGACTGGAGGGTTCAAGTGCTTCCGCCGGGAGGTGCTTGAGGCAATTCCCTTTGAGCGGGTGCGCTCGAACGGCTACTCTTTCCAGATCGAGATGAGCTTCAGGTCCTGGCACAAAGGGTTCCGGTTGGTCGAGATCCCCATCATCTTCACTGACCGGGTTGAAGGACAGAGCAAGATGAACAAGCGGATTGTGCGGGAGGCCATCTGGATGGTCTGGTGGCTCCGGGTGTCCCGCCTCCTGAGGCGGATATGAACCCGGCGGGGCAGGTGTTCTACAAGATGACCGGATCGGGCAATGACTTCATCATGCTCGACGGACGGTACACCGTGGCCGCCGACTGGCCGGCGCCCCGCATCCAGGAGATCTGTGACCGGCGGCTGGGGGTTGGGGCTGATGGTCTGGTGATCCTGACGCCGGAGGCCCCGGGGCAGGTCCGGATGGAGTTCTTCAACAACGACGGCTCGCCAGCACCCATGTGCGGCAATGCCGCCCTCTGTTCAAGCCGGCTGGCTGCCTACCTCGAGATGTCCTCCTCAGAGTCCACGGTCCTCCAAACCGGGGCAGGGTTGGTTCGAACCAGATGTGCGGGACCCGGTCACATGGCGGAGCTTTGCCTTCCCGAATTCCCACTCCCCAGGGAACTCGACATCCCGTTGCACCCCGGAGAGACCGGGATCTACTTCGGGATCGTCGGGGTCCCCCACGTCGTGGTTCTGACAGACGATGTCGGGAAGGTCGACCTCCTCAACCGGGGCCCGGAGCTTCGGGGTCACCCGGCGGTTGGGCCTGGCGGGGCCAACGTGAACTTCGTGAGTGCCGGGGGCGATCCAGGTGCTCCCTGGCGGATCCGGACCTACGAACGGGGGGTCGAAGCCGAGACCCTGGCGTGCGGGACCGGCACGGTGGCGTCCGCGATGGTGGCCGAGGCGGCTGGCCTGCGACGGCTGCCAGGGGAGTGGCTGACCCGCCTCGGAATCCGGCTTTCGGTCGCTGGAACGGTGGACCAGGGAATGGTCCGCGAGGCGTGGCTCTGTGGTGAGGGCCGCCTGGTCTACACGGGTGTGGTCCGGTGACTCCTATCTAGTGATCCAGAATCACCATCGCCCTCTAGGGATACAGAATCACCATCCGCCGGGGAACTGAGTTCTCCACAGCCATCAACGCGATGTACTTAACAGAATACATCTTATACGTTGTATGTAACGTGCCCCACAAAAAGGGCCCGGTCGGCGGACCGCGGCCCACTGGTTCCCTCAGAGGCAGGTTCGGCGGTGCCCACATCCCCTCAGAGCACCGGTTGGCCCTAATCCCCGTGGTTAGGAGCCCTTGGTCAGCTCCCCCAGGCGGATCTCGGCCACGGGGAAGCTCGCGGTCTCCGGGTACTCAGTGATCACCTGCCGAAGGACCCTGATGGCGGCCTCCGTGTTCCCAGCGGCCCGGTAGGCCCGGCCGGCCGCGACCAAGGCCTCTGCCTTCCGGAAGGCCTCGACAGCATCGGCGGCGGCCGCCTCATATGCGGTGGCTGCTTCGGTTGGGTTCCCGGTGTTCTCCAGGGCGGCGCCCAGCAGCCTCCCCGCCGAGGCCTTGAACCCGATCGGCGGGTTGGTGGCGAGGAACTCCCTGAGGGCATCCACGGCCAATTGACTCTGACCGTTCAGCAGTCGGGCCTGGTTGACGGCAATAACAGCTTCCAAGGCGGCTTTGGTGCCACCGAAGCCGTCGACCACGGCCTGGTATTCACTGGCGGCAAGCGGCAGGTTGCCGGCGTCCTGGGTGTTCCAAGCCGCTTCCAGCCTCGCCTGTGCCGCAGCCTCCTTCCGGGCCGAGGCGACCGAGAACCCCCAAGTCAGGAGGACAATCGTGGCCAGGACGCCTACCGCGGCCAGGACCGGGGTTTGATTCGCCTTGAACCAGTTAACCAGTCGCTCTTCGCGGCTGGGCACCTCGACGGATGCCACCGGGGCTGGTGCCTTCGTTTTCGCTGCTGGTGTGGTGCTGCTCATGGGACTCCTTAACAAGGCTTCTGGCGCTGGAGGGGTGCCTCCGGGAATGCCCCCGGGGTGACTCGAACACCCGGCCAACGGTTTAGGAAACCGCTGCTCTATCCATCTGAGCTACGGGGGCCAAAGCCTGGAAAGATAACGGGATGGCTGTTCCGACTTCAACACGGTGGAAGGCCTGGTCCTCTGTGCCCCGATTGATCACCGTGATGTGGAAAAAGAAACTGGCTAATCTCAGCAACCTATCTCGTTACCTGAAAATCACCTAAAAGGCTTGGCTCATCTGGAATCTCTTGCTTTTCCACTTTTGTGACGCTAGCGCCTGGCGGCCCCGATGAGAGCAACCTCTCAAGTTCGGTCAGGCTCTCCAGAGACCCCGAGGCCTCCACTTGGACGGCCCCAGTGGCCAGGTTCCGGACCGCCCCCGTAAGCCCCAGTCGCCGGGCGTGCTCGCGGACGAACCACCGGAATCCGACGCCCTGAACCCGGCCGTGGATCTGGTACCGGACGGTCACGCCGCCCTGGCCTTCCGCCACCCCCTGACCACTTCGTACAGGATCGGAAGGACGGAGACGATGATGATGCCGAGCACCACGACGGAGAAATTGGCCTGCACCGCGGGGATCGTCCCGAAGAAGTAGCCGCCGAACACAAACAGCCCGACCCAGAGCACTCCCCCCCGACGTTGTACCCCAGGAACCGCGGGTAGGCCATCTGTCCGACCCCAGCCACGAAGGGCGCGAAGGTCCGGATGATGGGGACGAAGCGTGCCAGCAGAATCGTCTTGCCACCATGTTGGGCATAGAACTCTTCGGTTCGCCGAAGGTAATCCTGGCGAAGCCAGCGGATCCTCCCGCTGAACGCCTTGGGGCCGATGGTTCTCCCGACCCAGTAGTTGAGGGTATCACCGGCAATCGCCGCCACCGCCAGACTCCAGAACAGAACCCAGGGATCGAGGCTCCCCAACGCCGCGAAGGTCCCCGCCGCGAACAGCAGGCTGTCCCCCGGAAGGAACGGGGTGACGACCACCCCGGTCTCGAGAAAGATGATCAGGATCAGGAGGCCGTAGGTCCAGAGCCCGTACTGGGCGATGATCTCGGCCAAGTACCGGTCGAGATGCAGGAAGAAGTCCACTCCGGTGGCGAGCAGGTCCATGGATTCGCTCAGGACTCCGGCACGCCATGGCGGCCAATCAGGGGGACGAAACGGACATCGGCCACGTGGGTCTCGACCAGCTCGTCGCCACGGCGTTCCAGCACCCGGAGAGACTGAACATCCCCGTCCCCGACCGGGATGACCAGCCGGCCACCTGGGGCCAACTGCTGAATCAGGGGTCTCGGAACGGTGGGCGAGGCGGCGGCCACGACAATTGCGTCATAAGGCGCGCACGAACTCCAGCCGAGTGTCCCGTCGCCCACCAGCACCGAAACATTCGAAATGCCGGCCTGTGCCAGCGCCTCCCGGGCCTGGTAGGCCAGCGCCGGGATCCGCTCCACCGCAAAGACCGCCGAGCAGAGGCACCCCAGCAGGGCGGTCTGATAGCCGGACCCTGCCCCGACCTCCAGGACCCGTTCGCCGCCGGTGAGCCGGAGGAGTTCCAGCGATCGGGCCTGCACCCATGGCTGGGAGATGGTCTGCCCCGCGCCCAATGGCAGGGCCGAGTCCTCGTAGGCCCGATGGCGAACGGCTTCGGGGACAAACAGGTGGCGGGGCACCGTGGCAATGGCCTTGAGGACCGCCAGGTCCTTGATCCCTTTTGCCTGCAGCTGCTCGACCAGCCGGGTGCGATAGCCGCCGTAGCTGTCGGAGGTCAACCGCTGAGCGACCACTGCTTCACCGTTTCGAGCAACTGGTAACTGGTCAGATCCATGTGAAGCGGTGTCACCGATACGTACCCTCCCGCCACCGCAGCATGGTCGGTATCGCCGGTTCCGGTCCAGGTGATCTGCCCCCCGCCGATCCAGTAGATGTCGCGGCCCCTCGGGTCCTTGCTGAGGGCGATGGACTCCGAAAAGTAGCGACTGCCCAGCTTGGTCACCTGCACCCCCCGGACCTGGGAGGCGGGAAGGTCCGGCAGATTGATGTTCAGCAGCGTGTCCGGCGGGAACACCCCGACCTGGGTAATCTGGTGCACCAGCTTGGCCAGCAGCTCCCGGTAGCTGAGCAGCGTCTCGACCTCCGATCCGGCAAAACTGATGGCAATCCCCGGCACGCCCAGGGTCACCGCCTCCATCGCCACCGACACCGTGCCCGAATAGAGCACGTCCTCTCCCATGTTGGGTCCGTGGTTGACCCCGGAGAACACGAAATCCGGTCGCTCAGGGAGCAGGCCCCCGAACGCCAGAAGCACACAGTCGGTGGGGGTGCCGTCGACCTGGAACGAGCCGTCATGGCGGCGCTGCGGCCGGAGCGGCCGATGCATGGTGAGCGAGTGCGAGGTGCCGCTCTGCTCCCGATCCGGTGCGATCACGGTCACCTGGCCCACCGTGAGGCAGGCCTCCGCCAGCAACCCGATGCCTGGCGCCAGGATGCCGTCGTCGTTGCTCACCAGGATTTGCATCAGTGAGAAGATAGCGGGTCGTCGCGGTCCGGACCGGTCGTCCCATCGAGCGCCTGCAGGGCCCGGTCAACGGCCGCCCGCAACTCGGTGATCGCTTCGATCGAAGCAACGCGCCGCGCGGTCTCCTTCAGGGCGCCGTTCTTCCGGTAGGCGTCCAGCCGGATTCGGGCGCCCTCGATGGTGTACTTCTCGGTGTACAGGAGGTGTTTGACCAGAAGGATCATCTCAACCTCCCGGCTCTTGTAGACCCGGTTGCCGGAACGATTCTTCGAGGGGTTGAGAAACCGGAACTGGCTTTCCCAGTAGCGGAGCACATGGGGCTTGAGGTCGGTCAGAGCACAGACCTCCCCGATCGAGAAGAACTCCTGGACCGGCACCGGGTCACTCATGTCCACTGCTCCGGTTTGAGGGTCCGCTCCATCAGTTCGGTAATCCCGGTCCGCGAGTCCTTCCCCTCAAAGAGCACCTCGGCCACTTTCGCCGTGATCGGCAACTCTACTCCAGCGGCGACCGCCAGTTGCAGGGCCGCCCGGGTGGTATTGACGCCTTCGGCCACCGTGCGCTGGGCCGCCAGATAGTCCGCCAGCTGCTCGCCCTGCCCGATGGCCACTCCCAGGGCTAGGTTGCGACTCAGATGGCCCGTGGCGGTGAGGATCAGGTCGCCCATCCCTGCCAGTCCCGCGAAGGTCGCTTGATCGGCGCCCAAGGCCACCCCGAGCCGGGTGATTTCGGCCAGGCCCCGGGTCAGCAGCGCGGCGCGGGGATTGTGCCCCAGACCCAGTCCGTGGAGAATCCCGGCCGCGATGGCGATGACGTTCTTGAGCGATCCGCCGATCTCCGCACCGACGACGTCGCGGCTCGAATAGACCCGGAATCGACGGGAGGAGAAGGCCGCCTGGGCGGTCCGGGCAGCGGTCTCCTGGCTGGACGCCGCCACGACCGCCGTCGGCTGGCCGGCATATACCTCGGCGGCAAAGCTCGGCCCGGTCAGGGTGACGAAGGGGTGGGCGGGCAGGCAGACGGCGGCCACCTGGGACATGCGGTGGAGCGAATCCGGCTCCAGCCCCTTGGTGGCGCTGACCACCACCGCGTGGGTCGGGAGCTCGCCGGCGACCCGGCACAGCACTGCCCGGGTGGCGTGGCTGGGCGTGGCCACCAGCAGCAAATCAACTCGGGGCACGACTTCCAGCGGGTCGGCGCTGGCCCGGATGCCGTCGTGCAGTGGACATCCCGCCAGGTAGCTCTGGTTGATCCGGTCCCGGTTGATCTGCTCCGCCACTTCGGGTTCGAAGGCCCAGAGCGCCACCTCGTGACCCTGTTTCGCCAGCAGATCGGCCAGAGTCGTCCCCCAGCTCCCTGCCCCGAGCACTCCACACCGGGTCATTTCCCGGCTCCCGATGCCGAGCGGACCCCGAACCGGCTCTCGGTCCCGGCCAGCAGACGGCGGACATTTGCCTGGTGGAAGGCGATGATGAGGGCGGCCAGCCCGATACTGAACACCAGAACCTCGAGTGACCCCGGGTAGCACCAGGCGACCGCCACCGGGAACGCCGCCGCCGCGAGAATGCTCCCGAGCGACACGTATCCGCTCAGACGGACGACCACCACCCACACCGCCAAGGCGACGAGGAAAGCCAGCGGGGCCAGACCGAGCAGGGCCCCGGCACTGGTGGCGACGCCCTTCCCGCCCTTGAAGCCGACGAAGACGGAGAAGACATGACCGGCGATGGCGCAGGCCCCCAGCAGGAGGGCCACCGTGACCCCTCCGCCGGCGCGGGGAGCAAGGACGAGGACCGGGATCGCGCCCTTGGCCGCGTCCACCAGTCCGACCGGAATCGCAAAGCGCCATCCCAGGGCCCGGTACAGATTGGTGGCCCCGAGATTGCCACTGCCGACCCGACGCAGGTCCACACCACCCAGGTACCGGGCCGCGAGGAGGCTGGTCGGAATGGCCCCCAGCAGGTAGGAGACAACGACCCAGAGGGCCAGCGCTGGCGTCATCGCCGGTCACCGCGGCGGGTGAGCTTGAGCCGCACCGGAGATCCGGAAAACGGCCAGGCGGCCCGAAAGCCATTGATCAGGTATCGCTGGTAGGCCTCGGGTACGTCGGCCGGCCGGTTGCTGACGATGGCAAAGGTCGGCGGCGCGGTGCCGATCTGCGAGGCATACAGCAGCTTGACTTCATCCCCCCCCTGTTGCGGCGGTCCGTTTCGCTCGAGCAGTCCCTGCAACACCCGGTTGACCTCGGCCGTCTGGATTCGCTGCTTTCGGGCCTCGGCGACTTCCAGGATCAGGTCGAGCAGCTTGTGGATCCGGAGTCCGCTTTCCGCCGACACGTAGAGGAACGGGACGTACTTCAGGAAGGGGGCCTTCTCGATCAGCAGCTGCTGACCCCGTTCGGCGGTATTCGCGTCTTTGTCCGCGATCAGATCCCACTTGTTGACCGCGATGATCAGGGCGCATCCCCGATCCCAGGCCTGGGTCGCGATCCGGAGATCCTGGTTCTGGACTCCCAGCGCGGCATCCACCACCAGAACGCACACCTCGGCCCGATCGACCGCCTGCTCGGTCCGGATGGTGGAATAGAACTCGATGTCGTCATGCACCTGAGACTTGCGACGGAGCCCCGCGGTATCGATGAAGATGATTGTCCGGTCATGGTACCGGAGCGGGGTGTCGATGGCGTCCCTGGTGGTCCCGGCCACCGGAGAGACGACCACCCGTTCTTCTCCGATCAACCGGTTGGTGATCGAGCTCTTCCCGACGTTCGGCCGGCCCACGATGGCGACCCCGATGGTCTCCTCGTCCTCCTCCGGATCCTTCGCCGGGAAACGGGCCACAATGGCATCGAGCAAGTCCCCGCTGGCCTTCCCCACTGCGGCCGAGACGCCGATCGGCACGCCCAGGCCGAGCGAATGGAACTCGTGCTCGGCTGTGGTATTCGGAAGGTCGTCGAGCTTGTTCACCGCCACCAGCACCGGCCGGCCGGATCGACGCAGCAGCTCGGCGATGGCTGCGTCGATCGGGTGGAGCCCGGCCTGGCCGTCCACCACCAGGACAATGGCGTCCGACTGCTCAAGGGCCGCCTCGACCTGCTTCCGGATGGCCCGGTCCATGGAATCGTTCGAGTCCGGCACCAGGCCGCCGGTATCGACGAGCCAGAAGCTGCGTCCGGCCCATTCGCCGGAACCGAAATGGCGATCCCGGGTGGTGCCAGCCTCGGCGGACACGATTGCGGGTCGGCCCCCGAGCAGCCGGTTGAAGAGGGTGGACTTCCCCACATTGGGACGTCCGATGATCGCGACCGTCGGGCGACTCATCGGGTCGACTCCTCCAGGGCGTCACTGAAGGTTTTCGAGAGAACGACCGGCACGGATACACCGGCCTGGAGTGCCTCCAGCGTCAGGTCGTCGATGAACAGCCCACGGTCATTCACCGCCTCACCGGGAAGCAGGGCAAGATCCAGATCGGATCGACCCCGCAGCGTCTCCAGCAAGGCCTGTCCCGGGAGCAGACCGGCGGTCGTTACCCGAGGCCCGAACAGGGTATTCACGACGGGGACCAGATCGAAGTGTGCCCCGCTCGCCTCGGCCAGTGGGGCCAGGACCTCCGGCATCAGGCGACTCATCGAGGTCCCCGTCAGGACGCCGATCCTCCGGCCGTGCCAGGCGGCGAATCGGTCCTTGGCCCGGGCCACTTCGCGCTGCAGAAACCGGACGGAGCCGACGCCATTCTCGACCTGGTCGAAGTCCTCGTAGACCTCGGCAGGGGGAAGCGTCAGCTCGGCGCGGAGGTACAACTCGTCGGCACCGTACGCCCAGTGATGCCTCCGCTCGGTCACCGCCTTGGCGCTCCACCGTTCCACCTCGTGAACCGCGGCACGGCACTCGTCGGTGGTCGGCTCCCGGACCCGGGAGTGCTTGCTGAATTCAGTGAGCCCCACGGGAACCACCGAGACCGACAGCACCGCTCCGCCGAACTGGTAGAGATCGGCCAGGGTCTGGGTCAGCACCGGGCCATCGTTCACCTCGGGAGACATCACCACCTGGGTGTGAAATCGGATTCCGTGGCCAGAGAGGTAACGGAGCTGCTCCATGACATCGGGCGCACTGGGGTTCCGGAGCAGCCACCGGCGCACCACCAGATCGGTGGCGTGCACCGAGACGTACAGCGGCGAGAGCCGGTACTCGATGATCCGTTCGAGGTCCTTGTCCTTCAGATTGGTCAGGGTGGCGAAGTTGCCGTACCGAAACGAGAGCCGGTAGTCGTCATCCCGGATGTACAGCACATCCCGGAGCCCTTCCGGGAGGCCGTCGACGAAGCAGAAATCGCAGCGGTTGCCGCAGCGCCGGATTCGGGCGGGCTCCAGGTCGAGCCCGAGCGGTTCGTAGGCCGGTCGTTCGATGTCGAACTCGATCTCCTCGCCATCGGGGAGCCGCACGTGCAGCAGGAACGCATCCTCTGCGGTCAGGAACTCCCAGTCGAGGAAGTCCTCCAGCTCCCGGCCATTGACCGTCAACAGGTCGGTTCCTGCCACGATCCCCAGCTCTTCGGCGATAGATCCTGCCGCCACCCCGCTCACTTTGACCATAGTAACTGAGAAAGATGGTCCTATCAGGCTGTCATTGCAAGACTTACCACCTCAGACATTACCTGATCACTGAAGATTCGCCCCCCCAGTGATGGACGAATCTCCCCACTTTGGGACAGGGCCCGGCGGAACAGGATCGGACCCAGCAGCTGGTTGATGCCCAAGGTGGCCAGGAAGATGGTCTGAATCACCGGCCCCCGGGCGGGATACGCCTGGGTCACCACCGCGGCGAGCCCGATGGCCACCCCGGCTTGGGCGACCAGCCCGGTCCAGATGAACCGGCCCTGCTCAGGCACACCGGCCCAGCTGGCCCCGACCACCGTTCCACCCCAGAGGGCGAGCGCCCGGACCAGGATGATCGGGACCAGGACCGGCCAGACGGCAACGATGGCCGAAATGTCCATGGCGGCACCGGCCAGCGCGAAGAAGACCACGAAGACCGGGTCGGCGGAGCGTTCCATCGCGTCCCGCAGGGCGTCCCCGTGGGCCGGCATCGAGACGTTCTCACTCAGGAATCCAGCGGTAATCAGCATCAGCAGAGGCTCGACGTGAAGCAGCCGGGCGATCACGGCCCCGGCGAACGCGACCAGCACGGCAAAGAGGAAGAGCTCCTGTCGAAAGAACCGCAGATACAGGGCGACCACCCCGCCGAGGGCGGCACCCACCAGCACGGCACCCCCGAGTTCCCAGGCCACCCAGAGGATGGAGGCCCCCCCACCACCGCTCCCGGCGGGGACTACGGCCCGGGCAATGGCGAGCCCGGCGGTGAACAGCAGGACCACCACGACGTCGGCGACCAGCACGATCCCGAGCGAAGTTCGGGCGATCGGTCCTCTGGCGCCGGTTTCGCTGAGCACCGCCATGGTCACGGCCGGCGAATGGATGACGGCGAGGCAGGCGAACAGGAAGCTGAAGGCCAGTTGCTGCCCTGTCCCCAGGCCTGCCAGGAATGGGAGGCGGCTGCCGAGGCCCATCAGCAGGGCCGTTACGGCCACCAGGGTCAAGGCCAGCTCAACGGTGAGGATCTTGAGGATCGTGCTCCCCAGCGTGCGCACGTCACTCCACCGCAACTCCGCCCCGGCGAGGAAGGCAATCAGGGCGATTGCCAGGGTACTGACCGGTTCCAGCGCGGTGATCGCGCCCGCCGTCACCGCGTTCATCCCGGCCGGCCCGAACGCGATTCCCCCGGCGAGATACCCCACCACTTTGGGCAACCCGAGCCCGGAGGCGATTTCGCCGACGCTGTAGGCGGCCAGCATCAGGAATCCGAGGGTCAGCAGCCACTGCGAGGCTGCCCCTGAGGCGCCCAACGGGAGGATCAGCTGCAGGCCGGCCAGCAGCAGGAACAGGATGACCAGCCGCCGCATTTCAGTTCACCTCGGAGGCGGCCCCAGAGGCGCGTCGAGCGGCTTCGACCAGTCTGGCGCTGAAGAAATCCGTCAGGAGCACCGACGCCACCACCGCGGTGAACACGATGTTGGGCGCATCGAGTTCCGGAAACTGGAGGTAGTTCAGCCCCAGGACCAGGGCTAGACTCCCCTGCCCGACCAACCCCCGTCCCCAGTCGGGCCCCAGGATGGACAGGCGTCCGTTGGCGCGCGACGCCAAGCGCGATCCGGCGACCTTCGCGAGGGCCCGAACGGCGAGAAAGAGCACGACCGGCCAGATCCATTCCCGCTCGCTGGGGGACCACCACGCTCCGGCCAGCATCAGCATCACGAAGGACAGTGGGCGTTCCACCCGCCGGAGGGCCGACTGGATCTCGGTCCGTCGGACACTGGTGTTGGCCAGGATGGCCCCGAAGGCCAGGGTCGAGAGCAGGGGCGAGAGCTGGAGATAGGCCGCCGCCCCGCTGACCAGGATGACCGCGCCGACCAGTGCGATGAACAGCCGGTCTGGGTGGCCCTCCTCGCCAACAAACAGGTGGAACAGGACTCCGCCCACCACTCCTACGGCGAGGTCGATCACGATCCACTCGGTCAGAGTCGGGGCCCGGACGGCTCCGGCAGGCGGGCCGTGGACCATGGCGATCAGATAGCTGAACGCGATGATGGCGACCAGGGCATTCACCAGAGTGGAGACCCGCAGCTGAGCCACCATCGGGTCGGCCCGGCCTCGACCCCTGGCCACCAGCTTAATGCCGGCTTCGGCCGACACGGTGGCCATGGCGCCGAGGGCGAGGGCCGGAATGAGGGCGTCCTGCGCCCGGAGGCCCAGAGTAAAGGACAACACCACGACTTCAAGAGCGGTGACCAGGGCCAGGGTCAGGAGCGACTCGACGAAGGCGATGCGGTAGACCACCGCTCGCACCCGGATCATCGCCGACAGCACGAGTTGGCTCCCCAGCATGGCACCGGCCCAGCCAAGCCCCAGGGTGACGATGGGGCTGAATTGCTGGACGGCCTCGTGCGGCAGCAGGCCCGACACCTGAGGCCCCAGCAGAATGCCGAGCAGGAGGTATTCGGCCCCGGAGACGATCCGATAGCGCCGCGCGATCCAATCGAAGGCCACGTGGGCCGCCAGGTAGGATCCCGCGACGACGAGCAGCAGGATGAGACCGGTCATGACCCCCCGGAAGGAAGTACAGGGAGTGAAGCCCCCCACCAGCCGGAAGGCCGCCGGAAGATCGGCGGCCTTCGTCCAGTGGGGGCCAGGGAAAGTAGAGAGCGGGCGACCGGGCTCGAACCGGCGACGTCCAGCTTGGGAAGCTGGCATTCTACCACTGAATTACGCCCGCGATAGGGCCCCAAGATGAGGCCCGTTTCCTGTCAAGTCAAGAATAGCCCTACTTCACGCGATACCTCCAGCCGGCCACCCCTTCGACCTTGGCCTCCGCCCCAAACTCCTGCTCCTGCCTGGGCTGGAGTATGGGGATACTCACGGGCTGGCTCGCGAGAACCGTCCCAGCGGCGTCGACGAATTCGATGATCAGGTCGACCGGAGCGGGGGGAATTCGCTTCCCAGCCGGATCGGAAGCCTCACGTCCCATGGCGGTGGCGATCAGTTTCGCGGAAGCGCTCCCCAAGGTGAAGTTCGTCACCTCGACATGGATCGGGAGTCCCACGAGCTTCTCCGCGACCCCAATGAGACTGTCCTGAAAGCGATCGCGATACCCCTGCCCCAGCAACCGGTAGGCGTCCTCGTTCAGGGGCTCAATGGCCAGCAGGCCGCGCGCGGCCCGGGTCAGGTTCGGCTTGTCATCAAGTGCCAGATAGGTGTTCGCCAGGTTGTAGGCCGCGTCCCGACTCCACGGGTTCCGGCCCATGAGGGTTTCAAACACCTTGGCGGCCTCGCCGAACAGGGCCGCGGATCTCAAGCGGGCCTCAGCCTGCTTGGCCGAGTCGGACCCCTCCGCGGTGGCCAGAGCCTGCCGTTGGGCACTGTTGAACTGACTGACACCGACGGCCATCGCGTCACTGAACTCAAGGGAGTCCAGGGTCATCGCCGCAAATTCGGCGACCAGCTGCGTCTCGAGGATATCGGCGCTGTCCGCCATCCCCGCTTCCCGGAAGGAAAAGACCAGTGAACGCCGGGCATCCTTGTCGCCCGGGAACCACCCGAGATAGCGATGTAACACCTGGATCGCTTCCGGGTGGCGACTCGCCCGCTGTAACATGATGGCCATATTCAGAGTCGCTGAGTTCCGGTTGTCCACCAGGGTACTGTCACCCTCCGACTTGGCGACCGCCTGCTCAAAGTAGCTGACCGCGCTGTCCGTCAGGCCGGCATTGGCGAACAGGATACCGAGGTTCTCGAAGACATGCGGCAGGTCCCGGAAAATGCTGGTGGCATCCCGCAGAAGGACTATGGCCGAATCCAGATCCCCCGCCTGCTGCTTTTCCATGCCGGCATTGGCGAGCACCACCCACGCTTCCTGGCGACGGCGGGAGATGTCGACTTCGCAGTCGGGGGCCGTCGCCTCGGCTCGGGTGAACGCTGAATCCGCTCCGCGCAGATCGCCTTGTGCCAGGGCGACCCGACCCAGCAGATACCACGACGCGGGGTTGTCTCCTTCGCCGGCGGCAATCGCCGTCGCCAGCGTCTCCCGGGCCTTGGAGAGGCCCTCCGCCCGCTTGGCCGGGTCGCTGTCTTCGAGACCGGTCCTGAGCTGCTTGTGCGCGTCGTTGAGCTTCCCACCAAACCGAAGCGGACAGAGCGTGATGCCCATCTTGGCCGGTTCCTTCGCGACGAGCCGCTGGTTGTATTCCTGGGCCAGAAGCGGGAAGGTCGCCGTCAGGGCCAGCACCGCGACCGCCGCGGCCACACGTTTCCGGATCATGTCAACTCCTTGTGGGCTTGTCTTCGGCTCCGGCATGCCGGAGGGCGAGGTTGGTGGCCTCCATGGCCACTTGCAGCGCCGGGCGACCAGTCGCTATCGCGGTCTGTCGCACGTCATCATACTCCGGTTTGGCCCTGGCACCCGAGGGGGCCTGGACCACCTTTACTCGCACCGCCTCACCGTCGGCGGTGGTGATTGACCGCTCCTCCCGGGCGAGGGTGTCCCGCTCGGTGCGGTAGCGCCGAACCCCAGTCGTGGTGCTGTGATCGAACAGGGCCCGGGCCACCACATCGGCGGCCTCCGGCGGCGCCACGGCTTCGATCCGAAAGCCCAGACGGTCCTTCTTCATCTGGGTACTCCACAGCACCACGTCCACCGCGCCGGCCGCCATCAGTGCCTCCCGGAGCGGGGCCAGGTACTCCGGGGACATGTCGTCGAGGTCGGTGACCAGAACGACCGCCGGGTTGGTTTCCGCCACACCCTCCGCCACGATCACCCGCATCGCATTGGGGTACCCGGCCGGATTCCGGCTCCCGGCGCCCCAACCGCTCCTGACCGCTCGCCAGCCAGAGGGCGGTGCCCCCTGGGACAGCACCCGCAGCAGGACCGCACCCGTGGGTGTGGTCGCCTCGCCCTCGACCGGGCCGTCGTCCGCAATCGCCAACCCTTCAATCAGGATTCCGGTCGCCGGGGCGGGTACCGGGAGGGTCCCATGTGCTGCGCGCACCCAGCCGGAACCCAGGGCCAGCGGCCGAGAATATACTGTCGTCAGCCCGAGCTGCTCGAATCCTTCGATGGTCCCCACAATGTCCACCAAGGCATCCAGGGCGCCGACTTCATGGAGGGTGACGCGCTCGGGCGGCACCCCATGCACCCTTCCCTCCGCCGCGCCCAGAAGCCGGAAGGCGGCGAGGGCGCGGTCCCGGCACCACCGGGAAAGCGGGGCCCGCTCCACAATGCCCAGCAACTCCGGCAGGTGGCGGTGCGGCCCGTGGTGACCCCGATGCCCATGCCCCTGGTCCGGGGGCTCGGCGCTCCCGTCCGGAGCGCGGACGATCACCTTGACCGTATCGATCCCGCACCGATCCACCTTCTCGATCTCCACCGTCACGCCGGTGAGCCCAAGGCGGCCCGGCAGCTGTCCGAGCCACTCGGGCGGGGCCCCTGCCGCGACCAGAGCTCCGAGGAACATGTCCCCGCTGGCCCCTGCGGCCGGGTCAACGATCGCAAACCGCTGTTGTGACATAGAGTTATAATATCGCCGGGTAGTAGCCGAAGGGCAATCAGTCCGCCGGAGCCTCCGATTGGCACTGGTAGAGCCATCCGGCGCCGGTATTGAACACCACCACCCGCTCCTTCGCCGAGATCAGGCTCGCCTCCCTGAGCCCGATGGCAGCCGCGACGGCGGCGCCACCCTCGGGAGCGAAGTCGACTCCCTCGAGCCGGGTGCCGAACGCGGCGGCGGCGGTGAGTTTCCCATCCTCCACGGCGATCGCCCCGCCCCCGCTCTCCCGGAGGATCCGGAGCATGATCCGGTCGCCCAGCGGTCCGGGAACTCGCAGACCGCTGGCCACGGTCCAGGGATCGGCCCACGGTTCGGCCTCGCGGGCGCCGGTCGCGAAGGCCCGGACCACAGGAGCACACCCCTCGCTTTGCACAGTGTACATCCGCGGCCGGGCGTCGGTGACCCACCCGGCGGAAATCAGCTCCTCAAACGCCTTCCACATCCCGATCAGGCCGGTCCCGCCACCGGTCGGATAAATGATCACGTCCGGCAGGCTCCAGCCGAACTGGAGGGCGAGTTCGAGCCCCAGGGTCTTCTTGCCTTCGATCCGGTAGGGCTCCCGGAGGGTCGACAGATCCATCGCTCCGCTTTCGGTGGACCACCCGCGAGCCGCCTTGCCGCAGTCGCCGATATGGCCATCGAGGAGCACCAGCTCGCCGCCGAACCGACGGATCTGGGCCAGGATCGGGCTGGGAGTGGTCCGGGGCGCGAACACCCTGACCGTGGCACCGGCGCGCGCTGCGTACGCGGCGGCGGCCACACCCGCGTTCCCTGCGGTCGGAAGGGTGAAGGCCTGGACTCCCGCGACCGTGGCCCGAGTGATGGCCGCGCTCAGGCCACGGGCCTTGAACGACCCCGTGGGGTTGGCGGATTCATCCTTGATCCAGAGATCGGTGAACCCGATCTCCCGCCCCAACTGGGGCGCACGAATCAGCGGCGTGTCCCCTTCCCCGAGCGTCACCGGCTCCTCCTCTGGCGTGAGCGGGAGAAACGAACGGTAGCGCCACATCCCGTGTCGGCGGCGGACTTCCGCTCGTTCGGAGATGGGGTGGATCCGATCGGGGTAACGGACCAGCCATGGACGGCCGCAATCACACACCGTGGGCACGCCGGCCGGGTCGCGGGTGGCATGGCACTCGGAGCATTCCAGGTGCCAGTCAGGTTTGGTGCCGTTCATCCGTGCTCCTTGAGGTGGTTCAGAATCCGGTCCGCCATGGCCTCCGAGATCCCGGCCACGGTCAGCAGCTCGGGCCGGGTAGCCGTCCGTACGCCCGCCAGGCTCCCGAACCGCTGGAGCAGGGCCCGGCGACGGTTCGGTCCGATGCCGGGAATGCCCAGCAGTTCAGAGGTGATGACCCGCTGAGTCCGTCGGTGGCGGCTGTACGCCAGGCCAAACCGATGTGCCTCGTCGCGCAAACGTTGCAGCAGTCGCAGGGCGGGATGCCGTCGAGGCAAGCGGAGCGGAGCGGGCTGACTTGGGAAGAACACCTCCTCGTCGCGCTTCGCCAGACTGACGATCGGGAGTTCGGTGACCCCGAGTGCGATGGCCGCCCCAGTGGCGGCCGCCAGCTGCCCCTTCCCTCCGTCAATGACCAGCAGATCCGGCAGGGGGTCCCCCTCCGCCGTCCGGCGCGAAAGATAGCGAGTCACCACCTCGGCGATCGCCGCATAGTCATCCTGCTGGGCCGGGCCCTTGATGCGAAACCGGCGATACTCCGTCGTCTGCGGGCGCCCGGCTTCGAACCAGACCAGGGATCCGACGGTATCCCGCCCCTGGTTGGTGCTGATGTCGATGCAAGCGACTGAGCGGGGCACCGCCGTCAGGCCCAGCTCGCGCCCCAGGGCGTAGACCGGATCCTCCGCCCGTTCCTCCACTTCGAAGCTCTCCAGCCGGAGGCTCTCCAGCAGGTGCCGGGCATTCTGGTCCGCCAGATCCCGCCATCGGGCTCCCCGCCCTCGCTGGGGGATCAGCCAGCGGGTGGCCGGGAGGAGGCTCTCCAGAGCCGCCAGGCCTTCGGGAACAAACGAGAGCACCACCCGTCGGGCGCGGTCCTCAAGGGGCACGTAGTAGCGCACCAGGAAGGCCTCCAGCACCTGGGGGTCGGTGACTTCCTCCAGATTCTCGAGGAACCGGTGCGTCAGCGAAGTGACCTTGCCATCCCGGACCCGAAACACCAGGCCGACCGCGTCGTCCCCGTCCCGAGCGAACCCGATCACGTCGGTGTCCCCGCTGCCGGTGATCTCGATTGCGGCTGGGGATTCCACCTGCTCGAGCCAGCGCAGGGTGTCACGCAGGTCCTTGGCTCGCTCGAAGTCGGTGCGTTCGCTGGCCTGATGCATCAGCTGCCGAAGCCGGATTCGGACGTCGCCGGTGTCCCCGGAGAGGAACCCGACGACCTCGGCGATCATCGCCCCGTATTCGGCTTCGCTCTGCCGACCGACGCACGGCGCTTGACAGCGGCCGATGTGCCAATCGAGGCAGGGCCGGTCCCGGCGCTCCCGCGGCAGATCGTCGGCGCAACTCCGGACGAAGAAGAGCCGCCGCACTGTCGCCAGCGCACGTCGCATGTCGGAGACATCGGTGAATGGGCCGAAGTATCGGGCTCCGGGCAGATCCCGCTGGCGGGTGACCAGCACCCGGGGAAACGGCTCGGCGGTCACGGCGATCGAGGGGTAGCTCTTGTCGTCCTTCAGCCGGATGTTGAACCGCGGCTGATGCTCCTTGATGAGGTTGTTCTCCAGCAGCAGCGCCTGGCCCTCGGTCTCGACCACGATGGTTGCTACGTCGCGGATCAGCCGTTTGAGGGTTGAGTTCTTGGGACTGTCAGCGTGATCAGCGGTCAGGTAGCTCCGAACTCTGCTGCGGAGGTTTCTGGCCTTGCCGACGTACAGCAGTTCCCCCTCGGAGTCCTTCCAGAGATAGACACCAGGGCCCTCCGGCAGGGTCTCGACTCGCCGCAGCAGACTCGCGAGTGGGCCCCCACCCGGTCGATCACTCATCCACTCGGACGCTCCCCAGGTGGCGCACCAGTTCGCTCACCTGCGGGACTCCCAGGAGGGTGGCGAGGCCGAGGTACCCTGCCCCGAACAGGCTGAGCCCCATCAGGGCGGCGGGGATGGTCTCCAGGGCCGGAAACGCTTGAAGGCCTCCCCAGGCAAGCAGCAGCCCGCCCAGGGCAGCGGCCCACAGCCTGAGCAGGCGCCCCGCCGGCAATCCGAATTGGCCGAGACGACCCCGCAGGTGGCTCCTGAGCAGGGCAAACTCCAACCAGGCCGCCAGGCCGCCCGCCATGGTCAGGCCAGCCACGCCCCAGCGGGCTTCGATTCCCAGCAGCCCGGGCCCGAAACGGGCAGCCGTGAAGCCCGCGAAGGTGGCAAAGGCGACCCTGATCAGGGCAATCCGCAGCGGAGTCCGGGTGTCTCCCAGCGCGTAGAGCGCCGACGAGATGATCCGCGCCGAAGTCGCGGCCAGCAGCCCGATCGACGATCCCGCCAGAATACCCCAGACGAACCGTGCGTCCGCCCCGGAAAAGCGTCCACTCTGGAAGATCAGCCCCGCGACCAGGTGCCCGAGGCCGAGGAAGGCCGCGGCGGAGGGGACCACGAAGAAAGCCACCCGGGCGAGCGCGCCCTCGATCCGGGTCCGCAGGGCGTCGTTGTCGGTCCCGCCCACGGTTGCCCGCGCCATCGCCGGCAGTTCCGCCGCCGCGATCGACATCCCGAACAGGCTCACCGGCAGGGTGTAGAGCAGCTGAGCGTTGATCAGGCCGGCGACGGCGCCGGTGGGCAACAGGCTGGCGATGATGAGATCTACCCACGAACTGATCTGAGCGACCCCACGGCTCAGGACCGCCGGGAGGAAGGTCCGCCTCACTTCCCGGGTCGCCGGATCTCCCCATCGAATCGAAGGCCGGATTCCCCCGACGGCCCGCCAGGCCCCGGGGAGCTGGATCAACAGCTGGAGCAGGCTCCCCACCACGGCGGCCGCGGCAGCGAGGACCGCCACCCTGCCGGCCTCCGCCCCGGGCCCAAAGACCAGCAGCGCCGCAATGATGGTGAGGTTCCAGACGACCGGGGCGGCGTACGACAGGAAGAACCGGTGATGACTGTTGAGGATTCCCAGACACCAGGCACCCATCACCAGCAGCCCGGTGCCCGGAAAGAGGATCCGGGCCAGGTAGATCGTCAGATCACGCTTGGCGCCGCTGAACCCCGGAGTAAGCAGATCGACCAGGACCGGGGCCAGGAGCACGCCGGCGGAGACCAGCAGCCCCACGAAGACCCCGAGCAATCCGGCCACGGCGCCGGCGACTCGTCGGGCGCCCTCGCGGTCGCCCTTGGCCAGAAGTCTGCTGTAGACCGGGATGAACGAAGCGGAGAGGGACCCTTCCCCGAGCAGGTTCTGGAGTACGTTCGGGAGTCGAAACGCCGCGAGGAAGGCATCGGCTTCCAGGCCCAGTCCGAGGAAGTGGTTGAGGGCGCGCTGTCGGACGAGGCCGGTGAGTCGGCTGAGCAGGATGCCGCCGGCAACCAGAGGCGCCCCCCAGCGGCCGGTGGTCAGGGGGCCTTCGGGGGTGGCAAAGCGGCGCGACCGGGCGACTCTTCGATCAGCCGCTGGAGGAATTGATTCTCCTCGCGCAACTGTTCGACCGAGCGCGTCAGATCGTCCACTTCCGTCTCCAGCAGATCCACCTTGCGCGCCAGATCGCCGAGGCCGGGCGGGATGGAGGGATCGGGACCCTGCAGCCGTCCGGCGAGGGCTCGTCCGATGGGGGAGTCCACCACGATGGCGAAGATCGGGATCAGCAAGGCGAGCAACAGCACGCCGATGAGAGCAGCGCCCATGGGGGAGAGTCTAGGAGGATGCCTTGGCGGCGACAAGGGCCTGATGATACCAGGCCCGGATCTGCCGGGCGGCCTCCTCGAGGAACCCTGGTCCATGCCGGGCAAGGAAGGTGGCGACGCCCAGTGCCCGCTCCTGCGGTTTCCCGCCGGGCTGGATGGTGGTCCGCGCTCGTTCAATCTGGACCATCTCGATGGACTCCCGCCGTCGGAGGGCGCTCTCGAGCTTCTTCTCCGCCCGCTCCAGGGCCGCGATGGCGCGATGCCGGGCGGCGTCGAGGGAGCGGGCAATCGTCGGGTCGATCGCTCTGCCCGCCTCCACCAGGAGGCCGAAGTCTGCGGCGAACGCGTTCCGCAACCGGGTGACCGTGGGCGGCACGTCCGGGGGAAGCTGAGCCCGCACCACCCGGCGTTCAAGGGCCCGCCCCGGGGCCGCCAGCTCATCCAGGGTGCTCTTGAACTTGTCGAGCACCCGGTCGACCCTGGGCTCGATCACGCAGCCCGACCAACGGGCTACCGGCAATTGCGGCTCGATCCCGAGTTGGCGATAGACCGGTGCCGCGAGGGGGAGGTATCCGAGTTCACCCGGTCCAGCCAGGTAGGCGACGGTGGGAAGGAGTACCCGTTCCACCACCGGCCGGAGCAGCACGTTGGGGGACAGGCGCTGGGGGTGAGAGGTGGCGATGGTCTCCAGGTCGGCCAGCGAGAATCGCTCTCCGCCGCGGCGGGTCCGGAACCCGTTGCCGTCCCGGATCAGCCGGTCCCGGCCGTGCTTTGCTTCGAGGAGCACCAGGGTGCTCCCATCCCCGGTGACCATGTTGACGGGCCGACCGTCCCCCGCCAGCTCGGCCGAGCGGTCGGCGATCGCCACATCCAGGGCCTCGGCATCACGAAGCGCGGCCATCAGCGTGGGGGCCATGGCCTCGCGCGCATCGGGGTGGGTCGGATCGAAGCAGACGATCCCGAAGGGGCCGAGCAATTCGCGCATCGCACCGGCGTACGCGGCGCCGACCGTGGCTCCCGGACGGTAGTGCCGGCGGAGCCATTCCATGGTGTGCTGCCGGAAGCCGCCGATCGGATGATCCCGTTCGAAGGCTCCGAGCAGCGGGGTGATCTCGGGACCCAGCGGCAGCCGGTACATCGGATCGGCGGGCGCATCCGCCGGCCGATCAGGGAGTGCGCCCGAGATCAGTTGCCCCTCAGGATCAAGCCAGGCGGTGCCCCGCGCCTCGGCGTAGTCGTGATCATCCCCGGCCAACCAGAAGACCGGAACCACCGGCCGGTCCCACTGTTGCTCCAGCTCCGCCGCCAGAGCGGCAGCCGAGAGCGCCTTGTACACGCCGTAGAGCGGCCCGGTGAACAGGCCGGGCTGCTGGCCTGTCGTTACCACGAGGGGGCGCTGACGGAGGAGCCGGGCCCGATTGGCTTCGGCCCCGGGGCCGGCCAGCAGGGCGGACGCCAGGTCCGGGGAGACCCCGCCCTTGCCGGATGGGGACAGGGCGCCAAGTGGTCCGGTGGGAAGCGGTGTTTCGACAAAACGAAACGGCATGGTGGCTACCTGGAGCGCCGACATCGGATCATGGTCATCCCTTGTGGTACGGGTGTCCGGCCAGAATGGTCCCGGCCCGATACAACTGCTCCAGAACCACCACCCGGGCCAATTGGTGGGGCAGCGTCAGCGGACCCAGGCTCCAGCGCTCCGCGGCCCCGGCCACCAGGGCGGGGTCGAGGCCCACGGCCCCACCGACCACGAAGCAGATGGCTTGTCCCCCGTCCCGCCAGCGCGCCAGCCGCTGCGCCACCTGCTCGCTGCTCCAGCCCCGGCCCGCGCCATCCAGCGCGACCACCATCGCTCCATCCGGGATGACCGACCGGAGCCGCTTGCCCTCCTCCCGGCGCTGGGCGACGGCGTTCCCGGCCTGGCCGGCCTCCCGGACCTCCACCTCATCCATGGGCCAGAACCGCCGGATCCGCCGGGCATACTCATCGGCGGCCTGACGGTAGTACGGACGCAGCCGGCCGACCACCGCCAGACTGAGCCGCATCGGCTAGGCGTACAGGCCGCGCAGCCGATGGATCTCGGCGACTCGTTCGATGGCCAGCATGTAGGAGGCCACCCGCATTGACACCTTGTGGCGCTCGGCGACCTCAAGGACCTCCCTGAAGGCCCGCGCCAGGATCTGCTCCAGTCGGGAGTTCACAGTCGGCTCGTCCCAGAACCAGCCGCCCCGGTTCTGGACCCACTCGAAGTAGCTCACCGTCACCCCACCGGCATTGGCCAGAATGTCCGGAATGACGAAGACCCCCTTCTCCTCGAGGATCGCGTCGGCGGCGGCGGTGGTCGGTCCATTGGCGCCCTCGCAAATGATCCGAGCCCGGATGGCGCCCGCGTTCTTGGAGGTGATGACGCTCTCCAGGGCGGCCGGCACCAGCACTTCACAGTCCACTTCCAGGAGCTGCGCTCCGGGAATGGCTTCCGCCTTGGGATATCCGCTGAGGAGCTTGTGCTCCCTGGTCCACGCCAGCAGGTCGGACACCTCCAGACCCTTGGGGTTGTAGAGCGCGCCAGTATGGTCGCTCACCGCAACCACCTTCATGCCTTCCTTCGCCATCAGATCGGCAGAGACCGATCCCACATTGCCGAAGCCCTGGACCGCCACCCGCGCGCCCGTGACCGGGATGCCAAGGTGCTGGAGCGCGGCGCGGGCGGTAATCATGCACCCCCGTCCAGTCGCCTCCCGGCGGCCCAGCGAGCCGCCGATCGCGATCGGCTTGCCGGTCACCACCGCGTTGGCGGTATACCGCACGTGCATGGAGTAGGTGTCCATGATCCAGGCCATCACCACTTCATTGGTGTTGACGTCTGGCGCCGGCACATCGGAGTCCGGGCCGAGCAGGCTCATGATCCCCGAGGTATAGCGTCGAGTGATCCGCTCGAGTTCAGCGGCCGACAGCTGGGAGGGGTCGCAGATGACCCCTCCCTTGGCCCCCCCGAAGGGGATGTTGACCACGGCGCACTTCCAGGTCATCCAGGCTGCCAGGGCGGTGACTTCATCGAGGGTGACGTCCGGGCGGAACCTGATCCCTCCCTTTCCGGGGCCCCGGGCGCTGTTATAGATGACCCGATACCCGGTGAACACTTCGATCTGACCGGAGTCCCGGGTGATCGGGATCGACACGGCGAGCTGTTTTTCAGGGTTCCGGAGGACCTGATACAGACCAGGATCGAGATCGAGGAGTTTGGCCGCGGCATCGAACCGGGACATCATTTCCTCGAACGGGTTGTCGACGTGCCTGAACCGTGTGTCCCGGTCCATTCGGATGACGGTCTGGGCAGAAGGGGTATCGGGGCTCATGACATCCTGTGAAGAGTTGGGGAACGCGTGACGGTTACCAGCGGCCTTGGGACGCGCCCACGGCGTCGAGGGCTTGAACGATTTCGGGGTGCCCGTCTTCCCACACCAAGTCTAACACCGCGACCAAGGGCTCAGGGACGCTGGCGGGCCACCGTCCCTTGAGCTTGACGGCATCTTTCGCGGTGATGACCAGGTGGTCGGACTTGCGAGCTGCCTTGGCGAGCCAGGCCACATCCTCATCCCGGTATTCGTGGTGGTCCCGCCAGGTCGCCGCCTGGACGGCCGCACCGGTAGCCTTGGTCTGGCTGATAAAGGCCTCCGGGTCGCCGATTCCCGAGGCGGCCACCACCCGCTGATCGCGGAGAGCGGAGGCTGGGATCACCTTCCCCGACAGCATCCCGCGATAGTGGGGAACCGCCAGGTGCACCAGGGCCACCGGACCCTGGACCCGAGGCCGCAGTTCCGCGAGCAGTTGCAGGCCGGTTTCCTGATCAGCCCGACGACGCGTCACGATCAGGGCATTGGCCCGGCGCAGCGCGCTGAGCCCTTCCCGCCAGGGTCCGGCCGGAAGCGACCAGCGGACCGCGCGCCTGGCCTCGGCGGAGACGATCACGATGTTCAGGTCGCGTCCCACGTCGAGCCGCTGATAGGCATCATCCAGCACCAGCAGCTGGGCCCCTGCCGCCAAGGCACGTTCCGCCCCCGCCACCCGGTCCGGATCGGCAATCACCGGAATGCCGGGGTGGGTCTCCTGGTGGAGCCGCACCTCATCCCCACCGCGATAACCTCGCAACAGAATGGCCGGCGTGACGCCCCGCTCGAGGAAATGCTGGGCCACCCAGGAGGCGATCGGGGTCTTGCCCGACCCCCCTACGGTCAGGTTGCCGATCGCCACCGCCGGAAGCGGAAGCGGCCGGGTTCGTCGCCATCCCCGCCGATAGGCCGCGGCCCGGGTTTGCATCAGCAGACTGTACAGTCCCGCGGCGGGCAACAGCGCCAGTCGCGACAGCCGGGCGTCCAACCGGCGGCTGGTCCATAGCCAACGGATCAGTCGGTGGTCCTGGCCGCGCCGCGCCATGCGGTCTCCTCCTCCAGGGTGTCGAACGTGCTTCGGACCCACCGCCCCGCCTCGGCCAGACCCGTTGGCCCGGGGGCGATCGGAGCGGCGAGACTGTATCCGATCCGGATTCGGGTGCCAGGCATCGGCACCATGAATCGATCCCACGAGGCGAGTCGGCGACAGTGTTTGGCCGAGGCCACGATCAGTTGAACCACCGCCCCGGTCCGCTGAGCGGCCTGGAGCGTGGCGGCCTTGAGGACCCGGCGGGGGCCGCCGGGACCATCGGGGGCGAGCGCGACCGTCCGGCCAGCTTCCAGCGCCCGGACAATCCCTTTCATCGCCTGGACGCCGCCCCGGGTGCTTGACCCCGCAATCGGGAGATACCCCAGCCGGCTCGCCGAGAGGGAGAGATAGCGACCATCGCGCGCCTGGCTCACCACCACCGCGACCCCCTCACCCCGGTGGAGCCAGAGCAGTGGCAGCAGCATCTCATGCCAGAACAACACCACCCGGGGCCCCGCCACGGCGCGGTAGCGGTCATGGTGCAACCGCTCGGTGCGCCAGGTGAGTCCGAGCAGCCGAACCACTCCGGGGGCGACCGCGGCCACAAGTTCGGGAGCGGGATGCCATCTCATGCCGCCAGCAGTTCATTCGCCATCCGAGCCACTCGGGCGGCGGCGCCGGGCGACCCCAGCGCCTGTCGGACTGCGGCGAGACCTGCCCGCTGGGCGACGGCCTCAGGGCCCCCGGGGACGAGGAGGGGCCGCAGCCGGTCCGCCAGCGCTGCGGGATGGACCTCGTCCTGCGTCAGTTCGGGAACGACCTCGCGGTTGGCGACGAGATTGACCAGACTGATCCAGGGGATGGTCTTGACCCGCCGGACGATCGCGGCGGTGAGCGGATTGACGCGATACCCCACGATCATCGGCAACCCGACGCACGCCGCTTGCAGGGTGGTGGTACCGGACTTGAGGAGCCCCGCATCGGCGGCCGCGAGCAGGGTCTCCCGGTCGCTTTCCCTCAGCTCGATCGGGCCAGGATGGCCGTATTCAAACCCCGGAAGACTGGCGACGAGCACCCGATCGCAGAGACCCTCAGCCAAGAGCACCAGCGCCGCGTCCCGAAACGCCGGCCAGATGCGATGGACCTCCTGAGCCCGACTCCCCGGAAAGAGGGTCAGCACCCGCTCATCGGCCCGGACCCCGAGCCGGGCCCGGGCGACCTCTCGGGAGGGCGCTGGGCGGTCCAGCAGGGGATGGCCGACAAATTCCGCTGGAACGTCGAGACCGGCGAAGAACGCCTCCTCGAATGGGAGAATGACGGCGAGCCGATCGACCGCAGCCCTGAGGGCGCGGGCTCTCCCGGCCCGCCAGGCCCAGAGCTGGGGCGCGACGTAATAGAGCGTCCGCACCCCCGCCCGTTTCGCCAGCGTCGCCAGCCGGAGGTTGAAGCCTGGGTAATCGACCAGAATCACCAGATCATAGCGGCCTTGACGGAGGTCGCGCCCAAGAGCGTACAGCAGCGCGAGGTGGGCCGGGATCTTGCCGAGCGCCTCCCCGAATCCGAGAGTGGTATATCGCTCCATCGGAAATCGGATTCGGGCGCCGGCTGCGGCCAGGGCCGGACCACCGAAGGCCTCGATCTCCACATCCTGCCGGATGCGACGAAGTTCCCGCACCACCGCGGCGCCGTGGGCGTCACCGCTGGGTTCGCCGGCGGCGATGAGGACTCGACCTGGGGACGAGGGCATCAGGCCATCAGGGCGGCCGCAGCGGGCTCTGAGGAGGACCCGATGGCGTCGGTCACCTGAATCGCCAGGGCCAGAGCGGCGCGCCCCTCCCGCCCGGTCACTACCGTTTCCCGATCACCTCGCACGGCATGGGTAAAGGAGGCGAGTTCCAGCCCGAGCGCATCGGCCGGCGGCGCCTGGAGTGGGACCTGTTCGATCAGCTGGTCGAGGCTCGCGGTCATTCCCGGTCCTGGCCCCGGGTCGCAACTTCATGAAGCTGCCCGAGCCACTCGCCAGATCGAGTGAGAAGTAACCATCCGGCTGGAACATCCGCAGTTTGCGAACTCGCTCCCGGGCGATCCGGGACGCCGTGATGCTGGCCACCGCGCCGTTGGCGAATTCGACCCTGGCGCTGGCGATGTCGAGGTGGGTGGACATGACGGCGACCCCCGAGGCCCGGACGTCTGTCACTTCGATCCCGCGCATCAGATGGAGGACCAGGTCGAGGTCGTGAATCATCAGATCGTGGACCACCGCGACGTCGGTTCCGCGCGACTGGAAGGGGGCGAGCCGGGTGCCCTCGAAGTACCGGAGGTCGCAGCAGTGTTCCCGGGCGGCGCGGAGGGCACGATTGAACCGCTCGATGTGACCGACCTGCAGCTGCACTCCCCGGGCGTCCGCCGCGGCCACCAGCCGGTCCGCTTCTTCGAGTGTGCGGGCCAGCGGTTTCTCGATCAGGACCGGCTTGCCGGCAGCGATCGCTCGGAGCCCCACTTGGCAGTGGACCGAGGTCGGGACGGCGATGGTGACGGCATCGACCCGCGCCAGCAGCTGGTCGAGATCAGTGAACGCGGCCGTCCCGACTTCGGCCGCCACGGCCTCGGCCCGCTCTCGATTGAGGTCGCACACTCCGGCCAGCCGCACGCCGTGGAATCCCGCGAGGTGTCTGGCGTGGTGGCGGCCCAGGGACCCTACCCCGACCACCCCGACGGCCAGGGGTGTGGTCATGCCGGGACACCTCGTTGCGAGTTGGTCACGAACTCGACCAGCCGGTCGACCTCATCCACGCCCGGGAAATCCTCCCGGACCCGTTCCAGCGCCTGGGTAATGGTAAGCTCGGAATTGAAGAAGAGCCGGTAGGCGCGTTTCAGGGCCCCGATGGTGTCGGGCCCGAATCCGGCCCGCCGGAGTCCGATGGTGTTGAGGCCGAACAGCTCCAGCGGGTTGCCGTTGGCCTTCACGAACGGCGGGACATCCTGGTTGACGCGGCTCAGGCCGCCGATGAAGGCGAGCGAACCGATCGACACGAACTGATGGATGGCGCACAGTCCCGAGATGATGGCCCCCTCGTGAATGGTCACGTGCCCCGCGATCTGGGTGGCGTTGGCGATGATGACTCCGTCACCGATCCGGCAGTCGTGCGCCAGGTGCACGTAACTCATCAGGAAGGCATGGCGCCCGACCCGGGTGACTCCGGTCGCGGCGGTCCCCCGGTTGATGGTGACGTACTCCCGGATGACAGTCCCATCGCCGATCTCGACCCAGGTCTCCTCCCCCCGGTACTTCAGGTCCTGGGGGTCCCCGCCGACGACCGACCCGCTGCCCACCATCACGCCCTCCCCGATCCGCGCATTCCGCTCCAGGGTGGCCCGACTGGCGACCCGGCTGCCGGCTCCGATCACGACCCGGGGCCCGATCAGGGCAAACGGCTCGACCATCACGTCGGCGGCCAGCTCGGCGGTCGGATCGACGATGGCGGTCGGGTGAATCCGGTGGGTCACCGGTCCACCACCCTGGCCATCATCTCCGCCTCCGCCACCAGGCGGCCGTCGACCCAGGCGTTGCCCCGCATTCGGAAGGTCCGGCCTCGATGCTGCACCATGACCACCTCGCAGCGGAGCTGGTCGCCGGGAATGACCGGGCGGCGGAACTTCACGTTGTCGAGGGACATGAAATAGACGACCTTGCTCTCCGGTCGCTCGATCGTCCCCAGCAGCAGGAAGCCGCCGACCTGGGCCATCGCCTCGATGATCAGCACGCCCGGCATGATGGGGTGGCCCGGGAAATGCCCCTGGAAGAACGGCTCGTTGATCGTGACGTTCTTGATCCCCACGATCCGGTGATCACCGTCGATCTCCACGATCCGATCCACCAGCAGCATCGGGTACCGATGCGGGATGACTTCCAGGATCCGTTCGATGTCCAGCACTGGGCCGCTACTGGCGGCCATCCGCAGAATCGCGCGGGCCAGCGCCACGTTGCCCTGATGACTCGGTCGGTGGGCGATCACTGCGCCTGAATCCGCCCCCCCACCAGCGCCAGGTCGCCCAGAATGTCCCCGGTCTTGTGACGCACGAACTCGTCCGGCCAGCGCAGCGGTGCCGACCACCCCGGTGTCGTACAGGACGACGGCCGTCTCGGTGGAAGCCCCCTTGAGCAGACCCTGGGCCTGCAGCTCGTCGACCTCGTGGCAAAGCCGAAGGTCCGCGCCGCGGCGATTTCGTGGGGGAAGATCTCCGCGCTGATCCCAGCTGCCGGTCTGCCGCCCAATCAGGGGATGGTCCCATTCGATGGTCGTGGTGCAGCGCAGCCCCCGGCCGGGGTTGGGCGCCACCACGTACGGGGCGTCGCCTTCGACGACCGTGAAGGGCGCCCGGACCTCGAATAGGGCCGGATCTCCCTCATGCTGGAGAATCCCGGCGGATTCGAGCAGGGCAACGAAGGGCTCGAACGACCCGTCCACAATCGGCGGCTCCGGGCCGTCGAGCTCCAGAATGACGTCGTCGATCGCCAGCGATCCGACCGCCGCGAGGACGTGTTCCACCGTATGGATGGTCGTGTTGCCGTGCCCGATGGCGGTGCGCCGCTCGGTGGCTTCCACCTCATCCACGCGAGCCGGGACGACCGGGGTCCCCGGCAGGTCGACCCGTCGGAAGCGCACCCCGGAGCCGGACTCCGCCGGAAGACAGGTCAGGGTGGTCCTCGCGCCGGTGTGCAGGCCGCCGCCGGTGAGAGCCACCGACTTCGCGATCGTCTGTCTAGCCAGGCGTTTCCGTTCTTGCACGCGGGCTTCCAGATCCTTGATCAGCGGGGCCAGCCGATACAGGACGGCCTGGGAGCGGAGAAACTCCCGGTTGCCCCGCGCCGGAAATCCGGTCACGTCGATTCCCGCGTCCACGTCCCGATCATGCCGGCCTGCGCGGCAACCCGCACTCCATCCCCGATTCGCATGTGGCCACTGACCCCGACCTGGCCGGCCAGGACGGCGCCCTCCCCCACCACGGTGCTGCCGGCAATTCCGACCTGGCCCATGATGAGGCATCGACGCCCGATCCGGACGTTATGGGCGATGTGGACCAGGTTGTCGAGCTTGGTGCCCTGCCCGATGACCGTGTCCCCCACGCTGCCTCGATCGATGCAGCAGTTGGCACCGATTTCGACATCGTCCTCGATCCGGCACCGACCCACATGGGGCATCCGTCGGTGGCCCTCAGGGCTGGTGAAAGGTAACCGAACCCCGGCGCCCCGAGGACGGCTCCCGGCTGGATGATCACCCGGGCACCGATCCGGGTGCCCTGGCCGCAGAAGACCCGGGGTCCGATCCGGGCATCCGGCCCGACGATCACCCCGTCTTCCAGGACCGCCCCTGCCCCGATCCGGGCGCCAGCCCCCAGCTGGACCCCATCGCCCAGCACCGCCCACGGCCCGACCCCAACGCCATTGCCGAGCGTGATCCGCTGCCCGAGCCGAGCGGTGGGGTCGATCCCGACCGCGCCAGCTTCCCGGGTGGCAAGCGCCTCCAGCACCTGGGCCAGAGCCGCCTGAGGATCCCGCACCACGATCCGGTTTACCGGTCCGCCCTCCACCGAGGCGAGCGCCTCGGGTACCAGCACGATCCCCGCCTGGCTGGCGCGGAAGGCTGCCAGGTACCGGTTCCCGCTTACGAACGACAGGTGCCGTGGGCCGGCGGTGTCCAGCGGAGCGACGCCGTCAGCCTCCCGCTCACCAGATCCCAGCAGTCGGCCGCCGACCAGGTCGGCGACGCCCCGGGCGGTGAGCACCGTCAACTCAGTTCGGGGCCTGGGCAAGCCGCTGGACCACCCGTTGGGTGATGTCCAGGGACTTGTCGAAGGTGACGATGCCCAGACCCTGGGCGCTGATGTCGATCACCATCGAATAGTTGCCCTCGGCCCGGATCCCCTCGATGATGGCGGTGAGCCGCTCCTGCATCGGGGACAGCAACTCCTCTTCTCGCGCGGCGAGCCGCTGCCTGATCGCATTGCTGCGCTGTTGCAGGGCCTGGTTCTTTCCCTCCAGCTCCTTCTGCTTGGCACTCCGATTGCTCGGCGACAGCATCACCTGCTGTTGCTGAAAATCGGCCACGGCACTGTCGAGGGCGGTCTGCAGCCGGGTGACCTCGACCTGGCCGGCGTCCACTTCCTTGGCGAAGGTGCTCTCGGCCTGGGCATACCCCGGCATCCCTTGGAGGACCACCCGAGCATTGACGAAGGCCACCCGGCCGGGGGCCGGCGCCTGGGCCGCCGCCGGAGCCGGGACAGTACTCACCGGCGCCAGCGCCAAAGCCATGATCACGCGAGTCACAACTGCCTTCATCCGAAACCTCCTGAGAGTGGCGTCTGACCGGCCGATGCCGATCAGAAGAAGTTACCGAGCCGGAAATGCACCTTCCAACCAGGCGCCGGGCGGCCGCTGATATCCACGCGGTCCAGCCCGTAACCCAGGTCGAGGCCGAGGGGCCCCAGCGGCGAAACGACGGCGACGCCCATGCCATAGCTCCGGAACAACCGGAGCGGATTGTACTGCCGGGCACTGCGGTACACGTTCCCGGCGTCGATGAAGAAATTGAGATACAGCGCCTGACTGATCCGGGCCCCCGTCTCGACCGTGAAGGAGGCGTACGACTGCCCGAAAGCATTCGGGCTGGCCGCGTTGCTGCCCGAGGCCCGGGGGTTGAACCCGTCCGGCGTGATGGAGAATTCCTCATACCCCCGGAGCGGAGTGCCGAACTGGACCCCGCCCATGGTGTAGAATTCGGTGAAGAACGGGCCGGCATCCCCCACGACGAAGCCGGACTTGGCGGTCAGTCCCAGCATGAACTGCATTCCGCTCCCCACTGCCCCGATCCGCCGAGCACGGCGATCGGGGTATACCAGCGCCCATCCACATCGATCTTCTGGTAGTCGCCGGTGCCGCCCAGCACCCCGCCATTCAACTCGCCGCTCACGGTGAGCGACTGCCCCGCCACCGGGAACGGCAGCCCGATCCGGGTATCGCGCACGACGGTGGCCCCGACGCTGGACCGGGCACAGTTGTCGCACGCGAAGGTGGCCCGGAAGTCCTCGGAGCCTTCGCTGTAGGAGATCAGCTGGTAGCCGTAGGAGGTGAACAGGCGGGTGTAGCGGGCGCCCAGCAAGGGGAGGCCTACCTGGAGGGTGCCGCCCACCCGCTTTTGCCGCCCCAGGTCACCCACCGTGTACCGCTGCCGGGAGTTGAACAGCGTCAGGGTGGTGGATATCCGGCTCTCCCGAAAGGCCGGGTCGGTATACGACAGGTTGAAATCGTTGATGTTCCGGCCGAATTGCCACTGCAGCTTCCCGCGCTTCGCCTTGCCGAACAGATTGGGCTCTTCCAGTCCGATGAATCCGCCGACCCCGGTGCCCTGCCCGAGAGTCGCGCCGAACTGCACGTTGCCGGTCCGTTTCTCGACGACCCGGAAGACGATGTCGACGTCGACTCCATTCTCGGTGGGCTGCACGTCGGGCGGCGGCATCGGCTGCTGAAAGAAGTTCAGGTTGGAGACGTTCTCGTACGACCGGATCAAAGCGTCCCGGCTGAAGGTCTGGCCCGGCAGCATCACGATCTGTTCCCGGATGACCCGCTCGTGGGTCACGTCGTTCCCGACGATGATGATCCGGTTGATGCTGGCGGGGCTGCCCTCCTGAATGCTCCACCGCAGGTCCAGATAGGACTTCCCCGTCGGGCCGGTCCGGCGAATGGCCTCCGGCACCACCCTGGAGTAGATGTAGCCATTGTTGGCATACAGGGTCTGCAGCTTGTCGGTCGCGTCAGCCCACTCGGAGGCCGAGAACGGCACGTCGATTTCCTTGCCGCTGCCGGCCTCGACTCCACTCCCGAACGGAAGGAACGAGGTGACCTCGTCGGTGGAGTAGCGGCGGTTGCCGACCACATTGAAGGTCCCCACCCGGTACTGCTCGCCTTCCTCGACCTCCAGCCTGAGAATGGCCTTGCCCGGGACCCCGTCCGTCAGCAGCGTATCGTCCAGCACCTGAAAGTCGATGTGGCCACGGTCGCCGTACCATTTCGGCAGGTTCTGGCGGACATCAAGGTCGAGCTTCTCCTCGCTGAATTCACCCTTCTGGAACCACCAGAACCCCTCCGGCTTGGAGGTCATGCCGGACACCACCAACTCGTCTTTGAAGGTCTGGTTCCCCTCCACCTGGACCTGGGCGATCGCCACCCGGTTCCCCTCCGTGATATCGAACAAGAGGCGGGCCGCTCCCGGGCCCGTCGCAGCCTCCACCAGCTTGACGGTGGCCGCGTAGAAGCCTCGGCTCTTATAGAGGGAATCGATGGCCGAGCGGGATCGTTCCGCCGCCGCCCGATCCAGGGGACGCCCCTCGACCAGCCCGACCTTGCCGCGGACCTGCCGTTCCTCCAGCTTGTCGGTCCCGCGGACCGCCCAGCGGCTGAGAATCGGCCGCTCCAGGACCACCAGCGCCAGGACCAGGGGCTGCTCGCTGCGCCGCTCGATCCGGACATCATCGAACTGCCCGGTCCGGAACAGCGCCTGGATGGCGCGCTGCAGGTTGCGGAAGTTGGTCGGCTGAAACAGGACGATCCCCGAGGTTCGGAAGATCTGATCGGCGGAGACCCGGCGATTGCCCTCGATGGCGAGGCTGTCGACGACCAGGGTCTCCTGCCCGGAAACCAGGGCGGGACGCCCGAGCAGCCCTCCCAGGAGCATCCCGAACCCCGCCACGATCCGCCACCCCGACCGGAGCCTGCACCGCTGAGCCATTCGAGACATCCAGTTGCGTGTGGCGGTCAGGCCTTGGTCCCGGTGAGCGCCCGGAAGATCAACTGCTCGCCGTCCGGTGCTACGTCCACCTCGACTTCGTCCCCACGCGACAGGTCGCCGGCCAGCAGCTTCTCACTCAACGGGTCCTCGATGAATCGTTGAATGGCCCGCCGGAGGGGTCGGGCGCCGTAGCTGGCATCGTACCCGCGCTCGGCCAGGAAGCTGACCGCCGCCGGCGTCAGATGGATCTCATCCCCAAGGCGGCGTTCGACATCCCGCAGCATGATCATCACGATCTTGGCAATGTGATCGCGATCGAGCGGGTGGAAAATGATGGTGTCATCCAGACGATTGAGGAACTCCGGATTGAACACCTTCTGCAATTCGTCCTTGATGGTCTCCGACATCCGGTCGAAGTCCCGCCGCTGCTCGCCGCCGTGGAACCCGAGTGACTTGCCCTGCATCAGGTCGCGGGCCCCGACATTGGAGGTCATGATCACGACCGTGTTCTTGAAGTCGATGGCCCGGCCGTAGTTGTCAGTCAGCCGTCCCTCATCGAGCACCTGGAGCAGGATGTTGAAGACGTCCGGATGGGCCTTTTCGATCTCATCGAGCAGGATGACCGAGTAGGGCCGACGGCGGACTGCCTTGGTCAGGGCGCCGGAATCCTCGTAGCCGACATACCCCGGGGGCGCCCCGATCAGGCGGGATACCGAGAACTTCTCCATGTACTCCGACATGTCTACCCGGATCAGGGCGGCCACGTCGGCGAACAGGAACTTGGCCAGCGAGCGGGCCAATTCGGTCTTCCCGACGCCGGTGGGGCCGCAGAAGATGAATGAGCCAATGGGGCGGTTGGGGTCTTTGAGCCCGGCCCGGCTCCGGCGAATCGCGCGGGAGACGGCCGCGATGGCCTCATCCTGGCCCACCACGGACTCGTGCAGCTCCTCTTCCATCCGGATCAGCCGGGTGGTCTCGGCCTCCTGCAGCCGGGTCAGCGGAATCCCGGTCCACCGGGAGACGATGAAGGCGATCGCCTCCTCATCAATCACCGGGCGGTGGGTCTGCCGTTCGCGCTCCCACTCGTCCTGCCGCAGCCGGATCCGCTGTTGCAGGTCCCGTTCGTCGTCCCGGAGTGCCGCCGCCCGCTCGAAATTCTGATCGCGAACCGCGTCTTCCTTCTGCTGATTGACCTGCTCCAGTTGCGACTTGAGATCGACCACGTCGGCCGGCGGTACCTGGGAGGCCAGTCGCGCCCGGGCGCCCGCTTCGTCCACCACGTCGATCGCCTTGTCGGGGAGGAACCGATCCGTGATATAGCGATCGGACAGCTGGGCCGCGGCGGCGAGGGTTGCATCGGGAATCTCGATCCGATGGTGGTCCTCGTACTTCTTCCGGAGGCCCTTGAGGATCTCGACCGTCTCCCCCACCGTCGGGGGCTCCACCATGACCGCCTGGAACCGGCGCTCCAGGGCCCCATCCTTCTCGATGTACTTCCGGTACTCGTTGAGCGTTGAGGCCCCGATGCACTGCAACTCCCCGCGGGCCAGGGCGGGCTTCAGCATGTTGGAGGCATCGATGGCACCTTCGGCCGCACCAGCGCCCACCAGGGTGTGGAGCTCGTCGATAAAGAGAATCACTTGCTTGTTGCTGGCGATCTCGTTCATCACGGCCTTGAGCCGCTCCTCAAACTGGCCGCGGTACTTGGTGCCGGCGATCACGGCCGCCATGTCGAGCGACAGCACCCGATGCTCCCGCAGAACGTCCGGGCACTGCCGGTTGGCGATCATGATCGCCAAGCCCTCCACGATGGCGGTCTTGCCCACCCCGGGTTCGCCGATCAGGACGGGATTGTTCTTCTTGCGCCGGGCCAGGATCTCCATCATCCGCTGGATTTCATCGGTCCGACCGATGGTCGGATCGAGCTGACCTTCGGCCGCCAAGGCGGTGAGGTCGCGGCAGAAATGATCCAGCGCCGGGGTCTTCGACTTCTTTTCCGGGCGCGCGGGGGTTCCCGTCGCCGGACCCGGGCTCGCTCCCGGCGCCGCGCCCTGCGGAAGATCGCTTCCGAGCAGCCGAAGGGTCTCGGCTCGCGACTGCTCCAGGCCCACGCCGGCGTCCATCAGGACCTGCGCCGCGATGCCCTTCTCTTCCCGCAAGAGTCCCAGCAACAGGTGCTCGGTCCCTACATAGCTGTGATTCAACTCGCGGGCCTCGGCCATGGCGAGCTCGAGGACCTTCTTGGCCCGGGAGGTATACGGCAGGTCAAGCCCCGGAGCGGCTCCGGCCTTTCCCTTCTTGACGGTCTCTTCGATCTTCTGCTGGATCTCTTCCAGATCGACGTGCAGATGGGTCAGCACGGCGGCGGCGACGCCCTCACCCTCCCGGATCAATCCCAGGAGGATGTGCTCGGTGCCGACGTACTCGTGATGCAGCCGGGCGGCTTCCTCGCGCGCCATGGCCAGCACCTTCCGCACCCGATCCGTGAAGTTGTAGCTGTTCATCGTTCCTCTCTCTGAAGCCGCGCCCTCAGCCTCGCCGTCCCGCCTCGTCCGCCAGGGTCTGCCGGACCAGGGTCGCGCGCCGAACCGCGGGATCGCCCGCCTCCTGTTCGGGGCCGGCCGCCTGGGCCAGGTGCGCCGGCTGGGAGAACATCAGCATCCGGTTCAGTCCATACATTCCGACGTCCGGAATCAGTCCCAGCCCCACACCCAGGCGCACCGCACTCAGCAGATTCATCCCCTCTTCGAAGGAGAGGGTCCGGGCATACCGCAGCAGGCCGAACGCCCGCCACACCTTGTCCTCGATCACCCCGGGAGCATCCCGGAGCAGGACTTCGCGGGCCCGCTCTTCATACCCGATCACTTGGCGCACAATCCCTGCCAGGTGATCGAGGAGCTCGACCTCCGACTTGCCGAGAGTGGTCTGGTTGGACACCTGGAACAGGTTGCCAACGACCTCACTCCCCTCCCCGTAGAGCCCCCGAAAGGTCAACCCGACCTGTCCGAGACTCTGGAGAACTTTGTTGATTTCCTTCGTGAGGACGAGGCCGGGGAGGTGGATCAGAATGGAGGCCCGGAGTCCGGTCCCCACGTTGGTCGGACAGCTGGTAAGATAACCGAACTCAGGGTGAAAGGCGAAGGCAAGTCGTTGCCCCAGTTCAGCGTCCAGCCTCGCCACCCGGGACCAGGCGGACCGCAATGCGAAGCCGGAAACCAGACCCTGAAGCCGGACGTGATCCTCCTCGTTGACCATCACTCCGGCCTCGGTTCCGATGATCAGGGCCGACCCTGGCCGGGGGCCGGTCGGCGACTGGGGCACCGCCAGTTCCTTGCTCACCAGGTGCCGCTCGTGCAGCAACTGGCGATCGAGCTGGGAGAGCTGGTCGATTTTCAGGCACTGCGCCCCGGTCAGGGCCTCGGCGTTGATGGTGGCCTCCTGGACCGCGCTGAGGACACGATTCCGGTCACTGTCCACGCTCCGGAGCGGGAACGGACGTCCCTCGAGATTGCGGGCCAGCCGAACCCGGGTCGAGAGGACGAGGTGACTCTCGGGCCCACTGGCGTCGAGCCAGCCGAGGCCGCCGTCGGCGACCAGCGCCAGGTCCATCAGTCCAGCTCCTCCAGCTGATCGCGAATCCGGGCCGCCATTTCGAAATCTTCGGTTTCCACCGCCTGCCGGAGCCGCTCCCGGAGCGCTCCGGCCCGTTCAGCCTTGAGCACTCCGTCGGTCCGGGGTACCGGTGCCCGACCCAGGTGCCTGGTCGAGCCATGATAGCGGCGGAGCAGGACTCGGATGGCCGGCTCGAACAGCCGCCAGCACTCGGCACAACCGAAGCGACCCGTCTGCCGGAAGTCAGCGTAGGTGCCACCGCATCCGGGGCAGGCTCCGCCGGGGACCAGTTCGGCTTCCTCCAGGTCGGCTCCTTGCCACATGGTGGCGAGGAAGCCGCCAAGAGGGGTCTCGGGACCAACCCCGGAGGCGGTGATGCCCTGGTCGGCCGCACAGGCCTCGCAGAGCTGGATCTGTCGGCTCTTGCCCTCTTCGACGTGCTTGACCTCCATGATGGCCTCGCGGTCCCCACACCGTTCGCATTTCATGGCGACAGCACCTCGAGGCCGGTGGGGGCTTCCAGTCGACCATCGTGCAGGGCCAGGACCCGGTCGGCGCGATCGGCCAGCGCCCGATTGTGGGTGACCACCACGATCCCCCGGTCGGAATGGCGCGCCATCAGGCCAAGCAGGTCGTGGAGCCGCTCCGCGTTGGGGGGATCGAGGTTGCCGGACGGCTCGTCCGCCAGCAGCAACACCGGATCGGCCACCAGGGCCCGGGCCACCGCCACCCGCTGCTGTTCGCCTCCGGAAAGCTGGGCCGGTCGATGCGTGGCTCGATCGCCCACCCCGACCGCCTCCAGAAGAGCAGATGCCCGGGCCCGGCATTCCGTTTCCGAATGCCCCCCGATCCGAAGCGGCATCATCACGTTCTCCAGGGCCGAGAAGTCCCGAAGGAGGTGGTGGAACTGGAACACGAACCCGACCCGCCGGCTCCGCAGGTTGGCCAGGGCGACCTCGTCGAGGTCGGCATAGGCCACGCCCTCCAGCGCGATCGTTCCACCGGTCGGGGCATCCAGCGCTCCCGAGCAGGTGCAACAGGGTGCTCTTCCCGGCCCCGCTGGCGCCGACGATGGCTACGAACTCCCCGCGCTGCAGCGTCAGATCGACGCCGGTCAGGATCGGGAGGAGCCCCCCATCGCCCCCCCGGTAGCTCTTGGTCAGCCCGCGGGCCTCCAGCAGCGGGGGCCGGCTACTCATGACGGATCGCATCGACCGGGACCAGGGCCGACGCCACTCGTGAGGGGTGCACCGTGGCCAGCACGGCAACGGCGAGGCTGGCGAGCACCACCGCCACCACGTCGAGCCATTGGATGTGCACCGGCAGGTGATCGATGAAGTAGATCGCCGGATCGATCCGGATCACTCCGGAAGCATCGATCAGATAGGCCATGATGAGTCCCAGCCCCAACCCGATCGTGGTCCCGGTGAGTCCGATGATCCCGCCCTGGACCAGAAACACCCGCCGGATCGCCCCGGCGGACATCCCCATGGCTCGGAGAATCCCGATCTCCCGGGTCTTGTCGGCGACCACCATGACCAAGGTCCCGACGATGTTGAAGGCCGCGACCACCATGATGAACCAGATGATCAGTCCCATCCCGAGCTTCTCGAGCTGAAGGGCACTGAACAGGGTGGCGTTCTGGGCTTGCCAGTCGAGGGTGCGATAGGGATAGCCCAGCTTCTGCTCCAGCCGCTTGCCGATGGCGGGCGCCAGCCAGGGGTCCGTCACCTGGATCTGGATGCCGGTGATCGCTTCCCCCAGGCCGTCAAACCGCTGCGCCGTCTCGAGGGACATGATCGCGAATGCGTCGTCGTACTGGAACATTCCGGTATCGAACCGGCCGATCACTTCGAACCGCCAGAACCTGGGTACCACGGTCCCAAGCGCGGGATTGACCCGGGCCGAGGCCGACGAGACCAGTTCCACCAGGTCCCCCGGGTAGAGCGACATCCGTTCAGCGAGCCGGTAGCCGAGGATGATGCCCCCATCGACCGAGTCACTGGTGGTCCGGAACTGGAGATCCCCCTGGGTGATGGCCTGGGGAATCGTGGTGACGCTGGCCCGGCCGGTATCGCTGGGCAGGCCGATGATGTTGATCGCCGAGACGTACCCGGCCCGGTTCCGGGCCACTGATTGGGTGATGACTTCCGGGCCGGCGGCAACGACACCCGGCTCGGCGAGCACGGTGTCGAGCGCTCCGCGCCATGGTTCAAACCGGAGGGAAGGCCCGAAGGTCAGGACCCGGAGGTGCGGGTTGGCGATCAGGATCCGGTCGGTCAGGTCGTCCCGAAGTCCATTCATGATGCCGAGGACTACGATCAGGGCCATCACCCCGACCGCGATCCCGCCCGTGGCGATGGCGGTGTTGAGCGCCATGCCCCGGCCCCGCCGGCTCCCCCGCAGGTAGCGCCGGGCGAGGGCGATCTCGAGGGCGTTCGGGAGTCGCATGGTGGCGGTTACTCCGGCCGCATGGCCGGGAAGAGAATTACGTCCCGGATGGAAGGTTGGTCGGCCAGCAGCATCACCAGCCGGTCGATCCCGAGGCCCAGCCCACCGGTCGGCGGCATGCCGTACTCCAGGGCCCGGATATAGTCGTGGTCATGCGGCTGCGCCTCGTCATCGCCGGCCGCCCGCTGACGGACCTGGTCCTCAAACCGGCTGCGCTGGTCGTCCGGGTCGTTGATCTCACTGAAGGCGTTGGCCAGTTCCCGGCCCTGAATCAGCACCTCAAAGCGCTCGGTCAGCGCCGGGTCCTCCCGATGCACCTTGGCCAGCGGGGAGAGCGCCTTCGGGTAATCGACCACGAAGGTGGGCTGGATGAGATGGGGTTCGAGGAACACCTTGAACATCCCATCCAGCAGCTTGCCCCCGGAGCAGCTGTCGGCTTCCTCACCGGGAACCCCTGCCCTTCGGAGTGCCTGCCGGAGTTCCGGCTCGGAGGCGGTCCGCACGTCCAGCCCGCTGTGCTCCTGGACCCCCTGCACGAAGGCAACCCTGGGCCACGGCGGCGTGAAGTCCAGCGAGACGCCATCGCGGTCCAGCACGAGACCCCCGGTCAGTTCCTGGACCACGCCAGACACCATGCCCTCCACCAGATCCATGATGTCGTGGTAGTCGGCATAGGCCTGATAGCACTCGAGCATGGTGAATTCCGGATTGTGGGTCCGGTCCATGCCCTCATTCCGGAAGTCGTGGCCAATCTCGTAGACCCGCTCGAGTCCTCCGACCACCAGGCGCTTCAGGTAGAGTTCGTCCGCGATCCGGAGGTACAGCGGCATGTCGAGCGTGTTGTGGTGGGTGATGAACGGGCGGGCCGAGGCGCCACCATAGAGGGGCTGGAGAATCGGCGTCTCGACCTCCAGAAACCCCCGGGCGTCGAGGTAGCTCCGGAGGTACCGGATCGCGGCGGCCCGAAGCACGAACACCGCGCGGACGTCAGGATGGACCGCCAAGTCGGCATACCGCTGACGGTAGCGGGTCTCCGGATCGGACAGGTCGCCGAACTGCTGGGCCCCCTCCTCGGTCTGCTGCACCTTGCCACGCGGAAGGGGCCGCAGCGACTTGGCCAGCAATGACACCTCCGACACCCGGACGGTGATCTCGCCGGTCCGGGTCCGGAACACCTGCCCGGTGAGGCCCACATGGTCATCGAGGTCGAGCTGGTCGATCAGCGGCCACACGTCCTCCAGGGCATCCCGTCGGAAGTAGAGCTGGATCCGCCCGGAGGGGTCCTCCAGGTGCCCGAAGACGGTTCGGCCCTTGGAGCGCCAGGCTACCAGTCGCCCGGCCACCCGCACCAGCGGGCCGTCCTCGCCCATCGCGTCGTCATAGCCGGCGATGGCCTCGGCGGCCAGATGGCTCCGCGCAAACCGATATCCGAAGGCCGGCACCCCGAGCTGCTCGATCGCCTCCCGACTGGCCCGGCGGGACGCCTCGACGATACTCCGCTGGTCGGTCATCGGGGAGACGCCGCTCCGAAGGTCTTCAGATAGGCCTCGATGAACCGGTCGAGATCGCCATCCATCACCCCGTGGACATCGCCGACCTTGAGTTCGGTGCGGTGGTCATTCACCATCGTGTAGGGCTGGAAGACATAGGAACGGATCTGGCTGCCCCAGGAGTTATCGGCCTTGGAGGCTTCCAGCACCGCCTTGGCGGCTTCCTGCTCCTCCAGCTTGCGCTTGTACAGCGCGGCCCGGAGCATCTTCATCGCCACCTCACGGTTCTTGAACTGACTCCGCTGCTGCTGGCAAGCGACCACCACCCCGGTCGGCTCGTGGGTCAGGCGCACGGCGGATGAGGTCTTGTTGACGTGCTGCCCACCGGCGCCGGAGGCCCGATACACGTCCATCCGGATGTCCTCTTCCCGCAGGTCGATCTCAATGGTGTCATCCACGGCGGGATAGACGAAGACCGAGGCGAAGGAGGTGTGCCGACGGGACTGGGAATCGAATGGGGAGATCCTCACCAGCCGGTGAACCCCGGTCTCGGACTTCAGATAGCCGTAGGCAAACTGTCCCTTGATCTCGAGGGTGGCGGACTTGATCCCGGCCTCTTCCCCGGGCACCATGTCGAGGACGTTGATCTCGAAGGCCTTGCCCTCGGCCCAGCGGTTGTACATCCGGGTCAGCATCTCGGCCCAGTCCTGGGATTCGGTCCCCCCGGCCCCGGGGTGGACAGTCAGGATCGCGTCCCGGACGTCATCAGGACCGCCGAGCAGCGCTTTCAATTCCAGGGCGTCAAGGGCGGCGGTGATCTCCTCCGCTTCCCGCTCCAGCTCGGCCGTCAGCTCGTCGTCAGGGGCGTCATCCAGGAGCTCCGCCATCCCGAGGGCATCGGTCACCCGTTGCTCGACCGCCAGCGCGGGCATGGCCACGGTGCGAAGTCCCTTCTGTTCCAGGACGATCCCCCGGGCGCTCTCCTGGTTACTCCAGAACGCGGGGTCGGCCTGGAGGGTCTCCAGCTCCGCCAGGCGCTGCTGCTTGCCGTCAAGGTCAAAGGAACCTCCGGAGTTCGGCCATCCGACCTTGCAGCTCCCCGAGTCGATCTGATAACGCCGACATGTCGGACCCTCCCCCTGGGTTCCATGGCACGAACCGCCCGCCTGCCGCGAGGCGGGCGAGCGGCTCCAGTCAGCCCAATATAATCAGGGGAAGACTGTCCGGCCGTCCGCCAGAATCTCGTTCAGCGCGTCGGTGAAGAACGGCGTGGTGGAGGCCATCTCCATCCCGACCTGGTCGGTGTACTCCTCCCAGCACTTCCGGATCTCCTCCTCGAACAGGATCTTGAGCGATCCATCCCGGAGCCCATCGGCGCGTTTGGCCGGGTGGTAGACCACCAGATCGGAGATGAGCGCCCGAGCCAGCCGCCGGGCCTTGGTCCCCGGGTCCTGGGCCAGAAACGGGTTGATCGACCGGGGTGATGCCGGCGGGGGGGCCGGGGTGGCCCTCGGTGGCGGTGGAGTCAGGGGCGGCCGGAAGAGCGGGTCGGCCGCCGCGGAGGGACCGGTAGCTGGCTGGGCCGACGGAGGAGGGGCGAGTGGCGTCGCGGCCCGGGCAACCGCCGGAGGCGGGGGCGGGGCGGCCGGGGGCGCCGCCCTCCGGGCCGGGGGTGGGGGCAGTGTCGGGCTGGGTGCCGCCGGCGGGGGTGGCGCCCCCGGCCGTTCGGTCCCCGAAGTCGGGCCAACGAAGAAGACGCTGGCGCACACAGAACAGCGCGCCCGCACCCCGGCCGAGGGGACCTTGGCCGGGTCGACCCGAAATATCGTCTCGCACTGTGGGCAGCGTACGTCCATCAGGTCTTGTCTCGGGTTCGGCCAACGGCCCCTTCACTGTCCCGGGCCCGTCGACGGTCCACAACGAATACCGACCCTGGAAGGGTCTTGGCGTAACTCTTCATCTCGGTAGCCAGTTCGCTCACTTCGGCCGGGTGAGAGAATTCCCGGTGCCGGTTGGTCACCACCCCGATCGAGAGGGTCATCAGCGGCACCCGGTGCAACTGCCCTCGGCGGTCCTTCCCGAAGAAATAGCCGGCGCGAGCGTCCTGCTCATTGTACTGCAGGGGGACCAGGGTATCGAAGATCTCCAGGATCTCGGTACAGATCGGCTCAATGTGGTCCCCAGGAATAATGTAAATGAAATCGTCCCCTCCAATATGCCCCACGAACCCATCGTGGCCCAGCAGGCCCTTGACGACGTCATGGAGGATGCGGGAAAGCAGAAAGATCACCCGATCGCCGTCATAATAGCTGTACCGGTCGTTGAATTCCTTGAAATGGTCAAGGTCGGCATAGCACACGGCAAAGGTCTTCCCCAGCTCCACCCAACGGCGGATCTCTCGCTCGATCTCGGGGGCGCCGGGCATCCGGGTGGAGGGATGGACCGCGACATCCCGCTGGGTCCGGGCCCACATCGCCTCCAGCCGGGCCCGCTGCTCGGCGGGAGGGAAGAGACTGCTGAGGACCTCGTCGGCCCCGGCGGTAAACCACGCCTGCATCGCCTCCGAGTCATGGGCCCCCTCCAGCACCGTCACCGGGATAATGGCGCTGTAGGGATCGGTCTTGAGCCGGATAATGATGTCGAGGCCAGCCTCCCGGAACCGGGGACCGTCCACGAACAGCAGGCAGGGATGCCCCCGCATGACGATCGCCTCCACGGCCTCGGCGCTGTCGAGCACCTGGACCGGGAATTCCTTGCCGTCTCCCCACCGCTGGACCAGTTCGGGCACCGGATGCTCCGTCGGTCCGAAGTAGAGGATCGTGGGCCGAGTTCGCACCCCGTGGGTCTCCTCCGTAAGATGCTGTCCTGCCAGAACTTAGGGGCCTGGCCGGGAGAAAGTCAATGCGGCAGCCGGGCTACATCACCCAGGCGGTGGCGACGAACAGGGCGAAGGTCGCCAGCAGCTGAACTCCCTCGAACCAATGCGTCTCGCCGTCGAGCGTGATGATCGCTGTGACGATGGTGGCCAGACCGACTGCGGCGACCTCGAACGGGGTGAAGACCAGGTTCATCGGCTGACCAACGATGACACCCACCAGCACCAGGAGTGGGGCGACCAGCAGCGCGATCTGGGTGCTCGAGCCGAGCGAAATCTGGAAGGCCAGGTCGAGGTTCCCCTTTCGGGCCACCAGGATCGCCGAGGCGTGTTCCGCCGCATTGCCGATGACCGGGATGAGGATCAGACCGAGGAAGACCTCGGAGATGCCGGTGGTCTCGACCACCGCGCGGGCGGTCTCCACCAGGAGCTCCGACTGAGCCACCACACCGAGGGTCGCGAAGAGCAGCACGGCGACGGCGACCGGGAACCGCCAGACCGTGGCGGTTGTGGGGTGAGGTTCACCGGAGAAAAGTGACCGGTGGGTCACGAGGCTGAAGACCAGTGACAGCAGATAGGTGACGGCCAGCACGATGGCCACGATTTCCGAGAGACCAAGTTCCATCGCCGCCCCCGCCTCGGGGTGGAGTGAGTGGAACAGTGCCGGGAACACCAGCCCGACGACCGCCAGGGCGAGCATGCCGGCCGCGGCGCCTACCCCGGTCCGGTTGAAGCTCACCACCGAACGGCCCAGCCCGGCCGCAATGATGGACAATCCGGCGATCAGCAGCAGGTTGCCGAGGATGCTGCCGATAATGCTGGCCTTGACCAGCTCCACCATGCCGGCACGCAGGGCGACAATGGCGATGATCAACTCGGCGGCATTGCCGAAGGTGGCGTTCAGCAGTCCCCCGACTGCGGGACCGGTTCTGGTCGCCAGATGTTCGGTGGCTTCGCCCATGTAGCCGGCCAGAGGTATGACTCCGAGACAGGCGATCGCGAAGACCAGGCCCGGATGAGCCTGAAGGTAGACCATCGCCCAGCTGGCCGGCACGGCGAGGAGCAACAGCGGCCGCCAGCTGAAACCGATCCTGGCGCGTCGAGCCGCCTTGGGCGGCTTGGCGGGCGGGATCGGACGGTCTCGCTTGGGAGTCGGCAGCGGGGCATCGCGGCGGCGGCCCCGTTCGCTCCGGGCCCTGTCCCGGCTGGGTCTGGCCTCCTGCTCCTTTCGGCCGGGTCGCTCGCCGCGGGGGGGGCGTTCGGGCTTGAGGGTCGGCTCCGCCCTGGACTTGGGCTCGGTCGTTTCCCGGGGGGCCGGCTCTCGACGCTCCCGCTGCCGGCGGGGCCGCGCGGTCGGGGTCGCCGCCTCTCCGGCCGGTTCCCCCGACTCCGTGGCCCCGGTTCTCTCAGCGCTCGGGGCCGCGGTCTCCCGGTCTGGCGATGCCTTGGCGGCCGGGGCCGGCGCCGTGCCGAGGAGCTGAGTCAACGGGCCGCGGGGGTTGGTCAGAATGCGTTCGAGCAACTGGCGTCGGTCAACCCCGAGCCCTCCTCCGTCGCGGGACTCCCGATCGAGCCCCCCCAGCAGGCGCTTGGCCTGGGGACTGAGGGCCGGGCCGGCCTCGCCCTCCTCGGTCCGGAGTCCGCGAGGGATGGTCGTTCCCGAGAGCCGCTGGCGAAGCTCCTCCCGGGAGGGCATCGGACGCTGGGCCGCGGCGAGGGCGGCCAGATCCGGATCGGACAGCAGCGCCAGCAGCAGGTGCTCGGTGCCCACGAAGCCGTGCCCCAGCCCCCGGGCTTCGGCGGCGGCCGCTTCCACGAGCAGACGCCCGGCGTCGCTCAGCGCGTCGTCGGCAGGAATGGGTTCGGTCATCTCAGAATGCGGTTGCCTCGTCGATCAACATGACGGGAATGTCGTCCTCGATGCGATAACCGAGGCGACAGACGTGACAGCGGAGCACGGGCTCGGGGCTCTCGCGATACTCCAGATCGCCCTTGCACTTGGGGCAGACCAGGATGTCGAGCAGTTCAGGCGCAAGCGACATCAGGACTCCTTGGTATCGACCGGAAACCCGAACCGGGCCAGGGCCGCCGGGTTGCGCCGCCACTTGGGAAGCACCTTGACCCAGGTCTCGAGGTAGACCCGCTGGCCCAGCAGTTCCTCCAGGCGGAGCCGGGCCAGTCGGCCAAGTTCCTTGATGGTCCGGCCCCGGTCGCCGATCAGAATACCCTTCTGGGTCTTGCGTTCGACAAACAGCGTGGCCCGAATGTACACCGGGTCGGAGGATTCGCGGAACTCATCCACCTCGGCCGTAAAGGCGTATGGCACCTCATCGCCCAGCAATTCGAAGGCCGCTTCCCGAAGGTACTCGACCACGAAGAATCGAACCGGCTGGGTACCCAGGTCGTCCGGGTCGTATTCGAACGGCCGCTGGGGAAGCCGCTGGGCGATGGCGGCCAGCAGCGGGACCAGCCCTGAGTCGGTGGTCGTCGAAACCGGAAAGCCATCCCGCGCCAGGCCGGCGAGCCGTTCGGGGGACACCAGGTCCGCTTTGGTGTAGACCGTCAGGACCGGCGCCGCGGGAGGGGCGGGCAGCCCCGCCACGAGCGTGAGGTCAGGGGCCGGGGCCTCGGGGGCCGGGTGCAGGTGGAGAACCAGATCAGCCCGCTGGACCCCCTCCAGGGCCAGGGTCCGGAGCCGCTCCTGGAGGAGATAGGCCGGATCGAGCAGCCCCGGGAGGTCGTGGAAGACAAACTGGAGGTTCCCCTCGGTTCGCAGTCCGGTCACCGGGAGTCGGGTGGCCTGGGGCTTGGGACTCACCATCGCGAGCCGGGAACCGATCAGGGCATTCAGGAGCGACGACTTGCCGACGTTGGGCCGTCCGGCAAGGGCGATGTGCCCACAGCGCTGGGCGGTCGGATCGGCGGCGTGCTGGGTGGCCTGGGTCGTCATGCAGGAAATATGGCTGACCGGGTGGTCCGGCGCCCGGAGACCGGGGGCCGAGGGAGAGGAAAACAGAAAGCCCGGGTCCTTGAACCAGGATCCGGGCTTTCCAGGGGTGGCTGACGACGGCCTACTCTCCCGCAGCCTCTCAGCTGCAGTACCATCGGCGCTGCAGGGCTTAACTGCCGTGTTCGGAATGGGAACGGGTGTGGCCCCTGCGCGCTAGTCGTCAGCCGATTTTGGGAGTGAGCCGCCAATCGGGCAGCTCTCCGGTAGGTGGCAATCGAGGTCTTGGATGATGTACCAGGAATCATTGGAAGAGATCAAACTTCACGGGCGATTAGTAGCGCTCGACTGAAGGCCTTGCAGCCCTTACATCTGCGCCCTATCAACGTGGTAGTCTCCCACGGCCCTTCAGGGATCTTAAGGTCCAGGAGTGTTCATCTTGGGGACGAGTTTCCCACTTAGATGCTTTCAGCGGTTATCTGCTGCGCGACATCGCTACCGGGCGCTGCCCCTGGCGGGACAGCCCGTACACGAGCGGTCACTTCGTCCCGGTCCTCTCGTACTAAGGACGACGTCCCTCAACACTCCCACGCCCACGACGGATACAGACCGAACTGTCTCACGACGTTCTGAACCCAGCTCATGTACCACTTTAACCGGCGAACAGCCGGACCCTTGGGACCTTCTCCAGCCCCAGGATGTGATAAGCCGACATCGAGGTGCCAAACCGCGCCGTCGATGTGAACTCTCGGGCGCGATAAGCCTGTTATCCCCAGCGTACCTTTTATCCGATGAGCGATGGCCCGTCCACACGGGACCACCGGATCACTTAAGCCGACTTTCGTCCCTGCTCGCGCTGTCGCGCTCGCAGTCAGGCGCCCTTCTGCTTATACACTCGTCGTGCGATTACCGACCGCACTGAGGGCACCATTGCGCGCCTCCGGTACTCTTTAGGAGGCGACCGCCCCAGTCAAACTACCCACCTGTCACGGTCCTCGCCGGTGTTGCCGGCTGAGTGAGATTGTTAGTAAAACAAGGGTGGTATTTCACTGTTGCCTCCGCCCCAGCCGAAACCAGGGCCTCAATGGCTCCCACCTATGCTACGCAGGTTATACCGACAATCAATGACAGGTTGTAGTAAAGGTGCATGGGGTCTTTTTGTCCTGTCGCGGGTAATCGGAATCCTCACCGATACTGCTATTTCGCCGAGCTTACGGAGGAGACAGCTCCCAAGTCGTTACGCCATTCGTGCAGGTCGGAACTTACCCGACAAGGAATTTCGCTACCTTAGGACCGTTATAGTTACGGCCGCCGTTTACCGGGGCTTCGGTTCATGGCTTCGCCTTGCGGCTGACCACTTGCCTTAACCTTCCGGCACCGGGCAGGCGTCAGTGTCTATACGTTGGCTTGGAATACGCCTTAGCAGACACCTGTGTTTTTGCTAAACAGTCGCTTGGGACGATTCTCTGCGGCCGGCCTGGGCTTGCGCTGTTCGCGCTCACCTACTACCGGCACCCCTTATCCCGAAGTTACGGGGTCATTTTGCCGAGTTCCTTCTCCGTAATTCACTCGAGCCCCTTAGGCTGCTCGCCTCGCCTACCTGTGTCGGATTACGGTACGGTCAACGGTGTGCCTGGTCTGCGAAGCTTTTCTTGGCAGTCGGCGTAGCAACCCTTGGCGGGGCCCGAGGGCCCCTTCGGCATCGGTTCTCGACTAACCCGGCGGATTTGCCTACCGGGCAACGTCTACCACCTTGCAGCGGATATTCCACCACCCGCCGGTTACCTTGCTCCTGCGTCCCTCCTCAGACTCGTAACGGTCCATCGTTGGTACGGGAATGTTGACCCGTTTCCCATCGACTACGCCTTTCGGCCTCGACTTAGGGACCGACTAACCCTGAGCTGATCGACATGGCTCAGGAATCCTTAGGCTTTCGGGGACAGGGGTTTTCACCCTGTTTCACGCGTACTTAATCCGGCATCCTCACTTCCCATCGCTCCACCGGAAGGCTTCCGCCCCGGCTTCAACGCTCTCAGAACGCTCCCCTACCCCTGCCGCTTGCGCAGCAAGACATAGCTTCGGCGGACGGCTTAAGTCCCGACCATTATCGGCGCGGCTACGCTGGACTGGTGAGCTATTACGCACTCTTTAAAGGAATGGCTGCTTCTAAGCCAACCTCCCAGCTGTCACAGCA
>CAVPRU010000014.1:137500-1032466 GCA_963707875.1 uncultured Gemmatimonadales bacterium
TTGGGTGAAGCCGAGCACGTCCCGGTAGAACTCGACCCAGCGGTTCATCTGTCCCAGTTCCACGTTGCCGACGCAATGATCGACGTACTGGAGGCCGATCGCCGGAGTCTCGACCGCGCTGGTGAGCGGCGCGAAGCCCGGCAGGAAGGTGCCGGGATAGTTCCGGCGCTCCACCAGGGAGTGGATGGTCTCGCCGTAGGTGCGAATGGCGGCAATCACCGCGCTGCCATGTTCGTCTTCCAGCCGCTCGGGGGCCCGGACGCTGACGGCCCCCCGGGTGACCGCGAGGGTATGCGCCTCAGCCGCGTCCTCGACCCAGAACGCCAGGTCACGCACCCCGTCGCCGTGGACGGCGATGTGCTCGGCGATCGGGTGGTCCGGATGGAGGGGAGTGGTCAGGACGAACCGGACCTTGTCCTGCTCCAGCACGTAGCTCGCGGTTTCGCGGGTGCCGGTCTCCGGCCCCCGGTAGGCGATCAGTCGATAGCCCCAGCAGTGCTGGTAGTAGAGGGCGGCCTGCCGGGCATTGCCGACGTAGAACTCGACGTAATCGGTACCGTTGATCGGAAAGGTATCGGTTACCGGCTGGGCGGCCGGTTGCGTGGCGGTCATGGCTGCCTCCGGAAATGAGTCCGAGGGCGGAATCTAGCCGATTCCGGTCGCGATCGCAGCCCGGCCGACCGGGGGCGTCGGGCCCGGGAATCGCGGGCGGAAGGGTGGGCGAGGAGACTCCGTGGAACGCGCCCGGGAGGACTCGAACCTCCGACCCACAGCTTAGAAGGCTGTTGCTCTATCCAGCTGAGCTACGGGCGCTTGTTACAGCACTTGCACTTACAGCGTCAGGATGTTGCTCTATCGGATTAGTGCCAGAATTAGTGCCAAACTCAGTGACAACCCCCGCTGCATCGGACCCCTCCTGGCGGTACTCCACCACTTCGGCCCGGTGGCGATGCTGCCCCAAGTGGCCATACACCCGGCGCACCAACGACTCGCCCCCGTGGCCCAACTCCCGGCCCACGGTAAAGATGCTCACCGGGGCCCCGCCGTCCAAGGTCTGGAGTCGGGCTGTACAGTAGGTGTGCCGGAACACCTTTGGCGTGACCCCCCACCCCTCGCCTCCCCCCACCTGATCCAGCGCCTTCTGGAAATTCCAGAGCATCTGCTCGGGCCCCGGCTTGGGGCTTGGGAACAGGAGCACCCTCGCGGCCTGCCCTTCCATGATTTCCTCACCGGCCCGCCGGTTGAGGTACGGCCGGAGGATGGCCTCGAGTTGGGGCCAGAGGGGCACCACCCGATGGCTCCCCGGGGTCTTCAACCTCCGCCAACGGTTCGGGCGAAAGGTGACGGTCTTCCGCTCGAAGTTCACGTCGGACACCTCCAGCCCGAACACCTCGAGCCGCCGACCGCCGGTCAACAGGAACGTGGCCACCAACTCGTGGAGGTAGGGCACCGCCAAGTCCGCCCGGCGGAGTTGCTGTCGCTGGGTGGCCTCGAGCAAGAGCGTGGCGTCGGGCACTTCCAACCACTGCGCCTCGTGGCGAGGAGCCGCGGAGGGTTTCTCCATCACCGCCGCCGCCGGGTTGAACCCTGGCAGAACCACCCCTTCCCCACCGGCCCGCCGGTAGAGATTGCTGAGGCTGTTCAGGTGATGCCGGGCCACGCCATCCGTCAGACTGCCTCCCTTGCGACTCGGCGTCTGGCGCAACAACTCAATCCACTTCCGCACTTCCACCACACCGATACTGGCCAGCTCGCGTTCCGCCCCGAAGAACGCCACCGCCCGCTCAAGGTGCCGCTGGGTAGACGCCAGCCACTGCTCCGTGACTTTGCCGGAGCGGAGTTTGGCCTCGAGGTGGAGTTGAGCGTATGGGGCGAGCTGGCTGGTGGCCGTGGCGTGGTGGCCGGTGAGCCCTGCGGTGCGCCGCGCCTCCTCCAACAGGCGGAGTCGGTCGGCCAGGAGGACCTGGGCCACGTCGGCATCCGTGGTGGCGAGCTTCTCCCCCGGACAGATCAAGGGCTCACGTCGGCCCCCGACACCGGCATAGTCCCTGAGATCGGCGTACGCTCGGGGTGGCCCCCGGCCCTGATCTCGCCAGTAGATCCTGCGCTTGGGTCCAGGCATCAACACCTCCACGGAGAAGGGTTCAGACCGTCCGGCGGGCACCGGAGGGTGCACCGCATTGATACAGCTTCCTTAGACGCCTTGTCAAGGAACCTCGTCACGGGTAGGGTTGGCGCATGCCCACCCGATTCCGCCTCCGCGAGATCCTGGCCGAGCGGGGCCTTGGCCAGCGTGAGTTGGCCCGCCGCTCCGGCGTGTCCTATGTCACGGTGAACGCCATGTGCGTCAACCGGACGAAACAGGTTGCCCTGGCGACCCTGGACAGCATCGCCGTTGCCCTCAAGGTGGCCCCCGGGGATCTGCTCACTCGGCAGGCTCGGAGGAAGTAGCCCGCCGCCACGAGCCCAAGTCCACCGCCCGGCCTTTCGTCGGCCGCGGTGGGCCACGTCGGGCCCGGTCAAATTCCGCCACCGCCCCGCTCGGCACCCGCCACTCCCGATTCTGAAACCGATAGGCTTGCGGGAAGTCCCCCCGCTCAAGCCACATCCGCACGGTGCTCGGTCGGCGGCCATAGCGCTCCGCCAGGTCGGCCACGGTGAGATCCACCGCCCCGGGGCCATCCTCGGACGCCTGGTGGCCCTCCAGAAGGCGCAGCAGCACCCCAGCTGGTACGGCCACAGGTGTCCCCGGTGGCAGGGCCTCCGCCACGGCATGGAACGCCTCCGCCAGCACCCGGAGACTTTGCGCCTCATCCACCAGGGGCACCTCAGCGGCCAGCACGCCGCGCCCCTTTTGGGCCCGTAGGGGTCCTGCGTCCGCCGGGAGGCTCCGCACCAGGCTGACCGCACCACGCTCCACCAGGGCAGCCTCCGCCGAGGCCACCGATTGGACCCAGAGGAATGGATCGTCCCCACAGGCAGCCCGGGCCCGGCGTTCCGCCTCCCGCCGGTCCCTGGCCGTGACGTAGCCGCCCGGCCGGGCCACGAAGAACAGCCACCGCACCCCGCTAGCCATTGGAAACCCGCGGAGCGGGAGCGCGCCGCTTCCCCGCTTGGCCCCACTCGAGGAGTTGCCGCCCCAACGCGGCCGCGATTTCCGCCGGGATGTGGAACTCCTCAAAGTTCGTCATCCGCATGCGTCCCCCCTGCACCGCCATGGCGCTGAGCGTCAGCACAATGTCCGACGACCCCTCCGGATCGAGGTCCAGTCTCACCTGCCGCCCATCTCGTGCCCTCATGTTCCGCCTCATGCCCCCTCCTCGTAGTCATCCCCCACCCGTGCCATCCGTGCCAACAGCACCCGGCACCCCTCAAAAAGCTCCCCCTCGGCCTGCCCTGTTGTGGTTAGTTCCACGAACCGCGGGGCCCATTCAGCGGGCCAGCGGACCAGGATTCCCCGCAACCGCCCCATGATGCTGCGCAGTTCTCGCCGGTAGTCCTCCACTCCGACCAGGTCCCCCCGGCGCTCGGCCAGGTTCAGTTCCGCCAACTCTGCCTCGACTGAGGCTCGGCGGAGCTTGGCGGCCTCGAGCGCAGGGTACCCCGCCTTCCGCCGGACCGACGCATCACGCTCTGCCCGCCGCCACACCGGGAAGTCCGGCCACACACACCAGAACCGCCCGCCCCGCCTTTCCACTGGGGCCCCGGCCTTCACCATCCACCTCCCCACACTCTGCCGGGTAATCCCGAGCCATTCGGCTGCCTGGGCCTGGCTCACCAGTTCCCGCATCTAACCCACCTCCCCGAAAACCTCTTGCGCTACCGCTCGCCCGCGGCGCTGCGGACACCCGCGTTATCCACACCGGCCAGGACCCGCTGGGGGGTGGCTGACGTTATGCGTCACGCTTCCTCGCTGATGCGCTGATGGAGCGCGGCCATGCCTGTGCGCGTGGTGGCGTCCGGTAGGCCCTGCCCTTCCGCTGCCCACCACGGGCCACCGCAACGCCAGTTGCCAGGTATCCCGGGGGTATCGGGTTCGTCCCCCCACGGCCACTCCCCAGATTGGGGGAAAGGGTTCGGGTTCAGGCGACCGCCCCTTCCTGCTCGATGGCTTCCCGCTCTAGGGCTTCTTCGGTATTGGGATCTTCCGGGTTGGTGCCGGGTCTGATGCCATGTGCCAATCCTCTTACAGAGGATTTGGCACCTGTGGCACCATCATGACCTGAAGTGCCATGGTGCCTTGGCACGTCGTTGGCACCTGCGGCACTTGGCACCACCAAGGAGCGTTCCCCGGCCTCGGTGATCCGGTACCGCGCTGTCCGGGTATCCTCAGGACCGAGGGCCAGCCCATCCCGGAGCAGCCTCCGGCGGGCCCGGTTGTAGGTCGTCTTGGCCAGCCCCGACTCTCTCTGCCACGCGGAGGAGCTATAGCCCTCTGGCTCGGATTCAGAGAGCAGCACGAGTAGGGCTCGAGCGTGTTCAGGAACAGTTGCAGCCGTATCCACCGCCTGGGCACCCCCCCCAAAAGCGTATTGACCCTCGACAAAGTCGAGTTCGAAGTCACGGAGCGGGAGGCGGCCGCGCACCCTAACCTTCCGCACGGTGTCCCGATGCTGGTGAGGCTGAAACTCCAGTATCATGTCGGCTTCGGCCCCGATGGCCGATGAGTCTCGGTAGTTCCCCGTGGCTTTGTTGGCGTGGTGGAGCCAGACCATGCTGGCCTTGGTTGCCCGTGCGACCGAGGTGAGGCCCTTGAGGTGCGGCGTCCACTGGGCTGCATCGCCACCAGTGTGCACCAGACCGGCCATGAAGCTCATGAGCGAGTCCACGATGAGCACATCCGCCTCCGTTGCCCGGACCAATGCAGCTAGGTGCTCCACACTGTCAGGGCGGGTTGTGCGGATCGCCACCCGGTCCAGGTCTGTGTCGAGCGCCACCAGCCGGCGGACAAGATCCTCCTCGGGCTCATCCAGGCAGAGCCAGAAGGTCGTTGCCTGCGGGCAGCGTTCACCGAGAAACAGGTTACCACGGGAGGCCGACGCGACCGCCTGGCTAATGAGTTCAGACTTTCCACACTTCTCGGCCCCGCTGAGAAGCGTGATACCGACCAGGCCAGGCGAGGTGACCGAGCGCAGCCGAGGGCGGTCTCAGGCGGTCGGGATCTGCCGCAAGCTCCCGGAGCCAGGCGTAGCCGCGTGGATCGGTCATCACCAGGCTACTTCCGTGGGGCCCCAACTCGGGCCGCAGTCCGCCTGGAGCGTCGGCTGCCACTCAGACGGGGCTGGTTCGTCCTCGAAGCAATCGGCGGAATCCTCCAAGTCCGCCACGACCGCCCAACTTTCGGCGGCCAGTGCCGCCAGTTCGGGCTGGCCCAGGGCGGCAGCCCGAACTCGAAGAGCCAGAAGCGCGGAGAGGGCGGCGTCCACCGGATCTCCGACCAGCAGTCCGGTCAGAGCGGCCGCATGCTCCTTGATGAGAAGCGCCAGCGCCTCCGGTATGGGGAGCTTGCGTAGCGGCCCGGGGCTCACAGGGCCCCCCGGCCGCCAGCGGTCGACTGCGGCAGGAACGGTCACGCCGCTTCCCGCAGCAGACCCCGGAGCTCCTCAAGCTCCGCCCGGGTTGCCTGGAGATCGCGCTCCATACAGACCACCCGTTCGGTGAGTCGGAGAAGTCGGTGCCGGGCCCGTGCACGTTCGATCCGGAGGCCAAGCGCCCGCCATGCCGCTTTCTCGGAAAGGGCCGCGATCGACTGGCCACCCTCGCAGTGAGGTGAGAACGCCTGGCCCCGCGGCAACATCGCCGGGCTTCGGGCCAACTTGTGCGGGGGTGGAGAAAGGGTTGCTACAGAGCCCCCGCCTAGATCGAGGCCAGGCGTTCCCAAGGTCGGTTCGCGCATCCGTTGGGTTGTGACTAATTTGAGCATTGTGTTCCGGCCTCCACCGCCGGTCTGGCCCGTCCGCGCTCGAACGCGAGGCGGGCCGCTGTTTTTGATCCATCCGGATTGCCCGGTCACGGCCTGTGACATCGGCTCGGCCAGCCGGGGCTTTACGCGGCGCGAGGTGGCACACTGAGGGGGGACCACCCCGAAAAGACCCGATGCGCCGCGGGTCCTGCGAATTACGCGGCCAGCGCGTCCTCGATCACCTGGAACGACGCCTTGTGGCGCATTCCCACATCCACCATCTGGGTGGACACCAGCCGGATCAGATTGCGACCGGCGAGGGTGAACGGATCCACGACGATCTCAATGGCCCCCCATTCCGCTATGATGAGTTCCGAGAAGTTGCCCGCGATGATCGCGTGGCAGATGCCGCTGCTGGTGCCCTTGGTCAAGTTGCTGGGCACCTGGTTGGAAGCAAACCCGCGGTAGCCGTTCACACTCCCGAGTCGCCCACCAACAAAACCCCCCTGCCAGACGGGCATTCCGTTCGTGGTGGCAAACTGCTCGGTCAGCATCAGCTTGGCCGCGATGCCAGGGGTGGTAACGGCCGCGTAGGACTCAGGCGCGTTGGCTTCCGCCAAGCCCGCGAAGAGGTCCACGATCGTGGCATAGGTCGGGGCGGCACCGTGGGTGCCCAGCGCCACCGTGGTGACCCCGGACGTGGCCAGGATGCCGGTGGGCTCGTTGGACCCGCCGCCGACAATTGCCGCCGCGTCCAGTGCGAGTGCGTGCAAAGCCGCCATGTCGCGCCGCACGAGTTCCTCCAAGCCCGGAGCTGATTGATGCGCCACCTGCCGGGACACCTGGGTCCGGCTCATCACCGTCTTGGGCGACAGCGAGAGCTGGTCAAACGTCACGTTGGAAATCGTGACATCCGCGGTCGGGGCTTCCCCCGTCCAATAGGCCGTGCCCGCGCCGATCTGCCGCTGGAACGCGATGTTCCCCGAGAGCCCCGGAATGAACGTGGCCCCGGCCTGCAGGACCACCGAGCGGGGGCGCAGCAGGTCAATGAATGACCCCGGCTCGATGAACACGAGTTCCTGACCCTGGGTGGACACGCCGGTTTCCAGCTGCCCGCTGGCGCGCTGGCCGTACCCTTCGTTGGACCCCATGTAGAAGGTATCTGCCGCCGGTCGCGGCAAACCGAGTTGTATCGCCCATTCCTGCGACCGTTCCCGTTCGAGAGCGGCAGCGTCCCTGTCCCTCCCGTTGCCCACCACCGACCGGATCATCGCCAGCACCGAAGAGGCTCGCCGCCCGCCGCCCGCACCACGACCGATGTTCCGCTGAAAATCCATCATGCTGTTCCCTGACATCCCACCCCGTCCTTTCCGACCCGCCAAAACGCGATGACGGGATCGAATTCCACGAACCGCAGCCCTGCCGCGGCTCGCCGAAGCGCACCGGCGCGCTCCATGCCTCGGGGGTCGCTCCCCCTAGTTCCCGCTTCCGCAGCGCCCTCAAGCTCGCTGATCATGTGCTCGAGTCGGGCCGCCAGCTCGGCCGCCTGGCGCACGGCTGCGGCCTCCCTGGGCTTCAGGCCGTCCGGGATCACGACCAGCACCGGGGCGTTTGCGCGCCGGAGCCGCTCGAGGTCCCCCCGCCAGGCGAACACACGGCCTCCCTCCCGTTTTGTCCGGATTGCTCCGCTCCGGCACAACCTGTGGCGGGAAGCGTAGGAACGCCCACCCCACGCGGAATCATCAGCCGCAGTCAACGGCACCCAGTCACCTTCATGCATGGGTGAAGTCTGCCCCCTTGCCGTGGGACCAAGAATGGGCCAGTTTTCCCATTAATGGTCGTCGCGGTTTGGCAGTTTATCCCGGTCCAGGAGGGGGAGGTGAGCAGGATGGGCACATCTGAACAGCGGGCGGATCTCGGGCGACTACGGACGTTCCTCCGGGACTACTATGGCGGCCAGGATCCAGCTGGGGTGTTGATGGGAGCGGGAATTCCGAAGACAACGGCGTACCGTTGGGTGGGTGGGACGAGCCGCCGTCGGTCCAAACGAGCGGATGGCCCTCCGCCGGTCACGGCCCTTCCCTCAGCAATTCACCTGACCAAGATGTGCGAACGGCTACGACTGAACGCCACATGGCTGCTGCTCGGAACGGGAGCACCGAGGCATGACAGCTCTGCTCCAGGAAAGGGCAAGCTCGCCGAGCTGCTGCGAGATCACCTAGTCGTGACCACGCAGCGCCGAACGAAGTTGGAAAAGGAGCGAGTGGAGAGCCTGATGTATGCCGCGGACACCATTCTAGACCTTGTCGAGCTGACTACCGCAGACACCGTTAACCATTGGAAACGGCTTAGGGTTGCCAGGCCGGAGGGAGTTCTGGCCACAACGGTCGGGGTCTCCCCCATGCCGGACTTTGAGGACCTTTTTCCCCAATTCCTGGACAGGAAGGAATCCAGCTGAAGGTCCGGGGCCGGGGCCAGGACTATGGTTTGGGATGGAACTGGCGGGACTCAGCGATGAGGGAGCCCACCTTCGCGCCAAAGTCACCCGTGGAAATGGTGAACCCAGATTTGACGGCCGCATCCTTGATGGAGCCACCGACGTGATACACTGTGCCATCCACAACGACGTATCGGTCATGAAGGTTGTCATGGAGCCTTGCTTGATAGAGCGGGCGCTCAGAGGAGAATAAGGCCGAGGCGGCCGCGAACTCCTCCCACTTCGAACCCGAACGCTGGCTTGTCACGATCGTGCATGATGTAGTGGACGGAACTGCGATGGCGTATCGGGTCAACAGATCCGCCGAGGGATACTGATCGATGATGATCACCCGTTCGGAAGCGGTTTCACAGACCGCCCTGAGCCGACCTATAGAGCCCCAAAGGGGTGCCAGCCGACATCAGGTCCTCCAGTGGACGGCGTGGAAAGTCTCCTAGGAGTTTCTTGACCTTCCTGACGCTCATTTCAACAAAGTCCTTCGTGGTCATTGGTCCACTGGGGTCATCGTACGTGAAGTGAACCAGGGCTGGGACCAGATGTTCGACAAACTCAAGGCCCACTGCTCTGATCTCACTTGGGTAGCCCGCACCATACCGCTCAACCTCTTTCACAAATTCCGGGAGCTCTGCTTGGAGTTGGGCCCTTAACTCGCGGCCTCGGCTGGGAGAGTGCTCCTCGCCTTCACAGTACCTGATGACCGGGGCTACTAGGAGGCCAAGCATGTAATGAAGCTCTGAAAGCTGTTGTTCCCGGTCGCTCATTCGGTCTCGGTCCAAGGATTTGGATTGGTTGTCAGGCAAGGCGGTCTGATTTGGCGAGATTGCATGTCCGGCATAGGAGCTGGAGGTTCAAGACTTCGTCGCTGCCACCTCGCGAGTGGGGAATAATGTGATCGAAATGCAGATCTTGAGCGGCACCGCACTTAGTGCACGTGCCACCATCCCTGGTCCAGACAGCCATCTTCACGTCGTCCGGAATCGCCCGCCGCCTTGCCGCCCCGCTCTGGTTGATCTCGATGGCCTCGTAATTCGCGACTTCCTCCCGAAGACGAATCAGTGTCTTGTCCCTTTTGAAGTGGGCGGCCTTGATGTGAAGCGCCACCGTGGGGAACTCCGGCGAGCGGGGATCGCGCTCAGTGACATAAAACCGGTCCTTGTACAGCCAGAGCCACCGGGGTGGAGGCGTTTCGGTCGGGCCTCCTAGGTCCGCATCACTCATCGAGAGAGGTCCACTACAGGAGCGAGTGTAGTCCTCGGCTGAAAGGAACTGCCCAAGGCTCATCTGTATCACCTGGGCATTGCGGCCTTCGGTGATTTGAACATTCACCTTCCAATCGATGTCCGCCGGGACCGCGGCTGGCCCACATTCGGACAAGAACAGGAAGATATCACCCCTGCTCACCCCACACCGAGAAGGCCAGGGCCCGTCCTGTACCAGTTCACCCTCGATGATTGTATACACCGGGAACACGTTCACGGCGTCAGCTCCCCGTGGCGATAGAGGTCTTGGTGCCGCACCCCAGCGTCCCATCCCTAAGGACGGTGCACACCTCGCCCGTTCGGGTGTCCAGAACAAGGGCGACGGTGAGTGGGGTGTACCGCATCTTGGTAATGGCCGCTCGACTCACCAGGCCGATGGCCGTGGTGGCAGTGATCAGGCAGGTGGCGAGGACCGCCCAGAACCAGCGTGGCACAGGCATCATGGAAATCCTTCCCTGGTTGATCTGGGGTAGTCAGGCGCGAAATCCCGTCGCTGAAGATGCTTCCGGTGGCAGCCTTCCAGCGCGCACAATGGGGCTCGGGGAGCATACCCCGCCCCTTGGCGCAGTCGGGAAGGGTAGGAAACCACCACTCGGCGGGCCGCACTTGCCGAGCTATGGGGTGGACCCCTTCTCAGCCGCCCTGATGGCCTCGTCGAAATGGTGGGCGTGCAAGCCACCGAGCATCATGTCGATGTTCCGAAGGTGAGTGTGTGCTATTACGAGATTGGCAATTACGACGTACAACCCGATCGAGCATAGGCCACCCATGCCCAAGACGGATATGACAATGGCGACGGTGGGCCAACCCATGGCCAGTGACCCAAAAGAAAGTGCACCAATGAGAACGACTGTCCTACCGTCTCGAGTACGTTCACCGAGGCGGCGTCGAGCCCTCTCTCATTGGCCCCATCGGAGTAAAGACACCCACGTCACGATGTATCAGCAGGGTCTTCTTGTCCATGGCCTTAACACTCCTCCCTAGTCATTGAGACATACAACGGGGCTTCGGGCTTCACACCAGCCTACTCCCCACGCCCCCAATCCCGCAATCAGTGCCAGAATTAGTGCCAAACTGCCCCAGAACTGGCTGGCGCGGTTGGCGCTCATTTCGCTAAGTCCATTGAAAAACAACACCGCCCGCGCTGGTGAGCAACGGGCGGTGGTGGCCCTGGTGTATTAGAAGGCTGTTGCTCTATCCAGCTGAGCTACGGGCGCCGGTGGTACAAGCTAGCTTCCGGCCCGAAGGCAGGCCAGCCACCCGGTCGCACCGCCCCACGGGAGTCGAGCACGGCACGGGGCATGCAAGGGAAATCGGTAACGATCGGGGTCCATCATGCAGCTCTTCGACACCGTGCTCCTCACGGGGTGCAGCGAGAACATCAGTCAGGGCCTGTGCCGCATCCTCCGGATGACCGGAGCGGCCCGCCGGGTCATCGGCTGCGACACCCACGATCACCACCCCGGCCTCCTGCTCTTCGATGCCTGCGGGGTGATTGCCCCGGCCGACGACCCGGCCTTCCTGGAGTCCATCACTGAGCTGGCCCGCCAACACCGGGTCGACCTGGTGGTCCCGGTGTTCGAGGCGGAGATCGGACGCCTGGTGCGGGACGAGGTGACCCGCGTGCCTGGCATTGGGTCGATGCTGCTCCCCAGTACCAGAGCGGTGTCGACTGGCCTCGACAAGCTTGCCACCGCCCGGTTCCTGGAGCGCCGGGGCCTCGCCTTCCCGTGGACCGACCTCGTGGGAGAGGCCGAGCCCCGCCAGCTGCCTTGCATCCTCAAGCCGCGGATCGGCAACCGGGGGAACGGGATGCTCCGGATTTCCGATCGGGATCTGGCGAGCAGCTATCGGCGCGCCCGACCCCAGGACCTGTGGCAGGAACTGCTGTTGCCCGACGACCAGGAGTACACCTGCGGCGTGTATCGCTCGCGTCGGGGAGAGGTTCGGGTCATGGCCAGCCGGAGAGTCTGGCAGAGTGGCAGCACCTACGCGGGCACGGTCGTGCGGGATCCCCTGATCGAGAGCTACCTCACCTCGATCGCCGAAGGCCTGGAGTTGCGGGGCAGCATCAATGTCCAGCTGCGGCTCACCCAGCGTGGTCCGGTGGCGTTCGAGATCAACCCCCGGTTCTCGGGCACGGTGGTGTTCCGGCACCGGCTTGGCTTCGAGGACTTCCACTGGTCGTTGCAGGAGGCGCGCGGGCTTCCACCGACTCCCTTCCGCGGCGCCCCAACTGGTACCAGGTTCTTTCTGGGTGCGGAGGAGCTTGTCATCCCGGCACCGGAAGGCCCGGTGATGGCGCAGCAGAGGCTGCCAAGAACCGTGCAGCTGTAGTCAATCGGGGCGCCGGGATTCGAACCCGGGACCTCCTGCTCCCAAAGCAGGCGCGCTACCGGACTGCGCCACACCCCGTGGGCGGCAAAGATAGCGGCTGACGGAACCCCGACCAACCAGCGGCCGGATCACCTAGCGGCCGACCTCCGGATCAGGCGCCCTGCCGGATCGTCTGCACCGCCTGCTGGCCGCCCCCAATCAGCAGCCCGGCCTCACTTCCGATGCTCACCAGTCGCATCCCCCGGCTGGCCCAGTGGGCCGTCCGGTGGACTTCGTTGGTATGAATCGCCGGGACTACCCCGTGGCGCGCGCACCCGGCCATGGTGCGTTCGATGGCGCCGGTCAAGATCGGGTCATCCAGCCGGCCGGCCACGCCGAGCGCAATGGAGAGATCGGTGGGGCCGATCAGCGCCGCATCCACTCCCGACACCGCCAGAATCTGGTCGAGCCGGTCGACCGCCTCGGCGGTCTCGATCTGGATGATGAGGAAGGTCTCCCGGTTCATGGCCGCCAGAATCTCACTCAGGTTGCCACCCCCGAAGTCAGTGTGCCCCCGCCCCAGCACCCCGCCCCGGCGGCCCGCAGGGGGGTACTTCATCCAGGCCAGACATTGCTCGACCTGCCCGCGCTCGGTCACCCGAGGGAGCATGATGCCCTGAGCACCGGCATCGAGGGGCTGGACCACATGGGCGTACGACAGTTCGGGCACCCGCACAATGGGCGTCACGCCAGCCGCGCGGCCGGCACGCGACAACTCGGCGATGGTCTCGATCGTGAATGGTCCGTGCTCGTTGTCGATGATGGCGAAGTCGAACCCCGCCCGGGCCAGCCAGCTCATGATGGCCGGTTGCCGCATCTCCACCACCATGGTGCCGACCGCGACCCGGCCGTCCTGGAGAGTCCGGCGAATTCGGCAGGCCGGGACCGGGAGGGCTGGGCTGCTCATGAGGCTCCAGTGAGAGTTCGAAGCAAGGCAGCGAACGCCTTGCCCCGGTGGCTGACCTGATCCTTTTCGTCGGTGGTGGCCTGCCCGAACGACACGCCGAGGTCATCGCTCAAGAACAACGGGTCATAGCCAAACCCGCGATCACCGATCGGCGCCGTGAGAATCTCGCCGGTGCACGACCCCTCGAAGATCTGGGCGATGGCCCGCGGTTCGGGGAGGTAGGCCACCGCGCATCGATAGCGGGCCCGTCGCCGCTCCGGCGGGGCACCCAGCAATCGGCGAAGCAGGTAGGCGTTGTTGGCGACGTCCACTTCCACGTCGGTGCCGGTGGCACCGGACCACCGCCTGGACCGCACCCCGGGGTCACCGCCGAGAGAAAACACCTCCAGCCCGCTGTCATCGGCCACCGTGGGAAGGAACACCTTCCGGGCGAAGTACTCCGCCTTGGCCCGGGCGTTGGCTTCGAAAGTCGCGCCGATTTCCAGCCGTTCCTCTTCGGGGCTTGGCGGCAGGCCGAGATCCTGCGGGAACGTCAGATCGACCCCGGTCCCTTCGAAGAGCGCCCGGATCTCCCGCTGTTTGGCGCGGTTCCGCGAGGCGATCAGCAGTTTCACCGCCCCAGCACCTGACGTTGAATTTCGAACAGGGTGGCGATCCCCGTCTGCGCCAGGTCCACCATGGTATCGAGTTCCGGTCGGGAAAATGGCGCTCCCTCGGCGGTCCCCTGGACCTCCACAAACCGGTCGGGTTCCAGCTGGACCACGTTGGCGTCCACCTCGGCATCCTTGTCCTCGGCGTAGCAGAGGTCCAGCAGTGGTTCCCCGGCGACCATGCCGACCGAGACGGCCGCCACCAGTTGGCCAAACGGGGAGGGGTTGCCGGTGCGTCGGGCCAGCCAGTCGCAGGCATCCGCCAACGCGACGCAGGCGCCGGTAATGCTGGCGGTGCGGGTGCCGCCATCGGCCTGGAGGACGTCGCAATCGATCCGGATGGTGTACTCGCCGAAGGCCATGGTCCCCATGGCCGCGCGCAGGGACCGGCCGATCAGCCGCTGGATTTCCTGGCTCCGGCCACCCGGACCGTTGCGCTCGCGCTGGGTCCGTTCGCTGGTGGCGCGGGGCAGCATCGCATATTCCGCCGTGACCCACCCCTTGCCGCTCCCCTTTCGAAAGCCGGGGACCCCTTCCTCGACGCTCGCGGTGCAGTGCACCAAGGTCCCGCCAAACCGGACCAGGCAGGAGCCCTCGGCGTAGGGGTTGGCGCCCCGCTCCAGTGCGATTGCGCGGAGGGCATCGGGGGCGCGCCCGTCAGCTCGAGCCATGACTGCTCCTCAGAATCGTGGTGGTACTGATGCCAGGCACCAATTGCGTCAGGTGGACCTCACCACCCCAGGATTCGACGAGATCGGCACCGACAACTTCCGATTTCGCGTAGTCGGCGCCCTTCACCAGAACGTCGGGCCTGACGGCGGCAATGAGCGCTCGAGGGGTATCCTCATCGAACAGCACCACCCGGTCGACGGCGGCCAGCGCGGCGAGCACCCGGGCCCGTCCTGACTCGGGTACCACCGGCCGGCCCGGACCCTTGCCGAGTCGGCGCACCGAGGCGTCGCTGTTGAGGCCGACGACCAGGGCATCCCCCAACTGTCGGGCCGCTTCCAGGCTGGCCACATGGCCTTCATGCAGGAGGTCGAACACGCCGTTGGTGAAGACCACTCGGCCCGCGACCGCCTGCCGCCAGCGCCGCAGCTCGTCGAGGGGCACGATCTTCGAAGCGGTGGTCAGAAGCGGGACTCCACCTTGGGCCGGAAGGTCAGTTGCACGGTTCGGAACGGGAGTTGAATCAGTTCCCGATACTGGGTCCGGATCACGATCTGGTATGGCGGTCCATCCCGGCGAATCAGCAGCCGCCGCGCTTCAGAGGGCAGCCCCAGCTCGTCGATCCGGCTGAGAATGTTCCGCCGGATGACCTGGTCAGTCTGGTTCCGGGCAAACCGGGCCTGGACCTTCATCACGTCCACCAGGCTGTAGTAGCGATAGTAGACCCGGCCGACTTCGGTGCCGTAGTACAGGGCCCCCATGAACAGCACCAGGGTGACCAGGCATCCCAGGGTACTGGCGCCCCGCCGGTTGCCACCGGGCCGCCCTACCATTGCGACTGCACCCCATCCACGATGTTGATGATCAGCTTCTCCAGGGCTTTCTGCCGGCCTTCCCGCTCCCGGCCGGTTTCGTATTCGCCTTCAACCATCATCCCCTGGCGGGTCCAGACCACCCGGTCCGCCACCCGTTCCCGCACCTCCACGTCCACGCTGATCTGGACCAGCCGGCGGGTCACACTGACCTGATTGCTGGTGGGATCGCCGGTGAAGGCAACCGGGAGATCGGGATCGTATCGCCGTACCGTTCCGGTCACGATCGCGTCGGCGTTGTTCTCCCCGACCTGCCGGAGCCCCAGCCGTCGTTCCACCGCCTCTCGCACCGCGTCGTTGATCTCGGAAGTCAGGGTGGGATCCGGGGTGAGGTTCTCGAACGGGAGCACCGCCACGGTCCGAATCTCCGGTGGAAACCCGCCACCGGAAAAGCCGTAGCTGCAGCCGGCCAGGAGCAGGGCGCAGGCCCCCAGACTACGGCGCCGGCCGAACCCAGGTATCCGGAGCAAACTCGGTCGCCGTTCTGGTCGAGACATAGGTGATATCCAATCGGGCTGGGACGCTGGGCACATCGAGTCGAGAGGACTTGAGCCCGCCGTCCGCCTTGAAGACCGTTTCCACTCGCCCGACGCGTTTTCCCGCCTGCCTCACGTCGGCGATCAACCGGTGCTCGAGGCCGTGGATCCGGGCATACTCCACCGTGTCGGGGCCGGACACAAATCGCCAGGCGACCAACCGCTCGTCCTCAAACCGGGTCACCTCTCCAGCGGGCTCCGGCATCCGCGCCACCCCGAGCATCGCCCACAGCAGCGGATAGTTGGGCACCAGTTTCCGGACTTCCTCTTCCGGTTCGGCCCACTGGGCCTCTTCCCCGATCACGAAGGCCGAGCCCCGCCCGGTCCCGAGCGGGCCGGCCGCGTCGAACCGGAGGGAATCCCCGGGGGTGATCCGGGCCGATCCGGGTCCCCCGGCACTACCCCCCGTCCCTTCCCGGAACTTCCATTTGAACCGGTGGAGGACGGCTTGGGCGTTGTGCGTCTCGGCCATCCACTCGGCCGCCGCCTGTGCGGTTGCCGGAACCGCCCCGGACGGCACAACCGAGCCCGGGAGGCCCCCGCAGCCCCAGCACCCTGCTCCAAGATAGGCCGCGGCCAAAATGCGGTCAACGTACCGATGCGACGATAATCCCACGTAACCCCTTTATCCCCCATTACTTATGAGCGCCGTTACAGCTTCACCGGATCGGCAATCGCCGTCAGACGGCGAACCAGGTGGCCCGGCAACCGGACAACCACAAAGCTCCGGTCCAAGCTGATCAGCGCGGTCAGGGCCGTGGCCAGGATCTCGCCCCGCTCGGCGTGCTCCACGACGTACCCGAAGGTAACCTTTCGGGAAGCGATCTCCCGCACCCAGCAGCGGACCCGAACCAGGTCGTCATACTCCACGGAACGCCGGTATCGGACCTGAAGATCCGAAACCGCGAGGAGCAGGCCGTCATCCTCCAACTCCCGGTAGCTCACCCCCGTCCGGCGAAGGTGCTCGGTCCGCGCCATGTCGAGCCAGACCGGATAGCGTCCGTGATACGCCACCCCCATTCGATCGGTTTCGGAGTAGTTCACCCGAACGATGATTTCCGAGATCGGCTCCGGCGGCAGGCCCCTCACCGGACCCGACCCGTCGAAGTCGAAGGCCGGTTTTCTTGCGATCCATCGAGCCAGGTTCCTATACTTGCTGCCGTGCTCGGCCACCAATTGATCATTCTCGGCGACGCCCACCTGGGGGCGGTGCCCGCGGCCATCGGAGAATCGCTGGCCGCATTTCTTGATGCGGCGCCGGATCTGGGTGATTGTCTGCTCATCAATGGCGACCTGTTCGATTTCTGGTTCGCCTACCGCCGGGCCATCCCCCGACGGGGATTCCGGATCGCGGGACAACTGGCTGCCCTGGCCCACCGGCTGCCGATCGTGATGACCGGTGGCAACCACGACCGGTGGGGCGATTCGTTCTGGGAGGCGGAGTGCGGCATCCGCTTTTCCCGGGATCGGATCCGGTTCGGGGTGGGCTCCCGCATCGTCGAGGCCCATCATGGGGACGGCCTCACCGAACAGCGGTGGGTCGCCCGCAGCCTGCATCGGATCACCCGCTCTCCGGTGACCAGCGCCGTGTTCCGGAGCTTGCCGGTGGACCTGGGTCTCTGGCTGGTGGACCGGTTCAGCCACCACCTCAGTCAACAGACCCTGGATGCAGCCGTCCTCCGTCGGGCCGCGGAGGCCCAGCGTCAGTGGGCGGAAGCGCGCCTTGCCGCCGATCCGGGTCTCGGCTTGCTGGTCCTGGGCCACACCCACCGGCCCGCCCTGACGGAGCCCTCTCCCGGGCAGCACTACCTCAACCCGGGCGCCTGGCTCGATGGACTCCGGTATGCCACCGCCAGCGACGACCGGGTCCGCCTGGCCCAGTTCAGCTAGCCGGCCAGGTCTACCAACTCGACCTGGGTCAACCGGCTACCGAGAAACCGGGTCCCGACTTCCAGAAATCTGGCCGCCTCGTCGCTCACCGCAAACCGGTGAGTGGAGGGATTCCCGGTCTCGGCCTGAAGCCCCCGCTCGGTGAGAGCCCTGGCCACGGCCGCGGCGGTCTCTTCCGCGCTGTCGATCAATCGGACCCCCGGCCCGAGCACTCGCGCCAACAGTGGCTTCAGCAAGGGATAGTGGGTGCAGCCGAGGACGACGGTGTCGACCCCGGCCTGGATCAGCGGCGTCAGGTACTCGGCGGCCACCAGTTCCGCGGCGGGGTGGTGAAACCAGCCTTCCTCGATGAAGGGCACGAACAGCGGGCAGGCTTGCTGGATGACCACGGCATCCGGCCGACGGGCCTCGATGGCCCGTGGGTAGGCTCCGCTGGCCACGGTGCCGGCGGTCCCGATGACGCCGATCCGTCCGGTGGGCGAGGCCACGGCCGCTGCGAGGGAGCCCGGCTCGATCACTCCGAGCACCGTGACGGGGGAGACCTCCTGCAGCGCCTCGAGGGCATGGGCGGTGCTGGTATTGCAGGCGACGACCACCGCCTTCACCTGCTGGTCGAGTAGCCAGGCCAGGATCTCCAGGCAGTACCGACGGACCGTCTTGGGCGACTTGGGGCCATACGGCACCCGGGCGGTGTCCCCGAAGTACAACGTGGCGTCATGGGGCAGCCGCTCGAAGATGGCGCTGGCGACCGTCAGGCCGCCGAGCCCGGAGTCGAAGATCCCGATCGGGGCGTTGTTCACGGCAAGCGGAACGGCACCGACACTCCGAGCCCTGCCCCTCCGGGGATCGCTCGCAGGCTGACATCGGCCGGGAAATCCCAGAGGTGGCTGCTGACAAAGGCCTCCAGACCCGCGAAGAGGTGGTTGAACGCGAGCAGCACGAGCCAGTCCTGCCGCTCCTGCTTCTTGCTTTCGATCCGGAGACTGTCGGTCCCCTCGGCCTCGAGGAAGCGCAATTCGGACGCCGCCTTGAGGGTCATCCCGAGCGACACGCCCTCCCACGCCACGAAGAGACCTGCCGTGAGGCGCCGGTTGAGCTTGGCCTGGGACCAGCCCGGAACCACCAGCGAACGGAAGAAGGACCCCATCGGCGACACCGGCGACGGGCGATAGCGGGAAGTATCGGGCGGGACCGGGGGCGGTGCCGGCGCCGGCTGTTGCTGGATGATCACCAGCGAGGGGGAGACGACGGTGGTGTCCTGCGCCCAGGCTGGCGTTACCAGCAGAATCGCCAGGGTCACCAGGCCGGGAACGCGCCACCGCGCCGAGGGACGCGGTGGCGGGAGCGTGTGGGAATCGAACCCACCGGAGTCGCCGAGGGCGCCTCCGTCGCGGTTTTGAAGACCGGCCAAGCCACCAGGCCCGATCCGCCCCCAAGACATGGTTGTGGTGCCGGTCCGGCTATCCGCGGACCGCGATGACGTCGATCTCCACCCGGACCCCCTTGGGCAGACCGGAAACCGCCACCGTACTGCGAGCCGGCCGGTGTGATCCGAAGGCCCGCTGGTAGACCTCGTTCATCTCGGCGAAGTCCGCCATGTTGGTGAGAAAGACGGTGGTCTTCAGGACCCGGTCGAAGCCCGAACCGGCCGCCTCAAGCACCGCGGCCAGGTTCGTCATGACCTGCTCGGTCTGGGCCGCCACCGACTCGCCGGTGAGCTCCATGGTCGCGGGATCGAGGCAGATCTGGCCCGCGGTGAAGACGAGGTTGCCGGAGAAGGTGGCCTGGCTGTACGGGCCGATCGCCTTGGGGGCGCTGTCCGTGCTGACGGTCGTAATGGTCATGGCAATCCCCGATTAGAACAGTCCTTCGATGGTGCCATCCGCATCGACCCGGATGGCTTCGGCGGCCGGGGTCCTGGAGAGCCCCGGCATGGTCATGATGTCCCCGGCCAGCGCCACCACGAACCCGGCGCCCGCCGAAGGGTACACGTCCCGGATGGTGATCCGGAAGCCGGTTGGCCGCCCGAGCCGGGTCGGATCGTCGCTGAAGGAGTACTGGGTCTTGGCAATACAGACCGGCGTCCGCCCCATTTTCATGGCGTTGCACTGGGTGATCGATCGGAGTGCCACCGGCGTGAAATCCACCCCGTCGGCTCCGTAGATCTCCCGCGCGATGGTTTCGATCTTGGCCTGGATCGACTGGTCGGTGTCGTACAGCGGCTGGAACGCGGCCTTCCCCTCCTCCAATTCGGCGAGCAGTTCCCGGGCAACCGCCTCGCCCCCCTCCCCACCCCGGGCCCAGACATCACTGAGAGCGGACCGGATGCCCCACTCCCGACAGGCTGCCAGCACGGTCTCGAGTTCCTCAGGGGTGTCGGTGAGGAACCGGTTCAACGCCACGATGACCGGGACCCCGAACTTCGCGACGTTCCGGGCGTGCGCCTCCAGATTGACGAGGCCGCGCCGGAGGGCGGCGACGTCGGGAGTGCTCAGCGCGTCCTTCTTGACGCCGCCGTGCATCTTGAGGGCCCGCACCGTGGCCACCAGGATCGCGGCCTCGGGCTTGAGCCTGGCCATCCGGCACTTGATGTCGAAGAATTTCTCGGCGCCCAGATCGGCCCCGAATCCTGCCTCGGTCAGGACGATCTCGGCCAGCGAAAGGCCGAGCCGGGTGGCGGCCACCGAGTTGCAACCGTGCGCGATGTTGGCGAACGGACCGCCGTGAACCAGGGCCGGGCCTCCCTCAAGTGTCTGCACCAGGTTAGGGATGATCGCATCTTTGAGGAGCAGGGTCATCGCCCCGGAGGCCTTCAGGTCTGTGGCGGTGACTGGACGCTTGTCGCGGGTCAGGCCGACGATGATCCGCCCCAGCCGGGCTTCCAGGTCGGGCAGATCCGTGGCCAGGCAGAGCACCGCCATAATCTCGCTGCCGGGGACGATCACCCAACGCTCCTCCCGGGAGGGACCGCCGTTGAGCCCACCCAGCCCCACCACCGCGGACCGCAGGGCCCGGTCGTTCATGTCGATCGTCCGGGGCCAGCTGATCCGCCGCTGATCGATCCCCAGCAGGTTGCCGTGGTGAATGTGGTTGTCGAGCATCGCGGAGAGCAGGTTGTGGGCGGACGCGATGGCGTGGAAGTCGCCGGTGAAATGGAGGTTGATCTCGTCCATCGGTACCACCTGGGCATACCCACCGCCCGCGGCTCCGCCCTTCACCCCGAACACCGGACCCAGCGAAGGCTCCCGCACCACCACCATCACCTTCCGCCCCATCCGGCGCAGCGCCTGGCTGACCCCGACCGTCACGGTGGACTTGCCCTCGCCGGCCGGGGTCGGGCTGATCCCGGTCACCAGCACGAGGCGGCCGGTGGGGGACCGGCGGCTGACGGCCTCCGGGGTGACCTTGGCCTTGTTCCGCCCGTAGGGAAGCACCTCGTCAGGGCCCAGCCCGGCTTCGGCGGCGACCTCCAGGATCGGCCGCAGGGTGGCGGCCTGGGCGATGGCAATGTCGGTGGGGACCTGGGTCACGACGCCTCCTGGGAAGTCTGCAAACGGGCTCCGAACAGCCGCACCGCATTGGCGGTGGTGAGTTCCGCAATCTCTTCAAAGGTCCGGCCCAGCACCTCGGCCAGCCGCTCCGCCACCCGGCGCACCAGGGCCGGTTCGTTCCGGTGTCCGCGATGCGGCACCGGGGCCAGGTAGGGTGCGTCGGTCTCAATCAACAGCCGGTCGGGCGGCACCGTCCGCACCAGCACATCCGACGCCCAGGTCCGAAAGGTGATCATCCCGCTCCAGGAAACGTAGTGGCCCAACGCTACCGCGGTGCGGCACAGTTCAGGACCACTGCTGAAGGAGTGGAGGATGGCGACCGCGTCGGGCTGATTGCGGAGCAGGGCGGCGACGTCGTCGTCGGCCTCGCGCGCGTGGACCACCACCGGGAGCCTGACCCGGGCGCCGAGCGCGAGCTGGGCGGCAAACGCCTCCTGCTGGCGGGGTCGGGGCGCAAAGTCATAGTGGTAGTCGAGCCCGGTCTCGCCCACGGCGACCACGACCGGATCCTGGCTGGCCTGATCGAGCCAACCGGCGATGGCGGGGGACCAGCGGTGGGCTTCGTGGGGGTGGAGTCCGGCCGTGGCCGAGAGGTCGGGGAACGCCCGGGCCAACTCCCGGGCCGCGTCCGATCGCTCCGGGTTCTCCCCCACGACCACGATGTGCCTCACCCCGGCGGCGCGGGCCCGGACCACCAGCTCCCCGCGTTCACCGTCGAACGCCGGATCGGCCAGATGGCAGTGGGTATCGATCAGCACGGCCGGTCAGCGGACCGGCTGAGCCTTCCGTGCCCCCGCCCCCTTGACCGGGGCCCGAAGACTCTTCACGGCGGCTCCCGGCCACCGGTCTTCGATCAGCAGCAGCACCGGTGAGGCAATGAAGATCGAGGAGAAGGTGGCGGTGAAGACCGAGAAGAACATGACCAGCGCGAAGGGCCGGATCACCTCACCGGCAAAGATGGCCAGCGCGCCCAGAGTCACCAGGGTGGTCCCGTGGGTCAGGATGCTCCGCGGCAGGGTCTCGTTGATCGAGAGGTTGAGCACCTCCGACAGTCCCTTGCCCTTCACCTTGTGCAAGTTCTCACGCACTCGATCGAAGATGATGATCGTGTCGTTCAGCGAGTAGCCGACCATGGAGAGGATCGCCGCCACCACCACCAGGCTGACCTCCAGATTCATGAAGGCGATGAAGCCGATGGTGGTCGCCAGATCGTGGGCGGTGGCCACCACGGCGGCCAGCCCGAAGCGCCACTCGAACCGGAAGGCGAGGTAGATCAGCACCGCGAAGAACGACAGGAAGATGGCGACCAGCGCCTTCTGCCGGAGCTCGCCACCGACCTTCGGGCCGACCGCCTCCCTCGACTCGATGACATAGTTGCCCGCGCCCAGCACCGCATCGAGCCCGACGGCAATCGCGGAAGCCGTCTCCTGGGTGTTGTCGGCATCGCTGCCTTCCTTCGCGGTCCGGGCCCGGATCACGTAGTCGGTCTGGCTCCCGAGGGACTGGATCTCGGCACCCCGGATCCCCTGCTGATCGAGGCCGGCCCGCAAGGCCACGACGTCCAGCGCCGCGGGAGTGGTGATGCGGACCATGGTCCCGCCGGTGAACTCGACGCTGTAATTGAGGCCCCGGAGCCCCAGCGCGATGAGCCCGATGGCAAGCACGATCGCGGTGACGGTATACGCGATCCGGCGCACCCCGATGAAGTCGTAATTCGCGTGGGCGAAGAAGCGAACCATATCAGATACTCAGCGTTTCCAGCGCCGGACGGCGCTGCAGCCAGAGAAGGAAGAAGGTCCGGGTCACGAAGATCGCGGTGATCATCGAGGCCACGATACCCATGATCAGGGTGATGGCGAAGCCCTTGACCGGCCCGGTCCCGAACTGGAACAGGAACAGGGCGGTGATGGCGGTACTGACGTTGGAGTCGATGATGGCCGACATCGCGTGCTTGAACCCTTCGTCCACGGCCAGTCGGACCGTCTTGCCGAGGATCAGCTCCTCCCGGATCCGTTCGAAGATCAGCACGTTGGCGTCGACCGCGATCCCGACCGACAGCACCAGACCGGCGAGGCCGGGCAGAGTGAGGGTGGCCTCGAGCATGGCCAGTCCACCCAGGGCGAACAGGATATAGAGCCCGAGCCCGGCCACCGCGAGCACCCCGGCCATCCGGTAGTAGCCGACCATGATCGAGATGACGAGCAGGGTGCCGACCAGGCCGGCCGTGATCCCCTGGCGAATGGAGTCGCGGCCCAGGCTGGGACCGACCTGAAACTCCTCCACGATCTTGAGGGGCACCGGCAGCGAGCCCGCCTTGAGGGTCAGCGCCAGGTCCTGGGCCTCCTGAAGGCTCCGATTGGTGAGGGTGATCTGCCCCCGAGCATCGATCCGGCTCTGAATGATCGGTGGCTGGCCCTGCACGAAGTCATCGAGCACGATGGCCATGTGATCGCCGACGTGCCGTCCGGTTTCCGCCCCGAACTTGCGGGCCCCGGCCCGATTCAGCTCGAAGATGACGATTGGTCCGTTGCTGATCGGGTCGAGCTGGGCGGACGCGTTGATCAGGCTGGCCCCCGTGATAATCGGCCGATCCTCCAGCGCGTACAACGATCGATAGCTCTCCACCCCGAGGCTGACGGGGGCATTGGCCCACCGCAGCTCCACGCTGCGGGGCAACAGCTGCTGGATCTCCTGGAGGCTCAGCATGCTGTCCACCCTGGGATACGCCGACTCCAGCACCAGGTACTCCCCCGGCAGCTGGCCGCTGGCCACCACCAGGGCGGAGAGGATTGCCGGCCCGGTGTCCACCTTGCTGCTGTCACCGGCGGTGCTGTCGCTTCCGAGGAGTTGCTCGACGGCCGACGGAGCCTGCCGGCTGCCCTCGCCGCCCTGGACGCCCAGACCCCGCAGGACCCGGTCGATCGCCGGCATTGCGTTGTCCAGAGCCTGGGTCTTGTCGGTAATCCGGAATTCGAGGAAGGCGCTTTTCTGAACGATGGCCTTGGCCCGTCCCGGATCGGTCAGGCCGGCCAGTTCGACCACGATCCTTGAGCTGCCCGACTTCTGGACGACCGGCTCGGCCACGCCAAACTCATCGATGCGCTTTCGGAGTACGGTCAGCGCCAGGTCGATGTCGTTCTCGACGTTGGTAGAGACTCGTTTCTCCTGGTCGAGCTCCAGCCCGAGGTGCATCCCCCCTCGGAGGTCGAGCCCCAGTTTCAGGGGTACCCGGGTGACCCGGACGTCGCGCATCACGCCGTCCTCGCCCCGTTCCCGGGTCGTCTGATCCCGGGGAAAGAGGTGGAAGATCGAGAGGGCAACCAGTGCCCCGATGCCCAGCAGTCGTTTGGTGATCGGTGCCATCGTCAGTCGTCCCCAGGTATCCCCTCGGGCCGCGGGCTGGTGCGGAGGATCTCCTCCGCCCGAGCGCGGTCGTTGAACAATTGTCGCTGGAGCGCCTGGAGGGATGCAAACCTCCGGATGCCGCGCAGCCGCTGTACCCATTCCACCCGCACCGGCGCCCCATACAGGTCTGGCTCGACGCCAAACAGGTGCACTTCCACGGTCTGACCGGTCTCCCCCACGGTGGGACGCGGGCCCTGATTCAGCATCCCGCCGACCCGGCCACCGGCCCACTCGACCCACACCCCGTAGACCCCGTCCGGCGGGAGCAGCTTCCGGGAGGGCACCGCCAGGTTGGCGGTCGGCACCCCGATGGTCCTTCCCCGCCCGGCCCCCGGAACGACTACGGCGGAGAGCCGGTACGGTCGGCCGAGGAGGCGGGCGGCCAGCTCCAGCTGGCCCCGTGTCACCGCCTCCCGGATCCGGGTACTCGACACCAACCCCACCACCGGATCCACCACCGGCGGCACCACGTCCACCGTGAAGCCCAACTCGGCGCCCAGCCGGTTCAGCAGCGCCGCGTCCCCCTGACGCCCCCGGCCGAAGCCGTGGTCCTCGCCGATGACCAATTCCCGCATGCCCAACCGCGCCAGCAGAATATCCCGCACAAACTGCCCGGGTGGCAGAGTCCTGAGCCCCTCATCGAACTGCAGGAGGACCGCCCGATGGAGGCCGGTCTCCGCCAGGATTTCCCGACGCTCCACGTCGGTCGTCAACCGCCTGGGCGCCGTCGCCGGGTTGACCACTTCCATCGGGTGTGGTTCAAAGGTCACCAGCACGCTCTGGCGTCCGGTGACCGCCGCCCGCCGAGTGATCTCACGCAGCACCGCAAGATGTCCCCGGTGCACCCCGTCGAAGGAGCCCACGGTGACCACCGTTTCGGCCGCTCCCGTCGGCTCGGTCACAGCGGCTCCAGCACCAGCCGCGGACGCCACCGGTCACCCTGCCCTTCACCCACGGCCACGAGTCGCCCCTCCCACATCAGGCCTACCTCGCCGGCGGCCTGCGCCCGGAAAACCGCCCGCCCGTGGCCGACATCCTGCCGCTCCTCCGCCGTCAACTGGAGCCTCGGCAGATCCGGCACCAGGCTCTCCGGCAGGAGCGGCACCACACCGGGGCGGAGGGCCTCCAGCGGGGTCGCCTGCTCCACCCGGTGGGGGCCGATCGCCGTGCGGCGCAGCGAACGCAGGTGCCCTCCCAACCCGAGCCGCTCCCCGATGTCCCGCCCCAGGGCCCGGATATAGGTCCCCGTCGACACGTCCGCCTCGAAGGTCAGGATCGGCGGATTCCAGTCGGTTGCCTCCAGCCGGTACACCGTCACCAGCGTCTCCGGCAACTGCACCGGTTGGCCCGAGCGGGCCAGACGGTAGGCCCGCCGGCCATCAACCCGCCGGGCACTGAAGGCCGGCGGCCGCTGCTGCCGTACTCCCCGGAACTGGTCCAGGACCGCCTCCACCGCCTGTTGATCGGGCCAGGCCACAGGAGTCTGTCCCCCCGTGACCCTCCCCTCCGCGTCGTCGGTGTCGGTCGTCACCCCGATCACCGTCTCGGCGCGGTAGCACTTGGGATACCGCTTCACCAACCGCGCCATTCTCGTCGCCGGACCGACCATCAGGATGAGCAGGCCCGTCGCAAACGGATCGAGGGTTCCCGCATGGCCCACCGCCCTGGTCCCCAAGGCCCGCCGGGCGGCGGCCACCACATCGTGCGAGGTCGGTCCGGCTGGCTTGTCCACCGGCAACCAGCCGATCAGACCTCATCTCCTTGTCGGAGGGACGCCAGCAACTGGTCAATCCGGGCGGCGTGCTCCTGACCCCGGTCGAGCTCGAAGACAATTTCCGGCGCCACCCGGGTGGTCAGCACCTTGGCCACCTTGGTGCGGAGGAATCCCGCCGCACTGCGGAGGCCCTCCATGACCTGGTCCGCATCCACCCCGTCGCCGGTAATCACCCGGACCCGGGCCCGGGACAGGTCCGGGGTAACCGTCACGGCGGTAATGGTGACCCGGCCGACCCGGGGATCGCGGATTTCCTGGATCAACGCTTCGCCGAGCACCTGCCGCACCGTCTCGGCGACCTGACCACTCCGGTGGGTGTTCTTCTTCATCCGGCTACTCCCCTTCAGCCGCCACGTCACCGAGTGTCCGGCGGACTTCCTCGACCTTGAAGGCCTCGATCCGATCGCCCACCTTCAGGTCGTTGTAGTTCTCGACTCCGATCCCGCACTCAAGACCTTCGCGGACTTCCTTGACGTCGTCCTTGAACCGCTTGAGGCTGCTGAGTCCGCCGGCGTACACCGCGACGCCATCCCGAACCACGCGGACCTTGGCGGTCCGGGTGATGGTTCCCTCGCGCACGGTACAACCGGCGATGGTCCCCACCCGGGAGATCTTGAAGATTTCGAGCACCTCGGCCTCGCCCAGCACGACCTCCTTCTGGGTCGGCTTGAGCATGCCTTCGAGCGCCAGCCGCATCTCATCCACCGCTTCGTAGATGACCCGATAGGTCCGGACGTCCACCGACTCCCGCTCGGCCGCCGCCCGCGCATTGGCGTCGGGGCGAACATGGAACCCGAGGATGATGGCCCCCGACGCCTTGGCCAGGAGCACGTCGCTCTCGGTGATGGCGCCGACGCCCCGGTGGATGACATCGACCCGCACTTCCGCGGTGCTGAGCTGGCCCAGGGCATCGGCCAGCGCTTCCGCCGGACCGCCCTGGTCGGCTTTGATGATGATGGCCAGGTTGCTGATCTCGCCGGCCTGGAGGGCGCGGGAGATGTCCTCGAGAGTGCCGCCCCGCTGACTGCGGCGGTTCTGCGCCTCCCGCTCGAGCCGCTGCCGCTTTTGGGCGATCTCTCGCGCCTGGCCCGCGTCGGCCACCACCATGAAGGTGTCACCGGCGGAGGGGACGCCCTCAAACCCGAGGACCTGGACGGGCACCGACGGGCCGGCGGACTTGACCGTGTTGCCCCGTTCGTCAAACAGCGCCCGGACCCGCCCGGAAAACTTGCCGCAGATGAAATTGTCGCCAGCGACCAGGGTCCCTCGCCGGACCAGCACGGTGGCCAGGGGGCCCTTGCCGGGATCGAGGGTGGCCTCGAGGACCGCGCCCTGCGCCGCCCCCACCGGGCTGGCCTTGAGGTCGAGGATCTCGGCCTGGAGGAGCACCTGCTCCAGCAGCTGGGGAACCCCCTTGCCGGTCTTGGCCGACAGCTCGACGCAGAGCACCTGTCCGCCGAACTCCTCCAGCACCACGTTGTGCTGGAGCAGGTCCTGCTTGACCTTGGGGATGTTGGCGGAAGGCAGATCCACCTTGTTGATGGCGACCACCATGGGCACCCCGGCGTTCTTGGCGTGGCTGATGGCCTCGATCGTCTGGGGCATTACCTGGTCGTCGGCCGCGATCACCAGCACCACGATATCCGTGACCTGGGCCCCGCGGGCCCGCATCGCGGTGAAGGCTTCGTGACCAGGGGTATCCAGGAAGGTGAGGACCTTGCCATCCGCCACTTCGACATTGTACGCGCCGATGTGCTGGGTGATGCCCCCGGCCTCACCGGCGACGATATTGGCCTTCCGGATGAAGTCGAGCAGTGAGGTCTTGCCGTGGTCGACGTGGCCCATGATGGTCACCACCGGCGGCCGGGGCTCCGGAGTGCCCTCCTCCTCCACGACGACGTCGGCCACATCGGCCATGTACTCGTCTTCCCGGACCGCCTCGAACCCGAACGCCCCGGCAATCAACTCGATCTGGTCGAAGTCGAGCCGCTGGTTCATGGTCACCATCAGGCCCAGTTCCTTGAAAGCGAACTGGACGATCTGGCTGGGGGACACCTTCATGATATCGGCCAGCTCCGAGACCGAGATGAACTCGTTCACCCGGATCCGGGTCTTCTCCCGCTCCCGCTCTTCGGCCGCGAGGCCGGCCATCATGTCCCGATACGACGGATCGTCGGACCGTCCCCGCTTGCGCCCACCACCACCACGAATGCCGGCGAGGGTCTTGAGGATGTTGGCCTGCACCACATCCTGGTCCACGTCAGGCCGACGGTTGCGGCGTCCCTTCTTGCGGGCTCCGCCGGCGCCGCCCCCACCACCGGGCTTCGGCGCCTCGGTCGGACGGGAACTCGGGGGCGATGCCCCGGGCCGTCCGCCTCGCGGCGGGGCCGGACTGGCGGAACTGAAGACCGGCCGGGGCCCGCCCTCGGGACGACGAACCCGCGGCGGAATGAACGGCGGCTTGGCCGCTGGAGGCGCGGCGCTTCTGGCGCTGGGGAGCGGAGTGGTCGGTGGGGTGGCCGCCACGGCTGGCTTGGACTTGGGCTCTGCCGGCGCCGGCTCGGGGACGGAGGCTTCAAGGCTCGCGGCCTCGGGCTCGTCCTTGAACAGCACCCGGGCCCGCTCCTGAATGGTCGGCATCGGCTCGCCCGACTTGGGCTCCGGCACCTCGAAGGCGATCTGGCTCCGCTCCTTCTCGAACACCAGAGCCTCTTCGGCGGCCTGGGCGGCCTCGGCCTGCGCCACCGCCTCGGCTTCGGCCACTTCGGCGGCCGTCCGGCGGCGCCGGGTCGGGCGCGCAGCCACCGGAGCAACCTCCGGTGGTGCCTCCGCTTCCGCCTTCTTCCGCCGGGCGGCCTTGGCCTTCTTCGGGGGCGCCGCGGCGCGGCGCTTTTCCCGCTCCCAGCGCACCCGGACGGCAGCGACCTGCCCGTCGTCCAGCGACGAGGTCGCGCCACGGGCGGTGACGCCCATCTCGCGGAGCACGGGCAGCAATTCCGCCGAGGGAACGCCGAATTCCTTGGCCAGGTCCTGCACCTTGGTCTTGACCACTCAGTCTCCTCCGTCTGACCCTGTCGCGGCGGCGCGGACAATGCCTTGCGCCAGACCGTCGTCCACTATCCCAACCACCATCACCGGCGGCCGACCCAGTGCCTGCCCCATGGCGTCGGCCACCGGTCCTGTCACCATCCGGATTCCACGACCCTGCGCCAGTCGGACGACCTTTTCGATCGCCCTTGGCGAGATATCGCTCGCGGTCACCAAACACCGGCAGCGCCCGCGCTGCAGCGCCGCCCGGACCGCGTCCACCCCAATCACCACCGCGCCGGCCCGCGCCCCAAGGCCCAGCAGGCCGAGGAGCCCGCCGCTCATGCCGGCTGGGCGTCCTCCGGGCCGGTCGCCACTGGGGGAGCCCCTTCAGCCACGGCGGGGGCCGACGCGGGCAGCTCCGCCTCATCGACCTCCGCCGGCCCGACCAGCTCGGCCAGGAAGCCGAGAAGCTCGTTCGCCAGGGGTTCCGTCATCCCGGCGATCTTGAGCATGTCCTCCCGCTCCAGATCCAGGACATCATTGAGCACCTTCAGCTTGGCCGCGGCCAGCGCCGCCACCAGTTCCGTCGAGAGCCCTTCCATCTCGGCCAGGGGGACCTGGCTGACCACATCCTCCTCGGCCAGCGGGGGCAAGGCGAACAGCGGACCTTCCCCGCCCCGATCCAGCCACTCCCGGCTGGAGTAGAGGTCGATCTTCCAGCCGGTCAGTTCGGAAGCGAGCCGTACGTTCTGGCCGTTCCGTCCAATGGCCAGCGAGAGCTGGTCCTCGTCGACCACTGCCTGAATCGTCTTGCTGACCGGATCGGAGAAGACCTTTGCTACCCGGGCCGGCGCGAGCGCCAGCCGGGCAAATCGCTCGGGATCCGGTGACCACGGCACAATGTCGATCCGCTCACCACTCAACTCATTCACGACCGCCTGGACCCGGGAGCCCTTGAGGCCGACGCAGGCCCCGACCGGATCGATCGCATCGTCCCGGCTGATGACCGCCACCTTGGTCCGGCTGCCGACTTCGCGAGCGATCCCCCGAATCTCCACGATGTCCTGGGCGATCTCCGGGACCTCGAGCCGGAACAGCGCGGCCACGAACCCCGGGTCAGCCCGGGAGAGGATCAGCCGGGGCCCCTTCGGGGTCTCTTCCAGTCGCTTGAGGACGGCCCGAATCGTGTCCCCCTGGTGGAAATGCTCCCGGTGATTCTGTTCGCGATAGGGGATGATGGCTTCGGCCTCGCGGAACTTGGCCAGCATCAGCACCAGCTTGCCGCGTTCGATCTGCTGGATCTCGCCGGACAGCAGCTCTCCGACTTTGTCGCCGAACTCGTCCCGGATCTTGGTCCGCTCGCCCTCCCGGACCCGCTGGATGATCCGCTGCTTGGCGGCCTGAACGGCCAGCCGCCCGAACTCATGGAACGGGACATCCTCCTCCAGCACGTCGCCGACCGCAAAGTCGGGGTCGATGAACTGGGCCTCTTCAACGGTAACCTGCCAGGAGGGGTCTTCGACCTCCTCCACGACATGGCGCAGCCTGACCACGCGGAGGATGCCCTGGAGCTCGTCCACCGTCAGCTCGAACTTGACGCCAGCCCCGAACTTCCGGGCCAGTGCCGCCTGAATCCCATCGGTCAGCAGGGCCAACAACTCGTTGCGCTCCAGCTGCTTGGCCTGGGTCAGTTCGCGAAAGGCGGCCAGCATCTCCGCGGATCCTGCCATGGGGTCTCCTATGACCTGGTCCCGAGAGGCTAACCCTCCGGGATATCGTGTGTTACCCGCGCAGGTCCGGCTGGGAACAACCGGCGGTCGTCTCCGACCGGTGGCGTGGGTCGAGCGCTGCCACAAGAAGCCGGAAGCGGCTGGGGACGGCGGGCGCACAGGCCCCCCTATGGGGCCAAAAAAAATGTGGGGGAACCCCCCACATCCAACAGTACAGCAAGAACTTGGTTCCCCTGGAACAACGCAAATCTACCCCCGCCCCAACAGACCGTCAACCCGGCCCCACTCCCTGAGGCAGGATCCCTAGTTCGGGATGTTGGAGACGGTGACGACCTGACTGGCGGTTCCACTGTTCCCGACCGCATCGAAGGCCTGGGCCTTGAGCGTCACCGGACCGTTGGACCCGGGAACGGTGTTCCACTGGGTGGTCCAGGGCCGGGTGGTGTCCTCGAAGAGGACCTGATTCCCGACGGAGAAGATGACCCTTACCACGGCGACGTCATCGGTCGCGTCGGCCGCGAACTCGACGATGCCGCTGACGATCGGTCCCGCGGGCGAGGTGATGATGATGGTGGGCGGGCCGGCATCGGTCAGCCCGATCCCGAGGCAACCCACGACCGCCACCGTTCCACCGGCCAGCAGCAAGGCAAGACGCAATCGCATCGCTCCATCCTCCTGAGGGGGCCCCGCTTCGCAGAGGGGGAACCTTAGGGCCGGAGTGCGAGGTAGGCAACCATCCGGCCGTCCCGGCCCCCGCTTCGCCGGTGGCTGAAGAGCCGATCCGGGAGTTCCGACGAACATAATTGTGATGTGGATATCTCCCCTACCCCCATCCGCCTCGCCTGCGCCACCAGCACCACCCGAAGGTCCACCTGGAACGGGCCGGTCCCCGGGCAGGCGACCCCCAGGGCCCTCGGCACCTCGGCGCCAACCTCGTAGCAGGCCCCACAGATCCCCGGGCCCAAGTGCATGGCGACGTCTTCCACCCGGGTCCCCGCCCGCGCCTGGAGGCACTCGATCCCGGCGGCCAGGATTCCCGCGGCGGTTCCCCGCCACCCGGCATGGAGCAGGGCGACGGCCCGGGCGGCCGGATCCACCAGATAGACCGGGATGCAGTCGGCCACCGTCACGGCGAGCAGCAGGCCCGGGGTCCGGCTGGCGTGGCCGTCGCTGCCGTCGTGGAGGGAGAGACCGGCCGGGAGATCCCGGTGCCAGCTGACCCGGTTGCCGTGAACTTGGCGGGAGACCACCACCGACCGGGCACCGGTCGCCGCCTGGAGGGCCCGCCAGCGGTCCAGGACGGCCCCGACCGGAGCGCCTCCCGCCAACCCGAGGTCGAAGGGAGCCGGCTCCCTCCCTCGCTCGGTGATTCCCGCCACCACCCTGAACCGTTCGGACCAGCCGGGCACTTCCGTGTGGGGTACCTCGACCGGAGAGTCGGGGCTAGTCACTCCGGGCGATCTGCGCCCCAAGGGCCTGGAGTCGCTCGTCGATCCGTTCATAGCCCCGATCGATCTGTCCGATGTTGTGGATCACGCTCTCCCCTTCGGCTGCCAGGGCGGCCAGCAGGATCGCCATACCGGCCCTGATATCCGGCGATTCCACTCGACTTCCCCGGAGCCGGGACGGCCCGTGGATGACCGCCCGGTGCGGATCGCACAGGACGATGCGGGCCCCCATCCCGATCAGCTTGTCGACGAAGAAGAGTCGCGACTCGAACATCTTCTCGAACACCAGCAACACCCCCGCGCACTGGGTGGCGGTGACCAGGGCGATCGACATCACGTCGGCGGGAAACGCCGGCCAGGGTCCGTCTTCCAACTTGGGGATGTGGTCCCCGAGATCCGGACGGATCCGGCGCTCCTGGTTGGCGTCGACATGCAGCTGGTCGCCCTCCAGGCGGGGGCGGACCCCCAGCCGGTCGAAACCCAGCAGGATGCTCCGGAGGTCGGTTCCCCGAACCCCCTCGATCGTCAACCCGCTGTTGGTGACCGCGGCGAGTCCGATGAAGCTGCCGATCTCGATGTGGTCGGGCCCGATCTCGAACTGGGTCCCCCGGAGCGGGCGCCCGCCCTGAACCCGATAGGTGTTGCTGCCGATGCCGTCGATCTCCGCCCCCATGGCCACCAGGAACCGGGCCAGATCCTGGACGTGGGGCTCGCTGGCCGCGTTCCGGAGTATGGTCTCACCCTGGGCGACGACCGCCGCCAGAAGCGCGTTCTCGGTCCCGGTGACCGATGGCTCATCCAGAAACAGGTCCGTCCCGACCAATCGGCGCGCCTCGATCTCATAGTGCGCCCCCACGAGGATCGACGCCCCGAGGGCCTCGAACGCCATCATGTGGGTGTCGATTCGGCGCCGGCCGATGACGTCCCCCCCGGGGGGTGGGAGCTTGACCGTCCCGAATCGGCCCAGCAGCGGGCCGGCGAGCAGGATCGAGGCCCGGATTCGGGCGCAGAGGTCGGGATCGAGCGGTCGGCTCTCGGCGTGGGCCGGATCGATCCGGAGCGCGTTGGATCCGGTCCAGGTGACCTCGGCGCCCAGATGGGCGATCAGGGCCGCCATGTCCTCAACATCGCGGATCCGGGGCACGTTGAGCAGGTCCACCGGCCCCTCGGCCAGGAGGGTCGCGGCCAGAATGGGGAGCGCCGCATTCTTGTTTCCCGCCGGGCGTATCGTACCCCGGAGTGGGGCACCACCCTGAACAACGAATCGCTGAGCCATGGGGCAAACCTCGCGCTCGACGGCCCGGTGCGTCAAGGCACCATTCGTCAAGAGGGATGCTTATCTTAGAAACATGCCGATTCTCGGAACCCTGATCATGCTCCAGACCGGGGCCGCTCAGCCGGCGGCCTGGGTCGGTCCGACCATGGCCATTTCCCTTGCCGTCCTGGCGCTGTCGTTCGTGGTGATCGCGGCCATGGCGGCGGTCATTGGCACCCGCACGCTTCGCGCCGGGCGCCGGGTCGAGGAGGCCGCGGACGCGACCCGGGGGCTCGCGGTCAAGGTCCAGGACGAGGTCACCGAACTGGTCCGGACCAGTCAGCGGCTTCGGTTCGAGGTGGACCGGGGGGTCCGGCGGGCCAAGCGACGGCTCCAGGATCTGGACGCCGTCGCCGAGGTCGTGCAGGAGGAGATCGAGGAGACGGCGCTGGACGTCGCCGCCACGCTGCGCACCGTCCGGGTTGGACGCGGGGTGCTCGGCCGGATCACTCGGCTGCTCTGGAAGCGCCGGTGACCGGTCGCCGCCTGCTCGGGGCGGCACTGGTCGGGTTCGCCGCCCTGTTCCTGCTGCCCGACCCGCTCTGGGCGTGGACCCCGGGCACCCACATCTGGCTGGCCGAGTCCGTCCTGGCCAATCTCCATCTCCTTCCGCCCCAGGTGGCGGACCTGCTGCACGCTTTCCCCTTCGATTTCCTGTACGGCAGCATCGCCCCCGACACCTCGCTGGCCAAGAAGTACGTTCCCCCGGGGCGGCACAGTCACTACTGGCAGATCGGGCGGGAGGTCTTCGATCAAGCCCCGAGCGACGCCCTGCGGGCGTTCGGCATGGGCTACCTGTCCCACCTGGCGGCGGACACGGTGGCCCACAACTTCTACGTGCCGCGCCAACTATTACTGACCAGCAGTACCCGCTCGATGGGCCACTCCTACTGGGAGCTGCGGGTGGAGACCCATCTGACCGACGCCTTTGCACGACAGGCCCGCGACATCATCATGCTCGACCACCAGGCCGCCGATCGGCACCTGGAGCGGATCATCTCCCCGACCATCTTCAGCGTCCGGACCAATCGCCGTCTGTTCAGGGGCCTGGTGCATCTGGCGCACACCAAGAGTTGGCAACGAGCCATGAGCACCGCCCGGGAACGGAGCCGGTGGATTCTGACCGACGCGGACGTGGATCGGCACCTGGCCGCGACCTACGATGTAACCATGGAGGCGCTGATTCACCCGACCGTCCCGGCGCTGGCCCTCGATCTGGACCCGATCGGGGCACGCAATCTCCGGCATGCCAAGCGGATGCGCCGCTCGGAGGTGTTGAAGGGCGTCTGGTTCGAGCCGGAGCGGCTGATTCCGATGGCGGAAGCGGAGTTCGGCTTGCCCTCGCAGTTGCCGGGGTTCTGGCAGGATTCCATCATCGTGCGTCCTTGGCTGACGGCCGGGACGAATGGTGACGATCAGGCAGAGCGAAGTGCGGCGACCCCATCGAGCAACCGCTCCACTTCCTCGTCGGAGTTGTAGCAGGAATAGCCCACCCGGACCAAACCCTCCCTTTCCAATCCCAGCCGTTCCAGGACGGTGGCCGCGTAGAAGTCCCCGTGCGAGAGGAACAGCCCCCGATCGACCAGCCGGCGGGCCACCGCCTCACTCGAATGGCCGGCGACGGTGAAACCGAGGGTGGAGGTTCGGGGACGGTCGGGGCCGGGGCCGTAGACGGTGACCCCGGGGAGGGCCGCCAGCCCCTCCCAAGTGCGCCGGACCTGGGCCGCCGCCCGGGCATGGAGCACGGCGTAGCTGTCCCGCAGTGCCTCGCGCAGGGTGGTCCGCCCTGGAGCCAGATCACCCAGAAACCGGATCGCCGCTTCGGTCCCGGCGATCGCTTCATGACTCAGGGTGCCGGTCTCGAGCCGCTCCGGCGCCGTGTCCGGCGCGGGCGCCAGTCGGGGAACCCGCACCGCGGCCAGCAGGTCACCGCGACCCCAGAGGACCCCGAGGTGGGGACCATAGAACTTGTACGGTGAGCAGGCGAAGAAATCGCAACCGGTACGGTCCACGTCGGGGAGCAGGTGGGGGGTCGAGTGGACTCCATCCACGAAGGAAAGCGCCCCGGCCGCCCGAGCCAGGTCGCAGGCGCGCCGCACGTCGGAGACGACGCCCAGCGCATTGGAGGCGGCCCCGATCGCCAGGAGCTTCGTGCGAGGGCCGATCGACCGCTCCAGCGCTTCCCAGATCAACTCGCCGCTGGCCGGGTTGAACGGCACCGACCGGATCACGATCCCGCGTTCGGCTTCCAGGACGGTCCAGGGTGCCCGGTTCGCGTGATGATCGAGATCGGTAATCACCACCTCGTCCCCGGGACCCCACTCGCGGGCCAGCCCCCGCGCCAGATGGAAGGTCAGCGTGGTCATGTTCTGGCCGAATACAACCTCCGAAGCCCGTCCATTCAGAAACTCTGCGACCACCTCCCGGGCCTGGAGGATGATGTCATCGGTTTCCTCGCTGGACGGATAGGCCCAATGGGTGTTGGCGTTGTGGTGGGTGAGGTAGTCCACCATCGCCCCCAGCACCACCTGTGGGACCTGGGTGCCACCGGGTCCGTCGAGAAAGGCCACCGGGTGCCCCCGATGGCGACGGCGAAGCGCCGGAAACGCTTCCTGGATCGTCGTGAGATCCGCCACCGCTGGCGTCGTCGTGTCCCTCATCCCTTGAGCCTCCTCAGCAGTACCGGCTGCACCCCTTTGGGATCCGCCTTGCCCTGGCTTCGCTTCATGACCTGCCCGACCAGAAACCCGAGCAGCTTTGCTTCCCCACCGCGGAACCGGGTCACCTCGGCTGGGCAGGCGGCGATCACCTCGTCGACCCAGGCTTCGAGCGCTCCGGTGTCCCGGACCTGGATCAGCCCCAGCCGTTCCGCCGCCACCAGTGGTGCTTCCCCACCCACCAGTTCGGGGAGCACCTTCTTGGCCGCCTGCAGGCTGACGGTGCCGGCGGCGACCAGCCCGATCAGAGCCGCCAGCCGAACGGGCTCAACCGCAAACGCCCCGGTCTCGTTGTAGCCGGTCATCACCTCCGACATCACCCAATTGGCGGCCGCCTTCGGATCGGCTCCGGCACCCACCACCAGTTCGAAATAGTCGGCCAGCGCCACCTCGCTGCTCAGCACCCCGGTGTCATAGTCCGGCAGACCATACACCCGTCCCAGGCGGGCCCGCTTGGCGTCCGGCAGCTCGGGCAACGCCGCGCGTTCCTGCTCCACCCACGCCGGGGCCAGCACCAGGGGCGGGAGGTCAGGCTCGGGGAAGTAGCGATAGTCGTGGCTCGCCTCCTTGGACCGCATCGGGCGCGCCTGACCCACGGCCGCGTCGTACAGCATGGTCACCTGACTGATCTCGCCGCCGCTTTCCAGCACCTGGATCTGGCGATCCCGCTCGGCCTCAAGAGCCCGCTCCACGTTCGCAAAGCTGTTCAGGTTCTTGATCTCGGTCTTGGTGCCCAGCCGGGTCTCCCCTGCTTGGCGAACCGAGACGTTGGCGTCCACCCGGAGACTTCCCTGCTCCATGCTGCAATCACTGATGCCGGCGTACAGCAGCACCTGCTTCATCGCGGTGAGGTAGGCCCGGGCATCGGCCGGTGAACCCAGGTCCGGCTCGCTCACGATTTCTGCCAGGGGAACCCCCGCCCGGTTGAGATCCACCGCAGTCATCCCGGGGAAGCGATCGTGCAGCGACTTGCCCGCGTCCTCCTCCAGATGGAGCCGGGTGATCCCGACGGTCAGCTCGCCCCGCTCCGGGGACCCGATCCGGAGTTGTCCTCCCGTGGCGAGCGGCCGGTCGAACTGGCTGATCTGATAGCCCTTCGGAAGGTCCGGGTAGAAGTAGTTCTTCCGGCTGAAGATGCTGGTCCCATGGATGGTGCAGCCCAGCGCCAGCGCGGCCCGCACCCCGAGGCGGACCGCTTCCTCATTGGGGACCGGCAGCGCCCCCGGGAGACCAAGGCAGACCGGGCAGACGTTGGTGTTCGGCTGTTCGCCGAACACCGCCGCGCAGCCGCAGAACATCTTGCTCCGGGTCGCCAGCTGGACGTGGACCTCGAGCCCGATGACCGTTTCCCAGCTCATCGGACCTCCTCCGTGGCTGGGAGATTCCGTTCCAGCACCCCAGCCGCTTCCAGCATCAGGGTATCCCCGAGGTAGGGCGCGATGAACTGACCGCCGACGGGGAGGCCCTCACTCCGCCCGATCGGGACACTCACCCCGGGCAGACCGGCCAGGTTGACGGCGCAGACGAAGATGTCGGCCAGGTACATGGCCACCGGATCGCCGATCTTCTCGCCGGCCTTGAAAGCGGTACTCGGCGCGGTCGGGGTGAAGAGCAGGTCCACCCCACCGGCAAAGACGCCCTGAAAATCGGCGGCGATCGCTGAACGCATCCGCTGGGCCTTGCCGTAATAGGCGTCGTAGTATCCGGAACTGAGCACGTAGGTGCCGGTCAGAATTCGACGGCGCACCTCGGGGCCGAAGCCGCGCCCCCGGGTCTGCCGGTACAGCCCCCGCAGGTCAACCGCCGTGTCCGGTCGGCTGGGGCCGTAGCGGACCCCATCGTAGCGGGCCAGGTTGGCGGACGCCTCGGCTGGCGCGATGATATAGTAGGTCGGCACCGCGAACGGCGAGTGAGGCAACGAGACCGGAACGACCTTGCCCCCCAGAGCTCGAATGGCGGCCACCGCCCGGTCGGTCGCCGCCCGGACTCCGGAGTCGAGGTCGGCCGGGAAGTACTCTTCCGGGAGCCCGATCGTGAGCCCCGAAAAGTCCTTCCGGCCCAACGGCAGGGCCACGGGTGGACGATCCAGCGACGTGGCATCGAGCGGATCGTGGCCGCTGATGGTATGGAGCACCCGGGCGGCGTCATCCACCGTCTGCCCGAAGACCGAGACGCAATCGAGCGAGGACCCGAAGGCCACGAGACCATAGCGGCTCACGGTACCGTACGAGGGCTTGACGCCGATCACCCCGCAGAAGCTGGCCGGCTGACGGACCGATCCGCCGGTCTCCGACCCGAGTGCGGCGGGGACGACGCCCGCCGCGACGAGGGCGGCGGAACCGCCGGAGGAGCCCCCGGGAACCCGGGTTGGATCGATCGGGTGGAGGACCCGGCCGAAGGCCGAGTGTTCCGTCGAGGACCCCATCGCAAACTCGTCGAGGTTGGCCTTGGCCGCGATCAGCGCCCCGGCCTGGCGCAACCGCCGGATGACCGTGGCCTCGAAGGGCGACTGGTAGCCCTCCAGAATGCGAGAGCCGCAGGTGGTCGGCGTCCCGAGGGTGGCAAGGTTGTCCTTGACCGCCACCGGCATTCCCCCCAGCGTCGACCGCCCCATCGCCTCGACCGCCTCCGCCTGTTGCAGCAGGTCCCCGGCCGACCAATGCAGCGTCGCGTTCAGGCCACTTGCGGCCTCGAGCTTCCGGGCGACTTCGGTCGCCATCTCCCGCACGCTCATGCTGGGTCGTCCATCCCTGCCACCCGAGGGACGATGAAATACCCGTGGCGCCAGGCGGGCGCGAGGTCGGCGGGGCCCAGGGTCAGTGGCACCGGGTTCACCACGTCAGGCCGCAGTGGAGTCTGAGAAGGGCCCGGCAGGAAGTCGGGAAGCTCGTCCCCGCCGTCGTAGCCCTTCAGCTGGGCGACGTAGTCCACGATCCGCTCCAGTTGGGCGACCAGGGTGGGCAGTTCCTCCTCGGTCACCGCGATCTCCGCCAGCTCGGCGATGCGCTGCACGGCGTTTCGGTCCAGGGTCACTCGCCCTCCCAGGCCTTTTCCAGGCCGGCGTAAGCCACCAGCAATTGCTTGGTCCCCATCTCCTCGTCATCGAAAAGTACGGTGACTTTCAGTTCCTTCCCCGCCCCGGTCAATCCCTCGATGCTCCCGGTCCCGAACCGGCGGTGCCGGACCCGCTCCCCCTTCACGAAACGCGGGGCATCCTGGGAGAGCTCCTCGGTCGGGATGCGAAAGACCGAGGACGCTGCCGATGGCGGGGCTGGAGCGGCGCTGGGTCGCGGCCCGCGGCGGGCACCGGACCACGACCGGTTCGACGGTCCCCCAAAGACCGATGAGGTGCGCTTCTCCTCGATGATCTCCGGCGGAAGGGCCCGAAGGAAGCGGGACGCCATCCCGGGACGGACCTCACCACCGCGACGACGGGAACGCGCCCAGGCCAGATACAGCTTGTCCTTGGCTCGGGTGAGCCCGACGTAGAAGAGCCGACGCTCCTCCTCCAGTCCGTCGACCGTTTCCAGGGCCCGGGCCAGGGGGAACAGCCCATCCTCAAGTCCGGTAATCGCCACCACCGGCCATTCCAGCCCCTTGGCAGTGTGCAGGGTCATCAGGGTCACCCCCCGTTCCTCGCCCTCCTCCTTGTCCTGGGCCGAAATGAGCGCCGCTTCGGAGAGGAACCGCTCCAGGGCGGTCCCTTCCCGCTCGTCAATCACCTCGGACCAGTCCGCCGCGGCCGCAATCAGTTCCCGGACATTCTCCCAGCGATCCGCCCCCTCGGGACCCTCTTTGAGCAGGACCCGCTCGTAATCGATCCGGTTCACGAGATCCTCGAGCACCAGCCCCGGGGAGAGGTCCTCCGAACGGGTGCGGAGATCGGTGACCAGTTCGGCAAAGCCGATCAGGGCATCGCGGACATTGGGCCGCATGCCTTCGATGCCGCCGGCGAGCGCAGCGGTCGCCAGCAGCGACTTCTTCCACCTGGTCGCCGTCTCCGCGAGGGAGGCGAGGGTGCTGTCCCCCACCCCCCGGCGAGGAACCGCGATCGCCCGAAGGAAGGCCTCGTCATCGACCGGGTTGGCCACCAGCCGGAGGTAGGCCAGCAGGTCCTTCACCTCGCGCCGATCGTAGAAGCTGGTGGCGCCAATCAGGCGATAGGGGACCCCGGCCCGCCGGAAACTCTCCTCCATCGCCCGCGACTGGGAATTGGTCCGATACAGCACCGCCATCTCGAGGTAGGACCAGTCCCCCTCCCGCTGCCGTCGGGCATACTCGAGCGCGATCCACTCCGCTTCGTCCCGTTCGTCCGCGGCTGCCACCACCGTCACCGACTCCCCACCGGTACGGCGGGTATGCAGGGTCTTTCCCAGGCGGGAACTGTTCTCGGCGATGACGGCGTTGGCGGCGTCGAGCACGACGCGAGTGGAATCGGTAGTTCTCCTCCAGCCGGACCAGGCGTACGTCACCAAAGTCCCGCTGAAACTCCCGCATGTTCTTCACTTCGGCCCCGCGCCAGCCGTAGATGCTCTGGTCATCGTCGCCCACCGCAAACACGTTGCCGTGGCCTCCCAGGGCCCGCACCAGCTGGTACTGGGCCTTGTTGGTATCCTGAAACTCGTCCACCAGGACGAACTGGAATCGTTCCCGATACCAGGCCAGCCGGTCGGGGTGGTCCCGGAACAGGTTGAGCGGGTGGAGCATCAGGTCGTCGAAGTCCATCGCGTTGAGGGCCCGGAGCCCCCCGGCGAGGGCGCCCATCACGTCGGCGGCGACTTTGGTGACGGGGTCCTGCGGGGCGGAAGCGAGCAGCGATTCAGCGCTCTGCATCCGGTTCTTGGCTCCGGAGATGACGGCCTGAATGAGTTTCGGTGAGAATAACCGGCTCGGATGGTTCCGGTCATCCATCAGCCGACGGATCAGCGACAGCCGGTCGTCCTCATCGTAGATCGTGAAGTTTCGGCTGAACCCGATCCGCTCGGCCTCTCGCCGGAGGATGCGGGCGGAGAGCGAGTGGAACGTCCCGATCCAGAGCCCCGCGGGATCGCGCCCCAGCAAGTGGCCAACCCGCGCCTTCATTTCCCCGGCGGCCCGGTTGGTAAAGGTGACCGCGAAGATCCGTTCAGGGGGGACGCCATGCTCCTGAATGAGGCGGGCGATCCGCACGGTGAGGACCCGGGTCTTTCCGGATCCCGCACCGGCCAGGACCATGATGGGGCCGTGCACGTGCTCGGCGGCTTCCCGTTGAGTCGGATTGAGACTGCCGAGCCAGTCCATCGGGGTCAGGCGGGCGGGGCGAGGAACTCCACGCCCAGGTACGGCACCAGCGCGGCAGGAACCCGCACCCGGCCGTCCGCCAACTGATGGGTCTCCAGCAGGGCGGCGATGACTCGCGGAAAGGCGAGTGCCGAGGCGTTGAGGGTGTGCACGAACTCGAGTTTGGCCCCGACCGATGGGCGGAACCGGATGTTGGCGCGCCGGGCCTGGAAGTCGGTGAAGGTGCTCGAGCTCGAGACCTCGAGCCACGCCTCGACGCCCGGAGCCCAGGCCTCGAGGTCGAAAGTCCGGGCCGAGGCGAATCCGGTATCCCCGGCGGCCAGCTCCAGCACCCGGTAGGGCAGTTCCAGCCGCTGAAGCACGGTTTCGGCCTGCTGCGTCAACAGGGCATGCTCCTCGTCCGAACGCGCGGGGTCGACCAAGCGGACGAGTTCCACCTTGTCGAACTGATGGACCCGGATCAAACCCCGGGTGTCCTTGCCATGCGCCCCGGCTTCGCGCCTGAAACATGGGGTCCAGGCGGTGTAGCTGACTGGCAACTCCGCAGCGTCCAGAATCTCGTCGCGCCGGAAGTTGGTGACGGGAACCTCCGCGGTCGGAATCAGATACAGCCCGTCGATCGGGACCTGGTACAACTCATCGGCGAACTTGGGCAGGTTCCCTGTGCCGGTGGCCGTGGTTCTGTTGACCAGATAGGGTGGGCTGAGCTCGAGGTAGCCATGCTCGCGGGTGTGGAGGTCGAGCATGAAGTTGGACAGGGAACGGATCAGCCGGGCCCCGACCCCGGTAAACACGGGGAACCCGGAACCGGCGATCTTGGCGCCCCGGGGAAGGTCGAACACCTGAAGCCGGTCCCCCAGTTCCCAATGCGGCAGCGCGGGGAAGTCGAACTTGGGAATGTCCCCCCACGACCGGACGACCCGATTGGCCGAGGCGTCGCCATCGGGGGATGCCGGGTGGGGAAGGTTCGGGAGGGCGATGACGAGGCCGTCAATCTCTGCGTCCACCTCGCGAAGCAGGGCGTCGAGGGACCTGACCCTGTCCCCGGAGACCTTGAGGTCGGCCAGCAGGTCGTCCGCCGACTCCTTCGCCTTCTTCCGACGAGCCACTTCTTCCGAAGCGGTGTTGCGCTCGGCCTTCAGCCGCTCGGTCTCCACCAGGAGTTCCCGCCGGCGGACATCGAGTTCCAGGACCCGCTCCACCTGGCCGACCAGCGACGGGTCGAGCCGGCGACCGAGCGCCGCCCGAACCCCGTCGGGGTCCTGCCGGATGCGCTTGACGTCCAGCACGTCAGCGGGTGGGAAGGCCCGGCTCGAGGCCCTTGTAGCCGCAATTCAGATTGACCAGGACCCGGAACGTCATGGAACGGGCCTGATCATCGATCGCGAGGACCTCGAGCTTGGCGTAGGTGGGGGTCCCGAGGTAGCAGGACGACACCGCGCGAGCCCGCAGATAGAAGCTCTCGCCGACGGTGGCATGCACGGTATCCACCGAGTTGTAACCGCTATTCTCGGCGAAGGTGATCGCGTCGAAAGCCAAGAGGGTGTGGAGCAGTCCCGGACTGAGGCTCCTCGAGCCTGCCTGACCGATCGCCTGGGCCGGCAGGAGGACCGCCTGGGTTCCCCGAATGTCGAAGCCGAAGTCCGCATTGTTGGTCTGATCCAGACGCACCACCCGGAACTCGGTTGCCGCGTACCCACTCGGGCGCCAGACCTCGGTACCCGAGAGGGCGTAGACCGTCACCGTGTCGACCCGGTTCTGGAAATTGGCGGGCGGCAACTGGTTGGGGTCGCCACAGGCCAAGAGACCAAAAACGGCCAGACCGGCCGGGAGAAAAATCAGTCGCATCGGCGGAAGCTTAAGAGCCACGCCGAAGGGGGTCAACCCACCGATTTTTCTTGACTTCGCCCATGGCGGACCCTACGTTGCGGCCGTGCTTCGCCGACTCGTGGACGGACTCTCAGCCCGGCCGGAAATCACCGGGGTCGCCGTCATCAGCGGCGAGGGCCTGGTCATCCAGCAAGCCCTGGGTCCGGAAGCCGACCCCGATGCCCTGGCCGCCCTGGCCATGACCCTCGGCCGGCACGGTTCCGAGCTCGGCGAATCGGTGGGGTTGGGGACGCTCCAGACCCTGGTTCTCGAGTTTGAGGATGGTCCCGCCCTGATGACCCGCTACCGCGATGACACCGCCCTGGTTCTCCTCGCCCGCCCGGAGGCCGACCTCGGCGAACTGCTGTATCTGCTCCGCCGCCAGCGCGGGGCGATCAACGACCTGCTCTGACGGACGAACCCATGGAATGGGTCGTGATCCTCGCCGGCGGTTCGGGCAGCCGCTTCTGGCCCCTCAGCACGCCCAGCCATCCGAAACAACTGCTGCCGTTGGCCGGCCCCACCCCGACCGCCCTCGGTGCCGTCCAGGCGATAGCGTCGATCGTCCCGCGAGACCGCATTCTGGTGGTCACCAGCGAGGCCCTGGCGGGGCCCCTCCAGCGGGAGCTCAAGCTCCCCCAGGCCAATGTCCTGGTGGAGCCGAGGGCCGCCTCGACCGCCCCGGCCCTGGTCTGGGCCACCCACGAGGTCCAGCGACGGGATGCCGGCGGGGTGGTGCTCTCGATGCACGCCGACTGGCTGCTGCGGGACCCAGCCCGCTTCGCTGCCGCTGCCAGGCAGGCTCTGGCCACCGCGGCATCCTCCGACTTCTTGGTCACCACCGGCGTGATTCCGACTCGGGCAGAACCCGGCTACGGTTATATCGTGCCCGGGGAGCCGCTGGAGGCCCCCGCCCGGCGGGTTGCCCGATTTACCGAGAAGCCGAGCCGGGAAGAGGCCGAGCGGCTGATCTCCCGGGGGGCGCTCTGGAACAGCGGGCTGTTCGCCTGGAAGGCTGCCAGGCTACTGGCCGAAGTGGCGGCCCACACCCCGGAACTTGCCCCAGCCCTGCGGCATCTCGACGGCGGCCAGGTCGCCCGGTTCTTTGCCGAGGTCACGCCCATCGCCATCGACACCGGGTTGCTGGAGCGGAGCGACCGCGTGGCGGTCATCCCGGCCGACTTTCCGTGGGATGACGTCGGCACCTGGGACGCCCTGGGACGAGTTCGGGAGCGGGATTCGTCCGGCAACGCGACCCATGGGCCGGCCCATCTGGTGGACGCAACCGGCTGTGTGGTCTGGAGCAGTCGGAGCCCGATCGTGGTGGCGGGGGTCAAGGATCTGGTGGTCGTGGAGGCCAACGGACGGATTCTGGTGATGCACCGTTCCCGAACGGGGGACCTCAAGCACGTGCTGGAGCAGCTTCCTCCCGAAGTGAGAGATGTCGAGTGACGCCATTCTACCTCCTTGAACCGTCCGACAAGACCGGAGCCTGGGCCCCGTTTGCCGGGGTGCGTCCGGTGGCCGAACTGCGGGCCGGGGTCTGGCTGGTCCGCGAGCGGTGGGAGGCGTCGGTTGGCCGCCCGGCGACGGCAGTGGTGTCAGATGCGCTCGCCGGCTTCGTAGATGTCGGAACCGTGCCGGTCGTCGGGGAGGACGTCGTCCTTGGTCCTGCGCTGGTGGTCCGTTCGGACTTCCTCCCGGCCCGGACCGCGATCGTCATCCCCGAGGGGACCCGCACCCTGATGTGCGACGGCGCCGTGGTCGGCTTCGTCCTAGCCAAGAGCGAGTCGCTTGCCTCGGCCCAGACCGATGGCCTGGCGTGCGAGGTGGCCGGTCGCTGGCTGGCCGGCACCTGCGACCTCCTCATGGCGGTGGAGGAACTGCTCCCCGCGGACTGTGAGGAGTTCACTCTCGCCGACTCCGACCCGGTCCCGGAAGGCGCCATCGTCTTCGGCAACCCTGGGCGCCTGGTCTCGCTGGGTGCCCGGGTGGAACCCGGCGTGGTGTTTGACCTCCGGGCAGGCGCGGTCGTGCTGGCCGAGGGCTCGGAAGTGCGGTCTGGCACTCGCCTGGAAGGGCCGGTCTATGTCGGACCCGAAACCGTGGTTTTCGGTGGGAGGATCCGGGGATCGTCTTTCGGACCCCAATGCCGGATCCATGGCGAAGTCTCCGCCAGCGTCTTCATCGGTTACGCCAACAAGAGCCATGACGGCTTTCTCGGCCATTCGGTGGTGGGCCCGTGGGTAAATCTCGGCGCCGGCACCATCACGTCCAATCTCAAGAACACCTATGGCCCGGTCCGGCTGGACCTCCCCCAGGGCCGGATGGAAACGGGCCGGACGTTCGTCGGCAGCCTGATCGGGGATCACGCGAAGACCGCCATCGGCACCACCCTGGCGACCGGCTCGGTCATCGGCGCGGGAGCCAATGTGTTCGGCCCGGGGGACGTCCCACGCTTCGTGCCACCCTTTGCCTGGGGATCCTCAGGTGTCGAGCGACTGAACGTGACCGGCTTTGTCCAGATCGCCCGGCGGGTCATGCCCCGCCGCGGCATCGAGGTGACCCCCGCCATCGAAGCCAGCCTCCGGAGTCTGCACGCCCGCCTGGCGCCATGATCCGGTTGCACGTGCTGGGCTCGGGCTCCAAGGGGAACGCGTTCGCGGTCACCTCGACCTCCGGCACTCTGCTCATCGAAGCCGGCTTCAGCACCAGATCGATGGTCAAGCGGCTCGAGCTCGCCGAGGTTGAGCCGTCATCGGTCCGGGGCATCGTGCTGACCCACGAGCACGGGGACCATGCGCGCGGGGGTATCGCCCTGGCGGACCGACTCGGGGTCCCGGTGGCCTGCTCGCCCGGCACCTGGAGGGCACTCCACCGGGGCGAGGCCGCCGGGCCATTCCAGCCGCTGAGCACCGTTCGGCCGACCGCACTGTCCGACTTTCTGGTGCACGCCCAGCCCACCACCCATGATGCCGCCCAACCGCTGGCCGTGGCCATCGAGGTGGCCGGGGTGCGGGTGGGGTTTGTGATGGACATCGGGCGCCCCACCACTGCGGTGCGGTACCTCATCAGCGGCTGTCACGCGGTGGTGGTGGAGAGCAACTACGATGAGCTGCTGCTGCGGACCGGGGCGTATCCGGCGTCGGTGCAGGCCCGGATCGCCGGATCTCAGGGACACCTCTCCAACCGGGCGGCCGCCGACCTGCTGAGCGAGATGTGCCATCCCGGCCTCTCGGCGGTCGTCCTGGCCCACCTGAGTCAACAGAGCAACACCAGGGAGCGGGCCCGGGAGACGATCGAAACCGCGCTCCGCGCCCGAGCCTTCAAGGGAACGGTCTGGGTGGCCGATCAGGACGAGCCGCTTCCGCCGATCGAGGTAGCGGCCGCACCCCGTCCAGACCAGGGAGAACTCCGGCTGCTGTGGGACCGGGAACCGGCGGTCGAGCCCCGGGGAGGTTGAGAACCCGGAAGGTCGTGTCCTTTCACCCGCCAGTGGAGCCCATATGCCAACGACACCCCCCGTCCCCTCGACGGCCTCGTCCCGCCACTTCCTCCGGTTCCACACTCCGCACGTTCATCTTCATTCTGTCTTCGGCGATGACTGGTTCGCCCTCAGGGCCGAGGGGTTCGCCCGGTGGTTCGGAACCCCGCGCTTTCTGGTGGGGCAGACCATGGCGGTGGCCACCTGGATCGTGTTGAATGCCACGGGGGTGATTGGGTTCGACCTGTATCCGTTCATCCTCCTCAACCTGGCCTTCAGCCTTCAGGCCGCCTACGCGGCGCCACTCATCCTGCTGGCCCAGACCCGGCAGGCGGAGCGGGACAAAGTCCACACGGCTGCGGACGCAGAGCATCGGGAACAGCTGGCCACGGCGGCGGTGGAACGGATGGCGGTCGCGGAGCAGCAGACGCACCAGCTGTTGCAGCTCCTGGAGCAGAACACCGCGTTGACCAGTCTGACGAAGGAGTTGAGTCAGCGGATCGAGGCCCTTACCCTCGAGGTCCATACCAGGGTGGTCCGGGGCTCCATCGCCCCCGGCCCAGCGTAGCCACCGGCTATCGCCGGAGCGGCGGTTCGTTGTCGGGATCCGGGGGAACCGGGACCCCCTGCGGGCGGGGTGAGGGCGGCCCCACGCGGGTCAGGTTGACCGGATCGGGGAGGTCCGAGCCGGAGAGGGTCAGCCTGTTGCCCCGGACCCGGACTTTGTAGGTCTCCCACATCCCGCCCACCGCGATCATGATCTGGCGCTCCCGGTCGATCAGCCGCCACCGGGCATGCTCGTCCCCCCAGCTGGCGCTCGAGTCGGACCGGATGATGACTTCGCGGGGTCCCTTGGTCTTGACGTTGGCGTCGGTGACCCGCCAGGTGCCGATGAGATCGGTCCCCTGCCAGCCAAGCACCGCGACAACGATGATCCCCAGCAATCCAGTCTTGAGCACTCCACTCGCTCCTCAGGTGTCTTGAGCAATATAGCGAAAGCGCCCCAGCAACACCGGGGCGCTTCCCTGACAGCGATCGGCTTGGCCGCTGCCGACTAGTACATCCCGCCCATCCCGCCGCCCGGCGGACCACCCGCCGCTGCCGGCCGGTCTTCCTTCTTCTCGACCACCACCGCTTCGGTGGTCAGCAGCAGCCCGGCAATCGACGCCGCATTCTGCAGCGCGGTCCGGGTGACCTTGGTCGGGTCAATGACACCAGCCTCCACCAGATTCTCATAGACGTCGGTCGCGGCGTTGTAGCCGAAGCTCTTGCCCTTCCCTTCCCGGACCTTGGACAGCACGATCGCGCCTTCCATGCCGGCGTTCTGGGCAATGATCCGGAGCGGCTCCTCGAGCGCCCGGCGCACGATGTCGACGCCGATCTTCTCGTCAGGGCTGAAGCCACGGACCTTCTCCAGGGCGATCTGCGCCCGGATCAGCGCCACTCCGCCGCCCGGGACGATGCCCTCTTCCACCGCCGCCCGGGTCGCGTGCAACGCGTCCTCGACCCGGGCCTTCTTTTCCTTCATCTCGGTCTCGGTGGCCGCGCCGACATTGATGATCGCGACGCCGCCGGCCAGCTTGGCCAGCCGCTCCTGCAGCTTCTCCTTGTCATAGTCGCTGGTGGTCTTGTCGACCGCGACCCGGATCTCGGCGATCCGGCCCTTGATGTCGTCGTTCTTGCCCCGACCATCGACGATGGTGGTGTTGTCCTTGTCGACCACGATCCGCTTGGCGCGGCCCATGTCGGCCAGGGTGGCATTCTCGAGCTTGAACCCGACCTCCTCGGAGATGACCTTGCCGCCGGTCAGCACCGCGATGTCGCGGAGCATCTCCTTGCGACGATCACCGAAGCCCGGCGCCTTGACCGCAATGACCTTGAGGGTGCCGCGCAGCTTGTTGACCACCAGGGTCGCCAGCGCCTCGCCCTCGACGTCCTCGGCCAGAATCACGAGGGGCTTGCCCGTCTGGGCCGCCTTCTCGAGAATCGGCAGGAGATCCTTCATCGCGGAGATCTTCTTGTCGTGGATCAGGATGTAGGCATCCTCCGCCACGGCTTCCATCTTCTCGGGGTCCGTGATGAAGTACGGCGACAGGTAACCGCGGTCGAACTGCATGCCGTCCACGGTCTCCAGGGTGGTCTCGAGGCCCCGGGCCTCTTCCACCGTGATGACCCCATCCTTGCCGACCTTCTCCATCGCGTCGGCGATCAGCCGGCCGATCTCGGGATCGGAATTGGCCGAGATGGTGCCGACCTGGGCGATTTCCTTCTTGCCGGCGGTGGGCACCGAGATGTTCCGCAGCTCCTCGATGATCAGCTCGACGGCCTTGTCGATCCCGCGCTTGAGCTCCATCGGGTTGGCACCAGCGGTGACGTTCTTGAGGCCTTCCCGGAAGATGGCCTGAGCCAGCACGGTGGCGGTGGTGGTGCCGTCGCCCGCCAAGTCACTGGTCTTGGTGGCGACTTCCTTGACCATCTGGGCGCCCATGTTCTCGACCGGATCCGAAAGCTCGATCTCCTTCGCGACCGTGACGCCGTCCTTGGTGATGGTCGGTGAGCCGAACTTCTTATCGATCACCACGTTCCGGCCCTTGGGGCCGAGGGTGACCTTGACCGCTTCGGCCAACGCGTCCACGCCCACCTTCAGCTTGGCACGGGCCTCGGTATTGAAATGCAGTTCCTTCGCTGCCATACGATCTGCTCCTGTCGGTTACAGTAAGCTCAGCCAATCTTGGCGAGCACGTCAGACGCCTTGATGATCACCACTTCGTCACCGTTCTCGAGCGTGAACGGCGTCCCGCTGTACTTCCCGTAGATGACCCGGTTTCCGACCGCGACTTCCATCGCGATCCGCTCCCCCTTGTTCGTCATCCGGCCGGGGCCCACCGCGATGACCTCACCCTGGGTCGGCTTCTCCTTGGCCGTGTCGGGGATGTACAGCCCGCCCCGCATGCTGGCGGTTTCTTCATCGGGCATGATGACGACCCGATCCTCCAGCGGGTTGATCTTGACCTTCGACTTTGGCTTCGTGGCACTGGACATAGGAACTCCCTCAGACTGAAGTGTAACTTGTTGTGGGACAAGAAATTGGCACTCTTAGCAGGTGAGTGCCAGAACTGATTCAATAATAACCCCCTCCTGGCAAAGATCCAAGCCGGATTCCTGGGTTGGTCTGGGGGCTGGCAAAGCAACTGAGGGGCCGCTGAAAACTGCCGGGATGGCAGAAAGCCCGGCGGAGGAATCCAGCCCCGTGGCAGAGGACCTGCCTAAGGAGACGAAATGACCCGCCGAGTTCCGACCCAGCGCGTGATCCACCACCTGGCGGCCGGATCGCTGGAACTGATGGCGCTTACCATGACCCCTCGGCTCGCACTGTGGATAAACGCCCCATCTCCAAGGTAGAGGCCAACATGAGACACTTGACCTCCGGTTTCAGAGAAGGTCAGAATGTCTCCTGGGACGAGCAGTTCCAGCCGCCCATCGACCGCCACTCCAGCCCTGGCCTGGTCCACGCTTCTCCTGGGGAGAGCGATCCCGGCCTGCGCATAGGCGTGCTGAATCAGCCCTGAGCAGTCGAATCCGTTCTCATCGGACCCGCCCCACAGGTAGGGTGTCCCCACCGCCGCCCGGGCGGCGGTGACGACCGTGGAGCGGAGGACCGCGGCCGCCGTGGAGGATTCCGGGCCGGCGGCACCGGCAGCGCGTCCCCGACCAATCCGGAATCCCACCATGCCGAGCAGTTCCACGCCCGAGGAGGACGCGTCGCCGCTCAGCCATCGATAGCGCCCGTCGACCCCGAGAGTGACCGGCCCATCGAGCAGGGCATACCTCGTCCCGGCCGACCAGCTGCCCCACGTCAAGGGTTCCGATCCGCTGCCGAGTCCGCCCCCGACCCCGGCCACGACGGTCCACCGGCGAACCCCGATACCCAGGTCGAACCCCAGCCCGTATCGGGTGCCGGAGGAGGTCCCCATCGTGCCGCCGGTGAGCATCACTTCCATAGGGCCGAGCCGAGGTGGCGAATACCCGAGCCAGAGGGTGAGGTAGTCCTGGGCAGCCCAGGTCCGACCCAGGCGGAAGCTCAGGTCCTGCCCCGCGAGCGGGGTCGGCGCAATCAGGATGGAGAGGAGCAACAGCGAACGGAGGAATGCCTCGCGGGCGGCAGCCGGCAACTGCGTCATCGGTTCGGCAGGGGGCGTGGTCGGACAAAGGCGTAATCGACCCGGTAGACCCCGGCCGGTTGACAGGACTTGGACAGCACGGCGCGCATCGTCGTGTCCTCAAGGGCCGTCGGCGCTTCCCGGGTATAGAGCAGCGGAACCGTCAGTCGGCTGGTGTCGGTCCGGATTTCCAACGCCCGCTCGAGGCAGGCGACCCCATCGGGGCCGATGGCTTCGCGAACATCCGTGAACCAGACGGTGATCCCCCGGGGGCCGACCAGCACCAGCGAATCTGCCGGCCTCACCGTCGCAGCCGGCTGGACGTCTGCATGGCGGGATCCGCAGCGGTACAGCCCGGAGTAGCGAGCCAGGCCCCGAGGAGCAGCGCCATCCTGCCCCTCCCGATCATGAGGAGTCTTCGGCCTTCTCGGCCAGGACCTCTCCCGCCATGTCGACCAGTTCGACGGCTACCACGGGCACCCCCTCCTCGGTGACCCCCAGTTGCTCTCGAAGTTCCGGGGAGCGCTGGAGCAACCGGATCCAGGCCACGGTAGCGGCGATTGCACACACCGCTCCCCCGATCAGCGTGGCCCAGAGTCCGCCAGTGGACCCCGCCAGCCCACCTGCCACCTCGGCGCCCAGCCAGGCCCCCAGAAACGAAGCAGCCCACGCGACCAGAGGCGTGAGCAGCCAACCAACGAGACGGGACAGAAGACGAGGGATTGCCACGGCGCTACTGTCGGGATTCCCCCAAGCCGGTGATCATGACTGTCAGGGCGAGCGCCGGGAGGAAGGCCACCGAAATGGTACCGAGCCCGAACGAGGCCCCGGGAAGACTGAGCATTGCGGCCAGGCCACCGAGGATCACCGCCAGCACCACCGCGATCCCCAGCACGGCGACCGGATTCGGGCCCGGTCCCTTGGCGGTCTGATTGGCCAGCGCGTAGCTGCCCATCCACGGGAGGAAGGTGCCCACCATCCACCAGACGGGGTGATACCACCAGTTGCTGCCCCCGCCGATCTCCAGCCACCGATTGGTGTACGTCCCCAGGGGCTGCAGTACCGAGACGTCGATCAGGAGGAAGACGACTGCGGCCGCGAGACCGATCCCGGCGGATCCCGCGATCCCCTCGATGGTCCGGACCCGGGTCCACAGCCCCGGCAGCACGGTCACTGCGCCCACACCAACCAGCACGATCAGGCTCTGGGCGGCAAGTTCCACCCCGCCGGAGAGATAGCGTGAGACGATCGAGAAGAGGAACACCAGCACCGCCTCCAGCACGCCCAATTGCACTGCATGGCGGAGGACGCGAAGCAGGTTGGTCCGGTCGTAGGACTGCTGGGTCTGGGCAACAGCGGCCATGAAATCGGCTCCGTGATATGGATCGGATTGAGCGACAGAAACCTAGGCGAAGCCGGCGAGAATGGCCAGATCAACCGCTGCCCAGGCGGCCAGGGCGAGATACATCCTTCGCTGGTGCGCTGGAGCCGAGAGCCGGGTACCCTCCATTCGCCACCACCACAGCCCTCCCAGCCAGACCGCCGCGGCGACGACGAGACCGCCCCACCGGAGTGGAACGGCCAGATCCAGCCATCCCGCGCGGATGCCACCGAGTCCGAACAACGCGAAGGCCACGAGGCCGGACCCGAGCGCCAGGTCGAGGCTGCGTTCCACGCCCAGCACCGTGGCCAGGGTGCGGTCTCCACGGGCCCGGTCGGCCTCGATCTGGTAGAGCTGGGTCAGCGGATAGAAGCTCGCGAACAGGGCACCGAATCCGACCAGGATGGCCACACCAGCCGGGGTGACCGGCCGCCCGGTCGCCGCCCACCCGGCGTACGGAGTGAGTGCCCCGAAACCCCACAGGTTGATGAACCAGTCGGCGCCGGCCACTCCCTTGAGCCGGACCGGCGGCACCGAATACAGCACCGAGAGAACCAGGCAAAGCGCGTAGGCCGCGAGGTAGCCCCTCGGCAACAGCATTGCGCCGGCAAGCCCCACCGCCATCAGGCTCAGGCCAAACACAAAGAGATATCGAGGCGGTGGGGGGGGAGCCCGGAGGTAGGCCACGTCCTCGGTATCCCGGTCGAAGGCCGAATTGATCGCGAGGGTGCCGCCATTGAGACAGATCACCCAGAGGGTGAGGCCAAGCAGCAGCGGAGAGAGGTCTGTCTGGGCGACCTCCGACCAACCCACCGCCAGGATCATCCCCAACCCGGTGTGAGCGGCCATGATTGGCCACTCGGCGGGTCGGAGGTGCAGGAGATAATCGAAGGAACCGCCCAACACCCGGTACCCGAGCACTCGCCTCGACGAGCGGGCGGATTCAGGCGAGGACGACGGCATCACCGGCGGTGATTTCCCTGGTGAGCCCGGTCTCGGTCCGGATCCGGAGCGAGCCCGCCGGGGTAATCCCGGCCGCCCAGCCCGCGATGGGGGCCGTGACCGCGCGGCCGGCCAGCATATCGCGGCGCGCAAACTCGGCCATCTCCTCCTCGGTCAGCACGCTGGCCCACCGACCCGCCGAGGCCACACCCACCCGGACGACCTCGGCCAGTCGATCGAGCGGGATCGGGGTGGCCCGATCCGCCAGGCGGGTGGCGGTGTGGGACAGCTGATCGGGTATTGGATTGCTGACGTTGATCCCGACGCCAACCACCACCCAGCCCAGGCGGGGGCCATCCCATCGGGATTCACAGAGGATGCCGGCAAGCTTGCGGCCCTCGACCAGGACATCGTTGGGCCATTTGACCGTCAGCGGTCCCAGCCCCGGCATCATCCTCTCAAGCCCCTGGGCCACGGCCAGTCCACTGCGGAGGCTCAGGCACTCGAGACCCTCTACTCCGTCCGGGCGACAGATCACGCTCATCCACACCCCGCCTTCCGGGCTGCTCCAGGCGCGCCCCCGGCGGCCTCGGCCGGACCGCTGGGCCCGCGCGGCAATCGCGGTACCGTGGGGGGCGCCCTGCCGGGCCCGACGGTGAGCTTCGTCCATGGTGGACGGCAGCTGATCATGCCACTCGATCACCCGCGGCCGAACCCGATCCAGACGAAGCTGACCACCGCAAGGACCGCACAGTACCAGGCAAAGTGATGAACCCGGCCGGCTCTGAGCAGGCGGACCAGGAACCGGATGGCCCAGATCCCCGACACCAGTGCGGTGACGAACGCCGTCACCAGCCCCGCGCTCCACAGGTCGAAGCCCGGAGGGACCTCCGTGAGCATCAACAGTCCGGAGCCGCCCACGGCGAGGATCGACATCAGAAACGAGAACTCGGCGGCAGCGGCCGGTCCGATTCCGGACCAGAGCCCGGCGACGATCGTCGTTCCGGCGCGCGACACGGCAGGCAGGATGGCCACCGCCTGGGCGGCCCCCATCAGCAGGGCGGCTCCCGGGGTGATCCGCTCGGGGCTGGGACCGGGTTTGGCCCACCGGGTGGAGAAGAGCGCCAGGGCGGTCAAGAGGAACCCGGCGGCCAGGGTGACCCCGGAATCGAAGGCCCGCTCGAGAATCGATCGAAATCCGATCCCGACCGCGGCGGCGGGCAGCGAGGCCAGCAGCAGCAGCCCGAGGTAACGCCAGGATTCCCCCTCACGGCGCAGGGCACCCCGAAGCAGCGCCAGCAACCGTTCACGATAGGCGATTACCACGGACAGGAGGGTGGCGACGTGAAGCACCACCTCGAACAGGACGCCGGCGGGCTCGAAGCCCAGCAGCTCCTGCCCCAGCACCAGGTGGCCGGAGGAGGAGATCGGGAGGAACTCCGTCAGCCCCTGGATCAGGCCGAGGAGGAAGCCATCCCCGAGAGAGGGATTCACCCGAGCGCCCGCCGGTAGACTTCCTCATACATCGGCACCACCGTCGCGGCGGCGAAGTCCTGGGCGCGGAGCGCGGCGGCCGCCGCCATCCGCTCGTACCGGACCGGATCCCGAAGCAGATCGATCGCGCGCCGGGCCATCGCCTCGACCGAGCCCGGCGGTTCCAGGATTCCGTCCACCCCATCGGTGATCACTTCCGGGAGCCCGCCAACCCTGCTGGCCACTACCGGTGCCCCGCAGGCCATGGCCTCCAGCGCGGCCAGCCCGAACGACTCGGTCTGGGACGGCAGCAGGAAGAGATCGGTGGCCTGCAGGAGATCGGCCACGGTGTCGAGCCGACCCACAAACCGGACGTCCTCCTCCACGCCAAGTTCCCGAGCTTCTCGCTCGGCGTCCCCGCGCTCCGGACCGTCCCCGATCATCAGCAGGGTGGCCGGGACCGCCTTCCGGATCCGGGAGAAGATCCGGACGACGTCCCGGACCCGCTTCACCTCACGAAAGTTGGAAGCGTGGGTGATGAGGCGGTGCCCGGCCGGCGCCAGGCCTTCGCGCTTGTGGGAGGCCCCGGGCTGGTACTCGCCCTGGCAGACGAAGTTGGGAATGACGTGGATCGGCTTCTGAATTCCGAATGCCCGAATCGTCTCGTCCTTGAGATACTGCGAGACGGTGGTCACCACGTCCGACTGCTCGATCGAGAACCGGGTGATGCCGTAGAAGCTGATCTCCTGACCCACCAGGGTGATGTCGGTGCCGTGGAGGGTGGTGACCACCTTGAGCTGTCGGGTGTCCTTCAGCATCTCGCGGGCGAGATAGGCCGTGGTGGCGTGGGGAATCGCGTAGTGGACGTGGAGGATGTCGAGTCCCTGCTCCTTGGCGACCTCGTGCTGCTTGGACGCCAGCGCCAGGGTGTAGGGATAGTGATCGAACAGCGGGTAGTGACCGAAGCTGGTCTCCACCTCGTGGAAGTACACCCGTTCCGCATACCCGCGGAGCCGGAACGGATAGGCGTAGGTGATGAAGTGCACCTCGTGCCCCCGGCCGGCCAGGGCCAGGCCGAGTTCGGTGGCCACGGCGCCCGAGCCCCCGTAGGTCGGATAGCAGGTGATTCCGATCTTCATGACGTCAGGGCACTCCCAGAGACAGGGCGACGACCAGGTCCGATGGCCTCCGCGGTTCGCCAGGCGGTGAGGATGGCCTGGGCAAGTTCATCGGGGGGCCGGGTCGCATCGAGGAGCAGCACCGGGCCGGTGAGCTGGTGGCGGAACCAGGTCTCCTGCCGCTTCGCGTATCGTCTGGTGCTGATGGTAATCGCCTCAGCCACCGTATCCCGATCCCGCCGTCCATGAAGGTATTCCACCGCCTCCCGAATCCCGACTCCATCCAATCCGGGCGCCCCGGCCGGGTGTCCCTCGGTCAGCACCGAGGCCACCTCTTCGACCAGGCCCCGGCGGATCATCTCCTCGGCCCGGACCCGGATCCGTCGATGCAGGACGGGACGCGGCACCCTCAGCAACACATACCATGGCTCGATGGTTCCCGCGGTCCGGGCGGCCCGCTGCCAGTAGCTCAGAGGCGCTCCCGTGAGGAACGCGACCTCGATCGCCCGGGTGGCGCGCTGGCGACCTCCACCCGTGAACCCGGGGTCGAGCCGGGCCGCCCAGCGGACCAGATCGCCCGGCGGCAGACTGGCGAGCCACCCGTCAAGCCGCTTTCGCCGGGTGGGATTCAGGGGCGGTTCCCGGAACAGGCCGTCCGCCAGCGCCCGGATGTAGAGACCGGTCCCCCCGACGATGACCGGCTGGACGCCACGGCCCCGGATCTCCTCGACCCATCCGGTGGCGTCGGCCGCAAATCGCCCCGCACCGTACCGGTGGCCCGGATCGATCAGGTTGAGGCCATGATGAGGAACCCGACGCTGCTCCCGGCGGGTGGGCGTGGCGGTCCCGATGTCGAGCCGGCGATACACTTGGCGCGAATCGGCCGAGACCACCTCCATCGGCAGATGGTCCGCCAGGGCCAGCGCCACGGCGGTCTTTCCGACGGCGGTGGGCCCAACGATGATCAGGGTCCTATCGCCGGCCAAACCGTCGCTCCAGTTCTTCCCGGGGGAGCTGGACGATCGTGGCCCGGCCATGCACGTCGTGCGGAGGAAGCGCCGTCTGGAAAAGCCGCTCCAGCAGCCTCCGCATCTCCTCTTCGTGGAGCGAGGTGCCGCCCTTGACCGCCGCCCGGCAGGCGTAGGTCGCGGCAAACCGTTCCAGGCGATTGGCCCATCCGGCAAACCGGCCGCCGGCCAGATCGGACACCATGTCCCGGAAGCAGGCGCCAGCATCGAACCGGGGATGCGGGGCCGGGACCGCGTGGAGGACCACGGTGCGGCCCCCGAACGGAGCCACCTCGAACCCGATCCGTTCCAGCACTTCCCGATGCGCTTCGACCACGTCCAGCTCTTCATCGGTCAGTTCGAAGGTCAGCGGCAGTAACAGGCGCTGGGACGAGGCCTCGACCCCGTTGAGCTGGGCCATGATCATCTCGTACAGGATGCGCTCATGAGCCGCGTGCTGATCCACCATGACGAGGCCCTCGGGGGCCTCGAAGACGAGGTAGGTGTCGAACAGTTGCCAGACGGGGGCGGCAAACGGCGCCGGGGCGGATTCCACCAGGGGTTCGACCGGACCGAAGTGGCCGAAGAGATCAGCCGCCAGCTGAGGCGGCTCGCCGGGCCGATCCTCCACTCCGATGGTGCCGCCGGTCGGCATCGGGCGCCACGACCCGAGCGGCGCGGCAGCAATCAACTCGCCGAGCGTGGCCCGGACCGCCTCTTCGAGGGTTCGCTCCAGTCCGATCCGATCCCGGAACCGGACTTCCAGTTTGGCGGGGTGCACGTTGACGTCCACTTCGGAAGGAGCCACCTGGATGTCGAGAAAGGCGCAGGGTCGGTCGCCCGGGTGGATCGCCGATCGGTAACCTGCCTCGATCGCCCGAACCAGAAACCCGTCCCGGAACGGGCGGCCGTTGACGAGCAACTGGACCCGTCGCCCGGTCGGCCGGGCATCGCCGGGACGCTGGACAAACCCCTCGATGGCAAAGGCCCCGGCCGCGTGCGCCACGGGAAGCATGGTGCCCGTCAGGTCGCGTCCCCAGACCGCGGCCAGCCGTTCCGCGCGGCTCTGGCCCGGGGGGACGTCGAGCCGCAGTTGCTGATCCGCCAGAAACTCGAACCCGACTTCGGGATGGGCGAGCGCCAGGGTTCCGATGATGTCCCACACGGCGCGGGTTTCACTCCCGACGGAGCGGAGGAATTTCCGGCGGGCAGGCGTGTTGAAGAAGAGCCCTCGAATCGTGATCGTGGTCCCCCGCTGCCGCACCCCATCGGTTACCTGTTCGACCCGACCGCCGACCACCGCCACCGAGGTCCCGACGTCGCCATCCGACGTGACCATCAGGAAGCGGGACACCGATGCCATCGCCGGGAGCGCCTCACCGCGAAAACCGAACGTGGGCACCCCGATCAGGTCAGCCGCCACGGCGATCTTGCTGGTGGCGTGGCGCTCGAGGGCCAGCACCGCGTCCTCCCGCCCCATCCCGCTGCCGTCGTCGCTCACTTCGATCAGGGTCTTCCCGCCCTGTTCGATCGCCACCCGGACCCGGCTCGCGCCGGCGTCGATGGCATTCTCCACCAGCTCCTTGACCGCCGAGCCTGGGCGCTCCACCACCTCCCCGGCGGCGATCTGATCAGCAACCGCATCGGCCAGGAGCCGGATGCGAGGACCTGCGGAAGCAGTCATGCGCCGGAATCTAACCGGGTGGTTTCGGCCAGCGTCTGGGCCGGGGTCCAGCCCACGAGGCCCGAGGGGAGCCGGATCATCCGCCACCCCGCCCGGGAGCCGATCACCCGGACCACGGCCAATTCCTCAACCTGTCCCGCCGTTTCGGCGAGGCCGAACGGGGCCACCCGCAGAGTGGCCTGGCGGGTCACCACGGCGATGGGCTGACGATACCACTGCCGCACCCCCCAGGCCCCGAGCGAGAAGACCACAGCCCCGGCAAACGCGACGCCCGCCAGGCGGCGGCGCGCGAAGCCCAGCAACACCCATCCCGCCCCCCAGCCCAAGAGACCGAGCAGGAGGAGCTCGGTGGCGGTGACCGGGGCCGCCCGTCCCCATCGCTCGAGATCGGGAGCTCGGAGGGCAATCATCCGCCAGGCCGCGCGAATCGCTGGATCCCGTGGGGCCAGCCGAAGCGCCTGCACCCACGCCGCGGCCGCCTGGGCGTCCCGTCGCGTCATGAAGGCCTCCGCCCCCAGGTTGTACCAGCGCTGGGCGCTGGGGGCCGCGACCGGCATGGGCGACGGCACCGGCTGGGACTGGGCATCCGCCGGGGAGGACAGCATCGCGAGCAGCAACAGGGGAAGCAACCGGGCGGGCCACCGGCCCAGCAGGTCGCGGGCTCGACGCTCAATCTCGGCCTCGGTCGATTCGCCCCCGGGCCGATACCGGCCCGTCGCATCATCGAGGTACAGGTCGGCCGCCTGACCGCTCAGGTCTTCGGGGGTTCCCGCCTCCCGGAGGGTTTCGGCGATCCGGTCCGGCCGCCAGCGATGCTCCTCGGGCACCAGCCGATGGACGAGCCGACGGAGCCGGTGGTGCGCCGACCCGGCGGTGCCCCGGGGGGATGCCCGCCGGCCCGCGCGCCGACGGAACCCGAGGAGCAGGTATCCCACCGGCGGCAGCAGGAAGAGCAGCGCGGGCCAGAACACGCCCGGAAATCCAAGTCCCGCCGACGCGGCCGGCTCAGTGGTCATCAGCGAGACCGTCCCGCGCCGGTCACCCGAGGCATCCGCGGGCTGAACCGGCAGCACCATCGGCTCCGCGATCGCCTCGCCCCATCGGCGCGCCGCCAGGTCGTAGTAGGGATAGCGGACCCGCGGAAGGACCAGACTCCCGGCGGAATCGGCCAGCACACTGAAGCGAAAGCGCTTTTCCCCCTGAATGACTCCGCCGGGCTGCCGGATCAGATCCTGGGGGCGGTCCGGATACCCTCGCGCCCCATCGGGCCAGTCCACCACCGGGGGAGGCCACAGGGCGATGTTCCCGACTCCACTGAGGACCAGGGTCACGAGGATCGGTTCACCGGCCACGGCTGGGTCCGGTGTCAGTTCGTAACCCAGGGAAAGCCGGGCGCCCGAAGGCCCCCCCAGGAGGCCACCCTCCGGAGGCGGCACCACCGCGATCGTCAGCGGACCGCTCTCGAGCCGATAGGACTTCTCCTCGCTGAAGTACTGCCGGCCCTGGGGAACGGCGAAGGCAAGGCCCGCCGGGGGAACGTCGATGCGCCCGGCCGTCAGCGGGAACACCACCTGGTGGGCGACGTAGAGGTCGTACCAGACACCATCCACCAGTCGGCTGGCACCGATCCCCGCCACCGAGGGCTGTACCGCGTTGAACACGCCGGCGATGGTCGGCGGACGCAACTCCGGTGGCCGTCGCAACTGCGACAGCAGCTGCCGGGGAAACCAGGCCACGGTGATCAGATCGAGCTGTTCACCGACCACCACGGAATCCCCGGAGGCCAGCAGACTCACCGCCACGTCACCCCGGGCCGGAGACCGTGCCCGGTCCAGGACAGCGCTGACCCGCGGGGACAGCACCGGCGTCGCCCGGCCCCCGGGCGCCGTCACCTCGACCAGCATCTCCGGGGACAGCACCACCTGTCCACCCTGCTCGACCCGGACCCCACCGATCATCCAGCGCCCGACTTGCACCGCCCGGAGTTGGAACTCCATGACCAGGGTGACCGGGAGGGCCGGCAGCGAGTCGCGCCGCTCCGCGCGGCCCACCACGAAGAACCCGTTGAAGGTCGGCAAGAAGGTCCGGACCGGGGCGTTGCCGGCCAGGACCACCCGCACGGTGTAGGTGAGGGCATCGCCCACGGCCAGTCGTTCGCGATCCACTTCGGCGGAGGCCTGTAGCCCCTGGGTTCCGGCCAGAACCGCCAGTAGCAGGAGCATGGCTACCAGTCCTTCTTCCCGGCCGGGGCCCGCACCTGCTGCTGTCGGGTCAACCGGGACCGGGTGGCCAACTCCCCGCGCTCCACCGAGGCCAGGATCGCGTCCGCCTGGGCCTCCGACAGTTCACCCGACGTCGGGGTGGGGGCCTGCCCTTCGGACGGATCCGGCGGCGGCTGGGGTGACTGGTTCTGCCCTCCGGACGTCGGAGGGACCGGGTCGGGGGCCGCCAACTCGAGGTTCCACTTGGCCTCTTGCGAGGCCGGGCTCAGCAGCAGCGCCTCCCGAAACCGCTCGGTGGCATTCTGCTCCCGCTCGGGCCGGTCGGTGGAGTCACGCCGAGCCGCAACCAGGTGGACCAGCCCCAGGTTGTAGAGCGCCTTGAACCGCAATTCGGGGTCGAGCGTCTCGGCGGCTTGAGCCAGCGCCTCCTCAGCCTCAGCCAATCGGCCTGCGGCCAGCGCGATGGTACCGGCATTGTACCATGCGGTGTCCGGCGCCGTCCCGTTGACGGCCTGCGCCCGGAAGGCGGCCTCGGCCTCCGCCGTTCGTCCTTGACCGGCGCGACGACCGCCGGCCGACTGGCGCTGCGCATCCACCGGTGGCGACCCGGTGAGGAGGAGCCCCCCCATCCCGATCAACGCCGCTGTCCGACGTCCCACCGATTGCAGCAGCAGCGCGAGCATCGCGAGAAGAGCCATGAGCCAGGCAAGCGGGTTAAGGTCCGCCAGCCTCCGTTCCCGGATCGGCCGCCGGGTGAGGGCGGTCAGGACGTCTCGCACCGCACCCGCCTGGTCGGAGACCTCGGCCTGCACCACCGTGGCATCGAGGGCCCCAGCCATGACCGCGATCAGGTCATCCCGGCGGCGCGTCTCCACCACCGCGCCCTGATCGTCCCGCTTGTAGTCGATCAGACGACCGGTCATGTCCCTGATGGGAATCCGAGTCGGGGTCTGGCTCCCGACCGCGACCAGTACCACCCGGACGCCGGTACGGCTGAGTTGTCGGGCCGCGGCCGTGATGCCATCAACCGAATCGTGGGCCTCACCATCCGTGAAGATCACCAGCACCCGATCGCCGCCCTCCAGCGACGGGCCGAGCACCTGCTCTGCCTGGGTGAGCATCCCTTCCATTTCGGTCCCGCCCGCGGAGGCCAGGTCCGGATCCATGGCCTCCAGGTACATCGCCGCGGCCGAGTGATCGAGGGTGAGCGGCGTGAGGACGTAGCTCTGCCCGGCAAAGGCAATGACCCCGATCCGGTCCCCGGGAAGATCCTGCACCAGACGCCGCGCCTCCGACACGGCCCGCCCGAGGCGATGGGGTTCGGCGTCTTCCGCCAGCATCGACCGGCTGATGTCGATCGCCAGGAGCACGTTGAGACCCCGTTCCTCGGCCAGCCGGTCCACTCGACCCCCGCGCGGGCCGGCCACCCCCAGCGCCGCCAGCAGCCCGGCGACCACGACGGCGGTAACCCCGAGCGGGCCTGCCCGGCCGGCCTGGGCCCCCAGCTCGGCGGACCAGGAGCGCGCCAACGCGACCCGACGGTGGCGCGCCCAGTGAGCCGTGGCGCCCAGGAGCAGCGCCACCAGCGGCGCGACCCACAGCAGGATCGGATACTCGAACCTCATGGGACCCGGACCACCAGGGTAGCCCCGAGCAGGAGTTCCAGCGCCAGCAGACCCAGGCCGGCGAGCAGAAACGGACGGGTCTGCTGGTCAGCATCGGTCTGAATCCGCTGGGATTGCTCCGATCGTTCCAGGGCATCGATCTGGCTGAAGATCCGGCTCAGCGCCTCCCCGTCGGTGGCCCGGAAGTAGCGACCGCCGGTGCCCTCGGCGATCTCGGTCAGGAGCGGCTCGTCAATCCTGACCGGAACCACCTCATAGCGGAGTCCACTGAGTCCGCGGCCGGTCGGAATGCGCGCCTCGCCCTGGGTGCCGACCCCGATGGTATAGACCCGAACGCCAAGCGCCTGCGCGGCCCGGGCGGCGGTCCGCGGATCGACCGCCCCCCGGTTGTTCTCCCCATCGGTGAGGAGGAGCACCACCTTGGACCGATTGGGGATCCGGCGCAGCCGGTTGAGGGCCGTCGCCAGCCCGGTCCCGATCGCCGTTCCGTCTTCGAGCCCTCCCACCCGGAGGTTGCCGATCGACTGCTCCAGCATCCGATAGTCGAGGGTGAGCGGGACCTGGGTCAGCGCTTCGCCCGCGAAGGTCACCAGTCCGATCCGATCGGCCTGGCGGCCCCTGACAAACGCGGTCGCCTGACGCTTGGCCACCTCGAGTCGATTGGACGGGGCGAAATCCTCCGCCAGCATGCTGCTTGACACGTCGATGGCCAGGACGATCGCGATCCCCTCACCGCGCAGCAGCATCTCCCCCGTCCCGAACTGGGGGCCGGCGGCGGCAAGGGTCCAGAGCGCCAGGGTCGTGGCGCGAAGAGCGGGAGGAATCCTGGGCCACCAGGACGTGGTCGCCGCGTGGCCAGGGATCGCCACGTCGCTGATCGCCACCGCCACCTGGTGCCGGCGGCGGAACCACAGCCAGAGAGGGATCGCCAGCAGGAGCAGCAGCATCCAGGGACGGGCCAGGGTCATGACCGGTCGCTCCCGATCATCGCCAGCGCCTCCCGCTGCAACCGGGCGACCGCCTCCGGATCCCGCTCTCCATATCGTGCCGCGTCCAGCCGGGCCAGCAGCCCCACCCGTTCCGGCGAATCCGGAAGGGCCCGGATCCGGGCTCGCCACTCGTCGAGCACCGCGCGTGACTCGCCGGCGGCAAGCCATCGCTCCAACCGTTGCACCATGGGTACCCCAGGATCGCCGGGCGGAGTCAGGACGCGGGGCCCCCGGCGTTTCCACCACCGATGGAGCGGCAGCAGCCCCAGCCCGGCCACCAGGACCAGCCAGAGGGAGGGCTGGGGACTCCGCTCGAGCCGCTCGATCAGCGCCGCCGCCGGCTCCGGCGGGATCGAGTCCAGTTCACCGGGCGGCAGGACCGATCCGATCTCCACCCGGGCCACGCTCGCCGGCAGGGTATCGGACCAGCCGTCCGGCCGAACTACGATCGGTCCCGGCAGTTCCACCCGATGGGCCCCGGGACGCCAGAACACCAGCGGGTACCGCAACACGATTTCATCCCCGCGAAGCACCACCACCGGCGCGGCGAGCGGGTCCAGCAGAGCGGACGGCTCGATCGGGCGGGGTCGGATCGTGGCTCCGGCCGGGAGTCGGACGGAGCGTTCAATCCAGACGGTGTCCCCGACCGTGGGCCCTTGCGGTGCCTGCCGCGGCGCCAGAAGGAGGAGCAGGAGGAGGGTCATCTCCCTCTCCGGTGGATCCGCCGAGCGAAGGCCCGCCGGAGCGGGATCGCATAGTCTCCGGTGGTGGCGATTGGCACATGGTAGGCTCCGGCCGACCGGATGCGATCCGCCCTGGCCCGCTGGCGGCGCTGCCCGGCGACGGTCCACTTCCTCCGCCGCTTCTCATCGCCGAGGTCCACCAGCACTCGCTGATCCGACTCGGCATCCGCCAGAGTCAGCCACCCCGAGGCAACCGGCTTCGTGTCGCGGGGATCATCCACCGTGATCGCGAAGACTTCGTGTCGGGTCGCCAACTGGCGGAGCGCCTGGTCCCACTCCGGGGCAATGAAGTCCGAGAGGATGATCACCACGCTCCGATGCTTGAGCAGACGGGCCGTGTGATGGAGGGCCGCGACCAGATCGGTTCCCTGCCCCGAAGGCCGAAACGCCAACAGGTCCCGGATCACCCGGAGTGCGTGGCGCCGACCCTTGGCCGGAGGCACCACGTGTTCAATGCGGTCGGAAAAGACCAGAGCGCCGACCCGGTCGTTCTCCCGGGACGCAGCCAGGGCCAGCACGGCGGCGACCTCGATCTCTCGATCTCCCTTGGCAACCGGGTCACCGACTGCGGTCGAAGCGGAGCGATCCACCACCAGGAAGAACGTGACTTCCCGTTCTTCGGTGAAGGTCTTGATGTACGGCTCGCCCAGTCGGGCCGAGACGTTCCAGTCGATGGCGCGGTAGTCATCCCCATCGGCGTAGGCCCGGACCTCGGCGAACTCCATCCCCTGTCCCCGGAAGACCGAGCGGTACTCGCCGGCCAGCAGCGTATCGACCAGGCCCCGGGTCTTCAGGGCCAGGCGACGGACCTGCCGCAGAATCTCCGGAGGGATCGGGGGCATGGCGGCTGGTGCCCGTCAGGGCGTCCGGACCGCGGCTACCACCTTGGCGATGATGTGATCGGTGGTGACGTCCTCGGCCTCGGCTTCGAAGGTCAGCACGATTCGGTGGCGCATCACGTCCGGTGCAATGGCCTGGATGTCCTCGGGGATAACGAAGGCGCGCCCTCGAAGAAAGGCCAGGGCCCGAGACGCTTGGGCCAGGGCAATGGAGGCGCGGGGCGAGGCCCCGTACGCCACCAGCGGAGCGAGATCAGCCAGCCCGACGGCCGCCGGAGTCCGGGTTCCCCGCACCAGGTCGACGATGTAGTCCACCAGTCGGGGATCGAGATGGACGCCCCTGGCCTCCTGGCGGGCGTGCAGAATCGCGGCCGGCGTCAGCCGAGCGACGACCGGAATCGGTTCCCCGCCGCTCATCCGGACCAGAATGTCCTTCTCCTCCTGCCGGCTGGGATAGTCGACTCGGACCTTGAGGAGGAATCGATCGAGCTGCGCCTCCGGCAGGGGATAGGTCCCTTCGCTCTCGATCGGGTTCTGGGTGGCCAGCACCAGAAACGGCGAAGGGAGGGGGTAACTGGTGCCGCTGATCGAGACCTGGCGTTCCTGCATCGCCTCGAGCAGCGCGGATTGGACTTTGGCCGGAGCGCGATTGATCTCATCGGCCAGGACGATGTTGGCGAAGATCGGGCCCTTCTTGACCCCGAATTCCTGGGTCTTCATGTCGAAGACCATGGTCCCGATGACATCGGCGGGGAGCAGGTCGGGGGTAAACTGAATCCGCGAGAAGCTGGCGTGGATGATTTCCGCCAGAGTGCGAACCGCCAGCGTCTTGGCCAGCCCCGGCACTCCCTCGAGGAGGATATGCCCTCCGGTCAGCAGCCCGATGACCAGCCGCTCGACCATGAGCTCCTGCCCGACCACCCGGCGGCCGACTTCGGCCACCGCCTCCCGGATCATCCGGATGGCTTCCTCACCGCTGGCGGTCGGGACCTTGGCGGTGGTCATTCCCCCCCCTCGGGGTCGAGCTTGATCGCCTTGTAGAGGGCGGTGAGCTCCTCCGGGAGCAGCGGGCGCGAAGCCCCTGGCGCCAGGTCACCGAGCCGGATAGGACCATAGGACATCCGGGCCAGCCGCTCCACCTTCAGGCCCATGGCCTGGCACCACTTCCGAACGATATGGTGACGTCCCTCGGTCAGCGTGAGGTCCACGATGCTCCGTCCCCCATGCCCGCCCCGGACCCGGACCTGGGTCGGCTGCACCGGGCGACCATCGACCAGAACCTTTCCGAGAACGGCCTGCTCCACCTCAGCGGTGGGTCGGCCATGGACCAGCGCCGTGTACCGGCGCGGCACCCGATACCGGGGGTGGGTCAGCCGGAAGACCGCATCGCCATCGGTGGTCAGCAGCAGAAGGCCGGTGGTCATCACGTCCAACCGCCCTACGTACGCCAGCCCGGCCGGGTCTTGAATCAGATCGAAGACGGTCCGGCGACCTTCCTCGTCGCTGGCCGTGGTGACCACCCCGAGTGGCTTGTGGAAGGCGAGCCAGCGTCGGTCCTTGAGTTTGACCACTCGCCCACTGACCGTGAGCTTCTGGCGGGACGGGTCCAGCTTCGCCCCGATCGTCACCACCCGGCCGTCGACCCGCACCTTGCCCGCCCGGATCAGTTCCTCCGAGGCGCGCCGTGAGGCCACGCCAGCCCGTGCCAGCGCCCGTTGCACCCGCATTTCCGTCATGACTCTGCTTCCACGTACAGCGCGGCATCCTGGTCGGGAGCCACTTCAGGCACCGGAGGCGTGAGCGCGATACTGAACTCCTCCGCCTTTGGCAGGTTGCTGAGGTCCGCCAGGCCAAGCAGCTCGAGAAAAAGGGCCGTCGTGCCGTAGAGCAGCGGCCGGCCCAGTGCTTCGCTCCGGCCCACCACCTCGATCAGATTCCGCTCCTGCAGCGATCGGAGCACCCCGCTGGCCTGGACCCCACGAATCTCCTCAATCTCCGCCCGGCCGACCGGCTGCCGGTAGGCGATGGTCGCCAGCGTCTCCAGCATGGCGGCGGTCAGGCGTGGGGACCGCTGCACCACCCGGGCGCGTTCCAGCGTCTCCGCCAGCCCGGATCGGGTCACGACCTGCCAACCGCCCGCCAGTTCGGCCACCTCGACCCCGTGGCCGTCAAAATCGTAGTGATCTCGCAGGCCCTCCAGCGCCGCGCGCACCTCGGCGAGATTGCTGTCGGGGTCAAGCACACTCAATTCCTCGAGCGTGAGCGGCCGGGCCGAGGCGAAGAGGGCGGCCTCAATCAGTTGCGAAAGCGGATTCACGGGCAATCACCGGCGGGTGAAAGGGAGCGGGTTGGGACACCCGGAGCCGGCCCTGGCGGGCAAGCTCGAGCAGGGCAATCAGCGTGGACAGGACGTCAACGATGGTCGGATTGGGCCCGATCGCTTCGGCCCAAGTCAGGCGATCCCGGACCAGCAACAAGGTCTCGAGCCGGAGGGTAGCTCCCTCGACATCCAGCGGTCGGGCCACCACGCTGTGCAGCACCGGATGGAGAATCTCCGAAATGACCTGTTCCACCGCCGCCAGCAATTCCAGCAGGTCGAGTTGCAGCGGCAACGGGGGAAGGTCTGGTGGCGGCGGCAGGAACCCACGGGAGAACTTGAGGGCGCGCCGGTCAACCGACCGGCCGATCCAGAGGGCGACTTCCTTGATCTGCTGGTATTCCAGGAGTCGGCGAACCAGCTCCGCGCGGGGGTCTTCCCAGCCCTCCTCGGATCCCGGTCGAGGAAGCAGCATCTGGATCTTGAGCCGAAGCAGCCGGCTGGCCATCTCGAGGTAGTCCGCCGCCTGATTCAGGCCCAGCTGGTGAACCACGGCGAGAAACTGATCGGCAATCCTGGCAATCGGAATGTCACTGATGTCGATCTGCTGTTCTCGCAGCAAGTGGAGCAACAGATCGAGCGGGCCGTTGAAGCCATCCAGCTCAACGACAAAGCCGGTCTCCCCGGGCAAGCCGAGGACCGGGACGGGGGCGGGAATCGCTGTCATGCTCTGGGGCGGCCCGGGCCGCGGGGTCCGTCAAGGACTGGCCGGGTGGGCGGCCGCGTCTTAGTCAGGTCGCTCATGGATACAGGCTGGGGTGAGGCGGGGAAGGTAAGGGTCCGCCCATGGCATGTCAAAACCCATATCCCACTTGCATTTGCCCCTCCCGGCCCTTAGCTTTTCCCGTTCTGCGTCTGGCGCCCTGACCGGGCCGGCGCCACATGAACCGAACCCCGAGGACTGCCGTGCCGCGTACCAAGGCCGCCAAGAAGCACCAGCGTCAGACCAAGACCCGCACCGCGACCAATCGCCAGCAGCGGTCCAAGCTCCGGACCGTCGTCAAGCACGCGCGCGCGGCCGGCCCGGAACAGCTCCCTGCCGCCATCAAGCTTGCCGAGCAGTCGCTCGATCGGGCCGGGCGGAAGGGCCTGATCCACCCCAACACCGCCGCCCGGCTCAAGAGTCGGCTGGCCAAGCGGGCCAAGGCCGCCACGGCCTGATTTCGCCGGACCGGCCTTGAAGCAGACGGGGCCTCCCATTTGGGAGGCCCCTTTCCTGTTGCGGCACCTGGAACCCGGCCCCACTCACAGGGCGGCCAGCTCTGCCCCGCACCGCTCGCAGTACCACTCAGTCGGCCGGTTCATCGAGCCGCACTCCACGCATTTGAGGGTCTTGGCATTGGCTCCCCGGGCCGGACGGGTTTCGGGGGCCTCGGGACTTTCCAGCGCCACCGACTTCAGGAAGGTCATCTCATCGACATTGGGCGCCGCCGTCTCCGGGGCGGGAGCCGCCTTGGGAAACCGGAGGGTCCGGGTCGGCCGCTCGCGCCGGATGGCTTCGCTCGCCTTGGGGATGAACCGAGGAGCCTCCGGCGGCCGGGGGCGCTCGGCGGCCTCATCGACCAGCGCCAGATCCCCGGCCTGGTCCCGGGGCGGGCTGGTCGGCAAGTCGGCTTCCACGTCACCTTGGCGGGATTCCAGTTGAAGGTCCCCGGGCTCGATGACCTCGACGTCCAGCGCCTCAGGCGCATCGACCGCGACCGTCAGGACAGGGGCGGTCGATGCCGCGGCGGCCGGGGCCGCCACCGGCTCGGGCTCCGGGCTCACCTGGGCCAGGACCTCCTCCAGTCGGCTGATCTCATCCACCAGGGCATCGATGTCCGCTTGCAGGCCCTCGAGTTGGGTGGTCGACGCCGCCTCGTACTCCTGCCACTCGGCGTCGCTGTACTCGCCGACCGTGTGACGCAGGGAAGCCTCGGCCCGTTCTTCCTCGGCCTCGGTCTTGACTGCGTGGACATCGTTAAGTCGGGAACGCTGCTCAGCCAGCGAGCCCGCCAGGGCTTCGGAGAAGCCGCGAAGCCTGACCACGACCTCGGCCAGTCGACCCTCGTAGTCGGCCTGCACCCGGGTCCGCACCGCAGCGGGTGCCTTGGCAGCGTCGAGTTTGGCGAGCCAATTCTGAAGGCGCTGGCGATCCGCCAGCAGCGCTTCGATCTCGCTGGTGCCGTTGGATACTTCGTCGGTCATCGGAATCTGTCCCCCGGAGGCTATCAGCTAATCTAACGAATGCTCCGAATTTCGAAACATGTTCCCGAGTTGGGCGTCAACTTCCCCGACAGTGGCGGCGGCGCCACAGGGGCAGCACTTACACCTGCCGCCGGAAGGCGATCCGGCCGTCGACCAGGGTCAGGGCCACCACCCCCGGAAGTGACTCCCCGCCGAACGGGGTGTTGCGACTCTTGGAGAACGAGCGGGCCGGGTCGACGCTCCAGAACGCCTCGGGGTCGAACACCACCAGGTCGGCGGGCGCCCCCACTGCGAGGGTGCCCCCCGGCAGATGAAACAGTCTGGCCGGCACGGTGCTCATCCGCTCGAGCAACTCGGGGAGGGTGAGAGATCCGGGGAGAACAAGTTCCCGAATCCCGAGCCCGAGCGCCGTCTCCAACCCCGTGATCCCGTTGGGGGCTTCCTCGAAGGCCCGCTCCTTGGCGTCGTAGTGGTGCGGAGCGTGGTCGGTGGCGATGCAGTCGATGGTGCCGTCCTTGAGCGCCTGGCGGATCGCTTCCACATCCTCCGCCTCCCGAAGCGGGGGGTTCATCTTGGCGTTGGTATCGTAGTCCCTCACCCGCTCATGGGTCAGGGTGAAATGATGAGGACACGCCTCCGCCGTCACCTTGATCCCCCGGTCCTTGGCCCGGCGGATGATCTCGACCGAACCGCGGGTGCTCATGTGGCACAGGTGGATATGCCCGCCGGTCAGCTCGGCCAGCAGGATATCCCGCGCCACCATGATCTCCTCGGCTGCGGCAGGAATGCCCTTGAGTCCCAGCCGGGTCGACACGATCCCCTCGTGCATCGACCCCCCGGCCGACAGAGTGGGGTCCTCGCAGTGGTCGGCCACCGGAATTCCGAACACCCGGGCGTACTCCAGGGCGGTCCGCATCATGTGGCTCGAGATGACCGGATGTCCATCGTCGCTCACGGCCACCGCTCCCGCCCCCACCATCTCGCCGAATTCGGCCAGCTGGTGGCCCTGCTGGCCCAGGGTGATCGCGCCGATCGGGTAGACCCGGGCCTTGGCCGCCCGGATCGCCTGCCGCACGATGAACCCGACGGCAGCCTGGTTGTCGGTGACCGGGTCGGTATTGGGCATGGCACAGATCCCGGTAAACCCGCCGGCGGCGGCCGCCATGGCCCCGCTGGCAATGGTCTCCAGGTCCTCCTGTCCCGGCTCCCGCAAGTGGACATGGATGTCGATGAGCCCGGGACCGACCACTTTGCCCCTCGCATCCACCACCTCGACGTCGGGACCGACCGGGATGTTCCTCCCGACCGACTCGATCCGGCCATCCGCCAGGTAGACGTCCGCCACGCCGTCGGTCCGGCGCGAGGGATCAATCACCCGGCCGCCCTGAATCAGCATCGGTCTCATCGGTCCTCATTCCCCGGTGCCGGGGCCGTCCAGTCGGGGGACCCTCCGGCCAGGAGGTACAGCACCGCCATCCGAACGGCTACCCCGTTGGTCACCTGCGGGAGAATCACGCTGTGGGGTCCGTCCGCCACATCGCTGTCGATCTCGACGCCCCGGTTCATCGGGCCGGGATGCAGCACCACAATATCCCGGGGAGCCCGGGCCAGTCGATCGCTGGTGACCCCGAAGACCCGGTTGTACTCCCGCAGGGAAGGAATGAACCCGGCCTCCATCCGCTCCAGCTGGAGCCGGAGCACGTTCAGCGCGTCGGCCCACTGAATGGCATCTTCGATCCGGGGCAGCACGGTCACACCCAACTCGGCAATGTTGCGGGGCAGCAGGCTGGGTGGGCCGCAGACGCCGACCTCCGCGCCCAGATGGAGCAGCCCCCAGATGTTGCTCCGGGCGACCCGGCTGTGGAGCACATCCCCGCAGATGGCGACCTTGAGACCCTCGATCCGGCCGAACCGGTCCCGGAGCGTCAGCAGATCGAGCAGCCCCTGGGTCGGGTGCTCGTGCTTCCCGTCTCCTGCGTTCACCACATTGGATCGGATCCGGTCGGCGAGGAACTTGGCGGCGCCGGACGACTGGTGGCGGATCACCACCATATCGATCCGCATCGCCTCGAGGTTGCGGGCGGTATCCACCAGCGTCTCACCCTTGCTCACCGACGAGCCGCTGGCCGCGACGTTCACGGTGTCGGCCGAAAGCCGCTTCTCGGCAAACTCGAACGAGATCCGGGTCCGGGTGGACGCCTCGAAGAAGAGATTGACGATGGTCTTCCCGCGCAGTGCCGGCACCTTCTTGATGGGCCGCTCGCTGACTTCCTTGAACGGCTCGGCGGTATCCAGAATGGCGGTGATCTGAGCCCGGCTGAGGTGCTCCAGCCCGATCAGGTCCTTCCCCAGCGCCGGCGTCACGTCTCGGTCCCCCCAGCGAATACCTCAACCCCGTCACGGCCATCGAGTTCCGTGACCGAGACGTCCACCCGGTCCCCGGGGGCAATGGCGGCCCGGAGCCCGGTGACATCCGCCTGGATCGGGAGTTCCCGGCCGCCCCGGTCCACCAGCACCGCGAGCAGAATCCGCCGGGGGCGTCCGAAATCAGCGAACTCATCGAGCGCGGCCCGGATCGTCCGACCGGTGTACAACACGTCGTCGACAATCACGATCATCCGGCCGTCGAGGGTCGGCGGCAGGACGGTCTCCCCCACCACCGGGCGGGGCCCGATGGCCTGCAGATCGTCGCGATAGAGTGTGATGTCGAGTTTACCACGGTGGACCGGGCGTCCAGTCCGGGATTCGATCAGCGCCGCCAGGCGTTCGGCCAGCTCAACCCCGCGGCGCTGAATCCCCACCAGCAGGAGGTCGCCATCCCCTCCGGTCAGATCGACGATCTCTCCGGCCATGCGCTCCAGGATCTGAGCGATGGCGGATGCGTCGAGAAGTGGCGTCCGGCTGGGCACGGAGCGAGAAACTAAGCCAACCTCCCTGCTCCGGCAAGCCGAAGGTTACCGCTCTGGTGGCACGCGGGGGGCACCCACCGGCGGCCGGCGAGACCGGTGGCTGGCGAGGAGCCGCAGTGCCGCCAGCCCTCCGACCGCCACCAGATAGGGCCAGAGCGGGCTCAGATCCTTCTTCTGCGCCCAGGCAAAATGGAGCAGGCCGAGCGGCACCACGAAGTAGATCAGCCGGTGAAGTCGCTGCCACCGCTTGCCGCCCAGCCACCGAACCATGGCCACGGGTGACGTCACTGCGAGCGCGAGCAGCATTGTCCAGGCGGCGAAGCCGACCGTGATGTAGGGGCGCTTGGCGATGTCTTCGCCCAATTCGGCCAGGACCAGGCCCCGATCGAACACGAAGTAGATCAGCAGGTGGACCACCGCGTAGAAGAAGGCAAACAGCCCGACCAGGCGGCGGACCCGCCCCAGTCCCTGCCGGCCGGAGAGGTTCCGGATCGGGGTCACCGACAGGGTCAGCATCACAATGATGAGGGTGGTCCGGCCAGTGAAGTGGGTGATGTACTTGACCGGATCGGCCGACAAGCCGCCGTGGAATCCGGTCCACACCAGCCAGGAGATCGGAGCCAGGCCGGCCAGCCAGAGAGCTGGCTTGAGCAGGCGCCGTACGACTTGTGCTTCGGTCACTCGGGGTCAGTAGTTGGCCCGGAGATCCATGCCGCGATAGAGCCCCGCCACCTGGTCCGCATAGCCGTTGAACGGCAAGGTCTTCTGGCGGAGCAGCTTCCCGAGCCGACGCTCGGTGGCCTGGCTCCAGCGCGGATGATCGACCGCCGGATTGACGTTGGCGTAGAACCCGTACTCCCGGGGCGCCGCCAGATTCCAGGCGGTCCGCGGCATCTGCTCCAGCAGCCGGATCCGGACGATACTCTTGCCTCCCTTGAACCCGTACTTCCAGGGCACGATGAGCCGGACCGGAGCGCCATTCTGGTTGGGGACCGGGCGGCCGTACACTCCGGTCACCAGCAGGGTCAGGGGGTGCATCGCTTCATCCATCCGGAGCCCTTCGACGTAGGGCCAGTCGAGCACGTTGGAGCGCTGCCCGGGCATCTGCTGTGGGTCGAACAGGGTGGTGAACTCCACGAACCTGGCTCGGGAAGTCGGCTCCAGGCGCTTGATGACCTGCCCCAGGGGATATCCGTTCCAGGGCACCACCATCGACCAGGCCTCGACACAGCGGAACCGGTAGATCCGCTCCTCCTGGGCAATCCCCTTGAAGAGCGCTTCCAGGTCGTAGCTGCCCGGGCGTGCCACCTCCCCTTCCACCTTGACCGTCCAGGGCCTGGTGCGGAGGGAGCCGGCATGGCGGGCCGGATCGTCCTTGCCGGTGCCGAACTCGTAGAAGTTGTTGTAGCCGGTGACCTCCTCCCAGGAATTGGGGTCGTCTTGGGCGGCCAGGAGGGGCCGAGGAAAGGCGGCGGCGGCCACCCCGAGCCCCAGGCGCCGGATCCAGCTCCTCCGGTCCAGATAGAGGCGCTCGGGGGTGATTTCTGACGGTGCGATGTCGGCCGGGGATCGGATCAGCACGGGCGCTCGAGGGAAAGGGGTTCCTCAGGATAACGTCTGGTGGGGCTCAATGGTTCACACCGCGGGGCCCTCTGGTTAGAATTCCCGCCCCCGGACAGGTGCTCGAGCGGTTGAAGAGGCACGCCTGGAAAGCGTGTATACGTGCAAGCGTATCGTGGGTTCGAATCCCACCCTGTCCGCTGGTGCCCGTTCTGCCGTTCAAGGGCGGGCGGGCCTCCTTACTCGTGGGTTGAACTGCGGACGAAGCTGCGGCCTAGGGCAGCATGGCGATCCCACCGGCCTGCTTCCCCATCTCCAGACTGGCCACCCGCTCCAGGCCCGCCAGGTCGATGACGTCCACCGTGCCGGGCTCGCTACCCACCCCCTCCAGCGTCACAAAGGCGTACCGGGAATCCGCCTGACCACCACCCCGCTCGCGATCCGCCGGCTGCCCGGCACCTCGCCGAGCAGGGTCGCATCGGCCAGGCGCCAGATCGAGGTGGTGCCGGGCTCCACGGCCACCCGGGCGACGACGGGTGCCTGGGCCTGGGCCAGCGCCAGCCCTGGGGAGACCAGCAAGGTGAGAAGGAGGGAAGAACGGCTGCGGAACGACATGGCAACTCCTGCTATCGGGGTTCCACAAATCAGTCTGACGTCTTGCGTGGTGCGGCGGCCCTCTTGGCCGACTTGCGCCTGGAGGTAGTGCCCTTGGTGCCGGTGGCCTTGGGCTTCTTGACTGCCGTCTTCACCTCGGGGGCCTTCGCCTTGGCGGCCTTCGATGCTTTCGCCTTGGCGGCCTTCGATGCTTTCGCCTTGGCGGCCTTGGGTGCTTTCGCCTTGGAGGCCTGGGGTGCTCTCACCTTCGGGGCCCGGGCCTTGGGCGCGGCTCGCCGCTTGGTGGTGCGACCCCCACCCATCGCGCGCTTCGCCGCGATGAGTTCCACCGCCATCGGGAGGGTCACGGTCGCGGGATCAGAGTCCTTTGGTATCGAGGCACTGACTTCGCCGTGCTTCACGTACGGCCCGTACCGGCCATCGTAGAGACCCACGGGTTCCTGGTCGTCCGGGTGGGCGCCCAGCTGCCTGAGCGGAGTGGCCGCTCCCCGGCGACCGCGGGTGGCCTTGGGCTGAGAGAGCAATTCCAGGGCGCGAGCGAGCGAGATCGTCAGCACGTTGTCATCGCCCTTGATGGAACGGTAGTCCTTCCCCTCCTTGCCCTGATCGTGAACCACGTAGGGACCGAACCGTCCCAGGTCGGCCAGGACGCGGCCCCCGGAGACTGGGTGGCTCCCGAGCAATCGTGGGAGGCTCAGCAACCCGATCGCCAATTCCGCCGTTACGTTGTCGGGGGTCGAGCCCTTGGGGAGCGACTTCCGCTTCGGCTTGGGGTTCTCGTCGGTGGCCTCCCCCAGTTGCACATACGGTCCATACTGCCCCACCAGCACGAAAATCGGCTGATTGGTCGCCGGATCACGCACCAGTTCGGTCGGGCCCTCCCGCTTCTGACGCAGCAGCACCTCGACCTGGGCATCGGTCAGATCCGCCGGCGGGACGTCGCGCGGCAGCGTGGCCCGCAGCGGCTCGCCCTCGTGGGGAACTTCCACGTAGGGACCGTATCGCCCGATCCGGATCTTGGCGCTCAGCCCCTCGAGCAGCACGGTCCGGGCCTCCATCGCGTCGATCCCATCGGCCTTGTCCTCGACCTGCTGGCGCAGCCCGTCCGCCCCGAGATAGAACTGCTGGAGGTAGGGCAGCCACTCGGCATGACCCTCGGAGATCTCGTCCAGGGTCTGTTCCATCTGGGCGGTGAAGCCAATATCCACCAGGTGAGGAAAGTGCGCCTCCAGCAACCCGGTCACCGCGAACGCGGTGAAAGTCGGGACCAGCGCCTGTCCCTGCTTGTTGGCGTAGTTCCGTTCCTGGATGGTGCCGATGATGCTGGCGTAGGTGCTGGGGCGGCCGACCCCGTCGTTCTCCAGTTCCTTGACCAGGGTGGCCTCGGTAAACCGGGCCGGCGGCTGGGTCACATGGCCGATCGCCTCCAGGGCGGTGCAGACCGGGTGGTCCCCCACGTCGAGCGGTGGAAGCGGGACCTCCTTGTCCTCCAGCGCCGCGTCGGGATCATCGCTCCCCTCCACATAGGCCCGAAGAAAGCCGGCGAAATCGATCCGCTTGCCGGAGGCCCGGAAGACCGCCTCATCCACTTCCAGGGTGAGGCTGATGCCGGTCTGTCGGGCATCGGCCATCTGACAGGCGACGGTCCGCATCCAGATCAGCTCGTACAGCGCCCGTTCGATCCCCCGCAGCCCGGTCTGGTCCGGGGCCCGGAAACTGGAACCCGCCGGCCGGATCGCCTCGTGGGCCTCCTGAGCCGCCGCGTTCTTGGTGACGTAAATCCGGGGCTTGGCCGGCAGGTATTCCTTGCCGTAGCGAGTGGTCACGCAGTCCCGCGCCGCCTGGATCGCCTGCCTGGACAGGTGGACCGAATCGGTCCTCATATAGGTGATGAAACCGCGTTCGTAGAGGCCCTGAGCGGTCCGCATGGTCTCCCGGGCACTGAGCCGGAGCTTCCGGTTGGATTCCTGCTGGAGGGTGGAGGTGGTGAACGGAGGCCAGGGGCGCCGCACGAAGGGCTTCTCTTCGCGGCTGGTGACCGCCCACGGTCGGCCGTGGAGTCGCTGCTCCAGCGCCCGCGCCGCAGCTTCGCCAAGGAGGAGGACGTCCTTTCCTTCGGCGATCCGCCCGGTGTCCTCGTCAAAGTCCTTCCCGGTCGCCAGCCGCCGCCCGGCGAGGGACACCAGCTGAGCCTCGAAGGACTGCCGCTGGTGCTCCAGCGTGGCCTTGAGGTCCCAGTAGCTCCCCGCGTGAAACGCCCGGCGCTCCCGTTCCCGTACCACCAGCAGCCGGACCGCCGCGGACTGGACCCGGCCAGCGCTCAATCCCCACGCCACCTTCTTCCACAGGAGGGGCGACAGAGTATAACCCACCAGCCGGTCGAGAATCCTGCGAGTCTCCTGGGCCCGGACCAGCCGCTCATCCACCGCGCGGGCATTCGCCAGCGCCTCCAGGATCGCTTCGCGGGTGATCTCGTGAAACACCATCCGGCGGACCGGCACCCGGGGGGCCAGAACTTCGGTGAGATGCCAGGAGATGCTCTCGCCCTCGCGGTCTTCGTCGGTGGCCAGAATCAACTCGTCGGCATCGGCCAGGGCCTCCTTCAGTTCGCGGACCACCTTCTTCTTGTCAGAGGAGATGACGTAGAGCGGCTCGAAATCCCGATCGACGTTGACCCCGAGCCGTGCCCACTCTTCCTTCTTGTACTTGGCCGGGATATCAGCGGCACTGTCCGGCAGATCCCGGATGTGGCCCATCGATGCGGTGACCTGGTAGCCCCGCGGCAGGAAGTCCCGGATCGTCCGGGCCTTGGTGGGAGATTCGACGATGACCAGCTTCCCCATGCGACTCCTTTGCCAGAAAACGGAACGAAGGACCCCGGATCAGCCAGGGACCTTCGCGGGCCGGTGAATGTAGTACCACGATGCCCCGGGGCCTGTCAAATCTTCGGCCAGGTGCCCGGCCCGTCGATCGGGTACGCGGGGCCCTGCAAGACGGCCGGTGCTCCATGAGAGCCCCGGCCGTTTCAGAAGTGCGGCGGGATGTTAGAATCGACGGCGGTATCGGAGCCCGAGCGCCCCACCCAGCACCAACCCGACCGCGACGAACATCAGGCCCGATGGTGGCCCTGACAGTGGCGGATTGCTGCCGCACAGCCCGGTGATGATGCAGTCACCGGGCGCAAGGTTCTGAGCCAACCACAGCAGCATGGTCCCGGTCACGGTACCAGATTCCGATCGCTGTTCCGGAGCATGAACAGGCCTTCCCGGCCACTGGTCACCACCAGGGTCCCACTCTTGAAGAAGGGGTAGTTGCTCCACGAACCGTCAAAGCCCGGGGCATCCTCCCCGACCGGGACCGTGTCGAAGAAACCGATCGGGCGGGGATTCTTCGGATCACTCACGTCGAAGACCCGCAGTCCGCTGACGTAGTTGGATTGGAACATCAGGTTGCCCTTGATGTACAGGTTGTGGTCGCTGGCCCGGTTCGAGGAGATGTACTCACTCGCCAGCACCGGATCGTCCAGGTCGGTCAGGTCGAAGATCAGAGTCCTGGTCCCGGGAACAAGGCCGGCGATCTCGTCGCCCTCGTCATCGACCAGGAAGTAGCGCTGGTCCTCGGTGAGCCACCCCTGGTGAGTGTAGGAAGTGTTCGGATAGGCGACCCGGCTGATGGCCTTCGGGTTCTGCTTGTCGGTCACGTCGGAGATGCCCACGGCCGTCTCGGCGGCCTGGAGACAGATCGCCCGACCCTGATAGTCCTGGTCGGGGCCGTGGTAGAGCACACACTGCGCGTCGTGGGTGTAGCCGGTGCTGGCCCGACCGGTGGCCGGGTCGGCAAAGCAACCGGCAAAGGTCGGCTTCCCTGGCTCGCGGATATCGATCATGTGGAGGCCGCCCCCACAGGTATCGCCCCCGCCGTTCGCACCGACCGCGAAGGCGTACCCGGTCGCCGTATCGATCACGATGTTGTGAGCCGAGGCGATCTTGTCGTAATGGACATCCTCGGTGAAGATCTGCGGGGCACCCTTGGCATCCCGAAGCCGGGTCAGGTCAAAGACCTGCATCCCGTGCGCCAGGGCTCCGTCCGCCACGATATAGGCGTGATCCTTGTAGACCTTGATGTCCCGCCAGACGCTGACCGGCGAGGCGGCGGTCTTGGGGAGCTGACCCAGGTACCTGGGCCGCAGCGCGTCGGTGACGTCCACGAAGGCCGTCCCGTCGGTCCGCCCGACCAGGGCGTACTCCCGCCCGGTCGTCGGGTCGGTCCAGCCCCAGATGTCATTGACTTCAATGCCCCGCCCGCCACCGATTGAGGACACCGGCAGGAACGACATCATGTCGACGCTCTCGCAGTCGAAGATCTGGACCTTCCCGTTGGCGCAGTCCTGCTTGCCGCCCACCATCGGGGCGAGACCCTTGCTGGCAGGCATCAGTCGCGCGCGGGTGGTCCACCGGCCGTCCGCCCCGCGAATGATCGCTGCCGCGAGGCCCATCCCCTGGTCCGCCCCGGGCAGTCCGATGGTGGCCAGGTCCCCGGCAATGGCGAAGGCCCCACCGAACTGGTCGCCCCGCGACAGTCCCTCGATGGCCAGCTTGCTGGTGCCGGTCCACGCGCCACTGGCATCCGCGTTCAGGACGTAGATCCGGCCCTGGCGTCCGTCCGCCCCCGGTGCCCCGATCCACAGGTCATTCCCGGCCCACTCCAGGACGCTGCCGAAGCCCCCACCAGGGGCCCCGTCAAACGAGGACAACCGGCTGGTTTCCATCCAGCTTCCGGTGGGCTGGTTCCGCGAAAAGACGAAGACTGCGCCGGCATTCCGGTCGGCGCCGGGCGCCCCGATGTAGGCCGCGTCCCCCTTCAGTGAGACCGCGGATCCAAATCCGCTGCGGGTGGCGAGACCGCGGCCCCGGAGCCGGCTCACCTGATTCCACGCCCCGGCGGCATTCCGCTCGAACAGGTACGCCACCCCGGTGGAGGTGTCCTTCTGGGCGGCGCCGACCAGGAGTCGGTCGCCATCGACCGCCATCGCCGAGCCGAAGAAATCATTCGCCACCGGGTCGGAGGCGCCGAGGGTGGCCTCTTCGGTCCACTGCCCGCTGGTGTTGCTCCAGATCGTTACCGCGCCCTGCCCACCGTTTCGGCCCCACGATGCGACAAAGGCCCGGTTGCCCTGGAGCAGCACCAACCGGCCGAACGAGTCCCCGGCCGTGCTGCCGGCGGCAACCAGCTTCGCGGTCTGCTTCCAGGCGCCGGCCTCATCCCGTTCGAACACATAGGCCGCCCCCCGTGAGGAGTCGATCGAGGTAGCACCAACCAGCAGCCGGCGGCCGCTCACCGACAGGGTGCGCCCAAACCGGTCGAGCAGAGCACCGTCAGCCGCCTGCAGCTGCGCTGTTTCGGTCCAACCGCTCCCCGAGGCCCGGTACACGAACACGGTGCCCTTGGCATATGGATTGAGTGGCTCGGAGAGGAACAGCTCCTGGCCGGTCGCGGCAGCGGTGGTCCCAAAGCCCTGACCCGCAAGGGCCGGGACGATCGTCAGCGCCAGAAGCGCCACCAGTACGTGCGGTCCCCGGAGGGTCATGTCAGCTTGTCCTCATTGTTGGAGAGAGCGTTGGCGGGATGGAAACTCTACGCGCCGCCGCCGGGACGGGTTTCACCCGGTAAACATTCAGCGGACAGGGTGGGATTCGAACCCACGGTACCGTTGCCGGTACACCGGTTTTCGAGACCGGCTCCTTCAGCCACTCGGACACCTGTCCTCACCGCCGCAACGGCGAGGTAACCTAGCTGGCCCGTGCGTGTTAGCCAACTCCTCGCCGGGCCTGCCGCCCGCTGCGGATCGGGCTCGGGGCATTAGATTCCCACCACGATGCCTGCCAGCTGCCAGCCGCGATGCCGGTCCTGAAAACCGGGTATTACGCCTGCGACGAGTGCGGAGACTACTTCGCCCTCGATGGGGGCGGGGTCTGCCGGGAGTGCCAGCGGATTCTCTGCCACCAGCATCTGCACGGCTCGGGCCACTGGTGGCGAAGGCTGCTGGCCAAACCGCGCTGCGCCGGATGCCGGCAGGGTGTCGCCCCTCAGGGACGATCTCCGGGCCGTACCGAGCACGATTGACCCTGGGCTCACCGCCGGTCGCGGAAGAACTCCCGGAGCAGCCCGGCAGATTCCTCCTCCATCACCCCGCCGATCACCTCCGCCCGGTGATTCAGCCGGGGGTGTCGGAGCAGGTCTTCCACCGATCCGGCCATCCCGGCCTTCGGATCCCGGGCGCCGAACACGACCCGACCGACCTTGGCCAGGACGATGGCGCCAGCGCACTGGGTACACGGCTCCAGAGTGACAACCAGCGTGGCCTCCTCAAGCCGGTCGGTGCCGGCCGCTTCGAGCGCTTCCCGAATCGCCAGCACCTCGGCGTGGGCCGTTGGATCGCGCCGGCGGACCGTCTGGTTATGGGCCGCACCCAGCAGCTGCCCCGACCGCAGCACCAGAGCCCCCACCGGAACCTCGCCCAGGGTGGCGGCACGTCGGGCGAGGGCCAGGGCCTCGGTCATGGCGGCGAGGTCGTCGAAACGGGTCGGAACCATCCGGCCAAGATGGTATCGTCCGACCCGGCGCGCGAGTCCCGGGAGTGGGTAGTTACTTTTCAGACGTAGCGCCGGCTGCCCGAGCCGGTACCTTCACGCCGTTCGGTACCCCACCGTGTCTGGAGCCTGACCATGGAATTCGTGGACCTCCTGCTCGACTCCGTCCGGCTGACCTGGGAACAAGTCAGCGTGGTCACGCCACGCCTCATCATTGTGCTGCTGCTCCTCACGGCCGCCTGGCTGATCGCCCGGCTCGCCCGGGCCCTGACGGTCCGGCTGCTCCGGCTGCTCCGCCTGGAAGCCGCGGCGGAGCGCACCGGAATCGAGGATTTCCTGCTGCGGGGCGGGGTGCGGTACACCGCGGTCACTCTGACCGGGATGGTGGTGTATTGGGGGGTCCTCCTGATCGGGGTGCTGGCCGTCTTCAATGCGCTGGGCCTGCAGGTCGACCGTGGGGTGATGGAGCGAGTGATCAACTACCTGCCGAACGTGATGGTCGCCATCGTGATCGTGGTCTTCGGGTCGCTGCTCTCCCGGTTTCTGGGCGGCCTGCTCCACACCTACTTCAACAACATCGGCGTGAGCGGCGCCCGCGGGATCAGTCTGCTGGCGCAGGCCGCCATCATGGCCTTCGTCGTCACCCTGGCGCTGGAACAACTGCGGATCGGGGTGGAGGTTCTCCGGGCGGCCTTCCAGCTGGCGTTTGGCGGCCTCTGCCTGGCGCTGGCCCTGGCCTTTGGACTCGGCGGACGCGACTGGGCGGCCAGCATCCTCGACCGGACTCGGAAACGCAATGATCGTTGACTGCCATGTCCATCTGAACAACTACCACGAGGATGCGGTCGAGTCGCTCGCGGACTGTCTTGACAACCTGGAGCTGGCCATGCGCCGGAACCGGATCGACCACGCCCTGGTGCTGACCTCATACAAGGTGACCCCGGGCCGCCCTTCCACCGAGCGGGTCGTCACGGCCATCTCGGATCGTTCCCACCTGTCGGTCGTGGCGGGGCTTGACTGGTTCACCTTTGATGGCGGCCAGCTCGGGGACCTCGAGCCCGCGGTCCAGTCCGGGAAGCTGAAGGGGCTCAAGCTCTATCCCGGCTACCAGCCGTTCTACCCCGCTGACCCGAAGTGGGCCCCCGCCTACCAATTCGCGGCCGAACATGCCCTCCCCGTCATGATTCACAGCGGAGATACCTACGCGCCGACCGGGAAGGTGAAGTACTCCCATCCGCTGCACGTCGATGACGCCGCAGTGGACTTTCCCGACGTGAAGTTCGTGATCTGCCACATCGGGAACCCGTGGCTCAGAGACTGCATGGAGGTGGTCTACAAGAACGCGAATGTCTACACCGACATCAGCGGTCTGGTGCTCGGGGAATTCAGTGACCGGTTCGAGGTTTACATGCGCCGGCAGTTGCAGGACATGCTGCTCTATGGCGTGGAGCCCGACAAGGTCCTGTTCGGCACCGACTGGCCGATCAGCTCCATGGAGTCCTACCGGGCGTTCATGCGGGACCTGGCCATCCCGGAGCGGGAAAAGCAACGAATCTACGCCGAGAACGCAGTGGCCCTGTTCGGGCTCGACTCGCGGGACAGCCTGCTGGCCCCACGACCACGCTAGGCCTCAGGGCCGGGCGGTCCGCACGATCAGGCCCAGCGCCACCCCTCGCAGCCCAGGCCAACTGCGCTTCTTCCCCTGGTCCACCAGCATCAGCTGAGTCGAGATGCCGCCGTCCATCAGAATGGCGTCCCGACTGCCCAGGGCTCCCATCACCGCGGCCATTTCCGGCGTGGTGAAGCCGAACGGCACCACGTCAAACACCCCTCCCAGCCCCTGCCACCGGGTCATGGCGATCAACACCCGGCCGTCCGCCAGCGTCCCGAGCCCGAGGCGGGCATCGCGGTGGGTCAGGTCAACTCCCTGGTCCGGGAACCGCAGTTGGAGCGGGAGTCGACCCTTGCGGAGCAGGTCGGGGAAGGACTGAAACCCGATCCGGGCCTCTCCGGCCAGGAACGGCAGACTGTCAATGGTGACGATCCGGACCCGCCCGGCGGTGTCCACCAGCACTCCGGGCGCCAGCGGGCCCGTGCCAGGGGGCTGTTCCGCGATTCCGTTCCGCACCAGCCACCCCCAGGGGCCCCCCTTGAACTGTCCGGCGTTGAGCGCGAGCACGGCGTCCCCGGGGGCGTCCTGGATCGTCCAGCGACCGGCAAGGCCCTCCTGGGCGCGGGCTGGCACGGCGAGTTCAAAGGCGAGTCTGGAGGGATCGAGTCGCACCAGAATCACCCGGATCCGCCAGGCCGTCCCAGTGCCAGCCAGGATGAGTTCCCCCCATTCCACTCCGGGCGAGGCGGGGCGCCAGGTCACCGCGTCGGCGACCAACGGCAGAGGCCCCGGCCAGAACGCCGGGGCCTCCGTCGACCGCCACCAGGTGACCCACCCTCCCCCAACCTCGATTGCCAGACTGCTCCCCGATTCGCTGGGCAGCGGGGGCGATGCGAAACCGGAAAGGAGAGTGGTGAGGAGGAGGAAGCGGCCTCCGCTCAGAGGATATTCTCCTTCGTCAGGGTCTTCACAAGCGCGCGGCAGCTCGTCTGGTAGAAAGTCAGGATAGCCCACTCCTCGTCCGTAAATCCCATGGACGGCTTCCCGTCGGTCCCGCAGAAATCAACCCACCGCTCCCGCATGATGAAATACTGCCGCTCCTTGAGCCCACTGGCCTCCTGACCCTTCTTGCGAACCTGGTCGTTCATCGGCAGGTCATTGTCCCTGCCCCGGGTGGGGGCAGTGGGTGCCCTGGGCATCTTGTCCAGCCTCGGCTCCCGCGGGATCGGGCCGCAGGAGTCGATGCGCTTCTTGATGCGCTGGGCAACGGCATTGGCCTCCATGATCTTGTTCTCTTCCAGGAGCTTCTCGGCCAGCTCAGCATCCTTGTCGTTAGCCGCGTCGTTACCGTCCATGCACTGCTGGCGGGCGTCATTCAAACTGTCGTACACCGCCACCAGCTTTTCCTGCTCGACCTGCTTGGCGTCCCAGGCCTTGAGTTCCACCTGGTACTTCCGGTCAGCCTCCTGGAACCTCTTTTCTGCCTCGGCATCCGCGGAATCCCGGGACGCCTTGTTCTTCTTGCGGTCAGCCTCCGCCTGCTTGAAGACCTTGACCTCAGCGAGTTCCGCCCGGAGCCCGGTCTCCAACTGCTGATACCGAGCCTCGGTGATCTCCAGCACGTCCTCGGTGAAATCGGGGGCCGGGGCACGGTTGACAGGCGTCACCGCCACCTCGGCGCTCTTCTTGGCCTTCTTGATCAGGCCACCGATCTGGGCGGTTGCCGGGGTGGCAACGACGACGGCAAGGATGAGCCCGAGAGCGGGCGAGAACCTGGTATGCATGGTGGCTCCGCGGTTGATGGCGTCGAACGGGGCACAGGGGATGGCCCCGTTGCCGGGTCACTTCCGAAATCTGACAGGGGACGGACGACTCCGCCAGAGTCGCGGCCCGCCCGGCTCCGGGAGGGAATCCGACACCGGAGCCCGGGTTTCCCGGCCCGGCGAGCCGGACCCCGACAGACTATGCCGCCCTGTCGGTCGCCGGCTGCCGAATGAACCGCAGCTCATCCCCGGCGCCCTCGACCACGATCCGGTCGCCCTCCTGGTAGTCCCCTTCGAGCAGGTCCAGGGAGAGCGGGTTCTGGAGTCGGGCCTGGATGACCCGCTTGAGGGGGCGGGCCCCGAAGCGGGGATCATACCCCCAGTCGGCCAGCAGGGCCTTGGCCGGGGCGGTGACTTCCAGCGAGAGGCCTCGTGCCGCCAGGAGCGCCTCCAGGTGGACCAACTGGAGCTCGACGATCGCGCCGATGTGTTCCCGCGAAAGGGGCTGGAACACGACGATGTCATCGACCCGGTTGAGGAACTCGGGACGGAAATGATGCCGCAACTGCCCGCGCACCTCGTCGGCCACTCCAGGCCAGTGACCCGGGTCGGGGGCGTCGGCCCAGTCGAGGATGAGACCGGACCCGATATTCGAGGTCATGATGATGACCACATTCCGAAAGTCGACGAGCCGGCCCTGGCTGTCCGTCAGCCGGCCGTCGTCCAGAATCTGGAGCAGCAGGTTGAAAACATCGGCGTGGGCCTTCTCGATCTCGTCGAACAGCAGGACGCTATAGGGACGGCGCCGCACCGCTTCGGTCAGCTGCCCGCCTTCCTCGTAGCCGATGTAGCCCGGCGGGGCGCCGATCATCCGGGCCACCGCGTGCTTTTCCATGTACTCGGACATGTCCAGCCGGACCATTGCTCGCTCATCGTCAAACAGGAACTGGGCGAGGGCCTTAGCGGTCTCCGTCTTCCCGACCCCGGTCGGGCCGAGGAAGATGAAAGACCCGACCGGACGATTCGGATCCTGCAACCCGGCCCTGCTCCTCCGCACCGCGTTGGACACCGCAGCCACCGCCTCGGCCTGGCCCACCACCCGACGATGGAGTTCTGATTCGAGCCGAGTGAGACGTTCCCGATCGCTTTCCAGCATCTTGGTCACCGGAATGCCGGTCCATTGGGCCACCACTTCGGCGATGTCCTCGGTATCCACCTCTTCGCGGAGATAGCGGGCCGTGGCCTGAACCTCGGCCAGCCGGACCTCTTCGGCCGCGACCTGACGCTCGAGTTCAGGCAGCCGACCGTAGCGAAGCTCCGCGGCCTTCTGCAAATCTCCTTCCCGGGTCGCCTGGTCCACCGCGTGCCGGAGTGCCTCCGCCGCCGTCTTGGTCTCCTGAATGCCGTGGATGGCGTCCTTCTCCGCCTGCCACTGGGCCTTCATCCCCGAACCGGTCTCGCGCAGCATCGAGATTTCCTGCTCCAGGGTCTCGCGCCGCTCGATGGCTGCCTTGTCCTTCTCCTTGAGGAGGGCCTGGCGCTGAATCTCCAGTTGAACGATCCGCCGTTCCACTTCGTCGATCTCGGATGGCAAGGAGTCGATTTCGATCCGCAGTCGACTGGCCGCCTCGTCCATCAGGTCGATCGCCTTGTCCGGCTGGAACCGGTCTCCGATGTAGCGGTCCGACAGAGTGGCCGCCGCCACCAGGGCATTATCGGTAATCCGCACTCCGTGGTGCACTTCGTACTTCTCCTTCAGCCCCCGGAGGATCGCGATAGTGTCCTCGACACCGGGAGCTTCCACCATGACCGGCTGGAACCGCCGCTCGAGGGCGGAGTCCTTCTCGACATGCTTGCGGTACTCGTCCAGGGTAGTGGCGCCGATCACGTGCAGTTCCCCGCGGGCCAGGGCCGGCTTGAGCATGTTGCTGGCGTCCACCGCGCCTTCGGCACCGCCTGCCCCGACGATGGTGTGCATCTCGTCGATGAAGGTGACGAACCGGCCTTCGGCCTGGGTCAACTCCTTGAGAACCCCTTTGAGCCGCTCCTCGAACTCTCCTCGAAACTTGGTGCCGGCGATGAGCAGACCGATATCGAGGACGACGAGTTCCCGCCCCCGGAGCGAATCGGGGACGTCACCGTCCACGATCCGCTGGGCCAGTCCTTCGACGATTGCGGTCTTGCCCACCCCGGGCTCGCCGATCAGGACTGGGTTGTTCTTGGTCCGCCGGGACAGCACCTGCATGACCCGTCGAATCTCGTTGTCCCGGCCGATCACCGGATCGAGCTTCCCCGCCCGGGCGGCATCAGTGAGGTTCCGGGTGAAGCGGCGGAGGGCCTGATAGGCGTCCTCAGGGCTGGTGTCGGTCACCTGGTGGGCACCCCGGACCTGGCTCAAGGCGGCGCGGAGATCGGCAACCGCAATCTCCCGTTCGCTCAGGAGCGAGCGCAGAGTAGTCCCCGATTCCTCCGCCAACCCCACGACCAGGTGCTCGGTGGAGACGTAGGCGTCCCCCATCGCCTTGGCCTCCTTCTCGGCCCGATCGAAGACCTTGTGCAACTCCCGGGCAAGACTGGGCTCCACGTCGCCGCTTTGGGAGGGGAATCGGGCGAGCTCCCGATCAGTCGCCTCCCGGAGCTGCGTCACGTTGAGACCGACCTTCTGGAGCAGCGGCTGGACGACCCCTTCATCCTGCGACAGCAGCGCCGCCAGCAGATGGGCATCGTTCACTACGGGGTTGCCCTTGGCCTGAGCCAACGCCGAGGCATCCCGGAATGCTTCCTGCGCTTTGATGGTCAATCGCTCTGGGCGGATCATCGAGTTCTCCACATGCGGGCCACCGGAAGAATCCCTCACGGCACAGGGACCTAAATCGTTGTCACTACGGCACATGAGGATGGGCAATTCGCGTACCGCTCGAATATGCCGAAATGACAGTTGGTCTCGAGTCAGACGAGTGTTCGACGCCCCTCCGCATCTCGTCTGGTAACCCCGGTCCGGTCGGCCCACTCGAGCAGCGGGATGAGGAACCGGCGGCTCAGACCCAGTTGTTCACGCACGGCGGCTGGGACGATCTCCCCTTGGGCGCCAACCAGGCGGAGCACTCCAGCGACCTGGTCCAACGCCTCCCGGGCGTAGTACCGGTCCCGCTCGACCGCCTCGATCAGGCCTCGGCTCGCCGCCATTCGCAGGGCACCGGCAAGGTCCGTCAAGCCCAGCCCGCCCAGTTCGGCGGTGGTCAGGGGCTCCAGCCCGGCCGCTCGGATCTCCTCCACGAGGCGGGTGACCTCCCTCTCACCTCCGCCGGCGCTGGGCGCGAACCCCGACCGCGCAACGGCCCCGCGGTCCCGACGGAGTAGGCCGTCGTCGGCAAACCGCGCCACGAGGGCATCCACCACCCAGCCAGTCCCCGCCAGCTGACTCCGGAGGGTCTCCAGCGAGATCCCCGGAAGGGCCGGGTAGGCGAGGTGATACTGCTCGACCATCCCAATCAAACGGTGGCCGGTGCTGTCAAACCGCGATCGGAGAATCCACCGATCCGCCACCGCGACAAGCTCTGGGAGAGACTTCAGGGCTGCTCCGATGGAGTCCGGGGAAATGCCCGAGAGAATCACCGCCGCATCGGCCGTCACCCCTGAGGGGCGCCGATCGATGAGCCCGGCCAGCCGACGCCGCGGGTCGGGGTCCAGCAGTTCGGCGGGCCACCCGGACCGGCGAGGGGGAGAGGGGTCGATCACGACCCCCCCACCGATGGTCTCGACCGGACTGTATCTCCGCAACACCAGCCGGTCGCTGCCCCGGGCCACCAGCGGTTCCTCGAGGGCCAGGCGGGCGGGCCCTCGGCCGCCGGGAAGGATGTCCTCCCTGGGATAGACCCGGGCCATCACCTCGGCGGTACCGTGATGGACCCTCACGCGGGAGCGGCGAGTCAGCGGAGCCGGGGCGTCCGCGGAGAGTGTGATCACCGCATCCAGCGCCCGGGCCGGGGTCCACGGCCACCGACCGGCCACCACCATGGTTCCGCGGGGCGACTCCTCCCGGCCGATCCCCCCCAGTCCCAGCGCCGCCCGCGCCCCCGGGAGGGCCGTGGTGGTCGGCTGGCCGAACGATTCAATGGTGCGCACTTTCCCCTTGGCTCCGCCTGGCAGCAGCGTGACGGCGTCTCCCACCGAGAGCGAGCCGCTCCACACGGTCCCGGTCACCACGGTCCCGACCCCAGCCAGGCTGAAGGCCCGGTCCACGGGCAGCCGGAAGACAGTGTCCGGCGGACGAGGTGATGGACCGGCAGCCTCCTCCGCGATCCGGTCCCGAAGCAGGTCCAACCCGACCCCGGTCACGGCGGAAACCTCGACCGGGGTGCCGAACGACACCGGACTCACGGACAGCCGGTCCTCCACCTCGTTCCGAACCAGCGCCAGCCAATCGGAGTCGACCAGGTCCACTTTGCTGAGCACCGGGATCCCCCGTGGGACACCGAGCTGCTCCACCACGGTGAGGTGTTCCAGGGTCTGGGGTCGGATCCCTTCGGCGGCATCGATCACCAGCAGGACGAGGTCGATCCCCGAAGCTCCGGCCACCATCGTCCTGACGAAGTCCTCATGACCTGGAACATCCACGATGCCAATCGGAGCCAGCCCGTCAAGCCGGAGGGACGCGAAGTTCAGCTCGATGGTGATCCCCCGTTGCCGCTCCTCCCGAAGCCGATCCATCGGTGTCCCGGTCAGCGCGGTGACCAAGGTCGATTTGCCGTGGTCGATATGACCTGCCGTCCCGATGATCACGCGGGTTCCCAGGAACGGTGTTGCCAGAAGTCGAGCGCAGGCAGTTCCGCGTCGCCGCCGAGTTGGTGGCGAAGATATCGCCCCAGCAGCCGACGATGGGCCGCCGCGTGGCTTCGTTGCATGACCGGCAGATCGTCGGTCCCCGCCAGCACCCTGATCAGATCCGCCCGGTCGGCCTCCGGAAGCCAGGTCACCGCGTGGCTGCGGGCACAGGTCGGGCAGAGCGCCCCGCCCTCTGTCAGGCTGAAGGGCAGCGGACCCTCCCCGGGGACCGCAGCGCCATCGAGGACGCACTGCCGCAGATCCGGGGCGAAGCCAAGCACCCCGACCAGTTGCCACAGCCAGTGGAGACCGACGACCTCGGCTGAGACGGGGTCGGTCACCTCCAGTTCCAGCAGGGCGCGTTTGAACCCCTGGTAGGATGGTTCGTGGACGCCGGCCGGGGCAAACCGCAGCATGACTTCGGCGAGTGCCAGTCCGGCGGCATATCGGTCCATCACCGCCGCCAGCCCCGCTGGCAGATGGAGGAGATCGAATCCGGTGAGGAGATGGAGATCACTGCGGCCTGACAGCACCACCATCCCCTGGCCAATGCTGAGTGGCTGCAACCCGCCGCCGAAACGACTCCTGGGTCGGAGGGCCCCCTTGGCGATGACACTCTGGACCCCGAGTTCCCGGGTGGCCAGGCGAGCGATCCGGGACGACTCGCCGTATCGGAGGGTGGACAGGACGATCCCCTCCACAACGATCGGCTGGGCCATGATCAGCGGTGGGTTGGTTCGTCGGCGGGGGGAATCAGGGTGGTGGTGGCCGCCCGGGGGCATACGCCCAGGATCACGCTCCGGATTTCGGTCAGATCGGGGCGGAAGACGCGGGCCCGACCCGGGGTGCCCGGAGCGCAGTTGCCGGGCTCGATCCCGTAGATCTGATTCCGGCTGTCGGTGGTGACGCCCTGGCTGGTCTGGACCGGGATGCCGCCCCCGGCTCCACGCACGACCGATCGAGTGCGGGTGTTGAACTCCATCAGCCCTTCGGTGGGGGAACTGATCATCACTCGTTCCCCCCGGTCGGCCGCGATCGGGCCCGGAAACTCCCCGAGCCCACCGAAAGAACCGACCTCGGTTCGGGACACGGGGTCGATGATGGTCAACCGTCCGGCCGGGCTCTCGGGCCCACCTCGGCTGAGAACATAGATCCGCCCGTCGGCGGCCACACTGGCGTAGCTCGCGTTGCCCGGGCCGGGGATCGGGATCGAGTCCCTCCCACCGATACGCGTCAAGGTGTTCGGGTCAAGCACCAGGATCCAGCTCTCCCCCTTCGGACACTCCGCCTGGCCGACAGCGCACGGGCCCACGTTGGCGTGGATCACAAAGAGCCGGGCCCGGGCCAGCACCACGGCCTTGGGTGCCGCGCCGGTCTCCATGAGCGTCACCTCGCCCGACCCCAGCCGGACCCTCGCGACGGCCCGAGCCTGCTGCAGGGCGACAAACGCGACCGAATCCCCCTGCACCGCCGTTCCGCGCGCCCCGGCACCCGCCCCGAGCGGGATCATCGCGATCAGGGCCTTCCGGCCGAGGTCGATGACGGCCAAGGAGTCCCCCCCACCGGCGGGCGTCACCGCATGGACCTGGCCGGCGGAGGGACGGCCGTCGGTGGGCACGGCGGTGCCGAGCGGTACTCTCACCTGGGTCTCCCGCGACAGGGAAACGATGGAGAGGGTGGCCTCGCCGGTGTTGACCACGAGCATCAACTCCTCCGGGGGAGGCAGCGGGGCGCTCGTTTCAGCGCACCCCGCGAGCCAGAGGATGCTCCACAGGGACCAGGATCGCAGGTTCACCCCTGTAGGATATACCCGGCGCCCCCGGCGTGGCAGAGCGTCACCCGGCGGCGGGCCCAGGCCCGGGACGAAGCGGGGTCATCCGGGGACGGCCGTCGGGGCCAGGCTCGATGGCCACCGGCCAATCGAAGACCTGGCTGACGACGGCTTCCGTCATGACCTCAGCGGGGGTTCCGGCGGCCACCTGGCGCCCTTGCCGCAGCAGGATCAACCGATCGGCAAACCGGGCGGAGAGGTTGAGGTGGTGGGAGATCAGCAGGCAGGCGATCCCATCGTCGACCAGGGTCCGGACCAGCTCCATGACCTCCATCTCATGCCGGACATCAAGGGCGCTCGCCGGTTCATCCAGCACCAGGGCCGCTGGCTCCTGGGCCAGGGCCCTGGCGATCCGGACCCGCTGCCACTCCCCGCCGGAAAGCGTATCGACGATTCTCGATTGCAGGTCGATCACATCCGCGCGCACCAATGCGCGTTCGATGGCCTCCCGGTCGACCGACCGCAGCGGACTCATGGGTCCAAGGTGAGGATACCGGCCCATCTGCACCACCTCGAGAACGGTGAGGGGGGCCCAGATCTCCTCCCGCTGGGAAACCACTCCGATCTGCCGAGCAAGTTCGTTCCGTCGCCATTCGCCGATCGGGCGGCCCTCGCACAGGACCACCCCCACGGTCGGCCGCACCACCCCAAGCAGCGCCCGCAGCACGGTAGTCTTCCCGCTTCCGTTGGGTCCCCCCATGGCAACCAGCCTTCCGGAAGGAATCTGGAGCGACACGTCCTCAACGGCCGCTCGCGGCATCCCCGGATACCGGATCGTCAGGCCCCGCGCCTCCAGTGTCACCGCGCGCTCCGACGCAGCAGGATCGCGAACAGGGGTACCCCCACCAGGGCCGTGACCACTCCGACCGGTAACTCGATCGGGGCCACCACCGTGCGAGCCAGCAGGTCGGCGACCACCAGGAAGGCCCCGCTGGCCAGGATCACGGCGGGGAGCAAGGTCGCATGCAGGGTCCCCACCAGGCGGCGAACGGCGTGGGGAACCACCAGGCCCACGAACCCGATGACTCCGGACACGGCCACCGCCGCCGCGGTGAGGAGCGAGGCGGCCAGATAGACGACGCGCTTGGTACGCTCCACGTCGGCCCCGAGGAACTGGGCCGGTTCTTCGCCGAGGCTCAGCAGGTCGAGCCGGCGCGACTGGGTCAACAGCACCAGCAGGGGAATCGTGCCATAGCTCACGAACACGAGGAGCGACTGCCAGGAGGCGGCCCCGAACCCCCCGAGCAGCCAGAGAAACGCGTTGCGGAGCTGGTCCGCCGGGGCGAGGACGATGATGGCCGACATGAGGGCTCCGGCAAAAGCTCCTACCACCACACCCGACAGGAGGAGAATCCGCGGGTCGAGTCGGCGACCGACCACAACGCTCAGTCGATAGACCAGCGCGACCGCGATCAGCGCCCCGGCGAACGCCGAGACCGGTACGACCCAGGGGGACGGAGTGGCGAGCGCGATGGCCAGCACCGCTCCCAGCCCCGCCCCGCCGGAGAGTCCCAGCAGATACGGATCGGCGAGCGGATTCCGGACCAGGGCCTGAAGGACCGCGCCGGAAACGCCCAGGCCAGCCCCCACCAGAAACGCGAGCAGCACTCGAGGCAGTCGCAGGTGGAGAAGGATGGTGCCCGCACTGGAGGTCGGATCGCGCACCGCCTCCACCAGGGCACCGGGTCCATTGGCCGCGGCACCGAACAGGAGACCGAGTCCCACGGCCACCAGCGTCAGGGTCACCAGCAGCGTCCAGCGCAACCTCATGGGGCGAGCGCCGAATCGAGGGCCCGGACCAGCCGGACGACCGCGTCCCCCATCCGAAGCGTGGGCCGAGCAAACTCGGAACCGGAGAGATGGAGGAAGCGTCGACGCCGGACCGCGCCTACCGCCTGCCACTCGGGCCGACTGGCATAGCTCGGCATGTCCGAGGTAGCGAGCAGGAAGTCGGGCTGTCGGGCGGCGATGGCCTCGAGGCTCACTGGGGCCGAGGCCTGGGCCAGGTCGCCAAACACATTCCGGGCGCCGGCCAATTGGATCAGCTCATGAAGAAAACTCCCACTTCCGATCACGATCGGGGGCTGATCCCAGACCAGCACCACCACGCCCGGCGGGTCGGCCCGGTCCCGGGCCGCCGACTCCACCTCCCGGCGCAGTCGTTGAATCAGGCTGTCCGCGTGGGCTGCAAGCCCGGTGGCCTGGCCGAGCAGTTCGGTGGCCCGGGCGACGTCGCTCAGACGGTCGAGTCGGAGCTGGACCGCCGGAATCCCCAGCGACCGGAGCCGGTCAGCGGCCAAGGTGTTCTGGGGCGAACGATACAGCACCACCAGGTCGGGACGAGCGGCCACGATCAGCTCGGTGCTCGGCTGGAGGCCGTCACCGAGGCTCGGGATAGCGAGGGCTTCGGCCGGGTAGTCGCACCAGAGGGTGCGCCCGACCACCCGGTCCCCCGCGCCGAGAGCGAAGAGAATTTCGGTGGTGCTCGGGATCAACGAGACGACCCGGCGCGCCGGGGCAGCGATTGCCACGGTATCGCCCTGGTCATCCACCAGGAAGATCGGCCCGGTCGGCAGGCGGGGAGCCGCACAGGCGACCAAGACCACGAGGCCACCCGCCGCCAGGCGGAACGAGATTGCGGAGCTGATGGTCACAGCCTCCGACCCTCCCCCGAGGGTGCGTGAGGGGACAGCGTCGGGAGGTCTCCTGGCTTCGGGCCTCCGCACGCCTTCCCGGTCATCCCAGTGGCGGTGGAGCGGAGTAGCTTGCCCGTGACAGTGGCGGGGCCGCGCCGGAATCACACCGGCTTCCGAGGTCCTCGAGCGCTGGCCGACCGAAAGGTCGACGCGGCGAAGTTAGGGCGCTGGCCGAGCCCGGGCAAGGGCGCGGTCGAGCCGGCGCCGAAGGCCGGCTCGCTGTTCGTGGTACTGACGCTCGGCGGCAGAACCGGGCGCCAGGCCCCGGTGGCTGTTGTCCAGGGCCGCGATTGCCGTCACCAGGTCCGCCACCCGATCGGGGATCGGGGGCACCTCGATGGCGGCACTCCGGGCCCGGAGCTTGACCATCCCAAGCCCCATCGCACCAATCACCAGAGCAACCAGTGCCCCCAGGAGCCACCCAGGGGTCTCCGGGGCGCCCGGGAACCGCAGGGTGATAATGGAACCCGCTTCAACGGCACCGACCCACCCACGGACCGGCTGCCCGGCGATCTGCTGGGATGTCTCCCGTAACCCGGGTGCATCGACCAGAACGGCCGGCTCTTCGGCCAGCACGGTCACGCTGTCGGTCCGGACGCGGAAGGGTACCTCGAAGCGTTCGGAGTCCGCCGCGAGGTAGTGGGTGAGCACCAGCTGTCGGCTCCCGGGCGCCAGGGGGGCCGTTACCAGAACACTGTCATTCCGCACGGCGACGCCGTCCAGGGAGACTTCGGTGCCTTCGTCCACCATCGTCCGGCGCACTCCCGTGGGCAACGCCATGGCCCAGACCGGGGTCATCGAATCGGGGGACACCCGGGTGGAGTCCGTCAGGTTCCGCAGCACCACCACGTCCACGACACTGCGACCTTCATCCGGATCCGGCGCGCCGATGAGGAGATAGCGGGCCCGGATTTCAATCGGGACTGTCGTGGACGTCTCGGACACCAGGAGGGCCATCTCGGCGGCGTCCCCCGAGAAGGGGATAGGGGAACTGATGTACTCGATCTCCCGATACCGCGCTGAGAGCAGGTAGATCGTGGTGGAGTCGCGGGCGAAGCGGAACCGGAACCGGCCATCTGCCCCGGAGGTGAGCGAGTCGATCGGGCCCTGGGCAGAGTCGCCAACCCCGTGCAACACGACCCGGACACCCGGCGTCCCCACCGTGTCCGCACCGCGGGTCCGGATGACGCGACCGTGGACCTGGGCCTGAGCCCACAGTCCTGCGACTGGAACGGCGCTCAGCAAGCCCACCAGGGTCAGACTACGGCTGAAAACGGCCAAAGTCCTGCGGATCGAGTTTCTCGAGATACCGCCGCAGGGTCTCGGCGGCATCGGTTTCGCCCTCGGGTGACGGTGGGGGGCGCTGGGCCCCGCCCCGATCGAGCAGTTCGTCAGTGGTGTAGATCGGCGCCGAGCACCTCAGGGCCAGCGCGATGCAGTCGGACGGCCGGGCATCCACCTGGACGGCGGCGCCATCCCGAAGCAGAATGAGTTCGGCAAAGTAGGTGTCGTCTCGCAGCGCCGTGACCTGTACCCGGCGGAGCTCGCCGCCGAGTCCGGTCACCACGTCGCGAAGGAGATCATGGGTCATCGGTCGCTGGGCCCGGACCCCTTGCAACTCCATGGCGATGGCCTGGGCCTCCCCGGGACCGATCCAGATGGGGAGCGAGCGTTCCCCGTCGACTTCCTGCAGGATCACCACCGGGGTGTTGGTGTTGCGATCGATGCCCAGCTGGGCGACCGTCACCCGGATCACGATGCCTGCCTTCCTGTGGCCGGGCTCAGCGGGCCGCAGCTCGGAGAGCCGCCACCCGGTCGGACCGTTCCCAGGGGAAGAAGGTGATCGCCTTCGGACCGGTGCCGACTTTCACGGGGGTTCGCCCGAAATGGCCATAGGCCGCCGTGACCCGATAGAGGGGGCTCCGAAGGCCAAGGGCCTTGATGATGCCCTTTGGTGTCAGGTCGAACACCTCGCGGACCACCTTTTCCAGCCGACCGTCGGGCACCACGCCGGTGCCGAACGTCTCCACCAGCACGGACACCGGCTCGGCAACGCCGATCGCGTAGGCGAACTGGACTTCGCATCTCCGCGCCAGGCGGGCATCCACGAGGTTCCTCGCCACCCACCGCGCGGCATAGGCCGCGGACCGATCCACCTTCGACGGATCCTTGCCGCTGAAGGCGCCGCCCCCATGGCGGGCCATCCCACCATAGGTGTCCACGATGATCTTGCGGCCGGTCAGCCCGGCATCCCCATGCGGGCCACCGATCACGAAGCGCCCCGTCGGGTTGATCAGGTATCGGGTCCGGGCGTGGTCGATGCCGGCGGCCTCGAGCACCGGACGAACCACCCGCTCGACCACGGTATCCCTGATGGTGGCCTGGCCGAGCTTCCGACCGCCGACCCGTTCGGCATGCTGGGTGGAGACCACGACGGTGGAGACCCGGATCGGGCGGTCCCCTTCGTACTCCACCGACACCTGCGACTTGCCGTCGGGCCGGAGCCAGGCCACCGCGCCGTCACCCGCCGTGCCCTTCCGGATCGCGGCGAGCCGTTCGGCAATCCGATGCGCCAGCATGATGGGCACCGGCATCCGTTCGGGAGTCTCGTCGCTGGCATAGCCGAACATCATCCCCTGGTCACCCGCTCCATCCCGATCCACCCCCCTGGCGATGTCAGAGGACTGCCGGTCGATCGAGCTCAGCACCGCGCAGGTGGCGGCATCGAATCCGTAGGACGCATCGGTGTACCCGATCCCGGCCACCGTCTTGCGGACGATGTCCGGAATGTGGACGTACGTGTGGGTCGTGATTTCCCCCGCCACAACCGCCATCCCGGTCGTCACCAGGGTCTCGCAGGCCACCCGGGCAGCCGGGTCGTCGGTGAGGATGGCATCGAGCACGGCGTCCGAAATCTGATCGGCCACCTTGTCGGGGTGACCTTCCGTGACCGATTCGGAGGTGAAGATGTGGCGTTTGGCTGGGGGCATGAATGACTCGGAAAGCGGGAAGAAGATCGGTCCAGGCCGAGCGGGCAAGCTAAGCCTACGGACCCTTGCCGGGCAACGGGCCGTGGGTATCGAGGATCCGGGGATCCACGAACGACGCCGCCGACTCCCGGAGCAATGCAAGCACCTCGTCCGGCCCGTCGGCTTGGAGGGCGCGCAGAGCGACCTCCTGCGCCACGGCAAAGGGCACCCGGCGCAGCAGCCACTTGACCAGCAGCAGAGTTGGCGGCGCCACGCTCAGCGACTCGTACCCCATGCCGATCAGGAGGATGGCCATGAGCGGCTCAGAGGCCATCTCACCGCAGACCCCGACCGGGATACCGGCATCGTCGGCCGCCTGCACCACCTGGCGAAGCTGGCGAAGCAAGGACGGATCGTGCGGGGTGAACCGGGAGGCCAGCCGGGCATTGCCCCGATCCACCGCGAGCGTGTACTGAGTCAGGTCATTGGTGCCGACGCTGAAGAAGTCCGAGACTCGGGCCAGTCGGTCGGCCAGGACGACGGCCGCCGGGGTTTCGATCATGACCCCGAGCGTCAGTTCGGCGGCGGCGGGAATCCCCGCCGCCGCCAGGGCCGCGGCCTCTTCCGTCACGATCTCCCGGGTCCGGAGCACCTCGTCCACCCGGGTCACCAGGGGCAGCATGACGCGGAGGTTGCCAATGACGGCTGCCCGCAGCAAGGCCCGCAGTTGAGGACGGAAGATGCGCGGCTGGTCGAGGCAGACCCGAATCGATCGCCAGCCGAGGAAGGGATTCGCCTCCTCGGGTGCGTCGAATGCCACCGGGAACTTGTCACCCCCGAGGTCGAAGGTCCGGATCGTGACGGTCCCCTTGGGAAAGGCGGACGCCACCCGACGGAAGTAGCGGGCCTGCTCCTCCTCAGGTGGCAGATGGCTCCGTCCGGTCATCAGGAACTCGGTCCGGAGCAGGCCGACCCCCTGGGCGCCGTTGCGGACAGCGACATCGATCTCCTCCGGGAGATCGACGTTGGCAAGCATGGCCACCCCTCGACCATCAGGGGTAATGCACGGGAGGTCGACTTCGGCCGCGAGTTCGAGTTCGAACTTCCGGCGCCGGTTGACCTGGGTGCTCGCCTCCCGCAACTCGGCCGGGCTCGGATCGATCACGATGGCGCCCGATTGACCATCCACCAGCAGCACGGTCCCCGAATCAAGCCGGCCGATGATCCCGCCCCCTACGCCCATGACCGCCGGAATCCCCAGCGAGTGAGCCAGAATCGCGGCGTGGGAGGTCCGCGTCCCCTCTTCAGCCACCAGTGCGGCGAGATGCTCCCGGTCGAACTGGACCGTCAGGCCCGGGGACAGCTCGTGGGCGATCAGTACCACCGCTTCCTCGGGCGCCCGGGAGGGAAACTCCACCGCGTCGCCCCCGGTCAACACCCGAAGCATCCGCAGCTGCACCGCCGTCAGATCGGCCAGCCGCTCCCTCAAGCGCCCGCTTGAAGCCCCGGACCAGGCCACCCGAATCTCCAGGGCTTTGAACTCGAATGCCGTTTCGGCGCTGAGCAGATTGGTCCGGATCAGGTGCTCGACGGCCCCGAGGAAATCGGGGTCGCGCGCCATCAGCACCTGGGCTTCGAAGATCCCCGCTTCTTCCGGACCCGCCCGCTCTTCCACCCTTCGCTGCAGCGTGGTGAGGCTCGCCACCACCTGCGCCACCGCTTCGTGCAACCGGGCGACTTCCGGCTCGACCTCTTCGGCCGTGATCGATCGGTCGACCACGTCGGGGAATCGGAGATCCACCACCATGGCAGGGGCGTAGGCCACCCCAGGCGACACCCCGATGCCTTGGAATCGTCGGCTCATGGTCACGCCTCTCCGAATCCGCCCTGGACCAGGTCGGTCAGGGCCACCACCGCCTCGGCCTCGTCGGGCCCGGTGGCTCGGATCAGCAGACTGGCCCCGCACTCGGCGGAGAGCATCATCACCCCCATGATGCTCTTGCCGTTGATTTCGACCCCGTCCTTGGCCACCATGATCTCGGCCACGAAGGAGCTGGCCAGCCGGACGAATTGGGCCGCGGGCCGGGCATGGAGTCCGAGGGAGTTGCCGATGATTGCGGTCTGCTCGATCATGCCTGTCCCAGGTGCCAGAGGATCGCCACCATGGAGGCGGCGAGAGTGAACTTGAGCGCCGAAGCTCGACGACCGAGCAGCCACCGGAATCCGACCGCCACCAGCGCCGCCGCCGCCACCAGCCCCCAATCGGCCCGCGCCGCGCCCGCGAGGGCCGAGGCCATCACCAGCATCGGCGCGGCCGTCCCGACCACGGTGGCCACGATCGCCGCGAGGGTGGCGGTGCCGGACAGCGGAGAGGCCGTCATGGCCGCCCCCACCATCGGGCCGTGGGTCCAACCCAGCCGGAGGAGCCGATGGCCCAGCCAGAGCCGGGTGCTGTTGTGCACCAGCAGGAGGGCCAGCACCGGCCACCACCCGGCGCCGAGGGCCACGCCACAAACCGCCAGCCCGGACAGGGCCGGGACGACCCCGGTCCAGTAGAGCCGGTCGCCCAGGGCGCCCAGGGGGCCACTCAGCGCGGTGCGAAGTCGTTCGACCTGAGCGGGGGGCATGTCGTCCGCCTCAGCCCGGAGAAAGGCGCCGACCGCAGTGGGGGCCAGAAATGGGTTGGCATTGAAGAAGCTGGCACTCCGGCCCAGGGCCGCACGATACCGGTCGGGGTCATGCCCGAACAGCCGTCGCAGGGCTGGTTCGCTGGCCCAGGCCATCCCGACACCTTGCATCCGCTCGTAGCTCCACGCCGCCTGCAGGGCGAGGCAGCGGGCCACGGTGAGCGGGGCGCCGATCAGGCCAGCCACGCGATGCCTCCGCCCAGCCCCACCCCCAACACGATCCAGCGCCGGCCGGCCGAACGGCGGGACACACCGTGCAGCCCGGCGACCACGCCACCGGCCACCACCAGCAGTCCCAATGTCCGGGCCAGCGCCGCCGGAGCTGGCGCCAGTCGGTAACCCACCACGACGAGGAGCCCGAGCAGGGTGAGACCCAGGCTCCGGGCGGCATCCGTGGTCAGACCCAGCCATTGCAGTCTGGTGACCGTCGTGACGTCACCGGAGCGGAGGGCCGCCTCGGACTGCCGGACGGCGCGCCCGTTGATCCGGCGCACCACATCGATCGACCGCCCCCCCACCATGGCCAGGACCAATCCCAGGAGGACCGCCGGGCCGAGCCCTTCGGACCAGGAGCGGCCGGCCGCGAGCACGGTGGCCGCCACTGTCCCCGGGCCGAAGTCCGGATACCGCGAGGCCCCGATGGGCAGCACATCCAGGGCGAACAGCTCCAGGACCAGTCCCACCCGCAGTCCGGCCTCCAGGTCTCCGAGCATCGCTCCCGCCACGGTGGCGGCGACCAGGGGTCGGCTCAGCAGCCCCTGCGGGAAACTGACCAGATCGAGCCCCACCAGGGTGCCCCAGCCCAGCAGAACAGGCAGCACCGCAGCGCCGGTCATGCAGCGAGTTCTCCGAGCGGGACCGGCCGGGCCGCGGGCAGGTCCTGGGCGGTGATCACGACTCCGTCCCGCGCCAGACTCTGCAAGGCGTTCACTTCCTCGGTCGACAGATAGACGTAGCGGAGTCGCTCGATTCGGCCAGGCCCGTGGTGAATTCCGCCGAGGTTGATCGCGGTGATCAGGTCCGGGCGGGCCGTGGCAAGGGCCGCCATGGTCTCAATGTTTCCGGTCAGCAGAATCACCCGGGCCGAGCCCTCGGCCCATTCGGCCAGCCGCCGGGCCGCTACCTCTCCCGACGCAAACTCCGCCTCCATGCCGGACGGCATGGCCATCCGGTAGATCTCCTGCTCCCACGGATGGGCAAAGATCTCGTCATCGGCCAGGACGACGAGGTCCGCCCGAAGGGCCCCACCCCAGCCGATGACCACCTGGCCGTGAATCAACCGGTCATCCACCCGGCAGAGGAGGAGGGGCATTCAGCGATCCGCGATGGCCTTGGCCCCGATCTCGCCCGCCCGGGCTGCGGCGTCCGCCAGGGTCGCCTCCCGATGGAAGACGAAGTCGAGCAGCATCGTCAGGTTGACCCCGGTCACGACCCGAACCCCCTCGAGGGACGCCACCGCCTGCATCGCCGCGACGAAGCAGGATCCGCAGGGGAGGTCGACGAACAGGATGGCGGGGGTGCCCGCCATGGCCTCGCGCACCCGGGCTTCCAGGCTGACCCGATCACAGCCGACATTGGAAACCGCCACGAGCGCATCGGTCACCCCGGTGATTTCCTCGGCCGCGGCCACCAGAGCCGCCGGCAGGGCCGCATGGCCGACGACCACCCCGCGAAGCGGACCACTCACTCGTAGTCCTCCTGGAGATACTCGCGCAGTCCCTGCTTTTCCTTCATCCGTTTGATCAGCCGTTCGTTGAACGCCAGGGCGGTGTCGGTTCCCGTCATTCGGAGCAGGTGGGTCATGGCCACGACCTCGGACACCACCGTGATGTTCTTCCCGGGGTTGAGCGGGACGCTGACCTTGGGAAGCGGAAGCTCCAGAATGGTCGTCTCGTCCTGCACCAGGCCGGTCCGTTCGGCAGCCTGGGCGCTTTCCCAGTCCTCCAGCTGCACCACGACCTCGATCCGCTTCTGCTGTCGCACCGCTCGAATCCCGAACAGTGCCGTGATGTCGATCAGTCCGACCCCCCGGATTTCCATGTGGTGGGCTGCCAGTTCGTGGCCCTGCCCGATCAGAACGTTGCCCCGACGGATCACGTGGACCACGTCATCGGCCACCAGCCGATGGCCTCGTTCGACCAGATCGAGCACGCACTCCGACTTCCCGATCCCGGAGCGGCCCACGAACAGGAGCCCGACCCCGTAGACATCCGCCAGGGAGCCATGCAGGGTGGTGCGCGGGGCGGACGCCTCCTCGACGATCGGCTTGATCCGCCGGTAGAACTCCGCCGTCTTGAGTCGCGACCGCAGCAGAGGCACCCCCTTGGCCGTGGCCAGTTCCAGCATGGCGGCGGGGATCGTCTGGCCCTTGGTGACGAAGACCAGGGGAAGCGGGAACTCGAAGAACGCCTTGAGCACCTCCCGTTGCCGGTCCGGCTCGAGTCCATTGAGAAAGCTGATCTCGGTCTCCCCCAGCACGTGCATCCGGTCAGGCAGAAACCGCGCGGTGTACCCAGCCAGCACCAGCCCGGGACTCGCCAGGTCCGAGTTGGGCAACGGCCGATCCAGCCCGAGATCGCCGGTGAGGGCCTCCAGTTGGAGCGGGTTGTCCGCCAGGTCAAGCAGGTCGCGCGGGCGAACGGTCACGGCTGGCGAGCCCCGGTCCGCCGACGTCTCGGCTTGGCCACCGGCCGTTCCAGTTGCCGGCGGATCTTCCGCTCGGCACGGTCGAGGGCGGTCCGATGGTCGTCCGCCTCACTGGCAGCCACCAACACGGTGCCGCCGGAAAGCCGGAATCGGACTTCCGTCGTGGCCCTGCCCGGCGGACTCGTCCAGCACCACGGTGGCGCCCTGGGCAAACGGCGTGCGTTGCCCGAGTCGGTCCATCACGGTATCGATCCGGTCACGGAGTTCACGGGTGAGGTTGCAGTGGCGGGCGGTGATGGTAACACGCATCAGGTCTCCCGGGTCGGTAGGGCGATGGGGTGATGAGTTGCCAGCAGGTCGGTCAGGTGCTGCTCCGTGGCGAGGGCGGTCCGTTCCCAGCTGTGGGCTTCGGCGTGCTGCCGGGCCTGCCGTCCCAGCCGGCTCACCAGGCCCGGCTGCTCCGCCAGCTCCAGCATCCGTCGCGCCAAGGCATCGGCATCCCCATGCGGAACCAGGTACCCCGTCACCCCGTCGCGCACCGAATCCCGCAGCCCGGGACTGTTGGACGCCAGCGACGTCGTTCCGCACGCGCCGGCTTCCAGGATGGTGATTCCCCAGCCCTCCTTGACCGACGGGAACAGGTTGGCCCAGGCGGTCCGCAGCAGGCGGAGCTTGTCCGCCTCTCCCACAAACCCATGGAACCGAACCGCTTCCCGGACGCCGAGGTTCCCGGCCAGGGCTTCCAGCTCCGCCCGGGCATCGCCACTTCCCGCGATGTCCAGCGAGATGTCCCGCCGGACCCGATGGGCCAGGGCCAGCGCCCGGATGGCCACGTCGACCCCCTTGTACCGCTTGAGCCGGCCAACGTATAAGAAGGTGGGCCACCGGGCCCGGTCAAGGCCGGGGAGCGGGGCATACAGCTTGGTATCGACCCCGGGATGGATCACCCGGATCCGGGCCGAGTCGATCCCGCGTTCCACCAGGTCGTCCCGGGTGCTCTCGCTGATGGCGTGAAACACTGTGGTCCGATAGGCCCACGGGATCGTCCGCTCGGCCAGCCAGACCATCCCCGCCAGCGGCCAGGGCAGCTCCAGGAAGACGGTCGACCCGAACAGATGGGGGATCATGGTATAGAAGGGGAGGTCGGTGAGGGACGGCAGCGCCAGGGGGAGTTTGTTGACATCCTCCACCAGGACGTCAGGCGGTTCCCGCCGGAGAGCCCGCCGGACCGCACTCCGAGCCCGGAGTGCGAATCGGTAGCGGTCGCTGATCCGTTCAATCTCGATCCCCTGGATCTCGGTTCGAGCCTCACAGCCACGCCAGCCGGAGCAGACCAACCGGACCCGGTGTCCCCGGGCCGCCAGCCGTCCGAAGATCTCGAACAGGTGAATCTCGGCTCCCCCGGCCTGGGGATTCTCGACATCCTGCCAATTGACGAGCAGGATGTTCACAGGCGGCCCAGCCGTTGCCCTACCCGGTCCAGGACGCCATTGACGAAGGGGACCGCCGCCGGTCCCACGAACCGGTGGGTCAGCCAGAGGGACTCGTCAATCGCGGTCCTGGGCGGCACCGAGGTGTCCTGCAGTTCGGCACATCCAAGCCTGAGGATCATCCGCTCCATGAGGCCGATCCGATCCAGCCGCCAGTGTTCGGCCGCCTCTTGAATCAGTTCGTCGAGGGCGTCCTGGGCCCCGATCACCCGGGCGCTCAGCGCCTCGGCCTGATCCAGCAGGGTCGGTTCGGGGCCGGTGAGCCGCGCCAATCCGGGGACCAGGTCGGCCAGGGGTGGGCGTCCGCGCGTCTCCCAGGCGTACAGCAGTTGGAGGGCGCGGGCCCGCCGCTTGGTCTCAGCTCGAAGCACGTTGCTCTCGTAGCTGTCTGACCAGGTCCGCGGTGATGAGGGCCGCCTCGGCGGCCTCGTAGCCCTTGTTGCCCCCCGCCCCACCGGCCCGCGCCTCGGCCTGGGCCATGGTGTCGGTCGTAAGCAGCCCGAACCCGACGGGAAGCGAGTGTGACCGGCTGACATCGGCCAGCATTCGACTGGTCTCTCCCGCCACCAGATCGAAGTGCGGGGTCTCGCCCCGGACCACGGCGCCCAGGGCAATCAGGCAGGCGTACCGCCCGGTGCGAGCGCAGGCCTCCGCCGCGATCCCGAGCTCGAAGGCACCGGGCACCCAGCAGACGTCGATCATCTCCTGGGCGAGGCCGGCCTCGGCGCAGCACTGCCGCGCGCCATCCAGCAGACGGCGGGTGACCCGCTCGTGATACCGGCTGACCACGATCCCCACCCGCCCGATCGGCCCGGAGCGACCCAGATATTCAGTCATCCGGCCTCAGGGAATCAGATGGCCAAGCTTCTCCCGCTTGGCGTCGAGGTACTCGCGGTTGTCGCTGGTCACCCGGGCCTGGAGGGGAACCCGTTCCACAATGGTGAGACCATACGCATCGAGCCCCACCACCTTGCGCGGGTTGTTGGTCATCAACCTGATGGTGGAGAGCCCGAGATCTCTCAGGATCTGCGCGCCGATGCCATACTCCCGAAGGTCGGGTGCGAAACCGAGTTTCTGGTTGGCCACTACCGTGTCCGCCCCGGCGTCCTGAATGACATAGGCGCGCAGTTTGTTGAGCAGGCCGATTCCACGGCCCTCCTGGTCGAGATAGACGATGACCCCCCGTCCCGCCTCGGCCACACGCTCCATCGCGGCGTGGAGCTGCCCGCCACAGTCACAGCGGACCGAGCCGAAGACGTCCCCGGTCAGGCACTTGGAGTGCATCCGGACCAGCACGTCGGTGGCCCCCGCCACCTCGCCGTAAACCAGAGCCACGTGTTCGGCGTCATCCACGTCGTTCCGATAGCCGATGATCCGGAACTCCCCCTGGTGGGTCGGGAGACGCGCCTCCGCCACCCGGTGGACCAGTTGTTCATTCTGGAGGCGGTGGGCGACCAGCTGGGCCACCGTCACGAAGGTCAGGCCGAACCGCTCTGCGATCTCCTGCAGCTCCGGGCGCCGTGCCATGCTGCCATCGGGATTGAGGATTTCGCAGATCACCCCGGCCGGGAGCAGCCCAGCCAGCCTGGCCAGGTCCACGCTGGCCTCGGTCTGACCGACCCGCTGCAGCACCCCGCCGGGCCGCGCTCGGAGCGGGAAGACGTGGCCCGGGCGGCGAAGGTCGGCCGGCACGGTGTCTTGATGGATGGCCACCTGGATGGTCCGGGCCCGATCGCCGGCCGAAATGCCGGTCGAGACCCCGTACTTTCGCTCGGCGTCGATGCTGATGGTAAAGGCGGTCCCCAGTTCCTCGGTGTTCCGGTCGGACATCTGAGGCAGGCCGAGTTGATCGCACCGCTCAGGGGTGAGGGTCAGGCAGATGAGTCCGCGACCGTGCAGGCTCATGAAGTTGATCAGTTCCGGGGTAATCAGCTGAGCCGCGCAAACGAAGTCGCCTTCGTTCTCCCGATTCTCATCGTCCGCGATGATGACGATCTTCCCGTTGCGCAGGTCCTCGATCGCCTGCTCGATGGTTCCAAACATGGTGGTCAACCCCTCAGGACCGCGGCCGGGGAACCCGCCGGAGCCGGGTCCTCGCGCGGATGAATCGTTGAACGTACTTCCCGATCAGATCCGCCTCGAGATGCACCTGGTCGCCGACCGCCAGCCGGTTCAGCGTGGTGTGCTGCAATGTAAACGGAATCAGGGAGACCCTGAGTCGGTGTCCCGGGCCCACGGCCAGCACGGTCAGGCTCACCCCGTCGACCGTCACCGACCCCATCGGGACGGAGACCTCGGCGACCGCTCGGGGAACCTCCAGGTCCACCAACTGCGCGTCCAGTCGCAGGGTCATCGACCTGACCTTCCCGATCCCATCCGCGTGGCCCTGCACCAGATGCCCGCCCAGCCGATCCCCTGCCTTCAGGGCCCGCTCGAGATTGACGGGCTGTCCCGCCCGGTAGTCCCGAAACCGGGTCCGGTCGAGCGTGGTGTCCACCACATGGACCCCGAACCAGCCTCGCCCCTTCGATCGAACGGTCAGGCAGACCCCATCGACCGCAATGCTCTCCCCGAGCGTCAGCCCCCGGAACGGAGCCTTGATGCTCAAGCTCAGCCCATCGCGCCCACGGTAGATCCGGCGGACCTCGCCGATCGAAGCGATCAGGCCGGTAAACATGGTTCCCGATCCAGCACCAGGAGGGTATCCTCACCCAGGGCGCGTCGTTCCACCACTTGCCAGCGACGGGCCTCCGCGAGTGGCCCCCCGGGCATGCCGGGAAACGCGGGTCGACCGTCGGCTCCCAGCCAGAGCGGTGCCTGGACCCAGTAGAAACGGTCCACCAGCCCGGCGGTCAGCAGCGCAGTGGCCAGTCTTCCGCCACCCTCCACCAGCAGGGAGCCGATCCCCCGTGCCCGAAGGCCCTTGAGACCATCGGCCAGGTCGACGGCGGGAAGCACGGTGACACCAGGGGGCGGGTCGGGAATCTGATCTCCGGTGTCACCGGTCAGCACCATTATCGCCGATGAGTCGGGGGTCTGGCGGAAAGGGTCATCCGTCCCCCCGATTCGTCCGGAACGGCTGAACACGATCCGGCGGGGGGGGACCCGCGGCGTGATGGAACCTCGGACGGTGAGGCTGGGGTGGTCGGCCCGGGCGGTCTCCCCCCGACCCCGATGGCGTCGAAGCCAGCGCGCAGCCAATGCACGAACGCACGTGCTTGGGGGCCAGAGACCCAGCGCGACTGTCCCTGAGCGTCGGCCAGCCGGCCATCGATCGAGGTGGCCAGCTTTAGGGCCACGAAGGGCCGGACCGGGTTGGACACCCGGTGAAGGAACGGGGCGTTCTGGTAGCGGGCCTCGGGGGAGTCGACCGTGGCGACCTCGACACCGTGCGCCGCAAGGAACGCCCCGCCGCCACCGGCCACGGCGTGCGGATCGGGTTGGCCGATGACCACTCGAGTGACTCCGGCCGCAAGAATGGCCTCGGTACACGGGGGCTGCTTGCCCTGGTGCCGGCACGGCTCCAGACTCACGACGAGGGTCGCCCCACGGGTGGACGCGCCGGCAGCGCCCAACGCGACGGCCTCGGCGTGGGGACCGCCAAACTCGGCGTGCCAGCCAGCCCCGACCTCCCGCCCTTCCCGCAACACGACCGCCCCCACCAGCGGGTTGGGGTGGACCCGGCCCCATCCGTGCCAGGCCAGCGTGACGGCCCGCTGCATCGCCTCCTGCTCACCGGTCACCATCAGCGGCACTCCACTCCGGTGGACCCCGCGACGATATCTCCTATGACCCAGGTGTCCACCTCCGCTGCAGCCGATGCCTCCCTGGCCACCTCCACCTGCTCGGCCGGCAGAGCAGCTACCATCCCGATCCCCAGGTTGAAGACGTCGAGCATTTCCTCGCCGGAAACCGCGCCTCCGGCCCGGATCAGCCGGAACAGCGCCGGTTCCGGCCAGGCGTCGGTCCGCACTCGGGCCCGGGCGCCTTCGGGAAGTACCCGCACCAGGTTGCCGGGAATGCCGCCCCCGGTGATATGGGCCAGTCCGTGCACCACGGACAGCACCGGCTGCAGCGCGGCCTGGTAGGAGCGATGGACCGCCAGCAGGGCTGCGCCGACAGAGGTGCCCAACTCGGGCACAACCTGGTCGAGCGTGAGGCCCATGACCTCGAACAGCACCCTGCGGGCCAGGGTAAAGCCATTGGTGTGGAGCCCGGTCGAGGCGTAGCCGAGCAGCACGTCGCCAGGCACGATCCGGTCACCGTGGAGCGCCTGGTCGGCCTCGACGACGCCCAGGATGGTCCCGGCCAGGTCGAAGTGGCCGGGCTGGTACAGCCCCGGCATCTGGGCCGTCTCACCTCCGGAAAGCACCATGCGGTGATTGCGGCACCCGCGAGCCACCCCCTCCACGATCGCAGCGATCGCCTCCACCGCAAGACCGTTGCCCGCGAGGTAATCCTGGAAGGCGATCGGGGTCGCCCCATGCACCAGAATGTCGTTGACACTGTGGTTGACGAGATCCTCGCCCACGGTGTCCAGTCGACCCGCTTCCCGGGCCACGATCACCTTGGTCCCGACTCCGTCGGTACTCATGACCAGCAGCGGTTGCCGAACACCGTCCGGGATCCGCACCATGCCACCAAACGCGCCGATCGCGCCAACCGACAGCGCGGTCCGGGTGCCGGCCGCCAATGCTCCAATCCTCGCCTTGGCCGCATCGGCCGTGGCGAGGCTGACGCCGGCGGCGGCGTACTGCGAGCCGCTCATTCGATCTCCTCAGCCATCGGCACGTGGGTCAGATCCACGAACCGCCGCACCCGGTCGAGCACGTCCGGCAAGCTGACGCCGTCGAACCCCCGGACCCCGAAGCCCGCCACGGCATACGACCCCATCGTGGCGCCATAGACCATCGCCCGTCGCATCGCGTCAGCCGAGGCCATGCCGGTCCGGGCCAGGTACCCCATGAAGCCGCCGGCGAAGGCATCACCGGCGCCGGTGGGATCGAACACCTCCTCGAGCGGGAAGGCGGGGGCGTAGAACGTCTTGCCACCCTCCATCAGCATCGCGCCGTACTCACCCTGCTTGATCACCACCCCCCGGGGGCCGTGCTGGAGCACCCAGCGCGCGGCCCGGTGGATGTTCCAGTCCCCCGACAGCTCTCGGGCTTCGGTGTCGTTGATCATCAGGATGTCGACCTTCTGGAGCAGCTGGAGCAACTCGTCCCGCTTGCTGTTGATCCAGTAGTTCATCGTGTCGCAGACGATGAGCCGGGGGGCCCTGACCTGTTCGAGAACCCGGAGCTGCAGTGCCGGGTCGATGTTCCCCAAGAAAACGAACTCGGCGTCCGCGAACGCCTGGGGAATGCTGGGACTGAAGGTGGCGAACACCCCAAGCCGGGTTTCCAGGGTCTCCCGGCTTTGCAGATCGTAGGAATACTTGCCCTTCCAGCGAAAGCTCTCGCCCTGGGCGTGCTCCACGCCGCTCCAGTCAATCCCTCGCGGGGCCAGCTCCTCCAACTCATGCACCGGGTAGTCGTTGCCCACCACCCCCACCACCTGGATCGGGTGCAGCAGCGAACCGGCCACGCTGAAGAATATCGCGGAGCCACCCAGGGCATCGGCGGTTTCTCCGAAGGGGGTATGGATCGAGTCCAGGGCAACGCTGCCGACCACAAGCAGGCTCATGGGTTACATCCGGTCCGGAGCGGTGAGGCCGAGGAGGGTGAGGCCGTTGGCCAGTACGATCCGGGCGGCCCGGGCCAGCACCAGCCGGCTGCGTTCCGTGGCCGGCGGCTCACCCAGCACCCGACAGTGGTGGTACCAGCCGTGGCTGATCCTGGCCAGATCCTCGAGGTAACCGGTGATCCGGTGCGGTTCCCGCTCCGCCGCCGCGCGGGCAACCGTCTCCGGGAACTGGATCAGCGCCTTGATGAGCTCGACATCCTGGGGGGCCGGCAGGGCGTCCAGGTCGAGGTCGGCTCCCATGTGGTCCGGGTTGCGATCGGCCACTCTGAAGATCCCGCTCATCCTGGCGTGGGCCATCTGGACGTAGAACACCGGGTTTTCGTCGGTCTGCTTCTGCGCCAGGTCCACGTCGAAGACGAACGGAGTATCCCCCGGCGCATCAGGAAGAAGTACCGGGCCGCGTCGGTCCCCACCCAGTCGAGCAATTCCCGGAGCGTCACGAAATCTCCGGCCCGCTTCGACATCCGGACTTCGTCTCCGCCACGCATCACTTTGACAAGCTGGACCATCGCGACTTCGAAGAAGTCAGCCGGATACCCCAGCGCCGCCAGCGCCGCCCGCATCCGGGGGATGTAGCCGTGGTGGTCCGCTCCCCAGACATCAATGATCAGGTCAAACCCCCGCTCATGTTTGTCCCGATGGTAGGCAAGGTCGGGGACCAGGTAGGTGTAGCTGCCGTCGCTCTTCCGGAGCACCCGGTCCTTGTCGTCTCCGAAGTCACTGGTCCGCAGCCAGAGCGCACCGTCTGATTCGAAGGTCAGATCGCGATCCGCCAGGTCCTTCAGGGTGGCCTCGATCGCCCCGCGGTCGTAGACGCTCTGCTCGGATACGTGGATGTCGAACCGGGCTCCGAAGTCAGCCAGCAGTTGATCCTGTTCGGCTCGCTGATGCTCGAGGATGAAGCGCCGGAGCGGCTTCGCAGCCCCGTCGAACCCACCCGCCAGGACTTCGAACGGCAGGGCGGCGAACGCTTCGGCGGCCGCCTCGACCAGATACTCCCCGTGGTACCCGCCCTCCGGAATCGAGGCCGCCTGTCCCTGGGCCTCCTGAATCCGGGCCCAGAGGCTGGCCACCAGTCGATCGATCTGGACCCCGGCGTCGTTGATATAGAACTCCCGGACCACCTCGTGGCCGGTCCATTCCAGCAGCGAGGCCAGCGCGTCGCCCAGGGCAGCCCCCCGGCCGTGACCCACATGCAGCGGCCCGGTGGGATTGGCCGAGACGAACTCGACGTTGACTCGCCGACCGGCGGCGGCGGTGCTCCGGCCGTAGCGATCCCCCTGCTCGATGATCGCCCGGACTGCCCCGGCCAGTTCGGCATCGGCCAGCCAGAAGTTGATGAACCCCGGGCCCGCGATTTCGGCCCGAGTGATTACCCCGGCCGGCAGGGTGATCTCCGACAGAATGCGTTCAGCCAACACCCGCGGATTGCTCCGGAGCGGCTTGGCAAGCACCATGGCCAGATTGGTGGCCAGGTCCCCGTGGCCTGCCTCCCGCGGCCGTTCGAGGACGAACGTCGTATCGGCGCCACCCAGGTGATGGGCGACCCGCTCGAGTTCACGCTGGAGGAGGGGGTTCACTCGGGGGCCGTTTCCTTCGGCTTGGCGGGCGCTGGCTCGGCCTTGGCGGGCTTGGCATCACTCGCCGCGGCGGGTTTCTTGGGATCGGCCGCGTCGGTCGCCGGCTTCCGAGGTCCCTTGCCGTCCTTGCCGTAGTCGGTGATGTAGAATCCGCTGCCCTTGAACACCAGGCCCGCGCCGCCAGAAATCCGGCGGTCGGCCAGCCGGCCGCACTCCGGGCACTTGAGCCGGGGGCGGTCGGACATCTTCTGGAGCTTCTCGAACTGGTGCCCGGCGGGGCACTCGTACTCGTACGTTGGCATCACCTATTCCCGTAACTGAAACCAGCCCATAAACTTAGACCTCGAGTGACGAGTGGGCAAGCTGGGCTTGGGGCGAATCTCCCGGCCCAGGAATCACGTACGGAGACCTCTCCCCACGACTCTGGAGGCTGTATGCGGCTGACCGTGCTGCTGCTGGCCAGTCCCGGGCTGTTTCCAATCCAACCGGCCGCTGGGCAGGCCCCCGCCCGCCCGGTTCAGGACTGCTCCAGCCCGGACCACCGGGCCTTCGATTTCTGGCTCGGAGACTGGAACGTCACCACCAATGGAGCCCGGGTCGGCACCAATCTGGTTACCGCAACCCAGCAGGGGTGCATCCTCCATGAACACTGGCGGGGAACTGACGGGAGCACGGGCGAAAGCTTCAACTTCTTCGACCGAACCACCGGCCAGTGGAACCAGCTGTGGATCGATGCTCGCGGTTTCGTGCTCCGGCTCGCTGGCGGGCTGGAGGAGGGGACCCTCCGGATGCGTGGTGAGACCCGGGGCGCCGGGGGGGGCATCGCACTTCAGCGCCTGGCCTTCACCCCGAATCCGGACGGGACGGTCCGACAGCTGTGGGAAATGTCGAGCGATGGAGGGGCGACTTGGACCGTTCTGTTCGACGGACTCTACACCCGCAAGCCGTAGCGGCCGGGCGCCTTCGGGGAGCGGCTCAACCCGCCTCCGCCGCGAACGATTCGAGCAACGGCCAGGGGATGACATGCCCTCCCTTGAACCGCTCGAGCCGGAACTCGAGGCGGGCCGCCCGGAGCCGAGCGACCTCGCCCTGAACCTGGTCCTCGCTGATGTACTGGTCCCGGTCGCCCATCACTATGGTGACCTTGGCCTCCTCCAGTCGATCGCCATGCCGCGCCAGATCCAGATCCGGCGGGACTCCGCCTCCCCAGAGGACGAGTCGGGTCGGGCGCACCCTGCCCATCGCGACCCACCGACAGCCCGTCGCCGCTCCCTGGGAAAAGGCGTGCACCTGCACCGGCACTTCGGCACCGACCCGCGCCCGGATGTCGCCCAGCAACTGATCCAGATAGCGCACGTAGTCCTCAATCTCGGCCACCCGCTCATGACTGGTCATCCACGTGGCACCCACCCGTCGAGTCTTCGGATTGGTGTAGTACCGGTTGAGCGCTTCTGGGGCGACGACCAGCCGGGTGGGTGTGATGGCCGGTCGGAACCACCCCAGGAAATCGCTGGCCAGCATCCCGAAGCCGTGCAGCACGATCCAGACCTCGCGGACGTCCTGCTCACCCCCGGCGGAGTGATAGAGCGCGGTGCGAGAGACGGTGAGATGTTGCTCCCGCATCGCCAGGGGCGGCAGCTCGGGGGCCTCGGGACTGGTCAACCGGGGTACCGGCCCCAGGCCGCGCGGAAGACATCGCTGATCTCCCCGATGGTGGCGCGGACCCGGACCGCATCGATGATGGCCGGGATCAGCGGGTCGGCGGTGCCCGCGGCGTCTGCCAGCGCGCGCAGTGCGGTCGTCACGTCCGCCGGAGTCCGCCGGCGCCGTGCCTCGATCAGTCGTGCCTGCTGCCGTCCAGCCAACTCGGAGTAGTCCGGTGCGTCCACCCTGGGCACCGACGATTCATCGGTGAACTGGTTGACACCAACCACAACCCGGTCGCCCCGCTCAACCTCCTGCTGGTGGGTCCAGGCGCTCCGGGCGATGGCATCCTGGAAGTAACCCGACTCCACTGCCCGGGCCGCCCCACCCAGCCGATCGACCTCCTCGATGAGGCCTCGGGCCTCGGCCTCGATCTGATCGGTCAGGCTCTCCACATACCAGCTTCCCCCCAGGGGATCCACCGGACGGGTGGTGCCGCTCTCGTGGGCCAGCACCTGCTGGGTCCGGAGTGCCAGCGTCGCGGACTCGGCGGTGGGGAGGGCCAGGGCCTCGTCATACCCATTGGTGTGAAGCGACTGGGTTCCCCCGAGGATGGCCGACAGGGCCTGCACCGTGACCCGAACCACATTGTTGAGCGGCTGCTGGGCCTGGAGGGTGACGCCCCCGGTCTGGGTGTGGAACCGGAGCCGGCAACTGGCGTCATCGGCCTGATGGCGCTCCCGGAGGAGGGCGCTCCACAGCCGTCGGGCCGCACGGAACTTGGCCACTTCCTCGAACAGGTCGTTGTGGGCCGCGAAGAAGAACGACAACCGGGGACCGAAGACCGCGAGCGGCACTCCGGCGGCAACCGCCCGCCGAACATACTCCAGCCCATTGGCCAGGGTGAAGCCGACCTCCTGGGCGGCCGTCGCCCCGGCCTCCCGCATGTGATATCCGCTGATCGAGATCGGGTTGAAGCTCATCCCCTCATCGGCCACGAAACGGAACAGATCCGTGGCCAGGCGGAGCGAGGGCTCGGCCGGGTAGATGTACGTCCCCCGGGCAATGTACTCCTTGAGGATGTCGTTCTGAACGGTTCCTCCCAGTTGCGATCGGGCGACCCCTGTTTCCTCCCCCACCACCACGTACATCGCAAGCAGCACGGCCGCCGTCGCGTTGATCGTCATGGAGGTGGTGACCTGGTCCAGCGGGATCCCCCGAAACAGGTCATGCAGGTCGTCCACCGTGTCGATCGCCACGCCGACCCGGCCCACCTCCCCGGTGGCCATCGGGTGGTCCGAGTCGTACCCCATCTGGGTCGGGAGATCGAACGCCGTCGAGAGCCCGGTCTGCCCGGCCGCCAGCAGGTCACGGAATCGGGCATTGGTCTCGTCGGCGGTTCCGAACCCCGCGTACTGTCGCATGGTCCAGAGTCGCCCGGCGTACATCGTCGGGTAGACGCCCCGGGTGTACGGGAAGGTCCCGGGCGGCGGAGCCTCTCCGGTCCAGTCGGACGGACCGTAGACGATGCGGCGCGTCGAGGGCTGTCCGTCGGAACTCACGAAGCGGGCGTCTCCAGCACGGTCGCCACGAACTCCACGTCCCGCCGGGAACCGATGATCAGAGGCGTGCGCTGATGCAGTTCGGTCGGGACCAGGTCCATGATCCGGGTCACTCCGTCGGTCGCCGCCCCGCCGGCCTGCTCGACGATGAAGGCCATCGGGTTCGCTTCGTACGCCAGCCGAAGCTTGCCCTGCGGGTTCCTGCTGTCACCCGGATACAGGAACACGCCGCCGGCCACCAGGTTCCGGTGAAAGTCCGCCACCAGTGAGCCGATGTACCGGCTGTTCTTCCCGGCCATCACCTCGGGCCTCTCACCGTGGAAGGCCCGCACGGCCCGCTGAATCCCGGAGGACCAGCGAGGGAAGTTGCTTTCGTTGACGCTGAGATATTTCCCCACCTCGGGAATCCGGATCCCGGAGTGCGAGAGCAGGAACTCCCCGATGGTCGGATCGAGGGTGAAACCGTTGACCCCGTTGCCGGTGGTATAGACCAGCATCACGCTGGACCCGTACATCACGTATCCCGCCGCCACCTGTTCCCGCCCCGGCTGGAGGACGTCGGCCAGTTCGCCCTCGCTCCCGGTGCTGACCCGGCGGTAGATGCTGAAGATGGTCCCGACCGCCCCATTGACATCGATGTTGGACGAGCCATCGAGCGGATCAATCAGAACCGCGTACCGGGCATCCGAGGTGGTCGCAAAGGTGGTCATCTGCTCATCCTCCTCCGAGGCGAGCACACAGACCCGGCCGGTGGCGGCCAGGGCATTCTTCATACAGTCGTTGGCGTAGACATCGAGCTTCTGCTGCTCTTCGCCCTGAACGTTGGTTTCCCCGGCGCTGCCGAGGATGTCGACCAGGCCCGCCCGGCGGATCGCGGCGGCCACCAGTTTGGTCCCCAGGGCAATGTCGTACAGCAGGTTGGTCAGCTCGCCGGTGGCGGTGGGGTGGCGCCGTTCCTGCTCGAGAATGAAGGTTTCGATCGTCTGCACTATGGGAGAACGGGTCGCCACGGGGCTGGTCCTCTCTGGGAAGTTTCGCGGCGGGTCCGGGATGACGCCCGCCATTGCTGTCCGTCGGTCCACACCGTCACCGGGCCCTCCCGGTCAGTGCGCCAGACCGAGGCACCGCTCGCCGCCAGTCGATGGAGGGTCGCCGGCGCCGGGTGTCCGTACCGATTGCGGCCCAAACTCAGAATCGCCAGCTCGGGGGCGAGTTCCTCGAGCCAGGCGACTCCGGTGGCGCCGCGCGAGCCATGGTGGCCCACCTTGAGCAGGTCCACGTCCCCGACGCGCCCCCGGAGCAGCTGCTCGACCGGTGCGCCGACATCCCCGGTCAGTAGGGCCCGAAACCGACCGAATGCCACCAGGAGCACCACCGAATCCTCGTTGAGGTCCTCCCGCCATCCCGCCCAGGCCGGGTCGGGGTGCAGCACCTCGAACCGAACCCCGTCCAGTTCCCAGCGATCCCCGGTCCGGGCCGGTTGCCACACCGCCCCGGTGGCCGCGGTGCGATCGAGCAGCGCCAGATAGAGCGAATCCCCGACCGGCACTCCGGGATCAAGGACCACCCCGACCGGAAACCGCTCGAGCAGGCTGCCCACCCCGCCGATATGGTCGGCGTGGGCATGCGAGGCAACCAGATACTCTATTCGCCGAGCGCCGTGACGGGCCAGGAAGGGGACCACGACCTGTCGCCCCGCATCATATTCCCGGCTGACCGGTCCCGCATCCACCACCACCCACCTCCCGGCAGGCGTCCGGATGGCGGTCGCGTCACCTTGCCCGACCTGGAGGTGATATAACGTAAGCCCCGGCCGGGCCGCTCCCAAGTCGGGTCGCCATCCAGGGAGCAAAGTCACCCAGAGCGCACCGGTACCGACCAGCAGGAGCCGCTGACCGGCGGCCCGCCGAGGGAGCCGGCGCCCCACGACCCAGAGCGCCGCCGTCAGCACCGCCAGCCAGGGGAGGGCCGCCAGGACGCCGGGCACGGTCACCACCGCACCCCACGGAATCCCGGCCCCGAAGAGCGCCAGTCGTTCCAGCCCGGCCAGGGTCAGCCCTGTCCCCGCGGCGAGGGCCTCACCCGCCGGTGGCCAGATTGATGCCAGCAGCAGCGACGCGAACGCTCCGGGGACGGCGAGTCCTGTCAGAGGAATCGCCGCGAAGTTCAGCACAATCCCCACGATGGCCACCTGCCCGAGGATCCCGGCGGTCAAGGGAGCGGTGGCCAGCGTCGCGCCGATCGAAGCGGCCGCCGTGCGGATCGGCCACGAGCGGCTCAGTTGCCGATCGCTCCACCGGGTCAGGCGGGTGACGCCCCAGATCGCCGCGGCCGAGAGCCAGGCCCCGAACTGGTGGATGGCCCAGGGATCGATCATCAGCATCGCCAGGCAGCAGACGGCAAGCAGCGGCTCGGGCTGGACCCGTCGCTGGCGTGCCCCGGCCAGGGCCAGGAGGGCCACCAGGGCGGCGGCGCGGGAGGCGGGGGGGGGAAGCCGAGGAAGGCAACGTACCCGGTCGCGAGGATCACCGAGCCCGCGCGGGCCAGAGGCCGGGAGAGTCGGAGGACCCTCAACAGAAGAAAGACCCACCCGGCCACCACCCCGACATGGAACCCGCTGATCGCAAGCAGATGGATCAGGCCCGCCCGCGCGAACGCATCGCGGATCTCACGATCGAGGTCCCCGCGGCGACCCAGGATGAGGGCTTCCACCATCGGCGCGCGGCCACCATACAGCCGCCCGATCTGCCCCACCAATCGGTCCTCGATCAACCGGATCGAGGTCCCGGCCGCCCGGCTGACGGTGCGAACCTGCGCCGCGACCAGCAGGCCGTCCCCTCGGCCCCCCCGACCTGGAGCAGCGACCCAGCGGCCTTGGATCCTGACCTCGTTCCCGCGGAAGGCCGGCTGGTCGGAGCGCCACCGCACGGTCACGCTGCCCCGGCAACCAGCACCAATCGGATGAGCGATCATCCGATCGCCCGGGAGCGACCCGACGACCTGTGCTTCCATCGTCACGGGACCCGGCGGAATCCGGCTGGCACACCGGGTCGCGTCCAGTTGCCGGCTGGCCCGCCCGATCACCAGGCCGGCAGCCACGGCCCACGGAACAAGGGCCAATCGGGTGCGATGCAGGAGCCCAGCCCCGGCGGCGAGCGCTCCGATTGACGGCAGGGCCGGAAACGGCAAGAGGCCGGCATGAATGCCGGCCCCGACCCCGACCACCAGTGCCACCACCGGGCTGCGCCACCCGGCGGCAACGAGACTATTCCGCTCCGGCCTTCCCGCAGCGGGGCGATAGGGTGACCCGCCGGATCCCGTCGATGATGGCCACATCAATGGCGGCCCGCTGCTGTTCCTTCTCCAGGGAGATGTCGGTCACCGCCTTGCCCTTGGCGGTGCTGACGTACCGGGAGGGCAGCCGGTTGAGGGCATACACCATCACGTCGGCCTGGCAGAGTTCGCAGCCGCAGAAATCGGGAAACCGCTTGACGACCCCCGAGTAGGACTCTCGGGCATGGTCTTCGACCAGGTTCTTTATCACAGGACCGCCATGGTGCGGGCGCCCTGGAGGGCGCCGGTGAAGGTGGAGCCGGTGGTCCCGGTGAGACGGACGGTGTGGTACTCACCGATGCTGCTCGATTCCAGACCGATGAGCACCATGTGGTTGCCCCTGGTCCGCGCCAGCATGAGGTCGCCCCGCCGGGCCGGCCGCTCCACCAGAATCTCGTGGATGCTGCCCAGCCGCGCCAGATTTCGTCGCCGGACCTGGCCCCGCACCTCCTCCACCAGCCGCTGGAGCCGGCCGGCCGCCTCCGCCTCCGGCACCGGGCCAGGCAGCCTGGTGGCCGGCGTCCCGTCCCGGGGAGAGTAGCGGAAGGTGTACGCGTCATCGAAGCCCGCGGCTTCGACCAGGGTGAGGGTCTCTTCAAACTGCGCCTCGGTCTCCCCCGGAAAGCCGACGATGAGGTCGGTGGAGATGGTGATGCCGGGAATCGCCCCGCGGAGCCGTTCCGCCACGGCCAGGTACTGCTCGCGACTGTAGCGTCGGGCCATCCGTCGGAGCACCGCGTTGGAGCCGCTCTGAGCCGGGAGGTGGACGTGTTCGCAGACGGTTGGCGTCTCGGCCATGGCCGCCACCACCTCGTCGGTAAAATCGGTGGGGTAGGGACTGGTGAACCGGATCCGTCGAATTCCATCGACCCGGCCCACGGCCCGAAGCAGCGACCCGAACCCGTGGGTCCCATCGTGATAGCCATTGACGGTCTGGCCCAGGAGGGTGACCTCCGAGGCGCCCTGTTCGACCAGGGCGTCCACCTCGGCGACAACGTCCTCCAATCTGCGGCTCCGTTCCGGCCCCCGGGTATACGGAACGATGCAGAAGGTGCACTTGTAATCGCACCCACGCTGGACGGTGACGAACCCGGTGGGTCCAGCCTCCCGGACCGGCGGGACCTGTTCGTAGTGCTCCCAGGCGCGGAAGGCCACGTCTGCCACCCGGTCACCGCCCATCGCCTGACGGACCAGTTCCCCGAGGTTCCGGTAGCCGTCCGGCCCCACCACCAGGTCCACCTTGGTCTCCCGCTCCAGCAGGGCCGGACCGAGCCGCTGGGCCATGCACCCGACGACCCCGAGGACGCCCCCGGACCGCCGGTACCGCTGCAGCTCTCCGATCCGCCCGATGACCCGCTGTTCCGCGTTGTCCCGCACCGCGCAGGTGTTGATCAGCAGTACGTCAGCCTCGGCGGCGGACTCGGTGACCCCGAATCCTGCCTGTCCCAGCACCCCGAGCATCAGCTCGGTGTCGGCCACGTTCATCTGGCAGCCGTAGGTTTCGATGTAGACGCGCTCCATGGGACCCTCGACTACTGTCGGATGGTCACGCCGAGCTTGACGGCGAAGGCCTGCTCGGAAAAGCCCGAAGCCTGCTGGCGCCAGATCCGCTCCAAGGCGATATCTAGGACCCCCGCCCCCCGCCGAAGGCGAAACCGGTTCCGGCACTGATTCCAAACTCGCTCCCCTGGGCCAGGCCGTCTTCCAGCGGAAACGGCAGGCTGGCCCACCGGAGCCCCATCCGAAGCGGGAAGCGATCGACGGCCCGTGCACTCCGGGCCAGTTCGAAGCCGGCCGAGGCAGACAGCGTGCTGGAGGCGCCGGAACCGCCCCGATCCTTGAGTGGTTGCTCGAGCTTGCTCCAGCCCTGGCGGATCACGTGCCCACCCACCGACAGCCTCGCCGAGGGGCTCCATTGGATCCCCCCGGACAGCGTCACCGGCAGTGGGAGTTTCCCGTTCTCCAGGGTGTCCACCTCGATCGAGAGATCGCCGTCCCACCGGGCAGTGGCGCCGATCCACAGGCGGTCATTCGGTGCCACGATCAGCCCGGCCGAGAGCCCGACCCCGATGAAGGACAATTCGGCGCGCGACTCGACCCGGGCGTATGAAGTGTCCTCGAAGACGCGCCGGTAGGAGAGCCGATTGGTTCCCGTCATCAGATGGAACCCCATCCCGATGGCAATCCCGTCGCCACGGTAGGCGGCCGCAAACCGAACGTCACTCAATCCGCCCCTCGACTCGAGCGTGTCGAAAACGGCGGTCGGAATGCCCCGCAGCTCCACGGAATCCTCGGTGGCCAGGGAAAACGTCCGGTCGGTATACACCGAAGCGCTCACCCCACCGGCGAGCCGGCTGGAGATCTGGCCTCCGGCGATGAACAGGGGGAACTGAGTATCGTTGCCTGAGGCTGTCCCGTAGCGGTTCTCGCTTGAGCGCCAGTTCTGGATGATGTTGAACGAGGCGATCGGACGGGTGACCAGGAACAGCGAGGCGGGGTTGACCGCGCTGGCCGGATCGAACAGGCCGCCCGCTCCGCCTGACCCCTGGGTCCGGATGCTGAAGGGGAAGCTCGGCAGGCCCAATCCGCGCACCCCGAACTGGGACGATTGAGCCTGGGCCAGGGCTGGCCCTCCGAGTGCCAGCGCTCCCAGCAGGACCATCCGCACCCGGTTCATGGCCTCTCCAGCGGTGCGGGGACCAGGTAGGTGATCCGGAGCTGCGGCGCTTGACCGCCTGACCGGGTCGAATGGAATACCGGTCGGTGGAAGGAGCCCCCCTCGGGTCGGAGCCCCACGTACAGCATCGACGCGGGAGGTTGCGGCAGAGTCCAGAAGTCGACGATCCCGATCACGTCCACCGAAACAGTCTCCAGAGACCCCTCCGGCAGATTCACCACCCCCACCCGAGTGAATAGCGGCGTCGACTTGGCGCCAAGATCCTTGTCCACCCCCCGCACCTCGAGCGAAGCAGCATCGTTCGCGAGCCCGGCCATCGGCCGGGCCGGCTGCAACTCCAGGGTCGCACGGAGCAGGGTCGCCGAGTCCCGGACGACGACGGGAAGTTGGAATCGCAGAATGGTCCTGGCGGCGGGAAGATCCCCGACATACAGCAGATCGGGGTCCTGTCCGCCGTTCGTGGTCCGGACAAAGCCGGCTGCCTCCGGTGTCTGCGAGAGGGTGTGCTTCTGGAGAGCGGTGTCCGCCACCGCCACCCTCGCATAGGTCACGAAGCTGGCCGTCCCCGTGCTGCTCGCCAGCGAACTGATCCGGGCCCCGGTCGGTCCGGGGCCCCGGACCCCGATCCCGATGGCATGCTTGCCGGAATCGCTTTGCGGGATCACAAACCGGTTGAGGCTCTCGCCGGCAAAGACCCGGCGAACCGAGCCCTGCCGGACCGAATCCGCCACCGGCATGCTGTCAATCCAGGACGCCGCCGTGAGCTCGCCATCCAGCGACTCGAAAGTGATGGCCGTGTCGGTGGTGACCGGAATCCGGTAGAGATCGAAGACCAGCCCCGGCTTGGTGCTGTCCCGGGCAATCAGGGTCAGAATGACCGCGATCGAATCCACGGTGTAGGGCCGGAGGGTATCATGGACCGAAATGGAGTCGGGGACGCTGAAGAACCGGTACCAGGCGCGTGCCTCCCCGGTGGGGAGCCCATTGGAGACGAGCAGAGCCGGCACCTCGGAGTACCCCAGGTAGCCGAAAAAGCTCGAATCGCTGGAAACGGTGGCTGGCACTACGATCTCGTAGACCTTCGGCCGACCCGAGGGGCAAAACTCCGGACACTGCCCGGGGACCGTCAATTCCTGCTCGCAGCCGGCCAGGAGCACCCCCAGCACGAGCCAGCGGAGTGACCTCATGTGAGGTGGCCCGGAGTAAAGGCCGCGGGAAGCAACTCGGCCACGGTCCACCGCACGACCGACTGCGGGCCGGCGGCAATCACCTCGGCGTCCGGCGCCAGCTCGGCCAGGACCTGCCGACAAGCCCCGCAGGGAGAGGCGGGTGGTTCGGAGGACGACACCACGGCAATCCGCCGGAATTGACGTGCCCCGGCCGTCATCGCGGCACCCAGGGCCACCCGCTCGGCGCAGATGGCAAGCCCGTAGGAGGCGTTCTCGATGTTGCACCCGGTATAGACGGCACCGTCCGCGGTTTCCACCGCGGCGCCAACCCGATAGTGTGAATACGGCGCGTACGCCTGTTGCTGCGCCTGCCGCGCCGCCGCCACCAACGAATCAGACACTCCAGACCTCAGACAGAAAGGACGTGCCCGCAGGGAGCGCCTCGAGTCCAGAAACTCGGCCACCGTCTGCCCGATATCGGCAAACGTGGGGCGCTCACCCAGGGGCACGGCTTGACCCCGGGACCATACACGAGGATCGGCACGCCTCGCGCGAGTGATCGGTCGAGGGGGTCGTCGGGTCGTTCCCGTGGTCCGCGGTAAAGATAATCAGGTCTTCGGCTTGAGCGTCCGAGAAGGGCCGGCAGCGCCCCGTCGAGCTCGGCCAGCCCCGCCAGATATCCCGGGACATCGTTCCGGTGGCCCCAACTCTGGTCAAACTCGATCACATTGGCGAACAGCAGCCCGTGCTCCATCGAGCGCCAGGGCCTCGCCCGATCATGCGCGTAGGCCTCGGCGTTGTGGCGGGATGTCGGCTCTGGTGATGCCCCTCCCGGCAAAGAGGTCGTCCACCTTCCCCACCCCGACCGTCGGAACCCCCGCAGCTGGCAGCCCGGTCGAGCAGGGTGACGCCGGGCGGGGCGAGGCTGAAGTCCTTCCGACGGGGGTTCGCTCCAGGGAGCCCGGACGCCCCGTCGTACGGCCGGGCGATTACTCGGGACACACCGTGGGGTCCGGTCAGCAGTTCGCGGGCGATCCGGCAGGCCTGATACAGCTCCTCAATGGGGACCTCGTCCTCGTGGGCAGCGACCTGGAAGACGCTGTCGGCGCTGGTGTACACAATCCACGAGCCGGATCGACGGTGCTCCTCGTCGTACTCGGAGATGATCGCCGTGCCCGACGCCGCTCGATTGGCCAGCACTCCGCGCCCGGTCCGGCGGCTGAACTCCTCGAGCAGGTCCGCCGGAAACCCCTGGGGAAAGGTCGGAAGCGGCTCCTCCAGGATCACTCCGCACAGCTCCCAATGGCCGGTGGTGCTGTCCTTCCCCGCCCCCGCTGGATGGGCCACCCCGTGGGCCGCCAGGGGTGACTGCTTCGTGCTCATCCCCAGGAGCGGCCGGCAGTGCCCAAGCCCCAGGCGGGCCAGGTTGGGAAGCTGGAGTCCCCCGGCTGCGCGGGCGACGTTCCCGAGTGTATCGCTCCCACCATCGCCGTACCGTGCGGTGTCATGGGTGGGCCCGATCCCGAGTCCATCGAGGACGATCAGAGCCGCGCGCCGCACCCTAGGCCTTCCCCTGCTGGACGAACGCGAACCGGAGGGTGGTGAGCACCTGGGTGATCAGTTGGCTCTCCTCCGCGGTGAGATTCCCCCGAGTCTTGTCCTCCAGCATGCCCAGGGTGTCGATCACCGCCTTGGCGAGATCCGCCGGGGTCTGCCCCTCGGGAAGCCCGTCCGGGCGCTGGCCCCCAAGGGCGGTGGTGGCCTGCTGGCCGAGGCCCAGCACAAGCGAGGCAAACTGGGGATTCATGACGTCGGCTCCCGATAGGACCGGATGACCCGGCGGCCGATGCCGGTCAGCAGGTCGTAACTGATGGTACCAGCGGCCGATGCCTGCGCTTCGAGACCGACGCCACCGCCGATCAGGGTCACAATGTCGCCGGGATGCGCCGGCAGATCGCCCACGTCCACCATCGTCAGATCCATGGCTACCCGTCCCACGATCGGACAGGGCTGACCTTGGCACACGACCCGGCCGTGCCCGGTGAGACCCATGGGCACCCCATCGGCGTAGCCGGCCGCGATGGTAGCGATGGTGGTCGGACGGGGTGCCGTCCAGGTGGCGCCATAGCTGACCGTGTCCCCGGTCCGCAGACGACGTACCGCCACCACTCGCGCGTGGAAGGAGACGACCGGGACCGGCTGGTGCCCACCGACGGCGCCGCCGTACAGGTAGATGCCCGGTCGAGCCAGATCGCCGCCGAGTCCCTGACCGGCCAACCCGCCGGCGGAGTTCGCGGCGTGGAGCAAGGGACGCCGGGAGCCGAGCGCCGCCACGGTTTCCCGGAGCCGGGTCCACTGGGTCACGGCGCTTGAGAGGTCACTGTCGGCCGAATGGAACTGGCACCAGGCCCCCTCCCATCCGGGGGCGTTCTGGAGTCGTGCCCCCAGCGCAACGAGCAGGTCGGCATCGTACCAGGAAAACCCCGCGCGAGCGAGGCCGGTATCGAGCTCAATGTGAAAGGGAGCTGTGCCCGCCGCCAGCCAGGCATCCAACACGGCCAGATCCCCGATGCTCGGGCGTGCGCCCGCCGCCAGGCATCCATCGACTTCGGCTGACAGGAGTGGCGCCAGAATCAGGACCGGCCGTTCCACCCCCTGGCGCCGGAGTTCCTCGGCTTCTGTCAGGGTCGCCACACCGTAGCCCCATGGATCGACGAGCTCGAGGGCGCGCACCACTTCGAGGGCCCCAAGCCCATAGGCATCGGCCTTCACCACCGGCAGCAACGGGGCGGCCGCCAGCCGTGAAAACGCGCGGGCATTGGTCAACAGCGCCACGAGGTCGACCTCGATCCAGGCGCGCCATGTCGGGGGGGGATTGGACGTGGTCACGGCGGGCAGTAGAATACGACCCGGGAGGTGTAAATGCAAGAAATATCAGCGCTTGCGAGAGCCGTCGCGATGGTGACCGATCTCAGGGCCCGGTGCCCATGGGACCGGGTCCAGACCAGGGAGACCCTCCGGCCATACCTGGTCGAGGAACTGCTCGAGCTGGACCACGCTCTCGGCACGGCCGATCCGGCCGCCATCCGGGAAGAAGTGAGCGACATGCTGCTCCATCTGGCCTGGCAACTGGTGATCGCCGCCGAGCGAGGAGAGTTCTCCCAGGAGGACGTTGCGGACGATCTCGAGCGCAAGATGAAACGACGGCACCCGCACCTGTTCGATCTGGGCCCCAAGGAGCCCTGGGAGCGGCTGAAGCAGCGCGAGCACCAGACCGAGCGCGGGGTTCTGGACGGTCTGCCCCCGACCCTGCCTGACCTCCTCATGGCCTTTCGACTCCAGGAGCGGGCGGCCTCGGTGGGCTTCGACTGGCCCGACGCGGCTGGCCCGCTCGACAAGGTCCGGGAGGAGCTGGCCGAGGTGGCGGAGTGCGCCGGTACCCCTCCCGGGCATGGTGAGGGCGAAGGCGAGGCCTGGCGGGACCGCCTCTGGGACGAGCTGGGCGACCTGCTTTTCTCGGTGGTCAATCTGTCCCGCAAGCTGGGGGTCCCTCCAGGGCCGGCGCTCGATCGGGCAAACCGGAAGTTTTCCACCCGGTTCCGAGGGGTGGAGGGTCTGGCGCGGGAACGGAAACTCGAGCTGCACCGGATGACTCTCGCTGAAATGGACCTGCTGTGGGACGAAGTCAAGCGGACTCCCCTTCCGGCGCAGACCTAGTCATGGGCAACTGGTTGTCTCAGGCGCTGATCGTCGGCTTCGGCGGGTTTCTCGGTGCCGTGATGCGGTTCGGGACCGGGACGGTGGTGACCCGACTGCTGCCACCGATCTCGTTCCCGGTCGGCACCTTGCTGGTCAACTGGATGGGCTGCCTGCTGATCGGTCTGCTGCTGGGGATCATTGACGTGCGTGGGTCCTTCACGGCGGATGCCCGGCTCTTCATGATGGTGGGGCTCCTTGGTGGGTTCACCACCTTCTCGGCTTTCAGCGCGGAGACCTTGCTCCTCTGGCGCGACGGAAGCACGGTCCGCGCGGCTCTCAACATCCTGGCCCAGGTCGTCGGCGGACTGGCCCTCGCGTGGCTGGGCTTTCGACTCGGCGGCGGCCTCGGCGGGAGCGGCTGGCGCTGATGTTGTTGCCCCCCGGCGCCAGTAACCCTATACTCGCGCACTGTGACGACTGAGCCCTCCACCGAACCCGGTGCCCGCTTCAAACGGACACTCGTCCAGGTCCTGATCATCCAGGCGATCGCGCTGGCCCTGCTCTGGGCCCTGCAGTCCAGGTTCGCCGGCTGAAGGCCGCATGCATCCGCTGAACTGGGCCATTGTCATCAGCTACCTGGTCTACGTCATGTGGGACGGCATCCGCCGCTCCCGGAACACCCACGAGATCGAAGGATATTTCCTCGCCAATCGCAGCCTCCCGTGGTGGGCGGTGGGCCTCTCAGTCATGGCCACCCAGCTCTCCGCCGTGACCATGATCGGAACCACAGGCCAGGGAGCCACTGACGGCATTCGCTTCGTCCAGTTCTACTTCGGTCTCCCGATCGCGATGGTGATCCTCGGGGTGACCCTGGTGCCCTTCCTGCACGGCGCCCGGGTCTTCACCGCCTACGAGTACCTCGAGCGGCGGTTCGACGCCAAGACCCGCTCGCTCACCAGCTTCCTCTTCCTGATGTCGCGCGGGATGTCCGCCGGCGCGATCCTCTCGGCACCCGCCATCGTGTTCAGCGCGATCTTCGGCTGGGATCTCTACCTGTCGGTGGCCCTGATCGGGGTGCCGACGATCGTCTACACGATGATCGGCGGGGTGCAGGCGGTCACCTGGGCCGATGTCAAGCAGATGGTCCTGATCGTCTTCGCCCTGGTCGCGGTGGTGGTGGTCCTGCTGATCAAGCTCCCGGTCTCGCCCGTCGAGGCGCTCACCATCGCCGGCGCCACCGGCCGGCTCCAGGTCTTTGACTTCTCGTTCACGCTGACGGAGACCTACACCTTCTGGTCCGGCGTCCTGGGTGGGACGTTCCTGATGCTGTCGTACTTCGGCACCGACCAGAGTCAGGTCCAGCGGTATCTCACGGCCCGGTCGATCGACGACGCCCGCAGCTCGCTGCTGATGAGTGCCTACTGGAAGATCCCGCTCCAGGCCCTGATCCTGCTCATCGGCATCATGGTCTTCGTGTTCTATCTCTTCCAGCCGCCCCCCCTGCTCTACAACCCGGCCCACGAACAGCAGGTGCGAACCGTCGAAGGCCCTCGCTACGCTGCCCTGGAATCCCGCTACACCACGGCGTTCGCCGAGCGGGAGTCCGCGGCCCGGGTGGTGGCCGACGCGGCCGAGGCCGGTCCGGCCGCCACCCTGGCCAGCGCCAAGGAGACGTTCCGGACCCGGGAGGCGGAGGTCACCGGAATCCGGACCGAGGCCCTGGCGCTGGCCGGGGAGGTCACCGGCGAGTCACCCAGGGATGTGAACTACATCATGCCGCGGTTCGTGCTGGACCAACTGCCGGTCGGCCTGGTCGGCCTTTTCCTGGCCGCGGTCATGGCGGCGGCCATGTCCAGCATCGCCGCCGAGCTCAACTCGCTCTCCACCGCTACCGTGATCGACTTCTACCGGCGATGGGTCCGGCCGGTCGCCCCCGACGCCCACTTCCTTCGGGTCTCCAAGGCGGCCACCCTGTTCTGGGGCCTGTTCGCCTGCGTGGTGGCGAGCTACGCCGGTTCACTCGGCTCCCTGATCGAGGTGGTCAATCGGTTCGGCTCGTTCTTCTACGGTTCGATCCTGGGCGTCTTCATCCTGGCGATGATCCCGGGCACCCGGGCGCTGGGGGCCTTTGCGGGGCTGCTGGCCGGGATGGCCGCCGTCGCCTCCGTCAGCTTCGGGGCGCCGTCGGTCTCCTTCCTCTGGCACAATGTGGTGGGGGCCGTCACCGTGACGGTGGTGGGCACCCTGCTCAGTCTCACGACCCCACCCCCGGAGTCCAGTTGACCCGGCGGCACCAATCGCCACAGTCGAGTGGTGGTCAGTTGGGCGCGTGGGTCCCGCTGGCCCCGTAGCTCCGTTCCCCCCCGATCGTCGGGCCGGAGAAGTCAAACGCCCGATCGTTGTTCACCCTGGCGATCCACTGCCGCACCGACCCCGGAAACGCGGTAGGGCTGCCGTTCTTCCCGAACGGATCGGTGTACCAGACGTTGGGGCCGTCCAGGTTGTTCACCCGGTTGGAGTTGATATCCACTTTTCGCCGAACCCCATTGAACGGTGAGCGGGGGTCATCAAACGCGACCACCACGGTGCCATTCTGGGTCGGCTCGCTGCACATCGAGCCCCGGGCCCGGTCCCCGTTGTTCTCTGTCTCGTGGCAGGCCGCGATCGGCCGACCCGTCAGGTTGGGCGCGGCGGGATCATGGAACCGGCTTGGGAAGAAGGCCTGGAAGTAGGGGTTGAAGCTCGCCAGGGTATGGCCATCGGCCCGCCTGACGGCGGTGGAGATCTCCCAGCTCTCGTGTAACGCCGAAGAGAAACTCGAGTTGGAGCCCGCCGGGACCAGGAAGTGCCGGTCGATGCAACTCCGGTCGGGAAGCCGTCGCCGGCCACTCCCTGCCGGTGAGTTGGCCGGGGTCGCGGTGCCGACGATGATCCGGGTGCCATCACAGGAGCGGACGAATTCGCCAGGGGTACCGATCGCCGCGATGACCCGGATGTGCATCTCGGTCCCGTCGGTACAGGCAATGCTGTAGATCAGCTCATGCAGGTTGTTGGTGAACGCATCCCGACTGTGGGTGCCCTGGTGGAGCTTGACCAGGACATCACAGGTGGTCGTGAAGAACGACCCGAGGCCGTCCCCGGCCTGAAACACCAGGTTGTTCTCCCACTCGACCTTGTGCCCCACGTGGTCCTCGTGACGTCGGGTGCCCGGGTCCCAGGTGTCAAGCGTTTCGTTCACGTAGCCGAACGGCAGATCACCGACCTTGCCATACAGGTCCGATCCCCGCGGATCCCGGCCATGCTCATGCCCGAAGTTGCACCCGGTGGCCGGGTCGACCGGGGGGTGCCATGTCGGGTACCGCTTTCCGTCGGGGCCGATCGTCGAGGACCCGTTGTGAATGTCCACGCTGCAGTTGTCCCCGGATCCCGGTGCCCAGGCTCGCATCGCGATGCTCTGCTGTCCGGTCGGGGCGACCGGCGGACCCAGGTACCCCTCTTCTCCCCCACAGGCCATCAGGACCACCCCGAAGGCCATCCAGATCTGCGATCGCATCATGGTCATGGAAAACCTCTGTGAAAGGAAGGAGCTAGTGGCGGGTAATCCCGACACCAAGGCTCAGCACCAGCAGACGCACGTCGTCAGCCACCCGTTCCGCGCGGAAGTTCCCGTTCGAGGTGACCTCATGGTTCATCCCGCCCTGGGCCGAGGCCATGATCCCGATGAACGGGGCGATGGAGATGTTGGGGCTGACGCGCATCTCATAGCCACCACCGATCTGCAGCGTCGGCAACCAGGCGTTGAGGGCTTCGGACTCTTCGGTGGCCCGATACCGGGACAGGCCCAGGCCGAGTTTGAGCAGCCAGCCGTGCTCTTCGACGGGGTACCAGGTGCCGGCCAGGGTGCCCGCCAGGACCGTCTGATGGATCTCTCCCGCCTGCTGCCAGCCGGTCAGTTCCCCCCCGAGCAGCAGCCGGGGGGAGAGGGTGCCGCCGATCCGGAGGTTACCGGAGATCCCGCCCGTGGCCTGATCACCACCGCAAATCCCGCAGCTCAGATCGGCGTGACCCTGGCCCAGGCCCCCTCCAAACCAGAAGCCCTGACGGGACCCGGTGACCGGACCGAATCCCTGCCCGGCCGCCACCGTGGCGATGAGACCGGAAAGGACGACCGCCAGAAGCGCCACCGCCGACCAGAATCGCATCGGTCCAGATCGCGACAGTGGCGGCGGTTCGACGGAAACAGCGCCGACGGCTGGGAGCGTGGCGTGGAGCCAACGCCTGGACGACGCCGGGCCGTGCCCCGGCACAATGCGAGAATCGAAAGGCATGAGTTCGAACCACCGTTGAAGGAGTTCGCGACCCGACAATGACCTGAACGTGGAGGTGCGACAGAGGTCGCGGTGCACCAGGAGACAGAGGCAATAATTGCGCCCCGCGAAGGGGCGGACGTCCCTGGTATGGATGGCTTCCGACCTCGTAGCGTGGACGCCTCAGTGGCCATCCCGGCGTCCGTCGGGCGAGGCAAGCGCCAGGAACAGGATCGGGAGGCCGGTCGTCTGGCCCAGGGGCACCAGGCACCCTATCCTACGGGATGACCAATTCCCCCTCTCGTGACGACCGGCACCGGATTCGCCGCAGCCCCGAACTGGGGGCGTATGATCCGGAAACCCTCTATGCCATTCTGGACGCCACGCCGGTCTGCCACGTCGGCCTGAGCGAGCCGCATGGACCAGTGGTGATCCCGACCTTCCACACCCGGCTTGACGACCGGCTCCTCCTGCACGGAGCGACGACCAGTCGACTGATGCAACATCTGGGAAGCGGGGAGCCGGTCTGCGTCGCCGTCACCCTCATCGATGGCCTGGTCCTGGCCCGATCGGTCTTCCATCACTCGATGAACTACCGGTCGGCGGTGGTCTTCGGACGCGGGCATCTGCTGGAGGACGAACGGCAGCGGCTGGCCGCCCTGGAGACCATCACCGAACGACTGCTCCCCGGTCGCTGGAGCGACGCCCGGCAGCCAAACGCCCGGGAACTCAAAGCCACGGCGGTTGCCGTCGTTCCGATCGATCATGCGTCGGCCAAGCTGCGGGCCGGCCCACCCATCGACGATGAGGGGGACCTGACGTTGCCGGTCTGGGCCGGGGTGATCCCCTCCTCTACCCGGTGGCTGGACCCGATCCCCGACCCCCAAACAGAGCAGGCGGGCACCCCGGTGCCCGCCTACCTGACCAACCGGACCGGGTGACCGACCTGCCGTATCAGGGCTGTCTGATCGGCCCTGGCGCCGTAACCTGTTTCATCAGGACGTCGTTCCAGTCCCCCTCGGCGACGATGTGCCCTACCGCCCCCAGGAGCACGGCCTCAATCAGGTTGTGATTGACGTAGGCGTAGGTGCCGTTCTGCCGGAACTGGTAGAGCGCCGCCACCGCCGAGCCGCCGGGGATGAACCAGGTCTCCTGGTCCGTGAGGGGGCGCATCGTTGAACGACCCGCCCTGCCAGACGAGGTCGGCGTGGCCGCCGATGATGTGGGGCCGGCTGTCGCGATTGGCCTGGGAGTGCAGGAAGAGCACCTTCTCCCCAACATTGACCTTGAGGGCCTACCTCCTTCTCGGCGGGGTGGCGCCCGGCCGCCCGGTGGGACGGTCCTTCGCGCCCTTCCCCAGGAGTCTACCGGTTGGCAGGGGAAGCGCCAGAGCCCGGCAGGAAGGGGAGGTCGCGCACGGTTACGCCGGCTCGGGCCGTCTGGTCAGCAGATCCGCGGGAGCTGGTCGCCGGGGAGCATGTCCACCACCCGGGTCCCGCCGATCGAGGTCCGGAGCACCACCAGCCCGGGATGATTGGGCACCACGGTACCGGCAATCGTGGCATTCCGGCCCAGCGGGTGGCGTTGAAGGCTGGTGAGCGCCCGTTCCGCGGCCGCAGGCGCAACCACTGCCAGCAGAACCCCCTCGTTGGCCACGTAGAGCGGATCGAGACCCAGCAGCTCGCACGCCGCGGCCACCGGAGTTGGAATCGTCAGCCCGGCCTCGGTCAGGGTGATGCCGACCCGCGAGGTCTGAGCGATCTCCGTCAATGCGCTGGCCACCCCACCGCGGGTCGGGTCCCGGAGCACGTGTACCTCGGCGCCGATCTCCTCCCGGAGACGGTCCACCAGGGGAACCAGCGAAGCCGAGTCGGACTGGATCTCGGCCTCGAAGGCCAGACCTTCCCGGGCGGCCATGATCGCCATGCCGTGGCAGGCGATCGGACCGCTGATCAGCACCACGTCTCCCGCTCGCGCCTGATCGGGAGCGGGCCGGAACCCGGGATTCAACAGGCCGATCCCGGTGGTATTGAGGTAGAGCCCGTCCGCCTTGCCTCGCTCCACCACCTTGGTGTCGCCAGTCACCAGCAGCACACCGGCCTCGGAGGCCGCCCGGGCCATGGAAGCGAGAATGCGATCCAGCTGGTCGAGCGGCAAGCCCTCTTCCAGCACGAAACCGGCGGTCAGGTACCGAGGCCGTCCTCCCATCATGGCCAGGTCGTTGAGGGTGCCGTGGACCGCCAGCGAGCCGATGTTCCCACCGGGAAACTCGAGCGGGCTCACCACGAAGGTGTCGGTGGAAACCACCACCGGCCCGGCCCCGAGGTCGAGCACCGCGCCGTCCGCCAAACGGTCGAGGATCTCGTTCTGGAAATGGGGCAGGAATCGATCCCGCAGCAGGGCGGCCGACAGCTTCCCGCCGGAGCCATGGCCGAGCTGAACGCTATCGCTGGCCACCGGGACAGGGCAGGACGGACCCTCGACGAGACGCACGGTCATGGGATCTCCGCCACCTCGACTGGCCGGAGCCGACCATAGTTGTAATAGGCGGCGCAAGCGCCTTCACTGGAGACCATCGGGGCCCCGAGCGGGTGCTCCGGGGTACATTCGCCGCCGAAGGCTGGGCAGTCGCGGGGCTTGAGGTGACCGCGCAGGACATCCCCGGCCCGGCACGCCGCCGGCTCTTCCACCCGGATGTCCTCCAGCCCGAACCGCCGCTCGGCATCGAACCCCAAGAATTCGGGTCGGAGCCCCAGGCCACTTCGGGGGATCATTCCTATCCCGCGCCACTTGCGATCCACCAACTGAAAGACCCGCTCGACCTGGGTCCGGGCCGGCGATGTTCCCTCCCGTCGCACGGCCCGGACGTACTGATTCTCCACCTCATGGCGCCCCTCCTCCAGCTGGGTTACCACCATGAGGATGCCTTCGAGCAGATCCAGCGGCTCGAATCCCGTCACCACGATCGGGACCCGATACTCCGAGGCGATCGGCTCGTACTCGGTCCACCCCATCACGGTGCACACATGCCCGGCCGCCAGGAACCCCTTGACCCGGTTGGCGGGGTCCTGCAGGATGGCCTCCATGGCCGGGGGCACGGTAACGTGCGACACCAGCACCGAGAAATTCGATACCCCCAGTTCCCGGGCCCGCCAAACGGCCATGGCGTTGGCGGGAGCGGTAGTTTCAAAGCCGACCGCAAAGAACACCACTTCCCGATCGGGATTGCGACGCGCCAGCTCGAGCGCATCGAGTGGCGAGTACACCACCCGGACGTTCCCGCCCCGGGAACGCACCTGTTGCAGATCGCACTCGCTGCCCGGAACCCGGAGCATGTCACCGAACGAGGTGAAGATGACCTCCGGGCGCGCGGCCAGGGCGAGGGCCTTGTCAATCTGCTCCAGGGGCGTGACGCAGACCGGGCAGCCGGGACCGTGAATCATCTCCACCGCTCCGCCGAGCAGTTCATCGAGTCCCTGCTTGACGATCGTATGGGTCTGTCCGCCGCAGACTTCCATCATCGGCCAGGCGCGGCTGGCGCTCTGCCGGATCCGCCGGATCAGGGCCTGGGCAATGGCGGGGTCGCGATACTCGCTGAGGTATTTCACCGAGCCTCTCCCTCCCACGGCGCCAGACTGGCGTCGGCCACTTCGGCGATCCACTCCAGCTCATCCAGCTGGCTCATCTCCCGCAGCACCTCGAAGGTGCGGCGCGCTTCCTCCTCCTCGACCCGGCTGATGGCAAACCCGACGTGGACGATGACGTAGTCCCCGACCTGCGCTTCGTCTGCCACGTACGCCAGACAACACTCCCGGCGGACTCCACCGAAGTCCACCATCCCCATCGGAAGGCCCTGATCCTCACGTCGGGCGACGATTCGTCCCGGAATGCCCAAGCACATCGCAACCTCCTCTGGGATTATGCCCCGGCCGCAAGCTGGGCAGCGCCGACCGCCGCCTGACCCAGGCTCACCGCGCCATCGTTGGGGCTGAACCGGCGCGGGAGCAGCACCTCAAACCCCTGCTGCCCCAGGCGCCGGGTGACCGAGGCCGTGAGACGGGCATTCTGGAAGCTGCCACCGCAGAGGGCCACCGATCGATCCCCGGGCCCGACCGGAACTCCGAGGCGCCCGAGCACCACCATCCGGACTGCCGCCGCGGCGACCGTCTCGTGGAAAATCGCAGCCAGGTCGGCCGGGTCGTCCCCCTGCTTGTGCCGGGCCGCCAACTCGACCAGCATCCCGACGGGATCCCAGACCCAGATCGCAGCCCCGTCAGATCCCTCCAGGGAAAATGCAGTGGGCAGCGCCACGGCCTCCCGATCGCCGGCCAACGCCTCGAGCTCCATGGCCGCCTGGCCCTCATACGAGGCTCGGTCACGAACGCCCAGCAGCGCGGCCGCCGCATCAAACAACCGTCCCATGGATGACACCTCCGGGGCGTTGATCCGACGTGCGACCTGACGCAGGGCCAGTTGCCATTCGGCCTCCGGTACCCGCGAGCGGAACGGCACCGCCCGCTCGTCGGCACCATACGCCAGGGCGAGGTAACCGACAGCCGAGCGCCACGGCCGCCGGGCGGCCAGGTCGCCGCCGGGCAAGGCGGCATAGCGGAGCCGGGCCAGGCGGTGGAACCCGACCAGGTCGGCCCAAAGCAACTCGGCCCCCCAGGTTCGGCCATCGGTCCCGTATCCGGTGCCGTCGAAGGTCAGGCCCAGCACCGGCCCGCGGTGGCCGTGCTCGGCCAGCACTGCTGCCACATGGGCGTGGTGGTGCTGAACCGCGATGACCTGCTCGAGCCCCAGTTCCTGGGCCACGCGGGTGGAGAGGTAGCCGGGGTGCAGATCGTGGACCGCAACCTGCGGATCGATCCGAAAGAGCTGACGGCCCCGCGCGAGTGCACCCTGGAAGTGGTGCAGGGTCTCGAGGGTCTCGAGATCCCCGATGTGCTGGCTGGGCCAGGCCCGACTGCCCTGAGCCAGGGTAAAGGTGTTCTTGAGATGAGGCCCGACGGCCACCAGCGGCACCGGGGTCGGGATGGGAAGATCGACCGGCAGCGGGGCGTAGCCGCGGGCGCGCCGGAGAAGGATGGGCCCAGGCTCTGACATCCGGACCACCGAATCGTCGTAGCGTGCCACGATCTCGCGGTCGTGCAACAGGAAGCCGTCGGCAATCTCCCTGAGTCCGAGGCGAGCCTCCGCATTGCTGATCGCGATCGGCTCCTCGCTCCGGTTGCCGCTGGTCATGATCAGTGGACGGCCGAAGTCGGTCAGCAGCAGGTGATGCAGAGGAGTGGCCGCGAGCATCACCCCAATTTCGGGCAGCCCGGGTGCCACCGACGGCGCCAGGCCGATCCCTTCCCTCCGAGGCAGCAAGACGATCGGACACTCGGGGGAGGTCAGCAGTTCGGCTGCGGCCGGAGGGACCACCGCAAGGCGTTCGGCATCGGCCAGCCGAGCAACCATCAACGCCAGCGGTTTGGCCTCCCGGTGTTTCCGGTTCCGGAGCCGGCGCACCGCGTCTTCCCGAGTGGCATCAACCGCCAGGTGGAACCCGCCGAGCCCCCGGACGGCGAGCACCATCCCTCGCCGCAGGAGGTCCACTGCGGACGCCAAGGCCGCCTCGCCGCGGGGCGCCGGACGGGCCCCTGTGGCGGGCTCAAACCAGAGCACCGGCCCGCACTCGGGACAGGCGTTCGTCTCGGAATGGTACCGGCGGTTGGCCGGGGCATGGTACTCTTCGAGGCAGTCGGGACACTGGGGGAACGCCCGCATGCTGGTGCGGATTCGATCGTAGGGCAGCCCCTCGATGATCGTGTACCGCGGTCCGCAGTCGGTGCAGGTAACGAACGGGTAGCGGTACCGACGATCCGCCGGGTCGAACAACTCCGCCACGCAGGCATGACAGATGGCCGTGTCGGGTGCGACGGGCTGGCTCCGGCTCGGCTCAACCTGGCTTCCCAGCAACTGGAAACCGGTGTGGCCTTCCGGGGCCCGGCCCGCGCTCTCGACCCCTTCGATCCGGGCCATCGGTGGGGCGTCTCGACGGAGCGCCTCGGCGAACTGGTCCAGGGCGTCGGGCAGGCCTTCGACCAGGACCTGGACGTCCCCTGAGGTGTTGCGCACCCAGCCGACCAGGCCCAGCTGGACGGCCTGGCGATACACGAAGGGCCGGAACCCGACCCCCTGCACGACCCCCGTGACCCGGAGCATCCGGCCCTCTACCGCCACGGCCTTTGTCGTTGGTCCGAGCAGCCTGGGGCCTGCCATCAGGTGTGCACCAGCCGGGGGGACAGGCTCCGGAGCAGCTCCATCCAGCCGTTCATCCCCTCCCCGGTCAGCGCCGAAAGCTGGAGGAACTGGAGGTCGGGATTGACCTCGAGCGCCAAGGCACGGGCCCGATCGGGATCGAAGGGGACGTGGGGCAACAGGTCGATCTTGGTCAGGACTGCGAATTGCGCCGCCCGGAAGGCCGCGGGGTACTTCTGAGGCTTGTCCTCGCCCTCGGTCACCGACAGCAGGACGACCTTGGCCTCTTCCCCAAGGTCCCAGCCGGCCGGGCAGACCAGGTTGCCCACGTTCTCGATGATCAGCAATCCGGTCTCGGCCAGATTGATGGCAGCCAGAGCCGTCAGCACCTGGCGGGCATCGAGGTGACACCCCCCTCCGGTGACGACCGCGTGCACCAGACGATCGGTATGGCGGGCCAACCGCTCGGCGTCGTTGCGCGTCTGGACATCCCCGGTGATGATCGCCATGGGCAATTCGGCGCCCATTGCCTGGAGGGTGCGCTCCAACAGGGCGGTCTTCCCTGCCCCGGGGGAGGAGATCAGGTTGAGCGAGGATACTCCCGCCGCCCGGAGTCGACGGCGTACCGTGGCGGCGAACTGGTCGTTCCGGGCCATCACTCGCTCACGCACTTCAATCGTCCGAATCGCCATCATCAATCTCCAGGTAGTCAATCCGAAGGTCGTCGCCAGGACAGCCGCGAACCGAGACCCGGGCCTGCCCGAAGGGCGGCTGGGTCAGAAGGGCGTCCAGACAGAAGGTGAGGTTGTCAGGCTCGACCGGGGCTCCGCGCCCGACCGCCAGGGCGATCAGCCGGAGCTGGCCCGAGCCTTCCCGACCGAGCCGGTCGCGCGCCACCCGGCAGATCTCCATGGCGAGACTGAGCTCATGCACCAGGCACCATGACGACCGGGGTGGCCGCGTTCCGCCAGACACAAAGCCGGGCGTGCACTGCCGCGAGCAGCTCGTCCAGCCCGGCTGCGACCGCGGTGCTCAATCCAGTGCCGAGTTCCACCACCGCTGGCTCGATCCCGACGACGACCGTCTCCGCAGGCAGGGTCCCTCGCCACTCGGCCAGCGCCAGCACCTCCCGGAGATCGATCTGGTGGGGGGAGAGCTTGGTGGCGAGAAACCGCGGGATTTCCTCCCGCTCGAGGGTCACGACGGCGCCGGGCGGCCGACCGCTCTTGACCGCATCGATCACCAGCATCCGTCTGCATCCCTCGACCGCCGGGAGGAGATTGAGGCCCCAGGTCCCTCCATCGGCCAGCGTCACGCCCTCGGGCAGCGGGGCGGCCCGAAGCCGCTCCAGGGCCACCAGGCCGACCCCGTCGTCCCCCATCAGGGGGTTGCCCAACCCGAGCACCAGGGTGCCCACCAGGTCATTCATCGATGAACTCCACATCCTCCCGGACGAACCGGAATCCCCCGATGATGGTGGAGACTCTCGCCTCGCGGTGGAGCAGGTCGGCCCGCAGACTGAAGTAGATGTGGAACGGGAGGAAGAGGAGGAAGTACCAGGTTGAGACGTGATGGACGAAACGGACGACTTGAATCCCGCCGAACAACGGCCCAACCCACCCGAAGAGCGTCGCGAACAGACCGCCTGGGCTCGCCATCCCGTACATCGCGAACCCGGTGACCACCTGCAGCAGCACCACGGCGTACATCAGGGTGTAGCTCAACTGCTGGAGCGGATTATGGCCCAGCCAGTGAGGCGCGGTCGCCGGCCGGATGAAGAGGTACTTCTTCAGGACCCGGATCATGTTGGCCCAGTCGCTGGGCCGGAACGGGAACAGCGCCTGCCACCGCTCGTACCGGTTGCCGATGAGCAGCCAGTAGACCCGAACGATGCCGGTGGCGATCATGATCCCCGCGGCCGCGAAGTGAAGAAAACGCACCCACCCCATCAGGAAGTGGGAACTGGCCTCTCCACCGGTCATGAAGTAGGGCTTTCCGATGTAGAACCCGGTCACCACCAACACGACGATGCACCCGGCGGCGAGCCAGTGCATGGCCCGGATCGGCCAGTGCCAGAGATACACCGAGCGGTACCCCGGTCGGGAAGGCGGCGTAACCGCCGGGGGCGGAACGGCCGTGGCGGTCATTGGACCTTCACCTCCGTCACCAACCGGCCCTCGGCGTCCAACACATGCACCCCGCAGGCGATGCAGGGATCGAACGAGTGGACCGTCCGCAGGATTTCCAGGGGCTGGCCCGGAATCGCCAGCGGGTGATTGTCGGTCAGGGCCGCCTCATAGGCCCCGCGCTGTCCAGTGGGATCCCGAGGCGACGCGTTCCAGGTGCTGGGCACCACGCATTGGTACCGGGAGATCTTGCCATCCCGGATCTGGACCCAGTGCCCCAGCGCGCCCCGGGGGGCATCGAGATAGCCGTAGCCTTGCGCCTCGGCGGGCCAGGTCTCCGGCTCCCACTTCTCCTTGCTGAAGGTGGCCGTGTCTCCTCCCTTGATCCGCCCGACGAGCTGGTCATACCAGTGCTCCATCCGACGGGCCAGCAGCACCGTCTCCATCCCCCGGGCGGCCGTCCGCCCCAGGGTGGAGAAGAGCGCCGCCGGACCGACCTGGAGCTTGCCGAGCACCGTGCCGACGATCTCCCGGACATCCTCGTGTCCGCTGGCGTAGGCCACCAGCATCCGGGCCAGGGGACCCACCTCCATCGACTTCCCGTCATAGCGCGGGGCCTTGAGCCACGAGTACTTCGGCTCGTCCTGCAGGTAGCCCCAGGGCGTCGGCGGGCCGGTGTAACTGGCGACCGTCTCGCCCTGGTAGGGGTGCAGCCCCGCCTGGTCCCCGTCGGCGTACTGGTACCAGGAACTGGAGATGTACTCCCGGACCAGGTCCTGGTCGTACGGCACCACCTTGCTGAGGTCGCGGTCCAGGATGATTCCCCGGGGCAGGTACAGCTGGTCATAGTCATCCACCCCGGCCTCGGGAAACTCGCCGCAGGCCAGGTAGTTGGTCACCCCGCCACCGATCGAGGCCCAGTCCTTGTAGAACCCGGCGATCGCCACCAGATCCGGCCAGTACACCTCTTCGACAAACCGGCGGGCCCGTCGGATCATGTCGCTGATGTCGGTGAGCCGCTCCGTGTTGATCGTGGCGGTGTCGTCCAGGTTGATGGCCGAGGCCATCCCTCCGACCAGGAAGTTGGGGTGCGGGTTCTTCCCGCCGAAGATGGTATGCAGCCGGATCACATCGCGCTGCCAGTCCAGTGCCTCGAGGTAGTGGGCCACCGCCAGGAGGTTGACCTCGGGCGGCAGCCGGTAGGCCGGATGGCCCCAGTACCCATTGGTGAAGATGCCCAGCTGCCCCCCGCTGACGAACTTGGTCAGCCGGGCCTGTACCTCCTTGAAGTAGGTGGCCGAGTTGTTGGGCCAGGGAGAGATGCTCCGAGCCACCGAGGCGGTTCCCTCGGGGCTGGCCTTCAGAGCACTCACCACATCCACCCAGTCCAGGGCGTGGAGGTGATAGAAGTGGATCACGTGGTCCTGAATGAACTGCATCCCATGGATCAGGTTGCGGATCAGGTTGGCGTTGGGAGGGATCTTGATGCCGAGGGCATTCTCCACCGCCCGGCACGACGCCACCGCATGGACCACGGTGCAGACTCCGCAGATCCGCTGGGTAAAGGCCCAGGCATCCCGAGGGTCCCGGCCGATGAGCACCTGCTCGATCCCGCGGAACTGGGTGGCGCTGGCCCAGGCGTCCGCGATCCGACCATTTTCCTCCTGCACCTCGATCCGGAGATGGCCTTCGATCCGGGTGATCGGGTCGACGACGACTCTAGTCCTGGCCATGGTCGGCCTCCTTCCGGGATGTCCCGGCCTCGACAATGGGAAGTTCCTTGCGCTTCCGGAGGTTGGACGCCCCGGTCACCGCCGCGTGGGCCACGACCCCGGCCGTGGCCCCGATGGCCGCAGCCGCACCGATCAGGTCAACCCGGGATTCGACCCCGAATCCACCGACATCGGGAAGTCGACCGTAAAACGGGGTCATCGTGTCCCAGAAGTGCGGTTCGGTACAGCCGATGCACGGATGACCGGCACCGATCGGCCAGCTGGTCCGGGTATTCCACTGGAAGATCGGACAGGGGGAGTAGGTCGCGGGACCTTTACAACCCACCTTGTAGAGGCAGTATCCCTTGCGGGCGTTCTCGTCATCGAACACCTCGACGTACTGACCGGCGTCGAAGTTGGCCCGTCGGGGGCACTGGTCGTGGATCCGGGCCCCGTAGGCGAACAGCGGCCGACCCTCCCCATCGGTGGCAGGCATCCGTCCGAAGGTGAGGAAGTGGACCACCGTCGCGGTCACCACGTCGCCGATCGGCGGGCAGCCGGCCAGGACGATGACCGGCTTGTCCCGAATGACGTCCCGGATGCCCACCGCTCCAGTGGGATTGGGCCGGGCGGCCTGGACGCTCCCGAAGTGGGCACAGGCCCCAACCGCCACGACGGCGGCGGCACCGCGGGCGGCCTCCTCCAGGATCTCCTTCGCGGTCCGCCCCCCGATCGTGCAGTAGATCCCGTTCTCCGCCAGCGGCACCGAGCCCGTCACCAAGAGAATGTACTGCCCGCGGTTGGCGGCCATCGCACCCTGGAGGGCCTGCTCGACGGCGGTCCCTGCCCCGGCCATCAGCGTGTGCTGATAGTCCAGGGAGATCAGATCGAGGACCAGGTCCCCGATGGTCGGCTCCGCGGTGCGGAGCACGCTCTCCACGCACCCGGTGCATTCCTGCAGTTGCAGCCAGATGACCGACGGCCGACGCTGGGTCTGCAAGGCGGCCACGACCCGGGGGGTGGCGGCGGAGCCCAGCCCGAGCACGACCGCCATGGAGCCGCAGAACTCGAGGAAGTCGCGCCGGTTCACCCCCCGCTCCGCCAGATGCTCGGCGAGGGTCTCCGACTCGGACCAGGGGATGGGTGAGGGGTGGATCATGGGGGGGCCTCCGGATCCGGTGGTGGGGACAGCCAGGCTGACGCCCGGCGCTGCATGCGCCTCCCGGAACGAACCTCGGAGAAGTTCCACTGCCGAGGTTGGCCCCGAGGGGCGACCTGGCCTAGCGACATTCTGGCCCCCGGGTCATGAAGCAAGTGCGAATAGTGCGTGAAGCGCACTTCCCTCTCCCGGTTTTTCGGCCAAGCAGGCGAACGTGAACAGATCAACGAACAAACATGAAAGTTTCTTCCGGCAATCGTTACATGAAGCAATCATGAGGGCCCTTGTCTCAGATCGCCCTCGCCCCGAATTTCAACTTGCGCTACCGTAGTTTTCCGGTGCAAGAGCGGGTAGACTACTGTCAGCACCAGGTTTGGTTGATTGCTGATCGTGAGACAGGCATCCGATCGTTGATCGAAAGGGCCACCATGTTCAACCGACGCGTCTCCTCCTCTCTCCTTTCCTCCCTGCTCGCCTTGGCAGTGGTCGCCCTCGTCGGCTGCGGCACGGAGATCGTCTACCGGGATCGGGAGCCATTCAACCCACCGCCCGATGCGGCGAGCGGGTTCCTGGGCTACTACACGGTGTCCACCAAGCAGACGACCTGCGGCAACTGCCACGCCGAGAAGCAGGCCAAGTGGGCCCAGACGCACCATGCCAAGGCCTACGCTGACCTGGACGCCAGTGCCAACAAGGCGGAATCCTGCTACGCCTGCCACACGGTGTCCTCATTGGGGAATTCAACTACCAGCCCAACGGGGTACGAGGCGGTAAAGGACTCGGCCTACCGGGACGTCCAGTGCGAGAGCTGCCACGGCCCCGGCCTGAAGCACATCGAAGGTGTCGGCCAAGGGAACATCACCGTCCGGCCGCTGGCTTCGATTGCCGGCGTCGGCGCCGCGGTCTGTGCCGACTGCCACACCGGCACCCACAATCCGTTTGCGGAACAGTGGGCTCAGTCGGCCCATGCCATCGCCAACTCACGGGGCCTGAACGCGACCTGCGCCCGGTGCCATGGTAGCCGAGGACGCCTGGAGGCATGGGGCGTGCAGACCAACTACACCGAGAAGAGCACTACGACCAATCTGCCGGTCGCGACCTGCGCCGTCTGCCACGACCCGCACGGGGGTCCCAACGAGCATCAGCTCCGCCGGAGCGTCAGCAACCCGGACCCGGAACAGAACCTGTGCATGTCCTGCCACCTCCGGGTCGTCGAGCCGGAGACGGGCAATTCACGCGCGAACCAGCCGCACGGCGCCCACGGCGCGGTCCTGCTGGGCTTCGCCGGGTGGCGGCCCCCCGGGTTTGCCTATGACACCGCCAGGATCTTCGGGTCCCACGCCACCACCGCCAACCCGAAGCTGTGCGCCGGCTGTCACGTCAACCGCTTCACCGTCACCGACCAGGCGACGGGCGCCTTTGTGTTCCAATCGGCGGGCCACCAGTTTGAGGCGGTTCCCTGCGTGGATGCCCAGGGCGTGCCGAATGGCGAGCTCGAATGCGCCTTCACCACCGCCGCCCGGAACTGGAGCGCCTGTACCAAGAGCGGGTGTCACGCGACCCAAACGGTCGCTGCCAACGTGTGGAATGCCTCGAAGATCTCGCTTAAGGGCCTCGCCGACGTGCTGTGGCAGGACCTCAATGGAAACACCACCGTCGATGTGTTCCCGATCGATGGAGGCATGCTCCCCCGGATCAAGCTCAATGCCCCCGCCGACCTCAACCCGAGTGACAATGTGGTCTCCGCAGCCGATGGGACCGAGTTCAATGCCCGGCTTTGCGGGGTCGGCCTGCACAGCCACGAGGATGGGTCCTACGGGGCTCACAACAAGTTCCTGTGCGAGGCGCTGCTGGCCCAATCCGGCACCTATCTCCGATCCATCTACGCCTTCCTGCCGGCGCCCCCGGCCAACATTCAGGCCATCATGGACAAGTGGGCAGGTCCGGTGGCCAACGGCGGCCCCGGCCAGCCGATCATCAAGCGGGAAGCCTTCCCGATTAAGGAATAGCGTATAGCTTTGTAGCACTCGTGCTTACTGAACTACTCCTCCAGCAGGCCGCCGACCGAGTCCAGGACTCGGCGGCGGCCTTGCCGTCTGCCCCCTTCGAGGGCGTCGACTCGGTCGTCGTCGAGTCCCCGCTCCCCGGTGGGGTCGCGGAAGTCGTCCGGTTCCTGCTGGACGTGGTCCCGTGGTGGGTCCAGGTCGCAGGAGTCGTCGTGGCGGCCCTTGTGGCGATTGCCCTTGTGGTGCTGGCGATCGAGCACTACCGGGCGGTCCTCAAATGGCTGACCACGCGCCACAGCAAACTCCAATGGGCCATTGCGGGAGGCGTGCTGCTGCTTCTGCTCGGAGCCGGAGGGGCGAGCGCTGTGGCCTGGGACTACACCCAGCACGACAACGGCTTCTGCACCGGATGCCACGTGATGCAGCCGGCGTTTCAGGAGTTCATGAGCTTCGAGGACAAGCACGACACGCTGGCCTGCCATGATTGCCACCAGCAGTCCATCTACGCGAGCGTTCGGCAGCTGTACCTCTGGGTGGCCGAGCGCCCGACAGAGATCCAGCCCCACGCCAAGGTGGCCAACCAGGTCTGCATGAAATGCCACGTGGTGGAGGGAGACACCGCCGTCTGGCAGCGGATCGCCAGCACGGCCGGGCACCGGGTGCACCTGGAGTCGGACAGCACCGATCTCAAGGATGTGCAGTGCGTGACTTGCCACGGCCAGGAGGTGCACCGGTTCAGCCCCGCCCCCAAGACCTGCGGCCAGAGCGGCTGTCATGATCTGGACCGGAAGACTCTCGTGCTTGGGAAGATGGCCAACCAGACCGTGGCCCACTGCAGTACTTGTCACCAATTCACGGCCGAGGTGCCCCTGCTGGCGACGGCGGACTCGGCTCGGGGTTCACTGGTGCCGGCCCGAAGACAGTGCCTTGGTTGCCACGAGATGGAAGCGATCCTGGCGGACTTCGAGGCCAACCTCGACCCGCACGGCGGCACCTGCGGCACCTGCCACAATCCCCACGAGCAGGAGACCTCTGGCGCCGCCGTCACGACGTGCGCCTCGGCCGGTTGTCACGACGACTGGCGGAAGGAGCCGTTCCACTTTGGCCGGGAGCATCGACCGGGCGCCGATCAGTGCCTGACCTGTCATGCCCCCCACCAATCCAAGGTGGATGCCAGCGACTGTGAGGCGTGCCACACCCGGGTGCGGGCGCGTTCGACCCGACGACCCCCGGTGCCGTTTGATACCCTGAAGGCACTTCGGGCCGTGCCGGCGGTCCTGCCGGAGCCACCCTGGGTCGATGACCTCCGTGGGAAGGGTGACGTGCCGCCGGACGATCCCCCCTCCGGCGGCGTTTTGTTGGCGCCTGCGTCAACCCCATCACGGCCCACTCCCGCGACGCAGGACAGCTTTCCGCACCAGCGGCACCGGGCCCGGGCCTGTCTGGAGTGCCACACCACCAAGGAGGGGCATGGCGGGCTGACCTTTGTCGCGCCGCGCGGCTGCGACATTTGCCACCACCAGGCGCCGGCCCGGATCGACTGCGCCAAGTGCCATCAGGCCGGGGAACTCGAAGCCCCTCGACAGGCGACCCTCCGGGTCACCGTGTCGGACAGCGCACCCCGGCCCCGGGAGATCCCGTTCTCGCATCCCACGCACACGAACCAGAAGACCTGCGTGGAGTGCCACACCACGCCGGTATCCCTCGCCCCACCGACCAACGTCGCCGAGTGCCGGTCCTGCCATGAGGACCACCACGGCAACGGTCGCTCCTGCTCCAGTTGCCACTCACTGAAGGAAACCCAGGCCAGGCACACCGACCCGCAAGCCATCCATCAGCGCTGCGACGCCTGCCACACCCGGTCGACCGTCGCGCTGCTCAATCCCACCCGGCCATTCTGTGTCACGTGCCACGGGCCTCAGCGGGAGGACCACTACGAGCCCAGAGAGTGCACGGTCTGCCACTTCATGGCCGAACCCGCCACCTTCAGATCCAGGCTGCTCAGGACCCCGGGGAGCCATTGAAACCTCTTCGCCCGGCCCTGCTACTGCTCGCCGTTGCGATCCCGACCGCCGCCTCGGCGCAAGGGTACCGTGTTCGCCTCGACTCCCGGGTTCAGGCCGTGTCCTATCGCGGGCTGGTCCTGGACAGTATTCCAGTCTCGCAGGTGGTGACCAGCCCGACCGGAGGCCTGGTCTCCCCCGAAGGGTTTGCCGTCAAGTGCGCAGCCGAGGCCTGGTGCCACTTCCGCCGGCCGGGCCCCGAATTCCGCGGAATCCCCCTCTCGACCACGGCAAGCCTGGTGCTCTGGGGGTTGGGTGTGCCCGGACTGAGCGCCCACGCCGTCGGACGCCTGGTGACGGACGCCGGCTCCGACGACGCCTGGCCCGCCACCGAACCCACCGCCCAGCTCCTCGAGGGGTTCCTGGAGTACAACCGCGGATCTCTCCTGGCGCGCGGGGGCAGGCTGCTGGTCATGTCCCGCCTCGAGCCGATCGGCTTCGACGGCGGGTGGGCCCGGTTCCGCTGGGCCGCCCAGCATCTGGAGATGACCGGGTATGGTGGCTGGGGCCTGGGTCAGGCGGCCGTCGTGCCAGTGGCCAGTCCCGCCCTTGATCCGCTGGACGAGTGGAGGCCGCGGGAGCGCCAGCTGGTGGCCGGACTGGAGGCCGCCTGGTCTCCCGGCCCAGCCGACGTCCGAGCCGAGTACCGACGGGAGATCGACCCCGAGACCCACGAATACGTCTCGGAGCGGACCGCGATTTCGGCCACCACCCGCACCTGGCGCTCCTTCCGCGCCAATGGCGGAGCTGACTGGAATCTGGCCGAAGGCCACTTCGGGAGTGCCGACCTGGCGGTTGCCTGGCTGGGGACCCGCCTGACCGTCACCGCCGGAGCCCGGCGGTATCGACCCTACTTCAGCCTGTGGACTCTGTGGGGCGCCTTCAACCCGATTCCCTACAACGCCGTCCATGGGTCGGTCCAGGCGACAGCAAACGACTGGTTCACTCTGCGGATGCGTGGAGAGCGCTTCTGGTTCGAGGACACCGAAGCCTCCACCGCGCTGGTTCAGGTGGAAGACCGGGGCTGGCGGACGAGTGCGGGCGTCACCCTGACTCCCCTGCCTCGTCTGACCGTACACGCGGACTGGCGGGGGGAATTCGGGCCCGGTGCGTCCTCTCGGTCCATCGACGCGATGGCGAGCTACGCCGCGACCGACGTGCTGAGCTTCAGCCTCTACGGGGGGACGCTGGACCGGCCGCTCGAACTTCGATTCTATGACGCCGAGGCGACCTGGATCGGGGGTCGGGCAGAATGGCGGCCCGGGAATCAATGGCGGGCCTGGGGGGATGTTGCCTGGTTTGATCAGGCCAGCAACCGGCCAGACCCCGCCGCGTCATCGCTCGATCAGTTCCGCCTTCGGGGTGGGATTTCGGTCACCTTCGGCTCCAGCGCGGATCGGCTCCCGCTGCCCCCTGCCCGCCGAGGCCAACCATGAGACGGTCCTTCAGCTGGTTCCCCCTCCTCCTTGCCGTCGCCGGCTTTGGCGGGGCGGCCCTCGCGTCTCCCGGGCTGCGTGAAGCCCCCGCCTCGCGGTTTCCCCACTCCGACCACTCGAACCTGTTCCCGCTCTGCACCACCTGCCACGCGGGCATGCTCGACCCGGCTGCCTCGCCCTGGCCGGAGCCTGCTGCGTGTGCCGCGTGCCATGACGGGGACATCATGGACAGCGTGGACTGGACCCCGCGGGCCGGTCCCCGAGCGTCGAACCTCCGGTTCGACCATGCGGTGCACGCGCGGGAGGCCGCGGCCAGGAACCCGGCGGACTCCACCCTGGCCGGCCAGTGCGGGGACTGCCACACCGAGGCCGGCGCCCAGCGCATGGCGGTTCGCGGCCCCGTTCCCGAGCGGTGTGTCCAGTGCCATCAGCCGTCAGTCGAACATCTGGAGGTGGCCGACACCACCTGCGCCAGCTGCCACGTCCCACTCCCCGAAGCACCACTGCTCACCCGGGATGACGTCGAGGCTTTCGATCTGCCATCCTCGCACCTGGAAGACGGATTCGTCCCCACAAACCACGGGAACCTCGCCAGGGTGTCGCTCGGCCCTGGTCGGGTGGCGGTGGCGGCGAGCTGCGCCACCTGCCACGCCCGTGATTTCTGCGCTCAGTGCCACGTGGACGCCCCTGAGAACAAGGTCATCCAGGCCCTGGCCCCCGACCCACGATCGCTCGCCTTGGCGGCCGGTCTCACGGTCCCGTCAACCCACGACCGGGCTGACTTCCTCCGGATCCACGGAGGCGAGGCCGGACGGTCCCCGGCAAGCTGTGCCGCGTGCCACACCCGCACCAGCTGCACCACCTGTCACGCCGGGAGCCAGCCACGGGCGGTCAGCCGACTGGCGATGCCCGGACCCGGCCGGGGCCCTGGGGCTCAGGTGGAGCGGCAGAAGCCGGCAACCCACACCGCCCTGTTCAGGGAGGGGCATGGCCCGGAAGCCAACGCCCGGCCGGCCACCTGCGAAGGGTGTCACGCCCGGACCGACTGCCTCGACTGCCACCGCCCGGGGCCTGCGGGTGGGTCGGGCTACCACCCCGACGGCTTCCTGGTGCGGCACCCGGCTTCCGCCTACAACCGTGACGCGACCTGCAGCGACTGTCACAACCCGGCCCAGTTCTGCCAGAGTTGCCACCAGCAGTCAGGGCTTACCGCGGTCCGCCGGCTGGGGGCCACAGGCTTCCACGACGCCGCGGGCGGGTTCTCGGTGGGCCACGGACCCGCGGCCCGGCAGAACTTGGAATCGTGTGCCTCGTGCCATGCGGAGCGCGACTGCACCGCCTGCCACTCGGCTGTTGGGGGTGGGTTCGGCTTCAGCCCGCACGGACCCGGATTCAACCCCGACCGGCTGCGCGGCAAGAACCGGTCGTTCTGCCGGGCCTGTCACGGACCGACGCTCCCGCCGGCCACCCCCTAGCCCTTCCGGGCGGAACCCTCAGGCAAACGGATCGCCCGTCCCGGTATCTTGCCGGGACGGGCGATCCGTCATTGCTTCCTGCTGGTCGGCCGGGCTCCCTGGCGCCAACCAGTCCCACGGCTACTTGGGGGGCGTGCCTGGAGCGCTGCCGGCCGCCGCGGCCCCACCATCCTCACCGTCCTTGGGTACCATGCCGGTGGCCCCCATGAGGCCCATCAGCGATGGCGCGTTCAACGAGTCCGCCAGCCCGGACGGCACCACCATCAGGGAGCCCCGCTTCGCAATGCTCTCATAGAGCATGTTCATGGCCCGGAGGTTCATGGCGGCGGGGTGGTTCCGGTAGGCGTCCGCCGCCTCCACGAACTTGTGGGCGATCTCGGTCTCCGCGGTGCCCAGGATGATGCGGGCCTGGCGCTCCCGTTCGGCCTGCGCCTGGCGGGACATCGCGTCTTCCAGTGCCGCCGGAATGATCACGTCGCGGATCTCGACCGACTGCACGTGGATTCCCCAGGTGGCCATCTTCTGCTCCAGCGCCTCCTTGAGCCCCTCGCCGAGCTCGATCCGGGACTGAATCAACTCGGCAAGGTCGTGCTTGCCGATGGCGTCCCGCAGCGCCGTCTGGGCCGACAGGATCACGGCCTCATCGTAGTCCTGCACCTCCAGCGCGGCGCGCTCGGCATCCCGGACAATCCAGAACGCGATGGCATCCACATTCACCGGTACCGTGTCGCGCGTCAGGCAGGATTCCGCCCCGAACGCCGTCGTGCGGATCCGGTTGTCGATGTGGTAGACCACCCGGTCAATGATCGGGAGAACGGTGAAGTATCCCGGTCCCCGCAGTCCCCGGTAGCGGCCCAGCCGCAGGAGGACCGCCTTTTCCCACTGGTCGGTGTACTTGATCGATGCGGTGACAAAGGCCCCCACCCCCAACCCCGCCACCAGCGCAAGCGGTGTCGGGATCGTGAGGAGGAACAGCGCGCCGGCGACCCCGGCCGCGGCCACCAGCCCAGCCACGATTGCCGCGAGCGGGTAGCGGGTGTCGGTTGGCGATTGTTTCATCATGTCGATACCCTCACAGAGGTAAGAGCGGCCGACGCGGTGCCGGCCGGTGCATCAACGGGTCCGGGCCGGCTGAACGGGATCGTGCCGCCGCCGGGTGCTTCGGGGCCGGACCACGCGATAGGGTCCGGCCGGTTCTTCCAGGTGCGGGCTCCGCACCTGTCCCAGTTCGATGGGCAGGGCCACTTTGACCAGTGCCGTCAGAACGAACATCCCCGTGGCCCAGATCCCGGCGGTGACCCCCAACTCGACCAGGGTGGGGGTGTATTCGACGATCTCGCCGAGCGGAGAGGGCACGAAGCCGGGAATCACCAGCCCGATCCCCTTTTCGATCCAGATGCTGACGAAGAGCAGGATGCAGGCCGGGACCAACCATCGCGGGTTCCGGCGGACCGGGTGAATCATCAGGGCGACCGTGGCGATCACGTTCAGCAGGATCGCCCCCCAGATCCAGGGAACCAGCGCGTGGTACCCGTCCAGCCCGAAGAAGAGATACACCGCGTTGATCCCGTGTTCGGTGGGCGAATAGAACTTGTAGAACAGCTCCGACCCGAGCATCACCAGGTTGATCTGGGCCGCCACCACGATGATCACCGCCAGCTTGGAAAAGGCCGCGTCGGGAATGTCATAGGGGGTTTCCCGTTTGATCAGCCAGAGCATCACCAGCATGAAGGCCGGCCCCGCGGTAAAGGCCGAGGCCAGGAACCGCGGCCCCAGCAGCGCCGTGTTCCAGAACGGCCGGGCCGGAAGCCCCGCCAGGAGGAACGCGGTGACCAGATGGATGCTCACCGCCCACATCACGGCAAGGTACATCCAGGGCAGATACTTCTTCTTTTCCGGCGACTGCCCACGGTAGTGGCTGAACAGGATGTAGAACGGAATGACCAGATTGAGCGTCAGGTACCCGTTCAGCACGATCACGTCCCAGGCCAGCAGCGACCGCGGCCAGTTCAGGTAGCCGATCCCCGGTGTCAGATGCCAGGAAGCAAACGGGTTCCCGAGGTCCACCACCACGAACATGAGGCACATCACCAGGGCGGAGACCGCCACCCCCTCCGCCAGCAGCACCGCCCGGCCGAAATCCACGTCCTCGAATACGTAGGCCGGCAGCACCAGCATCATCGCTGCCGCCGCAAGGCCTACCAGAAAAGTGAAATTCGAGATGTAGAGACCCCAGCTGACGTGGTCGTTCATCCCGGTGACCCCGAGCCCCTCCCGCAGCTGGATCGCGTAGCAGTAGCCTCCCACCAGCATGATCGCGGTCAGGATGCCCATCCAGACGTGATACCGGCGTCCCCCGGAGGTGGCAGCGCCCAGTGCGTACTTGAAGAAGGCCAACAGGTGCACGGCGACCTCAGTCGGTGAAGTACCAGAAGCGGGGTTCCGTCTTGAGATCCTCCTTCAACCGGAAGATCTTCTTGTTCGCGAGCACCCAGCGGATCTCCGACTCGGGATCCAGCAGGTTCCCGAATACCCGGGCGCCAGTGGGACAGGCCTCGACGCATGCGGGCAGCCGTCCCTGACGGGTCCGGTGGATGCAGAAGGTGCACTTCTCCACCACTCCCCGCTTCCGGGCCCGGTTGCCGAGATAGTGCTGGTTCGGGTTCACCTCGGCGGCCGGCACCTCGGGGTCACCCCAGTTGAAGCGCCGGGCCCAGTACGGGCACGCCGCCATGCAGTAGCGGCACCCGATGCACCAGTCGTAGTCGATCACGGTGATCCCGTCCGGCTCCTGCCAGGTGGCTCCCACCGGGCACACCTTCACGCAGGGCGGGTCGGCACACTGGAAGCACTGGGTCCCCATGTAGAAATGGCCCTCGGCCGGAACCTCATGCTGGAAGGTTGCGTCAGCGTGCTCGAGGTCCACCACGCCGTCCCGCATCTCGAAGATCCGGATGTACTGGGTGTCGGCTTTGCGGTCGAGATTGTTCTCATGGATGCAGCCCTCGATGCAGTTCCGGAATCCTTTGCACTTCGAAATGTTGAAGGCGTACCCGAACTCCACGCCGGGCTGGGCCTCGGTGGCCTGAATCCGCGCTGGCACCCCGCCCGACAGGGTGGCCTTGCGCTCCAGGCGGGCGATCGTCTCTGCCCGTTCCGCCTCGGTCATGAAACGGTAATTGCCCTTGATATACTCCTGCCATGCCAGAACTTTGAGCTCGCGCTCTTCGTCGCTGGCAGCGCTCAACGGTCGGCAGGCACCCAGGGCCTGAGTCCCGGCCACCACCCCGGTCGCCAGGATGGTCAACGCCCGCCGGCGGTCCACCGGCTTCTCCAGGAGCGTGCCGCGCCCGGGATCGGGCAGGGTCTCGACGGGGCGATCGTCGCTCATTCGTGGCCTCGTCGGGCTGGAAGCGTGGGCCCCCGGAAGGGGATGCGGGACACCAGGGCTGGCGAGTGAGGGTCGTGGCAGTCGGTACATCCCATGACGACCCGGCGCCCCTGCCAGCCATCGAGCCGCTTCCCGTGCCCGCCGCCGGCCCAAGCCTCGACCTGGCTGAAATGACATTTGGCGCACAACTGATAGCTGTGGTCCAGCGTCGGGCGCTCGTTGGTCTTCACGACCAGGCGCTCCACGTTCTCTGCCGCGTGGCAGGTCGAGCAGACCGCGCCGGTGGCCTTCGGGTGGACCGGCTTGATGTTCTGATGCGCGTCACCGACACGATCGTCGACCATGACCACCCGGAGGCCCAGGTGACACGAGGTGCAGGGGTACTGGGTGAGGTCCGGTGACCGGGTCCGGAGCGCGATCCGCATCGTGATGGTGCCGAACCGGCGGGCATGCCCGGAGGCCAGCTCCTTGGTGCGGAGGGCGACCTCGAAGGGCAGCACCAGGGAGTCCGATCCCAGGATCACTGGCGCCGATCGAACGGTCAGCAGCACCAGGTTCCAACAGCGCCCGGGTTCCATCCCACCGCGTTCGATCCTGGCCAGCGCGTGCGTCCTTCTGGTCGATATCCGCCACGGGACCGATTGGCGCCGGCGCGCTCCGGTCCGGCGCCACGCAGCCGGACGAGACCCCGACGCCGAGCAGGCACCCCACGGCCGCCACCACCCAGGCCCGGCTCATGGCGTCCCTCCCGGAACGTCGGGACAGCGGCCGACACCTCCCGGGTGAACGTCTCCGCACCTGCCTCGGCGGTCACGTGGCATTGGCGACAATTGGCCCGCTCCGGGTGAAGGGTCCGGATCTCCGCCACCGCCCCGGGGCCCGTGTGGCACGCCACGCAGTTCCCCCGCAGTTGCAGGTCGTGGGCGATCGGCGGCGGCGCGCCGCCGGGCGACCTCGGTGCCAGCCGGGGCCAGACGGCCATCCGCCACTCCATGGCAGGGACCGCCAGTCGCAGGGCGTCCGGGTCATGGCATTGGCGGCAGATCGTGTTGGGGTCATGACTGGGGAGGATGACACCGGTGGTAGCGTCGTTGCCCACGTGGCACTGGAGACAGGCCCCCAGCTCGGGGTGCGGGGTGACGGGAACGTAGGCCCCGAATCGCGGTGAGTATCCACCCCGCTCATGACAGGTGTTGCAGGCGCTGGTCTGGAACTCCCGGGAGGTAAGCCCGTGCGGAATCCGGGGCGGCGCTCCCGGGAACGCCCGCCGGGCCCGGAAGGTCTGGAGGGTCCGCGGATTCGCATGGCGCCGGGGAACGGCCGGGTCCCCGATGGCGAGCATCTCCAGCTGGGTCCGGAACACGCCCGCCTCAGCATCGATCGGGACGGGAGTCGGCATCACGATCCCGACATCCACGTCCATGGCCGTCGTCGGAGGAGCTGTTGGAAACCGTTCCACCGCGACGACCAGGGCCGCGATCGCCGTCGCGGCCGCGAGGACCAGGAAGAGCCCCAGCAGCAGCCCCGTGGGGGTCGCCCCGTGACGGGTCAACCGTTCCGCCCCGCGGAAAGCCGCTCGACCCGCACGGCGCACTTCCGGCTGTCCGGCTGGCCGGAGAGCGGGCAACTGGCTTCACCGACGAGCCGATGCACCGGCATCGCTCTCATCGAACCACGGGGCGAACAGCTGGCCCCGCGGTGGCTGGGACCGGTAATCGATGCGGGCTTCCAGCTCGATCGCTCCCCGGCGGCTCACCAGCCGCACCCGCTCCCCATTGCGGATGCCGCGGGCCCTGGCGTCCTCCCGATTGATCTCGACGTACCCGTGGGGCAATGCACGCTGCAGGGTGGGGATTCGCCGAGTCATGGCGCCGCCACCCCAATGCTCGAGCACGGTCCGGTCACCAGCCACAACGGATAGGCCCCGTCTGGCGACTCGACGGCCGGAACATGGGGGCGCAGCCAGATCCATGCCCGATGATCCCCGTGACCGTAGAAGTCGAAGGCACCCCGAGCCGAGTCGGCCGCCGGGTCCTGCCCGGTGTTGAACCGCCACCTGGTCTCCCGACCGTCCACGTGCGGCCATATCACACCCGCCTGGGCGCGCAGAGCCGGCATCGGTGGGAGAGCGCTCCCGGCGTCCGGTGGAACCGGCCGTACTCCTCCCAGATCTGCTCGACCTGCCGGCCCGGCTCGTAGGGGAAGAGTTCCGACAACCCGAGCCGCCGAGCGACTTCGATCATGTGCCAGGTGTCGCTTGCCGCCTCCCCGGGTGGAGCGACCAGCCGCCCGAAGTGCTGCGCTCGGCGCTCCACGTTGGCGTAGACGCCCTCCCGCTCGATCCACATCGCGGCGGGCAGGATGACGTCCGCCACATCGGTCGTCGGCGTGGGGTACGCCTCGGTTACCACCACGAACCGGTCCGGCCGCGCGGCCGCCCGGCGATACCGATCCAGGTTGGGCAGGCTCATCATCGGGTTGGTGGCCTGGACCCAGAGGAACCGGATGTCACCCCGCTCGAGCGCCCGGAACATCGAGAGCGCGTGGCGGCCGGGCCGCGGGTCGATCCGCTCCGGCGGGACGCCCCAGATCTCCGCGGCCCGACGGCGGTCATCGGCATTGTCCACCCGACCCCGCGGCAGGGTCTCCGTCAGACTTCCCGCATCGTTCACGGCACTGCCCCCGCTGGGCTGCCCGGTCAGGCAGAAGGGACTGTTCCCGGGAGAGGCCACCTTGCCCACCAGCAGGTGGAGGTTGTGCAGGGCGTTGTTGGTCCAGGTGCCGCGACGGTCGTGGTTGACGCCAGCACCCCAGACCGACATCACCTTGCGGGAACGATCCCCGTACAGCGAGGCCAGCCAGCGGATGGTGGCGGGAGGAACTCCCGTCAGCTGCCGGGTGCGCTCGGGGGTATAGTCGGCCAGGAAGGCGACGTAGTCGTCCCAGGTGACGTCGGTCGGCTCGTCCCGGAGCAGGCCATCGGCGGCGGCGTCAGTGTCGAGGTTTGTCCGGCCTCGCTTGAATGCCACGTACCGGTCCACAAACTCCCGGTGCACCCACTTCCGGGCCACTACTTCCTGGCAGAGCCCGTTGGCGAGCGCCAGCGCGGCTGACGGGGCGAAGAGCACGGACTGATCCGCCGCGTAGCTGGTTCGCGTCGTCCGGGTGGCCAGGTCAACGATCCGGACGGATGGGTTCTGCCGCCGCCGGGCCAGCATCCGGGAGAAGAGGACCGGGTCGCTCTCGGCGAGATTCGCGTCCCAGAGTACGAACACCTCGGCCTGATCGATGTCCTCATAGCAGCCGATCGCGCCGTCGAGGCCGAAGCTGCTTTCGAGCCCGGCCTTCCCGCTGGCGGCGTACAGGCGGGCGCTGGTGTCCACATTGTTGGTCCCCAGCCCGCCCTTGAACAGCTTGGACGCAAGGTAGGCGTCCGGGATCGTCCACTGTGCTGAGCCGTACAGCGCGACGCTGTCCTTGCCGTGTTCCTGGATGGTCTCCTTGAGCCTCTGGGCCACCAGGTCCAGCGCCTCGCGGAGCGGCACGGCGACCAGGGCCCCGTTGCGCCGCACCATGGCCCGGGTGATCCGGTCCTGGCCGTAGAGCGCCTGCACGGCGTGGTAGCCCTTCACACAGGCCAGGCCCTGGCCTACCGGGGAGTCGGGGTCGCCTTTCACCGCCACCGCGCGGCCGCCCTCCAGTCCGACCAGCAAGCCACAGCCCACCCCACACAGGCGACAAGGCGCTCGCTTCCAGGTGGTGGCCGTGGTCGGACCGGAGGTCCCGTGCACCGGCCGGACCGCCACCGGAACAGCGGCCGCCGCTGAGACAACGGCCACCCCCTTCAGGAAGGTCCTCCGATCGACTGGCTTCACAGGTGTCGTCTGGACGCAGCCCGGCGGGGACGTGGCACGTCGCATTCCTCAGGTAGGAGCCCGAAGTGAAGCCCGACCGGCGGTGGCGACATCCGTCGCTGCGGAGATCACCCCCGGGACCGAGCAGCCGGTCTCATGAGGACCAACCGGCCTGACAGGTGATGGCAACGGGAAATGTCGGGTATGGAAGGTGAACCCCCACCGAAGGCTCGATGAAGCGTTCTTCACTCGAAGCTGAAGGGGGGGATCAGCGGTTCGATCCGCCAGCCACCCTATCGCAAGGGCTTGCTCACGATGCAGGCGTTGACCCCACCGACCCCCATCGAGACCTTCCCCGCCAGGCCCGGCGGCGCAGCACACGCCTGGTCGAACACGAACCGCCGGTGCACCCCGGCGATCGATGGGTGCAGATCCTCGGCGGCGAGCGGCGTCGGTTGGATCTGGCCCCGCATGTAGCCGAGGTACTGGGCCGTCAGTTCCCAGCCACCACCGGCTCCCATCCCGTGCCCGAAGGTCCCCTTCCGGGCGGTGACCAGGACCTGCTCCGGCACCACGGCCCGGAGGTTCTCCACTTCGAGGTAGTCACCTGGCGTGGCGGTGGCGTGGAGATCCCAGGAGCCCACCTGCGAGGCCTCCGCCCCCGCCTCGGTCAGCGCGTCCTGGATCGCCACCAGGGGCCCTTCCCTGGAGGGGGTGATGATGTGGTGCGCGTCATTGCTGAGCCCCACCGAAAGCGGCTCCATGCCCAGCGGGCTAAAGCCCAGGCCTGTCATATGGTCCCAGTCACCGATGATCCACACTGCGGCACCACCCGAGATGTGGGTCCCCCGGAGCCCGTGCAGCGGCTTGGACACATCGGCATCCGCCGCCAGCACCCGGCAGGAGTACATGCTTCCGATGGCGAGAGGATGCGGCACCGGCTCGGTGGCTCCAACCACCACCGCCTTGGCCTTCCCCGCCCGGATGGCGTCCATCCCCAGTCCCAGGCTGACGCCAAAGGTGGCGCAGGCGCCGATCGGCGCGTAGCTGAGTCCGTGGAACCCGCCCAGCATCGATATCTGGGAAGCCGAACCGTTGTGGATGTTCCAGATGAGGTTCGCGGAGACCGACTTCCAGGGGGGCTCGGGGGTCCGCCACTTGTCCTGCAGCGCATTCAGCAGGCGCTGCTTCTGCTTCATCATGCTCATCTTGCCGCGCTCGATGTCACCGACTACGTTGGCGGACTCGATTTCGCGCAACTCGGCCAGATACTGGGCGAGCTCCGGCGAACGCTCAGCCCACCAGGCCCACCAGGCGCTCTCGACCAGGTCCCGTTCCTCGATATCCACCCCGGCGGGATCCCGGGGCAAGCCCGGCTCGGCCACCCGTCCCCGGTCGAGCCAATCCCGCAACCGCGTGTTCCGCTCCGGAGCACACCAGAAGCGGTTCCACCGCCGTTGCGCGTGGTAAAGAGCGATCGACGTGTCGTGGATGGTCGGAAGATCCCCAACCCCGGTCCCGAGGTACACGTGCGTCTGGGTATCCAGCCGCTGGAGTTCGGCTTCGAGACCCGGGTTCTGCTGCAGGGCCTGGACGTAGCAACCGATGGCGTAGAGCGTCGGGGTGCCCATCTTGTCGGTAATCTGGCGGAACCGGCTGGGGGGAAACCGCTCCTCGATCCACGGCCGGTACACCTCGAAATCGAACTCGGGGGTACCCACGAGGAAGTTGTCCGGGCCAAACCCGTTGAACGGGGTCAGCCAGGTGGCGGAGGATTGGAGGTTCCGCTCGAACGTGGCAATATCCGGCGACTTGGGGGCCACAATCCCCCAGCCAAAGACTCCGATTCGTGTCACAGCATCTCCTCGAGGAAACGGAAGCTAGAGCCGCCCGTCGGTACCAGTCAAACCTCACCCCGTCCGGAACAGCACCTCACCCCTGGGGAAGCGCTGGAGCATCCGATCGCGGAGGGGGCGCAGGGTCGGTCGTTCGAGGAGGGCATCCTCCTCAAGCAGCCCCCGGGCCTGATCTCTGGCATGCTGCAGCAGATCGGTATCCTCCGGGAACCGGGCCATCCTGAGATCCGCGGTGCCCGACTGGCGCTGGCCGAGCAGGTCACCCTGCTTCCGCTCCGCCAGATCGAGCTCCGCGATCCTGAAGCCATCGTTGGTGGCCGCAAACGCCTTGAGGCGGGCAATCGGGCCAGGGGCCAGGAGAACGCAGTGGCTCTCCCCCTGGCCTCGACCAATCCGTCCTCGCAACTGATGCAGTTGGGCCAGGCCAAACCGCTCCGGGTGCTCCACCACCATGACCGTGGCGTTGGGGACATCGATCCCGACCTCGATGACCGTTGTCGCCACCAGCACCTGAACCTCCCCGGCGCGGAATCGACGCATGACGGCGTCCCGCTCGTCTACCTTCAGCTGGCCATGCACCAGGCCGACCGTGAGGTCGGGCCATTGGGCGGTCAGTTGCTCAGCCATGGCCTTGGCCGCCCGGAGGTCGGCCTTCTCCGACTCCTCGATGAGCGGCAGCACCACGTAGGCCTGGCCACCCGCCAGGCATTGGGCCCGGACGAATTCGAACACCTTCTCCCGCTGGCGAGGCCCCCGCACCACGGTGTGGGTCACCCCCCGTCCGGGCGGCTTTTCCCGCAGCACGGAGACGTCGAGGTCCCCGTAACGGGTGAGGGCGAGTGACCGGGGGATCGGGGTGGCTGTCAGCAGCAACACGTCAGGGCCATCGCCCTTGGAGGTCAGGGCGGCGCGCTGCTCGACCCCGAAGCGGTGCTGCTCATCAATCACGGCGAGCCCCAACCGGGCAAAGACCACCGGCTGCTGGATCAGGGCATGGGTCCCGACCACCAGTCGTGCCTCGCCCGACGCCAGCCGCTGCCGCGCTGCCTCCTTCTCGCCGGCCGTGAACCGGCCCAGCAGCAGGTCGGGGACAATGCCGAGAGGGGCCAGCAGCTGCCCCAGGCTGGCGGCATGCTGTTCCGCCAGCAGTTCGGTCGGGGCCATCAACACCGCCTGGTACCCGTTCTCCAGGGCGAGCAGCATCACGAACAAGGCAACCACCGTCTTGCCGGTTCCCACATCACCCATGAGCAATCGATGCATCCGTTCGGGGCTGGTCATGTCGGCCGTGATCTCGCGCAGCGCCCGTTTCTGATCCGAGGTCAGTTCCCAGGGCAGCGCCTGGCGAAGCGCGCTCGTCAGGTCCCGACGCATTTCAAAGGAGATCCCTACTCGCCCTCGGCGGGCCAGCATCCGGGAGCGACCGAGCATCAGCTGCAGGTCGAGCAGTTCGTCGAACGCGAGCCGACGTCGGCCCTGTTCTGCCTCGGCCAGACTGTCGGGCCGGTGTACCGCCCGGAGCGCGGTGGCGATGTCGGCAAGGCCCAGAGCGGTGACCGGTCCCTTCGGCACCGGATCGCCCACCAGCGCAATCAACTGGTCGAGATGGCGACCGATCAGGCTCCGGATCATCCGGTGGCTCAAGCCCTTGGTCGCTGGATAGACCGGGAGCACCTTGCCCTGTTCAACCTCCAGCTCCTCGTCGCCGTCCTCGCCGGCGAGGATCACATGCTCCCGGGGCGCCATCTGTCGACCGTGGTAGTAGCGGACCGGACCGGTCACCAGCAGGGTCTGGCCCACTTCGATGCTGCGATCGAGGAAGGCCTGTCCGGGCCAGACGCATTCGAGCAGGCCGCTGGCATCCCGGAGCACCGCGTGAAAGATCCGGAGTCCCCGTCGGGTCGGCAGGACGCCCTTGGTGACCACCCGCCCGATACAGGCCACGTCGGAGCCGACTTCCGCGCGCACCAGCGGGGTAATGGCGGAGGCGTCGAGATAGCGATGGGGCAGGTGCCACAGCAGGTCCTGCGCCGACCGGATGCCGAGTTGCTCGAACGCCTCGGCACGTCGTTCGCCGACGCCCTTCAGGAACTTGACCGGGGTGTCGAGCCGGAGCACGGCCATCGGTTCGGGTTATTCCTCCGACAGGAGTTGGTGGGCAAATAGCACCGGATCGAATGGTTCGAGATCCATCAGCCCCTCACCCCGACCGACGAACCGGATCGGGATCGCCAGCTCCCGCCGCAGCGCCACCAGGGCACCCCCTCGTGCCGTCCCATCGAGCTTGGTCACCACCAGCCCGGTGACGGGCACCGCCCCGGTGAACAGCCGGCCCTGCTGCACCGCATTCTGTCCCACGGTCCCATCCAGCACGAGCAGCGTCTCGTGCGGCGCCCCCGGGATCTTCCGGGCTACCACCCGGGCAACCTTCTGGAGCTCCGCCATGAGCCCCTCCTGGGTGTGCAACCGCCCGGCGGTATCGATCAGGACGTAGTCCATCCCGCGGGCCGAGCCGGCCGCCGCCGCGTCGAAGGCCACGGCCGCCGGGTCTCCCCCCTGCTCTCCCGCAATGCACTCCACGCCCAGCCGATCGGCCCAGATGCCGAGCTGGGCCACCGCGCCGGCCCGCCAGGTATCGGCGGCGGCCAAGAGCACCGAGTGACCGCCCGCCATGAGACGATGCGCCAGCTTGGCGACCGTGGTCGTCTTCCCCGCCCCATTGACACCCACGATCAGCACCACGGTCGGCCCCTCGGCCGCTCGACGGAGCGGGGCACCGGCCGTCCCCGCGCCCAGCAGGTCGGTGAGTCGATCCGCCAGCGCCGAGCGCAGGTCCTCCTCGGTCTTCACCACACCCTTCCGCACCTGGGCCTCGATGGTGTCGACCAGGTCCGCGGTGGCTGGAAGCCCGAAGTCCGACTCCAGCATCAGCCGCTCGAGGTTCTCGATATCGTCGGCGTTGAGGCGGCGGACCAGCGCCCCGACATCCGTCAGCGCCAGTCGCTTGAGTCGGCCCCAGAAGCCCAGCTTCTTCTGCTCGGTGATTCGATCCATGTCGCTACCGCAGGCCCCGGCGACGGCGCACGAACCACTCGGTGCACAATGCGGCCACCGCCAGGCCAAAGAGCCAGAGCTGATCGCGAACTCCACGGCCAGGCGGCCGACGGACGCTGATGGGCTCCCCGTCGAGGAGAGCCACCTGCCGCGGGAACCACTCCGGGGAGTACGGCTCGACCGCCACGCGTCCGCCGCCGCCGGGAATGGAATAGTCGAACCTTCCGACCGGGAGGAAGATGCCGGCCTGCCCATCCCCACCGAAGCGCAGCGTGTCGACCAGGTCCGGGCCACCGGGTGAGGAGACGGTGATCGGGATGGCGGCCGGGGGGCTGTTCCCCTGCCAACGGAATCCGACCGCTGTCCCGGAAGGGACCACCGCGCGCACCAGCCGCACCTGGCTGGTCTCTGGGCGAGGGGTGCCCAGCAGCCAGTCGATCGTCTCGGCGACCAGGCCGCGGTAGGCCTGCTCGGTGACCCCACCCCGGAAGCTCCAGCGCCACAGCCCTCGCACCAGGGTGGTGGCCTCCCGGCGGGTGGCCAGCTCACGACCGATCAGGGCCGGATGCTCCGCCCCGCGACGTCCGGACTTCGCCACCAGCGCCACCCAGCCGGCACCACTGTCGGCCGCGGCCCGAACCAGCACCTGGGCCGGGGGAAACGAATCGGGAGAGAGCCCACCAAAGGCCGCCCCGATCGGTGAGGCGCCACCCAGGGAGAGATACCAGTCGCCAATGGTCGGATCCGCCCCGGGCGATGGCCATCGCCACTGAGCCCGCGGTCCGGGACCCACCAGCCCCGGCGGGGTCCCGAGCACCACCGCGACATCCGCGTCGCGGTACGCCTGATTCACCACCGTGACGGGGACGACCTGCAGATCGGTCGTCCGACGCCACTCTCCCGGCGCCATCAGGGCATAGCCCACGACCGGGGTCCTGGTCACCTCCCGCAGGGCCGCAAGGAGGAACCGCGACTCCCAATCCGGATCCGCCGTGACCAGCACCACACCGGGAGTGGCCGCGACCCGAATGGCGTGGAGCCGCCGGTCATCTCGCGGCTCGCCGTCCACCGGGTTGGCCAGACCCACCTCAAGGAGATGGTCGCCTTCCCCCAGATCTGAGGCCTGGAGACGGAGCGTCGTGGTGGCCGATCCCTCGACAGTCTGCGTGGTTGCCACCGCGAGTTCCCGCTCCGCCAGCCGGGCCACCAGACGAAGCGGCCGGGAATCCCCCACATCCCGTGCGACCAGTTCCACGATCAGTTCGACGGTATCGGTGACGAACACCCGGTCGGGGCCGGTGACCGACCTGACGGCGATGGCGGGCCCGGCTGATCGCGGCAGGACTCGGACGGTGCTGGCCCGAAGCAGATCGGGCGGGAGGGTCTCGCGGTCCTCGATCTCGCCGTCGGTGATGATGGTGACGGGGCGGCCGGTGGCCGCCGCTGCCGCGAGGGCCGGTCCCAGTCGGGAGTACCCGGCGTCGGGGAGGGAGTCGAGGGTGCGAGTGGGGTCGCCAAACAGGCGCACCTCTCCGGTGGCCCGGGCCAGCGACAGCACCCGTTCCCAGGACCCACCAGCGGCGGTCATGCTCAGGGAACCATCCAGCAGCACCAGCGGGGTGGCCGCGGTGCCAATGGCGCAGCCCGGATTGACCAGGAGCAGGGCCAGGGCCGACCAGGCGAGGGCCCGAAGGACGGCGGGGGTCCAGCCCGAGCGATCGAGGGGCTCAAACAGAAAGTAGCCCGCCAGCGCCAGTCCGGCGCCGAGGGCTACCAGGACCATCATGGTATCGTCAGTCGCCGCGGCGCGTCAGGGAGGCCGGGCGGCTCCCGGCCGCGAGCAGTCGGCTCAGGCGGTCCCGCTCCAGCTCGAAGGCCGGGCGGAGTGACGCAGGGACCGGGGTACCACCATCGTTTCGCATCCGCCGCGCGTCCTGCGGGACGCCGTTGACAAGGAACTCGTAGTGCAGATGGGCTGAAGTCGACAGCCCGGTACTCCCGACGTAGCCGATGACGTCGCTCTGGGAGACCCGAACACCGGATCGAATCCCCTTGGCGGTCCCCCGAAGATGGGCGTATCGGGTCAGGATCCCGTTCCGGTGGCGGATTTCTACCACGATCCCATAGCCGTTGAGCCAGCCGGCCCGGGCCACGGTGCCGTCGCCGGCCGCCATGACCGGGGTACCGGCAGCAGCCGAGTAGTCGGTCCCGGGGTGCGGCCGAACCCTCCGGAGGATCGGGTGGAATCGGGCCCGGCTGAAGCTGGAGCTGATCCGGCGGAACTGTACCGGGGCCTGGAGGAAGGCTCCCTTGAGCGAATGCCCCATCGCATCGTAGAACTTCTCCTTCCCCTCCTCTTCGAACCGGAACGCCGTCAACTGCTTGCCCCCGGCTCCGAGCGCCGCCGCCAGCACGCGGCCAAACCGAATCTCGCCCTCCTCGGAGACCTCCCGTTCGACCAGGACCGCGAAGTCGTCGCCCGGCTGAATATCCCGAGTGAAGTCGAGGCTCCAGGCATAGACGTCGGCGAGGTCCCAGGCCAGCCGGATCCGCTGCTCCCGATCGAGGAGAGCGTCGGGTACCGATTCATCGAGCGCGTCATACAGGGACGTCCGGATCTGGCCATCGAGGCGAACCACTTCCGGGATCCAGCGAATCGGTTCCCGAACCGCGTCCCAGCTGTCCAGTTGCCGGGAAAACCGGAGCCGCTCGGCGAGACCGGTCCGGACCGTGATTTCGGATGGCTCGGTCTCGTCGGTGGCCTTGCGGAAGTTGAAGACCAGCCCCGCCTTGAGCCGGCGTGGATCGAGTCCCACCGTGCGGGCCAGGCCAACCAGGTCAAAGCTGGCCAATCCCTGTCGGTTGAACAGCGCCCCGAGAGTCTCCCCGGACCGCAGGGTGTCGGCCCCGATCCGGTAGGCCCGGGTCACGATGATCGGTGACGCTTCCTGCAACCGGGTCCACGGCCAAACGCCGGTGAACGCCATTCCGAGGGCGGAGCCGAAGACCAGCAAAGAGACGAAGAGGACGGCGCGGCGCATTGTCAGTCCATCTGCCGGCGGATGAAGGTGGGGATTTCCATGTCGCCCACTTCGGTGATCGGGGTGGACGTCCGCTGGGTCGCGGCCGGTCGCTGGCCCGGTGCCGTCGGCGTCGGGCGTCCCCGGGACGGGGTGAAGGGAAGGACGCCGGAGGTCAGGCCCACTCCGGCCGCCCGGGGAATCAACAGGCCACCCGTTACCGCGCGGTCGAACCCGGTGGCGATCACGGTGACCCGAACCTCACCCTCCATGGCGGGCTCGGTCCCGGCCCCGAAGATGATCTCGGCGTCGTCACCGACTGCCTCGTGGATGATGTCGCTGATCTGGGTGGTTTCGCCAAGCGTCAGGTCGGTCCCGCCGATGATGTTGATCAGCACGCCGGTGGCGCCGGCGATCGAGACGTTGTCGAGCAGCGGACTGGAGATGGCCTGCTGGGCCGCTTCCAGGGCCCGGTTCTCCCCGCGCCCGATCCCGGTCCCCATCAGGGCGGCTCCGCCATTCTGCATGACCGTCCGCACGTCGGCAAAGTCGACGTTGATGATCCCGGTATTGGTAATCAGACTGGCGATCCCCTGGGTCGCGTGCAGCAGCACCTCGTCGGCCTTCTTCAGGGCGTCCTGGAAGGGAATCCCCTTCCCGACCACCGCCAGCAGGCGCTCGTTGGGCACCACGATCATGGTGTCCACGCTGGCCCGCATCTCGGCGATCCCCGTCTCGGCCTGCTTCATTCGCTTGCGGCCCTCGAACAGGAACGGCTTGGTCACGATCCCGACCGTCAGAGCCCCGAAGTCCCGGGCAATCTCCGCGATCATTGGGGCGGCGCCGGTCCCGGTGCCGCCCCCCATCCCGCAGGTCACAAAGACCAGGTCGGCACCGTCCAGGACCTTGGCCACATCCTCGCGATTCTCCACGATGGCCTGCCGGCCGATCTCCGGCCGCGCTCCGGCGCCGAGTCCGCGGGTGAGCCGCTTGCCGATCTGGCACTTGATATCCGACTTGGAAGCCCCCAGCGCCTGGGCATCGGTATTGACCGAAATGAACTCCACCCCTCGGAGCTGCTCTTCGATCATCCGGTTGACGGCGTTGCCGCCACCCCCGCCGACCCCAACCACTTTCATCCGAGCGCGTTGCTCGTTGGTTTCTTCCAGTTCGAATCTCATCGCGACCCTCGGTCGGTGTGGCGGATGATGAAGGAGTGGTTTAGAAGAAGTCCTGCAACCAGCGTTTGACCGGGCCCAGCACCTTTTCAACCGCCGGTGAACGGCCCCGACCGCTCCCGAAGCTGGATCCCAGAGCCACCTGCCGCGCCCCGTACAGTAACAGTCCCGCCGGCACGGCCATCCGGGGCGACTCGATGCTGTCGACCAGCCCCGAAAGCCCCTGCCCGGGCGCCCCGGCCCGCACTGGCAGGGCAAAGACCTCCCGCGCCAGCTCGACCACCCCCGGAAGCAGCGATCCGCCTCCCGTCAGAATAACACCGGCGGGCAGATGTTGCTGGTACCCGGCCCGGGAGACCTCGCCCATGGCCAGCTCGAGCACTTCCTGCAGCCGGAGGTGAATGATATGCGCCAGGACCCTGCGGGAGGCCAGCCGGACCCCCTGGCCCGGCGTTCCCGGCAATTCCACGGTGTCATCGTCAGGGACCAGAGGCTCGTAGGCCGAGCCGTACCGATGCTTGATCCGCTCGGCATCCTGCTGGGCCACCTGCAGTCCATGCACGATGTCGTTGGTGACATGCCCGCCCGCGAACATCAGCGAACCAAAGTGGCGGATCTTCCCTTCGTGGAAGACCGACACGGTGGTGGCACCACCCCCAAGCTCCACCAGGGCACACCCGAGATCCCGTTCGTCAGCCGTCAGGACCGAGAAGGACCCGGCCAGCGGCTCCAGCACGAACTCCCCGACGTGGTAGCCTGCCTTTTCAACGCACTTCCTGAGGTTCTGCAGTGCGGTGCCCAGGACGGTCACCAGATAGACCTCGGCCTCGAGTCGGGAGCCGGTCATCCCGATCGGATCGTTGATCCCGACCTGTTGATCCACGATGTAGTCCTGCGGAATCGCATGCAGCAGCTCATGGCCCATCCCGAACGAGACGTTGCTGGCCACGTCGTTGACCCGGGCCACATCACCAGTCCGGATTTCGCTGCCGGTCACCGAGACCACCCCGTGGGAACTCCGGCCGGAGACGTGCTCTCCCGCCACCCCGCAATACAGCGTCCCGACCTCGACCCCGGCCATCAGTTCGGCGTCCCGCATTGCCTTGGCGATGGCACGGGTGGTTTCCTCGATGTCCCGCACCACCCCACGCCGGATCCCCGTCGACTTCTCGGTGCCCACGCCCAGCACCTTTACCCCCGGTGATCGCGCATCGCCGGTGACCTCACCGATCGCGCCGGTCACTTTGGTGCTGCCGAGATCGAGCGCGGCGACGAGTCGTTGGACCTGGGTCACAATGTCATGCCCCGTACGAAGACGCGGTCGGTAAACCGCGCGTCAAGTTCGACAAAATCGCGCCCTCGTCCCGCGAGGTCGCGCACGACCGCCCCGAGCGCCTGAATGTCCCGCACCGTGGCGTCTGACCGCAAAAGATACCGGTGTCCCCCTCCGGAAAGGAGGATGTCCTTTCCAACTCGGGCGGCCCGCTCGAGGCCGGCGAAGACAGCCGGTTCGGTATCCATCACCCGGCCCAGGACCAGCGCCACGGCCGCATCGGGATCCGCCACCGGCAATCGGCGCGGGTCCCGGGTCGGATCGAACGGAAGCACCCAGCCTCTTCGGTCCATCACCCCCAGCACGCCCTGATGCTCCGCCAGCGCCACCGGCTGGTGCTCCCGGACCGTGATGACCAGGGTTCCGGGCCACCGGCGGGTCACCTGAGCCTCCGCCACCCCCCGGATCGCGAACACCCGATCGGCCAGCCCGGCCGTGCCATCGAACAAGCTGGCGTCGGGCACGAGGCGAAGCGCGGCCACCAGCGTGTCGGGCACCAGGTACCGGGCCCCCCGCACCTCCACCCGTCGGATCTTGAAGAAGTCGACCTTCCGCAAGGCTCGGGGGGATGCCGCCACGCCCACCAGCATCAGACCGGTCACTGCGGCGAGCAATACCCCGCGACGGGTCATCGCTGCCCCAGCCGGTCCAGCAGCACGCCTCCGAGGCTGGTGATATCGCCGGCCCCGAGGGTGAGCACAACGTCACCCGGGGACAGCGAGGCCAACACCTGCGCCGTCAGGGCCTCTCGCTCGGCCCCGAACACCACCTCGGCTCCGGCCCGCCGGGCGGCTTCCGCTACCAACCGTCCGGAAACGCCGGGAATCGGTGCCTCCCGGGCCGGGTAGACCTCCGTCACGAACACCAGGTCCGCCAGGGCCAGGGAGCGACCCATCTGCTCTCCCAACGCGGCGGTACGGGTGAACAGGTGGGGCTGAAACACCGCCACCATTCGCCGATCCGGATAGGCCTCCCGGGCGGCGACCAGGGTCGCCTCCACCTCGGTGGGGTGGTGAGCGTAGTCATCGACCACCGTCACCCCGGCCACGGTCCCTCGACGCTCGAAGCGGCGCCCGACCCCGATGAAATCCCTGAGCCCGAGGGCGGCCCGCTCGACGTCGCCCCCCAGCGCCGCCACCACCCCAATCGCCGCGGCCGCGTTCCGGAGATTGTGGACCCCCGGGACCGCCAGCTCAAGGGAGATCGACTGGCCATTGGCCAGGACAAGGACCGCCTGGGCTCCCTGGGGACTCGACCCGATCCGGGAGAGGACCAGGTCCGGTCCAGCCACCCCGAAGCGCCACACCGGGCCCCCCAAGCGACGAGCCACCGCCTCGGCCCCGGGGTCGTCACTCCCGATCAGGGCCCTGCGCGCCCGCCCGGCAAAGGTGACGAAGGCATCCTCCTGCACCTGGGCTGACCCGGAGTAGCACTCCAGATGCTCGGGCTCGAGGTTGTTCACCACCGCGACGGCCGGGTGAAGAGCCAGGAAGGCCTGGTCGTACTCGTCGGCCTCCACCACAAACAGCTCGTCCCCGCCAATGCGGGCGTTGCCTCCCCAGGCGGCCACCCGACCTCCGGCGAGGGTGGTGGGCTCGAACCCGGCGCCGACCAGGGCGTGGGTCGTCATCACCGTCGTGGTGGTCTTGCCATGGGTACCGGCGATGGCCACGACCTCCCGGCCCTCCACCAGCTGGCCCAGTGCCTCCTTTCGCGGGAGAATGGGAATCCCCAGCTCCCGCGCGCGGCTCAGTTCCGGATGGTCCCCGGGGATCGCCGCGCTGGCGACCACTGCCCGGGCGCCCTCGACGTAGGACGCATCGTGACCAGACCAGACCCTGGCACCCAGTTCGGGGAGATCCGGAGCCCCGTCCGGGGCGTGATCCGACCCGGTCACGGCCAGACCCCTGCGCAACGCCACGAGCGCCAGCGCGCTCATGCCTGCCCCGGCGATCCCGACGAAGTGAACCGGCCGCGGATCGGACCCGAGAAAGAGGTTCATGACGATGGACCTAATGTAAGCAATTACATGGGGATGGTAAACAATCAACGGCCCTCGATCAGCCCCTCCAGGCGGGTCGTGATCTGCCCCGTGGCCTCTGGGCGGGCCCGATCGAGGGCGGCGGCTCTCATGGCCGCCAGCCTGGCGGGGTCCTTGAGAAGATCCCCGAGGGAAACCCCCAGGCTGTCGCCCGAAAGCCCGGCTTGCGGGAGCATTATCGCCGCCCCACCCCCTGCCGCCGCCTCGGCATTCCGGGTCTGGTGGTCGGCCGCGGCGGTCGGGAGGGGAATCAGGAGGGACGGGATGCCCCAGGCGCTGAGTTCGGCCAGGGAGAGTGACCCGGCTCTGCCAACCGCGACCGTCGCCACCGCATAGCCGTCGCGAATCGGATCGAGGAACGGGGTCACGAACACCGCGGGGGGCTGGTGGAGGTGACGGAATCGGTCGAACCCGCCCTGACCGGTGGCCCAGATGATCTGCACTTTGTCGGCCCGGCGCGTCTGGATCCAGGCGGCGACGGCCTCGTTGATGGCGAGCGCCCCCTGGCTGCCCCCAGTCACCAGCACGACGGGCCGGTCCGCGTCCAGTTCGAACCGGGCCAGCGCGGCATCTCGAATGGCAGGGGTCGGCAGATGGATCGGCGCCCCGGTCACCACCACCTGCCTGGCCCTGGGGGAGAGCGCCGATGCCGCCTCGGGAACCGCGAGATAGACCTCTCGGACCACCCCGGAGAGCCACCGAGTGGTGAGCCCCGGCACGGCATCGGCCTCGAAGATGGCCGTCGGGATCCCCCGACGAGCCGCCCGGAAGACCACCGGGCCCGAGGCATACCCACCGGTCCCGACCACCAGCGATGGCTGTTCCGTGTCCAGCAGGGAGCCGGCCTCCCGCCACAGGCGGCCGGCGACGAACGGCCACCGGAGATTCCGCCATGGTCGGTGGCGATAGATCGGTTCCGCCGAGAGGAGCTGGTAGGGGTATCCCCGATCGGGGAGCAGGCGGGCTTCCACCCCGCGCCGGGCTCCCACCAGCATCACCCGCCAACCGGGGTGACGCCTGGCCAGCTCGTCGGCCAGGGCCAGGGCGGGCATCAGGTGTCCCCCGGTGCCGCCGCCGGCCAGCAGCACGGTGGTCATTCGCGGGAGGGAGGTCGGCCCCGCATCCGTCCCACGCTGGCGAGGACACCGACCGCTACGAGGTTCATCGCCAGGCTCGAGCCTCCGGCCGACATGAACGGCAGGGTCAGCCCGGTGGTCGGCATCAGATTCAGGGTGACGGCCATGTGAAGCACGGCGGTGACGACCACGGCGGTGGTCAGCCCGGCCGCCAGGAACTGCCCGAAGGGATCCGGCGCCGTCTTGGCGATCCGGTAGCCGATCCAGCCGAAGAGCCCGAACAGCACGACCACCAGGACCACCCCGATGAAGCCCCATTCCTCGCCGATTGAGGCGAAGATGAAATCGGAATAGGCGTACGGCAGGTGGGCCAGCTTCGCCTTCCCTTCCCCAAGACCCTGCCCCAGGAATCCGCCGGACCCGATCGCGACCACCGACTCGGTGATCTGGCGAGCGCCGTCCTCGGTGCCCGCCCCGAAGAAGGTCTCCAGCCGGGCCCGCCGATACCCGCTGAGCATGATCATCTGGAGGCCCAGCACGCCGGCCGCGATGCCGAGCAGGAGGAAGTGGCCGATCCTGGCCCCGGCGGTGAACAGCACCGTAGCGCCCAGCATCGCCACGATGGCGGCCATCGAAAGGTTGGGTTGCCTCATGATCAGCAGATCGACGAGCCCGATCACCAGAAGAAACGGCACCACCCCTCGCTTGAAACCCCGGATCGCTTCGCCCTTCTTGGCCGCCAGGGCAGCGCACCAGAGGACGATCACGAACTTGGCGATTTCGCCGGGCTGGATGTCCAGGACGCCCAGGTCGATCCACCGGCGAGCCCCGTTGCGGGACCCGGCGATGCTCCCGGTCAGCGACTCCGGCAGGGCCGGAATGAGGAGCAGGCCCAGGGTGATCACCAGGGCGGGCCACGCCAGGGGGCGGAGCTGCCGGTAGTCCATCCGCGACAACAGCATCAGCGCGATGCCGCCGGCCAGACCGATCGCCAGCTGTTTGACCGCGATCATGAATCCCGCGTCCCGGATGCTCACCGCATTGTAGAGGTTGACGATTCCGAACACGGTCAGGGTGAAGGTCACCACGACCAGCAGCCTGACTTCCCAGCGGAATTCTCCCGGGTGTCGCACGCCCGAGGCGCTCACATGGCCTCCACGAGCTCACGGAAAGTGCGGCCCCGCTCTTCGTAACTGGTGAACATGTCATAGCTGGAGCAGGCGGGAGACAGCAGCACCGCGTCCCCCGGGCGGGCCGCCCGCGCCGCGCGCGCCAGCACCTCGGCAAAGGTCACCGCGGATTCCACCGGAATCATCCCGGCCAGGTCGGCTACCACCGTCTCCCGCGCTTCCCCATAGGCGATCACCGCTCGACAGCGATCCCGCAACCCCGGCCCGAGGCGGCGGTAGGACTCTCCCTTGTGGCGGCCCCCGAGCAGGAGAACGAACGGGCGGTCGACCGCTGCCACGGCCATTTCGGTGGACCCGAGATTGGTGGCCTTGGAGTCGTTGATCCACAACACCCCCTGCACTTCCCGGACGATCTCGAGCCGGTGGGACAGGGGCCGGAAGGTGCCCAGGGCGCTTCCCAGCCGTTCGACGGCGATTCCAGCCACGGCCTGCACGGCCAGAGCGGCCGCCAGGGCGTTGGCCACGTTGTGATCGCCGAGCAGCGGAAACTCGGCCCGTCGGATGAGGGGAACGGTACCCAGCATCAGTTGCTCTGCCGGGCGATTGTACCAGGCGTCGGCTTCCGCCTTCACGGAAAACCGGAGCTGCCGCCCCGGCACCGGGGAGATCATCGCCGCGGATTCTGCGTCATCGGCATTGCCTACCCACACCGAGGCCTCGTTGGCGTTGCGAAAGAAGAGCCGCTTGTCGGCGTAGTACGCCTCAAGGCTCGGGTAGCGGTCAAGGTGATCGGCCGAGAGGTTGGTGAGGATCCCGGCGGCGGGGGCCACCAGTGGGGCGTCATGCAGCTGGAACGAGGAAAACTCGATGGCCAGCCATTCGGGAAGGTTCGATCCGAGCGCCAATTCCGCGACCGGGGTCCCGATGTTGCCCACCGCGTCGGCCCGGAGCCCCCCTGCCCGCAGCAGATGCGCCGCCAGCGCGGTCGTGGTGCTCTTGCCGTTGGTGCCGGTGACCCCGATGTACTTGGTCGGGCCGATCGCCTCGAGGCCGAGGTCGATCTCGGCCCGGATCGGGACGCCGGCGTCCCGAGCGGCACGCACCGGGGCGGCGTCGGGCGGAACCCCGGGCGAGAGCACCACCCCACCAGCCCGGGCAATCCGTGGAGATCGTGGCCCCCCAGTTCAATCGCCGCGCCAAGGCCCTCGAGTTCCAGCGCGGCGGCCTGCGCCAGGTCGCCGTGTCCACGATCCGAGGCGTAGACCGGAATCCCCCGGGCCCGGAGCAGTCGGCCCGCGCCGAGCCCGCTCCGCCCCAGCCCGATCACGGCGATTTCGCGGCCCGCCTGGGCCCAGGCGTCGAGGGTCACCGCAGCTTGAGGGTCGCCAACGCCAGCAGCGCGCACAGAATCCCGAGAATGTAGAACCGGGTCACGACGGTGGTCTCGGCCCACCCCAGCTTCTCGAAATGGTGATGGAGCGGCGCCATTCGGAAGACCCGGTTGGCCTCGGCGTACTCCCGACCGCGGGTGCGCCGGTTCCACTTGAACACCGACGTCTGCATCAGGACCGAGACCGCCTCGGCGACGAAGACACCCCCGATGATCGCCAGCAGGAACTCCGCCTTGAGCAGAATCGCGACGGTGCCGAACGCACCCCCGATGGCCAGGCTGCCGGTATCCCCCATGAACACCTTGGCCGGGTGCGCGTTGAACCAGAGAAAGCCCAGCGCTGCCCCCATGAGGGAGCCGCAGAAGATCGCCAGCTCGCCGGCGCGCGGGAAGGTAGAACAGGTTGAGGTAGGCGGTCGCGTCGACTCGGCCGAAGACGTAGGCGAAGAGCGCGAAGCAGGCCGCCGCGATCGCGGCCAGCCCGGCCGCCAGTCCGTCGAGCCCGTCCGTGAGGTTGACCGCGTTGCTGGTTCCGGTCACGATGAAGGTGACGAACATGACATAGAGCCACGGCGCGAAGGTCGCCAGTGACGAACTTGAAGAACGGCACCGTCGTCGCGGTAGCAGGGATGATGTCCACCGGAACCACCGGCCAGAACGTCAGGTAGATGCCGAGCGCCACGCCGAATCCCGACCTGCCCGCCAGCTTCCACCGCGCCACCAGTCCCCGCGATTTCCCCTGCACCACCTTGAGATAGTCGTCCAGAAACCCGATCGCGCCGGTCCACAGGGTGGCCAGCACCGCCACCAGGACGTACCGGTTGGTAAGGTCGGCCCAGAGCAGGGTCGGCACCACCGTGGCCAGGATGATGATCAAGCCCCCCATCGTCGGGGTGCCCCGCTTCCCCTCGTGGCTGGCGAGGAAGTCCATTCGGACCACTTGGCCGACCTTGAGGGCCCGGAGTCTCCGGATGATGAAGGGGCCGACCACGAAGGCCATCAACAGCGCCGTCACGGTCGCGCCGGCCGCCCGGAAGCTGATGTATCCGAACAGATTGAACAGGATGTAGCTCTTGCCCAGCGGGGCAAGCAGGTGGTAGAGCATCAGGCCTCGAGAGACGGAGCGGTCTGGCTGGTGATGGCTGGAAGTATACGCTCCAAGGCCACCCCGCGGGACGCCTTGAGGATCACCACTTCATCCCCGACCAGCCTTGGCGCCAGCAGGGCGCCGGCTTCGACCGGGTCGGCAGCCAGGATCAGCCGGTCGCCGAGGGCCTCCCGTCGGGACCGGAGCACCTCGGCGAACTCGCCAACCGCGACCAGCAGTTCCGCGCCGAGTGCCACCAGGTGGCCGGCCACCTCCGCGTGGAGCCGGCCCGCGTCCGAACCCAGCTCACGCATCCCGCCGGCCACGAAGACCAGCCGACGGCCCGTCCGGAGACTCTGGGCGGTTTCGATGGCCGACAGGAACGAGGCGGGGTTGGCATTGTAGCAGTCGTTGAGGATCGTCAGACCCCCGATCTGCTGGAGTTCGCTCCGGCCACCGGGAACGACCACCCTGGACAGCGCGTCGGCCACCTCATCGAGATCGAGTCCAAGTTCCTCGGCCACCGCCCAGGCCAGCATGGCATTCCCCGCCAGATGGCGGCCCACCAGGGGCAGCCGGATGGTGCGCGTCCCGACCCGGAGGGTCGGGCGCCCCTGAGCGTCCAGCATCACTTCGTCGGGCCGGACCTCCCCCTCGAGACCCGCCACCACCAGCCGGCCGGGCCTCCTGGTCCTCGCCTCGATCGCCAACGCGGGAGGCTGCGGTCCCACCACCGCCAGCGGCGCGTCCCGGACCAGCTCGAGCTTCTCCGCCATCACCCCCTCCAGCGAGCCGAACCCCTCGAGGTGCCCGTCAGCGACATTGGTGACCACCGCCACCGTCGGCTCTACCATCTCGCGATACCGGGCAATCTCTCCGGGGAGGTTGGCCCCGGCTTCGATCACCAGGCACTCGGTGCCAGCCGGTGCCTCGAGAATCGTCTGCGGCACACCGACCAGGTTGTTGAGGTTCAGCCGGGTGGCGTGGGTCTGGTACCGGGTGGCGAGTGCGGCGGCCACCAGCTCCTTGGTGCTGGTCTTGCCGTTGGTCCCCGTCACCGCCACCACCGGCCCGGGGATCTCCCGACGTCGGGCCCGGGCGAGCTGGCCGTAGGCCCGGAGCGTGTCCTCCACCGGGTGGAGGCAAAGCCCCCCGATCGGTGGGGTCCCGGTGCGCACCACTGCCCCTCGGGCTCCGGCATTCCGCGCCGCCGCCAGATAGTCGTGACCGTCGTACCGCTCTCCCTTGAGCGCCACGAACAGCGCCCCGGTCGGCATCCGTCGGGTGTCGGTGACGATGGCAGAGTACTCCACCTCCTCCACCAGCTGATCGAGACCGAGGATCTTGCTGACCCGCCGGGCGGAGAGCGGTCTCACCGGATCAGCTCCGCGACAATGGCCCGCTCATCAAAGGGGAATTTCACCTCGCCGACGATCTGATAGGTCTCGTGTCCCTTGCCGGCCAACAGCAGGGTGTCCCCCTCCGACGCCATGGCGACCGCCTCCGCAATCGCCACCCGACGGTCGCGGAACCGGTGGACCGGTTGGCCAGGCATGCCGGCCAGGATGTCGTCAATGATCCGGTCAGGATCCTCGGTTCTCGGGTTGTCCGGGGTCAGGAAGGTCACGTCGGCGCCCTCCGCCGCCATCCGGCCCATCAGCGGACGCTTGCCCCGATCCCGATCCCCGCCGCAGCCGAACAGGACCATCAGCCGCCCGCGCGTCAGCGGCCGCAGCGTCGCCAGCACCCGCTGCAGGGCGTCGGGAGTATGGGCATAGTCGCGGAGGATGAGGCACGGGCTGGCGGCCAACCGTTCCATCCGGCCCGGGACCTGCGGGGCCGACGACAGGCGTTCGGCGACTTCCTGGAGGGGGCGACCCAGGCCGAGGGCGATCGTGGCGGCCCCAAGGGCGTTCGCGACGTTGAAATCCCCCGAGAGGGGCAGCTCCACCTCCCTGGTGCCGAACCGACCGGTCAGCTGAAAGCGGCTGCCGGCCGCCGATGCCACCAGCCCCTCCGCTCGCAGATCGGCGTCGGGAGCCAGCCCGAACCTCAGGGTCCCCGGTCGCCGGGGGATCGCCTCCCACGCGGGGTCATCGGCGTTGACCGCCACCACGGCGTCCTGGCGCAACAGCGCGAGCAGCAGGAGTTTGGCCTCGAGGTACCCCTCCATGGTGAGATGGTAGTCGAGGTGTTCGCGGGTGAGGTTGGTGAACACGGCGCCGGCAAACCCCAGGCCCTCAAGCCGCCCCTGGTGGAGACTGTGGGAGGACGTTTCCATCACCACCTGGGTGACGCCCCGATCGGCCAGCCGGCGGAAGGTGGCGTGGAGATCCACCGGACCTGGAGTGGTCAGCGCCGCCGTCGGAACGGCGACCCCGGAACCATCCACCGCACCGAGGGTGCCGATCAGCCCTGCATCGCCGGCTCGGTTGAGCAGGTGGCGGGTGATCCCGGTGGTTGTGGTCTTGCCATTGGTGCCGGTCACCCCGACCAGGACCATCGCTGCCGCGGGGTCGTCGAACCAGGCCCGCGCCACCAGGCTCGAGGCGCGCCGGGCGTCGCGAACCACGATCTGCGGCACCGTGCCTTCCAGCGGCCGCTCGACCAGTGCCAGCGCCGCCCCGTGCCGGACCGCATCGGCCACGAAGGCGTGGCCATCCTGCTGGGTCCCCGGCACCGCCAGAAAGAGCTCCCCCGGCAGGACCAGCCGACTGTCGGTGGCGATGCCGGCCGGGGCCCCCACCGCGGGCACCGGCGCCGAGAGCAGTCCCTCCCGCTGCAACGCGGTCCGCACCCGCTCCCACGCCAGCTCGTGCGACACCCTCAGCGCTCCCCACCCGAGGTGAGCGATACGGTCGTGCCGGCGGTGACGGTGGCCCCGGCCGCGGGGGACGTGGCCACCACGGCCCCGATGCCCGAGAGTGAAACCCGGAGGCCCCGCTGGTGGAGCCGGTAGGCGGCCTCCCGGACCCCGAGTCCCACCACATCCGGGACCGTCACTGCGGGACGGGCCGCCGACGTCGCCGGGCCCCGGAGCGAGATCACGGTGCGGGTGGCGGGAGTCCGCTGATCCACCCGGGCGATGTGCGGAGCCTGGGCCGAGCGGAACTGGAGCCGGGACCGGTCGAGCACATCCCGGTGCACGGCCAGCGCGTCCTGCAACATCTGGCGGTTCATCGGCGCCGCGATCTCGCCACCGTAGAACTGACCGGCCAACGGCCGGATGATCCGGATCACCACCACCAGTTGGGGGTCCTCGGCGGGGAACATCCCGGCAAAGGAGGCCGTGTAGTGGTTGGCGGCGTACCGCCCCTCGACCACGTTCTTTGCGGTGCCGGTCTTGCCAAGGACGCGATAGGTGTCGAGCTGGGCCCGGCGACCGGTTCCCGAATCGCTCGCGGCACCCGCCAGGTAGTTTCGGACCTGCCGGGCAATCTCCCCATCGACCACTCGCCGGACCGGAGTCGGCTGATGATGATAGAGGGTGGCGCCGGCAGGATTGCGCACCTCGCGGATCAGGGTCAGTTCCGGCAACCACCCGTCATTCGCCAGCGCGGCGTAGGCCGCCGCCAGCTGCAGCGGGGTGATCTGGATCTCATAGCCCTGGGCCAGGCTGGGCTGGGTGTTCCCCTCTTCCCAGAGATGGGGGAACCTGAGGCTGCCGCGGTACTCCCCGGGAATCTCGATGCCCGTGGCGGTCCCGAAGCCGAAGTCCCGGAGGATGTCGAAGTGTTCCTGATAGCTCAGCCGGGAAGTGAACTTCCCCATCCCGATGTTGCTGGACTCGCGGAGCGCCGTGGCCAGAGTCATATAGCCCTCCACGGGGTGCACGTCGGTGACCGGACGGGCCCGCTTCGGCACCACCCAGGAGCCCTCCTCGCCATAGACCGAGTCGGTCGGGCTCACCCGCCCAAGCCGCAGCAGGCCGGCCGCGGCAAACGGTTTGATGGTGGATCCGGGTTCGGCCGGGACCCAGGCGCCGGCCCGGGCGGCGCCGCTCGGCAATCGCACCTGGCTGGTCATGGCCAGCACTTCCCCGGTCCGCGGCTCGATGAACACGACGTCCCCGGCCTCGGCGTTCTGTGCCTCCAGGGTCTCAGCCAGGGCCGCTTCCGCGATGGACTGGAGTTCGGCATCGAGGGTGAGGTAGACGTCGTGACCCGGCACCGGCTCGCGAATCCGACGGTCGGGAGACTCATACAGGGTGCCTCCCGGGGTGCGGAGGAACCCTGCCTCCCCCGGCACCCCTGCCAGCAGGGAGTCGAGCGAGCGCTCCATGCCGCTTCGACCTCGACCAGAGTCCGACACCAGCGAGCCCAGCAGATCGAGGGCCAGCGACCCGTAGGGTCGGGCCCTGGTGTACACCGGATAGAGCCGCACTCCCCGGAGGCCCCGCAGCCCCTCGACCTGGCTGGCCGTCACGGGGCGGTAGCGATTGAGGGAAGTGAGCGTGTCCTTCCGGTTGGCCACCGCGAAGGCGGCGCGCACCTTCCGGGCCGAGAGGCCGAGGTCGCGGACCAGCCACCGAGCGACGGAATCGGTGAGTGACCCGCGGATTTCCCGAGGTGTGACCTCGACCCGGTAGGATTCCTGAGAAATGGCCAGCGGAGTGCCCCGGCGATCGTACAAGGTGCCCCGACGGGCCGGGAGGATCTTGACCAGGGTGCGGCTTCGCTCCGCGGCCTGGGCCCACCGCTCGCCTTCCACCAGCTGCAGCTGGGCCGCCCGGCCAATGATGGCCAGCAGTCCACCGAGCAGGAGGACCTGCAGCACGCCGATCCGGGTTCGTGGGCTGGCCATCAGGAACCGGAGTCCGGAGAAGTCTGGAGCCTCAGGGTGGTCCACTCCTTGTCGCCAGCCACATGGAGTTTGAGTCGGGTCTCCGCCTTCGGCACCAGGACGGCACGACTCGCGCCCTCCTGGATTCGCTGCTCGTATTCCGCCGCCGCGGCTTCGAGGGCCATGCGCTGATCCCGGAGACGATTGAGCTCGCCGGCCAGGGTGAGCGCCGCTCGCTGCCGCGCCACGACCACCACCGAAATCAGAAGGAAGACACCCAGCCAGAATCCCAGCCAGAACCGCCCGCGGACCTTCACCCGGTTACCCGAAAGAGACGGAGTTTGGCGCTTCGTGCACGAGGGTTGCTCTCCACTTCCAGATCGGTAGGTAGCATCGGCCGTCGCGACACGACCGTTCCGAGGGCTCGGCCGCGGCACCGGCAGACCGGGAAGACCGGGGGACAGATGCACTGCCGGCCCCACTCCCGGAACAGGTGTTTGACGATCCGGTCTTCGCCGGAATGATAACTGATCACCGCCAGGGTGCCGCCCGGCGCCAGCGCGTCGCGGAGGGCCGGGAGGGCCCGACCCAGGCGATCCAACTCGTCGTTCACCCGGATGCGGACCCCTTGGAAGATCCTGGCAAAGTCCCCGGGTCCGCTGCTCGGGCCCAGCGCCCCCCGGATCGCGTTCACCAGGTCGTCACTGGTTTCGAAGGGGGTCGCCTGACGACGGCGGTCGATCTCCAGGGCGAGGCGGCGGGCCTTGGGTTCGTCCGCCAGCCTGGCAAACGTTTCGCGGAGCTCTGCCACGGAGGCCTCGTTCAGATAGCCGGCCGCGCCCTTCCCCGCCCGGTCCATCCGCATGTCGAGCGGGGCCCCAGGACGGAAGCTGAATCCGAGGCGGTCGTCATCCAACTGCCGCGAGGAGACGCCGAGGTCGAGCAGTCCGAAGTCGGGTCTGAAGGCGGTGATGGCCTCGAGAATGGCCGGATCATCAAACCGCCCCTGGAGAATCGTGACCGGACGACCCGCGAGACGGTCGTTGGCGCGGGCGATCGCCTGGGGATCCCGATCGACCCCCAGGACCTCGAAGCCGGCCTCGACCAGCGCGAGAGCATGACCGCCGTCCCCCAGGGTTCCGTCCACCGCCCGGCCTCCGGACCCTGCGGCGGCAAGCACCTGGTCGACGAGGACCGGGACGTGGCGATCGATCGGCAGCTGATCGGTCATGCACCCAGACGCGAAACACCCCACCCGGAAAACCGGGCGGGGTGCGCGATACGGGGCTGACGGGGCTCGAACCCGCGACCTCCGCAGTGACAGTGCGGCACTCTAACCAAGCTGAGCTACAGCCCCCCAAGGACAGCTTGGCAATTTAGCCACCCGTTCCCCACGGGGGAAGGCCTCACCGGCAGAACGCCTTGACCTGCGACTCGATCCGGGGCCCGAAGGTGTTCAGCGTGGACAGGTGCTGCGCGACTCCGTCCGGCTGGATGCTGTGCCCGATTCCGAACGCGGCCACCGCCTCGGCAGAAAGCGCCAAGGACTTCTGGGCCAGTTCACAGGACTTCTGCTCCATGATCTGCGAGTCCAACTGATAGACCTGGAATGCGGTGGCCAGGCCGAGCAGGTAGTTGGCAAACACCGCAATCCGGCCACCGGGAACCGCCAGCGACACGGCCTTCCGGCTCATCATGGCCGCCCCCACCAGATCCTGGGGCTGGCTCTGCAGTTTGGGGAGGGCACCGTTATTGGCCAGAATCCCCGCGTAGTTTTCCTTGTCGTTCTCATCGCCCAGTCGCTCGACATAGGCCCCGATCGGCTCCGCCTCGGCCACCCGCCCTTCCGCGGCCAGGATCTGGATTGTCCGGAGGGCGGGACGCAGGTCCGTGGAGTCGATGACCATCAGGCGACGCACCGCGGAGAGGGTGCTGTCCGGCGGCCCGGCGTAGGCATAGGCCGTCACCAAGTTGCCCAGGATCTGGGCATGGGAGGGGTACTTCCGGGCACCCTGCTGGGCCCACTTGAGGAGCCGGGCGGTGTCCGGCCGCTGACTGGCAGCGATCCCGATCTTGAAGTAGAACAGGCTGTCGGCCTTGGCCGAGTCCACCTCGAAGACCTGCTCCAGGGCATCCACGGCACACTGAAAGTCTTCGAGGTACAGGCAGGCGTTGCTCTTCAGATCCCACAGATCGGCGTTGCTGGGGTCCAACTCCAGCCCTTCCTCCGCCACTTCCTTGGCGGCCCCGGGCTGACCGTAGTTCAGGAACAGCTTGAACGCCTGCTCTCGGAGTGGCTGGTTGGTGGGAGCCACCCGGAGCATTTCCTGAAAGGCCTTGACGGTCCCCGAGCTGTCGTTTCGCTTCTGGTATTCCGTCGCCAACTGGCTCCAGGCCTCCAGGCTCTGGGGATCCCCGACGGTGGCGTTCTTGTAGTGCCCGATCACGACATCCTGCGACTTGGCCTGGGACTGGGCGATCTCGCCAAGACAGTACTCGGCCAGGCCGTGGTTGGGCTGAGTCCGCAGCGCCTTCTGGGCGGAGGCGATGGCATCCTCGGGCTTGGTCCTCTGCTTGTCCCAGCACTCCTTGGCATCATCGAGGGCTTTGAAGGCGGACGCCAGCGCTTCGGCTGATGCCTTGCCCAGGTCCTCGAGGCTCTGATTGGCGATCTGCTGCAGCGTGGTCGTAAACCCCGCCTTGTCGTTGAGCCCCACCGCGCGCACCTGGACGGAATAGCGCCCCGCTTCCGACCGGGCGAGACTCGAACTGACGATGAACCGCGCCTGGAGCTGGGTCGCCAGGGTCCGGGCAACGGTGACCGGGAGCACGGCGTCCGCCGGATAGGCGTACTGCAGCAAGGCCTCGTTCATCCGATCGCGCGGGATCACATTGAAGTTCTTCCCGGCCACATCCTCCAGGCGGCGACGCATCCCGTCGCCAACCCGGATCGCGGCAGCGGAGTCGCTGGTGTTGGCGGGGTATGGGGTGGCAACCATCAACCGGGGCAAGGTCTGGACGCGGGGAGGCGGTCGGTTGGACCGCAACTGGGCGGCGAGCGGAGCGGTCGCCGCCACCAGCAGCACCAAGGAGAAGATCGAACTGGTCAGACGCATGCTACCAAGCCTCCATGGATCAGATCCCCTTGGCAGAGGACCAATCAGTAAGTCCAGCGCTCCAATGGGCGAAGAGGGATTCGAACCCCCGACATCCTGCGTGTAAGGCAGGCGCTCTGGACCAGCTGAGCTATTCGCCCCTCCGCCCTGGTCTCCTGCCGGTTACCCGGAGAGACGTCCGGCGGACCACCCTCCTTCACAGAGCGATCGCCAGCGGGAACAACACACAATACCCCAGAACCAGCAGCACCGCTGCCGGGCTGGAATACCCGGCCTGGAGCAGTCCGTAACCTACCGTGAGCACGACGATGGCTCCGGCCAGGACGAACAGGTTCCTCCGGCCCAGAAGCGGGCGCCTGCCCCCGGGCCCCGCTGATGCTTCAGGCATAGTCATGGAGATTACTTATCTGGTTGTCGCTGGTCAAGTTGCGGTGCCTCATCCGGCTCGGGCATCGGCCATCCGATGTTGAGGGCCTCACGGCGTGGCGCGTCCCGGCGGCGGCGGTAGATCCCCGCCGCCGCCACCAGAACGGCCGCCAGGGCGACCCATCCTCCCGCGGCCAGCCAGACGAACACCCCGTAGCGCCGCCGGATTTCCGCCCTCCAGGACCGCTCGAAGTGGGCCAGATCATACCCCGACACCTCGAGCAACGCGGCCTCGAACGGGATCCCCGCCGCCAGGCGGTCGAACAATCGATCGAGGGAGCCGGTGGGTTGGAGTCGAATCAGGTGGCTGACGGCCGATCCTGCCAGCGCATACCCGGCCTGCGCCTCCACCTCGCTGGCCCGGAGCGCCCGGTCCAACTCACCGAGGTCTCCCACCCCCCGGGTGGCCACCACGAGGTTCAGCTGCAAACCGAGCATCCGGCCGAACTCGTTGGCCGCCACGACGGCGTACCCCTCATCCAGCCAGAGGGGCACCCTTCCCCGGATGTGGGCGTGCAGGGCCAAGTGGGCCATCTCGTGTCGAAGCGCGCCGGCCGGATCCAGGGCATCGGCCCGGATGACGATCGTATTCGCCCCGGGAAAGGCAAAGCCGATTCCCCACTCCGGCACCGGACGCCCCCCCCGTCGGCGCAGCGCGGCACCATCCTCCACCACGATGAGCCGCATCCAGACCGGGGCCCATTTGCCCAGCCCGGGAAACTCGGTGGGTGTAGCCGCCTGCTCGGCCAGGGCGAAGGCCAGTTCCCGCCGCGCCGGGGGCGCCATGAGGGAAACCGGGCCGACCTCGAAGAGCTGGTATCCCTGGCCCAGCAGCTGAAACGCGAGGATCAGACCAGCGAGGTTCGTGGGACCTCTCCTCCCGCATCCACAATGGTGAGCATCTCCCGGCATCGGGTACCCCAGGCGGAAAACGCGGTGGTGCTCGCCCCCACCCGCCACGCGGACCGGGCCGCATCCGGTTGGTCGGCAAACCACAGCGCCCGCCCCAATTCGTAGCGGGCTTCCGCCAGATTCGGGCCCAGATCCAGCGCCTGCTCGAAGAACGGCACCGCGTCCCCGAACATGCCTCGCTCGAAGTACACCATGCCGAGGTAGTAGTGGGCGTAGAGCAGGGCCTTGCGGTCGGACTGGTCCCGGATCACCCGGGAGAGATGCTCGATCGCCTCGCCGAAGTTCCGCTGCTTCAGGCAGACCAGGCCGACGTTTACCCGGGCCAGCGCGTGGTTCGGATCCCGCTCCAACACACCTGCCAGGGTGGCCAGGGCCTGGTCCGGCTCCCCATCGAGCACCTGGGCCCAGCCGAGCAGGGCCCCGCCCTGGCTCTCCCCGGGAGCCAGCTCGAGGGCTCGTTGCAGCGCCTGGATCGCCCCGGGATAGTCCCCCATCGTGATCAGGTGCCATCCCTTCTCGATGTAGGTCGACGCCCCCAGCCGGTCCTCTCGGACCGGATCGGCATCGCTGGGTGGAGGCACCGCGCGCCGGTCCCGCACCCGAAGCAGCTCCGCGGCGGCTCGGACCTCATCGCGGAGCACCGTCGCCCCACCAATCAGGGTGTCGGCCCGGCGGTACAGCGAGGCCAGCCGTCGCAGCGCTTCGGCGCGGGCTTCGTCATTCGGGGCCTCGCTCACCGCGTTGCGAATCTGCTGGAGCTCAGACCGCCATTGGTTCAGCCACTCGTCGCTCACCCGCGATCTCCCCCGATTGAATTGATCATCCAGGCTGCTGCCGCGGCCGCGATCCCTCCCAGCGGGAGGACCTGATCCACTCCGCCGGCGGCCGCGGCGGCCCCGGGCATTCCGAAGATCACCGACGTCTCCCGATCCTGGGCGAGCCCCCGACCACCGGCCCGTCGAATCGCCCGGAGGCCCTCCGCCCCGTCCTTTCCCAGGCCGGTCAGCACGATCCCGAGGGCCCGCGCCCCGAACACCGAGGCAACCGAGTGGAAGAGCGGATCCGCGGCCGGTCGCACCCCCCAGACCGGTGCCCCCCGCCCGAGCCGGATCCGGGGGCCCTCGGGATCGCTCTCCACGCTCATGTGCCAATCGCCCGGGGCGACGTAGGCCGTGTCCTGCAACAGAGGCACCCGGTCCTCCGCCTCCACCACCGCGATCTGGCTCTGGGCCGCCAGCCGATCGGCCAGACTTCGGGTGAACCCCGCCGGCATGTGCTGGGCGATCACCACCGCCGCCCGGTGCCCGGTGGGCAGCCTGGGAACGACTTCGGCCAGGGCGCGGGGGCCGCCGGTCGACGCGGCGATCGCGATGCAGCGTCTGGCCCTTCCCGCCAGGGCATGCCCCAGCGCGGCGGGCGCCCGGGCCGCTGGCCGGGCGAGCACCGGGACCCGGGATACATCCGCCCGACGGGCTGCCCGAAGCGCCTGCAACAGCCGCTCCTCCAGCCGGGAAGTGGCCGCCGGGCTCCGCTCATCCTCCTTGGGGACCAATTCCACGGCCCCCAGTTCGAGGGCCCGGATCGCCCCCACGGTGCCGGCCCCGACGTAGCCGCTGACCACCACCACTGGTCTCGGCATCTCCGACATCAGGTACCCGATGGTGCCCAACCCATCCAGCTCGGGCATCTCCAGATCCATGGTGATCAGATCGGGATCGTACCGGTGGGTTTTCCGCAGCGCATCCATCCCGTTGCGGGCGGTGGCCACGACCCGGAACTCACCACTTGACCCGATCAGATCGCTCAACAGCCGCCGGAAGAACGGGCTGTCGTCGGTGACCAGTACGGTGGCGACGTCAGAGCGCGAAGGTTCCATGCCGCACCGACCGCACGGTCACCGTCCCCGCCGCCAGATCGAACCGCACGGAGCGGCCGTGGTCACCACCGACCGCCTCCCCCACCAGCGGCAGACTCAGGGTGTCCAGGGCCCGACGAGCGGCCACGGTGTTCCGCTCACCGATGGCGATCAGACCGGGAGCGGTGAGGTTGCGGAACATGGTGGCGCCGCCGACCAGTCGGGCCACCACCCGGTGGCGGGCCGCGCCGGCCGCGAGGACCGCCTCGAGCAGTGCCGGCACTGCACTCTGGGCGTACCGCGCGGGCACGGCGTCGGGTCGTTCCCCCACGGCGGCGGTGGGAAGCAGGACATGAGCCAACCCTCCCACCCGCGCCTCGGGATCGTGGAGGATCACGGCGACACAGCTGCCGAGCCCGAGCGCCTCGAGTTGGGCTGGTGCCGGCCGGGCGATCAGTTCGGCGACGCGGACGATGATGGGCTGATCAGTCACGGCTCCTCCGGAAGATCCGCTCGCGGCCATCCACCGTCTCGAACAACCCGCGCGAGGTCCCGCTCAAGGTCTCCACCTTCCCCAGGACCAGCAGGCCGCCTGGCCGGAGGGCGCCCGCGAAGGAGAGGAACAACTCCTCCTGGAGCTCCCGGGTGAAGTAGATCAGCACGTTCCGGCAGACCACCAGATCATAGTCGGTGCCCGGCGCCGGGTGCCGGCTCATGTCGTGAGATCGGAAACTGACCGCCGGTCGGAGCCGGGGACTGACCTCAAAACCCGCCTCCGTCTTCCGGGTCCAGCGGGCCATGACCCCAGGTGGGGCCTCCTTCGCCGCCGCCACTGGATAGCGACCCTTTCGAGCCACCGCCAGCGACGGCTCATCGAGATCGGTGGCCTCCACTTCGAACCAGCGCGGCAGTACCCCGCCGGACTGCGGCGCGGTTTCCGCCAACACCATCGCCAGGGTCCACGCCTCCTCACCGGTGGCGCAGCCGGCACTCCACCCCCGTCGCCTGGCCGGCCGGCTGGAGTTCTCCGCGGCGAGGATGGACTGGACCTTGGCCCAGACCTCCGGGTTGCGGAAGAAGCCGGTAACGTTGATGGTGATCGCCTGTCGCAGGCGATCCAACTCCCCCGGGATCGTCCCCACCACATCGGCGTACTCGCTCAGGGTCGACACCCCGCAGGCCCGCATCCGCACCGCCAGTCGACGACTGAGGCAGCGCTCCTTGTAGCGATCCAGGCTCGGCAGATTCTGCCCTTCCAGCCGTCGCAGGAGGCGCCCGAACCCCGGGTCCGAGGACAAGGTCATCAGCCGGCCCCGAGCATCTGGAGATTGGCTCTTGCGAGCTGGTGTCCCGGACTGAGCTCCAGGGCCCTGCCCCAGTGCTTCCGGGCCGCTTCGGAATCGCCCCGGCGGAGGGCGAGGTTGCCGAGTTTGAAGTAGAGATCCTCTCCCAGATCCGGCGCCAGTCGGGCCGCCCGTTCGAAGGCGGCAACCGCCTCATCGAAGCGCCCCAGTCGATACAGCACATCGCCGAGGTTCTTCGACACCTGGGGCAGGCTGGCGTCCGCCTCCAGCGCGTCGTTCAGTACCTGCTCGGTCCGGGTCAGTTCGCCCGACGCCTCCAACAGAACGGCGTGGTTGTTCAGCAGCACGGCCTGGTCGGGCCACCGGGCTACCCCTTCTTCGCCGAGACTCCGGGCGGTCTCCAAGTCTCCCACCGCGGCGAGGGCGCGCATCATCCCCCAGTACCAGAGCGCCGGGACGTCGTCTCCGGTGAACTCCCTGGCCCGCTCCAGTCTCGCCACCGCGATCCCGGGGTTTCCCCGATCGAGGGCCACCAGGCCCCAGGCGATGTGGCTGGCGGCCCGCTCCGGGGCACGACTGGTCGCCTCGGCCAGGGTGCTCTCTGCCTGTTCCAGCTCCCCGGCTTCGCCCAGGGCGACGCCGAGGTTGTGGAGGATCGCGGGACGGGGGCCGGCCCGATCCGCCGCTCCGCGGAGGAAGTAGACCGCTTCAGCCCACTGCCCCCGCCGGGCGGCGATCAGCCCGAGATGGAAGGGGGCGAATCCTTCGCCAGGGCGGAGTTCCATGACCCGCCGGAATTCCCGGACCGCTTCGTCCAGCATCCCGGTCCGGTAGAAGGCCACCCCGAGATTGCGATGTTCTTCGATCTGGGTCTCGTGGGATCGGGCCGACGGGCCCGGCGTCGAGGTGCCAACGCGATGAATGACCCCGGCGGACAGCAATCCGAACAGCGCCTGACAGCAGTCGAATTCGGTGAGGCCGGTTTCCTCCACCAGGCCGCGCACATCCCGGGAGCCGTCCAGCCGCGGCAGCAGCCGGCGCTGGGAGGCGGACAGATCGAGCCCGGACGGATCGGGGACGCCCGGGTCCCGGGCGAAGATCAGATCGAAGCTGGGGATCTTCTTCTCGATCACGGCCCACTCGTCCACCCGACGCGCTCCCTCAAGCAGCAACGAGTCCGGCGAGATCCGTACCCGGTCGACATCCGGATCGGGGGCCAGCGCCGGCTCGAACGTGAAGGTCCCACTCCGCCAGTTGAAGAGCGCGTACACCGCCTCATCGACCTGCCGGCGAACCATGGCCTTCAGTTGTTCGGGAGTCAGGGCACCGAGTCCCACCAGGACCTCGCCGATTCGTCGGCTACCGGGCCGGGCCTGCATCCTCATCGCCTCGTCCAGTTGGGCCGGCGTCACCAGGCCACTCTTCACCAGCAGATCCCCCAGCCGATCCGGTCGATTCACGATGGTGGCGTGCACCACCCAACCGTCCTCGAAGAACAGGCTGGCGTGTCGCCCACGGTCCGCCAACGCCAGGCATCCGGTCCGCCGCCCCAGATGCAGCATCTGGATCACGTCGGGCAGGCCGGCTTCCTGGAGACTCCCCCGGATCGCCATCAGCCCATCTCCTCGATCAGGCGCTGGCGCGGCTCCGGCCACCGCTCGACCATCTTCTCGCGCAGCTTGGGGCCCCCGAGGGACCGGCCCACGCCGGACCGGCCGCCGGTGGCGCTGGCGGACGGCCCCGGGGACTCCAGGGCCTGGCGGGCGAGCGTCAGACTGGGAGGCAGCCCCGCGCCCGCCGCGGCCACCAGCACCCGGCGGACCGCCGCGTGAATCGCCCGGACACTCGCCCCTGTCGCGCTCGCCAGGTACTCGATCAGCCCCGCATCGCCGGCCGCCTCCGTGGCCTCGAGCAACCGGGTCACGAGCCCGCGGCGAACTTCCCGATCCGGGGCGGGCAGTTCCACACTCAACCCACCCGCCACCCGGGAGAGGAGTTGGGGATTGATGCCAGCCAACTCCGCCGGTGAGATGGCACTGGTGACGGCCACCGGGCGCCCGGCCTCGAGCAGGATCTCGACGACGCCCAGCAAGGCCTCCTGGGCCGCGGAGTGTCCGACCAGCAGGTGAAGATCATCGATGAGCAGGGCACCGGCCCACTGGTACCGTTGCCGCCAGTCCATCACCCCACCGGGCACCCCGGCGGCTTCGATCTCCGCCGCCATCGCCTGGGCACCGGTCAACACCACCGCCCGCCGGCCCCGGGCCACGAGGAGATTGCCGTAGCCGTGGAGCAGATGGGTCTTCGCGGTCCCGCTGCCGCCCAGCAGCAGCAGGGGATTGGTCTCCGGCCCGGCCAGTTCCGCTGCCTGGCGAACCGCCGCAAAGGCCGCCCGGTTGGAGGTGACGTCGATCAGATCGTCGACCATCAGATTGGGGTTCGGGCCCTGTGCCGCCAGCCCCCGGGTTCGTGCTTCTTCGAGAAACTTGGCCGCCTCGGTCACCCGGTCCGGATCGCGGAGGACTTCGGCCTCCTCCAGCTCCGGCGCCAGCTCGGCCAGCTGGGCCCGGATGCCCTGCAGCGTCGCGACGTCCTGCTCGAATTGCCGGAGCACTGCGGTGGGTTGGGACGAGACCTCCTGATCGAGGAGCGCCTGAAGCCTGGCGCAGCGGATGCCCTCGGCCTCCCAGCGCAGGATGGCATTGGCCACCTGGGAGCGCCACCGGTCCACCTGATCGCTGACCCCCGCGACGATCTCCGACAGGAAGGCCCCGAACTCATCGGATTCCTCTCCGGTCCCCTCGCCCCGGTCCGGCGCATCCAGCGGCGTCACAAAGGACTTGGCGCCGGCCGCCGGTTCGCCTGGTGCCATGCCGGTCACCAGCACTCGGGTCTGCACCGGGTCGAGCGGCGTCGGGCTGACTTCCTGGAAGGCGATCAGCCGGTTGACGGTGCCCAGCAGTTCCTGCACGGTGCCGAGCGGCATCCGGACCACCTCATCCACCACCGCCCGGGCGAAGGACACACCGGCGAACTCGGCCCGGCGACGGAGGATCTCTTCCCGCAGGGCGAGGTCCGGGGGCGAAATCTCTACCACCAGTCCGCTTCCCAGCCCCTGGGCGAGCACCTCTTCACCATCGAGCCACTCGGGCGGCCCCCTTCGAGCCGCCACCACCGTCGCCCGCCCCGACTGGACACGCTCCTCCAGCAACGCCCCGAGCTTGGTGCGCCCGGCGGTCACCTGATCCACATCGTCGACCAGCAGCAGCCCGGCTTCCCGGAGCGGTTCCAGGCCCGCATCGGTCTGCGCTTCGAGCAACAGGGCCAGCGCGTCTGCCTCCAGGTACACGACATGGGCGGTGGGATCCACCATCCGCCGGTGGGCACCGATCGCGTGCAGCAGGTGGGTCTTCCCCTGCCCCGAGTCACCCCACAGGTAGAGTGGATTGAAGGGGGGCCTCGCCGACTCCGACAGGGTGCGCGCGGCGGCGGCCGCCAGCTGGTTGGCAGCCCCCACCACAAAGGTGGCGAAGGTGCGGGTCGGGTCGAGCGGGTCCATCATCCGGCCGGCTCCGGTCGTGCCAGGCGTCGGAGGACCAGGGCCGAGGCCGCCTTGAGCGTCTCGAACACGCCCCCACCGCGCAGGGCATCCGCGGGGAAACTGGGGGCCCCCCGGAAGTTGAGGCTCTCCTCCAGGACCTCGGCGTCCATCACCAGTTCCGGCGGGAGGTCCTGCTTGTTGAACTGGAAGACCATCGGGAAATGGCGCACGTCGACCCCCTGCTCCAGCAGGTTGTCGTGCAGATCCCGCAGGCTTTCGAGGTTCTCCTCGAACCGCCGCGCCTGGCTGTCCGCTACGAAGACCACCCCATCGGCCCCCTGCAGGACGAGCCGACGCGTCGAGGCGTAATACACCTGCCCGGGCACGGTATACAGTTGAAACCGGGTGGTGAACCCGGCGATCTCGCCCAGGTCGAGCGGCAGGAAGTCGAAGAACAGGGTCCGGTCTCCATGGGTGGCGAGCGACACCATCTTGCCCCGACGCGCCGCCGGTACCCGGCCATGGATGTACTGGAGGTTGGTCGTCTTGCCCGACCGGCCCGGCCCGTAGTAGACGAGCTTGCAGGTGATTTCCCGGGCGGTGAAGTTGACGAGCGGCATCTCAGCGACCGAACAGGCTGCGGAGGCTGCGATTGAGTTCATCCTCGAACTGCTCGGCCAGCAGGACGGCTTCCTTCCGCTGGATCGGGGCGGCGGCCCTGAGCTCCGCCGCAAACTGGCCGAAGAACAGTTGCACCAGCCCGTGGCTCGTCTCGTGATCGAACACCACCAGGCCGATCCACCGGCCACTGTGCATCGGAAACGGCGCGAGAAAGACGCCGCGGCCGGCATTCTGGTGCGCGATGTTCCCGAAGGAGCCGGCCTTCATGACCCGGGCCAGCTCCTCGGTGGAAGCCACGATCGCGGCCCCGAGGGAGGCGGCCGCCATGACATCGAGCGACCTGGTGAATCCGTACTGGGCCACGACCTGACCCGACGACGTCATCACCAGCACCAGTCGGGCGGAGGACTCCCGGAGGAACTCCCGCAGGGGCGGTTCCACCCACGGCTCGATCGTTCTCACGACGGCATCCGCTCCGTGGCGTCCACCAGGGTCAGCCGCAGGAGGCTGACGTTGGCCGTGGCCTCCGCGACCGCGACCAGCAGCAGGTCTGCCGGCGCCGGCCGCGCAAGGACATGGCCTCGTTCCCCTTCGAGGTGGACCACTGCCGGAGGCAACTGCCCTGCGGCGGCCATCGCCCGGCCCAGCCGGCTGACCAGGCTCGCGGTCAGTGCGGCGAGCGCGGCGGAATCGATGCCCTCCATCGAGGATTCGGCCACCACCAGACCATCCTCCGCCGAGACCACGACGGCGCTCCGGACCCCCTGGACCCGGGTGATCCCATCGAGGACCGCCTCGAATCCCCGGCTCATCGCAGGCGCTCCCGCCACCGCCGGGCCGAGGCAAAGGCCCGATCCGCCTGGATCGCCACCCGCCCCGGGGGGGTGCCGGGATCGGCCGTCACCAGCAGCAGGGTGTCATCGGTCGGCGGCGCGAGGTGCCAGTACCCGTCGGCGCTTTCGGCAACCAGTCGCTGCCACGCACCGAGTCCGACCAGCCGGGCGGCGCGCTCCGCCTCCCGTCGCACTCCCGCCAGCTCCGCCGCCACCGGATCCGACACGTCGCTTCCGGTGACATCGAGCATGAGGCCGGCCAGCCGCCGCCCCTTCCCGTCGAGCAACAGCGTTCCCGCGACATCGACGGTGGTCAGCGCCTCCGAGGTGGTCGCGGACTGGCGCTGGCCATCCCGGACGCGTTGCAGGGCGGCGCGCAGGGCCGGATCGGTGGGCGACAGGCCCACGGCGGCCTCGAGGTGGCGCTCCGCCCGGTCCATGTCACCGGCCCGGAACGCCAGGAACGCCAGCCCCCGCAGGGCACCCAGGTGACCCGGGACCAGTCGCAGGACCCGGGTCCAGGCATCGAACGCCGCGTCTCCCTCGCCCCGGTCGCTCCGGACCCGGGCCATCAGGTCGTGCGAATCCGCCAGGTGCGGGTGGCGCTGCACTCCTCCGATGGCGACCGCGAGCGCGGCCTCCAGCTGGCGCCGACGGCGCAACGCTTCGCCCAGCCGGAGAAACACCAGACTCTCCGAATTGGCCGCCAGCTCGGCGCTCAGGGCGTGGATGTCGTCGGTCACAGCACTCCTCGCAGCAGGTCGGCAATTCCCCGGGCCATCTCGGTCATCCGGCTCATGGCGGCCAGGTGACGATCCTCTTCGGCCGGCCGGTCGGGAAGCGCCCGCCATTCCGCCAGGGCCTGGAGCGCCTCTTCAAACCGGCCCTGGGCCAGCCGGGCCAGTCCGAGCAGGCGCAGGGCCCGGGCCTCGGCCGGGGCCAGCTGAACCGCTTCCCGGAAGGCCTTTTCGGCTTCGGGGTAGCGGCGTTCCGCCAGCAGGCTGCGACCCAGCAGAAGTGGGCCGATGGGCGAGTGAGGAAAGCCGGCGATCAGCCGATCGGCGATGGTGCGCGCCGCCGCAGGGTCACCCCGCCGGAGGTGTTCCTCGCCCTGGCTGGCCAGGGTGGTCGGCTCGACGATCTCGACGGCGGCGGCCTGAACCGCTGGATCGTGCAGGAGAATAACACCCGCCGAGGCCAGTCCGAAGAGGGTTCGGGCGACGTCGAATTCCGAGGCCACCAGGCTGAGCGCGATGGCCCGGATGTCGAGGGTTCCTTCGCAGGCCGCCAGAACCCGCCATTCGAACGGGGTGAGGCTCAGGCTGCCGGGCTCCGCGCTCTCGGGCGGGGCCAGCCGGGGAACCACTCCCAGGTGGGGGATCTGACCCTGAATCCGTTCCCACTCGTCGATCCGTCGCGCCCCTTCCATCAACAGCGCTTCGGTCGCGATCCGGACGTTCGTCTCCCGGGGCACTTCCCCGGTCAGCCCTTCCTCGAAGACGAAATACCCCTCGGCCCAGGCGAGCATGGTAAAAACCACCTCTTCCACCTGAAGCCGGACCTGCCGCCCCAGTTCCCGACTCGACACCGCTCCGATCGCCACCAGGATCTCACCCAGCCTGCGGCCGTCCCCGTCCAGCTGCATCCGGTTGGCGCGCACCAGGTCCTCCTCCCGGACCTTCCCGGCCCGGAGCAGCACTTCACCGATCCGATGCGGATTGCTGCGGATCGCGGCGGCGATGACGGCGCCCGACTCGAACCAGATGGTGCCTTCGTTCTGGCGCAGTTCGGAGGTCACCTGCAACACCCCGGTCTTCCGGCTCAGGTCGAGGAGCTGGAAGACATCGTGGATGCCAAGCTCACGAAGCGGCCCCTGGATCGTCATCGGTCAGCCCGCCGCGGCGGGACTGAAAATGGCCGCCAGGTCCCGGGCGGAGCGGGAGTGCTGTCGGGCCTGGGCCGCGAGCGGTCCGGTCGGGGCCAGGCCGACGACTCGATCCCAGGCGGCCACCGCCTGGGCGTAGTGACGCTGGCGCGCGAGGGTCACCCCGAGGGCAAACAGGGCGGGGAGATGGGTGGGGTCGAGACCGAGGGCGCGCTCGAATACCCGCTGGGCCTCCACCGGGCGACGATCGTCCAGCAGGGCCTGCCCCAGGAGCACCAGCGCCTCGACCGCCGTGGGTTCGGCCAGCAGGAAGTCCACCAGGACCCGGATGGCCTCTTTCGCGTTGCCACCCCGTCGCAGCAGCCAGGCGAGCGAGTGGGTGGCCTCGAAGTGGGTTGGAAGCAGCCGGACGGCGGTCCAGTATGCCTCGAGGGCCGGCTCCACCCGGCCCAGGGATTCCTCGATCCGTCCGACCTCGTACCACCCCTGGACCAGCCCTTCGTCGAGCTGGAGCGCTGAGCGGAAGGCCTCCAGGGCGGTTTCCAGATCGTCCTGTGCCCTGGCAATCGAGCCGATGAGCAGCATCAGTGCCGGATCTCCCGGTTGCCGTCGGGTGGCCTCAATGGCATCGAGACGTGCGCCTCCCAGGTCTCCGACCAGTCGGCGGGCGCGGGCCCGGATCGCGTAGCTCCCCGCGGTGCCGGGCGCAATCGCCACCAGCCGGTCGGCGGCCTGCACCGCGTCCTCGCCCCGGCCCAGCGCCACCAGCGCTTCCGCTTCACCAACCCGGGCCTCGAGGTGGTTCGGCTGGATGGCCAGCACCTCGCGGAACCGCTCCAGCGCCTCTCCGTGCAGCCCCTGCCGGGCAAACACCTCTCCGTGGAGCACCGCGCCTTCTACCGCGGCCGCGCCGCGCCGCACCGCGCGTACCGCCTCGGCGGCGGCGGACTCGAGCATCCCCTTGTGGAGATAATCGCGCGCCAGTGCCAGCGGATCGGCTGGGCCGACCGGCGGGACCGGCAGTTCATCCGGCGCCAGCTCGGCGAAGACCTGGTCCAGCGATCCAGGATCAAACACAAACGCCTCGCCCAGGTCGGCCAGCTGCACGTCGGCCGAAAGCACGACCTCGACCGGGATGAGGGATTCTTCGAACTGCAGGTCCACCCCGAGGACATACCGCTGGGGGAGGTAATAGGCCTCCAGTTCCAGGGCCCGCTTGGTGGACCGAAGCGCTTCGTCGAATCGGCCCAGATGACTGAGGCAGAACCCCAGGTTGTAATGGCCCACCGCGAGTGTCTCGTCCGCTTCGACCGCCCGGGCAAACGCATTGAGGGCCTCCTGGTGCTGCTGCAACTCCATCAGCACCAGGCCCACGCCGTTCCACGCCAGGGCATGATCCGGGTGGCGGCGCAGCACCGCCCGGAACGCGTCGAGGGCGGGCCGGAACTGTCGCCGCTGGGTTCTCAGCAATCCGAGATTGAGCCAGGCCGGGACCAGGTCCTCCCGACTCCGGGTCGCGGCCTCGAACGCGCTCGCGGCCGGGGTCGGATCGGGATCGTGGGCCCGGGCCACACCGAGGTTGTTCCAGGCCAGCGGGTGGGAAGGATCCAGGTCGACCGCCGTGGCCCAGGCCTGCTTGGCTTCGTCCCGTCGACCCGCCAGGTGGAGGCACACCCCTCGGTCGGTCCACAGCCCCGCATGGCCGGGCTGTTCGGCGATCAGTTGATCGTACAGCTCCAGGGCCGGCAGGAAATCGCGACGGAGCAAGTGCACCTCGGCGAGTCCCTGGAGGGCGGCCTGGCGATCCTCGCCGCTTTCGAGGGCCAGGCGGTATTCCCGGAGCGCATCGCTCAGGTAGCCCCGCTTCCGGAAGGCAAGACCGAGGTTGAGGTGGCCCCGGCCGGCGGACGCTTCTTCGGGATGCCGCACGGACGGGATGGGACGGCGCGGAGTCCGACCCCGCTCAATCCGAAGATTCGCCTGGGCCATCCCCAGGGCCGGATTGAGCTCCAGAGCACACCTGGTGGCGGTTCGCGCCTCCTCGTGCCGTCCGAGCTCGCCGTAGACGAAACCCAACAGGAAATGCGCCTCGGCATTGTTGGGGGTGAGTCGGGCCGCCTCCTCCAGCACCGCAAGGGCGGGTTCGACCAGCCCCTGGTTGTAATGGGCCTGCCCCAGATGGACCTGGGCCACCGAACTGGCGGGGTCGAGTCGACAGGCCTCTTCGAACCTCGCGGTGGCCGCCACCAGATCCCCCCGCTGGCTCTCGACCAGTCCGAGCTGGATCAGCGGGGTGGGATCGGTCGGAGTCAGCCGGCGGAGGGTCTCCAGCTGCTCCGCGGCCTGGTCGAGCTGGCCCAGCACGGTGTAGGCCCGGCCCAGCTCGAGACGGAGGTGGGCCTGCTGGGGCGCCCGGCGAAGCCGCTCGTGGAGGTCGGCGACGAGGCGGTCGAAGTAGCCGGTTTCCTGCTGCACCAGGTCGAGGTTCTGGCGCGCGATCGACATCCGGGGATCGAGCTCCAGCGCCCGATGGAAGGCGGCAATCGCCTCGGGCAGCAGTCCCCGCTCGTAATAGAGGACCCCGAGGTTGTTGTGCGCCCCGGGGTCGGAGGGGTCGATGCGGCGGGCCAGCGACCGCAGGGCGGCGAGATCCCGCTCCGGTGGCGCGCCAGCCAGCATCGGCTCAGGCGAGGTGGATTGCGTCGAAGATCGCCGTCAGCGAGGCGGAGTCGGGCAACATGAGGAACTCGCCTTGGAGTATCTCCGGGGCCCCCTCGACGCGAAAGGCGGTGTCCACGCAGAAGACGATGTCCCGATCCCGGTGGAAGGCGAGGTGCACCGAAGTGAGCACCGCCCCGGCAAAGTCGGCCACCAGACTTGGCACCGAGGGCACCAGCATCATCCCCATGAAATCACTGAGGGCGGTCAGGTAGGCGGACGTCAGGATGTTCCCGGTTTCCTTGATGGAGGACTCCTCCATTTCCCCGAGGTCGGTCGTCGTCCCGTCCGGGCGTCGGAGCAGCAGATCGCACAGGGCTCTGGCGGCCCGGATCGGCAGCACCACCGCAGTCCGTCCGGTCAGATCCCCCATCATGTGCATGACCACCGCCACCACTTCGGTGTCGGCGGGACCGAGCATCTCCGCCACGTCATCCAGCGGGCGGACATTGACCTCGGGCACATTGATCATGATGACCCGCCCGGTCATCTGGGAGAGCGCGGTCGCGGCATGTCCGGCGCCGATATTGGCGACTTCCCGGAGCGCGTCCCGTTCGACATCGCTGAGTTGCCTGACGTCCGTCATCGTACTCCCCCCTGAACCAGGGCCGTCGGGTCGAGAACCAACGCCGGCTGCCCATCGGCTAATATGGTGGCCCCACTGATCCAGGCCGGCATGCCCCTGGGGGCGTGGAGCGGTCCGACCACGATGTCATCCTGACCCAGCAATGTATCCACAGCCAGGGCACTTCGGCGCCCGCCGACGTCCAGAACGACGCCCGGCCGCCAACCACCCGTCCCTTCCGTGACGCCCAGGTCCACCAACGGGACGTCTCCTCCCTGGTAGGCCAGCACCTGCCGGCCGTTCCCCAGCGGGATCCGAACCGTTTCGGCCACCGCACCGAGCGGCAGGGCGTAGCGCCGGTCGGCAACCCGGATCAGCAGGGCCGGGATGATCGCCACCGAGAGGGGAATCCGCATGGTGAACATCGTCCCGCGCCCGGGGACCGTGGTAATCCCGGTGACGCCACCCATCCGCCGGGCCCAGTGCACCACGGCATCAATCCCCACCCCTCGCCCCGACACGGCGGTCACCCGCCGGGCGGTACTGAATCCCGGGGTGGCCAGGATGTCGAGCAGGCCCTCGCCGTCCTCCGGGACGTCTGCGCCAGCCCGGGCCCGCACGGCGGCCTCATCCACCCCCCGCCCATCGTCGCGAACTTCGATGATCACCGCGTCCCGATCCCGGCGCGCGCTCAGGCTGATCACCCCTTCGGCCGGCTTGCCGAGGGCCTCCCGCTGGGCCACGCCCTCGATCCCGTGGTCGACCGCGTTGCGCAGCAGGTGGAGCAGCGGATCGGCCAGCTCATCGAGAATCGCCCGATCCAGCTCGATGTGATGCCCCGAAATCTCCAGCCGGACCGCCTTGTCCAACTGGCGGGCCAGGTCCCGCACCGGGCGGGTGAACCGCTCGAACACCTCGCCCAGCGGGGCCATCCGGGCGGTCAGCACCGCCGCCTGCAGTTCGTCCACCAGTCGCCCGGTGGTGTGGCTGAGATGCTCGAGCTCCACGTCCCGCCGGGCGGTGGCCAGCGCGGCCAGCCGGTTCCGGGCAACGGTCAACTCACCCCCGAGCGACACCAGCCGATCGAGCCGTTCGGGATCCACCCGGACCTGGCGTCGCCGTTCCACCGGTGTCGCCACGCCTTCCACCCGCACCTCGGTGACCTCGCCCGCCGCCGACAGCACCCGATGGATTTCGTCGAAGGTGGCGGTCCCCTGGAACCGGCAGGAAAAGCGGCCGGTGAACCCCTCCCCGGTCCATTCCTGAAGCGGGGGCACCAGGTCCTCCACCTCGCCGAGCTCCTGCAGCCGGCGAAGCACCACCGCGGCCCGCGCCATCGGCATGTTGACCCCGTCGCGGAGTCGGACCCGCACGGTCCGGCTCCCCGGCCCGGGTGCCGGGGTCGGGTCAGTCCAAGCCGGCGCCGACAGTTCAGCGGTGCCCCGGGCCAGGTCCGCCAGGAGCGGGCCGGCCTCCAGGCGCGCGTCCTCCCCTGCCCCCGCCAGGCCGACCCCCTGCTCCAGCACGTCCACCGCTCGAAAGCCGAGATCGACCAGCTGGGGCGACGGCGGTCGCCCGGTCTCCCGCAGCGAGGCCAGGAGCTGCTCGAACGCGTGCGCCACCGCGGTCAACCGCTCGAACCCCATCGTCGCGGCCATCCCCTTCAGGGTATGGACCGACCGAAAGAGCCCCCGGAGGGGCTCTTGCGCCGTGGGCTCCCGCTCCCAGGCCAGCAGCTGCTCATTGCACTGCTGCAGGTGTTCCCGGGATTCGGTGGTAAAGAGCGCCAGGTACTTCTCGGGCTGCACCGACCGATTACCCCATCAGCCGCTGCACCGCTTCCAGCACCCGGGAGGGCTGAAACGGCTTCACCACGAAGTCCTTGGCGCCGGCCTGGATCGCTTCGACCACCAACGCCTGCTGCCCCATCGCGCTGCACATGAGGATCCTGGCGTCGGGATCCTCCTTGCAGATCTCCCGGACCGCCTCGATCCCGCTCATGTCCGGCATCACGATATCCATGGTGACCAGCTCCGGCTTCAACTCCCGGTACTTCTGGACCGCCTGGGCACCGCTCTCCGCTTCGCCCACAATCTGGTAGCCGGCCTGGCTGAGGATATCCGAGATCATGGTCCGCATGAAGATCGCATCATCGCACACGAGCACAGTATGACCCACGGCGTTTCCCTCCTGAGAAATTTCGACGGTCAGCGCTCGAACAGCGGCGCCAGCAACAGATCAGGGTCCAGCAGCCGGGCACGGTCCCCCGGTCCGACCTTGATGGTCCACGCTTCCCCGGAATCTGTCCTGTCCGGGGCCGGATCGCGAACCGTGACGAGGTCCTCCACCCGGTCGATGGTCAGCCCCACGAGCTGACCGTTCAGATCCAGCAGGACCAGTTCGGGCCCGGGCTCGGTAGCGGGCTGACCGATCAGCCGGCGTCCGTCCACCACCGTGACCATGCGGCCACGGATGTTGGCGACGCCCCACACCGCCGGCTCCCCACAGGGGATGGGGGTAATGGCCGGGCACGGCAGGACTTCACGAATCCGGTTGGTCGGGGCAGCGCAGCGAACCGTGCCGGCCCACCAGGTGAGCAACCGGAGAGAGGGGGCCTCAGGCATCGGAATCCTGAAAGAAATCTAGGCAGGCGAGGGGATCCGAGCCAGCAAGCCGCTCCGGATGCGCCGCGGCCTCCAGGGCCGGCCGCAGGTCCGCCGGCCAGTCGCTCCGGAACCGGACCACCTCACCCGACACCGGGTGCCGGAAGGCGAGTTCCGCGGCGTGGAGCGCCTGCCGCGGGGTGGCCCGCTCCAGCTGATCGGCCTGGAGCCGGGCCGCGCCACTGATCCGCCGGCTGCCACCACCGTGATAGACCGGGTCGCCGACGATGGGGTGACCGACGTGGGCCAGATGGACCCGGATCTGGTGGGTTCGCCCGGTATCCAGGTCAATCCGGACCAGATCCGCCACGCCGTACCGGGCCACGACTCGAACCGTGGTCCGCGCCGCTCGGCCATCGGGTCGCACCGTCATCCGCTTGCGATCCGCCGCATGGCGGCCGATCGGAGCCTCGATCACGACGGGGCTCTCATCGAAGTGCCCCCACGCGAGCGCGGCGTATCGCCGCCGGACCCGCCGCGCTGCGATGGCGCGGGAGAGCTTCCGATGGGCCGCCTCGGTCCGGGCCACCACCATCAGGCCCGAGGTGTCCCGGTCGAGGCGATGCACGATCCCCGGTCGCCCCTCGGGCCCGCCACCCAGTGAGGTGCCTCGGGCCGCGAGGGCATTGACCAGGGTATCGTCCCAGTGGCCCGGGGCCGGATGGACGACCAGTCCCGCCGGCTTGTCGATCACCAGGAGATGCTCGTCCTCGAAGACCACCGTCAACGGGATGTCATGGGGTCGGAAGGCCCGGGCCGCGGCCGCGTCGGGCAGGTTGATCGTCACCACCTCGCCCCGGGCGAGGATCCGGGAGGTGCGGACGGGTTGCCCTTCGATTTCCACCGCGCGGTCGGCCACCAGCCGGGCCGCCTGGGTGCGGGACAGGGAGAGTTGATCCGCCAGGAACCGGTCGAGGCGTTCGGTCGACTCGGCCAGCACGGACAGCGTTACCAGCACGGTGGCGTCAGCTCGCCGGGGTGGCGTGACTGGCCGCGGTCGTCCGGGCGTCCTCGAGCCAGAGGGAGATCGCCAGAGCGATCGCGCCGCAGCTGACCCCCATGTCGGCGACGTTGAAGGTCGGCCACCGCAGTGGGCCCAACCCCAGATCGAGGAAGTCCACCACTCCGATCGGTGACCGGATCCGATCGATCATGTTCCCGGCCGCGCCGCCAGCGACGAGCCCGAGCGCCGCCAGCCGGAATCGGTCGGTCGCCGGGGTGTTGCGGGCCATCCGCCAGAGGAGCACCACGGCGGCAACGGCAATCGTAAAGAAGATCCACCGGGAGTACGCCCCGAGGGAGAGGCCGAACGCCGCCCCCGGGTTGTAGACCAACCGGAGCTGGAGCCACTCGCCGGCCACCTGCCGGGACTGGCCGTGAGCAAACGAGGCCTGCACCAGCAACTTGGTCAGCAGGTCCACCAGGACGACCACAGCCGTGGTGACCCCGAACAGCCAGGGCGGCTTAGCGCCGCTTGGCATCTTCCTCCTTTTCCTTGCAGGAGATGCACAGCCGGGCGTGCGGCAGCGCGTCGAGACGGTCGAACCCGATCATCTCCTCACACTGGTGGCACCGGCCGAACTGGTCCGGGGCGTTGTACAGCCGGTGGAGCGCCTGGTTCACATGCCACAGGTAGCGGCCCTCCTGGGAGGCGAACAGGAACTGCTTCTCCCGCTCCATGGTATCGGTCCCCTGATCGGCCATGTGAAAGGAGTAGGATGACAGATCACCATCCGAGCCCTGGAGGGTGGTATTGAAGGACTCGTCATAGTGACCGAGTTCCTTCATGACCCGGGCGCGTTCCTCCTGAAGTCGCTTGCCGAGGTGCTCGATCTGCTTCTTGGTCAGGCCCATAGGACGTCCTTCAGGAATGAGCCGTTTCCGGTCCGTCGACGGCGCGTGCGACGGCCAGAGTCACGGCGTGGGTATCGATGACAAGCTCTTCCCGGCGGTCCACGGCGGCATCCGGAGCGCCAACCATGACTCGGCGTGCCAGGGTCTCGCGGGAAATGAACCCATGATGCCCCGAGACGGCCCGACGCACCGCGTCGGGCCCGTCAATCCACAGGGCGATCCGGGTGGTGTAGTCGTAGCCGGCATCCTTGCGGAGACGCTGAATCCGGTTGATCAGCTCCCGGGACAGGCCTTCCTCCGCCAGGTCGTCGGTAATGGTCGGGTCGATCGCGACGACGAAGGGCCCATCGCTCTGGACCGCCCAGTCGCTGGTGACCTCGCGCGTCACCGACACGTCCTCGGGACCATACTCGAACCGGGTGCCGTTGCTGTCCACGACGGCGGTGGCCCCCTGTTCGAGGCTCCGCAACTGGTCGGCCTCCAGCAGGGCCACCGCCGCCGCCGCCGCGGGGGTGGTCGCGCCGTACCGCTTGCCGAGGGTCCGGAAGTTGGCCTTGCCGGCCAGCCGCACCAGGTCGGTGTCGGCTTCGACAAGGGCCACGTCGCGGACGTTCACCTCCTGGCGAAGCAGCGGGAGCAGGGCGTCGAAGTCGGGACTCCGCGCCGCGGCTGGGACCGCGATCCGGAGCGTTCTGAGCGGCTGCCGCACCCGGATGCCGGCCTCTTCCCGGGCCGCGCGGGCCAGCGAGGCCAGGGTCCGGACCGCCTGCATCGCGGTCCGGAGCCCGTCCTCGCCGGCCGGCGCGGTCCGGGGGAAATCGGCCAGGTGCACGCTCGAGCCCGTCAAGGACCGGTGCAGCCAGTCCGAGGCAAACGGGGCGGCCGGGGCCAGCAGCCGGCTCACCGTCTCCAGGGCGAGCCGAAGGGTCGCGACCGCCGCGGGATCCGCCGTGGTATCCGGGGCCCAGAACCGGGCGCGGGACTGCCGCACGTACCAGTTCGAGAGATCGTCCACCACGAACCGCATCAGCGCCTTGGTGCCGGCCGTGATCTCCGACGCCTCCCAGGCCTCCACCACCTGGTTGACCGTGGCCTGGAGCGAGGCCAGGAGCCAGCGATCGATCAGCGCCGGCTCGGCCGGGCCGGGCCGACGGGCGCCCGCGTAGAGCGCCAGGAAGTTGTAGCTGTTGCGCAGGGTGTTGAGGAAGCCGCCGGCCACTTCGGGCATCCCCCGCGGGTCGAACCGCTTGGGCTTCCACACCTCGGAGGACGCCAGCAGATAGAGCCGAATCAGGTCCACCCCGTACTCGGCGATCAGCTCGGAAGGCGCCACCACATTGCCCCGGCTCTTCGACATCTTCAGGCCCTCGGCATCCAGCACCATCTCGTTCACCACCACGTGCCGGAAGGGGACCGCGTCGAACGCGGTCACCCCGATGGCCAGCAGCGAGTAGAACCAGCCCCTGGTCTGATCAACTCCCTCACAGATGAAGTCGGCCGGAAAGTGGCGGGCGAACTCATCCGCCTGCTCGAACGGGTAGTGCCACTGGGCATACGGCATCGCCCCGGAATCGAACCAGGTGTCGATCACTTCCGGGGTGCGCCGCATCGTCCCGCCCCCGGGGGAAGGCCAGGTGTATTCATCGATGAACGGCTTGTGCGGATCGAAGTCCGGCGGAAGGGCTCGGCCGACCCTGGCCGCCAGGTCCGCATAGCTGCCGATCACCTCGACGTGCTCGGGATCATCATCCGCCACCCAGACAGGCAGCGGGGTTCCCCAGTACCGGTCCCGGGACAGGGCCCAGTCCACATTGTTCTTGAGCCATTCGCCGAACCGGCCACTGCCCACTTCCGGCGGTTGCCAGACGACGGCCTCATTCGCGGCCAGCAGCTGCTCCCTCACCGCGGTAGTCCGGACAAACCAGGACGCCCGGGCGTAGTAGATCAGCTTGTGACGGCACCGCCAGCAATGCGGGTAGGAATGGACGTGTTGCTCGGTCCGGAGATGGCGGCCCTCCTGCTTGAGCCGCCGAATGATCTTCTCGTTGGGCTCGGGGGCCGTCACCAGGGCGCCCTCGATCTCATCCCAGGTGGTGCCGACAAAGGTGCCATCCGGAGCCACCGGCATAAGGAACCCGAGCCCCTCGCGCTGCCCTGCGGCATAGTCGTCGGACCCGAAGGCGGGAGCCATGTGGACCAACCCGGAACCATCCTCGGCGGTAACGAAATCGCCGGCGATGACGACCGAATGGATCCCCTCCTCAGGGAGCGGGACCACATCCAGCGGTCGGTGGTACCGCCGCCCGATCAGGGCCCGCCCCGGAAACCGCTCCTCACCGACCGGCGCCTCTGTGCCGGCCTGCTCCAGCATGGCCGCCCGGCCGGTGGCCAGCACCAGCCGGCGGCCGTCCGCCAATCGGTAGCAGCCATACTCCAAATCGGGGTGCACCGCGATGGCCACGTTGCTGGGCAGGGTCCAGGGGGTGGTGGTCCAGACCACCAGCTCGCGTCCGGTGCCGTCGTCGAGCGCCACGGTGAGGTAGAGCGACCGGTCCCGGACCTCCTCGTAGCCGAGGGCCAGTTCGTGGGAGGACAGCACGGTGCCGCACCGGGGGCAGTAGGGCAACACCCGGTGGCCCCGATACAGCAGGCCCCGGTCGTGCAGTCGCTTGAGCACGGCCCAGACCGACTCGACATACTCATTGCTGCAAGTGACATAGGCGTGCTGGTAGTCCAGCCAGAACCCGATCCGGTCGGAGACCGCCACCCACTCATCCCGATACCGGAACACGCTCTCCCGACACAGGGCATTGAACCGTTCGATCCCGTACGCCTCGATGTCCTGCTTCCCCTTGAGACCCAGAGCTTTTTCGACTTCGATCTCAACCGGGAGTCCGTGGGTGTCCCAGCCGGCAATCCGGGTGACGGATCGCCCCTGCATGGCCCGGAATCGGCAGACCAGGTCCTTGATCGTTCTGGCAAAGACGTGGTGGATCCCCGGCCGTCCATTGGCCGTCGGCGGACCTTCGAAGAAGACGAAGGGCGTCCCGCCGGCCCGGTGCGAGAGGCTCTGCTCGAAGAGCTGTTCGCGCTTCCAGGTCTCCAGCAGCTCACGCTCGAGCTGGTCGGGGGATCCGTCGGGCCAGGCGGGCAGGTTCATCATCCAGCTCAGCCGCGTGTGACCTTGGCGCCGGGGCTGCCTTCGGCCTCGAGATAGGCCTCCAGCCCGGACAGCTCCGCCTGATGGCGGTTCAGTACCGACCGGAAGGCCGCCGCGTACCCCTGGATGATCTGGAGCGAGGCCTCGGCGCGATCCCGGGCGGAACGCTCCTCGGCATCGGCCCCGGCCACGATCCGGGAGGCCTCCTGCCGGGCTTCGGAGAGGATCACCTCGGCCTCCCGGGTGGCCTGATTCTGCATGTCGGCCCGCAGCTGCTGGGCGGCCACCAGGGCCTCGTTCATGGCCCGCTCGCGATCGCGATAGGTTCGGAGCTGCTCCAGCATCCCCTTGAGCCGCTCCTCCAGCCGTCCCCGATCACGCAGCAGCCGATCGAGTTCTTCGGCCACCCGCTCCTTGAAGCTCTCGACCTGGTTTGGATCGAATCCCCGCATGATCCGCTGGAATTCCTGCGCGCGGATGTCATGCGGCGTCAGATGAAAGGTGTCGTCGGTCATGGCGTTCGCTCCCCGAAGAGCACTGTTCCGAGTCGGACCATCGTGGCCCCCTCCTCCACCGCCACCGCGTAATCGCCGGACATTCCCATCGAGAGTTCCGGCAACGGGACTCCTTGCTGTTCCATCGCGTCTCGGAGCCCGCGCAACCGCCGGAAGGCGGCCCGCTGCACCGGCTCGTCACTGGTCCAGGGCGCCATCGTCATCAGACCCCGGAGGATCAGCTGCGGGTGACGCCGGACGGCCTCCACCAGCGGGGACAGCAGGTCGGGCGTGACCCCCGCCTTCTGCGGCTCCCCTGAACAATTGACCTCGAGCAGGATCGCCTGGGGCCGGTCCACCGGCACCCGCTTGGCCAGCTCGGCCACCAACTCCGGGCGATCCACCGCGTGCAGGAGGGCAAAGCGCCCGAGGATCTGCCGAACCTTGTTGCGTTGGAGCGGCCCGATCAGGTGCCATTCCAGCTTCAGGTCCGTCAACTCGGCCTGCTTGGCCAGCGCCTCCTGCACCCGGTTTTCCGCCACCGCGTCCAACCCGGCCCTGTGCGCCGCACGAACCGCCTCAGCGCCGTGGGTCTTCACTACCCCGATGATCCGCACTGGATGGGTCCATCCCGCAGCCAGCTGCCGCTGCGCGATGACCTGCCGCACCCGCGACAGGCGGTCGACCAGGTCAGGGTAGCCCATAACCTTCAAATCTACTTGGGGTTACGCCCTATTTGGAAGTCAGCCGGGCTCGGGCCTCGGCCAGGGCGCCGCGAATGGTGGGATTCGTGGAAAGCGCCGCAGCTGCAGTGTAGTACCGGACGGCGGCCTCGTCATCGCCCCGTTCTTCTGCCGCGATGGCCATCTGGGTGAAGGGAACCCCCAAGGTGGCCGACATGCTGAGGGCGGTGGACTCGAGCCGATCGGGGCCCAGCTCCAACAGCCGGCCATACTGGTAGGCCCCGAACAGCAGCGAGTCGGTCATGGTCCGGTCGAGCGGGACGCTCATGATACGATGAAAGTCGAACCGCGGGTCGGCCGAGTCCGGAGGGGTTTCCAGCACCCGGATGACCAGCCCCTCCTGGACGACTCGGTCCTCGAGCCCGTAGAACGACCCCGCGGCGGTGATCGACCAGACGACCGGCCGCCGACCGAAATTCTGCTGGAGGATCCGGATGGACGCGAAGTCCTTCCCATACAGCGCGGTCCCCGCAGGGAGGGTGACCTCATGCGGGCCGTACCGGAGCCGGACCGCGGACTGCAGGCGTTGCGGCTGAGCCGCTTCGATCTCGGCGTTCGTCATGGTATGTGCCGGCCAGTCCGGCCGAGTGGCGGCCCAACCGCGCCAGATCGCCGGAGCGAGTTCCGGGTTGAACGGGCGGCTGGGATTGTCGCGCAGCTGGTGCAGGTACCACTGGGTCTCGGCCAGCGCGAGACACACCACGGTCACATCCTGCCGGGTCCCCTGGACCTCCTGCGCCCACCAGAGGGGAAAGGTGTCGTTGTCCCCATAGGTGAACAGAATCCCGTTCGGCGGCACCGAATTGAGCAAGTTGTAGGCGAAGTCGGCCGCCAGCGTGGTGTCAGCGCCATGGCGTCGTGAGGCCTCCGAGAAGTTGAGCAGAACCGGCACTACCGCCAGCGCGAGCACCCCGGCCCCGAGCGCGGGTCGCTTCCGGTGAACGAACCGGCCGGCGAGTTCCGCCAGCCCGAGGCCGGTCCACACTCCCCAGACGATGAAGCTCACAACAAAGAAGTAGTCCCGCTCGCGGACCTCATGGTCACCTGGATCAGGGAACAGGTCGTGCCCCACGGAAAACCCGGGCCGGAAATTCATGTAGGCCACCAGCCCCAACCCGGTCACCAGGAAGACGCCGAGGAAGAGCCACCAGCTGGACCGATCGGCGCGCCGGTGCCAGAACAGCCCGCGGGTCCCGAGGGAGACCACCGCGAGGGTCGCCAGGGTATGGAGCGGGATCGACACCGCCGAGGATCCCACCCGCGCGGACAGACTCTTGGCCCACTGCCAGTCGAAGTACTGGATGTAGTTGAGCAACTGAAGTCCGATGATCGTCAGGCTGCGCCCGGCATTCTCGGGGCCGTGCAACTGGGTCGGATTGTCCAGCGGGGTGCGCAGGGGGTACTGCTCTCGACGGATCACCGCCAGCAGGGCGTCCCAGGTGGCTGGATCGGCCTCGTTGATCATCGGGGACTGACCGGCCCGGATGTAGAGGAACAGGTAGCTGGTTACCCCGATCGCGGCGATCGCGGCGGCGAGCAGGGCAAACCGTCCGGCGCCCCCGCGCACCGCAAGGGCGGCCGCCGTCCCGAAGGACAGGAGGCCCAGGGTGATCAGCACGGTGTTGCCGAGCCCGGTGCCGATCAGCAGGGCCCAGACACCCGCGATCACCGCAAACTGGCCCCATTCCTCACGCCGCCTGACGGCTTCGGCCGCGGGATGCAGTCGGAGTTCGACGGCCAGAAACAGCACCAGTCCAGGTCCGACCAGCAGGGCCAGCAGATGGCTGCCGATCGAAAGCCCACCCAGGTACACCGCCAGCAGGAGCATCTGTCCGGCGCGCGGGGTCCCCCGGTGGGCCCGCCATCTGAGCGCCAGCCAGACCGTGGCGGCGATGGTCAGCGTCGCGAAGGTGTAGACCTCGGTCTCAATGGAGTTCTGCCACTGGGTGAATCCAAAACCACTGATCAGGGCCGCCGCGGAGGCTCCGCCTCGGCTGACCCACCGTCGGGCCACGTCGGACAACTCACAGGCGGCCCGATGGATCACCTCGTGACTGGACAGAAACCAGAACCCGGCGCCGGCCGCGCTGAACGTGGCGCTCATCAGATTGGTGCGCCAGGCGAACTCACCGACCGGAAAGAGCAGGGCCCAGACGTGGGCCATCAGCACGAAGAGCGGGGTGCCGGGAGGATGGGGAATGCCGAGGATCTTCGAGCTGGCGATCAACTCACCGGCATCCCAGAAGGTGACCGTGGGCGCGAGGGTGTAGAGGTAGCCCGCCAGCACAACGGCAAACACCACTGCCGCCGAGCGGTAGGGTGGCCGTTCGGCGGCAGCTTCGATCATCGGATCGGTCTCAATGGAACGGTCGGGATCAGGCCCCGGCAGGTTTGGCGGTCGGGGCACCCAGCAGTCCCGGGGCGGTCTGGACCCCGGGCGCCGGTTTGGCCGGAGCGGCCGGAGAGGCGGACACCACGGGGGCCGGCGCGATCGGCGGGAGCGTCTCCCCGCGTTGCAGTGCCTTCATGTCATCGAGGTCGAGGGTCTCCCGCTCGAGGAGCGAGTCGGCCAGAGTATCCAGAAACTTCCGGTGCTGGATCAGAATGACCCGGGCCCGCTCGAAGGCCTCATCGATCAGTCGCTTGACCTCCTCATCCACCGCGTCGGCCATCCGCTCCGAGACCACCAGATGGGACTGGATGTCCCGGCCGAGGAAGACCTCCTGCTCCCGCTCTCCGACCGCCACCACCCCGATCCGGTCGCTCATCCCGAATTGGGTCACCATGCGACGGGCAATGGCGGTCGCCTGCTGGATATCACCTGCCGCGCCCGTCGTGACCATTTCCGGTCCGAACACCAGCTCTTCGGCCACCCGACCGCCGAACGCCGCGGCCAGCCGACCTTCCAGCCAGTTGCGCGTGTAGTTGTGACGATCCACCTCGGGAAGCCAGGTGGTCAGACCGAGGGCCCGGCCCCGTGGGACGATGGTCACCTTGTGAAGCGGATCGCTACCCGGAGTGTAGAGCGAGACGATGGCGTGTCCCGCCTCATGGTAGGCCGTCAGGCGACGCTCGTCCTCCGTGAGCACCAGGCTTCGGCGCTCCACCCCGAGCATGACCTTGTCCTTGGCCTCCTCGAAGTCGCTGCTGTCGACCAGCATCTTGTTCTTCCGGGCGGCCAGGAGCGCGGCCTCGTTGACCAGGTTGGCCAGATCGGCTCCGGCCAGACCGGGGGAGCCTTTGGCGATCGTCTCCAGCCGTACATCCGCGGCCAGCGGGATCTTCCGGGTATGGACCCGGAGGATCCCCTCGCGCCCTTTCACGTCCGGCAGGTCGACCACGATCTGACGGTCGAACCGGCCCGGGCGCAGGAGCGCGGGGTCGAGCACATCGGGGCGGTTGGTCGCGGCGAGCAGGATCACGCCGTCGTTGGACTCGAACCCGTCCATCTCCACCAGGAGCTGGTTCAGGGTCTGTTCCCGCTCGTCGTGCCCGCCGCCGAGGCCGGCGCCCCGATGGCGACCCACCGCGTCGATCTCATCGATGAAGATGATGCAGGGCGCGTGGGTCTTGCCCTGTTCGAACAGATCCCGGACCCGGCTGGCCCCGACCCCGACGAACATCTCGACGAAATCTGACCCCGACATCGAGAAGAACGGGCGCCCGGCCTCCCCCGCCACCGCCTTGGCCAGCAGGGTCTTGCCGGTGCCCGGCGGGCCGACCAGCAGCGCGCCCTTCGGAAGCCGTCCACCCAGCCGGGTGAACTTGTGGGGATCCTTGAGGAACTCGATGATCTCCTGCAGCTCGACCTTGGCCTCATCCGCTCCGGCCACATCGGCAAAGGTGACCTTGGGCGTGTCGCCGGTCAGCATCTTGGCCTTCGACTTCCCGAAGGAGAATGCCCGGTTGCCGCCGGACTGCATCTGCCGGATCAGGAAGAACCAGATGCCGATGATCACGATCCAGGGGAGGGCCGCGAGCACGAACGTCATCAGCCCGCCCCGCCGCTCCTTCGCGGTGATCTCGACCCCCGACCGCTCGAGTCGCTCCAGGAGGGCGTCGCTCATGGCGGTGGTGAGGAGGACGGTGAAGCTCTTTTCCTGCCGTGCCTCGATCGTTACGGCTGTGCGGAACTCACCCTTGACCGAGGTGCCATCGATGACCTCCACCTTCTCCACATTGCCGGCATCGACCTGCTGGCTGAACAGGGTGTAGTTGATGGCCGCACTGGCGGCTCGCTGGCCATTGAAGGTGTTCCAGAGAAAGACCGAGAAGACCACCAGCAGGGCCCAGAGCGCCAGGTTCTTGCTCAGGCCCGGGAGGCCGCCGCCGGTCGGCGAGGGAGGGGTCGGGCGTTGTGGTGCCATCGGTTCTATCAGCCCAGGTCTGCGATAAAGGGAAGATGGCGATATTCCTCGGCATAATCGAGGCCGTATCCCACCAGGAAAGCTGGAGGGGCCGGAAATCCGACGAATCGGACCTCTGGCGCCGGCGAGGGCATCAGGTGCTTGTCCAGCAGCGCGCAGACCGCCAGCGACCGCGGCGCCCGGACCTTCAACAGGTCCAGCAGACAGCGCAGGGTCCGTCCGGTGTCGATGATATCCTCCACCAGGAGCAGGTGGCGGCCTTCGATCTGGATCGCGGGGTCATACAACAGGCGAACGGTCCCACTGGAAGCCTTGTCTGCCCCGTAACTCGATGCGACCAGAAAATCGACCTGCAGCGGCCGATCAATCGCTCGCACCAGATCCGACAGGAAAATGAAGCTCCCCTTGAGGGCGCCAACCACGAGAAGGTCTCCATCGGGGTAGGCCTGGGTGATTTCCTCCCCCAGTTCCCGAACCCGCCGGGCAATGGCCTGTTCGTCGAAGATCACCCGCTCAATCGGGATTCCTCCGGTGCGACCCCCTGCTCTACCCGCGATCGACGTCAATCCGCATTGCCTCCTGATGCGGCTCCGGCAGGGCCACGCCAGAACGGCAGACCCCTGGAACCCAGACCACCTCATCCATGGTGGAGACGACCGGCCAACCTGACCGTTCACTTCTCCCGACTCTCGTCTCTTGCAGACACCGGACCACCCGCCGATGTCCGGTGGCTCCCACCGGTCGGATCCGATCGCCGGGCTGCCATGGGCGAATCAGGAAACCGCCGTGGGCCAGCCAGGCCGTCCACCCTGATCTGACCGTCCTCTCGGGGGCCGACTCCCGGCTCCAGCGCACCCGCCAGGTTCCGAAGCGTGCTTCGCCGGCAGCCCCCTCAAGGGCAACCGGTTCCCAGGAGGGGTGGGGCCGCACCACCGCCAGCCGATCGAACCGGATCTCCGCCACCCATCCCTGCCCCAACTCGATCCGGGCGCCGCTGGACGAGCCGCAGACCATGCGGAAAACCCGGGCCGCCTTTCCGGGCCCGATCGGACGCCCGGTCCGTCGAGCGACCGCGCGGATAAGGGCTTCCGCCAGCCCCGAATCATAGGCCCGAAGGGGCCCCGAAGCAACGGAAAATCCCCCGGTTTCTCCTCTGAGATCGACCGGAAGGTGCGACAACAGCTGGTCCCAGGCCATCCGATCCGCCGCCGCGTGGCGCGCCAGCCGCACGACCGATTCCCGCACATCCGGGAGTCGCCGCTCCAGCATCGGGAGCAAATCGCCCCGGATCCAGGACCGAAGGTGCCGCGGCGCACGATTCGCCGGGTCGGCCCACGGCTCCAGGCCCAGGCCAGCCACGTAGTCCTCGAGTTCCCGACGATGGAAGCTCAGGAGAGGCCGGGCGATCAGTCCGTTGCGGGAGGCCATGCCGGCGAGACCAGCCGGCCCCGAGCCGCGCAGCATCCGCATCAGCACCGTTTCGACCTGGTCATCCGCCTGGTGGCCGGTGAAGATCGCCACCGCGCCCAGTCGGTGGGCCGTTTGCCTCAGCCACCGGTAGCGCGCCGTCCGGGCACCGGTTTCTCCGGCGGTAGGCCCGAGCCGGAGCTCGGTGGTCTCCAACGGGAGCTCGAGCCGCTCGGCCAGGGCTCGCACCCGGCCGGCAACTTGGGCGCTGTCGGGGTCGATCCCGTGGTCCGCGTGGGCCACCACCGGCCGAAACGCATGGTGGTCGGTGGTCTCGATGAGGAGGTGAAGCAGGGCAAGCGAATCGACTCCACCCGACACCGCGACGAGCCCGGGGCCGGACGCGAGCCCGAGTTGGTCGAGGGCCCGGAGGAAGCGAGCCCGGAAGGCGTCAGTCTGTTCGGGAACCCGCATGGCCGAACATCTCAGGGGCTCAGTCGGTCAATGATCCAGCGACCTTGGTCGCGGCGATAGCGGATCCGGTCGTGGAGTCGGTTCTCCCGCCCCTGCCAGAACTCGAAGCAGTCCGGCCGGAGCAGGTACCCACCCCAGTGGGGCGGCAGGGGCACCGGGTCGTCTCCGATCCGGTCCTCCACCGCGCGCAGCGCCGCTTCGAGTTCGGGCCGTCCTCCCGGGAGCACCGCGCTCTGATGCGAGGCCCAGGCGCCCAGTTGGCTTCCCCGGGGCCGGCTCGCGAAGTAGTTCGCGGAATCCTCGGCTGGAATCCGCTCGACCGGCCCGGTCACCCGGATCTGCCGTTCCAGGGCACCCCAGAAGAAGAGCAGGCAGGCGATCGGGTTGGTCGCCAGCTGTTGCGCTTTGGCGCTCCGATAGTCGGTGAAGAAGACCAGGCCGTTCGGATCCAGAGATTTGAGCAGGACCGTCCGGGCGTCCGGAACCCCATCAGCGCCGACCGTGGCCAGGGTCATGACGTTGAACGCCTCGGGCATCGCCCGCTGCGCGGCGTCGACCCACTCGGTGCACTGAGTGAACGGGTCGTAGGCGACGGTGTGCTCGTCGAGCACTGCCCTGGTGTACTCCCGGTGCCTGTCGTCGAGCCTCATTCCGTCACCCGTCCCCGGCACGGTCCGAATCCCAGCGACCGGGCGCCGTCCCGAGCGCACCGCCCGGTGATCACGACCTCATCTCCATCTTCCAGGAAGCGACGGGTTTCCCCCGAGGGCAGGGCGATGGGTTTGGTGCCGCGCCACGTCAGCTCCAGCAGACACCCGCGGGCATCCTCCGTCGATCCCGAAACGGTGCCACTGGCGAGCAGGTCGCCCGGGCGGAGGTTGCATCCGTTGCTGGCGTGGTGCGCCAGCATCTGGGCCGGCGTCCAGTACATGTCGGCAAAACTCGCCCGGCTGAGCCGCATCGGGGGCAGTCCGGCATCCCGCATGGCGAGCGACTGCAACCCGACCTGAAGGTCGAGGCCCAGTCCGCCGCGTCGCTGGTCCCCGCCATCGAGCAGATAGGGGAGCGGCGATGGGTCGTCGGCCGACCGCACCATGGCTGGAACCCGGAACGGCTCCAGCGCCAGCGAACTGACGATCCACGGAGAAATCGTGGTGTGGAAGCTCTTGGACAGGAATGGCCCCAGCGGCTGGTACTCCCACGCCTGGATGTCACGCGCCGACCAGTCGTTCACCAGGCAGAAGCCGAAGAGCTGGCTGCCGGCCTCGGCAATCGGGATCGGATTGCCCATCGGGTTTCCCGGGCCCACCACAAACCCGACCTCGCACTCGTAGTCGAGCATCCGGCTCGGGCCAAAGCTCGGAGCCTCGGCACTGGCATCCTTGAGTTGACCCGATGGCCGGTTGACCGGCGTACCGCTCACGACCACGGACGATGCGCGCCCGTGATACCCGATCGGGACGTGCCGATAGTTCGGCAGCAACGGGTTGTCGGGCCGGAACATCGATCCCACGTTGGTGGCGTGGTGAACCGAGGCGTAGAAATCGGAGTAGTCCCCGATCGACATCGGCAGCAGCAGTTCCACTTCCTCGAGCGCTGGAAGCAGGCTCGCCTCGGGCCGGGCGGCCGGGCCCTCCCGCAGCAGGCCGCTCAGCGCCAGCCGGAGTGCCCGCCACGAGGGGACCCCCAGCGCGAGCAGCGGATTGAGAATCTCCGCCTGGCACGTCGAGGTCAGGTCGGTGGAGAGCGACCCCAGGAGCCCCGCCCGGGCCACGCCCCGAAGATCCAGCAGGTGATTTCCGATCGCGACGCCCAGGGCTGGTCGGTCCCCCGATGCCCGCCGGAACACCCCGTACGGGAGGTTCTGCACCGGGAAGTCCGTCTCGGGCGCATTGGCACCCGGAACCCAGGATTGCAGCCCGGGGTCGTGCGTCAGGTCAGTGGGCATTGGTCACGGGAGAGATGGAGAGCAACTCATCGACCGGCTCCCGGAAGGAGCACGATCCGAACCCCTGGAGCCCGCCCCGCCGAAACTCGGCGAGTTGGTTCCGGTCGAGCAGCAGGTCGCGCCAGCCCAGCACCTCCTGGTCCGCGCGAAACGCGGCGGGATCCTCTTCCAGGAGGACCGGCCGGACCTTCGCGACCGGGTGGCCGGCCGCCAGCAGGGCCGCGGTCAAGAACACGTTGAGATACCCGTACATCATCCCGCTCGGACCGTCGGGCTGGTAGGTCAGAGGGTAGCGGCCCCGGACGGGGTGGTGGAGCCCCGCGGTACACTTGAACGGGATGCCCGCCCCGACAACCGCCGTGAGGCCGTTCAGCAGCGCTTCGCTGGTCGGAAACCCCTCGGCGGTCACCCCACCGGTCCGGAACTTGGCGCCCGCCCGGTGCTCCACCAGGATCGCGATGAACGGTGCGAGATCCTGATCGAGCGGCAATTCGACGAATCGGTCCCATTCCGGAGGGGCCGCCGCCAGCAGCGCCCGTGCCTCGTCCGGAGTGCCAGCACGCCCCTCCACGCCCGTTACCCGGGCCAAGGGCGCACCCGCGCCATGCTTGAAGGCCGCAGCAAGCTCGAGGTCGTCCAGCGGAAGGCTCCCCAGAGTCAGGCCCAGCGGCCACGGAGGGGTGGCATCGAGTTGGGGGAGCAGACCGGCGAGCGGCTGGAGATGTCGAGTGGCAAGCATGAACCGCCCGAGAGCCCAGGCATCCGGACCGGTGCGGTACTCGGCGTAGGCCCGCGCGGCGGCCTCCAGCGACAGCGCCGTGGGCGGGAACAGGCCGGCATAGTCGATCGTCCCGTGCAGCAGCTGCCGCAGGGTGGCCGTCATCCCGCCCCGTCTTCCGCGCCGAGCTGATGAGTGGTCTTGGTCCGTTGAATGCGCTCTACCAGGTCGTCTCGCCAGGCCCGGTACTCCTGCGGTTCGACTCCGCCCTGGGTCGGCCCGACCTGTCGGGCCAGTCGGTCGATCAGTTCCGGCGTGAGTTGGACATCGGTCCCCAGGTCGGCCCAGATCCGCTGATAGACGGCGGCGTAGCGGGTCAGATGCTCGGGCAGGCCCCCGTCGGCCTTGAGCGCCAGCGCACGCAGGGGACCCTGGGTGGCCCAGTTGAGACCAAGGCCCAGATGGAGCGCCGCCTCCACGGTTTCGATGTCTGCCACCTCCTCTCGCAACAGGTAGATGGCCTCCCGAAGCACGGCCGCCTCGAGTCGCTCCATCACCAGTCCCGGCCGGTGCTTCCTGACCGGGAGCGGCTGTTGCCCCACCTGCAACAGGAAGCGAGTGGTGCGACGGACCACCGCCGGGTTGGTCTGCTCGTCCCAGTGCACTTCAACCGGCGGGAGCGTGTGCGGATCGTTGAGCGGGTGCGCGATGATGCAGCGGTGGCGGCCGCCGAGTCCGCCGGCCAGTTGATCGAGCCCGAAACTGGAGGAGCTGGTCGCCAGAATGGTCCCCGGATCGGAGTGGGCGTCGAGGTCCTGAAAGAGCCGCTGTTTCAGCCCCAGGTCTTCCGGGGCACTCTCCTGAACATACGCCACGCCGTCGAGGGCTTCCTCGAGGGTGGTGCACCGGGTGACCAGTTCGCGCTGGCTCCGGGCGACCGCCTTGCGGAGACCTTGCCGTTTCCGGGTCGTCTTGAGATCGGCCTTGAGCCAGGTCCAGGCCCGCTCCTGCTGTTCGGGATCAGGATCCCATGTCCTGGTGGGATAGCCTCCCCGGGTGAACACCCGGATCCACGAACGGCCGATGGTGCCGGTGCCGATCACGGCGACTGCCCGACGCGGCATCTCTCAGCCCGCTCCCTCGGTGACCACCGCGTCGGCCTCGATCTCCACCAGCATCTCTGGGGCAATCAATCGACTCACCTCCACCATCGAGGTCGCGGGCCGGAGCTCCGCGAAGAACTCTCCGTGGGCCCGACCCACCGCCTCCCACCGGGAAATGTCGGTCACATACATCCGGGTTCGAACCACGTCGGCCAGCGTGGCCCCGACCTGCTGCAGGGCGCGCTCGATGTTCCGGATCGTCTGGACGGTCTGGGCATAGGGATCCCCGACGCCGACCACCACCCCGTCACTGTCCGTGGCAGTGGTCCCGGAGACCCACACCATGGGCCCCTGGCGCACTACTCGGGAGTAGCCCACGATCGGCTCCCACGGGGTGCCACTCGCGCCGGTGACTCGCGGCCCCGTCATCCCGCTCATGGGGTCAGGCCGGCGTGGTATCCGCCGATGAACTCGAGCACTCTCGACGCCTCAACCATGTCGCGGGCGGCAAACGCCACCGTGTGGGCGTCCCGCCGTTCGAAGTAGGGGAGGTAGGACAGGATCTCCCCCGGCGTGTAGCTCTTGAAGGTCAGGGTCACCCGGACCGGGGCCCCCGGAGATGTCGGTCGGATGGAGCGCCTCTTCCGCACCCCGGCTTCGACCCGCTCCCGGATCAGTTGCTGGCCTGCCGCCGGCGTCAGGGTCCGGGCACTGTGAAAGCTGATGGCCTGTTTGACCACCGCGACCTCGATCCCGGGCATGACCGCCGCGAGCTCGGCGGTAGCGGCGTTGTCACCGGAGATGGCCACCACCGGAACTCCGAAGTGACCCGCGATCGCCGCCGCCCACATCGACTCCGACACCTGCTGCCCGTTCAGGGTCAGGCCGGCATAGTTGGCGCTCGACATGGTGTGGGCCCGGACCCCGACCGGATTGGTGGTCCCGCTGTGAAACCCGATAAACACCACGGCCGCGACGGAGCTGTCCAGCCCCTCCACCATCCCGAGGGGTCGAGGCCAGGAGCGGATGATCCGGACATCGTCGGGGAAGCGATCGATCAGCAGATTGAGTCCGTTGCCGTGGGAATCGACCACCACGAATTCGGTGGCCCCACCAGCCCGCGCCCCCGCCACGGCAGCCAGGGCCTCGGCCGTCATGAACTCCCGGAACCGGGCATACTCGAACCCGGACGGGCCGAGCTGGTCCGCGGTCACGACCCCGGTGATCCCCTCCATGTCCACCGCGATCAGCACTTTGACGGGGCCCTGGCCGCGGAGCGGTGCGACAAGCCCGAAGGTCAGCAGGAGCGCCAGAGACGTCTTCACCCTTCACCTCCATCAGCCAGCGTTGGAGAACGGCTCGTCCCGAATCGATCCAGCCGGAACGGCGTCAGGTCGAAACTCGGCGCCTGATCCACGACCAGGTCGGCCAGGATCTCCCCGATGGTCGGGGCGAACTTGAATCCGTGTCCCGAGCACGGACTCGCCACGATCACCGATGGGTGGGCCGGATGGCGGTCCAGAACGAAATGCTCATCCGGCGTGTTGCTGTAGAGACAGACCTTGGCCTGGCGCACCGGGCTGGTCAGATCGGGAACGGCACCGGCCAGGAACCGGAGGATCCCGTCGGCCTCCCGGTCATCCACCTCCCGATTCACCATGTCAGGGTCCACCACCTGCCCGCCATGATGTTGCGCCACCTTCGGCCCGGTCCCCATATCCGGGAACCCGTAGTATACCGGTCCCTCACCGGTTTCCCAGAGCCAGATCGGACACCGGTCGGGCGCGAACCGCTCCGGACGCCGTGCCGTCAGCCATAGCATGATCTGGCGGGCCACGGTGAGCGGAACCTGAGCCCCCTCCTGCAGCTGGCCCATCCAGGCCCCGCTCGCCAGCACCAGCCGGGCGGCGGTGTAGCGCCCCGACCCGGTGGTCACCACGACCTCGTCTGGAGTGGCCTCCCATCGCCATAGCGGCTCGTCGTACCGGAGGGCGGCCCCGAAGTGGGCGGCCTGGGACAGGAGGGTCCTGATGCAATCCTCCGGTCGCAGGACCCCGGCACCGGGATCCCAGACACCGGTCAGCTCGTCGTGGGGTTGCAAGGGAAACCGATCCCGAATCGATGCCGGGTCGAGAACCTCGAAGGGCACCCCGTGGAGTTCGGCGCTGGCGATCGCCCCGGAGACCAGCGGCCCGTCCCGGGGGCCGACCGACAGGCCCCCGGTCCGGGTGAGCAGCTTCTCGCCGGTCGCCACTTCCAGGGCGGTCCACAGGTGGTAGGCCCGGCGCACCATCGGCACGTAGAACGGGCTCTCGAAGTACGCCTCGCGGATGATCCGGGTCTCGCCGGTGGAACTCCCCATCGCGTGGGGCGGGTGGAACCGGTCGATCCCGAGCACCCGGAGGCCGCGGCGGGACAGTTGCCAGGCGGTGGCGCTGCCCATCGCGCCCAGGCCGGCGACAATGACGTCGTAAGTGGGGGTAGCCATGAATCAGATGGAAGCTAATGCCCTGCCGATCTGCCGAATGGTGTCCGGGGTGGTCCGGCAGCAGCCTCCGATGAGCCGTGCCCCGGCCTGGTACCAGGTGACGGGCCATTCGTCCCACCGGTCCTCCGCTCCTCCGTACCAGGCGTGGTCGCTGTACCGCTCGCCACTGTTGGGATACGCCACCAGTGGCTTGTCGGTCACGGTACCAAGCCGGCGGAGGAGGGACGCGACGTGCCGGGGTGCCGTGCAGTTGACCCCGATAGCCACCACCTGGGGCGAGTCGGCGACCGCCCGCGCCACTTTCTCGATCGGCTCGCCGCTCCCGGTGTGCCGGTCGTCGCGACAGCTGAACGACAGCCAGGCAGGGATTGTGGGGTTCTCCTCCAGCAAGTCGACAATCGCCATGGCCTCCGCCGAGGAGGGCACCGTCTCGATGGCCAGCAGGTCGGGTGCGGTCGTGATGATGAACGCCAATCGATCCCGATGCCAGTTCCGGAGTCCGCCGCGGTCGATCGGATAGGCCCCGTGGTATTCCGCCCCGTTGGAGAGGCTGGCGCCGTAGGGCCCGACCGACGCCACCACCAGTGGCGACGGTTCCCTGGCGTTCGCTTCCTGGAACCGGGCGACCGCATCCCGGGCCAGCCCGGTGCTCCGGGCAACCATCGCCGTCAGATCACCGGGATTCATCCCCGCTCGAACCAGGCCGTCGGCGGAGAGCTGGTAGCTCGCAGTGGTGATCAGGTCGGCCCCCGCTGCGAGGTAGCTGTCGTGGACCCGACTGATGGTGCCAGGATCATCCACCAGCATCCGGGCGGACCAGAGGGGATGATTCAGATCGGCGCCGTGCGCTTCCATCTCGGTGGCCAGACCTCCGTCCAGGAGGAGAAAGCCCCGATGCGCCAGAGCCCGCTCGAAAGCGGGCCCCGCGGCGGTTCCTGTCAAGGGCTCGGACGGCACCCGACTCAGGGACGCTTGAGGTACTTGTCCGGGATCGGATTCGCCGGAGTCTCCCCTTCCCAGAAGATCGTCACCACCCACCAGCGCTGTCCGTCATTCCAGAGCTGAAAGCTGTTCACGCCGCGGGCAAACGGGGTGGCATCGGCCGCGGTCCGCTTGGACTCGTAGGAGCTGAACAGATGGACCACACTGCCGTACTGTTCGGTCACCCGGCCGAGTTCGCGCTCGAAGAATCCCCCGCGCTCCAGGGAAGGACCGGCATTGGTGATGTACTCCTCGAGACTCCAGACCCGACTCCGGGCCTGGCCCTCGGCCGTCTTGCCGGTGGGAATCAGCCGGGCACCCGGCAGGAAGAGGGACCGCATCCGATCCCAGTCGCGGGTGACCCCAGCCGCCCCGGAAATGACATCGTAGACCGCGGCCATGATGCCATCAATGGTGGCCACGTCGACCGGGCGCGGGGTGGGGACCAACGGCGCCGGCTGCGATTCCAGCCGGGCAGTGGTGAAGGCGAGCAGGGCAGCGGTCATCGAGACGCCTCGCAGGGCTTGGGAAAAATGAATCATCGTGGCTTCGGGGGAAGAGGGCGCTCACCACTCCCGATCGGGCTCCCGGGGGGATTCGCGGCGGGTCGCGAGGTGCGGGTCGGATCATATGGTCGGTCGAGGAAGCGGGTGATGTCGCTGGCCAGTTGCAGTCGCTGCGCCTGGGCCGCGGTGGTGCCGCCGGTCGCGGCCTGCAACTGTGCCTGCAACCGCGTGAGCTCGAATCCGGCAATGGCCCGCACCTGGGGCTGCCCCGCCTCCGACGCCAGGCGGGTGAGTTGATCCACCACCACCCGCTGCACCGTGCGCGCGAGCTCGGCGTGATAGCTGTCCGCCGGGGTGGCACCAAAGGTCTGTCCGATCAGCCGGCGAAGCACCTGACCCAGACCCGGCAACGACGGATCGAGGGCTTGCTGCTGCACCAGCCGGGCCGCGCGTTCGGGGTCCAGCAGCAGGCCGACGACCAGATCCGCCGCGCCCGCCGCCGGGGTGATCGCATCAAACACCAGCCCGGTTTCCCGATCGAAGAGCTCCCGGTGGCGCTGGAAGCCGGCGGGGCGCGGTGGCAGGGTCCGGAGCACGGCGGAAGGTATCGCGAGCGCCGCGGGGGTGATCGTGGCCAGAACCGACTCCAGCGCGCGGATCTGATCGGCCGTGGGAACCGCCCTCAGCGGCAGCTGCCCGTCGCCCCGCATCGCGTAGCTGTACCAGGTACCGGCCACCAGCTTGACCGCCGCCTCCACCTGGTAGCGGTGATGGAGGTAGAGCGGCACGAAGGCTTCTTCCATCAGGGCCAGCGGCTGCCCGGTCCGGATGGCCGTCTCCCCGAACAGGCTCATCGCCCGGGCTCGCACCTGCATGACCCGGTCCAGTTCCGTCGCCGCATCGGTGCCGTTGTCCCAGAGATGGGTTTCCGGATGGGCGCTGCCGGTAGGCCGGGCATCCTGATCGGTCAGGAAGGTCAGGCCCCGAGCCCGGGACTCGCTCAGGATCCGCTCCAGTGCCGCGGGCTCATCGGTGCCCTCCGGGAAATCCTGGTAGCCCCAGGTCACCGCGACCTTGTCCCAGTCGCCGATCCCCACGGCATAGGACCGGGTCAGATCGACCCGACCGTCCGCCGCCAGGGTCACCAGGGGCGCCGGGTAGTCCATGACCGACGACCGCCCCTGAGTCGAGGCGATGTAGTTGTGGCCGATCCCGAGGGTATGGCCCACCTCATGGGCCGAGAGCTGGCGGATCCGGGCCAGGGCCATGGCCTCCGCATCGGCCGAGGCGCGCTCGTTTCCAGTGAACGGCGACAGCAGCCCCTCGGCGATCAGGATGTCCTGCCGGACTCGAAGCGATCCGAGCGAGACGTGGCCTTTGAGGATCTCACCGGTCCGAGGGTCGGTGATCGAGGATCCGTAGCTCCAGCCCCGAGTGGACCGGTGGATCCAGGTGATCGTGCTGTAGCGCACGTCCATCGGATCCACCGAGTCGGGCAGGATCTCGATCTGGAAGGCGTTGCGATAGCCTGCCGCCTCGAAGGCCTGATTCCACCACCGGGCCCCGTCGAGCAGAGCGGAGCGAACCGGCTCCGGCACGCCGGGGTCGAGGTAATACACGATCGGCTTGACCGGGTCGCTGATGGCCGCCGACGGGTTGCGCTTTTCCAGCCGGTGACGGGCGATGAACTGCCTTTGCAGTGGCTCGGAGATCGGGGTGGCGTAGTCGGCGTAGCTGATCCCGAAGAACCCGGCCCTCGGGTCCGTGGCCCGGGGCACATAGCCCGGATCGGGCAGGGCAATGAAGGAGTGGTGCTGGCGAACCGTGATGGCCTCCGGACTGGGGACCACGTCCCGAACCCAGCCACCGGGATTCTCACCGGCAAAGGTCAGGGTGACTTCGATCTCGCTGTTGCGGGGAAACCCCTTGGTCCGCGGCAGATAGACCGCACTGCGGGCCGGATCCAGCCGGTAGCTCCCCTGGCGCGACCGCTGGAGCGACCCGATGACACCGTGGGCGTCCCGGAGGACGAAGTCGGTGGCGTCCACCAGCAGCCGCCCGTTCTCCTCCGCCTCGATCTTGAACCCCCAGATGACCGACGAGGCAAAGGACTCCTCCACGGCCCGGCGCTCCATCTGGTTGTCGCTGTCGGCCCGGTAGCGCTGATTCGGCTCCACCATCAGCAGCTTGGGCCCGACCCTGTCAAACCGGACCACCCGCTCGCCGCCGAGCTGGGCTCGGTCGAGCCCGATGTCATTGGAGCCGATCCCGGCCCCCAATCCCACGACGTAGATCAGTTCGGTCCCGGGAGCGGGCAATTCCAGGTAGAGCTTCCCCGCACCGGCGTCCCAGAACATCGGCACAAAGCCGTCGCGCCGTTCCATGGCCTTGGTGCGTTCGGCCAGGGATTGGGCGGTAACCACGGACCCGCCGGCGCAGAGCGCCAGGCCGGAGAGCAGGAGCATTCGGCGGATGGACACGGGGGTTCCTCCGGTAATACGGGTCAGGGGGCGGGCGGATCCTCAGCCGAAGCCAGGGCACCCAGGATCCGGCGGGTGAGGTCCGGAGGGACGGCAACCCGGGTCAGGCGCTCCCGGATGCACTGCAACATCCCTTCCTCGAAACGAAACTCCCGGGCACAGCCGGCGCAGTCATTGAGATGCTGCTTGACCAGCGCCATCTCGTCCGGGGACAACTCGCGATCGACGAAGTCGGCCAGCCGGGCGAAGGCTTCCTTGCAGCTGAAGGAGTGCGGTCTCGTCATCCGACAATCCCTCGCTCCCGGGCCACTTCGAGCAGATCGACCTGCAGCGCCCGCCGGGCCCGGTGCAGCCGGGATCGGACCGTGCCGACGGGAATCTCGAGCACCTCGGCGATCTCCTGGTAGGAGAACTCCTGGGTGAAATAGAGGGTGGCCACCGACCGGTAGTCGTCGGGCAGCGCATCCAGAGCCTGGGTGACCTGGTCCACGTCCAGTCGGCTCAACAGCGCGGTGGCCGGGTCCGGTTCCTGCACGAGGCCCAGGCGAGTGGCGGCATCGGACACCGCGACCTCGGGAACCTCCCCCAGGTCCACCGCCACACCCCGGCGGCGGCGACTGCGGTATGAGCTGTAGAACCGATTGAAGACGATCCGGAAGAACCACGCCTTGAAGTTGCTGCCCGCCCGGAACGACTCGAATCCTCGCAGCGCCAGGAACGAGGCATCCTGCACCAGATCCTCCGCGTCAGACGGATTCCCCGTCAGGCGGAGGGCTGTCCGGTAGGCAGGGTCCAGCACCGGCACGAGCAGAGCCTCGAACTCGGTGGGATGAGCCTCGGCCCCGCTGCCCTTCGTCATGCGGTGTCCCCTCGGCTGCGGCCAGGACCGGTGATGCGGGCCGGTGTGGATCACCGGCCCTCGGCGGGGGGAGCTTAGCGCCGTCCAGGGACCCGGCGCAACCGCGCGAAGCCAGGGTGCAGTCGGGCGTTGCAGTTCCGGGGGGGGAGCAATCATCATGAGTGCAAACGCCGCGGGGGCCGCGCCCGGTTCCCACCGGATCCGGGAACCGAACTGCTGGACCTGCATTATAGTAGATGACCTTGCCCGGCCGGAGTCCCGCATGTCAGAGCCAGTCGCCGAGATTGTCCAAACCCTGATCCTGGGGTACCTGGGGTTGGGGCTGGTGCTGCTCATCCCCGGGCAGACTCGGTGGATGGCTCGGCTCGACCCTGCCACCATCGGAGCGGGCCTCGGGTTCCGCCTGGTCACCCTGCCGGGCATGGTCCTGCTCTGGCCCGTGCTGGTCCTGCTCGTGGCGCGTCGCCGACGGAGGTCCGGGTGACCCGTCGCCTGCGCCGCCTCCACCTGGTGCTCGTGGTCCTGGTGATCGCCGCCCTGGCCGCGATACTCCCCGCCGTACGCCCTCATCCACCAGCCGACCCAGCCGCGTTGGCCCCGCTGGTCCCATGAGCGCCAGCTACCGAGCGGTCCACTGGAACCCGCAGAAGCGCGGCGGGGTGCCTCCGCTGCTGGCATGGTCGGGGGCCGGCGGGCAGGATCAGGTCGCCCTGCTCGCCAATCCCGACGGCACCCGGTGGACTCCGAGCGCGGTGCTGCCGGTCGGGGAGCCGGTCCGGGTGATCGGCCAGGGCGAATCGGTCGGAGGCTGGCCGGTCATCCGGGTCACTGCGGGACGGGTCCGCTGATGCCCTCCGGTTATCCCGTGGCGCTGGAGCAGCTCCCGGATTCGTCGGTCGAGGCCGGCCGGTATCGGGTCGGTTTCGCCCGCGACCGGAAGACCCTGGAGGAGATCCTCCGGCTGCGGTATCAGGTCTTCAACCTCGAACTGGACGAAGGACTCGCCGCCTCCCACGCCACCGGACGGGACGAAGACGAGCTCGACCACCGGTTTCATCATCTGATGATCACCGATCGGGAGGACGGGAGGGTGGTCGGGACCTACCGTCTGCAGACCGCCGAGATGGCGAGGGCACTGGGGGGCTTCTACACCGCCGGCGAGTTCGAGCTGACAGGATTTCCACCTGAGTTGCTCGCCCGGTCGGTCGAGGTCGGGCGTGCCTGCGTGGCGCGGGACCACCGCAATGGCCGGGTCCTGCACCTGCTGTGGAGAGGCCTGGCGAACTACCTGAGCTGGAATCGGAAGAGCGCCCTGTTCGGCTGCTGCTCGCTGACCAGCCAGGACCAGGCGCTCGGGGTTGCCACCCTGCGGCACCTGGAGCAGCAGGGTCACCTTCACCCGGAGGTCAGGATCGATCCACTGGCCTCCACCCGGTGCGAAGCCAACGGAACCCCGCTTCCGGCGCCCCATGTCCCCGCTCTCTTTCAGAGCTACCTGGACCTGGGAGCCAAGGTCTGCGGCCCGCCGGCCATCGACCGGCTGTTCCAGACGATCGACTTCCTGGTGCTGCTCGACGTGAAGACCCTTTCCGTCCGCACTGTGCGGAGCTTCTTCCGGTGAGGACGGAGGCGTTCACTCTGTCCGACCGGGCGCGCCAGGTCTGGCGGCTGAGCCTGGTGGTGCTGTGGACCCTGGTCAGTTACACCCTCTGGTTGCCGGGAGCGCTGGTGACACTGGGCAGCGCCCGGCGCCATCAGGCGTGGAACAACTGGATTCAGCGCACCTGGACCCGGGGCCTGCTTCGAGCGCTGGGTTTCGCCGTGGAGGTCCGGGGGGTCGCCCCAGCCAAGCCGTTCTTCATGGTGGCCAACCATCTCAGCTACGTCGACGTGCTGGTCTTCGGATCCCAGTTGGGGGCCACCTTCATCTCCAAGGCCGAACTCGGCAGCTGGCCCGTGCTGGGCCACCTGGCCCGGATCACCGGTACCCTGTTCATCAACCGCGATTCGAAGCGGGACGCGATCCGGGTGCTCGAGGAAATCGATCGAGCCATTACCCGAGGGGCCGGGGTCGTGCTGTTCCCCGAGGGCACCAGTTCGCGGGGCGACCGGGTCCATCCGTTGCGGCCGGCGCTGCTCCACTGGGCCGCCACCCGGAGCTTCCCGGTGCACACCGCGACGGTCAGCTACCTGAGCGGCGACCCGCGCCGCCCGGCCGACCTGGCGATCTGCTGGTGGGGCGACATGGAGTTCGCCCCCCATCTGACGCAACTGCTGGCAGCCAGACGGCCACGGGCAGTCCTGTCGTTCCACCCGACGCCGGTCACCGGTAACGATCGGCGGCCTCTCGCCCTGGCACTGCGGGAACAACTGATGCGCAACTTCATCCCCATCCCGACCTCGGAGCACCTCGCATGACCAGCCCGACGCCCCCCGCCCTCGCCGGGAACCTCGCCCTGCTCGAACAGGGATTGCGCCTGCTGGATCAGCTGACCGAGGACAGCTACCGCGCGACCTGGGACGGCCAGAGTTCGATCGGAGCGCAGTATCGCCATATCCTGGAACACTACGGGTGCCTGTTGGCGGGGGTGGACGCCGGGCGGGTGGACTACGATACCCGGCCCCGGGAAAAGGTGCTGGAGGAAGGCTTGCCCGCCGCCGCGCAGCGGACCAGGGAACTGACGGCAAGGCTGGCCACCATGGACCCGACCTCGCTGAACCGACCGCTGCTGGCCCGGCACGCCGCGACCCCGGACCAGACAGACCTGAGCGGCTTCCAGTCCTCCCTCGGGCGAGAACTGCTCTTCCTCCTCAGTCACACCGTGCATCATTTCGCGGTGATCCGCCTGCTGCTGCAACGCCAGGGCACCGACGGTGACCCCCGGCTCGGCGTGGCGCCCTCCACCGAAGCGCACAAGGCGGCGGCCCGCTGAATGTGCACCGTGAGCTGGCTGGGCCGGACCGATGGCTACGAAGTGTTCTTCAACCGGGATGAACTGGTCACCCGGGGACCTGAACTGCCACCTGAAATTGGCGGCGGGCCGAACCTCCGATGGATCGCCCCGGTGGACAGCGACCACCTCGGCACCTGGATCGGGATCAACGACTGGGGCCGGGCCTTCGGCCTCCTGAATCGGCTGAAGGAGGCTCCGCGGGACGACCCCTCCGATTTCACCTCGCGCGGGGCCCTGGTCCTCTCTCTGCTCGGCCTCCGCCCCGACCGGGACCTCGAGTCGATCCTGAGCCCCGCGCGACTCGGGCGCTTCCGACCCTTCGTGCTCGCCACCTTTCAACCTGACGCCGACCCGACCACCTGGGAATGGGACGGTGCCCAACTGTGCCGACAGGGCGTGGCGGCCCACGGGCTGGTGGCCACCAGCTCCGGCTACGATCAGCCGGGAGCGGAAGCCGCGCGAGGGGAACTGTTTCGGTCGGCAGGGAGCCCCGAGGAGTTCGAGGCAGTTCATCGCAGCCACCGGCCGGCCCGTGGCGCCCTGTCCGTCTGCATGCATCGCCCCGATGCCAGCACCGTGAGCTATAGCCGGATCTCGGTGAATGCCCTTGGCGTCCGGCTGCGCCACACCCCCGGGCCTCCCTGCGAAATCTCCGAGACGATCGAGCTCTCCCTGCCAAGGAGGCGGCCATCGCGATGACCGGCAGGCGACTCGTGCGCCTGCTGGGAGCGGCATACCTCCTCGCCCTGGCCGCCTCTCACCTGGTTCGACTGACCCAGTCGCCGGCACCGCCGGCGGGCGACCTCCGGCTGATCCAGACCCGACAGGTTCCCGTCACCCCGGGCTCGCCGTCGGTGAGGATCGCCTTCCTCGACCTGAATCCCGAGGGCGTGTCCCCTCCTGCCCTGGTACTGCACGGGAGCCCGGGCGACCATCGGCAGGTCGGTCCCCTGGCCGCGGCACTGGCCACATTCCACCGGGTGCTGGCGCCGGACCTGCCGGGGTTCGGGGGCTCGACCGTGAAGATCCCCGACTACTCGATTGCGGCCCACGCGGAATACCTCGTCCAGCTGCTCGACAGCCTGAGGATCTCGACGGTCCACCTGGTGGGATACAGCATGGGCGGCGGAGTTGCGATCGAGCTCGCCGACCGGGTGCCCTCGCGAGTCGCCTCGCTTACCCTGGTCTCCTCGATTGGAGTGCAGGAGTACGAACTGCTGGGCGACTACTGGCTGAATCACTCCATCCATGGCCTCCAGCTGGCGGGACTCTGGGCTGTGACAGAGCTGACACCGCACTTCGGTTGGCTGGACGACGCGATGCTCGGGCTGCCGTATGCCAGGAACTTCTACGACACCGACCAGCGTCCACTCCGGGGCGCCCTCACCCGGTGGAGCGGGCCGACCCTGATCGTGCAGGGCGAGCGGGACGGGCTGGTTCCCCCGCCGATCGCCCGGGAACACGGCCGGATCGTGCCTCAGAGCGAGGTCCGTCTGCTGGCCGGCGGCCACTTCATGGTCTTCACTCAGGCCTCGATGGTGGCCGATACCATCGAGACCTTTCTGTCCCGGGTCGCCAACGACAGCGTCCGACTCCGGTCCACCGCCGAGCCCGAGCGAATCGCCGCCGCCGCCCAGCCGCTGGACCCGGCCCAGCTGCCTCGACCGGCCGGGTTCTCTCTGGCCATCGTGCTGGTGCTGCTCGCGGCCGCCACCCTGGTCAGCGAGGACCTGGCCTGCATCGCCGCCGGGCTGCTGGTGAGCCGGGGCACCCTCGGCTTCCTCCCGGCCACCGCGGCCTGCCTCATCGGGATCGCGATCGGCGACCTCCTGCTGTTCCTGACCGGGCGGATCTTTGGACGCCCGGCCCTCCGGTACCCGCCGCTCCGATGGCTGGTGAGCGAGGAGGACGTGATTCGCAGTTCCCGGTGGTTCGCCCGCCAGGGGCTCCGCCTGGTGATCGCCACCCGGTTCATGCCCGGGACCCGACTGCCGACGTACGTTGCCGCCGGGGTCCTGCGCACCAGTCTCCCGGCCTTTACGGTGGCGTTCCTGATCGCTGCCACGCTGTGGACCCCGCTCCTCGTGGGCGTCTCGGCGCTGGTCGGCGCCCAGCTGACCGATTGGGTGGCCGGTCATCGCGCCGTGGCGGGGCCGGTCTTCGTCGTCGGCCTGGTGCTGCTCTTCCTTCTGATCCGGCTGACGATGGGGCTGCTCACCTGGCGGGGCCGCCGCCTTCTCCTGAGCCGGTGGCGCCGGGTGACCCGGTGGGAGTTCTGGCCGCTCCGGCTGTTCTACCTGCCGATCATCGCCGGGATCTGCTGGCAGGCCCTGCGGCACCGTTCGCTCCGGCTCTTCACCGCCGCCAACCCGGGCATTCCAGGCGGTGGGCTCCTGGGAGAGTCGAAGTCGGAGATCCTGGATCTGTTCGTGGATCAGGACCACCGGCTGGCGGCCTACTCCCGCTTGCCGGGCTCGGTTTCCGTGAATGACCGTCTGGCGTTGGTCGAGGAATTCATGGCGACCAACCAGCTCAAGTTCCCGGTGGTCCTCAAACCCGACGTCGGAGAACGGGGACGCGGAGTCCATTTCCCCGGCTCCTTGGAGGAGGTCGAAACCCTGCTCCGGCAGACCGATGCGACGGTCATGGTCCAGGAGCATCTGACCGGCCGGGAATTCGGGATCTTCTACTACCGGTTTCCGGACTCGAATCGGGGGACAGTCTTTGCCATCACCGACAAGCGCTTCCCGGAGGTGGTCGGCGATGGGACCTCTACGTTGGAGCGGTTGATTCTCGCGGACGACCGGGCGGTCTGTTCGGCGCGGCTGTTTCTGGCGGCTCATATCGATCGGCTGGACGAGGTGATCCCGGCGGGAGAGCGGGTTGCCCTCACTCGGCTGGGCACCCACAGCCAGGGAAGCCTGTTCCTCGACGGCGGGCGGCTGCTGACCCCAGCGCTGGAATCAGCCGTCGACGCACTGAGCCAGGCCGCACCCGGGTTCTCGTTCGGGCGCTACGATGTCCGGGCCCCCAGCGAGGAGGCCCTGCAGGCGGGAGAGTTCCGGGTGCTGGAGTTGAACGGGGTGAGCTCCGAGGCCACCAGCATCTACGACCCAGCCAACTCACTGTGGAGGGCGTGGGACGTCCTGCTGGCGCAGTGGCGCCTCGCCTTCGAGATGGGCGCGATGCATCGCGACCGGGGTGTCAGGCCCACCAGCTGGGCCGGGCTGAAGTACCTTTATGGCAAGCACCGGCAGGCCAGGCGGATGTTGCGGCACCCATCACGACCTGATCAGGGCTGATGACCGGCCGGAACCTGCCGCCGGTCATCGGCGTTGGCCTGTTGAGTGTCAGGCGGCCTGACCTCATTCCACTCTAGTCAAGGAGTCCCGGATGAGTACCCTCAGCAAGCCCGCAACTATCGTTTCCTGGGTAGCCCAGCTCGCAGCGCTTGTCATTCTGGCCATGGCCGGGTTCATGAAACTGTCCGGGGCGCCCGACTCGGTGGCCCTGTTTGAAACCCTCGGGGCCGAGCCGTTCGGGCGCTACGTCGTCGGCGCCTTCGAGGTCATTGCGGTCCTGCTGCTGATCCGCCCGGTCACCGCCGCCTGGGGAGGCTTGCTGGCCCTGGGACTCATGGGGGGAGCGATCGGCACCCACCTGTTCAAGATCGGGGTCGCCTATCCGGGCGATGGCTCACTGTTCATGATGGCCTTCGTGGTCTTCCTCGCGGCCGCCATCGTGACCTGGCTGCGGTGGGGCCAGCTTCCCTTCAGCCGCTGACTCCAACTCCAGAGGCCCCCATGGCGTGGCATGATCTGGGCCCGGTCAAGGACCTGGCAGAGAAGCCCCTTCAGCAGATCACGGTTGGGCGTGCCAAAATCGCCGTCAGCTGCGTCGGCGGTCAGTGGGCGGCCGTATCCGGCGTCTGCAACCACGCGGCCGGGCCACTGGGCGAGGGGCACCTCGAGGGCGACTACATCGTCTGCCCGTGGCATCACTGGAAGTTCCATCGCCGCACCGGCGAGGGAGAGCCCGGATTCGAGGAGGACCGGGTCCCGACCCACGAGACCCGGATCGAGAACGGCCACCTGCACGTCAACCTCGAACCCTCGGCCAAGCGGCACGTCAAGCCGCACCCACCCCATCCACTGGCCCGCAAGGTCGTGCGAGCGGAGGGGCCGATCCGGGTGCTCGGCATCGCCACCACCGCGATGGACGAGGCCCACCCGCGTCAGTCGACCAGTGAGGAGTTGCTCCGGGCTGCCCTGCAACACGCTGCGGAGGCGCTGGGCGCCGAGACCAACCTGATCCGACTCAGCGCCCTGCGGTTCCGCTCCTGCGAAGGCTATTACTCCAAGAGCGCCCATGCCTGCACCTGGCCCTGTTCGATCACCCAGATGGACTCGAAGGATCAGATGGACCGGGTCTACGAGGGACTGGTGCACTGGGCCGATGTGGTCCTGCTGGCGACCCCGATCCGCTGGGGCGCGGCCAGCGCGCTGTACTACAAGATGGCCGAGCGACTCAACTGCGTGCAGAACCAGGTGACCATCCGGGACCGGATTCTGATTCAGAACAAGGTCGGCGGGTTCATCGTGACCGGTGGCCAGGACAACGTGCAGGGAGTGGTGGGCCAGCTCTTGACCTTCTTTGGGGAACTCGGTTTCCTTTTCCCGCAGTTCCCGTTCATCGCCCATTCGCGTGGGTGGACCGCCGAGGACATGGAGAACAACGTCCGCGAGGTGTTCGCCAGCCGGGAACTGCACGAAGGGGCCGCCGCCCTCGCCGATCGCGCGGTTGCGCTGGCGAGTACCCTGCTGGGGAAGGCGGCCCCTGCCCATGTCGCCCGGGGCGGCCGGAAGGCCCACCCGATCGCCTGAACCCATCGGAGAGGTCATGACCACCCGACGCAACTTTCTCGAACGCCTGGCCGCCGGTACCTCCGGAATCGCTCTTGGGACCGGCGCCATCGGCATGGGCGTCGGTCTCACCCCTCAACCGCTTGGAGCCAGCGCCGCGCCGGCGCAGGGGGAATGGGACATGACCTGGCGGGACAGGGTCACCGGCCAGCACCGGCTGCTGTTCGACGGCCCCGAGCTGGAGGACGGCTCGGCCATCTTCCGGTCGGTCCTGGTGGGACAGCAGTACCGGGAAGTCTTCGGCCTGGAGGCCGATCAGATCTCCAGCGTCCTGGTGATCCGGCACCACGCGATGTCCCTGATCATGAATCAGGAGTTCTGGGACCGGTTCGAGCTGGGCAAAGAGCTCGAGGTCAAGGACATGGAGGAACAGCCAACGACCCTGAACCCGGCCCTCCCCCGGGAGGGCGCCACCGGGATGTTCGCTCGATTCAACCTGCCCAGCTTCATGGAGGGAGGCGGGATCGTGCTGGCGTGCAACCTGGCCTTTCGGGAACCGGTCTCGAGAATCGCCAAGGCGGAGGGCCTGAAGGGTGCCGAGGCCCGGGCCCGAACCCTCGAGTTCGTGATCCCCGGGGTCATCATGCAGCCGTCGGGGGTCTTCGCGACGGCCGTCGCGCAGGAAATCGGCTGCCAGTACATCCGCGCCTCGTCCTGAGCCTCCAGCCTCTACGGCGTCACATACAGCACCGCATAGTCCCGGCCCAGCTGGGGCACCAGCTTGAGATGGAGGACCCCGGTTCCCGGGTCCCGGTAGTACTTGTCACCGGATCCGGCGTCGAGCTCCGCTAGCGAGGCGGCCTGGGGCAGAAAGACCGAAGTACTGTAGTCCCGCGACACCTTGACCGTGGCGCCGGCATACGGGACGCTGACCCGGAGCCAGTCTCCCGCGATCATCCCGGTGGCAAAGAACCGGGGTGACAGCGGCGGAGCGCCACCCGGCGTGACCGTGTAGCTCCGGCCCACCGGAAGCGAGGTCGAAATGCTGACCGGATCGTTGCCCGACCCCACGTACGTCGTGCTCGCGCCATCCTCCCGGCGCACCGTGGCCGGCCCGATCAATTCGCCGTTGATCCCCCGCACCTGGAGCCGCACGAACCGATTGCCGCAGTCATAGCTGTTCCATTCGCTCTTGAAGACGCAGGACCCGGTCAGGTGGAGCGGGTTGACCGCCGCCACGAAGTGTCCCGCGGTCCCGGTCACCGAGCCATCGGCATCGAAGAAGACCGCGGCCTTGTCGCCATCCCGAATCGGGTTGGGGTTCTCGACGTAGACCCGGTTGGCGTTGACGAAGGTGAGCTGCTGCACCGCGTTCCCCGGGCTCAGGGAGAAGGCGTTGTTCCGGTTGAACCCGATGGCGCTGAATACCCGGCCACCGCCTGGCGTGTAGTTGATGAAGCTGACCCGCCGAGCCCCGACCCGACCGTCATAGAACTCGTAGCCCCGGACCGGGAAACCCGCCGGGTACTGGGTCCCCGCGGTGTTGGCGGTCTGGCCCACGAAGGTCGCGTCCTCGACGAAGGTCTCGGAGGCCGCGAAGGTGGCACCGATCTTGTTGTCGCTCAGCACCGCCCCGGCCAGCCGCAGCTCGTTGCCGCGGAACCAGACCCCCCGATTGCTGTTCTTCCACGCCCGGAGCCCCCGGAACACCGCCGTCACCACCGGAGACTCCGCCCCGGGGATCTGCCGGGGCCGGTAGGAGGTGGTGGCGGTGGTGCCGTTGGGCAGCGGGCCGTTGTCCACGTGGAGACCATCCCGCAGGTTCGAGTGGGCCACGTTGTTGGTGAACCCGCCGAGCGGGGTCCGGGTGGGACGATCGGGCTGTCCCACCGACAGGCCGGTCGGTTCCGCCGGCAGGGCATACCAGAATCCGAAACCCTGGGAACCGGCAGCCGAATTCCCGATCAGGTTGTTGGCCGGGTTGGTGACCCAGAAGGTGGTCGGCGTCGCGTCGGAGGGAAGCAGCCGGTCGGCGGTGGCCGGGGTCCTGGTGACCAGCCCCAGATTCCGCTCCAGATGATTGCCCGACTCGGCGCCATCCTCCATGAAGAAGCCGTGGCCCAGGTGGTCGTAGCAGACGTTGTCCTCGATCCGGAGCCCGTCGGTCCCGTGAATCGTGACGCAGCGGCTGTTGGTCTTCCAGATGCTGCTGTTCCTGAGGTACTGCCCGTCGGCCGCCTGGGACAGGTGCCAGTGCAGCGGATACCGCGCCAGGGTGGCCTTCTGCCCCATCCGGTACAGCTCCACCCCCTCGACCCGGGCCTGGCCGCCCTGCATGATCATGATGTGGCCGCCGAGCCCGTTGGGGGCCGTGGCCGGGTCGCCCTGGATCAGGATGTTCCGGCTGAGCAGCCCGACTTCCGCCCGCTGATCCACCGTGGTCGCGCCGAACGTCTGGGTGGTCCCCCAGTGGGCGTACTTGAGCGGGGCGCTCAGGGTCAGGGTCCGGCCCTGCACCGAGGCCACCGTCGCCTCATCCACCCAGAGCGGATTCAGGTCGGTCGAGGCGAGGACGATCCGGTCTCCGGCCCGCCAGTCGGTCGTCGCAGCCAGGGTGATCTGGCTGGCGCCCGCCTGGGCGGTGGCGTCGAGCGTGGTCCAGCCCGTCCTGGACGCCCCGTGCAATTCGAGCTTCCCGCCCATGATCCCGAGCACCCGGGCCCCCATCCCCATCACGTCCTCGCCGGCGAGTCCGGTGAGGGTAATCACGGCCTGCCGCTGGTACCTGGCCTCTTCCCGCCCGATCCGGAAGGTGCCGTGGACCATGATCCAGCCGGAGGTCAGGTTGAGATCGATGTCGCCGAAGACCAGCTCGCCCTCCACCGTCAGGCTGGCCAGCGCCGGCGGACTCACGTCGAGCACCACGATGCGGCCCTCCGGAATCACCACGGCATCGCCGGCCTTGGGCACCGCGCCGCCGGGCCAGGTGGCGGCACCCGACCAGCGGAGGCTGCCGGCCGGCGGCCCGCCCGGGCCACTGGGCTCGGTGGGCTCACCGGTACAGGCCGACAGCAGGAGGGCCACGCACAGCAGCCGCGTGAAGCGGGGAGGGGCTTCGGTACGCATAGGCAGAAGGATCCGGAGGAAGGGGCTGCCCTCAAGCTCGTCTGCCGCGACTGGCGCGTCAATCGGGCCTGTCCGCAGCACCGTGGCGACCGTGCGGCACCCTACGAACCTGACTGTCACGAAACCGGGCATCCGGGTCTCGAATAGCAAGGCTCGGCGGCTGGCCCTATACTGAAGGGAGTGCTGATGGTGCCGATGCCGCGACGGCCCAGGCCATCGGCCCCCTGGTCCCCAGCTCACGAGGCGCCATGTCCCGCGGATTGACACTCGACTATCTGGACCATCCCATCGCCATCTGCCGCCTGCCCCCGGAGACCCCGATCCCCGCGTGGGCCTGGACCGCCAGGCACTTCGTGACCGTGAGCCGGACCGAACAGGAGCTGTCGATCACGGCGGACGCGGACGTGATGCCGGCGGATGTGCCGAGCCAGCGGAACTATCGGGCCTTCCGGGTGCGGGGGACCATCGGCTTCGGGCTGATCGGACTGCTGTCGAGCATCATTCGCCCGCTGTCCGAGTCGGGGATCAGCATCCTCAGCATCGGGACCCACGACACCGACTACGTGCTGGTCAAGGAAGACCAGGTCGAACAGGCCAAGTCAGTGCTGGAGCGGGCCGGGCACCACGTCGTGGGGAGGTAGCGCAGCGCTCGATCCGGAAGAGGCAGGCTTCCGGATCGTCCAGTGAGCTTACGGAAGGCGAAAGACGAGCACAGACTCGACCTGATCCGCGTCTCGACGCACGCCGAAGACATGATCCCGCGAAAACGCGAGGGGACGGAAATCCGTGGCGAGCCGCACCAGCGATGCGCGCGCCAGGCGAGGATTCAGCACCAGCCAGACCCCCTTCCCGAACAATTCCCCGGACGGCTCGATCCAGACACGCCCTTCCCCGTCCACCTCAAACCTCCGATAGGCCGGCTTCGTCCGCGGGAAAGGCATCTCCCGGGCAAGGCCTTCCATCAGCTCCCGCCGGCTTGCCGACGCCCCATCAAGGGTAGCGGCCCGAAACGCTCTCCGATCCGACTCCGTGACTGGGGAGACTGCCAGCGGCAGCCGGTGCGTCTCCAGAATCTGCCCGCCCGGCGAGCGCCGCTGGATCGACCAGTCTGAGCCGTCGCCGGTAAAGAGGCCCGAAGGAGAGCCTCGGAGGATCATCCGACGCCCGAACGCAAGGTCCCAGTAGGCGACATTGCCGTATCGCATGGGAACCTGCTGGACGAAATGCTCGCTCTCGGGAAGCCGTGTCGGCGGGACCGGAAGGACTTCACCGGTGACTGAGTACAGGTACAGCCGTTGCGTGAAATAGGCCGGTGCCGGGTTTGGCTGCATTCGTGTCACGTCGGAGAAGCCGACCCACAGTCGCCCATCGGGGAACGCGGCCAGCCGGGTGGGAGCGCCACCGCCATCGTCGGGAGGGACGATGGAGAACGCTTGATGGATGGTGCCGTCGGCGAGGACCACCGCCACCTGGCGGTTGATGGGATCAAAGACGACCAGGGTGTCGCCTCGGGTCGTCACCACCTCTGCCAGGTCCAGGAAGTCACCAGGGCCCCTGCCACTCCGCCCGGCAGTGTGCGTACGCCGGCCAGTTCGATCAAAGAACCACAGACTGTTGGTCCCCGCGTTAGCGACGACGAACCCGCCTGAGGACAACGGCACGATCGCGGTGATCCGGTGGAATTCCGGGCCGGAGTCACCGCCAAGGGTGAGGACCGGGATGGTATCGCTCTGCTGAACGGTGGCCCTGTCAGGTGTCGGGTAGACGACAGTCCTGGGTTGCGAGGCGAGTCCACGAGGAAGGCCCACGAGGCCGAGCGACCCCAGAAGGAAGAGGAGAGTGGGTCGGGACACCCTCAGCACGCGTTACCTCCGGTTCGGCAGGAACCCCAGCTGCTGCAGAAACGCCCGATGCCGCGCCATCCCGTCGGCCCGGGCCACGGGATCCGGGTCGAACACCGTCTCCTGGTCCTTGAGGTTCCGGGTCAGGAGATGACCCAGCCGGGGGTACCCGTGGAGCTGGCAGGGCTGGCGGTATTCGGTAAGCCGGGCACAGTATCGCCGGGCCCCCTCCAACGGAGTCAGGACATCCGCAGCGCCCTGCACGATCGACGTTGGGGCGGTGGACGGTCGGACATGCTCGACGGGTGACAGGGACTGGGCGGTGCCCCGACCCAGGAGGAGCTTGGCGAACCACTGGTCGCGGGCCAGGTCGAGGGCTGGCGAGAGGAGCAGCAGCACTTCCGGCCCCTGGTCACCGTTGAGGCAGCCCACGGTGCTGGTGGCGGCGACGAGGTGGCCCCCGGCGGACACCCCGTATCCCGCCAGGCGCCCCGTCACCCCCAATTGCGCCTGATGGGTGCGGACCCAGGCGAAGGCGGCGCAGACATCCTGCAGCGCATCGAGGGGAGTGACACTCCCGGTGGCCAGCCGGTACTGAACGGGGAGGGCGACCAGACCCCAGGATGCGAACTCCCGGGCGGCCGCAAACGTCCACTCGGGGGCTCCGGCGCTCCAGCCACCGCCATGGAACAGGAGGATGGCGTTGGCCGGTGCGCCCACAGGGCCAGCAGTCGCGGGAAACCGGAAGAGCTGCAACGACCGACCGGCCACGGTCCGGTAGCTGAACGAATCGGCGGGGGCAGACGGCACCCCCTGCGGGTGGGCTCGCGCTCCAGCGAGCACAAGCACCCCGACCACCAGCGCGGAGGTGCGGCGCACCAGGCTCAGGGAGCCAAGCGGCGAGCATACGGGCTGATGATTGGTCCGCCAGGCCGCCAGAATGTTCTGAGTCAGGTCAGGAGTGGGAGGCATTCGACCCTTCTGCCGGTGGTGCAGGTGCCGACACCTGACGTCACGCGATTCTACTGTGCCGCCCGGCCGATGACAAGCGGGCCGGGTACCCACATGGCGAATCGGCCTCAGCCGCAAGCACACTGCATCCCATTGCTCGGCCACGCTGGTCACCTGCTATCGCACATCGCCCTCCCCGGCACCCGGTTGAGCCACGACATCGAGCGACACCGCATCCAGCCACACGCGCCCAACCCCCAGCAGGTACACGCCGTACCTCACGGCGCGGGCGCCGTTGGGCACATCCGCTTCGATCTCGTATGATTGCCAGGTTGTCGAGGTCACCGGCTGGCCGACCAGGTTGTCGAATGCCACGCTATTGGCGTTCTCAATCACCAGCCGCAGGTAGGCGTGATTGCCAATGCCGACCGCGTCCGTGCGCGCCATCACTCGCAGCCTGATGTGCTTTCCGCGATACGCCGTGGCGTCGATCAGCTGTGTCAGACTTCCGGCACGCTCGCCGTAATAGTTGCGCGGGTCGCGGCTCAGGATCGCCGCGCGCCTGCCGCTCGACGGTCCGTCCTCGGTCGTGGTGGTCTCGAACCCAAGCCCGATGAGTGCCGTATGCCAACCCGCTGGGGCGCTACCGGACGCACTCGTCTCGAAATCCAGGTTGCTAGGCTGGCCTTCCGTCGGTGGCCGTGCGAGGGTGAAGCTGTGCGGGTTCGGCCGCGCGGCGGTGGTCTTCTCCACGAAGAACAGCGCGTCGAAAGCCTGTGGTGTCACCCGGCTTTGCAGGAACGACTCGGCTTCCGCCGGCTGCTCGCTATAGCCGGCTCCGATATCTCGTGTTTGTCGGGGAACCCTGAACCACTCCGCCACCACCCCCTGGGTCGGCAGGGTCCGCAGATCAACGGCGGCAAGGGTCAGGCCGGCGGCCGCAAGGGTTCCATCCAGGCTGCCGGAGGGGGCGGGCCCGATGGTGTGAGCGCGGAGGATCCTGAATGGCACATGGATCGCCTGGAAACTGCCCTGGTTGAAGGCAAACCCAAACACCACCATGTCGGGACCGAATGCCGTGCGCAGGTGGTTCCCCATGCCCTCCGAGGTCGCCCCGGTGCTGACGTGGCCGTTGTGCGCCCACACCACCATCTTCGTCCCCGGACCCTCATGGTCAAGAATCCACTGGATGTTGGCGGCCATCGAGCTATCGCGGACGAACACCCTCGGGCCCCTCCGCATTGCGAGATTCTGGCTCACCAGGCTGGCGTGTTGGCGGGCGACGGCCCACTCGTGCTCACTCGTCTTTCCGACGTATGCGCTCTGGTTCGCATCAAACCGCTCGAGCACGTCGCGAATCGCTGTTGACGCCACTGCCTGTTCAGCGACCGGCACGCCTGCGTCCTCCGTAATCTGATTCGCGAGCCGCGCCAGGGCCGGTTCCGCGACCGTCGCTTGCTCCGGGTCTACCTGGCGCAGATAGGCAAGCGTGACCTTCGCGGCGAGCGACACCGAGGTCATGTCGAAGCCGTAGAACTTCACCTTCTTCGCATGCCCGGGGTCGGCGTTGTACTGCCGCATCCAGGTGATCATGCCGAGCACTTCCTCGGTGTTCCAGGCCCAGTAATAGAGCCCCGCCAGGGCGCGCGCCGGGTCGCCGTTGCCGGTCAGCAGGTAGTCGTTGATGGCGAAGGCTTCGGGCATCGTGGCTTCGATGCCAAAGACCGTGAAACCCATCTCGGTGACGAGGAACTCGAGCATCCGGTGTTTCAGCTGAAAGAACTCACGGGTGCCATGCGTGGCTTCGCCGAGCGCGACCACCCGCGCCGCGCCGACCAGCTGTTTGAGCGGCTGCATGTCATCGAACCCGTTGCCTGCCTCGACGGCGCGCAACCGGATGGCGTGGCTCGCCAGCCACCGTGCCACGGAATCGGGGGTCGCCTTCGCTGCGGCCTCGTCCCGTGCCGCCTCTCCGGCGCCCGGCTTGGCGCTATCGACGGCGGCCCCCGCTCTCGGCGCGGTCGCGCTCTGTCCGGCCGCCTCCGATGGAAGCGAGAGCACCACGACCGCCAGGACCAGCGAGAGAGTGCGCGTCATATTGGGTGATCTGGGTGAAGAAAGGTGTCGTGCTGCTCCGGGCGACACGCGACTCATGGTCGGCGCACGGTAGCCGGGCTCCTCTCACAGCGCCATCCCGCCAGGAGCAGCGACTTGTCATGCAGCAGGCGCGGTCCGCGAACCATCTCTCCAGCCATGGGCCACGCTCGGCGGTGCAACGGGCTGGCAGCTCCTGCGGTCCACTGGAACAGGGTGACAGCATCCACACGCTGGAAGACCCCGGCCAGCATGTGGTTGCCGACTTAGGGCTGGCTCTTCCAGCCGAGCACAAGTGCCCCCCGCGACGGCGCGAATTGAACCGCTCGCACGGCTTGATTCTGCACCAGGAGTTCCCCTTCCAGCTGGAACCATGAATCCCATGCGTGGATGAAGACCCCGTCGTACCCTTCCGTCCACAGGAAGACCGTCCTTACCGACCCGTCTTGGAGTGTGACCGTGGAGAACTGCCTTTGATCGGGGCTGGTGCCTTGCACACTGTCAAAGCTGATGCGAGCCATCTCCCGCCAGGCGAGGAACCCGGGGCGTGGGCTTACGCCAGGCGGTAGCCGTACTGCCGGAGTGGTGAACAGGCCGCCAAAGGCCTGATAGCTGCTGCCCCGCACGAATCCGCGGTTCGAGTAAGTGAGGATCTCCACCTTGCGGAGCACTGTGACAGATCCAAGAGAGTCGACGACCGTGACCTGGGGAATTCGGCCGGTCTGAGCGTGGGCTGCGACGGGCGAAAGCCCCGAAGCAAGGAAGAGGACCCGTTTCCACATGAGAGACACCATGCCAGGCCTCCTTTCATTCCCACGACTTGGACCCGTCCAGCGGCCAAGCCACAAGCTGCTGCGGGGCCGAGCGGGAGTCAAGGCGTTGGCCGCCGGCCACCGACAAACCGTCAGAGAATCGGGGCGGGCCCGAGGGCCCAGAACAGCAGCCCGAGCAGGCCAGCGACCGCGGTTACGAGGCCAAGCAGCACGACCGTGGTTTGAGCGAACCCAAGGAAGGCACCGCGGTGCTCCTGCGGTTGACGCGCGAGCAAGCCCCAGGCAGCGAAGCAGGCCAGCGCGGCCAGCATGCTTGCGACGGGCCAGCGATGCCAATCGATGACAAGGACGATCGCGGTTCCGGGAAGTGCCACTGCTCCAAGCACTCGGAGCAGCCGAGGGCTTGCGAGCCGGCCCCAGCGGGCGATGGCCTCGTCAAGCGGCTCGGGCGGCCGGGGATCGGATGAAGACGAAGCGGCCATCAGTGATGTCCGGTTGCCGGCTAGCGCCCAGCATCAGCTGCGGCGCGCAGCGCCGTCAGCTGCATGCTGTTGTTAGACGGCGCCCTCACTTGACGGCAGATACGAGAATGGCGGGGTTCGGCATCGCGAAAGCATCGCCGCATCGGTAGCCATTGGCGCGATCCCGCACAGTATCTTCAATCGCGTGGCGCACGTCACTTGGGAGCGCCTCCAGGTTGGTCCAGTCTCGAAGTGCGGCCAAGAACGAATCGATCGAGTGCGTTCGCCACGCGATCTGGAGCTCCCTCACCGAGGAGTCACGACAACCGGCGTCACGGGCCATCTCATGGAATACGGTGAAGTCGCTGACGCCAAACAACGGACCGTGAGGAAGTTCCGCAACTCCGGCGTGTTCTTCCACTGCGGCGAAGAACAGGCCGAAGGCTTCAAGCTTCGAGAGATCTGCCCACACGGTAAACCCGGTTCGGCCTTCCGGACGGAGCACTCTGAACGCCTCCCTCAGGACCTTGTTCGGGTCGCCTGTGTGATGAAGCACGAAGTTCCCGACGACCGCGTCAAACGCGTCGTCCTCAAAGGGCAGGGCCTCCGCCGACCCGGCGTGGAACTCGATTGTGGGATGGATCCGCCGAGCCTCGGCCAACATCGCCTCGTTGAAATCGAGGCCGACGGGGCTAGCGCCCGCTCCGCGGCCATGGACGCGACCAGGCCAGGACCAGTTCCCACATCCAGGACTCGATCACCTCTATTCACTCTCACTTCGTCCAGCAAAGGAGCGATCCCCTCTGCGACCAGCGCGCCGAATCCATCCATGTAACCTTTGGCACACCGGGACCAAGTCTCATTCTCGAATCGCGCAACTGTTTCTGCATCGAATCGGTCTTGCATCTCCTTGTCTCCTTCCAGAAAAGGTGAGGTCAAGGCGCCGCCTAACGGTTGGCGCTTGAGCGGCGGCGCGCTCTGCCGCCGATGCCTTTGTACTCGCACGCACTTGCGCCGCCCGCCGAATCGCTTGTTGGACGGGCGGGGTCGCGGTTCGGGCGCATCGCGCTATGAGACAAACCCCTCCTCCATGGCCAGGCGCAGGTTCTCAAAGGAGACCCGGGCTCGGTACCTCAGCAGCGGACCCAAGAGCGGCCCGAGCCCACGCCATACCCCCCGTGGATCCCATTGCACCCGCCCCCGGAACAACGTCCCGTCACCCGACGGCTTGAAGTCGCCCACGTAGCGGTAGGGTGCTTTGCCCGCGAACCCCTCGATTACCAGGTGACGCGGTCGATCGTACTCCACGAGACTCCATGTGGCTCTGCCGAACCCTGGGTGACGCCACTCGAAGGTCGTCCCCTGTCGTATAGGAGGTGGTGATGTCATCTCGACGTTGCGGACGTGCCCGCGATTCCACTCAGGCTCGTTGCGCAGGTCCGCGAAGTAGTCGAACACGTCCTCCGGCGATCTCGCTATCCGTGTCTCGTGCACGGCCTCGACCATGAGCGGTACCCTCCCGTGCCTCTGCCCCGTCCAACGTTAGAGCTTCACCGGCGGGCGCCCGTCCGGTGCATGCTCGGGTTCGGCCGCTTGTTACCGATCCTTCGATTCGCCAACGCGGTACGCGCTCCCCTTGAGCGGCCCTTCGATGGTCAGGAACGTCGGGCCCACGAAAACGCCACGGGACAGAGGATGATCGCCCGTCTTTGACCACTCCGCGGTGCTGTCGCGTTCACGGACGTTGCCACCGGCAAGGACGACGACGTTGTCGACCCGTTCTCCTGGCGCGAAGAACACTTGGGTGAAGGAAGCCGGCTCATGTCGTATCTCACCTTTGGGTGTGGCCGAGGCTTTGACGTTCAATCCGCCAAACTGGATTTCGCCCTGGAACGCACCGTTGCTGTCTTTCCCGAGCGTCACCATCCCATATTCGGCGTGATGCCCACGAGCACGCATATAGGCTACGTACTCCCGATCCGGGACCCAAAGACCGAGTACGAGCACAGCGTCAGGTGAAGGGGCGATTACAGCGTCGAATCTGTCCTGTGAGACTTCGGCGGCGAGTTGTGAGTGGTCAACGGGCGCAAACCACACGCCGATAGCCCCGTCCTCTGGGAGTGTCGGCTCCTTGCCGTCAAGGCGCCACGCCTTGGGTCGGACGAGCTCCACGAATGAAAATGCCCAGTCGGAACGTTCCGGGTGGCGCTTCACGTGCTCTTGGAATTCGGGCGCATTCACCTCGCGGGCGGATACGAAACGAAGCCCCCTCGGAAGGACGACTGCGGGGTCCTTGGGGTCAAAGAGCAGGAATGTGACGATCACCTCTAGCTCTTGGATCGTCCACGATGTCGTTCCACCAGGCGGCAGCGCTTGAGCCACGGCCAGAGACGGCGCGCTGATCACGGCAAGGGCAGCACAGAGCACGGTCCGGCGCGGCGATCGATGCCCAGGCACACGTTGGGCCGGTTCTGCGTACCGCGTCACGCTAAGAGCCTCAAGTCTTGGTCTCCTCCGTGGTGCAGGATGCTTTGCTGTCGGCCGAACGGATCTGTCGTTCTGCTGCGGGCGCAAAACGAATCAGGTCCGGCGTAGCGTAGCGTAGCCGGACTCCGTTGAAAACGCGATCCGACAGCAGGAACGACTTGTTATGTGGCCCTCACCCCGGCATCGGCTCGTTCGTCGCCTCACACTGACGTGCTAGGGGCCGCCCTGCTGCTTCACGAGCGCTTCACGGAATCTCGCCTCGGCCCGTTCAATGAAGCCGAGGTAGCCGTCCCGATCGATGAACGGGTCCACCGGGCTCTCTGCCGTCGCGACTTGACCTCGCTTGCGCTGCATGCTGAACCAGTCCGCGTGCGAACCAAGAAAAATGTCTGCGGGCAGACCCCTCAGGGTGCTGAAGCTCCGCTCGAAGTCCGACCGAATTCCCGGATAGGCTTCTGGCTCAATCAGGGATACGAACGGGAACAACGTGAGGCTGCAGATACTGACGGCGAGCAACTCACGGTCGCCGTCACGCACAGGGAACGACCAAGATGTGCATCCGCGCGTGTGGCCGGCGGTCACATGCGCAGTGAGTTCGAGCGGCCCCACGCGGACTGTCGCGCCATCCTCGAATTGGTGGTCAACCCGCGGGGCGGGGAATCTCAGCAGGCCGAGAAACCAGAGATGTCTGAGTGGCCCCAGGGCCAAGTCTCCCCGACCTCCCGCCGCCATGACTTCGGCGTCGGCGTCGCTAACCCAAAGTTCTGCACCCGAGGCCTCTTGCAGGGCGCGAAGGCCGCCCGCGTGATCGGAGTGCGGATGAGAGTTCAACAACACCTTTACGTTAGCGATGTCAAACCCAAGCTCTGCGATACTCGCAATGATCAGCGGGGCATGTTCTGGATACCCGCCGTCGATCAGCACGTGGCCCTCAGGCCCGGTTAGCAAGAAGGCGGCCATGCCAGTGTGACCGACGTGGTAGAGGTTACCAGCGATCTGGAACGGTTCGCTCGGGACCGAGCGATTCCGCGTGATCGCCGACCGCCAGAGCATGAAGAGCAGGATGAAGAGGGTGCCAGCTACTCCCAGCAGTACCCTCAACCGCCGTTTCTGGATTAGATGCCGCATCCTCTGCTCCGCGTTCGTGATCCAAAACACTACTCAAGGATCGGGCCCCTTCACACGCCAGAGAGCCAGGAATCCGGGCTACATAACTAGTCTTGGGTTGCATGGGGACGCTACCGCAAAACAGATATGGCTGCAAGTACCGCAGCCTATCACCCTGGGCAACGCCCTACCGTGCCACGTATTGCTGCTTGAATAGCAGCCCTATCCGGCCCGGTCGTGGGCACGAATATCCCGCCAATTGTCCCCCGGCGACCCCCGACCTCCGTGCCGGACCCCGTCCCTCGGTCTTCAGGGCTACCCGCCCCGAACCTCCTCGCCGGCCCGGTGCATGGGCCGAGCGGACCTGAAGACGGTCCTGGCACTTGCCCAGGCTCCCATCAGCTCGGTCTCCCCGCCGTACCGGTACCGGACCAGCCCGTCCAGGACCCGGACCTGCTCGACCACCAGCTTCCCGATTTCCCGCAGCTCGGCGCTGGCTCCCACGTGGCCCCGCCGAGCGGCTCGACCGGCCTCAAGGGCGGTCTCGAGGTCCCGCAGGGCCACCCCGAGGTCGTCCACCAGGGCGGGCGAGAGCCCCGCCCGGATCAGCACCTCCCGCTCTGCGGTGGCCCGCGCCAGGATCCCCCGCACCGCTGACAGGAAGTCCATGTGCGTCATCGCCTTGTCCAGCCGCCTGAACTCGATCCCCAGTTCGGTCTTCTCCCGGACCGCCACGGCCCCCACCGACGCCAGATAGCGCACGAGGGTTCCCTGGATCAGGCGCCGGAGGGTCCACAGCGTCAACGTGGCCCCACGCTCCGCCAGGATCTCCTGCCCCTGCCGAACCGCCAGTTCAGCCCCCCGGTCGAGCAGTTGCTCCAGGTGGCGCAGCGCCACGCTTTCCTCAGAGGTCACGGTGGGATGGGCCCGGATAAAGCCCCGGACCCGCTCCCCCATGTCCAGTCGCCTGCTCGTCCTGGAGTTCATGATCGGCTCCCTTCCGTGCCCGGGCGGTCCTCGCGTCGGGGCGCGACGACCGCGTCACCACCGGTGACCTGCCTGGCAGCTCCCCGCAACCGCCTGGCGCCAGCGGAGAAGGCGAGGATCGGACCAGAGGCGACCCGGGCACCGGCGGAGGTGATCCGATGAGGCCGGGAGACGGATCGGCCACCTCCGGAGAGGGGCCCGTCGGCTCGAGTGAAGTCGTTGTGGGAGAAAGGGAAACCCGCGTCGGCCGGGGACGGGCGCGCTCCACCTCCCGGGGCCGAAGGCGTCCCGCGCGGACCAGCCTGGTTCGCTTCCGGGGACGGTCTGGTGTGCACTCGAGAGAGGCCGTGTGTCCTCGGCGGAGGACGGTGCACAACCAGACGAGGACGCTGCCACAAGGGAGACGCCTGGGACAGCGGCGAGGACAGGCGGTGTGGCGGAAGAGATGTCTGCTACAACAGCTGGTCGGTCCGGTTCCACAGGGAAGATGGGCGGTGGAATCCGGGAGATGTCAGGGGCGACGGCGGGGGACGCCTGGTGCAGACCCGGAGACGGAAGGTGCAGTCCGGGGATTGCAGCGTGACGGGGAGAGGAGTCTGCCGGACGAGACTCGTGGCGAAGCCCCGAGTCCGAATGATGTCCTCGAAGCTTGCGAGAGGAATAGCAGGGGCGGGACTCGAACCCGCGACCCCGGCATTATGAGTGCCGTGCTCTAACCAGCTGAGCTACCCTGCCAGAGGGGGCCAATCCTAGCCATTTCTGGCCTGCCGGTCAAGAAAAACGGGCTGTCCGACCAGCGGGTCACTCCTTCCAGATCGCGCCCACTCCCACCTCCCAGAGCTTCCGGTTCAGGGCCGGGATGCCATCGGCCAGGAACGTATCGGCCCGAGCCTTGAGTTCCACCCACTGGGCGTTCAGCTCCGCCAGCCGATCCCGGGACGGCTGGGTGACCCTCGGCAGATCACTCTCGGTCTGATTGATGAGGAAGATGTAGTTGGCGGTGAACCGGTTCGGGAAGTTCTCCACGTCGTCGTACGCCTTCGACCTCCGCTGGACCATCGCCTCGTCCCACGACTTCAATGCCGCCAGCAGCGCCTCGCCCTCCCCAGCCACGGCGGCATACTTCTCCCCGGTCGGCAACGTCTTGAGGATGGCCGCGAGCTGGGTCTGCTTGTCGAAGAGACTGGCCACCGTCTGGTGCATGACCGTGAGCTCATGTTCCATCCCGGCCATCACCTCGTGATACTCCCGATACCCAGGCCCATCGATGGAATACAGCGGATTCGGAACGATGTCGGCTTCGGTCGCGACCGTCTGGTCTCCCCGCTTGAGGGTGAACCGATACCGCCCCGGGGCCGCCTTGTGCCCCCGGAAGCTGGCCTCCAGGTACACCCCCTGAATGCCGGGCACGGTCGAGTAGCGCATGTCCCACACGAACCGGTTCAGGCCCTTCTTCCGGGAGAGCACCGGGTCAGCATCCGGCCCGCCATCCCAGGTCGTGCCGTCGGCCGGCTTCCGTGACGCAATGGTTCGCACCGGCTTCCCGTCGGGGTCGGCGATCTCCAGAGTCAGATCGCCCTCGGCCGTGGAGTCCGGCAACTGGTAGTAGATGACGATGCCGTTGGCGGGATTGACCCCACGGGAGGTCGAGGCCCCGGTGACCTTCGGGTCCGATGAGTTCAGCTCGCTTCCGCCGTTGGCCAGCACCGCAGGGCCTGGCTGGAACACCGCAAACGCCGGGGTGTCCGCCCGGTACTGCCGGATCAGCGCCAGATCGTCCAGAATCCAGAAGGATCGACCAGACGTCGCGGCAATCAGATTCCCCTGGTGGACCCGGAGGTCGGTAATCGGGGTGACCGGCAGGTTCAGCTGAAACGGCGACCAGTCCTTGCCGCCATTCCATGACAGGAAGACCCCACGTTCGGTTCCGGCAAAGAGCAGGTCCCGCCGGACGTCGTCCTCCCGAACCACCCGGGTGAAGGCATCGGCTGGAATGCCCCGATCGATCCGGGTCCAGCTGGCACCGTAATCGGTGGTCTTGTACAGCCCCGGCGCGTGGTCGTTGAACTTGTATCGGGTGGTCGCGATGTAGGCGGTCGCCTTGTCGAAGGGGGACACTTCGATCGCATTGATCAGGCCCTCGGCCAGCCCGGCCGGCGTCACGTTCTTCCAGGTCTTCCCACCGTCACGGGTCAACTGCACCAGTCCGTCATCGCTGCCGGTCCAGATCACCCCCGCCTCATGGGGGGATTCCACGACATAGGCCAGGGTTCCGTAGTTCTCGGCCCCGACCGCCTCGTTGGTGTACGGTCCCCCGGGGGTCCCCTGCCTGGCCTTCTCGTTGCGGGTCAGGTCAGGCGACGCCTCCTGCCAGGTCTTGCCCATGTCCGTGGTCTTCAGCAGGACCTGGGCACCGTGATAGAAGGTGTTCGGTTCGTGCCGGCTCCAGATGATCGGCGCATTCCAGTTGAAGCGGTACTTCATGTCCTTGGCATCCATCCCCAGGTACTGGATGGGAGCGGCCATGATCTGGGTGCCGGCGGTTGCCCTGGTGTCCAGCACCTCGATCGTCCCCTGATAGCTCCCGCCGAGAACGTATCGGGGGTTGTCTGGATCAAAGGCGAGAAAGGCGCTCTCCCCGCCCGCCGAGGAAGTCCAGCTGGCGGTGGTGATCCCGCCACTGCCCAGCTCCCGGCTGGCAATCGCCACGGAGCTGTTGTCCTGCTGGCCTCCGTAGATCCGGTAGGGGAACTGGTTGTCCACGTTGATCCGGTAGAACTGGGCCGTCGGCAGGACGCTCTGGGAACTCCAGCTGGCGCCCCGGTCGAAGCTGATGGCGGCGCCCCCGTCGTTGGAGATGACGAAGTTGGCGGGATTGTCGGGGTTGATCCACAGATCGTGGAAGTCGCCATGGGTGCCGGAGAGGGTCTCCCAGGTCTTGCCGCCGTCCGTCGACCGGAGGGCGGGTGCGCTCAGGACGTAGAGGAGGTTCTCGTCCTTCGGGTCAACGAACAGCTCGATGTAGTACCAGGCCCGCTGGACCAGCCGGGGTTCGCCGGTGACCAGGCTCCAGTGGCCCCCGCGGTCGGTCGAGACGTACAGCCCGCGGTCATCCTGGTAGGAATCACTCTCGATCAGGGCGTATACCTTGTCCGGATTGGAGGGGCTGACGGCGATCGCCATCTTGCCCATTTCTTTGGGCAACCCTTCGGTCATCCGCTCCCAGGTCTCGCCGCTGTCGGTGGACTTGTACAGCCCGCTCCCGGAACCGCCGCTGATGATCTTCCACGGCAGTCGGCCATGCTCCCACATCGCGGCGTACAGGATCCGGGGGTTGGTCGGATCGAGGGACAGTTCCGCCGCCCCGGTCCGCTCATCCACGTAGAGCACGCGCTTCCAGGTGGTACCGCCGTCGCTCGACTTGTACACCCCGCGCTCGGTCGACGAACCATAGAGTGCCCCCTGCGCCGCCACATAGACGATGTCGGGGTTGGATGGGTGCACCACGATCCGGGAAACGTGCCGGGTGGCCTCGAGGCCGACCGACCGCCAAGTCTGCCCCGCGTCGGTGGACCGGTAGACCCCGTCGCCCGAGTGGGTCATGACCCCGCGGATCGCGTGCTCGCCCATGCCGACGTAGACCACGTTCGGGTCACTCGGGGCCACGACTACCGCACCGACCGACCCGGTCCGGAAGTAACCATCCGACACGTTGTGCCAGCTGATGCCCATGTTGTCGGTCTTCCACAGCCCGCCCCCGGTGGTCCCCATGTAATACGTCATGGGGTCCCCGACGACCCCGGTGCTGGCCACCGAACGACCACCCCGGAAGGGGCCGATGGACCGCCACTTGACCGGTGCGAAGACCTGGTTGAGGTCCGAAGGAGCAGGCGTCGCGTTCTGGGCGGACAGATGGGAGGTCCAGGGCGCGAGCACCAGGGCGAGGAGGAGGGCCTTTGACATGGAGGTCACTCGATTCAGCGCGAGAGGGGGCAATCCTAGCCCGGTGCCGGCCCATGGTCAAGAAGACCGGTCACCCCGGGCCTCGGGATCTCAGGTCAATCATGCCGCGAACCCTCGATCCGCGACCACTCCACCCCAGTCCGGACCCCACTCCACACAACCAGCGGGCCGTGCAGCAGGCGGGTCCCGAACGACTCGTCGCCCAGGCGCAGCCGGAATTCTCCGTCCAGGGGAATCGATTCGGGAGACAGCCAGACGGGGCGACCATTGACGGCAACCCCGCACCGGCCGTCGGGCAGGATTTGGATCCGCAACGTCCACCACCCTCCTGATCCCAGCAGGTCCGCCATCGAACCCGCGGGCGCCAGGGCGGAGAGTCCACCGGTGACCCAGAGCACGTCGCCGCCCCGCGCGCCGGTGACTCCCGGGTAGCCGGCCCCGCAGCTGCCATCCACCCGTCCGGTCGAGGCAGGGGCACGGCGCGGATCCCCTCGCCGCAGTGCGGCGGTGTCGATGCCGGGCACAAAGACGGTTCGGGACCGCTGCCACTCCTCCTGGGTCAGCGGGGTGGAAAGCCGGACCTCGACTCCCAGCCCGCCGCGCGCGCTGAAGGAGCGGCGGGTGACCGCGAAGCTCGGGTAGGTGCCATCCCCGTTCGTCCACAATGCGCGCACGGCGGCCGGGCCGATGGTGACCAGCGGGTGGGGTTCACCGAACGTCATCCACCGACCGTCCCATCCGTCGCCCCAGCCCTCCTCAAGCACCGTGGTAGTTGATCCACTGGTGACCTCGAAGGCGCGCCGCGCGGTGCGCCAGCCGGCCAGCGAGGCCGTGACGGTCACCGAACCGGGCCGACCGGGCCAAACCACCCCACCGGAATCCACCCGGGCAACTGTCGTGTCGTTTGAGCTCCATCGGACCGGGGCCAGAACCGGGAGTTCCCGCCCAGCGGCGGTGAGCGCCCGGATCCGGAGCCGGGTGCCGGAGCCCATGATGACGGCTTCCGCTGTTGTGTCGAACTCGATTCGGTCAATCAGGTCGGCGCCATCCTGCGGCCCCTCCCACCACCGGGTCGCAGGGGGTTTGTCGCCGTGATATGCCACCTGGCGAGCCTGCCCGGGGCGATCGAGAGGAATCACCCAGTCGCGAAAGCCCCGGAGTCCAGGGAGCCGAACAGCGGCCAGGACCCAGCGCCGATCAGGGCTCATCTGACCCTGGTAGACATGGGGGCCCAGCAGACTGGTGCCCTCACCGCGCTGCCAGTCGTATCGGGAGAGTGGCCTTGCCCCGGCGCTGTCCAGGGTCACGACCAGCTCGGTCAGCCCGCTCCAACCCAGGAGCTGGGCAATCGGCCACCCCCCCGGCAAGCGGCACTCCGGAGGATCCAGATCGTCGAACGGGCTGACGCAGAGACGGAACAGGCCGTCATCGGCCTCCCGGAGGAACGCGACCCGGGTGCCGTCGGGGGAAAGGAATGGCAGGCGGTCATGACCTGGTCCCTGGGCAATCGGCCGAGCCGCGCCGTCGGAGGTGTCGAATACCGCGATGTCGTAACCTCCGAGCTCGGCGGGCGACCAGCGATTCGTCATGCCCAGCAGTCCCGACCCGTCGGGCAACCAGGCGTTGACCAGATCATCCCGGGCCTGGCGGGTAAGGCGACGGGATGATGACCCGGCACCTAGCCAGATGTCGAGGGTGGTGCTGTCGCCGGCATCCTGAACCCACGCCACTGTCCGGCCGTCCGGACTCAGGGCCGGGGGAAGATCCGCGAAGGCCAACGCTGCCCTGGTCAGTCGCGAGCGGCCTCGGCCGGGGATGAGCGCCGCGCCGGGATCCCAGCCGTCGCGCACCACATGGACCACCTCCGTGGCTCCGGCGCTGTCCGTCGATACCACCAGCTGGGCCAGGGCGTTTCGCGCGTCACGAGCACGAAGTCCGGTGGTGAGGCCCCCAGCGGCCAGCAGGAGGATCGCCGCCGCGAGTCCCTGACGGGCGCGATTCCAGAGTCCGATTCGCCAGAGCGGCGGTAGGCATCCCACCAGGGCACCCACCGCCGGATCCGCGCGATCTGTCTGGAGGACCTCCGCGGCGAGATCGGCCACTGGCCTGCGGTCTCGCCGCGCCCTGACCGCCTGCAGGTAGCCACGGAACCCAGCGCCGACTCGCCCCTGGTCGCCAGCCGCCGCCAGGTGGTGAAGCCCTCGGAGTTGCTGCACCGGATCGACCCCGGCGGCGTCCAGGAGGGTCCGCCCGATCGCCAGAGCGGCGGCTCGTCGGCCGGGCGCATCGAGTGCTTCCCTGGCCGCGCCCCCGATCTCGTCGTGGGCCAGCTGCCACACCTCCGATCCCCCGACCCGCCGAACGAGGCCAAGCCGTTCGAGCGCGAGGAGCCCAACAGTCAGCTCCTCGCCCGAGAGATCAGCCGCGTCCCGGATTGACTCGATCGGCAGCGCGGTCCCCGCAGTGCTCAGCAGGGCGAGAATCCACCCCTGGGCCGCCGGCAGGGCGCGAATCCGCTGCCGCATCGCCTGGCCCGCCCGCAACACACCGACCAGTTGGGGAAGATCCCGGCACTCCCAGGTCCCCTCCTCCAGGGTGAGGACGCCCTCCTCCATCGCCAGGCACAGGGTCTCAAGCACCAGCAGTGGTGACCCCTCGGTTGCGGCATGCAGGCCGCGGAGGAGGTCGGGTCCCCACGCGGCATCTTCAGGAAGGGCACCCAGGGCCGTCACCAGGCTGGCAACCTGGGATGGGGACAGCGGTGCGAGAGGGACGACCCGAACCGCCTCGCTGGTCGGGGTCCGGTCGGGACGGGAGGCCGTGAGGCAGAGCAACCGGACCTGATCCAGTCGCGCCAGCACCGCTTCGAGTACCTGATAGGAGTGGCGGTCGACCCAGTGCAGATCGTCCATCACCAGCACGAAGGGGCCCTCATCCGCCACGGCACGCAGCAGGTCCGACAGCGCGTGCATCCTTCGGACGAGCGCGGTGTCGCCAGTCGCGGGATCAGCCGTCCCCGACAGGTGGGCGGACAGAGCGGGGTTGAGCGTCATGAGGGTCGAGGCGGAGGCCGGAGCGATCGCCCGCGCGCCGGGCAGGGCGAACATCGCCATCGCCAGTTCCCCGGCGAACCCGTACGGGATGTCACGATCTCCAGGGGACCCCCGGACCTCCACCACTGGCGCACCGCCGGCCCGGAGCCGGGCGACCGCGTCGCGCAGCAGGCGGGTCTTCCCCAATCCCGCCGGAGCCGACAGGTGGAGGTGGCGGGCCCCGGATGACCGGATGGCGTCCCAGGCCGCCGTGATCAGAGAGAACTCTCGCTCCCGCCCCGTCAGTTCGGCCACCAGCCCGAATCCCTCCCCGCCCTGGTCAGGAGGGGGGGTGAGCTGGCGGGCCCGGGCGATGGCCTTCCGAGTGGCCGGCTCGAGTGTCACCCCTTCCTCCGCGCCCCACCGTTCCAGCGCTTCCGCCTCCACCGCGGCGGCCACCAGATCGCCACCCCCAACGACCGCCTCGAGCAGCAACCGCCAGGATGCCTCGGCCCGGGGTGCCTCGTCCCGGACCCGCCGAGCCACCCGGTGCGCCTCCCGAAACCGGGAGCGGTTCAGGTGGCGGCGGACCAGGAGCTCACCGCCTCTGAGAAAAGCACCCCTGAGCCGGTCCCGTTCCAGGTCGGCCCACTGCTCAAATGCGGCTCCTCCTGGCACCCCGAAGGCCGGCAGGAACGGTCCAGTGTAGGTATCGAGCGCGGTGTCCAGGTCGCCAGCGTCGAGGGCGGCCAGAAACCGGTCGCGGTCGGTATCGAGCGGCCCGGAGAGCGACAGCTCCTCGGCCCCAGGCAGGGCGTGTTCCCCCAGGACCCGGCGCAGGTGAAACAGGGTCTGTCGAAGCGCCAACCGGGCGCGGTCCGGGTGGACGTCCGCCCAGAGCAGGTCCAGCAGGGCTTCACGCGAGGTGCGCCGGCCGGGAGTCAGCGCCAGGAAGGTGAGCAGGGCGAGCTGCTTCCCAGGTCCCAGGAGAAGTTCCCCGGTGGCCGGGACGTACAGCTCGGCAGTCCCCAGAGTTCGCAGGGCGATCGGCGCGGAGGGCTGAAGCACCAGGCCTGACGGGGTGGTCATGGACGTAACGGGACCCTAACGCGGGGTCGCTAATTGTAGGTCACGTCTCCGCACCCCCACAAGAGGCCCCCATGCACAAGGCAATCCGTTCCGTGGCTCCCCTGGCACTCATGGTCGCGGGCATGGCCTGCGGCGGGCCGACCGAGAACAATGGAGGCCCGGGTGAAGGCAGCGAAACCGGCCTTCTGGTAGATGCGCCCGTCCAGGGCGTCTCGTTCCGCACCACCAGCGGCGCGGAGGGCACCACGGGCGCGGGAGGGACCTATACGTACAACCCCGACGACCTGGTGACGTTCAGCCTCGGGGGACTGACGCTCGGTGCCATCACCGCCAATGGGATCCTGACCCCCATCGACATCGCCAACGGGAGTGCCAACCGGCTCCAGAACCTGCTGGTGCTGTTCCAGTCGCTCGACCAGGATGGGATCCCGGGCAATGGGCTGACGATCCCCCCGGCCGCGGCGGCAGCGATCACGGCGGGTCTCAACCTCGACATGTCACCGATCTCATTCGCCTCCTCCGCTAACACCATCCTGGTCGCGGCAATGGCGGCAGGCGGCATTGCTCGACCCATCGTGACCACAAATCAGGCCAACGCCGAGTTCAGGACTCAGCTCCTGGCCTTGCTGGGATTCGATACCTGGGTGCTCAGCGCCCCGGCGGTCGGAATTGTCGTCCGAACCAACGCGGTCGGAGATTACCTCATGGGTCAGGTGGGTACCCCCGGAAACGGTGGACAGCCGGGCCTGGAGTTCGGGACGGTGACCGCGGCTGGGTTCGACCCGCTGGGGTACTGGTTCACCCCGTCGAATGTCCTGTTCGATTCCAACGGGGACTGGGGACTCTCGACCACGGATGTCACCTGTGAACGATTCACGGTGTACGGGGATCGACTGCTGAGCAGGAACTGCCAGGGTCAGACCAATGCCTCGTTCCTCAAGATGCCCAACCGGCCGTCGGACATTGTCGGGGCCTGGGTCGTCGGATCGGCCACCGACATCCACGTCCGGATGTTTGCCTTCTTCCCGAACGGCCAGTTCATGATGCTGGACCCCGTCGGCGACACCAGCGCCTCTGCCTGCGGTGGACCAGGCGTGGAATACGGCAGCTACACCCACACGGGCAACACCCTCCGGATCGCCACACCCCTGAGCTACGACACCAACGGCTGTGCCGGCTTGAGCAACAGCAGCGCCGCCACGCCGGCAGGGATGGCGCTCACGGTCAACGGGACGTCCGCGACTGCGACGATTGGGGGGACCCCGGTGACCCTGGTCCGCGTTTCGAAATGACGGTGGCCGCCGGCCTGGGGACGAAACTGCTTGCTACGGCTCGTCGTCGCGGATGATCTGGTACCCGAACTCCCCGTCCCGCAGCATCCCATACCGCTCCCGTGCCACCCGCTCCTGCACCGCCGGATCGGTCTCCACCGCGATCGCCGCCCGCTCCAGCGAGTCCACCCGCTTTTCCAGTTCGGCGATCTGCCGTCGTTCATCCGCCCGCTCCCGCCGGAGGGTCAGATAGTCCCAGCTGCTGTACTCGCCCCCCTGGATCGCGAAGATCCCGAGCAGCACCAGGATCACCACCGCGATCCGGCGAGCGGTCACAGCCGGTACATGTCCTTGCCCGGGTAGTGCGCCAGCTCTCCCAGCTCCTCGCCAATCCGCAGCAGCTGGTTGTACTTGGCCACCCGGTCGGTCCGGCTGGCACTGCCGGTCTTGATCTGGCCCGCGCCGGTCGCCACCGCCAGATCGGCGATGAAGGTGTCTTCGGTCTCGCCCGATCGGTGGGAGATGACCACTCCGTAAGAGCTGTTCCGGGCCAGCTCGATGCACTGGAGGGTCTCGGTCACGGTTCCGATCTGGTTGAGCTTGACCAGGATGGCGTTGGCGATGTCCTGGTCGATCCCCCGGCCGAGCCGGTCCACGTTGGTGACGAACAGATCGTCGCCCACCAGCTGAATCCTGTCACCCAGGGCTTCCGAGAGAAGCCCCCAGCCCTCCCAGTCATCTTCGGCCAGGCCATCCTCGATCGAGACGATCGGATACCGTTCCACCCACTTGCCGTACAACTCCACCATCTCCGCCGCCGTGCGCTGGCTGCCGTCGCCCTTCTTGAAGACGTACTTCTCTTTCTGATACAGTTCGGAGGCGGCGACGTCGATGGCAATCGCCAGATCGGTGCCCGGGGCATAGCCGGCCTTCTCGATGGCCTGCATCACCACGTCGAGGGCCGCTTCGTTGGACGGCAGCTGCGGCGCGAAGCCGCCCTCGTCTCCCACCGCCGTGGAGAGGGACATCCCGCTCAGCACCTTCTTCAGGGCGTGAAACACCTCCACTCCCATCCGCAGGGCATCCTCGAAGCTGTCGGCCCCGATCGGGACCACCATGAACTCCTGGGCATCCACGTTGTTGCTGGCGTGGGCCCCGCCGTTCAGGATGTTCATCATCGGCACGGGCATGATGCGCGCCATCGGACCACCGAGGTAGCGGTACAGCGGCAACCCGCACTCTTCGGCCGCCGCCCGGGCCACCGCCATGCTGACCGCCAGGATGGCGTTGGCCCCCAGCCGTGACTTGTTCGGCGTGTCGTCGGTTTCCATCATCTCGGCGTCCACCGCGATCTGGTCGGCCGCGTCGATCCCCTCGAGCCGAGGGCCCAGGATCTCGTTGACGTTCCGGACCGCTTCCAGCACCCCCTTGCCGCCGTACCGGCCGGCGTCCCCGTCCCGCAGCTCGGCCGCTTCGTGCTCCCCGGTGGAGGCGCCGCTGGGGACGGCCGCCCGGCCCATCACCCCGCTGGCGAGGATCACGTCTGCCTCGACGGTGGGATTCCCGCGGCTGTCGAGAATCTCCCGGGCGTGCACTTCGATGATGGTGCTCATGGGCGGTCCGAAAGAAGGGGAACGGAGGTACCGAACGTGGGGGAAGCTAGCGGAAACCATCCGCTGACGGGAGCATGCTTCATGGAGCTGCCGCCGGCGGGGCGAGGGCGGCGAGCGCGTCGTGGGTCTGCACGCTGAGCCGTTCCCGGTCCTCGGGGGCCATGCCTTCGGTCGAGATCGCCTCGCCAATCCGGAGCACCACCGTTCCGGGCCGAGGATAGCGGGCCCTGCCGGGCATCAACCGGTAGGCGCCTTCGATCAGGATCGGCACCACCGGGACGCCCGCGGCGATCGGCAGCACGAAGGGCCCCTTCTTGAACGGCATCAACCGGCCATCCGGGCTCCGAGTCCCCTCCGGGAAGACAATGGCGGAGATCCCGCCCCGGACCGCCTTGGCGGCTTCGTCGTAGGCCGCGAACGCGGCGCTCCGGCTCTGCCGATTGATCCGGATGTGGCCGGCCGCGAGGAGGGATCGCCCCAGCACCGGAACCCGGGTGAGCTCCTGTTTGAAGACGAACCGGACCGTGCCGGGCAGTTCCTGGAGCAGGGCCCAGATGTCAATGAATGAGGTGTGATTGACCATGTAGACACAGGGCCGGTCCGGGTCGAGCCGATCCCGATGGTCCACCACCGCCTTGATCCGGGACGACCGCATCAGGCCGGTCCCCCAATCGCGGGCCGCCCGGTCGTAGATCCCGCCCGGCCGGTGCGGGTGACGGACCAGCGCGGCGCCGACGATCCTGATACCGGCCCAGAGGAGAAGCAGGGGAAACGCGACCCAGTAGCGGATGGCCTGGATCATCAGCCCTCGGCGAAGCGGATGGCGTGGATCATCGGCCCCCGGCGAAGTGGTCGAATCCCGACAGGTCAAACCGTTCCTCCCCCAGCTGGAACACGACCTCGGGGCCATTCACCGGATCCGACCCCCTCGGGACCACCGAGGCGGTCAGCTGACCGATCCGGGTGATGGACAGGCCGCAGTCCCGGAAGAAACGAAGCGCATCGTCACTCCCGAATCCGGCCGGCATCGCCACCAGCAGTTCGTAGTCTTCCCCGCCCCGGGCGGCGAAGACCTCCGGGCGATCCCCGGTCAGCGACGCCGCGGCCACCACCGCCGGATGGACCGGCAGGGCGGCAAGGTCAACCTCGGCACCGGCCCCGGACGCCGCCGCGAGATGGCGCACGTCGCCAGCCAGCCCGTCACTCAGATCGATCAGCGCCGTCGCGCCATGAGCCGCCAGCCATTGTCCGGCCGCGAGTCGAGGGATCGGACGAGCGAAGGCGGCATGGGCTACGGCCACCACCGACTGCCCAGCGCGCCAGCTCTCGACCGCCGCCCGGCTCCCTCCCAGCGCTCCGGTCACCCAGAGCCCATCGCCAGGGCTTCCGCCTCGCCGCCCCACCGGATGCTCCGCCCGGCCCAGGACGGTCACTGCCAGGGAAATCACCGGCCCGGTGGAGAGATCGCCACCGAGCACCGCTCCGCCACACTCCCGCACCAGCGCCCCGACACCGGCCATGATCCGGTCCGCCGTCTCCCCGGCGTCGGGAGGGACGGCAAGGGCGACCAGGAGTCCGACCGGGCGCGCGCCCGCCGCCGCCAGATCGGACAGGGCGCCGGCGGCCGAGCGCCAGCCGATCTCCTCATCGGTGATCCACTCGCGCCGGAAGTGCACGCCCTCGATGCTGACGTCGGTGCTCACCACCAGCCGGCCCGGGCCCTCAGGCACCGTGGCGCAGTCATCCCCCAGCCCGGCGGCCTCAGCACCCAGCCGCTCGGCAATCGCTCTGATTCTGTCGAACTCGGGGCCGGGGCCCAGGGGGATGGCGAGCATCGACTCAGAGCCGAGCCGGAGCGTCGAGGGAATGGAGGATCGGCGGTTCGATGACGGCGGGAGCCCGGCCCTGCCGGGACCAGGCGCGCCACAGATCCGACAGCGCGGCCACCACATCCATCGGCCGGAGCGCCCGGGCTCCGACCCGACGGGCCGCGATGTCGGCCGAGCGTCCCATGGCGTGCGCCCCGAGAGCGGCCGCCTCCATCGGTTCCAGTCCCTGGGCCAGGAAGGTGGCGATCAGTCCACACAGCGTGTCGCCACTGCCTCCGGTGGCAAGGCCCGGGTTGCCTGACGCCACGGTCCGGACTCGACCGCCGGGCCTGCCAATCACCGTCGGCACGCCCTTGAGGAGCACTGTGGAGGATGCAGCCGAGGCGGCCGCCACCACCGCACCCCAGGGATCGACCGCCGCGCCGGGAGACAGGCTCGGGAAGACGGTTCGGAATTCGCCGGCGTGCGGGGTCAGGACGAAGCGCCGTTCGGCGGCCAGCAAGGCAAGCGCGGAGACGGCACCCTGGAGCGCGGTCAGGGCATCGGCATCCACCACCGCGGTCGCGCTCCGGGCGAGGACCTCGAGCACCAGCGGGGTGCGGGAGGGATCGCGATTGAGCCCCGGGCCGACGATGACCGCGTCGGCCCGCGCAATCAGGTCGACCGCCTCGGGCGTGAGTGACTGGTCGAAGGGCTGGACCCTGGCCTGGAGATCCGGCTCGGCCTGCGCCAGAATGGCGACCGCCTCCCGGGGGGCCAGGATGTGCACCAGTCCGGCGCCGGCGGCAAAGGCGGACCGGGCGGCCAGGCGCGCGGCGCCGGTCAGTCCAAGATCGCCTCCGACGACGACCACCCGGCCCCGTCCTCCCTTGTGGGCGTCGGCCGGGATCGATGGCAGCGCCTCCATGGCCTCGTGATCGGTCATCAGGGTTGGCCACGCCGGGTCACCACCGGGGAAGCCGATGTCCACCACGACCACCTCACCGACTTCATCCCGGGCCAGCAGGTGGCCTCGGCGATAGCCCCCGAAGGTGACCGAGAGATCGGCCCGGGGCGCCCCATACGACACCCCATCGAGGAGATCCAGACCGGTGGGGCCGTCGACCGCGACCATCGGGAGGTGCAGCTCGTTGAGCCGGGCGGAGAGGGCGGCGATCTCGCCGCGAGGGGCGCCCCGGGCGCCGGTCCCCAGCAGGGCGTCGATCAGAAGACCGACCGCCGGCCACGGCCCATCGGCGCCGACCTCCCGCACTCCGGCATCCCGGGCCAGCGCCGCCATGGTGGTGTTCAGCGCCGAAGGGGTCGCGCCTGGCACGGGTGCCACCCAGACGGACAGGCCCAGGCGCTGGAGGGCGCGGGCCGCAACCCAACCGTCCCCACCGTTGTTGCCGGGACCACAGGCCACCAGAACGCCCTGACGGGCCGGGCCGGGACACCGGTGGATCGCCAGCTGGGCGACCGCCCGACCAGCCGTCTCCATCAGCGTCGCCTCCGCCATACCCGCCCGCACGGCGGACTGGTCCCAGAGGGCGGCCTGCTCAGGAGTGAGAATGGGGATCGCGGTCATCGGGAGCGGCCGTCCGCTCCGGTGTTCATTTGTGGCTCTGTCCGATTACCCGGCCGAAGGAAACCTCTCCGTTGTCGATGCGGAGATTGAACCCGCAGTCGGGGTTGGTGCAGACCCACGCCTTGAACGTGATCGGCGCTCCATCGCGGCCGTAGTCGGACAGCGGGATCAAGGTCCCGATCTGGCACTTCTGACACTTGGGGAACTCTCGCAGGTCGCTCACGACACCTCCCTCTGGCGGGTCTCGCCGCCGTGACCCGGCCCCCCCACCCCATTCCAGACATAGGACCATTCTCCGAACGCGTCGTCGAACTCGAACACCTCGGCAAAGTCCTCGATCCGGTCGTCGGGCTGGGTCACAAGCAGCCCGACATCTACCAGGGTAAACACGATGCGGCCGAGATCCAGGGTTTCCCGGATGCCCCAGTGGGACAACACCGATCCGGCCAGCAGCCCGAACTGGAGCCGGGCGTAGTCGCGCACCGCGCCGGCCAGCTCGGCGCCGGTGACGTGACGGCGGGCCGGGAGCTGCCGCTGCAGGTACTCGATGGCGGCCAGCACGAACAGGTAGCCCCGTTCGTCGTACCGGTCGTCGCGGGACAGGATCTGCGAGACCAGATCGTCGGCCAGCCGCACTTCGGTCACACGACCACCGCGCCGGCATCCAACGTGGTGTGGTCGTAGAGGGGGAACCCCGCGGCCAGCTCGGCCACCTCCCGTCGGACCTCCGCGATGGAGGCATCGTCGGAATGCGACAGCGCCCGGTCGATCAGCTTCGCGATGGCCCGCATCTCCTCAGTGCCCATTCCCCGGGTGGTCAGCGCCGGCGTGCCCAGCCGGATTCCGCTGGTGACGAAGGGCGACTGGGGATCGTCCGGGACCGTGTTCTTGTTCACCGTGATCCCGGCCCGGCCGAGCACTGCCTCGGCTTCCTTGCCGGTGAGCTGGCGGGACCGCAAGTCGACCAGCATCAGGTGGCTGTCGGTGCCGCCGCTCACGATGGGGAGTCCAAGCCCGATGAGCGCGCCGGCCAGGGCCTGGGCGTTGGCCACCACCTGAGCCGAATACGCCCGGAAGGCCGGGGTCAGCGCCTCGCCGAACGCCACGGCCTTGGCGGCGATGACGTGCTCCAGCGGTCCGCCCTGATGTCCCGGGAACACCGACCGGTCGACCGCCTTGGCGAGCGGCTCGTGACAGAGAATGAGACCCCCGCGCGGACCACGAAGGGTCTTGTGGGTGGTGCTGGTCACCAGCTGGGCGTGGGGGACCGGCGAGGGATAGACCCCACCGGCGACCAGGCCGGCAAAGTGGGCCATGTCGACCAGCAGGATGGCACCCACCTCATCGGCGATCGCCCGGAAGGCCGCGAAGTCGATGATCCGGGCATAGGCGCTCCCACCGGCGATGATCAGACCCGGCCGTTCCTGGAGGGCCATGGTGCGCACCTGGTCGTAGTCGAGCAGGCCGCTCGCGGGGTCCACCCCGTAGTGCACCGGCCGCCAGATCTGCCCGCTGTGGTTGGCCTTGGATCCGTGGGAGAGGTGCCCTCCGTGAGGCAGCGACATTGCCAGCAGGGTGCCCCCGATGGGCAGCACCGCCATGAAGGCGGCGAAGTTGGCCTGGGCTCCCGAATGCGGCTGCACGTTGGCGTGTTCGGCACCGAACAGGGCCAGGGCCCGCGCGATGGCAAGCCGCTCCACCTCATCCACCACCTCGCAGCCCCCGTAGTACCGCCGACCCGGGTAGCCCTCGGCGTACTTGTTGTTGAGAGCGGTCGCCATGGCATCGAGCACCGCCCGCGACGCGAAGTTCTCGCTGGCAATCAATTCCAGACCGGTCCGTTGCCGCTCCAGTTCCTGGTCCACCAGGCTGGCCACGGCCGGGTCGGTCTCTCGCAACGGTGCCGCGTGCCGAAAAGTCATCCCTGCTCCGGTTCGATTTTTTCCACCCGCCGGGCATGGCGCCCGCCTTCGAATTCGGTCGTCAGCCAGGTCCGCAGGATCTCCCGGCCCTGGGCGTCGGTCAGGAAGCGGGCCGGCAGGACCAGGACATTGGCGTCATTGTGCTCCCGGGACAGCCGGGCAATCTCCGGGGTCCAGGCCACGGCCGCTCGCACGCCGGGGTGCCGGTTGGCGGCGTAGGACATTCCGAGTCCCGATCCGCAGAGCAGAACCCCCCGGGCCGCTCGACCACTTTCGACCCGCTCCGCCACCTGGTGGGCAAAGTCGGGATAGTCCACCGAGGCGTCGGAGTGGGTCCCGACATCCTCCACCTGGTACCCCAGCGCCGCCAGTTCGTCCTTGAGGCGTTCCTTGAGGGGGAATCCCGCGTGGTCAGCCCCGATTGGAATCGTCTCGGCCATGATCCCTAATGTAGTGAAAACCGGCCCGGCGCGCCCTGTTAGCGGTCGCCCCCGATCCACATCCGGGACAGCCGGCCAAAGGCCCCGATCCGCTCTTCGGCCACCCGATCAGCGGCCCGGTTGGTGGGGATCTTCTCCCGGCCCGCGATGGCGAAGATGGTGAGGATCGTGTCGTAGATCTCCTGGGCCTTCCGGAGCGACCGTTCCTGGGCCCAGCCCTCGAGCTCACCATATACATTGATCAGGCCGCCCCCATTGATCACGAAATCAGGGGCGTACAGCAGCCCGCGCTCCTCCACCATCTGGCCGTGCCGATCCTCCTCGGCGAGCTGGTTGTTGGCTCCGCCGGCAATCACCTCGACCTTGAGCCGGGGGATCGTATTGTCGTTCAGGGTCGCTCCCAGGGCGCACGGCGCGTAGACGTCGGCGGCCACATCGTAGATCTCGTCCGGGGCGACGCCCTGGGCCCCGAATTCCTCCCGGAACTTCTTCACTCGCTCGACATCGATATCGGTCGCGATGATCCTGGCCCCGTCCTCCTGGAGGTGGCGCGACAGATAGTACGCGACCTTGCCACACCCCTGCACCGCGATGGTCCGGCTGGACAGATCGTCCGTCCCCCAGCGGGTCTTGGCCGCGGCCTTGATGCCCATGTAAACGCCGTAGCCCGTCACCGGCGAGGGGTCCCCGGACAGGCCCTGCAGTCCGGCCACATGGCTGGTCTCCCGTCGGACGAATTCCATGTCGGCGGGGCTGGTCCCCACATCCTCGGCGGTGATGTATCGGCCCCCGAGCGATTCGACAAACCGGCCGTGGGCCCGGAACAGAATCTCCCGGTCGGTCCGCCGGTTGTCCCCCAGGATGACCGCCTTGCCGCCGCCGAGGTTGAGGCCGGCGACCGCCGCCTTGTAGGTCATGCCCCGGGCCAGTCGGAGGGCGTCGATCACCGCCTCTTCGGTGCTGGCGTAGTTCCAGAAGCGGGTGCCACCGAGGGCGGGGCCGAGGGTCGTATCATGGATCGCGATGATCCCGAGGTATCCGCTGGTCGGCTCATGACAGTAGACCACCTGTTCGTGGCCGAGCTCCCGCATTACCTGAAAGACATCCGTCACGCGATTCTCCTGAGGAGGTTGTGGCTCACTTGGAATAGTCGTAGAACCCGCGACCGCTCTTCCGGCCGAGGTGACCGGCGGCGACCATCCGGCGCAGCAGCGGGCAGGCCCGATACTTGGGATCGCCCAGCCCCTGGTGCAGCACCTCCAGGATGGCGAGGCAGACATCGAGCCCGATCAGGTCGGCCAGGGCGAGCGGCCCCATCGGGTGGTTCATCCCCAGTTTCATGACCGTATCGACGGCTTCGGGGGTGGCCACGCCCTCCATGACGCAGTACACGGCCTCGTTGATCATCGGCATCAGGATCCGGTTGGCGACGAATCCCGGATAGTCATTCACCTCGACCGGCGTCTTCCCCAGGGCACGCGCGATCTCGACCACCCGAGCTGTTGCGTGATCGGACGTGGCGTGACCCCGGATGATCTCCACCAGTTGCATGACGGGGACCGGATTCATGAAGTGCATCCCCACCACTTGCCCGGGCCGGCCGGTACTCGCAGCGATGGCGGTAATGCTGATGGAGGAGGTGTTGGACGCCAGGATCACCCCGGGAGCACAGACCCGATCGAGGGTCTGGAAGATCTCGAACTTGAGCGCCGGATTCTCGGTGGCCGCTTCCACGACGAGCTCCGCGCCGGCGGCCGCCTCCAGTGATTCCGCCGTCGCGATCCGGCTCAGCACCAGGGCTGGCTCCTCGGCGGACAGCGTCCCTTTCTTGACCTGGCGATCCAGGTTCTTGCGGATGGTCGTCAGGCCCTGCTCCAGGGCCGCGGCTCGCACGTCGATCAGGGTCACATCCCATTCATGCTGGGCAAAGAGATGGGCGATGCCGTTGCCCATGGTACCTGCCCCGATCACTGCCACCTTGCTCATGCCTGTGTCTCCTTCGCGAGGACCCGCGCTACCATGCCGATTGCCGCCAGCAGCACTCCGGTGGCCAGGACTCCAGCCTCTGGTCCAAACGGGCCTCCGGTCAGCCACGGCGGGCCCCCCGGGGCATAGTCGAGTCCCGGCACCGGCAGCGGCAGCCCGCTGACGGGAGCGGCCAGCGACGCCAGGGTGAGGTTCCAGCCGAGATGGGCGCCGGTGGCCGTCCAGAGGCCACCGGGAAGATAGAAGATCAGCCCGAGGAACACCCCCGCCAGGACGATATTGACGAGTCCGAACGCGGTGATTTCGGGATTGAACAGGTGCGCGGCCCCGAACAGAAGGGCCAGCCCCACCACGGCGGGCCACCGACCCAGGGCCTGAGTCAGGACGACCAGCGGCAACCCTCGGAAGATCACCTCTTCGGCCAGGGCCGCAGGCCCCAGCAGCGCCAACAAACCCGGCAGATTGGCTAGCCACGCCGCGGTGGTTCCGCCATCGGCCGACCACGCGGCGCCGGCCGTCAGTACCCCCAGCACCATGACGACAACGGCCGGCAGGGCTCCGAACCCGAGGCCTCTCGGGAAGCCGCGCCCTCCCCCGGGTACCCAGCGCAGGTCTGTCGGGCTGAGCCGGGCTGCCCGAAGCCCCATCGCCCAGGTCAGCACGCCGAAGGCGAGCAGGGCACAGCCGGCCTGGATGGCCGCGCTGGCCATGATGTCAGGCGGGGCGTCCCCGAAGAGCCGCCCCGTTACCCCTGCGTACAGCAGCACCGTGAAGAGAAACCCCGCCAGCAGAAAGCTGGCCGCCAGCCCGACCGCCACCAGGCGGCGCGGCGGATCGCGAGGGGCGGCCCGGCTCACGCGGAAATCGGAAGCCGGCGACGGAGCCACGGCATCATCACCGACGCCACCCCGACCTTGCCGAAACTGGCCATCACGAACGGGATCGGGCCGGGACCAAAGGCCACCTGAAGATCACTCCCCAGCACCGTCAGCTGGGTGATCCCACCCAGATGGATGATCACCATGCCCGCCAGGCCACCCAGCCAGGCGCGCATGATTCCCTTCGTCCTGACGATCGCGCCGGTGGCCGCAGCGGCCAGCGGGAAGGCGAGCAGGTAGCCGCCGGTCGGGCCGAGCAATCGTTCCAGGCCTGATCCGCCGTTGGCGAAGATGGGGAGGCCGAGGGTTCCCAGCACCAGGTACCCCACCATGGTCAGGGCCCCGAGCCGACTCCCGAACACGCCACCGATCACGATCACCGCGAACGACTGGAGGGTCATCGGAACGGGACTGCCGAGATGGGGCACCGTGACCCGCCCCGCCAGCACCATCAACACCACGCCGGCCAGCACCGCCACGACCAGCACCCATGGGGCCGTGACCAGGACCTGCTGGCCGGGGTCGGATGGACTCGATTCCGGTTCGGTCACACCGCCTCGACCGAGAGCGCCACCGCGTTGCCGCCGCCCAGGCAGAGGGTGGCCAGCCCGGACGAGACCGAGCGGTCCTGCATCGCGGACAGCAGGGTGGTGAGCACCCGGGCACCGCTGGCGCCGATCGGATGGCCCAGGGCGATGGCTCCACCGTTCACGTTGACCCGGTCGGCGTCCCAGCCGAGGCCACGACCGTCGGCGATCGCCTGCACTGCGAACGCCTCGTTGGCCTCGATCAGTCCGTAGTCATTGATCGTCGTGCCGGCCTGCTTCATGAGGTTCTGCACGGCGAGGATTGGAGCGTAGAACAGTTCCTTCGGCTCCCCGCCGCCCGTGGCGTAGCCGGTGATCCGGGCCATCGGGGTCAGGCCGTGCGTCTTGGCAAACGCGAGCGAAGTCACCACCAGAGCGCTGGCACCGTCGTTCAGCCCGGGCGCGTTGCCGGGGGTGACGGTCCCGTCCTTCTCGAAGGCGGGGCGGAGCTTGGCCAACGCTTCCACCGAGGTGTCCTCCCGGGGTCCCTCGTCGGTGTCGACGGTGGTGGTGCCCTTCCGGGAGGCGATGACGACGGGGACGATCTCCCGGCGGAAGCGCCCTCCCTCGATCGCCGCCACGGCCTTGCGGTGACTGTGGCAGGCGTACTCGTCCTGCTCCTCCCGGGTCACGCCCGATTTCTGGGCGGTGTACTCCGCGTAGGCACCCATGTGGACCCCCCCGAAGGAGTCCCACAGGCCATCGTGGATCATCCCATCGACCAGATTCTGGTTGCCGGCCTTGATCCCGGTCCGATAGCCGTAGAGGTAGTGGGGCGAGGCCGACATCGCCTCCATCCCGCCGGCCACCACGCACTGGGCGTCGCCGGCGCGAATCGACTGGGCCGCCAGCATGACGGCCTTGAGTCCGGAGCCGCAGACCTTGTTGATGGTCAGGGCGGGAATCACGCCGGCCAATCCGGCCTGGATCATCGCCTGGCGGGCCGGGGCCTGTCCTGAGCCGCCCTGGAGGACATGTCCCAGGATGACCTCATCGATCAGCGAGGCATCCACCGCGGCGCGGGCTACGGCCTCCTTGACGACGATGGCACCGAGTTGCGGAGCGGTGAAACCGGCCAGCCCGCCGAGATATTTCCCGATCGGGGTGCGGCAGGCGGAGAGGATGACGGGGGTGGTGGAGTCAGGCACGGCGGGCTTCCATTCGTGAAAAGGTCATGGCCCTGGAGCGCCCGGCTGGCTAGCCGGACGTCCGCTTGGTGGATTCGTCGAGCACCTGCCGGATGAACTCTCCAACCGGCAGCACGGTCTGCTTGTTCCCGGCGCCTCGGGCCCGGACCGCCACGGTGCCGCCATCGACTTCCCGCTGTCCCAGCACGCCCATGTACGGCACCTTGGCGGTCTCGGCCTCGCGGATCCGGTAGTTCAGGGTCTCGTGGCTCGCGTCGAGGGTGGCCCGGATGCCGGCCGCCTTGAACTGCGCCGTCACCGCCTGGGCCGCGTCCGCCTGGCTGTCGCTGATCGGGAGGATCCGGACCTGTTCCGGAGCGAGCCAGACCGGGAAGGCACCGGCAAAGTGCTCGATCAGCGTCCCGATGAAGCGCTCCAGGGTGCCGTAGATGGCGCGATGGATCATCACCGGACGGTGCGGCTTGTTGTCGGCCCCGGTGTATTCCAGCTCGAACCGCTCGGGCAGGATGAAGTCGAGCTGGACGGTCGGGCCCTGCCAGACGCGGCCGATGGCGTCCTTGAACTTGATGTCGATCTTGGGGCCGTAGAAGGCACCGCCCCCGGCGTCGACCCGGTACGGGATCTTCATCCGCTGGAGGGCGGCCTCCAGAGTGGCCTCCGCCTTGTCCCAAGTGGCGTCGTCCCCCAGCCGCTCCGGTGGTCGGGTCGACACCTCGAAGTCGAGTTCGAAGCCGAACGGCTGCCGGACCAGGCGATCCACCTGGTCCAGGCAGAGGAAGATCTCGTCCTCGATCTGATCGAGGGTGCAGAAAATGTGGGCGTCATCCATGGAGAGGCCCCGGACCCGGAGCAGGCCATGCAGGGTCCCGGACTTCTCGTTGCGATAGACGTTGGCCACTTCGGAGAGCCGGATCGGCAGGTCGCGGTAGCTGCGATGCCGGCTCTTGTAGACCAGCGCGTGCATCGGGCAGTTCATCGGCTTGACCCGGTAGTGCACCTCCTCCCCTTCCCCGGCGCCGGCCCCCATCGCGGGATACTGATTGGCCTCGTACAGCGGCAGGTGCCCGGAGATCCGGAACAGTTCTTCCCGGGTCACGTTGGGGGTGTAGACCAGGTCGTACCCCTGGGCCACATTGTCATCCTCCACCGCCCGGGTCAGCAGCCACTTGATCATGGCGCCTTTGGGGTGCCAGAAGACCAGCCCCGGTCCCACCAGCTCCTGGATGCTGAACAGGTCGAGCTGCCGGCCGAGCACCCGGTGATCCCGCTTGCGAGCCTCCTCGAGATTGTGGAGGTGGGCCTCCAGATCCTCCTTGCGGAACCAGGCGGTGCCGTAGATCCGCTGCAGCATCTGCCGCTTCTCGTCGCCCCGCCAGTAGGCCCCGGCGGAGGACAGCAGCTTGAAATGCTTGAGCCGACCGGTGCCGGGGACATGCGGGCCGCGGCAGAGATCGGTAAAGGGCCCGTCGGTGTAGGTCGTGATGACTTCGTTCTCGGCCAACTCCGCGATCCGCTCCAGCTTGAGCGGGTCATCGGAGAACCGGGCCAAGGCGGCTTCCCGGTCCACGACTTCCCGGACGAACGGATCGTCCCGCTCGATGACCGCGAGCATCCGGTGCTCGATCGCCTCGAGATCCTCGGGGGTAAACGGTCGCGGCACGTCGAAGTCGTAGTAGAAGCCGTCATCGATCGACGGGCCGAACCCGATGCCTGCGGTGGGCCAGAGCTCCCGCACCGCGGTAGCCAGGATGTGGGCGGCGGAGTGACGGAGCAGGGGGAGCGATTCGGGGGTCCGGTCGGTCAGGATCGCCACCGTCGCATCCGCCTCGATGGGGCGATCCAGGTCCCGGATTTCGCCGTTCACCGCGATCGCCAGCGCCGCGCGGGCCAGACCGGGACCGATCTGCTCGGCGAGCTGCCGTCCGGTGGCCCCCGACGGCAGGCTCCGGACACTGCCGTCAGGGAGGGTGACCTGAACGTCGCTCATGGGGTGAGCAGAGCGACGATGGGACCGGTCACCGGCGCCAGGCGGAAGAACAGGACAAGGCCCGCCGCCAGGACCAGCGCCAGGGCGACCCATTGCACGATGGTGGACCTGCTGGGGGTTGTCTCTTCGGCCATGAACCAGAGCTCGAGAATCGAAGTTCGGAAAAAAAGGCCCGCAGGTCTGCCAGCGGGTAGCCTCGTCCATTAAGTTAACTCCATGCCCAGGCTTTCTGTACGCCGCTCCAGGTCTCTGGCGGAGACCCTCGCGCTCGCGGCCGGGGGCCTCGCCGCCGGGTTCGTGGGCGGGTTCCTCGCGGGCGGTCTCCTGGGACCGGCGCGAATCCGCCAGGCGGTCACCGATTGGGGCACCGAGAAGCCCGAGCCCGGCACCGCCGGAGGGGCGGCCGCCGCGATCCGGTACCGCACTGGCCGTCGACCCCGTCTTGGCCAAGGCCGCGCTCAGGGTGATTCCGGTCGATCGTCGACGGGTGGAACTGCACGGCTGGGTCACCAGTCGGCGCGAAGGCGCCCGGACCATCCGGCTCGCCCGGGAGGCCGCGCCGGGGTCGACGTGGTGGGTCGACTCCGGGTCCGGGGAGAAGATGACCAACCCCCGGGTGACGAGCAGGACGAGCGCCGCCCGGCATGAGTACCGAGCTCCCCCCGCAATACCAGCCGGCGGAGATCGAGCGGGCACTCTACTGCCTGGTGGGAATCCCGGCAGCTCTGGCGGGCCAGCGCCGACGGCCGCCGGAACGGGTACGTCGTCATGCTCCCGCCGCCCAACGTCACCGCCAGTCTTCACATGGGGCACGGGCTCAATCAGACCATCCAGGACGCCCTGGTCCGGTTCGAGCGGATGCGGGGGCGCGCGGCCCTCTGGCTCCCCGGCACCGATCACGCCGGGATCGCCACCCAGAACGTGGTGGAGCGGAGCCTGCGGGACGCGGGACGCACCCGATTCGACCTGGGACGCGATGCGTTCGTGGAACGCGTCTGGTCTCACGTTCGCGACACCGGCCAGACGATTCTCCAGCAGATGCGCGGGATCGGCTCCTCCTGCGACTGGTCCCGGACCTACTTCACCCTGGACGACGGGCTCTCCCGGGCGGTCCGGGAGGTCTTCGTCCGGCTGTACGAGAAGGACCTGATCTACCGGGGCAAGTACATCATCAACTGGTGTCCCCGATGCCTGACCGCGCTCTCCAACGAGGAGGCGGAGAAGGAGGAGGTCGGCCGGCAAGCTCTGGCACCTCCGCTATCCACTGGAGGGCGGCGGCCATCTGGTGGTCGCCACCACCCGGCCGGAGACCATGCTGGGCGATACCGGAGTGGCGGTCCATCCGGACGACCCCCGATACCGGAACCTGGTGGGCCGGCAGATCCGGTTGCCGCTGGCCGACCGGATCATTCCGGTGGTGGCCGACGCCGCCGTCGACCCGGCGTTCGGTACCGGCGCCGTCAAGCTGACGCCCGGCCCACGACCAGCTCGACTTCGAGATCGCCAGCCGGGTCGGGGTCGAAGCGCTCGACGTGCTGACGCCAGAGGCCCGGATGAACGACGCCGTCCCCGAGCCGTTCCGGGGGCTCGAGGCGGTCGAGGCGCGCCGTCGGGTGGTGGCGCGAGTTCGAACGGCTGGGTCTGCTGGAGAAGGTGGTGGAGCATCACCCACTCGGTGGGCCACTGCTACCGCTGTCACACCGTGGTGCAGCCGCGGCTCTCGGAGCAGTGGTTCGTCCGGATGGCGCCGCTGGCCGGCCCCCGCGCTCGAGGCCTACCGGAGCGGCAAGCTGCGGTTCATCCCCGAGCGCCGCGGTGAGGAGTACGCCCACTGGATGGAGAACATCCGGGACTGGTGCATCTCCCGGCAGATCTGGTGGGGTCACCGGATCCCGGTCTGGTACTGTGACGCGCCGTCCTGCGGCGGAATCCACCCCAGCCGGACCGATCTGACCCGGTGCCCATCCTGTGGCGGGCCGGTCCGCCAGGACGAGGACGTCCTCGACACCTGGTTCAGCTCCCAGCTGGTGCCGTTCAGCGCCCTCGGCTGGCCCGAGCAGACCGATGACCTGAAGGCCTTCTATCCCGGGCACCTGCTGGTCACCGCCCCCGAGATCCTGTTCTTCTGGGTGGCCCGAATGGTGATGATCGGGATCGAGTTCATGGGGGAGATTCCCTTCGACACGGTCTACCTCCACGGGACGGTGCGCGACACCGAGCACCGCAAGATGTCCAAGTCGCTCGGCAACGGGATCGATCCTCTGGACGTGATCGAACGCTACGGAGCCGACGCGCTGCGGTATACCGTGCTGGCCGGCGCAGCGGTGGGCACCGACCTGGTGCTCGACCACCGGGATCTGGACGGCTCGTTCGCGGCCGGACGGAACTTTGCCAACAAGCTGTGGAACGCAGGCCGCTTTCTGCTGTCCAATCTGGGCGCCACGGTGCGACCCCTCGCCGGCGGCTCGGCGGTCGTCGTGCGCCGCAAGGAACTCACGCTCGCCGATCGGTGGATCATCGCCCGCTGCGACCAGACGGTTCGGGAAGCCACCCAGGCCTATCAGCGGTTTCGGCTCAACGAGGCGGTGGCCACGGTGTACCGGTTCATCTGGGATGACCTGGCCGACTGGTACATCGAGCAGGTCAAGCCCCGGCTCTACCGGGATGAGCCGGGTGCCGACGTGGCGCAGGCGGTATTGGCGCAGACCTTCGACGTGGCCTTGCGGCTGCTGCACCCGGTGATGCCCTTCATCACCGAGACCCTCTGGCGCCGCCTTCCGGCTCGGGGCCCGCGAGGCCTCGATCTCCACCCAGGCGTGGCCCGAGCCCGATGACCGGGCCCCCGATCCAGGGGCGCTGGCCGACTTCGCCCTGGTGCAGGCCGTGGTCGGGGCGGTTCGCTCCCTCCGGGCCGAGTACGGGGTGCCGCCCGGCAAGTCGGTGCGACTCCTCGTCGGATCGCCGTCAGCCGCCGCCCGGCGGGCGATCGGTCTGGAACTGGGGACGGTGCGCCGGCTGGCCAAGCTCTCCGAGTTGAGCTTCGGTTCGCCGACCGACGGCACCGCGGTCGGCAGCACCGTGCTGCCGGACGGCACCGTGGTGGCGGTACCGCTCGGCGATCTGGTGGACATCGAGCGGGAGTGCGCCCGACTGGGAGAGGAGGTCAGCCGACTGGGGGAACTGGTTCGAGGGCAGGAGGGGAAACTGGCCAACCCGCAGTTCGTGTCCCGGGCCCCGTCCGAGGTGGTGAAACGGGAGCGAGAGAAACTGGCCTCCTGGCAGGGACAGGTGCAGGCCCTCACGCAGAAGCGGCAGGAGCTCGGTTGCGGCTGAGGACCGGGCTCGCCCCGCTGCTGCTCGCGGCCTGCGCCCATATCGTCCCACCGCCGGGTGGCCCGGAGGATCGGGTGGCACCGGTGCTGACCGCGACCACCCCCGATTCGCTCGCCAGTCTCCCAGGCTTCAAGGGCAGTGTCGAGTTCAAGTTTGACGAGGTGGTCTCCGAAGGGCAGCAGCCCAATTTCGGCCTCGGCACCGGAACGCTCGAGAAGCTGATCCTGCTGTCGCCAGGCCTCGAGGTTCCGAACGTGAAGTGGCGCCGGAGCCGGATCGTGGTTTCCCCGCGCGAGGGCTGGCTGCCGAACACGACCTACCGGGTGGAGCTGCTCCCCGGGGTTCAGGACCTGCGCAACAACACCCTCAAGCACGGGGCCGTGGTCACCTTCACCACCGGCACCGAGTTGCCGACCGATACCCTGCGGGGCCGGGCGGTGGACTGGACCACCTCCCGCCCTGCCCCGGGCGCCCTGGTGATGGCGGTCCTCGAACCTGACAGCCAGGCCTATCGCACCACCGCCGATTCGACCGGCCGATTCGTCCTGGGTCCGCTGCCGCGCGGCGAGTACCTGGTGTACGCCGTGCTCGATCAGAACCGCAACCTCCGGCCGGACCCCCGGGAGAACTTCGACTCTCTCCGGGTGGCTGCGGGGCGGGACTCCGTCGGGGAGCTGTGGGCGTTCCGGCATGACAGTACTGCGGCCCGCATTCGCGACCTGGGCGTGGCCGACAGCGTGACCATCACCGCCGGCTTTACCCTCCAGCTCGATCCCACCCAGCGACTCGTTCCCGACTCGGTGCAGGTCCTGGCGCTTCCTGACTCGGTCCCACTCGCGGTGCTGGGGGCGCTCCCAACGGAGGCGTTCGACAGCGCCTTCCCGCCGGCACCACCCAAGCGGGACAGCACCGCCGCCGACCCGACTGCGGTTGATACCCTGCCACCGCCGCCGACCGACCCGACACCAACCCGTCCTCAGGCACGGTTGACCGGGCCCCGCGCACCGGCCCGGGACACGACCGACATGGCGCCCCTCACCACCCGGCCGAAGCTGTATGACCAGTTGCGCATCCGGGTCGCGGAACCGCTCACTTCCGAGGGACGCTATCTGGTGCGCTTCCTGGGTCTCCGGACCGTGAGCGGCATCGAGGGCCCGGCGAGCCTGAGTCTGATTGCGCCGGTCCGTCGGCCCCCACCAGCGATTCCGGACACCACCGCAGCACCCGATTCGACCCGGCCGCCACCACCGACCATTCCACCTCGGGCCCGATGACCGATCCACGGCGGCAGCTCCCCTCGGTCGACCGGCTGCTGGCCCTCCCGGCGATCCAGGGGCTGGCCCCCGATGCCCCACGCGCGGTGCTGCTGGAAGCGATTCGGGCGGCGCTCGATGAAGTCCGCTCCGGAGCCGCCGAACCACCCGAGGATTGGGTCGACACGGTCCGACACCATCTGACCACACGACTCACGTCGTCACTTCGCCCGGTGCTCAACGCCACCGGCATCGTGTTGCACACGAATCTCGGTCGGGCGCCGCTGGCCTCGAGCGCGATCGCCGCGATGGTCGAGGTCGCTCGGGGCTACTCCACCCTGGAGTTCGACCTCGCCACCGGCCGGCGGGGCAGCCGGGCGGATCACTGCGGCCCGCTCCTCGCCGCCTTGGCGGGCGCCGCCGCCGGCCTGGTGGTCAACAACGCGGCGGCGGCCCTGGTGCTCGCCCTCAACGCCCACGCCGATGGGCGGGAGGTGCTGATCTCTCGCGGGGAGCTGATCGAAATCGGGGGCGCCTTCCGGATCCCGGACATTCTGGAGAAGAGTGGCGCCTCCCTCCGGGAGGTCGGCACCACCAACCGGACCCATGTCGACGACTACCGCAAGGCACTCTCCGACCGGACCGGGGCAATCCTCACCGTCCATCGGTCCAACTTCGAACTGCGGGGCTATGTCACCACCCCCGCTCCAGCCACCATCGGTGCCCTGGCTCAGGAACACGGAATCCCTTTCCTGCACGATCTCGGCAGCGGCCTGATGATGGACCTCTCCCCCTGGGGTCTCAGCGGGGAGCCGTTGGTGAGGGAGTCGATGGCGACCGGGGCGGACCTGGTCATCTTTTCGGGCGACAAGCTGCTCGGAGGCCCTCAGGCGGGCTGCCTGGTGGGGACCAGCACGGCGATCGCCTCCTGTCGGGCCAATCCGCATGCCCGAGCGGCACGGGCGGACAAGTTCACCCTGGCGGCGCTCGAGGCGACCCTGTCGCTCTACCACGACCCCGAGCGGGCCCGGGCCGAGATCCCGATTCTCGCCATGCTCACGGCGGACGTCGGCAGACTCGCGACCCGGGCCGCCCAGCTGCACCGCAGGGTGCCGTCCCGGTTTCATGCCACCTTGCAGTCGGGAGCGTCCGCGGTCGGCGGGGGATCGTTCCCGACCGCTGTGCTGCCCACCACGCTGGTGGCGCTCACCCCTGGGACGGAGGGCGCCGACGCCCTGTCGGCGAGGTTGCGGTCCGGGTCGGTGCCACTGATCACCCGGATCGCCGACGGCCTAGTACTTCTCGATTGCCGCACCCTGCTCCCCGGCACCGAGGACCTGGTCCTCCAGGCGCTGGAAGCCGCGGCCGAGTGACAGGGAGCCGGGCGGTCTTCCTGGACCGGGATGGCACCATCGTTGAAGACCCAGGCTTCCTCAGGGACCCGAGTCAGGTCCGGCTGCTCCCCGGTGCCGCCGTGGCGATCCGTCGACTGCAGGAGGGCGGCTGGCGGGTAGTCGTGGTGACCAATCAGTCCGGTATTGCCCGGGGGCTGGTCACGGAAGCCGAGGTTCAGGAAGTAGACCGGCGGATCCGGGAGTTGCTGAAGCAGGAGGGGGCCGGGATCGATGCCAGCTATCATTGCCCCCACCTGCCGGAAATCACCGGGTGGTGCGAATGCCGGAAGCCCGGCATCGGCCATTACCGTTCCGCCGCGGCCCGTTTCGGAATCGAGTTCAGGGACTCGGTGTGGGTGGGCGATCGGATCACCGACCTCCTCCCCGGGACGGCGCTGGGGGGCCGGGGTGTTCTGGTCCTCACGGGCGAGGGAGTCCGCCATGCCCAAGAGGCCGGCCGCGGCGGGTTTCCAGTGGTCGAGGATCTGTCGGCGGCAGCGAACCTGATTCTCAGCTAACCCCCCGAGGGCCCCCACCAACCAGCTGATTGGCACGATCGTCCCAGCGCCACGCCGGTTCAGGCCCCTCCAGCAGCACGCCGCCGTGCCATTGCGATGGGCTGCAGAGATGATACCAGTCGGCTTTCCCCCCCATCACCAGATGGCCCTCGAGGGTCAGCTCGAAGCGGGTTGCCAGGAAGCCCGGGTCCGATACTGCCGGTACCGCCTCGCCGCTTGGCTCCAGCAGTGGATCCGGTCCCTGCGTCAGGAGCCGGAGCTTGGCGAACAGCATCGTGTCACCCAGCCAGGGAGCGTCCTCGAATCGCTGCACCACCTCGAAGATGTCCCGCGGGCGATCGGCCCCCGCCACGACACCCTGAAGGGCCAACTGCTCGGTCAGACCCAGACCGTTGCGGACGCAGGGAAACTCCGCCAGATGTCGCTGGAGGGCCATCGCCAGAAACGGCAGTTCCGGGGTTCCCTCCGCCACCAGCGCCTCGATGGACCGGGGGTCGGCACCCGCCAGGGCCGTCCAACCCAGCCGGCCGGTCTCAAACCCGGCGGCCGTGACCCGCCGGCGGGTCGGGAAGAGCCCAGCCAGCTGCTCGGCCGACAGCTGGCCCAGCCCCCGGAAGTGGGGCACCTCGGGGTGGGAGCCGATACAGATCAGTGACGTCCGTTCCGGTGCCCGGGCTTCAAGTCGGGTGAGCAGATACGCCAGAATGCTCTGATCGAACAGATCGTGTTCGAACCAGAGCACCACCTCGTCTTCGTCCGAGGCGTGCGACAACCACCCATCCGCCACCTCAAGGCCGGACCGGACCTCGGCCAGATCCAGGCCGTATCTGGAGGCGATCCACGGGGCCCTGGCCTCCCGGCGGGCGGGCTCATCGGGCCAGGGCTCCAGGGGACCGTCGCACAGCGGATCGGACCACTCCGCGACCTGACCGGGCAGGCCGGCCGTGGCGAGCCGCCCTAGAATGTCTGAGCCACAGCGAAGGTGCAGCATCGATCGTCTTCCGCTCCTAGGCGACCGTGGGTCGCACGATTACGTTTGGCGCTGTGTCATTCCACGTGGCGGTTGCGGCCTCGGGCAAGGGAAGCAACCTCGATGCGTTGCTCCGGGCCCTGGGCCCCGAAGGACCGATCAGCGTCGACCTGGTGGTCAGCAACCGGGGCGACGTCGGCGCCGTGGCCCTGGCCCGGATTCACGGGATTCCCACCGCCGTGATGGGGGATCCGGACGATGCCCGGGCCTGGCTGGCCGCCCTGGCGATGCGGCCGATCGACCTGCTTGTGCTGGCCGGATACCTGAAGATGGTTCCGGCGCCCGTGGTGCGGGCGTTTCAGGGCCGGATCATCAACATCCACCCTGCCCTGCTGCCCCGCCACGGCGGACCAGGGATGTACGGACGACGGGTGCACGAGGCGGTCCTGGCGGCCCGGGACCAGGAATCCGGCGCCACCGTCCACCTGGTGACTGAAGAATATGACCGCGGACCGATCCTGGCACAGGGCCGAGTGAAGGTCCAGCCGGGGGAGACATCCGAAACCCTGGCGGCCAGAGTGCTCGCGGTGGAGCACCGGCTGCTCCCCGAAGCGGTCCAGCGCGCCGCTCAGGCGGGCAGACCGGTGCCATTCGAATTCGAATGGGTGGAAACGACCTGAGAGAGTCCCCATGCCTCGTGCTTTGATTTCCGTCAGCGACAAGCGCGGGATCGTCGGCTTCGCCCGCGGTCTGATCGACCTGGGGTGGGAGGTCATCTCCACCGGGGGGACCGCGGCCACGCTGCGGAAGGCAGGCCTCCCGGTCAGGGAGGTCGCCGAGATTACCGGATTCCCCGAGATCATGGACGGGCGGGTCAAGACCCTCCACCCGCGGATCCACGCCGGGTTGCTGGCGCGACGCGATGCCCCGACCCACCTGGAAGCCCTCGCTGAGCACCAGATCGAGGCCATCGACCTGGTGGCCGTCAATCTCTACCCGTTCCAGAACACCATCGCCAATCCGAATGTGCCGCTGGCCGACGCGATCGAGAACATCGATGTCGGGGGCCCGAGCATGCTGCGGTCGGCGGCCAAGAACTATGCCCACGTGGTGCCGGTCGTGGACCCCAAGGACTACCCGGCGCTGCTGGAGATGCTGCAGGCGGAGGGGATCTCCGACGACTGCCGCCGGAACCTGGCCGCCAAGGTCTTTGCCCACCTGGCCGACTATGATGCCGCGGTCGCCAACTACCTCACGATCCCGGGGGACGGCCTGCCGGCCCGAGTGACCCTGTCGGTCGAGCGACTGCTGCCCCTGCGCTACGGCGAGAACCCCTATCAGCGCGCGGCGCTGTATGCGGCCGAGGAACCACGCGGGATCGGGGATCTCCGCCAGATGCAGGGCAAGGAACTCAGCTTCAACAATCTGCTCGATATCGACGCGGCGATGATGACGGTGGGTCCGTGGCCCAGCCGGCCCTGCTGTGCCATCATCAAACACACCACGCCATGTGGCATCGCCGTCGGGCGCACCGCGCTCGAAGCCCTGCGGAAGGCCCGAGCCACCGATCCGGTCTCCGCCTTCGGATCGGTCATCGCCTTCAACACGGTGGTGGACCGTACCATCGCCGAGGCGCTGAGTGACCTGTTTGTGGAGGTCGTCGTCGCCCCCACCATCCATGCCGATGCGCTCGAGGTCTTCCGCCGCAAGAAGAACCTGCGGGCGGTGGAACTGCCGCTCAGCACCAACCCCCAGTCCCTGGACTGGAAGCGGGTGCGCGGGGGCTTCCTGATCCAGGATCGGTACGCCTTCGACCCGTCCGAGGCCGAGTGGCGGGTTGCCACCTTGCGCCAGCCCACCCCGGCCGAATGGGAGGATCTCCGGTTTGCCTGGGCCGCCGTCGGCGCAGTCAAGTCCAACGGGATCCTGCTGGCCCGGGATGAGGCGGCGATCGGGATCGGGGCCGGCCAGATGAGCCGGGTCGACGCCGCCTTCCTGGCGGTTCACAAGGCCCGCCAGCAGGGTCACGATCCGGCGGGCAGCGTGATGGCCTCCGATGCGTTCTTCCCCTTCGCCGATGGACTCGCCGACGCCGCCGCCGCCGGGGTGACGGCGGTCATCCAGCCGGGAGGGTCGGTCCGCGATGAGGAGGTCGTGGCCGCCGCCGAACGCCACGGAATGGCGATGGTGCTCACCGGCCGCCGCCTCTTCCGCCACTGAGCCCCCCATGACAGACGTCGAGAAGACCCGCCCCCCCTATGGCTGGGCCGCGCTCACCACCGGGCTGGTGTTTCTGATCTACTACGCCACTCTCGGGCCGACGATCGCCTTCTGGGATACCGCCGAGTACGTCGCGGCGGCCAAGGTGCTGGGCATCCCGCACCCGCCGGGCAATCCCCTCTTTGTGGTCATGGCACACGTCTTCGGGCTGCTTCCCGTAGCGGCCGGCTATGCGGCCCGGATCAACCTGTTCGCCGCCGTGACCAGCGCGACCGCCGCGGGGTTCTGGTTCCTGATCGCCGACCGCTGGCTCCGGAGCATCACCCCGTATCGCCCCCTCCGGCTGGCGGCGGCGTTTGGCGGGCACCCTGGTGGGAGCCACGATGTGGACGGTCTGGAATCAGGCCACCGTCAACGAGAAGGTGTACACCCTCTCGCTGTTGTCGATGGCGGTGGTGATGTGGGTCGCGGTCCACTGGGCCGATGATGAGCCCGGCCCCCACCGTGATCGGTGGCTGGTGCTGATCGCCTACCTGGTCACCTTGTCGTCCACCAATCACATGATGGGCGTCCTGGCCGCTCCCGCGGTCGCCATCTACATCCTGTGGACCGATTGGCGGGCGGCGCTCCGGCCCTGGGTGCTGCTGCTGGGCTGGTTGACCCTGATCGCCGTCTCCGGGGCCTGGACCCTGACGGTCGAGGGATCGGACACGGGAATGGTGATCGGGGTCGTGACCCTGGGACTGATCGGCTACGCCCTGGCCAAGGACGGCAGGAACCCACTGCTCTACCTTGGCATCCTGGCGGTGGTGGTCGGGATCTCACTCAACTATCTGTTTCTCCCGATCCGTGCCGGGCAGTTTCCGGCGATCAACGAAGGCGAGCCGACGACCTGGCAGGCCCTGCTGGACGTGCTCAATCGGGTCCAGTACGGCAAGCCGCCGGTCACCGCCCGGCAGGCGGATTTCCTGTCCCAGATCGGGAACTATCTGCAGTACTGGGGCTGGCAGTTTGCCCGCGACTGGCGGGTCGGCACCTCGGTGGCCACTCTGGGCTTCAGTGCGCTGGGGCTCGGGGGACTGTGGGCCCTGATCCGCCGGGACCGACGGGCCGGGGTCGCCGCGATCACCCTGCTGGGTACCCTGACCGTTGCCTTGATCTTCTACCTCAATTTCCGATATGGCTTCTCGATGCACCCGGATCAACCGGCCCTGGCCCGGGAGGTGCGCGAGCGGGATTATTTCTTCGTCTGCTCCTTTGCCTATTTCGGCACCCTGGTCGGGCTCGGCTTCGGCGCGCTGCTCCAGGGACTGGCCGATCGCTTCCCTCAGCGCGGCCCCATGGCCTCCTGGGGGCCGGGCTGGCCCCTCCTCGCGTTGGCGGTCGTTCCTCTGCTTGGCAATCGGCTGACCGCCTCCCGGGCCCAGGAGACCACACCGCACGACTTCGCGGTCGACCTGCTGCAATCGGTGGAACCGTACGCCATCCTGATCACCGCCGGCGACAACGACACCTTCCCTCTCTGGTTCGCCCAGGAAGTCGAAGGCGTCCGACGGGATGTGACCCTGGCCAACCTCTCGCTCCTCAACACCGACTGGCACCTCCGCCAGGTCCGGCGCCGGGAGGTAAGCGAGTTCGATCTCCGGAAGGCGATCCCCCTCTGGCAGACGGAGACCGACCGCCTCCGGGTCCTCCGGCTCGGCCCCGCGGCCGACAGCTCGCAGTCCCCCTGGATCCGGCCGAGCGGCCCTGCCTTTGCCCTCTCGGAGCAGGAACTCGACAGTCTCCCCGAGCTCATGCCGATGCCGGCGCAACGGTACTTCCGGGTGGACAGCCTGGAGATGGAACTGGGGGGCGAGTACCTCCAGCGGGGGACCCTGGCCACGATCCTCCTGATCCGGGACAACCTCCGGAAACGGCCCGTCTATTTCAGCTGGAGCGCCGGGGGCATGCCGGACCAGGAGCTCGGTCTCACACCGTACCTGGTCACCGAGGGGTTGGTCCGCCGGCTGTCGCCGACTCCGGTCAACGAAGGCGGCCCGATCGTGTTCAGCCGGGGACTCGGGTTCGTGGACATGGAGCGCAGCTCCGCCCTGCTGTGGGACGTGTATCGGTGGGCCGGCGCCGCCCGGGCCCGACCCAGAGGCTGGGTGGACACCCCGTCGTCCTCGATTCTCCAGCTCTATGCCATCGTCTACGGCGGGATCGCCGGGACCTATCGGGATCTGGGCGACAGCACGACCGCCGCCCGGGCCGATTCGGTTTCGCTGGCCGTCCGGACGGCCCTGACTCCCCGGTTCAACCCCGACTGACCCCGGAGGCCCCGATGGGGATTCAACTCGAGACACCAGTTGTCCTGAACGCCTCGCACGAGGAGGCCATCGAGATCGTGACCGCGGCGCTCAAGGACGCGGGATTCGGGGTCCTCACCCGGATTGACCTTCACCAGGCGTTCCTGGAAAAGCTCGGGGTGGCCCATCCACCGCACACCATCCTCGGGGCCTGCAATCCGCCCCTGGCGCACAAGGCCATCGGCGCCGATCCGCTGGTCGGGTTGATGCTCCCCTGCAATGTCACGGTGGAGCAGACCGCGGAGGGCGCCGTCGTCCGGGTGGTGGACCCGGAGACCATGCTGGGATCCGGACTCGACCCCGGCCCGTCCCTCACGGAGGTGGCGCGGGACGCCGCGATCAGACTCCGGGGAGTGCTGCAGGCGCTCCGGGCTGAGGAACCACACCGAAACGGCGTCCGCGGACCCCACCCCCGGCCGTGAGCACCGCTAGATTCCTCGAACACACCGGTGAGGTTCGACTGGAAGTGCGGGCTGCCACCATGGAGGATCTGTTCGTCGGTACCGCTCTGGCGTTCGGCGCACTGGAGCGGGAGGCCATTCCCGATACCGGCCGCCGGGTCACCCACCGCGTCACGCTGGCCGCAGCGGACCAGCCGGGCCTGCTGGTGGACTGGATCAACGAACTGGTCTTCCTGGCAGAGAGCCAGGCCTGGATTCCCGAGCAGGTCGAGTTGAAACTGGTTGGGCCCGCAGCCCTGGAGGCAACGATCCAGGGGCTCGGCCTGGAGCACCCCCCAGCCCTGGTCAAGGCCGCCACCCACCACCAGCTGAAGCTCTCCCAAACCGATGACGGCTGGCTCGGGGAGGTCGTGCTCGATGTCTGAGATCCGGCAGTTCCCCGTGGGGCGGCTGGACCAGTGGACCTGGGAGGTCCCCACCACCGCTCATCCCGGCATGCGGGTTCCAGCCCGGATCTTTGCCGACGAGGTCCTGTTCGAGAAGATCCGCAGCGACCGGTCGATTGAACAACTGGTCAACGTGGCCACCCTCCCAGGCGCCACCGACTGGGTCGTGGCGATGCCGGACGCCCATGAGGGGTACGGCTTCCCAGTCGGCGGGGTGGCCGCGCTCGCAGTGGACGACGGCGTCATTTCCCCGGGCGGTGTGGGGTACGACATCAACTGCGGGGTCCGGCTGCTCGCCTCCTCACTGTCCCGGGCCGACCTGGCTGACCGGTTGGAGCCGGTGGTGCACGACCTCAGCCGGACCCTCCCGTCGGGCACCGGCCGCGGCGGCGCCATTGCGCTGACCGACGCCCAGATGGTCCGGGTGCTCGGCGAGGGAGTCGGCTACCTGGTGGAGCGCGGGTTGGCCACTGCCGAGGACGTCGAGGTCACCGAAAGCCGGGGCTGTCTGCCTGGCGCCCACCCCGATCGCGTCTCCCATCGAGCCAAGCAGCGGGGCCGCAGTCAGTTGGGCACCATCGGTTCCGGCAACCATTTCGTCGAAGTCCAGGCCGTCGACCGGATCTTCGACGCAGCGGCCGCGGCCTGCTACGGACTGTGGGAGGGTCAGGTGACTGTCCTGATCCACACCGGCTCGCGGGGACTCGGCCATCAGGTCTGTACCGACTACGTCCGGCTGATGGGTCAGGCAATGACCCGGTACCGAATCCAACTGCCGGATCGACAACTGGCCTGCGCCCCGTTTGCCAGCCCGGAGGGCCAGGAGTACTTCGGGGCCATGTGCGCCGCGGCCAACTTCGCCTGGAGCAACCGCCAGGCGTTGACCCACCTTACCCGGGAGGTGTTCGCCCGGGCCTTCGGGGACCGGGGTTCGCTCCGACTGGTCTACGACATTGCCCACAACATCGCGAAGGTGGAGACCTACCACGGCCGGGACCTCTGCATCCACCGGAAAGGGGCGACCCGAGCCTTCGGCCCCGCCAACCCCGAAACCCCAGCGCGCTACCGGGTCGCTGGCCAGCCGGTCTTCATCCCGGGAAGCATGGGGACCGCGTCCTATGTGCTGGCGGGCAACGATGCTGCCCTGGAACGCAGTTTCGGCAGCGCCTGCCACGGCGCCGGGCGCGCCATGAGCCGCACCGCGGCCAAGCGGGCCACCACCGGGGCCATGGTTCGACGGTCGCTCGCCGAGCAGGGAATCGTGATCCGCTGCGCCTCAAACCCCGAGCTGGCCGAAGAGGCTCCCCTGGCCTACAAGGATGTCGAGCGAGTGACCGAGTGCATCGATCGCGCCGGCCTGGCGCGGCGGGTCGCACGACTGCGGCCGCTGGGAGTCATCAAGGGCTGACCACCTGAGCTGACCGGACTGATTCCTGTCAGTTTCACGATCTCCTCATCCATCAAGTGGTAGCTTTGTTTTGCCTTGCGGGATACTGGCTTGGCAGGTGGGCCCTGGCTCCTGGATCGATGCGAGATGACGGCCGCTGGAGCAGGTGCGGTCCCCAGTATCCCGATTAGAGCCGCCCAGGTCACGGGCGGCTCTTCTTCTGAGAGGGGGCCTCCGTGATCGCTCGGGCCGGGCCGGTGATAGCCAACCAGGAACCTGCCGCGCTGCTGCGCCGGACCGCGGAACTGCTCGCCGCCCAGGGCGAAGACGGCTTCAGAGTACGGGCCTACCACCGGGCCGCAGAGACCGTCTCCCAACTCCCGGAGCCCGTGGCCCACCTGCTCGCCCGGGAGGGACTCGGCGGATTGATCGCGCTGCCGGGAATCGGGCGCGGGATTGCGGCCGACCTGAGCGAGTACGTCCACTGTGGACGGCTCCCGGCCCTCGAACGGCTCGCGGGACGGGCCGATCCCATCACCCTGCTCGCCTCGCTCCCCGGTATAGGAGTGATCCTCGCGGACCGGATCCACCACGATCTGGGCATTGGAAGCCTCGAGGATCTCGAGCTCGCAGCCTGGGATGGCCGACTGGAGCAGGTGCCGGGGATCGGACCCCGCCGGGTGGCAGTGATCCAAGCCACTCTTGCCACTCGACTGCGGCGCCGGTGGACACCGACTGAACCGCGGAGCGAGGTCGGCCCCCCCGTTGCCGAACTCCTGGAGGTGGACCGGGAGTACCGCCGAAAGGCGCGGGCCGCGAAGCTCCCGACCATAGCCCCGAGACGCTTCAACCCCCGCCGAGAAGCCTGGCTCCCGGTCCTCCATACCTCTCGCGGCGGACGGAACTACACGGTGCTGTTCTCCAACACCGCCGCAGCGCACCGGCGCGGGCGAACCGACGATTGGGTGGTGCTCTACTACGAAGGTCGCGGCCGGGAGGGTCAAGCCACCGTGGTGACCGAACGGACCGGCCGCCTCCGCGGAAGGAGGGTCGTGCGGGGGCGCGAACTCGCGTGCTTCCGGCACTACGGAGTCTGGCGGCCTCCCGATCCCCATCGCGACACCAACGGCAACGGGGTGATCTGACCACCGATTCGCTTCAGGCGCCCGACCGCACCACCAGCACGTCGCAGGGGGCCCGTTCCAGCACCGCCTCGGCCACGCTCCCCAGAATCAACCGATTCACCCCGGTCCGCGCCGCCGATCCCACGGCGATCAGATCAGCGTTCCGCCTGCGAGCCACTTCCAGCAGCAGGGTGCGGGGGTCGGCCGGCTCGATCACCTGACGCCACTCCTTGCCCGCCACCACCAGTGACTCGAGAGCAAGCTCCATCCGGCCTCGTCGATCGCCGAGCATCTTGGCCGTCTCGAATCGCCGGACCCGCGGCTCGTTGAGGATCAGCCCGGGCGGAATGTTCTCCAACGGATCCTGGTAGCCATGGACTGCCGTCAGCCGACCGGTGAGTGGCACCAGCTGGCGGGCGAGCCGGGCCGCTCGGGCAGAAACCGGTGTCAGGTCATGCCCGACCACAGCGTGGCGATACCCCGCGGCGGCGGGCCGGGATACCACCAGGACCGGTCGACGGGCCAGCCGGACCAGCCGACGGGCGGTGGAACCCAGCAAGGCCCGCTGCAGGCGGGACAGGCCCCGCCGCCCGATGCAGATCAGCTCGGCATCGATTACCTCGGCGAGGCGGGCGATTGCCTCGGCGGGCTTTCCCTTCATCACCTTGGTCGCCACCGTCACGTCGTGGCGGTCTCGGCGACGGAGCCACACTTCCAGCCTCTGCTGCGCCGCCTCGAGTTCCAGCTCGGCAGCCCCCAAGATGACCGACTCGGCCGACCGCTGGACCCCCTCAGGGAGGACGTAGGCCAGCAACAGATGGGCCCCGGACCGGAGCGGCAGCCGGGAGGCCCGGCGGACTGCCCTGCCGCCGTCGAGTGACAGGTCCGTCGCGATCAGGACCCGTTTCAGTCCGATCGCGTTGAGCAGCATCCCGTCCTTCCGCTTTGCCATCCCGGACTCCGGCTAAAAGGCCAGCGTGGGCGCCTGCTTGGCCAGCAACTGGCCGATGATGGCCACCTCGTCCACCACCAGTTCCAGCACGTCATCAAGACTCAGCAACCCCGCCAGCGCCCCACCGGGCCCGGTCACCACCAGACGGCGGACCCCGGCGTGGGCCATCCGCGTCATGGCCTGTTCGATCGGGGTGTGTTCGTCCACGGCCTGGACCGGCGCCGTCATGACGTCCCGCAGCGGAGTCTGGTCCGGGTCACGATTCGTGGCGAGGCACCGCAACACCAGATCCCGATCGGTGACAATCCCGAGCGGCGCCTCGGTCGGCCCGGCCACCACCACCAGAGTCCCGACGTCGTGTTCGCCCATCCTCCGGGCAATCTCTCGAACCGTTTCTTCGGGCGCGGCCGTCGCCACCACCCGAGTGCAAATGCGTCCAACCGACATGGAATTACCCTCCTCTCGAGCTCCGACTTGAAAGATGGCGCCGGGGCTGTGAAGCAGGGCTGAAGGGCCGGTGAAACGACGGGCGGGGCCTTATCTTCCTGTCGAGCCAGGCGTGGTGGCCGAGTGGTTGAAGGCAGCGGTCTTGAAAACCGCCAGCGGGGAAACCCGCTCGTGGGTTCGAATCCCACCCGCGCCGTACCCGTTCCGATCCCGTGGCACACTGCTGGCCCCTCTGGGGACCAACCTCGTGACCTGGATGATGGGCGAATGTCTGGTTTTCGACACGATCTGATGATGCTGGTGGGAGCAGTCTCCCTGGCGGCCTGCGCCACAACAGAACCCAGTTCCGGCCTCCCGGCCGGCGCGGTCGAACTCCACCCCAGGCTGGCCTACCAGGCCTGGTTCCAGAAAACCGAGGCCTGCTCCGGGATGTCAGGCGCGTTTCAGAACGTGCAATGGTATGTGGTTCCTGGAGTTGAGACGTTTTCCACAGACCAGGGCCCCAAGGTCGGCATGTGGCTCAAGACCAGCAGAGGGGACGCCATCGTCCTCGCGGGGAACTACCAGGAACACGAGATGGTCGTCCGGCATGAGATGCTCCACAGCCTGATCGGGACAGCGGGGCACCCCTCCAGCTACTTCGTGGACCGCTGCCAACTGACCTGGGAGACCTGGCTGGCCGGCTGATCTGATGTAGCGAGGTAACCCCATCGTGTTGCCCGGGCACCGCACGGGCAGAGTCCGTACCACAACCCACCCATCAGGTCATCATCACCCGGAACCGCCGGGTTGCGACCACCATCCCCAGCGCGGCCATGGTGACCAGGGTCATCAGCTGGGGCCAGAGGTCGTTCAGCCCGGCATCCTTGAGAAAGATCCCGCGGACGACTTCCAGGAAATGCCGCAGCGGATTCAACAGGGTGGCCACCTGGAACGCTTCCGGCATGCTCGAGATCGGAAACATGAGCCCGGAGAAGATCAGGGCCGGCAGCATGAACAGGAACATCGACATGAACGCCTCCTGCTGGGTCCGGGAGATGGTCGAGATCAGGAGGCCGAGGGACAGCCCCGCCACCAGGAACGGTACCGCTGCACCGAGCAGCAGCAGCACGGAGCCCCGGAAGGGGATATCGAACCAGAGGACCGCCAGAGTGGACACCATGGCGAGGTCCACGACCCCGATCACCGCGACGGGGAGAGTCTTCCCGAGCATCAGCTCGGTGGGGCTGATCGGACTGACGATCAACTGCTCCCAGGTCCCCACTTCCCGCTCCCGGACCACACTCAGCGAGGTGAGCAGCATGGTGATCAGCAGGAGGAGCGCCCCCATCACGGCGGGGACATTCCAGACCCGGCTCTCGAGAGACGGGTTGTACCACGCCCGCGGTTCCAACACGACCCCGGCGGGATCGCCGGCCAGATCCTGGGCGAGCCAGCGGATGATGCCCTGGATGTAGCCGAGGGCGATGTTGCCGGTGTTGGAGTCGGTGCCATCGAGCAGGGCCTGCATCGTGGCGCCGCGGCCGGCGCGAAGGTCCCGACTGAAATCGGGCGGGATCTCCAGGCTGATGAGGGCGGTGCTCCGCTCAAGGGCCCTCGGAATCTCCTCGGCCCGCTCCGCCTGCCGCACCACCTGGAAATAGCCCGACGCCGTCAGCCGATCGACGAGGGCCCGGCTGTCTGCGCTCCGGTCGAGGTCGAGCACGATCAGGGGGACCTCCCGGACATCAGTGGACACCGCGTATCCGAAGAGAACCAGCTGGATGAGGGGGGCCACGAAGATGACCCCCCGCATCCGGATGTCCCGGAGCATCTGACGCGTCTCCTTGCGCCCCATCCGGAAAACCCGGGACCAGGAGATCACCCGTCGATCTCCTTCCGGAAGGTCCGGGTCGCCATCCCGAGGGTGATCAGGGTGAAGGCCAGGAGGCCCAGGGCCTGGGGCCAGAGGATTCCGAGCCCGATGCCCTTCAGGAAGATCCCCCGGGTGATCACGATGAAGAACCGGGCCGGGATGAGCACACTGACAACCTGAAGCACGAGGGGCATGCTGGCGATGGAGAAGATGAAGCCCGAGAGCAGGAGGGTCGGCAGGTAGGTTGTCATGATCGCCACCTGGGTGGCCAGCATCTGGGACTTGAGGGCCGCCGAGAGGAGCAGACCGAAACTCAGCATCCCGATCAGGAAGAGCAGCGACATGGCGGCCAGCAGGAAGACGCTCCCCCGGAGCGGCACGTCGAAGACCAGCAGCCCCACCACCACGGCCATCGTGACGTCAACGACGCCGATCCCGATGTAGGGCAGCAGCTTGCCCCCCACGACTTCCAGGCGATGGACCGGGGTGGCCGCCAGCTGCTCCATGGTGCCACGCTCCCACTCCCGGGCAATGGCCAGCGCAGTCAGCATCGCCGCGATGATGGCCATGATCACCGCCACCAGCCCGGGCACGATCATCCGGGCGCTCTCCAGGGCCTCGTTGTACCAGACCCGGCCCTCGAACCCCAGTGGCGAGGTGGTGGCCCTGGATGCCAGAATCCGGCGATTGACCCCAGCCGTGATGGCGTCGGCGTAGTTGATGGCAATCGTCGCGGTGTTGGCATCTCCGCCGTCCACCAGCAGCTGCACCGCGGCCGGGCGGCCGGACGCCAGGTCCGAGGCATGGCCGGGCGGAATCACCACCACCAGGCGAACCTTGCCGCGGGCCAGGAGATGACCAGCCTCACCTGGGCTCTCCACCCGGGCCCGGAGGCTGAAGTACCCCGAGGCCTGAAAGGCCTCAACCAGTTCCCGGCTCGCGGGGGTCCGGTCTCGATCCAGCACCCCGAACGGAATATCCCGCACGTCGAGAGAGATGGCGCTCCCGAACACCAGCACCAGGAGGAACGGCAGCACGAACGCGAGCAGCAGGCTCCGCGGGTCCCGGCGCAGCTGGAGGGCCTCCTTGCGGGCGATCGCCCAGAGCCGCCGGAAACTCATGGGTCGCCGGTCTCCCCCTCCCGGACCAGGCCGACGAACACATCTTCCAGCGACGGCTCGATCTCCTCGATGGTCGACCAGCCCAGCCCCGCTCCGGTCAGTCGTGCCACGACCGCCGCCCGACCCCGCGAGATGTCAGACACGACGGCGTGGACCGACCGGCCGAACATGGTGACTGCTCCCACCCCTTCGGCACCGGTGAGGGCTTTGACCACCTGGGGAGGTTGGTCGGTGACCACCGCCAACAGCGGCTGGCGCATCCGGGCGCGGAGCCCGGCCGCGGTGTCGAGCGCGACCAGTTTTCCGCGATGCATCAGGATCAGTCGATCGCAGTACTCCGCTTCTTCCATGTAGTGGGTGCTCACCAGCACCGTGGTGCCGTGGGCGGCCAGCTGGTAGATCAGGTCCCAGAAGGCACGCCGGGAGAGGGGGTCCACGCCTGAGGTGGGCTCGTCGAGAAACAGCACGGCCGGCTGGTGCAGCAGCGCACAGCCGAGCGCCAGCCGCTGTTTCAGACCGAGCGGCAGGGTCCCCGTCAGTTGGCCGGCCACGGCGGCCAGGTCCGCGCTCTCGATGACCCAGTCCCGCCGGGCCCCGAACTGGCCACGAGGGACCTGGTACAATCCACCGAAGAACTCGAGGTTTTCCACCACCGTCAGGTCGCCGTACAGCGAAAAGAGCTGGGACATGTATCCAATTCGTCGGCGCACGCCGAAGGGATCCCGGGCGACGTCGAGTCCCGCCACCTGGGCGGTGCCACCGGTTGGCGGCAGCAGACCGGTCAGCATCCGGATCGCGGTGGTCTTGCCGGCGCCGTTCGGGCCCAGGAATCCGAAGACCTCCCCAGTGGCGACCGAGAAACTCAGATCGTCGACGGCAACGAAGTCGCCAAACACCTTCCGGAGCCGGTCGGCCACCACCGCATCAGCCACTGGCGGTTCCGGTCATCAGGGTCACGAAGACATCCTCCAGGGAGGGGGACACCGGACGGATCGCGCGGGCGCCGGAGCCGGTCGAGCCGACGAGCGCTGCCACCGCCTCGGCCCCCGACGGCTCGGTCGTCACGTGGAGGACCCTGCCATATCGGGCAACCGTCGTGACGCCGGGGGTGGCCCCAAGCACTCGCCTGAGGACAACCAGGTCGGGGCCCTCGACCGCAAAGACCCGACCGGCGAGTTGCCGCTGGAGCGCGGCCGGAGTGTCGAGTCCCAGTCGCCGTCCCTCATGCAGGAGCAGCACCCGATCACACCGCTCCGCCTCGTCCAGATAGGAGGTGCTGGCGATCACGGTCGTCCCGGCGGCCACCATGTCGTGAATGATGAGCCAGAGGTCCCGACGGGAGATCGGGTCGACCCCGAAGGTCGGTTCATCAAGCAGCAGCAACCGCGGCTGGTGGATGAGGGCGCAGGAGAGCGAGAGCTTCTGCCTCATCCCGCCTGAAAGCGCGCCGGCCAGCCGGCCCTGGAAGGGGCCCAGCCCGCTGAAGGCGTACAGTCGCTCCAGCCGGGCCGGCCGGTCTGCCACCGGTACGCCATACAGATCAGCGTAGAACCGGATGTTCTCCGCCACGGTCAGATCGGCATAGAGGCCAAACCGCTGGCTCATGTAGGCCTGCGTCGCCTTGACCCCCTCGGGATCCCGTGCCACGCTGATGCCGAACACCCGCGCGTCCCCGGCGCTGGGTCGGAGCACTCCGGCCAGCACCCGTAGCAGGGTGGTCTTCCCCGCCCCATCCGGCCCTACCACCCCGAACAGCTCCCCTTCGCGGACCTCGAAGCCGAGTCCCCCGATAGCGGCTACCGTTCCGAACCGTCGGACCAGGCCCTCGACCCCCACGGCCACAGCCACAGCTGCACTCATCGGGGCGGCAGCACCACATCGGCAGAGAGACCCGGCTTGAGATCCCCGGCGCTGTCTCCCTCGATCTGGATCTTGATCCGATGGACCAGCTTGACCCGCTCTTCGCGGGTCTGGACATTGCGCGGGGTGAATTCCGCCTCGGCGGCGATGAAGACCACTCGCCCCTGATACTCCCGGCCGGGAAACCCGTCGATCGCGATTCGGGCGGTCTGGCCGATCCCGATCTGCCCCACCACGTCCTCACGGAGATAGACCCGGACCCAACGGTCACCGGGATTGCGCAGGGAGAGCACCGGCAGCCCCGCCCCGATCACCTCGCCTGGCTCCCGATGACGGCGACTGACGACGCCGCTGAACGGCGCCTCGATCTCGGCTGAGTGCAGGGCGGCCTGGACCTGCGCCACGCCGGCCACCGCCTGGGCCAGGGCCGCCCGCTGGGCCGCGATCTGTTCCTGCCGCGGGCCCGACTCCAGCAGTCGGAGCTGTTCGGTGACCCGCTCTCGCTCCCCCAGCATCGCACCCCGGAGGCTCACGGCGCGATCGAGCGATTCCTGACTCAGCGCGCCGCCAGCATACAGGGTCCGGGCCCTGGTCAAGTCCCGCTCGGCATCGGCCAGGCGGTGCTCCGCGACCGTGGCCACCGCGCGCGCCTGGGCGATCTCCTCGCTTCGGAATCCCGCCTGGAGTTCGGTCAGCCGCGAGGCCTGTGCCTGGGACTGGGCGGTCGCCGCCGCCAATCGGGCAAGGAGTTCGGCCCGGTCCAGCACGGCGAGGCGCTGGCCAGCGGTCACCTGGTCGCCTTCGCGGACCAGGATGGAATCGATGCGCCCGGGCAATTGAAATCCGAGGTCCGCCTCCGTGGCCTCTACGGTGCCGGTCGCCTCAATCGGCTGGGCGAGGTCCCCGCCACAGGCCAGCGCGCCAGCCATCACCAGGAGCCATGCACGTGATCCAGGCATACTCAGCGTCCTCCCTCCACAATGGTGTGGAGTGATTCGGGGGTCAGTCGGCCCATGATCTGGGCAAGTTCCACGTGGGCCATCGCCTCGAGGCCTTCGGCTTCGCTCACCTCGGCCCGGGCCCGGGCCAGCTCAGCCACGGCCCGGAGGTAATCCGATTGGAGCCCGGCCCCTTCCCGGAGCGAAAGCGCCTCGGTGCGGACCACTTCAGCCAACTGGTCACGAGCCAGCTTGAGCGCGGCCAGTCGATGCCTCGACTCGGCAATTCTCACCAGCAGTCGATCCACCTGTTCCGTGATGGCGAGGGCCACGTCCGCCTGCTGCGCTTCGGCCTCGCGCTCGGATGCCCGCGCCCGGGCCACCCCGGCCGACCGCCCGCCCCCGGTGAAGATCGGATAGGACACCCGGACCCCCGCCTGCCACTCCGCGCTGAACCGGGCCTCCGCAGCCCCGTAGGCCACGGTTCGTCCCTCCAGCTGCACGGTGGGAAGCCACAGGGCCGCGGCGCCCTGACGGAGGGCACCGGCCGCCTCGGTGCGAGCCGAGGCTTCCCGGAGTTGAGGACTCGCGCTCAGAGCCCCGGCAAGGGCGGAGTCCCGATCCACCGGATCGTGCGCCCGCAGGATGACCGGATTGAGCAGCGGGGTTCGGACCGATTCGAGCGGCAGCGCCGTCAAGCGGGCGAGGTCGGCTTCGGCCAGATGCAAATGACCCGCCGCGGACACGCTGTCTGCCCGGGCCGAGGCCAGCGCGGCGTCGGCCCGGAGAAGATCCACCGGGGCCGCCCGGCCCTGTTCCAGAAACCGGCGGACCCGATCGGCCTCCGACCCGAGCGCCCGGACTCGCTCCTCCTGGGCCCGGCTCACCGTCAGCGCATGCAGGGCCCCGAGATAGGCGCGCACGGTCCCCGCCACCACGGCCTGCCCGGTGCCGTCAGCCCGAGCGAGCGCCGCGTCCTCAAGCGCCTCGGCCTCGGCCACCCGCCCACGGCGGGCACCACCATCAAACAGGAGGTAACCCAACACGAGCTGGCCCTGCATCAGGGTGCGATCGAAATCGGGCAAGTTCCCCAGATCGAAGCTGTGAAACGGTCTGACGATCGTCGGCTCCTGGTGACGCACCATCGCCCCGTCGGCACTCAGCCGGGGCCACCACTGCGCCTGGGCCTCTCGCCGGCCGCTGGAAACCCGCGAAAGCGCCGCGGCCGCGGCGGCCTGTCGAGGGCTCGTCGCAACGGCTTGTCGCACCGCGATGGCCAGCGAGAGTCGCTGCTGTCCCGCCGCCGGCGCGGGGGACAGCAGCCCGATCACGGAGCCGGTCAAGACCAGCCGGAGAGCGATATTCATGTGGCAGCAGCCTCCTGCGGAGCCTGAAGCCCCGCACGGATGAAGTCGAGGGCATTGCTCAGCGCGAGGTCCCGAGTGGCCTCATCATCGAGATCGATCCCCGGGCCGGCGCGGAGGATGGGACGGAACACGTTCAGCAACACGGGTTGGGCCATGACGGCGATCGTCAGCAACCGTGGATCCCCCGGCCGGATGATGCCGTGGGCCTGACCCTCCGCAATGAGGCCGGCAACCAGGCGGGCGACCCGGGGCAGGAACTGCACCGCCGATGGGGGAAGGTTCCGCTCGAACAACAGCGCCTGCATCATCAGGCTCCGCTGGTCCGGGTGGTCGGACAGGTGACGGAAGTGGGCCGCCGCCAGGGCCAGAATCCGGTCGAGCGCATCGCCCTCGGTCGCCTGAACTGCTGCCGTGAGCCGGGCCAGCAGCCCCTCCTGGACCCCGAGGAGGGTCTGCTCATAGAGGGCGGCCTTCGAGCCGAAATGGTAGCTGATGGCACCGAGGTTGGTCTGGGCGGCCGCGGTGATGTCCCGCACCGAGGTTCCCCGATACCCGGCGGCGGCGAACAGCCGGGTAGCGGTGCTGATGAGCCTGGCCTTGGTAGCTACGAGAGAATCATTCATACGTTTGTATGATATGAGTTTCCTTCCATCCCCGCAAGGGGTTACCCTATGGGGGCTGCCCGACCCGGCAGAGCCCTTCGGATCAGGAGGCAGAAATGCGGTTGTTGGTCGTCGAGGACGACGTCGGAGCCTGCCGCTTCCTTCGCCAGGGACTCGCCGAGGAAGGTCACGACGTCGCAGTGGCCCCGAACGGGGAGGCCGGCCTCAAGCTGGGGCTGGAACGGGAGTTCGATGTGATCCTGCTCGACATCATGCTTCCCAAGCTGGACGGGCTCGCGGTGGCGCGCCGGCTGCGTGAGGAGGGCGTCGATACCCCGATCCTCATGCTGACCGCCCGGGATTCCACCGGCGACGCCGTCCGGGGCCTGGACGCCGGCGGTGACGACTATCTCACCAAGCCGTTCGATTTCGAGGAACTGCTGGCGCGAGTCCGAGCCCTCGCGCGCCGGGGCACCGGGGCTGGACTGCCGGACCTGCTCCGGGTGGGGGACCTGGAGCTGAACCGGATTCGCCGCACGGTATTCCGGAAGGGCCGTCGGATTCACCTGGCCCCTCGCGAGTTCCGGCTGCTCGAGCATTTCATGCTCCACGTCGATCAGCCGCAGACGCGCGAGACCCTGCTCTCCCGGGTCTGGGACATGGATAGCGATCCCGGAACCAACGTGGTGGATGCCAACGTCTCCACCCTGCGCCGGAAACTCGAGGACTTCGGGACCAGGCGCCTGATCGTGACGGTCCGGGGAGTCGGCTACGCCATCACCGCCGACGAGGCTTGACCGATGCGGTCGTTCCGGGGCCAGCTGGCACGACGGACGGCGATTGCCGCCGGCGGACTCGTGGCCGCGATGGCGATCATCAGCTACCTGGTTCTCGCCAGGCTGCTTCGCAACGACCTCGATGGAACGCTTCGCCAGATCGCCGAGTACGAGGCGGCCGCAGCCGCCTCGACCGACGAGCAGGAGTTCCACTTCCATGAGGCCGTGCTGCTGGGGCTCCAGGATGCCGAGCTTCCCGAACTGACCCGATTCGCCCAGCTGCTTGACCTGACCGGCCACTCACTGGTCAGAAGCCGGAGCCTGGCAAGTCCGGTCAATCCCCCCCGGGAGGCGGTCGAGCGGGTGGCCGGCCAGGGTCGCCCGGCCTTCATTTCGCACTTGTCCGGCCGGGTCCATCTGCGGAGTCTGATCTTCCCGATTCGGCTCTCCGGTCCGGAACAGTCGTATCTCCTGCATGTGGCCGCACCCACCCAACCGCTCCGCGACACCTTGTTTGCCTTCACCATGGTGCTGGCCTCCCTCACTCTGGTGGGAACAGGCCTCGGCTTCTGGCTTGGATGGCAGGGTGCTGAGGTCGCGCTGCGGCCGGTCAACGAGATCACCGGCCAGGCGGCCGCCCTCGGGCCGGCCTCTCTTGCGGCCCGGATCACCGCCCAGAACGATGTCACCGAATTCAAGCAGCTGGTCGGGGTGCTGAACGACATGCTCGATCGGCTGGAACGCACCCTCGAGGGCCAGAAGCGGTTTACCGCTGACGCCAGCCACGAACTGCGCGGCCCCCTCAACGTACTTCGGGGGGAAATCGATGTGGCACTCCTGCGGAACCGTTCCGGCGAAGAGTACCGGGAGTTCCTGGCACGCTGTCACGCCGAAGTCATTCGGCTGACCCGGCTCGCCCAGGACCTGCTCCTGCTGGCCAGGGCAGACGGCGGGGCCCTCGAGCCTTCGGCTGGAGCCGATCGATCTGGCCGAGCTGGTGACCCTGGTGGTAGAGCGCCACCGCCTGATGGCCACCGAGCGCGGGGTGACACTGGCCCTCAGCGTGCACCCCGTTCCTGTCGAAGCCGACCGCGACCTGCTGGAGCGGGCTTGCGCCAACCTGGTCCACAACGCGGTGATCCACTCACCCAGGGGGAGCACCGTGGAGGTGACCGTCCCGGGCGGGAACGGAGCCGAACTGACAGTCAGGGACAGTGGGCCCGGAATCCCCGAAGCGGCCGTCCCGATGCTGTTCGAGCGGTTCTTCCAGGCCGACCCTTCCCGGCCCCGGAAAGCCGGCACCGGGCTCGGCCTCGCGATCGCCCGGGCCGCTGTCGAAGCACACGGCGGGACCCTCGACTTCGAGGGCAACGCGCCGGGTGCGGTCTTCCGGGTCCGACTGCCCCCCGCGACCCCGGGTCCCAACCTCCTTCCCTGGAAGGGTCCACTGCCCTTGGTTGTCCCATCCCGAGCCGCTGAGTAGGTTTCCGCCCCGAGGAGCGGTGGCCGAGAGGCTGAAGGCGGCGGTTTGCTAAACCGTTATAGGGGCTAATACCCCTATCGAGGGTTCGAATCCCTCCCGCTCCGTTTGATGGAGGACTGGCACCGGCCCGCCGGCAGCGCCCGGCAAGATCTCGGCGCCAGTCCTCCAGTGCTTCCCCCAACCAGGCAGCGCTCGGTGACCGTTCGCGTCCGCTTCGCCCCTTCCCCGACCGGCTACCTCCACGTGGGAGGAGCCCGGACCGCCCTGTTCAACTGGCTGTTTGCCAGGGCCTCCGGGGGCACCTTGATCCTCCGGATCGAAGACACCGACAAGGCCAGGAGCACCGAGGAGCACACCCAGGTCATCCTGGACGGGCTCCAATGGCTGGGGATTCCCTGGGATGAAGGTCCGTTCTTTCAGGGGGCCTATGCCGATCGGCACCGGGGCGATGTCGACCGGATGCTCGCCTCCGGACACGCCTACCGGTGTTTCTGCACCCCTGAACTGATCGAACAGCAGCGCAAGACCGCCATCGCCCACGGTGCCGCATTCCAATACGATCGGCGCTGTCGATCCCTGCCGGCGGAGGAGGTCGAGCGGCGGCTGGCGGCCGGAGAGCGATTCACCGTCCGCTGCGCGGTGCCCGACGGCGAGGTTGCCTGGGACGATGCGGTCCATGGCACCATCTCCTTCCAGGGCAGAGATCTCGACGATTTCATCGTGCTGCGCACCGACGGGTCAGCGATCTACAATCTGGCCGTCGTGTCCGACGACGTGGCCATGGGGATCACCCATGTGATCCGGGGAGATGATCACATCTCCAATACCCCGAAGCAGATCCTCATCTACCGTGCCCTGGGCGAGGCCCAGCCGATCTTCGGCCATGTTCCGATGATCCTCGGCAGCGACGGGAAGAAGCTCTCCAAGCGTCACGGGGCCACCGCGGTGGGCGACTACCAGCATCAGGGCATCCTCCCGAGTGCCATGCGGAACTTCCTGGCCCTGCTGGGGTGGTCTCCAGGGGACGATCTGGAGATCCTGCCGGAAGAGGAGATGATCCGGCGGTTCACCCTGGGCGCCATTCAGAGGAAGCCGGCGGTCTTCGATACCGCGAAACTGGAGTGGATGAACGGGCAGTACCTGTCGGCCCTGCCGGCGGATCAGCTGGAGGCCCCGGTCCGGACCGCCCTCGAGGCAATGGGGATCGCACCGGGCGCCGGAATCCTTGGCGCCCTGATCGACGCCGTGAAGGAACGGTCCCGGACGGTGACCCAGCTGGCGGAGCAGGTGGCCGTCCGGATCGATGCTTCCCGGATGGTTCCGGACCCGAAGGCCGAGGCGCTCCGACTGAAGCTGGGCGATCGTTTCGGCGCCAACCTGTCCCTCGCCGTCGAGGAGCTCGCGACCATGGCCGAACCGGACTGGCATCCGGAGCGCTTGATCGAAGCCCTGAAGGCGCGGGCCGAGCGGGAGGGGATCAAGCTGGGCGATCTGCTGCAGCCGATCAGGGTGGCCCTGACGGGGACGACCGTTTCGGAGCCGGTGAATGACCTGCTGGTCGTGGTCGGGCGCGCCGAATCGCTGGATCGGTTGCGGAAGGCGGCGGGGACCGCGAGCTAGCGGCGCTCAGGCCAGGGGCGTGGACCCGGTGGTCCAGATCCGGCCCAGCAGGGCGTCGAGAAGACCTTCCAGCACAAAGACCTCGGCCGCCGAACGGGTGCTCGCGGCATCCATCCCCCAGAGGACCGCCTGGCGGCCGTTCCGGTCCGAGCCCATCTGCACGAAACTCCGCTCTTCCCGCGCCAGAACCATGGGCAGCGCCTGCGCCAGGAATCCGGTGACCCCGTTGGTCCCCGGCCCCCCGATGGCGATGACGGGATGGGAGTGGAAGGTGGGGGTCCCGAAATACCGTTCGTCGGTGATGATCAGGGCCCGGCGGTAGGTGGCTCCGCCCCCCCGGTGATCCACCTCATCCCGAAGCCACTCGGCGACCGACCGATCCTTGGTGAGGGCCGCGGGGGTCGAGCCGGTCACCACCAGGACGGTCTCCTCGCCGTCAACCAGTTTCATCATGAGGAGGGAATGGTGTCGGCGGGGGTTCGCCGCTGGTTGCGCTCGAGTTCCCGCTGGCGCTCCTGTTCTTCTCGAAGCTGCTTCACGGCCTGCTTGAAATCCTCCATCGTCCGGGCTCGCTGGGCCGCCATCATCAGGTCCTCTCGCATGGCGGCCAGCCGCTGAGTGTACCGCAAGTCTACGTTGGACATCGGAGGAATCGGCATCAGGGCCAGGACCGCGGTTGGGATCCGGAGCCCCCCCAGGTAGATGAACCGGTTGTCGATCCCGAAGGTCTTTCCGGCAATCTTGGTCGTCCAGCTGGGCGGCGCATTGCCATACGGAGTCGGGGACGCGATCACCGAGTCCAGGTAGGCCTGGACCACGGCGGTGACCGCGCTGTCCAGCAGTTCGTAGTGCGAGCGGGTCAGCCGACGGGCCAGCTCGGCGGGCGGCAGCGGCAGCGGTTCGACCCAGAGCCGCCCATCCCCAAGCGCAGGCCGGAGTCCACCCTGCGCCTCTGACCCTGGACCGACCGCCGGCGGCGCTCCGCCCCCGGTATCGACGGCCGGCCGGGGAAGCCCGGTCGGGGCCGCGGCAGGCTGCGCCACCGGCGGGCCGAGGGCGTCGGGCGCGACGGCCACCTGGACGTCGATGGTAGGGGGCGGCCGCACCGGGGCCTGCTGTCGCGGCTGATAGAACATGTCGACGGCCCGGAGGTTGGCGTCGAATCGGAGGAGCGGCACGTCCGGCCGGTCCCGGCTGCTCTGGTAGAGGTAGGCACCGGGAATCGCGAACACCACCAGATGCACCAGAACGCTGGCGAGCAGGGCTCGCCAGCCACCGGGGCGGGGCCGGCTCGGCAGGAGCAGCTCAGGCGCGTCCCGCAAGCTCCCGCTCCCGCCAGTGTGCCAGCACCCGTCCCAACCGGGCCACGGCCTCCTGGAGCCGATCCGGGGTTGCCGTCAGCGCAATTCGGAAATAGCCCTCCCCGGCCGGGCCGAACCCGCGTCCGGGCAACACCACCACCCCTTCGACCTCCAGAGCCTGGCGGGCGAACTCGCTGGAGAGAATGCCGTCCGGAAGCGGGACCCACAGATACATCGCCGCCTTGGGAGTCTCCACCACAAATCCGGCCCGCGCCAACGCCGCCACGCAGGCATCTCGACGGGCCCGGAGCGAGGCACAGATCGGCGCCACCAGCGCCTCCGACTGATCGAGTGCCACGACGGCCGCCTGCTGCAGTGCCAGAAAGGAGCCGGTGTCGAGGTAGGATTTTGCCTTGGTCATGGCGGCGATGAGTTCCGACCGCGCCACCGCCCAGCCCAGTCGCCATCCGGTCATCGAATAGCTCTTGGAAAGCGAGAAGAACTCGACCGCCACCTCGCGGGCTCCCGGGGTCTGGAAGATGCTCGGCGCGACATAGCCGTCGAAAGTGAGGTCGCAATAGGCGTTGTCGTAGGCCAGCAGGATCTGGTGCCGCCGGCAGATCTCCACGGTTCGAGCCAGATACTCCGGGGTGGCGACCGCCGCGGTCGGGTTGTTGGGATAGTTCAGGAAGACCACCCGGGCCCGGCCAAGCACCTCTTCCGGCAGCGCGGAGAGTTCGAGCAGGAACCCCCGGTCCGCCGTGAGGGGGACGATATGCGGCTCGGCCCCGGCCAGCCTGGCCCCGCCCAGGTAGGCCTGATACCCCGGCTCGGGGATGATCGCGATATCGCCCGGATCGAGGAACGCCAGGGGCAGGTGGGCGATCCCCTCCTTCGACCCGATCAGCGGCAGCAGCTCGGAGACCGGGTCGACCGTCAGTCCGAAGCGACGTTCGAGATACCGGCCAATCGCCTGCCGGAAGGCCGGCAGGCCCTGCTGGAATCCGTACTTGCTGAGGGCCGGGTTCTCCACCGCGCGCTGCAGTGCCTCGACCACCACCGGTGGCGGAGGAGTGTCGTTGTCCCCGGCCCCGAGGTCGATCACATCAACCCCGGCGTCCTGCAGCCGGCGTTTGATCGTCGGCACATCGGCGAGGGGATAGCCAGGGAGCGCCCGGAGGCGCGCATTCGGTCCGATCATCGGCTGTTGCCCACCACAGGATTGCGAAGGAGCCCCACCCCGGGAATCTCCACCTCTACGACGTCCCCGGGCACCAGCGGACCCACACCGGCCGGGGTGCCGGTGAGGACCAGATCCCCGGGTAGCAGGGTCATCACCCCGCTGATGAAGGATAGAAGGGTCGGAATCCCGAAGTGCATGTCGCTCGCCAGGGCCTCCTGTCGCACTTCGCCGTTGACCCGCCCGATCACGCTGAGGCTCGCCCAGTCCAGCCCAGATACCACCTGCGGCCCCACGGGGCAAAAAGTATCAAACCCCTTGGCCCGCCCCCACTGCCCGTCGGTCCGCTGAAAGTCGCGGGCCGTCACGTCGTTGGCACAGACGAACCCACCAATCGCGGCCCGGGCCTGGTCCGCATCCGCCCGGTGGAGCTGTTGACCGATCACCACCCCGATTTCCGCCTCGTGCTCCACCTGGGCGGACTCCGGCGGGAGCACGATCGGCTCATCGGGGCCGATCAGGGCGCTGGGCGGCTTGAGAAAGAGCATCGGAGCCGCTGGCAGCTCATGGCCCATCTCCCGGGCGTGCGCCCGGTAGTTCCGGCCCACACAGATGATCTTGCTCGGCGCCACCACCATCATACCTCGGCTCCAATCCCGAAACGGGCAAAGAAGTCCTCACACTTGGTCCGGACCTCGGCCCACGAACCGATTACCCGGTCGGCCGGCGGAAGGCTGTCGAGCAGCATCGGGCCGTAGCGCTTGAGCGCGGCCCGGCGGTCGAGCAGGATCACCACCCCCACGTCCTGGCTGCTCCGGATCAGCCGGCCGAATCCCTGCTTGAGCTTGAGCGCCGCCTGGGGGAGGAGGTACGACCAGAAACCATCCTCGCCGGCCTCGGCGATCCGCTCCAGCCGAGCCGCGGTCAGCGGTTCGGAGGGCACCTTGAAAGGTAGCTTGCAGATGACCAGGACCCGCAGCGCCCGGCCCGGCACGTCGACCCCTTCCCAGAACGAATCCGTCCCGAGCAGGATGGCCCGACCACTCTCCCGGAATCGCTGGAGCAGATGATCCCGGGGGGCTTCCCCCTGGATCAACAGCGGCCACCGTTCACCCAACCCGGCCCGCAGGGCCGAGGCCAGCCGCCTCAACTGGCGATGACTGGTGAACAGGACGAACATCCCCCCATCGCTGGCGTGCGCCAGTTCTTCCACCACTTGGGCCGTGGCCTGGTCATGTCCCAACTCGTCCTCCCGGGGATCGGGAATGTCGATCGGGACGGCGAAGAGGCACTGGCGGCCGTAGTCGAAAGGCGAGGGCAGAATCTCCCGGATTGAGACCAGGTTGGGTTCCAGCGTGAGGCCGGTCCGGGTCTCCAGGAACGAGAAGTCCCCACCGGTGGCGAGGGTAGCGCTGGTCAGCACCACCGTCTCCAGGCGATCGAAGAGGGTCTCCCGGAGGATGGGGGCTAGGTCCAGCGGCACCGCCCGCAGGGTCGCCTGGGTGCCCCTGCCGTCCGCCTGCTCGATCCACCGCACCACGGGAGGGCCCCCTGGCCCCGGTTGCAGGGTCTGCTGGAATCCGTCGGCCACGGTGTCGAGGCGGCGGATCACCCCACGCAATTCGGTCAGCAGTTGCACCCGGCGGTCCCCCATCTCATCGGATTCCAACCGGTCGGCCACGATTTCCACCGCCTCTCGCAGCCGCCGGAAGGCCGACAGCCCGGCATCGAGTTCCCGCGCCAGTCCTTGTTCCCAGATCGAGTCCTCGGCAAAGCTGTCATCGACCCGCAGCACGCCACCCGGCACCTCGGACAACCGGATCAGCAGTCGAGCAAAGACCGCGTCGGCTGCCCGGCGGGCCTCGGCCAGAGCGGGGACCAGCTGTCCCTGGAGGACGTCGAGGCTGGCTCGGCTGAGGAGATCTCGACCACCCGCCAATTCTGCCGACAGGGCGGGCACCAGCCCCCGCCCCCCGCGCTCGAATCGGCCGAGCAGGCGCCGCACACCCCGACTGGTCACCTGGATCCCCAGATGGGTGGCCGCCACATCTTCCAGATGATGCGCCTCATCAAGGATCAGTCGCTGGTAGGGGGGAAGCACCGCCGCTTCCATCCAGTTGTCTGACGCCTGACGGATCGCCAGGTCGGCCGCCAGCAGGTGGTGGTTCACCACCACCACGTCGGCCTCCGCCGCACGACGGCGGGCCCGGAAGACGAAGCAGCGATCGAAGTGGGGGCATTGGAGCCTGGTGCAGAGGTCGGATTCCGCGGCCACCTCGTCCCACACCTCCGGGGTCGGGGAGAATGGCAAATCCCCCAGGGTCCCGTCTCCGGTGCGGTCGGCCCACCCGGCAATCCGCACCACTTCCTCGACCCGCTCGGGCTCGAACAGCGAGCCCTGGTGTCCCATCGCCTGGTCGAGTCGGGCCAGGCACAGGTAATTCCGCCAGCCCTTGAGGAGCGCGAAGGAGGGCGTCCAGTCCGGAGTCGCAAGCGCCTCTGCCAGGAGCGGCAGATCCTTCCCGACCAGCTGTTCCTGCAAGTTGATGGTGTTGGTGCTGATGACGGTGCGCTCACGATTGGCCTGGGCCCAGATGAGGGTGGGGACCAGATAGGCAAAGGACTTGCCGACCCCGGTCCCCGCCTCAAGCAACGCGACACCCCCCTCGTTGTAGCGATCGGCGATGTGGGCGGCCATGTCCCGCTGGCTCGGGCGGTCTTCGTAGTTCCCGAGCAGGGCCGCGACCGGCCCGTGTTCGCCCAGGCTAGCCACCACGGCGAACGGATCGAGCAGCACCCTGGGCTCGGCGCGAGGCACCTCGACCACCACGTACAAGGCGGACACCGCGTTGTCCACGATCCCGAATCCAACCCCTTCGTCGTGGAGCCGGGCCGCCACGCCCAGGTCGGCGGGGGATGGCTCCAGCAGCCCGGTCGGATGATTGTGGAGCACCATCTCGCCCCGGCGAGCCGTACCGGGGAGGGCGAGCACCATCTCCGCCGTCCCGCGCGCCACCGGACGGGCGGAGACGATCATGCCGGGCGCGTCGAAGGTTGCCACAAAACAGACCTCGCGCCCGCCGGCGGCGCGGATCTCCCCGGCCATCACCGCGCGGACCGCCAGGGCGATCCGGTCGACGCTCACGTCTTGAGTTCTTTCTTCCTGGCGGCCGGGAACAGCACGTTGTTGAGAATCAGGCGGTACCCCGGCGAGTGTGGATGCAGGGACAGGTCGGTCGGCAGGTCCCCGATCTGGTGCTGCGGATCTTCCGGGTCGTGCCCTCCGAAGAAGGCGAAGGTGCCCTGCCCTCGTTGGCCATGAATGTACTTGACCCAGGGAGCCCCGACCTCCTCGGCGAGAATGGTCAGCGCCGGCTTCAGGGTGTGGCGGCTGAACGAGGTGGTCAGTCCGTAGAAGTCCGGAATGACCTGCCGGTGGTTCTGCACCAGCATGCTGGCGACCGGGTCGATCTTGGCGCTGAAGTTGAACAGGCTGAAACTGCCCAGCGACTGCCGACCGCCCGGGGCGTTGACCTGGTGCCCGTCGATGTCGGAAAAGACCGCCGCGGCCGGGCTCTGTTCCAGCCGCGCCCCCTGAAAGGCGAAGGCCCGGTCCCAGGACATCTTCCGGCTGGCGTCCGGATCCATCGCGTTGCCGTCGGCGTAGCTGGCCGCGATGTCGGTGGTGACGGAGGCCAGCGCGAGATCGATCGTTTCGGTCGCGGTGCACATCGCGAACAGGAACCCCCCCGCCTCCACGTAGTTCGCAATGGTCTGCGCCACCCCGCGCTTCAGGGCGGGCACATGAGGGAACCCCAGTTCCCGGGCCATCCGCTGATTCCGCTCCACCATCTCCGCCAGCCAGGGTGCCCCGGCATAGTTGAGGTAGAACTTCGAGTACTGCCCGGTGAAGTCCTCGTGATGGAGATGGAGCCAGTCGTAACTCGGCAGGGTACCGCCGATCAGGGTCCCGTCCCAGATCTTCTCAAACCGGATGCCGGCGTATTCCAGCGCCATGGTGACGGCGTCATCCCAGGGAGCGGCGTTGGGAGGCACGTAGACCGCCACTTTCGGCGCCTTCTCCAGCGGAACCGCGTCGGCGTTCGACTGCTGAATGTCCGCTTTGATCTGGAGAATGGCACCGTCATCCACCGGCTCGGCCCCAACCCCGGAGAGGGTCAGATCCCGGCTGGTGTCGGCCGCCGCCGGGACCAGGAAGGCCCCTCCCCGGTAGTTCAACAGCCACTCCGCGCGGTCACCCCGTTCGAGGACCCGGAACGTCACCCCGTACGCCTTCAGGTGATCGGACTGGGTGTCGTCCATCGGGATCAGCAACGAGGGCGCCCGGATCCGACCGGGCCGATGCCAGGCAGGCCAGAGCGCGGCGGCGCCAACCATCCCGAGCCAGTCGCGTCGTTTCATCGCGCCGGGATCCCGCCCCGCGCCTGATCGAGCAGTCGGCGGGCCTGGGGAGCGACGGCGCTGCCCGGCCAGGCCAGAATCACCCCCTCCAGCAGCGGAATGGCCTCCGTCACGGCGCCCCGACGGAGCATGAGGCTGGCGCGCTCAAGGCCGGCCGCCGCTGATGCCGCAGGCGACCCCCCCTCCGCCGCTTCCCGGAAGAGCCGCTCGGCCTCGAGCGGATGGCTGGAGGCCAGCAGTCGGCCCGCCCACAGCAGCAGCTCCCCACCCCCACGCTCCCGGGAGAGTGTGCGGGCGGTGCGTTCGAGCTGGACGGCTGCCCCGCCCGAATCGCCCCGGACGAGCGCCAGGTAGCCCTGCCCGAGGCCGGGCAACGAGTCCTGGTCAATCATCTGTACCACGGCCAGCAGGGATGCCCGCTCCGTGGCATCGTCCCGATCGTCCGAGAAGGGACCGGCGCCCATCAGGTCGGTGGTGGCCCCGCGCAGATCTCCTTGGGCCAGCCGGACCCGCCCCCGGATTCCGGCGCCGGCCATGCTGCTGTCCGCCGCAAGCAGGCGTTCCGCGCGCTCCAGGGCCCCGGTCCGCAACCACGCCATGGCCAGCGAGTGGCTCAGCCGCTCGCGCTCCTCGAGATCGACCGGAGCGCCCAGCTGCGCCAGCCGCGCTTCGGCCTGCGCCAGATCGCCTTCCGCGATCAGCACTCCGACCAGAGTCGCGGCTGCGGCACCCGCCATCGAGGCCGAGGCTGAACGATCGCCGGCCAGGCGAGCCAGCACCCGACGAGCCGAGCTCTGATCCCCTGCTTCGGCATAGGCTCTGGCGGACTCCGACAGCCAGCGAGGACGATCGTCGCCGGAGTAGTCAGCCAGTCGCTCCAGGGCCCTGCCCCGGGCCGACGCGATCCTTGCGCCGCCACCCAATCGGAGCTCGTCAAGAAAATCATGCAGCGCCGCCGCGCCCTCAACGCCGTCGGGCAGTCGGCGGGCCAGGAGGTCGTAGCCGCGGGCCGGATCGCCCCACCGCACCGAGAGCGCGGCCGCGAGCTGGTGCGCGGAGGCCCGTTCCATCCGGCCGAGCTGGGACAGGATCGCCGCCTGTCGATCGGGGGGGGCCTGGCTGAGGACCCCAACCGCGGAGCTGCGATACCCCGGCACCTCCTCCATGGCGAGAACCCACTCGGTCGCCGCCGTCGGGTAGTCGCCCTCAAGGGTCGCCAGCTGCGCCAACTCCGCTGCCAGGGCCGGCGGGCCGAGGAGGGCCCGGCCGCGGAGGTAGGCGCGCTTGGCTTCCAGCCGATCTCGAACGGTCAGGGCCGCGAATCCCCATTCCCGATAGGGCGCCTCGCTGCCGGGCTCGATCTCCGCCCAGCGGTCGACCAAGCGACTGACCGAGTCGGGTTGATGGGCCGCGGTCCACGCCCGAACCGCCACGCCATACACGACCGGATCATGGGTCGCAACCGTGAGTGCGGCCATGGCCGGTCCCGTCATCGCTTCCGGGCGGGCCAGCTGGCCCAGAGTCCGTTCCAGTCCCAGCAGGGCGTTGACGTGACTGGGGCGAGCATCGAGAACCAGCTGATAGGCATGGGCCGCCGAGGAGTAGTTGCCCCGGCGCTCCAGGTCGAGCGCTGTACGGAGATCGGGTTCCTGGCCATGAGAGGTCCCGGCGATCCCCGCCAGGAGCGTCAGGACCCAGGGGAGGCTCCTCCTCATGGGGCCCCGCCCGGGGAGATGCGGCGGAAGTACTCGGTGACCAGGCGTCGCTCCTCCGGGGTGAGCTGGCGCAGTTCCTCCCACGACGGCAGCCGCGGGCCCCCACTCCCGAACCGGCGGGCGAGGGCAGGAGGCAGACTCCATTCTCCCTCCCGGGCGGTGGTGCTCTTCCGCTCCTTCTGATTGTCCTGCTCCTCGCCTTCGAGGGTTCGACCGGCGTCGAGCATCCGGCGGAAGAGTCGCTCCTGTCGTGCCACGGTTTCCCGGTCGAGTTGGCCGGCATCCAGGCGCCGAGCCAGCTCCCGCGCCTCGTCCGCCAGCTCCTTCGTGCCGGGGATCTGCCCTTCCGCCCGCATCCGCTCCAGGGACTGGGCCATGGCCTGCTGCCGGGCAGCCATCCGCTGCAATTCCATCTGAATGGCCGACATCCCCGCCTGCGGCAACATGGTCCCCGCCTGCTGGGCCATCTGCCCTTGCTGTTGGGCGGCCTGGCTCATCCGCTCCATCGCTTCCGCCATCCCGGATCCCGAGCCCGCCCCGCCGACGTCGTCCCGGGAGCGGACCATCGCGAAGGCGGCCACGTTGAGCGCATCAACCGCCTGCGCTGCCTGCTCGGCCGCTTCCCGCGGATTGGCACTGGCCGAGGATACGGCTTCCCGGGCCTGGGCCATGTGGCGCCGGGCCACCACCAGCGCCACCGCGATCTGGGGGGACACCAGCGCGTTCTTCCCGCTGACCTCGCGGACCTGTTCGACCAACTGCTGGATGCTCTCTTCGATCCCCGCCTGCTGGCGCCGGGTCCCGTTCAGCCCCGCCGCTCGACGAAAGCCTCCCTCCACCGCCAGCTGTTCTTGGCTCAAGCGCGCGGTCTCGGCCAGGGCACGGTCGAGGGCCCGCATCACCTCTTCCCGCCACGCGTCCTGCTGCTCCTCACGCTGGGCCTCCGTCTGCTCCCCGACTTCCTGCATCATCGACTCCGCCGACTGCCCGGCCTCACGGGCCTGCTGGCGCTCCCCCTTCCGGGCCGACTGGGAGGCTTGCCGCATCTTGGCCGCTGCCGCCCGGGCCTTTTCCGCCGACTGCTCCATCGCTTCGCGGCGCTGCTCGGCGTCCATCTCTCCGGCGGCCCGGTCGAGGCCCCCGGCCAGCGAGTCGGCCCGCTGGGCCAACGCTTCCTCCCGGGCCGCGGCACGGGTGGAATCGTCGACACTGACCTGCTCGTTCCAGTCCCGCTGCTCCGCCGCCAGTTCCTTGGAAGTCTGCTCGAGTTGAGCAAGGTCTCCTTCCAGGGCCGCGCGTTGGAAGAGTTCCTGACTGCGGGCAAGAGCGTCCCGAAGTTCCTTCTGCGCCGCGGAGAGTCGCTGCAGCGCCTCCCGAGCCGCCTGGGGGTCGAGGTTCTTCAGGGCCTGCTGAAGCTCCGCCAATCGCTGGCGCAACTCAGGACTCAGCGCCCGAGCCATCTGCTCGCTCAACTCACGGAGTCGCGCCGCCAGGGTCGAGTCCTCGAGTCCGCCCTGCTCCACCGCCTCTCGCAGCGCCTCGAGGGTCTGCTGAAGCGCTGCTGCCTCGGCAATCATCTCCTCCTGGCGCCCGGCCACCTCCTCGGCTCGCCGCACCTCCTCGAACCCCATCGCGGCTTCCCCCTGTGCGGGGGCATTCCGATTGCGCTGCGCCGCCAGTGCCTCGGTCTCCTGCTGCAGTCGCCGGGCCGCGTCGACCAGGGAGTCCAGTCGGGCTTGGGCCTGCCTGGTGGCCCCGGTCTGTGCCTCTCGCTGATCGGCCCGGGTCGGGACCACCAGCCGGAATTCCCTGGAGAGTCCGGTCCGGGCCGCCGGACTCTGATCCACCGCCGCCACCTGATACCAGACCGTGTCCCCGGCCACCAACTCCCAGCCGGCCAGATCGAGCGCGGCGGTGACCAGCGCGCTTGGAACCCCTTCGGCGGGAAGCGCCATCGACTGCAACTCGACCCGGGATCGTCCGTTCCGCCGTAGCCTGACCTCGACCCGGGCCAGCCCGTGATCGTCCCGAACATCCGCTACCAGCGGCACCCGGAAGTCGCCGGGCAGCAGGGTGTCGACTCCCGGGACCAGCAGGTCCACTTGGGGTGAGCTGTCCGGCAGGATGGTCAGCTGCATGCGGACCACGTCATCCCCGAACAGCTGGCCTTCGGCCGCCGCCAGCATCAGTTGGTACTCCCCGGAGGCCGGGGGCGTCCACCGGCCATGGAGTCGGGTCCCGGTCACGCCCAGGGTATCCGGTCCGCCGGGGCCGATCCACACGGCCGAAGCCAACGCTACGGAACTGATGCCTTCCGTCTCCACCACCGTGCCCTCCGGCAGCACCACGGGTTCACCGTTCCAGGCAAACGTCTCATCGTCCAGGTGGAGATACCGGGGATACCGGGCAGTCAGGGTCAGACTCCCGAGGAATGCCGGAAGACGAACCCTGATCACCAGTGTGTCGGAGGTCCGGGTGCCGCTCGACAGAAGCAGGTACCGGTCGGCCTCCAGACCGGCCAGGGTCGTGTCCGTCCGACCGGTGGAATCGAGCGCGACCCGAACCGAGGCCCACGGCTGGCCTGGATTCCGGTAGGACAGGATCGCGCTGCGCTGGCCGGCGGCCTGGAGCGTGAGTCCCACGGACTCTCCCCGGCTGACAACCACTCGATCGGCCCGGAGGACGAGAGGCGCCATGAAGGTCTCGAGCGCGCGGGCTGGCTGCCAGAGCAAGCGCCCGTTCCCTCGGAGCGGGCGGGCGGCGGCCAGGACAGTCAAGCCGACCAGCAGCCCAAGCGAGACCATGAGCACCCGCCGCCGCAGTGGTTCGATCAGCCGGGCCACGGCGGGCGGGCCGTCGCGCAACAGGTCCTCGGCACGGGCAGCGTCCGCTTGGCCCGCCAGAAGCAGGCTGGTCCCCCGAGCCAAGGGGGAGAGCTGTGCAACCAGGGAACCGCTCCGGGCCACCCCCAGCGTCTCGAGCCGCTCGGCAAAGGCCCGGCCGACCAGCATTCGATGCGCTCGCCACCACCAGCCTGCCGCCAGTCCCGACCCGGCAAGGAGCAGGACCCAGACGGTGAGCACCGTGGGGCCGGTCGCCGCGAGCCGCAGACGGAGGATCCAGGCACCGCCAGCCAGCCCGATCATGGCGAAGCCGAGCGCAAGGGTGACCCCCGTCAACAGGGTCCATCGGCGGACTGGCGAGGCCAGTCTGGCCAGGGAGTCCGCGGTCCGGGAGGTGCTCAAGGTGCGTACCCGACAGCGTACGCCACGAGGTTGACCCCCATCCGAATGGCGGCGTCGCGGATGGCGGGGGGATCGCGGTGCACCTGAGGATCCTCCCACCCATCTCCCAAATCGGACTGGTAGGAGTAGAAGAGCACCAACCGGCTGTCGAGGAAGATCCCGAAGCCCTGGGCCGGCTTGTTGTCGTGTTCATGGATCTTCGGGAGCCCGCGCGGAAACGGGTATACCACCCGATAGATGGGGTGCTCCAGGGGAACCTCGACCAGCGGGTGCTCCGGGTACAATCGGAGGACCTCCCGGCGGACCGATTCATCCATCCCGTAGCTGTCGTCGATATGCAGGAAGCCGCCTCGGGCCAGGAACCGCCGAAGAGTGACCAATTCCGCCGCGGACCACCGGAGATTCCCGTGGCCGGTCATATAGAGGTACGGCACGTCCCAGAGCCGGGCGTCAGACAGGGTCAGCGCAACTTCCCGGCTTTCCACCGGAATCGTGGTGCGGAGGTCGATCTCCCTCAGCAGGTTGGGCAGGCTCGACGGATTGGCGTACCAATCCCCACCTCCGTCGTACTGGAGGCGACCGATGGTCACCCGGCTCTGGGCGGCAGCGGACTCCCGCGCCCCCCAGGCCAGAGCGACGGCCAGCCACCCCCAGCGGATCACTTGCACGCCAACACCAGTCGATAGGCCTCATTTCGGGAAAGCCCAAGCCGCTGGGCCACTTCGGCTGCCGCCGCCCTGGGGGAGAGTCCCTGGGCCAGCAATTCTCGCACGGCCACCGTCGGGTCAACTTCCGGCACCGGATCGGCCACCGGCTCGCATCCCGCCAGGACAATGGTGAATTCGCCTCGAGGCTCCTGTCCTGTCCAATACGCACGGTGGCCCTCCAACGTGTCGGACCGGACCTCTTCGTACCGTTTGGTCAGCTCCCGGGCGACCACCACCTTCCGGCTGGAATCGGTGACCTCGGCCAGGTCGTCCAGCAGGGCGCCCACCCGACGCGGCGCTTCAAACAGCACCACGGTCCACTCCGACCGGGCCGCCTGCTCGAGAAGCCGGCGGCGCTCGGCACCTTTCCGCGGCAGGAACCCCAGAAAGAGGTACCGGTCTCCGCCGAATCCCGAGGCGCTGAGGGCGGCGGTGACCGCAGACCCCCCGGGGATCGGTACCACCGGGGCCCCGGCCGCATGGGCCGCCGCCACCAGCCCAGCCCCCGGATCGCTGACACCTGGCGTGCCGGCATCCGACACCAGCGCCACATCCTCTCCGCCCTGGAGGATCTCAAGGATGGCGCTCAGACTTCCCGGGCTCGGAGTGGGCGTGATAGCTGAGCAGTCGCGGATGCGCGTCCAGATGGCTCAGCAGCTGACGGGTTCGCCGGGTGTCCTCGGCCGCGACCACCGGCACCGAGGTCAGGGTGTTCCCCGCCCGGGCGCTCAGGTCACCGAGGTTCCCGAGCGGCGTCGCAACGATATACAGCGTCCCCCACGGCATGGATGGAGGTTCGCAGGGTTGGCGCCGGGAGGGAAGCGGGGGCCTGGAATCCGGGGCGCCCCAGGGGCGCCCCGGCGGGTGGTCAGGCGGCGAGGTGCTGCCGGATCTTCGCGTCGAGCGCCGGCTTGGGCAGGGCGCCCACCACGGTATCGACGTGCTTGCCATCCCGGAAGAAGAGGAGGGTCGGGATCGAACGAACGTTGAACTTCATCGGCGACCGCGGGTTGGCGTCCACATCCAGCTTGGCGATCGTGGCCCGGCCCTGGTACTCCTGGGCCAGCTGTTCCAGGGCCGGGGCGATGGCCCGACAGGGTCCACACCACTCGGCCCAGAAGTCGACCAGCACCAGTCCCTTACCCTGCTCGACCACGGCCGGGAAGTCATTGTCGGTCACCACTTGGGTATGCTTGCTCTCTGCCATGTCCATCTCCTGCCCGAGGTCTGTGCCCCGAGGGGGAAAAGTGTAGAATTCACCAGTCCGGCGATCGTCGCCGAAAGATACCACGATACCAACTCCGCGAGGCCGCCTGTGGTTCCCTCCGCCACGATCGCCCACATCGGGATCGCCGTACCCTCCATCACCGAGGCGCTGGCGTTCTACCGCGACGTGCTCGGCCTCGAACCGGCCCCCCCCGAATCGGCCGATGGCGCCACCATCGTCTCGCTGCCCTTCGGACCCTCCGAGATCGAACTGCTCGAGCCCGCCACGCCGGATGGACCCATTGCCCGCTTCCTGGCCCGGCGCGGTCCCGGGATTCACCATGTCTGTTACCGGGTGCCCGATCTCGACGCGGCCCTTGAGGCCTGTCGGACAGGTGGCTATCAGTTGATCGACGAGGTCCCACGGGCCGGAGCGGAGGGGCGGCGGATCGCGTTCGTCCACCCCCGGACCACTGCGGGCATCCTGATCGAGCTGACCGGGGACTAGACGGGTGGGTCGCGGGGTGGCGTGTCGCCGGTACATCGGGCACCGGGCGCCCCGATGGCGGCCAGATCAACCGCCGACACGAGCCATTCCGTCTTGCCTCGACGGATGGCGGTAAAGGGGACCTGGCGACGGCAACCTGGGCGGATCAGTTCCACCACCATCACGACCCTGTCCCCCTTATCTTCGCGGACCCCGAGTACCTTTGCCGTGTTGCCCTTGAGGTAGGCGTGCATGATCTGGATCCGCCGCCGGTAGTCCTGAGGCTGACCGGTCCGGGCGGCCGATCCGGCGCCAGTACCCCAGAGTTCCGCCATCTGGTTCAGGTTGCTGTCGGCCGCGGCCCGCAGGAACTGCTCGATCGCGAGGGTGGGACCGAGTTCGGGAGTGGCGGATCGCGGTCCGGCGCCACCACAGGCGATCACCAGCGCGGCGAACGGGAGGAGCATGAGGGGTCGCATACCTGACTCGATCCGGAGGGGTCCGGAGCAAGCTAACCGGCGCGAAACCACCGAGCAATGACGCCAATCCGGCTGTACGTCAACATCGATCACGTGGCCACCCTCCGGGAGGCACGGCGCACCGACGAGCCCGATCCGGCGGCGGCGGCCCGCCTCTGTGAAGCCGCGGGAGCCGACGGGATCACCGCTCACCTCCGCGAGGATCGGCGGCATATTCGCGACGACGACCTGGTCCAGCTGGGCAAGACCGTGCAGACGGTGCTCAACGTCGAACTCGCCACCGATCCCGGGATCGTGGATCTGGTCTGCCGGCTCAAACCCTACCAGGTCACCCTGGTCCCGGAGCGTCGGGAGGAGATCACCACTGAGGGAGGCATCGACCTGAGTCGCAACGATCCGCGCCTGCGGGTCGCCATCGACCGGCTCCAGGCCGCGGGCTGCCGGGTCAGCCTGTTCATCGATCCGACGACCGAAGCGGTTTCCGCCGCCGCCGGGCTGGGCGTCGAAGCAATCGAATTCCACACAGGGCGCTGGGCCCACAGCTGGCCTGATGGGGCGGATGCTCTGGCCCAGCTGGTCGCGGCGGCGGCGGCGGCGCGGCACCAGGGCCTGGCGGTGCACGCTGGGCACGGACTCACCTACCGGAACGTGCAACCGGTGGCCGCGATCGCCGACATTGAGGAACTCAACATTGGCCACAGCATCGTGAGTCGGGCCGTGATGACCGGGATGACCGAGGCGGTGACCGAAATGGTTCGCCTGGTCGGTTCGGCCCGGGAGTCCCGCCGATGAGTACCACCCGGTTCGACTACTTCCGTGAAGAAGCGGCCGACTACCTCCGTCAACTCGGACCACTCCTGGCCGCCAAGTCTCCGCCGATGGAGGCGCTGATCCGGCTGGCCCGCGGACTCCGCGGGGCGGCCACCCTGGCGGGTCCCCCTTCCCTTTCCCGAGCCACCAGAGAGCTGGAGCGCGGGATCAAGGGGCTCAACGAAGGCACCTTCGGGTGGCAGGCCGCCGCCGGCGCGATCCGGTCTGCCGTGGAAGGACTGATCGGCCTGGTGAGCTCATCGATGCCCTGGACGGGTGAGAACGATCGAATGGCGATCAGCCTGGCCGAGCGACTGGGCGAGGCGCTGGGCCAGCCGGATCCGGCGCCGCCGGCTGGCGGACCGCCCGGGGGCACCTCCGCCATGAAGGCATTCCTGGCCCGAGAGGCCGCAGCCGTGGCCGCGGCGGTTGACCGAGTGGTGCGACAGGAGCCTGAGGCACCGGGACAGACGCGGGTGGCGATGCAGACCGTCCAGGGGCTGGCCGGCCTGGGGGAGTACCCACCGCTGCCGCAGTTGTTCGATGCGCTTGAGGCACTGCTCGCGGAGTTCAGCGATTATCCGAGCGTGCCCGGGGAGGCCCGCGCCGCGGCCTCCCGGATGGGGGCCGTCCTGCAGCAAGCCTCCGACCGATTGGCGGCCGGCTTGGCCCCGGCGCCCGATGACGCCCGCTTGAACCAGGTGGCGGACGCCCTCCATTCGGCAATCCATGGTCCCGGCATGGTGGTGGCGATCGAGGGCTTGCTGGCAGGCCCCGCCACGGCGAGCACGATCCGGCACGGCGGGCCCGACCAAGGGCCCGCTCCGGCAAACCCGATCGAACTCTCGGCCCTCGGCGACTCGCTCCGCTACGCCGCTGAGCAGCTCCGCTCAGCCCCCGGCACCGCAACCCTCCGGCTCGCCGCGCTGACCCAGTCGGTCGGGCTCCGCGCCGCGCCCGGGGGCCTCGGCCACCGGCCCGCCGGCCCCTTCCTGGCGACCGTTCTCCATCGGCTGGAGCGCGTCGGCTTCGGAGAACCCGACCCCGAGCTCGTCGGGGTGCTGGAGGAGGTCGGGACGCTCCTCACCCAGCAGGGCGGCGGCGATCTGTTGGCGCTCGGGTACCGGCTGGAGGAGTTCACCGGACCACCCGTCGTGCCCATCACCGAACTGCTGGCCACGGGGCCGCCTGGTGTTCCCGACCCGGCTGTCCCCGCGCCGGCCGAGGATCGCACCCCCCTCGAGCGGAGCTTCTCAAGCTATTCCCGGCTCATCGCGACCGGGGCCTCGAGCGGCCCGCTTCCCGCCATGGCCGCACCACCACCGCCGGCCCAAGGCACCACGGATGACTCAGAGGTGGTGACGATCGAGAGTCTCCTGCTTGACCTCCCGGAGGCAGGGGTGGTCCCGATCGAGAGCCTCCTCCTCGACCTGCCGGAGGCGGGCGTGGTGTCGATCGAGTCGCTGCGCTACGACGGGGAGCCGGCCATCGTTCCGATTGAGCGCCTGCTGTTCCGGGGCCGGAGGGCGCTGGAGCGCGCCAACCAGGTCCGGCAACAGATCGAGGGTACCCTCCGGGACTCCCCGAGCGATGCCACCCGGCTGCGACCGATGATGCGGGAGCTCTTCGACCTGGTGCCGCTGGCCCTCACCGCCGATGCCTGAGGTGGAAGAGGGGTCGGGGTCACGCCTCCGTCGACGCCGGCAGTTGGGAATCGCGATCGGACTCGGTCTCTCCGCCGTCTTCCTCTGGTGGGCGACCCGCGGTCTCGACCTTCCAGGGGTCATCTCGCTCGCCCGCGCCGCCCCAAAGGCGCCGGTGATCCTCTGCGTCGTCCTGGCGACACTCACCTTCCCGCTCCGCATGCTGCGGTGGCGAACCCTCCTCTCGGGTCCCGGCGGGACCGATCTGCCGGCGGGACCGGCATGGCATGCCGTCGCCATCGGCTTCATGGCCAACAACATCCTCCTCCTCAGAGCCGGCGAGGTCATCCGCGGCCTGGTGATCTCCCGACTGGCAGGGATCACCCTGCCGGCGGCCTGGGCCTCGATTGCGATCGAGCGGGTGTTTGATGCCCTGACGCTCGTCGGGCTGCTGATCGTCGCTCTGGCAGCCGGCGCGCTTCCGGATGGCGCTGCCTTCGCCGGAATGTCCACCGCCCAGCTGGCGGGAGTGGTTGCGATGGCGGGGATGGCAGCGTTCGGCATGGGGGCGGCCGTGTTGATCTGGCCCGCGGGCATCGCCCGGATCATCGATCGCCTGATCCCGTGGCCGGCACCCGCCGACCGATTGGTCGCCCTCATGGCTGGCATCCGGGAAGGGGTCGGAGCCCTGCGGTCCCCACGCCGCCTGGCCCTGGCCATCGGATGGTCGCTGGTCATCTGGGGTGTCAACGCCGTGAGCTTTCTGGCCCTGTTTCAGGCCTTCGGGATCGAGCTCGGCCTGGCGCCGGCCCTGGTGATGCAGGCCGCTATCAGCTTCGGTGTCGCGGTCCCCTCCAGCCCGGGCTTCGTCGGGGTGTTCGAAGCGGCAATCATCCTCGCGCTCGGGCTGTACGGGGTGGACCGGGATACCGCGCTCGCCTACGCCCTCACCTATCACGTCACCACCTTCTTCCCCATCACCCTCCTGGGGATGCTGTCGGTGGCCCGGACGCCGATCGGGTGGGGGGAAGTCCGGCAGGTGCCGGCCCGATGACGGACCAGGTCACCATCTCCGCGCGGGCCAAGGTCAACCTTTTCCTCCGGGTCCTGGCGCGGGAGGCCGACGGCTATCACGGCATCGAGACGCTCTTTTGCCGGATCGACCTGGCCGATGAACTCACCGCCGTCCGCTCCCCGGCAGGCGTGGAACTGGTCGTGGAGGGCGCCGACACGGGTCCCCCGGAGGACAACCTCGCCGTCCGGGCCGCCCGGATGGTGCTGGAGGCGACGGGCCAGGGGTTTGGAGTGCAGCTGTCGCTGCTCAAGCGGATTCCGGTCGCGGCGGGACTCGGTGGGGGCTCGGCCGACGCGGCGGCCGCCCTCAGCGCGGTGAACAGCCTGGCCGGCAACGTCATCCCGGGCCCCGAGCTGCTCCAGTTCGCGGCCCGGCTGGGGGCCGATGTGCCCTTCTGCCTGAGCGGGGCGGCCCTGGCGCTGGGCTGGGGCCACGGAGACCGCCTCATGGCCCTATCCCCCCTTCCCGCCGCCCCGGCCCTGCTCGTCTGCCCCCAGGTCGACGTCTCGACCGCCCAGGCCTACCAGTGGGTGGACGAGCAGCGAGCCGGAGCCGGCCGACGGCGGGCGATCGCTCTGGACCGGGAGGGCCTCGGGTCCTGGAGCAGTATTGCCCGGATGGCCGGCAACGATTTCGAAACCCCCGTCTTTGGAAAGCACCCGGCTGTCCGATCCGCCTTCGAAGCGCTGGTGGGGACCGGTCCCCTGCTGTGCCGGATGACCGGCTCCGGAGCGGCCCTGTTCGCGGTCTACCGCTCGGCCCGAGATCGGGATGACGCCCGAGACCAGCTCGGCAAGAGACACGGGCGGGTCATTTCGAGCGGGACCGGCTGACGGAACGCCTTCCCCTCGTTACCTTCGGTGGCACTGGCCCTTCGTCCAATGGCAGGACACCAGTCTTTGGATCTGGGAATGGTGGTTCGAATCCACCAGGGCCAATGGTCGGGAGGTCGGGCTCCAACCCGCGTCACAGGGGCTGGCAGTCGCAAGTCCTGATTGACCGGAACACCCTTCACCTATTAGACTTAGGGGCTGTGGAGATGAAGGCAACCGCGTTGTCGCGCGTCCCCTACCTGGTGATGAGCGGGTCGGCCAACCGCCCCCTCGCGGAAGAGGTTGCCCAGCACCTGGAACTGTCGCTCTGCGCGGTGACCACCCGGCGCTTTGCCGATGGTGAGTTGTTCGTCAAGATCGACGAGAACGTCCGGGGCCGGGATGTCTTCATCATCCAGCCGACCAACCCGCCGGCCGAGAACATCATGGAGTTGTTGCTCCTGATGGATGCCGCCCGGCGGGCCAGCGCGGCACGGATCACGGCGGTGATCCCGTATTTCGGATACGCCCGGCAGGACCGCAAGGACCAGCCGCGGGTTGCCATCAGCGCGAAGCTGATGGCCAACCTGGTATCGATGGGAGCGGATCGGGTGCTGGCGATCGATTTTCACCAGCACCAGCTCCAGGGGTTCTTCGACCTGCCGGTCGATCACCTCTATGCCGCGCCGGTGTTTGTGGCGTACTACCGCCAGAAGGATTTCAAGGACCTGGTGGTGGTGGCGTCGGATGTTGGCGCGGCCAAGATGGCTCGGGGGTTCGCCAAACGACTGAACGCCTCCCTGGCGATCATCGACAAGCGGCGGATCGGACCCAACGAGGCCGAGGCCGTCAATGTGGTGGGCGAAGTGGAGGGCCGGGATTGTCTGATCCCGGACGACATGATCGACACTGGCGGCACGATGGTGGAAGCAGTACACGCGCTGAAGCGGCTGGGGGCGGAGCGGATCTTCATCTGTGCCACCCATCCGTTGCTGTCGGGGCCGGCGGTCCAGCGGTTGTCCGAGGCGCCGGTAGAGGAGGTTGCGGTCACCAACACGATCGCCATTCCGCCGGAGCGGCAGTTCGCGAAACTGAAGGTGCTCTCCATCGCCCCGCTGCTGGCCAAGGCGATTGGTTATACCCACAGCGACCTCTCGGTGAGTTCGCTGTTCGACTGAACGAAGCGAAAGAACGGACACCATGGCACTGAACGCGACTGTCACCGCTACCCCCCGGATCGCCGCCGGCAAGGGCGCCGCCCGGACTTTGCGCCGGGCCGGCAAGCTCCCGGCCGTGGTCTACGGCCATCACCGGGCTCCCGAGGCGCTCGAACTCGACGCGCTCTCGTTTGAACGTCTCCTGGCCTCGATCGGCGCCTCCACCGCGATGATCGAGCTCACGGTCGACGGCCGAGACCCGGTCAAGGCGCTGATCCGCGAGGTCCAGCGCGATCCGGTGCGCCCGTCCAACCTGCTGCACGTCGATCTCTACGAGGTCCGCGGGGACGAGAAGATCACCGTGGAAGTTCCGGTCCACCTTATCGGAATCGCGTCTGGGGTCCGGAACTTTGCCGGGGTGCTCGACCATATCCTCCACCGGATCGAGATTGAAGTGTTCCCCGCCGACATGCCGGATCACATCGACGTCGACGTGACCCTGATGGAAATCGGCGAGGTCATCTTCGTCCGCGACATCCAGATCCCCAATGCCGAGATCCTCAACGACCCCGAGCAGGCCGTCTGCACGGTGGTGCCGCCGCGGGTCGAGGAGGCCCCGGTGGTGGAGGCCGAAGTTGCCGTGGTGGAGCCGGAACTCATCCGGAAGCCGAAGCCGGAAGACGAAGCCGACGAGGAGTAGGTCCTGCATACCATCCTGGGCCTAGGCAATCCAGGTCCGGAGTACGCGGACACCCGCCACAACGCGGGCTTCTGGCTGGTAGAGTATCTCGCCCGGCGATGGGATCTGGGTCCGTGGCGGCGGGCGCGGTGGTGCCGGGTGGCCATGGGCAACTGGTCGGGCCGGAGGGTCCGGTTGGTCAAGCCCCAGACGTACATGAACCGAAGCGGGGCGGTACTCGCCCCGCTTGGTGCATCCGCCAGCTTCGACCCCACCACCGAGCTGCTGGTGCTGGTCGACGAGGTGGCCCTCGACGCCGGGCGGTTCCGGCTCCGCGGGGCGGGGTCCGCCGGCGGCCACAACGGGCTCAAGAGCATCGAGGCCGCCCTGGCCCGCCGGGACTACCCTCGACTCCGGATCGGGGTGGGACCCCGGCCACCGGGTCTCGATGACCTGGCCGACCATGTGCTGGACGTGGCACCGCCGGAGCAACGGGCGCTGATCGACGAACAGATGGACCGGATGGCCGAGGCCGTTGAGGGATGGCTCCAGGACGGCATCGAGATCGCCATGACCCGATTCAACCGCTGACCGACAACCTGAGAAGATCATGATCGATTCCCTTCCGCTGTACGCCCTCGGCATCGGCCTTGTCGGGCTGGTCGCCGTCCTCCTCACCTTCTCGGAGCTTCGCCGTCTGCCGGATGGCAACGCCATGATGCGGGATCTGGCGGACCAGATCCACGTCGGCGCCATGGCCTTTCTCCGCCGGGAGTATTCCTACCTGCTGCCCTTCCTGGTCCTGGTGGCGGTCCTGCTGGGACTGGCGGTCGGCACCAAGACCGGCGTGGCGTACGTGCTGGGCGGGCTCTGCTCGATCGCCAGTGGGTGGATCGGGATGCGGGGCGCCACCACCGCCAATGTCCGGACCGCCGAGGCCGCCCGGGCCACCGGGCAGGCCGCCGCGCTGCGGGCCGCCTTCGGGGGCGGCGCCGTCATGGGCCTGGCCGTGGCTTCCCTCGGTCTGGCGGGCCTGACCCTCGTCTTCCTGGTCCTGGGCGCCAACGAACTGGTCGGCAACGCGAAGATGTTCTCCGAGATCATCTCCGGATTTGCGATGGGCGCCTCCTCGATCGCCCTGTTCGCCAGGGTGGGCGGCGGGATCTACACCAAGGCCGCCGACGTCGGGGCCGACCTGGTCGGCAAGGTGGAGGCGGGGATTCCGGAGGACGACCCGCGCAATCCCGCCACCATCGCGGACAATGTCGGCGACAACGTGGGCGACGTGGCCGGTCTGGGCGCGGACATCTTCGAGAGTTACGTCGGCTCGGTCATTGCCACCATCGCACTGGCCGCCACCTCGCTGCTGATTCCCGACGACAACCGGATCACCGCGATGCTGCTGCCGATGTCGTACATCGCGGCCGGCCTGGTGGCCTCGCTGGTCGGGGTGCTGGTGATGCGCGTCCTGGCCAAGGGTGACCCGGCCAACGCCCTCCGGATGGTCACCTTCATCGGGGCCGGGATCTTTCTGGTGATGGCCTTCTTCCTGACCCGGATGATGCCGCTCGGGATGACCAGCGCGGACGGCCTCGCCCTCCCGGCGATGGGGCCCTTCTGGGCGGTCCTGACGGGCACCGTGTCCGGGATCCTGATCGGCCTGGTGACCGAGTACTACACCGCCGCCGGCCCGGTGCGCCGTATTGCCCAGGCCTCGGAGACCGGCCCGGCTACCAACATCATCGCCGGCCTGGCGGTGGGAATGGAGAGCACCATCGTCCCGGTCCTGCTGATCGCCTCCGCCACGTTCGTCGCCTTCCAGATGGCCGGGCTCTACGGAATCGCGATCGCCGCGGTGGGGATGCTGGCCACCGTCGGGGTGACGATGTCGGTCGACGCCTACGGGCCGATTGCCGACAACGCCGGCGGAATAGCCGAAATGAGCCATCTGGGCAAGGACGTCCGGAAGATCACCGACGGGCTCGACGCCCTGGGCAATACCACGGCCGCGATCGGCAAGGGCTTCGCGATCGGGTCGGCGGCGCTGACCGCCCTGGCCCTGTTCAGTGCCTATGCCGCGGCGGTCGGGTTGAATCGCGTCGGGCTCAACCTGATCGACCCGATGGTCGTGATCGGGCTCTTCCTCGGCGGTGTCATGCCGTTCTTCATCGGCGCCACGACGATGACTGCGGTGGGTCGGGCGGCGCAGGGCATGGTCGAAGAGGTGCGCCGTCAGTTCCGGGAAATCCCGGGTCTGCTCGAGGGCCGTGAGGGGGTCAAGCCAGACAGCGCCCGGTGCGTGGACATTTCCACCAAGGCGGCGCTCCGGGAGATGATCGTGCCGGGCGTCTCGGCAATCGTGGTCCCGGTCCTGGTCGGTGCATTCCTCGGGGTCGAAGCCCTCGGCGGGCTGCTGGCCGGCGCCACGGTGACCGGGGTCATGATGGCGCTCTTCATGGCCAATGCCGGCGGGGCCTGGGACAATGCCAAGAAGTACATCGAGGCCGGCGCCCATGGCGGCAAGGGATCGGAACCGCACAAGGCCGCCGTGGTGGGCGACACCGTCGGCGATCCCTTCAAGGATACCTCGGGCCCGGCCATGAACATCCTCATCAAGCTGATGAGCGTCGTGGCGCTGGTCCTGGCCCCCTGGTTCGTCTCGCTCCACGGCTGAGTTTGGATCGCTGATCTGCTCCCGAGGGGCCGGGCCACCGGCCCCTCGGGGTTTCCCCCTTCCCTGGTCTGAACCCATGCTGCGGCTCGGCATCGTCGGTCTTCCCAACGTCGGCAAGTCCACCCTGTTCAACGCCCTCACCTCGGCCCAGGCGCTGGTGGCGAACTACCCCTTTGCCACCATCGAGCCGAACACCGGAATCGTCGAGGTCCCCGACCCGCGCCTCCCGGTACTGGCCGGCATCATCAACCCCGAGCGGACCGTCCCCGCGGTGGTCGAGTTCGTCGACATCGCCGGACTGGTGGCGGGGGCCAGTCAGGGTGAAGGACTGGGCAATCAGTTTCTGGCCAACATCCGGGAGGTCGATGCCATCGTCCAAGTGGTGCGGTGCTTCGAGGACGACGACATCCAACACGTGATGGGATCGGTCGATCCGGTCCGCGACCGCGAGGTAATCAACCTCGAACTCGGTCTGGCCGACCTGGCCACCGTGGAACGACGGATCGATCGGGTCGCCAAGCAGGTCCGGGCAGGAGACCCCCAGGCCAAGATCGAGGCCGCCCTGCTGCCCCGGCTCCTGGAGGCGCTGGGCACGGGCCTCCCCGCCCGAACCGTGGTGCCGACCCCGGAGGAGGCGCCGGTCCTCCGGGGCCTCAACCTGCTGACCACCAAGCCCGTCCTGTACGCCGCCAACGTGGTCGAGGAGGAACTGACCGGGGCCAGCCCCCTGGTGGATCAGCTGACCGCCTCCGTGGTTGCTTCCCGCGAGGAGGCCGAGATCGTCCCCTTCTCGGCCAAGGTGGAGATGGAACTCGCCGAATTGAGCCCGGAAGAGCGGGGGCCGTTTCTGGAGGCCATCGGGGTCACCGAATCCGGCCTCGATCGGCTGATCCATGCCGCCTACCACCTGCTGGGCCTGCGGAGCTACTTCACCGCGGGCGAGAAGGAAGTGCGGGCCTGGACCATCCACAACGGCGACAAGGCTCCTGCCGCGGCCGGCGTGATCCACACCGATTTTGAGCGGGGGTTCATCCGGGCGGAGACCGTCGGTTACCAGGATTTCGTTCGGGTGGGGGGCTGGAAGCCAGCCCGGGACAAGGGGCTGGTTCGCTCAGAGGGCAAGGAGTATGTGGTGGCGGACGGCGACGTGATGCTGTTCCGGTTCAACGTGTAGCGGAGGCCGCCGAGCCGGCCACCGTACCCAGTTTCTCCCGCCACTCCGGATCCAGCGCCGGGCACGCCGCCAGCAGCCGGGACTCTTCGGGACGGTTGCCCCGGTCCCAGAAGACCGCGGCGACCCGAGCCACCGACCACTGGGGATAGGGCCGGTCGAGCAGCTGGACCTGGGCACCCGCCTCGAGATTCCCCTCCCGGATCACCCTGAGGTACCACCCGTGGCGATGGGTGGCGCGGACCACCTGCACCAGATCCCGCACCGCGTGCTTCCGGGACAACTTGTCGCACGGCCCCCGGGGCGAGGCCACTTCCAGCAGGGTGTCGCCGATGGCAAACTGGTCCCCGAGGCAGACGGTCCGTTCAGTCATGCCGCTGACGGTCAGGTTCTCACCGAACGCCCCCGGTCCGACATCCTTCCGGCCCCATTCAGTCCGCCACCTGGGATAGTGGTCCGCGGGATACATCAGCACTGCCCGGTGCGGTCCGCCATGGTGGCGCCGATCGGCAATCTGATCGCCGGCCAACCCGTCCACCCCGAGGAGCACCGGGCCCACCACGGGCTCCTTCCAGATGCCGCTGGTCCACGGACGGTCAAACGGGTCGGCGGCATCAGGGGTCCCCGCAGTCCGCAGGTGGCCCACCTGGATCGATTCGAGCAGCATGGACGCAATCTACCCTCCAGGAGATCGCGGGGGTCCCTGGCTACCGCGAGAGGGGGCAAGGGGCTATCTTTATCGGTTCACAATCATCCTCCTCGGGTACCACACCAGGCCCGGGGCATCGACCAAAGGAAGGTGTCATGATCCGCCCGTATGAGGTGGTCTATATCTTCGACAGTGCGCTCGAGGACGAGACCATCACCACCAAGCTTGTGACGTTCCACGCCATGCTGGCCGCCGAAGGCGCCGAGCCGCCCAAGCTCGACATCTGGGGCCGACGGACTTTGGCCTATCCCATCCAGAAGCGGCAGACCGGGTATTACGTGGTCGCGAACATCGACACCGACCCGACCCTGCTCCCGGAGTTTGAGCGAGCGCTCCGACTCGACGAAGCCGTGCTCCGGTACCTGGTGGTACTCAACGAGACCCCGGCCACCCCAGCCGTCATTCCGACCGCCAAGGGCGAATTCGACGACGAGGAGGACGAATAATGCGCGTCAAGCGTGGGGACCCGATTGCGGAACTCCGGATTCGGGTCATCGACTACAAGGACGACAAGCTGCTGTCCCGGTTCATCACCGAGCGCGGGAAGATCCTCCCCCGCCGGCTCTCCGGGGTTTCGGCCCGGCACCAGCGCCAGCTGAGCACCGCGATCAAGCGGGCCCGGTTCCTGGCCCTGCTGCCCTACATCAAGGGGCACGGCACCTGACGGAGACAGCACCGGCCCCAGGACTGGTCGGGCATCGTCTCCCGCGAGGGCTCTTCGGAGCCCTCGTGGCGTTTCTCCTGCTCCCCGTTCCACCGCTGATGGTGGCGGGACCGCTGGCCGGACTCTTGCTGCTCTCCCGCCCCGGCTCGTGGCGAGAGCGCTGGTGGCTGGCCGCGGCACTGTCCATCGGGGTGCTTTCCTTTGCCCTGGGCGACCGCAACCCGGCTGGGGATCTGGTCCGGGCCGCGGGGCTGATCTTCTCCGGCAGCCTGGTGGCGCTGGCGGCCTGGGGCCGGGGCGGAGGGTTCGGACAATCGGCGGCGGCGGCCGGGTTCACCGCCCTGGCGGCTTCAGCGCTGGCCTGGATGAACGGACTCGCCTGGGAGGGATTCCGGGTGGCCCTGGAGACCCAATTGCGCACCGCGACCAGCCTGATCCTGGACGGAGCCACCTTGCCGACGGCCCAACGGGAGGGGTTGGAAGCCTCCATCGGCTACCTGGCTCGGCTCTACCCGGGGATCGCCGTCGTCTGCATGGTCCTGGGTGGGGTATTGGCCCTGGCGGTTGCGCATCGGATCGCCCGGCAGCCGGTCGGGCCGCCGCCGGGACGATTCGGTGATTTCCGGTTCAACGATCATCTGATCTGGGGTGCGGTCGCCTCGTTCGCCGTGGCGTTGATGGGGGGTACCGGGGTCCGCGCCGACCTGGTCGCCAACCTGCTGGTGCTGTGGATCGGGCTCTACGGCTTCCGCGGGGCGGCGGTCGCCGTCACGGCCCTGCGGCAGTGGAATCCCTGGCTCCGGGCCGCCCTGTCCCTGAGCGCTATCCTGCTGTTACCATACGCCATGGGAGCGGCCCTCTTGCTTGGGCTGGCCGATACCTGGCTCGACTTCCGGCGGGCACTGACCCCGCCGAATACTGGAGGATCGACAACATGATCGAAGTGATTCTGCGTGAAGACGTCAAGTCGCTCGGCAAGGCCGGCACCATGGTGCGGGTCCGGCCGGGCTATGCCCGGAACTTTCTGTTGCCCCAGGGACTGGCCTACGAGGCCACCGAGGGGAACAAGAAGCGGATCGCCGGTGAGGCCAGAGCCCGGGGCGTCCGGCTCGAAGCCGACCGGGCCGAGGCGGCCCAGTTGGCGACCGTGCTATCGGCGGTCCACATGGAATTGAAGGGCAAGGCGGGCGAAGGCGACCGGCTGTTCGGTTCGATCACGTCGCAGGACGTGGCGGACGCCCTCGCCGCTCGGGGCCACCTCGTCGACAAGCGAAGGCTCGACCTGGAACATCCCATCAAGACCCTCGGGGAGCACACGGTCCACGTCCGGTTGCATCCGGACGTCGAAGCCTCGGTCAGGATCACCGTCGTCCCCGAATAGATGGCGCATGGGATCGCGTACCTGGACGGGCCGCGCATGGCCCGTTCCATGTTCGCCGCCGCCGACTGGGTCGCCGCCGGCCGCGAGGAGATCAACCGGATCAACGTCTTCCCGGTGCCCGATGGGGATACCGGGACCAATCTCAGCCTGACACTTCGTGCCGTCGCCGACGCCCTCCAGGCGCTCGGCGACGCGCCGCTTCCGGAGACCGTGACGACCATGGCGCGCGGCGCCGTGCTGGGTGCCCGGGGCAACTCCGGGATGATGCTCGCCCACTTCTTCCTCGGGGTGGCCGACAGCCTGGGCGGTCGTCAGACCGCCACTGCGGCCGAGATCGCCCGCGCCGTGCGAACTGGAGCCAGCCGGATTGAGACCGCGCTCGACGACCCCCGAGAAGGGACCATCCTGACCGTGGCCCGCGAAGTGGCCGACGCCGCCGAGCGGGCCGCCGAGGAGACGCCGGATCTGGCCAGTTTCCTCCGCCAGGTCTGGCAGGACGGCGAGACCTCGCTGGCGGGCACTCCCGGTCTGCTCGCCGCCCTGCGGGACGCCGGGGTCGTCGACGCGGGCGGCATGGGATTCGTGCGGATGCTGGAAGGGATCGTCCGGTTGATCGAGGGCGACCCGATCCTGGCGGCCACTTCACGCCCGTCCGGGGTGGTACCGGCGGCGCTGGTGGAGGTGGCGGAGGAGCGGGACTACCAGTACTGCACGGAGGTCCTGGTCCGGGGCGAGTCCTTGCCCCCCGCCAACGAAGTCCGGGCGGTCCTCCATGCCCTGGGCGGGTCGGTGGTGGTGCTCACCACCGGGGACATCCTCAAGATCCACGTCCACAGCGACACCCCAGAGGCGGTGTTCACCGCCGCGGCACGCTGGGGGACCGTAACCGCCACCAAGGCGGAGGACGTCCGGCTCCAGCACCAGGCCTTGCAGCACGAGCCCCGCCGGGCGGTCGCGATCGTGACCGACAGCGCGGCGGACCTGCCGGACACGGTCCTCGATCGGCACCAGATCGCGATGATCCCCCTCCAGGTGGTCGTGGAGGGGAAGGTCTATGCGGACCGGATCGAACTCCGGCCGGAGGAATTCTATCGCCGCCTCCGGGAGGCGCGGGAACCTCCCACCACCTCGCAACCGGCCCCGGGCGACTTCATCCGGACCTTCCGATCGGCGGCCAGCCAGGCCGAGGCCGTGGTCGGGGTGCTGGTATCCGGGACCCTCTCCGGGACTTTTCGGGCCGGGATCGCGGCTGCCCGCGCGGCGGGACTGGCCCAGGTGCACCTGGTGGACAGCCGGAGCGCGTCGTTGGGTACCGGGTTGCTGGCGCTCCGCGGCGCCGAACTGGCCGAGGCGGGATGGGGCGCGCCGGAGATCACCCGCGAGCTGGCTCGGATCCGGGACCAGAGTGGTCTCATCCTTACGGTGGACAGCTACGACAATCTGCTCCGGTCCGGCCGGGTGTCGCGGGGGAAGGCCTGGCTCGGTGGACTGCTGGATGTCAAACCGATTCTCGAGGTTGACCCATCGGGCGCACTGATCCCGGTGGGCCGGGCCAGAGGCCGGGAAGCGGTCCTCCGGCGGGTGCTTTCGCTGCTCGATGAGCGGCTCACCCCGCGCCCGCGGGTGGTCCGGTTCGGGGTGGTCCATGCCGAGGCGGCGGAGGTGGCCGAGCGGGTCAGGACGGCGCTGCTCGCGGCGTATCAACCGAAGGACTGCTTCGTCTCCCTGGCCACCGGAGTGCTGGGCACCCACGTGGGGCCCGGGGCCTGGGCGATCTGCTACCAGGTCGAAGACCCGCCAGCGACGGTGCTGGATGGCTGACCGGCGTCGGGGGCTCCCGCCGGTGCTCCGCGCGGCGGTCGAGGCGATCAAGGACCGCAAGGGAGTCGACCTGGCCGTCCTGGACCTGCGGGGGGTCAGTGACGCCGCCGATTACTTCGTGATCGCCTCGGGCACTTCGGATGCCCACGTCCGGGGACTGAGTTCCGCGGTGGTCGACCGGCTGGAGGCGGACGGTGTGTCTCCCCACCACGTCGAGGGCGTCACCGGTGGACGGTGGGCGCTGATAGACTTCGTGGACTTCGTGGTACACCTTTTCCACCCTGAGGCACGGGCCTTCTATCAGCTGGAGCGCCTCTGGAGTGATGCACCGTATGTGGTGGGCGGACCGATCGGGCAGGAGAAAGGACTGACAGGATGATCAACAGTGGACTCCGGTGGGTGGCGGCCCTCGCGGCGGTGGCCGCGCTGACTCCAGGTCTCGCCTCGGCACAGTACTTCGGCCGCAATCGCGTCAAGTACGCCAACTTCGATTTCAAGATCGCCCAGACCGAACATTTCGACGTGTACTACTACGACCGCGAGTACCTGGCGGCGATGGACGTGGCCCGGATGGCGGAGCGGGCCTACGCCCGGCTCTCCAAGATCCTCGATCACGAGTTCAAGGAACGGAAACCGATCATCCTCTATGCCTCCCACTCGGAGTTCCAGCAGACCAACCTCGCGGGCGGGGACATCGACGAGGGCACCGGCGGGTTCACCGACTTCCTGCTGCACCGGAATACCTTCCCGCTGACCGGGTCGTACCAGGAGACCGAGCACGTTCTCCAGCACGAGATGACCCACCAGTTCCAGTTCGACATCTGGGCCAGTGGCCGAGGACCGGCGGGGATGCAGGGCATCCTGCAGGTGAACGCCCCGCTCTGGTGGGGCGAGGGGATGTCCGAGTACGCCTCGTTGGGTCCGGTCGATCCCAACACCGGGATGTGGCTCCGGGACGCGGCCCTGGAGGGCAATCTGCCAAGCCCGCAGGACTTCTACCGGGTCTTCCCCTACCGCTTCGGGCACGCCCTGGTCTCCTACATCGGGAGCCGCTGGGGTGACGAGGCGATCGGCGCGATCACCAAGGCGGCGACCGGAAGCAACCTCGAGATCGCGCTGCGGCGGGTCACCGGACTCTCCTTTCCCCAGCTGGTCGGCCAGTGGCAGGACGCCGTGCAGAAACAGTATTTGCCGGAGATCGGTGACCGGGTCAAGGCGCGGTCGATGGCGACCCCGCTGTTGACCGAGGGAAACACCCAGGGCACCTGGCACCTGGCCCCTGCCCTGTCCCCGGACGGATCCCTGATCGCGTATTTCAGCGAGAAGGACTTCTATTTCGTGGACCTCTACCTGGCCGATGGGAACACCGGCAAGCCGATTCGCCGACTGCTGCAGTCGACCTACAGCAGCAACTACGAGACCTATCGCTTCATCTATTCGTCTGCCAGCTGGTCGGCCGACAGCAAGCTGCTGGCTTTCGCGGCCAAGCGCGATGGGCGCGATGACCTGGTCATCATCGACCCCCGTCGCAACAAGGTCATCCGGCGGATCCGACTCCCGGTGGATGGGATCACCACCCCGGCCTGGAGCGCCGATGGCAGCCGCCTGGTCTTCTCGGGCCTGGACGGTGGCATCTCGGACCTGTACACGGTCGAGGTGACCGGGGGCGACTTCCGCCGGCTGACCAACGACCGGGCCGCCGACCTGCATCCGGCCTGGTCTCCCGACGGCCGCAGCATCGCGTTCATCACCGATCGTGGCCCGACCACCGACTTCGACCACCTGCAGTGGGAGAATTACAAGGTGGCGCTCTACCACCTCGACACCGGGACCATCGAACTCCTGCCGGGCATGGACGAAGGCCGCAATGTCAGCCCCCAGTGGGCCCCCGACGGCCAGTCGATCGCGTTCGTGTCCGACCGGACCGGGGTCAACAACATCTTTCTGTACGAGATGGCCGAGCGGTCGACCTACCAGCTGACCGACTTCTATACCGGCGTCTCTGGGATTACCCCACTGAGCCCGGTCCTCTCGTGGTCGGCGGGTTCCGACCGGCTGGCCTTCGTGTATTTCGAGCAGGGCAAGTACGACGTGTACAGCGTGAGCAGCCCGCGGCAGCTCAAGAAGGAGACCTACCAACGTCGGGTCACCCCGATCCTGATCGCGGGACCGCTCGGTCCGGGACCCACCGGCCCGGGGGCGGGGGCCCGCCCGGCCCCCGCCCCACGCCGTACCGGCCTGGAGGCCCCGAAGCCGGCCGCCGTACTGAGTGGTGTCTCGGTGTACCGGACCCCGGACGGCTTCCGGCCGACCGACTCGCTGGAGGTTGTCCCCGATTCCGCCCGCGGACCGGAGCCCGTGTCGATTGCCCGGATCCTCGACTCGACCGGCTTTGCCCTGCCAGACACGGCTGAGTTCCTCCAGCGACCGTACCGCGTCAAGTTTCAGCCCGAGTACGTCAGCCAGCCCAGTGTCGGCTATGCCCGCGACAACTTCGGCAACTCGGTGTACGGCCAGGCCACGATTGTGCTGGGCGACATGCTGGGCGATCACAAGCTGATCTTCGGAACCACCCTGAACGGGCGCATCGCCGAGACCAGCCTGCTGGCGCAATACGCCAACCTGTCCAAACGGTTCCTGTGGACCGTTGGAGTAACCCAGGCGCCCTACTACGGCTACGGCCAGGCAGGGTTCCTCCCACCCGAATCGGGGTCATTCGAGGGCACCTTTGTCACCGAATACCAGCGGTACATCTACCGCACTCTGTTCGGGTCGGTGCAGTACCCGATCAACCGGTTCCGCCGGGTCGAACTCGGCATGTCGGGCGTCAACGTGGCCTACGACCTGATCAGGCAGGTCCAGCCCTACGATACTCGGACCGGGGTAGCGACCCAGTCGCCGTACCGGGAGACCATCAACCTCGACAACCTGAGCTATGCCATGCCGTCGGTCGCTCTGGTGTTCGACAACGCGCTGGGCGGGTGGGTCGGCCCCCTGCTGGGCCGCCGGTCGCGGATCGAGGTCGCCCAGAGCTTCGGCAGCTGGCAATTCTTCCAGGGCACCTTCGACTACCGTCGCTACGACAAGCCGGCGGGACCATTCGTCCTGGCCACCCGGCTCATGTACTTTGGCCGCCGGGGCCGGGATGCGGAGATCTTCCAGCTCTTCGGCGGGAGCCCCGATTTCGTCCGGGGGCACACCTACGGCTCGTACCAGCGCCTGGAATGCCAGGACCCGGCGTCACAGTTCACCGCCTGCGCGGTCAACAACCTGATCGGCTCCCAGTTGGCGGTCGGCAATGTCGAGCTCCGCTTCCCCTTGCCGATGGACCTGATGACCAGCCTCCCGATTCCGCTGCCGGGCTTCGAGCTGGCGGCCTTCTATGATATCGGGCTGGTGTGGGACAACCATTCGATCATCAAGTGGGATCGCTCGGCCACCGATCCCTACCTGCCGACCCATGACGTGCCTGGGCTCCCACCCTCGGACGAGTTCCGGACTCCGGTCCAGGCCTGGGGCTTCTCGGCGCGGTGGAACCTGCTCGGATTCCTCCCGATGAGACTCGACTACGCCATCCCCCTCCGGCGGCCGGGGGTCGGGCACCTGTGGACCCTGAGTCTGGGACCCACCTTCTGATCAGCCGGTGGATCCCGGTGCTCGGGATCGTCCTCTGGGCGATCCCCGGATGCGGGGGCGGCGAAGGCCCGCCCCCGCCCTCGCTTCCTGCCCTTGCCCTGGCCACCACGGTGCTCCGGCTCCCCACTGCCGGCGGCGGGGTCATTGCCTATCGCAGTGACAGCTTGCTCCCGGGCGGGTGGGCCTCGGCTGCGGTGGCGCCCGTTACCCGGCCCCTGGGGTACGATATCGACCAGCGGATCGTCTACTTCCTGGACCGCCGGGACCGCCTGACGGCGCTCGACATGGAGGCCGGGAACAGCCGCCCCATGGTGGAGGGGGTGCGGGTCGCGACGGTTGGCCCGGACGGAGCGGCCTACGTGGTCGACAGTCTCGGCCGGTTGATCAGGGTCTCCCGCCGGACACTCACAACCTTCCGGCAGCGCTTCTCGTCACCGCCTCTGGCTCTGTTCGGGACCCTGGGGGGTCGGGTGATTGCGCTGACCAGGGACAGCACCACCAGGCTTCAACTGCATTCGCCGGAGCAGGTATCCGACGGAGTGACCCTGGAGCCGGGCCCGGTCACGGCCACTATCTGGGGTGAGGTTGTCAGCACGAGCTCCAGGGAAGGCGTGCGCCTGATCCGACTCTCGGATACGCGACGGGAACCGACCCTCAGCCTCTCCGATGCCCCCCTCGATGAGGCCTTCAGCCCCTCCGGCCATCGCCTCTACGTGCTGACCGACGCCGACCAGCTGCTGGTGTTCAACCGGTTTTCCGGAAGCCGGATCCAGGCGGTGGATCTCCCGGGGTCGGCTCGACGGATCCGCCCGGACCCGAGCGGTCGGTGGATGCTGATCAGGCCAGTCGCGGCGGACTCCGTCTGGGTGCTGGATCTCGCCACCCTGAGCCGCTCGATCCTCAGCTACCCCTCAGCCTGGGGGGCCACCCTCCCGCTGGTGGCCGGGGCAGCGACCCTGCTCACCACCGAGGGGTCGGATGTCGTCGCCCGTGATCTTTCGACATCCAGCCCCGCCCCGATCTCGGTGGTCGTTGGCGGGGCCGAGGACACCTGGCTGGCCGTCCCCTGGGTCCCGGCCCAACAGGCGCAGGCCGTCCAGGCCGCGGCGGAGTCCGCCTCCGCACTGCAGGATTCGTCGCTCCAGATCCTGCCCACCCGGGAAACCCCGGCCGGCCCCGGGTTCTACCTGCAGGTCAGCAGCAGCCAGAGTGAGATCTGGGCCCGCGATCTGGCCAACCAGCTTTCCGCGAGCGGGCTGCCGACCGTGGTGTGGTCGCCGGCCGGGCCCGATGACGGGTATCGGGTCGTGATCGGCCCCTATCCCAGCCGCGACGAGGCGGAGGAGGTTGGCCGGAAGGTGGGGCGGCCCTATTTCATCGTGACCGCCCCCTCCGCAGGGCGGCGCTGACCCTCCGGCCGCCCCGGCCGCCGGAGTCCCCTTCGCCCGTCCCCGCGGCTATCTTTGGCCGTCGCCAACCCCGGCGGCCGGTGCCCGCTCCCGACGTACGACAGGATTGCTGATGAGGCTCACCAAGCTGGAGCTATCCGGCTTCAAGTCATTCGCCGATACCGTCACCCTGCATTTCGAAGACGGGGTTACCTCGATCGTCGGCCCCAACGGGTGCGGCAAGTCCAACATCTCCGACGCGGTGCGCTGGGTCCTCGGTGAGCAGTCGGCCCGATTGCTCCGGGGCGGGAAGATGGAGGATGTGATCTTCCAGGGCTCCGCCAATCGGCGGCCGGTCAATCTGACCGAGGTCTCCCTGTTCCTGGATAATGCCGACGGCACCCTGCCGATCGCCTATCAGGAAGTGGTGGTCACCCGGCGACTCTCCCGTTCGGGCAACTCGGACTACCTGCTGAACAACTCTCCGGTCCGGCTCCGGGACATCCAGGATCTACTCCGCGGCACCGGAATGGGCAGCGACGCCGGAGTGGTCATCGAGGCCAAGATGATCGACCTGCTGCTGTCCGATCGGACCGAGGAGCGCCGCTCCCTGTTCGAAGAAGCAGCTGGGATCGGACTGTACCGGGACCGGAAGCACGCCACCGAGCGACGGCTGGAGGAAACGGCCGCCGATCTGCAACGGCTGGAGGATCTGCTGTCGGAGGTCCAGACCCAGATCCGGAGCCTGGCCCGGCAGAAAGGCAAAGCTGAGCGGCACGCCAAGCTGACCGAGGAGAAGTTCTCCCTGCAGCTCACCCTGGGTCACCAGCTGCTCAACAATCTGGCCGAGCAGGCGATGGGACTGGAAATCCGGCATGCCGAACTCACCACCCACCTGCCGGCGGCCCGGACCGAGCTGACGGCCGCGGTGGCCGGTCAGGAGCAGGCATCCCTTGGCCGGACCGAGGCAGAGGCCCACCGGTCAGGGATCGCCAGGAACCTGTCCGAAGCCCAGGTGGCGCTCGCGCGGCTCGAGGCGGACCTCACCGTCGCCACCGAGCGGCTGAGCGCGGCCACGGCCCGGCGCTTCCGGATCGAAGAGGAAAGGGCGCAGATCGATCAGCGCAGCCTGTTCGCCCGACAGGAGGGAGATCAGGCCACGACCGAGCGAGCCGATGCGGAGGCGGAATACCAGCGGGTCCGGGAGGAGGTGACCGGCCGCGCCGCCTCGGAGGACGAGGCGCGGCAGCGACTCAACACCCAGCGGGAATCCGTCCGGGCCCTGGAGCACGAGCTGCAACAGCAGATCCAGTCGCTCCGCTCGCTCGATGGCGAGCGATCGGCCCTCGAGGGCGAGCTGGCCTCCCTGCGGGAGCGCGCCGAGGTGGCGGCAGCCCACTTGGGCACCCGCCGGGAGGAACTCAAGGAAGCCGAAGCCCGCGAACAGGAGACGGTCCGCGCCGCGAACGCCCGGGTGACTGAGGCGCGCACCGCGGTGGCCGACTCCGAGCGGCTGCGCCACCTGACCGCCGAGACCCGCGAGCGTGAGGCCAATGAGCGGGCGGCGTGGCGGGAGACCGAGGAGACCCTGGCTCAGGTCTCGGCCCGACGTCACGCTCTGGAGGAACTGGAACGCGACCGGGTCGGCCTCGCCCCGGCGGCGGCAGCGCTGCTGTCTGTCAAGGATCGCTTTGGCGGCGGAGTGCTGGGACCGCTCAGCGATTACCTGGCCACCGATCCTGCCAGCGCGGAGTTGGCCGAACGCCTGCTGGGCGAATGGGTGCATGCCGTGCTGGTTCGGGACTGGGCCACCCTGGAAGCGGTCCGGGCCTGGCACGAGGGGGCGCAGCCAGGGTCACTGGTGCTGTTGCCGGTCGAGCCGGGTCCGTCGCGCGGCGTCGCAACGCCCCACCCGCTGACCGGCAGGCTCCGGGCAGAACCGATGGCGGCGGCCTGGGTAGACGCGCTGGTGGGCGGCTCCGAAGTGCTCGATCCCTCGGGTCGAGTCCTTCGCCGGGCGAGTGGTGCGGTCCATCTGGGCGGCGCGTCGAGCCCGACCGGTCCGCTCCGGCGTCGGGCAGAGCTGGAACAGCTGGCCGCGGACGTTGCGCGACACGGCGCGGCCCTGGCGGAGGCGGCAGCCCGCCTGGAGGCGACTCGCGCCCTTCTCGCCCGATTGGAGCAGGAGAGCGCGGCCGCCAGTCAGACGCTGGCCGGAGCCCAGGAGGCCGAACGCCAGGCCATTGGCGCCCGGGACGACGCGACCCGACTGGTGGCCACCCTCCGGCGCGAGTCCGGGGACGCAGAGTTGCAGCTGACCCGAATTCAGGAACGGATTGCCGCCGCCGCCCGACGGCTCACCGAGGTCGACGCGGGGCTGATGGAAGGCGAGAAGGCCCGGGCCCGGCTGGAGGAAGTACTCGGGGCTGGTCGCCAGGCCATCACGACCCTCGAAGCGGAGGTCGAAGCGGCCCGGGAAGCCCGGCTCCACTGGCAGGTGCAGGAGGCTCACCTCGGCGCCCGGTTGACGGCGGCGTCCGAGCGGGCCGAGCGGGCCAGCCGCACGCTTGAGGAGACGGGCACCGCCACCACCGGCCTGCTCCACGAGGCGGAGGGACTCGACACGGAGATCCGCCAGCTGGAGAGCCGCCGCGCATCGGGCGAAGCCCAACGCTCCGAGCTGCAACTCAAGACCCAGGCCTTCGAGCTGGCCACCCGGGAGGCTGAGGCGGCCCTGCAGGCGCGGGAGGAAACGCTGCGAGGCTCCGAGCGCCAGGTGGCTGATCTCCGGGCCTCAGTGGAACTGATGACCGAGGAGCACCACCGATTGGACCTGGAGCTGGCCGAGGTGGCCTCCAGTCGGAGGAGCATCCGGGAGCGGTTCGAGACCGAGTGGCACGCCCCGCTCGACTCGATGCTGGAAGGGGCCCAGCTGCTCGACCTGGCCCTGGAGACCCTCGAGGCCGAGACGGCCCGGGTCCTCCAGGGGCTGGAGGCGATCGGTCCGGTCAACCCGCTGGCGGTCGAGGAGCATGCCGAGGAGGTCAAGCGCTTCGAATTCCTGACCGGCCAGCGCGACGACCTGGTGGCTGCCCGCCAATCGCTGCTGCAGGCCATTCGGGAGATCGATGGCACGGCGAGGACGCTCTTTCTGGACACCTTTACGGCCATTCAGCTTCACTTCACCACCGTGTTCCAGACCCTGTTCGGGGGCGGCGAATGCGATTTGCGCCTGAGCAACCCCGAAGAGCCCCTGGAGAGCGAGATCGAGATCCATGCTGCGCCGCGAGGCAAGCGCACCCAGCGGATTCATCTGCTCTCCAGCGGGGAGCGGACCCTGGTCGCGGTCTCTCTCCTGTTCAGCATCTACCTGACCAAGCCGAGTCCCTTCTGCCTGATGGACGAAGTGGATGCACCGCTGGACGACTCGAACGTCGGTCGGTTCACCACTCTGCTTGCCGAGTTCAAGCACAGCACCCAGTTTGTGGTCATCACGCACAACCCCCGGACCATGCAGGCCGCAGACGCGGTCTACGGCGTGACGATGCAGGAGCCGGGGGTGTCGACGATCGTCGGCGTCCGGTTGGGGGAACAGACGCCGGCCGGCGCCTGACCCCCCGATGCTGGTCCTCCTGCGGCCCGAGGCCGCCCCGGAACACGGCAACGTCGTCGCCCTGCTCAGCCGCCACGGCCTGACTCCCCGCACGATCGCCCTCGATGGCCGAGTCGCCCTGCTGGCGGATGAGGCCCCTGAACTGGTCGAGGCCCTCGGCCACCTGCCGGCGGTGACCGAGGTCCGCTCCGGGGTCAACTGGGTGCTGGCCTCGCGCGCCTGGCAGCCGGCGGCGACCCGCATCACCCTCGGCGAAGGGGTCATCATCGGCGGCGGCGGCCCGCCGACCATCATTGCAGGGCCATGCGCGGTCGAGTCCGAAGGCCAGTTGCTCGCCGCAGCGCGGGGCGTTGCCGCCGCCGGCGCCAGACTGCTGCGGGCAGGTGCCTTCAAGCCACGTACCTCTCCCTACGCGTTCCAGGGTCTCGGAGCCGCGGCGCTCCCCCTCCTGGCCCAAGCGCGGGAAGCCACAGGACTCCGGATCGTGACCGAGGCCCTGGACGAGGCCGGGGTGGATCAGGTGGCAGAAGTGGCAGACGTGATTCAGATCGGGTCCCGCAACATGGGGAACTATCCGCTGCTGCGGCGGGCCGGCCGTGCTGGCCGGCCGATCCTCCTGAAACGGGGCATGGCCGCGACCACCGAGGAACTCCTCCTCGCAGCGGAGTATGTGCTGGCGGAGGGGAATCCGAACGTCATCCTCTGCGAACGGGGGATTCGTGGATTCGATCGCGCCACCAGGAACGTCCTGGACCTGGCGGCCGTCCCTCTGCTCCAGCAGGCGACTCATCTGCCGGTCATCGTCGATCCCAGCCACGCGACCGGGCGCCGCGAACTGGTTCCCGCCATGGCCAAGGCGGCGCTGGCCGCCGGTGCGGACGGCCTGCTGATCGAAGTTCACCCCGATCCTGACCGGGCACTCTCTGACGGTGCCCAGAGCCTCTCGCTGGAGGTCTTTGCCCGGTTGATGACCGAACTCGGCACCCTGAGCGCGGCCCTCCGCCGATGACCCGCTCCCTCCTCTGGGTCCTGTTGACGGCCCTGTTCGTCGCGGCGCCGCTGCCGGCGCAGGATCCGGCCACCATTGCCGGACGGGCGAGCCGGCTCTATCGGGGTCTCACCTCGCTCCGGGCCGATTTCCACCAGGTCATCGAAGACCGGATGATCGGAACTCAGGAGTCCAGGGGAGAACTGGTCCAAGCCGGGGAGGCCAGGCTGTCCATGCGGTTCTCCGACCCGAAGGGTGACATGATCGTGCTCGACGGCACCCACGTCTGGGTGTACCTGCCGAGCACGACTCCGGGCCAGGTGATCCGGATGAACATCCAGCACGACCCGGTGTACGGTCCGAACGTACTGGCCCGGATTCTCGACCGGCCAGCCGAGCGCTATCAGTTGGAGTGGCTTGCCACGGAGACGCTGGGGGCCCTCGTGACGGACGCGGTGGCGTTTACCCCGAACGTGGCCGACCCGCTGTTTCGGAAGGCCACCATCTGGTTCGACCGGGAGCAGGGCCTGCCCAGGCGGCTGCAGCTGGATGAACTGACCGGGGTACGACGAACGCTCGATCTGAGCCGGATTCGCCTCAATACCCCGATCGACGACCGGACGTTCCGGTTCGAGGTGCCGTCCGGCGTGCGGGTGGTGATCCAGTAGCTACTGGCGGTGCACCAACGCCGAGGGATTCCGGGCGGTGCGGAGCAACTCGATGGCGTCCCGGAGATCCGGATCGAGGACGGCCGCCCGCCGGACCCATCCCGCCTCGCCCAATCTGGTCAGCACCAATCGATCACCCAGCAGTCGGCCGAATTCCCCGGCCCCCTGCGCCACGATGTCCTGTGCGGGCCGAATCCCCTGCCCCCTGAGCCGTTCGAACAGCAGGGCCAGATCCCTGACCGTCGGGCGATAGCTCGGGGTTACTCCGGGTGACTCCACCGCCAGCGAGTCCATTGCCTGGAGCAGGCCCGGGAACGAGGGCCCCACGGCCCGGAGCAGTTCCACCCAGCCCGGGGGAGTCGGCAGCCGCTTCCGGACGCTGTCGGGCACCACGCCGCCACCGCCTCGCACCGGCCGTCCCGCCGCCGTGGCGTAGATCGGGCGGTCTTCGAGGCGGGCAACGCTGTCTCCCGGCTCAGGCATCTGCAACGAACGTCCCATCGGGGTCTCCCAACGCACCGTACTCATCCGAATGACCCACTGGTTGCTGAGGGTGAACTCCTCCTGACTCACCCCACGCCCGAAGGTGGGGTCACCGATCAGCAGGGCCCGGTCATGGTCCTGCAACGCGCCGGCCAGGAGTTCGGGCGCGTCGGCGGTCTCGGGACTGACCAGGACCACGAGAGCCACTCCCGTCGGCATGACCAGATCGTGCTGGGCCGAATAGGATGTCGGCAACGAATCCCGCCCGCGGATCCGAAGGACCGGCTCCCCGGGGGCCAGAAAGAGGTCCACCAACGCGGTCGCCTCCTCGAGCGAGCCACCGGCGGCACCACGAAGATCGAGCGCCAGGCCGCGAGCATCGGCGGGCAGCAGGCGGAGGGACCGACCCAGCACCTCCGCCACACCAGGCCCCGCCTGGTGGATCGCCAGGTAGTAGGTCCCCTGTCCGAGGCTCACCAGCTCGGACGCGCGGAACGGGCGTGGCGTCTCCCGCCGCAGCTCGAGGTCCAGGACCGTGCCCGGCCCGGGGCGGCGCACCTGGAGGCGAACCGTCGAATCCGCCGGTCCGTCCAGTGCAGCGAGGATGAGGTCGCGATTGGGCGCCCGAACCGACACGCCACCAATGGCCATGATCTGGTCGCCGGGCTCGAGCCCGGCATGCCAGGCCGGGGAGAGCGGTGGGACGCCCAGGACGATCAGGGCGCCACTCCGGATGGTGAATTGGAGCCCCAACCCCCCGGGGTCGATCGACGGCGTGTGCCGCTCACCACGAGGCGTCAGCGACGCAAACTCATCCCCCAACTCGGTGACCAGGCCTTCCGCGGCCCGCCGGAACAGCTCGGCCTCACCGAGGGAATCCACCCCGAAGCTCCGGACGTGGGAGACCACCTGTTCAAACAGCCGAGTGGGCTGCACCTGATAGTCGACCGCCGGCACTCTGGTCACCCACCAGGTGGCCCCGGCCAGGCCAACGAGAAACATGACCGAGCCTCCCAGTCGCACCGCTCGTGACACGCTCAGGTCCTTGATGAGGGAAGCAGTCCGGGTCGAGCCCGGCGAATCGCTGCCAGGGCGGACTCGACCATGGTCGCCGGGGAGACATCCGCATCGAGGTGGGCTGTCCCGGGACCGGTAGCCGCCCGGTAGTACGCCGCGACGCGCTGATGAAACTCATCCGACTCCCGATCCAGCCGGTTGCGACCGGCGGCCCGGCGATCGACCCGTCGGGTGGCGACCTCGGCCGGGAGGTCGAGCACCAGCGTCAGATCGGGTGTGAGCCCGCCAGTTGCCGCCCGGTTGACCCACTCCAGGTGGGTCTCCGGCACCCCCCGACCGGCCCCCTGGTAGGCTCGGGTCGACAGATCGTAGCGATCCGAAATCACCACCCGTCCCTCGGCCAGGGCCGGCCGGATGACCCGCTCCACCAGATCGGCCCGCGCAGTGGTCATGTAGAGCAACTCCCGCTCGGCCGTCCAGCTCCGGTCGGCGTCGAGCAGTTCGGTGCGGAGCGCCTCGGCCGCCGGGGTACCTCCCGGCTCCCGCACCAGCAGGGGGATGACCGCCTCCGCGGTGAGGGCCTCGACGAGGCCGGCCGCCAGGGTGCTCTTGCCGGAGCCCTCCGGACCTTCCAGTACCAGGAAAAACCCGTCGGACATCAGAGGGTAATGATGCTGCTGGTGGCGCCCTTTTCGATCCCGGCGCTGATCTGCTGGTTGACCTTGGCCATCAGCTTGTCAAAGTTGGCCCTGGCCACCGCGTAGGCCTGACCGGAGGTGCTCACCTCGAGCTCCCTCACTGCCTCTTCATAGGCCTGGGTCACCTCCTCGGTCGGCATCTGGCCGGCCGCCATGGTCTGGTCCACCTCACGGGCCAGCCGCTGAATCGTGTCGAGCCGGGCCACCGATTCGGGGTCGGCCCGGAGGCTCGCCTCCGCCCGGCGGAGCGTCTGGTATTCAGGGGACTGGCCGATGGACCGGCCGAGATCGAGGGCCTTCTCTTCAATCATGGTCTGCCTCCCGGCGCGCCGTAAGGTACCGGTCGCGTCCGAACAGATCCTGCGTGATCGTCACGGCGGTCCACCCCGCCTCCCGTGCCTGATATGCGGTCTCCGCACCACGCCGGGCGTCAATTTCCATCACCAGCACTCCGAGAGGAGCGAGTACCGCAGGCACCGTGGCAAACAGGTCGCGGCAGCAATCGAGTCCATCCGTTCCCCCGTCCAGCGCGGCCGCCGGTTCCCAACATCGCACCGAGGAGTCGGCCTCAACCAGTTCGGCGGTCGTCAGGTAGGGCGGGTTGCTGACCACCAGGTCAAACCGCTGACCCTGGACCGGCTGGCACCACACGCCCTCCACCCAACGGACCGTCAATCCGGTGCGCCGCCCGTTGTCCCGGGCCAGCGCCAGGGCCTCCGGGGAGCGATCCACGCCGGTCACGCTATCCCAGTTGCCTTCCTGGGCCAGGGCGAGGGCGATGCACCCGCTTCCGGTTCCCAGATCGAGCGCCTGCCCAGTCGGCGCCAGTGCCAGCGCGAGGTCGATCAGTCCCTCGGTTTCCGGGCGGGGTATCAACGCTCTGGCATCGGCACCAAGCTCCAACCGACGGAAACCTATCACCCCTGACCGCGTACGCCCTGGGGGTTCCGGCGCTTCGGGCCACGATCGCCTGCTGGAAGGTCGCCAGCATCGACGGAGGCACGGCCGGGTCGCCGTCCCGCCAGTGGCCGTCCCAGGGTGACCCGGTCACCCCCGCCCAGATGGCCAGCACCTCGCCCCTCGGCTCCGCGACCCCGGCGGCGGCAAGCCGGTCGGTCGCCCCGGCGAGGATGCCCCGGATCCCCGGACGAGTGGCCAGGTCAGACATGGGTCTGTTCCTCACGCGCTGCCCGCCGGAGCGCGGTCACCACCTCCATCAGCTCTCCATCCAGCACATCGGTGAGGTTGTGCACCGAGAGGTTGATCCGGTGGTCGGTGATCCGACTCTGGGGAAAGTTGTACGTCCGGATCTTGGCGGAACGATCGCCGGTACCCACCATGGTCTTCCGTTCGGCCGAACGGGCCGCTTCCTGCTCGGCCAGCCTCCGGTCGAACAGCCGGGCCCGGAGCACCTCCATCCCCTTGAGCTTGTTCTGCAACTGCGACTTCTGGTCCTGCTGGGACACGACGATGCCGGTCGGAAGGTGGGTAATCCGGACCGCACTGTCGGTGGTGTTGACGCTCTGCCCCCCGGGACCCGAACTCCGGAATACATCGATCCGGAGGTCGTTCGGCTCGATCTTCACGTCCACCTCCTCGGCCTCAGGGAGCACCGCCACCGTCGCGGCCGAGGTGTGGATTCTTCCCTGGGACTCGGTCTCCGGCACCCGCTGCACCCGATGGACCCCCGACTCTCGACGGAGCAGACCGTAGGCCCCGTCTCCCCGGACCGCGGCGATGACCTCCCGGTACCCGCCAATGTTGCCTTCGCTCAGCGAGATCGGCTCCACCCGGAGACCATGGCGTTCGGCAAACCGGGTGTACATCCGGAACAGCTCCCCGGCAAACAGGCTGGCCTCATCGCCGCCGGTGCCCGCCCGGATTTCGATGATGGCGGCCCGGTCTTCCAATGGATCGGCGGGCACCAGAAGCTCGCCAAGGGAGGCTTCCAGCGCGGCGATTTCGGTGGGGATGCGGGCGAGGTCGGCCTCGGCCAAGGCCGTCAGCTCGGGGTCATCCGGTTGTTCGAGGAGCTCTTCGGCCTGGCGCAGGTCGCTGCGCAGCCGGTCCAACCGCTCCGCCTGGCGGACGATTTCCGCCAGACGGACATGTTCACGCCCCAGCGCCTGCAACTTGGCCTGGTCCCGGGCCGTGGCGGGATCAGACAGCAACCCGCCGACCTCCTCCGCCCGGTCCAGTGCCTGGCGGAGCAGGGCGTCCATGGATCAGGCCTGGCTGGCCGCCGACTCGGGCGCGTACTTGCGGCGGAAGCGGTCCACCCGGCCGGCCGTGTCGAGCAGCCGTTGCTTGCCGGTGAAGAAGGGGTGACACTGCGAGCACACTTCGACATGGATACTGGCCGACGTCGAACGGGTCTCGAACTTGTGGCCACAGGCGCAGATGGCCTCGAGGGTGTTGTACATCGGGTGCAGATTGGGCTTCATGACTCGTCTCCTCCGGTCCAAGGGAGCGGCCAGGTGGGCTGCCCCCAAGACCCCGGCACTTTGCCGGGGCCTATCGAGCCGGGAAACCTAGCTCCCCGGGGACCCGGGATCAAGCGCCGCAAGTCCAATCGAATTGACACCTTGGGGCCCCTGTCGGTATCGTCCGCCACAGGTAATGACGATGCCCCCGACCCCGCTCGAGGTCCTCCGACAGGTCCCGCTCTTTGCGTCGCTCCCCGACGCCGAGCTGGAGGCCTTCGCCCCGCTGCTCCGGGAACGCCGATTTCCCAAGGGAAATGTGATCCTGATGCAGGGCGATCCGGGAGACGCCCTGTTCGTGATCGCCTCTGGGCAGGTCAAGGTCGTGCTGATTGGCGATGATGGGCGGGAGGTCATCCTGTCGGTGCTGGGGTTGGGGTCGTTCTTCGGGGAGATGGCCCTGCTCGACGATGATCCCCGATCGGCCCATGTGGTGGCCATGGAAGATGCCACCCTGCTGCAGCTTCGGCGGGATGACTTCCGGGCCCGGCTCCGGTCCTCGCCCGACGTTGCCATTGCCCTGCTCCGGGAGTTGACCCGCCGCCTGCGACGGGCCGATGACACCATCGGCAGCCTGGCGCTCCGGGACGTCAACGGCCGGATCGCACACCTGCTGCTCGACCTGGCCGAGGAGGAGGGCGGAGAGCGGATTACCCAACGGCTGACCCACGCGACGCTGGCCCAGATGGTTGGCGCCAGCCGAGAGACCGTTTCCCGGACCCTGCGGGCCCTGGTCAAGGCGGGCGCCATCCGGGTTACCCGCCGGGAGATCACCCTGCTCGATCAGGGCCTGCTGCGGCGCTCCGCCCAGCATCCGTGATCCAGATCACAGATCCCCGGTGACCGAGCCACCCGCCTTGCGCGTTCACTTGGCTTACCTTGAGAAGGGGTCGTGAGCGCCTCTCCCTGGCGGCTGCGATTCTGGGGGGTCCGGGGGTCGTTCCCCACCCCGGGACCCGGGACCGTCCGGTATGGAGGTCATACGGCCTGCCTGGCCTTTGAGGGGCCCGGCCCGGCGGTTGTTCTTGACGCAGGGAGCGGGTTGATGCCTTGCGGCCAGTCGATGGTCGCCAATGACGGTCCGCGGGACGTGGAGATTCTGCTCAGCCACTCCCACCTGGACCACATCCTGGGCCTGCCGTTTTTCGCCCCGTTGTACCGCGAGGGGTGGACGGTGCGCCTCCGAGGTCCCCGGCCGGAGCGGCGGACCCTGCAGTCCGTGGTGGATGCCGTGCTGGACCAGGCGGTCTTCCCGTTGCCGGCCGCCCAGCGACTGGCCCGGTTCACGGTCGAGGAACTGAGCGGAGAGCCGTTCGAGCTGGCGGGGTGGACGGTCCGGACCTGCCGGCTCAATCACCCGGGGCCCACCATGGCCTTCCGGCTGGAGCGGCCCGGCGTCAAGTCGGTGGCGTACGTGACCGACAATGAGTTGGAGGGGACCTCCCACGATGTCGGCCCCGATTGGCGGGCTGGTCTGGTAGATTTCCTGAGTGGGGTCGACACCTTGGTGCACGACACCATGTTCACGGAGACGGAGTTGACCTCCCGGGCCGGATGGGGACACTCGAGTCCCCGCCGGGCAATTCAGTTGGCGGCGGATGCCGGATGTGGCGAGTTGCTGCTGTTTCATCACGACGTGTTCAAGGACGATGAGGCGATGGACGCCATGGTGCAGCGATCCCGCCTGGCGGCGGCTGAACTGGCTCCCGGATTGAGTGTTGACCCTGCGATCGAGGGAACCTCCCTCACGCTGGAGGAGAGATAAGAGATGAGGACCATGCGAAGCATTCTGTTGGCGCTCTGCGCCGTCACCACGGCCCTGCCGGCCGTGGCCCAGCAAGACACCCGACCCGGGGTCGCGGTCCTGCCGTTCGAGAATGGCGGATCCTACGGCCGGAACAAGGACGACTACGACGCGCTCCGGCGGGGGATCGCGGGATTGATGATCAGCGAGCTGAGCCGGAACCCGGCTGTGCGGCTGGTCGACCGGGCTGAAACGGCGCGGCTGCTCGACGAACAGGCGCTCGCCAGTTCGGGGCGGGTCGACGCCGGCACCGCCGCCCAGGTCGGCAAGCTGGTGGGCGCCCGCTACATGGTCACCGGCAGCTTCATCGACATGTACGGAGAGTTCCGGCTGGACGCCCGGATCATCAATGTCGAGACCGGCGAGATCCTCAAGACTGTGCGGAACGATCCTCAGTTCAAGGACATCAAGCAGCTGGACCGGATCATTCAGTCGGTGGCCGAACGGGTGATGGCGGAGACCCGGCTGGCCCAGCTGACTCCCAGACCCGCGGCCCAGGCTGAGGTCCCAACCGAAGCGCTGATCCTTTACAGCCGGGCCCTCCTCTATGAGGACCACGGCGAGAAGGCCAAGGCCATCGAGTACTATCAGAAGGCACTGGAGCAGTTCCCGGCCTTTGTGGAGGCCGAGTTGGGACTCAGGAAGGCGAAGGGGTCCTAGTCCTGAGCTGGAAGGCCAGGCCGGCGAAGACACCGGCGTGGATCGGGAAGGCCAATGTGCTGATGTCCCCCATCTGCTGACCGGTCATTCCGGTCAGGGCCACCAGCACCCCCAGCAGTGACACGACGGCTCCAAACCGGGCACAGAAGAGCCCGATTCGGAGCCGTGGCACATTCCCCCGGATCATCCCCGGCAGCACCGCCAGGAAGACAAACGCCACCAGGGTGAAGTGGAGGATGTTGGCATTGCGGTACGCGGCCACGTGATCACTCAGACCCCAGAACCAGAGCAACAGCAGCCCGGCGACCCCGACCGCCAGTTCCCAGAGCCCGGCCAGGGCGAAGAAGCCCCACCGCAACAGGGCGCTCCGCCGTCCTCCAGTCGCCAGGAGCAGAAGCAGCAGCGCACTCCCGACCCCGATCATCGCCAGCCTCCGGGTCGGCCCGACCGGCACGGATTCGGGCACCGAGAACAACTCCGATTCGGCCAGCTGCACCTCGCCCCGCACCAGGGGCCTGGGGACCCCGTCCGGCCCAACGATCTCCACGCCCTGCAGTTGGCGCATCAGTTGGACCGGGAGAAATGAAGCCTCCCAGCCCGTTACCGGCCGATCGGTGACCGGGCCGAGGGCCGCCATGACCCCGGTGTAGAGGGCCAGGTTGTAGGCCATGGCCATCCGGGTGTGGTCTCGAAAGGTCAGGTCCGTGGTGTCGGCCTTGAGCCGACGACCGATGGCGCCGCCGGTTGCCAGGTCCAAGGCATCCCGAATTCGGGTCGAGCAGTTGTCCAGATAGTAGTCGTACCGATAGAGCCCGGAATCGCGGCTCAGGGCACTGTCCAACGAATCGCGGAGGGCGGTGACCGCCGCCGGCGGAAGGTCGAGTTCCTGCAACCAGACCGGACGGCGGAGCCCGATGTAGTGGTTGATCAGGGCCACCCCGTCGGCTCGGCCCATCCAGTAGTCCATGTGACCGCGGGCGAACTCAAGCACGAACCCGGGCTTCAGGAAGTCAAAGCGACCGAAGTCATAGCCGACGCTCTCCCCCGATGAGGCATCCCGGAACAGCACCGCATTGTGGCCGAATCGCTCCCAGATCTCCGCCCCCGGCCCGAAGGTGACCAGGTAGGCCGTAGTCCGATCGGAGGCCTGGGACTGGGCCGGAAGGGCGCTGGGCGACAGCAGGAGGGCCAGCAGCCCCAACCGGCACCCGCCCCTCACAGGGTGATATCCTGTCCTTCGGTGGCCGAGCGGTAAATCGCCTCCAGGACCCGGAGCGCGGTGACGGCCTCCTCCAGGGGCGGAACCGGAGCCTTGCCGTCAATGGCGGCCAGGAAGTGGGCCCACTGGGCCCGGAAGGATGCCTGGAAGATGCCCTCCCGGCTGAGCGAACTGGTGGGGGAGACGTCGTGCGCCACCCCGTGCATTTCCTTCCAGACGCGGAGCGGGTTCATCCTCGCGCTGCCCTTTGATCCTCGAATCCCCGCCCCGAAATACTCCCCTTCGCCAATGTGCCGCCAAGTCACGTCGACGAACACCGAGAGCCCCCCCTGACAGTGGATCAGGGCACAGCCGGACTGCTCGACGCTCCGCTCAGTGCGCCCCCCCAGCGAGGCACTGACCCGGACCGGCGTCGGGTTCCCCGCCAGCCAGAGACAGAGATCGATCAGAGTGAGGCCGAGGTCGAGCATCACCCCACCGCCCGACTCCTCCCGGCGCTGTCGCCACCCCAGTGGCGCTCGGCTGGGACGGGCCATATGCCACCCGGCCCGGAGGCTGTCGAGCGCCCCGAGTTCCCCACTCTGCACGAAGCTGCGGATCGCCTGGGAGTCACTCCGGTAGCGGTGATTGACTCCGACCATGACCACCCTGCCGCTCTTGTCCGCCTGGCGAGCCACCCGCTCGGCCGCCGCGACCGACAGGGCAAAGGGCTTCTCGACCAGCACGTGCGCCCCCGCCGCGAGCGCGGTCAGGGTGTGGACCTCGTGCAGGTGGTTTGGAGTACAGATCAGCACCGCATCCGGGGACTCGTGCGTGAACAGGTCCTCGATGTCATCGTAGACGTTCGCGACTCCGTGCCGGCTGGCCAGGGCGCGAGCCTTCGCCAGGTCCGCGTCACAGAAGCCCGCCAACTCGACACCCTTGAGCTTCTTGATGACGGGGAGGTGGGCCACCTGAAAGACGGCGCCAGCGCCAATGATGCCGAGCCGGAGAGAATCAGTCATCGAGCCGAGGGCTGAGGGTGACAGGTCAGTCCCAAAGATAGCACGGCCAAATCACCAGCGGCGGGCGAGCAGGGCCCCGGGAAAATAGGCCGAGAGAATCGCGTTCGCGGACCAGCCGGCGCGGGCCCGACCGACAGCCCCCCATTGGCACATCCCCACCCCATGCCCGGCACCACCACCTTCCGCAGTGAGCTGCTGCAGTCGGCCGCTACTTTGGGTGGTGACGACCCGGAAATCGGCACTCCGAAGCTGGTCGATCCCGCTCGGGCGGAGAGCCTGTCGGACCGCCGGACCACGGACCGGTAGGGCCCCCCGCTCGAAGGCGATCGTCAGTTCGGCGACCCGTCCCGAGGGGGATCGCCCGGTCACCGAGACGTCACGGACGGCCCCCAGCCGTTCCGACGTCAGTCCGAGCGGCGGCAGCGTGGCGCGCAGTACCTCGGCGAGGGCGGCCGCGCTCCAGCTTTCGGCCCACCGGTACCGGGGGGAGATCGCACACCAGCTGGTACCATCCGGCGCGGCATCGGAGACCGACTGGAGGTAGGGTCGCCGGGCGTACCGGAAGACTTCGTCGCCCGCCGCCGTCCTCCCTCCGCAGGTCGAGTGAAAGAACGGATCGATCGGCTCTCCCTGGTACTCCAGAATCTGCCCTTGGGTCCGCCGCACCGCGTTCCAGCCCTGTTCCAGTTCGCCACCGGCGCCGAGGTAGGCCTGGTCGGATACGGTCGCCACCACGTCCCATGGGAGGGTGCGGCTGCGGGCCACGGCCTGCAGCGCATAGGTCCGGGAAACGATGGTCTGCGCCAGCAGGGCTTCGAGTTCCGGGTCCGCCCGCCGCCCCATCTCCGCATTGACCACCCCAGCCAGATAGGACTCGATTCCGAGCCGATTGATCACCAGCAGTCGCCCGGCCGCTGCGGTCACGACCAGTCGTCCGCGGTACTCCCGACCGGCGACCCGAACCAGTCCGGCCGGATCGGCCACGACCTCCAGCCGGAGGACCGGCCCAACCCCGGTCCCTCCGGCCCGGACCCGGACCATGTCGCCATCTGCTTCCAGGCGGGCCGCGGCCCCCGAGGCGAGGGACAGCATCGGGAAGCCGGACTGGTCGAGCAGGCTCAGGGGGGCGCCCCCGCCCAGTTCGAGCACCGTGCCCTGACGCACCAGCGCCACCCGGATCTGGGGCTCGGTGGTCTCGGGAGTGATGGAGGAAAGGCCTTCCTGGGCCGGGGCGCAGGCGGTCAGCAGGAGCAGGCCGATCAGCTGATGGGAACGGGGCATGAGACCTTCGCAAGGCGAAGGGCGGTTCAGGACAGGAAACTCTCGAGCGCCTTGGCGCGACTGACGTGCCGGAGTCGACTCAGCGCCTTCTCCTTGATCTGGCGGACCCGCTCCCGGGTAATCCCCAACCGGGCGCCGATCTCCTCCAGGGTCAGCGGCTCCGGCTCGTCGAGCCCGAAGTAGAGCCGAAGAATCTTGGACTCCCGTTCCTTCAGGGTGCACAGGACTTCCTCGATCGATTGCGTCAGGGCGTGCTCGAAGGTCTCCTGGTCCGGACCTGCGTTCTGGGTGTCGGGGAGATAGTCAAGGAGCCGGTTGTCCTCACCCGGCGTCATCGGGGCGTCGAGCGAGAGGTGGTTCTGGCTGATCGAGAGGGTCTTCTGCACCTCCTCCATCTCGATGTCCATGCCCTCGGCGATCTCGGCCGCGGTCGGCTCCCGACCCAGTTCCTGCAGAAGCGCGGACGAGCGGCGGGTGATCCGATGGAGGGTGCCGGCCCGGTTGAGGGGGACCCGGACGATCCGGCTTTGCTCCGCGAGCGCCTGGAGGATCGCCTGCCGAATCCACCAGACGGCGTACGAGATGAACTTGATGCCCTTGGTTTCGTCGAACTTGTGGGCCGCCCTGATCAATCCGAGGTTGCCCTCATTGATCAGGTCGGCCAGGGAAACGCCCTGGTTCTGGTATTTCTTGGCGACCGAGACGACAAATCGGAGATTGCTTCGCACCAGCTTGTCGAGTGCCTCCGCCTCGCCAGCGCGGATTCGCTGGGCGAGGTTGACCTCCTCCGCCTGGTTGATCAGGGGGTACTTGGATATCTCACGCAGATACTGATCCAGCGATCCCTCATCGGCCGAGGTCGAGTGCCGTTGTGATCCGACCTGGATAGGTCGCATGCGGGGAACCTCTGAAGACGCGAGGGGAGTGCCCGAACCTTACGCAGGCGCCGCCGCCGGCGCAACCGGCAGCGGCGCCCTCACGCTACTCGTCATAGTTGTCGATCTGGGCCCGCTGCAAGGTGCCGGAGTAGTCGACATAGCAGACCTTCGTTTCCGAGTAGAAGTGGTAGACCTCCCAACCACCCTCGCGGTGCCCATTGCCGGTCTGTTTGACCCCGCCGAACGGCAGGTGCGCTTCCGCCCCGATGGTGGGGGCATTGATGTAGGTGATACCGTTGTCGAGCTCCTCCAGCGCCCGGAAACCGAGGTCGACCTTCCGGGTGTAGAGCGAACTCGACAATCCGTAGGGCACCCCGTTGTTGATTCTCACCGCTTCGTCAAAGCTGGAGAACCGCATCACGCTCAGCACCGGTCCGAAGATCTCCTCCCGCGCCACCCGGTGCCTGGGGCGGACGCCGGCCAGGATGGTGGGCCGGTAGAACCACCCTTGTCCCAGCCGGGGCCCCCTCCCCTTGCGACCGCCACAGAGCAGTTCGGCGCCCTCCTCCTGCCCGAGGGCCACGTAGCGCTCCACCTTCTGACGGGAGGCGTCGTGAATCAACGGTCCGACGTCGGTCTGGTCCTCCAGCCCATCCCCGAGGCGGAGCCCCTCGGCGGCCTCGACCAGGCGACCCAGGAACCGGTCATGGATCTTCTTGTGCAGCAGCAGGCGGCTGGTGGCGGTGCACCGCTGGCCGGTGGTGCCGAAGGCACCCCAGAGCACCCCGTCCAGCGCCAGATCCAGGTCGGCATCATCCATCACGATCATGGCATTCTTGCCGCCCATTTCGAGCGACAGCCGCTTGTGCATCCGGCCGCAGATCTCGCCGATCCGTGACCCGGTGGCGGTCGACCCGGTGAAGGAGACCAGCGGCACGTCCGGATGTGCCACCAGGGCCTGGCCGGTGGCCCCGGAACCCTGGACCAGCTGAATGACCTCGGGCGGCAATCCCGCCTCCAGCAGAATCTCGACCAACAGATGGGAGGTGTGAGGCACATCCTCGGACGGTTTGAGGATGACCGAATTGCCGCAGGCCAGGGCCGGGAACATCTTCCAGGTCGGGATGGCCAGCGGGAAGTTGAATGGGGTGATCAGGCCGGCGATGCCAATGGGCCGGCGGTAGCTCATCGCCCACTTCCGGCTCAACTCGGACGGGACCGTGTGGCCGAACAGTCGCCGGGTTTCCGACCCGGCGTACCAGGCGGTATCGATCCCCTCCTGCACGTCCCCTCGCGTCTCGGCCAGCACTTTCCCCATCTCCCGGGTCATGGCCCGGGCCACCTCCTCTTTGCGGGTCGCCATCAGATCGCCCACCCGCCGGAGCACATCCCCTCGCGCGGGAGCCGGCGTCCGGGACCACCGGGTGAATCCCCGGGCCGCCGACTTCACCGCCAGGGCAATGTCCCGGGCCCCCGAATCCGGAAAGCGGCCGATCAGGTCGGCGGTCTCGGCCGGGTTGCGGTTCTCGAGATACCGGCCGGTGGTCGGGGTGACCCATTCGCCGCCAATGAAGTTCTTGAAAGTTTTTGCCATGAGCTGCCGAATCGGGATTGAGGAGGCGGAGACCGAACCGCCGAGGAACGACCACGAGGCTCGAATCTACTATGGGCAGAGCCAAGTCAGCGTCTGTGCCGCGTAGCCGGTACGCGGCAGGACCACGCCGGCCACCAGGATGAGGCCCCAGAGCAGCACCGCCAGAGAAAGGAAATGGGCCGCGGCGATCCGGCGCCTCCAGCTGCTCACGGCGCCCCACAGGCCAGTGAGGGCGACCGCCGAAACCGCGCCAAGATACAGGCCGAGCCAGAGACCGCAGGGGTGGGCGTAGGGCCATTGGGTCATGCCCGCCCCGAGAGCGATCCCCAGCCCGACCCGGAGCCAGGTCCCGCCAGCCCCACCTGTTTGCCGGATCGGGCCGGGGGGCCCGGCTCCGACCGCCAGGGCCCCTGGCTTCGCTCCCGGTGCCCGTCCCCCCGGGGACGGGGGCGTCGGTGCGGGAGCCTTGCCGATCAGCTTGTCGATGTCCGCCAGTTCCTTGTCCCAGTCCCTCGGTGGTGGCATCGTCATCCGTTCCCCCGGCTGAGCTCGTAGCGCTCGATCTTCTTGTAGAGGTTGGAGCGCGGCATTGCCAGCGCCCGGGCCGTCTCGGCCACGTTCCACTGGTGCTCCTGCAGCCGAGCCAGCAGGAACGTCCGTTCGGCCTCCTGCCGGAACTCATCGAACGTCCCCACCATCGGGAGATCGCCCGTGACGTTCACCTGGGCGGGCCCGTTCGGCAGCAGCCGGTCCACGTCTTCCGCGGTGACTTCCCGACCGGGAGCCAGGATCATCAGCCGCTCGACCGCGTTCCGCAACTCCCGGACGTTGCCGGGCCAACTCCGCCGCTGGAGACGGTGAATGGCCTCGGGAGTGAACCGGCGCAACGGCATCCCCGCCCGGTGGCCCAGCCGCTGGACGAAGTGCTCGACCAGCAAGGGGAGGTCCTCCAGCCGCTCCAGCAGGGCCGGAACTTCTACCGGCACGACATTCAGGCGGTAGAACAGATCTTCCCGGAACCGGCCCTCGGCAATTTCGTCCTCCAACTGCTTGTTGGTGGCCGCCAGAACGCGGACGTCGACCTCGACGGGACGACTCCCACCCACCCGGGTCACCAGGCCCTCCTCGAGCACCCGGAGCACCTTGGCCTGGGCCCCGAGCGACATGTCGCCGACTTCGTCGAGGAAGAGGGTCCCGCCATGGGCCAACTCGAACTTGCCGGCTCGATCGGTCACCGCCCCGGTGAATGACCCCTTGATATGACCAAACAGCTCGCTCTCGATCAACTCGGAGGGGATTGCGGCGCAGTTGACCTCAATGAACGGGCGATCCCGGCGTGGTGACTGCTCGTGGAGGGCCCGGGCCACCAGCTCCTTCCCGGTGCCATTCTCCCCGGTGATGAGCACCCGGGCGGTGGTGGGGCCGACCTTCTCGATGGTCTCCCAGACCGCCCGGAGTACCTGGCTCTGGCCGACCATGGCGTACCGCTCATCGACCGATTCCCGGAGTCGCTCGTTCTCCGACAACAACACGCTCCGGTCCAATGCGTTCCGGATGGTGACCAGAAGGCGGTCCGTGTCGAGTGGCTTTTCGAGGAAATCAAAGGCACCCTGCTGGGTGGCCTGAACCGCCGTGGCGACGGTGCCATGGCCCGAGATCATCACCACCTGGGCCTGGGGATCGAGTTCCCGGAGCCGGGACAGCGTCTCCAACCCGTCCAATCCGGCCATCTTCACATCCAGGAAGACCAGGTGGGGTCGGAAGCCGGGGTAGACGGTCAGCGCCTCCCCGCCAGAGCCGACGCCACGGACTTCGTAGCCCTCGAATTCCAGGACCTGCCGGATGGCGTCCCGGACGCCGGGCTCATCATCGACAATCAGCAGACGAATGCTCACGGGAATGGACCGGTCAGGTTAGAGAAAAGTCGGCCCGCGCATGGTACAGGGGCCCCCCGAAACCCAGCTCGCTCTCGTAGAGCACGACCCGATCGGCCAGGAACTCCGGTTGTCCGGGAATCGCTTCGATGATGTCCATGGCATCCCGCGGCAGCCGCTGGCCTTCCTTGATGCGGCCCAGGGTCACGTGCGGCCGAAAGGGCCGCCCCTCGGGGGGAAACCCGATGCGTTCACCGCCCCGCTCGAGCCGATCCTGAAGCAGCTCCAGTTCGGTGCCGGCCGCCACGTCGAGCCGGATGACCCGTGGGCGGCTGGGACCGGGGAAGACGCCGGCGCCGGTAATCTGCATCGGCATCGGGGCGACCCCGTCCAGGGAAAACCCGACCATCTCGGCAATGGTGTCCAGTCGATCGGCGGTGACCTCGCCGAAGAACTTGAGTGTCAGATGCAGCCCCGCCTCACGAACCCAGCGCACCGGCCATCCCTCAGCTTCCAGGCGCTGGAGGGTGGCCTTGGCGGCGTCGAGTGCCGCCGGAGAGAGCGGAACCGCGGCGAAGAGGCGCATCAGGTCACCCCAGCGAGAACCAGCAGGGCCCCTCGACGGTACCCGCCAGGATCCAGCTCCACGCGGTCAAACCCGAGCGCCAGCAAGTGCCGCTCGATCCCGGGCCACTGGTCGACCAGCAGACCGTGGGCCTCAGCCTCGACCTCGAGCCTCGCGGTGGTCCCAAGGTGACGGACGCGCAGGTTCCCCCGAACGCCGATCTCCCGAAGGAACACTTCGGCCTGTTCGACCTGGTGCAGCCGCGCCGGGGTGACTTCCAGGCGGTACTGAATCCGGCTGGCGAGGCAGGGTTGGGCGGGGGCGTCCCAGATCGGAATCCCCAGTTGTCGGGCTGCGTCGCGGACCGCCGCCTTGGTCCAGCCGAGTTCGGCCAGCGGTGAGTGAACACCGCGCTCGTCGGCGGCGCGGGCACCCGGGCGGTGTTCGCCCCGGTCATCGGCGTTGGTGCCGTCGATGATCGCATCGAAGCCGAGCTCCCGGGCCAATGGACGCAGGCGATGCCACAGCTCACTCTTGCAGAAATAGCAGCGGTTGGTGGGGTTGGCCACGTACCGGGGGTCCTCCAGCTCGTGGGTCTCGACCTCCTGAACAGGAATCGAATACCGGCTGGCAAGGTCCCGGGCCTGGCGGCGCTGGGCCTCGGGGTAGGACGGGCTGATCCCCATGACCGCCAGGAACCGCCCAGCGCCCAGCGCCCGGAACCCGACCACGCCGAGCAGGGACGAGTCCACCCCTCCGGAAAAGCCCAGCAGCACCCGGCCCAGGCCGTCAAGGTGTCGCTCGAGCCGCGCGATCTCCGCCATGGTGCAATCATAACCCCGGCCCGAGATTCCGGGAACGCGGCACGGTTGCGCCGGACCCCGGCGGGTGGCTTTGGTTAGGGCATGACGGGCGACGACTTTCTGGCGGTCACCCCGACCCTCGATATCCCGCTGAGCGAGTTCGAGTTCCGAGCCACGGCGGGCGGCGGGCCGGGGGGCCAGCACGTCAACCGGTCCGCCACCCGGATCGAACTCTGGTGGAGTCCGGTCACCAGCCGCTCGCTGACCGAGGCACAGCGCGCCCTCCTGCTCGACCGCTTGGCGCACCGGTTGGACCAGCGCGGCTGGCTCCGGATCGTCTCCGGCAGCCGGCGCAGCCAGCTGATGAATCGGGAAGCCGCTTTGGCCCGCCTCGCCAAGCTGCTGGCAGCCGCCCTCCGAGTTGCCCCGCCCCGCCGGAAGACCCGACCCACCAAGGCGTCCGTGGAACGTCGGCTGGCCGAGAAGCGCCGTCGGAGCCATCAGAAACGGACCCGAGGTCGTTCCACCCGGGAGGATGAATGAACCCTTCCCCGGAGTTCTGGCGCTACTTCGGAACCCGTGAGGTCCTCCTGGCACGCACCTGGGCCGCCGAGGGCGGCATCGCTGTCCATGAGAACCTCTGGAAATCCCGAGGCCGGAGGACCGCTCATCTCCTGGCGTCGGGCGAGCACGTGCTGATTGTGGCCGCCACCTCACTCGGCTGCGAAGCCTGGTGGATTCAACGGACCAGGACGGTCCATTTTGACCTCGTCGGCCCCTACCTGACCCGGGCGCTGGAACTGTGCAGTATCGATCCCCAGGCCCCCCCCGCGCGATTCGCCGGAGCGGTACCAACGCCGCAGGGCAAGGGGCCAGGGAAACCGTGAGACCCCTCCCGAGCGGCCCCCGGTGCGGGTCCGGCGTCGATCGACGTCACCATTGGCAATGGTGACACTTTCAGCGGGAGGGACGATCCACCTCCTCGAGTCCGGAAGACACCCTGGATTCAGCCTGGGGGTGGTCGTCTCGCTGGTCCTCCACGGCGCCGCACTGGGCCTCTACCTGCTCGCCTCCCGGATCGTGGCGGAGGAGGTACCTCAGACCGAGCAGGTGGTGGCCTTCTTTGCACCCCTGAACAAACCCAAGGGGCAGGGCGGCGCGGCAAGCGAGATTCGCTGGGCGGTCGAGGAGCGGAGGGTCGGGGCGGACGGCCAAGCCTCACCCGCCCCTTCAGAAGGGACCGGCCAATTGGCCGCGGGAGAGTCCGACACCCTGCTCACCCGGGATCGGGTCGACCCTCTGCTCGAGTTGCTGGGAGAGCCGGTGTTGACCGAGTTCGAAGTCGATTCGGCGGTCCGGCGAGACCCCTTCAGCGCGGCACCGGAGTACCCCCCCGACCTCCTCGAACTGAACATCGAAGGCAGTGCCTTCGTGCTCTACGTGGTCGACAGTACTGGGGCCGTCGACATGAGAAGTTATCGGGTGGTGCGGGCAACGCACCCGGGATTCGCCGCCGCGGTGCAGAGCGCCTTGCCTCGGATGCGGTTCAGCCCGGCCGTGCTCCACGGCCAGCCGGTCCGGCAACTGGTGCAGCAGAACTTCGCCTTCAAGATCCAGCGGCCCGACACGACCCGGCCGGCCCGCAAGCCACCCAGCAAGCCGCCAAGCTAGGTTCTCCTCATGCCCCACGTGGACCTCAATGCCGATCTGGGCGAAAGCTTCGGTCACTACCGGCTGCCGGACGAGGCATTGCTGGACCTGGTGACGAGCGCCAACATTGCCTGTGGATTTCATGCGGGTGACCCACTGGTCATGCGGCGGGTGGTGACCGCGGCCGCCGCCCGGGGGGTCGCGATCGGCGCCCACCCTGGCTACCCCGATCTGCAGGGATTCGGCCGGCGGGAGCTGGCAGCCACCCCTGAGGAGATCGAGGCGTTCGTGCTCTACCAACTCGGCGCCCTGGCGGGCGTCTGTTTGGCGGCGGGCACCAGAGTGCGCTACCTCAAGCCACACGGGGCCCTGTACCATCGGGCGGCGAAGGACCCCGCCACCGCAGAGGCCATCGCCAGGGCGATTCACGCCTTCAACCCCACCCTCCCCTTGCTGGGGCTTCCGGGAACCGAACTGCCCGCCGCGGCCGCGCGCATCGGGATTCCATTCGCGGCAGAGGCCTTCGTGGATCGGGGATACCTGCCCGACGGCACCCTGGTTCCCCGAGGTCAGCCCGGGGCCATGGTCGAAGATCCCACCGTCTGTGCCGATCGAGCGGCCCGCATGGTGCTGGAGGAAGTGATCGAGGCGGTGGATGGCTCGATGATCGCGATCTCGGCGGATTCTCTGTGTGTCCACGGGGATGGTCCGGCGGCAGGGCGGATTCTTCGCCAGGTCCGCGAGCGACTGATGGCGAGTGGAGTGGAACTGGCTCCCTTCTCCGCCTGATGCCCGATCCGGTCCGCTGTGTCCCGCTCGGCGAGGGTGCCGCGACTCTGACCCTGGCTGACGAGATCTCCCCCGAAACCCACCAGCACGTGCAGGCCATCGCCGAGGCCGTCACCCGCGATCCCCCACCCGGCTTGCGCGACATCGTACCGGCCTACACCACCCTGAGTGTCTTCTTCGACCCGGAGCTGGTTGCCTTCGAAACGGTACGCGATCGATTGCTCGGCCTGCAGGAGTCGGTTGCCGTCGGATCCGTTCCACCCGGCCAGGAGTGGGTGATCCCGGTTCGATATGACGGCCCCGATCTGGCCGCGGTGGCGTCGCGCACCGGCCTCAGCCCTGACGAAGTCGTCACCCGACACACCGGCCGGAGTTACCGGGTCTATCTGATCGGCTTCGTCCCGGGGTTCGCCTTTCTCGGTGAACTCGACCGCCGGCTGGTCCTGCCCCGACGCGAATCCCCCCGGCAACGGGTTCCCGCCGGATCGGTGGCGATCGCCGGGGGCCAGACCGGGATCTATCCCCTCGAGACGCCCGGTGGGTGGCACCTGATCGGACGGACCGACACCCGGCCTTTCGACCTGGCTCGAGACCCCGCCGTGCTGTTCAACGTCGGGGACCAGGTAAGGTTCGAGGCAATCCCGTGATCGAGGTACTCAAGGCCTCCCCTTTCCTGACTGTGCAGGACGCCGGGAGGACTGGAGGCCGACGCCGTGGTATCCCAGGGTCGGGGGCGATGGACCTCCCGGCGCTGAGCACTGCCAACCTCCTCGTCGGGAACCCTGACAGCGCGGCTGGCTTCGAGTGGGCGCTCGGCCCGATGGTCATTCGCTTCGGGGAGGCGGTGACGATCGCCGTGGGTGGCGCTCCGGTTGATCTGACCCTCGACGGAGCCCCACAACCGGTGTGGTCCGCCGTCGAGGTTCCGGCCGGAAGCGAGTTGGGACTCGGCGTTCCCCGATCCGGGCGGTTCGGCTATCTGGCCGTGGCAGGCGGCGTCGCGGTGCCCGAGGTGTTTGGCAGCAGGAGCACCTACCTCCCGGGCCGATTCGGCGGGCTGGACGGCCGGCTGCTTCGCACCGGAGACCGGCTCCCCGTCCCAGGCACCGGGAGCTTCGACTCCCGGCCCGGGGAACGACTCCCGGAATACCTCACCCCGGCCGCCGGACCGGTGCGGGTCCTGCCCGGCCCCCAGGATCGCTTCTTCGATGACCCGGTCTGGCAGGCCCTGGCGGCCGGCGAGTACCGGGTCGGGCGCGCCGCCGATCGGATGGGATACCGGCTGGAAGGGCCGACCGTGAGCCACCGGGGGCCAGCGGCGTTGCCGTCCGAAGCTGCCTGCCCCGGGGCGATCCAGATTCCTCAGGGGGGAGCGCCCATCGTGGTGATGCACGACGGCCCGACCGTGGGCGGCTACCCCAAAATCGGGGTCATCATCGGTCCCGACCTCGGCCGGTTCGCCCAACTGCTCCCGGGCGAGCGGGCGGTCCTCAGTCGGGTCGATCTGGGCACGGCGCTCGAGGCCTCTCGACAGGAGTCGGACCGGCTGGAGAAAGTCCGGCACTGGGTCGCACGATCCCGGTAACGGCCGCTGCCCCCGACCGGCGGCCCGTCGAATGGCGAGCACCATCGAGCCGCAGGACCGGACCCGCAGACCAGGCTCACTATGCCGCGGCCCGGCGGCAATCACCCCTTCCGGTCGGCTATCTTCTCATGGACTCCACACAGGCAACAGCATGGACGTCGTCGCCGCTTCGATCCCCCTGTTCTTTCTGCTGATCGCGATTGAGCTGCTGGTCGCGACCCGGCGACGGGACGCTGGGTACCGGCTCAACGATTCGATCGCCGACCTGAGCTGCGGGATCCTGAGCCAGATCGCCGGAATCTTCCTGGTATTGCTTCTGTACGGGGCCTTTGCCTGGGTGGCGGAGCATTGGGCGATCCAGCGATGGACTGTCCTTCCGCCGTGGCCGGGCGGGTCCCCATTCACCGCCATCACCAGCGCGCCGGGCTTCGCAGTCCACTGGCCTCGGCTGGCCGCCTGGGCCGCCGTGTTTGTGGCGGTGGATCTGGCCTATTACTGGCTTCACCGGCTCTCCCACGAGGTGAACATCCTGTGGGCCGGACATGTGGTGCACCACTCGAGTGAGGAGTACAACCTCACCGTGGCGCTCCGGCAGAGCAGCCTCCACGGCCTGATGAGTTGGGTGTTCTATATCCCGCTGGCCTTGCTTGGAATCCCCTGGGTGATGTTCGCCGTCTGCCACGGAATCAATCTGATCTACCAGTTCTGGATCCACACCCGGGAGATCCAGCGGCTCGGTCCGCTCGAGAGCGTGATGAACACGCCATCACACCACCGGGTCCACCACGGGGTCAACCCCGAGTATCAGGACCGGAACTATGCTGGCGTGTTCATCATCTGGGATCGGCTGTTCGGCACCTTTACCCCCGAGGATGAGGAGCCGGTCTACGGCATCACCATCCCGCTCGCCAGTTGGAATCCGCTCTGGGCCAACCTGCACGTCTTCCGGGACATCTTCCGACACGCCTGGCGGACCCGCCGCTGGCGGGACAAGCTCCGGGTGATCTTCGGGCCCCCGAGTTGGCGCCCTGCCGACATTGGCCGCAGCATCGTGGCCCCGACGGTTTCGCCCGCCGGCTATCAGAAGTACGACCCGGTGATCCCGCCGGGGGTCACTCCCTACCTGCTGGTGCAGTTCGGCTCTCTGCTGCTGGGTGCGCTGCTGTTGCTCCGCTCTGCCGGCGAACTCCCGCCGGTCCAGGTGGCGGCCGGCGGGTTCTACCTCGCCATCGGCCTCTCCAGTCTGGGCGGCCTGCTGGAAGGCCATCCCTGGGCCGCCGCCCTGGAAGCGGCCCGCCTCACAGTGCTGCTGCTGGTGGCCACCGCCCTCCTGGCGCTGTCACGGCTGGAGCTGCCGCTGATCGTCGCCATTTCCGGATTCGGGCTTCTGTCCCTGGTTTGGCTGGTCCCGGTTCGCCGGGCCCTGACCCCGCTCGGGACCACCTGATGCCCGATCAGCTGACTCGGCGGGTATCGCTGCGGCTCAAGAAGGGTCGGGATGGGCCCTCCACGCTGGCGATCATCCGGCCGGACGGCTCGGCGGCGGTGCACCGGGTTCCGGACGCATTCCCGGTGCACGACCTGACCCACTATTCCGTCGAGAGCGTATTGCAGCTTCAGGGATCGTTTCTGAGCCTGATGGGAACCGGATGGGAGTTCGCCGACTTCGGTGCCCCGTGGCCCCGTGGCCCGCTGCCGGCGGAGGCCGCCTGGACCGAGGAGGTGGTCGGGTTGTTCTGGCAGGAGCGCTGGCCCAACGGGAGCTTCCGAACCCTGAAGGAATTGAACCAGGCGGTCGGGGTGATCGCCATCAAGCTCCGCGAGGCGGGAACCTCGCATGGTGCCCCCGATCCCGATCTGCTGGCGCGACGGCTGGCCGAGCCGGAAGTGGAGGACATCCGCAGGCGGCTCGGCGCCCTGATCGCCCAGTGGCGCACCCTTGAGGCGGGGGAGACCCTGGTGCTCCCCTTCCCACCGGAGGGTTGAGGTTGGCCATGGCCAGGCCGCTCTGGGTCTGCCCCAAGTGCGGGAACAGGTTCGTCACCAGGAATCTCTGGCACTCCTGCGTCCGGATTCCACTCAACAGTCATTTCCAGGGGAAACCGCCGGTGGTAAGGAAGACCTACCAGGCCTGGCTCGCCGCCGCGCGGGTCTGCGGACCGGTCCGGGTCATCAGTCAGAAGACCCGGATCGCGTTCCAGGTCCGGGTCCGGTTCGGTGGAGCGGTGATCCGGGCCAAATCCGTTGAAGGTGGCCTCTGGCTGACCCGGCGCACCAAGCATCCACTCCTGATCCGAACCGAGACGCCGGTCCCCGGCTGCCACGTCCACCGTTTCCGGCTCCGGTCCCCAGAGGATGTGGACGACGCCTTGCGGCAACTGATGCGAGAGTCGTACGCGGTGGGCCGACAGGAACCGTGGAACCACTGACTCACCGGCCCGAGACGGTTTCACCACCCCGGTTGACAAGCGTGGGCCTCCGGTCGAGCGCGCGATACTGAATCGCCTCGGCAACGTGGTGTGGTTCCAGTGCCACGGAGCCCTCCAGGTCGGCAATGGTCCGGGCCAGCTTGAGGACCCGCCCGTAGGCCCGCGCCGAAAGCCCCAGCTTGACGATCGCGGTGCGGAGCAGGGCTTCGACCGGTTCCGTCTGGCGACAGCACTGCCGCACCTCCCGAGAGCCCATCTGGGCGTTGCAGCGAATCCACCGACGGTCGACGAATCGCTCCCGCTGCACCCGCCGAGCCCGCTCCACTCTGGTCCGCACCGCCACGCTCGACTCTCCGCCCCCATCCCGACCCGAGAGATCACGCCAGGCAACCGCCGGCACAGCGAGGTGGATGTCGATCCGATCGAGCAGCGGCCCCGACAGCCGGCCCAGGTACCGCTCGACGTGGACCTCGCTGCAGCGACAGTCGTGGGCTGGATCGCCCCGGTAGCCGCAGGGACAGGGGTTCATCGCTGCCACCAGCATGAAGCGCGACGGGTAGCTGAGGCTGACGGCGGCCCGATTCAGCGAGACCATGCCGTCCTCCAGCGGCTGGCGGAGCACCTCCAGCGCGCCGCGCCGGAACTCGGGCATTTCGTCCAGGAACAGCACCCCGCCATGGGCCAGACTCACCTCCCCCGGACGGGGCGGCGAGCCGCCGCCCACCAGACCGGCTTCGCTGACCGTGTGATGCGGGGCCCGGAAGGGCCGGTCGGTAATGAGGCTGGTTCCCGCAGCCAGCAGCCCGGCCACCGAGTGGATGGCGGTGACCTCAAGGGCCTCATCCAGGCCGAGGCCGGGAAGGATCGTGGCAAACCGGCGCGCCAGCATGGTCTTCCCGGCCCCGGGCGGACCGATCAACAGCAGATTGTGGCCCCCGGCGGCGGCGATCTCCAAGGCACGCTTGGCGGCACCCTGTCCCCGCACGTCCGCCAGATCGAGCGCGCTCCGCCGGGTGCCTTCCAGCAACTCGGCTGGATTCTGTGACTGGGGTTGAAGCGGTTCGTGCCCGGAAGAGTGCCGGCACACGGCCGACAGCGTTTCGGCTCCCCGAACCTCGATTCCCTGGACCACCGAGGCTTCCGCGAGGTTCGCACGGGGGAGAATGACACCTCGATTGCCGGCCGCCCGGGCCGCGAGGGTGATGGGGAGGGCGCCCCGGATCGGCCGGAGGGCGCCTTCGAGCCCCAGTTCTCCAACAACCAGCTGATCGCGGAAGGCCTCCCCGGGGATCTGACCGCTGGCCACCAGCAGCCCGAGGGCGATCGGAAGATCGAACCCCGAGCCACCCTTGGAGACATCGGCCGGGGCCAGGTTGACGGTGATCCGCCGAAGGGGAAACTCGAACCCCGCGTTGAGGAGCGCGGCATGGACCCGCTCTCGCCCCTCCTTGACCGCGCCCTGAGGAAGGCCGACCGTCGCGAAGGTGGGAAGTCCGTTGGAGAGGTCGACCTCGACATCCACCGGGCAGGCCTCGACCCCGAGCACGGCGGCCGAACGGATACGCGCGAGCATGCCGTAGGGTAGCGCGGCTCAGGGGGGCCGCCCTCATCATTCACCCGCCCGGCTGCACCCCGTCGCGCACTCGCCGTTCCAACCGGGACTGGCGGCGCCCGACGCCGGACGAACCCCCCGGAGACCGGGTTCAGCCCCAGGCCCCCGCCGAAACCACCGGAGACCGGGTTCAACCCCCGGCCGCCAGGTCGCGGTGCCCCGCTACGGCAAGGCCCGGATATGCACGTCCCCGCTGAGTGACTCCAGGTTGATTTCGGCCCCGCTGCCGGTCCCGAGGGTGCCGGAGATCCGTTTCCGACTCCCGCGGCGGCCCGACGCCGACGAGGTGATGGGGAGATCACTCCGGACCGATCCACTGAAGGTGGACCCGCTCAGTGTGGCATTGGTGGTGGCCGGGATCAGGAGATCCACGTCCCCACTCAGAGTCTGGAAGGAATAGTCCCCTCGAGCCCGGATCTGTCCCTCGAAGATCACATCCCCGCTCACGGACTGGGCCTCGACCTCGGAGGCATCGACCCCACGCAGGGTCACGTCGCCACTGACGGTCTGGGCCTCAAGGCTGCCCGCGGTCACATCGGACAGCTCGACATCGCCCGACACCGAGGCGGCACTGACGTCCCCCCGGGCGCCCCGGACCAGCACATCACCCGACACCGTATGGACCTGCAAGCTGATCCCGCTCGGAACCTTGAGGGTAAAGGCGACCCGGGTATCGTTCCGCTCGCGATTCCCCCTGCCCCGGTCGTCATGGCTTGACCAATCACAGTCGCCGCCGTCGGTCCCGGTGCCGGGGTAGATGACACAGACTTCCATGCCGTCCGCCATCTCGACTCGACGGATCTCGACATCCTCCACCCGGCCATGCCGGCCGGCGGTCTTGACCGCCACGATCTCCACCCGCCGACCGGTGGACGGCTCCACCCGGATGTCGCCGATGATGTTCTTGACCGAGACCCGCTTCCCCTCGGCCACAGTACCGGACCAGCTGTAGCCCGGCCCCTGCCCGGCCAGGACCAGGGTGAGCGTCAGCAGCGTGATCATTGTCCCCCCTGTTGCGTGCCCGGAGTTCGGCCGGTCGGACCAGCGAGATGTCGCCGCTGAACACTTCGACCTCCATGGAAGCACTGCCGTTGCCCAGCCGGAATGTCTGCCGCCGACGGCCGGCCTGCTCCGAGGCCGGCAGTGCGAAGCTCGCCGAGAAGTCGCCCATCGAGGCCGAAGCCCGGATCATGACATTGGCGTTCTCGGGGATGGCGATGGTCAAGTCCCCGCTGTGGGTCCCGAAGTAGTACGACCCATTCGCCTGGATCGCGCCTTCGAACTCCACATCCCCACTGACGGCCTGGACCTCGATCTGCCGGGCGTTCACCCGCCGAAGCCGGACATCGCCGCTCACCGCCTCGGCGTTGATGTCCCCCTCACTGTCTTCAACCTCGATCTGATCGGAGGCGGTCCTGAGCTGCATCCTCCCCTTGGCCTGCTGAACAGTGATCCCTCCATCGATGGTGGTCAGATTGATCGACCCGACCCCGCCGATCAGCCGAATGTCCCCACTGACAGTGCCGACCTTCACTTCGGCACGGCTGCCGGTGATCGTCACGTCGGCACTCATTCCCGAGACATCGACCGCCATGGTGGTCGGAATCGTGAGTTGGTAGTCGGTCACCCCACCGAGCCCCATCCCCGAGGAGGACCGGGGACGGAGCCGGAGCACCGACCCCGACAGGTCCACCTCGATTGAGGTCCGCCGGGAGTGTTCGGCGATCAGCCGGACCTCGTTGCGATCCCAGGTCCCGATCACCACGTCCCCGGTCATGTTCTGGAGTTGGAGTCGAGTGCCTTTCGGAACCGCGAAGGTCGTGTCGGTGTCACCCTGCTGCAGCGGGGCCAGGGCCACCAGCGCGGTCAACGTCACGGTCAAGGTCATCAGCATGTCAGCGTCCTCTCATGGGTCATCAGTTCAACTCTCCGCGTGGGTGGCCGCTACCGCCTGGGCGGCCCGCCGCAGGAGTTCCAGTTTCCGCCGCTGATTGGCGGCGATCCAGTTCGGGAGATCGAGGCTGGCGGGATCTGCCACGAGCGCGGCTTCCGCCTCGGAAATCGCCTGGTCGATGATCGCGAGGCTGCGTTCGATGGTGGCCATGGTCCCAGGCGCCAGCCGGTCCCGGCCCTCGTCGATGGTCCGCTGCAGGTCCGCCACGGCGGCTTGGTAGGCCTGCCCGGCCAGGAACATCAGGTTCGGGTCCCGGACAGGCGCGCGGGCGGTGACCACCTCTGGATTGAGGCCCACCCCGGGGGTGCTCAACGCCCACCATGCCCCAGCCGCCCCGATTGCCATCAGTCCGAGCGCGGCCGCCATCCGGGTGGGCCAACTCCACGGTCGACCGAGGCGGGCCGGGGTCGGAAACACGACCGTCCGCCCCGACTCGATCTGACCGGCAATACCCTGCCACAGGTCCGCGGCCGGGGCTTCGCCCTGGTACTCCGGGGCGACCGCGATGATGGCACGGAGATCCTCAAGCGCCTGTCGACAGCTGGCACAGGTTGCCAGGTGGGTTTCGAGGTCCAGTTGTGCCGGCCCGGCCAGTTCGCCGTCCAGATAGCTGGACAACCGCTCGGTCCAGTCGTGTGGGGCAGTCATCGTTCAGGCCTCCAGCCGTTCGCGCAGCAATCGCCGGGCGCGATGGAGCTGTGATCGTGATGTGCCGGGGTCCACCCCGAGCATCGAGCCGATTTCATCATGTTTATACCCTTCCATATCGTGCAGCACGAATACCTCACGCGCCCCGGCCGGCAGGTGCTCCACTGCCTGTTCCAGCGCCACCCGCAGGTCAGGACGGGCGGTCCGGCCCGCCACCCGCTCCGTCCCCGGATCCTCCGCCACGAACCGATCCCGGTGGATGGCCCGGCGCTGGCGCCGCCGGAGAATCAGGTTGACCGCCACCCGATGGAGCCAGGTGCCAAAGGCCGCCTGTCCCGAGTAGGTGTGCAACTTCTGCCAGACCCGGATGAAGACCTCCTGGACCGCGTCGTCCACGTCCGTCGTCCCGAGCAGCCAACGGGCCAGCGACTGGACTCGCGGCACATGGAGCCGGTACAGCCGCTCGAACGCCGCGCTGTCTCCCGCGGCCGCCAGGGCCACATCGTGGCCCGGCTCGAGCATCGGCAGGGCGGCCGAACTCATCGGCACGGCTTCCACGCGGTTGGCATCGTCGGGAGATTGGATACCATCCTCCCTCCCCCTGTTGGAATCGGGGTCGGAGGTCACTTGACGTGCATATATCTAAATGATATCATTTAGATATAACTCCCATGGAGGCGTGTCCGTGATCATCCACGAAAAGGAACTGCACCCCAGCCCCGGCCTCATCTTCCTGCTTCTCCTGCTTGGGGTGGGCGGTGTCTCGATTGCCTGGTTCATCCGGTCGGCCCGAGCGGAACTGGCCCTGCCGGGCCTCCTGGCCGTCGTCCTCCTGGTCGCCGTGATCATCGGCCTTACCGGCCTGTTCGTGATCAACCCCAACGAGGCCAAGGTCCTCACCCTGTTCGGGAACTACACCGGGTCGGTCAAGACACCCGGGCTGTGGTGGGCGAACCCCTTCATGCTCAAGAAGAAGGTGTCGCTCCGGGTCCGGAACTTCGAGACCAGCAAGATGAAGGTCAATGACAACCAGTCCAACCCGATCGAGGTGGCGGCGGTGGTGGTCTGGCGGGTGGTGGATACCGCCGAGGCGATGTTCGAGGTGGACGACTACGAGCACTATGTCCATGTCCAGAGCGAGTCGGCGGTGCGGACCCTGGTCTCGTCCTATCCCTACGACGCCCATAATCCAGGGGAAATCTCCCTCGGCAGCCACCCGGTTGAAGTCGCCGCCGGGCTGCTCAGCGAGGTCCAGGAACGACTCGGCAAGGCCGGCGTCAAGGTGACCGAAGCGAGAATCAGCCACCTGGCCTATGCCCCAGAGATCGCATCCGCGATGCTCCAGCGGCAGCAGGCGAGCGCCATCATCGCGGCCCGACAGAAGATTGTCGAGGGAGCGGTCGGGATGGTGGAAACCGCGCTGGAGATGCTCTCCACCCGGAAGATCCTCGAGCTCGACGACGAACGCCGGGCGACCATGGTCAGCAACCTCCTGGTCGTGCTGTGCAGTGACCGGGCCACCACTCCGGTGATCAACGCCGGCTCCCTGTACTAGTCGGCCCGGGTGTCAAAACGCAAACCGTTTCTCCTGCGCCTGGATCCCCTGGTCCATGGCGCACTGCAGCGGTGGTCTGACGACGATCTGCGGAGCCTCAATGGTCAGATCGAATACCTGTTGCGGCAGGCCCTGCTCCACGCGGGACGCCTGCCGCCGCCCCTGCGGGGGCCACCCGCCGTTCGAAAGGACTGAGGACCGGCGAGGGGCTCCGGGGTGCCACCCGGGCGCATCCGGGACGATGTTGTGGTACTGTTGGTGGGGTGGCGAACGCGCGACCCTCGATGACCAAGGAGGAACCATGATCCGTTCACTACTGGCGCTGTCGCTTGCCGGGATGCTGATCGCGGCCGCCTCGCCGGCGGAGGCGCAGAAGAAGCCCAAGCGGAACCCCGACGTGATCACCGCAGAGGAGATCGCGGCGCGCACCGACATCCAGACGGCCTACGACGCCGTCAGGCGGCTGCGAGGGAGCATGCTGCGGACCCGGCCCGGTGGCTCCGTGCTCCGCGGGTCCGATCCCATCTGGGTCTATGTCGACAACGTGAAAGCAGGTGACTTGAACGCGCTGGAGAATATCCTCGCCAGCCGAGTCTACGAGATCCGGAAGTTCTCGGCGTCGGATGCCACCACCCGGTTCGGCACCGGGCACACCAACGGGGTGATCCTGGTCTCCACGATCCGGAACCAGCAGCCACCGGAAGCCTAGCGCCGGGTCGATAGCCCCCGGTGGAGAATGGCCAGGAACCGCTCCCCGGGGATGAAGCTCCAGTTCCAGGCCGTGTCGTAGTCGGCCAGTGGTCGAGCCGCGACAATCTGCTCCAGTGTCTTCCCCTCCCCGATCAGGCGCTGAATCCGGTCGCGAGCGGTGACCAGCATGCTGCGGTATCGCACCAGATCATCCCGCGAGGCCAGCGGCCCATGGCCCGGGATGATTCGGGTCCGCCCATTGCTCCGCGCCAGGGCGGCCTCCACCGCCGCGATCACTCCATCGACGGAGCCACCACTGTCCAGATCAATGAACGGGTACAGCCCGTTGAAGAAGAGATCGCCCATGTGCACCACATTGGCCTCGCGGAACCAGACCACGGCATCCCCATCCGTGTGGGCTGGGGCGACATGGACGGCTTCCACGGTCGCTCCGTTGAGGTGAAACGTCACCCCGTCACTGAAGGTGACCACTGGAAGGGCACCAGCCGGGGAGGCCGGGGTGGTCGACTTGAGCAGCTGGTTGAACTGGTCGGTGCTCATCCGGCGGCGGACGTTCTCATGCGCTACGACCAGGGCGCCCGCCTGGCCCATCCGTTCGTTGCCGCCGGTGTGATCGCCATGCCAGTGGGTGTTGAGGACGAATCGGATTCGACCCGGGGTGAGGCCGGCCACCGCCGCGCGCACCTGGTCGGTGACCGGGGCGTACTGGTCGTCGACCAGGAACACCCCATCCGGACCAAAGCTCACCCCGATGTTTCCACCGGAGCCCCCCAGCATCGCGAGTCCCGGTGCCACGCTCACGACTTCGAGAGGGCTGGGTGTCTGGGCCCGGGTCACGACCGGGGAGACCAGGACCAGAATGAGGGAGGCGCAGACAGCCCGAGCGCGGGTCATGATGCGTGTCCAATCTGCCGCCAGCGCGGCAACATCCCGGTCAGGGTGGCCGCACTCCAGGCCAGCCCTGCCGGGAACAGGATGGTGGCCAATTCCAGCAGCCACCCGGGTTGGCCCAGAATCAGGCCCAGTCGATCCCCGAGGACGCTGAGCGGGCCGGTCGTGGCTCGCCAGGCAAGCAGGACGGCCCAGGCCAGCCCGGCCGCCACGCCAAAATCCATGGGCGGTGTGGTCGGCCGGATGAGGACGAGGAGCAACGCCATCGTCGGCACCGCCCACCAGCCGAAGAGGATGGTCGCGAGGCCGAAGGCGGCGGTGGCAAGCAGCAGAGCGAGCGAGCGCGCCATGGTCATTTCGGAGTGAAGGTCCACCGGGCCATCACCCGACTGGCGGGAAGGGCATCGGCCGAGGCGGGTACCAGCACGGTGTCGAGCTGGCCACTCGCCCACTGGGGAATGCGATTGGCGTAGAACGGACTGGCCGGATTGCCGGACTGGCCGCCGGGGTAGGTAGCCATGGCCTGGACCGTATCCCCGAGTTCCACCACCATGCGCCAACTTGCCCCGTGGACCCCGCGGCCCGCGGTCGGCGCGATGGTGGAGGGGCCACCGTTGACCGGCACCTTCAGGGCACTCAGGGCCGGGAGTCGGAGCAGGTGGTTGATGTTCGCGGTGGTGACCCTGCCCCAGGCCCATCCATCGGAGCCCGGTGCGCCATGGCGGGCCCGGGCGTCATCGAATGCCGCCGCGAGGCTGGCCCGGAGGATCGCATCCCGGGTTTCAACCTGGTCAGCGGTGCGGCGGTCGTCCCACCAGCTCGAGGTGCTGTCCGCCAGCAGTTCGATCAGGGTCGAGCCCTGCGGGGTCCAGGCCGGTCGACTCTCGCCCGACCGGGTCAACTCATCCCAGGTCCGCAGTGACAACTCATCCATCGCCATCTCGAACAGTACCGCCATCCGATTGTCCGGGGTGTAGTGCCGGTCCCAGGCCGCCAGCAGGGCAGCGGCCTGTCGGGCGGTGGAGTCGGCGGGCCCGGCGCTCCCAACGGCACTCAGGAAGTACGGGACGAAGGCATCGGCCCGCGCGCTCCCGGGGTCGGTCTGAATCTGGCGCATCCGGTCCGGGGTCATTGCCGGTTCGGCCCGTACCAGGGCATTGATCCGGAGGGCCCGCCACGGCGAGATCCAGTCGGCCCCGAGATAGGAGGGGTTGTCGAGCGGGTCGACGGGCTGCTGATTGGCCGAGACCAGGAATCCCTGCGCTGGATTGATGGCCTGCGGGTATCGGTCGACCGGCAGGATGCCCGTCCAGTCGGAGGCAGCGGTCGAGCCATCGCGGATCAGATCGCCTCGGCCGTCCCCGGGACGAACCGGATAGACCCCACTCGACCGGATCGCGATCGTCCCCTGCTGATCGGCCACCAGGCCGTTCTGGGTCGGCGCCACGTACTCGCTCATCACCGCCAGCCATTCGGAAGCGGTTTCGGTCTTTGCCGCCCGGAGGGAGAGGTCGATCTCCGCCGACCGTTCGTTGACGGTCCACCGGGCCGAGAACCAGGTATCCCCTCGCCGCACCACTGGGCCCCGGTGGGTAAACCGGATCGTGTCCACCGCGATCACCGAGCCATTGGGGTCGCGGTAGACTTCCTCCCGGAGCCGGAGCGGCTGCCACCCCCCGTCGAGCCGGTACTGCCCAGGCGCCTCGGGCCGGTCGACCGTCTCCCGGTAGATGTCGAGCACGTCTCCGCCGGTGTTGGTAAAGGTCCAGGCCAGGTGGCGGTTGAACCCGATCACGATCCCGGGGGCACCCGGCAGCGAGACACCGGCGGCATCCAGCTGGCCGGGCACCACGAGATGGGCCTCATACCAGATCGACGGGAGGGTGAGTTCCAGATGCGGGTCACCCGCGAGAATCGCGTGGCCACCGAGAGTCCGGGCCGGAGCGACTGCCCAGTTGTTGCTCCCCACCGCACCGCCGTCGGCCATCGAACCATCCGGTGCGAACTGCGGGCGGACGGCGGCCAGCACTGCGGCGGCGGAATCGGGCGTTCCTGGCGGCGGCAACCGGGTGTAGCCGTACCGGGGCCCGACCCGGCCCGTCGGTTGGATCGGTTCCTGAATCGGATTGTTGAGGGGCACCAGCGCCTCCGCCGCGGCGACACCGACCAGACTCTGCACGAGCAGCCGGACCGGGGCGGGATCCTGGGAGGCAAGGGTGTATCCCATCCGGGCAAAGAGGTAGGCGCTGTGCACCGGCTCGAACCGGCGGGGCCGGCGGCCGAGCAGGTGGTACTCGAGTGGCAGGTCGTCCGGACCCATCGCATCGAGGTACTGGTTGACCCCGTCGGCATAGGCGACGATCGCACGATACCCGAGGTTGCTGGTGTCGAGGGCCGCGAACTTCCGCTCCGCCCCCCAGGCCATCCCCAGCTCGCGGACGGCGCGGTCAGCCTCCAGCGCCCGGGGGCCGACGAGCCCGGTGAGCGTTCCCTCGCCAGCTCGGGTCTGGATCTCGAGTTGGAAAAGGCGGTCGCGGGCCACCAGGTACCCCATGACCCGATAGACGTCGAGTTCGGTCGCGCCGTAGAGATGCGGGACCCCGCGGTCGTCCACCACCACGGTCACCGGCCCGGAGAGGCCGGTGAGGGCAATGGCGGCCTCCGGCTCCATCACCGCCTGCCCGGCCACGGACCAGACCCCGCGGACCGGATCCAGGAGGGGGCCGACTCGCGGCAGGGGACCGATCGATCCCAGGCTGGCCCCGGTCAGCAGGCCGAGCAGGATCACGGCCCCCGAGCGGGAGATCCATCCGGAGCGACGGGAAGGCATGCGGGATCCTTGGCGCAGGAATGCGAATCGGGAACGGTCAAGCTTCCCGGCCGCCACCCGAAATGTCAACCCGGACGGGCCGGGGCCCTTCCACCGGACCACCGACGGTGGTAGCGTCCGCCGGTTGCTCACCCTGGAGAACCCGATGCGACCTGGCTTCGTCCTCTTGGCCATGACCCTCGCCGGCGGGTGTCGCCCGGCGCCACCCACCACCACACCGACCCCCAGCAAGGCGGTTGCTTCGGAGGCCACAGCCGCGGCCCAGGAGTATGACCTGGTAATCGCAGGAGGCCGGGTGGTGGACGGGACCGGCAACGGCTGGTTCTACGGCGACCTCGGGGTCCAGGGCGGCCGAATCGTGGCCATCACCCCACCAGGCCGGCTCCGGGCGGTACCCGCCACGGAGCGGCTCGATGCGACCGGGCAGGTGGTCGCCCCGGGGTTCATCGACATCCAGAGCCATTCCCGCGACGCGCTGCTGGACGGCGATGGCCGCCTGGTGAGCAAGATCACCCAGGGGATCACCACCGAGATCATGGGCGAGGCGGGGAGCAACGCGCCCCAGAATGCCCGCACCGGCGGGTCGCGGGGCCACGACTTCACCGGCCCCCGGGGATTCGACCGCTGGCTCCAGGCCATGCAGTCGAACGGGGCCTCCACCAATTTCGGCTCCTTCGTCGGCGCGACCACCGTTCGGATGTACGCCAAGGGCATGGCCCAGGGTCCCGCGACACCAGCCGAACTCGACACCATGCGAGCGGTGGTGCGGAACGCGATGGAGGACGGCGCCTTCGGGCTGGGCTCGGCCCTGATCTATCCCCCGGCGAACTACGTCAGCACCGAAGAGCTGATCGAGGTGGCCCGGGCCATGGCCCCCTACGGCGGGCTCTACATCACCCACATGCGGTCCGAAGCCGACACCTGGCTCGAGGCGATCGACGAAGCCCTCCGGATCGGGCGCGAGGGCGGCGTCCCAGTGGAGATCTTCCACCTGAAGGCCGGCGGCAGGCGTAACTGGTCGAAGGCTCCGGCCGCCATTGCCAAGATCGACTCGGCCCGGGCGGCAGGGCAGGACGTCCAAGCCGACATGTACCTCTACATCGCCGGCGGCACCGGTCTCGATGCCTGTCTCCCGCCGTGGGCAGCGGCCGACGGGAAGTTGTTCAGCAACCTGCAGGACCCCGCCACCCGGGCCCGGATCAGGGCCGAGATGGATCGCGAACAGCAGGAATGGGAGAACCTCTGCCAGCTCGCCACGCCGGAAGGCGTACTGGTGCTCGGCCTCCAGCAGCCCGAGACCAGACCGCTGGCCGGCAAGCGACTGGCAGAGATCGCCGCTATCCAGAGCAAGCCGTGGCAGGAGACGATCATGGACCTGCTGCTGGCGGAGCGGCAGCGGATTGGGACGATCTACTTCATGATGACCGAGGAAAACGTCCGGCTCCAGCTCCGGCAGCCGTGGATCAAGTTCGGCACCGATGCCGGCGGGGTCGACCCGGACAGCACCACCGCGCTGGTCCATCCTCGAGCCTATGGGAACTTCACTCGGCTGCTGGGCAAGTATGTCCGGGAGGAGCGGGTGATCCCGCTGGAGGACGCAATCCGGAAGGCAACCTCGGCGGTAGCGACCCGGCTCTCCATCATGGACCGGGGGGTGCTCCGGCCCGGCATGTGGGCGGACATCGTAGTGTTCGATCCGGCCACCATCGCCGATCGGGCCACCTTTGAGGCGCCCCATCAGCTGTCGGTCGGCGTCCGGGAGGTATTCGTCAACGGGGTGGCCGTCGTGCGGGCCGCGCGCCCGACCGGGGCCAAGCCAGGAAGGATCGTCCGGGGACCGGGCTGGACCGGGGCCAAGCCCTAGGCCCCCCACTTTGCCGGAGACCGCCCGATCCGTACCTTTGGACCGGGTCCCTCCCTCATCCCTTCAACGCCAGGCCGCTCCGGGAAGTCCGAACCGGAAGGACATCCAGGTATGCCCGCACGGACCACCCGACCTGGCAGGCCTCGCCGCGACACCCGGCCCGATCGGGTGTACACCGAACTGCGCTCCCTCATCGTCCGCGGCCGGCTGGCGCCGGGCAGCCGGCTGATCGAGACGGAGATCGCGAAGCGGTTCGGTGTTTCCCGCACCCCGGTGCGAGGAGCCCTGCAGCGGCTCCGCCAGGAGGGCTACATCCTGGACTCCCCCGAGAAGCGTCAGTTCCGGCCAACCGTGGCACCGCTCACTCGACAGGACGCCACGGAGATTTTTCAACTGGTCGGGGCCCTTGAAGGCCTGGCCGCCCGACTGGCCGCCGCCTTGCCGGATGATGCCCGACAGGCGCTGGTCACCCGGATGCGCAGCCTGAACGAACAGTTCCGCGCGGCATCCGACACGGCACGGCCCGACCACCGCCGGCTGTTCGAGCTGGACGAGGCGTTCCACTGGTCCTACGTCGAGGCCGGTGCCGGGGCGCGGTTGCGAGCGCTCCATCACGTCGTCAAGCCGCAGGCCGAGCGGTACGAGCGGCTGTACGTGAGTTTCCTGTCGGGAGCGCTCAAACCCTCCGTCCTCGAGCATGAGGCGATCGCCCTGGCGATCGCGGGAGGCACGCCGCAGCTGGCCGAGCAGGCGGTCATTTCCAACTGGCACAACGCTGCCGATCGACTGGGCGAGGTGATCGATACGGTCGGGGAACAGGGGCACTGGTGAGCAACGGGCTCCGCAGGACCATCGGGCTTCGGGACCTGACCCTTGGCGTGATCGGGAGCGTGATCGGGTCCGGGATCTTCCTGGTGCCCGGCGGGGTGCTGGCCCAGGCCCAGCAATCGATCGGGATCTCGCTGCTGGTGTGGCTGGGGGGAGGCCTCCTCACCCTGATCGGGGCGCTGACCTACAGCGAACTGGGGGCGATGAACCCGGGCACCGGGGGGCTCTACCTGTACCTCCGCGATGCCTTCGGACGCCTGCCGGCGTTCCTGTACGGCTGGGCGATGTTTCTCGCGATCTCGGCCGGCGCCATAGCGGTGCTGACCTCGGTTTCGGCCCAGTACATCAGCCGAGTCATCCCCCTGTCTCCGATCGGCACCCGGCTGGTCAGCTTGGGCCTGATCGCCGGGTTGACGGTGGTCAACGTCCGCGGCACGGCTCTCAGCGTCGGGTTCATGAGCCTCGCCACCGCCGTCAAGGTGGCCGCCCTGGCCTTCCTGATCATCGGGCTTCCGCTGGCGGCCGGGCTGGGAGTCTTCCAGGGTGCCATCTGGCCCGGGCATTTCGATCTGGGCGTACTCCGGGGGTTCGGCGCCGGGATGCTCATGGTGCTGTGGGCGTATGAAGGCTGGCAGTATTCCACCTTCATCGCCGGCGAAGTCACCAACCCGCAGCGCAACCTGCCCCGCGGACTGGCGCTGGGGGCCCTCGCCCTGATGGTGATCTATGTGCTCACCAACGTGGCGTACTTGAGCGCCCTCGGGCCGGCCGCAGTGGCGAGCACCACGACCGTGGCGGCGGACGCGGTGGCCGCGACCTTCGGACCCGGGCCGGCGGCCCTCATCACCATCCCGATCCTCATCTCGATGATCAGCGCGGCCCACTTCGTCGTCCTCAGCTCCTCGCGGGTCTACTTCGCGATGGCGCAGGACGGGCTGTTCTTCGCCCGCTTCGCCCGGGTGCACCCCGGCTACGGCACCCCGGCCGCGGCCATCGTCGGCGGCAGCGTGGCCGGGGCAGCGCTCGCCATGATCGGCACCGTCGGGCAACTCCTCGGGTACGTGGTCTTCGTGGGGTGGATCTTCTATGGGCTGGGCGCCCTGGCGCTGTTCCGCCAGCGACGGATCCAACCGGACGCGGTCCGGCCGTATCGGGTGCCCGGCTACCCGGTGCTTCCGGCCCTGTTCGTGCTGGCCGCCATCGCCCTGGTCGCCAACACCCTTGCCAGCCAGCCGCCGCTCCATTCCGCGGCCGCGCTGGGCCTGCTCGGCCTCGGCATCCCGGTGTACCTCGCCTGGCGGCGGCACCGCCCAGCGGCGACCTCGGGGCCCTCCGCCGCCCCCTGAATCCGTCCAGTGCCTGCCGGGCCGGCGGCCCCACCCCAGACCTGAATCGGCTTCCGAGCGCGCTTGCAAGTGACTACTTGCTTACAGGGCACTCACCCACTACGTTCGGGTCCCATGGACGCCCGTACCCGAATCCTCACTGCCGCCGCCACGGTGTTCGCCGAGGTGGGCTTTCGTGGCGCCACGACCCGACGGATCGCCTCGGAAGCCGAGGTCAACGAGATCACCCTGTTTCGGCACTTCGGGTCCAAGGAGCGGTTGCTCCGCGAGGCCGTCCATGCCGCCAGCGCCCGCTACGGGGGGGCCAGCCTGCCTGAGGTGCCCAGGCGTCCCCGGCAGGAGCTCCTGGTCTGGGCCCGGGAGCAGATGGCTCGACTCCGCGAACGCCGGGGCCTGATCCGGACCTGCATGGCCGAGGTCGCCGAACACCCCAAGCTGGCCCAGCCCGGAAGTCATACCTCGTATGCCGCCGCCCAGTTGAGCGGCTACCTCGAACGGCTGACGGAGACCGGACTCGCCACCGCCCGATTCGAACCGGCCGCCGCAACCCAGATGCTCATGGGCGCCATGTTTGCCGACGCCCTGGGGCGTGACATGATGCCCGATCTCTACCCCAACGATCCCGACGAGGCGGTGGAGCAGTACGTGGAGCTCTTCCTCCGGGGCATCGGATGCGGTGCGGCGACGCGCCGCCGGACCAAGTCGAGAGCCAAATGAACCTGCGCCCGATCGCCCGGGAGGTCGCCGTGACCGCGGGCCTGCTGGTGACACTGCCGCTCCTCGCATCCGCCCAACCGGGTCGGCCCCTCTCCCTCGAGCAGGCCATGGAGTCCGCGATCCCGGTCAGTGAGGCCCTGGAGCTGGCGAAGGCCGCCGTCTTGCGGGCCCGGGGAGAGCAATACCGCGCCAACGCGGACCGGTTTCCCCAACTCTCGGCTTCGCTCGGATATAACCGGCTCCTGGCCTCCCAGTTCGAGGGCATCGACTTCGGGGGCAGCTCTCCGGGGGATTCCGGGTCCGACGGGGGGCAACTCCCGTTCGGTCGGGCCAACACCTACAACCTCGGGCTCAGTCTGTCCCAGACCCTGTTCGCGGGCGGCCGGATTGCCGGCCAGACCGCATCGGCCGACGCCGGCCATCGAAGTGCGGCCCTGGGCGTCACCGCGGCGGAGGCACAACTCACCCTGGATGTCGTCAGCGCCTACTACGACGCGGTCCTCGCCGACCAGCAGTTGAACATTGCCCTGGCGACCCTGGCTCAGGCCGACTCCACCGTCCGGCAGGCTGCCCTGCGGCAGGCGGTTGGGGCGGAGGCCGAGTTCGAGGTCCTCCGGGCCAGAGTCACCCGGAACAACCAGAACACCAGTGTCATCCTCCGCCGGAATGAGCGGGAGGTGGCGTATCTCCGCCTCAAACAGCTGCTGGGGGTGCCGGCAGACGACCTGATCATCCTGACGACCACACTGGGTGGCGCCACCTTCACCGACCCACCGATCATCGCCTCGCTGGTGGCGAGCCCGACCGACACCACGGCGGAGAGCCGGATCGCGGTGCGCCAGGCCGCTGAGGCCGTCAGGGTCCAGGAGGGCGTCCTCCAGGTGGCCAAGGCCCAGCGGATTCCATCCCTGGTGCTGACTTCGCAATACGGGAAGGTGGGCTACCCGGACAACTACAACCCGACGGCCGCCGACTACGCCACCAATTGGAACATGGCCTTGGGAGTCCAGGTCCCGATCTTCACCGGCGGCCGGACCCGGGGTGACAAGGTGGTCGCCCAGGCCGCTCTCCGTGAAGCCGAACTGCGGCTGGCGCAGGCCACCAAGCTCGCCCGGCTCGAAACCCGGACCGCCCTCTCGGCCCTCGAGGCGGCCACAGCGGCCTGGGAGGCCAGTCAGGGCACGGTGGAGGAGGCGGAGCGGGCCTATCGTATCGCCGAACTCCGGTACCGGGAGGGACTGTCCACCCAGACGGAACTGGTGGACTCCCGAATCGGCTGGCAGACCGCCGAGATCAGCCGGGTGCAGGCCGCCCGGGAACTTCAGGTGGCCAGGGTCCGGGTGGCGCTGATCAGCGATCTTCCCCTGAACACCGGAGCACCCGTCGTCACCGCGCCCCGTCAGACAGCGCAGGCCCCGGCCCGCCAGAACGCGCCGGCCCAGACCCAGATTCCCGGAACCACACCATGACGTCCATGCTGCATCGTTCGCCCCGCACCTCCGCCGGTTGGGCCCTCGTCCTCCTGGCCGCCGGGGTCGCCTGCGGCGCCCCGGCGCCGGCCGCCGACCCCGAGGGCGCCCAGGTCTCCGTCCGGCTGGAAGACCTCGTGGTGGCTCGAGCGGAAAGTCTGTCGGCAGGCCCCCTGATTTCGGGTTCCTTGATGCCCGATCGCCAGGCGACGCTCCGAGCCGAAGTGCCCGGCACGGTGGTCGAAGTGCTGGTCGAGCCGGGGCAGTCGGTTCGGGCGGGCCAGTTGCTGGCGCGGCTCGATGATGTGGCGCTGGCCGAGGCCGCGGTCTCCGCCCGCGCGGCGCTGCGGACGGCCACGGAAGTGCTGGCGGTGGCCCGGCGCAACGCGGATCGGAATACCCGGCTGGCGGCCGCCGGGGCGATCGCCGACCGGGACCGGGAACAGGCGGAGGTGGCCGCGATGAATGCCGAGGCGGGACTCGCCGAGGCGACGTCCCGCCTGCGCGCGGCGGAGAAGCAACTGCAGAAGACCCGGTTCTCGGCACCGTTCAGCGGGGTGGTGAGTGACCGGGCGGTCCGGGCGGGCGATGTGGTGCAGTCGGGCAACCCGGTCCTCACGGTGGTGGATCCCTCCGCCCTGCGGCTGGAAGCCACGGTGCCGGTCAGCGCCCTGGGCGCCGTAAAGGTCGGCACCAGGGCGACCTTCGGAGTCACCGGCGCCGGCGATCGAGTGTTCCAGGGGGTGGTGCGCCGGGTCAATCCGGTGGTCGACCAGAACACTGGCCAGGTCCGGATCACGATCCTGGTACCCAACGGCGATGGGCAGCTGGTTGGAGGCCTGTTTGCGCAGGGGACCGCGGCGGCGACCACCCGGACGACACTCGCCGTGCCGCTGGCCGCGCTCGACCTGCGCGGGGTGTCTCCGACGGTCCGCCGGATCCGGGGGGGGATCGTGGAGTCGGTCGCCGTGGAGTTGGGGCTCAGAGACGAAAGCCGGGAGTTGATCGAGATTACCAAGGGGGTCGCCCCGGGCGACACCCTGCTGGTCGGCGGTGCCGTGGGACTGGCGATCGGCACCCGCGTCGTGGTCACCAAGGAGTAGCGGCATGTTCATCTCCGACAACGCCATTCGGCGGCCGATCCTGACCATTGTGGCGATGGTCACCCTGGTGGTGTTCGGGACGTTCGCGCTGTTCACCCTCGACGTGGACGAGTACCCCGACGTGGCGCCGCCGTTCGTGTCGGTGGCGGTACCCTACCCCGGCGCCTCCCCGGAGACCGTCGAGAAAGAGGTGCTCAATCCGGTAGAGGAGGCGATTGCCTCGATCAGCGGGGTCAAGAAGGTCTCCGGCAAGGCGGAGGACGGCTTTGCCACGATCATGATCGAGTTCGTCTTCGAGAAGTCGCTGCCCGAAGCCACCCAGGACATCCGGGACGCCATTTCCGGAATCCGAGCCGACCTCCCGCTGGAGATGGAAGAGCCGATCATCCGCAAGCTCAACGACACCGACCGTCCGGTGGTGTCCCTGGCGCTGGCTTCCAGCACGGTGTCCCTCCGGGAGTTGAGTCACCTGGCGGACCCAGGGATCACCCGGGAACTCCGCTCGCTTGCGGGGGTCGCCGAGGTGGCGGTTTCGGGAAAGCGGGAGCGGGAACTGACGATCGAACTCCGGCCGGACGCGCTGCAGGCCGCCGGGGTGAGTGTCGGGCAGGTGGTCCAGGCCGTCCAGTTCCAGAATCTGGCCGCGCCGGTGGGGCGGCTGACGGGGCGCACCGAGGAACGGTCGATCCGACTGCGGGGGCGGCTGACCGGGCCCGAAGACTTTGCCCGGCTGATCGTGACGGAGCGGGATCACGCGGTGATCCGGCTGGGGGATGTCGCCACGGTTCGGGATGGCGAGGAGGAAGCCCGATCGCTCGCCATGTTCAACGGACAGGAGGGCGTCGGGATCGATATCAAGAAGGCCAAGGGCTACAGCACCACCGACGTGGCGAACCGGATCCTGGAGCGGGTTGAGCAGGTGAAGCGGGCGCTGCCCGACGGGGTGACCCTCAGCGTGGTGAAGAACGCCGGGGTGCGGGTTGAGGCCTCTGTGTGGAACGTGCAGAAGGCACTGCTGGAGGGTGCCTTCCTGACGGTCCTCGTGGTGTTCCTGTTCCTCAACTCCTGGCGCTCCACGGTCATTACCGGCCTGGCGCTGCCGGTGTCGGTGCTGGCGTCCTTCATCGCGGTCTCGGCCTTCGGGTTCACCCTCAACACCATGTCGCTGCTGGGCCTCTCCCTGGCGATCGGCATCCTGATCGACGATGCCATCGTGGTGCGAGAGAACATCGTCCGCCACGTGGAGCTGGGCAAAGATCACTTCACCGCGGCGCACGATGGCACCAACGAGATCGGGCTCGCCGTCACCGCGACGACCTTCTCGATCCTCGCGGTGTTCATCCCCATTGCCTTTCTCCCGGACGTCTCGGGGCAGTGGTTCAAGCCCTTCGCCCTGACGATCGCCTGTTCGGTCCTGGTGTCCCTTCTGGTGTCATTCTCGCTGGATCCGATGCTCTCGGCCTACTGGCCTGATCCGCAGCTGCCACCCGAGCAGCGTGGGATGCTGACCCGACTGCTGGACCGGTTCAACGCCTGGTTCGGCCGACGGGCGATGGGCTACCGAAAGGTGATCGGCTGGGCCCTCGACCACCGGCTGGCGGTCGTGGGGCTGTCGGCCGGCAGCTTCCTCTTCGCGCTGGCCATGCCCGTCCTCGGCCTGGTGGGGGTCGGGTTCATGCCGGACGACGACCGCAGTCAGTTCAACGTTCTCATCGAGACGCCACCCGGCTCCAGTCTGGAATACACCGGGCGGCGGGCCACCGAAGCCATCGCGGCGATCCGGTCCCACCCCGAGGTCCAGTACACCTATGCCACCCTGGGCGGCGGTCTCGCGGGCGCGGTCGACGTGGGATCGATCTATGTTCGGCTGACCCCGAAACATGAGCGCGACCTCAGCGCCAATCAGATCGGTGACCAGATCCGCCACGACCTGGGCCAGATCGGCGGGGTCAAGCTCGCCGTCTTCACCCATGAAATGGGGGGCGGACGGAAGCAGCTTCAGCTCGATATCCGGGGAGATGACCCGGTGGTGCTGGCCCAGGTCGCGGACCAGCTCGCTCCGCTCATCAGCCAGATCCCCGGCGTCGTCGACCTGGGCCTTTCCACCAAGGGCCAGAAGCCGGAGATCACGGTGGAAATCGACCGGGGGTTGGCGGGTTCCCTCGGGATCACGGTCGGTCAGGTGGCCCAGGCCCTCCGGCCCGCCTTTGCCGGGATCGACGCCGGTGACTGGATCGACCCCAGCGGGGAGACCAGGGATGTCCGGATCCGGCTCTCCCCGGAGTCGCGGCAGCGGGTCAATGACCTCCGTCAACTGCCGCTGATGGTCCAGACCGCCACCGGGCTGACGACCATCCCCCTGGGGCAGATCGCCACCGCCTCGACCGGCATCGGCCCGGCGGTCATCGATCACCTCAATCGGGACCCGGTGATTACCGTGGGATGGAATGTGTCGGGTCGTTCGACCGGCCAGGTGATGACCGACGTTCGGGCGACGATCGCCGGGGTAACGCTGCCCGGCGGCGTCATCACCACCGAGGGGGGCGACGCGGAACAACAGAGCGAGATCTTTCTGCGAATCTTCCAGGCGCTCGGCGTCGCCGTGCTGCTGATGTACCTCATCCTGGCCATGCAGTTCGGCTCCTTCGTCGACCCGCTGGCCATCATGCTGTCCCTGCCGCTGTCCCTGATCGGGGTGATGCTGGCGCTGGCGGTCACCGGACTGACCATCAATATCATGAGCTTGATCGGGGTCATCCTGCTGATGGGGATCGTGGCCAAGAACGCCATCCTGCTCATAGATTTCGCCAAGTGGGCACGGGAACGCGACGGGCTCCCGCTCCGGGATGCCCTCATCGAGGCCGGCGCGATCCGGCTCCGTCCGATCCTGATGACCACCTTTGCCCTGGTGGCCGGGATGATTCCGATCGCCCTGGGCAGTGGGGAGGGCGCCCAGTTCCGGAGCCCGCTCGGGGTGGCGGTCATCGGGGGGGTCATCACCTCGACGCTCCTGACCTTGGTGGCGATTCCGACGTATTACGAGATCCTGAACCAGTTGCGCGAGGGATTCCTCAAGCTGGCACAACGACTGGTCCGACCGGCCGCTCCGACCCCGTCGGAACCCGCCACGACTGAAGGCTGAGCCGGTCCGTCCGGCGGAGATCGTATGGAGACCAAGCGGAAGGTCACATTGGAGAGCGCGTGGCGGGAATCCCGGGAGCTGATTCACCGCTACCGCTACCGGCTTCTGGTCGGCCTCGTCCTGATGGTGATCAGCCGACTGGCCGGATTGGCCCTGCCGGTGAGTTCGAAGTACCTGATCGACACCGTCATGGTCGATCGCCGGCTCGACCTGCTGATGCCGATCGCAGCCCTGGTGCTCGTCGCCACCCTGGTCCAGGCCGCCTCGGGCTTTGCCCTCTCCCAGCTGCTCGGCGTGGCCGCCCAGCGGGCGGTTACCGAAATGCGGCGAACCGTCGAAGCCCACGTCCTTCGGCTCCCCATCAGCCGGTTCGATGCGACCCAGACCGGCATCCTGATCTCCCGGATCATGACCGACGCGGAAGGCATCCGGAACCTGGTCGGGACCGGCCTGGTCCAGCTCACCGGGGGCCTCTTCACCGCCACGATCGCGCTGGGCGTCCTCTTCTGGCTCCACTGGCAGATGACCGCCAGCACCCTGCTTTTCCTGGCCCTGTTCGGCGGCGGCATGGGGTTCGCCTTCAAGCGGCTGCGCCCGATCTTCCGCGAACGCAGCAAGATCTACGCGGGCGTCACCGGCCGGCTGGCGGAATCGCTGGGCGGGATCCGGATCGTCAAGTCGTATGTGGCCGAGCGCCGGGAAGACCTGATCTTCACCCGCGGGGTGCACACCCTGTTCCGCAACATCGCCACCTCAATTACGGCTGTGTCGGGGATTGGCGCCCTCGCCACCGTGGTGATCGGCGCCATCGGCGCCCTGATGATCGTGGTCGGTGGCCGCTCGGTGCTGCTCGGGGCCATGAGCATGGGCGACTTCGTGATGTACGTCTTCTTTGTCGGGATGGTGGCGGCCCCCCTGGTCCAGATCGCCTCGATCGGCACTCAGGTCTCCGAGGCGTTCGCCGGGCTGGACCGGATCCGCGAACTGATGGCAATGAGCACCGAGGATGACGAGGACCGCGACCGGTCGCCGGTACCGCCGCTCAAGGGAGCGGTCGAGTTTCAGCAGGTGGATTTCCAGTATGTCCCCGACACCCCGGTGCTGCGAGGAGTGTCCTTTGTCGCGGCCCCCGGCACCACCACGGCGCTGGTGGGAAGTTCGGGTTCCGGCAAGAGTACCCTGATGAGCCTGGTGATGGCGTTCAACCGCCCCCTGTCGGGGCGGCTGCTGATCGATGGTGTCGACCTGCAGCGGTTCCGGCTCCGGGAATACCGCTCCCAGCTGGGCATCGTCCTGCAGGACAACTTCCTGTTTGACGGGACCGTCACCGAGAACATCCGGTTCTCCCGGCCGGATGCCACCATGGACGAGGTGATGGCGGTGTCCATCATCGCCCATTGCGACGAGTTCATTCAGGGGTTCCCCGAGCGCTACGACACGGTGGTGGGGGAGCGGGGGGTCAAACTCTCCGGCGGCCAGCGCCAGCGCATCGCGATCGCCCGGGCCATCCTGGCGGATCCGGCCATTCTGCTGCTCGACGAGGCCACCTCCAGCCTGGACAGCGAAAGCGAGGCCCTGATTCAGGATGGGCTGGCGAATCTCCGCCGGGGCCGGACCACCTTCGTGATCGCCCACCGGCTTTCCACCATCATGAGTGCGGATCAGATTCTGGTACTGGAAGCAGGGCAGATCGTGGAGCGGGGCACCCACTCCGAGCTGCTCGCACTCGACGGACGCTACAAGCAGCTGTACGACAAGCAGTATCGGCTGGAGATGAACCGGTTCATCAACCCCGGAGAAGACTTTACCCCCGACCTCCCGGCCGTGGAGATGCCTGGAGCAAAGCCCTAGTTACGCCTCCGGCAGCCGGATCGGCAGCCGACGGCTCCGGTAGCCGGTCGCCGCAAAGACCGCATTCGCCACCGCCGGTGCGATCGGCGGCAGCGCAGGTTCTCCGACTCCGCCCGGGTTGTCCCCGCTGGGCACCAGGACCACGTCCACCACCGGCATCTCGTCGATCCGAAGCAGCGGATAGTCGTGGAAGTTGCTCTCGACGATCCGGCCATTCCGCAGCGTAACGCTGGCCTTCAGCGCGGCGGTCAGGCCATAGACGATGGCGCTCTGGATCTGGGCCTCCACCGTATCCGGGTTGACCACCACCCCGCAGTCGAAGGCGCAGACCACCCGACGGACCCGGACATGCCCACCGACCACCTCGACCTCGGCGACCTGGGCGGCGTAGCTGCCAAAGGAATGGTGGACCGCGACCCCCCGGCCCTGACCAGGGGGCAGCTGGGTGGCCCATCCCGCCCGCGTCGCCACCACCTCCAGCACCGCCCGATGCCGGGGTGATCCTGCGAGCATCCCGAGCCGGAAGGCGACCGGGTCCTTTCCGGCGGCCGCCGCAAGTTCATCGATGAAGGACTCGACGACGAACGCGGTATAGCTGTGCCCCACCGATCGCCAGAACCCCACCGGGACGCCGAGATCGGCCATGGTATAGCGGATCTCGGAGTTGGGAATCCGGTACGGCAGGTCCCGCGCCCCTTCAACCGCCGATTCGTCGACCCCGCCCTTGAGCGGGCCCGCCAGCCGGGTAATCCAATCCGGCACGAACCCCGGGATGAACCGGGCGGTGATGCTCGGCGCCACGATGTGATGGGTCCAGGTGGACAGCTCCCCGGCCGCCGAGAGACCGCCGCGGAGTCGATGATGGGAGATCGGACGATAGAAATCGTGCCGGGTATCGTCCTCCCGACTCCACACCAGCCGGACGGGGACGCCGGCCGCCTTGGCGATCCCGACCGCCTCGGCTACGAAGTCCGTCTCCGAGCGCCGCCCGAAGCCACCGCCCAGGTTGGTGGTGTGCACCGTCACCCGCTCCTGCGACACCCCGGCCACCTTGGCCGCGACGCCCCGGCTCCCACCACCGAACAGGGCCGGAGCGGCCTGGTTCTGGGTCGGAACCCAGACCACCACCTCCTGGTCCGTCACCAGCGCGGTGCAGTTCATCGGCTCCATGCAGGCGTGCGCCAGAAACGGCAGGTCATACTCGGCACTGATGACCTGGGCCGCGACCGTCAAACCGTCCTCCCCGGAGCCCTCCCGGTGAGCCTCCCGACCGGGGCCGTCACCCAGGGTCCGCAGCTGCCGCTCGATGTCTTCACTGGAGGTCCTCGCCAGGGGCCCCTCATTCCAGCGCACCTGGAGGGCCGAGCGACCGGCCATGGCCTGCCAGGTGTTCTCGGCCAGCACGGCTACCCCGTGGTCGACCTGAATCACCTGTTTCACGCCGGGGACCGCCAGAGCAGGAGCGGGATCGAAATCCCGAACCGTGCCACCGAACACCGGACACCGGGCCAGCACGGCGACCAGGGCACCCTCCGGCTCCCTCACATCGATCCCGTACCTGATCTGACCCGTGACCTGCCGCTCCAGATCGAGCCGGGGCACCGGTTGACCGATCAATCGAAATTCGCCGGACCCCTTGAGCGCCACTCGGTCGGGAACCGGGAGCAGGCCGGCCGCAGCGGCGATGGCCCCGTAGTCGAGGCTCCGTCCCGACGGGTCGTGAATCACCGCACTCCGTTCCGTCCGGCAGTCGCCCGGCGCGACGCCCCACTCCGCCGCGGCCGCCGCAACCAGCATCGCCCGGGCTTTGGCGGCGCCCTCCCGCAACGGTACCCAGGCGTTCATCACGCTGGTGCTCCCGCCCGTGATCTGGGCGCCGATCAGCTGGTTGTAGTAGGCCGGGTGGGCCGGGGCAAACTGGTAGCGTACCCGGCTCCAATCGGCATCCAGCTCCTCAGCGACCAGCATCGGGAGGGCGGTGGAGACCCCCTGCCCCATTTCGGCCCGGTCCACCACCACCACGACTTCACCATCGGGCATGATCCGGATCCAGACATCGGGCGTGAACGCCGCTTCGGGATCTTCAGAAGGAGATGATCCACTCCCGCAACCGGTCAGGCTCACCCCGATGGTCAGGGCCGCGCCGGCCGCGGTCACCTCCAGGAATCGGCGCCGGGAGAGAGGGCTCATTCAGCTGCCCGGTGGATGGCCTGTCGGATCCGCTGGTAGGTCCCGCAGCGACAGAGGTTCCCCTGCATCGCGGTGTCGATCTCCGCATCGGAAGGGGAGCGGTGCCTCGTCAGCAGGGCGGCGGCTGACATGATCTGGCCGGCCTGGCAGTACCCGCATTGCGGGACCTGCATCTCGACCCAGGCCCGCTGGACGGCGTGCTGGCCTTCTGCCGACAGACCTTCGATCGTGGTGACCGCTCGCCCGGCCACCATCGCCAGGGTGATCTGGCAGGACCGAACGGCCTCGCCATCGAGATGTACCGTGCAGGCGCCACACTGCCCGATCCCGCATCCGTACTTGGTCCCCGTCAGATGCAGGACGTCTCGCAGGACCCAGAGGAGGGGCGTGGCGGGGTCAGAGTCGAGGGAGACCGGGCCGCCATTGAGCCGAAAGGTGGTCATCCCTCCTACTTCACGAGCAGAAGACCGAAGCCCACGGGATCGTACAGCGCATAGGTCAGCCGGGAGGCGGCCTGTTCGACCGAGAGGCCGTAGATGGCGAGCTGATTGAGATCGGGTATCCAGAGGGTGACCAGGTTGCCGTTGGCGACGTTGCCTGCCACCACGATCCGCTGGGCTGAGGCTCCGACGGGAGCGCGCGACAGGACGTACCCGGCCGGGGCGGTCACCGAGTCCACCGGGCCGCTCACCCGGATCATCACCGCGCCGACGTCGAGCTGGGGTGCCTGGAGCACCAGACGAACCGGCCCGCCCTGGATCGGCGGTGGGGGAGTGGGACCGTCACCACAGCCGGCCCCCAGCACGAACGCGACGACCAATGAGGTCCGGCTCAAGCGGTTCATGGAGACCCTCCGGGCGGCGGGGCCGGCGCCGGGGGTACCCGGCCGACCCGTCGCAGGAAGGCGTAGTAGTCCCCGACATCGTAGATCCCGTTCCGGTTGCCAAGGGTATCGAGGTAGTTCTTCTGCTCGATGGTCAGTCGAGGCACCCCGAGTACCTCCTGCGCCGCGTCCTCCTCCGAGATCACCTGCTCGGTGACGAACACCGCCTGGAAATCCCAGGGGTGACCCATCGTCACCGCCAGCCCTGGGTTGGCAGTGGTCGAATCCCCCTGCCAGCCCGCAAAGACGACCCCCGCGGTGGGGGAGGCCGTCAGGGTGACCGAAGCGCCCTGGGCGAGGAAGATACCGGTCGCGAGGTTGCCGGCGACGTTGCCGGTCACCGATCCAGTGCCGATGATCGCCACCTGGAGTCGGTGCTCCACGCTGAAGCTGGCCGACACGGTATCCGGCTTGGCCCCGCTGATGAGGGTCTGGGTTCTCGGTCCGCCGTTGCTCCAGGTCAGAAACTGCAGCCGGGTCCGGTCGAAGTTGGTCAGCTGAAGCGGATCGGCGTCCAGCATCACCTGATCGCCAGCCGGAATGACATCCTCGAACTGGCCAACCGAGGCGTCATTGACACTGATCCGGCCTCCGGGGGCCGAGGTGAAGAATGAGGAGGGATCGCGACGGACGAAACGGAATCGGATTTCCTGCGCCGGCAGTTGAGTGATCTGGTCCACCATGAAACCGGCATATTCGCCGAAGTTGGTGACCGCGGCCGGTGCCGTTCGGAGCGAAAGCCTCGTGTTCCCGGTCGATCCCGGATACGAGTCGCCCTTGTCCCCCCGGTTCTTGCTGCCAGGCGTCCGCAGCTGATTGAGCCCGTCCGCCTGCATGAGGGAGACCCCCTGGCGACTCCCGGTGTTGACCCGGTTGGCCCCGCGGCCCTGTGCAATCCGGGCTTCATCCACCAGCCAGATCGCCAGCCCCGGGAGCTTCTGCTTCGAGAAGGCCGGGTTCATCTGGGCGGTATCACTCAGCGCCGCCTGCCGATTCTCGAGGAGGAAATACTGCTGCGAATCCCTGGTCCGAGCCAGGAAGACCGTGTCGCTGAGCTGGCGGGGGCCCGCCTGCACGGTGCGACTGGTGGTCAGCTCTTCCAGGGTCACCCACCCCAACTCGGCCAGCGACCAGGGGTCGAAGCTCGAGGGGCTGTACGGCCGGGCGTAGGTCCCACTCCCCATCAGCCCCCACTCCCCGATGCCTTCAGTCCGGCTGGACGCGTCGGTGTCGTACAGATCGGGCAGGCCGAACGCGTGCCCGGTTTCGTGGGCCACGGTGCCGACCTGCATCACCTCGCCGGGGTTACACCCGTTGGCCCCGCCCAACTGGGACTGAATGGTGTAGTCATCCACCACCAGGAACTGCCCCGGAATCGGGAGCCCCCCCACGGCGCGCCGCGGGGTCCGGGTCACATAGGGTGACCCGCTGTTCCAGCCACGAATGATCCACCGATGCGACCAGACCCCAGGGGTGCCGCAGGCTCCGTCAGCGGTCGGCTGAAGAAAGGTCACGAAATCGACGACCCCGTCGTCATCGCCGGAATTCGGCAATCCATCGGGGCCGTCGTTGTCGAACTGATTCCACGTGGTGTCCGCCCCGGGACGGTTGGAGACGGAGTCCAGCACCGCCAGCAGCATCCGTCCGAACCGTTGGCCTCCGTCCGAGCAGGCGACGACGTTGCCGATGCCATTGCAGTTGTTCTGGTAATAGGCTGCCGTGGAGTCGGTGCGTACCGGTTGGAAAACCCGCCCCTCCATCGCAATCAGATTGTTCGACAACTCCTCGTAATAGCTGGTCAGGGTGTACGCCCGGCCCAAGGCCCCGGGGTCCCGGCTGAACAACACGTTCTGAAAGTCGGACACCGGATATCCCACTGCCACGTCCGAATACGCAATGAGAATGCTCGGCACATGGAACGTTCCGGTCACCGCATCGGCGCTCATCATGGGGTCCGCCCCCGGGGCCCGCAGGGCGAAGAACTCCAGCGGCTGGTTGAGCAGACGTAGGTTGCCAGACTGCAGCAGGGCCTGGCGTCGGAGCCGGACCGCCCGGGCCCGCCGCCGCCAGGCACCATCGGGGCGGAAATCGAGCCCGTCCACCTCCGAGCGCCCGAGGACCCCGCCGGGAGCCTGGGCAGCCGCGGGTGAGGGCATCGCGCCCCAGAGCGCCGCCACCAGGGCGGCGGCCGGGAGAAGCAGGCGGGTTTGCATGGCTTACCCGACTGGGACGAGTCGCACCGACGTCGGCGCACAGGGGAGCGGCATCCCGCGAAATATCGAGGGGAGGGGCCTCGCGGGGAAGTCCTGGGCACCGCTTGTCTGTGGCGAGTTGAATCGCTATCTTTCCTACCTAAGTTGTTGTGTGACATGGCGGTGACACCCTTCATCCGGAGCGAGAGCAGCCGTGCCTCACACCGAGACGTCGACCATTCCCATTCTGGACAAGTGCGCGCAGTTCACCCGGGCCGATGAGGTCAAGGCGCAGGGGCTCTACCCCTACTTCAAGCCGATCTCCGAGTCCGAGGACACTGTGGTGGTGATCGAGGGCACCCGGCGGGTCATGCTGGGGTCCAACAACTACCTCGGGCTCACCCACCATCCGAAGGTCCTGGAGGCCGCCACGCGGGCGCTGCATCGCTACGGGTCGGGCTGCACCGGAAGCCGGTTTCTCAACGGATCGCTCGATCTTCACGAGCAGCTGGAACGGTCCTTGGCGGAATTCCTGGGCAAAGAGGACTGCATGGTCTTCTCGACCGGGTACGCCGCCAATCTGGGGCTGATCTCCGGGCTGGTGGGGCGAGGCGACACGGTGTTCCTCGACAAGCTCGACCACGCCTGCATCGTCGACGGGGCCAAGCTGTCGTTCGGGGATACCGAACGCTTTGGCCACGGCGACCTGGACGGCCTGGAGCGGCTGTTGCGGCGCAACGAGGATGTCCGTGGCAAGCTGGTCGTGGTCGATGGGGTGTACTCGATGGAAGGCGACATCGCCGACGTCCCCAGCCTGGCCCGGATCTGCCGCCAGTATGGCGCCGCTCTGGCGGTCGACGATGCCCACTCGCTTGGTGTCCTCGGCCCGAACGGCGACGGCACCGGCGCCCATTTCGGGGTCCAGGACGAGGTCGACCTGATCGCGGGCACCTTCTCGAAATCGCTGGCTTCGGTGGGCGGCTTTGTGGCGGGCACCGAACGGGTCATCAACTATCTCCGGCACCATAGCCGTCCCTTCATCTTCACGGCGGCGCTGCCCCCCGCCAACACGGCCGGCGTCCTCGCCGCGCTGGAGGTCCTGCAGTCGGAGCCGGAGCGCCGCGAGCGGGTCTGGCACAACGCCCGCCGGCTGCAGGACGGGCTCCGCGGCCAGGGCTACGACATCGGACCAACCACCACCCCGATCGTCCCGGTCCTGATCGGCCCCTTGGACAAGACCATGCTCATGTGGCGCCAGATGTACGATGCCGGGGTCTTCACCAACCCGGTGGTGCCTCCGGCAGTCCCCCATTCCCAGTGCCGGCTCCGGACCAGCGTCATGGCCACCCACACCGACGACCAGATCGATTTCTGCCTGGAGGCCTTCGGCCGGATCGGAAAGGCCCTGGGGGTCATCTGACCGCTCTCGGTATCCACCCGGTCGAGACCCGAGCGGATCTCGCCCGGTTCGTGGACCTCCCGTACCGGTTGCACCAGCGGGACCCCATGTGGGTCCCGCCGCTGCGTATGGAGGTCAAGGACCTCCTCAACCGCCGCAAGAACCCGTTCTTCGACCACGCCGAGGCGGTCTACTTCCTCGCGACCCGGGGGGGAGAAGTGGTGGGGCGGATCGCCGCCATTCACAATCGGCTGCACAACGAGGTGCATGCCGACCGGGTCGGATTCTTCGGGTTCTTCGACTGCATTCGGGACCAGGCCGTGGCCACGGCGCTGATCGAGGAAGCGGCCGGCTGGCTGCGAGCACGGGGACTCGATACCCTCCGGGGCCCGGCCTCCTTCTCCACCAACGACGAGTGCGGCCTGCTGATCGAGGGGTTCGACACTCCGAACTCGATCATGATGCCCCACAATCCGCCCTGGTACCAGGAGTTCATGGCAGTGGCCGGCCTGCAGAAGGCCAAGGACCTCTACGTCTACCGCGGGGGCTCCCTGGCGGGGGCGATCCCGACCCCGGACCGCCTGGTCCGGGCCGTCGGGCTGACCAGGGAGCGGTTCAAGCTCACGGTCCGGACCCTCGACCTCACCAGATTTGATGAGGAAGTCGAGCTCATCAAGCGGCTCTACAACCAGTGCTGGGAGAAGAACTGGGGCTTCGTGCCGATGACCGACCGGGAGATCGAACACCTCGCCAAGCAGTTCCGGCCGGTGGTCATCCCGGACTTCGTGCCAATCGTCGAGCGGGACGGGGTGCCGATCGGCTTCGGGCTGGCCCTGCCCGACGTCAACGAGATCCTCAGGGGTAACCGGGGTGGACGGATCTTCCCGGCCGCGCTCAACCTCCTCTGGCGCCTGAAGACCCACCGGTACACTCGGGTGCGGATCCTCCTGCTCGGTGTGGTCCCCGAGTTCCGCGGGAAGGGCGTGGATGCCCTGCTCTATCACGAGATCTGGAATGCCGGCACTCGGTACGGCCACACCTGGGGCGAGGCCGGTTGGATTCTGGAAGACAACACGATGATCAACCTCGGGATGCAGAAGATGGGGTTCACCAGGTACAAGACGCTCCGGCTCTACGACCGCGCCCTGTGACTGTCCTGGTCACAGGTGGCACCGGATTTGTCGGGGGCCACGTCATCAGCGCGCTCCTTCAGGCGGGCCATCCGGTTCGGGGACTGGTCAGGTCACGGACCAAGGCGGAGGCCCTCGGCCTGGGGAATGTCGAATGGGTGGCCGGTGACCTGACCGACCCTCGCGCGCTGGAGGCCGCCACCCGCGGGGTGTCGGCGATCATCCACTTGGCCGGCCTGGTGGCGGCCCGCGACGAGAAAGAGTTCCTGGCGATCAACCGGGACGGCACCGAGCGCCTGGTGCGGGCCGCCGCAGACACCCAGGCCCGCTTGGTCCACGTCTCCTCCCTCGCCGCTGCGGGGCCCTCGCAACCCGGCCAGCCCCTGTCGGGTGCCGAACCGCCCCGCCCTGTCTCGGCCTACGGCCGCAGCAAACTGGCATCGGAGCACGCGGTCCGGGCCGGACAGCTCCCCTGGGTCATCCTCCGCCCGCCGGCGGTCTACGGGCCCCGCGATCGGGAGATGTTCCGGATCTTCCGGGCCGCCGCCTTTGGACTCGCCCCGGTGTTCGGTACCGGCTCCCAGGAGCTCTCTCTGGTCTACGGCCCCGATCTGGCCGAGGCCATCGTGGCCGCCACGACAGCCAAGGGGATTGAGGGGACGGTCTGCTACCCTGCGCATGCTGAGGTGCTCACCGCCCGCCAGGTGGCCATGACCATCGGCAAGGCCTCAGGCCGGAACGTTCGCATCCTCGGCATCCCGCACCCGCTCGCCCGCGGGGCCCTGCAACTGACCGGGGCCTTCGCCCGGCTGGCCAATCGGACCACCCTGCTCACCCCGGACAAGGGGAACGAGCTGTTCCAGCCCGCCTGGACCTGTGACCCGGCCGGCCTGAGCCAGGCAACTGGCTGGCAGGCCCGGCACGACCTGGCCCAGGGCGCTGAAAAGACGTACTGCTGGTATCTGGATGCTGGTTGGCTGTGAGGTGAGGACGCCCGAACCACTTCGCTTCATCGACAGGATCACCATCGGCTACCTGGCCCTGACGGCGGTGATCGCGGTGGCCCGCCTCGAGGTCCGACCCCGCGCGGCTTGGGTCCTGCTCATCAATGCCCTGATCCTGGGCCTCCTTCTCCTGCTCCGGGACCCGCAGGTGGGGCGGGCGGGCCGGATGCTCCGGGAGAGCTACCCCATTCTGGTGCTCCCGGCGCTGTATGGGGGACTGGACTTGCTGAACGGCTTCGACGTCCCGGTCCGGGATCTGATCGTTCGTGGCTGGGAAGAGATGATCTTCGGCGGTCAGATCAGTCGCGCCTGGTGGCAGGCCTTCCCGAGTCAATTCTGGTCCACTGTCCTCCACGCGGCGTACTTTTCCTTCTACCTCATCATCCCGCTCCCGCCCATCTACTTCCTGGCGAAGGGCCGTCGAGAGCACGCCCGGACCGCCGTGACAATGATCGCGGCCACGTTTCTGGTCTGCTACGCCATCTTCCTGTTCTTCCCGGTCGCCGGTCCATACTACGAGTTCCCGCGGCCGGCAGGGCTCCTGGTGGACAACTGGGCAGCCCGGTTGGTGTACGCCACGCTGGCGCAGGGAAGCTCCTATGGGGCGGCCTTCCCTTCATCCCACGTGGCCGCAACGGTGGCCGCCGTCCTGGCCACCTGGGCCGGCTCCCGGCGTCTGGGCCTCGCGCTCGCGGTCCCGACCGTCCTGCTGACTGTCGGGGTGGTGTACTGCCAGATGCACTATGCCGTCGACGCCCTGGCCGGTGTGGTTGTTCCGCTGCTGCTCTTCCCGATCGTGCGCCACGGAGCGACCCGGGTCGGGTGACCTCACCGGCCCGAACGACAAAGGGCCCGGGCGTGCTGCCCGGGCCCTTCGACCATGATCGAACGACTTACTGAACGGTGATGATCCCGACCATCTTGTTGGCCAGGTGCGGCAGGCAGTAGAACCGATACTCTCCCGCGGGAACCCCCTGGAAGGTCACCGTGTACACCGCGTTAGCCTCGATGAGCAGCGGGCCGGCCAGCGGCGACATCTGGTCGGCCATCCCGGCACTCAGAGCGTCAGCCGAACCAGCGGGGATGCTGTCCGGAAAGAACTGGACGTTGTGCGGACCACCGGAGACATTGTGGAAGTTCACCCGATCGCCGTTGGCGATCGTGAGGACGGACGGCACGAAATGATAGACCGTGCCCTCCATCGCCATGTTGACGTCGTGGGTGGCCCCAGTCGCGGGAGCCGCTGCGGCCGCGGGTTCCGCCGCCGGAGCGGCTTCCTGCTGGGCGGGCTCTCCCCCACCACAGGCCGTCACCACAAACGCCATCCCGGTCAGCATCGCAAACTTCTTCATTGGGGTCCCATCTCCTGGTAGAGTCTCGTCGCATGCCGGCCGGATCCCGCCGGCCTCGGCCCCAAACGGGGCTTGTGAACAGATTCACAAATTTATCAGGACACCATTAGATTCACCAGTCCCGCCGGTTGCCGCTATATTCCGCGCCCCATGCCCCCCGCCTGCCCGCCCCCACCGTGTCGTAACCTCGGCTCTCAATGCCAGGCCATCCCTGTGACCCTCAGAGCCTCGTCCCAACTCCGAGACCCCGGGGCCGGTGACCATGAGGCCACCTGGCTGCTGGGCCACACCCAGAAGATAGAGTTCGGGGAATTGTGGCACCACAAGAGGGACCTCTTCGTCCGGGCCGAACTCCACGTCCCCTGCAAGTACCTCCGGGTCAAGGGCAATCAGGCGGAGTGTCGGGCCCACGGCTTCGCCGGTCCGGTTCCGACGGCCCCGCCGCGGCAACCTCAGCCCCGCCGGCTCCAGGGGGACCACTTCCGGCTAGTCGAGCGCGGTCGCCTTGAGACACGGGAGCTGATCCGCCACAAACCGCGCCGATCCCTCACCGTCCTGGGGGGGGCGAACCCCTGCGCCACGGCCAACTGCCGGACGGCGGATCACACCAGGGGGGCCGCCTGCTGCCGCGACCTGCAGCTCGAGATCATGTGCGACGTGGAGTGGACCGAGCAGGAGGCCATGGTCCGATCCCGGAAATCGCCCTACCTCTGCAAGATCGTCCGGGACGACGACGACTCCCTGGAGGTCGAGGTCATCTCGGCCTGCGGCTATCTGGGGGAGGATGGCATCTCCTGCGGCTTGCATGGAAAGCAGCGGGGGGATGGCCGTCAGGCCAAGCCTGATCTCTGCCGTCGCTGGCCGGTGCCGACCACCGATGAAACCCTCCATCCGGGATGCGTTTTTGCCCTCCCGAAGCCTCCGGCGGCCGGTGTGTAACTTCCCGGGGCGCCAACCGTCATATCAGACAGCGCCCCCCGGTTGAAAGGTGGTTATGGCTGACGAGATCGAACGCCTCTACCAGACGATGTACTCGACGGTAGTCCGCTTCCTGTACCGCAAGGTCTGGGACGCCGACCGTGCCGAGGATCTGGCCCAGGAGGTCTTCATCCGCGCCATGGCCCATCGACCGGAAAAGCCCAGGGCCTGGATCTTCGCCGTGGCCGCCAACCTGGCCAGGGATGAGGCCCGAGCGGCGGTCCGCCGCAAGAAACACCTCACCCTGCTGACCAATGATCCGGTGACCCTTGCCAGCCCGATGGTCTCGCCGGTCGACCAGCTGGAACGCAAGGAACAGCTGTCCAAGGTACACGAGGCCCTGGCCGCGCTGAGCCCGAGGGACCAGGAGGTCCTGTTGCTGTGGGATGCCGGGATGAGTTACACCGAGATCGCTCAGCAGACAGGGTTGGCGGTGGGAGCGGTTGGGACCACGCTGGCCCGGGCACGAAAGCGCCTGGTCGAGGCCTACGATCAGCAACAGGCAGAGGCTCGTGCGGCACATTCCTGAAGACGAACTTCACGCCTATCTCGACCAGGCGCTCAGCCGGTCGCAGTGCATCGAGATCGAAACCCATCTCGCCCGCTGCGCCCCCTGCCGGGACGATCGCGACCGGATCGCCGGGCTCCGGGATCAGACCACCCTGCTGCTGGCCAGGGTGGCTCCCCGCATTTCGGCCCCCCCGCCGTATGCCCAGCTGCTGGCCCGGAGTGACGAACGACGGAAGACCTCCTGGCGGCGACTCGTGGTGCTTGCGGCAGGGCTGGCAGGCGCCGCCATCGCCGGCTGGGGAATGCGGGCGTTGCTGGACCCGCACACGCCTGCCGGAGTCGGGCTCCCGGCCGCGGTGGCCCTGGCCCCCCCCTCAGGTCCAACGGCGCCCCCCGCCACCCCGGTGGTGAGCCGCCGCGAGCCAGCCATCCTCTCGGCCCCCGAGCAACCCCCCGCGGCGGCACCGACCGTCCGCCTCGCTTCGACCACGCCCCTGGTGGCTCCCACCCCGGCGGCGACCGGTCGGCTGGTGGTCGGGGGTCTCATCCTGGGGGATGGCTGGGTCGTCAGCTCCCGGGCCGAGGCGGAAGCGGCCGGGCAGAACATGCTCCCGGAAGTACCGGGTCTGACGGTGAGCGGGATCCGGGTTCGGGACGGCGCCGGTCAAGAGCGGCCGGTGGTGATCGTGGCGCAGACGCTGCCCGAGGGCGGCACGGTCTACACCGTGGAGGGCCCGGTGGATGCAGTAGCGGAGCTGGTGGCAGCTCAGTTGAGTCCTGGCGTGTTCCGGGCCAGCGAGCCGACCCGTTCGGCTCCCGACTACCTTCCTTCCGGCAGCGGGTACCGGCGGGCACCCAGGGTCCTGGCGGTGCTGGGAGCCCTGTCCTCCGACTCGTTGAACATTCTGGCGCAGCGGGTCACCCTGCGGTAACTCCGGGGCGAGTTACTCGCCCCGCTTCTCCTTCTCGATCGTCTCTTCCGAGACATAGTCGGCCGGCCGCTCCTCGTGGGCAAACTCGGCCATGGCCACCGTATGGTGCGACTCGCGATCGAGGGTGATCTCCCCGAGCCGGGGCGAGACCATCGGGAACCACCGGGCGAAGAGACCGTAGCTGGCGAGGAACAGCCCGCCCAGCAACAGGGTCGTCGACAGCTCCGGAAGCCCGAAGACCGGACCATGCGCCTCGGTGATCGACGGCATGATCAGGAGGTAGCGCTCCAGCCACAGCGCGGTCAGACTGATCGTGGCGAACAGCCCCAGCGTGACTCGGGTCTTCTTGGGCGTCGTGCCCAGGAGCCCGGCGAAAGGCACCAGGAACATCCCCAGGAACACGGCGGTCCCGACCGGCCGCCAGGGGCCCCACAACCGGGCGAAGACGAACCCGGTTTCCTCATGCATGTTGCCATACCAGATCACCAGAAACTGGGACCACATCAGGTACGCCCAGAACACGGTAAAGCCGAAACAGAGTTTGCCCAGATCATGGCGCTGCTTGGGGCTGATCAGGTCCGCGATCCCCAACTGTCGCTCACCGTACATCATGGTCAGCGCCAGCAGCATGTGCCCGCCCAAGAACGAGCCCATGAAATAGAAGCCGCCCAGCAGATTGGAGAACCAGTGCGGCTGGAGCGCCATCATCATGTCGAACGCGATCAGGGAGAACCCGAGCGCGTAGAGCACGATATACATGGCGGAGAACCGGGCGATTCGGGCCTGCTGCCGTTCCCGGGCCCCGGGGCTGCCGTCGAACCCGGTCGTCCATGCCCGATAGAGCCGCTGCCGCGCCCCGTCGGCCTTCCCGACCACGAGCGACAAGTCCGGGATCAGGTCGGCCCGGACCAGGGTCCAGCCGACCCCGAACAGGATCGCCAGGAGCACCGTCAGTCGCAGGAACATGAAACCGTGGCCCAGCCAGATCGCCTTGCCGGGCTGGAGCGAGTGCAGCTGATGCTCCATCGGACCGTAGATGGCGTCGTACCCCACGGTGAAGATCAGGATCAGACCGACCAGGGACACCGCGAAGAAGGCCACATTGGCCGCGGCAAACCGGAGAATCATCCCGGACCAGTGGGCCCGGGCCAGCTTGTGCACCGCCACCAGGGCCACTGAGCCGCCAGCCAGTCCCGTGAAGAACACCCAGTTCCAGTGAAACGCCTGCCAGGCCCGATGGTTGGCCTCTCCCACCAGGGAGAGCCCGAACCCGATGCCCCCGAGGATGGCGAAGAGAATCCCGGTGCGCAGCAACCCGGCGTAGCGACCGGCCAGCGAGTGGGTGACGAGCCGGTCCCGCAGGACGGTATCGGCCATTACTGGGTCCCTCCCGCCGCAGCCTGCAGCGCCCGAACATGGTTGACCACGGCCCAACGACCCTCGGGGGCCACCAGCCGATCGCCCTGGCGCGGCATGACACCCCGGCCGTATCGGATGATGCTGTAGATCTGACCGTCCGTCAGAACGGCCGCTTTGGCGGTCAGCAGGCTGGGAGCCCCGATCTTGGGCGCCACCGGCCCCCGCCCATCGCCGGCCTGGCCGTGGCAGTGGGAGCAGTAGAACTGGTACAGGGTGTCCCCCACGGCGGCCGTGGTGCCCGGATCGGTGGGATTGACCAGCCGGTCGGCGGTCGCGGTGCCGGCCGCCAGCCATTCGGCGGACCAGTCCATCTCCACGGCGTTGACTGGCACCGTGCCCGGCACGGTGTTGCGGGGGATATCCGCCTGTCCGTACGGATGGAACGCCGGCGACTGGATCATGTGGTCGAACCAGGGGACCAGCTTGACCAGATCATCGGGGCTGGGCAGCGTGTGGTAGTACCAGTTGCACCCGCCCATCCCGAGCGCCAGGACCGCCACCAGGATGGATCCGAGCCTAGCCCTCATGGGAGACCTCCACCGCGCCGGCTGCGGTCAGCAGCTGTCCCACCTGGGCGGTGCGGTCCGGCCCGCAGGGCGCGAAGATCCCGATCTGATCATCGGTAAACCGTTCCCGGAATGGCCGTCCCTTGAGCGCGCGACGGGCCGAGAGAATGATGATGCCGGCCACCGTGCTGAGGGCGCCGAGCAGAATGGTCAATTCGAACATCAGGACCACATACGGAGGCAGCGCTGCAATCGGCTTGCCGCCCACCATGACCGGCCAGTCGTAGGCCATCCAGGTGGTCATCGAGTACCCCGCCGCGCACCCGGTCAATCCGCCGATCAGGGTGAACAGGCGCACCCCGCTCACGGGATGATCGAGGGCCTCCTCGATCTCGTGGTTGGGAGCCGCAGAGTAGACCGTCAGGTCATCATGTCCCTGCGCCTTGAGACGTCGGATGGCATCGGCCGCGGCGTCGACGTGCTCGAAAGTCCCAAGCACCCCGCTGAGGGTGGCCATCAGTGACCTCCCTTCTTGAGCCGCGGCATCGGGATCATCTCCTTGATCTCCTGAATGGCCACGATCGGGAAGGTCCGCGCGAACAGCAAGAAGTACATCAGGAACCAGCCGAACGACCCGACCAGAATCCCCCAGTCGGCCCAGGTCGGATTGGCCTGGCCCCAGGCATACGGCAGGAAGTCATTGGACAGGGACGAGGCGATGATGACGTAGCGCTCGAACCACATGCCGATATTGATGAAGATCGAGATCACGAACAGCGCGGTCAGATTGGTCCGGATCTTCTTGAACCAGAGGAGCTGCGACACGAAGGCGTTGCAGATGATCATCGACCAGCCGGCCCACCATTGGGGGCCGAAGGCCCGACGGAAGAAGGTGGTCTGCTCGAAGATATTGCCGCTGTACCACCCGACAAAGTACTCCACCAGGTAGGCGTAGAACAGAATCGATCCGGTGAGCAGGGTGAGCTTGGCCAGGTTGTCAAAGTGGTATTCGGTGATCATGTGCTCGACCTTGAGCACCCGGCGGAGCGGGACCAGGAGGGTCAGCACCATGCCGATGCCGGAGTAGATCGCCCCAGCCACGAAATAGGGGGCAAAGATCGTCCCGTGCCACCCCGGCACGATCGACATGGCGAAGTCCCAGGACACGACCGAGTGGACGGAGAGCACCAGCGGCGTGGCCAGGGCGGCCAGGTAGAGGTACCCCCGGGTATAATGGCGCCACTGATTGTCGGACCCGGTCCAGCCGAGGCTGAAGGCGGCATAGAGCTTCTTGCGCCAGCCCGACACTTTGTCGCGGACCGCCGCGATATCCGGCACCAGCCCGACGACCAGGAAGGTGGTGGACACGGTCAGATAGGTGCCGATGGCGAACACGTCCCAGATCAGAGGCGACATGAAGTTGGGCCACAGGCCCCGCTGGTTGGGATAGGGCAGCAGCCAGTAGAAGATCCACTGCCGCCCAATGTGGATGATCGGGAACAGCCCGGCCGTCATCACCGCGAAGACCGTCATGGCTTCGGTCGAGCGGTACACCGCCGTCCGCCAGGGTGACCGGAACAGGAAGAGAATCGCCGAGATCAGGGTGCCGGCGTGGCCGATGCCGACCCAGAAGACGAAGGTGGTGATGTAGACCAGCCACATGACCGGGGGGACATATCCCGCCAGGCCCAGGCCGTCCTTGAGCAGCACTACGAAGGTGGCCAGCCCGACCAGGAACATCCCCACTGCCCCGAACAGCGCGAGGTAGTAGCCTCGACTGGGGGTGCCCAGGGTGGCGACCACATCGCGGGTGACGTCCGCGTGGGTCTGGGTAACGGCCGGCTGGTGCGCTATCGCCGTCATGAACTCACGCCTCCGCAGTGTGAAGCACTTTGGCCAGGTAGGTCACCGCCGGCCGGACATTGAGCTCCTCGAGCACGTGATACCCTCGCGAGTCCTGCTTGACCCGGGCAACCAGGCTCTCGGCGTCCCGCACATTCCCGAACGTCAGCGCGCCCGACGGACAGGCCTGGGCACAGGCGGTGACGATCTCGCCGTCCCGTACCGGCCGGTTCTCCAGCCGGGCCGTGTTCTGGGCCCCGCGAATCCGCTGGACACAGAAGGTGCACTTTTCCATCACCCCGCGGGCCCGCACCGTCACATCCGGATTGAGCTGGAGACTCATCGGCTCCGGGAAGGCCTTCTTGGCATAGGCCAGCCAGTTGAAATAGCGGACCTTGTAGGCGCAGTTGTTGCCGCAGTAGCGGGTGCCGACACACCGGTTGTAGGCCTGTCCATTGAGCCCGTCCGCGGTATGATAGGCCGCGTAAACCGGGCAGACCGGTTCGCAGGGCGCGTTGTCGCAGTGCTGACACATGACCGGGATGAACCGGGCTTCGGCCGCCTGGCCCGTTTCGGCAGGCTCGTCGTGCAAAGCCTCGTCCTCCCAGTACCGCTCGATCCGCATCCAGCTCATCTCACGGCCCCGGCGGACCTCTTCCTCACCGACCCACGGGATGTTGTTCTCGGAGTAGCAGGCGGTCACGCAGGCGGAACAGCCGGTACACCGAGCGAGGTCGACCGCCAGGCCCCACTGCGGGTGGTCCTTGGCGTAGTCTCCGTAATTCCGCTCCGCCCGCTGCCGCCCGTCCCAGCCGGCAATCGCCTCGAGTTCGGACTCGGGGTTGACCTCGTGTCCCGGATGGCCCAGCCGTTCATAGGACTGCTTGACCGTCAGCCCTTCCCGCGCCAAGGCCAGCGGCATCGTCTCGACGATTCCGCGACCCAGCTGCCGGGGTGTGCCCTCGGTGCGGGCGAGCTTGGTGAACCCGCGGGTCCGGGCGGCCGACACCCGGGTGGAGAGGTAGGGCAGAAAGCCGCTGCCATCCTGGCCGCTCAGCAGATCGAGCGCGTTGACCCCGCGTCCGGTGGCGAAACCACCGAACTCGGTGTGCCCCATCCCGAGCGGCACCGCGATCACGTCGCGGCGCACGCCAGGGTAGACGTAGACCGGCACCTCCACCGTGCCGTGCGGCGAGCTGAGCTGGAGGTGCTCCCCATCCCGCACGTCGAGGGCCTTGGCGGTATCGGGATGGACCTCGGCCCACGAATGCCAGGTGATCTTGGTGACCGGATCCGGGTTTTCCAGCAGCCAGGGTCGATTGGCGCCCCGGCCATCGGTCAGCATCGGCGACGGGTAGGCCAGGAGGAGGTACCCGTCCTCACCGTCGAAGCTGGGCAGCTCGGCTGACGCGGTGGCCCCGGCCGCCAGGCGAACCACCGCCGGCGCCGATTCCTGAAACACTCCACCCCGCCGAAGGCTCTCCCACCAGAACCGCTCGCTGTCGGCCGACCCCTGCTCCCGGGCCACCACGCCCCAGGCCGCCTTCAGGTGCGCCTGGAAGCTGGGGGCGGCCAGGCTGGCCAGGACGCCGCCCCGAGCCGCAGCGATCTGCAGCAGCACATCGCCGGTCGCCCGGGTGTTGAAGACCGGCTCCATGACGGGCTGCATCAATCCACGAACTCCGGCGCGGGACCGGAGATCGTCCCACCGCTCCAGCGCGTGATGATTCGGCAGCAGCAGATCGCACTGCGCCGAAGTCTCGTCCAGGTAGTGCGAAGTCGAGACCTTGAACGGGACCTTGGCCAGGGCCTCCGCGAAGCCGGCCGCCTTGGGAAGCGCGTAGACCGGATTGGCCTCGTGAATCAGCGCCACCCCGATCTGGCCCGCCGCCATGGCTGCCTGAAGTTCGCGCAGGGCCCCATAGCCATCGCCGGCCTGGAGCCGGGCGCCGAACCGCACGGTCTCGCCGACGTTGCCGGCCACGTAGTTCAGAATGTTGACCGCGGCACAGACCTCGACCGCGGCCCGGTGCTGACCGGTGATCCCGCCCGCCACCGCGAGGCTGGGACGGGCCGACACGAACTCCCGGGCAAGCCGCCGGATCGTCTCCGCGTCGATGCCGGTGATCCCGGCGGCCGTTTCGGGAGTGTGCCCGCTCAGGGTGCCCTGCAGGACGGTGGCATCGGCGGGCGCACTGGTGCGCTCGGACAGGATGACCTGGGCCATCGCCAGAGCCAGGGCGGCCTCACTGCCGGGCGCGGCGGCATGCCATTCGTCCGCATTCAGTCCGGTGAGCGACCGGCGGGGTCCGATGTACACGGCCTTGGCCATGTCGCCGCCGGACATCCCGTGGGACTCCGCAAACCCGCGCTGGTTCTCGACCGGCACAAGCCAGGTTTCCAGAAACTCGGCCCCGAACGAGACGATGTACTGGGCTCGCGCGAAGTCATGGGCCGGTAACTCGTCGAGCCCGAAGACCCGCCGGTTCGCCGCCCGCATCGCATCATGATCGAACGGCTCCCAGCGAACCAGCCGGCCCCCCTGGGCCGTGGTCCAGGCCCGCAGCAGGTCGGTGAAGGTCCCTTCCCCCGCCCCACTCAGAACGGCCAGCGGTGCGGCGGCGGATCCCAGCTTCTCGGCCAACCGGGTAAGCGCCTCATCCCAGCTGATGTCGGTGAAGCCGCCCGACGCGTCCCGCGCCATCGGCCCCTTGAGCCGGCCGGGATTGTACAGCCCCTGGAGCGCGGCGTGACCGCGAGCGCACAGGGTCCCCCGATTGACCGGATGATCCGGATTGCCCTCGAGCTTGATCGCCCGCGCCTCGCGGGTCTTGACGTGGAGTCCGCACCCCGCCGCGCATTCGGTACAGGTGCTGGCATAGACCGTGGGAATGCCCGGGACCTGGTCCTCCGACTGCACCAGGTAGGGGATCAGCTTCTCGACCTTGCTGGTGGAGCAGCCGGACAGCGCGGCGGTTCCGGCACCCGTGACCCCGGCGATCTGAAGGAACTTGCGGCGATTCATGCCCGCTTCGGTGGTCTCGCTCATCGAACCCCGGCTAGTAGTGGCAAACGGAGCAGTCGCGCGACTGGTCCCGTTCCAGATGGCAGGAGATGCAGAACCCCATGTTGTTGACGTTGTTGACCTCGAATACCTGGGGCATCCGGGCCACGTCGCCATGACAGGTCCCGCAGGCGGTCGGACCCATCGCCTGGACGTGGCGCATGTGCGGAAAATGGGCGTGGCGGGCCAGGGTGTGGATCCGGGTCCACTCGAGCTTCGGGGCGTCGGGCTTCTCCCGGTCGGCCCAGAACTGGCGCAGCTTCTGGATCTCACCGCGACCGGAGCTGTCACTGCCGGAGATGTACTGGTGGCACCCGATGCAGGACTGCAGGCTGGGAATCCCGGGCTCCGACGCCAGCCCCACCGAGGAGTGACAGTACTGGCAGGAGATCTTGTACTGGCCGGCGTGGATGTCGTGGCGGAAGAACACCGGTTGCCGGGGACCCTTGAGTGCCGCCGTATCACCCGGGGCGAGCCGAACGGCTGCCACCGAGTCGGGCGCGGACGGACCGGGCTGCTGCGCCGTCATGGTCCGTCCAACGAACAGCGCACCCGCGGCGAGGCTCACCGCCGCAAGGGTACCGAGCACCGCGAACTTACGCATGCCTGACCTGCCGTGGCCGGGTTGAGAGCTTCCGGCGGCCACTTGCCACCGGAGCTTGGTCTTGGAACCGCACAAAGTGGTCTTGGAACGGCACAAAGATAGACACCCACCACCCCGAATCCAAATCCCCCAACGGGGGCTAAGTCAGCCCCCCGGGAGCGTTTGGCCCGGCCGGGACTGAAACGCCCTGCCGCTCGAGGTAGCGGACGATTTCCAGCGCCATGGCCCGGAGCAGAGTGGCCTCCCGGCCATCGGGTTCCGCCCGGAACAGCAGCTCGCGAAATGACCGCATCACCACGTCAGGTTGGCGGGTCTTGAAGAAGTCGATCGCCCAGAGGGCGCGCTCCCAATCCTCAAAGAGCCGCTCGTAATGGCCTCCAGTCGCGGCCTCGGCGCGATGCCGGGGCCCCTTGGGGGTGGGCGGCTCATGCCGAGCCATCCAGCATTCCCACGCCATCACCGCCACGGCATGACCCAGGTTGAGTGACCGGTGGTCCGGGTTGGTGGGGATGGTGACGAGGGCGTGACAGCGATCGAGTTCCTCATTGGTCAGGCCCTTGTCCTCGCGGCCGGCCACGAGGGCCACGGGACCCTCCACCGCCCGCTCGACCAGTCCCTGCGCGGCCGATCGCGGGCGGAGGACCGTGCGCTTGGCGCGGCGCTCCCGGGCGGTGAGGGCGACCGACCAGACCACATCCTCCAGCGCCTGTTCCAGGGTGTCGACGATCACCAGCCGGTCGAGGACGTCGGCGGTGTTGTGGGCGATGCCTTCGATCCGATAGGCATCGTACTCGCGCGGCGCCACCAACCGGACCTGGGTGATGGCGAAGTTCTTGGCCACCCGGATGGCGGTCGCGATGTTCACCAGGTCCTGGGGCTCCACCAGCACCAGGATCGGGGCCGGCTGCACTCTAGGCCGGAACCTCGGTCGAATGCCCGCGGGACTGTAGCGCGAGCCGCAGTCCCGCCTTGTCGGTGGCCCTGAGATAGGCTTCCTCGGGATCCACCTGACCGGCATCCACCAGCTTGAGCAGCGCGTCGTTCATGGTGACCATGCCGGCCTTCCGGCTGGTCTGCATGACGGAGGGAATCTGGAAGGTCTTTCCCTCCCGGATCAGATTGGTCACCGAGGGCGTGGCAATCAGAATCTCCCGGGCCGCCACGCGACCGCCGCCCTGCCGCCGGCAGAGGACCTGGGCCACCACGCCCCGGAGGCACTCGGCCAGCATGATCCGGATCTGGGGCTGTTGGCCGACCGGGAACTGGTCGATGATCCGGTCCACGGAGCCGGCGGCGGTGGTGGTATGAAGCGTTCCGAACACCAAGTGCCCGGTCTCGGCCGTCTCCAGGGCGATCGTGATGGTCTCCAGATCGCGCAGTTCCCCCACCAGGACGACGTCGGGGTCCTCCCGCAGGGCGGCGCGGAGGGCTGACCCGAAGCTCTCGGTGTGATCCCCGACTTCCCGCTGGGTGACCAGCGCCTGCTTCCCGACATGGACAAACTCGATCGGGTCCTCGATCGTGAGGATGTGATCGTTCCGGGTCTGGTTGACCAGATCCACCATGGCCGCCAGGGTGGTGCTCTTCCCCGATCCGGTGGGGCCGGTCACCAGCACCAGGCCCTTGGTCAGGGCGCAGAGCTGCTGGACTTCCCGGCTGAGCCCCAGGTCCTCGACGGTAGGGATGGCACTGGAGATCCGGCGGAACACAGCCATGACCCCGTTGCGGTCCCGGCCGGCGTTCCCCCGGAACCGGGCCACTCCCGGAATCTCGCAGGCCCAGTCCACGTCATTGCGGCGGCGCCATTCCTGCCAGGTCGACTCCGGCATGATCGACCAGAGCAGCCGCTCGAGCTGAGCGGCTGCCAGCGGATCGGTGGACTGCCGGACCAGCTCGCCATCTCGCCGCAGAACGGGCGGTTCACCGACCCGCAGGTGCAGGTCGGACGCCTCCCGCTCAATCAGCAGACGGAGCAGCTTCTCCATTTCCTCCCGGGCCGGCTCCCGTTCCGCTTCCGGCGGGCCGCTCAAGGCGGAGGGCTTCCCGTTCTTGAACTTGAGCACCGCCGCGGTCCGGCCACCCTCGGGGGCCAGTTCCACCTCGACCCCCCCCACGCTCGACGCGTAGGAGAAGGAGAGCCGCGCCGTGGGTCCCAGGAGCGGCACCATGTCTGCCGGGGCCAGTTCCTTGATCAGTCCGGCCACCTGGGCTTCGTCGAGAGGTGACTTGCTGAGCGGACGCAGGCTGTTGCCCACCACCATCCGGACCGGCTGTCCGGCCGTCAGTCGGATCTGCTGGCCACCATGTGCCAGGGCGGCTTCCAGGAAGCGGTCAAGTCGTGCCACGATAGTCCTCGATCAGTCCAGCGGGCGCACAGCCCGCACGTAGGCCCGGTTGATGAAGCGTTGCGCCCCATCGGTCCGGAGTTCGAAGAATGGCCCGGTGGCGTTGAGGTAGTCGATCGGGCGCGCCCGGATGGAAGGCAGTTCGGCCCGGACCTCGCCCTCGAGCTCCTCACCGGTGGTGAGTCGGACGCCCATCCGCATCGGAGTGCCCCTGGCTTCCGCGTCCTCCTCATCAGAGGTATCCGGCGCCTCGGGCGCCTCAATCGGGCAGACCGCCATGACTATCTGGGCCTTGGAGAGGATCAGGACCCCGGGCCCATCGAACGTCATGGCGAAGAAGCCCTCCGGCCGGTTGAGCATCTCCAGGGCGGTCTCAGGACCGGCTCGGTAGGGCACCGCCCCGAGCACATGGAGATACCCGGGCACCACCTCGCCATCGCTCATGGTCATCACCGTGGTGACCCGGCCCATGCTGCCCCAGTCGCTCATCCCCGCAGCTCCACTCCGGCGCGTTGTTCGTACAGTTTGATCCACTCCACGTGGTCGACCTCCTCGCCCAATGTCTCCCGGCCCTGGTGCAGCAGCTCGCTCACCAGACCGATCACCGGCGCCTCCAGCTGCAGCGCCTCGGTCAACCCCTTCGCAATCCCGACGTCCTTGTCGAGGAGCGCCAACCGGAAGGTCCTCGGCCACCGCCCGGTCAATACCCGTTCCGGGAACAACTGCTCACTCACGAATGAGCGTCCGTTTGCCGCGTTGATCACTGCCAGCGCCGTGGCCGGGGCGACTCCGGCCCGCGCCAGGGCGGTGAGCCCTTCTCCGAGGGCGGCCAGGTGCACCGCGATCAGGGCGTTGTGCACCGCCTTGAGGGCGTGGCCGGCGCCGACCGGACCCACATGCACGATCCGCCGACCGAAGGCCTGAAGGACCGGTTCCGCCCGGGCAAACCCCTGCTCGCTCCCCCCCACCATCACCGTGAGGATCCCCGCCTCGGCCCCGGCCGTCCCTCCGCTGACCGGGGCATCGAGGAAATCAACCCCCTGACCGGCCAACCGCTCCGCGATGATCCGTGACCGGTCGGGAATCCCCGACGTCAGGTCGACCAGCAGGGCTCCGGGCTCGAGTCCCGCCGCCAGACCCTCCGGACCGTCGAGCACCTCTTCGAGCTCCGGCGAATTCGGGAGACAGGTGAAGACGATGGCCGCTCCCTTGGCCACCGCGGCGGGCGTGCCCACGGCGGTGACCCCGCGGGTGCGCGCCAGGGCGAGCGCCCGATTCGGGGTCCGGTTCCACACCGCCACCTCGTGGAACTCCGCCAGCCGCACTGCAATCGGGGCGCCGATCGCTCCCAGGCCGATGAACCCGACCCGCACCGGCCTACTCTCCAGTCCGGGCGCCCAGCTGGCTGTCGAGCATCATCAGCGCCGCCGGATTGTCTGCCACCAGTCGAAGTCGCTCGACGATGGTGGTACTGGTCTTCTCTTCCTCGACCTGCTCGGTGATGAACCACTGCAGCATGATCTGGCAGGAGTGGTCCTTTTCCTTTCCGGCCTGCTCGTAGATCGACCGGATCGACGCCGAGACGGCGGCTTCGTGCTTGGCCGCCGCATCGAACACCGCGAGCGGCGTCTTCCAAGCCGCCTTGGGCTGCGTCAGTGGTCCCAACTCGATGTGACCACCGCGGTCCAGGACGAACTCGAAGAGCCTCATGGCATGGCCCGACTCCTCCCGGGCCTGGATCCGCATCCACTTGCCGAATCCCTCGAAATTCCGCTCCTCGCACCAGGCCGCCATGGCCAGGTAGAGGTAGGCGGCCTGAAACTCCTTGGTCACCTGATCGTTCATGGCCCGCTCGAGGCCTCTGGAAAGTCCCATCGTCATCTCCTGTCGAAAACTGTAGTCCGAAGGCCAGAAATCCCTGGCCGGGGTTCGGCTGAACGCCCTGATGAGAATACGCAACACCCGGCCGCCATGCACCCCCGGGTGGCCCCAACCCGGCTCCCGGCACCATCTTTGGCGCGTGTCTCCTCGGTTTTCGATGGCCCGGATCGGCGGGGCGCTCTTCGGCGGCGCCCTGGTCCTGCTGGTGGTCGGCCCCCTGGTCCGGCTCCTCTGGGAGGCCCCCCCAGCAGAGTTGGCCAACGCCGTCCTCGACGCCGAAGTCCGCGATGCCATCGTCCTCACGGTGCTCACGGCCAGCGCCGCCACGCTGCTCGCCGTCGTCCTCGGTCTGCCGCTGGGTTACGCCCTGGCGCGGACCAGGTTCCCGGGCAGCCGCTTCCTCGGCGGGGTGCTGGAACTTCCCGTCGTCATTCCTCATCCGGTGGCCGGGATCGCCCTGCTGCTCTTCCTGGGCCGCCACTCCACCGTCGGCGGGGCCCTGGCGGCCATCGGGCTGGATGTCGTGAGTCATGTGCCAGGGATCGTCGCGGCCATGCTGTTTGTCTCGGCGCCACTGGTGGTGAGCGGGGCCCGGGAGGCCTTCGCCTCGGTGGATCCCAAGCTGGAGCGGGTGGCCCGGACTCTGGGTGATACCCCCTGGACCGCCTTTCGCCGGATCTCGCTTCCGTTGGCCGGCCGCGGCATCCTCGCGGGCGGGTTGCTGGCCTGGGGCCGCAGCGTCTCCGAATTCGGGGCGATTGTGATCCTCACCTACCATCCGCAGGTGGCGAGCGTACTGATCTACGACCGGTTCACCCTGGGAGGGCTGCCGGCGGCCGTCCCGGCGGCGGCGCTGCTGCTGCTCGTGGCCCTGGGCGTCTTCCTCCTGCTCCGCATCGTCGAGCCACGGCGGATGGACTAGGATGATCCGGATCGAGGGCCTCGCCCTTCAGGTCGGTGACTTCCGGTTGTCGGGGGTTTCGCTCGAATTGCCGACCGGCGGGCATGGCCTCATCATCGGCCCCACCGGATCGGGAAAGACCACCCTGCTGGAGGCCATCGCCGGCCACGTCCGGCCCACCGCCGGCCGAATCGTGCTCGACGGCCGGGACGTGACCCGGATTCCGCCGGAGGAGCGCGGGATCGGATTCGTCTATCAGGCCTACCACCTCTTCCCGCACTACTCCGTCCGGGACAACGTGGCGTACGGCCTGGGTCGTACCGGGATGGATGCGATCGCCATCAGGACCCGGGTGGATGCCCTGGCCGAGCTGCTGGGGATTGGGCCGCTGCTCGATCGAGGAGTGCGGGGCCTGAGCGGCGGGGAACAGCAGCGGGTGGCCCTGGCCCGGGCCCTCGCCCCCAGGCCCCGCATCCTGTTGCTCGATGAGCCGTTCGCGGCGGTCGATCCGGCGCTTCGCCGGGTCCTCCGCCGGACCCTGCGCGAGATCCGGGAACACGAGGGGATCACCACGCTCCATGTCACCCACGATGTGGATGATGCGCTCAGGCTGGGGGACCTGGTCGCGGTACTCTCGGCGGATGGCATCGTCCAGAGCGGCCCGCCGGAGCAGGTGTTCCGCTATCCGGAGTCGCCCTTCGTCGCTGAGTTCCTGGCCGCTGGCTCGGTGCTCAAGGGACGATTCGAACGGCTTGGACCTTCGGGCGACGGGGCGGGGGCTTTCGCGGCCCGTTTCGTGACGGCGGACCTCGAGCTGGAGGTGGTCTCCGAACGCGAGGGTGAGGGGCACATCCTGATACGACCGGAGGATGTGCTGGTCTCCCGAACAAGTCACCCCGGACCGCCCCGCAATCGGTTCGAGGCGCGGGTCAGGCACCTGGAGCGGTTGGGGCCGGTGGCGACCCTCCACCTCGGAGTCGGGGAGGCCATCATCTTCGCTTCGATCACCACGGCGACCCTGGAGGAGCAGCGGATTCAGATCGGCGACCGGCTGGCGGTGGGCCTCAAGGCCACCGCCATCCATGTGTTCTAGCCCTCCGGCTCCACCAGTCGGCCTGGGCCGATCGCCCCGGTACCAAACCGCTGCTGGATGCGGTCCATGGTCTCAGCCAACTGACGGTCCCTTCCCGTCTCATGCCCCGTCGGTTCCCCGAACAGGCTCGTCTGGCCGGCCCCACCTCGGGCCGAGAGCTGGGAGAAACCGACGCCCAGGAGGCGGGCGGGTACCCGACGAGCGGCCCGGAGCCGCTGGAGGAGTTCTCTCGCCACCGGCAGGACGCCCTGATCGGTGGTGACGGGAGCATCGAGGGTCCGGGAGGCGTTGCGGGTGCGGAAGTCGTGGTCCCGCAGTTTCAAGGTGATTGTCCGGGCCTCAAGACCGGCGTTCCGCAGATCCCGACAGACCGTGTGAGTAAGACCGACCAGGACCCGGTCGAGTTCGTCATCCCCGGCCAGATCGCTTTCGAAGGTGGTCTCCCTGCTGACCGACTTGGGCTCGGTCCGCCCCCGTACCTCCGCGCTGCCGCGGCCCCGGATCCGGTCGAAAAGCCACCGTCCGGTTCGGGTGCCGAGCCAGAGTTCCAGGTCCCGCACCGCCATCGGGAGAGCATCCCGTACCCCGACCAGGCCCCGTTTCCGGAGGTTGTCCGCCAGCCTAGGACCGACCCCCGGTATGTCCGCCAATTCGAGCCCCGCCACGAACTCGGCCTCGGAACCGGCCGGAACGACATGCACGCCGGTGCCTTCCGAGCCAGGCCTGGGCTTGGCCCGGGAGACGGCGAGCTTGGCAATGAGCCGGTTGGTGCCACCCCCGAAGGAGAGCGCCAAGCCGGTACGGGTGAGCAGATCGGCCCGGATCCGGGCGGCCGTTGCGGCGAGGGGCTCGTGTCGGTACAGCGCCTCGGTGCCGTCCATCCCAAGATAGAACTCGTCGATACTCGCGGGCTCCACGACCGGGGACCACTCCTCGAGCACTGCCCGGGCCTCGCGGCTCTTCTGGCGAACCGCATCCCGGGGTACCGGCACGAACTCGGCTGTCGGGCAGAGCCGTTCGGCGGTTCGAATCGGCAGGCCGGCCCGGATCCCGTAGACTCGTGCCTCGTAGGAGGCGGAGGTGACCACGCCGCGGGAGCCTCGGCTCCCCCCGACCACGAGAATGGCGGCCCGGCCGGCGCCCTCCGGGTCCTCCAGGCGGGCCACCGCGCAGAACATCGCGTCACAGTCGGCGAGGAGAATCCGGGAGGGCATCCAGGAATTCTAGGGAGGGCGGCCCCTGATGGCAGGGGCCGGCCGCCCGTAGCAAAGCCCTGCCCCGGGCCGACCGTTGACAGGTCGGCGGGGGATCTGTAACTTGCTATACGACAAGCAAGGACTGAAATGGCCACTTCCTTCGCGGGAACAGATCGGGAGCGGAACGCCTCGCGTAGCCGAGAGCAGATTCTTGACGCCGCCGAGTCGCTGTTCGCAGAACGGGGGTACGACACCACCAGCCTGACCGAAGTGGGCAACCACTCTGGGCTCTCCCGAGCGACCCCCGGGTATTTCTTCGGCGCCAAGGCCGATCTCTATCGGGCGGTCCTCGACCGCTGCTTTTCGGAGGCCCGGGAGGCGGTCCTCCGGGGCCGCGACCGGGCCCTGGCCAGCCAGGAACGGCCGGAGGTCATTCTGGCCGGCGTGATCCGCGATTATTTCGATTTCCTCGCCGCTCGCCCGACCTTCGTCCGCCTCATGGAGCGGGAGGCCCTGGGTGACGGTCCCCCGTGGGAGGGGCCGGGCCTCGGGGTCGCCACTGGCCAGGCCGCCTTGGCGGCGATCGTCGAAGAGCTGGGCTTGGACGCCGGGCGTTCGGAAGAAGCGGCCCACCTGCTGATCTCCATGGTGGCCCTCTGCTGGTTTCCGTTGGTCCATGCGGACACGATGATCAACTCGCTCGGGCTCGACGCCCGGTCTCCCGGCTTCGCCGAGGCCCGCAAGCGTCACATTGTCGACCTGATGCTCAACGGGGTGGCCGGACGGCTCGCCTCCGCTTCATCCCCATCCGATACCGGGAGTTCCCATGTCTGACACGCTGACCGAACCACGCCCCCGCATCGACGCGCAGCCGCCCGCGGTGACCGAGGCGGAGGCCCGGGAAGTCGCCGAGGCCGCCCGGGAAACGGAATGGGCCGACAGCTTCGTGAAGGAGCTGTTCGAAGGGAGCCTCCGGCTCGACCTGATCCACCCCTTCCCCGAGCCGACCGCGGAAGACCTGGCCAAAGCCAGGCCGTTCCTGACCAGGCTTGAGAAGTTCATGCTGGAAAAGGTCGACGGCGACCAGATTGATCGCGACCGCCAGGTCCCCGATGCCCTGGTCGAGGAGCTCAAGGCAATGGGTGCCTTCGGGATCAAGGTGGATGAGCAGTACGGCGGGCTCGGCCTGAGTCAGTTGATGTACACCAGGGCGATGTCTCTGGTGACCAGCGTGGACGGCGGACTGACGGCACTGCTCTCGGCCAGCCAGAGTATCGGGGTGCCGGTGCCGGTCAAACTGTTCGGCACCGAGGCCCAGAAGAAGAAGTACCTCCCCCGGATCGCCAAGGGTGCCATCTCGGCGTTCGCGCTGACGGAGGACCAGGTCGGCTCCGATCCGGCGGGCCTGGTCACCAAGGCCGAACTGAGCGCCGACGGCACCCACTATCTCCTGAACGGCCAGAAGCTCTGGTGCACCAACGGGCCAATTGCCGAGGTCATGGTGGTCATGGCCCGAACCGGCCCCAAGAGCATTACCGCGTTCATCGTCGAGGCCGACTGGCCCGGGGTGGAAGTGGGGAGCCGACTCGACTTCATGGGGCTCAAGGGGATGCAGAACGGGATTCTGCGGTTCACCAACGTGAGAGTGCCGGTGGAGAACGTCCTGTGGGGTGAGGGGAAAGGCCTCAAACTGGCGCTGATCACCCTCAACACCGGTCGGCTCACCATCCCGGCCGGTTGCACGGCGGGGGCCAAGCGGGCGGTGGAAATCGCCCGGAAGTTCGCCTCCCAGCGAGTGCAGTGGGGCCAGGCGGTGGGCAAGCATGACGCCATTGCCCAGTTGATCGGCAAGATGGCGGCGGACACCTTCGCGATGCAGGCCGTGGCGGATCTGGGAAGCCTCCTGGCGGACCGGCCCAAGGCAGACATCCGGCTGGAGGCGGCGATCGCCAAGCTGTGGAACACCGAAGTCGGCTGGCGAATCACCGACGACCTGCTCCAGATCAAGGGAGGCCGCGGCTACGAGACTGCCGACAGCCTCCGCTCCCGGGGCGAGACTCCGGATCCGGTCGAGCGGATGATGCGGGACATGCGGATCAACCGGATCTTCGAGGGGTCGAGCGAGATCATGCGCCTGTTCATCGCCCGCGAAGCGGTGGACACCCATCTCAAGGTGGCGGGCGACCTCATCAACCCGAAGGCGCCGGCCGGGAAGAAGCTGGCCGCCCTCTTCAAGTCGGCGGCGTTCTATGCCTGGTGGTATCCGAAGCAGTGGTTCGGCTGGGGGCTGTGGCCCCGGTATGCCGAGTTCGGTCCGCTGGCGGGGCACCTCCGGTTCGTCAACCGGGCTTCCCGGAAGCTGGCCCGTTCCCTGTTCCATGCCATGGTCCGGTTCGGCCCCAAGCTGGAGAAGAAGCAGTCGGTCCTGTTCCGGCTGGTGGATGTCGGGGCGGAACTGCTGGCGATCAGCGCAGTGTGCGCCCAGGCCACGGCCCTGGTGCGGAAGGATCCCTCCAACCGGGGCCCGATCGAACTGGCGGACGTCTTTGCCCGGCACAGCCGGCGGAAGGTCTGGTCGCTGTTCCGGAGTGTCTTCCGGAATGACGACGACGCCACCTACCGGGCGGCCCGTCGGGTGCTCGACGGCAAGCATCGGTGGCTCGAGGAAGGGATCGCGGGCTGGCAGTCGTGAAGTCAGCCCGGGCGGGCTAGATTTGGAGAATGCCCGGCGCTGAAGGACGCACTATCCCGTTCGAGGGCCCCGAGGCGATTGACGTTTCGGTGCTGGAGACCTTTCCCTACCAGGGCCCCGTCCAGGAGATCGTGACCGAGACGGGGGAGTTCAGCGCCGTGTGCCCGTTCAGCGGGCTCCCCGACTACGCGATGCTGACCATCAGCTACGTGCCGTCCGACCGCTGCGTCGAACTCAAGAGCCTGAAGTACTACATCCTGAGCTATCGGAACGTCGGGATCTACCAGGAGCACGCCACCGCCCGGCTGGCCGAGGACCTGTGGAAGGCCCTCGCGCCGAAGCGGCTGACGGTCCGCACGGTGTACAACGTCCGGGGCGGATTCGAAACCACCGCGACCGTCAGTCTCCCGACCTCATAGCGGCGTCCGCGCCGCCACCAGCCGCTTGGCCAGCGTCCGGAGGGTCTCCGGATCGGGCAGGGCCGCGACCCACCCGGCCGGCACCGCCCCTTCCCCGTCCCGCGCCCCCAGGACCGCGCCCACCGCCGCACCCAGCGTCTCCCCCACGATCGGCTGATCAACCGCCCGCAGGACCGCTCGTTCGAGGTTCGGGTCGTGGTAGGCGAGCCAGAGCACCTGCTCGGCGCAGGCCGAGGCGGGATGGGCCTCCCGGGGCTGCCACTCGTCGGGACCGATGAAGGGTATCCGCCGCAGAAGTCCCAGCAGCCCGGGAGAGGCGTCGTTGGCCTTGAGCGCCTCGATGACGTCGGGCAGGAAGTCCTGCCTCCCTTCCAGGAACTGCCCCACGGTGACATTGAGTGCCACGGCCGCCCAGGCCACCTCGGTGTCCGGGGTGGCCAGCCGGATGGTGTGGTAGGTCCCACTGACCAGGTTGCGCGGCTGCTGCCAGGCCGCGAGCGCAATCGGCAGCGCCCGGGCAACCCAGCCAATGCCGGGCCCCGGGGCCTGATCGGGCAACGGCGCATCGTGCCGGGCCAGGTGATCCAGCGCCGTGATGGTTTCGGGATCGAGACTCCGCCCGTCTCTCCGCCACCAGGCGATCCACCGCCCGGTCAATCGCCGCAGATCCACCTCCACCTCCAGCAGTTCTTCCGCCACCCCGATCGCCAGGGCGACGTGGGCCCCCCAGGGCGACTCCGGGGTATCCTGCCGCCGAATCGACCGGGGGCCGCCGGCTCCCTCCGAGCGGGAAACCGGGCCCGACCTCGAATCGAGTCCCAGGGCATGGCCCGCCGCCAGACCGAGGAAGAGCCCTCGGGCACGGTCGACGGTGGTGAGGGTAGAGCGGGCCATCGGCGGCTCACATTCGACGGGGGAATCGATTATTTTAGAGGGGATCGACCGGTTCCTCCAACTCTCCCCGCTCTTTCCAACAGGGCCACCGTGTCAAGCAATACGCTCTCCATCACCGACAATCGGACCGGCAAGTCCTACGACGTTCCGGTCACCGACGGCACCATCCGCGCCATTGACCTCCGCAAGATCAAGACGTCGGACGACGACTTCGGCCTGATGACCTACGATCCGGCCTATCTGAACACGGCTTCGTGCCGGAGTGCCATCACCTTCATCGATGGCGACAAGGGCATCCTGCGCTATCGCGGGTACCCGATCGAGCAACTGGCCGAGGACGCCAGCTTCCTGGAAGTCGCCTACCTGCTGGCGGAGGGCGAGCTGCCCAACGCGGCCCAGTTGGCGAAGTGGACCGACGACATCCGGTATCACACCTATGTCCACACCAACGTGATCAAGTTCCTCGAAGGGTTCCGGTACGACGCGCACCCGATGGGGATGCTGCTGGGAACGGTGGGGGCCATGTCGACGTTCTACCCCGACGCCAAGCACATCGACGATCCGGCCAACCGGTTCGTCCAGCGGATCCGGCTGATGGCCAAGCTCCCGACCCTGGCCGCCTTCGCCTTCCGCCACTCGCGGGGACTGCCGTACGAGTTCCCCCGGAACGACCTCGGCTACATCTCCAATTTCGTGAACATGACCTTCAGCATCGGTGGCAAGCACGAGCCGAATCCGGTGCTGCAGCGGGCCCTCGAGATTCTGTTGATCCTGCATGCGGACCATGAGCAGAACTGCTCCACCAGCGCGGTCCGCTCGGTCGGCAGCTCCCACGTCGATCCGTTTTCCGCCGTCTCGGCGGGGATCGCGGCGCTGTACGGACCGCTCCACGGAGGGGCCAACGAGGCCGTCCTCCAGATGCTGGACGAGATCCCCTCCAAGCGGGACGTGCCCAGGTTCATCGAGAGTGTCAAGGCGGGTGGCGGGCGGCTGATGGGCTTCGGCCACCGGGTCTACAAGTCCTACGACCCGCGGGCCAAGCTGATCAAGCGGACCGCCGATGAAGTCTTTGCCCAGACGGGCCTGAATCCGAAACTGGAGATTGCCCTCGAGCTGGAGCGGATCGCGCTGGAGGACGACTATTTCGTGTCGCGGCGGCTCTACCCCAACGTCGACTTCTACTCCGGGCTGATCTACCAGGCCATGGGGTATCCGACCGACTACTTCACCGTCCTGTTCGCGATCGGACGGCTGCCCGGGTGGCTGGCCCAGTGGGAGGAAATGCTGGGTGACAAGGAGCAGAAGATCGCCCGCCCCCGGCAGGTCTTTATCGGCCCTGACGAGCGGCCGTTCGTTCCGCTGGCCCAGCGGGGCTAGCCGGCGGGCGCGCCCGCCCGCGCCCGCCGGACCAGCCCCAGGGCGACCCAGGCCAGCAGGGCCGCGGCCAGGAACGACGCGCCCGGGAGCCGGAACGGGGCCCGCTCCGAGGTGAAGTAGCCGAACAGCTGGGTCATGAATGGCGGCCCCAGCACCGCCGAAAGCCCGGCCAGACTCGACAGGGCGCCCTGGATGGCGCCCTGTTCGTTGGGGGGAACCATGGTGGAGATCATCCCGTTGAGGGACGGGTAGACCAGCCCGCCCAGGGCACCGACCACCATCCAGACGTACATCATCCACCCCTGGGTCGCCAACCCGTACCCCAGATAGCACAGCCCGCCCAGGCCGAGACCCATCAGCGCGGCCCGGAGCTGTCCCATCCGGGGAATCAGGACCCGGGTCAGCCCGCCCTGCACGATGATCATCGAGACGCCGACCGCAGCGAGCGACAGGCCCACCGCCTGCTCGGTCCACTGAAACCGGAACATGGTGTAGTACGACCAGGTGCTGGGCAGCACCTGATGGGCCAGCTGCCAGGCAAAGAAGGCGATCGCCAGTCCCAGCACCGCCGGCAGCCGGCGCAGGTGGTACATCGCGGCGAACGGGTTGGACCCCCGGAGACTGAATGGGCGCCGGTGTTCCTTGGGGAGCGACTCGGGAAGGACCAGCGCGCCGTACATGACGTTGACCAGCGCCAGGCCGGCGGCGGCGAAGAACGGGGCCCGGGTCCCCAGGGCCCCGAGGAATCCACCGAGCGCGGGGCCGACGATGAACCCCATCCCGAACATGGCACCGACCAGTCCGAAACTCTGGCTCCGCCGGTCGGGAGTCGTGACGTCGGCCACGTAGGCGCTGGCGGTGACATAGGAGGCGCCGGTCATCCCGGCCACCATCCGGCCCAGAAAGAGCCATCCCAGGGTCGGGGCCCACCCCATCAGCAGGTAGTCGAGCCCGAAGGCGGTCAGCGAGGCCAGCAGCACCGGCCGGCGACCGTACCGGTCGCTCAGCCCTCCGATGATCGGGGCAAAGACCACCTGCATGCTGGCATAGGCAAAGGCCAGCCAGCCACCCCAGCGGGAGGCGGCACTGAGATCCTCCCCGGTCAGGTGCATCACCAGTTCTGGCAGGACGGGAATCACGATCCCCAGACCGATGGTATCGATCAGGACCGTGATCAGGACAAAAGTGAGGGCGTGCGTCGACCTCATGGGGACGGCCTCAGGCGACGGAGACGTCTCCCTCAAGGTAGGTGTAGCCCTCGAGTCCCTCGACATAGTCCGCGATGAAGGCGTTGGCCAGTTCGCGCGGAAGGCCAGGGGCCGCTCCGACCTTGCGCCGGAAGTTGGCGAGCAGATCGGACGGCAGGAACTGGACGTAGTTGAGCACCTCGGTCACGGTGTCGCCGCGGACCAGGTCACTGATTTCGTAGCCACCCCCCTCGACAATCCGGACGTGCACCGCGTTGGTATCGCCGAACAGATTGTGCAGGTCTCCCAGGATTTCCTGATACGCCCCGGTCAGGAAGATCCCCAGGATGTACGGCTGCCCCGGAGTGACCGCATGCACTTCGAGACACGGCTTGCCCCGCCGCCCCCCGGCGAACCGGTCGATCACCCCGTCGGAGTCACAGGTCATGTCCTGCAGGGTGGCCCGCCGGGTCGGGGCCTCGTTGAGCCGGTGGACCGGCATGATTGGAAAGGTCTGATCGATGGCCCAGTTGTCCGGCAACGACTGGAAGACGCTGAAGTTGAGGAAGTAGCGGTCGACCAGCGTGGTTTCCAGGTGACTGAGGATCTCCGGGCTGTGCAGTTCGCCCTGCTCCGCCAGCCGGGCCAGCGCGTTCATGGTCGCCAGGTACATCTGTTCGATGTCGGCCCGTTCCCGGAGCGTGATCGCGTTGCTGGCGAACAGCTCGGGCACCCGCTCCTTGGCGAAGACGGCGTCGTGGAACATCTCCTCGGCCCGCTCCGGAGCCTGGGCCCCGAAGTTCTCGACCATCTCCTTGAGCACCGGCGGCGGGTCGTCCCCCAGCACCGGAATGGCCGGATCGTTCTGCGATTCCACATCGGTCACGTTGAGGAGCAGCAGCGAGTGGTGGGCGGTCAGCGCCCGCCCCGACTCGGAGATGAGATCCGGCATCGGGATGTCCTCCCGCTGACAGATCGACCCCAGCACGTACACCACGTCGCTGGCATACTCCCGGGTGGTGTAGTTCATGCTGGCGGGTCGGGTCGTCCGGGAACCTTCGTAGTCCACCCCGAGCCCGCCCCCGATGTCGACGTGGGTCACGTCGAACCCGAGCCGGCGAATCTCGACGTAGAACCGGCCGATCTCCTCGAGCCCCGCCTTGACGAACCGGATGTCGGTGATCTGGCTGCCGAGGTGGAAGTGGATCAGCCGGAGCCAGTCCACCGCGCCGACCTCCTGCAACCGGTCCAGCAGCTGCAACAGCTGCGAACTGCCCAGCCCGAATTTCGAGTTCTCCCCACCGCTCTTGGCCCAGCGACCGGCCCCCTGGGTCGCCAGCTTGATCCGGACCCCGATCGTGGGGATCACGCCCAGTTCGAGAGCGATCCGATGGAGGATCTCGAACTCGGCCAGGCGTTCCAGCACGATGAACACCCGATGCCCGAGCCGCTGACCCATCAGAGCCAGCCGGATGAACTCCTCGTCCTTGTAACCGTTGCAGACGATGACATGATCGCTCCGGTCGGTCAGTCCGAGCACCGCCTGCAGTTCGGCCTTGCTGCCGCACTCGAGGCCGACATTCACCTCTCGCCCGAACTCGACGATCTCCTCGACGACATGCCGTTGCTGATTGACCTTGATCGGGTAGACGACCTGGTAGGACCCCTGATACCCGAACTCCTGGATCGCGCGCTGGAAGTCGGCGTTGAGGTCGTGAATCCGGGACTTGAGGATGTCGGAGAACCGGATCAGCAGCGGAAGGCCGACACCCTGGGCGTTGAGGTCAAGCGCCAGCTGGTAGAGATCCAGACCCGAACCAGGCTTCCGATCGGGATGGACCGAGACGTGGCCCTCGGCGTTGATCCGGAAGAAGCCGAGGCCCCAGCCGGGCATGTGGTACAGCTTTTCCGCGTCTTTCGCGGACCAGGTCGTCGGGTTGATCGTCGGCTCCGGCGTTCGGTCGAGGGCACAAACGTAATCGGACGGGCGGGTGCGCGACAGCGGGCGGGATTAGCTTTCCCCCATGACCTGGTCCTTCCGCCTGGCCACCATCGCCGGCACCGAGATTCGGATCCACCTGACTTTCCTGCTCCTGGTGGGCTGGTACGGCTACGGCGCCTGGCAGAGTGACGGGCTCGAGGCGGCCCGGGCCAGCGTCATCTTCCTGCTGCTCGTCTTCCTCTGCATCCTGCTCCACGAGTTCGGCCACATCGCCATGGCCCGGCGCTTCGGCATCCGGACCCCCGACGTCCTGCTCTCCCCGATCGGCGGGGTGGCCCGGCTGGAGCGGATGCCCGAGGAGCCCCGGCAGGAGCTGCTGGTGGCCCTGGCCGGGCCCCTCGTCACCCTGCTGATCGCCGTTGGGCTCTGGGGGGTCATGCGGGCCTTCGACACGGGCGGGAGCCTGCTGAGCTTCGATCCGGGCCGGATCCGGCTGCTCCCGTCCCTGTTTCAGGTCAATGTCTTCCTCCTGGCGTTCAACCTGATCCCCGCCTTCCCGATGGACGGCGGGCGGGTCCTCCGGGCCCTCCTCGCCTCCCGGATCGGGATGGTGCGGGGCACCCGGATCGCCGCCCGGACCGGGCAGATCTTCGCCTTCGCCTTCGCGGGGATCGGGTTGTGGAGTTCGTCGTTCATTCTGCTCATCATCGCCGGCTTCATCTATCTGGCGGCCGGGGCCGAGGCCAACGCCGTCGAGACCCGGGCCGCGGGGCGCGGCATGACCGTAGCCGAGATGATGGTCACCGATCTGCGAACCCTCCGGGTCTACGCCACCCTGGGGGATGCGGCGGCCCTCCTGCTGGCCGCCGAACAGCGGGAGTTCCCGGTGGTCGACAACGACGGCCGGCTCGAGGGACTGCTGACCCGGGACGACCTGGTCCGGGGTCTGGCCAGCCATGGGGTGGATGCCTCGGTCCAGACGGTGATGACCGTCAGCCTGGTGCCACTCACACCCGCCACGCCGTTCGATGAGGCGGTGCAGCGGCTTCGGGGACAGCGGCTCCAGGCCATTCCAGTGGTGACCGACGATCGGCGGGTGGTCGGCATGGTCACCAGCGACAACCTGACCGACCTGATCCTGCTGCAACGCCACCTGCGGCCTGGCTCATGGTCGCGCTGACCGGAGCCTCCGGGTTCGTCGGCCGGGCCGTTCGGGCTCGGCTCGCGGCCCGCGGAGTGCCGGTCCGCCCCCTGGTCCGTCGCGCGGCTCTCCCTGGGGAGGCCCACTGGGATCCTGCGGCGGGACGCCTCGATCCCGAGGCCCTGGCCGGGGTGACCGCGGTGGTCCACCTGGCCGGTGAGAACCTCACCTCGGGGCCCTGGACCCGCGATCGCCGCCAACGGCTGGTGGCGAGTCGGGTGGGGAGCACGACCCTGCTGGCCGAGACCATGGCCCGACTTCCGGAACCGCCGGCGGTCCTGATCACGGCATCCGCGATCGGGATCTACGGCCACCGGGGCGACGAGATCCTGACGGAAGACTCGGAGCGCGGGTCCGGGTTTCTGGCCGATCTGGTGTCCGACTGGGAGCGCGCGGCTGCGCCCGCCGCCGCGGCCGGGGTCCGGCTGGTGCATCTCCGGTTCGGTGTCATTCTCGGGGCCGGGGGCGGGCTCATGGCGCGAGTGCTTCCCATCTTCCGCTCTGGGATTGGGCGGCCCCCTTGGCAGCGGAGACCAGTGGATGAGCTGGATTTCCCTGGCCGACGCAGTCTCGGTCATCGACCAGGCCATCGATGACGCTGAGTTTCGCCGGCCCGCTCAACGTCACCGCTCCCCACCCGGTGCGAAATGCCGACTTCACCAGGGAACTGGCCGCGGCCCTCCGGCGACCCGCCCGGTTCCGGGTGCCAGCTGTCCTGCTGGAGCTGGTCCTCGGCGATCTCGCCCGGGAGGCCGTGCTCGCCAGCACCCGGGTTCACCCGGCCAGGCTGGCTGCGCTGGGGTTCGAGTTTGCCGACCCGCAGCTTGTCGGAGACCCTCCCGCGGCTCCTGGCTTCCGCGTGAACCCGGGCGACCCGACCCGCCGGGCGGTGGTGCTGCTCAGTGGCGGCCTCGATTCGGCCACGGTGCTCGCCATGGCCCGGTCCCAGGGGTTCGAGACCCACGCGGTCAGCTTCCGGTATGGCCAGCGACACGAGCGGGAACTCGAGGCAGCCGCCACGGTCGCCAGCGCCCTCGGCGCGGCCTCCCATCGAGTGGTATCGCTCGACCTGCGCGCCATCGGGGGCTCGGCCCTGACCGCCGAGGTCCCGGTTCCCCGGGCCCGCTCGGCAGCCCAGATCGGCCAGGGCATCCCGGTCACCTACGTCCCGGCCCGCAACACCGTCTTTCTGTCGCTGGCCCTCGGACTGGCCGAAGTGATCGGGGCGACCGACCTGTTCGTCGGAGTGAATGCGGTTGACTACTCAGGGTATCCGGATTGCCGACCCGAGTATCTGGCGGCGTTCGAACGGCTCGCCAACCTCGCCACCCGGGCGGGGGTGGAGGGCGCCCGGTTCCGGATCCATGCCCCGCTGCTCGAACTGACGAAAGGCGACATCATCCGGGCCGGCATGTCCCTGGGGCTGGACTACGGGATCACCCACAGCTGCTATGACCCCTCGCCGTCGGGATTGGCCTGCGGCAGCTGTGACGCCTGCCTCCTCCGACTGAGAGGATTCGCCGAGGCCGGGATGGCCGACCCGGTGAGATATCAGACTGGGGGCCCGGACTGATGGGCGGGTATGCCGTCAAGGAGATCTTCTTCACCCTCCAGGGGGAAGGCGCCAACAGCGGTCGCCCCGCCGTATTCTGCCGGTTCACCGGATGCAACCTCTGGTCGGGCAGGGAGGCCGAACGGGCCACTGCGGTCTGCCAGTTCTGCGACACCGACTTCGTCGGCGTCGATGGGACCGGCGGAGGTCGGTTCGAGACGGCCAGGGAGTTGGCGGTGGCGGTGTACGCCCGGTGGCCGTCGGGCAGCGTCCCCGCAGGGCGCCCGCTGGTCGTCTGCACCGGTGGGGAGCCGCTCCTCCAACTCGACGAGGCCCTCTGCGAGGCATTCCACGCCATCGGTTTCGAGGTAGCCGTCGAGACCAACGGCACCATCCTTCCGCCGCCCGGGGTCGACTGGCTGTGCGTCAGCCCCAAAGCCGGGGCCGACCTGGTGGTGCTGGGCGGCGAGGAGATCAAACTGGTGTTCCCCCAGCCCGGGGCAGAGCCCGAGCGGTTTGCCCACCTCGACTTCGGGCACTTCTACCTGCAACCGATGGATGGGCCGGAACGGGCCCGGAACACCGAGTCCGCCGTGGCCTACTGCATGGCCCATCCTGGATGGCACCTCTCGCTGCAGACCCACAAGTACCTCGGCATCCCCTGAGCGCGCCGCCGGGGCGCGAACCTCCACCCGTTGTTATAATGGGGCCATGAGTTTCGGTTCCCTCTCCGTCCCCGCCAGCGAGATCAGCCGGGCCATCACCGCGGCCTGTCGTCAAGCCCACAGCGAAACCGACCTGTACGACGGATGCCGCGGCACCCTGGTGCAGATCTACGGTACCGAGGCCATCTGGCTGACGGTCGGCATTCAGGGCAGCGCCCGTCGGGTCGGGCCTGCCGCGGTTGAGTTCAGCGAGGCGGTTCAGGTGTTCCACTGCCGGAGCGGGGAGACCGAACTGACGGTCCACGTGCTTCCCGGCGCGGTGGAGCAGGTCCGGGATTCCCTGCCCCAGATCTGTTTCGGATTGAGTGTCGCGCTGGAAATCAGAGGTGTCCTGCTGGAGCGGCAGGCGGCCCTGGACGATGCGGCCTTTCAACTCCGGGCCATGCGTCAGGTGGTTCGACTGCTGTCCTCGGTCCATTCGACCGAGGAGACCGAACAGCTGGTCCACGACTTCATGGCCGAGGTGTTCTTCGCCTGGTGGGCGGTCATGTATCGGATCGACGGCGAGGACTACGTCCCGACCAAGAGCCGCACCCTCGCCGAAGGGGTCACCTTCGACCGGTTCGAGCGCCGGGCCCTGGACCGGGTGCTCCCGCCCGGCAGTCCGGTATCCACGGGAGCGGAGGTCGGCATCGCCCGGCTCATTCCGACCGGCACCGAACTGGTGGTCCCGCTCGATGCCGGCGGAGAGCGGCTGGCGCTGATGATGCTCGGCCCCCGGCTCAATCAGAAGCCCTATGGTCGGCCCGAAACCGAGCTGGCCGGCACCCTGGCGCTGGCCGCGGCGATCGCCCTCAAGAACGCCGAGTTGATCGAGCGGTTGCGGAGCGCGGCGACGACCGACGGGCTGACGGGGCTGTTGAATCGCCGGGCGATCGAGGAGCGGCTGGAGGCCGAGGTGTCCCGGAGCGCCCGGCACCAGGTCCAGACCACCGTGGCCCTGATCGACCTCGATCGGTTCAAGCTGATCAACGACACCCTGGGGCATGCTGCCGGCGACCGGTATCTGGTCCACATCGGCGAACTGCTCCAGCGCCACGTCCGGGCGCTCGACGTTCCCGGGCGGCTCGGCGGCGATGAGTTTCTGGTCATTCTGCCAATGACCTCGGTGGTCGAGGCTCGAGTGTTCGCCGAGCGGCTCCGGACCGGGCTGGCGTCGTTCAGCCGGGCCCACCCCGAGTTCGGATACGGGACCCTGAGCGTCGGCCTCGCCGAGGCCCCGCGCGACGGGACCACGGTCGCCGAGATTCTGTCCTCCGCCGACGCCGCACTCTATGCCGCCAAGGGTGGCGGCCGGGACCTCGTCCGGGACGTGACCGAAGCGTGACCCAGTTTCTCGACCGGCTGCAGCGGCTGGTCGATCCTCGATACCGGATCGAACGGCAGGTGACGGCGTCGGCCTTCCGGTCCCTCTATCTCGCCACCGACCACCGACTCAACCGGAAGGTCAGTTTCCGGGTCAGCGAGAGCGAACCGGCCGCCCTGCGGGACTGGTTCCTCCGCGAGGCCGAGGCGCTGGCCCAGCTCGATCATCCGGCCATTCGCCATCTGTACGACGTGGGCGAAGGTGGCGGGCTGGTCTGGCGGATCGGCAACTGGCTCGACGGGGAGGGACTGGATCAGGCGGTGGCGCGCGAACCGCGCCCCATTCCCCACATCCATGTCATGACCCGGGCCCTGCTGGGCGCGATGGAGAATGCCCACACCCTGGGGATCCTGATCCGCCGGGTGCTCCCTTCCTCCCTGATCGTCGGGCCGCTCGGCCGCGGCACCCTCACCGATCTCCGCTACTCCAGCTATGTGCTGCCCTGGATCCCGCCGGAGGAATCGGTGGCTGGCGAGGCCTTCATGGCCCCCGAGGTGCGGGACGGAGCGGCAGGCGACCCGGCCGCGGATGTCTACACCGCTGCCGCCGTGATCTACTTCGCCCTGACCGGGCGCGAACCGCCACTGTCGGTCGAGGAACTGATCCTCCCGACCACCATCCGTCCGAATGTGCCGCAGGTGTTCGACCGGATTCTCCAACGGGCGCTGCAACCGAATCCGGGGGCCCGGTATATCACCGCCTGGGAGATGTATCAGGACTTCGTCTCCGAAGCCGGCGACGTCGCCAGCCACGCCACCCTGATCAGCCCGGCTCGGCCAGAGGCGGGTGAGGACCTGCCGGCGGTCTGGGAAAAACAGCTCCGCCGGGCACTGGGCGACGACTACGAACTCCTGGGCGAACTGGGCCGAGGCGGGTTCGGCCGCGTCTACCGGGTCCGCGATCTCAACCTGGAGCGGGTGGTGGCCCTCAAGATGCTCGATCCGCAGATGACGCTGGACCCCGGGGTCGTCGAGCGGTTCCGCCGTGAAGCCCAGCTGGCCGCCCGGCTGCAGCACCCGCATGTGGTGGACATCTACGACATCGGGGGGCGGTACGGACTGGTCTGGTACACCATGGAACTGGTCGAGGGGCCCAACCTCGCCCAGCTGGTCGAACGGGACGGTCCCCTCAGTGAGGCACGCGTCCTCCGGCTGCTGCGGGAGAGCCTCTCCGCCCTGGCCGATGCCCATCGCCTCGGCCTGGTACACCGTGACATCAAACCGGAGAACCTCCTGATGGAACCGGACGGGAGCCTCCAGATCACCGATTTCGGTCTGGCGATCGCGCTCCGCGGTGAGGGGCACTTCGGGGGGGCCACCAGCCGCAGCGGCACCCCCCAGTTCGCGGCCCCGGAACAGCTGCTCGGGGGTCAGGTGGACCAGCGCTCGGACTTGTACAGCCTCGCGGTCGTGGCCACCTACGCCCTGCTCGGTCGACCGCCGTTTGACGGCAAGTCGGTGGAACAGATCCTGGCCCGACAGACGACCAACGTGCGACCGGACCTCCGTGCCGAACGGAGCGACCTGGGGCCGGTTCTGCCGGCCGTGCTCGATCGTGCCCTCAGTCCGGCCCCGGAGGATCGGTATGCCTCGGCCGCGGAGTTCCTGCAGGCCCTGGCGTTCGAAGCCCAACCACTGCCCTACGCCGATGAGGAGTCCTGGGGGCGGGCGGCCTCCCGGTTCTTCCGGCGGGGCCGGACCCCGAGGGATCGCGGCACCGCTTGACGCCCGCGGGTTCAGGATACAATATTGACGACCGTCCGTGGTTACCAGTCCTCCCGGCCGCAGCGGCCCGGGGGCGTACCGTCACAAGGAGTGCGTTGGAATGGCTCGAATGGTCGGAACCGTCAAGTGGTTCAATGATGCGAAGGGGTTCGGGTTCATCACCCCCGAAGGCGGCGAGAAGGACTGCTTCGTCCATCACTCGTCGATCAGCATGGAGGGCTTCAAGACCCTCGCCGAAGGGGACCGGGTCGAATTCGACATCGTCCAGGGCGCCAAGGGTCCGGCGGCCGAGAATGTCACCAAGGCCTGAGTTCCGTCTGGTCTGGAAGCATGAAGGGGCCGCTCGACGAGCGGCCCCTTTGTCTTTCCTCAGCGGGCGGCCCTACTTGTGGCGATAGACGACCCGACCCCGCGTCAGATCGTACGGTGAGAGCACCACGGTGACTCGATCGCCTTCCAGCACCCGGATCTTGAACTTGCTCATCTTGCCCGCCGCGTAGGCCAGCACGGTGTGGTTGTTCTCGAGCAGAATCCGGTAGTTCCGATCCGGAAGGACCTCCTGCACGACCCCTTCCATCTCAATGCCCTCTTCCTTCGCCATCCGAACCTCGCGTGGGTGTCCCCGTGGTGTGGCCAGCAATCTCGCGCCTTCCCCTAGCTGAGCGCAACCTCCCGTGCGGGCAGCCCCTCCCGGAGCAGGGCGGTCTGTTCCTCGACCAGCTGCACCAGTTCGGCCATCCCGGCCGGATCGAAGACCAGGTCGGCCCCTGCGGTCCGATACAGCTCGGGAAGCGGCCGGGTCGCGCCAAGGGCGAGGAAATCGCGATAGGCCGCCACCGCCGCCGCCGGGTCCGCCAGGCTGTTCCGCCAGACCTGCAATGCCCCCAACTGGGCGATCCCGTACTCGATGTAGTAGAACGGGTAGAGGAAGACGTGGAGCTGGCGATACCACCGCCCCACCCGCTCGGCCTCGAGACCCTCCCAGTCCACGGCCGGTTCAAAGCGCCCGCGAATGTCCAGCCAGGCGGCATCCCGGGCCTCCCGAATCCGCACCCGCATCGTCGGTATAGATCCAGTGCTGGAAGGCATCGATGGAGGCGATGTGACAGAGGGTGGCCAGCACGTCCTCCAGCCGGTCGAGCAGGGCCCGCCGGGCGTCGGCCTCCCCGAGATACCCCGATCGGGCGACCGAGCCGCCCGCCGGCCAGCAGCTCCATGGACATGGAGGCCAGCTCGGCCGACTCGGACCCGGGGTGCCGTTGCCAGATGAGGGGGAGCCGATGGGAGGCGAACGCGTGGAAGGCATGCCCCGCCTCGTGCAGCAACGTCATGATGTCGTCGACGACCCCGGAGGCGTTCATGAAGATGAAGGGTCGCCCCTGGACATGCAGCGTATCGCAGTACCCCCCTGGGGCCTTGCCGTGGCGGCTCTCCAGATCGAGCAGTCCCTCGTCCATCATGACGCGAAAGTCGCCGGCAAACCCCGCATCCAGATCGGCAAAGATCCGGGCGGCACCGTCGATCAGCTCGCCCGCTCCCTCGAACGGTCGCGCCGCGTCCAGCCGGTACGGGTTGACCGCCAGATCCCAGGGCCTGAGCCGGTCGACGCCGAGCCGGGCGCGGCGCTCCTCAAGGCTCCGGACCACGGCGGGGACCACCGCTTCTTCCACCGCGTCGTGAAACCGGCGACAATCGTCGGGGGTGTAGTCGAACCGGAACTTGGCCGGGAAGACGTAGTCCCGGAAGTTGGCGAACCCGGCGTTCCGGGCCACCTGCTGACGCTGGACCCGCATCCGATCGAACAGCTGGGCCAGCTCGTCCCGGGAGGCGAGGTAGGGAGCCACGGTGGCCCGATAAGCCCGTTCGCGAACCGCCCGATCCGGGCTTTGCAGGAACGGCGCCAGGCGCGGGAGCGGCACCGGACGGCCCTCCCAGATGGCGGTCATGGCGCCGGTGATCTTCTGGTAGCCCGATGCCAGCTCCTCAAGGTCCGAGAACAGCGGGACGTTCGCCTCCCGGAAGAGTTCGATCGAGGTCCGGAACCGGGCCATGACCGCTTCCATGCCGGGTGCCGTGAGCCCCGATTCGACCAGCTTCCGGGCCAGTCCGACACTCTGTTCCTCCGCCTTGGGCAGCACCTCGGCGGCAAACCGGAGATGGATCTTCTCCTTGCCCGGGTCGGTGGTATCACAGGTGTAGGCAATCATCGCCGCGGAGGCCGCCTCCGAGATCAGCGACTCAAGCCGGGACCAGGCCGCCAGCCACTCCGCACTGTTGTCGGCGGTGAGCGAGACCGCGGCGAGAGCCTGGTACCAGTCCCTCAGCGTCTCCCATGGCATCGCGTGGAGCTCGTCGGGGGAGGACGGGTAGCGCTGCACCAGTTCGCCGGGAGTGCTCACTGACGCCCACCGTTCGGGACCGGGGTCGGGTGGGGGATCATCGGCGCCTGCACCTGAAATGCCAGAATACTGACGAGGGCCACAATGCCACCGGCTACCAGAAACGGGCTGCCTGAACCGGTTCGCTGAAAGGCGGTAGTCGCCATCAGCGGCGCCACGACCCGCGCGATCCCGGCAAAGGTCTGAGCCACCCCCATCGTCAACCCCAACTCGCGCCGATCGGTCACCCGCGACATCAGCGACGTGGTGGCTGGAAACAGCAGCGCGGTTCCGATCGGTACCAGGGGGATGATTGCCGCCAGTACCCAGGGGTTCCGGGTCGCGGGAAACAGGAACAACCCCATCATCAGGGAAATGGTCCCGACCCGCATCGCCCCGGCCTCGCCGATGCGCTCGATGATCCGGCCCAGCAGGAGCGAGCGCATCACCAGACTGAGGGTCCCCAGGTAGAGGAAATAGTAGCCAATGGTCTGCTCCGTGACTCCGAATTCCTTTTCAAGATACAGCGACAGGATCGAAGTCATCGAGGAGAAGGCCAGCATGCCGACGCCGTAAATCAGCATGAACCGGGACACCGGACGCTCGGGGTGCTGGACCACTTCCCAGGCGGCCCGCCAGACCGGCCGGCGGGTCGGGTGGGCCTCGGCGGTCTTGGGATCCCGGGACTCCGGGAGATTGCGCCAGGCATAGATGGCGTTCGCGATGCAGAGCGAGGCGGCCACCAGGCCAGGCGCCATCTGGCCCCAGCGCGCCGCGAACGAGCCAATGACCGGACCCAGCATGACCCCCAGGGAACTGGCGGCCGAGAGCCACCCCAGGGCCCGGGCTCGATCGGCCGGCCGGATGGTATCGGCCACGTAGGCCTGCCCGACCCCGGTGGTCCCCCCGCCGGCCCCCTGCACCAGGCGAGAAATCAGCAGCAGCCAGAGGGTATCCGCGAAGGCGAAGACGAGGTAGGCAATGGCGGCCGCGGTGAGACCGATGATCAGGGCCGGTCGACGGCCATACCGATCGGAGACCCTCCCCCAGAGGGGGGCCACCAGCAGCTGCGAGATCGAGAACGAGGCGAGGATCATCCCGATCTGGACCGGCGTCGCCTGAAGATGCAGGGCGTAATACGGCAGCAGGGGCAGCACAATCGCAAACCCGATCATGTCGACACAACTCGACACAATCAGGACCGAGAGGCGCTTCAACTGCTCGCGCGACTCCCCGGGCAGGCGCGCCGGGGCGCTCATGGCCTGAGGGCGAGCAGGTTGAGCAGCAGCCGCGTGGCCCCCGGCACCCCGGCCGGGAGCTGACGGAAGAAACTGAGCCCGGTGTACAGATAGAGGCCGCTCCCGACCCGGCTCACAAGCACGGCGCCTGGCAGCGGGTCCTCCCCGGTGTCGGCCATCTCCAGCAGGGGCTCCCACTCCGGGGCCCAGGCCCTCGCGAAGTAGAGCCCGCGTTCCTGAACCCAGCCGTCCCAGTCACCCGCCGCCAGCAGATTGGGCTGCCGAAAGGCCGGGTGTTCCGGACGCAGCAGCCGCACCGGAGCATTCTCCTCGGCCACCCGGGGAGCCGAGACTCTCGCCGGGACCGACCCCTCGAGACGGTCGCTGAGCGACAGCGCAAACGGTGCGAACCCTCCGCGGAAGTAGCTCTGCTGCTGATACTGCACCAGCACCGTTCCACCCGCCTTGGCAAACGTCTCCAGCCGACCGGACCAATCGGCCAGGGCGGGATCGACCTCGTAGGCCCTGGGACCGACCACAAGGACGTCAAACCGGGACAGATCACCCCGCGCCAGACTGTCCGCCCCGAGCAGGGTCAGATCGAGCCCGAGGGTCCGGAGCACCTCCGGAATCTGGTCGGCCGCCCCGCGGATGTACCCGACCCGACCCACCCCATCGGTCCGCAACGGGGCCAGCACCAGTTCGGCCGCCGCGGGCGCGGTCCACTGCCGCGGTCGAGTGTGGGGGTACTCCACCGTGGTGACGCGCAGCAGATAGCGGCCGCCGGCCCCGTCCTCCGCCACGGCGTGGATCGGATAACGCCCCGGAGGCACCCCGCGCGGAACCGTCGCCGTCAGGGTGATCCGCTGTTCGGCCCGCGATGGATCCAAAGCAAAGGGCAGGGCGGAGTCGGTCGCCCACCCACGGGGAACCTCGAGCCAGACCCGACCCGACAGCGGGTTCGGTGACAGCAGGTGAAGGGTGACCTGGAAGACCCGGACCTGGCGCTCTCCGTTGGCGGCCAATCCGGTCGCCGGGTTCAGGTCCACGGACAGCGCCGGGGCGACCACTACCGGGCGACGCACCTCGCCAATGGCCTGGTCGTTGTAGCGGAACTCCACCTCCCGCCAGACGGTCCCCGCTTCCCCAACGGCAAAACCCGCCTCCAGCGGAGCGGCTTGGAAGGGCACGCTGTGGGGGTCGGCAGGCCACCGGTACAGCGCCATCCCGTCTGCCTTGTCCAGGGCGAGGAAGTACGGGGTGCTCGGGGGTGCCGAAGCGGGGATCGCCACCAGGATCCTGGAAGAGCCCAGGCTGCCGGGCGCGAGAGTGGCTCGCCAGGGCAGCACCCCCTCCTGACCCAGCAACCGGACGCCGCCAGTTACCGCCACCGGGCTGGTGGTGGTGTTCCAGCAGGAGAGGGTGACCGGGACCGAAGTCCCCGGCAGCAACCGGGCCGTTTCCGTCAGGGCATCGCACAGCACCCCGCTCGCCGACAACAGTACCTCATCCATCCGGCGAAGCTGGTCGCGGGCGGCGACCGGTGGGCTCGACCCCACCAGCGTGGCAAACTCGGCCCGCAACGCCGCCAATCCGGTGAGATCCCAGGGGCGCAGCCGGCCAAGCCCCTCCCCGATCTGTCTGGCCTGGCCCGCCTGACCCTCCGCCACCATCGAGCCCAGGGTAGTGTCGATGCCCTGGAAAAGCCCCCCGTTCCCGGCCCCGGTCCGATCCATCACCAGTGCGACCCTGACCGCCGAAGGACCGATGGGCTGCAACTGGCCCATGTCCTGGGAGCGATGCAGGCTTCGACCCCGCATCGCGATCTGGAGGAACGACTGCCCCACCGCCGGGTCCAGCACCCCGCCGTCGAGCGTCAGGGTCGCGGCCTCGGGGGAGAACCGGGCCCCCTGGTAGAGCTTCTGCGGGGTCCAGGGCTGCAAGCCCTCCTCGGCGGCCAGTTCCGGGAATCGGCGCGGGTCTCCGGCCGCCTCAAACCCCTCATGGGCGGCCCGGCCGGCGGCTTGGTGCTGACCGTGGCCGTCCCGGGAGGTTCCGGAGAACACCGAGACGATGATCTGGGGCCGGTAGCTCCTGATCACCCGGACGACGTCCTTGAGAATCGAGTCGGGAGGCCACCGTGACCAGGTGTCGGGAAGGCCCTTCGAGTACCCGAAGTCGAAGGCCCGCGAGAAGAACTGGCCGGCGCCGTCCAGCCGACGGGCGCCCAGCAGCTCCTCGGTGCGGAGAATCCCGAGGCCGTCTCCCAACTCCGGCCCGATCAGGTTCTGACCACCTTCCCCACGGGTCAGGGCCAGGTAGGCGGCCTCGGCGCCCAGCCCCCGGACCGCCACCGTCAGGAACTCGGTGTCCTCATCGTCAGGGTGGGCTCCGATCATCAGGATGCGCTTGTGGTGGCCCAGGAAGCGGAGCCCCTGGTCCACCGCCTGGAACCCCCCGGTGGAGGGCCCGAGCTGCTGGCCGTTCCCCGGCACCGACCCGAGAACACTGAGCGCCAGCAGGAGCCCCGCGGCCCGGATCACGTCGACGGGCGAGCGGGGCCGCCTCGGCGACCGAGGATGAAGGCCAGGATGAAGCAGGTGAGTGCGAAGATCAGCAGGAACTGCCCCACGCCGACGCCCACCCGGTACAACAGGAGGAGCATCCCGATGGACACCGCCATGGTGCCGATCCCCCGGAAGATCTCGTCCAGGTTCTTCCACTGAGTCCGCTTTCCCCAAAACAAGGCACCCCCGAGCCCGACGACCCCGAGCAGGAGGATGCCATACCAGATGAGAATCCAGAAGCGCTGACCAGCGATCATCAGGCCGCGGTCCGCCTTTCGAATGGGTGGTGTGCCCGTTTCGGACAGACCGGGATGTTACTGTGACGGGTCCTCACGCACCAGAGCCGACGGGCAGGGGGTAGTGGGTCAAACGGACCCACTACCTGGGACGAGGCAACGGGGACAGGGGCACCGCTCCCGAAGGGCGGCAAAAGTGTAGATCCCGGTTCCATGGCCGTCGCTCCAGTGGATTCTCAGTCCATAGGCCCCAACCAGGGCGACGTTGGACGGGCTGATGTCCGCCGGGACCGTGGCCGGGTCCAGCAACGGGCGGGAAGTCATCTCCTCCACGCACTGGGCGCAGGGGCAGGCCAGCCGCAGTTCCCGGGCGGGGAACAGAGCCTCATGCCCCGCCCCATCCCAGTCAATGATCAGGCCATGGTCCCGTCTGGTAACCGATTGGGGGATCATCGGAACCCGGTTAGAATACAGTGTTGACCTTCGCTCCTGCTCCCACGGAATGCTGCATTCATGGCTACCCCCCTTCATCCTTTCGGCGCCCGGGCAACGCTTGACCTCGGCTCGGCATCGGCCACGATCTATCGGCTCGATGCCCTTGAACAGGCCGGACTGACCAGGCTCGATCGGTTGCCGTTTTCCATCCGGATCCTGCTGGAGAATACCCTGCGGCACTGCGGCCACGGGGTCGTCACCGAGGACCACGTCCGCCAGCTGGCGGCGTGGAGCCCGGAGACAGCCGGCCGGGGTGAAGTCCCGTTCATGCCGGCCCGGGTCGTTCTCCAGGACTTTACCGGAGTCCCCTGCGTGGTGGACCTGGCGGCCATGCGGGATGCGATGGCCCGGATGGGTGGTGACCCCGATCAGATCAATCCGGTCGTCCCCTGCGACCTGGTCATCGACCATTCGGTCCAGGTCGATCACTACGGCAGTCCCGAGGCCTTCCGACTGAATGTGAGCCTCGAATTTGACCGGAACGCGGAGCGGTATCAACTGCTCAAGTTCGCCCAGCGCGCCTTCCGGAACTTCCGGGTGGTGCCGCCCGGTACCGGGATCGTCCATCAGGTCAACCTGGAATACCTGGCCAACGTGGTCCAGCTGCGGGAGCAGTTCGGAGCGCTGACGGCCTACCCGGACACCCTCGTCGGGACCGATTCGCATACCACCATGATCAACGGCCTCGGGGTCATGGGCTGGGGCGTGGGGGGCATCGAGGCCGAGGCGGTCATGCTCGGCCAGCCCTACTTCATGGTGATCCCGGCGGTGGTCGGGGTGAAGCTGACCGGGCGCCTTCCGGTGGGCACCACGGCGACCGACCTCGTGCTTCGGGTCACCCAGGTGCTGCGGGCCGAGGGGGTGGTCGACAAGTTCGTGGAATTCTATGGACCGGGGCTCTCCCAGCTGGGGCTCGCCGACCGCGCGACAATCGCCAACATGGCCCCCGAGTATGGTGCCACGATGGGCTTCTTCCCGGTGGATGACGAGACCCTGAACTACCTCCGGCGCACTGGCCGAGACCGTGAGACGGTGGCCCGGGTTGAAAGCTACTGCCGGTCCCAGCGGCTGTTCCGCACCGATGCCACCCCCGACCCCGGATTCTCCACCACCTTGACGCTCGATCTGGCGAGCATCGTCCCCAGCCTGGCCGGCCCTCGTCGACCTCAGGACCTGGTGCCGCTGACCGAGATGACCCAGAGCTTCGCCAGCTCCCTCCCGGGCCTCCGGACAGCGCCCAGAGCCGAAGGCGGGGTAGCCACGATCGACCTCAAGCTCAACGGCAACCAGTTCACCCTGCGAGACGGCTCGGTCGTGATAGCGGCGATCACCAGCTGCACCAACACCTCCAACCCGTCGGTCATGCTGGGTGCGGCCCTGCTGGCCCGGAACGCCCGGCGGCGGGGCCTCAACCGACAGCCCTGGGTCAAGACGAGCATGGCGCCCGGCAGTCGGGTGGTCACCGCCTACCTGGCCGCGGCTGGGCTGCAGGATGACCTTGACGCCATCGGCTTCCAGACGGTGGGCTATGGCTGCACCACCTGCATCGGCAACTCGGGGCCGCTCCCGACCCCGATCGGCAAGGCCATCGAGGATCAGGGCCTGGTCGCCGTGGCGGTGCTGAGCGGCAACCGGAACTTCGAGGCCCGGATCCACCCCCTGGTCCGCGCCAACTACCTTGCCTCCCCCATGCTGGTCGTGGCCTACGCCCTGACCGGCCGAGTCGACGTCGACCTCAACACCGATCCCCTCGGGGTGGGGACCGACGGGCAACCGGTCTACCTGAGGGAGATCTGGCCCTCGGCGGAGGAGATCAACGCGACCATGGCGTCCTCCCTCCGGCCCGAACAGTTCGAGACCCAGTACGCCTCGGTATTCGACGGGGACGAGGAGTGGAAGGCCCTCGCCGTCCCGCCGGGGAGCCGATTTGCCTGGGAGGCCTCCTCGACCTACGTCCAGGAACCACCGTTCTTCGTGGACCTCCCCCGCCAGCCCCCCGCTCCGACCGACATCGCCAACGCCAGAGTCCTGGTGGTGGCGGGCGACAGCGTCACGACCGACCATATCTCCCCGGCCGGGGCGATTCCCAAGCACGGGCCGGCGGCGGCCTTCCTCCGGGATCGAGGGGTGGAGCAGGTCGACTGGAACACCTTCGGCGCCCGGCGCGGCAACCATGAGGTGATGATGCGGGGGACCTTCGGCAATGTCCGCCTCAAGAACCAGCTGGTGCCAGGCAAGGAGGGCAACTGGACGGAGCACCTGCCCTCGGGGGACGTGATCTCGATCTATGATGCCGCCATGCGGTATCAGGCTGACCATACCCCGTTGCTGGTTCTGGCCGGGAAGGAATACGGCACGGGCTCCAGTCGGGACTGGGCCGCCAAGGGCACCGCCCTGCTGGGGGTGCGCGCCGTCCTGGCCGAGAGCTACGAGCGGATCCACCGGAGCAATCTGGTCGGGATGGGGGTCCTCCCCCTCAGCTACCAGCCCGGGGTCACCCGGAGCAGCCTCGGTCTCACCGGGCGGGAGACTTTTTCGATTGCAGGGATCGCTGGCGGTGTCACCCCGGGAGGGACGGTCGAGGTCCGGGCCACCGCCGAAGACGGCTCCGTGAAGTCCTTCCAGGCGGTGGTTCGGCTCAACTCACCGGTCGAGGTCGAGTACTACGAGCACGGCGGGATTCTGTCCCGGGTGCTCCGGTTGTTCCTCGACGGGTAGCCCGCCACCAAGGACCGCCGGACAAGAAAAGCGGGCCCCCGGAGAACCGAGGACCCGCTTGGGTTTGTTCCGCTGCCGATGATCAGGCGACCAGGTCCTTGAGACGCTCGCCGGTCTCGCCTTCCCGAAGCCGGAGCAGCGCCCGATCCCGGAGCTGGCGAATCCGCTCGCGGGTAACGCCCATCATCCGGCCAATCTCCTCCAGGGTCCGGCTGTTGCCGTCCTCGAGCCCGAAATAGAGCTTGAGCACCTTGGCATCCCGAGGGGGGAGCACGGCCAGGGCCGCCTCAATGTCCGCTGTCTGGCTGTTGGCCATGGCGGAGCTGTCGGTGCCTTCCTGATCGGCGGCGGAGAACCGCTCCATCCGCTCGTTGCCGTCACCATCCCGGGTGGGATGGTCGAGCCGAACCGCCTCGGTGTTGAGGGCGCTCAGCGACCGCACCGCCTCGACCGTAAGACCGGTGGCGCGGGCCAGTTCCTCGGTGGTGGGCATCCGGCCCAGTCGCTCCTTGAGGAGCGTCGTGGTCCGGCCCAGCCGGCTGAGGTCAGCGGTCCGGTTGAGCGGAACCCGCACCGGGCGACCGTGCCGGGCAATGGCGGCCTGAACCGCCTGCCGGATCCACCACACGGCATAGGAGATGAACTTGACGCCCCGATCGGGATCGAACTTGCGGGCCGCCGTCATCAGTCCCAGGTTGCCTTCGCCGATCAGATCGACCAGCGGGACCCCCCGGTTCTGGAACTTCTTGGCAACCGAGACGACGAAACGCACGTTGTGCCGAGCCAGCCGTTCCTGCGCCACGATACTGCCGCGGAACGCCTTGCGGGCCAACTCGATCTCCTCGTCCCGAGTCAGCAGGGGGACCCGGCTGATCTCGTCGAGGTAGAGGTCCAGGCTTTCCCGGCCTTCATCTACCGCTTTGGCAATCTGCGCCGGACGAACGGCGCGACGCTTCCGGCGAGTTGTTACGCTCACGCGGCCTGCCTCCTTTGGTCAAGCGGATCCGGCACTACCCTGTCGGAATCACGCAAAGAGCATCAAAACCAGCACAGACGGGGCAATATACCACCTAAAAGGCCATTTTTCAATGGTTTAGGTAAGTCCATCGGCCAGTTGACGTTGCGGTCACGACCGAGATTTCTGCCAGTATGGCAGATTCTCCGTGACCACTGGTGGCGCCTCCGAGCGGCTTCGGGCCAACCCGAGACCCGCCAAGGAGACGGCGTTGCAGGGCCCGCTTGCACGCCTGTTCAGCGCCGAGGAATCAGCACCCAGCTGGCGCTCGACATCGAGCAGCCGTCGGTGGCCGAGCCCGCCCAGCGGCCCAGGTCCTCATCCAGGGTGAAGGTATTCCCCGCCCAGCAGGACGGCATCAGCGTCAGTCCCGCAACCATGTGGGGGATGTCGAACGGTTTGTCGTCGGGATCCTTGGGAATGCACCGGGCCCGACTCTCCACCGGGAAGACATAGGCCAGGGTGTAGCCCCCGTCCCGGTCCACCTGGAGCAGGGTGGTCGATCCCGTGTCGAATCGCTGGGACGGGTTGGCCAGTCGGCAGAGGGCCTCCCCGATGTCGATCTCGGACCGCACGCTCGCGGTGCCCCGGAAGGCGTAGAACCGGGACTGCCCGCCGGACTTGAGGTAGAGTTCGCCCTCGATTCGCCCCTTGAACTCCAACCCGGGCCTCTGGCTGGTGTGGTCCACCGACAGGGTGTAGTCACCCGGCCCGAGGATCTCGACTTCGGCCAGGACGATCTGGGCGGCCCCACCGCCCTCGACCCGCACCTGGACGATGACTGGATTGGGGCTCGGGACCCGGTCCGGCGCAGTGTAGCGTCCGCGCTGGTCCACCGACCCGGCGGTGGCCGACCATTTCGTGAGGTGGTAGAGGTTGATGTCCGCGGCGCACTCGTATTGCGGCTCGGCCTCGCCCGCGGTCCACCCGACGGCATGGCAGGTCCGGAATTCGAAGCTGGTGGACTCCCCGGGCTTGAGCGAGGTCCGGGTGGGCGCCAGACCGAAGAGAACCACCGGCGCCCAGTCGCTGAAGTGCCTCGCCTCGATGGTGAACATGCTGCCGAACAGCCCGATCGTGGGAATCCCCGCCAGCCTCCAGATGCCGTCTTCACCCTGGGTTGCCACCCGCACGCGTTCCGGAGCGGCCTGGCCCAGTTCCTCTTCTCCCAGTGTCACTTTGATCCTGGCCGGCCGGGAGAGGGTGACCTGCGGTTCCACCCGATAGCCGGCGCCGAAGCCCCCGGGCGCGGTGTTGGCGATGACGGTCACCGTGAAATCGGTCTCGTCTTCGAGGGCGCCCTCGGGGATGATGGCTTCGAACCGGAAGTCGCTGGTAGAAATCGAGCCGCCCTCGGGACCGATTGTCTCGGTCACGATCTCCCCGGCCACGGAGCCGACCGGCATGGCCACGGCGACCGGTGCCCGGGCAGGCTCGCCGGGAAACCAGCCTTCGCCGGGCCCTCGGCCGATACCGGCTTCCCCTCCCCCGCCGGCATCAATTCCCCCGCCGGCCTCCCGGCCGACGGGGGCGTCACCTCCCCCACCGGCCCCGCTCCCACACCCCCCGAGCACCAGCACCACCAACACCGACCGGAACACCCGCCACCCGTGGTGCGACACGACAGCCTCCTTCCCGAATCCCGAAGGACCCAACCCGCCGAGGCCCGGTTACCGGGACTTCAGTTCCGACACCAGCGCGCTCAGGCTCTTCTTGGCATCACCAAACAGCATCGACGTCTTGGGATTGAAGAACAGCTCATTCTCGATTCCCGCGAACCCGGCCCCCATCCCGCGCTTCAGTACGATGATGCTCCGCGCGGAATCGACATTGAGGATCGGCATCCCGTAGATCGGGCTGCCGGGATCGGTCCGGGCAGCCGGGTTGACCACATCGTTGGCCCCGATGACGAGGACCACGTCGGTTCGCTCGAACTCCGGATTGATGTCATCCATGTCGACCAGTTTGTCGTACGGGACGTTGGCTTCCGCCAGCAGCACGTTCATGTGTCCGGGCATCCGGCCGGCCACCGGATGAATCGCGTACTTGACCGTCCCGCCCTTCTTCTCCACCAGGTCCGCCATCTCCCGGACGATGTGCTGGGCCTGGGCCACGGCCAGCCCGTAGCCGGGGACCACGATGACCGACTGGGCGTAGCTCAGCTGGATCGCGACGTCATCGGCGGTGGTCTGCTTGACACTGAGCCCCTCGGCGGACTTGCTGGACACCTGGGCGGTCGCCCCGAACGCCCCGAACAGGACGTTGGCGAGCGATCGGTTCATCGCCTTGCACATGATCTGGCTGAGGATGATCCCGGAGGATCCCACCAGGGCGCCGGCGATGATCAGCACCTCGTTCCGGATCACGAACCCCGTCATGGCGGCCGCGATCCCCGAGTAGCTGTTGAGCAGGGAGATCACCACCGGCATGTCCGCCCCGCCGATCGGGATCACCAGGGTGACGCCCATGATCAGAGCGATCACGAGCAGCACGTAGAACGGCCAGAGCACCGACTCCGGGAGCGAGACCTGATACGCCGCGGCTCCGACCGCCGCCAGAAAGAGCAGGCCGTTGAGGGTCTTCTGGAACGGGAAGGTGATGGCCCGCCCCGACATGACTTCCTGCAGTTTGGCCCAGGCGATCAGACTGCCCGAAAGGGTCACCGCGCCGATCATGATGGCGATCTGCATGGTGATGGCCACGTCGAGCGGGAGGTGCTCGTTCAGCAGGTCCGACTTGAGAAACTCGGCCGCCCCGACCACCAGCGACGCACCGCCGCCGAACCCGTTGAGCAGAGCCACCATCTGCGGCATCCCGGTCATCTGAACGGTCCGCGCCATCCAGATCCCGATCGCCGCCCCCGTCACCACGCCCGCAACGATCACCGGGAAGGAGACGATCTGGCGGTCGAACAGGGTGATTACTACGGCGAGCAGCATCCCGACCGAGGAGATCCGGTTCCCCTTGACGGCGGTCTCGGGACTGGAGAGCCACCGCAGGCCCAGGATGAAAAGGACTGCGGCCACCAGGTAGAGCAGCGGGACGAAGTCGGTCATCGGCCGGCCTCCGGCTTCCGCTTGAACATCTGGAGCATCCGGTCCGTCACCAGGTAGCCGCCCGCCACGTTGATCATGGCGAGCACCGCCGCCAGGAACCCCAGCACCTGGGAAATCCAGCCATGGCCGCCCCCGGCGACGATCAGGGCCCCGACGATCGTGATCCCCGAGATCGCGTTGGCGCCGGACATCAGCGGGGTGTGGAGGGTCGAGGGGACCCGATTGATCAGGGCCACGCCGAGAAAGGTGGCCAGGGTGAAGATGACGATGCTGTTGATCAGTACCGCGAGCACGGCTACCTCCCGGTGCGGACCTGGCCGGCGTGCGTCACGCACATCGGCCCGGTGATGGGGTCATCGAGATCGAGGGTGAGCTGGCCGTCCTTGACGACGTACTCGAGGAAGGTCTGCAGGTTCTTGCTGTACATCACGCTGGCGTGCTGGGAGATGTCGCTCGGCAGGTTGAGCGGGCCGAGGATCGTGACCCCATGCGACCCGGACCGTCTCGCCGGCTCGGGTCAGGGCGCAGTTGCCACCCCCCTCCGCCGCGAGATCGACGATCACCGAACCGGGGCGCATCGACGCCACCATCGCTTCGCTGATGATCCGCGGGGCCGGCCGCCCGGGGATCTGGGCGGTGGTGATGACCAGGTCCATCCCCTTGAGGTGCTCCGCCGACCGCTGCGTTGGCCTCGGGCCTGCTGGTCCTGGTCGAGTTCCCTGGCGTATCCGCTCGCCGCCTCGGCGGCCACGCTCCGGCACCTCCACGAAGGAGGCCCCCAGACTCTGGACCTGTTCCTTGACCACGGGCCGGACGTCGAACGCGGAGACGACCGCCCCGAGCCGTCGGGCGGTGGCGATGGCCTGGAGCCCGGCCACCCCCGCCCCGATCACGAAGGCCTTGCCCGGCGGAATGGTCCCGGCGGCCGTGGTCAGCATCGGCAGCAGTCGACTCAGGTGAGACGCCCCGAGCAGGACCGCCTGGTAGCCCGCCACCGTCGCCTGGGAACTGAGCACGTCCATGCTCTGCGCCTTGGTGGTCCGAGGCACCAGTTCCATCGCAAAGGCGCTTACCTGCCGATCCGCCAGCTGGCGGAGCAGCTCCTCACTGTCGGACGGGTTGAGCAACGCTACCAGCATGGTGCCCTGGCGAAGGCGCGCCACCTCGGCCTGGCTGGGGCGCTGCACCTTCAGCAGGATGTCGGAGGAGCCGTACACCTCATCCACCGAGGCGACGACCGCCCCAGCGGCCGCGTAGTCCTGGTCCGGAATGAAGGCCGGCGCTCCCGCCCCGGACTCGACGACGGTCTCGAGGCCGATCTTGCTCAGGCGGATGATGGCCGAAGGCACGAGAGCAACCCGGCATTCACCAGCCGCGGTTTCCCTCGGGACACCGATACGCATCGGAACTCCTTTCGCCGAGAATCAGAACGGGGAGCCGACAATCTAGCTATCCCCGCCCGGCCAGGCGAGTAGACGAGAGCCCGTTTGGTGAATACTCTCCTAACCAATCATGAAGAACTCCGGAGACCCCGTTCCCGCCGTGACGCGAGCCACCGCCTTCGCTCCGGGATCGATCGGCAATCTCGGCCCTGGTCTCGATATTCTCGGACTGGCGGTCGAGCGGCGCTGGCGACACGGTCGTGGCGGAGCGGGCGGTCAGCCCGGGCCTGGTCATCACCGAAAGCGGCCATCCCGATCTCCCCACCGACCCGACCCGGAACACGGTGGGGCTCGCGGCGGCGGCCGTCCGTCGGATGGCAGGCCGGACCGACGTCGGGGTCACGCTCAGCGTCACCAAAGGCCTCCCGCTGGCCGGCGGCCAGGGCGGGAGCGCGGCCTCGGCGGCGGCCGGGGCTGGGGCCATGAACGCGCTTCTGGGACAGCCGCTCACCCCCCAGCAGCTCATCCTGGCGGCCCTGGAGGCGGAATCGGTGGTCGCCGGTCGCCACCTCGACAACATCGCCCCCTCGGTGCTCGGCGGGCTGGTGCTGATCCGCTCGGCCGACCCCCTCGAGCTGGTGAGGGTTCCGGTGCCGGAAGGTCTGCACGCGATCCTGGTGCGGCCCCATATGCAGCTGCTCACCGTCGAAGGCCGCCGAGTGCTCCCTCCGCAGATCAGCCTGGAGGTCGCCCTGCACCAGGCCGCCCAGGTCGCCGCCATTGTGGCCGCCGCATGGGCCGGAGACCTCGAGCTTCTGGGCCGGGCCATCGACGACCGGATCGCGGAGCCGGCCCGGGCACCTCTGCTCCCCGGATTCCCCGAAGCCAAGGCGGCCGCGTCAGGGGCGGGCGCGCTGGGATGCTCCATCTCGGGGAGCGGACCGACCGTCTTTGCGCTGGCCGATGGGCGCCCCGCTGCCGCTGCGATCGCGGAGGCCATGGTGGCGGCCTATGCCGCGGTCGGGCTGGAGAGCGACTTCCGGATTGCCACCCCCGACCGGCAGGGTCTGCGTCTGGAGACCCGATGAACCTGTTCGAAACCGATCGACCGCTCTCCTGGCAGGCTTGCCTCGCCTGCGGCGAGGAGATGGTCGAAACCGATCCGAGAACCCGGTGCCCATGCGGAGGACTGCTGGAGGTGAGGCACCGGGTACCCAATGCGACCGGCGATGCCCTGCGCCGGTTTCTCGATGGGAGACTGGGCTACGCCGGCCCGCTCGCCGCATCCGGGGTCTGGCGGTTCAGGGAACTGGTCATGCCGGGGATCGGGTCCGAGGAGATCGTGAGCCACCCCGAGGGGCTGACCCCGCTCCTTTCCCGAGCGGCGATCAGCCGGTGGGCTGGCCTCCCCACCCTGAGGCTCAAGCACGAGGGGCACAACCCGACCGGCTCATTCAAGGATCGGGGGATGACGGTGGCGGTGACCCAGGCCGTGCGGACCGGTGCCCGGGCCGTGGGGTGCGCGTCGACCGGCAACACCGCGGCGTCGGTGGCCGCCTATGCCGCTCAGGCCGGCTTGCCGGCGTACGTGCTGATGCCGGCGGGGAAGGTCGCCATGGGCAAGCTGGCCCAGACCATCGCCTATGGAGCTCGGACCATCGCGGTGCGGGGCGACTTTGACGCCTGTCTACGACTGCTGGAAGCGGTGGCCCCTGCCAGCGGGGTCTACCTCGCCAATTCGGTCAACCCGTATCGAGTCGAGGGGCAGAAAACCATCGTCTTCGATCTGCTCCAGCAGATGGGATGGGAGCCACCGGACTGGATCGTTCTCCCCGCGGGCAACCTCGGCAACACCGCCGCCTTCGGGAAGGCACTCGAGGAGGCCAGAGGGTGGGGCCTGATCGACCGGATGCCCAGGGTCGCGGCCATCCAGGCCGAGGGCGCCGCCCCGTTCGCGGCCGGATTTGACGAGGGGTTCGCCACCAGGCACCGGGTCCAGGCCGAGACCGTGGCCACCGCGATCCGGATCGGGGACCCCGCCTCCTGGGACCGGGGGGTGCGGACCATCAGGCTCACCGATGGAGTGGTGGCCACGGTCTCCGACGCGGAGATTCTCGCCGCCAAGGGGGTGATTGATCGGGCCGGGGTGGGATGCGAACCGGCCAGCGCCGCCAGCGTGGCCGGGGTCAGAAAGCTGGTGGCCAGTGGCACCATCCCCCCGGGGGCCTCGGTCGTCGCCGTGCTCACCGGACATGTGCTGAAGGACCCGGAGATCCTGCTCCGGACCGCGGCCTCCGGTGGCCCGGTGGAGGTGGATGCGACCGAGGACGCGATCCGCCGGGCTATTGCCTGAGGGCCTTCTTCACCGCTTCGCCGAGCTGGCCATAGGCGGAGGCGTCGACTTCGCGGAACGGCGCCATCACATGCGCGATCCGGCCGTCCTTCCCGACCACGAACAGGTTCCGGACATCGACGTTCCGGCCTGGCAGGGTCGAGCCGTACAGCTTCCCGACCTCGCCCTTGAAGTCACTCAGAAAGGTGAACGGATACGCCTTGTCCCGGGCCCATGAGGCCTGCGTGGAATCGGGATCCGTGCTGATGGCAAGCAGGGTCACGCCCTGGCCGCCGTTGAAGATCTTCGCGTACTGATCACGGTACGCGTCCATTTGGATGGTTCAGCCGCTGGACCGGGCCCGGTAGAAAAAGGCGATGACCACCACCTGGCCCTTGAAGTCCCGGAGGCTGACCAGCTCACCCACGCCGGCCTGGGTGGCGGAGGTCAGGGTGAAATCCGGCGCCACCAGACCCACGGCGGGCGGGCTCGGTGCGGGAGCGTCCTGGGCCGCAAGCGGGGCAGCCACCAACACCGCACCAAGGGCCAGCAGTACAAGACGATACAGCATGTCCCCTCCTGTCATCGGGTCAACCGACCGGCATCAGATCGGCTCCTCAATCCTAACCCGGTGTGCCCCGGGGGCAATGGATGGTATTTTCCCGGCCATGGCGAACTACCAGTACATCTTTACGATGCAGGACCTCGGGAAGATCGTCCCCCCGAGTCGTTCGATCCTGAAGGGGATCTACCTCTCGTTCTATCCGGGCGCCAAGATCGGCGTCCTCGGTGCCAACGGTTCCGGCAAGAGCAGTCTGCTCCGGATCATGGCGGGCGAGGACCAGGATTTCCTGGGTGAGGCCCGGCCGGCCGAAGGCATCCGGATCGGTCACGTCTCGCAAGAGCCCCGGCTCGATGCCTCCAAGGATGTGCGGGGCAACGTCGAGACGGCGGTCGCCCCAATCCGGGCGATGCTGACCGAGTTCGAGGCCGTCAGCATGAAGTTCGCCGAGCCGATGGACGAGGACGAGATGAATCGGCTCCTGGAACAGCAGGGGGAGCTGCAACACCGGATCGAAGCGATCGGTGCCTGGGAACTGGACCGGAAGATCGACATCGCCATGGACGCCCTCCGGCTCCCACCGGGTGACGCCGACGTGACGACCCTCTCCGGCGGCGAGCGACGGCGGGTTGCCCTTTGCCGGGTGCTCCTGGAGCAGCCGGACCTGCTGCTGCTGGACGAGCCGACCAACCACCTGGACGCCGAATCGGTGGCCTGGCTGGAGCGCCATCTGGCGGAGTTCCCTGGAACGGTCGTGGCGGTGACCCACGACCGGTACTTCCTCGACAACGTGGCCGGCTGGATCCTGGAACTGGACCGGGGCGCGGGGATCCCCTGGGAGGGCAACTACTCTTCGTGGCTGGAGCAGAAACAGAAGCGGCTGGCGGTGGAGGAGAAGCACGCCTCCAATCGGGCCAGGACCCTGGAGCGGGAACTGGAGTGGATCCGGATGAGCCCGCGCGCCCGGGTGGCCAAGTCCAAGGCCCGGATCAGCGCCTATGAGGCACTGGTGGCCGAAGAAGCCGCCACCCGGGATGCCGCGGCGGAGATTCTGATCCCGGTCGCTCCCCGGCTGGGCGAGGAGGTCGTCGTGGCGGACGGCCTCGCCAAGGGCTACGGCGATCGGCTGCTGTTCGAGAATATGACCTTTTCCCTGCCCCGCGGCGGGATCGTCGGCATCATCGGGGCCAACGGCGCCGGCAAGACCACGCTCTTCCGGCTGATCATGGGCGAGGAACAGCCCGATGCCGGCACCCTCAAGGTCGGCTCGACCGTGCAACCTTCCTACGTGGACCAGAGCCGCGATGCGTTGGACGGCACCAATACGGTCTATCAGGAGATCTCCGGCGGCGAGGACGTACTCGATTTCGGGAAACGCGAGGTCAACGCCCGGGCGTACGCCGCCAGCTTCGGGTTCCGGGGCGCCGATCAGCAGAAACTGGTGCAGCACCTGTCGGGTGGGGAGCGCAATCGGTTGCACCTGGCCAAGCTGTTGAAAACCGGCGGCAACCTGCTGCTGCTCGACGAGCCGACCAACGACCTGGATGTGGACACCCTCCGGGGGCTGGAGGATGCCCTGCTCCGGTTCTCCGGCTGCGTGGTGGTGATCAGCCACGACCGGTGGTTTCTCGACCGCGTCGCCACCCACATCCTGGCCTTCGAAGGCGACAGCGAGGTCTTCTGGTTCGAAGGGAACTACCAGGACTATGCCGCGGACTATCACCGGCGGAAGGGCGTGGCGGTGGACCAGCCCCACCGGATCAAGTACCGGAAGCTCGTTCACTAACCGGGGATCGTCCTGATGACCGCACCCACCGACCGCCGCATCGTCACCCTCGGTCTGATTCAGCATCGGGCCGCCGCCGACGCCGCCACCAATCTCGATCGGACGATAGCCGGCATCCGGGAGGCGGCCCGGCGGGGCGCCCAGATCATCTGCACCCAGGAACTCTTTCTGGGCCCCTACTTCTGCCAGACCGAGGACCACGCCCACTTTGCCCGGGCCGAACGGGTTCCCGGCCCGACCACCGAACGGCTGGCCGCCCTGGCCGCCGAGCTGGGGGTGGTGCTGATCGCGTCGCTGTTCGAGAAGCGGGCCGAGGGGCTCTATCACAACACCGCGGCAATCCTCGACGCCGACGGGTCCTATCTCGGCAAGTACCGGAAGATGCACATCCCGGACGACCCGCACTACTACGAGAAGTTCTACTTCACGCCCGGCGACCTCGGGTTCCGGACCTGGCAGACCGGGTTCGGGCGGATCGGCGTGCTGATCTGCTGGGACCAGTGGTATCCCGAAGCCGCCCGGCTCACCGCGCTGGCCGGGGCCGAGATCCTGTTCTACCCCACCGCGATCGGGTGGTTGCCACCGGAGAAGGCGGAATACGGTGAGCGGCAACGGGCGGCCTGGCAGACGATCCAGCAGAGCCACGCGGTTGCCAACGGGGTGTATGTGGTGGCGGTCAACCGGACCGGCGTGGAACAGAGCCCGACTGGCGCGATCGAATTCTGGGGCGGCAGCTTCGTGGCGGACCCGAACGGCCGGGTCGTGGCCCAGGCTGGGCAGGAGGAGGCAGTGCTGACGGTGGCCTGCGACCTGGGCCAGGTCAACGAAGTCCGGACCCACTGGCCGTTCCTGCGGGATCGCCGGATCGACGCCTACCAGGACCTCACCCGCCGGTACCTTGACTGACCCCGCACCGCCGACGGCCGGAACCCCGGCCGCCCTCGGGTTCCGGATGCCCGCCGAGTGGGCCCGGCACCGCGGCACCTGGCTGAGCTGGCCCCACAAGGAAGCCTCCTGGCCCGACAAGTTCGACCGGATTCCCGGAATCTTCGCCGAGATGGTCCGCCACCTCGGGCAGGGTGAGGATGTCCACCTGATCGTGGCCGACCATCAGATGGAACAGGGGGCCCACGCCGTGCTGGACGGCGCCCAGGTGCCGACCCATCGGGTCTCCTTTCACCGGCACCCGACCAACGACGCCTGGTGTCGGGACCACGGTCCGATCTTTCTGCAGCGGGAAGTGGACGGCCGGCGTGAGGAACTGATCCTCGACTGGGGGTACAACGCCTGGGGGGAGAAGTACCCTCCGTTCGACCTGGATGACGTGGTGCCGACCCGGATCGGAACCGAGCTGGGGATCCCGGTGGTAGCTCCCGGGATCATTCTCGAAGGCGGCTCGATCGAGGTCAACGGGGCAGGCACCCTGATCACCACCGAGGCCTGCTTGCTCAACCCCAACCGGAACCCGGACCTCAACCGGGGGCAGATCGAGGGCTATCTGAGGGATTACCTCGGAGTCCGGAAAGTGCTGTGGCTGGGGGATGGCATCGAGGGAGACGATACCGATGGCCACGTCGATGACCTGACCCGGTTCGTCAGCTGCGACACCGTCGTCACGGTCGTCGAGGACGACCCGGGCGACGTCAACTACGCCCTGCTGATGGAGAACCTGGAGCGGCTGCGCAGGATGTCAGACCAGGATGGCGAGCCACTCCGGATCGTGACCCTGCCGATGCCGCGCCCAGTGGAGCACCAGGGCCGGCGGCTCCCCGCCAGCTACGCCAACTTCTACATCGGCAACACCGTGGTGCTGCTCCCGGCCTACGATCCCGAACGGGATGAAATTGCCCGCAGCACCCTGCAGGATCTCTTTCCCTCCCGCCTGGTGGTACCGATCGACTGCACCGACCTCGTCTGGGGGCTCGGCGCCTTTCACTGCCTGACCCAGCAGTGGCCGGCGCTCTGACTCAGGAGTAACCCGGCGGCCGTTTCCGGTGCCAGCCGGTGGCCTCCTGCCACTTGCGCGCCACCAGACAGAGATCCGACTCCCCGCACAGATTCCCGATGAACGAAATGCTGACCGGGGTCCCCTGCTCGGTGAACCCGCTCGGCAGGGCGATGGCCGGGTGACCGGTCAGGTTGGTGATCAGCAGGACGTTTCCGCCAAACGACGGGGTGATGAAGACATCGACCTGCTGGAACACCGCCGCCATCCGCTGCATCAGGAGGGTCCGGATCCGGTTGGCCTGGATGTATTCGACCGCCGGGATGAACCGGGCCGTCCGGAAGCTGTTGGGCCAGGCGTTGGCGGTCTGCCGCACCATCTTGTCGTCGAGGTTCGTCCGGGTCACCTCGTCGAAAGCGGCTGCCGCCTCCGCGTTGAGGATGATCCGCAGGGCCGCGATCGGGAGATCGTCCGGCAGAGTGACCGGGACCAGCACCACCCCGAGGTTGCGGGCGGCCTCCAGGCCGGCATCATCATGGGCTTTCCCGGGGTGGTCCGCCTCGAAGGCGGCCTGGAGGTAGCCCACCCGGATCGAGGAGAGCGGCTTCTCGTGATCCCAACCGTAGGGCAGGTTGATCACGGTGGGGTCTTTCCCATCGGGCCCGTAGATCGCCCCCAGGACGATGGCACAGTCTTCCGCCGAGCGGCACATGGGACCGATCTTGTCCATCGTCCAGGACAGGGCCATCGCACCGTGCCGGCTGACCCGGCCATAGGTCGGCCGGAGTCCGGAGACGCCGTTCCGGGTCGCAGGCGAAACGATCGACCCCAGGGTTTCGGTCCCGATGGAAAAGCCGACCAACCCGGCCGCCGTGGCGGACCCGGGTCCGGCCGAGGACCCACTCGATCCCTGGGTGGTGAGCCAGGGATTCTTGGTGGTGCCTCCGAACCAGACGTCCCCCATCGCCAACTCCCCGAGGGTCAGCTTGGCCACCAGGATGGCCCCCGCCTGATCCAGCCGCTCGACGACGGTGGCAATGTCATCGAGCATCTGGTCCTGATAGATGGCGCTCCCCCAGGTGGTCTTGAAGCCCGGAACGGTCAGCAGGTCCTTGGCCCCCCACGGGATGCCATGCAATGGCCCTCGATAGCGACCCGACTGGATTTCACGATCGGCCACGGCTGCCTGGGTCAGCGCGCGGTCCTCGGTCAGGGTGACCACGCACTCCAGGACCGGGTTGTACTTCTTGAGTCGGGCCAGATAGAGCCGGGTCAGATCGGTCGCCGTCACCTGACGGGTCCGGACCAGCTCACCGAGCTCGGCCACGGTCATGAAGGCCAGGTCCTCGGGGCTCTCCGGCCGCCGGACTGTCCTCGCCTCCCGCGCCGGGGTCCGGGCCGGCACCAGCGGCGGCGCCATCCCGGCGGGGAATGGGCTGAAGTGGACGGCCGGCGGAACACTGTTGGGGAGACTGACCGCGTGGATCCGCTCGAACGAGGTCAGCGCCCCGTTCAGCCCCTGCAGCATCATGTCGCGCTCGTCGTCGGTGAACGTCAGCCCGGAGATGGTCTCCGCCGACGTCACCATCTCCCGGGTGATCCGGGACGGCGCCTGCTGCTGGATCATCATCGGATCAGCGACCAACGGGGCGGGAGTGGCCTCGAGCTGGTTCCACACCGCGTCGAGGAACGGCGCCGTGCCGAGACCGACGGTGGTGCAGAGGGAGACGAAGGTCCTTCGATCAACCCGTGACATAGGCCCTGTGGGGTGCGGGTGAGAACGGCTCAGGCAGAGAATACCGTTTGGCCGGCGATGACCGTCCGGCGACAGGCATTGGCGCGGAAGTGATACATCCAGTGGTTCAGGTCCGGCGCATCGATCACCGCGAAGTCCGCGGCCTTTCCGACCTCGAGCGACCCGACCTCGTGCTCCAGCCCGATCGCCCGGGCCGCGACCAGCGTGGCCCCGGTCAGGACTTCGGCCGGCGTCATCCGTTGCAGAGTACAGCCGAGCATCATCGCCAGCGGGAGGTGGAACGAGGGCGCGGACCCCGGGTTGAAGTCGGTCGCCACCGCCACTGGCACCCCGGCCTCGATCAATCGCCGGGCCGGGAGCGGACGCTGGTTCAGGTACAGGGTCGCCAGCGGAAGGCTGACGGCCACGACCCCCGCCTCGGCCATCCGGCGCATCCCCTCGTCCGAGATGTGCTCCAGATGATCCGCCGACACGGCCCCGACCTCGGCGGCCAGTTCGGCCCCACCGCCGGCGCTGAGCTGGTCGGCGTGCAGCTTGGGCCGGAGCCCGGCGGCCTGCCCGGCCCGGAGAACCCGCCGGGCCTGGTCAATCGTGAAGGCGCCCGACTCGACGAATACGTCGCAGAAGGCGGCCAGGCCGCGGCGCCCCGTCTCGGGGATGATTCGTTCAGTGATCAGGTTCAGGTAGTCCTCCCGCCGCTCCCGGTACTCGGGGGGAACCGCATGGGCCGCGAGCAGGGTCGATACGATCCGCTGGGCCGCCTGACGGCCGACCTGCTGGTAGACCTCGAGCAGCATCAGTTCTGAGGGCTCATCGAGCCCATACCCGGTCTTGCACTCGACGGTGGTCACCCCGAGGGAGGCCATCTCGGTGAGGAACCCGAGGCACCGATCGACCAGGGTCTCCGGGCCGATGGCCCTCGTCTGCCGCATGGTCGCGAGAATCCCGCCGCCGGCTGCTGCGACCTCCTGATAGCTCTTTCCCGCCAGCCGCAGGGCGAACTCATCCCCGCGCCAGCCGCCGAACCCCAGGTGGGTATGACAGTCGACCAGCCCGGGGATGACCAGCCCACCGCCCGCATCGGACTTGCCCCCGCTCCGATACTGTGCCGGAAGATCGGCTTCGGGGCCAAGCCAGAGGATGCGATCGGCTTCCCACACCAGCGCCGCCCCGGTGTGGGTGGTGATGCCGGACGATCCGCCCGCGGCCGTGCCGGTCGCCAACTGCCCGATGTTGCGAAGGACTTGGAGGGTCATGGCGCGGGGTTCCGGGAGTAGACCGACAGGACGACCCACGAGAGCACCAGGGAACGGCTCAGGGGGTACCGCATGGTCCTGGAGTACGGATAGACCGTGGCTGCCACCATGGCGGCGAGCGCCGCCTCGGTGAGCAGGCCGACCGCAAGCGTGGTGAGTTCCGGCTGCACTCAGCGCCCCGTGACCATCGGGAGATCCACTCCACGCTCGGTGGCGACCGCCACCGCTTCGGGATACCCCGCGTCGGCGTGGCGCATCACCCCGGTACCGGGGTCCGCCGTCAGGACCCGCTCCAGCCGCCGGTCTCCGCTTTCGGTGCCATCCGCCACGCAGACCATCCCCGCATGGATCGAGTAGCCGATCCCCACCCCGCCCCCATGGTGGAGCGAGACCCAGCTGGCCCCACAGGCGGTGTTGAGCATGGCGTTGAGCAGCGGCCAGTCGGCGATGGCATCCGACCCATCCAGCATCCCCTCGGTTTCCCGGTTGGGAGAGGCCACCGATCCGGTATCCAGATGGTCCCGACCGATCACCAGCGGCGCCTGGACCTTCCCGTGCTTGACCAGCCAGTTGAACTTGAGGCCCATTTCGGCCCGCTCGCCGTACTCCAGCCAGCAGATCCGGGCAGGAAGACCCTGGAAGTGGACCTTCTCCTGGGCCTGCCGGATCCACCGGCCCAGCGCCTCGTGCCGGGGGAAGGTCTCCAGCACCGCCTGATCGGTGACCGCAATGTCCCGGGGATCCCCGGAGAGCGCGGCCCAGCGGAACGGGCCGCTCCCGCGACAGAAGAGCGGCCGGATGAAGGCCGGGACGAATCCCGGGAAATCGAAGGCGTGCTTCATGCCCCGGCGGTCGGCCACCTGACCCCGGAGGTTGTTCCCGTAGTCGAACGCCACGGACCCGGCCTTCTGCAGGGCGAGGATCGCCTCGACATGGGTCACCATCGCGTCGAGCACCGCGTCCTGATACCGCTCGGGATCCCGCTCCCGGAACGCGGCGGCGGCCTCGAGATCGTAGCCCGGTGGGATGTAGCCGATCCGGAGATCGTGGGCCGAAGTCTGGTCGGTGACCACATCGATGGTGACTCCGCGCCGGACCAGCTCGGGGAGCACCTCCGCGATGTTACCGACCAGGCCGACCGACAGCGCCGCTCCGGTGTTGCGGGCGCCGGTGACCCATTCGAGCGCCTCGTCGAGATCCTCGGACATCCGGTCGCAGTACCCGGTCTCCACCCGACGCTCGACCCGACTCCGGTCAACGTCTACCCCGAGAAAGGCCGCGCCGTTCATGGTGGCGGCCAGAGGTTGGGCGCCACCCATCCCTCCCAGCCCACCAGTCACCACCAGTCGACCGGTGAGACTGCCGCCGAAGTGCTGTCGGGCGCACTCGGCAAAGGTCTCGTAGGTTCCCTGCAGAATTCCCTGGGTCCCGATGTAGATCCACGATCCGGCGGTCATCTGCCCGTACATGGTGAGGCCCAGCAGGTCGAGCCGGTGGAATTCTTCCGGGGTGGCCCAGCGGGGGACCAGGTGGGCGTTGGCGATCAGGACTCGCGGAGCTTCGTCGTGGGTCCGGAAGACACCCACCGGCTTGCCCGACTGGACCAGCAGGGTTTCGTCGTTCTCCAACCGTTGGAGGGTGGCCACGATCTGGTGGTAGCACTCCCAGTTCCGGGCCGCCTTGCCGCCCCCCCCGTAGACGATGAGTTCGTCGGGACGCTCGGCCACGGCGGGGTCGAGGTTGTTCATCAGCATCCGGAGGGCGGCCTCCTGGTGCCAGCCCTTGCAACTGAGCCCCGACCCCGTGGGGGCCAGAATCGGACCCGGTGGCGACGTCATGGTCATCCGGTCACTCCCGGAAGGGGTAGAGAGGATTGCGGAAGTATAGTCTGGTAATCCAGGGGAATCCCCGAATCGGCAGGGGTGGCGTGACCGTCAGAAGAGCTTAACTTCAGCCGCGACAGCATCGGGGGACCGGAGTGCGTATCCCTCGTAGCCCTAAACGCTTAGGACCATGGATTTCACCGCGACCTCCCGCCTGGTGTGCAGGGTTCTGGCATGCCAGGCGGTGCTCATCACGGGACTGCCTGCCCAGAGCGCCCCTGACCCCGCCACCAAGCGGGCTGTGGCGGTTCGGCTGACCGATCCCATCCAGGTGGATGGCCGGCTCGACGACCCGGCCTGGGCGACCGCCAGAGCGGTCAGTGATTTCCAGCAGAAGGACCCGATCGAGTTCGCCGAGCCCCGGGACGGGACCGAGGTGTCCTTCCTGTATGACGATGAGGCCCTCTACATCGGGGCCCGGATGTATTCCTCCAATCCGGGAGCGGTGCCGCGCGATCTGACCCGGCGGGACCAGTACGGCAACTCGGAGCACATTGTCATCTCGGTCGATCCCTATCTCGACCGCCGGACAGCGTACTCCTTCTCTGTCACCGCCGGGGGCGTGCGACGGGACTACTACCACGCCTTCGACAGCGAAAGCCACTTCGCCCGGGACTTTACCTTCGACCCCATCTGGAAAGCCAAGGTGGCCTTCGATTCGCTGGGGTGGACCGCCGAGATGCGGATCCCCTTCTCCCAGGTCAGGTACCACCCCACGACGGTCCAGACCTGGGGGCTCAACATCAGTCGGTGGATCCCCCAACGGAACGAGAACCTGGCGTGGATCGTGGTGCCCAGGACCCAGAACGGCTTCGCCTCACGATTCGGCACCCTCAGCGGCATGGAAGACATCCCGCCCTCGCGCCGGGTCGAGATCCTTCCCTTCGTCGCCGCCAGCGCCAGGCTTTCGGCTCAGACCGACCCGGCCAATCCCTTCAGCGCGGCTACCAGCAGTGAAGGCCGGGCCGGGGCGGACTTCCAGATGGGAATCGGGCCGAGCCTGACGCTGAGCGGAACGATCAACCCTGACTTTGGCCAGGTGGAAGCGGACCCGGCCGAGCTGAACCTCTCGGCGTTCGAGACCTTCTTCCCCGAGCGGCGGCCGTTCTTTACCGAGAACCGGCAGCTGCTGGAAGGACCGGTCAGCAGCTACTACTACTCCCGCCGGATCGGCGGACGACCGCGGGGAACTGCGGAAGGGGACTTCGTCGACGGTCCGAGCAACTCCACGATTCTCGGGGCCGCCAAGGTGACCGGTCGCACCCAGTCGGGACTGTCGGTGGGGGCGCTCGCGGCCCTCACCCAGCGGGAGTTTGCCCAGACCTACGACTCGGCCCAAGGGGACTACGGCCGCCAGGAAATCGAACCCGCGGCCGTCTATGGAGTGGCCCGGCTGAGCCAGCAGTTCGGGGCCGACGCGTCCACCATGGGCGTCTCGCTGGCGGGCGTCCGTCGGATCTTCAGCGGAGAAACGGCCCTGATTGAACCGCTCACCAGAACGTCACTGGCAGGCGGGGGCGACTGGAATCTGCGGTTCCAGGGAGGACGCTACTCCCTGCGCGGCCAGCTGGGGTTCAGCTACATCGAAGGCGATTCCGCCGCCCTGATCCGGATCCAGCGGACCTCGGCCCATTACTTCCAGCGGCCCGATGCCACGCACGGCCGGATCGACTCGACAAGGACGAGACTGGCCGGGTTGACCGCGGCGCTCCGATTCCAGAAGCAGGACGGAAACCTCCTGTACGAGATCGAGGGGGAGACAACCTCCCCCGGTTTCGAGACCAACGACCAGGGACGGCTGTCGCGGGACAACCGGATCGAGGTGAGCGGGAACCTGCGGTATCGCCAGACCACGCCCGGCCCGGTGTTCCGGAGATGGGAAATCGGCACCAGGATGAACGGGGAGTGGAACTACGACGGGGACCGGACCGGCAACCGGGTTTCGGTGTGGGCCAGCGGCCAATGGGCCAACTACATCGACAGCCGGATCACCCTGTACCACCACCCTGACGCGTGGAGCCACACCGCCACCCGGGGCGGCCCCGTCATGGGGACCATCGGCTACCTCGGGGCCGAGTTCGGGGCCAACAGCAATATGAGCAACCCCAACGGATGGCGAATCCAGGGAGAAGTGGCGCGGGCATCCGCGGGCGACCGTCTCTATCGGCTGGGGGGAAGCCTGTTCTTCCGACCGGCGTCCAGCATCGGCTTCTCGATCGATCCTTCGTGGAACAACCATCTGAATACCCGCCAGTACGTGACCCAGCTGGAGGGCGGACTGCCGGCCAGCTACGGAACCAGATACATCTTTGCCACGGTGGACCAGACGGTGCTCTCCACCCGGTTCCGGCTCAGCTACACCCTGTCTCCCAATCTCAGCATCGAGGGCTATGCCGAGCCGTTCGCCTCGAGTGCCGGCTACTCCAACCACGGAGAGTTGCCTGCCGCCCGGGCTCGCGACCTCCGGACCTACGGCACCGACGGCACCAGCATCGTCCGGGCGAACGACCAGTACTACCGAGTGGCCGACGCCCGGACCGGCACCTCGTTCGACCTGGAGGCCACCGACTTCAACGAGTTCTCCTTCCGGAGCAACCTGGTGCTGCGCTGGGAATGGCAGCCGGGCAGCACCTTGTTCCTGGTCTGGCAGCAGAACCGGCGGGGGTCCTGTTCCGCCTTTGCCGACCCGCTCCTCTGCCCCTCGGAGGTCACCCCGGGCAGGGCCCCCGGGCCCGGAGCCCTGCGGGAGGCGTTCGGGGTTCCGGGGGATAACTTCCTGGCGATCAAAGTCAGCTACTGGCTGTCGGTCAACTAGCCCGCGCCCGGCAGAGGTGACCGAAAAGGGACGAGCCCGGACAGCGGTTTGTGTCCGAGGTACACCGTTTCGAGTCTCCCGCCGTGTCCGAACGACACGGAACCTCAGGTTAGGGGACCCGAATCTGAGGGGCAACTCGTTGTTGGATCTTCACTTCCCCAGCGGGCCGAGGGCGGGTACATCCTATGCGCTATCTCGGGTCGTGACAGGATCGCACCAGGGCGGTATAATAGAGCCCGTCCCGGGGAGAATCCCCACTGTTTCAACCGTGAAGCGTCCCTGCCGTAGCCGTCTGGCTGCGGACCATACCACCTTTCGTTCATAGGGAATATCCGCATGAGGAACTCCGTTCGCCGGGTCCTCTTCTCCGCGGGAATCTTCCTGGCACTGGCGTCTACCGACGCCCTGGCCCAGGGGGTCGTCGTGGGGAGAGTGATCGATCGCGGCAACAACACGCCGGTCGCGGGCGCTCGCGTCCAGGTCATCGGCACCAACGTCACAGGCCAGACCAACGTCGATGGCCGGTACCGGTTCGCTTCCGTGCCGGCCGGGGAGCAGATCGTCCGCGTCGTGGCGCTGGGCTACGCGGCCGTCAACCAGCCGGTCACCGTCGTGGACGGCCAGACCGCGACGGCCGACATCGGGCTGACCCTGACCCCCTTCTCGCTGGACGAGATGGTGGTGACCGCCACGGGCGACCAGTCCAAGCGCGAAGTGGGCAACTCGATCAGCACGATCGATGTCACCAACCTCGCCCGGACCGCCCCGGTGGCCAGCATGGGCGACCTGCTGGCCGCCCGGGCCCCCGGCGTGCAGGTGCTGCCCGCCAACATCACCGGCGGCGGCGCCCGGGTCCGGATCCGCGGCAACAGCTCGTTCTCGCTCTCCAACAACCCGATCTACATCGTGGACGGGATCCGGATCTGGGCGGACGTGAACAGCTCCTCGATCGGCATTGGTGGCACCAACCCGAGCCGGGTGAATGACATCAATCCGGAAGAGATCGAGTCGATCGACGTCATCAAGGGGCCCTCGGCCTCGACCCTGTACGGCACCGATGCCGCCAACGGCGTGATCGTTATCCGGACCAAGCGGGGCAAGGCCGGCCGCACGGTGTGGAATGCCTACACCGAACAGGGCTTCAACAGGAGCCTGACCAAGTACCCCGACGCCTACCGGGCCTGGCGGACGGGCACCACGTCCGGAACCACCTCCACCGCGTCCAATACGGTCCAGTGCCTGATCAGCCAGATCCTGACGGCCACCTGTACCCCGGACTCGGTCACCTCGTTCAATATCTTCGAGGACAAGGATGCCAGTCCGAACGGCACCGGGCACCGGCAGCAATACGGCCTCCAGGTGGGCGGCGGCTCCGACGTGGCCACCTACCAGGTCATGGCCGAGTGGGAAGACGAGACCGGCTACCTCAAGATGCCGAAGGTCTTCGGGGAACGGCTCCTGGCCGCGCGGGCGCTGACCGAACTGCCGGGTGAGGTCAACCGACCGAACGCCCTCCGGAAGACCAACCTCCGGGCCAATGTGGGCGCCCAGCTGAGCCAGAAGTTCGACGTCCAGGTCTCCAGCGGGTTCGTCTCCAGCACCCAGCGGCTGCCCCAGACCGACAACAACACCACCGGCCTGCTCTCCAACGGCCTCGGTGGCCCGGGGTTCAAGAACAATATGGTCGTCCATGCCACAGGGGTGGCCGCCACGCCCAACTACGGCTTCCGGCTCTACACCCCGGATGAGTTCTTCTCGGAGACGGTCACCCAGGACATCAACCGGACCCTGCTCAGCACCACGGCCAACTACCGGCCGTCCAGCTGGCTCAGCTTCAAGGCCGTAGGTGGGGTGGACTTTACCAGCCGGGAAGATTCCGATATCTGCCGCCGTGACGAGTGCGTCCCGTTCTCCGGCTCGTTCCCGTACAAGGTGGGCTTCAAGCAGAACAACCGGACCACCAACTGGGTGTACTCCGCGAACCTCTCCAGCACCGCAAACTACTCGCTGGCGTCTGACCTTCGGGCCCGCACGATCGTGGGCACCCAGTACAGCAAGGAACGGTTTGTCAGGAACGGGGCCTTCGCCTACGACCTGACCCCGGGCGCCACCACCGTCTCCGCCGGGGCCACCCCGTCTGCCGACGAGACCACCGACGAATACGCCATCCTCGGCTACTTCGGCGAGCAGTGGTTCGGCTGGAACGACCGGGTCTTCCTGACTCTGGGCCTTCGGACCGACCGGAACAACGCTTTCGGCCGGGACTTCAAGCGGGTCTACTACCCGAAGGTGGCCTTGAGCTGGGTTGCCAGCGACGAGTCGTGGTTCCCGCAGATCGGGATGCTGACCAACTTCCGGCTCCGGGGTGCCTATGGTACCTCCGGACGACAGCCCGGGACCAATGACGCGATTCCGTTCTACAGCCCGTCCACCGCGAGCCTCGACGGGGTCGATATTCCGTCGCTGGTCTTCTCCGCGGTCGGGAACACCGCCCTCAAGCCGGAAAAGTCCACCGAAGTCGAGTTCGGGTTCGACGCCGGGATGTTCAACAGCCGGGTCAACGTCGAACTGACCTACTTCGACAAGCGGAGCAAGGATGCCTTGATCAGCCGGCCGTTGCCGCCGTCCCAGGGGACCGCCGGCTCCCGGTTCGAGAACCTCGGCGAGATCCAGAACAAGGGCTGGGAAGCCGTCCTCAACGCGGTCCTGATCGACGCCCGCAACGTGGGCTGGGATATCACGCTTGCCGGATCCACCCTGAGCAACAAGGTGCTCGACATGGGCGGGGTTCCGCCGATCCGCGGCACCACGATCTCGACCATCGAGGGCTACCCGCTCAACGGCTACTTCCTCCGGCCGCTGAGTTTCAAGGATGCCAACGGCGACGGGATGATCGCGCTCAGCGAGATCACCGTCGGCGACACCACCGAGTACGTGGGCAATTCCCAGCCCACCCAGGAGGTGACCCTGTACACCGGCCTCGAGCTGTTCGGCCGGAAGCTCCGGCTCCAGGCCAACCTCGACTTCAAGGGTGGGGCCTACCAGAACAACGGCTCCGAGCGGATCCGCTGCGAATCGCGGCTCAACTGTCTCGGCACCATCAACCCGAAGGCGCCCCTCTGGGAGCAGGCCCGGGCCGTCGCGGTCCGGCAGCACGCCAGCCGGACCCAGACCGGGTACATCGAAAAGATCGACTTCCTCCGGTTCCGCGAGGTCGCGGCGACCTGGACGATGCCGACCCAGTGGGCCCAGTTGCTCTACGCGCAGGCCGCTACCCTGACCTTCGCGGCCCGGAACATCGGGTTCATCAGCAACTACTCCGGCATGGACCCGGAAACCGGCTACTTCGCCAGCAACAGCGGGACGCAGAGCGACTTCCAGTCCGCGCCGCCGCCGAGCTACTTCACGTTCCGCCTCAATCTGACGTTCTGAGGTGGCGACCATGCGATTCACTCAGAGGAACGAAATGAATATTGGAAGCCTCGGATCCCAACTCCGGCGGTGGGGAGGGACGGCCTGGCTGGCCGTGCTGGCCCTTCCGGTCGCCGGCTGTGAGACCGCTTTGCTCGAGTACTCCGATCCGGACATCATCGTGAATGCCGAGTCGGCCTCGGGCGCCCTGGCGCTCAAGAACGGGGTGATTCAACGGTTGAACGGCGCCACCTCCGGCGGCGAAGGACTCTGGTTCATGGGAGGCCTGGTGACCGACGAATGGCGCTCGGGCGATACCTTCGAACAGCGGAACACCACCGACCAGCGCTCGATCCTGAACAGCAACAGCTTCCTCGGCGGGCAGCTGCTGGCCCTCAACCGGGTCCGGATTCAGGGCGAACAGGCCGTGGGCGCCCTTCGAAAGTACTCACCGACGCCTACGTCGAACATCGGTTTGATGTTCGCGGTGACGGCCTACGCCGTCAACCTCGAAGGCGAGCACTACTGCAACGGGGTCCCGTTCGGGGAATTCATCGACGGGGTCGCCTGGATGGCGCCCCCGTCACGGTGGACTCCGCCTTCAAGCGGGCTCTCGCCGCAGGTGATTCGGCGCTCAAGTATATCGACGGCACGGAGGGTCCCAAGGTCCGGGACCTCGCCAATGTGGTTCGCGGTCGGGTCCTGCTCAACCTGGGCCGGTACGCCGAGGCCGCGACCGCCGTGGCGGGCGTGGCGACGACCTTCAAGTACGAAATGACCCACTCGGCCAACACCTCCACCAACCAGATCTGGGCGCTCAACACCAGCGCCAAGCGGTATGTGGTGGGTGACCTGGAAGGTGGCAACGGGCTCAACTTCAAGAGTGCCAACGACCCCCGGCTCCCCACCATTGCCACCGGCAACGCGTTCGATTCCCAGACCCCCTGGGTCGGACAGAACAGGTACGGCCAGTTCGACGCGGTGCCAATTGCCAACGGCATCGAGGCCCGGATGATCGAGGCAGAGGTGGCGCTCAAGAACAGCGACCCGGGGACCTGGCTCGCCAGGCTCAACACGGCCCGGGCCACCTTGGCCGGCCTGACCGCCCTGACCGATCCGGGCAACGCCACCGCCCGGGTGGACCTGATGTTCCGGGAGCGGGCCTTCTGGTTCTTTGCCACCGGCCACCGGATCGGCGACCTCCGGCGGATGATCAAGCAGTACGGCCGGGGCGCCGAGACGGTGTTCCCGACCGGCGCGTTCGGAAAGGGCGGAAACTACGGGTCGGACGTCAACGTTCCCGTCCCCCAGTCGGAATTGAACAACCCGATCTTCGCCGAGGCGATGGCCAAGGTCGGCCCCGACCGCGACCTGTCTCGACCGCACTCCGTAGTCGGCAGTCGCTGATGGCCCATGGCGGGGCGGCACCACTCGGTGCCGCCCCGCCGTGTTTTCTCAACGTCCGGTCCCGCTCAACGTCCGGTCCCACTCGGGAGTATCTTCAATACCCAACGCCGGCACTGGCCGGCTCAACCATCACTCATTGGATTCGGAGCCTCCCCGCATGGCCGCTCCCGCATTCCGGCGACTCGCCAGGGCCACCCTGGGCCTGGTCCTCGTCGCCTCGACTGCCCACGCCCAATCCCGGCTCACCACCCCGCAGGAGGCGCTGGGCTTCCGCCCCGGGGACGACTATCAACTGGCCACCTATACCCAGCTGACCGCCTGGTGGAAGCAACTGGCGGCCCAATCCGACCGGATGAAGCTGATCTCGATCGGCAAGACCGCCGAGGGGCGGGATCAGTGGACCGCGATCATCACCAGCCCGGCCAACCACGCCAGGCTCGAGCGCTACCGGGAGATCTCGGCCCGCCTGAGCCGGGCCGAGGGACTGACCCCGGAGCAGGCCCGGGCGCTGGCCAAGGAGGGAAAGGCCGTGGTCTGGATCGACGGCGGGCTCCACGCCACCGAGGTGCTCGGTGCTCACCAGCTGATGGAGCACGTCTGGCAGATGGTGAGTCAGAACGACGATGGAGACCCTCCGGATTCTGGACGACGTAATCCAGCTGGTGACCCATGCCAATCCCGACGGGATGGAGCTGGTGAGCAGCTGGTACATGCGAAACCCCGATCCCACCAAGCGCTCCACCAGCGGGATCCCGAGGCTCTATCAGAAATACGTCGGGCACGACAACAATCGGGACTTCTACCTGAACGCCATGCCCGAATCCGACCAACATGAGCCGGATGATGTACCGGGAGTGGTATCCCCAGATCATGTACAATCACCACCAGACCGGCCCTGCCGGGGCGGTGCTCTTCGTGCCACCGTTCCGCGATCCGCACAACCACAATCTCGACCCGCTCCTGGTCAACGGGATCACCCTGGTCGGAGCCGCGATGCACAGCCGGCTGGCGGCCGAGGGGAAGGGCGGCGCCGTGATGCGGGACGGGGCCAGCTACCAGACCTGGTGGAACGGCGGTCTCCGGACCGCGGCCTATTTCCACAACCAGATCGGGATTCTGACCGAGACGATCGGGAGCCCGACCCCGATGGAGGTTCCGTTCGTGCCCTCCCGACAGCTGAGCACCGGGGATCTCCCCTTCCCGATCGAGCCCCAGCCCTGGCACTTCCGCCAGTCGGTCGAGTACTCGATCACCAACAACCGGGCGATTCTCGATCTGGCCTCCCGCTACCGGGAGACCCTGCTCTACAACATCTATCTGATGGGCCGGAACTCGATCGAGCGCGGCGGCAAGGACAGCTGGATCAACACCCCGCGGGAAATCGACGCCGTCACCGAGGCGGCCGCCCGAGGCTCGACGGGCCGGTGGGCAGGGAACCGCGGGGGGCGGTCAGGGCCCAGGCGGGTTCGGCGGTGGGGCAGTGAGCCTGACACTGTACGACCAGATGCTCCGGAACCCGACCGACCGCAGTCCGAGCGGGTACATCCTCCCGGCCAAGCCAGCGGACTTCCCGAACGCCACGGCGTTCATCAACGCCCTGCTCAAGTCGGGGATCGAGGTCCACCGGGCCACGGCGGCGTTCACCGTGGCCGGCAAGCAGTACCCGGCGGGGTCGTGGGTGGTCCAGTCGGCGCAGGCGTTCCGGCCCCACGTCCTCGACATGTTCGAGCCGCAGAACTACCCGAATGACATCCCCTATCCAGGGGGGCCGCCCAGGGCACCGTACGACAACGCGGGGTACACCCTGGCCCTCCAGATGGGGGTCGAGTTCGATCGGGTGCTCGATGGATTCACCGGCCCGTTCGAGAAGGTCACCTCGATGCTGGTCACGGCCCCGAGCGTGGCGCTGGGATCCGGCAAGGGCTATCTGATCGGCCGGAGCGTCAACGATGGATTCCTGGCGGTCAACCGACTACTGGCCGCCGGCCAGCGGGTGCAGGAGCTCTCGGCCCCGCTCACTGCGGATGGCCGGACCTGGCCCACCGGAACCTGGTATGTGCCGGCCGGCGCCAAGTCGACTGAGGTGCTCCGAACCATGGCGAGCGGCCGGGGGTTGCCGGTCGTGGCGACCAGCTCGACTCCCTCAGGCGCCAAGCCGGCCAAACCGCTCCGGGTGGGACTCTGGGACCAGTATGGTGGGTCGATGCCGTCGGGCTGGACCCGGTGGATCCTGGAGCAGTACGAGTTCCCCTTCACGGTGGTCTACCCGCCGCGCCTGGACGCCGGCAACCTGCGCCGGGACTTTGACGTCCTGGTGTTCGTGGACGGCGCCATTCCAGGCGCGACCGCGGGCCCCGGCGGGGGCGGCGGCGGATTCGGCCAGCCCCCTGCACCCGAGTCGATCCCGGCCGAGTTCCGGGCCCAGCTGGGGCGGGTCACCGTCGACCGGACCGTGCCCCAGCTCAAGGCCTTCCTCGAGGCCGGCGGCTCGATCGTGACGATCGGCAGTTCCACCGCGCTCGCCACCCACCTGGGGCTCCCGATCTCCAGCCAGCTGGTGGAACCAGGCAGCAACCGCCCGCTGCCCAGGGACAAGTTCTACATTCCCGCCTCACTGCTCGAGGTGGCGGTCGACAACACCACACCGGCCACCCTCGGCATGGGCAATCGGGCGATCATCCTGTTTGATGAGAGCCCGGTCTTCAAGCTTGGTGCGGGCGCCGAGGCGGCGGGCATCCGGGTGCTGGCACGATTCGACAGCCCGGAACCGCTGCGGAGCGGGTGGGCCTGGGGCCAGGAGGCGCTGAACGGTGGTGTTGCCGCCGCCACGGCCAGCGTGGGTCCGGGGACATTGTACCTCTACGGCCCCGAGGTCGCCTTCCGGGCCCAGCCGTCGGGGACCTTCCGACTGCTGTTCAACGCCCTGATCGGTCGCTGAAGCCGGCATGACACGACAGAACGGGGGGAGCGCCCAGATTGGGCGCTCCCCCCGTTCGTCGTTCTGGTGGCGCCTGGGGTTGATCAGGGCGTCGCGGCCCGACTGCCGGCGGTCTTCACATACCGGTCCATCCAGTCGACCATCTCCCAGAGCGTATGGCCAACCGACTCCCGGGCCCGGTAGCCGTGCGCCTCACCAGGGAGCCAGACCAGTCGGACCTTTCCGCCGTGCCCCTTGACCGCGGAATACATTCGCTCAGACTGGATCGGGAAGGTGCCGGAGTTGTCATCGTCCTGGCCGTGAATCATGAGCAGCGGCTCGTTGATCTGGTCGGCGTAGGTGAACGGGGACATGGTGCTGTAGATCTCCTGCGCCTGCCAGTAGGTCCGCTCCTCGGCCTGGAACCCGAACGGGGTCAGGGTCCGGTTGTAGGCACCGCTCCGGGCAATGCCGGCCTGGAACAGGTCCGAGTGGGCCAGCAGGTTGGCGGTCATGAAGGCGCCATAGCTGTGGCCCCCGATCCCGATCCGGTTCCGGTCGGCCACGCCCATCTCCACCACCTTGTCCACCGCCGCCTTGGCGCTGGACACCAGTTGCTTGACGTAGGTGTCGTTGGGCTCGGCACCATCCACCGCGACAATCGGCATGGTGGGGTTGTCGAGGACCCCGTACCCCGCCAGCAGCAGGAAGAGATGGGATGAGCCGGACGGCCGGGTAAAGCGATATGGGGACCCGATGACCTGGGCCGCCGCATCGGCCGAGCGAAACTCGCGGGGGTAGGCCCAGAAGAAGAAGGGGATCGGCCCCTGGGCCCTCTGGTAGCCCCTGGGGAGATAGACCGTGGCCGAGAGCTGGACCCCATCGGCCCGTGGGTAGGTGATCAACTCCTTGGTCACCCCGGCAAAGTCCGGCGCCGGATCCGCAAAGCGGGTGAGCTGAGTGCTCCGGTTGCGGCTCAGGTCCCGCAGGAAGTAGTTGGGCGGGTCATCTACCGATTCACGGATGGTGATCACCACTTGGCGGGCGGGATCCACCAGCGCCACCGGCTCCTCATAGTACGGCGCCGCCGACCGCCAGACGCGAACGGTCCGACCGGTCGCCAGTTCGTATCGATCGAGGAAGGGCCGATCCCCCTCCTCGCTCGCCCCATTGCCTTCCAGGAAGGCGAACCGTCCGTCCGGGGTGGTCTGGAGCACCCGGGTGCCACCGGGGGTCGTGGTGGTCAGGAACGAGCCGGGATCGGCATAGCGATCCTCGGACGACCGCTCGAAAATGGCCTTGGGTGCCGCGCCGGGCCGGATCATCCAGGTCCGCGTCTGGCTGGTCCGGGACCACCGCTCCGACACCAACGCCATCCCCCCCGGGCCCCACTGGGTTCCCGCGTGGCGGAGGGCAAGCCGGGCCAGCGCCGTGGGCGGTCCCGCAAAGGGGGCCGCCAGCAGGCGCACCTCATCGCGGATCGCGGCTTGCCGGCGCGGGTCGCCTCCATCCACCGCCTCCGCCCAGAGCAGCGTGGCCGGCGCATCAGCCCGCCAGCTGACCCCCCGGGGACCGCTGGTCACGGCATCGAAGGAGGCCGGGACCTCCTCCTGGAGGCCCACGTCGGCCACCCGTGCCTCGACGCTCCCGGTCAGGTTCCAGACTTCGGTCGCGATCGGGAAGCGAAACAGCGGGACCAGGTAGGAGTAGGGCCGGTGGATGGTCTGCACCAGCAGATGCTGACCATCCGGGGAGGGCTCGGCGCGGGCATGGATCGCCGGCCGCCCCAGCGTGCGGCGGCTGCCGTCGAGGTTGATCCGGACGATCTGACTGGTGAAGTGGTAGTCGAACAGCGCCTCATCCGCCGGGCTCTGCAATAGATCCTGGTAGGTCCTGTTCGGGGCGGCTCTCCCCTCCGACTCCTGGCTGATCGGCCCGGTGGGGATGGTCGCGCGACGGGGGGCCTGGCCCCGACCGGCGGCCACGGTCCGGCAGATCAGCCCGGTCCCGTCCGGCAGCCAGCGACAGGGGGCCCCAACCACGCCGTTCAGCTCGGCCCCGGACAGAGCCCGCGCGGCACCCGTGGCGGTCTCGGCCACCCACAGGGCGATCCCCTCATCGGTGGTGATGGTGAAGGCAAAGCGCTCACCGCCCGGCGCCCAGTCCACCGGACCCAGTCGTGCCCCGGCCGGAGTCTGTACCGCCCGCTCAACGTCCCCGTTGACGGCGCGCAACAGGTACCCCGTGAAGCTCGGGGCCCGAGAAGAGCCGTTCGTCACCGGGTCAATCCGCATCCCTGCCAGCCGAAGGTCGGGCGCTGCCACCTCGGAGATCGGCGGCAGCGAAGGCCGGGCGAGGAGCACCAGCCACTGCCGATCCGGACTCAGATTGGCCACGGGAGTCAGTGGCTGATCGAGAATCCGGGCGATGGCGTCCGGCGGATTGAGGTAGTGATCCTGGGCGGTCAGGGATGAGACGGCGAGTACCGCAGCCAGGGATGTGACGAGGGTCACACGATGGATGATCAAAGTTGCCTCACATGCGACAGATTGACACGCGGGAAGTGACACAGGTGTCCGCTACGCGGAGTGTTGCTGTAGCTTGCGCCCGTCATGGACGGGGGTCAAGGGCCAACAAAAAGCCCCCCGATCCGTGTGCGGATCGGAGGGCTCGATTCGTCGCCAGAGGGATCAGGCGCTGGCCAGATCAGAAGCCAGATCGTCTTCCTCGTCGACTTGTGCGTCGGTGGCTCCCATGAGTCGCGCCGCGAGCAGCGGCAACGCCGCCGGAATGGCGAGCTCCGGATCGAGTTGCATCAACTGCTGGAGCAACTCGGTGGGCCCCCGCGAGGCGATCTTCTGAAGCAGAACTGGGTCGATCATGGTCCCCCCTTTGCCGATCACGGAACCCTCCTGTCAAGGGAGGATCGGCTTGACCTGAACGACTCAATAGCAAGAATGGTTCCACAATACTGGTCCGAGGCCGGGGAGAGGCCCCGACCCGGGCACAGCCCTATATTGGGCCACGCCCGCCACCTGCCGTCCCCCGTCCAGGAGAGGAATCAATGCCCCGGGAGCCCCAAGCACCCCTTGTCTGGGCCGGTCAGCTCCGGCTTGTGATCGCCGTCACAATGTTGGCTGTCCTCAGTGTCGGGGGCTGCAGGTCGTGGCGGGTCAGCGAGGTCACGCCTCAGCAGCTGATCCAGGGCCAGGCCCCAGGCCAGGTGCGGGTGGCCACGACCACCGATTCAACCAAGGTCGTGCTGTATCAGCCCACCATCATCGGGGACAGCCTGCGCGGGCTGCCCACCGAACTGGCCATCCGGCCACGGATGATAGCTCTGGCCCAGATCACCGAGATCGCCACCAAGCACTTCAATCCGGGGAAGAGTTTTCTGGCGGTGGCCGCCATCGCAGCGGGGGTGGTGGCCTATGACCTGCTCATGGGTCTGAACCAGAACAGCCCCTAGTGTCCCTGGGCGAGGCTAGTGTCCCCGGGCGAGGCCGGGAGATCCCGACTTCAGATCGGAGAGGATTGCATTTGGCGAGACCGGCGCGCCGAGAAACTCCGCCACAACCTCGGCGGTGGGCCGCTCCAGTCCGTAGCGAAAGAGCCGGTCCGACACCCATGGGTACCATCCCGGGTCGTCCACCCCCGGCCCTACAGGCCGGGCGGCCCTGACCTGGTCCCGAAGCTGGGCCACCAGGATGGCCCCCAGGGCGTAGTTGAGCATGTACCCGGGCGATTCCACCAATTGTCCCCGCTGGGCCCACCAGGACCACTCCGGATGAGGCTGGATCCCCAGGTACTGTGAGGTGATCTCGGCCCACACCTGATTCGGGGACTGCTCGGGGGCGCGGAACATCCTGAGCTCGAAGAGGGCCCAGGCCAGGTCCAGCATCACCGAGCCGTACTGGCCGCGCAGGGCGACCGCCCTGGACACCGAATCCCCCAGCCAGCGCTGCTGCCAGGCCGGCTGGTAGAGATCCTGAGAGACCAGGTCGGCCACCGCTTCGGTGAAGGTGTCGCTGTCCGGCCAGGTGGTGAAGGCCGGTCGGGTGCGGATCGCCCCGATGTGGATGGCATGCCCAGTCTCGTGCAGCAGCTCGCCCAGGCTGCCGATCCCACCCACCCGGTACGAGGCAAACACCCACGGCTCCCCCGGGACCCACCGGTCACCGGTCGTCCGGGTGCGGGCCCCGAAGGTGGAATACGCCACCGGGTACTTTCCGGGCCGTGGCTCGATGTCGTACTCCACCCCGATCAGGTCGGGATCGGCGCCCAGGGAGGCAAAGACGGCCCGATTGATCGCCAGGAGAGAATCCAGCGGCACCAGCGGGCTCAGCCTGCGGGAGGCCTCGCCATTCAGGTAGTACCAGTCCCACGGCTCGAACAGCTCCTCTGGCTGGGAACTCCGCCAGGCGGCGAGGATTCGCTCGAGCCAGACCTCCACGGAATCGGCAGAGATCCCGAGGGCGGCCGCGCGGCTCTCATGGGGGTAGCCGGTGGTCCTCCACGCCTCGGCCCGACGCTGGAGTACCTGTCGCCAGGGGCTGGTGGACCCGCCGTCATCGGCATTGACCGATCGCCAGACGGGATCGAGCGCCAGAAAGAGCCGCCGGCGCCTGGCCGCATCCTCGGTATCCTCGAGCAGCCCGAAAACCGTCAGTCGATCGAGGTGTTCATCGCCCAGCCGGACGTCGCCCGTCTGCAAGCCGTAGCAGTGGATCATCCGGGCCACCAGGGTGGACTCGCCATCGGGTCCGCCCAGCAAGTCCGCGGGCCGGTACCGGCAGGACCCTGAGCCGTCGCTGACGGATCCAATGGCGGGAACGGGGGTGGCGGTGAGGTTGGTCTCCATCCCCAGGACCATGGTCCGGAAGGCACGGAGATCCTGGTCACCCAGCCGGGTGGTATCGATGGTGAGGAGCAGTTCGCCGAGCCGGGTCCGGGCCGCCTGGTACTGCCTGGTCAGCTCAGCGACGGCGACGCCCCGTCGGCTGGTGTCCACCCCGGCCGCCTTGGTGACGTCCAGCTGGTCGGCGAAGTACCACGCCTCCTGATAGGCCTCTTCGACCTGGTCGAGCGGCTGAGCGGAGCGGCAGCCCGCGCCATTCAGCAGCGCCGCCATCATCAGCCCGGTCCACGGCAGATCCCTCATGTCATTCGACCGTCCAGGTGCTGCCCTTCTCGATCGCCGCGGCAAGGCCTCCTGACCGGGTGGCCCGTTCCGAGGCGATTTCGGCGCGGAGATCATCCTCGTAGCTGGGCACCGGGTCGTCGAACAGGACCCCGAGCACTACCGGAAAGTGCGGCGGGGCGAGACTGGCCAGCAGGGTGGCCAGGGCGCGATTGGTCTGGTCGTGGAGCAGAATATCCGCCTCGGTCACTCCGTCCTGGCCGATGATCACGCTCTTGAGCGCCAGCTTCCCGGGCACCAGCTGAAGACCCCGCTGGCGATCCTTGCCGAACCGCAGCGGCTGGCCGTGTTCGACGTACAACTGGGTATCCGCCGCGGTGTCCCGGGCAGTGAAGTTGACGAAGACGTCGTCGTTGAAGACCAGGCAGTTCTGGAAGATCTCGATGAAGGCGGCCCCGTGATGGGCCCGTGCCCGCTTGAGCGTGTCGACCAGCGAGGCCTGGGAGGTATCGATCGCCCGGCCGACAAAGTGGGCCCCGGCGCCAAGGGCAAAGACCGACGGATTGAGCGGCTGATCGATCGACCCGCCGGGCGTCGACGGCGTGCGGGTTCCTCGCCGGGACGTCGGCGAGGCCTGCCCCTTGGTGAGTCCGTAGATCTCATTGTTGAACAGCAGGATCTGGAGGTTCACGTTCCGGCGAAGGACGTGGAGCAGGTGATTCCCGCCGATCGAGAGTCCATCGCCATCCCCGGTCACCATCCAGACATCGAGCTCGGGGTTGGCGAGTTTGACCCCGGTGGCGATGGCCGGCGCCCGACCGTGGATGGTGTGAAACCCGTAGGTCGCCATGTAGTACGGGAAGCGGGAGGAACATCCGATCCCTGAGACAAACACCGTCTTCTCGCGTGGAGCGCCGATTTCAGCCAGGGTCTTCTGGACCGCCTTGAGAATGGCGTAGTCCCCGCAGCCGGGGCACCAGCGGACCTCCTGGTCGGTGGCGTAGTCCTTGGCGGCAGGCGCCGTCGGACGGGCAGCGGTCATGAGGGCACCTCAAGCGCGCGATGGATGGCTTCCCGGATCTCCGACACCTTGAAGGGCTTCCCGGTGACCTTGGAGAAGGGCTCCGCGGGCACCAGGAAGGTGCTCCGGAGGATGGTCACGAGTTGTCCGGTGTTCTTTTCCGGCACCACGATGCGGTCGAACTTGCGGAGCAGATCGCCCAGGTTGGTCGGAAAGGGATGCAGGTAGCGGACATGGATGTGAGAGACGTCCAGCCCATCCTCCCGGCAGAGGGCCACCGCCCGCCGGATCGGGCCGTAGCTGGAACCCCACCCCACCACGGCCAGGCGGCCACCCTCGGTACCCAGGGTGACCTGCTGGGCCGGGATCGACCTGGCGATGCCGGCGACCTTGGCCATCCGGACCTGGGTCATCCGGGCGTGGTTGTCGGGATCGTAGGAAATGTGGCCGGAGTCGTAGTTCCGCTCGAGACCGCCGATCCGGTGCTCCAGCCCGGGCGTCCCCGGAACCGGCCAGACCCGGGCCAGGCTCTCGGGATCCCGCAGGAACGGGTGGAACCCCTCCGGAGACGTGTGGTGTCGAACCGGGAACTCCGGCAGGGCCGTGAGGTCCGGCAGCCGCCAGGGCTCCGCCGCGTTGGCCAGGTAGCCGTCAGTGAGCAGGATGACCGGGGTCATGTACTGGGTCGCGATCCGCACCGCCTCCATGGCGACATCGAAGCAATCCGCCGGCGTGCTGCTGGCGAGCACCGCGACCGGGGCATCCCCATTCCGTCCGTAGACCGCCTGGAACAGGTCGGACTGTTCTGCCTTGGTCGGCATCCCGGTGGAAGGGCCCGCGCGCTGGGAGTTGATGACGATCAGTGGCAGCTCGGTGGCGATCGCCAGGCCGATCGCTTCGGTCTTGAGCGCCACGCCGGGGCCGGAGCTGGAGGTCACTCCGAGGGCACCTGCCCAGGAGGCGCCGATCGCCGAGCAGATGGCGGCGATCTCGTCCTCGGCCTGGAAGGTCATCACGCCGAGGTGCCGGAGCGTAGCCATGGTGTGCAGCAGCGAGGAGGCCGGGGTAATCGGATAGGACCCGAAGAAGAGTTGCTGGAGCCCCGCCGCCTGGAGCCCCGCCACCAGCCCATAGGCCAGTGCCTCGGCGCCATCGATGGTCCGGTAGACCCCGGGCGGCAGGTCCGCCCGGTTGACGGTGTAGCCGGTGACGTCCGAGGGCAGCTCGGCGGTTTCCCCGTAGGCGTGTCCCGCGTTGAGGGCCGCCACGTTGGCCTCCGCCACCTTGGGCTTCCCGGCGAACTTGTGACTCAGCCAGTGGACGGTTGCCTGCCGGTGCCGGCCGAACATCCAGAGGATGAGGCCGAGCGCCCACATGTTGCGGGACCGGGCGGACTCCTTGGCGCCGAGCCCGAACGGCTCCACCGCCTGGGAGGTCAGCGAGGTGATGTCGAGCGGAAGAGTCTGGTAGGGATTGAGCAGGCCGGACTGCCGGGGATCGACGGAGAACCCGGCCTTCTCGATGTTCCGGGCGGTGAAGGCGCCGGTATCGAGCACGACCAATCCCCCCACTCGGAGGTCGGCCAGATTCACCTGCAAGGCCGCCGGATTCATGGCCACCAGCACGTCGAGTTCATCCCCGGCGGTCAGGATGTCCCGGCTGCCGAAGTGAATCTGGAAGGACGAGACGCCAAACGTCGTCCCGGTCGGGGCCCGAATCTCGGCCGGGTAGTCCGGAAAGGTCGAGAGGTCGCTGCCGGAGAGCGCGGTTTCGGCGGTGAATCGAGTCCCGGTCAGCTGCATCCCGTCACCGGAGTCACCGGAGAACCGGATGACGACGCCTTCGCGGACCGGGCGGGGGGCAACCTCGCCTGGTTCGACCGCCTGTATCATGGAGTGCCTCCGGAGGAAGTCCCGCTCGCTACCTTCCCAATAATAACCATCGCCCCCGGGGCCGGGGTCAGGGGGCGCGGACCCCCACCGGGGTGGTCTTGAAGGCGCTGGTCCCGTCCCCCAGTTCCCCCTCCAGATTCCGGCCCCAGCAGAGGGCGGAACCCGCGGTGGACCGGGCGCAGGTGTGCTGGCCGCCGGCGGAGATGACGGTGTAGCTCAAGCCCCCAGACACCGGGACCGGCGCGTTGCGCTGGGTGGTCGTACCATCGCCCAGCCGACCAGAACCGTTGAGGCCCCAGCAATGGGCGGCCCCGTCGGTGGCCACCGCACAGGTGTGGCTGGTGCCGGCGGAAATGGCCATGAAGGTCAGCCCCCCGGTGACGGTGGTGGGAACCAGCAGGGATGCCACTGCCGCTCCGGTCCCGCCCTGGCCGGAACTGCTCGAACCCCAGCACCACGCGGCCGCCGCCGGGTCGATGGCACAGGTGTGGCTGCCACCGGCGGAAACGGCAGACCAGGTCCCCGTCACCGCGGTGGGAGTCAGCTTGTCGATCGTGGTGCCGTCCCCGAGCCGCCCGCTGGCATTGGCACCCCAGCACAGGACCACGCCATCGGTCCGAACTCCGCACGAATGCGCCGCTCCGGCCGACACGGTGCTGTAGAGGTGCCCGCCGGTGGTCAGCAGTGGAGTGCCGGAGCTCAAGGTCCCGCCATACCCGAGTCGGCCGTTGCCCCCGGCTCCCCAGCAGTAGACGGCCCCATCGGTTCGAACGCCGCAGGTATGGACCCCGCCGGCGGAGAGTTGCACAAAGGTGTGGCCGCCGATCACGGCCACCGGAAGGAACGACGTGGATCCCGTGCCGTCGCCGAGCTGGCCGGAGGTGTTGAGGCCCCAGCACCAGGCGGCGCCCGCGGCGTTCAGGCCGCAGCTGTGCGAGGTCCCGGTGGTGATCTGGGTGAGCACCAGGGCACCAGAGACGATGACCGGCAGGGAGTCAGGCGCGGTCGTCCCGTCCCCCAGATTCCCGCTCGAGTTGTCACCCCAGCAGCGCGAGCCGGCGGCGACGACGGCACAGGAGTGGAACGCAGCGGCCCCAATGCTGGTAACCGACAGATCCCGCCCGGTGGCACTGAAGGTCACGGCAGCGACCCCCGCCCGGGAGGCCGTGACCGTGTTGCCGCCCGGGACGAGCCCGAGCTGCCAGCTGCCGACCCGGGCCACGCCGCTGGCGTCGGAGACCGGCGAAGCGGTCGTGAGGGAGCCGCCACCAGTGGCCACGGCGAAGGTCACGGCCAAGCCGGCCACCGAGTTCCCGAAGGCGTCGGTGATCTTGACCCCGGGCGAGACGGCCACCGGGGTGCCGATGGTGGCACTCTGCCCATCGCCTTCGACGACAGTCAGGGTCGCGGCCGGTCCCACCACCCCGGTAGCGCTGAAGTTGAGCGGAGGGGCCACGCCGGCGATGGTGGCGGAAAGGGTATTGAGACCGACAACGGTCCCGAGGGTCCATCCGCCAACCGCGGCGATCCCGTCGGCCCCCGTCGTCCGCACCGGATTGGCCAGGGTACCGCCACCGGCGGTCACGGCGAAGGTCACCGAGATCCCGGCCACGGGGTTGCCGGAGGCATCCGCGACCCGGACAGCGGGAGGGGCGGCCACCAGGGTTCCAGCCGGGACGGTCTGGTTGTTCCCGGCGGCGATGGTGGCGGTGGCGGCCGGTCCTGCATTCAGCGTGATACTGCCGGACGCGACGGACGCCAGCCCCTGCGAGGAAAAGAGCAGGCTCCTGGCTCCAGCGCTCCCGGCAATCGCCAAGTCGGTGAAGGCCGCCCGGCCGTTGGCATCGGTCCGGAGCGACGTGGAACCCTGCACGGTTCCGCCGCCACTGCCGATCGACACCACCACCAGGAGGCCTCGGGCGGCCACCGCGTTGCCGGAGACGTCCTGCACCTGAACCTGGGGCTGGGGATCGAGGATGACGCCCACCGCCCCCGTGGCCCCGGGGGCGACCACCAGGGCCAGTCGAGCCGGGACGGCGGGGTCGGGTCCGCTCGTGGAAGAGCATCCCGCCCCGGCGGTCAGGGCTAGGGCGACGGCCCATTGGGCCAAGTATCTGGGAGGCATGAAGTTGCGCATCAGGTGTCTGGTGGCTGGAACCTAAGCAAGTTCCACGCCTCCGGACAGGTCACCCGAATGACGGGGAGGAAGCTGGGGCGGCAGGAATCGAACCTGCAACCTTCCGGTTAACAGCCGGGCGCTCTGCCAGTTGAGCTACACCCCAAAGAAGACGCCCACCGGTTGGCTCCGGTGGGCGGTCGCTAGATGGTGCCGCGGACGCGCTTTCAGCCGGAGGTCCCCGGGGGGCCCCGATCGGGATTGTGGCTGGAATTATTCGAGGACATCATGGCAGCATCCGCTGAACCGGTCATCTCAGCATAACGCGGTCGGGCAGCCGGCGTCAACCAGGGGGGCACGATGGCCAAGACGGGTGAGATCCGATTGCTGGTGGAGAATCTGGAAGAGGCCTTCCGCCGCCGAGCCTGGCACGGCACCAACCTGATGGGAGCGCTTCGGGGCCTGGCGGTCGCCGAGGCTCTGTGGCGTCCCGCGCCTGATCGTCACAACATCTGGGAGCTGGCGGTCCACTGCGGCTACTGGAAATACGCGGTCTGGCGGCGACTGACCGGCGCCGCGAAGGGTTCCTTCCCACTCGCGGGCTCCAACTTCTTTCCCAGGAAGCAGGGGACATTGGCGGAGTGGCGCAGCGACCTCCGCCTGCTGCGACGCTGTCACCTCGATCTGCTCCAGGCGGTCGAAGCGGTCCGCCCGGGGCGGCTGGCCCACCGACTGCCCGGCAGCAGGTTCACCACGGCCCAGGTGATCCGCGGGGCGGCGGCACACGACCTCTATCATGCCGGACAGATCCAGCTCCTCAAGCGGCTGGCCTGAATCAGAGCCACCCCTTGCGCCGGAAGAACCGGAGCATCGCCACGGCGATGACCGCCATGACCCCCAGCACGATGAAATACCCCTGGCGGAAACGGAGTTCCGGCATGAAATCGAAGTTCATGCCGTAGATCCCGACCAGGAAGGTGAGGGGAATGAAGAGCGCGGTGTAGATCGTGAGCAGCTTCATGATCTCATTGAGCTTCATCCCCACCGCGGCGCGATAGGTCCCCAGCTGATCCGTCAGCATGTCGCGGTAGGTATCGATCGCTTCGGAGGCGCGGGTGGCCAGACCCTCGAGGTCCCTGAGGAACGGCAGCGTGGTGTCATGGACCAGGTCGGAATCGGCCTTGGCCAGCTGGAGGATCGCTTCCCGGCTGGGCCGGATGGTCTTCCGCAGGTAGTTCATCTCCCGCTTGTAGTTCCGGATCTGTTCCAGGACGCCATCCTCGCCCTCTTCCACGATCTCGTCCACCTCCTCGACCCGCTCTCCCAGTCGCTCGACCACCAGGATGTAGTTGTCTACCACGGTGTCGAGCAGGGCGTACATCAGATAATCCACCCCGGCCCCCCGGACTCGCCCCTGGCTCTTCCGGAGCCGTTCGCGGACCGGATCGAACACGTCCCCTTTCCGTTCCTGGAACGTCAGCAGGAAGTTGGGCCCCAGCACCAGACCCAGTTGTTCGCTGATGATGGCATCGCCGGCCTTGTTGAATCGGAGCATCTTGACCAGCAGGAAGAGCCAGTCCCCCATGTCCATGAAGTTCGGGCGCTGGTCGGTGTCGATCACGTCCTGCAGGATGAGCGGATGGATCTGAAAGAGCCGACCAGCCTGGCGAATCAGTTCGACATCGTGGAGGCCGTAGATGTTGATCCAGGTACGGTGGGTCGCTTCCGGTGGCGGCATCGCCTCAGCCAGCTCGGCGACCGAGCGCTCGGTCAGCCGATCGCCATCGTACTCCACGACCTGGATGGAGGAGGTCTCCAGCGGGGCTTCCCCGATGAAGGTCAGGCCGGCCAGGGAACGTCCGCGCCGGGCGCCATGCCGTCTGATGAAACGGGCCATTGGGTATCGGGTCTCCGGAAGAGGCCCGTCGAGCATCATCTGAAAGCCCCGCCGGGTCAAGGCCCGGTGGAATGTCAGTTGCTGGAACTGAGCCGGATGGCCGCCTGCCCGTGGTCGAGATAGCTGGACCGGGCCAGAAAGGTCCGATCCGGATACCAGCCGAACACCACCACCCCGCCCTCGATCAATCGGACCAGCTGGCGGGCCGACTCCATGGGGACCGCCGGGCAACCTTCAGTGCGCCCCTGCCGCCCCGCCCGGGCCCTCGCCTCGGTCACGTTCGGGGTGCCGTGGATGACGATCCCGCGCCGAAGGGCGTTGTCGTTGATCCCGGGCTCGAGGCCTCGGAGCCGGAGGGACAGCCCGCGCACACCAACGTAGCTGTTGGCGGTGATGAAGGTGCCGAGACTCGACTGGTAGCTGCCGACGGCGTTGGAAAATGAGGTGGCCCAGGTGCCACCGGTGCGGGCGGCATGGGCGACGTGCTCGTGCATCAGCACCTCGGCCGTTGCCAGGTCGAGTACCCAGAGGCGCCGCTCCGTGGTGGGCCGGGAGTAGTCGATGATCACCAGGAGGGAGCGATCGGTCAGCCCCGCGGCCTGAGCCTGTTCATGGGCGGCGAGCCCGTGGGCCCAGGCTTCATGGGACATGCCTTCCGGGGGCCGGTCAAGACTCACCGGCCAGGGCCCGTAGGCCAGGTCGGCGGGCGCGCAGGCGGCCAGCGAAAGCAGGATCGGGACGAACGAGGTGAATCGGGACACCGTACGGCCAGGGGCAAGGGACGTGCCCCGGCGGCCACCCCCCCGAGTTCCGGGGCCAAAGGGGCCCACCCCCCAACGACTTGCGGTGCCGTTGCGTACAGGGGAGGACCGGCAGGAGGAGGGGATCTCCAGGCCGGCACCATGGCAAAGCGCACCAGCAGCACCCGTTCCTTGTCCCACGGCCCCGCCGGGGGGCAAGTTGAGGCGGCTTCACCGATCTCCTTTCTCACCCTCAGGTAGGACACGCCATGATCACCAGCCGTCACCTCGCGTGGACCGCTCTGCTGGGCCTCGGCCTGGCATGCAGCAAGCAGACCCCGACCCCCACCCCTGCTCCGCAGCAAGCCCGACCGAGCCCCGAAGCCGCCCCTGCCGGCCCCGCCGAGGAGGCCGCCGCAGCACGCCCGACCAGCCAGGGTCCGGGCGGCGCTCCTGGTGGCCCGACCGCCGAGGCCCAGCCGCGCCCCTACAACCGGGTCATCACCGCGGCCGCGAAGACCCGGGCCGGGCTGTTCAAGACCCACATGGTCGGCACCCGGCTCTACTTCGAAATCCCGACCGCCAGGCTGGGGGAGGAACTCCTGCTGGTGATTCGGGGCGCCAAAGTACCGGTCAACGCGGGATACGGCGGGCAGCAGGTGGGACCGACCCGGGTGGTGCGGTGGGACCGGATGGGGAATCGGGTGATCCTGAAGGAGGTCTCGTTCGAGACGGTGGCCGATTCGATGAACCCGATCTACCAGGCCGTGAAGAACTCCAACAATGACATCGTGCTCGGCGCCTTCAACGTCGAGGCCTGGGGACCGGACAGTGCCGCGGTGATCGAGGTGAGCCGGCTGTACACCGCACCGCCGCCGGAACTGGGCCCGGGCGCCCGGGTGCGCGGCCAGCCTGACCCCAACCGGTCGTTCGTGGAGCGAGTGCTTTCCTTCCCCACCAACGTGGAAGTCGAAGCCACCCTGACCTATCCACCCCCACCACAAACCGGTCCGGCCCCGGCGGGCAATCCGTTCGCGCCCACCGCTACCGGGACCGCATCGATCCTGATGCACTGGAGCATGATCCAGCTGCCGGCCAGGCCGATGATGCCCAGGCTGGCCGACAGGCGGATCGGGTTCTTCTCGCTGCAGCAGATCGACTACGGCCGCCCGGAGCAGCGGAGCGAGACCCGTCGCTACATCGTCCGCTGGCGGCTGGAGAAGAAGGATCCCAGCGCGGCGCGGTCGGAGCCGATCAAGCCGATCACCTATTACGTCGACCCGGCCACCCCGGACTGGCTCAAGCCGTATGTCCGGCAGGGCATCGAGGATTGGCAGCCGGCGTTCGAGGCGGCCGGTTTCCGGCGGGCCATCGTGGCCGCCGACGCGCCGAGCAAGGAACAGGACCCAGACTGGTCCCCCGAAGATGCCCGGTACAGTGTGGTGCGCTGGCTCGCCTCCACCATCGAGAATGCCACCGGTCCCAATGTGCACGATCCGCGAACCGGAGAGATCCTCGAGTCCGATATCTACATGTATCACAACATCATGAGCCTGCAGCGGTCGTGGTACTTCACCCAGGTCGGCCATCTCGACCCCCGGGCCCGGCAGTGGCCGTTTCCCGATGAGCTGATGGGAAGGCTGGTCCGTTTCGTGGTGGCCCACGAAGTGGGCCACACGCTGGGCTTCCAGCACGACCAGAAGGGCAGTTCCACCTACCCGGTGGACTCGGTCCGGAGCAAGACCTGGGTGGCCCGGATGGGGCATTCCCCCTCGATCATGGACTACAGCCGGTTCAACTACACGGCCCAGCCGGAAGACGGCATTCCGGTGGAGAACCTGATTCCCGGCATCGGACCGTGGGACAAGTATGTCACCCGTTGGGGCTACACGCCGATCCCGGAGGCCCGGACCCCCGATGCGGAGCGGCCGACCCTCGACCGCTGGGCCCGGGAGCAGGACGCGACGCCCTGGTACCGCTTCAACCTGTCGGACAGCCGAGGCTCCGATCCGGGAGATCAGAGCGAGGCGGTGGGTGATGCCGATCCGGTCAAGGCTACCGGTTGGGGACTCAAGAGCATCAAGCAGATCATCCCCCTGCTGATCCCGGCCACGGTCCAGGAGGGCCGCGACTACGCCGACCTGGACCAGATGTACGGCCGGCTGATCCAGCAGTGGACTCGGGAGATGAACCATGTGGCGATCATGGTCGGCGGGGCGGACGCCCAGGAGAAGTACGCCGGTCAGGCCGGGCCTCGGTATACCCCGTGGTCCAAGGCCCGCCAGAAGGAGGCGGTGGCCTTCCTGAATGCCAACGCCCTCGCCACACCGAGCTACTTCCTGGACACTGGGATCCTGCGCCTGATCGAGGTCGAGGGAGCGCTCCGCCGGATCAACCAGGCCCAAAGCAGCGTGCTCAACACCCTGTTCAACGACCGGCGGCTGGAGCGGCTGATCGAGTTCGAGGCGCTGGCGGCGTCTCCGCGCGAGGCGTATGGGTTGCCGGAAATGCTGGCCGATGTTCGGAGCGGCGTCTGGGCAGAACTGGGGGGGAGTGGGGCGATCCCGGCGCCGCGCCGGGAACTGCAGCGCAGCTACCTGGCGCTGGTCGCAAACAAGATCAACCCACCGGCCAGCGCCGCCCCGGCGGGAGTCCCATCGCAGTTTGCGGCCAACTTTGCCCCGGCCCGGGCCACCAGCGACATCAAGGCGGCGTTCCGGGCTGAACTCCGGACCCTCGATGCCGCAGCCGCCTCGGCGATCGGCCGCACGAACGACCGGATGACCAGGGCCCACCTGCAGGATGTGCGGGACCAGATCAAGGAGATCCTCGAACCCGGCAAGTAGCCGGTTCAGGCCAGGAGGGAAACACAGCGGGCCCGGTCGGTGACCGGGCCCGCTGCCCGTTCAGGAACTCGCCGGTCAGGCGCGGGGAGGTCCGATTTCTTCGAACCGGGCGGTGAAGTGCCGAAGCACCGGCGGCACCTCCGTCATCCGGAGCCCGGAGAGCTCCGAACGCCGCGCGTGAAGTTCGATGACCACCTCGGCCACGTAATCGATGTGGCTCTGGGTATAGACCCGGCGCGGAATGGCCAGCCGGACCAATTCCATCGGCGGCGGCGGGCGGCCGGGTCCACCGAACATCACGCTCCCGATTTCCACCGCCCGGATCCCGCCCACGCGGTACAGGCCGCAGACCACTGCCTGCCCGGGAAACTGCTCCGGCGGGATGTGGGGACAGAACGCCTTTGCGTCCAGGTAGATGGCGTGTCCCCCGGGCGGTTCCACGATGGCGATCCCGGCCGCCAGCAGCCGTTCCCCCAGGTACTCGACACTCCGGATCCGGTAAGCCAGGTAGTCCTCGTCCAGCACCTCGGCAAACCCCTGGGCCATGGCCTCCAGATCGCGCCCCGCCAACCCGCCGTAGGTGACGTACCCCTCGGTGAGGATGAGCAGCGCACTGGCCCGGCGGAAGAGCGCTTCATCCCGGAGCAGCAGCACCCCGCCGATGTTGACCAGCCCGTCCTTCTTGGCGGAAATGGTCGCCCCATCGGCCAGGTCGAACATCTCGCGGACGATGGAGGCCACCGGGCGCCCCACCTGGCCGTCCTCCCGCTGGTGGATGAACCAGGCGTTCTCGGCGAAACGGCAGGCGTCGAGAAAGAGGGGAATCCCGTGCCGGTCGCACACCGCTCGCACCGCACGGAGATTGGCCAGACTGACCGGCTGACCCCCGCCGCTGTTGTTGGTCACGGTGACCATGACCAGCGGAATCCGGTCAGCGCCCACCCGGGAGATCAGTTCCTCCAGAGCCGCCACGTCCAGGTTTCCCTTGAACGGGTGGCGGTTCGACGGGTCGCGACCCTCGGCGGTCAGCAGGTCCACCGCCTCGGCCCCGCTGTGCTCCACATTGGCCCGGGTGGTATCGAAGTGGGTGTTGTTGGGGACCACCTTCCCGGGACCCCCGACCAGCTCGAACAGGAGCCGCTCGCTGGCCCGTCCCTGGTGGGTCGGAAGGATGTGACCAAATCCAGTGATCGTGCGGAGCCGCTGCTCGAAGTGAAAGAACGAAGTGGCCCCGGCGTACGATTCATCGGCCCGCATCATCCCCGACCACTGTTCGCTGCTCATCGCCCCGGTGCCCGAGTCGGTCAGCAGATCGATCAGGACGCAGTCGGCTCGAATCAGGAACGGATTGAACCCCGCGGCGAGCAGCACCGCCTCGCGCTGCTCGGGGGTCGTCATCCGGATCGGCTCGACGGTCTTGATCCGGAACGGCTCGATGATGGTTTTCACCCCGGGGGCATCCCGCCCTTGGGCATCAGGTAGTCGAGCACCTCGGCGGCCGAGTAGCTGGTGCGATCTCCCGCGAACTCGGCGATCCGCATCAGGTCGTCGCCACTGGTCACTATCGGCAGTTCGGCCGCCTCGTCCCGCAGCTGACCGTGCCCGATGACGGCCAGCAGACCATTGCAGAGACAGCGGCGTCCGACGGTGTCCTCCAGGGCTCCACCCTTCTGCACGAAGGTGTCCACCGGCTCGCTGGCACATCGGTAGCCGATGCCGCCGCCCGGCTTCTGATAGGCGATTCGGAGATACCCCAGATCACAGATCCGCTCTCGGGGTTTGACCAACTCCGGTGCCGCGGGCCATTCCACCACCTTGAACGGGTATCCGGTGGGCGAGGCCCGGGGGTCGGTCCGGACCCGGGCCTTACCGCGAAGGGCGGCCGAAAGGACAGAATGCTTGATGGTGTGATCCAGCCCCGACTCCTCGGAATAGGCAAAGAGGGTCCCCACCTGGATCCCGGCGGCCCCTTCCGCCAACGCGGTGGCCAGTCCCTGCGGCGATCCGGTCCCACCCGCGAGCCAGAATGGGAGCCCCAGCGGCTTGACCTGTTCCAGGTCCACCACATCCCGGGGACCATAGACCGGCTCGCCCTTGTCGCTGAGTTCCGGCCGGCCCCGCGGAGGCGCGTTGTGTCCCCCGGCGACCGGGGCCTCGAAGATGAACCCGTCGACTCGGCCAGTCGCCTTCCGGGCGAGCACGGTGGCCAGGGAATGGCTGGCCACGATGGCCAGGAACCTGGGACGCACCAGCACCGGCGGCGGCCCGTCCCAGCAGTCCGCCGGATTGAACTCGAGCCAGGCCGCCTCGGTCGAGGGCAGGCCTTCGACCTCGAGCCGGAGCCGGGCGGGCTGGTGCACCGCGAGCTGGTCGAGCACCCCGGGGATCTCTCTCGGGATCCCCGCCCCCATCAGCACCCAGCCAACCCCGGCCAGCATCGCCCCATAGAGGGTCGGAATGGTAGGGAGCTGGATCTTGGTGAGCAGGTTGATGCCGATCTGCCCCCGGTGGCCTTCCCGAGCCAGCCAGACCTCGACGAACGACGCGATCATCAGCAGTTCCTGCGAGGAGCGCTTCATGCGTTGCTGGAGCAACGGGATCAGCCGATACTGGGTGCCCGGGGGCCGTCCTTCCGCCAGGAAGTACTTGCTCAGAACCTGATCCGCCACCCGCGGGATGGGAAACGCGGCCATGGCCCGTCGGAGGTGTCCGCCCGGGTCGCCGTCCTGGAGCCGGCGGACCAGCACCGAGTCGATACCGGTCCCGGAAACTACCCCGAGCTGCCCGCGCATGGCGACGGCTTTCGCCAGCTGCCAACTCGAGACGGCGGCACCCATCCCACCCTGGATGATCCGGGGAAGTTCGGTGCGGTCAGGCATCGTGGCGTGGTCCTCGGTCTGGCTCATGGCGACACCGGGCGGTCGGCGACGAAGGCGACCCATCGGCCGTTCGGACTCGCGGCCAGTCGGGTGATGGTGGTGAACCCCAGGGATGCAAAGTCCCGCCGGGAGCTCCCACCTCAGCTTGCGCTCGTCCCACTCGTACAGGATGGTCCCGGACGCCATGAGCAGTGAACCCGGGGCCCGCCAAGACAAAGTCCTCCCGGCCGGGCAGAGTCGGGGCCACCTCCGTCATGCTCCGGGTGGCAAGATCGAGGGTGCGGATGACCCACCGGGCCGAGTCGGACTGGTCGACGAAGCTCACGGCTCGGACTCCCGGGACCTTCTTCAGGGCGCGGCCGATCCGGCCGGTGACCGTCTCGGCCGTGCCCTTCCGCACGTCCGCCACCTGGAGAGTGGACGGATTCCCCAGCACATAGAGCACCACGGTCGAAGCTATCGGCCCAGGCGTGGTATCCCACCGGCTTGGTGTCGGCCAGCAGCGGGACCGCCGTCCGTCCATTCATCGAGAAGGCCCAGAGTCGTTGACTGCTGTCCGCCTCCACCCGCACCACCGAGAAGGCCAGTCCGTCCGGCATCACCTGTGGGGAGTATTCGCTCTCGGCGGTGGCGGTGAGGGGCATGGTGACATGCTGGGCAACATCGTAGCGGTAGATCTCCGTCTGACCATCGCGGGCCGAACTGTAGAGTACCCACCGACCGTCAGGAGAAAACGACGGCTGGTTATCGTACCCTGGCCGGTCCGTCAGGTTGCGCGCGTCGCCAGCCTTCCCGCCCCAGCGCACCAGCCAGACATCGGTGGAGGGCGGAGCCTGCTGGGCCGAGAGGCCGATCGGGGCTCCCCACGCGAGGATCAGCGACCAGGTCAGGCGACTGGGCATCGCTACTCTGATCTGGGCGGATGCGGAGGGGGCAAGAGCCACCAGCCCGCGGGCCAAGGCAAGGGGGGGCGAATCATCCGGCAAAAATAACCCACCGGCCCATTCAGGCGCGAATCTCCCGTTGCCGGTTGCCAGGACCCCCGGGAACACCACCATTGCCGGCCGATCCGGTCCCCCCTAGTCTCCATCCGCCCTTCCCTTCCCGGAGACATCCTCGTGCTGACTCTGAAGACCGCCCTGCTCGGTGCGCTCGCGTTGGTGACCGTGTGGTTCATCGTCTCCTGGGCCCGGTGGTTGCGGGCGCGGCGCGGGACCGGGACGCCGGATGCTCCCGGCCGGCCCACCCTGTGGGAAACGGGGGTCGGATTCGTCACCAACTTCTTCGACACCCTGGGCATCGGGTCGTACGCCCCGACGACCGCCATCTTCAAGCTCCGAGGGATGGTTCCGGATGAGCGGATTCCCGGAACCCTGACCGTGGGACACGCTTTCCCCGCCATCGTACAGGCCTTCATCTACATCTCGATCGTGGAGGTCGACCCCGTGACCCTGGTCCTCCTCATCGCGCTGGCGATCCTGGGCGCCGGGCTGGGCGCCGGGTTCGTGGCCCGGTGGCCGAGACGGAAGGTCCAGTTCGGCATGGGGTTCGCTCTGCTCGCGGCCGCCGCGCTCTTCGTGCTGAAGAACCTCGACGAGATGCAGGGGTCGCCGATCTTCCCCGGCGGGGAAGCCTTGGCCTGGATGGAGGGCTGCTGGTGATCGCCGTGGCCGGGAACTTCCTGCTCGGGGCCCTGATGACCATCGGGGTGGGGCTCTATGCCCCGTGCCTGATCATGATCAGCCTGCTGGGGATGGACCCGCGTGCCGCCTTCCCCATCATGATGGGCTCCTGCGCCTTCCTGATGCCGGTGGCCGGCACCAAGTTCGCCCGGGCCGGCAGCTACCAGGCGTCGTCCGCCCTGGGCCTGACCTTGGGCGGCGTGCCGGCGGTGCTTCTGGCCGCCTTCATCGTGAAGTCCCTCCCCCTCACCATGCTCCGCTGGCTGGTGGTGGTGGTAGTCCTCTACTCATCGCTGATGATGATCCGGTCGGGCGTCCGGGAAGGGCGGACCCGGGCGGCCTGATCACGCCGGGCCGTGACGGAGTTGCCCCTTGCGGCGATGACAGTAGTTTCGAGGCACCAACTCACTTCGCTGGAGGAACCATGACGAGCCAAAGCTGAATCCGCCCTGCAGGCCAAGACGATCATGCCGGGCCTGACGGTGAATGATCTTCCGAAGAGCATCGCCTTTTACGAAGGGCTCGGCTTTGCCGTCGGCGAACGCTGGGAGAATGAGGGTGTCCTGCTGGGCGTGATGCTGAGTGGTGGCGGCATTGGATTCGGGCCTCAGTCTGGACGACGGGAAGAAGGGAACGAACCGGGTCAAGGGACTGGGGCTGCGTCTCTGGATCGGCACCGAGCAGGATATCGACGCCCTGGCCGCGGCCGCCAAGGCCGCGGGAGTCACGATGGAGAAGGAGCCGTACGATACCCCCTGGGAATCGCGGGCGTTTGATGTGATCGACCCCGATGGATTCGTCCTGACCGTCTCGAAGTGGACGGATAGCTAGTCGAGGGGCAGATCATCGATGTCGACCCAGGCGTCACCCTGCCAGACTTCGATCCGGGTGACGGGGTGAATCTCCCAGAGGGTCTTCCGGTAGCGTCCCAGGTGGTTCCGATGGGACGGGTCGAACATCAGCCAGCCGGAGATCCGCACCGGATCGTGTGAATCAAGCCACGGGTTGAGCCGCGCCGGGGTCCATTTCGGGTGATCGATCCGGATCCGCGGCGTCGGCTCGATCACCACCGCTTCCGTTTCCCCCTCCCCCGGCCCTTTCACCAGGGCCATGTGCCAGTCCACTTCGGCTGCCCGCTTCATATGGCAGTTCGTTGATTCACCGCTGCCGCCGGTCTGCGGACGGATCGCGACCAGCCAGCCCACCACGGTGACCGCCACGCCCTCGTACCGGGCAATGACCGCCAGGGATTCTGCCGGCCAGGCGGTTCGCAGGGTTGACCGGGTGGCCGGGTATTCGAGATCCCCGATGGCCTCGAAGGCCACCGGCCGGTAGCTGGCGGGCAGGTCCGTCCGGTTCTTGCGACGGTTGGTGGTGGTATCCCCGCCATCTCCCACCGCCGGGCACACGCTGTCCCGGACCGGGCTCCGCCAGTTGCCGGACAGGGGCGCCGGTTTGGGCCAGGCAGGATCGATCGCCGAGGCGGGAGAACCGGGCAGCAGCCCACCCAGGTCGGTCGGCTCGATCAGGCGGACATTGCTGGCCCAGACCCAGCCGGTCTCGTCCGATTCCTCCCGATACACGTGGTAGTAGTTGTTGGTCCTGGTGCTGTCGAGCAGCTCCACCTCCTCGGGTGGCAGCAGGAGGCGGTAGGGCGGTTGGCTGGTCGAGGGGTCGCGCCGGAGATTGACGTTCCGGTGCACCAGCACCATGGACTGGGCCGACAGGGGCACCGGCCCCAACAGCAGCCACCAGAGGATTCCCGCTCGCAACCGCATCCCGGACCTCCCGTTGCCAGATTCTCGATCCAATGGTGGGAAGAGACGGCCCGGCCGTCAATCCTCTCCCCCTTGCCCGAGGGGAGCGATCACGGTTTCTGTTGGCGCCATGCAAGTGTTCGTGACCACCGAAATCAGTGCCGCCCTGTTCCAGGCCGCCGTGGCGCTGGGCCTGGCCGGGCTCTTCTTCTATCTGTATCGCCGGTATGCCAAGCCCCACTTTCTCTGGTGGGCCATTGCCTGGGGGCTGTTCACCCTCCGGCTGGTGGCGATCATCTCCTTTCTGGCATCGGACCGCTGGGCCTGGCTCTACTGGCACCAGGTGGCCACCGGCTGGACCGCGCTCGGGCTGCTGTGGGCCGCCCTGGTCTTCTCCCGGCAGCTCACCCTGCGGCCGGAGTATCTCCTGGCCCTGCTCTTCCCGGTGCTCTGGTCCTTCATCGCCATCTTCAAACTCGACACCTTCGTCCTGGCGGCGGTCCCGGCGGTGCTGTTCCTGAGCGCCACCACCGGCTGGACCGGATGGGTGTTTCTCCAGTACCGTCGCCGGACCGGCTCCAGCGCCGCGCTGTTCCTGGCGGCAGCGTTCGGACTGTGGGCGGTGCATCACCTGGACTACCCCTTTCTCCGGGCCAGGGGCGCCTGGAACCCGTGGGGCTACTACCTCGACACCGGGTTCCTGCTGCTGGCGGGCGCCGGCGTGCTGCTGCTGGTTATCGAGGAACTCCGACAGGGACTGATGACCATGTCGGCCCTTTCGGGAGAGCTCCAGCGGGACCGGGGGGATGAGTCCCATGAGGTCCTGCTCCGCCGCCCGCTCGCCCTCAGCGGGGTCCGGGGTGCCGCGCTCTTCCGGCCGGAGATGCTCACTGCTGCGGCGGCCGGGGTGGGCGCCTGCGAGGAGTGGACAGGGAGCGCCAAGGTACCGACCTCGATCAGCGGATTGGTCGACCAGGTGATTCAATCCGGTCACCCGATTCTCCACGGACAGCCTCGCACTCCCGAGGATACCCCGGCCTTTACCGCGGTCCTTCCCCTCAGGAGCCAGGACCGACAGACCGGGGCACTGGTCATCGTCGGAGATCTGGCGGCACCGTTCGCCGCGCTGGACGACCGGATTCTGGTGGCGATGGGCGACCAGATCGGGGCCGCGCTGGAAAACGCGGAGCTGTATCAGCGGCTCGCCGCCCGCACCGCGGACCTGGAGCGGCTTTCGGTCCGGATGCTTCAACAGCACGAGAAGCAGCGGCTCCGCACCGCCCGGGAGTTGCACGACGAGACCGCCCAGGTCTTCAGCGCCCTCAAGCTTCAGCTGGGGTCGCTCCGGGAGGCAGCCCCCGACCTGGCCGCCCGCCTCGATACCCTGCTCCATCTGGTCGGCGCCGGCCGGGAGAGTATCCGCCATGTGACGGAAGATCTCCGCCCTGCGCTGCTCGACGATCTCGGCCTGTTGCCGGCGCTTCGGGCCCTGATCTCCGACTTCCAGCAGTGGAGTGGCATCGCCAGCCGGTTCGTCTCCCCCACCCAGTTGCCCGCCCTCGCCCCTGACGCCGAACTGGCACTGTTCCGGGCGGTTCAGGAGGGGCTGTCCAACGCGGCCCGGCACGCCCAGGCGAAGGAAGTGGTGATTACCCTCACTTGCGAGGGGGCCGACACCCGGCTGACCGTTCGGGATGACGGGGTCGGCCTTGCCTCGGATCAACTGGATCTGATCGCGAGTGGCCCGGGGCGGTCCGGCCTGTTCGGGATGCGGGAGCGGATCGGAGCCCTGGGCGGGACGGTGACCGTGACCGGGGCCCCGGGTCAGGGAGTCACTCTGCTGGTGGTGCTGGGAGCAAACTGGAGGTGACCGGTGAGTGACCCGATCCGGGTGGTGCTGGTGGACGATCATCTGCTGGTGCGGCAGGGGATCCGGCAGGCGCTCGAGGTGCCGGGGTTCCAGGTCGTGGCGGAGGCCGGGACCGGACCGGAGGGCCTGGCGCAGGTGATTGCCCTCACCCCCGACGTGGTGGTGCTCGACATCTCCCTCCCGGGGGAGAACGGGATCGTCACGGCGGGCCTGATCCGGCAGCAGGTGCCAGGGACCCGGATCCTGATGCTGAGCGTGCACGATCACCAGCAGTACGTACTGGAGAGCGTCAAGGCGGGGGCTCATGGCTACCTTCGCAAGGACACCCTTCCCTCAGAGCTGCGGACCGCGATCCAGACGATCCACGCCGGAGAGACGTACTTCCCCGCCACCCTGTCGACCCCCACCGACCTGGTGACCCCGACCCTGCAGGGCAATGCCGAGCAGCGGCTCGGGCTGCTGACGCCGCGGGAGCGCGAGGTGCTGGTGGGAATCGCGGAGGGACTGAGCAACAAGGAGATGGCCCACCGTCTGGGCCTGAGCCCCCGGACGGTGGAATCCTATCGCGAGTCGCTGATCCGGAAACTGGGAATCCCGAGCGTGGCCGGGCTCACCCGGTTGGCGCTGGACGCCGGCCTGATCCGCAGCTGAGGCCGGTTCCCCGCGGGCCTCACATCCGTAGCACTCCGGAAAACTCGGAGTACTCCGTAGAACTACGGCCCCGTACCTCCCGTACAACTCCGGTGCCGCCGGTTTCGTCCCCGATTCATATTGGGCGCACCCAACTGCGGCCGACCCGCCGCCGGCGTCCAGGCCGCTCCTGGTCAGGTTCCGACTTGCCGGGGTGCCATGTCCATCCCTCCTGGAAACCGTCGCGCGTCCTCGCTCTGGTTTGCCCTCGTCCTCCTCTCCCCGGTACCGCTCGCCAGTCAGCAGTCCCGCGCCAGCGACACCGTCAGCATCGCCCCGGACTCCACCCTGCCGATCAGCAAGCTTGCCACCATCTCGGTGACCGCCACCCGGACGGAACGATCGGTGTTCCGGACCCCGAGTCCGCTGCTCGTCCTGGACCGCCAGGCCATCCGCGAGGAAGCGCCCAACGGCATTCAGGACCTGTTCCGGAACCTTCCTGGCGTGGACGTGGTCGGGGTCGGTCCCAACCAGGGCCGGCTCCAGATCCGGGGCCAGCGGGGTCAGCGGATCCTGCTGCTGGAGAACGGCACCCGGGTCAACAACTCCCGGCGACAGCAGGACTTCGGCGAGCTGCCGGCGGTCACCGACCTCGCCGCGGTGGAACGGGTGGAGGTGGTCCGCGGGCCGGGGTCGGTGCTCTACGGCACCGACGCGATCGGCGGAGTGGTCAACCAGATCACCCGGCGGCCCCCCCAGGCCAGCGGGGTCGGTGGCTGGCTCGAATACCGCTACGGCTCGGCCGACCAGCAGAGCCTGCTCAACGGCCGGCTCGAATCCCGCACCGGCAAGCTCGGGTGGAGCCTGACCGGCGGCTGGCGGCAGGCGCAGGACTACTCCGCGCCGGCGGGGAGTTACGGACAGCTGACGCTGGCGGAAGCCGCCAGGGTCTACGACAGCGGGGTCACCGACTGGAATGTCAGCGGTGACCTCTCGCTCGACCTGACCCCGGGTCAGTCGCTGTCGCTCCGGGTCAGCCGGTACGACGCCACCGATGCCGGCTTCGGATACGTGGACTCGAAGCTCCTCGGCGACCCGTCAGGCAGTCTGGTCCGGATCCTCTACCCGTCACAGAACGTCACTCGGGCCACCCTGGGGTACCAGGCGAATCAGCTGGGATGGAGTCTGGCCGATCGGGCCGAGATCACCACCTGGGGCAACTGGAACCAGCGGCAGCTGGATTTCAATGTGGTGGCGCCGTTCGGGCCGCCCTTCCCACCGACCGCCGGCGTCGATGTCGCGACCTTCAACTACACCGATATCGCGACCTATGGCACCCGGGTGGAGGCGGTCAAGGTCGTGGCGGGCCGGCACACCCTGACGTATGGACTGGACATCTTCACCGACATTTCCGACAACACCGACTCGAGCCGAACCACCCTTGATTTCGGAGGGGGGCCGCCGATCATCCAGGCCAGCGCCACGCCGCAGGTCCCCAATGCCCAGGCCACCAGCGGAGGCCTCTTTACCCAGGCGGAGCTGGCCCTGTCATCCCGGTTCACGGTGGCGCTCGGCGTCCGGGGCCAGTTCATCACCACCCGGACCCGGACCACGCCCGGATTGGATACCCTGACGCTGAGCTCCAGCACGGATGGAGCGGTGGTCGGATCGGTCGGCGGCAGCTTTGCCGCCACGCCGCATCTCAACCTGGTGGCCACGGTGGGTCGGGCCTTCCGGGCGCCCAATCTGGTCGAGAAGTACTTCCAGGGGGCGACGCCGGAGGGGAATGGTTTCCAGGTGGCCAACTCGGCGCTCCAGCCCGAGCAGAGTCTCAACCTGGACCTCGGGGTCAAGTTCCGGCGCGACCGGCTGTACCTCGAGGCGTTCTACTTCAACAACACCATCTCGGACGCGATCCGGATCGCCGCGACCGGAGAGAAGGTGGGCTCCTTTCCGAGCTTCCGGAACGTGAACATCGACGAGATTCGGGATCAGGGGATCGAGACGCTGGCCGAGGTGCGATTGGGGCGTGGCTTCACGGTATTGGGGCACTACACCTGGCTGTCCGCCAAGGATGCCGCCGACCCGGAAATCCCCGCCGGGGACAGCTACTCCAGCAAACTCGGTGGCGAGCTGGCCTGGCGGGCCCCGAACGGACGGTTCTTTGGAGCGTACGAAGTGCGCCACCAGGGGGAGCGAAAGGAAATCATCCTGGGGGAAAGCGCGGTGGGCCCGGTGCTGCCGGCCTTTACCACGATGAACGCCCGGGCAGGAGTTCGCCTCCCCGCCCTGGCTGGGACCTCCGGATCGGTCACGATACAGGCCCTGAACCTGGGGAACGTGTTGTACAGCGAGGCGGGCAACACCTCGTTCTTCCGGCCCGAACCCGGTCGCCGGGTGGTCGCCTCGTTCCGGTTCGAGTTCTGACAGGCACCATGCGGTCCAGAGATCCTCGGAGTCCCCAAACTGAGGCCCGCAGGGAATCACCCTGACGGACTCGCCTTCCAACCCGCCGGTCCTGGGGGTAGCATTGAATCAGCTACCCCCAGGAGGCGTGGATGACGGTCTCGCGAAGGAATTTTGTCGGCGGGCTCGCCGGCGCCGCCATCGCGGTGCCGGAGATGGCCCTGGCGACCGCCCACCCATCCGCCCCCAGGAACCCGCCGTCCGACCGCTTCGATCCCTGGATTGAGGTGATCCCCGCCGCGATCCAGGACAACGCCCGGACCCTGGCCCGCCTGGCCGGCGGCCGTCCGATCCTCGCGGTGATCAAGAACAACGGCTACGGCCTGGGATTGCTGGAGGCGGCCCGCGCCCTGGAGCCCATGAACGAGGTGGTCGGGCTCGCGGTGATAAAGACCGACGAGGCCATCCGGCTCAGTGAGGCGGGGATCACCAAGCCGATCCTGCTGATGGCGCTCGTCGCCGAGGCCGACGCCCCGGACCTGGTCTCCCGGGGGATTCACCTGGCACTTGCCACCGACGAGGCACCCGACCTGGCGATCCGTGCCGCCGAGCGGGTCGGGAAGCCCGTGGCCGCCCATATCTACCTGGACACCGGGATGAGCCGGATGGGGGTTCCCTACCACCGGGCCGCACCCTTCCTGGAGCGGGTGGCCAGGCTCCCGATCCGGATCCAGGGAACCTTCACGGGGCTGACCGAGGATCGCGAGTTCGACCGGGAGCAGGTCAGGAGGCTCACCGGACTGGCCGCCGAGGCGCGGGCCCGCGGGGTGTCGCTCGGCCCGTTGCATGCCGCCTCGTCCGACGCGGTCTTCAACTTCCCGGACGATGGGCTCGACCTGGTGCGGCCCGGGATCTCGCTCTTCGGGGGGTATCCGAGCGATGCGGGGAACGAACGGACCATCGCCACCTTGCGGCCGGCCTTGCGGCTCCGGGCCCGGGTGGTGCGGGTCGAGCAGTTGAGACCGGGTGACGGCGTGAGCTACGGCCGGCGCTACGTGGCCCAGCGCCCGACCTGGGTCGCTACCCTGCCGATGGGTCACACCGACGGGGTCCCGAGAACCGCGGTCAAGGGCGCCCGGGTGCTGATTGGTGGGGGGCTCTATCCGGTGATCGGGGCGGTGAGTGCCAGCCACACCATCGTCGAGCTGGGCGACGAGCCCAAGGTGCGGATCGGTGATGTGGGCACATTGGTGGGGCCCGACGATCCGGCGATCCATCCGAACCCGGTGGCTACGGTGACGGGAATGTCGGTCTACGACATCCTGATGCATCTGAATCCGACCCTGCCGAAGGTGGTCGTCTAGCGATCCATTGGCGCTACCAGCGGCCGTGGCGCCGCTGGTCGCAGACGTGAGACCAGGTCTCCCCTGGACCGATCAGGACGGGCGCAACCTCGGGCTCGCTTCCCATCTCACTCCGAGTGCGTGCGATCGCCTCCCGGGCGGACAGTCCCCGACCGGTGTACCAGCCGATCCTGGCGTGGCGTGCCGTCGTGGCGGCGCGGGTGGCGTTGTCGAGCCATCCTGTCCTCCACAACACGGCGAGCACCCGGCTGGCCCCGCTGCCCCGGGACGGGAGCAGGGAAAACTCCATCCCCCGGGCCGGAGCCGGCAGCAGGGTCGCCAGGAACACCGTCTCGGTCGGGGTGAGGCGGTCGAGCGGACGACCGAACAGCTCCTGGCTGCCGGCCCCGATTCCCCAGACGCCATCCCCCCATTCCACCAGATTGAGGTGGAGTTCCAGCTGACGCTCCTTCGAGAGCGTCTCGGCCACCAGCACCGCCAGAGTATATTCCCGGGCCTTGCGACGCACCGTGCGGTCCGGCGACAGGAAGAGGTTTCGGGCAAGCTGCTGGGCGATCCCGCTGCCGCCCCGTGAGAAGTCGCCCCCGAGCACTCTCCAGAACAGCCGTTCTTGGGTCGCCCAGTCAAACCACTGGTGCTCGAAGAAGGTCAGATCCTCCGCCGCCACCACGGCGCAGACGGCCAGAGCTGGGATCGAGTCGAGGGGGACCCAGCGGCGGGCCCGAGGCGGATGCCCCGCCGCGGTGCGCACTTCCATGTAGGCCGTCGTCGCCGGAACCGAATCCACCAGCATGGCGATGGCCTTGCGGTGACTGACCCAGGCCAGGCCCATGTCGCACACGACTACCCCCGCGATCGTCGCGACCGCGACAACGCCGAAGGAAAGGATGATGCCGACGGTGCGAAGGCGACGGCCCACGAGTGGAAGGAACATCGGCCTGCTCCTGGTGATCATCACGGCCGGGAACGGGTGCCAGCCGGCCAAGTGGACGATACCCTCATCGGAAGGGCCTTTCCAACTTTCGGTGGTCTATCCCGATAGCCAGCCGCGGGTCGTCACCGATTCGATCTCGATCTGGGGAACCGTCGGTTCCGGGAAGGCCAGGCTCACGGTCAACGGTCACGCCATCCGGGTCGAGCCCAACGGAGCCTTCGCCGCCTTCCTTCCACTCCCGGATGGGGACGCCCCCGTCATGGCGTTTGAGGCCAGACTGCGGGACAGCGTGCTGCGCCAGACGATTCCGATTGTCCGGTCGCTCGGTCCAGCCGGCGCCCCATTCCCGACGATCCGCCCGGCCTCAGGCTGGGTCCGGCTGGTCCGGCGACCTCCGCTCGACACCGGCGACCTCGCCACCCGGTCCCGGCCGATCTACTCCCGCTGGACCCCGGGTGGCACCCTTGCCATTCCCCTCCCCCTCGGCGCGCGGCTGCCGGCGGAGGCCCAGACCGATTCGGCGATCAGAGTCCGCATCAGCGGTGGCCTCGCGATGTGGGTGTCGAAACTGGAAACCCTCCCCGACCCCGGTTCCGCTGCGGTTCCGCTGGTCCGGAACGTCACCGTCTCCGAGGTCGGAGTCGTCACCGTGGTGCGGGTACCGCTCGAGAGCCCGATCCCGTGGACCCTGGACATGATCGACGGCAGATTCCGGTGGACGCTGCACGGGGCCCGGGTCGGGTCCGTATCCGAGCCGGCGGCCCGGGGGATCGCAGAGGACGTCGCGGTGCGCACCGCCGGAGCCGACCGAGTGGTGATCGACATGGGGCTCCGGGAAGTGCCGTACGGTTGGCGGGTCCGGTGGGAGCCGGGCGCCCTGCAACTTGAGGTCAGGCCCGCACCGGGCGCGGGACCGGGGCTGGCCGGGATGGTGGTGGCGCTCGACCCGGGTCACCCGCCGGCCGGCTCCACCGGGCCGACGGGACTCAACGAGGCCGAGGTAACCCTGGCAGTGGCGCTCGCTGCGGCGGAACGGCTGGAAAGCCTGGGCGCCCGGCCGGTGCTCATCCGGCGGGACGGTGACCCGGTCTCGCTCGACCGGCGGGTCCAGCTCGCCGAGGAGGCAGACCCGGATGTGCTGGTCTCGATCCATCTGAACGCGCCGGGCGACGGGCGCCCCCCGGAATCGGTCGACGAAACCCAGGCCTTCTGGCTCTATCGCCCGGGGCTGGCGGTGGCGCGACATGTGAGGGATTCGGTGGCGGCACGGCTGGGGGTCGCGCCCGGGCTGCTGGTGGAATCGAACCTGGTGGTCCTCCGGTCGACCTGGTTCCCGACGGTCCTGGTCGAGGCCACGGCCCTGGTGCGGCCGATCCGCGAGGCCGCCTTCCGCACGCCCGCCGGGATCCAGGCCTACGCCGATGGGATCGTCTCCGGACTGGCCGCCTGGGTTGCGGCGGTGGCCGGTAATTGATGCCTCGAAGGTCCCTGCCTAGGTTACAGAGACAACCGATCCCTCCATGGAAGTTGGACCGACCATGACGACACGTCTTCCATGCTGCCGGCTGCTGGTCAGCCTCACTCTTCTCGTCCTCCCCGCCACGGCTCCCGGGCAGACCGCCGACTCCACTCTGCCCGGCCGGTTCGATCTCGGAAAGATGTGGACCTTCGAGAACCCGCCCACCGATTACTTCAGCCGGACCTACGGCTTCACCGCCGACTCAGCCTGGTTCTCGCGGGCCCGGCTCGCGGCGCTCCGGATCCCCGGCTGCTCCGCGGGACTGGTGTCGCCCAACGGCCTGATCGTCACCAACCACCACTGCGTCCGCAGCCGGCTCCCCTCGATCGCCCGCCCGGGCGAGACCCTGCTCGACAGCGGGTTCGTGGCCCGGGACCTGGCCGACGAACGGCGGATCCCGGGGTTCTTCGCCGACCAGCTGCTGGCCGCGCTCGACGTCTCGCAAGAACTCGAAGCGGCCGGATCCGGTGCGGCACAGCGGGAGGCCGTGGGACGGATCGGCGACCGGCTCAGGGCCGGGTACCACACCTCGAACGATTCGATCTGGATCCAGTTCGTCCCACTGTATGACGGGGCCCGGACCTCGGCCTATGTCTTCCGCCGGCTCACCGATATCCGGTTCGTGGCCGCAGTCGAGTTGCAGATGGGCTTCTTCGGGGGCGACCCCGACAATTTCACCTACCCCCGCTACGCCCTCGACTTCGCGGTGCTCCGGGCCTACGGGCCGGACGGAAAGCCGCTGTCCACCCCGGACCACTTCGGATGGGGCGGTGGCGGGACCGGAGTGCAGCCGGGCGACGTGGTCTTCGTGGTCGGCAACCCCGGACGCACCTCCCGGCTCACCACCGTGGCCCAACTGGAGTACTTCCGGGACGTGAGCGGTCCCGGTGTCGCTCGGCTTCCATCGCACCCGGCTGGCCGCCATGCAGGCCTACCGGGAGGCCGACCCGGTCGCGGCGGAGGCGATCGACATCCGGAACCGGATGTTCAGCCTGTCGAACCGGGAGAAGAGTCTGGGGGGCCGGTCTCTGGCACTCCGCGACCCGACGATCATGGCGCGGCGCGGCGGGTCCGAACGAATGCTCCGCGACTCCCTCCGCACCCGGCCCGAACTCCAGAAGCGCTACGGTGGGCTGTTCGACGCCCTGGCCAAGGTGCAACAGGCCCGGCGGGCTCAGGCCGGCGCCACGGCTGCGTTCTCGGAATTCCTGAACCGGACGGCAGGCTCAGGAGTGCTCCATCGCGCCTTCTGGGTCTGGCGCCTTGCCACCGGCCCGGCCGACTCGAGCGCGGCCTTCCAACGGGCCTACACCCAGTCACCGTCATGGCCCGCCGACCTGGAGCGCCGATTCCTGGCTCTGCAGCTGGCCGACATCGCGGCGGGCTATGGAGAACACCCGATCACCCGAGCGGTGCTGGGCAGCGGCAGCGCCGAGGCCGCCGCGGATCGGTTGCTGCGGACCAGCGCCCTGGCCGGCACGGATGCCCCGGACCCGGGCACCTTGGCCGAGGATCCCGCGGTCGGGCTCATGCGGACGCTGGGACCTGCCATCCTCGGCTATCAGAAGGAGGAGGCGAGGCTGGCCGCGGAGGAGAGCGCCCTGGCGGCGGACATCGGGCGGGCTCGCTACGCGGTGTATGGGCCAGCGGTTCCGCCGGACGGAAGCTCCTCCCCCCGGATCGCCGACGGCGTGGTACAGGGCTACTCGTACAATGGGACGCTCGCCCCCCCGTGGACCACTTTCTATGGCATCTATGACCGGTACGCCGCCTTCGGACCGGGAACCGATTGGGAGCTGCCGTACCGGTGGCGGACTCCGCCGGTGGGCCTCGATCTCGGCACGCCGCTCAACTTCGTCTCCACCGCGGACAGCTACGGCGGGAACTCGGGCTCTCCGGCGGTGACCCGCGACCTGCGGCTGGTGGGGCTCAACTTCGACCGGAACATCAACGCCCTGGTGCGGGACTATCTGTATCTGCCGGAGCGGGGCCGGAATGTGATGGTGGATGCCCGGGCCATCGAGGCCGCGCTCGACGTGGTCTACGATCTCGACCGGGTGGTGCTGGAGCTCCGCACCGGGCGGCTGGTGGCGACCGAGGCGGAGGCCGACCGGATGCCCTGATCCCCCCGGGCTACGGGGAGGCCAGCCGCATCAGCTGCCCGGTGAGCCAGGCCCCGTAGGTCCCCAGCGCGTAGCCCAGCACCGCCAGCAGGACACCCACCGGCGCCAGGCTCGGGTGGAAGGCCGACGCCACCACCGGCGCCGAGGCCGCGCCTCCCACGTTGGCCACACTGCCCACCGCGAGGTAGAAGGTGGGGGCCCGGATGGCTCGACCGACCACGAACAGCAGCCCGGCGTGGATCGCCATCCAGATCCCCCCGAGCGCAAAGAGCCCGGGGCGCTCAACGACCGCGCCGAGGTCCATCCCCATCCCGATCGTGGCGATCAGCACGTAGAGCATGACCGAGCCGATACTGGAGGCCCCTGCCCCCTCCAGTTCGCGGGCCCTCGTGAAGGAGAGCAGCAGCCCCCCGGTGGTGGCCAGGACGACCACCCAGAAGAACTGCGACGTGAGACTCAGCCGCTCGAGACCCGGGGCCACCTGGGCGATCCACGGCGCCAGCCAGTCGGCGATGAAGTGGGACAGGCCGCCGATCCCGAACCCGATCGCGACGATCAGCATCAGGTCGGCAAAGGTCGGGATCCGGGCGTGTTTGTCCCGGAAGGCCTGAACCCGCTGCCGAAGTTCGTCGATCGCCGTGGTATCCGCCCGGAGCCGGGCATCGAGGGTCGACGACTGGGCGGCGAGGTAGAGCAGCACCGCGATCCACAGGTTGCCGATCAGGACGTCCACCGCGATCATCGCCGAGAAGATCTGGTCTCCGACCCCGAAGACCTCCTTCATGGCGGCCTGGTTGGCACTCCCCCCGATCCAGCTCCCGGCAATCGTCGTGAGCCCCCGCCAGACCGCATCGGGGCCGGAGCCGCCCACCGTCTCAGGGCTCACCCAGGACACCAGCAGCACCGCGATCGGCCCGCCCAGGATGATCCCCAGGGTCCCGGTCAGGAACATGATCAGGGCCTTGGGGCCGAGCCGGAGGATGGCCTTGAAATCGATGCTGAGGGTCAGCAGGACGAGGGTCGCCGGAAGCAGGTAGCGGGAGGCGACGTAGTAGAGCCGCGACTGCCCGGGGTCGATGATCCCGAAGGTGTTGTAGAGTGAGGGAATGAAGTAGGCCAGCAGGATGACCGGGACGTACTGGTAGAAGGTCTTGAATCCCGGATGGTCGAGGCTTGCGGTCCAGAAGATGACGCCCAGGGTGACCACCAGGAGGGCCAGGACCGCCGCGTCGTTGGTGATCAGGGCGGAGTCGGTCACCGTCAGGCCTCCTCGTCCGTCGGCGGTTCCTGGCCCGGGAGGTACTCCTCATCGAAGTAGTCGAGCTTGTGGATCGGCATCACCAGCGAGCTGGCGATGTTGCCCAGGTGCGCCGCGATCCGCTTCTGGAACCGGGCCAGGAGGGTATAGGTCACGGCCTGCCGGTTGGAGAGTCCGGGCGCCGCGAGCACCTGCTCGATGATGTCATCACAGGCGCCGGTGACCTCGCGTTCCCGCCGCACCAGGTCCCCGCCGGCCGCCTCGTCCGACTCGCGGAACGCCTCCAGCGACGATGGGGAACAGTTCGTTCACCGCCAGCTGGATCCGCTTGAGCTCGTCGGTGACCTTGTTCCGGTCGTCGCCGGGGAAGGTGGTAGTACGGCAGGTCCATCATGTTCTTGCAGTAGTCGCCGACCCGCTCGGCGTCCTTGACGACGCTCATCAGGATCAGGCAGAAGGCAGTGTCGGACTTCGGGTTCACCGCCAGGTGGGCGACGATCGCCTTGCGCACCGCCCGCTCGGCCTGGTTCACCAGGATGTCCCGCTGGTAGATCTCGGTCCGGGCCGCTTCCAGGTCGGCCGCTCCCCAGAGCGCCTCGTCGGCCCGGCCGTGCATCCAGTGGCAGTGCTCGATCATCGCCAGGAAGTCCGTGACCGCCTGCTCGAGAATCCGGGGCGGGGTGCCGGACGTTCCGAAGAGTTTGAAGAACACGGGTCCCTCCTCCTTCAGGCCAGGAGCCTGTACAGCGTAATAAGCACACCCGGGATCACGAAGAACACCAGCACCACATAGACCAGCGCAAACCACCGGTTCCGGACCGAGGCGGCCGCGATGCCCTGGGCCAGCTTCATCGGGACCCGTCGCATGAACTGTAGAGGATACCAGACCAGGATGCCGGTCACGTTGAACATCAGATGGACGAAGGCAATGGTGACGGCCGCCTTCTGGAGGGCCGGATCGGGACCCGCCGCCAGCGAGGCCAGGAGGGCCGTGATCGTGGTGCCGATGTTGGCCCCGAGGGTGATCGGGAAGGCATGTTGCAGGGTGAGGATGCCGGCGCCGGCCATCGGCACCAGCATCGAGGTCGTGATGGAACTGCTCTGTACCATCACCGTGACCACGACCCCCATCCCCATCGCCAGCAGCCAGTGGGCCCCGACGTACTTGTTGAAGAAGACCTCCACCCGTTCGAGGACCATCGATCGCATCAGGGTCACGATCCCATAGAGGGCACCGAACAGCAGCCCACCGGACACCACCAGCCCCGCGATGGCGGCGCCGGTGGCGGTCGGGAACAGCGGCTGGAGAATCCCCTGTCGAATGAGCCCTTCGCTCACCGGCCTGGTGATCGCCTTGAGCGGGTCAAAGAGCTGGAACCCGCCCGCCCCCTCCAGCGCCTGCGCCATGGAGCCGGCCATCGTCTCGAGGATCCCGGTGCCGGTCCAGGCCCGGGTCGCCAGCTCGACCGGCAGCATCACCGCCACCGCCAGGATGTTGAACATGTCGTGCACGGTGGCGCACGCCATGGCCCGCTGGAACTCGATCTTCCGGGTGACGTGACCGAGGGAGACCATGGTGTTGGTGATGGAGGTGCCGATGTTGGCGCCCATGATGATCGGGACCGCCAGCTCGACGCTCAGGGTCCCGCTGGCCACGAACCCCACCACCATGGCGGTGGTGGTGGAACTGGACTGGACCAGGCTGGTGGCCAGCAGCCCGATCAGGAGACCGCTGAACGGGTTCCGGGCCTGTTCGATGAGCGCCAGGGAGAAGCCCTTCCAGGTCTTGAACGAGTCCCCCATCAGCTGGATGCTGACGAAGAACAGGTAGAGGCAGGCCAGCACGCCGAGGATCTTGAGGATCGTCAGCAGCCTGCGGTCCATCCGGTGGCTCCCCAGGACGGTTATTGGTGCGGCGGCATCAGGTTACGAAGACAGCAAGATACTCAGGTGCGGTCCAGGGCCGCACGGACTGAGGCGAGCAGGATGCCCGACGTGAAGGGCTTCGGCAGAAACTCCAGGCCGGCGTCCAGGATGTTGTGATGGACGATCGCGTTGTCGGTGAAGCCGGACATGAACAGCACACGCATTCGCGGACGCCGCATGGCCAGGCGATCGGCCAGGCCACGCCCACCGAGCTTCGGCATCACGACGTCGGTAACCAGGAGATGGATCGGCCCCTCCTCGGCCTGTGCGACGGCCAGTCCCTCTTCGCCATCCGCCGCCAGCAGCACCCGGTATCCCTTTCCCTCGAGGATGCGGGCCGCCAGCCGGCGGATGCCGGGGTCGTCCTCGACCACGAGGATGGTCTCATGGCCGCGCGGCGCGGAGTCCAGCGCCAGCACCTCCGGCGCCACCGACCGGGGCGCAGCCACGGCCACCGGCAGGTAGATCTTGAAGGTGCTGCCCTGGCCGGGCTCGCTGTAGACCCAGATGTTGCCGCCACTCTGCTTCACGATGCCGAAGACGGTGGCCAAGCCGAGCCCGGTACCGACGCCCTTCGCCTTGGTGGTGTAGAACGGCTCGAAGATGCGCGCCTGCGTCTCCTGATCCATGCCATGGCCGGTATCCGACACCGCCAGCATGACGTGAGGCCCCGCCCGGACCGTCGGGTGCGACTTGGCGTACTCCAGCGACAGTTCCACCAGCGCGGTCTCGATGGTGACCCGTCCCCCGTGAGGCATGGCATCACGAGCGTTCAACACCAGGTTCATGATCACCTGGTCGATTTGCCCCGCATCCACCAGCACGAGATCGTGCTCGACGGTCAACCGCTGCTCCAGGCTCACGTCTTCCCCGAGCAGCCGTTCGAGCATCGGCCGGACCCCGGAGACGATGTCGTTGAGGGAACAGACACCAGGTTTGATAATCTGCCGTCTGCTGAACGCCAGCAGCTGTGCCGTGAGCAATGCTGCCCGGCGTGCGGCCTCAACCATCTGGGCGACGTCCTCCCGGGCGGGATGATCCTGGGGGATCTGTTCGAGCGCCAATTCTCCCGCCGCCTGGATGACCGTGAGGATGTTGTTGAAGTCGTGGGCCACCCCACCGGCCAGGCGGCCCACCGCCTCCAGTTTCTGGGACTGCTGGAGCATGGCTTCCAGGGTCCGCCGGCCGGAAATATCCTCGGCAATGCAGACGTAGACCGGCGGCTCCTCCGCCGTCGAATACCGCACGGCGATCGCCACGGGATACCGCGAGCCGTCCCGACGCTGATGCTCGGTTTCCACCAGCCAGACCGGCAGGCGTCTCTCCCGCAGGTCCTTCAGCGCGAGCTGGAACTCCTCGACGTCCAATGACGGGGCCAACTCGAGTGGGGTCCGCCGGGTCAGGCTCGGCAAGTCGTAGCCGAGCGACCTCCATGGCGCGCCTGTTGGCCAACTCGATCATCAGGGTGTCACGATTGACGACGTAGATCTCCTCCCCAGCGTCATCCAGCAGGCGCTCCAGCCGCCCTGCCTGCGATCGCGCGTCAGCGGCCTCGGTGCGCAAGGCCAGGTCGGTCAGTGCGCGTGTCCTTTGCTCGAACGCCATCAGCATGTCCCGACGCCGGTCGCGCTGCCAGGAGGACCAGGCCCCGAGCGCCGCCACCAGGAAGAGCAGCGCTGCCAGCAGACTGATGGCGATCCGGGCCCGCACAACCGGCTCCATCACTTCCGCAACGTGAACCTTGTGGACGACGCCCCAGCCGGTGAGGCTGTCGCGAGTGGTAGCCGCAAAGACCGGAGCCCCCTGATAGTTCAGATACTGACTGAACCCTTCCTCTCCAGCGAGCGCGGTGGCTTCCGCGAGGTGCGGACTCGAGGCCAGGATCCGAACAAGGGGGCTGCCCGGCTCCGTGAACCGCCCGGGGGAGAAGAAGACAACCGACCCGCCCTCCGCCGTCACCAGACTGACCTCGTCGGTGCGGGTTTCGGATACACCGGTTTCCACGATGGTGAACAGGGAGGCTTCAGGATTCACGACCAGTGCCACGGAGGTCCCCGGCAAGTCATCCGAGGAACGCTGGATCAGGATCCGGACGACGCCCCCGGCCAGTTCCACAACATCCCAGGACGTGGCACCGCTTGGAGGCGGCTTCCGCCGCTCCAGGATCGGGGCCATCTCGTCCAGTACATCGCCGACCATCAGCTCCCGGTTTCCTGAGCGGACGACAATCGCCCGATACCCGTACGCCGACTGCATCGAGTTGAGCCATGCGGTCATCGCGGCCGCCCCCGTGCCCTTGGCGCCCCACTCGATGGCCATCGGATGCTCAAGCACCGCGATCGCATCGCCCATCCGCTCCCGAGCCCACGCGGTCACCGCGTTCGACCGGGTCCGCGTGCTCCCCATCAGCCGCCCCTCCCAGGCTGTGATGGTCAGGGCCTCCTCGCGCTGGGCGAGCCAGACTGCGGTCAGGAGAATCACGATAGCCAGACCGGTGAGCAGCCTCCCCCACGTGCGGAGAAAGCCGCGGGTGGCGGGGATGACCAACGGGCTCTCGGATGAACCGGCCATCAGCACCTCCGGAAGGGAGCGGAAACAAGGGCAGACCGGTGAGTACGGCCAGGACGAGTGAGACTCACGATCCGGCCCGCAGCATCAGCCCGAACCGGAAGCTCCTCGGCGGCACCCGGTTGCGGACCCGCCCGTAGCCCGAGTACTCCCCGACCGCGGCGTCACCGGTGAGCGAGGTCTGGATTTCGGTGGTCTTGTCCGTCCCCAGCAGGTTGAAGGCATCGGACGTCAGCACCACCTGAGTTCCCCCGGCCCGGAACCCGCGCTCCAGATGCAGGTCGATGGTCCACCGCGCGGGGTAGCGGAGCGTTCCCCGGGGCAGCAGGTAGATCCGCTGCCCGGTCGTGGTGCGCACCAGCCGGTCGGAGATGATCCGGGCCGCAGGAGGGCGGTCGGTGAACTCTGGCCGATCGAACTCCAGCAGCAGGTTCGAGAGGGTGAGGTAGGGTGTCAGGAGGTCACCGCTCGCATAGCTCAGATAGGTCCCGCCGCGGAAACCAAAGGGCAGGTTCCCCCCGGCCTGGAGCTTGACCTCGACCTCGCTCTGGTTGCTCAAACCCCCGTAGGCGTCAAACTGCTCGTTCAGCCGCACAAAGGGCCCGGCCCCCGAGCGGGAGTCGTCGTCATTCCCGGTGATGCTGTTGAGATTGCCGCGGAGCTTCGTGATCGCCGCCGACCCCGACAGCCACCAGGCCGGGAAGCGGCCGTGGAGCACCAGCTGGAGCTGGCGGAAGTGGCGCCGGGCCCCGGGGGCGGTCGTCAACACCAGGTCCGGCCGATAGGTCAGCTGTCTCATCTCGGCCGCGGTCATGCCAGGGGGGGGCATCACCCAGTTCCTGAATGAATCGCCCTTCTCGGCGTGGGCCCACTCCCGGATCAGGTCTTCGTTCGAGATGGCCAGTCGGCGCAGCATGAGCTCCTTGCCGCCGAAGTACACTGGCCGGAGGAACCGGTCCAGCACCCGGACGTCCTCGAACACCGTGTAGTTCGACTCGAGGTTCCGGTCGACCAGCGCCACCATGTCCCGGTTGCGGCGGTCGACATAGGCGACCTCGGCCTTCCAGTGGCGCCCGAACGCCACCTCCAGGCCCACCACGGCCTGATCGACGTAGGGCTGGCGGTACCCTTCCACCCGGCCCACCTCGCTCAGCCGGATGGTCTCCACCGATTCGAACTGGCCCTGGGCGGCCAGCGCGTCGCGCTGCTCTCGGCGTAAAGCGGGTGGTGGGATCGGGAAAGATCGGACCGCTGTAGGCCCACCGCTCCTCGTCGCTGAAGACGCTGGCCCCGTCGGCCCGATCGAACAGCCCGGCAAAGAGGCCCTGGTGATAGCGCCCCCAGTGGGCCTTGAGGACGACGGTCTCGCGGCCGGTCGGATCGAGGCTGAGGCCGAGCCTCGGCTCCAGGGCCACGTCGCGCACCGCGTCGAAGCGCGGGGCCCCGATGGTGGGCGCCAGGCGGCCGCTCCAGCGTCCCAGCCGGGCGCCCAGGTTCAGGGCCACGAAGCGATTGAGGCTGACGTCATCCTGGAGGTAGAGCGCCGAATTCTGGAGGCCGGCGTCGAGCTGGACCTCGCCGCCCCAGGTGCTGGTGATTACCCCGCTGAACGGCCAGGTGGTGGTCTGCGCCGGCTGGAAGACCGGATCGAACAGCCGATCGCCCGGGCGCCAGGTCAGGCCGCCGTTTCGCCGGCGCTCCGACAGCCACGACCCCACGGTGTGCTCACCGCCCAGCTTGAGCCGGTGGCCCAGGCCCAGGGCGACCACATCCAGCTCCCAGCGGACGGCCAGGGTGGTGCTGCGGGCCCGCCGGCGCTCCCGGAACGCCGCGTTCTGGTAGCTCCGCGGGTCGACTTCGCCCACGGTCCGCAGCCCCGGGACGTCCGGGCCGGCGTAGGGATCGAGCCGGTCGGTGCCGCCCAGCCCCCCGAGGCGCACCTCCAGGAAGCTGCGGGGCGAGGTGATCCGCTGCCACGCCAGGTTGTAGAACAGGTGACGCCCCTGGGCGCGCTGGGTCGCTTCGGGACTCTCGAATCCACTCAGCCCGAACCGCTCGATGTCGGACAGGAACGGGGCGAGGGTGAGCGCCACCGCGTCGGAAGGCGACGCCTCCCAGTTGAGCTTTCCCAGCAACTTGAGGTTGCGCTCCTCGGGCACCTCCGGGGAGAGCTCCCCGGGGATGAACCGGACGTGATTCAGGACCCGCTGGTCGCGCTCCACCAGCTGGCCGAAGACGGCATAGGAGAGGCGACCCCGGATGAGCGGCCCCCGGGCATACCCGTCCGCCTCCCACCGCGAGGCCGGCTCCTGACCGATCTCGGTGGCGTGGAGATTGGACCCGTTGAAACGACCGGATTCGAGATTGACCCGAAGCGCGCCGTCGAACTGGCTCCCGCCCGACTTGGTGACGACGTTGACGATCCCGCCCTGGAAATTGCCGTACTCCGCGCCGGTGCCCAGTCCCTTGACCTCGATCCGGTCGACCCAGGTCACGTTGGGCTGGAGCAGGTCGCCCCCCAGGCCGGGATGGTTTACCGGGATGCCGTCGAGCAGGTAGTTGTTGGCCTGGGCGGTGGCGGCGCCCCAGACCTGATCGGCCCGGACCCCTGGCAGAAACCCGATCAGCGAGCGGACCTCGTTGGGGGTGGGGAGCAGCGCCAGTTCCCGCTGGGTCACCACCCGCCGGTGCTCGCTCTCGGTCCGGTCGATCGTCACCACCGGCTCGGCCGAGATCATCAGCGAATCGATCGCCAGCGGCACCTGGGTCAGCCGGACGGTGATGGAAGCAGTGGCACCCGGCTCCACCGCCACCGAGTCCAGGGTGACCGGCTGAAACCCGATCCGGCGGACATGGAGCCGGTAGCGGCCGGGCGCCAGTTCGCCGAACCGGAACCCCCCGGTGCCGTCGCTGGTGGTGGATTGGGTCGCCCCGCCCCCGAGCGACGCCTGGATCACCGCGCCGCCGACCGGGGTGCCCTGCTCGCTCAACACCCGGCCGACCAGCCGGGCGGTCCGAGCCTCCTGGGCCCCGAGCGACGGGACCCCGACGGCGATCCGTGCCGTGATCAGCAGGGCGAGCAGTTGGTGGGGTCGCATGCGGCTCCTCAAGGGGACGCCAGCGGGGGGGCCGTCCCAAGTATCGGGCCCGGATGGGCTGGCCGCAAGCCGGATGGGAGCGGTTCAGCCCTCCAGCCCTTGACTTCGGGGCTCCGAACGTGATGCTCCGGTAGGGGGGCCAGTGGCCTCCGCAACTCACGCCGAGGTCTGCCCGTGCCCAAGCGCCGCCGCCTGTTCCCGCTGCTGATCGTCGCCTTCATCGTCTTCTTCCTGTTCGTGCCGGCCCTGGGCAACCTGGTGACCGACTGGTGGTGGTATCAGAGCATCGGCTACCAGATCGTGTTCACCCGGGAGCTTACCGCCCGGCTGGTCATCTTCGCCGTGGCGGGCGGGGTCACCGGCCTGGTGATCTACCTGAACCTGTGGATCGCCCAGCGGGGGGTGGTCCCCGAGCCGATCATGGTGCAACTCGGCCCCTCGTCGCCCGCCCTGAACATCACGGCGGTGGCCCGCCGGCTCAGCCTGCCGATTGCCCTCGCCGCCGGCGTCCTGGCCGGGCTGGCCGCCACCCCGGCATGGGACACCGTCCTCCTGGCCAGCAACCGGACCTCGTTCGGGATCGTCGACCCGGTCTTCGCGCGCGACATCGGCTACTACGTCTTCAGCCTGCCGGCGGTGAGCCTGGCGATCGGGTTCTTCTTCAGCCTGACGATCTTCTCGCTGCTGCTGCTGGCGCCGCTCTACCTGTTCCGGGGCGACGTGATCGTCAAGCCCCCGCACCTCCGGATCGAGCCGTCGGCCGGGCTCCATCTGGCGGGCCTGGTGGCGATCCTCTTCCTGCTCACCGCCCTCAGGACCTGGCTGGTGGACATTCCCAGCCTGCTCTACTCCACCACCGGCCCGCTGGTCGGGGCGAGCTACACCGACATGCACGCCCGTCTGCCGGCGATGCGGATCACCATGGTGCTGGCCCTGGTGGCTGGAGCGGTGGTGCTGGTGGGGGGATCCGCCAGCAACTCGCCCGGCACGCCGTGCTGGCGATTGGCGGCTACCTGGTGGTGGTCGTGGTGGGCCAGGGGCTGTTCCCCACGGCGATCCAGAAGCTGGTGGTGGCGCCGACCGAACTGACCCGGGAGACGCCGTATCCTCCAGAACCACATCGCTGGCCACCCGGACGGCCTGGGGGCTCGACAGCGTGGAGACCCGCGACCTGAGCGGCGAGGCGGACCTGACCCTGGCCGACATCCGGGCCAACGCACCTACCATCGACAACGTCCGGCTCTGGGATCGGGGCCCGCTGCTCGAGACCTTCGGGCAGCTGCAGGAAATCCGCACCTACTACGACTTCGTGTCGGTCGACGACGACCGCTACTGGATCGACGGGAAGTACCGCCAGGTGCTGCTGTCGCCCCGGGAGCTCAATCCGGCATCGCTCCCCACCCGGACCTTCATCAACGAACACCTCACCTTTACCCACGGCATGGGCGTGACGATGAGGCCGGTCAACCAGGTGACGACGGAGGGGCTGCCGGTGCTCTTCGTGAAGGACCTGCCGCCGGTCTCGAACATCTCGGTCACCGTGACTCGGCCCCAGATCTACTACGGGGAGATGGCCAACGACTACGTCTTCGTCGACACCAGGCAGCGCGAGTTCGACTACCCCTCCGGCGAGGAGAACGTCTACGCGGCGTACCAGGGCGACGGCGGTGTCCCGGCGGGGAGCCTGCTCCGCCGCGCGCTGTTCGCCTGCGCTGGTTCGGCTCAGTCGAAGATCCTGTTCTCCCAGGACATCACCGACGAGAGCCGGGTGCTGTTCTACCGGACGATCGTCGGCCGGGCCCGGAAGGCCCTGCCCGTTCCTCCAGTTCGATCGGGATCCCTACATGGTGATCGCCGACGACGGCACCCTGGAGTGGATCCTGGATGCGTACACCACCACCGACCGGTATCCGTACGCCGCGCCGCACCGGCGACGGCACCAGCTACATGCGGAACAGCGTCAAGCTGGTGATCGACGCCTACCACGGCTCGCTCACGGCCTATGTGAGCGCGCCCAACGATCCGCTGATCCAGACCTGGGCCAGGATCTTCCCGGGAGTCTTGCAGCCGTTCGACAGCCTGCCGGCCGACCTCCGGGCCCACATCCGGTACCCGGACGACCTCTACCGGATCCAGACCACCCTCTACACCACCTACCACATGGACGCGCCGGACGGACTTCTACCACCGGGAGGACCAGTGGCAGATCCCGGCGGTGAGCCAGCCGGACGGCTCGGTGCCGTTCATGCGCCACCTCGATCATGCGGCTGCCGGACGAGCCGGCCGCCGAGTTCATCTACATGGTGCCGTTCACGCCGAGGGGCAAGGACAACCTGGCGGCGTGGATGGTGGCGCGGAACGACGGCGACGGAGTACGGCAGGCTGCGGGTCTACCAGCTGCCGCGGCAGAGCCTGGTGTATGGCCCGGTGCAGATCGAGAACCGGATCAACCAGGACACCGAGATCTCCCGCCAGGTGTCGCTCTGGGACCAGCGCGGCTCGCAGGTGATCCGGGGCGACCTGCTGGTCATCCCGATCGAGGAGTCGCTGCTCTACGTCCAGCCGCTCTATCTCCAGGCGGAGGGCGGCCGGATTCCGGAGCTGAAGCGGGTGGTGGTGGCCTACCAGAACCAGGTGGTGATGCGGGAGACGCTGGACGGGGCGCTGTCACAGATGTTTGGCGGGAGTGCCACCGCAGCGTCGCGGGCCTCCACAGGGTCTATCGCCGCCGCCGGGCCCGCAGCAGCCGGTGACGCGGCGGTCAGTGCCCTGATCGCCGAGGCTCGGCGGCGCTACGAGGCCGCGATACAGGCCCAGCGGGATGGGGACTGGGCCCGGTACGGGGAGGAGATCCGGCAGCTGGGCGTGGTGCTCCAGCGACTGGGGAGCGGGGGGTCCTGAACAATCGTCGCAGAGGTCAACGGCATCATCGCCCCGTCACGCCCCTGGTACGCTGGCTCAAGCCAGGCGTAGCGCCTGCTCCCGGTCCCTCGGTGGCGGCCATTCCTAGCGATCGGCGCCGTCGGTCTGCAGTCGCTGGGCAACGAGCTGTCCCACCTGCCGGCCAAGTTCCTCACCCGCCTCCACATCGAAGCGATAGTGGACCCCCCCGTAGACTCGGGAAATGGACGCCTCGGCGGCCAGGCGGCGGTAGTGCGCCGCCCGGTCGGGAAAGAGCGCGGCCAGGGCCTCGGCCGCCCCGGCCGATCCGGCCGAGTGTCCCGACGGGTAGCTGGGAAAGGGCGGGTTGCTGAAGACGGTCACGATGGTCGGGTCGGCGGTACTCGGGCGCAGCAGCCAGTAGTGGAACTTCCCGTCCCAGCAGGCGATGAACGAGTCGTACATGGCCACGCTCACCAGGGCCATGGCCCGGGCGGACCGGAGAGTCGAGAGCCGCCGGGCCCGGATCTCGTCCTGGGTGAACTCGAGCCAGCGGGACTCCGGCGGATCGGTGGCCCAGTATCGGGAGATGTCGGCCTGCCCGACGGTCCGGGCGGTATTCAGTTGAACCAGTTCATTGAGGTCCCTGACGAAGGCCGCCGAGCCGACAGCCGGGTGCTGGGGCGGGCGGAAGTAGCTGCCCGATGGCAGAAGCCACGGCTTCCAGGTTCCGGCGCCAGGATCGAACGGAACCTGGACCCGCCGGGGCGGCGTCGGCTTCCACTTGTCCGGCCCCTGGGGAATCGTGCCGTTCCACGGCACCTCGGATCCGTCCTGCCGGGCATAGTCAATTACCCGGGCCGCGACCTCTCGCCCCAGCGCGAAGCCGGCCTCGACGTCACTCCGGTAGGCGGCGCCGGCGGCGATCCGCGACTCGCCGGCCTCCTCGGCCATGGCCTCGAACCGGCCCGGATCTTCGCCCGGGAAGGCGTAGGTCAGGATCGCGGCAGCCGCAGCCGCCGCCGCCGCGTGTTCCGAGGGATAGCTCGGCGCTCCGTCGTAAGCCACCAGCCGGTTGACCCGTGTGTCCCGCCGGTGCGGGGCGGCCCGGCGGTACTGGTACTTGGCGTGCCAGGTGGTCACGATAGCGTCGTACATCGCCACGTTCATCAGAGCGGCGATCCTGGCCGACCGGACCGGGGTCGCCACCCGGACGTCCGGGAGCAGAACCCACCAGAACGTGAAACGGCCCAGCAGCTCATCCTGCCAGGCCATCGTGGGTGGCCCCTCCCATTGGGCAATCGCCTGCTGGGTGGCGAGGTCCAGGTTGGCCTGGATTGTCCTGATCTCGTCCAGCTCCTCCTGTTCGGTCACGGAGCCCGACGGGGCTGGCGCCGGAACAACGATCTCCGCGCCATCCACCAGGACCCACGTGGCCCAGTTTCCACCCTCCGGCTCGGCCGAAGGCCCGGTGGCGGAGTCACCACACCCCGCGGCGATCGCCAGCACGCCCATCAACAGGACCGGCACCCGGCCTGCCCTCAACGTACCACCGCCGGCGGATCCGGGTGGATCTGCGGGAATCTGCCGGTCATTGCACCCTGGCAGTGCCGCGGGGAACTCCGTCCGCTCGATAGCTGATGGTCCGCGGGGCACCCGGGGCGCCGCTGCCAAACGGATCCCGGTACGGCATGATCAGGAAGGGCCGCTCGGTGACGAGGGGCTCTCCCCTGTTCCAGGATGGCTCGATGGTGATGAGGTGGGTCCAGCGGCTCTGGCCCGTGCCCGTCGTCTCCCTGAGGTTGAGCGGCAGGGTCAGGCCCGACGGCAAGGGCAGGTTGAGCGGGTTCGCGATCCAGTCATCGCCGGGATACTCCTCCTCGCCCGCAGTCTGGAAGTCGAGCACGCCGGAGAACGGCCCCCAGCCGGAATCGTCTCTGCTGTTGACCGCGCCGGTCTGGTCCGGCCGGAACTTTCCGTACGAGAGCCAGATGGCGCTCGAGGTGCCGTAATCGCGCACCATCCAGCCCTCGTACGTCCAGCCGTCACGCAACTGGGTCAGGCGAACCCAGGTATCGTTCTGGGGGGTGTTCTTCGGGGCCATGTTGAACAGCCAGACACCGGATTCCTCGAACGAGGGATAGCCGTTGACCGCGTTGTCGCTCGGGCTGAACATGGTGAACTGGCCCGGCTGGTCCCGGAGCGGCAGGGTGCTCTGGGTGACGGCCCCCTCCACCGACAGGGCGGCGCTTGCCCCACTGAGCGAGCCGGTCAGCAGGCGCTGGGCGGACGGAGTCGGGTCCCCGTCGTCCGGCGGCTCGATGGTGACCTCCACCCGCTGCGGATCCGAGATCGGGAGAACCAGTTGCACCGTTCCGCCACTGTAGCTGAACTTCCCGGCCGAGGTCGGCGTGCCGTTGGCCGCCACCACCCAGGCCTCGTAACTCCCCTCCAGAGACGGGTCAAGGGGGCGGAGCCCGGTCAGGGTCAGCGTCAGTGTTGTTCGCTGGTCGGGATCGGTGGGATCACCTGCGCCGCACGCCAACGAGCCGACGAGCAGCACGGTGACGAAGAGCGGAATCGGGCGGGCCAATTGGAACACGGGAACCTGCCTTCATCGGCTGGTACGGTGTATGGAAACTCGGCGCCGGGCCTGAGCGACAGGAGGCCCGGCCACCCGGCCCCCTGCCCACCGTGGAATGGACCTAGCCGATATTCGGGTTGGCGTCCGCCTCCTCCTGGCTGACTGGGAAGCAGCTGTCCCGCCCGTCCAGAAAGCCGATTTTCATCGGTGGCGCGGCGGTCTGGAACCGGCGCAGGTCGTAGAACCGTCGGGTCTCGTTCCACAATGTGGCCGCACGCTCCTTCTGGAACAGCGGCCAGGCCTCCGCGGCCGTGGCCGGCACGGGAAGGGCAGCCATGCCGTACGCCGCCCGCGCCAGGTTGACCTTGGCCCACGCCCCCCCGATATCGCTCCCGCGGAGCAGGGCCTCGGCCTCGATCAGCCGCATCTCCTGCCCCTTGGCCAGCGGGATATCGGTGCCCAGATCGGTGAACTTCTTCTGCCTGAAGTAGTTGGTCTTGCCGTCCTGGCCCTTCTGGATGGCGCCCGAGGAGGTCTTGATCGTATCCCACTGGACCCGGGGATCGCCGAACACAGTGGCCCAGGGTGTCAGGTAGACGGTGTATTCCCGTCGGACCCAGGTCTCCGAGACGAAGCTGTTGTTCTCCCGGCTCGAATTGGTCGAGAAGACGGAGTTATAGCTGAACGTCGTGGGCACCAGCGCGGCATCGGCCACAGCCTCGCTCCACTTGCCAAGAGCGGCACGGACCTGGGCCCTGCCACCCAGGGCGGCCTGCTTGAGGCTGGTGTTGTTGATGGTCGTGGCGACGTTCAGGGCTTCGGTGAAATAGGTTTCGGCCCGGGAGAAGTGGTTCTTGTAGTCTTCGGCGGGGCCGCCGTCAAACACCGCCTGGCACATGTGCTCGCCGAGCATCCGGTTGGCGAATCCGGCATACAGGTTGGCCCGGGCCGAGTAGGTGTCCTTGCCGTAGGTATACCCGGCGATGCCGTTCTGCATCCGGACGATGCCCTGCTCGGCCACCCATCGGGCCCGGTGCATCCGGGCCCAGTTGCCGTTCATGTTTTCCGCCCGGAGGATGCCGCGCCACCAGAGGCCCTCGGCGGTGTAACTGCCGCCGTGGGCCATGTCATCCCCCACGATGCCAGAAATCTCCTGGAGCGGGCCCAAGGCCACCGAGAAGTCAGCGGACATGCCGGTGACAAGGCCCGGGACGGCCTCGGGCACGTTCAGCACCTCGTCGGGAATCGGGCCCGGATTGGTGACGTCGCAGGCGGCGAGTGCCAGCGAGCCTGAGGTCAAGGCGATGATCGCCAGGGTTCGGACGTTGTTGCGCATGATCACGATCTCCGCCAGAAGTCAGAAGCCCATCCGCACCGAGAAGAACCAGGTGCGGAGCGGGGGCAGGTTGTAGTAGTCGCGCCGGCCGAGCGCCGTCGGGCCGGAGTCCCGAGCGTCCTTCGACTCCGGATCGGACCCGGCGTAGTCGGTGGAGGTGAGCAGGTTCCGGACCGAGGCGGTGACGGCCAGCCTCCGGACCCGCAGGAAGCTGCCCAGCAGCCGGGTGGGAACGTCGTAGGTGACCGACACGTTCCGGATCTTGAGGAAGTCGGTCGCCTCGACCCAGAACCGGTCGTCCATCTTGGCCCGGTCGATGGCACACTTGGCCCGATCCAGGGCCGTCACGTCGCCCAGGGCGGCGGCGTCACCCGCGGCCGCGGCGCGCAGTTTGTTCTCGACCGCATAACAGGGCTGCCAGATGCCCCGGCGGGCGCCCTGGTAGCCGATCCAGTTGGCCAGGTGGCCCCCGTTCTGGATCTCGCCCAGGGCGTCCACGGTCAGACGGTTCCAGAGCGTCACGGTGGTCTGGAGGCCCCAGATCTGGTTGGGATAGACGTTGCCGAGGAACTCGGCCGTGTCGCTCACCACCGGATCGGCGAATTCGTTGGCGTTGAGCACCCGTCGTCCCCAGTAGCCCGGGACCGGGTACCCGTTCCGCACCTCGGCCCCGTTGCCGACGCTGATCGGGGTGTCACCGACATCGATGGTATTGCTCTTCATCAGCGACAGGTTGACCCGGACGTTGAAGTCCACCGCCCGGCTCCGAACCACATTGCCGTTGACGGTGAACTCGAGGCCCTGGTTCTGAATCGTGCCGACGTTCTCCAGCTGGCTGGCCAGGAAGCCAAGGCTCGGGGAGTAGTTGACCCCGATCAGGGCGTCCCGGGTCCGGGCCGTGTAGCCGGTGGCTTCGAGGCCCAACCGGCCATCGAGGGCGGACAGGTCGAAACCCACCTCGAACTCCCGGGTCCGTTCAGGGCCGAGTAACGAGTTGCCCAGCTGCGCCGGCGTGAAGGCGGGCTTGCCCTCGTCGCCGGCCACCGGGGTCCAGGTCCGGAGCGCGTCGAACGCGCCCGGGGCCTTGCCGGATTCACCCCCAGCGGCCCGGAGTTTGAGGGTTTCGATCCCACTCGGCCACCACGAGGCGTCCGAGATGACATACGCGGCGCTGACCTTCGGGTAGAACTGCAGGCCGAAGTCCGTGCCGAACGAGCTGTTGCCGTCCACCCGGCCGCCGAGGGTCAGGAAGAACCGGTCGGAGAGACCGAGCATCTCCTGGAGGAAGAACCCGGCGTTGGTCACGGTCAGGCGGTCTCCCGACTGCACGGTGTTCCGTGCCGCCGATGCGACGGTCACCTCACCCGGGCCCGAGAAGTCGTCGCCGTCCACCTGGGTGTAGAGGTCGTTGTCCCGGAAGTACTGGGCACCCCACGAGAAGGTGGAAACCAGCTTGTCGCCGCTCAACCCGGTCCGCCACGAGCCGGCATAGTCGAGGGTCAGCTTGGTGTGCTTCCAGTCCACTTTCCAGATGAAGCCGAGCGGCGAGCGCAGGTTGCCAAACGGCCGGACGTTCTGGTCGTCGCTGTAGATGTAGTCGTAGCCCACCGACACCCGGTTGGTGATGGCCCTGGTGGTGTTCCAGTTCATCGTCATGCCGGTGATGAAATGGTCACGCCGGTTGTCATTGATCTCGTCGAGGACGTAGCCGTTGGTGACGCAGGTGATCGTGATCCCTTCGCACTCACCCTTGCCGCCCTTGTAGTTGTTGAACGGGCCACGGTTGACATTGAGCAGGAAGCCCGAGGCGTTGTTGCCGTCCGGGATGAACCGGGTGTACGACTTGTTGTAGCTGGTGCTCCAGTTGAAGGAGACCCTGTCGGTCGGGGCAAAGCTGAAATTGCCCAGGACGCCGCCGTTCTGGTTCTCGCCGGTCTGGATCACGCCCTGCTCACTCGAAAAGTTGCCCGACAGGGAGTAGGTCAGGTTGCCGGCCCCTCCCCGAAGCGAGGCGTTGTAGTGCTGGACGGCGCCGTTTTTCAGCCAGGAGCCACTGGCGGGGCAGGTCGGATCGACGAACGGCGCCCCCTGGCTGTCCACCAGCAGGTCGCCTGAGCACTTGGCCAGAAACAGCCTGGTCTTGTCGCTCGAGGGGCCGATATGGGGCAGGTTCTTGTCGTGGTACCCCATGCCCAGTTCCAGGTCCCACTGCGGGGCGCCGGTGGAGCCCTTCTTGGTGAAGATCTGGATGACGCCGCCCGAGGCCTCGGTCCCGTACAGGGTGGTCGCGGCGGCGCCCCGGACGATCTCCACCCGCTCGATCGCGTCGGCCGGCAGGTCGTTGACCGCCCAGACGCCCTGGCGGGACTGCAGGGAGACCGGGCCGTTCTCGCTGTAGATCCGGACCCCGTCCACATACACCACCGGATTGTTGCCCTGCGAGATGCTGTTGTTGCCACGGAGCCGGATGGTGCCGCCCGCGCCCGGCTGGCCGGAGTTGGCGAGTACCGTGACGCCGGTGGCCCGGGCACTGAGCACGTCCTGGGCGTTGTAGACGGGGGCGGACTCGAGTTCCTGGGCCGAGATGGCCGCCATGCTGTTGCCGATCTCGCGCTTCCGGGTCTCAACCGCGGTGCCGGTGACTACCAGCTCCTCAAGGGAGAAGGGCGCTTCCTTGAGCGAAACCTCGAGCACCACCGTCTGGCCGGCGGCCACCTCGACCGTCCGGGTTACCGCGGTGAACCCGACCCGGGCAAATTGGACCCGCTGGGTGCCGACCGGAACTCCGCTGATGATGAAGACCCCGTCCTCCCGGGTCCGGGTGCCAAATCGAGTCCCGACCACGGTGACCTGGGTCAGGTCGAGCGCCCGGCTGTGGGCTACGTCCTGGACAATGCCCCGGATGGTGCCGGTCGCCTGGGCCTGGGCCGAAGGGGTCGTGAGGGCGGACAGCAGCCCCGCGACCACGGCGATTCCAAGGGGCCGAAAGTGGCGCGACGAGAAGCGCATGGTGGGATCCTCCTGGGTGTACTGATCGACTTTCCGGGAAGCCGGGAACGGGGGACACGGCTGGGTCCCGACCTCTGCTCATGTTATCGCGCTGCACCGGGTTGAGCAAGGGGCAGGAGAAGCGACGAACGGCGTAGAAAAACCGGTCACCGTTCCCCTGCCCTGTACGACCTGCCTCTCCGCGGTCAGGCCGCCTTGCGGTCCTGGGTGATGAAGTACAGGGCACCGAAGCCGATCACGGCATTCACGGCCAGGTCCAGGTAGTTCATGGCTCCTTCCCCACCGGCCAGCATGGTCCTGACGTTCATGTACAGGAACAGGAGCTGCGAGACCACGAGGAACGACAGCACCCCGGTGCGACCGGGAGACTTCTGGGCGTCCCGGGCCGCAAAGCACATCACGGCCGTGGCGATGAACGTGATGCCGAAGTACTGCACCAGCAGGGTGCTCAAGTCGGTCGTGACGGCGCCGTAGCCATAGACCTCGGCCGCGTGCTGCGGTGCCACGAAGTACCACAATCCGTAGACCAGGCTGATCGGTCCGGCCAGCGTGAGGAAATGCTTGACGTTCATGAGGTGTGACCTCGAGTGAGGGGGAGGTGGCTGCGGCCAACCCGGGCGCAGGAGCGCTGGTCAGCGAGTGGTGTCGATTCCCGGTTATACGGGCCACAAGCCTGGCCGTCAAGAAACCTGCAACCGGGCCTCCCGGTCCCACTCCAGGACCTGTTCCTCGATATCGCCGATCTGACGCTGATCGAGCGCCGACAGGAACCACTCGGGCTCGATGCATGCTTCGGGTGGCCACACCCCCGGTTTCCGGAGCTTCCCGATCGCCAGGAGCATGGCCCCGATGGAGGCGGGCACCCCGGTGCCGATCCCGATCCGGCCGGCCGCAGCATAGATCAGCCGAGTGGGACGGCCGTCGAGTTCGCCCCGCACCTCAGTGCGCAGGGCCCCGGTCTGGGGCACGTCCAGCATCCGCTGACAGGTCTGGTGGAGGTAATTGGCGGCAAACCGCATCGGGTCCACCGGTTGCCCATCCACCATCACCGGGTGTCCGGAATGGGCCACCCGGCTCAATTCCACGATCATCCGGTTCACCTCGACCGGCAGGAAGGTCGCCTTGTCGTCGGCATAGCGGATCCCCTTGAGGTAGCGGGAGAGGGTGAATGGCTCCGGGTGACCGATGTGCATCACCTCGACCGGACCCAGCACCGGATAGTCGATCGTCTCCCGCCCATCGACGAACGGGCGCACTTCCTGGATCGCCCCCTGCTCGAACACGAAGGCCCGATGCCCGTTGGAGTGGAGCAGGTGCATGCTGAGGGCGGGTCCCCCCATGTCCGAGGCCCGCATGATCCAGGAGGTCCGCACCTCCTCGACCCGGTCGAGCTTGTCGAACCCGTAGCGGGCCAGGATGTTGGTGACCCCCGGACTGGCCCCCAGCCCCACCACGATGGTGACCCCGGCCCGGGCCGCCTCGCCGTGCAGCTCGAGCATCTCGAGGGTGGCTCCGTAGTCGTCGGAGACGTCCACCAGGTTCCGGCCCGCGCCGATCGCCGCCCGGGCCACCGGTACCGCGTTCAGAAAATTCGGACCCGCCAGGTTGCAGACCACGTCGTGCTGCTTCATGAGCTCCACCAGGACCGGGTGATCCTGGACGTCCACCGGCACCACCCGGACCCGGAGGGAGCCGGGCGGGACGCCGGCCAGCCACGTCTCCGCCAGGGCCGGCCGGCGGGTCGCCACCGTGACGTCCTTGAAGACCCCGTGGTCGATCAGATCCTGGATGGCCACCTTGGCCATCTCGCCGCAGCCCAGCACCAGGACCCGCATGTCAGTGGGTTCCGTGGACGGCAGCGGCCAGCCGGTAGAACAGTGCCAGGTCGGCCCCGGTCAGCAGCATCACCAGCGGCCAGGCATACCGCCATCCGGGCTGGGACAGGACACCGCGCTGCTGGAGCAGCTGCACCAGTCCGGCGGTGACGAACCCGATCCCCAGGATCCAGTGGTGGGCCTGCTCCTGAACGGTCGGCAGGTGGTGGGAGTTTCCGCCGTGCACCCCCAGCGACAGCCCGACCAGAATCGTCAACCAGGGGACCGCCACCCGCCACCGGGCCACCGCCCACCCCCGCACCACCCCGAGTTCAATGACTCCGACCATCATGGCGAAGACGCCCGCCACTTTGTGCTGGAGCACATGCATCTCCCTGGCCTTGGCCAGCCAGTTGGTCAGCCAGTAGTTGACGTCATCCGGAATCCAGCTGAGGAAGGTCTCCCACCAACCGACCGCCTGGTATGTTCGCGTCTGTGCCTCGACCGGGATGAACAGCAGAAAGCCGACCACAAAGACGAGCACCGGCCAGACGGATCGGGCCCGGGAGTTGGGAAACCGGATCGCCACCAGGGCAAACAGCCCGATCAGGCAGAGCCCCAGCCCGAAGTAGATATGCACCTTCTCCGTATGGGTCATGATGCCTCCTGAATGAGGTCCCGCTGATAGACGGCAAACCGTTTCACCACCGGGGCGCCAATCCGATCGAGCACCCGGCGCATGGAGTCGTTGTCGTCGAAGATCTGGGCGAGTTCGACGTACTGGTAGCCCCCCCGAACGAGGGCGCGGTGGGTCTCGGCCATCAACCGGAAGGCGGTGCCGCCGGCCCGGTAGCCGGGCAGGACGGCCAGCACCATGTATCGGGCCCACGGAATCCGGCGTCGGTGCCGGAGGGCGGTCCACCACCCAGTGGGCCACAGGCGGCCGTCGATCCTCCGGACCAGCCAGTTGGGGTCGGGAATCGTCACCGCCACCCCGACGGCGCGGCCCTCCCGCTCGGCGAACCACACCAGCGACGGATCGACGATCGCGGCCAGGTCCCGGGCTTCCCGGACCACCTCGGCGTCGGTCACCGGGGAAAACCCCCAGGTGGAAGCGAAGGCCGTGTTGATCAGGGTGCTGATGGTGCGCGCCTCATTGATCAGGCGATCGGGATCCAGTGACCGGAGCGTGATCCCGCTCCGATCCCCTGCCGCGCGAGCCTGGGTCAGCCGAGGGTCGGTGGGCGAGATGGTCAGCGGGTGCCAGGCATGGGAGCGGAGCCGCTGGAAGGCCTGGTAGCCTCGGCCCTCGAACAGCGTGGGATACCAGCTGGGGTTGTAGGGGGTGAGCACGGTGCCAGCCCGATCGAAGCCTTCGGTGAGGAGTCCGATCTGGTCGCGGGCGGTGATGGCGACCGGCCCGACGCTCCGGGTGCGTCCGGCCGCCAGGATCCATCGCTCGGCGGCATCGAACAGGGCGTTGGCCACGTGGGAATCATCCGGGGCCTCGAAGAATCCGACATGGCCGGTATCGCGTGGGGTCGGCGGGAGGAAGGCGGCGATCCGGCCTACCGGACGACCGTCGACCAGGGCCACCCATCGGTGAAACGGGATCCCCCGGAGGGACGGGTTGTGACGCGGGTCGAAGCGGCGGCGCTCCTCATTGCCGAGCGGCGGGGTCCACTGGGAATCGCTGCGGTAGAGGCGGCGGGGAACCGAGTGCCAGGCCCGGGCGGTCCGGCCAGAGGCCGTCAAAACCGGAACGACTTGCATCACGGGTGGCCCCGGATCGGACGCCACCACCACCAGATCGTAAGGGCGAGGGCCAGGCCGGAAAGCGAATCGAGCAGCAGGTGCTCCTTGAGCACCAGGGTCGACGTGGCGGTCAACAGAGTGCCGATTCCGCCCAGGATGGCGACCAGCGATCGCCGGGTCGTGGTCCAGGCCACCAGGGTGGCAAAGGCGGTGTGGGCCACGTGCATTGAGGGCAGGGTCGCGTAGGGGAGCACCAGCCAGGACTCATGGAAGGCGAGCTGGGTGCCTCCGGGGTCCGCGGGCCAGGGTGCCACCGCCGGGAAGGTTACCTGAACCAGCCCCCCGAGGACGATCATCCCGGACCAGGCGACGAGCACCCGCTGGAAGGACCGAAGGTCCATGCGGAGGAAGATGATGTATCCGCCGAGCGGGACCAGCAGGAACGGGAGCCAGTAGAGCGGCCAGGCCCACGGGAGGTGGGGGATCAGGTCGTCCACCGGGAGGTGGGGCTGGATGAAGGCCGCAGTGGGGCGTTGCAGCGTCAGCCGGGTGACGATGAAGTAGACCAGGAGGTGGAGCCCGGCGACCCCGGCGATGCCGATGATCCGGTACCGCGAGGGCGCGATGGAAAGAGCGTCACCTTCGGATGGCCGAGTGAGGGGTACCGGCGAGCGGGACATCGGCACGTTCCGGAAGGAGGACCCGGGCAGTATCGGGCTAGGGGGTCAAGGGAACGTCAAGTCGGGGCAAGTAGCGAGCTTGGGGAGGTCGGGATAATCAGACGTCGGGCGTGTCCGGGAGCTCATCGAGCGCCGGGACCGGCGACCCGCCCCAGCCCGGCTCTCGCCTGGGACACCCAGGATTGGACGGCCGGATCGCCGTGGCGCCACGCGTCCACCACGTATTGATAGGCACCCGCGGCCCGCTCGCGGTCGCCGAGCTGGTCGAAGAGCCGGGCACGCAGGAACTCCCAGAGGACGGTGGCGACGGCCGGGCCGCCGATGATCCCGGCCACGTCCCGGCTGAGCCACCGCCTGGCCCCGGCGGTGTCATGCCGCGCGACCAGCAGCTCGCCTGTCACCAGGCGGGGCAGGTAGCAGATGGGACAGAGCGAGTCGGGCAGGGCACGCAGGAGACGGAGCGCCTCGCTGGTATCCTGCTGAACGAGGGTAGAGAAGGCGTGGCCCGCCATGGCCCAGAACCGGGCTCGCTCTCGCGCGGCCTGGGTGGCGGCCCCACGGGCCAGGGACTCGCTCCGCCTGGTGCACGCCGTCAGGGCACCGGCCTCGCCTCCCCGGGCGGCGCGGGCCAAGGCCAGGCAGGCCGGCCCGTCACTGAGGCGAACCCACCGATCGAGCAGGGGTGACATGCTATCGACGGGCAGCGCACCGACCAGCGCCAGTTGGGCCACGACGTCCTCGTCGGTTGGTCCCGCGACCCGGTATGCTTCGTCAAGGTGTCCGCGGTAGGCCAGCGTCCACGCCAGGAAGTTGGTGGCACGCGCCGGATCGATGGGACCGGTCGTCGCAACCGCCAGGGCCCGCGCGACCCGCAAGCCGGTTTCGGCGGAATCGCGCAGGTAGTTCAACGCGGTCCAGAGCTCGAACAACACGGAACCGGACTGGGCGTGCAGCGCTGCGTCCAGCCGGGGTGACGGGGACTCGGCGGGCTCGAGCACCCGGAGGGCCAGGCCCATGGACTCCGCTTGCCGGTCCGTCGGATGGAGACGCAGGTACGCTTCCACATGCTGGCGCGCCGAGGTGTCGATCAGCGCATTCACCAGCCCGACCGTGTGGAGGTAGGCGGGCGCGAACGCCGAATCGAGCGCGATGGCTCGGTCGAAGGCCTCGAGGGTCTGACGCCGGGAGACGCCAATCGACGTGCCCCAGTGAAAGGCGGCCTCCCCAAACGCGTTCCAGGTGGCGGGATCGTCGGGGTATCGCGCGGTCGCGGCCCCGAGCGCCGCCATCAACCGGCTGACCTGGTTCCACCAGGCGGAGCCCGGTTCGAGATCGTACAGGGATGCAAAGATCGAATCGGCCGCCAGGAGAAGGCTGTCCTTGGGGGGGAGACCACGGTTGAACACCGCGGCGCGGAGCGCGTAGGCGCGGGCGAGGGAATCGTCGGCGAAGCCCTGCCATCCCAGGACCGCCCCGATCCGGCTGAGTGCCAGCGCGAAGCTGGAGTCCAGCTCGACGGCGCGCTGATAATTGACGAGGGCGGAGTCCCAGTCCGAACGGCGGAGGTACTGCTCGCCCTGCAGAAACGCCTTGAGGGCCGGCATTGAACGGGCCCCGAGCGATACCCGGCGAACGGCACCGACCGGCCTGGTGCGCCCCAGCTCGCGAAGCAGCGCCACCGTGAGCGAGTCCGCGAGGCGATCGATCTGCCCGGTCGTGCTGCGATGCTCGATCTCCGCCAGGGTCCTGCCGGCGACCACATCCCGCAGGGTCACGGTGGCCCGGACGGAGTCGGTCCCGGTGCCCAGCAGGCGCCCGGTTACCGCCAGCCCGCTGCCGGTGCGCCGGGCCAGGGTGGTCGCGGAGATCGGATCCGCGCGGCCCTCCCACCGCCGCACCACGACCGTGGGGGACACGGTACGGAAGGCGGCGGCCCCGTCGAGGTTGGCGGAGAGGATGTCCATCAGCCCTTCGCGCCAGAGCGACAGCGCGGGCTCGGGAATCTCGAAGGGGGCCACCACGATCAGGTCGGGGTCGAGCGCGGGTTCACCCCGTGGGCGGATCATCAGCGCCGCGACCGCGAGGACCGCGAGTCCGAGCCCGATGGTCACCCGGCGAACCGTCACCCGGGGATGGCCCCGGGCGGCTGAGGTCAGGGCGGTCGGTCGGCTGCCTGCTTCGAGGTGGACCAGTGCCTGGGCGAACTGGGCGGCCGTGGCAAACCGATCGGCGGGGACCTTGGCCATGGCCCGTGCCACGGTCCGTTCCACGGCCATGGGAAGCGCCGGCCGGACCGCGGTGAGCGGCGGCGGGGCCGCCACCAGGTGGAGCCGGATGACCGTCTCCGCGGTGGCCCCGGTGAAGGGTGGCTGCCCCGCCAGCATCTCGTAGAGGACGCAGCCCAGGCTGTAGAGGTCGCTCCGTCCATCCACCTCCCGATCCCCCACGGCCTGCTCGGGACTCAGGTACCCCGGCGTCCCCAGGGCGACCCCGGTCGCGGTCATTCGCTGGTCGGCGGCCGACGACAGCGCCAGCGCGACGCCGAAGTCAGCCACGACCGCGTGCCCGTTCTCGAGCAGAATGTTGCCGGGCTTGATGTCCCGGTGGATCACGCCGTGCGCGTGGGCATAGCCCAGGGCGTCGGCCACCTCCCGGGTGATCTGGAGCGCCTCGTCGAGCGGGAGCTGGGGTTCCCGGTCCAGGCGGTCGCGGAGGGACTCACCCTCGACGTACGGCATCACGTAGTAGAGAACGCCGCCCGCGTCCCCCGAGTCGAAGAGGGGCAGGATGTGGGCATGCCGCAGGCCAGCGGTGGTCCTGATCTCCGTCAGGAATCGGCCGGCGCCGATGGAGGCGGCCAGGTCAGGGCGAAGGGCTTTGACCGCGACCTGGCGATGGTGCTTGAGGTCCTCCGCCAGGTAGACGGTGGCCATGCCGCCGGCGCCCAGCTCCCGCTCCAGGCGGTAGCGGTCAGCGAGTGCCGCAGCGAGACCCTCGGGCACCGGGTTCATGTTGGACACCCCAAGATGCGACCCGCCGCAGCCGTCGTCCAGCAGCAAGACCTCAAGGCCCACGGAACTTGGCACCCGGGTGGCGCCCTGGGTGAGGAGGCGGGCAAACCCCGGAGCATGGGCCTGCCATTCAACTCTTGCCCTGTCTACACCTTACGCTGGTTGGGACGGCGGGATTCGACCCGATGACGCGAGCGCTGAGCGAGTGGGGAGAACCAAACGCCTGGCGGGCCGACGGAGAAGAGAGACGGCGGGACTCGACCCGATGCCGCGAGCACCCGGCGAGCGGCGAGGACCCAGGCCCGGCGGGCCGACGCAGAAGAGAGACGGCGGGATTCGACCCGATGCCGCGAGCACCCGGCGAGCGGCGGGAACAACTCCCCGCCGGGCCGACGCAGAAGAGAGACGGCGGGATTCGACCCGATGCCGCGAGCACCCGGCGAGCGGCGGGAACAACTCCCCGCCGGGCCGACGCAGAAGAGAGACGGCGGGATTCGACCCGATGCCGCGAGCACCCGGCGAGCGGCGAGGACCAAGGCCCGGCGGCCCGACGACAAGAGGGGCGGGCCATGAAGGCCCGCCCCTCTGAGTCGGGACGGCGACCTGAACCCATTCAGGCGTAGGCCATTATTGCAGGGTGCAGTTGAGTTCGTTCCTGTGTGCTTACGTGTTGTAGTACAACAGGTTATCTCACCACTCGAGTTAGGTGCGGTTCGGGCCAGTTGGGCTGTGTCTGGCGGAGTTGGCACACTCTTGGCACACAGAATCTCGAACCCCACGCCGCCTTCGGGGCCCGGGCTCTGACGCGATTGCTGACTCCCACATTGGCAACCCCTTGCTCCCGGAGACCTAGCGGTCGACACCTGCCACGGCTAACCCCCACGATCCCCTTCTTGCCTACGCCGGCTTGGCGCGATGAGCCTGTTCGCCTGCCGCTAGGGTCATTCCTGATGGCGTGCGGAGCGCCCGGATGGGCCGCAACCGTAACTTGGGGTAACAATTTGGACAGCCAGCCAATGCCACCTGAGCCCAAGCGGATTGTCGCGTTCGCCACATCCGTTCACGAGCGCCGCTTCATGGTCGTTTAACGGGTACCCTACCCAGCAACTGTGAGTCTCAGTTACGGCACCGGCGAAACTGGATATCACTGTGGCTCCGACACGATCTGCATTCGATACGATGACGGTGACATTTGAGTACATACTCCGGGACATCGCAGGTACGCTGAACCAGCATCACTCAAATGGCTGGAGCAGCCTCCGGAGAGACGTTATCCACGAGACCCTGCACGAGTACCAGTACAAGGTTCAGCAGACACCCTCACCGGCAGGCCAAGCATTGTACGCCGCCCGTAGGCGCAACTTCTCCGGCAAGGGGCACAATGCCGTTTGGTACAGCGCCATCGCAGCATGGGCCCACCACTTCAACCTGTCGGGACTTGAAATGGAAGACGACCTGTGAAGCTGCATTTGCTCAACTCAGGCGGACGGGGCTTCCGTCTATGTTCTGGGCCACCGCTTCGGCCACTAGGCTTCTCCGCCTTCACGACGATCATGCGGAACAGCCACGTGTATTTGATCCATGCCTGCCTCCGGGTCGCTGGCTAGCCCGAGTAGGTGGGGTTGCCAACAAAGTGGCCTAGCATCGTGCTTCTGTGGCGGTCCTCTCTGATCTGGAGTCAGAATGCCATACGCAAGTCTCATCTCCAGGAGGAATCTGGTACTTGCTCGGCACCGCATCCTTACCTCGACTGGGATGCAGTACAAGCGCTTCTTTAGAGACATCTACTATTCCCTACCAAGCCGGGGCACCCGCCAACATTGATAGATTGCACGACCGTCTACGGGGTGGATGGCCAACACCGCCGGCCCGCGTTTTTCTCCCCAAGGCGTCGGGCCTCCAACGCCCGATCACCATCCTGTCTATCCCTGACCAGATCGTCTTCCAAGCTGTCGCCAATGTGTTCGCCACTTCATTCCGTTCGCGTCGTGCTGCCGTAGAGAATAGATCGGTATTCAGCAACGTCCTGAATAGGGAAGAGAACTCGATTTTCTTTGTCGAAGACTGGCACCGCACCTACTCACGCTTCCAAGCGCGCTGCCTCGCGTATTTCAACGGCGGACGTCGTTGGGTTGCCCCACTTTGACCTCGCGGCCTTTTACGACACCATTTCGCACGAGGTGCTCCTTCGTGGGATTGCGCCACGTCGTGGAGATGCGGAGACTTGGGAGACCGTCAGGAGCTGGCTGAGTTGCTGGAGCTCTCCCGATCCTGGGGCTGGCTTCCACCACGGGATTCCCCAAGGCCCAGCCGCCTCGGACTTCCTGGCCGAGTGTGTGCTGCTCCCCGTGGATGAAGCATTGGTCCGCGCTGGTATCGCGTACGTGAGGTACGTGGACGACATGCGCATTTTCGCCTCCACAGAGGCAGAGGTACGGAAGGCGGCAATTCAAACTAGAGGTTGAATGCCGCCGGATCGGCCTCATCCCCCAAGGGGAGAAGTTCGCCGTTCGCCGTGCAGAGTCTGCCTTGGACGTCATAGGGGCACTCCCTAGCCGACCCCCTGAGGATCAAGGCGGGGGAAATCGGACCCTAACAACTTCCCGAGCGGAGAGAATGTTCCGTGACTGTCTCGGTGGTCGCCCGCTTGGGGTTTTTGACAGGTCGAACTTCCGCTTCATACTTCACCGGGCCCCACGATCACGGAAGATTTTGAAATGGTGTATTGGCCTGCTGCCACGCCACCCCGAGCACATTGATGCCTTTGTCGCCTACTTCGCCACGTTCCGTTCCTCCGCACCTCTACGACGTGCTATCGTCAGATACCTTCGCACCGGCGTTCCCTACGGATACGTCCGCGGCGAGTTGTGGACCCGGCTTGCTGGGCTTGCAGACCCACACACACTGCGAGCTCTGCGAGCAACAGCACTTGCCGAGCTTTCAAGCGCCACTGACCTCGTCCAGCGCCGTGGACTGCTTGAGTTCCTCTTGGCATCCGAGCAGGCTGGGTATGGCCGCAGCGCTGGTCGTGTGCGGAGTCAGCCCGCACTCGTCCAAGCATGGCTGGTACCGTCCCTTCCGGCACGCGCCTTCGAGGCTGGAGGTGTCGTGAAGCACCTCCTACTGTCTCCCGACCCCCTCCCTGGCTTGATGTGCGTGGATCGACTAATCGCAAATGGGGCATCCCATCGCACGTTCGGCCTCCGGGTGGCTGAGCTGACACCAGAACTCCAGAATGCGTTGAGGGCGGTTGGCCTGGTGACGCGCCGCGCATCTCCGCGTGTTGATCAGGTTGGTGAACTCCTGGGGCGGAGGTTCGGCACCCCATCGCCCAGCTTGTGGCGCCATGTACTAGGAAACAGCTACGCGCACGCCCTCAGTCTCCTTCTGAGGGCCGAAACCCTGTTCGACGCCGGCCCAAGCAATTGGCTGATGCAGCAAAACTCGTTCAACGATGTTGTGTTTCGAGCGTTCGTGGGATTCTCACAGGGGAAAGGGCGCCTTCACGCTGTGCACTTGGTGCGTCCAGGAACTACCAGGCCCACCAAGTACGGGCGGCTCATCGAGGCTGCCGGGTCATTCCACGCGGCGCACCCTGACATTGCCGCCCCCCTCTCCACCATGAACTCTCGGCGGAACAGACTGCCAAATGCACACCCCTACGATACTCAAGGGACCCCAAACCGGTATCTGCGTTCTCCCGAACAAGGGAGGCTGGTCAGGACCATCGGTGGTGCACTTAGAAGGATGCACGAGCATTTGGTCCTGATATCCCAGGAATGAGTCGCGCAGCGGAGCCCCGACGCCCCACCAAATAGCACCTAGTTGAGAGCTAGGAGAGCAGCCAAGGACTGCGTAGCGAACCGATGGTACCCGCCTAGTAGCTCCGCATTGATGGCGGCGAGGTCACCCGTCGCTCCCGAGCGGGTCGGTCCTTTTCGAAGCCTACTCAGGCCTGACTCTGCACGATGTAGGTGTTCGGCCGCGGCGTGAATGCGCAAGCGGAATTGTTGACCATCCAAGGCCAAGCCCAAGAGAAACACTGATCGGGCGAATCCGACGAGTGCGTTGATACGCTGCTCTAGAAGAGGGTCATTCCCGTTCCGAGACGACAGAACGGTGTGGATTCCATCAGCCGCCGCCCTAGAGTATCGTCGCACTTCTGCCGGAGCGGGCCTTGGCAGCAGGCCCCCAAGCGTTTTCTCGAGGGCTTCCATAAACAACCGGTCTCGTCTGGCCGCAACCACCACTTCCGCTTCCACTTTGGCTGCCGAACCCGGGCGCCCTTGACCAACAAGGACAGCCTCGACGTGCGACTTGGCCACCCCCTCACCTGTACCCCCTAGGCCCCCGAAGAGCTCCTCAGCAGCACCAGGTCCGAGCGCCCCGACAGCCGCAGCCACAAACGCGTAGCTGGGCCTGACTCCCCCGTTTAGGGCTCGGTAGACCGCTTGCCGCTTTCCGTGGTATCCACCCTCTTGCATTGCCCGCCACAGCTGCCAGCGGGAAAGCCCGTTCGCTGCTCGGTAGTCATCAATCCTCCGGGCAATAGTGCCCTGCGGGGCCCTGTGCTTCACCTTCGCTCGACTACCCATAGTCTCCTTTATAGACCCTGACTTCATAGAATATGGCGCTTTTCGGAGACTATAGCAATAATGACCTGTGCGCATCGCAGGTCACCACACTGGAAGGGAGGGGGTTCTGGATGGGTCTCCCTCCTACCAACCGAACGGAGAAAAAAGCCACCATGGTCGGCAGAAACACACAATCGGGCACGCAGCCAATTGATGAGAGTTCAGGAAGCGGCGGATATTCTTGGCGTATCACGTGCGAGAGATGCTACGAATTGATTCGGCTCAGGGTTGTCGTGGGCGTGAGGCTCGGTCGTTCAGTCCGGGTGTCGATCTATGAGGTCGAGTCGCTGATCCACGGAGGGGGGCGACCATACTCGGCTGATGGCGTGCAGGAAGGTGAGCCGACTCCGGGGCGCACGTGATGATCAAGCTCGCCAGCTAGCACCCCGGAGCAGCCACGCCCACCAGGGCGATAGATCACATTGGAATCAGTATCGCTTGCGCGGCTCGCTTTGGGCGGCCCGGAGCGATGAGGTGGTGGACTCGGAGCGATCCGACTTGGGTGGAGAGATCTCGGACCGGGGCGAAGGCAGTGACACCATAGCGCAGAACGCGCAACCAAGGGCAGGCCACAGCCCACCCGGAGCCCTTGGGGAGGACCCACGCTCCGGTATCCTTGGCGACGGCATGTCCGAGGGCTTGAAAGACGCCTTGTACCCGGGGTGCGCCGACCAGCCTAGATGCCCTTGAGGAAGAGGAACAGGCAGAATGTCAGTAGAAGCCAGGACCTGTACGGCCACACAGCTCCAGTGCCGACTCAGGGACACGTGGGGACACTACCTCGAACAGTTCGAGTGGCACCATACCCTCACCCTCACGACCAAATACCGTCTGGGGCCTGCGCTGCTTGTGTCGAGGTTCGACAACCGCTTTATCCGGCCCCTGACAAGGCTGTCGCAGCGAAGAATCGATTACTTCCGAGTTCTCGAAGACACCCACGCAGGGGGACATCACCACCTCCATGTCCTACTTCACGGCACTCATAGATTGCGTTGCAGAGGAATTCAGAGCTGCTGGCGAGAAGGGATCTCGCAGGTGAAGGTCTTTCGACGGGCTGGCGGTGCCCCAGCCTACTTCACAAAGCAACTAGATGGGACCCAGGACGATTACGCCTTCTCTCGCTGCATGCCTCCAAAAAGCCTCGTTGATGCCCATCACCTCCGATCCAAGAACCGGCGGCAAAGCGAAATGACCCCCTGACTCCTAGTCAGTTATGATATTGTAACTACTTATTACACCAAGATTTACACTTGACAGTGTGCCAAATGTGTGCCAGTTTTTGGCAACACTCGGTGGGAGGCAGCATGGCAGCTCGGAGATCTGGGGAGGTTCTGGCGCGTGCGGATGGTATCTGGATGGTCAGGGTGTTCCTGGGCCGGGACGCCCGCGGACCGGTGGCGATACCACAACAAGACGGTTCATGGCACCAAGAAGGACGCCCAGCGCTACTTGACCAAGTCCCAGCGGGAGAACGATCTGGGACAGTTCGTGGAGCCGAGTGACCGACCGCTTGAGATCTTCCTGCAGGAATGGCTCGCCGGGGCCGTGGCTGCCCGCGTAACGGCAAAAACCGCCTCGGACTACGCGTCCCTGCTCCGACTCCATGTCACCCCTACCCTGGGCAACAGGAAGCTGTCCCACCTCGCCTCTGCCGACATCCAGAAGCTCTACACCGGGATGCTGGAACGGGGGCTGTCGGCCCGGACCGTCCGGTACACCCATGCCGTCCTGAGCTCCGCTCTCCAGCAGGCCGTGAAGTGGGGGCTCCTTTCCCGGAACCCGGCCAAGGCGGTAGACCTGCCTCGGAATACGCAGCGGGAGATGACGGCCCTCTCGCCGGAGCAGGCAACGTCGTTCCTTGTAGCCGCCCAAGGGGACCGCTGGCACCCCCTCTGGCACCTATTGCTGGTAACCGGAATGAGGCCAGGAGAGGCCTTGGCGCTCCGCTGGTCAGACCTCGACGGGCAGAAAGTACGGATTCAGCGGAACCTCGTCCGGCACGCCGATGGCCGGTGGGAGCTCAAGGAGCCCAAGACCCAGAGGGGACGACGGACGGTCACGATTCCAACTGCGACCACCGTTCTCTTGCAGCAGCATCGGCGCACCCAGGTTGAGGAGCGCCTCAAGGTCGGCCCAGAGTACACGGACCAGAGCTTTGTGTTTGCCGCGTCGAACGGGAGCCCGTTGGACTGGCGGGTACTCGTGCAGCGGCACTTCAACAAGCTGGTCAAGGCCGCTGGGCTCCCCCGGATCAGGCCCTATGACCTTCGCCACACCGCTGCCACGCTCCTGCTGGCCGACGGGGAAAACGTGAAGGTGGTGTCGGAGCGTCTCGGCACGCGAGTGCCTCGTTAACTCTTGATGTGTATAGCCACGTCTTGCCGGACATGCAGCATGCGGCAGCCGAGCGCATGGGAAGGATTGTTGGCGCCTAGGGACTGGGAATGCTCAAGCCGTTGTGATGGTCAGCTCGACTTCCAAAGCATCACCCTCGACCTCGACATCCTCACCCTCCTCTTCAACGGTGCCCGTATAGGCACTCTTGCCTGTTGCCTGTTCAATGAGGGACAACAATTGTCTCTGTCGGTCTGCCATGAAGGCATCAAATGAGTCAGAACGCAGAAGTGCTGGGTCAATCAGGTGGGAGACTAGAAAGCCATCGAGACTCTCGCGCTCAATAGGGGGTGTTGTGGCGCTGCCGCCCTCCAACCTCGCCAGGTACTCGGACGGGGCAACGCCTCCTATCGTTCGGTTCGTCCGATAGGACAATGGGGTCTTGTTGATAATGGAATCGAACACCTTCTTCTTGATCCCTTGCCGTTTGCACCACGCTTGTGGAAACACGTGATGGATATCGACGTTCTCGCCGAAGAAAACGGTGTGGTCGAACTTCTGCCCCGATTTGAAGTCTTGGGCGCCCTCCTTCATCAATAGCGCATTAACTCCTTTGTAGGCTGCGGAAAGGCGCATGCTCATGGTCTTCAAACGGTCCGCCTGAAACATCGTCTCCGAAACAGTGGACGGCTCGGGTCCACCCTTCAGCCAGGCAGGCACTTCCATGAAATCCCGCGCAACGCGGGTTTCTACGGCTGAGCCATAGAGCTCACCAAACACACCATTCCAATACCAACGATTCAATTTGGCACGGTTTGCTTCATGTTCCCATGAATCACCTATATCCGCGAGAATTGCCGCTAACGGAACGATCTGAGATTGATACGGGAGATCGAAGATGCGGTATATATGCAGAGTGTGAAGGAACTTGGCGGCCTGAATAAAGCCGCGCTCCACCTGCCCCTCGTACCTCTTGTACTCCTCCAATGGCAGGTTCAAGAGCGCCCGACGATTGCCCGTAACCGCGGGCAACTCCTTGCCTTGCTTCCCAGCACCTTCGGCCGCCAGCCGAAGTGCCCGCGTGTGGAACAGGGATATCGCTTGGAGAAAATCAGTGTTCGACACGCCAGCGATGATCCCGGCATCTTGGCCATGAGGTCTAAGGGTCTCGGCAAGGCGTCCGTGCCTTCCTTTGCCAACATCGTCCCCGTACCAGTCCCTCCTCAGCTCATGGCCCGAAGCGGCGTACATCGCGGTCACCAACTCAAACGCGTCGAGCGCCTTCCCCCCAGTATTAACTTTCTCGAATACCACGCACACCGCTTCCTTGGACGTGGCGCGGTCTAGCGCAATGACCGGCACGCGATAGTATTTGAAGTTCTCCAAGACTTGCTTCTTAAAAGTGCGAAACTCTCCCCGTACGCCCTCATGCTGATCACCACGCCAGTGCTGGTCGAAACCGTCTTGCCACCTATCCCAATCAAAGACTTGAGATAGAGGGTACATCAACAGCGCATACTCGCGCTCCGCCGAAGAGAGATCGAGCACCTCTTCGCGCCCGAAGGCGGTCTTGATGATCCGATCCTCAGGGACCCCGACAACCGCGTCCTCTCGATCCGTAGAAGGGTCAAGCGCCTTTCGAATATCGAGATAGAACCAACGCTTCACTTTCTTCTTCTTGGGCGTCACCGTCTGAACAACCCGGTCTCGGATCGACACCTGGTAAAGGGAGGTCATCCTCTGCTGACCATCAAGAAGCAAAGATTGGGGCGCCGTGCCCTTTGCCTCCCCTGGCGCACCCTCGACCGGCCTGGGTTTGAAATTGATCCCGCCACCCGTCTGCAGGATGATTCAGGGCACCAACAGGGAACGCACGCGATATCGATGCGATCAGGCTCCTGATTCGCTCCTCGTCCCACACCCAACTACGCTGGAAGTCAGGCAGTTGGAGCACGCCGCGATGGCAATCGTCGAGGAGCTTGTAAAGATCAACTGGATTGGTTTGGAAGGTCGAACCGGCCATACGGTGATTCTCCTCAAGATGCCGTGGTAGGCTGCAGTTGCCCGTTCGGCGGTGGCCTTTCGATGCCCTGCGATTGGCAGGGGTCATCCACCGCTGCCCATCACACCGTAACGAAACGTTCCCAAGCAGGGACTGCCGGGGCGATCAGCCCACCTTGAGCGTCAGCCCCTCGTGCGCTGCATTCAAACGTCGCGAAGATCCCCTCGATCACCTTCTCCTTGCCGCCGAACAGCGCGTCCGGCCCGCCGGCGTGCAGGTTGCTGAAGGGCGGCTCGTAGAGCGCCGATGCCTCCATGACTCCTCGCGCCGTGAGCTGGTCGATCACCATCTCGACGAAGCGGATCTGTGGTGGCGTGAGGCTGCGGTCGTTCAGGAACTCGGAGAACGCCGCCTGCGCCGCGGCACGGTCCATACCCACCAGGCTGCGGACGAAGTGGGCCAGCGATGGAGCCTCGCTGCGGGCCAGCAGACCGGACAGCAGCGTCTCGCCATCCTCTTCGCCGATCTCGACCAGCGTCGTCTCCAGCCCCTTCAGGTCGTCTGCGGTGAGCGGCTGGTTGGTCCGCAGGCGGTGGATCACGAGGTGGTCAGGTGATTGCGCAGGTAGTCCTTGACCTTCTTCTCGTACTGGGCGCCGGTCATCTTCGGCATGTGGACGGCCTGCTTCTTCCCGCACGCCCATCACCTCGTCCTGGAAGTCGGTGTAGACGATCTTGCGCTTCTTCTTGTCGAGGAACGGCACCAGCCCGCGCAGCCGCAGCCGCAGCTCCTCCAGCCCGTCCAGGTCGATCCCTTCCCAGAAGCCGCTTTCCTGCATGCGCGGCCAGGTATTCGAGCTGGGCCTCCACCGCCGGGATCGTGCTCTTCTCCTCCAGCAGCATGGCGATCTCGACCACCCGCTGCCGGTGGCTCTCGAAGGCTCGCCACGTCGCCCTCGACCAGGGCCAGCTGCATCCGCAGCGCGGTGAGATCGAACAGCCGCGACTCGATGTCGTCCGTCTCGATCTCGCTGGGCAGCCCGCGACCTCACGCTGCAGCGTCTCCCGGTCGGCGTCGCTGAGCTGCTCCCACGCCTTCGCGTCCTGGAAACGCTCCACCGCCTCCAGGTGCATCCGCACGATGAAGTTCTCCCGGTTCATCGCCGCCACTTCGCCATGCAGGCCGTCGGTCAGCGAGTCCCGCGAGCGCGGCGTCCGGGTCCAGTTCGGGCGTCGCCTGCACATGGCCAAGCAGCTGCACGCGGGCGCGGAACAGCCGGGTGCCCAGCGGGACGACTGCCGCTGGCCTCGATGCCCTCGGGGTTCTCGCGGAAGAAGTCGAAGTTGAAGCAGAAGTCGAAGACGCGGAAGTCCTGCTTGTCGTCGTCCGGCCCGAACAGATCCGGGCACAGCCGCGTGCCGCGTCCGATCATCTGCCAGAACTTGATCTTCGAGTAGACCGGCTTGAAGAAGACCAGGTTCGCCACCTCCGGCACGTCGATGCCGGTGTCGAGCATGTCCACCGAGATCGCGATGTGCGGCGCCTTGTCCTTCTGCGAGAAGTCGTCGAGCAGGCTCTGCGGATACTTCGCGTAGTTGTCGATGATCCGGGCGAAGTGCCCGGCGTGGTGCGGGTAGTGGTGGTTGAACCGCTCCTCGATGAACTTCGCGTGCTCGTGGTTGCGGGCGAAGATGATCGTCTTGGCCAGCCGGTCGCCGCCCTCGACCTTGTGGCCGTGCTCCATCAGGTGCTGCAGCACCTTGTCCACGGTGTCCTTGTTGAAGAGCCAGCTGTTGATGGCGGCGGCGTTGACCCGGTCCGGGAAGGCGTCCGGCTCCACGTCATCGCCCCAGTCGAGGCTCTCCCACTGCTCCTTCTCCTCGTCGCTGAGCGAGTCGTAGTCGATGCCCTCGCGCGGGAACTTCAGGTCCACCTGCTGCACGCGCGGCGGCACGAGGAAACCGTCGGCCACCGCCGTCTCCAGCTCGTAGGCGTCGGTCGGCACGCCCGGCTCCAGGTCGAACAGGTCGTAGGTGTTCCTGTCCACCTGCTCGCGCGGCGTGGCGGTCAGGCCGACCAGCAGCGAGTCGAAGTAGCGGAAGATCGCGCCGTACTTCTGGTAGACCGAGCGGTGCGCCTCGTCGATGATCACCAGATCGAAGTGCCCGACGCCGAAGCGCGCCTCGCTGCCCTTCGTCTCGTCGATCAGCCCCATCATCGTCGGATAGGTGCAGACGTAGACCCGGCCCGCCTTGTCCTTCTCGGTGACCAGGTTCACCGGGCTGGACTCCGGCAGGTGCGCCTTGAAGGCGCCCACCGCCTGGTTCACCAGCGACACCCGGTCGGCCAGGAACAGCGCCCGCTTCACCCAGCCCGCCCGCTGCAGCACGTCCACCAGCGCGATCGCCGTGCGCGTCTTGCCGGTGCCGGTGGCCATCACCAGCAGCGCCTTGCGCCGCGCCTGCGCGAACTGCTCGCCGATGCTGCCGATGGCCCGCTTCTGGTAGTAGCGCTCGACGATCGCGTCCTTCACCTGGGCCACGTCCAGCGGCTTGCCGCTGCGTGCGGCGAAGGATCAGGGAGGCCAGCTCGTCCTTCTTGTAGAACCCGGCCACCGGGCGCGGCGGGTAGGCCAGGTCGTCCCACATCCAGGTCTTGTAGCCGTTGGTGTAGAAGATGATCGGACGCTGGCCGTGCATCGCCTCCAGGCAGTCGGCGTAGAGCTTCGCCTGCTGCTGCCCCACCTCCGGATCGACGGTGGTCTTCTTCGCCTCGACCACCGCCAGCGGCTTGCCGTCGTCGCCCCACAGGACGTAGTCGGCGTAGCCGATGCCCTTCTTGTTGGGCATGCCGGTGACTTCGTATTCCCGGTCGCGGGCCTGATCCAGCGGCCAGCCGGCGCGCTGCAGGGCGAGGTCGATGAGGAGCTTGCGGGTCTTGTCCTCGTTCCAGTCGTGCGTGTCGGGGACTGCCTCGTTCTCGGCCTTGATGGCCGCGAGCTGCTCGCGCAGGGCTTGCAGTTCGCCCTCGAGTTCCTTGCGCTGCTGTCCTTCGGCCGCATCCCGCTCGCGCTCTTCGAGGGCCTCCAGCTCCTCGACGGCTGGCTGGCGACGTCGGCAGCTCCGACCTTCGGAACGAGCGACTCGTCGAAGGTCTTCGCCCTGCAGGCTCTCCGCGCCCTTCCGCAGGTAGGTGCGGCCCGCCCAGTAGCAGGACGTGGTAGCAGCTCCTGCACCACCTCCAGCGCCGTCTCTGGCGTCGGGCGTCTTCTTGCCGTGCACCGCCACGTTGCCCACCTGCCGGATGTACTCCGCCTTCTGCCAGACGACCTCGGGCACCAGGTCGCGGAAGGCGGGCTCGGTGCAGGTAGCTGTCCAGGTTCTGGACCTTCGGCGGGCTCAAGGTCTTGTCGTACCCTGTAGATGCGCATGACCAGGCGCTCCAGCGCGTGCCGGGCATGGAAGCAGGAGGCCCGCGGGTCGCCGATAGATGTGCCGCTCCGCATAGCTCGCGCTCTCCGCCACGTGCGGGAACTCCTGCTTCAGGAAGGCGAAGTTGGCGGAGATCTCCATGGCGCTCAGAGGTCCCCTCGGAAGGCGCGGGATTGCAGGGAGGCGAAGAGGGTGTCGAGTTCGGCGAGGTGGGCGCGCAGGCTGGCCTTCTGCTGCTCGACGGATTCGACGATGGCGGCGAAGCGGCGTTGGAGGTCGAGGGGCGGCACGGGACACGAGTAGCTTCTTCATCGTCCTCTGCAGTCGAATTGCTTGGCTCGTGCCAGCCGTCGACGACCTGCCGAATAGCGATCTGCCTCTCGAGATGGCGCACGCATGTCCAGCAAGAGAGATCAAGCATTGAACCGTCTGTCGAGGGCGCAATCGCCATCATGCCTGATTGATTGCGACAGCGACCCGGATGATCGCACTGGGACACGAATGCGGCCAGATCGATCCCGCGTACCACGATCAGGACATCGCCCTGGTTCGCAGTGCACCGCTTCAGACTCGTCTGCTTCGAACGTCGACGGTGCTCACTGATCCTGAGCATCGCAGATGTCGACACCTTCATATGTTCTGCGACTGACCCAACGCGAGTGACGCGCATCTCCATAGATCGTGATCGCGCCTACTTGGAGATTCCGCCGCTTGTGTACCGCCGATCGCGTCGAATGTCGACCTTCCCACCCCATCGGATTGGTGACGGGGTCGCCGAACATGTCGAGGAAGGTGGATTGGAGGAGGGTGTCGAGCTGGGCGAGGGACTCGCGGCGCTTGGCCCGCAAGGCGTCCGCCGCATCCAGAATCCCCGCAATCCGCTTCTGCTCGGCGAGGGGCGGGAGGGGGATCGGAGTGCGCGATATCGGCTTCAGGAACTTGCAGTGTCGGCTGTGACGCCCGCTCGATCGCAGTTCGATGGAGCCACTTAGCAGCGTAGTACAGGATACTTGCGTGCTCACTTCGACACTCTGGCGATGCGACCAAGCTACGCTTCGTACCAGACATGCATCCCATTCGCGAACTCGAAGTCCGACCAATACGTTGCATCGCATCGCAGTAGTGATCACCGTCGACAAACTGAGGACTTGGTCGCGAGCATTGCGTGCATTCTGTCGGTCGTGACGAATCCGGTCGACCGAGTCGCCAGCGCTCGGTCAACCACCGGGATAGCTCGTCCTCCTCAATGCGAACTCGTGCCCTGATCGGAGTGCTTGAGCTTCGCCGATCGACGCATCGTCGCAAGACTTCGCGGAGCGTGCGAGCTCTGCTGGACAGCGTCATCCCAGCATCCCCTCCAGCTCCTCCCGCCCCTTCGCGATCTCCTCCTCCAGCTTCGCCAGCCGCTGCCAGGATCACCTTCGGCGGGTCGTACTCGACCGCCTCGTACTCCACTTCCTTGTAGCGGTTGATGGAGAGGTCGTAGTCGTTGCCCGCGATCTCGGCCTTGGGCACGAGGAAGCTCTGGTCGGTGCGCTCGCGCTTCGCTCTCGGCGTCGCGCTTCTGCCAGCGGGCGAGGATGTCGGGCAGGTCGCTCTTCTCCGGCTGCGGGGTGCGCTTGTCGTCCAGCGAGAAGCCGTCGGCCTGCATGTCGTAGAACCAGACGTGGTCGGTGCCGCCGGAGTTGGTCTTGGTGAAGAGCAGGATGGCGGTGGAGACCCCGGCGTAGGGCTTGAACACGCCCGAGGGCATGGAGATGATGGCGTCGAGCTTCTGGTCCTCGACCAGGATCTTGCGCAGGGCTCTTGTGGGCCTTGCTCGATCCGAACAGCACGCCGTCGGGCACGATGACGGCAGCCCGGCCGCCGGTCTGGAGCAGGCGCAGGAAGAGCGCGAGGAAGAGCAGCTCGGTCTTCTTGGTCTTGACGATCTGCTGCAGGTCCTTGGCGGTGGACTCGTAGTCGAGGCTGCCGGCGAAGGGCGGATTGGCGAGGACCAGGGAGTACTTCTCGGCGTCGTCGTCATCGGCCTGGGCCAGCGAGTCCCGGTAGCGGATGTCGGGGTTCTCCACGCCGTGCAGCAGCATGTTCATGCTGCCGATGCGCAGCATGGTGTTGTCGAAGTCGTAGCCGTGGAAGGTGCCCTCGTTGAAGCGGCGGCGGGCGGCGGCGGTCTTGTAGATGGCGTCGCTGTGGTGCTCGACGAGGTACTCGGAGGCGGCGATCAGGAAGCCCGCCGTGCCGCAGGCCGGGTCGCAGATCACGTCCTTGGGCGTGGGTGCGGTCATGTCCACCATCAGCTTGATGATGTGGCGCGGCGTGCGGAACTGCCCGTTCTGCCCGGCGCGTGGCGATCTTGCCGAGCATGTACTCGTAGAGGTCGCCCTTGGTGTCGCTGTCGGCCATGTCGATGCCGTCGAGCTGATCGACCACGTTGGCCAGCACACGGGGCGTGGGCATCATGAAGAGGGCGTCCTTCATGTGGTGGGTGTAGGTCGAGCCCCCCTCGCCGTCGGCGCTCGCCCTTCTGCCCGAGGGTCTTGATGAAGGGGAACACCTCGTCGCGCACCGTCTCGAACATCTTCTCGGGGGCGGTTTCCTTGAAGCGCGACCAGCGGAGGCTGTCCTGGTCTGTGGTGAAGATCGGCTCCTCGATGGGCTTGCCGGTGCGGGCGGCCTTGCGCCTCCTTCAGCGTGTGCAGCTCGTCGAGCCGCTTGATGAAGAGCAGGTAGGTGAGCTGCTCGATGACCGAGAGCGGGTTCGAGATACCGCCGGACCACATCGTGTCCCAGATGCGGTCGACCTTGGATTTGAGTTCACCGGTGATCATGAGAGCGCCTTCCCGTACAGAGTCGTCACCTACGGACAGGTTGGTGGCCTCGGCCCCGGCGTCGGACTCATCCTCGCCAAGGATTTGGCACACTATTGGCACACAAAGCAGAAAAGCGAGCGAGACCCAGAAGTCTCCCTCGCCTTCCAACTTGTTCCTTTTCTTGGGTTTACGCTAGTCGGGACGGCGGGATTTGAACCCGCGACCCCCTGAACCCCATTCAGGTGCGCTACCGGACTGCGCTACGTCCCGTTCACTCCGGTTTTCCTGCCAACTTCCAAGGTCGCGGGTCGCCAGACCCCCTGATCCGCAGCCGGAGCCTCTGCTCCGGCAAGGAAGGAGCGACGGCCTCGGCACGAGGGCGGCGGTCCAACCCCATTCAGGCGCCCGTTTCCACTGCTGTCTGCGGGGACGGAACCTAGCCGAGGACCCGTCCGATTGCCACTCTGCGGCCGCCTCCTCACTCCCCGACAACTCCCCTGTATTCTGCTACCCTTCAGATGCCTGGCCCGCGATCCAGTCCAGCAGCCGGGCATAGCACCCCGCCCCCTCGATGGCCTCGAGGATCCCGAAGCCGGCGACGTTGCCGGCATTGATCTCACTCAGTGTCGGCTGGCCGGCATCGTCCTCCAGGAAGTCGTACCCCAGCAGGTCCAACCCCCGGGCGTGATAGGCCCTCCAGGTCGCGTCAACGACCGCAGCCTCCTCCGGAGTAACCGTGGAGCGGTGGACGGTGCCTCCCGCCGTCTGATTGTTGATCCAGCCGCCGGCGGCGGCCAGCCGGAGATACCCGCCGTAGATCTGCCCCTCGACCACCACCACCCGCTTGTCCCCCGCCACCACGTTGTCCAGGTAGCGGACGAACTCGTACGGCTCCGGACCAGTGCCGAACAACGGCTCCAGAAGGGCCTCCAGCGTATCGTGCCCCTCCGGCACCCCGCTCGCCGGCTCGATCCACCAGCGGCCCCGCTCCCGCCAGATCCGGGAAACCCCCCTGCCCCCGTAAGTCCGGTCCAGCTTCGCCACCACCCGCCCCTGGCTCCGCACAAAGTCCCCGGCCTCCGCCAGATCGCGGGTCACGATGCCCACCGGCATGAATCGCGAAGCCACCGACCGGTAGAAACCCCGGGTATCGCAATCGCGGACCCCGGAGGGCCGCTGGACGAAACGCACGACGTCCTCGTAGCGGACCAGAGTCTCGAGGTACCCGGGCAGATAGGGCTTGTCGGTCCGGCAGAACACCAGGTCGAAGTCGGAGAATCCGGCCCGCTCCACCGGCGCCCCACCCAACGCCAGAAACTCCTGGTAGTCCAGGGGAGCCGGCACCGGGGTCACCGGCAGGGACACCCCGTCACCGAGCCGCTCGGCCTGAAGATGGAAGAGCTGAAATCGGGGATCCGCCGGGAAGTGCTGGTACAGTTCCACCGTGGCATCCCAGGACGGATGGGTGAGAGGATCGGTGATGCACAGCAGCCTGATCATGTCGGACCCGCTTGCCTCACCCGAGCCCCGCAGCGGCCAACCGCTGGACTTCTTCCTCGACCTCGCCCCGTGAGCTCCCCACCACCAGCCCAGCCGCCCGCGGGACGCCCCCCATCTCGCACGCCGCCGGGTCATAGAGCGACAGCGGAATCAGGGTTCCGCGACCCACGGCCTCCCGGACCACTCGACACATCGCGGCAAATCCCTGCTTCCCGGTCCAGCTCGACACCCGGATGGTCCTGACGCCGCGGGTCCGCTCCAGCCAGGGCCGAAGCCAGGCCGCCGCGGTCGACCCGCAGACCCGGAAATTGAGGTCCAGGATGAGCACCCTGCCATCCGCACACAGCGCTACATCTATCCCAACAGGACCGCGGTACCCCTTCGCCGACGCACGGGCGACAACCTCAGCCACCATCCGGGGGACCAGCTCGGGCACCTGATCCCCCGCCCCGTCGAGCCAGTTGCCAACCCAGTGGCCGTTGTCACACACCTCCTCGGCCACCCCAACCACCGCCGAGGATCCATCCGGATAGACGACGGCATGGACGCAGACCGTGCGGAGCAGAGAGAGGTGCTCCTCTACCACCACCCGGGCCTCACCCCCCAGGCTAGTCCGGACCATGTCCACCTCTTCAGGGGTCCTGGCAATCCAGACTCCCTGCCCGCCCCCGCTCGGCAACGGGCTGGAGACCTTCAGGACCACCGGGCGCCCGGGAGCGACGAGGGACCGCCCGGCGGGCAGGTCCGACACCAGCATCGTGCGCCGCTCCGGAAGCCACTCGGAACGCACTACCTCCAGCATCCGTCCCTTGTCATTGAGGCTCCGGAGCAGTTCCGGCGGAACCAAAGCGGCGGCCGGCGGGATCTCCTCATCGGGATGCACTCGCTGGCAGGCCAGTCGACGTCGGTCGCGGATCACGGGGGAAAGCACGGCGAAGTACTCCGGGATCGAACGGTAGCGGTGCAGCTCCGCCTCCACCGTCAGGCCCGCCTCGGCATGGATCGAGAGGATCTCGGGGGTCACCAGCGCCGAGCAGGCGACATAGGGCATCCCCCCGGCGACGGTGAGCAGCAGCCCGACATTGGCATCGGCCTGACCCGGGGCGGGCTGCCACCAGCCGCGATGGTTCGGGGACCGGCGGGCGAGGTAGACCACTCCCGGACCAAAGACCTCGGCGAGGGTCAGCGACCCGCCGGTCACCGGCCCGCCAATCGATGGATCCAGTCCAGCAGCCGAGGATACACCGGCACCCCACTGGTCTGCTCGACCACGCCATAGCCGCCGATGTTGCTCGAGGCGTTGATCTCGCTCAGCATCGGCTGCCCTGCGTCGTCCACCAGGAAGTCGTACCCGAGCAGGTCCACCCCCCGGTCGTGATAGACCTGCCATGTCGCCCGGACGATCGCCTCCTCGCGGGGCGTGATGGTGGCGGGGTGTACGGTGCCACCGGAAGTCTGGTTGTTGATCCATCCGCCATCGGCAGCCAGCCGGAGATAGGCGCCGTACAGCTCCCCTTCGACCACCAGCACCCGCTTGTCGCCCGCCCCGACACTCTCGAGGTACCGGACCAACTCGAACGGGTCGGGATCCGAGGCGAACACCTCTTCCAGGATGGTCTCCAGCTGACGGTGCACCGACCTCTCGCCGTTGGCCCACTCCATCCACCAGCTCCCCTCTGCTTCCCAGATCCGGACCAGCCCCTTCCCCCCGTAACTCCGATTCCGCTTGGCCACCACCCGCCCATGGGTCCGGACAAACTCCGCCGCGCCGGTCAGGTCCCGGGTCATGGTGCCCTCCGGCATGAAATGGGAGGCAATGGAGCGGTAGAACCCCCGATCACCACACTGGATCAAGGCGGAGGGGCGCCCCCCGACGAACTGGACCTCGTCCTCGTGGCGGGCGAGAATCTCCAGGTACCCCGGCGGGTGGGGACGGTCGGCCCGGGAGAACGCCAGATCGAAGTCGGTGAACCGGGCCGGCGCCGCCGGAGCCGCCCCAAGCGCCCGGAACTCCTGATAGTCGAGCGGACGGGGCACCGGGGTGACCGGGAATGACGATCCATCGCCCAGCCGCTCGACCTGGAGATGGAACAGCTGGAACCGGGGATCCGCCGGGAAGAGGCGGTACAGGTCCACCGTGGTGTCGAACGGTGGATGGGTCAGGGGATCGGTGATGCAAACCAGCCGAATCATCCAAGGCTACAGTGCGAGGTTTGTGCCATGATGGTCCCAGACCGGCGTTACGGCCCCTTCCGGCCCGCAATCCAGTCGAGCAGCCGAGGGTAGAACGGCATCCCGGTGGTCCGTTCCAGCAGGCCGTAGCCTCCGACGTTGGCCGAGTTGATCTCACTCAAGGTCGGCTCCCCGGTCTGGTCCACCAGGAAGTCGTACCCGAGCAGGTCGAGGCCCCGATCGTGATAGGGTCGCCAGGTGGCCGCGATCATCGCCGCCTCAGCCCGGGTGACCGTGGCAGGCCGGAGGTGTCCCCCGGCCATCAGGTTGCTGATCCACCGACCCTCGGCCGCGGTGCGCAGGTACCCGCCATAGACCTCCCCCTCCACCACCAGCACCCGCTTGTCACCCGCACGCACGCTCTCGAGGTAGCGGACGAATTCGTACCGGTCGGGATCGGCTGCGAACAGATGCTCCAGCAGCGCCTCCACCCGACCGAATTCCAGCGGCTCGCCATCCGGTGGCTCGATCACCCAACCGGTCCCGGCTCGCGACAGCCGGACCACTCCCTTGCCTCCGTAGCTCTGATTCCGTTTGGCCACCACCCGCCCCTGGGCCTCCATGAACGCGGCGGCCTCGGCGACGTCCCGGGTCACCAGTCCCGGCGGCATGAACCGATCGGCGATCGATCTGGTGAAGACCCGATCACTGCAGTCACGAATCCCCGAGGGTCGCGTCACAAACCGGATCAGATCCTCGTGGCGCACCAGCCAGTCGATGAAGCCATCGGGATAGGGTTTGTCCGTCCGCTGCATGGCGAGGTCGAAATCGGTGAGCCGGGCCGTCACGACGGGCGCCTCGTCCAACGCCAGAAATTCCGGAAAGCCGAGCGGGCTCGGGACAGGAACCACCGGCAGGGCGGAGGCGTCCCCCAGGTGAGCGGGGTGCAGGTGGCAGAGCTCGAACCGGGGATCTTCCGGGAGCACCCGGTACAGTTCGAAGGTCACATCGAGTTCGGAATGGGTCCGGGGATCGGTGATGATCAGGAACCGCACGTTGCTCCTTGGTTTCGGACGCCGGTCGATCAGAGGGTCCAGCCACCGCTCTGGCCCCGTCGGGATGCTGCGAGTATCGTTACTCCCACACTCAACCCAGGCGAGGCCCTCCGATGACCGACGCCCCCACTCCCGAAACCACGTCCATCTGGGACGACTTCATCGACATCTGGACCAGTCCCACGGCCGTCTTCAACCGACGGTCCGACGGCAAGTTTGCCCCCGCCATGGTGTTCTTCATCGTGCTCGGCGCCGTCCTCTTCTTCGGCACCCGGGGCGCCACCGCCCCGATCTTCGAGGCCGAAATGACCCGCGGGATGGCCGCCTCGAGCCAGGAAATGACCCCGGAACAGATCGAGGCGGCCCGGGGCGCGGCCGGGATCATCACCAGCGTCGCCGTGGTCGTCGGCAGCCCGATCCTGCTTCTCCTGGTCGGCCTGTCGGTCTGGCTCGGCAGCAAGATCATGGGCGGCACCATCAGCTACGCCCAGGGGCTCACCATCGCCTGCTTTGCCGAGTTCCCCCGGCTGGTGGAGGCGGTCTCCACCGCCGTGCAGGCGATGCTGATGGACGAGTCGGCGCTGACCGGCCGGTATTCGGTGAGCCTGGGCGTGGCCAGATTCTTCGACCCTGATGCCGCCAACGCGGCCCTGCTGGGGCTGGTGGGCCGGATCGATCTCTTCACGCTGTGGATTACCGTGCTGGTGGTGATCGGGATCAAGGTGGTGGGCAACCGGTCGACCGAACAGGCCGTGATGGCCGGTGCCATCGTCTGGCTGCTGGGCGCGCTCCCGACGGTGGTGCCCGCCCTGTTCCAGGGCTGATCAGCCGCTCTTCCCGCCCCCGAACCACTTCCGCCAGCCCGGGGCCGTCTTGGCCTCGGGCTGGCGGGTACCCACCCCGGCGCTCGGGCCCGGGCCGGGGCCGGCACCCCCCACCATCGCGATGGCCCGGATCATCTCGAGTTCGTCGACCAGTTCCCCCCCGGTCTGGAACCGGTCCTCCGGCTGCTTGGCGAGGCCCCGCACCACCACCTGGTCGAACGGACCCGGAACCCCGGACCGGAGCTGGGACGGCGGGACCGCGATCCCCTCCATGTGCCCGCGCATCACCATCTGCAGGTTACCCGAGTACGGAGGCTTTCCCGTCACCATCTCGTACAGGATGCAGACCAGCCCGTACAGGTCCGACCGGGCGTCGCACCCCGATCCCATCACCTGCTCGGGGCTCATGTAGACCGGGGTCCCGATCGGAAGCCCCGCCACCGTGACCGAGGCCCCGCCCGACGCCCCGAAGGCCCGGGCCAGCCCGAAGTCGGTCACCATGGCATGGCCCGCCGAGAGCATGATGTTCTCGGGTTTCATGTCGCGATGGATGATCTCGAGCTGGTGGGCGTGCGCCAGTGCCTGGGCCACCTCGATCCCGATCCGCATCGCCTCCTTGAGGGGGAGCGGTCCTTCGTTGATCCGGTCCCGCAGGTTGATCCCGGTCACCAGCGGCATCACGTACCAGCAGAGGCCGTGGGCCGCGCCGGAGTCGAGCAGCGGAAGAATGTGGGGATGCTGGAGTCGGGACGTGATCCGGATTTCTCTGAGGAACCGCTCCGCCGCCACCGGGGTGGCCATCTCGGGGGGCAGCAGCTTGACGGCGACCGCGCGGGGGTGCCGGAGATCCTCGGCCTTGAAGACCTGGGCCATGGCGCCGCGCCCCAGTTCACCCTCCAGCCGGTACTGGCCGGCGAGCGCGGTGGCGAGCCGGGTTTCGATCGGTTCCTTCATCCGATGGACACGTCCTGCGCGTTGGGGATCGCGCCGCGCCGCACCGCCTCGGCGAGCAGGGCCGGCGGCATGCTGCGACGGCACTTGATGTGCCACTCCATGACCGGCTGACCGGCGGGCCCCATGATGGTCCGCTCGAACCGCCACTCCCTGGTGTCCCGGGAGAGCACCAGCTCCACGGCGGTGCGCAGGTCGCCCGGGTTGGCGGTTACCGTGGCGGTGACGTAGACCGGGCCCTCGAACCGGTCGTCCTCCCCGTACAGTTCACCCGACATCTTCTGCTGCTGCGCCCCGGCCCGATCCATCAGCGCCTGGAGCTGTTCCGGCGTCATCGACTTGAGCACCTGCTGCTCCAGCACGTCGATGAAGGCGCCGGTCTTCCGTTCCTCCGGGGCCAGACCTTCCCGCACCGCCTCGACCCGGCGGGCCGCCACCGGCGCCGACATGTCCCCGGGAATCCGGCCGAAGTCGGTCATCCAGAGCACCACGATGAGCAGGTTGAAGAACACGCTCAGGGAGAACGCCACGGACACCACCTCGACCCCGCAGGCCAGCCCGACCACGATGGCCAGGAAGACATAGACGGCGTCCTTGGTGTCCTCCAGCCGATTCCGGAAGGCAATCGCCCCGACGATGCCGCCCAGGCTGAAGGCCAGCGCCACGCTGTTCTTGACCAGGATGACCACCGCCGCCACCACGATCGGCAGAATCAACAGCGTCTGCACCATCGACTGCTGATAGCCCTTCTTCTGCCGGGTCATGGCATAGACCCAGAGCACCGGGAGCATCAGCAGGACGGTGGACAACATGGCGATGAACACGACGATGCCCGCGGGCAGACCGTGGGTCGACGACGGGGCCGCCTGACCGGCGGGGGCCCCGGTGAACACGCTCATATCGCCGCCAGTCGGCAGCGCACTGCCCGCCACCACCTGATAGACCTGTGGCAGCGCCGTCTTGACGACCTGCACCAGCAGCAGGAGCAGCAGGTAGTACAGCACCACCTGCAACAGCGGATGGCGGCCAAACCACCCGGGGCCGGAGCTCCGGGTACCGGTCCCGGAGGGAGCTAGAGGCTGGCTGGTCATGATGAGAGCACAAGATATCAGGATCTCAGGCCCAACGCATCGGGGGCGCCGCCAGCCTGGCTGGAGGAGGATCGAGGGCCCGGATCGAATCCTGCCGCTGGGCCGGCGCCGCCCCATACTCGCCACTGAACCGGTCCACCGACTCCATCCCCATGATGACTTCTCCGATCGGCGGATAGCCGACGACCCCGGCGGCGGTGAGGGTGTCCAGGCGCGGACTGTTGTGGCCGAGGTTGATGAAGATCTGAAGCGACCGGGTCCTGGGGCCACCTCGGGCAAAGGACACCCGACCCCGACCGTTCTCCCGGGCGACCGGTTCGTCCGGAATCCCGAGCCGCTGCCAGGCGGCGCTGGCTTCGGGGCTGGCCCCCAGTCCGAACTGGGCCACGAATCCCGGCATCATCCGGTAGACCCGAAGGTCGTCATACGCTCGGCGACGGATCAGGTCGTGGAGTCGATCCACCCCGGCCGGTGACCAGTCGCGATGAGCCCGCAAGACGAACGGGCCCTGGGAGGTTTCGAAGCTGACGTCGAAACTGTCGGGTGCCGCCGGGGAGACCCACTCAGCGCCGGTTGGCGGAAGCAGTCCGGGGGGCCGACAGCCGATGGCATGAAGTCCGGCCAGCGGCAGGAGCCGCGCGAGGCGGTTTCGGTGAAGCCGGAGTACCTTTGCCAGCATCGTCTGCTCCGTCCGAAGGACAGCGGAACCGTAGCTGAGGCGACCAGACCCAACAAGGAGCCCGAGCCCATGTCCGCTGGCCGCCCAACCGCCACCCTCTTTCTCCTCGGGGTGTTTGCCTCGGCGCCGCTGACCGCCCAGTGGGGGCCCGCCCGGTTCTCCGGCATTGCCGCCGGTGCCACCCGCAGCGAGGTATCCGGCGGGTTCACGCCCGGAACCCGCTGGGGAGGCACGGCGGGCCTGTTCTACGGCGCCACGATGTCCCGGAACACGGTGCTCCAGCTCGAGGGCAACTGGACCCAGAAGGGTGGCGGCAACCACCGGGTGAGCTACCTGGAGCTTCCGGTCCTCCTCGGGCTGGCCAGCTCCATTACCGGTGGGGTCTTCGTCAAGGCCTACACCGGTCTCGCGCTGAACTTCAAGCTCAGCTGCAATGGCCCCGACACGACCGCGAACACCTGTGATTCGGTCAAGGGGAAGGAATGGTCCTGGCCCATCGGACTCGAACTGGGCAGGCAGCTGGAGGACCGCACCCTGGTCGCTTTCGACCTCCGCTACTCACGGGGACTCTCCGACCTCGTGCCCACCACCGATTCACGCCACCGGACCTGGCAATTGCGCCTCATCCTCGGCACTCCGATCGGACAATGACCCGCCACACGATCCTGCTCGCGACGATGGCCCTGGGACTGGCTTCCGGGCCGGCCCACGGTCAGGCCCCGCTCGGCACCATCCACTTCCCCACCTCGGCGGGCCCGGCGGCCCAGCGGGAGTTCGAGACCGGGGTGCTGTGGATGCACAGCTTCGAGTACGACAGCGCCGCCGTCGCGTTCCGGCGCGCCCAGATGTTGGAGCCCGGGTTTGTCATGGCGTACTGGGGTGAGGCGATGAGCTATACCCACCCCGTCTGGAACGAGCAGGACCTGACCAGGGCCCGTGCGACCCTCGAGCGACTCGGCCCCACACCGGCCGCGCGCCGCGCCAGGCCGCCGACCGCGCGGGAACAGGGTTGGCTCCAGGCGGTGGAGATCCTCTATGGCGAGGGAACCAAGCCCCGGCGAGACACCCTGTACGCCCGCGCCATGGAGCGATTGGCAGAGGCCAATCCGGAGGACGACGAAGCCCGGGCCTTCCTGTCGCTGGCCCTGCTCGGACTCAACCAGGGTGTCCGGGATGTGCCGACCTATATCCGGGCCGGGGCCATCGCCGAGGAGGTCTTCCGGCGGAATCCGGCCCATCCCGGTGGGGCGCACTACATGATTCACGCCTTCGACGACCCGACCCATGCGCCCCTCGGCCTCCGGGCGGCCCGGGCCTATTCGACGATTGCCCCGGCCGCGGCACATGCCCAGCACATGACGACCCACATCTTCGTCGCGCTGGGAATGTGGGACGACCTCGTCGCCCAGAACGAAGTGGCCGCCGGACTGGGCGACTACCACTCCTGGCACTACACCATCTGGCTCGGCTACGGCTATGCCCAGCAGGGCCGCTTCGGGAAGGCCAAGGAGCTGGTGGACCGGATGCGCCCGCTGGGCCAGACCGCGCGGGGGGAGGGCGGGCTGCGGATGATGCGGCTGCACTATGTCGTCAACACCGAGCGGTGGGAGGTGGCGCTGCGCGAGTCACCTGCGGAGGGAGACTTCGTCCCCGCGCAGGAGCAGTTCGTCCGAGGGCTCGCCGCCTTCCGGCTGAACCGCCCCGAGGCGGGCATCGCGGCGCTGGCGGGCCTCCGCGCGCTCCGGAGCGGACGGCCGATGCCGGCCCCGGGGGTCAATGCCACCCTGGCGGTGCCCGCCATTCTGCTTCGGGCCCTGGAGGGCGCGGCACTTCATGCCCGGGGCCAGCCGGACGCCGCCGTGCAGGCGCTCCGGGAGGCCACGGCCCTGGAAGACGCCATGCCGTATGAGTTCGGACCGCCGGAGGTGCTCAAGCCGTCCCACGAACTCCTGGGAGAGATCCTCCTCGACCTGGGTCGCGCCGCCGAGGCACAGCGGGAGTTCGAAGCGGCCCTGGCGTTGGCGCCGGGCCGGGCGCTGTCCCTGCGGGGACTCTGGCGCGCGGCCGAGGCGGCTGGCGATCGGGAGACTGCCGACAAGGCCCGCAAGTCTCTGATTGCGATCTGGCACCAGGCCGATACCGATGTGCCCGAGTTGGACGCGGTGCGATCAGCTCGGCCCTGGCCTCAGCCCCCCGAGGCACCGCCGGTGTGGCTGCGACTGGTGGGAGAATACGCCGCCGGGGCCGACACCCTGTCGGTGCTCGAGGAGCGCGGCCACCTCCACCTGCTGCTCTGGGGCGGCGGCCGGCAGCCCTTGAGCCAGATCCGCGACTCGGCCTTCCAGCTTGGCCGGGGGCCCGACCAGGTCGTCTTCGAGGGGTGGGCCCTGCCCCGTCCCGGCGGTCTCCTCAGCTCCGGGCGCAGCCACCCCAGACTGACGCTGGGTGGCGATGGCGGCGCCGGGTTCCGGATCACCCCGCGGCGCCCGGTGGCCGACCTGCGGCGGGAAGCCGAGGGAGCCACCCCGCCCACCGAGACCGGCGAGTTTCTGCCCGACGATCTGGTCGAACTGGTGGCGCTCGATTCAACCATCCGGCTCGACATCCGCTATGCGACCGACAACAACTTCATGGGCACTCCGTTCTACTCCAGCCCGCGGGCGTTTCTCCAGCGGCCTGCGGCGGCGGCGCTGGTGCGGGCCCACCGGTCGCTCTGGTCGCGGGGCTACGGGGTGCTGGTGCACGACGGATACCGCCCGTGGTCGGTCACCAGAATGTTCTGGGACGCGACCCCGGACGCCCTCAGGATCTTCGTGGCGGATCCGTCACAAGGCTCCCGCCACAACCGCGGCGCGGCGGTCGACCTGACTCTGTACGATCGCGCCACCGGGCAGCCGGTCCTCATGCCGGGCGGCTACGACGAGATGTCCCCCCGCTCCTTCCCCGGCTACGCCGGTGGGACGGCGCGCCAGCGATGGCTCAGGGATCTGCTCCGGAACGCGATGGAGCGGGAAGACTTTACCGTCTACGAAGCGGAGTGGTGGCACTTCGATTTCCGGGACTGGCGACGCTACCGGATCGGCAACCTGCCCTTCGAAGCCGTCCCCGAGCCCCAGGCTGTGCGACAGCCGTAACCCCCCGATTATCATCCCTGTCCGACGGTCGCTGAAACTGCGTTCCGACCGGTGTCGTAATTCCATCCAGAGCCCCCTGCGCCCCTCATGACGAGAGTGACCATGCGAATCCTGCTCCACGCGACGACCGTCCTCCTGACCCTGTCCGCGGCGACCCCATCGTCGGCCCAGACCACCGCGACCGGCCTGCCACCGACGGCCGTCGGCTTCGGGTCCGCCGCCGCCTTCGCCGGGGGTGAACTACTTGTCGGCCGGCCGGGATCGATCTCGACCTTCCCGTCGCCAGCCTCCGAGGTGGGCGGGATCCACATCTTCCGTCGAGGCCAGGATGGGCAGTGGACCGAAACGGGGGCCATCAAGGGCAGCGACGCGACGTTGGGCGATGGCTTCGGATCGGTCCTCGCCGTCCAGGGGACCCTCATGGTGGTGGGCTCACCTCAGCACGCCGGCGGTGGAACGGCCTACATCTTCGATCGCGGGGCGGATGGCAAGTGGACCCAGTCAGGCAAGCTGGTCCTGGCCGATGGAGTGGCGGGTGACGAGTTCGGGGCGGCGGTGGCCATCGGGGACGGGATGATCGTGGTCGGCGCGCCCGGCCGCGACTCCGCCCGGGGGGTCGCGTACGCCTTCCGCCGGACCGGCCGGAACGCCGCCTGGTCGGCCCCCACCGTGGTGGCCCGCGGTGCCGGTACCGGGGTTCGCCTGGGCGCCGCCGTTTCGCTGGACGGCAGCCGGGCCCTGATCGGGGCACCGGGTGCGGTGCCGCTGGGTGGCGCCCCGGGTGGGGGTCCACCGCAGTTCAAGCCCGGCTCGGCGGCGATCCATGTCCTCGGGAGTAACGGGACCTGGACTGAGGTGGCCCAGATAGCGCCGGGCACCGACACGGTCCGGGCCTTCGGCTATCAGGTGCACCTGGCCGGACCCGAGGCCATGGTAAGCTCTCCGCTCGCCAACCGCGGTCGGGGGACGATCTACGTCTTCAGCGAGAGCGCCGGGGCCTGGTTGATCACCGGAAAACTCGCGGCCGCTTCGGCCGGCGGGCAGGAACTGCTCGGCCTGGCGTTCGCGGTCACCGGGGGCCAGGTGCTGGCGGGTGCCCCGATCGCGAGCCAGGGCACCGGCGCGGTCTACGTCTTCGCCAAGGGCGACTCCGGCTGGCAGGAGACCCAGAAGCTCACCACCACCGCGTCGGGCCTGGGCGTCATGCTCGGCTGGTCCGTGGCGGCCAGCGGCGAGACCGCCTTTGCCGGCGGACCGATGGCCGAGTTCTTCGAGGGCACCGGGCGGCTGTACGCGCGGAACCCGGCCGGCGAGTGGACCCCCGCCGGCACCGTGGCCGACCGGCCGAATGTGCTCACGGCGCTGACCGGCCGCGAACTCAAGTGCACCGAGGGCAAGGCGGACCAGTTCAGCTGCCAGGATGTGGACCTCCAGGCCTTCATCCCGACTGCGGCGCTCGGCGCCAAGCGCGGGATCATGCTCAACGACATCTGGGGGTGGACCGACCCGGAGACGGGTCGTGAAATCGCCATCGTGGGCCGGATGGACGCGACCACCTTCGTGGACGTCACCAATCCCTCGAACCCGGTCTTCCTGGGCGAGCTGCCCCTCCATGCGGGCGCCACTCCCAACCTGTGGCGGGACATGAAGGTCTATCGGGATCATGTGTTCGTGGTGTCCGATGGCGCGGGCCCCCACGGGATGCAGGTCTTCGACCTCACCCGGCTCCGGAACGTCACGGCCCCGCCGGCCACGTTCACCGAGGATGCCCACTACGACAAGATCGCCAGCGCCCACAACATCGTGATCAACGAGACCACCGGCTTCGGGTACACGGTCGGGAACAGCGCCGGGGGAGAGACCTGTGGCGGGGCGCTCCACATGATCGACATCCGGAATCCCAAGGCGCCGACCTTCGCGGGGTGCTTCTCGGACCCGTCGACCGGAACCTCGCGCACCGGCTACACCCACGACGCCCAGTGCGTGCTGTACCATGGTCCCGACACCAAGTACCAGGGCCGGGAGATCTGCTTCAACGCCTCCGAGACCGCGGTCGGAGTGGCGGACGTGACCGACAAGGCCGCCCCCAAGGCCATTTCCATGGCCGCCTACCCGAACGTGGGGTATTCCCACCAGGGTTGGGTGAGCGACGACCACCGGTACTTCTACCTGAACGACGAACTCGACGAACTCGCCGGAAACACCCCGAAGACCCGCACCCTGGTCTGGGACATGACGAGCCTCGACGAGCCGGTCTTACTCACCGAGTTCCTGGGCACCACCTCGGCGTCGGACCACAACCTCTATGTCCGGGGCCGGTACATGTACCAGTCGAACTACGTCAGCGGCCTTCGGGTCATCGACGTGGCCGACCCGGCTCACCCCAGGGAAGTCGGCTACTTCGACACGGTGCCCTTCGGCGAGAACGTGCCGGGCTTTGCCGGATCGTGGAGCAACTACCCGTTCTTCAAGAGCGGCACCATCGTGGTGACCAGTATGCGGGAGGGACTGTTCGTCCTCAAGCACCGGAAGATGGAGCTGGTGCCGTGAACCGACTCCTCCTCTGCGGTGCCCTGCTGGCGGGCGCCGCGAGCCCGGTGTGCGGACAACAGCGGCTGTATGTCACCAATCAGGATGACGCGACGGTTTCCATCGTGGACCTCGCCACCAACACGGTGGTGGAGACCGTCGACCTGCAGGCCCTGGGGTTCGGCGCCAACGCCAAGCCGCATCATGCCGCAGGTGGAACCGGACGGCAGCTTCTGGTACCTGACCCTGATCGGGGGCGGCAAGGTCCTCAAGTTCGACCGGCAGAACCGGATCGTCGGATCGGTGGATCAGGAAGTCCCCGGGCTGATGGCTCTCGACCCGGCCCACGACCTGCTGGTGGCGGGTCACTCGATGAGCGCGGTCAATCCGCCGCGCCGGATTGCCCTGATCCGCCGGTCGGACATGACGCTGATCGATGAGATCGAGGTCTTCTTCCCCCGGCCCCACGCGCTGGCGCTCAGCCCTGACGGCCGTCACGTCTTCGTGGCGAGCCTCGGGGTCAACCAGTTGGCCAGCGTCCGCCTGGCGGACGGCAAGGTCCAGCTGGTGGACGTGGCGGGCCCGCCCCATACCCTGACCCAGTTCTCGGTCTCCCCCGATGGCCATTGGCTGGTGGCCACCGCCGAGACCAGCGGACAGCTGCTGGTGTTCGACATCAGCCAGCCGGACACCCCCCGGCTGGCCCACGCGGTGGCCACCCCGGGACCGTTCGAGACGGCGTTCAGCTGGGACGGCCGCTGGCTGTGGGCCACCAACCTCACCGCCAACACCGTCTCGGTGGTGGATGTCGGCGACTGGAGCGTCAGCCAGGTCATCACCGACGAGCGGTTCAGCCAGCCCCATGGGGTGATGCCCGGACCCGATGGCCGGTTCATGTACGTCAGCAACCGGTCCCAGGCCGGCGGGGCCCACGATCACGAGGGGCAGAAGGCCACGGCCCATGGCGTCCTGGCGGTCATCTGCCAGCCCACCCGGGTGGTGGAGTCGGTCCTCACGGTGGGGAACTATGCCGCCGGGATCGGGGTCGCGGTTCCCGCCGCCCGACCCGGTACACCCGCCAGCTGCCGGTGAGGCTGGAGGCCGCACTCCTCGGCGCTCTCCTCATCGGCGGGTGTGCCGGCGCCAGTTCGCGCCCGGTCGCGATCACCACTCCCGCGGATACCGGCTTCAGCCAGCTGGTCAGCCCCTTTCCCGTTACCGACACCACCGGCCGGCTCCTCGAACTCGCCTTTCTGGGCGGGTTCAACTCCCCTCGACCGCAGCTGGTGGACCTCGATGGGGACGGCGATCTGGACCTCGTGATGCAGGAGTTCACCGGCCGGCTGCTGACCCTGAAGCGGGACGGCCAGACCTCCCAGGGGCTGCCCCGGTTCGTCTTCGACAGCTGGCGGTACCAGGGTCTCGACGTGGGCGAGTGGTCCCGGTTTGCCGACCTGGATGGCGATGGCGACCTCGATCTGCTGGCGGAACTGCCGTTCGGCTATCTGCGCTACCTGCGGAACGACGGGAACCGGGTGACGCCGGGCTTCGTGGTGGCCAGCGACACGCTGCGGGACGTGGCGGGCAAGCCGGTCTTTTCGGACCGGCAGAACATCCCCCAGGTCGGCGACCTCGATTGCGACGGGGTGCCCGACCTGCTGATCGGGAGGATCAGCGGCACCATCCTGCACTACCGGGCCACCGCGGCCGGTGCCCCGGTGCCCCGGTTCCGGCTGTTGACCGAGCGATTCCAGGATCTGGCGATCGTCACCGGCCAGGGATCGCTGCACGGCGCCAACACCATGGCCTTCGCCGATGTGGACGAGGATGGGGACCTGGATCTGGTGTGGGGCGACTTCTTCGAGGCGGGACTGCTGCTGTTCGAGAACGGCGGCAGCTGCGCGGCGCCGTCGATGCGACCCGAGCTGGTGCGGTTCCCGGTGGACAACCCCATCATCACCAGCGGGTACAACGCCCCCAGCTTCGGAGACGTGACAGGTGATGGCCGCCTCGACCTGGTGATGGGGGTCCTCGGGGGCGCCTACGACCCCAACAAGTCGACAGTGGAGAATCTGTACTTTCTCTCCCGGGGCGCCACGGGCCAGGCCTGGATCCGGCACAGCACCGAGCTGATTCCGATGATCGATGTCGGGAGCGAGAGCATTCCCGTCCTGGTGGATGATGACGGAGACGGCGATCTGGACCTGCTGCTGGCCAACAAGATCGAGCCGACCGACCGGAAGACCTCCAGGATCTACCGCTACGAGAACCTCGGAACCCGGACCCGGCCCGCCTTCCAACTGCGGGGCCCGATCTCGCTCGGCACCGGCTATCACCTGGCGCCGGCCTTCGGCGACCTGAATGGCGACAGCCGGCTGGACATGCTGGTGGGAAGTTGGGGGGCCTCGGTGGCCTGGTACCGCGGGGACGGGCGGGGATACGCCCTGGTGGACTCGGCCCTGGTCACCATCACCCGCGGCAGCAACACCACGCCCGCGCTCGGCGACCTCGATGGCGACGGCGACCTCGACCTGCTGATTGGCGAGGCCTCGGGCCCGATCAACTTCTACCGGAATGAGGGGACCCGGCAGGCGCCCCGATTCGTCATGGTGAGCGACACCTGGCTGGGGATCGACGTGGGCCGTCGCAGCACCCCGACCCTGGCGGATATCGACCGGGATGGAGACCTGGACCTGGTCATCGGGTCGGACGACCAGGGGCTGCAGCTGTTCCGGAATCAGGGGACCCGGACGGCGCCCCGGTTCGTCCTTGATCCGCGCTTCCGGCTCGACATCCCTCCGGTCGCGGCCCCCGCGTTCGGGGACCTGGACGGGGACGGCGATCTCGACCTGGTGGTCGGCAACGTCGGCGGGGGACTCCGGTACTACGAATACCGCGGGAAACCCCGGTAGCCCGAACGACAGACGGCCCGCACTGGCAGGCCGTTTCAGGTCTCAAGGGTGTGGAGCGCCACTGGTTGGAAGGTGTGGAGAGCCACTGGTCGGATTTGAACCGACGACCGCTCGATTACGAATCGAGAGCTCTACCCCTGAGCTACAGTGGCGTAGCAAATGCCCTGGCTCGGATTCGAACCGAGACGCCTTTCAGCACTACCCCCTCAAGATAGCGTGTCTACCAGTTTCACCACCAGGGCGCGGGCAAGAGTATAGCTGTCCTGCCAGACCGGGTCAATCCGAGCCGCCGTCAACACATGGGTCCCCATTCGCGTACCTTTCGGAGATCACCCCGATCGATCCGGCTCCAGCCCTCTTCACCGCTCACCCCCGGACGCCATGCCAATGCGACGCCTGCTCTCCCTGATCGCGCTTCTCGGCCTTCCGACCCTCCTGGCCGCTCAGATCAGCGCCCCGCTCGACTCGGCCATCATCGCCGGCCTCAAGTGGCGCAACATCGGCCCCGCCAACATGATGGGCCGGGTGTCCGACATCGAGGGGCTGCCCTCGCCCTCGCGGACCTTCTATGTGGCGGCGGCGGCGGGCGGGGTCTGGAAGACCACCAACACCGGCACCACCTTCAAACTGGTCTTTGGCTTCGAACGCGTGATCGCGACCGGCGACCTGGCGATCGCCCCGTCCGACTCCAACGTGCTCTACCTCGGCACCGGGGAAGAGGATTCGCGAAACTCGATCTCCCCCGGGGGCGGGGTCTACAAATCCATCGATGCTGGCGAGACCTGGAAGTTCATGGGCCTCAAGGAGACCCAGGCCATCGGCCGGATCGTGGTCCATCCCACTGACCCCAAGACCGCGTGGGTGGCCGCCCTGGGCGCCATCTGGAACACCAATCCGGAGCGCGGGATCTACCAGACCACTGACGGGGGCGAGACCTGGCGGCTGGTCAAGTTCGTGTCGGCCAAGGCCGGGTTCGTGGACCTGACGATCGATCCCCGGAACCCGAATGTGCTGTGGGCCACCAGCTGGGAACGGCAGCGCGGCCCCTACTTCCTGCAGAGCGGCGGCCCCGGCAGCGGCCTGTGGAAGAGCACCGACGGCGGGGAGAACTGGACCGCCATCAGGGGCGGCGGCTTCCCGGAATCGACCTTGGGCCGGATCGGGATCGCGATCGCCCCCAGCAACCCGGACGTGATGTACGCCCTGGTGGAGGCCGACACGCTGCCCAACCCGACGCCGATGAAGGACTCGGCGGCCCAGACCCGGCCGAGCGGGCTGTATCGCTCTGCGGATGGCGGCAGGACCTGGGAGAAGCGGGCCACCCAGAACGTGCGCCCCTTCTACTACTCACAGGTCCGGGTCGATCCGCGGGATGCCGACCGGGTCTACTGGTCCAGCACCCCGGTGAACTTCTCCGAGGACGGCGGCAAGACGGTGCGGACCGCCACCCAGGGACTCCACGTCGATCACCACGCCATGTGGATCGACCCGAACGACCCGAACCACTTCGTGGTCGGCAACGACGGCGGGATCGGGGTGACCTTCGACCGGGGCGGGAATTTCTTCTACCCCAACACCTTCGCCCTCGGGCAGCCCTACAACGTCTCGTATGACTTTGCGGTCCCCTACAACGTGTGCGGCGGGTTCCAGGACAACGGGTCGTGGTGCGGGCCCAGTCGGCGGCGGCAGGGCGCCATCAGCAACGAGCACTGGTTCAACGTGAGCGGCGGGGACGGATTCGGCACCCAGCAGGATCCGACCGATCCGAACGTCATCTACAGCACCTCGCAGGGCGGCAACATGGGCCGGTTCGACTACCGGACCGGAGAGCGGACCGGGCTCCAGAAGCCCTCCTGGCGCGCGAGCTACCAGGCGATCATGGACTCGATCGACGCGGTCCGGGGGGACACCACCAAGGCGCTTTCCTCCGCCAACCGGCGCCTGGTGGCCGAGCTGCGGCAACAGGCCACCCGCGATTCTGCGGCGCTGGTCCTGCGGTGGAACTGGAACAGCCCCGTTCTTCCTTTCGCCCCATAACTCCAACACGCTGTACATGGGCGCCAACCGGGTCATGAAGTCCACCAGGCGGGGGGACGACATGTACCCGATCTCTCCCGATCTCACCGGTCAGGACTCGGTCAAGATCCGGATCTCCACCCGGACCACCGGAGGCATCACCCCCGACGCCACCGGGGCCGAGACCTACGCCACGATCGTGGCGCTCAATGAATCGCCGATCCGGCCCGGGCTGCTCTATGCCGGGACCGACGATGGCAAGGTCTGGGTCACCCGGAACGACGGCGGCAGCTGGGAAGACCTGACCGGCCGGTTCCCCGGGGTGCCACCGCTCACCTACGTGAGCCGGATCGAGCCGTCTCATTTCGATTCGGCCAGGGTGTATCTCACCTTCGACGGTCACCGCGGTGGCGACTTCACGCCCTACGTCTACGCCTCCAACGACTTCGGGAAGACCTGGCGGTCGATTGCCGCCAACCTGCCGACCGGAGGCCCCGACTTCGCGCATGTGATCCGGGAGGACACTCGGAACCAGAACCTCCTGTTCGTCGGCACCGACGTCGGAGCGTATGTCTCGCTCGATCGCGGCGGCTCGTGGCAGCGCTTCATGACCGAGCTGCCCACGGTTCCGGTCCATGATCTCCAGATTCACCCCAGGGACCGGGAGATGATCGCGGCGACCCACGGGCGCTCGTTCTGGATCGTGGATATCGCCCCGTTGCAGGACCTGACCCCGGAAGTCCTCGCCGCCCAGGCCCACGTCTTCGCGCCGAAGACGGCCTACCAACTGGTACAACGGCCAGACGGCTACATGGGAGGCGGGGCCGATCCGGGGCACATGATGTTCAGGTCCAACAGCCCGCCGCACGGGGCGGAGATCGTCTACCGGGTAGCGCCCGGCACCCCGACCGGTCGAGCCCGGATCGTGATCACGGATATCAAGGGCGACACCGTGCGCTCCATGACCGGGCTGGGCTCCCCCGGACTTCACCGGGTCAACTGGAACTTCCAGGGTCCACCACCGCAGATCGATCGCTCGAGCCCGGCGGCCAAGCGCGACAGCGCCCGGATTGCCGCCCGGATCAGCCGGGTGGTGGATTCGATGGTCAAGGCCGGCGGCGAAAAGAAGACCCTGGATTCCCTCGGGAACGCTCTCCTCTCCGGCAATGTCGGCGGCTTCGGTGGCGGCGGGGGTGGCGGCGGCGGGATTCAGACTGCCGGGCTTCCCACCTTCGTGGAACGTCCCGGTGAGGGTGGCCCAGTAGGCCCGGGTGGCGGCGGCGGAGGTGCTGCCGGCTCTCCGATGTTCAGCCTGATCCAGGCCCTCGGCGGGTTCCAGGCCCTGCAGGACATCCTGCCCCGAGGGGGGCGCGGGTTCGGCGGCGGACAGCAGCTGGTGGACCCCGGGACCTACCTGGTCACCGTAACGGTGGCGGGGCAGACCTTCCACTACCCCTTGAAGGTCGCCAAAGTCAGAGGCACGGGCGGCCTCGATACCGGAGAGCTGGTGCCGTAGCCTCAATCGATCGGCAGTGCCCGAAGGGCCGGGGATGGTTTCCCGGCCCTTCGGGTGTCCGTCTCTCTCAGGGCGACCGATCAGCGGCCGGGCTGGAAGGTGACGGATATGCTGAGATTGGCGAGCCGCTCGTACAGGGTGTCATCGCCCCGGGCCTGGTAGCTCTGCTGGAACCACTCGACCTTGGGGGTGAAGAACACCCTCTTGGACAACTGGATCTCATAGCCGGCACCGAGGGTGGTGGCGAAGCCGGTCTCGGTTACCCCGTCCCCGTACTGGACCGCGACATTGCTGACTCCGAGGCCCATGCCGGCCTTGAAGAAGAGACCCGCACTCCTGATCGGGTAGGCCCGAGCCACCACCATCACGTTCGACAGCGTCTCGGTCACGTTGTACGTCCCCTCGTCCCCGCTCTCCTGATAGCTGTTGACCCAGGCTGTGGCCTCGCCCCCGAGCCGGATCCAGCTCGCCGGGGTCCCACCGACCGCGAAGTTGAACGTCGGCTTGCCCAGCTGCTCGGTATAGGGATCGTCAGCAAACTTGTACGACTCCTGACCCCAGCCGAGCCCGGCCTCCAGCCAGACGCCGCGCCGGAAATGGTCGGGAGAAACATCGACCAGGCCCTTGCGCTGGGCGGCGACTTCGGACCAGCCGGAAGCGGTGAGGATCAGCGTCACGGCGATGATCAGCGAGCGGGACTTCATGGTACCCCCCTGGGGAAGTGGTGGCCGACGGTTACCACTTGGGCAAGGGTCGGACCGAACCGCGGCCGGCACAGTATCCTGTTGCCATGAAGACGTTTAGACCCATCGGGCGGCACACCAGGGCCACGCGAACTGTCCCCCGGAGGGGACAGTGGTGACCTCTGATTCCGGTACACGGGATGCTTCAGCGGGGCGGGACGACTTCCTTGAGCACCTGACCCTCAACCGTCTCGAGCGGCTGCACCCTGAGCAGTGCCGCGAGGGTGGGGGCAATGTCCACGGTGCGGGCCCGAACCAGACGGGCCGGGGTGATGCCCTTCCCCATGAAGGCAATCGGAACCAGCACGTCATCGTTGGTGGTGGTCCCGTGGGTCGCGATGGCGTTGCTGGGATAGGTCCAGATGTACCCGGGGGCCACGCTGGCGGCGGCCAGCCACTCGAAGTCGGCGGGAATCGTCCGGGACCAGCGTCCCGCCTCCCGGTCCGAGGCGTCTGCCGCGGCCAGGGTCCGCGGGGTGAGGATCCGGGTCACTCCGGTTTCCCTGGCAAGATCCGCCGCCAGGGCGGCGGCCATGCTGTCGACATCGACGCCGGCTGACCTGAGGGCGGTCACGTTGCCATGGATGAGGCCGTTGTCGAACTCGAGGTCAAACTGCTGGCCGTAGCGGGCCTGGAGCACCTCCTGCGCGGCCCGCATCACCCGGTCGCCACTGACCCGGCCCCCCATCTTTCCGTTGGCGGCCCCGCGTTCGGGGTACGACGACACGCCGTGGTCCGAGGTCAGCACGTAGAGGGTCTTCTCCCTGGGCACCATGGTGGCCAGGGAGTCCATGAACCATCCCATCCAGTGATCGAGCCGGACAATCTGATCGTGGATTTCCCGGGAGTCCGGACCCCAGCCGTGGCCCACCGCGTCGGTGGAGGAGAGCGAAATCGACAGCAGGTCGGGGGCGCCCCGCGTTCCCAGTCCCAGGGCCCTGACCCCCTCGAGGGCGACGTCGATCGTGAGCGAGTCGGCCCAGGGAATGGCGACGACCACTTCGGCCATGGCCGCGCTGTCGGTCGGCATCTGATAGGGGAACCGGTGCGGGGCTCCCCCGCGCTCCCACGGTTCGTCATCGGGCTCGGCGTAGCGTTTCTCCGGGAGGAAGAGCTTCCAGGCCATCCCCGCCAGCCGCTCCGCCCCCCTCCGGGCGTTCCACCGCTGAACCCAGGTGGGGAGCGAATCCCGGTACCAGGTGCTGGTCGTGAAGGACCCGCTCTGATACCAGAAGACCGGCACCTTGGCCCGGCCAATCGGCAGGATCGCGCCCCGGTCCTTCCGGGAAACGGAGAGGACCCTGGTGTTCCGATCGGCGGCGGCCATCCAATCGTACAGCGTCGTTCCCCGGAATCGAGCGGGAGACGCTCCAGGGCCCAGGACACCGAGGAGCGGATAGTCCGGGTCGGGCACGCCCAGGCCGTTGGAGACGATCCCGACACTCCCGGGCGACCGACCGGTCAGCAGAGTGGCATGCCCAGGCGCCGTCTCGGTGATGGCGTGATCCTGCTCGCCACGGGCGTAGAAGGCGCTTCGGTCGTAGAATCGGCGGAGGCCACCGGTGAGATCGGCGTCCCACCGGCTGAAATAGTCGGGCCGGAGCTGGTCCACCGTGATGAAAACCACCAGGGCCGGACGGGTGTCGGTCTGACAGGCGGCCGGCTCAGCCGTGACCGCCGAGAGCAGGAGCAGAACGGAGAGGTATCGCATGCGGAAGAGTAGCCAGGGACATCCGGTGTCGCCAGACGAATCCGAAGCTTGAGAGTGGGGCGGTCCCGACCGATAGTTGGGTGCATGTCCCCTCCTCGCGGCTTCAGCCTTGTCCTGGCGGCGGTGCTCTGCTGCGCTGGATGCAGTGAGCCCGCTCCCCCAATCCGGATCGGGCTGCTCCCCTACCTCTCCGACACGCGAGCCAACATCTCCGGTCGTGCCACCGTGGAGGCCGCTGAGTTGGCGGTGGCGGAAATCAACGCGACCGGAGGCCTGCTGGTGGCCGGTCGCCGCCGGCGGGTCGAGTTGAGGATCCGGGACGCCGGTGACCAGGTCGACGTCGCCACCGCGGCCGCCCGCGCGCTGATCAATCAGGACAGCGTCATCGCCCTGATTGGTCCCCAGTTCAGCCGGGATGCCCTGGCCGTCGCCATGCTGGCAGAAGGCGACCACATCCCGATGATCACCCCGATGGCCAGCCTGCCCGAGGTCACCCGCAATCGCCGGTTCGTCTTCCGGGTGGCCTTCACCGACGACGAGCAGGGCGCCAGCCTGAGCCGGTTCGCCCGGGAGGGCCTGCGCGCCCGACGCGCCGCGGTCCTCTACGACGTGGCGGACGACTATGCCCGGGGCCTCACCGAGACCTTCCAGCGGGAGTTCGTCGCGGGCGGTGGCGTCATCGTCGCGTCGGAGGCCTTCACGACCGACGCCCCGTCCTATCGAGATCAGCTGGGCCGGATCGCGGCCACCCGGCCCGAGGTCCTGTTCATGCCCAGCTACATGCCGCTGGTGCAGGACCAGATGGAACAGGCCCGGGCGGCCGGCATCGAGGCCGTGTTCCTGGGCACCGACGTGTGGCAGGGCAATGCGCTGTCCACGACCCCGGTCGCCGAGGGCGCCTTTCAGACCGCCCAGTGGTGGCTGGACACCCTGGTCGCCTCCAGTGAGCCGTTCGTCAGGAAATTCCAGGACCGGTATGGCCGCCTCCCGGCGGGCACCGAGGCCGCCACCTGGGACGCGATCCGGCTGCTGGCCGCCGCCATCGAGGCGGCCGGGACCACCGAAGGTACCGCCCTGCGAGTCTCGCTCGCCGCGATCAGACGCTTTCCTGGCGTGACCGGAGAGATCTCCTTCGACGCCGATGGCAATCCGACCAAGTCCGCGGTGCTGCTCCGGCTCGGCGCGGATGGTCCCGTCCGGATCGCTGAACCCGAGCGATGAGCCTCTCCGGTCGATTGGGTCTGGATTGGTTCGCCCGGAGCCTTCGGGCCCGCCTGGTCGGTTCGTTTCTGGCGATCTCGGTCCTGACCGTGGCCCTGGTGGCCACGGTGGCCTTCGGGCTGGCCCGGGAGGCGATCTCCCGGGAGGTCTACGTCCGATTGGAGTCGGTGATCGAGACCCGGGAAGCGGAACTGACCCGGTGGGCCACCGACCAGCGGGTCGAACTCGGGTTCCTCGCCACCCTGCCGGTGATCCGCGAGGGACTTCCCCAGCTGGCCTCACCCGCCACTCGGGATGAGCTGAGGTCCTTCCTGGTACAGACCCGGACCTTCAAACCCAACCTGCTGGATCTCTTCATCCTGTCGGTCCCGGGGGGCCGGATCCAGGTGGCCACCACCCCAAGCTGGGAGGGCCAGTACCGGGTCACCGATCGGTACTACCTCGAAGGCCGGACCAGGCCGTACATCCAGGAGGTCTATCCGTCCCCGCTGACCCAGCGCCCCACCCTGACCCTGTCGCATCCGCTGGTCAGCTACCCGGGAGACACGGTGGCGGTGCTGGCGGCCAATCTCGATGTGGTCACCATCGATCGAATCCTCGGAGAGCGACTGGGTCTGGGCAAGTCCGGGGAGGCGTACCTGGTGGACCGGTACCACGAGTTTGTCAGCGGCGGGCGGTTTGGCCGGGACCGATATCCCCGCGGGGTCCGGTCGGTGGGGATCAACGCCGCACTGCGCCATGAAGACGGCACTCTCGAGTATCTCAACTACGCCGGGGTGCCGGTCATCGGTGCCTATCGCTGGGTCGAGGACCGCCAGATGGGCCTGATCATCGAAATCCACCAGGCGGAAGCCTACGCCCCGGCTCGCCGCCTGGCGGCCACCATCCTGGGGGTCGGCATCCTCGCCTCCCTGGTGCTCGGCATCGGTGTCTGGCTCATCGCCCGGCAGATCGCCCGTCCGGTCCTGGCCCTCACCGAAGCTGCCGAGCAGGTGGCGGGCGGCGAGTTCGGCACCAGGGCGCCGGTGGTCACCCGGGATGAGATCGGCCGGCTGACCTCATCCTTCAATACCATGACCGACCGGCTGGCCGATCTCTACGCCACCCAGGCCGCCCAGGTGGATGCCCTGGCCCACAGCGAGGCGGCACTGCGCCAGGGCCAGGTCCTGCTCCAGGGGGTGGTGGACTCGACCCCCAGGGCGGTTCTGGTCACCGATCGAGAGGAGAGGATCCTGCTGATCAACCGGGTTGCGCTCGAAGCCCTGAGTCTCGAGCGGGCGGCGGTCGAGGGCCGGACCGTCCCCGAGGTCTATCATCAGGCCTCCACCGCGATCTTCAGTCATGCCACGGCGCAGGCGTTCGAGGCGGTGGGCCCGATCGAGTCGGAGGAGACAGGAATCTGGTTTGGACCCGGTCGGGTGGCCCAGGTCGTCCGGTTCCCCCTGCGGCGCGCCGATGAGGCCGAGCCGTACGCCGTCTGCACCATCGCCTCAGATGTCACCGCGGCCAAGGCTGCGGAGGCCGAACATCGGCATTTCGCGGAGCAGCTCCAGCACACCCAGAAGCTCGAGAGCCTCGGCGTCATGGCTGGGGGCATCGCCCACGACTTCAACAACCTGCTGACCGCCATCCTGGGGCACGGGGAACTGGCCCTGGGCACCCTGCCCGAGGGGACCGACGCCCGGAAAGACGTGGAGCAGATGATCCAGGGGGCCGACCGGGCCGCTGAAATGACCAACCAGTTGCTGGCCTACGCCGGGCGGGGGGCGTTTCTGCTCGAGTTGATCGACCTGAATGCCCTGGTCTCCCGGATGTCGCGTCTGCTCGAAGTGTCGATCGCCAAGAAGATCCGCCTGGAGTACGACCTGGCCGAGGGTCTGCCGCCGGTGGAGGCCGACGCCGCTCAACTCCAGCAGGTGGTGATGAACCTGATCAGCAATGCCGCCGAGGCGATCGGCGACCAGGTGGGCCAGATCGACCTGGTCACCCGGGAAGTGAGCCTGAGCGCGGGACGGGTCATCCCGGGATTGCAGGGGCCGCCGTTGCCAGCGGGCCGTTACCTCGAACTCACGGTCCGCGACTCCGGATCCGGAATCGATCGCGCCACGCTCCCCCGGATCTTCGAACCGTTCTTCACCACCAAGTTTGCCGGCCGGGGGCTGGGCCTGGCGGCGGTGCTGGGCATCGTCCGGTCTCACCGGGGCGCCCTGGCGGTGGTCAGCGGGAGCGGCATCGGGACCACCTTCCGGGTCCTGTTCCCGGCCGCCACCGGTGTCGTCCCCCTCGAGTCGGTGCCGGAGGTCGGGGAACCCTCCGTCGGGGCGGGAACCGTTCTGGTGGTGGATGATGAAGAGTCGATCCGGCGAGCCACCCAGCGGGCCCTGGAGCGGCGCGGATACCGGGTCCTGCTAGCCGAAGACGGGCTGGAGGCGGTTTCCGTCTTCTCGAAGCACCTCCCGGACATCCAGGCGGTGGTGCTCGATCTGACGATGCCCCGGATGGGCGGTCTGGAGGCGCTCGAGCGGATCCGGCAGATCGACCCCACGATCCCCGCCCTCCTGACCAGTGGCTTCGCCGAGCAGGAAATCCCCAGCCTGCGACCCGGAATGGAGGCCCCGTTTCTCCAGAAACCGTATCGGCTGAGCGATCTGGTCGATCGGATCCAGGAACTGGTCACCCTGGCCAGCACTTGAACCGGATGAGCCCCTTGCCTCTCGGGTGAGGCCACATCACTTTCCTCCCGCGCCACACCCGGCGCGGAACGGAAGTGACCCATGCGAATCCCAGTCTTGCTGGTGGCGACGACCACAACCTGCGCCCTGCTCGGGACGGCCGCCTGCCGGACCGGCGAGTCGACTCCGGACGCCCGGGGTGCGACCGAAGCCGGACTCCCGGCCGTGGTCGCCCGGAACCGACTCCATGGCGTCCTCCTGGGACAGCCACAGTCCAAGCCCGACTTCGTACTGACCACCACGGAGGGAACCTCGTTCGACTTCCGGCGGGACACCGAGGGTCTGCTGACCCTGCTGTTCTTCGGCTATACTCACTGCCCCGACATCTGCCCGGTTCACATGTCCAACATCGGCCGGGTGCTCAAGGAGTTGCCGGTGGAGGTGACCAGAAAGATCCGGGTGGTCTTCGTGACCACCGATCCTGAGCGCGACACCCCCGAGCGACTGGGCGGATGGCTCCGGGTCTTTCATCCCGATTTCATCGGGCTGACCGGCACTCCAGAGGCGATCCAGGCAGCCCAGGTCGCGGCCCGGCTGATGCCGGCCGTCAAGGAGATCGTCGACTCCACCGCGCCCGCGAACTACTTCGTGGCGCACGCGGGCCAGGTTCTCGCCTTCACCTCGGACGGGTGGTCCCACATCGTCTACCCGTTCGGGATTCGTCAGGCCGACTGGGCCAACGACCTCCCGATCCTGGCGGGGGGATGGCCGCAGTGAGACCCTGGCGCTTCGCGCTGCTGGCCGGGACCGGCTGCGCGGCGGGAGCCACCGGCGGGATCACCGTCACCGAAGCCTATGGCTTTGCCCCAGCTACGGCCTCCGAGGCTGCCGTCTACCTGACGCTCCACAACCCGGGGCCCGGTGAAGACACGCTGGTCCGGGTGTCCAGTCCGGAGGCCGTGGGAGTCATGGTTCATCGGTCGGTGACGTCAGGAGCCATGGTCGTCATGGAGCACGTCGACCGGCTTCCCCTCCCCGTGGGAGAGCCGGTCCGGATGGCACCGGGCGCATTGCACCTGATGCTGGTCGACCTGGCACCGGTTCCCCAGGCCGGGGACTCCCTGACCATCATCCTCGAGTATGCCAGGGGAGTATCGCAGACGGTCCGGGTCCCCATCATCCCCTATGGCGATCCGCCGGATCCGGGCGGCGCTCCCGGCAATCGCTGATTATCCTACGGCTGGCCCGACAGGAGAGCTTTTCGATGAAGTGGTTCCACCGTCCGCTGTGCGTCCGCCTGCTGAGCCTGACCATCCTGGTCGGGACCGCCGCCGGCTTCGGGTTCCACAACCAGCTCACCAAGAGCAGCCCGGCGAAGGAATCCACCGTGGCTTCGCCGGTCGAGATCCGGCTCTGGTTCCGGGAGAAGTCCGAGCCGGCTCTCTCGAGCATCACCCTGCTCCGGACCTCCGACAGCAGCAAGGTGGCGTTGGCCAAGGTGGCCCGGACCGACGATCCGCGCTCCATCAAGGCCGCGGTGCCGGTCGCGCTCGCTCCAGGTGGCTACCTGGTGAGTTGGAGGACCGCTGGTGATGACGGCCACGTGATTCGCGGCTCCTTCCCCTTTACCGTCGACCAGTGAATCCGGGAACCGCCGAGTGGCTGGGAGCCGCCGCCCGGTGGGTCGCCTATCTGGCGACCCTCGTCATATTGGGCGCCTGCGGGTTTCGGGCTGGGGTCCTGGGCACCCTGCTGAGCGCCGGAAGCGAGGTCGTCCAGGACGCCGACCGCCGGGCGGCCCGGACCGGGCTGTGGGCGGCGCTGGCCCTTCTCACCATTCTGACCGTGAAACTGTACGCCCAGGCGGGGAGCTTCGTCGAGCCGGACGAGCCGATCACCCGGGAGCTGGTGACCACGGTGATCGGGGACACCGCCTGGGGAAAGGGGTGGACCAGCCAGATGCTGGCCGCCGGGCTGGCGCTGGCCGGATTCGCGGTCGCGGGAGCCCATCGGGCCGGCTGGCTGATGGCGTTCGTCGGCGCCACCACGGTGGCCCTGGCCACACCGCTGACCGGCCACGCCGTTGCGGCGGAGCGCGCCGGGATCTGGGGATACCCGCTGGACGTCATGCATGTGCTCGGGTCGGGTGTCTGGCTCGGCTCGCTCGCCGTGATGCTGATCGCGGGCTTTACGGCGGTGCGGCGGCTGGAGCCGGCCAGCCGGGGCCAGCGGGTGGCGGCGATGGTCCACGCCTTCTCGCCCTTGGCCCTGACCGGGGTCACGATGCTCGGCCTGGCCGGGGTGATCCTGGCGGGGCGGTATCTCGACTGGTCGGTGTCCGCCCTGTGGACCTCGGGCTATGGCCGGACCCTCGCCCTCAAGCTCCTCCTGCTCGGCGGCGTGGCCGGGACCGGGGCCTACAACTGGAAAGTGCTCAAGCCGGTCCTCGGCACTGAGGCAGGAGCCCGACGCATCACCCGGTCGGGCCTGGTGGAACTCGGGCTGGGAACGATCCTGCTGCTGGTCACCGCCTGGCTGGTGCACCTGCCGATGCCGGGCGACGAGTAGCCGCTATCCGCGGTCGTTGTCCTCGGCGACCAGGTGGCCGAGCGCCGATTCCCAGAATTCTCCCAGTTGCCGCAGGGTGGTGATCCAGGCCGCCCGCTGTTCCTCCGTCACCCGATGGGTCCCCGGATACGGCGGCTCCGCTCCCAGAACCGCAGCCAGTCCCAGGCGCTGCGCCTCGACCAGTGGCCCGATCAGGAAGGTCACGATCTGCTGCCGGATGGCCTCCGGCTCTCGCACCGGACCGATCAGCGTCCGGAGCGCCAGCGGCGGTCGCTGACCGAAGGCCCGTTCGAGTCGGAGGACCAGCCGGGCCAGCGGCCAGGCGGCGAGCGGGATCGAGAACTGGCGACCCAACCGGCCGCGGCGGAACTCCGGATCCGGTGGCAGGGTCGCGACAATTGCCAGCACCGGCGCCTCGGACGAGGCCTCGTTCAGAAACCAGTCGAGCGACAGCCCGTAGGCCTCCGCCAGCGCGTGCAGCGTCTCCGCGGAGGGGCGCCGTGAGGGACCAAGGTACAGATCACGCACCGTTCCATAGGGAAGGGCGACATGGGCCGCAGCTTCGCGGAGGTTGCCGAGGTGGGCCTGGTCGACCAGTCGGCGGACTTGGCGGGTGAGGAGGTCGTGGACCGCGGGGAGCGGGGCCTTGGGACGGCCCGGGCGGCGGGGAGCAGGCATGGCAGAAGATACAACAATTATTATCAGCTATACCATATTTCTATTTTTTGGCGACTGACGGGGTGTACCTCGTGTCCCCGTGGCCGTAGTCCACCCTGGTCGCCACCCGCGGGTTGATCCACTCGATGACCGCCGCGTGGCCGAGACTCTCCGGATCGTTTCGCAGGTAGCCCGGTACCACGTCGAGCACGGTGAATCCATGGCGCAGCTGGAACGACAGGGTGGGATCCCAGATTTCCCCCCGGACCACGCGCTCGGCGTACTCCTCCGGCGACATCCGGTCGGCGTACTCCGCGTATCCGCGGAGCCGCGCGCCGGCCCGGATCCGGAGCAGCTTGAGGGCCCGCACCAGTTCCCCCCGCCCCAGGTAGAGGGCCCGCCCGACCCCCTGCCCCTGGAGCGAGGGGCGGACCATGATCTCGGCCCCATACAGGGTCCGGCCCGTCACGGGATCGTGATTGGCGAAGAACCCGCCGCCGGTCATGTCCCGCCACGTGGTATGCATGTCGTAGTTATCCCAGCGGACGATCAGACTGGCCGCCGCGCCGACGATCCGACCCGAGTCGGGGTCGACCACGATGAGCTGCCCCTCCGGGAAGACCGCCTGGTGGCTTTCGAGCTGTTCCGGCCGCCAGGGCCGAGTGGTTGGATACACCTCCTGACAGACCTCGATGATGCCGGGGATGTCGCCGGGTTGGGCCGGGCGGAGGTGCCACGGTCTGGGGGAGGTCACAGGTGGACCAGCTCCGTCTGAGCCGCGATCCGGGCCGACCGATTGGAGTCCAGCAGCGGCAGGACGGTTCCACCGGAACGGGCCTCCACGATGGTCTTCAGGTTCAGCTCCCCGATCACCATCATCTCCTGATTGGGATTCCCCTCCGCCAGAATGCCGTCCCGGGAGAAGGCAAAGTCGCTCGGGGTCATGATGGCGGCCTGCCCGTAGTTGAGCGAGATGGCCGGAACCATGGGGAGCGATCCGACGGTGCAGGCCTGGATTACGTACATCTGGTTCTCGATGGCGCGGGCGTGGGCACAGTAGCGGACCCGGTAGTAGCCCTGCCGGTCGTCGGTACAGGTCGGGACGACCAGGATGTGGGCCCCTTCCCGGGCCGCCGCCCGGACGATCTCCGGGAACTCGACGTCATAGCAGATGGCCACCGCGATCCGGCCGAAGCTCGTCTCGAACACTCGCAGGGTGTCGCTCGGGCTGATGAACCACTCCTCCGCCTCGAACCGGGTCATGTGGAGCTTGCCCTGGCAGCCGTACTCGCCGGCCGGGTTGAACAGGTAGCAGTTGTTGTAGATCGCGTCCCCGCTGTCGCCCAGCACCGGAATGGTCCCGGCCACCGTGTACAGCCCATAGCGCCTGGAGAGATCCGTCATCATCTCCAGGAACTGGGGGACCTGGCTGGCCAGATCCCGGACCTGCTCGGCGATGGGTCGGCGCACGTTGCCGAGAGTCAGCAGCTGGAGCGTGAAGTACTCGGGGAACACGACCAGCCCCGCCTTGTAGTCCACCGCGGTCTCCATCAGGCCGATGACCTGCTCCTGAAAGTCCTCGAAGGTCTTGACCGGGCGAATAAAGTACTGGACGGACGCGACGCGGAGGCGGTCCATCTGAGGTTCCTTCCGAAATGTGATCTTGGAATCTACACCGGCTCGGGCGGATATCCCTCCGGATTCTGCTGCTGCCACCGCCAGGTATCGGCACACATCTCGGCCAGCCCGCGCCGGGCTTCCCAGCGCAACAGGGTCCGGGCCAGGGTCGGATCGGCCCAGCAGGCGGCCACGTCCCCCGGCCGCCGGGGACCGATCTGACAGGGCACCGGCCGCCCGGCGGCGGCGGCAAACGCCGAGACCATTTCCAGCACGCTGTAGCCGCGACCGGTGCCGAGGTTGCAGACCAGCACCCCGGGCGTATCGCTCAGATGCGCCAGGGCATTGAGGTGTCCCTCGGCGAGATCCATCACGTGGAGGTAGTCCCGCACCCCGGTTCCGTCGAGCGTCGGATAGTCCCCGCCAAATACCTGGAGCTCGGCCAGTCGGCCCGCCGCCACCTGGGCCAGGTAGGGGACCAGGTTGTTGGGGACCCCGGCCGGATCCTCGCCGATCTGCCCGCTGGGGTGGGCCCCGACCGGGTTGAAGTACCGGAGGATCCCGATCCGCCAGGCGGGATCGGCCACCGGCAGGTCCTGCAGCATCCCCTCGATAATGAGCTTCGAGCGCCCGTAGGGATTGGTGGCCGAGAGGGGGAACTCCTCGGTGATCGGCACGGCGTGCGGGTCCCCATACACCGTGGCGGAGGAACTGAAGACCAGGGTGCGGACGCCATGGTCGCTCATCACCTGGCAGAGGCTGATGGTCCCGGTGACGTTGTTGTGGAAGTATCGGAGCGGTTGCGCCACCGACTCCCCGACCGCCTTGAGACCGGCAAAGTGGAGCACCCCATCGACCGGCCGTTCCCGGAAGACCGCATCGAGCCCGGGCCGGTCGAGCAGGTCGACCTGCCGGAAGCTGATCGGACAGCCGGTCAACGCCTCGACCCGCCGGAGGGCCTCCCGGGAGCCGTTGGAGAGGTTGTCCACCACGGTGACCTGATGGCCGGCCTCCAGCAGGACGAGCACGGTGTGGCTGCCGACGTATCCGGCGCCGCCCGTGACCAGCAGATGCATGGGGAGTCGACTCAGCTGGCTGGAGCGGTACACCGCGCCAGCAGGGCGCGAATCCGCGGGAGCGCCGCGGCGATGTCGTCGAGCGACACGGCCCCGACACTCAGCCGGAACCAGCCGGTGTCCTCCGGCAGCCCAAACGCCTGGAACGGCACCACCGCGAACCCGGCCTCGTGGAGCAGCAGGCGACGGAGCTGGTCATTGGATTCGATGGCGAGCCCGTCGCAGGTACCTCCGATGAGCCCGAGCTGGAGCGAGAGATAGATGGCGCCCTGGGGCCGGACCAGGTCGACCGGGAGTCCCTCGCGGCGCATCGCCGTGAACCCGTCCGCCAGGGCGGTGACCCGGGCCCGGATGCCCTGATCCATCTGGCGGCGGAAGCGCGCCACCGCATCGGGGTTCCGGAGAAAGCTGGCGGTCGCGACCTGCTCCGGCTTGGGAGCCCAGGCGCCGACGTGGCCCAGGAGGTCACGCATCCGGGTGGTGATCGCCGGCGCGGCGATCGACCAGCCCACCCGGAGGCCGGTGGCGGCGAAGACCTTGGAGATGCCGTCCAGGACAATGACCCAGGGAGCCGACTCCGGCACCAATCGGACCGGATGATCGTGCTGGACGTTCCCGTGCGCCAGTCCGCCGTAGACCTGGTCCCAGAGCAGAAAGAGCGCCCGCTGACCGGCGTCGCGCCGGCGGAGGTTTTCCTCGACCACCGCCGCGGTGATCCGCTCCAGTTCCTCTCCCGGCATCATCGTCCCGGTCGGGTTGCCCGGGGAGCAGAGGGCGATCAGCGCCGCCGAGCGCAGGTGCGGCGCCAGGCTGTCGAGGGTCGGGTGGAAGCCATCTTCGGCGCGGGTTTCGACCGGGACGTTCCGGGATTGCGTGAGCCAGCCGTAGTGATTGGTATTCCAGGACGGGACCCCATAGACCAGGGCATCCTCCGGGTTGAGCACCGTCCGGCAGGCGGCGTACAGCAGCGGCCTGACCCCGGAGGCCACCAGCACCGACTCGAGGGGGAATTCCACGCCCTGTTCCCGGGCGGCGAACTCGAGGATGGCCCGACGCAGGTCCAGCACGCCGTCCGAGGGCGGGTAGTTCGTCTGCCCCCCCTGAATCGCCGCCACCAGCGACTGGCTCAGTTCCTCCGGCACCGGAAACTGGCCCGGGTCGAAATCTCCCACGGTCAGGTTGCAGACCGGGCGGCCGTCGGCCATGAGCTGGCGGACTTCAGCGCTGATCTTGAGAACTTCGGAGCCGACCATGCCGTGAATCACCCGGGAGAAGGCGTCCGGGGTGAGTTCCTGATCAAACACCGGCCGGACCGGCTCGGAGGCGATCAGCGGAGTGGTGGGAGCGGCGGTGTGGGTCATCCTGGCATTCTAGCCAACTGGCGGCCCCCGGCCTAGGGGCACCGGTTTGACCGCGCTGCCCGGACCGCTCACCTTCCAGGGAGAAGGGCAGGCTGCTCTCCTTCCAGAAGAGCGACTCAGCCGCTACCCCCTGCGGCACCAAACCCGACCCACAACTCCACCGTGATGGAGAGACTCGACCCAGAATGGAGAAGCCGGCGCGGCCGAACGACGGGAACCCCGAGCCTCCCCAACCCGATCCCGCGATGCGCCGAGTGCTGGTCGAAGTCGCCATCGATTCGGTGGCGGCGGGGGTTGCCGCAGCGTCGGCGGGTGCGGACCGGCTGGAGCTCTGCCGAGATCTGTCCGTCGGCGGGCTGAGCCCCGCGCCCGAGTGGGTCCGGGAACTCAAGGCGAAAGTCCTGGTGCCGGTGTTCGCGATGGTCCGGCCTCGGCCGGGCTCCTTCTGTTTTTCGCCGGAGGAGTTGAGCCGCTGTCGGGAGGAGATTCACACCCTGCGCCAAGCCGGAGCCGACGGCGTGGTCACCGGCGTCCTGACCGAGGCCGGTCGCCTGGATGAGCCGGCCCTTCGCGAGTTGATCAACGCGGCGGGATCGCTCCCGGTCACCTTCCACCGTGCCTTTGATCAGCTGGCCGATCCGATCGGGGCGATGGAGCAGTTGATCGGACTGGGGGTCACCCGGATCCTCACGGGCGGCGGGCCAGGTCGCGCCTCGGAGGGTGCCGAGATGATTCGCAAACTGGTGGATCGCGCGGGGGAACGGATCGGGATCATCGCCGGCGGTGGGGTCCGGGGCGATCATGTCGCCCAACTGGTGGCGAGGACGGGAGTGTCCGAGGTGCATCTGGCCGGGGTGCGGGGCGGCGGGGCGGACGCTGTGGGGGATCCGGCGCCGGAGCAGGTGGCGGCGGTGGTGGCTGCGCTGAAGCATGGATGACGACCGGTAGTATTCACCTGTCCGGAAAACGTTCGCCCATCTGCTTGCCCGACCTCACAGTCATGCCTAAGATGGGAAAGGACTGGTTCGCGAGGCTGCGCGTGATGGACCGCGCGGTCGCGATCCAAGATCGGGGGTCCCATGCGGCCGTTCTCCTTCCTCACGGCGAGTGCCCTCGGCCTCGCCGCGCTGTGCCTCGCCATCGCCTGCGGCACGACGGCCCCATCCGACGTCGAGGCAATCACGTTCGCGAGCGTCAGTGCCGGCGGCCCCACCTGCGGGCTGACCCCCGCGGGGGCGGCGTACTGCTGGGGGAGAGGGGGGAGCCTCGGCGACGGGACAACGACGGATCGGCTGACCCCGACGGCGGTGATGATGCCCGCCGGGGTGACCTTCACGAGACTGGGCGTAGGTGGCGACACCTGTGGGCTGACCCCGGCCGGGGCGGTGTACTGCTGGGGCTTGGCCCCGGTTGCGGTCGCGATGCCCGCCGGGGTGATGTTCGCGAGCCTGAGCGATGCTGCACCCTACTGCGCGGTGACCTTCGCTGGAGTGGTGTATTGCTGGGGGGACAACGACTTTGGGCAACTCGGCGATGGAACGAAGACACGTCGGCTGACCCCGGGAGCAATCGTGATCCCCGCCGGAGTGACCTTCACGAGCGTGAGCGCCGGCTGGCTTCACGCGTGCGCGGTGACCCAAGTGGGGTCCACGTATTGCTGGGGTTACAATGGCGAGGGGGAACTTGGCGACGGGACGACCACGGACCGGCTCACTCCCGTGGCGGTGGTGATGCCCGCGGGAGTGAGCTTCACCAGCGTGAGCGTCGGCCGTGCCCATACCTGCGGACTGACCCCCGGAGGGGTTGCCTATTGCTGGGGCTACAACCTGAGGGGGCGACTCGGCGACGGCACGACCACGAATCGGCCGACCCCGACGGCGGTCGTGATGCCCGCCGGAGCGACCTTCGCGAGCATGAGCGTTGGCTGGGACCACACGTGCGGGGTGACCCCGGCGCCGATCGCGTTCTGCTGGGGCCGCAATGTCTGGGGGACGGTCGGCGATGGGACCACGACGGATCGGCACACTCCTGTGGCGGTCTTGATGCCCGCCGGGGTGACCTTCACCAGGCTCGCGGCCGGCTTCGCCCACACATGCGCGCTGACCCCCGCGGGGGCTGCGTATTGCTGGGGGGTCAACGACGATGGGCGACTGGGCGACGGGACGACGACGGATCGACTGAGCCCGGTGGCGGTAGTCCGATGAGAGGAAAAACGAAACGGCCATCAACATGATGGCCGTCCGTTGGATGTCAGTCCCTGCATTGCTTCCATGCGCCGCGAAGGAATCGAACCTTCAACCTACTGATTAAGAGTCAGTTGCTCTGCCAATTGAGCTAGCGGCGCGACAGTGATACTGAGTATAGCCCCAACGGGAATCGAACCCGTGTTACCACCTTGAAAGAGTGGTGTCCTGACCGTTAGACGATGGGGCCAGGGAATAGCGCTAACGGGATTCGAACCCGTGTTCCAGCCTTGAGAGGGCTGTGTCCTGGGCCTCTAGACGATAGCGCCGCATTCCATTGACCACAGGCCCGGCAGGACTCGAACCTGCAACCCCCGGTTTTGGAGACCGGTGCTCTACCAATTGAGCTACGGACCTTCGCCCGGTTTGCACGGCGGAATCCCCAACGGGCTGTCCCAGGGGTGGCTGACGGGACTTGAACCCGCAACCTCCGGAACCACAATCCGGCGCTCTAACCACTTGAGCTACAACCACCACGTTCCCAGCTGCTGCCCGGACCAACGGGCGAGGTAAGCTACGGGCCACCCCCGGTGGGGTCAACCCCTTGGGACGGGTCGGCTTGGATCTTGCTCGACGGGTGTGGAACTGGTCATCCTGGCCCGGGCACCTGGTCTCATCAACCGGGACAGATCCGCCCGCTCAGGACCGGGATTCGAACACCGGACAGCAAACGGTTGCAGGTCGTCCAAATCCGGCAGTACCAGGCACATAGGCATCATTACCGGGCCCCGATCGTGCCCGATCCTCCCTCGGATCGGCGCCGGTTTCCGGGCCGCCAGCACATCCTCTCGGAGGACTTGTATGCACTCAGGCATCATCCGTCGCCTACTGCCCGCTGGACTGGCTATTCCTGCGGTTCTCATGGCAGGTTGCCAGAGCGGCGTCATCAGCGGCCCCCGGATCGTCGCGTTGAGCGAGGTCTCCGGCGGGCAACAGACCGGCACCGTCGGTGGCCAGTTGCCACTCCCGCTGGTCATCAAGGTGGCCGACCAGGGTGGCAATGCGGCGGCCGGCATCACGATCACCTGGCGGGTGTTGAGCGGCGGCGGTCTGGTGACCCCGAGCCAGAGCACGACCGGAGCGGACGGTACCGCCTCGGCGACCTTCCGACTCGGCAATACGCTGGGTGAGCAGCGGGTCGAGGCCGCCCTGTCCGGCGCCCAACCGGTGACCTTTGCCGCCACGGCCAACGCCGCGCCGGCCAGCCAGCTGATCGTCTCCAGTGGCGACAACCAGTCAGGCACCGTGGGGGCCTCGGTGTCCGCCCCGCTGGTGGTCAAGGCCGCTGACGCCTTCGGCAACGCCAAGTCCGGGATCACCGTCGTCTTCGCGGTGACCCAGGGTGGCGGGGTGCTTTCCGCCGGAGCCGCCGTCACCGGGGCCGACGGCCTGGCCTCGGTGGCCTGGACGCTCGGCGCCGCGGCCGGCAACCAGCGGGTGACCGCGACGGTCTCCGGAGTTCCTCCGCTGTCCTTCAATGCCACGGCCAACCCGGGTCCCGCCAGCAAGCTGACGGTGCTGGGCGGAAACAACCAGGCAGCCCCTCCTGGCACCAGCCTCACCGATTCGCTTCGGCTCAAGGTCACGGACCAGTTCGACAATCCGATCAAGGACGTCACCATCGTGTGGACCGCGCTGGGTGACGGCGGCAGCACCAACCCCGCGGTCACCGTGACCAACGTGCTCGGTGTCGCGGCGACCCAGTGGACCCTCGGCGCTACGGGCGGGCCCAAGTCGGTCCGAGCCGCGGCGGGATCGCTCCCACCAGCCACCTTCAGCGCCGCTGGAACCGTGGTCTTCGCCCAGGTCGTCTCCGGTGGCCGGCACAGCTGCGGCCTCGACGAGGGCGGCGTCGCCTATTGCTGGGGCTTCAATGGCGATGGCCAGCTGGGCATGGGCGTCGATGTGGGCGGCTCCGGGCCGGTTTTTGCGACGCCGCAACCGATGGCCGTCGCGGGCGCCCTGACCTTCTCCCTGCTGAATGGCGGGGCCTACCATACCTGCGGCCTCACCCTGTCCTCCAATCCCTACTGCTGGGGCAAGAACATCGACGGTCGACTCGGCGCCGCCAGCGCCGGCACCGCCGCCAACGCTCCGGCGCACGTGGACGGCGGTCAGGTCTTCGGCTCGATTCAGGCCGGCGGTGCGCACACCTGCTCCCTGACCCAGGGCGGTCGGGTCAATTGCTGGGGCGCCAATGGCGAAGGTCAGGTCGGGGTAGTCCTGGGCGGCATCATCACCAGTGACTCCATGTCCTTCGGAAGCCCGGTGCCGGTCATGCCGGCCACCATCTTCAGCGGGGTCTCGGCGGGAGGGCTGCACAGCTGCGCCTTGACCTCGACCGGCGCCCCCTGGTGCTGGGGTTACAACACCTCGGGCCAGCTGGGGAACGGCACCTCCTCCGGCTCCACCTTCCCGGTGCTGGTCTCGGGCGGACTCACCCTGGTCTCGATCACCACGGGCATGGCGCACAGCTGCGGCCTGACCTCGGCCGGCGCGGCCTGGTGCTGGGGCACCAATGCCAACGGGGAACTGGGAGACGGCACCATCCTGCTCCGGACGACACCAGTGGTGGTTTCGGGCGGACTGACCTTCGCCTCGATCGCTGCCGGCACTTCGCACACCTGCGGCGTGACGCCGGCCGGCGTGGCCTACTGCTGGGGCAAGAACAGCAGCGGCCAGTTGGGCGATGGCACCACCGCTTCAGCAACCGGTCCAGTCGCGGTCGGGAGCGGGCTCCTCTTCAGCGCCCTCGGAACCGGCGATCTGCACACCTGCGGCGTGACCACGGGACGAGTGGCCTACTGCTGGGGTAACAACCAGTATGGCCAGCTTGGCGACGGGACCCAGACCAACCGCACCCTGCCGACCAAGGTCAGCTTCCAGCCGTAGCCGCACCAGCCAGTTTCCTTCAGAAGGGCTCGACCCCACGGTCGGGCCCTTCTGCCATTCGGCCCACCGGGGTCGGCACGAGCCTGCCCCGGTTGTGACCGGCGTCGCGCCTGGCCCGACCCGGTTGGGATCGCCGTCGCGCCGGGCTCGATCGGGTTGGACCGGCTGTGCAAGTCCGCCCGGGTACCGCATCTCCCGGCCGTCTCCAACCTGGAGTTGTGGCATGTCTCGGTCGTCATTGGCCCTGGTCGTCGGCCTTGCCCTGATCGTCCCCTGCGAGCTTGTGGCCCAGGGATGGATCGAACGTGAACGCCCCGTTTCCCCGGCGCAGGCGCTCAGCCCGGTCGCCCGGGTGGGTTCCTCGGTCCGGATCACCCTGGATGGACGGATCGCACGGATCGAAGTGGAGGAGTTGTTCCGCAACAACAACAGCCGCATCGAAGAGGGTTCCTACCTCTACCCGATGCCCGGCGAAGCGGTCTTCTCGGATTTCTCCCTCTTTCAGGGCGATCAGGAACTCAAGGGCGAAATGATGAACGCCGACAAGGCGCTCGGCATCTATCAGGAAATCGTCCGGCGCCTGAAGGACCCGGCCCTGCTGACGCTCGCCGGTCACGGGCTGGTCCGGGCCCAGGTGTTCCCGATCCAGCCGGGCGAGACCCGGAAGATCATCCTCCGCTATACCCAGATGCTCACCAGGGAAGGGAACGCCTGGCGGGTCCGCTATCCGCTCGGTGCGCGGGGCGAGGTGCCCGTCATCATCACCGCCACCGCCAACGGGGCCGGCCGGCTGGGGGTACCCTACTCCCCGACCCACGATCTCGACTGGACTGCCACCGGTGACCGGCTCACGATGCGAGTCGAGGCGCGTCCGGGGCGGGACTTCGAGCTGCTGATTCCGGAACGGTCCGGCGTGGCCGGAGCTCAGATCCTGACGCAGGCCCCCGGGGGCGGAGCGCGGCACTTCATGCTGGTGGTGTCGCCGCCGGTGCAGCGGACTGCCGAGACGCTTCCCCGTGACCTGGTCCTGGTGGCCGACGTTTCCGGCTCCATGGCCGGCACCAAGCTCGAGCAGACCCGGGCCGCCCTGGTGCAGGCCCTGGAAAGCCTCCGGGCCGGGGATCGGTTCCGGGTGATCGCCTTTTCCAGTCAGGTCACGGAGTTCGCCAACGGATACACCGCCGTCACCCGCAGCTCCATCCGCCGCGCCCGGGATTACGTGGCACAGCTCAGCGCCAATGGCGGGACCAACATCGAAGGGGCCTTGCGGGGCGCGTTCAGCGACGCACCCGGCGAGGGCCGGATCGGGATCGTGCTCTTCCTGACCGATGGCCTCCCCTCCGTCGGCGAGGAATCCCCGGAGAAGCTCGCGGTCAACGCCGGAGCCAGGCGGGGCGCCTTCCGGGTCTTTCCGGTCGGGGTGGGACACGACGTGAACACCTACCTGATGGACCGGCTGGCGGTCGAGGGCCGGGGCCGGGTCGAATACGTCGCGCCCGAGGGGAACGTGGAAACCGTGCTCGGCGCGACCCTGGCCCGGCTGGATGCGCCGGTGCTCACCGACCTCCGCATTGTCTCCAGCCCGGTGCCCCTGCTGGAACTGGCGCCGAGCCAGTTGCCCGATCTCTTTGTCGGCGAGGAGCTGGTGGTGATGGGCCGTTACAGCGGCACTGGCCGGGGCACGGTGGTGATCGAGGGGATCCGGAATGGTCGTCGCGAGCGGATCACCGCCGAGGCGAGCTTTGCCGCCCACCAGACCGACAACCGGTTCATCGCTCCGCTCTGGGCCGCTCGCCGGATCGGAGAGCTGACCCGGCAGCTTCGGCTGGAAGGCGCTTCGACGGCGCTGGTGGACCGGATCCGCGAGCTGGGCCTCCAGTATGGCATTCTCACCGAGTATACCTCCTACCTGGTGCTCGAACCCGAGGCGCGGGTGGCCGAGGAGCAGGCCCGCCGCGACATGGCACCCTCGGCACCAAGTGCTCAGAATGGGGCCGAGGCCTTCCGGAGGGCGGAGCGGAGCGCCCAGTTGACGGCCGCCAAGTCAATGGCAGCCAGCGACGAGGCGGTGGGCGGGGGGATCGCCCGGGAGGCGGATGCCGCGGCCACCCGTCGGGTCGGGGGTCGGATGTTCGTCCGGCGGGCGGGAGTCTGGACCGACCTGGCCCATGCCGATGGCACCCAGTTCATCCAGGTGAAAGCCTTCAGTCAGGCCTATTTTGATCTGGTGACCGCGGCTCCCGAGATCCGGGAATGGCTGACGGTCGGAACTGACCTGTTGATCGGAGGTCGGCGCATGAGCATCCGCATCGGAGAGACCGGGAAGGCCACCTGGGCCTCGGGCGAGCTGGAGCGCCTGGTCCGGAGCTTCCGCGGCGCATGACCGAGTCGCTGTCGCGGTTGTTCGACGAGTACCACGATCCCCTGGTCCGGGTGGTGTATCGCCGGACCGGGGATCTGGACCTCGCCGAGGAGATCACCCAGGAGGTGTTCGCCAGGGCGACCGTGGCACCGCCCCGCAATCCGCGACCCTGGCTCTTCGCAGTGGCCCTCAACCTGGTGCGGGAACATGGCCGCACCCGGACCCGCCAGGGACGGCTGCTCGAGTTGTATCGGGCCGAGACGCCGGCCCTGGCGCCCGCCCCGGACGTGGAGTTGGAACGGAACGAGAAAGTCGGCCGGGTCCGGGCGGCGCTCGCCACGCTCACCGAGCGGGACCGGGAAGCGCTGCTCCTCAAGGCCGAGGGGTTCAACTACGATGAGATTGCGGCCACGCTGGGCCTGGCGAAGGGAGCCATCGGCACCACCCTGAACCGGGCCCGGCGCCGCCTGGTCGAGGCCTACCGCGCAGAGGAAGGACGGCAGCGTCATGCGGCATCTTGACGACGGAACGCTCCACATGCTGGTGGACGGGGAGATCGGCTCCGCGGAACTGGGCCCGATCCGTCAGCACCTGAAGCAGTGCGAGGAGTGCCGGGCCCGGCTCGACGAGGCCGGGACCTGGACCCGGGAGGCGGACGAGCTGGTCGACCTGCTCGAAGTCCCGGTCCGGACCGCACCGGCAGCTCCGAGACGCCGCCCCGCGTCGGCCCGATGGGCGCCTCGTCAGCTGGCCTGGGCCGCCTCCGTGATCGCGGCGCTCGGACTGGGCTGGGCGGCGGGCACCACGCCATGGCAGGCAGCCCCCCAGGGGACCGCTCCCGATGAGTCCCTGGCGCTGGAGCAGGCCCGACCCGGGGCCGAAGCGGAGGCGCCCGCGGAAGCCGATGCCGGGCTGAAGGAGCGGAGCGTCGCCGCCCCGCAGGCACAGCAGTCGGAGCCGCCGGCGCGCAAGGCGGAGCAGGACCTGGCGGCATCCCGGGAGAGCGGCCCCACCGACGAATTGACCAGCGCCAAGACGCTTGCCAATGCCGCCACCGCCGGGGAGCGGCGCGCCAACGAAGGCGGCGCGCTCGGCCGCCAGCTGGTCGGCGGAGTGGCGCAGGAGTCCCGCCGGGACCAGGCGGTCCCCGCCTCACCGGCCCCGATGGTCTCGGCCCTGAGGGATGAAGCGGCCGCCAAACGCACCGCCTTCGAACCGGTGACCCTGCATGAGGCGATGCGGCAGTTGGCGGGGTCGTTGCGGCTGATCGAAGGCCTGGTGCCCGACGGGCTGGAAGCCGCCGGCGGGAGGATCCGGGTCGTCTATCCCGGCGGGATCGTCCTGGAGCAGTGGCGGGACGCCGACTCGGTTGCCGTCTCGCTCCGGGGTCCGGCCAGTCTGGCGGCCGATTCGCTCGCCAGACTCGCCGCCCGGATTCGCTGACTACATCGCCGCGATCATCGCGGAGGCAAACTCGCTGGTCTTCACCTCACGGGCGTGGTCCATCAGCCGCGCGAAGTCGTAGGTGACGGTCCGGGCGGCGATGGCCTTTTCCAGCGAGCTGACGATCAGATCGGCCGCCTCGTTCCACCCCAGATAGCGCAGCATCATCTCCCCGGAGAGGATGACCGAGCCGGGATTCACCTTGTCCTGTCCGGCGTACTTGGGGGCCGTTCCGTGGGTGGCCTCGAACACGGCGTGGCCGGTGAGATAGTTGATGTTGGCCCCCGGGGCGATGCCAATGCCGCCGACCTGCGCCGCCAGGGCATCGGAGATGTAGTCGCCGTTCAGGTTGAGGGTGGCGATCACGTCGTACTCGGCCGGGCGCGTCAGGATCTGCTGGAGGAAGGCATCGGCGATGACGTCCTTCACGATCAACCCGTCCGGCAGCCGGCACCACGGACCGCCGTCGATCTCCCGGCCGCCGTACTCCTGCCGGGCCAGTTCGTAGCCCCAGTCGCGGAAGCCGCCCTCGGTGTACTTCATGATGTTGCCCTTGTGCACCAGGGTCACGCTCTTCCGGCCGTTGGCCCGGGCATAATCGATGGCCGCCCGGATCAGCCGCTTGGAACCCTCCTCCGACACCGGCTTGATCCCGATCGCGCTGGTGTCAGGAAACCGGATCGTCTCGACCTTCATCGTCTGTCGAAGGAAGCTGATCAGGGCGTGGACCTGCTCGGTCCCGGCCTGCCACTCGATCCCGGCGTAGATGTCCTCGGTGTTCTCCCGGAAGATGATCATGGCCACCTGTTCCGGGTGCTTGACCGGCGAGGGAACCCCTTCGAACCAGCGGACCGGCCGGACACAGGCGTACAGGTCGAGCTGCTGCCGGAGCGCTACGTTGAGCGACCGGATGCCACCCCCGACCGGCGTGGTGAGTGGCCCCTTGATGGCCACCAGATGGTGCCGGATGGCTTGGAGGGTGTCCTCCGGGAGCCAGCTGTCGACCGCCTGCTTGGCCTTCTCACCAGCCAGGACCTCGAACCAGACGATCCGCCGCGTGCCGCCATACGCCTTCTGCACGGCGGCGTCGAACACCCGCTGGGCAGCCCGCCAGATGTCCGGTCCAATACCGTCCCCTTCGATGAACGGGATCACCGGGTGGTCCGGCACCACGAGCCGGCCGTCGGCCATGGTGATCGAGGCGCCTTCGGAGGGGGGAGTGAGGTGATCGTATGCCATGAGTTCCGCAGCGTAAGGGGAGGCAATGGGGCGAGCCGGAAAAGTAAGCGGGGAGGCGACTCAGGTCGCCCCCCCGCATGGTACCCTGTCCCGCCCCGCTATCGGCTCTCGATCCCCGGCGCGACCGGAAGGGTCACGGCCGTTCGATCGGGAGGCCCACCGAGTTGCCCCATTCGGTCCACGAACCATCGTAGTTCCGGACCCGGCGGTATCCGAGCAGGTAGGTCAGCACGAACCAGGTGTGGGATGACCGCTCCCCGATCCGGCAGTAGGCAATCGTGTCGAGGTCCGGCGCCAGCCCGTGCTCGCCCGAGTAGATCGCCTCCAGCTGCTGGCGGGACTTGAAGGTATGGGTCTCCGGGTCCACGGCTCGACCCCAGGGAATGCTGCGCGCACCGGGAATGTGGCCGCCCCGGGTGGCCCCTTCGTTCGGATAATCGGGCATGTGGAGCCGCTCGCCCCGGAACTCCTCCGGCGACCGCACGTCGACCAGCTTGCCCCCGCTCCGGAGATGGTCCACCACGTCCGCCCGAAAGGCCCGGATGGTCGAATCATCGCGCGGCCCCAGCGCGATGGTCCCGGCCGCAACCGGGGGCCGATCGGTGACCAGTGGGCGCCCCTCCTCTTGCCACCGCATCCGGCCCCCATCCATCACCTTGAGGCGCTCCACCCCGAACAGTCGGAGCACCCAGAAGGCGTAGCAGGCCCACCAGTTGTTCCGGTCACCGTAGAACACCACGGTCGTGTCCTGATGGATCCCCCGGGCCCGGAGGACCCGCTCCATCCGGTCCCGGTCGAGGTAGTCGCGAATGACCGGGTCGTTGAGATCCTCGATCCAGTCCAGCTTGACGGCGCCCGGAATGTGCCCGACGTCGTACAGCAGCAGGTCCTCATCGCTTTCCACGATTCTCACGCCGGGGTCGCTCAGATGGGCGGCCACCCAATCGGTACTGACCAGGACCTCGGGATGGCGGTAGCCGCGCTGCTCGATGGGGGTAACCGGACTGGGCATGGGGCCTCCTCGGTGCACGGTAATCCCGACTGGAACCTTAGGGATTGTGGCGGCGGGGCCCAGCGAGGTCAAGTGTCGGTGGCATCGTCGAGCAGGTCCTCGAGCAGCTTGTCCACCACCTCGGCCACTCGGCCCTGGACGATGGTCGACAGGACATCGGCGGCCTCCAGCGGCAGGCTGGCAGGGTGGCGGCGATCGCGGGAAAACCGAACCACGTGGCCCAGGAGGACCGCGGCCACTTCCGTGTCGGCTTCCGACACCTCGCCGTCCTCAGACGCATCCTGCACCACCCGCTCGTAATCGGACGAGGGGACACTGGCCGCCCAGGGCTCCGGTTCCTCCTCCGGTTCCTCACCCTCCTCGAGGATCTCGCGGGGAATCTGGACCAGGGCAAAGAGCCGGCACTGGAGGCCGGGGGGCGCCTCCTGGGCGGCGAGGGCCAGTCGCACCGGGTCCTCGAAGAGCCCGACTTCCCCGAGGTATCCCGCCGCTTCCGGCGACACGACGCAGCGCGCCACCACTCGATCCCCGAGGGTGGTCGCCAGACAGACCATGCCGTCCGGGGTGCGTTCGTCGTTCAGTTCCGCGACCTGAATGCTGATCGCTTCTTCGGTGATCACCAGCGCCGTGGTGGGCTGGTCACCCGGTTGCGACTCCACTGCATCCTCCCTCAAAACTCCGTTCCGGAATCTAGCCTGACTATACTCCCCCCGTGCGGATGCCATCCACGCCCCCGAACCACCCTGGGTTGCCTCCGGGCTCGCGAATCGGGCCGGCCATTCTGGGGGCGGCCCTGGGTCTCGGGGCGGTGCTGATTTCCCTCGTCGCCACCCGGTCCGCGTTCTTCGACCTCGACCGCCATCAGGTCCCCAAAGAACTCGTCCTCCACGGCACCGCTCTGGTCGGACTCGCCGTCCTGTTGCCCGGGTGGCGCCGAATCCGGCTCACCCCGGTGGACCTGCTGCTGTTGCTGGCCCTGCTCTGGACCTGGGCGTCCACTCTGCTGGCCACCAACCCGTGGATCGCCGGGCGGGCGGCGGGCGTCGCGACCTCGGCATTCGTGGTCTACCTGATGGGGAAACGGATCGCCGGCACCCCGGCGGCCCGGATCGCCCTCGCGGGGATGGTCGCGGCGGTGGCGGTTGCCGCCCTGATCGGCGCGGCCGAGGCGTTCGGGCTCAACCATCCGGTTTTCGCGACAGAGCGGGTGCCGGGTGGCACCTTCGGCAATCGGAATTTCCTGGCGCATTTCGTGGCGATCGGCCTGCCCATGGTGCTGCTCATGGCCATCGCCGGTCGGCGCTGGTGGGCCCGGGCTGGCGGATTGGTGATGGCCGGACTGCTGATCGGCCTGATCGTGCTGACCCGATCCCGGGCGGCATGGCTGGCTTCGGCGATGGCCGGCGGGGTCATGCTGCTCGCCGCCTGGCAGGCCGGTCCCTGGCGCGCGAGCCTGGCGCCCAACCGGCGGGCGGCGCTCATCCTGGCGATCACGGTCGGGATCGTGGCGGCGCTGGTGCTCCCCAACCAACTGGATTGGAAGTCGGACTCCCCATACACCGACACGGTGTCCGGCCTGATCGACTACCGGAGCGGTTCGGGCAAGGGCCGCCTGGTGCAATGGCGGAACAGCGTGGAGATGATCCCTGACGACCCGGTCTTCGGGGTGGGACCGGGCAACTGGTTCGTGCACTACCCGCGGGTGACCGAGCCGGGGGATCCGGCCTTCGCCGGCTACGATGCGGTCCCGACCAACCCGTGGCCCAGCAGCGACTGGGTCGCGTTCCTCACCGAGATCGGGATCGCCGGCACCCTCTGGATCCTGCTCGCGGGAGCGGCCATCTGGCTGACCTCCTGGCGGCGGACCCGCTCGGAGGATCCGGAGGAGGCCGGTCGGGGTCTGATGCTGGTGGGGATGATCATGGCCGCGCTGGTCACCGCCGGATTCGATGCGGTGCTGCACCTGGCGGCACCGGCTTATCTGTTGGCGAGCGCGACTGGCCTCCTGCTCCCGGCAACCAAGGCGGTGGTGGAACGGGAGCTGTCTCCCCTGGCGCGCCGGGGCCTGGCCAGCCTCGCGCTGCTGGTCGGGCTGGCGCTGGTCCTGCAGAGCACCGGTCAGCAGTTGGCGCTCCGAGCCACGCGTGACGATCGACGTCGTGCCGCCGTCCAGGAGGCACTGCGATTTGATCCGATGAATTTCCGGCTGCACCTCCGGCTGGCGCAGGGGGCCAGCTGCCGGGTCCGTCTCCCGCACGCGGAGCGGGCGCGGGCGCTCCTGCCGTACCACGAATACCCTCGCCGGGTACTGAAGGAGTGCGGCCGCTAGTCGGTCTCCACCGGCAGGTCGGCATCGCTTCCCCATTCGGTCCAGGCACCATCGTACACGGTGTGATCCTGGTGGCCAAGGCACTCGAGGACCAGCACGATGGCGCAGGCGGAAACCCCCGAGCCGCAGGAGGCCACGACCGGCCGGTCCGGATCCACCCCGGCCTGGCGGAAGGCGGCGCGCAGTTGATCCTCGGGCAGCAGGCGTCCCTCGTCGTCCACCAGCAGGGCGATCGGGAGATTCCGGCTGCCGGGAATGTGTCCGCCCCGGACCCCGGGACGGGGCTCGGGCTCCCGACCGGCAAAACGACCCGCCGATCGGGCATCCACCAGCTGCGCCTCGGGGTGACCGAGCAACTCGAGCACTTCTCGCTTCGACCGGAATCCCCGGATCGCTGGCGGCGTCGGGTAGTGGGTGGCCGGCCGGCGCTCCTCACCGGTGGCCACGGTCAGCCCCGCGGCCTTCCACCCGCCCAAGCCGCCATCCAGCACCGCGACCTCCCGGTGGCCAGCCGCTCGAAGCTGCCACCAGGCGCGCGCGGCGCTGAAGTTGGTGCCACTGGTGTCGTACGCCACCACCCGGTCGCCGGGTCCGATCCCGAGCGCACCGAGGGCCTCGGCGAACTGGTCGGCCCGTGGCATCATGTGGGGGCGTGGGTCGCCCGTGGCGCTCATTGCTTCAAGATCCCAGAACAGCGCCCCGGGGATGTGCTCGACCAGGTACTCGGCTCGGGCATCTCGTCCAGTCGTGGGGAGATGCCAGGAGGCATCGACCACCCGCAGCGCGCTGTCGCCGAGCCGCGCGGCAAGCCAGTCCGGGGTGACCAGGGGGGCCATTAGATTGCTCCGCATGGGGATGCCAGAGAGACTCGAGAAGGCGATCGACCGGTTCCGATCGGCGGACCGGCAGACCCGGTTGGAGACCCTGCTCGATCTGAGTCGCAAGTTACCGCCGCTGCCCGCCGAACTGGAACGGCAGCCGGATCGGGAGGCCCACCGGGTGCCCGAGTGCCAGACCCCGGTGTTCCTGTGGATCGAGGTCGCCGGCGGAGGGGTCGCGATGCACGCGGAAGTCCCCCGGGAGTCGCCCACGGTGCGCGGGTTCGTGGCGCTGCTGGTCCGCCACCTGGCCGGGGCCTCGCCAGACGAGGTGGCGGAGATCCCCGACGACCTGCTGCATGCCATGGGACTGGAGGAGACCCTGGGGATGATGCGAACTCAGGGGCTGAGCGCCATTCTCCAGCGGGTCAAGCGGGCCGTGGCCTCGGCGGGGGCGGGCCGGCCGCTCCGCTAGCCGTGGGCGCGCTCGAACTCCTCCATGAACTCCACCAGCGCGACGATCCACTCCCGGCGGCAGGCGTTGTAGATGCTGGCCCGCATCCCGCCAACCGAGCGGTGTCCCTTGAGCCCGTCGAGCCCGCGGCTGGTGGCTTCCTTCGCAAAGATCGCGTCCAGCTCTTCGCTCGGGGTCCGGAAGCAGACATTCATCTGCGAACGGTCCGACACCCGGGCGGTGCCGCGGTAGAACTCTCCCGCGTCAATGGTCTCGGTACAGCAATCCGGCCTTGGCCCGATTGCGCTCCTCCATCGCGACCAGCCCGCCGCTGTCCTCGATCCACTTGAGCACCTGGCCGACCACGTAGATCCCGAAGGTCGGCGGGGTGTTGTAGAGCGACCGCTCCCTGGCGTGGGTCCGGTACCGGAGCATGGTGGGGAGCGTCTCCGGACTCCGCTCCACCAGATCGTCCCGGATGATGACCAGGGTGATTCCGGAGGGACCCAGATTCTTCTGGGCACCGGCGTAGATCAGGCCGTAGCGGGCCACGTCGATCGGACGGCTGAAGATGTCGCTTGAGGCATCGGCCACCAGCGGGACGCCCGCCGGGGGGATCGGCTCGGTCGGGTACTGGGTGCCGAAGATGGTGTTGTTGGTGGTGAAGTGCAGGTACGCCGGCGCGGCGCTGAACTTCAGGTCGCCCGGGGTAGGCAACTGGGAGAAATTGGACGCCTTGCCGGTCGCGACCAGGTGCGCGTGGCCCAGCATCGCAGCTTCCTCATAGGCCTTCTGCGACCAGGCCCCCGTCACCAGGTAGTCGGCGGTGGCGCCTTCCGGCCGGAGGTTCATCGGCACCATGGCGAACTGGGTCGACGCCCCACCCTGGAGGAAGAGCACCCGGTAGTGGTCGGGAATCCCGGCCACCCGCCGGCAGGTCGCCTCCGCCTCCTCGATGACGCGATCGAACACCTTGCCGCGGTGGCTGTGCTCCAGGATTCCGATCCCGCTCCCGGCGATGTCCCAGATGTCCTGCTGGGCCTGGCGGAGCACCGACTCGGGGAGGGCGCCGGGGCCGGCGCTGAAGTTCGCGGTGCGTTCGGTCGTTGAGCTGGGCATGGTCATCCGTCGATGGGCCGGACTTCGGCGCTGAGGACGTGGGTGTTGCCGCGCCGGATCCGGGCCAGGGCCTCTGGAGCGGGACAGGACGGACAGGTGAACCCGGGCCAGGGTGGCCGAGGCCCCGTGGTAGATGATGTTCTCGACCTCTTCGACGTTGATCGACTCGTCGCTCAGGACGTTGAAGACGTGGGCCAGCACGCCGGGGCGGTTCTCGTGACGGACCGACAGGACGTGGGTGGCCGAGCTCTTGGCGAGCCGATTGACGCAGTTGGGCACCCCACCGGTCGCCTGGAACTCCTGGACGATCCGGGTCACCTCATGGGCGATGGCGACCTGGGCCTGCTCGGTGGAGGCCCCGACATGGTGGGTGCCGTACACCCCGGGCAGTTCCACGATGGCGGGCCGGAATTCGCCGGTCGCGCCGGACGGCTCGTTCTGGTACACGTCCAGTCCGAGCCGGATGCCCTTGCGCCGGACCGCGTCCGCCGCGGCGGCCTCATCGACCACGCTGCCGCGCGAGGTATTGATCAGGTAGGCGCCGGGCTGCATCGCGTCGAAGAACTCCTGGTTCGCCAGGTGCTCGGTCTCGGGAGTCCCCGCCACGTTGAGGGTGATCACATCGCTCTGCCGCACTACTTCCAGCGGGGTCTGGCAGTAGCCGATGGCCATCCGGGTGGCGTCTTCCACCGTCAACTGCCGGGACCAGGCCACCACCCGCATCCCGAAGGCCTGGGCCCGCCGGGCGATTTCCCGGCCGATCTGTCCCAGCCCGATGATGCCCAGGGTCCGGCCGTGCAGTCCGCGCGCCTTGGAGAACTCACCCTTGTTCCATTTGCCCGTCCGAAGGCCCGCCACCTGATCGGGAATCCGCCGATCGCAGGCCATGATCAGGCCGAGCACCAGCTCCGCCACGGCGATGCTGTTCTTCCCCGGGCAGTTGCTGACGAAGACCCCGAGCCGGGAGGCCGCGGCCACGTCGATGTTGTCGATTCCCGCCCCGGCCCGGATCACCAGGCTGAGGCCGGCGGCCGCTTCCAGCGCGGCGGCGGGCACCTTCTTGCTCCGGACAATGAGCACCTTGGGATCCAGCTCCCGGAGCCGGCCGGCAAGTTCCACCGCGGGAAGATCGGGCTCGAACACCACATTGCACTGCAGTTCCCTGAGTCCGTCGAGGCCGACCTTCTCGAACTTGTCGGCCACCAGCACCTTCAGCATCGGGGTGTTCTCCTCTAGTCAAGCAGATGGAGGAAGAGCCCGCTCCGCAGCTTGGGCTCGAACCAGGTGGTCTTGGGGGGCATGATGGCCCCGGCGTCGGACACCGCCATCAGCTGGCCCACGGTGACCGGATACAGCGCGAAAGCGATCGCCATCTCCCCGCTGTCCACCCGCCGGGCCAGTTCGGCAGGACCGCGAATGCCTCCGACAAAGTCCACCCGCTTGTCGGTCCGGATGTCGGCGACGCCGAGCAGCGGCGCCAGGACCCGCTCCTCGAGCAGGGCAGCATCGAGGGACCGGATCGGGTCCCCGGCGGAAATCGTGGCCGGATCGAGGACCAGCAGGTGCCAGCGGCCGTCGAGGTAGACCCCGAAGCTCCCGGAATGCGGCGGCTCCGGCTCGGTCGCGGGGACCACCGTCCCGACTTCCCGCAGCCGCTCCAGGAACTGTCCGGACGTCATGCCGTTCAGATCCCGAAGCACCCGGTGATAGGGAAGAATCCGGAGCTGGCCGGCGGGAAAGAGCACCGCCAGAAACCAGTTGTACTCCTCGTCACCCCGATGGTCCGGGTTGGCGGCCCGCCGTTCGACCCCGGCTCGCCAGGCCGAGGCACATCGATGGTGACCGTCGGCGACGTAGGCGGACTTGAGCTGCCCGAAGAGCCGGACCCAGGGGTCGGGATCAGCCACCCGCCAGACCCGGTGCCGGACCCGGTCAGCGGTGAAGTCGTAGAGCGGGGTGCCCCGGGTCCCGGCTGCGAGGAGACCCGCCAGTTCCGGGTGGTCCGGCACGGTCAGGAAGACCGGCTCGGCCTGGGCATTGAGGGTCAGGATGTGCCGGGTCCGGTCGTCTTCCTTGTCGGGCCGGGTCTTCTCGTGCTTGCGGATGACATCGGATGCATAGTCATCGATGTGGACACACCCGACGACCCCGACCTGGGCCCGCCCGTCCATCACCAGTTCGTAGAGGAAAAGGGACCGATCGGCATCGACCTGGAGCACGCCGTCCCGGCGCAGCCGGTCGAGATTGGCCCGGGCGGTGTCGTACACCCGGTCATCATATGGATCGGTGCCGGGCGGCAGGTCTATGTCCGAGCGACCGACATGCAGAAAGCTGAGCGGGTTCCCTTCAGCGAACTGCGCCGCCTCGTCCCGTGAAACCACGTCGTAAGGCGGCGCGGCGACCCGGGCGACATCCTCGGGTCGGGGACGAACGGCGAGAAACGGCTTGAGGCGGATCGGGCCCTCCGGGGGGTCGGGACAACCTCTGGCGAGGCCGCATCCTACCGTCCCGGGCCGCCGCCCGTCAAGCCGCCGCGATCAGGGGAAGATGCCGAGGTCGCCGTAGGCCCGCGCCACCTTGTCGATGGACGCGACGAACGCGGCCGTCCGGGCGTCCACCGCGGTCGGCAGCCGCTCCCGGGTCTCCCGGATCTGGTGCCAGGCGGTGATCATCGTCTCCTCCAGGCCGCTGTTGACGAGGTCCTCCTCGCGGGCCCCGGCCACCAGGCTGCGCCGCTCCTGGTCCGGAATGGCCTTGCCGGTGGACGACTCGATCGCCGCCACGATCCGGTTGAAGGCCCCTTCCTCGAACCGCTTCTCCATCCGGCCGAACCGGACATGCGACAGGTTCTTGAGCCATTCGAAGTAGCTCACCGTCACCCCGCCGGCGTTGATATAGACGTCGGGAATGACCAGGGTGCCCCGCACGTGGAGAATCTCATCGGCGGCTGGCGTGGTCGGCCCGTTGGCCCCTTCGGCAATGATCTTCGCCTCGATCCGGCCGGCGTTGTCTTCGGTGATCTGCCCTTCGAGCGCGGCCGGGACGAGGATGTCGCACGGCAACTCGAGGGCCGCCTGGCTGGTGGCCAGATTTGCGGCCCCCGGATAATCGTGGATCGAGCCGGTGGCCTTGCGGTGCGCCATGACCGCCTCGAGGTCGAGCCCGTCCGCGTTATGGATCGCGCCCTCCCGTTCGGCCAGGCCGACCAGCACGGCCCCGCCCTCGGCCAGGAACTTGGCGGCGTGATACCCGACGTTGCCCAGCCCCTGAACCACCACCCGCTTGCCCCCCAATCCGGTGTCGAGCCCGGCTGCTTTCATCAGGGTGGGGTCGCCACAGATCTCCCGCACTCCGAAGAAGAGCCCGCGGCCGGTGGCCTCGGTGCGGCCGTGAATCCCGCCCTGCTCCACCGGCTTGGCGGTGACGCAGGCCATGGCATCGAGTTCCCCGGTCCGCAACTGGGAATAGGTGTCGGCGATCCAGGCCATTTCCCGGGAACTGGTGCCGTAGTCGGGGGCCGGAACGTCCAGGCCGGGACCGATGAAGTTCTTCCGGACCAGCTCGAAGGTGTAGCGCCGGGTGATTCGCTCGAGCTCGCCAAGGGAATACTTGCGGGGGTCGATCCGGACGCCGCCCTTGGCGCCCCCGAACGGGACGTCGACCATGGCGCACTTGAAGGTCATCAGGGAGGCGAGGGCGACCACTTCATCCTCATTGACGTCCGGAGCGAACCGGATGCCTCCCTTGGTAGGGAGTCGATGATGGCTGTGCTGGGCCCGCCACGCGACAATGGTCTCCAGGGTGCCGTCGTCGCGGCGGATCGGAAACCCGAACCGGACCAGGGCGTTGCAGGCCTTGACGTGATCCAGCAGACTGGGTTCATGAGCGGTCAGCCGGGCCGCACGCTCGAAGGAGGCATGGACCGACTGGAGGAAGCTGGTGGACATGCTGTCTCCGTTGGAGGGCCGCTGAATACTAGCCGGGGAGCCGACCGATGACGCCGGACGGGCTCATCGGCCGGGGCCGCCGCGACTCAAGGTCCAGACATAGGCCGCCACGGCCCGGACCTCGGCGTCCTTCAGGTTGGAGCCCCCCCGCGGGGGCATGAGCTGGCCGGACAGGGACACCTCCAGGGAAAACCCGGTGGTGATCGCCTTGACCAGCTCCTCGAAGTCCAGAACCTGCGGGTGGAGCCAGACGGTGTCGGTCAGATCGGGGCCAATCCCGCCCTTCCCCAGCGGCCCATGACAGGCCAGGCAGAGTCCCGGCCCGGTGAAGAACTGCTTCCCCTGCGTCACCATGTCGGGGGTCACGCCGGGGGGCAGCACGCGCAGGGTCTGGGCGGCCGCGGGAGGCGCCGCCAGCAGACCGGCGATCAGAAGGCTGTAACGAAACCGGCAGTCCATCGCATCCGCTCCCGCTGAAAGTCCCACATCATTTCCCCAGTGGCCCGGAGGTTCCGGCGCACCTGGTACCCGAGACCGGCGGTGGCGGACTCATAGCGCCGGACGTCGCTCGGCCCCCCCAGCCCGACGTTGACCAGCGGGCGATCCGCGGTCACCAGATTATACAAGGCGAAGCCATGCCACCGGCTGCCTTCCGGCCGGATGAGGAGTTCGGCCAGCCCCATGTCCGACTGCACCCGAACGGGATTGGCCGCAAAGAGCGGGTTGGTGTCCTCGCGATGGATGTACTGCACGTTGAGCTCGAACAGCCCGGCCGTCCAGCTGCCGTCGGCCCCCACCATGGTCACCGTGTTGCGGTATCCCTCGGAGCGACTCCGCCCCCAGTACCCGAGCCCGCCCAGCCGCAGGCTGGAGGTCAGATCCCGGGTCAGATACCCGAGCAGGGTCTTGTCGCTGTCCTGATCGAACTTCCGTTCGCTGTCCACCGGGCCGATGCCGTTGCCATTGAGCACCATCCCGGCTACCCCGAAGCCGAGCAGGTCGGCGTTGATCATGAGTCCCCGGTCATAGGTCAGGTTGGCGGGCTCATCGCCGATCCGGGTCCGGTAGAGGGCGTAGTCCTCGAAGGAGAGCCGGAGTTCCCGCTTGAACATCGGGTCGGAAGCCTGGAACTGGCCCACCGAGATGTCGACCGGGGCACCCCCGACGTCGTTGGCGATCAGGATGGCATCCTCGAACCCGCCGAACTCGCCCCGCTCCAGGAGGTTGACGTACATGTAGTAGGACAGGGTCTTCGACAGGGCGCCGCTGGAGAGCAGCTTGATGATGTACGGCGTCCCGAAGTCGGTGACCGTGTTGCCCCCGCTCCAGGATTGCGCATACGCGTCCAGCCGGATCGCCAGGGGGACACCGTTGGCCAGGGCCAGGAGGGGATCTCCGGTGCCGATCGTGTCGCTTGGCTCTTCACCGCTGGCAAAGCGGAAGCCGTTGCCCGCGAAGGCGTCACCGAAGGCCGTCAGCCGGGGAATCGGATTGTGGCACAGGGAACAGCTGACCCGGTAGCGGCGGGCGAAAGCGGGAATGGCCTCAGCACTGGTCGGAGCGAGCACCAGCAGGCCGAGTACCGCGAGTTGAAGAACGCGATGAGGTGTTGGCATGGTCGCCGAAGAATAATCCGGGTTCCTGAAGGGCCAATGGGATGAGAATGAGGGTCGGCTGAAGTACGATCAACGGAGGGTATCCGTTGAACGTAGGGAGAGATACATTCCCGGTCCGTTTTCAACCCCCCCGTGGTCCGTTCCAAGGAGCACCCCATGGTCCGATTGCGTCCCCGCCACGGTCTCCCGCTGCTGTTGCTCGCCGGCTGGGCCGTCCCGCTCCCGGCCCAGTCCTCGACCTGGGCCCTGACCAACGCCCGGATCGAAACGGTCACCCGCGGGGTGATCGAGCGAGGAACGATCATCATCCGGGACGGCCTGATCACGGCCGTCGGTGCCCAGGTGCCGGTCCCGGCGCTCGCGGTGGTCATCGATCTCGGGGGCCGGACCGTCACCCCCGGGTTGATCGACCTCACCTCGACCCTGGGCATCCCCCCGGCCCCCGCCGCCAGTACAGCGCCCGGGCAAGGTCGGGGTGGGGCCGGCACCCCGGGGTTCCAGTCCGACCGGATGGTGGCGGGTGAACTGACCGGTGCGGTCGATGCCCTGAAGGCCTCGCGCGAAGCCGGGGTGACGACCGCCCTGGTCGCTCCCGACCGGGGGATGTTCCGGGGCCAGTCGGCCCTGGTCAACATGCGCGAGAGCCTCGACGACAAGGCAGTGGTGCGGTCCCCGGTCGCCACCCACCTCGGGTACCAGGGGGTCGGCCGGGGGGAGTACCCGGGCTCGCTGATGGGAGTGATCGCCGCCCAGCGGCAGACCCTGTTCGATGCCACCCGGTACGGGCTGCTCATGGCCCGGTGGGACGCCGATCCCCGGGGGGCAACCCGGCCGGAGCACGATGCGAAGCTCGAGGCCCTGGTCCCGGCGGTTCAGGGAAAGATGCCGGTCTTCGTGGACGCCGGAAACGAGAACGAGATCCGCCGGGCGGTCCGGCTGGGGGAGGAGCACCACCTCAACCTCACGATCGTCGGGGCGGTCGAGGCCTGGCGCGCGCTGGATGCGATCAAGACCCATCAGCTGGTGGTCGCCGTCAACTTCCCGCGGCCCAACCAGGTGACCGGCTGGCGCTATGCCGCCGGGATCCCCACAGACCCGGCCGACAGCACGGTCCGCCAGGAGGCCGCCACCAAAGTGATCGAACGGAATCCGGCGGCCGTGCATGCCGCCGGAGCCCGCTATGCCCTGGCCTCGGGCGGCACTCGCGGGGCGGAGTTCGTCAGCAACCTGCGCAAGGCGATCGCGGCGGGACTTCCAGCCGACGCCGCACTGGCCGGAGCGACCATTCGGGCGGCCGAAGTGGCCGGCGTGGCCGGTGCCCTGGGCAGCATCGAGGCCGGCAAGATCGCCAACCTGGTGGTGAGTGCCGGGCCCCTGCTCAGCGACTCGGCGCAGATCAGCATGGTCTTCGTCGACGGCGCGCGTTTCGAGGTGGCCGCCAAGGCGCCGGCCCGCGCCAACGGCGCGCGAGGAGCGGGCGGCGGGGCCGCGGGAGCCGCCGCGCCGGCCGCGGTGGCGGGAACCTGGACCATCACCGCAAGCTCCCCCCAGGGGGCGATGGAATCGACCCTGACGGTGACCCAGGACGGCAGCGGGGTGACCGGCACCATGACGAGCGAGATGATGGGGTCCAATCCGATCGACAACGGCCGGGTCCAGGGACGCCGGTTCAGCTGGTCGGTGTCCCTCAACTTCGGCGGTCAGGCCTTTGACATCAGCTACGTCGGCGAGGTGGACGGCAACCGGATCAGCGGAACCGTCACCGCGGGCGCCTTCGGATCATTCACGTTCAGCGGGGAGAAGCGGCCATGACCCGGAGTCTGATCTTCCTGCTCCTCGCGGCCCCGTTGGCGGCGCAGCAGACCGGCGGCTGGGATCCGGCTGCGGGTCCCCTGGCCATCCCCACCCCGGCCGCCCCGCGGGTGGTGGCGATTACCAACGCCACGGTGATGACCGCGTCGCACGGCACGATCGAAAAGGGCACCATCCTGATCCGGGACGGCAAGATCCTCGCGGTGGGAGCGAACGTGACGGTGCCCGCCGGCGCGGAGATCATCGATGGCACCGGCCGGTACGTCACCCCGGGGATCATCGACGCCCACTCGCACAGCATGGCAGAAGCGATCAACGAGGGCACCCTCTCCAGCACCGCGATGGTGCGGATCGAGGACGTGCTCCGGCAGGACGGAGCGAGCGTCTTCCGCCAGCTGGCCGGCGGGGTCACCGCCCTCAACGTGCTGCACGGATCGGCCAACGCGATCGGCGGCCAGAACGCGGTGGTCAAGCTCCGCTGGGGCCTCCCGGTGGACAGCATGCTGATGGCCGGTGCGCCGCCCGGGATCAAATTTGCCCTGGGTGAGAACGTCCGCCGGACCAATGGCAGTCCGCCGCCCGGGACCGAACGGCGCTACCCCTTTACCCGGATGGGCGTGGAGCAGTTCCTCCGCGAGCGATTCACCCGGGCCACCGAGTACCGGACCGAGTGGGCCGGCTATCGGACGGCGCTGGCGGCGCGGAAGCGCGGTGAGCTCGAACCGATCCCGCCGCGACGGGACATCGAGCTCGATGCCCTGGTCGAGATCCTCGACGGCAAGCGACTGGTCCACGCGCACAGCTACCGGAGCGATGAGATCCTCATGCTGCTCCGGGTGGCCAGGGACTTCGGGTTCAGGGTGTCCAGTCTCCAGCACGTGCTGGAGGGCTACAAGGTGGCGGACGAGATCGTCGCCTCGGGGGCCGGGGCCTCCACCTTCGCGGACAGCTGGGCCTACAAGCTGGAAGCCTGGGACGCCATCCCCTTCAACGCCGCCCTGATGGCCGAGCGTGGGGTCCGGGTCACCATCAACTCCGACTCCGACGAACGGGCCCGGCGACTCTATCAGGAGGCGGCCAAGGCCATCAAGTACGGCGGGGCCTCCGAGGAAGAGGCGCTCAAGATGATCACCCTCAACGCCGCCTGGCAGTTGGGTATCGACGGGCGGGTCGGGTCGATCGAGGTGGGCAAGGACGCCGACCTGGCCATCTTCAACGCCCATCCCTTCTCGCCGGCGGCCCGGGTCGAGATGACCCTGATTGACGGCCGGAAGTTCTTCGACCGGCAGACGGCCCCGACTCTCGAGAAGCTGATGGCGCAACTCAAACTGCGGGGCCGCCCCGCGACCGATGGAGGTGCCCAGTGACCCGCGCCCTGCTGCTGACCGGCGCCCTGCTCCTGGCAGGCCACACGCCGCTGACGGCCCAGGCCGAGCGGGTGGTGCTCATCCAGGGTGCCACGGTGGTGCCCGTGGTGGGCGCCCAGGTGCCCGGTGGCGATGTCCTCCTCCGGGGCGAGCGCATTGAGGCGGTCGGGCGCGGACTCGCGGTGCCGCCCGGGGCCACGGTCATCGACGGACGCGGCCTCTTCCTCTACCCGGGGCTGATCAACTCCGGCACCCAACTTGGACTGCAGGAGATCGGCTCCGTCCCCGGCGGCAATGACACCCGGGAACTCGGCACCTTCAACCCGCACAATGTCATCCTCTCGGCGGTCAACCCCCATTCGGAACTGATCCCGGTCACCCGGGTCAACGGCATCACCACGGCGATGACGGCGGCGGATGGCGGCTTGATCAGCGGCATGGCCGCCCTGATCGACCTGGCCGGCTGGACCAGCGACGAGATGGCGGTGGTACCTCATCTGGCCATGTCGGTGAACTACCCCCGGACGGCCGGGGGCCGGTTCGGACAGCGCGCCACACCGGAGGGAGGGGCTGAGCAGGTCAGCCGCCAGCTGACTGAGCTCCGGGAGTATCTGACCCGGGCCCAGACCTATGCCGCCACCCGGGCCCGGATGGCCGCCGCCGGCCAGAAGCTCCCCCGGATGGAGCTGGAGATGGAGGCCATGGTGCCGGTCATCGAGGGGCGGCTTCCGGTCGTCATCGAAGTGTCGACCGCGGCCGAGATCCGGGGCGCCATCGCCTTGGCGGACTCGTTCAAGCTCAAGCCGATTCTGGCGGGGGCAAACGAGGGATGGGCGGTCGCCGACCTGCTGGCCGAGCGGAAGATCCCGGTCATCCTGGGGCCGCTCACCAGCAGCCCGAGTGACGAGGACCCGTACGACATGATCTACGCCAACCCGGGTGTTCTGGCCAAGGCCGGCGTGCTGGTGGCGTTCCGGACCAACGACGCGGCCGAAGCGCGGAACCTGCCCTACAACGCGGCGCTCGCCGTCGCCTACGGGATGGATGCCGAGGAAGCGATCCGCGCGTTGACCATCAACCCGTCGCGAATCTGGGGCGTGGGAGACCGGCTGGGCAGCATCGAGCCCGGCAAGGTGGCCAACCTGCAGCTGACGACTGGCGATCCGCTGGATGTCCGCACCGAGGTTCGCCAGGTCTTCATTCGCGGGGTGGCGATCCAGATGACCGACCGCCACACCGAGTTGTACCAGGAGTTCCGGGCCCGGCCCAGGCCCTAGGCCGGGAGGCGCCCGCGGGCCTCGACCATCCAGGTCGTCTCGAGGGTGCCATCGCGAACGCCGTGCACCCGCTCGTGCAGGTGCACGGCGACACAGACGTGATCGGGGATGACCTGCACCTGATCGCCCACGGTGGGCCGCCAGACGGTGCGGCTCAGGTCGAGGATCCCGTGTTCCTCGGACATGGCGCGGACCACCACCTCCGGCCGGTCCAGCAACTCGCCAAAGCCCGCCGCGGGATCCCCGCTCCTCGGCTCGCGGGCCAGCGCCTTGGAACCGGCATCGATCACCGCCTGGCCCGCCACCGCGGTGCTCACGACCGTTGCCAGCACCGTCAGCGCACAATCCTCCCGATCGCACGCCCCGGCCGCCACCGTCGAGCGATCGTTGTAGACGTACGTGCCGGGGCGCACTTCGGTGAGCCCGGGAAGGCGATGGCTCTGCCAGGCGGTCGGGGTCGACCCGCCGCTGACGATCCCTGGTTCGAGCCCGGCGGTCCGGAGCGCCTCCAAGCGGACCCCCAGATCCAGCCCGAGCCGCTGCAGCCCGGCGTCCAGCGCCGGGCCCGGCTGCCGGAGATGCCCGGGGTAGAACATGACCCCGGCAAACTCGAGGGCCTCGTGCCGATCGGCGAGGCGGGCCAGCGCGACCGCCTCCTCCGGGCTCGCGACCCCCACCCGCCCCATGCCGAGATCCAGTTCCACCAGCACCCTGATGTTCCGGTTCGCCGCCAGGGCGGCGGCTCCTGCCAGGTCGATCGCTTCGGCGGAGTCGAGCCCGACCATCGGACGCACGTGGGTCGGCAGCTCGGCCAGCCGCCGGGCGCGGTCTCCTCCCACAGGCGGATAGGCGAGCAGCAGCTCGGAGGACACCTGGGCCATCACTTCGGCTTCCCGGGGGGTGGCACAGGTCAGCCCGAGGGCCCCGTGCCGGAGTTGCCGGGCGGCGATCACCGGCGACTTGTGGGTCTTGACGTGAGGCCGGAGGCCAATCCGATGTTCGGCGGCCCACGCGCTCATCCGATGGAGGTTCCGCTCCATGATGTCGAGATCGACCAGGAGGGTGGGGGTGGACAGTTCGTAGCTGGGCATGAGCCAATAGTAATCCGGGGGGAAGACCCGGTCGGGGGCGGACCCCGGCGGGGCCGGCGCCGGAGTGCCCCGGGAGGTAGTGGCGGGCCCCAATGGGGGGTAGTTTCCCCCTTGATGCGCCCGAACCTGATCCTCCCCCTGCTCGGCCTGCTGGCCGGAACCGCGACACCCGCCGCGGGCCAGGAGTGGATTGCCCGGGTCAAGTCGGCCCCCCAGGAGTTCCAGGACCGAAACTTCCGGATTGACGGAGAGGTCCTGGAACTCCGGGGAGCGACCGCCGTGTCACGCCAGGGGTTTTACCGGCTGTTCGACGGCAGCGACCCGACCGGAGTCCTGATCCGGACCACGGACCTCCCCGAAACGAGCGGACCGTTCCAGGTCACCGTGAAGCTGGCGCCGGAGCTGTTGTATGAAGGCTCGCTGCTGCTGGATGAGGTCCGGAGGCAGGAACCGTTCGTCTGGCAGGCGGTAGCCCCGCTCGTCATCGCCGCGCTCGGGATCGTGCTCCTGCTGCTCTACTCGCTCCGCTACGGTCGGGCTCGGCAGCGGGAGCGGCACCAGCATCTCGCGCCACCGATGTGGCTGATTCCGACCGAAAAGGAGGGGGGGACCGGAAGCTCCGACCCCGGCGGTGGCCAACTGCCGGCGGTGCGATTCAACTATCGGCTCCAGTATATCGAGCAGGAGCGCTCGGCGGCGATGGAACGGGCCAAGCGGACCAGTCTCCGTGGGGTGGCTGGAGCGGGCGCGATTACCCTGGCGAGCATGGCGTGGTTTCTGATCGGGGTCGAGGAATCGACCGGGCAGCCGACCTTCGTCCTCCTCGCGCCGGTGTTTGAAGCGCTGGGCCCTCGGCCGGACAGCGTGTCCAGCGAAGTCCCGTCGGACACCGCGACCCTGACCCTGGCGGTGCCGTCCGCTGCCGGCGCGCCAGCGGACACCCGCCCGGCGCCCCGGCCACCGGCTCGGCCGGCGGCGGACCCGACGCCTCGAAGCGGCCTGCTGGCGGCGGCCAGGCGCGATACCAGTTCCCAGGTCACCACCGGCGCGCGGCAGTCCACGCCAGTGCCTGCCACACCAGCGGCACAGGCGCCCGGGCAGACTCCCGTCCAGGAGCGACCGCAGAGCACCGCGACTCCGCCCTCAACCACCCCGGTCAGGCCGGAGCCCGCCCGGGAGGACACCGCGCCAAGGGAGGCACCCCGGGACCTGGCGGCAGACCGGGCCGCGGCAGCTGGCCTGATTGCCTCGGCCCGGGACCGACTGGTCAGCGCGATCAACAGCAAGCAGATCGACGGGATCGCGACCCTGTTCTCGTGGACCGGGAACGATGGGTGGAAGAACCGCTTTCTCAGCCACCTCCGGGTCAACGAATCGAGTGCCGGACCCGGTGCGCTGGAGGAAGTGGTCCTGGGCGAAGGAGGAGTGGCTGACGCCTCGTTTGGCGTCACCGTGCGATGGCGGGCTAACTTCGGGGTCGAGCGCCGGAAGGTGGCCCGGTTTACCGGGACGGTCCGGCGGATCGGATCCGAATGGCGGCTTACCGGCATCCGGCTCCTGCAACAGTTCCCGTAGACTCCGCGCCCCTGGCGCCGAGGAGAGTGCATGCAATTCTGTACCAGAGGTTCGACCCTGTTGCTGCTCGCCATGGCCCTGGCCGCCCCGGCGGCCGCGCAGTCGTTGCAACGGCTTTCGATCCAGGGATCCGGTGCGATGGTGTTCCCGACCTCCGAATCGAGCGCCTTCGAGAACGATACCCGACTGGGCTGGGAAGCCCAGCTGCGCTACACCTTCTCCCGGTTCTCGCTGGGGGCGGGATACCAGCGGAGTGTGGTGTACAAGCTGAGCACTGCGGATTTCAGCGCGGCGGTGCCGGTGCTGTTTCTGGAGCCGCGGTACGTGGTGACTGCCGGCAGCACGGTGGCCCTCTACCTGGCCGGCCGGGCAGGCATCGGGACCCTGCAATGCAGGCCAAAGCCAGATTGTCCGGACCAGACCGCAGAGCCCGCCCTGGGGGGCGGCGGAGGACTGCTGTTCGCGGTCGGCAGCCGGCTGTCCATCGATCTGGGCTCTCAGTACTTCTCGACCCGCTACACCCCGGCATCGGGAGCCACCAAGATCTGGGCCGGGTTCCTGCTCGCCCGGGCGGGGCTGAGCATCGGCCTCTGAATCCCGAATGACCAGTCGTCGGCTTCGTCTCGTTCGCCTGCTGGCGATCCTGGCGGGCGCGGCCTGTGCTGACAGCACCGGCCCGTCCGATGTGCTGGTGGTATCCTCGGTTTCGATCTCACCGGCCGGGGGGAGCATCATCGTCGGCCAGGTCCTGCAGCTGACGGCCACCGGTCGCACCTCGAGCGGGATCGGGGTCCCGAACCGGACCGTCACCTGGTCCTCCAACGACCCCGGAGTGGCGAGCGTCTCCACCGCCGGAGTGGTCACCGGGGTCCAGATCGGCGGGCCGGTCACGATCACCGCGACGATCGACGGGCGGACCGGGGCGGTGTCGGTCACCATCACCGCTGTACCGGTATCGACTGTCACGGTGGATCCGCCGGAGGCCGGGATTCTGGTGGGGGGCGCCGTGCAGCTCGCGGCCACCGTGCGCGGAGCCGGTGGCGAGATCCTGACCGGTCGGCCGGTAGCGTGGAGCAGCGCCGCGCAGGGGGTTGCCTCGGTGACCACGCAGGGCATGGTGGTCGGGGTATCCCCGGGCGGTCCGGTCTCCATCACCGCCAGCTCGGAGGGCAAGGCGGGGACCGCCCTGATCACCGTGGGCGCCCGGCCGGCAAGCCGGCTCGGATTCCTGACCCATCCCCCCGACGGTATCGCGGGCCAGGCCCTCAATCCGGCCGTGCAGGTGGCGGTGCAGGACGACATCGGAAACACGGTGGCCGGGGCCACCACCGCGATCAGCCTGGCCCTGAGTACCAACCCGGGGGGGGGCACCCTCGGCGGCACCACCACGGTCAACGCCGTCAATGGGGTGGCCAGCTTCCCGACCCTGGTCCTCGACAAGGCCGCCATCGGGTACCTGCTGGGCGCCTCGGCGATCCCCCTCTCCCCGACCCTGAGCAACCCCTTCAACATCACCAGTGCCGCCCCGGCGGCGATCACGATTGCCACCCAGCCCTCGGCCGCGGCGACCAGCGGAGCCGCGTTGGCCCGGCAGCCGATCGTCCAGCTCAGGGATGGACTCGGCAATCCTGCGGCGGCGGCCGGCGTGGCGATCACCGCCAGCCTGGCCTCGGGGACGGGCACCCTGGGCGGCACCGTCACGGTCCTGAGCAATGCCAGTGGCGTCGTGACGTTCACCAACCTGTCGATCACCGGGCCATCGGGACCGTATGCCCTCCGGTTTGCGGGAACCGGGCTGACGGCGGTGGTCTCGGACCCGGTCACGCTGGGGGCGGGAACCGCCACCCAGCTGGCGATCATCACGCAGCCATCCCCAGCGGCACAGAGCGGCGTCGCCCTTCCCACCCAGCCTGTGGCCGAGCTCCGCGACGGAAGCGGCAACCCGGTCACCCAGGCCGGTGTCCTGGTCACCGTGGCGGTTTCCGCGCCCGGTGTCCTGGGCGGCACCGCGACGGTGGCGACCAACGCAAGCGGGCGCGCCAGCTTCGCCGGGCTCGCGATCTCCGGGGTGGCCGGGCCGTACACCCTGAACTTCAGCGGCCCCGGACTCACCGGCGTCACCTCGGACCCGATCGCGCTCGGGGCGGGCGCGGCCACCCGACTGGCGATGGTCATCCAGCCCTCGGCGGCGGCGACCGTCGGGGTGATCCTGGCTCAGCAGCCGTCGGTTCGACTGCTGGACGGCAATGGCAATCCGGTCAATCAGGCCGGGGTCGCGGTCACCGTCACCATCGCCTCCGGCACCGGCGTGCTGGGCGGCACCACCACGGTGCTGACCGACGCCAGCGGGGTGGCGGGGTTCAGCGGGCTGGTGCTCAACGGATTCGCCGGGCCCTACGTCCTGAACTTCGCCGCCACCGGTCTGGTGGAGGTGCTCTCCGATCCCATTCTCCTGGGGGCCGGCCCCGCCAGCGGCCTGGCGATCGCCACCCAGCCATCGAGCTCGGCGACCAGCGGCGTCGCCTTCCCGCGGCAGCCGGCGATCCAGGTCGTGGACCTCGGTGGCAACCCGGTGGCCCAGATCGGGGTGACCATCACCGCAGTGCTGGCGACCGGGGCTGGCACTCTGGGTGGCACCTTGACCGCGCTGACCAACGGGACGGGCTTGGCCACCTTCACTGATCTGGCGATCACCGGCGGGGCAGGCACCTATTCGATCGGGTTCAGCGCGCCGGGGCTCGGGGTGGTCACCTCCGGGATCATCGGGCTCGGCGCCGGGGTGCCGACCCAGTTGACGATCACCACCCAGCCGTCCGCCGCGGCGCAGAGCGGCGTGGTCTTCGGGACCCAGCCGGTCATCCAGCTGCGCGACGCGGCGAACAACGTGGTGGCGCAGGCCGGGGTCATGGTGACCGCCACGATCACGGCCCCGGGGACCGGGACGCTGGGCGGCACGGTGGCCGTGCTGACCGACGCAGGTGGCGTGGCGACCTTCACGGACCTGCGGATCACCGGGCTGGTGGGTGACCGGACACTCACCTTCACGGCCGCCGGCCTCACCCCCGCCATCTCGGGCACGATTACCCTGAGCGCCGGGCCGGCCGCCCGGGTCGCGATGGTCACCCAGCCGTCGGCGTCGGTCCAGAACACGATGGTGTTCCCGCAGCAGCCGGTCGTCAGACTGGAGGATGGCGCCGGAAATCCGGTGGCGCAGGCCGGGACGGTTCGTCACTGCGGCGATCGCAACCGGGGCCGGGATGCTCGGTGGGACTGCTCACGGCTACCACCAGCGCCGATGGTACGGCCACCTTCGCGACCTGGCGATTACCGTGGCACAATCGGGGTCCGTACCCTGTCATTCAGCGCCGGACCCCTGACACCCACCACCAGCGCGGGAGTGAACATCACGCCGGGGCCCCAGACACAGCTCGCAATCACGACCCAGCCCTCGACGACGGCCCAGAGTGGAGTGGCGTTCGCCCAGCAGCCGATGGTGCAGCTCCGGGACGTCAGCGGCAACAACGTCAGCCTGCGCGGCGGTCAGCGTCGGTTGGCCATCACCAACGGGCCCCGGCACTCTCGGCGGCACCGCGGCGGTGGCGACCAACGGCTCCGGTCAGGCGGTGTTCACTGACCTGAGCATCACCGGTTCGGCCGGGGCCAGGACGCTGGATCTTCACCTCGGGGGCGCTGGACGCGGCGACCTCGACTACGGTGACCCTCACCGCCGGCAGCGCGACCCAGATGACGATCACCACGCAGCCCTCGGCCACGGCCCAGAGCGGGGTGGCGTTGCGACCCAACCGGTGATTCAGCTTCGGGACGCCAGCGCAATCCGGTCGCCGAGGCGGGGCGGGTCATCACGGCCGTGATCGGGGTGGGCAGCCCGGCGGGAACCCAGGCGGACGGTGACGGCAACGACCAACGCTTCCGGGGTGGCCACCTTCACCAACCTGGTGATTTCCGGGACGGTAGGGAACTACACCCTCCGGTTCGACGAACCCGGGCTGCCCAGCGTCACCTCCAACACCATCGTCCTGAGCGCCGGGGTGGCGGCCAGACTGGGGATCACGGTGCAGCCGTCGCCCACCGCCTCAAGCGGAGTACCCTTCGCGCAGCAACCGATCATTCAGATTCTGGACGCCGCCGGGAACAACGTGAGCCAGGCTGGCACTCCAGTGACCGCGGCGATCGCCGCCGGGGCGGGGGCGACCCTGGATGGCGCGACGCTGGTGCTGACCGACGGAACCGGCCGGTCCGAGCTACACCAACCTGGCCCTGACGGGTACCAGTGGGAACTTCACACTGCGGTTCACTGCTGCCGGGCTCACCGACACCGTCTCCACCACGATCGGACTCGGCGCCGGCGCGCCGAGCAAGCTGAGCATCACCACCCAACCCTCTGCGACGGCCCAGAACGGGGTGGACTTCCCGGTCCAGCCGGTCATTCAACTGCGGGATGCGGCCGACAACCCGGTGGCACTGGGCGGGGTCACCGTCCTGGTTTCGCTCGTTGTCAGGGGGGCCGGCCCTGAGTGGACCTCGACCGCCGTTACCAACGCCAGCGGAGTGGCCACTTTCACCAACCTCCGGATTACCGGGACGGCGGCAAGCGGACTCTCATCTTCGCGGCGGGCGGCTATGTGAGCATCGAGTCTGATACCGTGGATGTGGTCGCCGGGCCCGCCAAGGCCCTGCAGGTGACCACGACGTACTCCGCCACCGCCCGGTCCAGTCTGCCCTTTGCGCAGCAGCCGGTGCTCCAACTGGTAGACGAAAGCGGCAATTTCGCGAGCGAGGCAGGTACCACCGTGTCTGCCGCGGTCGCGACCGGCGGAGCCGGCATCAGCGGGGGCACGAGCGTACTCACCAACGGCTCTGGTCAGGCCATTTTCACCACGCTCTCGATCACCGGACTCATCGGCCCGAGGACCCTCGGGTTCGTCTCGGCGGGCCTCACCGGATTCACTTCCGCCGATATCGTCACGGTCAGCGCAGGGCCCGCTGCTCGGGACACAATTACCACTCAGCCCGGCAACCTCTCGGCGGTGAGCGGCGCACCGATTGATGCCCAGCCCGTGGTGCGGCTGGTGGACGGCGCGGGCAACACGGTGGATTCCGCCGGAGTCAGCATCGAGGCGGTGGTGGCCTCGGGCGCGGCCGTCCTCAGCGGAACCACACCGGTGCTGACCAACGCGAGCGGCATCGCGGCCTTCACCAACCTGGTGCTCACCGGCCCAGCGGGCCCGCACACTCTGCGGTTCGACGCGGCGGGATTGGCCCCCAGTGCCACCTCAAGCGCCTTCACGGTGACAGCTGGGGCGGCCGACACCCTGACGATCACCACGCCACCTGCCGCGGCGGCCCAGAGCGGGATTGCCGTCACGACCCAGCCGGCGATCCAGCTCCGGGACGCGTCGTCGAACCCGGTCAGCCAGGCGGGAGTCACGGTCACCGCCACCATTGCCAGCGGCCCGGGTGGTGGCTCGCTGACCAGCGCCACGGCCATCACGAGCGGGGCGGGTCTGGCGACCTTCGCCGGCCTGGCCATCACCGGCACGGTCGGGACCTACACCCTGCAGTTCAATAGCGGGGTGCTGAAAGCGGCCATTTCAGGTGACATCGTCCTGAGTGCCGGTGCCGCGGCGATGCTCACCATCACGACTCAGCCCTCCGGGACGGCGCGGAGTTCCCTGCCCCTGGCCCAGGTCCCGGTGGTCACGGTCAGAGATGGTGCTCTCAATCCGGTCACGGGCACAACGGTCACGGCGGCGCTGGTGGGTGGCGGTTCACTGGGCGGCACCACGAGCGGCCCGAGCGACGGTAGCGGACAAGTCACCTTCACCGGGCTCTCGCTCAGCGGTCCGGCGGGCGCCAAGAGCCTCGACTTCAGCGCGGCGGGGCCTCCGACTGTCAGTTCCACCGGGATCACGCTCAGCGCCGGTCCGGCGACCAAACTCGGGATCACCACCCAGCCAAGTCCCTCGGTGGTCAACGCCGCACCGTTCGCGGTCCAACCGGTCATCCAGCTCCTGGATTCGGCCAACAACCCGCTCGACTCGGCGGGCGCCACGATCACCGCGGCCATCACCCCGCCTGGGACCGGTACCCTCGGTATTACCCTCACCGCCCTCACCATTGGTGGAACGGGAGCAGCGACCTTCACGGATCTTCAACTGACCGGCCTTGTCGGTGGCCGCACCCTGACCTTCAGCGCCGCTGGGCTAACCCCGGTAGAGTCGGACACCGTGACCGTGACGCCCGGCGCCCCGACCCAACTGGCCATGGTGCAACAGCCGCCCGCCACCATCGCCAACGGGGCGATCATCACTCCCAATCCGTCCGTCCGGCTCCGGGACGTCAGCGGTAACAACGTGTTGACGGCGGGAACCCCCGTCGCGGTGGCCTTCGGCGCCGGGAGCGACCCCGGTGCCACTCTGGGCGGGACCCTGAGTCAGAACACGGATGCCACCGGGATCGCGACGTTCAATGATCTCACGATCACCGGGACCATCGGCGCCCGGACCCTCGCCTTCACTTCAGGGATCCTGACCGGGGTCACGTCCACAGCGGTGACCACTACCGCCGGGGCGGCCGACACTGTGACCATCACCACTGCCCCGGCCGCGGCGGCCCAGAGCGGGATTGCCCTCACGACCCAGCCGGCGATTCAGCTTCGGGACGCGTCGTCGAACCCGGTCAGCCAGGCGGGGGTCACCGTCACCGCCACCATCGCCAGCGGCCCGGTTGGTGGCTCGCTGACCAGCGCCACGGCCATCACGAACGGTGCGGGTCTGGCGACCTTCGCCGGGCTGGCGATCACGGGAACGGTCGGGACGTACACCCTCACCTTTACCGGCACCGGGGTCGCCGGCACGGCAACCTCCGGCGACATCGTCCTAACTGCCGGAGCGGCAACCAAGCTCTCGCTGGAAACCCCCCCGAGTGGAGGCCGGAGTACCATCGCGCTGGGGACCCAGCCCACGGTTCAGCTTCGTGACACCGGCAACAACCCGGTGACTACCGGTGGGGTTCTGGTCACCGCCACCATTGCGTCCAGTCCCGGCGGCAGCCCAGCGATCACTGGCGCCACCGCCACGACCGATGGGACGGGGCTAGCCACTTTCAGCGGCCTCACCCTGCACGGGCTGGTCGGCCCCTACACCATCACCTTTACCGGCACCGGAGTCGCCACCCCTGTCACCTCCGGCTCCGTCGGGTTGACCGCAGGACCGGCCACCAAACTGAGTCTGACCACCGAGCCCGGCGCGATCAGCGCGGTCAACGGTACCTTGCTGAACCCCCAGCCGGTGGTCCAGCTCCGCGACAGCGTCGGAAACGCGGTTGACTCGGCCGGCGCCACCGTCTCAGCGGCCCGGCTCGGCGGTACCGCAACCCTCACCGGCACAACGGACGCCGTCACCAACGCAAGCGGGGTGGCCACCTTTACCGACCTGATCCTGACCGGCATTGTGGGCGCACATACACTCCAGTTCACCGCGGCCCCGCTCACCCCGGTGACCTCGGCATCATTCAACCTGACGCCTGGCGCGGCTGCTTCTGTCACTATCCTGACCCAGCCGCCGGGAGCCGCAACCAACGCCGTGCCCCTCAGTCCATCCCCAGTGGTCGAGGTGCGGGACGCCTCGACCAACCTGATCACCGGCACCAACGTCACCGCAGCGCTGGCCACCGGCGCCGGGACCGGGACCCTGAATGGGACGCTGTCGGTGATCACCGACGGATCGGGCCAAGCCACGTTCGGTGATCTCGATATCGTCGGCACCATCGGGACCTACTCGATCCAGTTCACTGCCGGAACGGGGAGCGCCACCTCGACCGACATCACGCTCTCAGCCGGTGTCGCGACCGCGCTGGCGATCACCACTCAGCCCGAGGCCGGGCCCGCGGCGGGCGTGGCTTTCAATCCGCAGCCCGTTATCCGTCTGGTGGACAGCGGCGGAAACACCGTGACCACCGATGGCGTCGGGATAACGGCCAACCTGGAAACGGTGTCCGGGGGACCCGCGACACTCGGCGGCACCGTATTGCAGAACACCGTCAGCGGAGTTTCCACCTTCACCGATCTCTCCATCAGCGCCGCCGGCACCTACAACATCCGATTCGAGTCGGGGGTTCTCGCCACCGTCACCTCAATCCTGATCACGGTGCCCTGACCTTCGACCCCACAGACGAGAACTTCCCTTCGTACTCTCCCGCGATAGCTTTCGGCGTGAAAGCAGTTGCCGGACCGATTCGTGCCCGCCTTCCACTTCGGAGTTGCCGATGTTGCTGACCCGCTTCCTCCTCACCGCCAGCGTCCTCGGCGGCGTGGCGGCTCCCGTCGCCGCCCAGACCTTCCCGACCAACGACCCCGTCCTCCGGAAGATCTGGGACGAAGGGATGACTGACCGGAGTCAGGTCGCCTCCCTGGCCCAGGTCCTGATGGACTCGATCGGCCCCCGGCTCACCGGCTCACCAGGCCACCTCTCGGCGATCGACTGGGTGGCATCGAAGTACCAGCAGTGGGGCATCCCGGTCCGGAAGGAGAACTTCGGCACCTGGCGCGGCTGGACCCGCGGCTACACCCACATCGACCTGATCGCCCCGCGGGTGCGCTCCCTGGAAGGGCTCATCCTGGCGTGGAGCCCGGGAACCAAAGGCCCGGTTGAAGGTGACGTGGTGCTCTTCCCCGACGTCGCGACCGAGGCCCAGTTCAAGACCTGGCTGCCGCAGGCCAGGGGCAAGTTCGTGATGATCTCCGCTCCCGAACCCACCTGCCGCCCCGACGAGAACTGGGAGAAGCTGGCCCGTCCCGAATCGGTTGAACGGATGAAGGCTGCCCGGACCGAGGCGCAGCGGGCCTGGCAGGCCCGCATGGGCCGGGCCGGACGGGGGGCCGGTGCGGCCCTGGAAAGCGCCGGTGCGGCCGCCGTCCTCACCACCCGCTGGTCGGCAGGCTGGGGCGTCAACAAGGTGTTTTCCAGCGTGACCCAGACCATCCCTTCGCTGGACCTGAGTTGCGAGGACTACGGGCTGCTCTACCGGCTGGCGGAGAACAACCAGGGCCCCCGGGTCCGGCTCGACGCCTGGTCCCAGGTCAACGGCGAGGTTCCGATCTTCAATGTCGTCGCCGAGCTCAGGGGGTCGGAGAAGCCCGATGAGTACGTGCTGCTCGGGGCCCACCTCGACTCGTGGGATGCCGCGTCAGGCGCTACCGACAACGGCACCGGCAGCGTGATGATGCTGGAGGCGATGCGGCTGCTCAAGGCGGCCTACCCGCAGCCCAAACGGACGATCGTGGTCGGGCACTGGGCGGCCGAGGAGCAGGGCCTGGTCGGCTCGCGGGCCTTTGCGGTGGACCACCCCGAGATCGTCGACAATCTCCAGGTGGCCTTCAACCAGGACAACGGCACCTGGCGGGTGGAGTACATCCGGATGATGGGTCTGACCGGCGCCGGGGCCCACTTCGGCCGCTGGCTCAGCCAGCTGCCGAGCGAGATCGAGGGGTTGATCGACCTCGACCTCCCCGGCGTGCCGGAGCGGGGCGGGAGCGACCACATGTCGTTTCTCTGTGCCGGAGCCCCCTCCTTCCGGCTCCAGTCACATTACCCCGACTACCGCCAGTACACCTGGCACACCAATCGGGACACCTACGACAAGCTGATCATGGATGACCTGAAGAACAACGCGACCGTGGCGGCGATGCTGGCCTACCTGGCCTCCGAGGACCCGGAGCGGGTGCCGAGGGACCGGCGGGTGCTTCCCAACGGGCCCACCGGCCAGCCCGAGGCGTGGCCGGCCTGTCCCCCGGCTCGCCGGAGCAGCGGGAACTAGTCTTCGCCGTCCTGGGCCAGCTCGGCCCGGATCTGCTCGGCGGACCAGCGCTTCCCCTTCCCCACCCCGGGGCAGAAGGTGGCCACGTTCCGGTTCCAGGCTTTGGGTGACATGTTCTCGGGCCAGAAGGGCCAGGTCCGGCATTGGGTAGGCCGGGCCTGATAGACGCCACAGCGGGTCCCTTCCAGAAACTGGCAGGGACCCGCGGTGTCTTTCAGGTGGATGTGCCCGTCGGTGGTCTGGCAGTAGCGCCGGGTGAATGACGCGGTCGGGATCCCGAAGTACTTCGCGAAGCGACGGCGGTCTTCCAGCGTCAGGTAGACATACCCAGTGTGCCCTCGGGAGACGCAGCACTTCCCGCTCCCCTGGCACTCGAAGCGGATCCCCTCTTCCCACCATGGCACGGCGGCCGCCGCGATGATGCGGAGTTCCTGCCGGATCGACGTCAGGCCTTGTCCCGGAAGAACCGCCGGTAGACCCACAGGATGATGACGGCGCCGATCACCGACATGATCAGCCCCGCCCGCTCACCATAGCTGTACCATCCGACCATCCGACCCAGGGTGGTCCCGAGGAACGAGCCGGCGATGCCCAACACCATCGTCATGAGGAGCCCGCCGCTGTCCTTCCCGGGCATGAGCCATTTGGCGATGGCACCAATGACCAGGCCGATGACCACTGTCCAAATCAGGCCCACGGTTCCTCCTCGGAAGGGGTGAGGGTTCCCCGCCGCCTACGGGGGGCTGGGGCACCCGGTTTCAATCTGAAAACTCGGCGATCACCGGAGCATGGTCCGACGGGAGCTTCCCCTTCCGCTCCTCCCGATCCACCGTTACACCGGTGCAACGAGCCGCCAGCGGAGGCGTGGCCAGGATGTGGTCGATCCGGAGACCGTTCCCCTTCGGGAACGCCAGCATCCGGTAGTCCCACCAGGTCCACGGCCCGGGTCCCTCGTGGTGCAGCCGAACCGTGTCCACCAGCCCCCAGTTGGCAATGGCGGCCAGGGCGGTACGCGAGTCCGGATGGCAGAGGACCGACCCGGCCCACTCCTCGGGCCGAGCCGCGTCCCGGTCTTCCGGAGCGACGTTGAAATCCCCGCAGAGCGCCAACGCCTGGCCCGGATGGTATTCGGCGGCCAGCCATTCCTCCAGCCGGTGGAGCCAGCTGAGCTTGTAGCTCCACTTCTCGCTCCCCACCGACTGCCCGTTGGGGGCGTAGGCGCTCAGCACCCGGACCCCTCGGGTGGTGGCGGCAATCAGCCGCGCCTGGTCATCGGTTTCGTCTCCCGGAAGCCCGACCTCCACATCGGTCAACGGGGTCCGGGAGAGGATCGCCACCCCATTGTAGGTCCGCTGACCCAGCACCACCGCCTGGTAGCCCGCCTGCTCGACCGGCTCCATGGGAAAATCATCCTCGGCCACCTTGAGCTCCTGGAGGCAGAGCACATCCGGCTGGGCCCGCTGGAGAAACCCCAGCAGACGCTCCAGCCGGGCCCGAATCGAGTTGACGTTCCAGGTGGCGATCTTCACGGTGCTTTCTCCACGGGACGCCGGAGTGTAGGCCGCACCCCGATGCCGGTCAACCGGGGGGACACACTAGATTCCCCGAATGGCGCCCTCCCACCATGAACCGATCCTGATCGCCGGCGCGGGGCCGATTGGCCTGGCCTGCGGGATCTCGGCCCGTCGCCGGGGTGCCGATCCGCTGCTCCTCGATGCCGGGCCGATCGCCGGCTCCATCGTCCGCTACCCGGTCGGAATGCAGTTCTTCACCACCCCGGAGCGGCTGGAGATCGGGGGCCATCCGCTGGTGACCGCCGGGCCCAAGGCCACCCGGGAAGAGGCCCTCAAGTACTATCGCGGAGTGGCCCGGACCGAGGCGCTCCGGATCCGGACCTTCACTCGGCTGCGCGGCGCCGAGCGCCGGGGCGGGGTAATCCACTGCACCCTGGAGAGCCGGCTGGGGCTGTCTCAGATGAGCTGCGACCGACTGGTCCTGGCGACCGGGTACTTCGAGCACCCCAACCCGCTCGGTGTCCCGGGCGAGTCCCTGCCCCAGGTGTCCCATTACTTCGACGAGCCCCATCTGACGACCGGCCTCGATGTGGTGATCGTGGGCGGGAAGAACTCGGCGGTGGAAGCCGCCCTCCAGGCCTGGCGGGCCGGGGCCCGGGTCACCCTGGTCTATCGAGGCACCCGGCTCAAGCCGAGCGTCAAGTACTGGCTCAAGCCGGACTTCGAGAATCGGGTCAAGGCGGGGGAGATCGCGGCGCGGTTTGCCACCGATGTCAGGGAGATCACTCCGGCCGCGGTGGTGGTTCGGGACGACCTTGGGGTGGTGAGCACCCTGCCGGCCGACCGGGTCTACGCCCTCACCGGGTATCACCCCGATTTTGAACTGTTTCGCGGGATGGGGATCGCGCTCGACGACGATGGCCGGCCGACCCTGGACCCCAACACCCTGGAGTCCAACGTGGCGGGGATCTTCATGGCGGGCAGCGTCACCTCGGGGCGGAAGATCTCGGAGGTCTTTATCGAGAACGGCCGCTATGACGGCGAAAAGATCTTCGGCGACCAGCCAAGCCAGATCAGGGCCGACGCGCTCTACTCGTCCACCTGGAGAGCGGTGGACGAATAGCATGAATCCGGCGCGGGAGGCCGGTCACCTGGGCGGGAATGACTTCAGCAGCGCGATCACGGCCGTGTTGACCCGCTCGATCCGATTCGCCGGAGACAGGTCGGTAGTGATTTCCGCCTGACCGACGGCGCGGTAGACCAGTTCGCCCCGCCTGCCATCCACGATATCGATCGCCAGGGTTCCCTGGTCCCACTGGGTATTGGAGCCCGGATTCCCCGCCCCCATCCGGGCCCCATACCAGGCGCCGTACCCATACCAGGGGTTCACCACGTTATACTCGACCCTCCCCGCATCGGCCAGGATGTAGCTCACCCGGAAGTCGGCGTCGTCGCCCTCGACCTTGGTGAATCCCCTGGCGGCGAGCTGGTTGTCGATCGCGCCCCGAATCCCGGCAGCGGTCAGCCGATCGCCAGGGTGGGCAGAGGCCGGCAGCCAGGCCCAGGTCCGGTAGGCCGTCATGACGGGACCGGCCGCGGGGTCGTAGGCGGTGTTGGCACTCATGCCGCCGCCGCAGGCAGCCAGCGACAGACCGACCATCGCCAAGCCGAATGCTCTCCGGACGCTCATGCAGACTCCTTCAAGGTTGTGGTTCCTCCGACCCGCGGCTCCTCCAGTGGAGCAGAGCCAGGCCCAGCAGAATGACGGCGCCGGCCTGGTGGGCCGCCGCCAGCGGGATCGGCACCACCAGCAGCAGGGTGGCCACCCCCAAGCCAACCTGTGCCAGCGCGATCACCCCGATCCAACCGGCCCAGGCGCTCCTCGGCCCGCCCAGCCGGTTGCACCAGACGATGCCCCCTGACGCCACCAGCGTGATCAGTCCCAGCAGACGGTGGTTGAACTGTACCGCCGGCAGGTGTTCGAACAGGTTGCGGTACCAGGGGTCCAGCTGGAGGTAGCCCAGGGGAACCACCCGCCCTCCCATGAGGGGGAAGGTGTTGTACGCCTTCCCGGCATCCAGCCCGGCCACGAACGCTCCGGCCATCGCCGTGACGAACACCAGCGTGGCGAAGCCCACCGCCGTGCCGGTCCCCGGTCCCCCCATCCCCCGGCGACCGCCCCGATCCAGCAGATCGGCGGAGGTCCACACCGTGATCCCGAAGATGACCAGGGCCAGCCCGAGGTGGGCCGCCAGCCGGTATTGACTCACGTCGGTGCGGTCCGCCAATCCGCTCTGGACCATATACCAGCCCATGAACCCCTGCACCCCCAGCAGGACCAGCAGGCCCCAGAGTCTCCCGCGCAGGCCGGCCAGAATCCGTTTCCGGAACAGGAAGCCGAAGAACGGAATCGCGAAGGCCACCCCGACCAGGCGAGCCCAGAGCCGGTGCACATACTCCACCAGAAAGATTTGCTTGAACCCCGCCAGGTCCATCCCCGGGTTGATCTCCCGGTACTCGGGGATCTGGCGATACTTGGCAAACTCCGCCTCCCACTGGGCGGCGTTGAGCGGCGGCAGCACCCCCGACACCGGCTTCCACTCGGTGATCGACAGGCCGGACTCGGTCAGCCGGGTCACGCCCCCGATCACCACGGTGAGCAGCACCATCCCGGCCCAGACCGCCAGCCAGATCCCGACCGCCCTGGAGTGCGGAACCGCGCTCCTCACGGCTGGCGGGCCGGGGCCAGCCGAAACGTCAGATCACTCAGGGGCATGACCTCTCCTCGAAAGCAGTCGGAACTTCAAAGTAGCGACCCGCGTAATACTATTCTCCACCCACTCCCTCGGAGAATGCCCCATGCGCCCAGGGCTTGCCGCCGCCTTGCTGGTGTTGCTCCCGCTGACCCTGCCGGTCGAAGCCCAGATTCCCGACAAGTTCACCAATCTCAAGGTGCTTCCGGTCGATATCGCTCGGGGCGACCTGGTCGCGACGATGCGAGGGTACTCCCTTTCCCTCGGCGTCCGGTGCAACCACTGCCACGTGGGGCCCGCCTCGGGCGAACTGGAGGGGGCGGACTTCGCCAGTGACGAGAAGGAGACCAAACGGACCGCCCGGCTGATGATGCAGATGGTCCAGGTGATCAACGGGGAGCACCTGTCGCACATCGGGACCGACCGGGAGGTCGCCTGCTTCACCTGCCATCGGGGCGCGTCGCATCCCAGCCGACTGGAGGACGAACTCTTCGCTGCCTGGCGGGCCGGGGGCACCGATTCCCTGGTGGCCGGCTACCGGGGGCTCCGCCAGCGGTACTACGGACGGGCGATCTTCGACTTTGGCGAGCAGACCCTGGTGGCGGCGGCCGGGATGTTGGGGGCAACAGCCAACGGTGCCGCCGGAACCCAGGCGGCGCTCGCTGCCCTTCAACTGGAGACCGAGTACTTCCCGGAGTACGGGATCGGCTGGGCCCAGCTGGGCGCCGTGTGGGCCCAGTCGGGGGACACCACGAAGGCGGTGGCGGCCCTGCAGCGGGCCGCCAGCCTGATGCCTGGCAATGCCCAGGTCGAGCGGATGCTCCAGCGGCTCCAGGGAAACCGGCCCTAGCCCGCGCCGGGCCTGGCAGGGGTCCGGAGGCCGGATCAGCCTCCCGGCCCCTCCCCTTCCAGGACCGGCCCACCCGCCCACCCCGAGACAATCCTGGCCGACCGGAACAGGTCATCGGCGGCCTGCAACAGCTTGCCCCTGAGTTGGGGCGGGAGCTCGGTCCGGGTCGTCAGGAAGCCAGCCACCAGGTCGGCGGCCGTGCCGGACTGGTGACCGTCCAGCAGACTGTTGAGCCAACCGAGCGGGAAGAAGATGTCGCCGGTCCGCTGGATCTCCTCCAGCAGCGCCAACCCGGGAGCGATGTAGTGCTCCGACTCCCCGGCGTGGAGTGGGTGGTTCAGATACCCCAGTGCATCGAGGGCCCACGACTCCCGACGCCGATTCTCCACCCGGCCGAGGCTGGCGAACACCGAGTCGCGAACGGTCGGGCTGCCGCTGAGGGAGGGACGGACGAACTCGAATCGCGCCCGCCGGTCCGGGTTGGTGAGCTTCGCAGCCTGGGCGTCGAGCATCGCCCCGGTTTCCGGAACGCCGCGAATGGCCAGCGCTTCGGCCAGGGCGATGTACTGCGGTTCTGCCAACGGCAGTCCCGGCACCCTTTCGTCCCCGCGCCAGATCCGGTAGAGCCGCCGGGTCCCCTCGGACGTCTGGGTGACCGAGACGAGGCTCCCCCACCACGCGCCCTTCCGGCTGGCGCCCTCGGCCTGGCCCAGTCCTCGCCAGAGCGCCGCTTCCACCCGGGGCGCCACGGCCAGCCGCGCCGGAGCCGACAGCAACCGCCAGTACGTGGTCGTCAAGCGGCCGAGGACGTGCTGGGTTACCAGGTCATCGGGCTCCGACTCCAGGGCCCGAAGGGAGAGGTCGAGGAACCCGCCGGGTGGGGTTCCGCCGCCGAGCACGCTCTCCCAGAGGGCCAGCCAGGCGCTGCTCCGGACGACCGGGTCAGCGATCTCCGGCAGCCGAGCCATGAGCCCCACCCGGCTGGTGGAGTCGAGCACGAACCGGCCGTAGCTGAGGCCATCGGCACTCGGCAGAATCCACGCCGGGCGGTCAGGCCTGGGAGACGCCGCCGACACGGTGGCGCCGGTGAGCCGGACCGGAACGGTGAGAATGGTATCCGGATATCCCAGGGCGACAGTGATGGCCTGGGTCCAGCGAAGCCCGCGGTCGGCGCGGGGGTCGCTTTGGGTCACCGTGAGCGAATCTGCCGTCCACCCGACGGTGATGGTGGGTCGGAACGGCTGTTCCACCCAGGCCCGGCTCCAGCCGGCCAGATCCTCGGGCGACAGGTCATCGAGGATGGCGATCAGATCGGGCCAGGTGGCGTTGCCGAACCGGAACCGGTCGAGGTAGATCCGAAGCCCCTGCTGGAAGGTGTCGGGGCCGGTCAGCTGCTCGAGCTGGCGCATCACGATCGGCGCCTTCTGGTAGATGATCGCCCCGTAGAGCGACCCGGCCCCGCGGAGGTTCTCCAGCTCCTGGCGGATCGGATTGGCGCCCACGGTGCGGTCGACCCCGTAGGCGGTGGGGTGGTGCGCCAGCAGAAAGCGGAGCTGGTGGTTCACCTCGGGAAACGACGGCTCGACAATCCGGGCCGCCATGAAGTTGGCAAACACCTCCTTCATCCAGACGTCGGAGAACCACCGCATGGTGACCAGATCGCCGAACCACATGTGGGCGGTCTCGTGGGCGATGAGGCTGGCTCGACTCAGGATCTGATTCCGGGTGGCCGTCGGATCCAGGAAGAGCGAGCTCGACCGATACCAGATGGCGCCGGGATGCTCCATCCCGCCGAACTGGAACGATGGCACCGCCAGGAAGGCGAACTTCCCGAAGGGATACCCGATCCCGGTGTACTCCTCGAGCCAGCGGAGCGCCGTAGCGTGGAGATCGAAGATGGCGTTGCGGTTGCGGGCTACCTTGGCGCTATCGGTCTCCCGGTGGAACATCGTGAGCGCCCGGCCGTCGCGGACCGCCTGCTCGACCTGGAACAATCCGGCCGCAAAGGTGAAGAGGTAGCTGCTGATCGGCTCGGTCTGGCCAAAGGAGAGAGTCACCCCGGTCGCACTGCTGTCGCGCGACAGCTCCGGACCGTTGGACAGACCGTGCCACCCGGCCGGAACGGTGAGCTGGAGCTGATATCGCGCCTTGAGATCGGGCTGGTCGAAGGAGGGGAAGGCGGTGGAAGCCCGGTCGGGGACGAACAAGGCGTAGAGAAACCCGTCGTTCCGGTTGAGAGCCTCGTCCCCGGCGGCAAAGGTCAGGGTGACGGTGTTCTCGCCTTGGACCAGGGCTTCGGCCGGGATGATGACGTGGCCCGGGGAGAGGAGGGGCGCGACGCTCGATCCATTCGCGGTGACATCGGCGATGCTGGTGGAATCGCCCCGGAAGTCCAGCACCAGCGGGCTCCGGAGGGCGCTCAAGGCAAACCGGATGGCCACCGTCCCGGTTACCGGGGCTGTCTGATCGCCCGGGACGGTGAGCTGCAGTTCGTAGTGCAGGTCGCTGATGGTCTCGGCCCGGGTCCGGGCCAGGGTCGCTGAGACCCCGAACTCAGGATCGCCAGGTGCCGGGCGACACCCGGGCAGGGCGGCGAGCAGGGCCAGGGCCAGGAACCGGGACGGGTCAGGCGCCATCGAGTCAGTGATCCAGGGCAGTCCTGCTACCAGTCCAGCACTTGCCGGACCTTCCGCCGCAGCTCTTCCATCGAGTACGGTTTGCCGATGAACTGGCCATTGTCATCGAGCATGCCGTTCGGCAGGATGGTGTTGTCCGCGTAGCCGGAAGTGTAGAGGATCCGGGTTTCCGGATGACTGCCCTGGAACCGCTTCGCCAACTCTTGTCCGCCGATCCCGGGCATCACCAGGTCGGTGAACAGCAGATGCAGGGGCCGGTCGTGACCCTCCATCAGCAACAGAGCCTCCTCCCCGGTCGCGGCCACCAGCACGGTGTAGCCGGCACTGGCCAGGACCCGCTCAGCCAGCCGGCGAATCCCGGCATCGTCCTCCACCAGGAGCACGGTTTCGGTACCTCCGGTGGTCGGTTCCAGGCGAACGACCTGGCGTTTGATCGGCGCCTCGTCGGTCTGCGGCAGATAGATCTTGACGGTGGTTCCCCTTCCCACCTCGCTGTAGACCCAGATGCTCCCCCCGCTCTGCTTGACGATACCGTATGCCGTGGACATGCCGAGGCCGGTCCCTTGGCCAGGACCCTTGGTGGTGAAGAACGGCTCGAACATCTTCGCCCTGGTCGCGTCGTCCATCCCGATACCGGTGTCGCTGATGGCGAGCAGAACGTGGGGTCCCGGCCGCACCGCCGCATGGGCCTGCCCATACGACTCGTCAAGCACCACGTTGCTGGTCTCGATGGTCAGGGTGCCTCCCTGCGGCATGGCGTCCCGGCTGTTGATGACGGCATTGACGATCACCTGCTCGAGCTGTCCCGGGTCTACTCTGACGGGCACCAGCTCCCTGCCCGGATGGACGACGAACTGGATCTGCTCGCCGATCACCCGCCGCAGCATGGCTTCGGCACCCGCCACAATGGTATTGAGGTCCACGACAGTGGGCTGGAGAATCTGCTGCCGGCCAAAGGCCAGGAGCTGCCTGGTCAGCATCGCCGCCTTCGCTCCGGCTTCGCGGATCGCGACCAGCTCCTGGTGCAAGGGATCGCCCTCGCGGAGAGCGTCCGCTGCCAGCTCCGCGATGCCGCTGATGACGGTGATCAGGTTGTTGAAGTCGTGGGCGATGCCGCTCGCGAGTTGGCCCACGCTTTCCATCTTCTGGGCCTGGAACAGTTGCGCCTCCAGGTGGGTCCGTTCGGTGATGTCACGGACCGCGGCGAGCACCATGGGCTCGCCATCCCACTTCAGTGGGCTCAGACTGATGTCAAGCGGGAAGCTGCTGCCATCTTTCCGGACGCCACGCAAGACCGACCGCCCGGTGCCCATCGGCCGTGGCACGGCAGTCTGCAAGTACCTCTTTCGAAGCCCGACGTGCGCCTGGCGGCCCTGAGGCGGCATGAGGATCTCCACCGGCTGTCCCACCAGCTCCGCCCGGCCCCAGCCGAATAGCCGTTCCGCCTGGGCGTTCACCAAGGTGATCATCCCTTTTCGATTGGTGAGCACGAAGGCATCGGGGGCGGACTCGAAGAGATCCACGAAGTGCCGCTCGCTGACCGCCAACGCAAGGGTACGCTCCGTGACGCGCTGTTCGAGGTCCGCGTTCAGGTTGCGCAGGGTGGCCCCAAGTTGGGCCTCGCGCTGCAGGGCGCCGCGCAGTTCCAACTGCCGCACCACCTGTCGACCGAGCACCTGGAGCGCGTCGCGCTGCAGGTCGGTCAGCTGACGGGGCACATGGTCCTTCACGCACAAGGTACCGATGGCCAGGCCGTCAGGCGTCACCAGTGGCGCGCCTGCGTAGAAACGGATCTTCGGGTCCTCGGTGACGAGCGGGTTGTCGCGGAACCGCTCGTCCTCAAGTACGTCCGGTACTTCCAGAATCTCCTGCTGGAGAATGGCGTGCCCGCAGAACGAGATGTCCCGCGGGGTCTCCGAGGCATCCATGCCAATTCTGCTCTTGAACCATTGCCGGTCAACATCGACCAGAGAGATGAGCGCGATAGGGGTACCGCAAATCTGCGAAGCGATTCGGGTCAGGTCATCGAATTCCGCCTCGGTTGGCGTATCGAGAATATCATAGCGGCGGAGAGCGGCCAGCCGCTCGTCTTCATTCCGGGGAACGGCCGGTGGTTTCAATTCGCGCTCCCGGGACTCGGGGGAAACATCCCCCGTAAACATAGACCGGATGATCCGGAACTACCACGGCAGGCACCCCTCCTGGTGGCCCAGGTCTTGGCACGACGTCCCGCCTCCCCTTGTCGCCTGGTCGAGGGCACCCCGCCAGACCTCCGCCAGACCTCCCCCGCATTCTCCCCGACCTCGTGAACCTAAACGATGACAGGGCAATATGATGGGTTAGGTTACAGGGGCGGTACACCAATTACCCCTTGCTCCATCAGGCCATTCCTGTCCCAACTTGCGGGACACCAGGCTGCCTGCCGCGGGGAGAGCACGGGCATGACGCTCGACCCATTGCCAGGGCTCATCATGCATTCGCTGCCACCACGCAAGTTCCTGTCTCGACTCCTCGGGCCCCGACGGACCACCCGCGAAGATCTGCTGACCGGGCCGATCCGGGGGCGGTTGCTGGGGGCGGAACTGCTGGGAGAGCGGGCCCAGGACCTTGCCACCGGGCAGCAGCTCTCCGCTCGGCGCGGGAAACGCCGAACCCCGCTCCTGGCCCGGCTCCACGGGACCCGCCGGATTCTCAACGAGAGCCACGCCCGGCTGACCGAGGCGTCGGATCGCGGCGCTGACATCGGCCCCGCCGGGGACTGGCTGCTCGACAATTTCCACGTGGTTCTGGAGCACATCGGGGAGGTCCGCGAGAGCCTGCCGAGCGGCTACTACCGTGAGTTGCCGGAGCTGAAGGGTGGCCCGCTGGCCGGCTACCCCAGGGTGTACGAGCTGGCGATCACCCTGATCTCGCACAGCGAGGGCCGGGTGGTACCGGAGAATGTCTCCGGATTCATCGGGCCATTCCAGCAGGTGACGCCCCTGACGATCGGGGAGCTCTGGGCCACCCCGGCGATGCTCCGCCTGGGGCTGATCGAGAACATCCGGCGAATGGCGCTCCGTACGGTCCAGCGCCTCGACCAGCTTGAGGCGGCCGATGCGGCCGCGGCGGGAGTCGCCCGTGCCGGGCAGGATGCTGAGCCGGCCTTCGAGGCGACCCTGGACCACCTGGCCTCACAGCCACGCACCCTGACCGCAGCCTTCGTCTCCCGCTTCCTGCAACAGCTCCGAACCCAGGACCGGGCCCTGCCGGAAGTGGCCCGGCTCGAGCAATGGATTGCGGAAGAGGCGATGAGCGCCGAGGAGGCCACCACCCGGGCCACCCAGCGTCTGGCCTCGACGCAGATGATCATGGCCAACAGCATCACCAGCCTGCGGGCGATCGCCCAGATGGACTGGCGGAGGTTCGTCGAACAGCAGAGCCAGCTGGAAGCGGTGTTGAGTGACGACCCGGCCGTCTGCTACCGGAGCATGACCTTCGCGACCCGGGATCACTACCGACACGTGGTCGAGGGCATTGCCCGGCGGACCCGACGGCCGGAGGAAGCGGTGGCCCGGGAGGCGATCGCCTGCGCCCTCGAAGGCGTCCGGCAGCATCCGGCGGAGCCGAGAAAGGGTCACGTCGGCTATTACCTGATTGACGCCGGCCTCCCCGAACTGGAGCGAAGGGTTGGATACCGGCTCTCGCCGGGGGAGCGGCTGCATCGCTGGGTCCTGCGCCACCCGAACGCCATCTTTGGCGGGGGAGTGCTGCTCCTCACCCTCCTGGCGCTCGCGGCGGTCCTCTGGTTGGGAGGACCGGCCGCCCGGGCCGCGTGGCTCGCCGTCCTGCTGCTCGGTCTCCTGCCAGCCAACGACATAGCGATCAACGTCGTCAACCAGCTCGTGACGGCCTTCCTGCCACCCCGGACCCTCCCCAAGCTGGACCTCCACGAACACGGGGTCCCCCCCGAGTTCCGGACCGCGGTGGTGGTGCCCACGCTGTTCGGCAGCGTCGAGGCCGTCCACGAAGGGCTCGAGAATCTCGAGGTCCAGTTCCTGGCCAACCGGGAGGCCCACCTGCACTTCGCGGTTCTCAGCGACTTCACCGACGCTGCCTCCGAGACCCGCGAGGACGATGCCGCCATCGTGGCGGCCGCCATCGCAGGGGTGCGTCGGCTCAACGACCGCTACGCGACGGAGAGCCAGGACGCGTTCTACCTGTTTCACCGACCCCGCCGCTGGAATCCCCACGAGGGCGTCTGGATGGGGTGGGAACGGAAGCGGGGCAAGCTGGCCGAGTTCAACCGGTTCGTCCTGACCGGCAACCGGAAGGGGTTCAGCGAGGTGGTGGGCGACCCGGCGCCGATCCGGAAGGTGAAGTATGTGATCACCCTCGATGCCGACACCGTGCTGCCACCCGATGCCGCACCGCTGCTGGTCGGGGCACTGGCCCACCCGCTCAATCGGGCGGTCTATGACCCGATCCGCGGACGAGTGGTGCACGGCTACGGAATCCTTCAGCCCCGGGTCGGGGTCTCCCTGCCGAGTGCCCACCGTTCGATCTTCGCCTCAATCCACTCGGGACATCCCGGGGTGGACCCGTACACCACCGCGGTCTCGGATGTGTATCAGGACCTGTACGGCGAGGGGAGCTTCACCGGCAAGGGGGTGTATGACGTCGCCGCGTTCGAGGAGGCCACCCACGGCCGGTTCCCGGAGAACAGCCTGCTCTCCCACGACCTGATCGAGGGGAACTACGCCCGAGCCGGCCTCGCTACCGACGTGATCGTGTACGACGATTACCCTGCCCGCTACCAGACCTTCACCCGGCGGAAGCACCGCTGGATCCGGGGCGACTGGCAGTTGTTGCCATGGCTCACCGGCACGGTCCCTGGCCCGGACGGCCCGGAACCCAACCGGTTGTCCCTGCTGTCCCGCTGGAAGATTCTCGACAACCTCCGCCGGAGCCTGATCGAACCGGCGCAGCTCACCTTCCTGGTCGCCGGCTGGGCGGTGCTGTCGATCGCCCCGGTGCGGTGGACCCTGCTGGCCATCGGCGCGGTCGCGGCGCCGTGGATCGTCTCCCTGCTGCTGGCGGCGATCCGCCCGCCGCTCGACAAGTCCTGGCGGGCATACTACGCGGCCGTCGGGCGGGACGCGGTCACCAGCCTCCAGCAGCTGGTGCTGACGCTGAGTTTTCTTCCGCACCAGGCCGCGGTATCGATCGATGCGATCATCCGGACCCTCTGGCGCATGGGGGTGTCGCGCCGCCACCTCCTGGAGTGGCAGACCGCTTCGACGGTCGAACGAGGCACCCCCGATACTCCGCGGGCCGCCTGGCGGGCGATGTGGCCTGCCGCGGCGATGGCCGGGGTGATCCTCCTCGTGGTGGCCGGACGCGCCGCCAGCCAGCCGGCCGGACCGTACGGGGTCGGCTGGCCCCTGGTGATCGGACTGCTCCCGCTGCTGCTGGTGTGGTTTGCGGCCCCGTCGATGGCCCATGCCCTGGGGGCGGCGCCGGCCCGGCCCGATCATCGGCTGCCGCGGGAAGGCCGCGCGGCGGCCTATCGCTATGCCCTGCTGCACTGGCGCTTCTTCGACCGATTCGTCACCGCCGAGACCAACTGGCTCGCCCCGGACAACTTCCAGGAGACGCCCGAGCCGGTGGTCGCCATGCGGACCTCGCCGACCAACATCGGGCTCCAGCTGCTGGCCACGGTGAGCGCCCGGGACCTGGGCTTCCTGACCGTGGCAGACATGACCCGCCGCCTGGAGCTTTCCCTCCGTTCCCTGGAGCGGATGCGGCGGTTTCACGGGCACTTCTTCAACTGGTACGACCTCCGCGACCTGAGCGTCCTGGAGCCGGCGTACCTGTCGACCGTGGACAGCGGCAACCTCGCTGGCCATCTCATCGCCGTCCGGCAGGCCTGCCTCGGTCTGGCGGACACGCCGGTCATCCCGCGCGGCATCTGGTACACCCTCGACACCGCGCTGGCCCTGACGGAAGCGCGGCTCGGCCACCCCGGCCAGACCGGGGCGGTCCAGGCGGTGCATGCCGCCCGGACGGCGCTCGCCACGGCGCGTCGCGCACCGCCTTCCCGCGAGGCCCTGACCACCATCGCCGACCGGTTCCGGAAGGCCGAGATCGCCATCCTCGCCGAGCTGCCGGCAGCGACCTCGGAACGGGCCGCCGAATGGATCGGGTGGGGCATTCGCCTGCTGACCGAAACCAGCGGGCTGGAGATGACCCCCGATCTCACCTGGCGGCAGCTCGCCCGGCACTCGCCTGACGCGGCCGAGCTGGTGCGACGGCTGGAGGTGATCGCGGCCCGGGCGTGGGACTATGCCATGGAGATGGACTTCGGGTTCCTCTTCGATCCCGAGCGCCGGTTGTTCTCGATCGGGTTCCAGCCCACGACGCACTCGCTGGACAACTCGTTCTATGACCTGCTCGCCTCCGAGGCCCGCCTCACCAGCTTCATCGCGATCGCCAAGAACGACGTGCCGGCCGAACACTGGTTCCGGCTGGGGAGGACCTTGAGCTACGCGGCCGGGGCCCCGGCCCTGGTGTCGTGGAGCGGAAGCATGTTCGAGTACCTGATGCCGGTCCTCGTCATGCGATCATTCCCGTTTACTCTCCTGGCCCAGACCCACCGGGGCGCGCTGGACCGGCAGATCGCCTGGGGGGGAGCCCAGGGCATCCCCTGGGGAACCAGCGAGAGCGCCTACAACGTGCGCGACCGGCACCGGACCTACCAGTACCGCCCGTTCGGGGTGCCCGACCTGGCCCTCAAACGCGGACTGGGGCGGGAACTCGTGGTGGCGCCGTACGCCACGATCCTGGCCACCATGATCGACCCGCTCCGGGCCCTGGCCAACCTCCGTCGGCTGGAGGGGACCGGCGCTCTGGGCCGCTACGGCTTCCGGGACGCGATCGATTATACCCGCCCGGACCCCGACCAGTCGTACGCCGTGGTTGGGACCTATATGGCCCACCACATCGGGATGAGCCTGGTGGCGCTGACCAATGCCCTGGTCTCCGAGGTCTGGCAACGACGCTTCCACGCCGACCCCGTGGTGCGGTCGGCGGAGCTGCTGCTCCACGAGCGGATCCCGCGGCGCCTGGTGCTTCGGGCCTCGGCGAGCGGGCAGCCCGACCAGGCACCACCGCCGGCGGAGGTGGAACGCCCGGCGGTCCGGCAGATCGACCACCCGAACACCCCCAGACCTCATGTCGCCCTGCTCGGCCACCTGCCGTACACCGTGATGGTGAGCCACTGCGGGGGTGGCTACAGTCGTCACGAGACCTTGGCGGTCACCCGGTGGAATCCGGACGGCTGTCGTGATGCCACCGGCCAGTTCTGCTATGTGAAGGAACCATCCACCGGACACATCTGGTCGGCCGCCCACCAGCCGGTGTGCGCCCCAGCCGACTGGTACCGCGCCTATCTGGCCACCGATCGAGTCACCTTCCACCGCGCCGATGGCGACATCGAGACCCGAACCGAGATCGCGGTCGTCCCGCAGGACTCGGCCGAAATCCGGCGAGTCACCCTGACCAACAACGGCAGCACCGCCCGGGAACTCGAACTCACCAGTTACGGTGAGATCGTGCTCGCCCCGGCGGAGGCGGATCGGGCCCACCCGGCGTTCGGCAACCTGTTCGTCGAGACCGAATGGCATGAGTGGTGTCACGCCATCACCGCGACCAGGCGCCCCCGCGCGGCAACGGAGACTCCCCTCTGGGGGGTGCATGTGGTTGATACCGGGCCGGAGCGGGTGGGTCCGCCCACCTGCGAGACCGACCGGGGCCGATTCCTCGGCCGGGGGCGTTCGACCCGTGACCCGATCGGGGTCGAGGTTGCCAAGGACCTCTCCGGTACCACTGGAGCGGTCCTCGACCCGATCTTCGCCATTCGGGTCCGGGTCCGCCTGGAGGCGGGCCAGTCCGCCTCCGTGGCCTTTACCACCCTGGTGGCGAGCACCCGCGAGCGTGCCCTGGAACTGGCCGACCGATACCACGATCCGCACGCGGCCCAGCGGGCCCTCGACCTCGCCTGGACGGCGAGCCAGGTCGAACTGCGTGAACTGGGGCTCACCCCGGCGGATGCCGCGCTGTTCCAGGAGCTGGCGGGTCACCTGCTGTTCGGAAGCCCGGCCTTCCAGGCACCCCAGGCCGAGCTGCGACAACACCGAGGATCCCAACCGCTGCTCTGGACCCTGGGGGTCTCAGGCCACACGCCGATTCTGCTGGCCACGATCGAGTCGGCCGTCGGTCTCCCGACCCTTCATCAGCTGCTGGCGGCCCACCGGTATTGGCGTCGCCGCGGGGTGGTGGTCGACCTGATCGTGCTCAACACCCATCCTCCCAGCTACCTCCAGGACCTGAGCGACCGGATCACGGCGACCATTTACGCAGTGGGTGATGCCCTGTCGATGGACCAGCCTGGCGGGGTGTTCGTGCGGCGCCAGGAACTGCTGACCCCCGAAGTGCTTGCCATGCTTCGCGCCACTGCCCGGATCCACGTCGAATGCGATGGCCGGTCCCTCGGCCGGATTCTGGCCTCCGCCGCAGCCGGCGACGACCCGCCTGCGACCCCGTGGGTGATGGGCCGGCCCCTGGTCGAGCCTCGCGCTCCGCTGGCGATGCCGGGCCCCGCACCGGAGGAGTTCGCGAACGGATTCGGCGGGTTGACACCGAACGGCGATTATCAGATCCACGTCGGGGGAGACAGGGTGCCCCCGGCGCCGTGGGCCAACGTCGTGGCCAATCCCCACGGAGGATTCGTCGTTACCGAACGAGGTGGCGGGTTCAGCTGGGCCGAGAACAGTTATTTCTTCCGGCTGACCCCATGGCACAATGACCCGGCCAGCGATCCGGTGAGTGAAGTCGTGTACCTGCGGGATGAGGAGACGGGCGAGTTCTGGGGCGCCACTCCCGGGCCGGTTCGAGTGGACACTCCATTCATGGTGCGGCACGGTCCGGGGAGTTCCTCTTTCAGCCACAGCCGAGCCGGGATCACCACCGATTTCCGGGTGGGCATGGCCGATGGGTCGGCCGTGAAGCTCGGACTGCTCCGGGTCACCAACGACGATACGGTCGCCCGGCGGCTCTCGCTGACGAGTTACCTCGAATGGACCCTCGGCGTCCTGCGGGAAGAGACCCAGCACCAGGTCTGCACCACCTTCGACCCCGAACACGGGGCGATACTCGCCCAGAATCACTTTGACCCCCAGTACGCCGGATGGATGGCGTTCCACGCCATAAGTGAGCCGGTCACAGCCCACACCGGCCACCGCGGCGAGTTCCTCGGTCGGAACGGCGGGGCCGCCCTGCCCGCGGCGATGGCACCCGGCGCCGTGCTCTCGGGAGTCACCGGCGCCGGAATGGATCCCTGTGCCGCCCTGCAGTGTCGGCTGGAGCTGAGTCCGGGGGAAACCCGCGAGGTCGCCATCGTGCTGGGCGCCGCGGCCGACGAGGCCACGGCCCGGCAGCTGCTGGCGAAGTATCGCGATCCATCGCACGCCGGGAGAACCCTCGACCAATCGGTAGCCCGCTGGGATGAACGGCTCTCGGTCGTGACCGTCCGGACCCCCGAGCCCAGCTTCGACGCGATGCTCAATCGCTGGGCCCTGTACCAGACCCTGGCCTGTCGGATGTGGGCCCGTTCCGGATTCTATCAGAGCAGCGGCGCCTACGGCTTCCGCGACCAGCTCCAGGACGTGATGGCCCTGGTCCATGCCGAGCCGGAGATGGCCCGTGAGCACATCGTACGCGCCGCGAGCCGGCAGTTCGTGGAAGGGGATGTCCAGCACTGGTGGCACCCCCAGAGCGGTCGTGGTGTCAGGACCAGGTTCTCAGATGACCTTGTCTGGCTGCCCTACGTGGCGGACCACTACATCACCACCACTGGTGACCGGGCGGTACTCGATACCCTGGTGCCCTTCCTGAGCATGCGGCTGCTGCAGCCCGGGGAGCATGAGGTGTACGACCTCCCGGAGGTCGCCGATGAGCAGGCCAGCCTCTACCAGCATTGCCTCCGTGCCCTGCGCCACGCCTGCACCATCGGCGCGCACGGCCTCCCCCTGATCGGGACCGGCGACTGGAACGACGGGATGAACCGGGTCGGGATCGAGGGCCGGGGCGAGAGCGTCTGGCTGGCGTGGTTCCTGGTGGCGACGCTCCGGAAATTTGCGGTGCACGCTGAGGCGCAAGGCGACGACGCGGTGACCACCGAACTCCGGCATCAGGCTGACGGATATGTCGTCGCCATTGAGAAGCACGGCTGGGATGGCGGGTGGTATCGGCGGGCCTACTTCGATGACGGCACTCCGCTTGGCTCAGCGAGCAGTGACGAATGCCGGATCGACTCCATTGCCCAGAGTTGGAGCGTCATTTCAAGGGCCGCCGACCACACGCGACAGGTCGTGGCGATGCAGGCCCTCGAGCAGCATCTGGTGCGGGAGGATGCCCAACTCATCATGCTGCTCACACCGCCCTTCGACCGGACCCCGAACGACCCCGGCTACATCAAGGGGTACCTGCCAGGTGTCCGGGAGAATGGGGCGCAGTACACCCACGCGGCACTCTGGGCGGTGCTTGGCACCGCGCTGCTGGGCAATGGGGATCGGGCCTTTGAACTCTTCCAGATGATCAACCCGCTGACCCACGCCCGGACTCCCGAGGAGGTCGCGAGGTACAAGGTGGAGCCCTACGTCGTGGCGGCGGACGTGTACACGGCGGAGGGCCAGGTTGGCCGGGGCGGCTGGACCTGGTACACCGGCTCAGCCAGCTGGATGTATCAGGTCGGGCTGGAGGGAATCCTGGGCTTGCGACGGCAAGGCGACCGGCTCATCATGGAGCCGCGAGCACCCGAGGCCTGGGATGAGTACACCATCGAGTACCGGCACGGCGGGAGCCTGTTTGTCATCGCCGTGCATCATGACCGGACCGCTCCCCGGAGCCGGTATACGATGACAATCGATGGCCGGACCACGGATGGGCGGGAGATCGCCCTGGCGGATGACGGGGCCCGGCATCTGGTCGAGATCCGGGTCGGGGTCCGCGACTGAACCCTCGAGTCTATCGAACCCGGAGAAAGACCGGGTTGGAGTAGAACCACAGGTCAGTCCAGGGGTCCTCACCTCTCGGATCCAGCCTTGGCTCGAGCTCATCGCCGCCAGTCCCACGCACCCTCAGGTACCCGTCCGAGATCACCTTCTCGAGTCGCCAGGAGACCGACCGCCAGAGGCCGTCCCGGCGCCATTGACGTTCGGAGAACCGCGCGGCGACCCGGGTCGTGGCATTGGTGTCCATCGACCGATCGGTCACCGGCCCCCTCACCAGGCCGGTGATGAGGTCGACCCTGGCCACGGTGGGGTTGTCGCCATGGTGGTTGGTCGTGTCTGGATCCAGCCACCGGATCTCCACCTCGACCGTACTCCCGTTCGGAACCTCCAGGGTGCCTCCGATCGACGCTTCAGCGAGCCCGCCAACCACCCGCACCGTCACGTGCAGGGCCGAGATGAGGTCGCCGGTCGCCACGAAGATCCGGCCGGCCCGGAGCGATTCCAGTACGGCCTCGTACTCGGGGGCCGCCCAGACCCAGGTCTTGGAGTACTCACCGGGCCAGAAGTCGACCCCACCCTCCCGCCAGTGGCGGTGCGAATCGGAGTTGGCGGTGATCCACCACCGCCGTCCCTCACCCAGCATCGCGTCCCAGAGGCCGCCCAGCCGGGCGGTCATCTGGTCGAACCCGCCCATGGTCGGGGCACCGAAGTACCCACCGCGGGCACCGGTCGAGTCAATCGATCCATCGGGGTTGATCGCGATCGCCTGATGCCCCGGGGCACCTTCCATCCCCACGGCGATCCCCGGCGCGGCATCGTTCCAGTCCCTGAACTCGGCTGGGGTGTCGAGCCCGTAGTTGCCGATGGCCGACGCGGAACGAGCGGGGTGGTGGGCGATCACGACCGGGGGCAGCGGAAGCCCCCGCATCGCCGCCAGCGCCTCGAGCATCCGGGACGGCCGGTCCCAGGTGCTGTCCTGAGGCCAGGGCTCCAGCTTCGAGAAACGGGACTCGATGGCATGGACGTGGCCCGCCTCATCATGGCTGTGAGGCACGATGAGGCTGGAGTGATCCGCCCCGGGGGTATCGAACTCCATCCCGAAGAACTGCATCACCTCCGGAACGGCGGCCCGGGCCTGGACGAGTTCCGGCCAGGCCTGCTCCAGGTTGACCTTGCTGTGACCGGGCCCACCGTGATCCGTGGCCACCATCCACCGCAGGCCATGGTCCCGCCCCATCCGGGCGTTCAGCGGGATCGGATAGATGGCGTCGCCACCGAGGATCGGGGTCGGTGGGTTGGTCGAGGTGTTCCACCCCACACTGAACCGGCTATGCACATGATGGTCCCCCGCCAGCCAGACCGCGTCGTCTGTGGCCGGGCCGGGGCGGGCCTCCGGAACAGGCGCCCCCCCGGTGCAGGCGGTCACGGCGCCGAGCCAAAGCAGGGCCAGTCTGGCGGGGATCACTCGATTCATCAGGTCGGCTCCATGGTCGCAGCGAGGGGAGGCAATTGCACCACGCCAGAACAAAGCGCCTGGCACGCCCGGTGTCCAGTCCTTAACTTCATGACAGGCAATGGGATGGCCACAGCCCTGAGGGTGGTACACCCCTTGCCCTTCCCAGGCTCAGGTCCGCTTTCCGAGCAACGGCCGGATCGTGGCGCGTCCCCTCCCGCGGCAGGAACGAATGGCGAGGTCATGGCTGGGAACCTCTCTGCTGAAGAGCCGGTTTGGTAGACGGCTCTTCGGGCTGTTCGCGATCTGCTCCCTGCTGCCCACGGCCGTCCTCGCCCTGATCTCCTTCGGTACCGTCACTGGTCAACTGCGTGAATCCAGCATCGTCCGGATCACCCACACCGGTGACCAGGTCGGCCGGGGAATCGTGGAACGCCTCCGGCTGCTCAACGAGGACCTGAAGCGAGTCCAGGGGCGCCGCACCCCCTGCCCTCCAGCGGCCACCTGGCAAGATGGCGCCGCCTGCGACGAAGGCTTCATCTACTGGCTCTCGGCACTGACCTTTGTTCCGATCGAGGGACCGGCAGTTCCGATGTTCGGCCCCCCGGTGGCGGACCTCCCGCTGGAACACCCAAACGGTCCGGCGGCTGATCGGGATCTCGGGTGGGTGGTCAGCGGCATCGACGCCGGACGGTCGGTGGTGCACCTGGTCCGCCCGGCGGCACCAGGGGGTCCCGAGGGCCTGCTGGTCGGCAACATCAATCTCCCGTATCTCCAGGGAAACCTGGAAGACACCCCCCTGTTGCCGACGATGGTCTTCCATGTGGTGGACGATTCGGTCCGGATCATTCTGGCATCCCATCCCGGAACCGCGGCGATTCCAGTCGAGGGCGGTCCGTCGCTGGCGAGCACCGGGTCGGGGACCTTCGAGTGGACCATCGGCGACGAGCCCTATCTGGCGGTGTTCCGTCCGCTCCGAGCAGGAGTGGGCCCCGCCCTCCCCAACTGGCATGTCGTGGTGAGCGAGGACTACGCCGGAGTGATGGGACCGGTGGCGGCCTTCCGACAGAGTTTTCCGATCGTCATCGCCCTGAGTCTCCTCTCCGCATTGTTGCTGAGCCTGTGGCAGTTGCGCCGGAGTCTGGCACCGCTGGCGGCGCTCCATGCCGGGACCCGCCGGATCGCCAAGCAGCAGTTCGGGGAGAGTGTCGTCATCAGCACCAAGGACGAGTTCGGCGATGTGGCCACCTCATTCAACGCCATGGCCGACCAGATCCACACCCAACTCGATGCCCTGCGACGGCTGGCCTACTTCGATACCCTGACCGGGCTGCCCAACCGGGCCTCCTTTACCCACAAACTCACGACCGAGCTGGAGCGCAACCGGGCCGAGGGCGATCTGGTGGGGGTCCTGCTGCTCGACCTCGATCACTTCAGCCGGATCAACGACACCCTGGGGCACCGGATCGGGGATTTCCTGGTCCAGGATGTCAGCAGCCGGGTCACGGCCTGCTGCAACGACCTGGCCCCCGGCTCGCAGGTCGCCCGGCTGGGCGGCGACGAGTTCACCGTGATCGTCCCGGGGCTCACCGAATCCCGGACGGCGGTGCAGCTGGCGGAACGGATTCTCGAAGCCTTCGCCGCTCCGTTTTCGCTGGACGGACACGAGGTGGTGGTGTCGACCAGCATCGGGATCTCGTTTCATCCGATCGACGGCGGCGACATCGAGAGCCTCCTCAAGCACGCCGACGCCGCCATGTACCAGGCCAAGCGGAAGGGGCGGAACCGGCACGAGGTCTATGCCGCGGCCCTGACCGCCGGCGCGGTGGAACGACTGACCCTCGAGCACCAGCTTCGCCAGGCGCTGGAGCTGGACCAGTTCGCCCTCTGGTACCAGCCGATCGTCGACCTCAAGACCGGCCGGATCACCAGTGCCGAGGCGCTGATCCGGTGGCACCACCCGGAGTGGGGCATCGTGCCACCGGGGGAGTTCATTCCGCTCTGCGAAGAGCGGGGACTGATCGTGCCGATCGGGGAGTGGAGCCTGCGGGCGCTGTGCGCCCAGAGCATGGCCTGGCAGCGGCAGGGACTGCCGGTGATCCCAATTGCCAACAACCTGTCAGGACAACAGTTGGCGGATCCCGATACCGTGAGCCTGGTCCAGCGGGTGCTCCTGGAGACCGGTCTCCATCCCGGCGCACTCACCATCGAACTGACGGAGAGCATCCTGATGGAGGGTGGCAGCGTCGCCTGGGCCGCGGTCCAGGCCCTGTCCGAGCTGGGAGTGGGCCTGGCGATCGACGATTTCGGCACCGGATATTCCTCCCTGAGCTACCTCAAGCAGTTCCCGGTGCAGACCCTCAAGATCGACCGGTCCTTCATCTCGAACATCACCACCGACCCGGACGACGCCGCGATCACCAGGGCCGTCATCGCCCTGGGCCAGGCGCTGGGGCTGCGGACCGTGGCAGAGGGGGTCGAGTCGGAGGAGCAGGCCGAGTACCTGCGCCGCCAGGGGTGTGACGCCATGCAAGGCTACCTGATCGGCCGTCCGGTACCGGCTCCCGCGTTCGCCACCTATCTCCGGGGTCCCGGGATCCTGGCCCCGGCCCGCGGATGATGGCGGAGGTCGGTCAACCAGTTCCCCACCCGAGCCGATCGCACACACCACCCGCCGCGCCTGACCTGAACATCCCTTCCGGGGCAAAAAACGATCGGCCCGCCATAAGGCGAGCCGATCGTTCTTGTTGCTGCGGTGTGCGGTGGTGGACTACTTCACCTTGGTGACGTTCTCCGCGGCGGGACCCTTCTGGCCCTGCACGACATCGAACTCCACCCGCTCACCCTCGGCCAGGGTCTTGAAACCCTCAGCCTGGATTGCCGAATGATGGACGAAGCAGTCTTTCTGACCGTCCTCGGGCGTAATGAAGCCGAAGCCCTTGGCATCGTTGAACCACTTGACCGTTCCGGTTGTACGCATTGTTCCTACTCCTTGTTCCTGTGGTAATCGGAGTGGGGACATGCCACACGACCGACTACGGTTTGCGTGGATACCACCCCCCACGCGGGGCTGGATTGCCGCGGCGCAGAATGCGCCAGGGACGACAACCATGAAAGAAGGGGCCAGCGACCAACGCCAGCCCCTGTCTGATCACGTCGGAAAATCGGGAGCGCACCCGCACTCCCGACGTACCAACATAGCCAGCCACCCCTGAAACAGCAAGTGGGCAGGTTCCAAGCATCACACGGCCCCCCGAGCGAACAGCCGTCGGCCCCCTCCGGGGCAATCCGACGGCTTGGGTCGGTGATCTCCCCCACCCCGACGTTCGCCCGGTCCCTGGCCTCCTGAAGAACCCCTTCAGAGTCGCCTAATGATCCCTTGAGTTCCTGCCATGCACCTTGTGGCACGAAGTACAAGGGGCCCCAGGTCGGGGCCAGCCGGGCCGCCGGCGAGGTACCGGTGACCCGACGGGATACCGAACGAATGGGCAGCCCCCGGAACCCATCCCACCACTTGGAGAGCGAGGCAGGTCCACCATGCGAATGCCCGTCCGTACCCCCGTCACAGCCGTCGCGGCGCTCATGCTGCTCGCACCGGCCCCACTCAATGCGGTTCCGGCGTGGAGCCGCCTGACGGGCGCTCCCTGCGCTTCCTGTCACGCCGCGCCAACCTGGCAGCTCAACAAGGACGGACTGGAGTTTCTCCGCAACGGCCACCGGCTGGACCCGCTGAGCGTGGACTCGAAGGACCAGAAGCTGGAGAACTACTTCTCCCTGCTCTTCAAGCTGCGGGTCTTTGCCGATGCTCGTGACGATGCCCGGACGGGCCTGTCCGAGACCCAGCGGCCCATTTCCCAGTTCGAGCAGCATTCGATGTCGATCTACACCGGCGGTGCACTCAGTGATCGGTTGTCCTATTTCGCCGAGGTCTACCTGAGCGAAAACACCGGCGCGACCTCGGGCAGCAATATCGTGCAGGGGGATGCCGCCCGGAAGAAGCTGGCCGAGGCCTTCCTGCAGTACAACCTCCCGGTCGGCAGCGATGGAAATTTCGTCAGGTTCCGCGGCGGCCAGATCCTGCCCGAGATCCTGCACGTCTTTGGGGTGGGTGCCCGCAGCGCGGAGGCCCGCACGATCGTGTTCAACGATGCCCTGGTCGGCAACGACAATCGCTTCCGGATGTTTTCCCGGCAGCAGGGCCTTGAGGCCGGGTTGGTGACCAAGCGGGTCGAGCTGGCCACCGGGGTGGTCAACGGCTCCGACGGGGGCACCACCAGTTCGATCGACTCCGACAAGTCCAAGGACCTGTTCGCCAGTGCGCTGGTGCACCTGGACGAAAACGCGTCAGCCCTGGGAGGCTACTATTACAACGGCCACTTCACGAATTACACGACGAGGTCGGACTACAGCACCGCGATTCTCTACCAGGACGACTTCTACCGGGCCGGGCTCCTGGGCCGGTTCGTGCGGGAGAACTGGCGGGTGGTGGGAACGGTCTTCGTGGGCAACGGCGTCATCAACCCGGCCGGGGACGAAGCCAAGAACCTGGGGTTCTACGGGCTGGTGGATTACAATGTGAGTGAGAACTTCGGGGCCTATGTGCGGTACGACCGGGTTGACCCGAACACCGATATCGACCAGAATCATCAGGACATGTTCCTGGTCGGCATCAACGGCCTGTTCTTCCAGAGCGACAAGACCGGCGCGCGCTGGCAGGTCGAGTTCACCAGCAAGAACAGCTACGCCGGTGGCACGATCAGAGCCCCCGGCACCACCAAGTACCGCGACAACCGCATCTGGTTCCAGGCCACCTTCGGCTTCTGAGGAAACGGACAACCCTATGAGATCGATCCGCAGACCGGCAGCCGGGTTCATTGGCCTCCTGGCATGGGTGGCGGCTGCCGGGAGCGTGGCGGCCCAGGAGGAGAAGACCTACGAGTACATCGGGGTGGCCGCCTGCGGCAAGTGCCACAAGACCGAGAAGAACGGCAATCAGCTCCCCATCTGGGAGCAGACCGAGCATGCCAAGGCGTATGAGACCCTGACCACCCCCCGCGCCGACAGCATCGCGCTGGCGGCGGGGCTCACCACCAAGGCGGCGGAATCCGAGACCTGCCTCGGATGTCATACCGCCGGCGGCGCTTCCGCGAAGGAGTTCCTGAAGGAGGGGGTCGGCTGCGAGGCGTGCCACAACGCCGGGTCGGGGTACAAGCCCCTCAGTGTGATGAAGAACAAGGCCAAGTCGATCGCGTTGGGCATGCGCGAGTTCGCCGACAGCACCGCCAGGGAGGCGCTGTGCCTGACCTGCCACAACGACAAGAGCCCCACCGCGAAGCCGTTCGACTTTGCGGAGCGGTGGGACAAGATCAAGCACCTGGTTCCCGACGACCCGCCCTGAGCGGTTCACCTTGAAGGCACGACAACTGGGGGGCCTCCGGACCACGCGGAGGCCCCCCAGTGCTGCTGGAGGGCAAAGCAAGACCGCGCCGTGAGGATGACCCCAGGCGCGGTCTGATGTTCTGGGAATGGGCCTGGGAAGAGTTGAACTTCCGACCTCACGCTTATCAGGCGTGCGCTCTAACCAACTGAGCTACAGGCCCCAACAACCCGGAGACCGGGCGGGGCGAAGGCTAGCCCAGGGGCCAGATCACCGCAACCCCGCCCGGCCTCAGTCCTCCTCCTCGATCTGGAAGCCGTCGGCCAGCTCGTCCTCCTCCTCGTCATCGTCCTCCGAATCCTCGTCCTCATCCTCGTCGTCGAGATCCTCTTCGTCCTCGTCATCAAAGCTGAAGCCGTCATCCTCAAATTCACTGTCCTCGTCGTCGAGCCGACGACGCAGCTCCACTACCCCAGGCGAGGCCAACCAGGCCGACATGTGCTCCTCCGCAGGATGAAAGTGAACCTCCGATTTGCCGCCAACGTAGCCACTCTATGACGCATCCGCCACCCTGGCCGCCGCCCGGGCCGCCCGGCGCCGGTCCACGGCCTGGAGCATCCGCTTCCGGAGCCGGATGGCCTTGGGGGTGACTTCGATCAGCTCATCCTCTTCGATGTACTCGAGCCCGTATTCCAGGGTGATCTCCCGGGGCGGCTCCAGCACGATATTCTCGTCGGTATTGGTGGTCCGCATGTTGCTCAGCTTCTTTTCCTTCGTCACGTTGACGTCCATGTCCCCCGGACGGGCACTCTCGCCCACCACCATCCCCTCGTAGACCAGGTCCCCGGGGGCGACAAACATCTGGGCCCGCTCCTGGAGATTGCCAAGCGCGAAGGCCACCACCACCCCCTCCCGGTCGGCCACCATGACGCCGCGCTTGCGGCCCGCCAGCGGCCCGGCCCAGGGACCGTACTCCAGGAACCGGTGGTTCAGGGTCCCGGTGCCCCGGGTGTCGGTCAGGAACTCCGATCGATAGCCGAACAGACCCCGGGCCGGCACCTTGAAGGTGAGCCGCACCGAGCCCTGACCGGGGTTCCGCATCTCGGTCATTTCCGCCCGCCGGGGACCCAGGCGCTCCATCACCACGCCGAGGTACTCCTCGTGGATGTCGACCATCAGCTCCTCGTACGGCTCCAGCCGCTCCCCGTTGGGCCCCACCCGGGTGATGACCCGGGGGCGGCTGACCTGGAACTCGAACCCTTCCCGGCGCATCGTCTCCATCAGGATGGCCAGATGGAGTTCGCCGCGACCGGACACCGACAGGGTGTCGGTCGCGACCGTCTCCTCCACCTTGAGCGCCACATTCCGCTCCAGCTCCTTGAAGAGCCGGTCCCGGACCTGGCGACTGGTGACGAACCTGCCCTCCCGCCCCGCGAAGGACGAGTTGTTCACCATGAAATCCACCGAGATGGTCGGCTCCTCCACCGCGATCCCGGCGAGCCGATCGGGGTGTTCCGGGTCGGTCAGGGTCTTGCCGATTTCGATGCCCTCGAGCCCGCTGACGACCACGATGTCCCCGGCCGAGACCTCTTCGACCTCGGTCCGGTGCAACCCGTCGAACACGAAGAGCTTGGTGATCCGGCTCCGTTCACTGGCCTCGCTTTCCGGCACCACGCCCGGCTGGCCCAGCGGCAGCAGGGCCACCGGGTCCCCGACCCGGACCCGGCCGCGCTCCACCCGGCCGATCCCCAACCGCCCCAGATAGCTGGAATAGTCGAGAGTGGAAATCAGCATCTGAAACGGACCATCGGCCTCCCCGGTCGGGGGGGGGGACGTGGGCCACGACGGCATTGAACAGCGGGGTCAGATCGGTGCCGGGGACAGTCAGATCGGACGTGGCCGTGCCGGCCCGACTCGAGGTGTAGAAGAAGGGGGCCTCCAGCTGGTCATGGGAGGCGTCCAGATCGATCAGCAGGCCCAGCACCTCGTCGTGCACCCGAAGCGGCTCGGCATCGCTCCGGTCGACCTTGTTGATGGCGATGATCGGCTGCAGCCCGAGGGCGAGCGCTTTCCGGGTGACGAACCGGGTCTGGGGCATCGGCCCCTCGGCGGCGTCCACCAGGAGCATGACACCATCCACCATCCGGAGGATCCGCTCGACCTCGCCCCCGAAGTCGGCATGGCCCGGGGTGTCGACGATGTTGATCTTCACGTCGCCCCAGCGGACGGCGGTGTTCTTGGCCAGAATGGTGATGCCCCGCTCGCGCTCCAGCGGGTTGGAGTCCATCACCCGCTCCTGGACCTGCTGATTGAGGCGGAAGGCTCCGGCCTGACGGAGCATCTGGTCCACCAGGGTCGTCTTGCCGTGGTCGACGTGGGCGATGATGGCGATGTTGCGGATCTGCACCTGCTACTCCTCATCCTTCCGGGGGCCATTCCCCCCGACGGGCCCGTGATTCAGGCGCGCCATATATAGAACATGGCTGTGGGGTACGCAAGGCGCCATCCCCGCCCGCAAGCGCTTTCGGGATGCTCCTTTAGGCCACCCAACGTTAGATTCCCCCAGTCTCATGGACCCATCCGACCCAGGTACCATCGCCCTCCGGCTCGCGGCCGTCGTGGCCCTGGTGCTGGCCAATGCCTTCTTCGTCGCGGCGGAGTTTGCCTTCGTCGGCGCCCGGAAGACCCGGCTCGATGAACTGGCCAAGACCGGCCGGCGCACCGCCCTGGTCGCCCGCGGGATCATCCGCCAGCTCGACCGGTACATCTCCGCCACCCAGCTGGGCATCACGCTGGCCTCCCTGGGCCTGGGCTGGATCGGGGAACCCGCCTTGGCCGAGCTGATCGAAGGCGGCTTCCGGGCCCTCCCCGGCCCGTTCGATCTCATCGCCACCCATGCCGTGGCCGTCGGGGTGGCGTTTGCCATCATCACGGTGCTCCACATTGTGCTGGGCGAGCTGGTCCCCAAGACCGTGGCCCTGCTGTTCCCGGAACGGATCAGCGAGTGGGCCGCCTTCCCGATGGTCGGGTTTACCTGGGTCATGGCCGGCCCGATCGCGCTGCTCAACGGATCGGCCAATGCCCTGCTCCGGCTGGCCCGGATCCGGGTCCCCTCCACCAAGGAGCGGCTCCACAGTCCGGAGGAGATCCGGATGCTGGTGGGCCAGAGCCAGGAGGGGGGTCGACTCGACCTCGATGATGCCAGGCTGCTGGAGGGGGTGTTCGAGTTCAGCGAAAAGTCGGCCGAGGAGGTCATGACCCCCCGCACCCAGATGATGGTGGTCGCGGCGGAGGATACCGTCGAGCAGGCGGCCGACCGGATCGCCAGCGCGGGACGGTCGCGCTACCCGGTCATCGGCGAGTCCCAGGACGACGTGGTCGGCGTGGTCCACGCCAAGGACGTCCTGACCGCGGTGCGGCGCAGCCCCGGGATCCCGGTCCGGACCATCATGCGGGCCCCGCTCTTCGTGCCCGGCGCGCGGGAGGTTGAGGACGTGCTGGCTGACATGAAGCGGCTCAAGATCCATCTGGCTCTGGTGCTGGATGAGTACGGCGGCACCGCCGGGCTGGTGACGATGGAGGACCTGCTGGAGGAAATCGTCGGCCCGATCTACGATGAGCACGACGCGCCGACCGTCGCCCCGTCGGCCACCGCCGGAGGCCCTGTGGTAGAGGGGTCGCTGCCGATTGGAGAGTTCAACCAGCAGTTCGGAGTGGAACTCGACGACAGCGACTACTCGACGATCGGCGGCTACCTGTTCGGTCAGCTCGGTCGACTCCCAACCGCTGGGGACCGGATCGAGAGCGGCGGGTTCGCCTTCGAGATCGTCGCCATGGACGGCCGCCGGGTCGACAGCCTCCGCGTGCTCACTCAGCCCGCCCCGCCGACCACCCCGTAGCCACTCCACCAACCGTCCGCCTTACCGTGTCAGGCTTGGGGCACGGGGGTCTGCCTTGGCGGATTCGCGGTCACTGCTACCCTCGTCTGGTTGGGTCGGAGTCTTCTGGCAGTGACCGACATCCGCCGCGGCCGCCCCCCGTCCCCCCGCCCGACCAACTCCGGGAGCAATGCGGGTTGGCGTCGACCTTGATCTGGGCCGCTGGGCGGGCCGAGTGCGGTCACGGGAGGCAATCGCCCGATCGGGGGCGGTCGAGGAAGGCGGTTATGGGGGCGGGTGCAGTCGAGGGGGTAGTCGTCGGGTCGAGTGCGGTCGGCGGAGGCGGTCATGGGGGCGGGCGCGGGAGTGGGGTGGCGACGAGCGGACGTTGGTCACTGCCCCAGCACCCCGAGCCCACCAGACGAGAGTAGCAGTGACCGCCAGTCCGCGAAGTCGCCACCCCGCCCGGCGACCGCCTGCCCGCGACCGCCTACCCGCGCCCACCTACCCGCACCCGCCTAGCCGCCCGAACCCGGCCTAGCGCACCGCCAACCGGACGGCCAACTCGAGCGCCCCGCGCATGCTCGACGGATCCGCCACCCCCTGGCCCGCGATGTCCAGGGCGGTGCCATGGTCCGGACTGGTCCGGGGGAACGGCAGCCCCAGGGTGACGTTCACGGCCTGCCCGAAGGACGCCACCTTGATGGCGGTCATCCCCACATCGTGATACGGCGCCAGCACCGCGTCGAACTCTCCTCGCATCGCGCGCACGAAGACGGTGTCCGCCGGCAACGGACCCGCGGCACCGAGCGCCACCGCCGCCGGTCGGAGGATGCGCTCCTCCTCGTCGCCGAACAGACCCTGCTCCCCGGCGTGCGGGTTGAGCGCGCAGAGCGCCAGTCGGGGGGTCTCGATCCCGAACCAGTCCCGGAGCGCGCGCTGGGCGACTCGCCCGGTCCGGAGAATGGCCTCCTGGGTGAGGAGCGCCGGGACATCGCGCAGCGCGACATGGGTGGTGACCAGCACGACGCGGAGCCGATCGGAGGCCAGCATCATGGCCACATCGACGTCGCCCGCCAGGTGGGCCAGCCATTCCGTGTGTCCGGACCAGGGGAATCCGGCCAGACGGATCGCGTGTTTCTCGATAGGAGCGGTGACCAGGGCCCGCACCTGGCCCTCGAGGGCGAGCCGGGCGGCGGTTTCGACCGCCCGGCCCGCGAGAAGGCCGGCCCGGCGCGCCCGGCCCTGGGCGTCACCGCCGTCCTGCCAGCGACCGACGCCGACCCGCTCGGCTGCGGGGAGCTCGGCAATGAGATTGTCGGGGCCAACCACCACCCATTCGGCGGTGTCGACTTGAGAGAGGGCGCGGGCCGTGATTTCAGGCCCGATCCCGCGCGGATCTCCGAGAGTGACGGCGACCCGCGGCCGGGTCACGAGCCGCCGCGGATGTCCACGTAGGTCGCGTTCCGGAGCCCGTCGAGGAACCGGCGGAGAGCCATCTGCTCGCCCAGCTGGTTCCGGATCGTGTCCTTGACATCCTCGTAGGTAAACTCCCCCGCCAACCGACGTTCCTCCATCCTGACCACCGCGAACTTGGTCCGGAGCGGGGCCCCTTCCACCGGGAGGGCAAACACTTCCGAGAGCTCGCCCACCTTGAGCCCCGCCATCGGCTCGGCGTAGGCGGGGATCAGCTGGTTGGCGGTGAGATCCCTGATCTCCCGGAGTTCCTGCGAGTCATGATTGACCCGCTGGGCCGAGTCGAACGAGGCCCCTGCCGCGAGAGCGGAACGCATCGCCACGGCCCGGGCACGAGCGCTGTCGGCATCGTCCAGGGTGATTTCCGGGATGATCAGGATGTGTCGGGCGAGGACCTCGGCGGGCTGCACCCGTTCGACCTGGATCAGGTGGATGCCGAACGGGGTCTCGACCGGATCGGACACCACCCCGACCCGGAGCCGGAACGCCACCTCCTCGAATTTGGGTTCCATGGCCCCCCGCCGGAACCAGCCGAGGGAACCACCCAGGTCCTTGGAGCCGGGGTCCTGGGAGAACCGCCGGGCCGCGGTGGCAAAGTCCTCCCCCCGCCGCAACTCGGTGAGGATCGAGTCCGCGATGGCGATGGCGCGGGCCTTGGCCGCCTCGCTCGCCTTGGGGGCCACCACGATCTGCCGGAAGGTCATCGTTTCCGGCCGTTGCTGACTGGCCCGCTGAGACTCCCAGGAGGCCCGCATCTCGCGATCGGTCGGAATGACCGGCTTGATCTTCCCGGCACTCTTGAGGTACTCGAGCAGCCGGTTGGCCGTCAACTGCTTCCGCTGCCGGTCGGTCAGCCACCGGCGGTACTCGTCCGGCGTCTGGAACCCGGTAACCCGGATCTGCTCCCGAAAGGCCTGGTCGGAGGGGTAGTCCTGGCGGGTCTTGCGAAACAGCTCATCGACCGCGCTGATCACCTCCTCCTCGGTGACCTTGACCATGGTGTCGGCCGAGGCCCGAAGGAACATGAGCTCCAGATCGATCAGGTCCCCAAGCGCCTGCTGGCGCAGCGCGAGCTGCATTTTGGGATCGGTGGGCGCCGGCTGACCACGGAGCAGGGTAAAGGCCTGCTCTTCCACCTCCGAGGCGAGAATGGAGGTGTTCCCCACCACCGCCACGATCCGGTCCACGGTGTCAGGCTTGGCCGCCGGCTGGGCCACCAGTGGCGCGGCCGCGCCCCCGAAGAGGAGCGCGGCCACGGCACCGGCAACGTGGATGGTCACCGCCCGGTAGCTCATGGGGTCGGCGGGGGGCCTCCCGGCACCGGGGCCGGTCCGGGCGCTGGCTGGATCGGCCCGGGCTGGCTGGCAGCGGCGGCGGCCGAGTCCGCGGTCACCTGCGCATTGTAGAGTTCCATGACCCGGGTGAGGCCGGCCCGGTTGAGTCCCGCTCGGGGCCCGGTCTCACGCAGGTATCCGGCGAGGGCCTGGGAGAACGGTCGGAATTGTGCCTGACCGGCCACCAGCTGGTCCATGAACCGCTCGACCCGCGACAGCGCCGAATCGGTCCGCTGAGCCTTGGGCAGGGTGGAATCAGACACGACCGAGTCCGACAGGCCGATCGAGGCCGCGAGTTGATCCACCGTGGCCCGGTACGACAGCTGGACCGCCTGCCAATCGGCCTGGCCAAGACCCACATTCGCCTTTCGGGCATCGGCGAGAACCAGTTCGTTCTGGGCCAGGTTGGTCACAAAGTCTTCGATGACCGTGTCCGGCTGAGCCGCGATCTGGAACTTGGCATTTGGCGGGAAGGCTTCGACCCAGCGCGCGAGGTCGCCCAGGGTGAAGTTGCCGCCCGAGAGCTTGACCAGGGCCCGGCGGGACTTCCGGGCCTTGTCCAGGTCCACCATGGCCTCCTTGACCACCGGGCCAACCCCCTTGACCACCTCGAGCTTCCGATCGCTCGACAGCCGGTCCATGTAGGCCGAGTCCTGCACGATCCCGTTGCGCGTCTCCATCCAGGCTACGAACCGGGCCCGCGACTCGTCCAGTGTGGGGCGGCGGATCAGGTGCCATCCGAACGGGCTCTGCACTACTCCGCTGACCTGCCCAGGCTCGAGCGCCCAGGCCGCCTCCTCGAATTCCGGCACGAACTGACCGCGCGGTCCGACGCCCAGGTAGCCGCCATCGTCCTTGGTGGCGTCGTTGTTCTCCGCCGCCAGTTCCGCGAAGTCGGCCCCGCCCCGAATCCGGGCCAGGGTCCCCGCGACCAGGCCCTTCACGGCGGCCGTGTCCCGGGCGGTCGTCCCGGCCGGCATCTTGAGGATGTGCTGGAACAGCCGGACCTCGCCGGCCGCGTAGACGCTGTCCGCGGCGGCGGCGCTCGGCGCCGGCCAGGTCTTGGCGAGGCTGTCCCGCCACACGGTCACCAGCCCCTGGGTGATCTCGGGCCACATGACCCGGGCCACCACGGTGGAGTCGCTGGACAGGCCACCGTTGACGCGCGCCTGGGCGAACAGGGTGAGGTCAACCCAGAGATTGGCCACGTATTCCGCGCCCTCCGGACTGACCCGGCCGCTCTGCACCGCGCTCATCAAGCCGAGCATCCGATCGGTCGTCAGCTTCCGGGAGCCGGCGGTCGCGACCACGTCGGCCTGAGCCGAGAATGCGTCGCGCAGGCCTTCACAACCGCTCACGGTGATGGTCACGACCGCCAGTCCGGCAAGCCACTTCGGGTTCCGCATGCCAAGTCCTCTCAAGTTGGTTGTCCGTTGCCGAGCGCGGCCCGCAGGGCCCGCACCAGCGCCGGGATGATGTCCTCGCCCCCCAGCCGCTCCAGGCGGAGGGAGAGGGGAATGGTCCGTCGCACTTCGGCCGCCAGCTGGACATGCTCCAGGGCGGCGGTCAGCCCAGCCAGCCGGGGGGCCACCCCCTGCCGGAAAGTAATCCGGGCCTCGTTGCCCCGGACCAGCACATGCTGGAGACCCAGGGCGGCGCCGAGGACCCGGATCCTGGTCATGTCCAGGAGGTGCTCCGCCTCCGGTGGGAGGGGGCCGAACCGCTCACGCAGTTCCTGGCGCAGCTCATCAATTTCACCAGAGTAGGCCGCTCGCGCCAGTCGGCGGTAGAGCGACAGCTTGCTCTCGTCGTCCGGGATGTACTCATCGGGCAGCCCCACGGCCCGGTCGAACACGACGTCGGGAGGTGCCGGGGCCTGCTCGCCCCCCTGACCGCGGAGCGCCCGGACCGTCTCTTCGAGCCACCGGAGGTACAGGTCGAACCCCACCGCTTGGGCGTGCCCAGACTGTTCCGACCCCAGCAGGTTGCCGGCCCCCCGGAGTTCCATGTCCTTGAGCGCGATCCGATATCCAGCCCCCAGTTCGGTATGATGCTCCAGCACTTTCAGCCGGTCCTCGGCGCCCGGATCGATCGAGTCCGGAACCACCAGATAGCAGTAGGCCCTCCGGTGGCTGCGCCCGACCCGGCCCCGCAGCTGGTAGAGCTGCGCCAGACCGAGCCGATGGGCATCGTGGACCACCATGGTGTTGGCGTTCGGCACATCAAGCCCCGATTCGACAATCATGGTGGAGATAAGGATATCCACCTCTCCGGCCACAAACCGCTCCATCACCCGCTCCAGCTCGTGGCTGGCCATCTGGCCGTGGGCCACCGCGGTCCGGGCCCTCGGGGCCAGCCGCCGGACCCGGGCGGCCACGGTCTCGATCGTCTCGATCCGGTTGTGCACCACGAAGACCTGGCCCCCCCGGTCGAGCTCCCGGGCGAAGGCCTCATCCAGAAGGGCATCGTCCCAGGGCTCGACGAAGGTGAGGACTGGAGACCGGTCGCGCGGCGCGGTCTCGATGATGGTCATGTCGCGCAGCCCGGCCAGCGACATGTGCAGGGTGCGGGGGATCGGGGTGGCCGTGAGGGTCAGCACGTCGACCGCCAGCTTCAGTTCCTTGAGCCGCTCCTTGTGGCGGACCCCGAACCGGTGTTCCTCGTCGACCAGCAGGAGGCCGAGATCCTTGAAGAGCACATCCTTGCTCAGTAGCCGGTGGGTCCCGATCACCACATCGATGCCGCCCTGCCCCAGCCGGGTCAGCACCTCCTTCTGGGCCTTGCTGCTCCGGAACCGGGACAGCACCTCGACGGTGACCGGGTAGTCGGCCAGTCGTTCGGTGAACGTCCGACCATGCTGCTCCGCGAGAATCGTGGTCGGCACCAGGACCGCGACCTGTTTGCCGCCTTGCACGGCCTTGAATGCGGCCCGGACCGCGATCTCGGTCTTGCCGTAGCCGACGTCGCCAACCAGGAGCCGGTCCATCGGCACCGGACGTTCCATCTCCTGCTTGATGTCCGCCGTGGCGGTCCGCTGGTCCGGGGTGTCCTCGTAGAGGAAACTCGACTCGAGTTCCCGCTGCCATCGGGTGTCGGGCGGAAAGGGATAGCCCGCCGAGACCTTGCGGCGGGCGTACAGGTCGAGGAGCTCGGAGGCCATCTGCCGGATCGCCGACCGGGTCCGATCCCGAACCCGCTTCCAGCTGCTGCCCCCCAGCTTGTGGAGTCGGGGCGGCGGGGCGTCCCCGTCACTGCCCGCCGAGCGGTACGGCTCCAGCTGTTCCAGTCCGTAGAGCGGGACGTTGAGCCGGTCGCCACCTTCGTACTCGACCACGGCGGCCTCGATCGAGCCGCCACCGCCATCCTGGATGGTTGTCAGTCCGCGGTAGATCCCGATGCCGTGATCCAGATGGACCACGTAGTCGCCGACGGTGAGCTCCCCGGTGAGCAGGCTCGGCGCCGCCTCGCGGTAGCGCCGGGCTCGCCGGAGCCGTCGGGCCCGGCGGAAAATCTCGTGGTCGGTCAGCACCCGGAGCGACGGCATCAGGAAACCGCCGTCCACCGCCCCGACCGCGAGGGTGGCCTGGGCCACACCCCGCTCGTCCTCCAGCAGCTCGGTGAGTCGCTCGAGTTGACCCTCGTTGTCGCACAGGATCAAGGTGGGGGTGGGGCCCCGGAGCAGTCGCCGCAAGGCGGGCAGGTCCCGGTTGATCGCCTCGGGCGGGAAGAACCCCACCTGGAGATCAGGACGCTCGTCGTCGAGGACCAGGCGGGGAAAGGCCTCCAGCGAGCGGGCCCATTCCGGCGGCGGTTCCAGAATCGCCTCCCGACTCGGCACCAGTTCGCCGTGCCGCCGGGCGAGATCGAGATGGTGTTCCGCTTCGCCCCAGGCGCGGGCCACCTCCTCGGCATCGGCCCCGGCCCGTTCCTGGAGTATCAGGGCGTCGGCCGGCAGCAGCTGGAGCAGGGTCTTCCGGGAGGCGGTGGTGGGGACAGCTTCATCGTCCGGCACGCTGGTGATCGGGAGGACGGTCACCCGGTCCGAGGCGTCGCCCGAGCGCTGGGTCGTCAGGTCAAAGGCCCGGATGGACTCCAGGGTGTCGCCCCACCACTCGCCGCGCATCGGGTGCGCCATGCCGAAACCATACAGGTCGATGATCCCACCCCGGATCGCGAACTCGGCCACCGAAGTGACGGTCGGGACCCGCTGGTAGCCCATGCGTTCGAGCGCGGTCACCGCATCGGCCAGCCGGAGGGGCTGACCGGCCCGGAGCTCGAGGCGGAGCCGGTTCAGGGCATCGGGCACCCGGGTCCGTTCCGCCGTGGCCCGAACCGTGGTCACCAGAATCGTCAGTCGGCCCCGAAGCAGCCCTTCGATCGTCTCGATCCGCTCGCCGGCGATTTCGTAGTGGGCCTCCTCTTCCCCGAGTGATTCCCGCTGGGGATAGAGCCCCACCGCGCGGTCGGTGAGCTGGGCCAGGTCCGACATCCATCGGTCGGCGTCGGCCGGCGTGGCCGCCACCACGGTGATCAGCCGGTCCGGCCGCTGCTCGGCCAGCCAGGCGACCAGCAGCGCCGGGCTGGAACCCGGCAGCCCGCCCAGCGCCAATCGTTGCCCCCGCCCGGGAAGCCGTCCCAGGATCCGTCCCGCGGCGGGAGTCGTGCCAAAGGCATCGAGCAAACCAGTGAGCGTCATCGGCCCGACCGACGCCCGGCCGCGAGCCCGGCGTCACCGAGGGCCAGGAGCAGGGCAAGCCACAGGAGCGGCGGACGGAGGTCGGTTCGGGCGCCGGCGGTGAAGGCGACCTCCCGTACCTCGTCCGCAGCAACCACCCGGGCCCCGGGCCACAGATCCCGGACTTCCCCGGCGGTGGCCGCCTCGAGCAGCGATTCACGGGGGTCAGGGTTCACGTTGATGACGCCGAGCGTGTCCCGGCCGGCGAGGATGAAGTGGGGCCCGAGGCTGCCGGGAACGAACACGGCCCCCCCTTCCACCCCGGCGCGCCCGCCCCCGGCAAGCACCGCATCGGCCAGTGCGGGCAGGCGGACCGGATCCCCGGGAGCCGCGTCGAGCAGAACCAACTCCCCGGCCGCGAGGCGATTCACCAGGGCATCGACGAAGGGCACGAACTCCGCACTCAATGGAAGGCCGGTCCAGGTGGTGTCGAGTCGACTGGCCAGGAGGACGGTGGAACCGCTCCGCACCAACCAGGGGGTGCCTGCCATCCGGATGAGTACCTCGCCGGAATCGGCTCCGACCGGGTTGAGGGCGTATCGCCTCAGGACCCGCTGGGAGCCGAGCAGGGCCACCGAGTCCGTCATCCCGCCCGGGGCGAGGGCGCCATAGCGCCACGACACCCCGCGCGCGGCAAGTGCCCGGTTGAGGGCTCCCAGCCGAGCCGGATCGGCGGGGGGCATGACCACGGAGGCCCCCGCTGACGCGTCGCCCAGGGTGACAACATCCCCGCGGACGATCCGGCCCGCATCCCGGAGGACCTCGGCGGCGGCCGCCAGGAACCGGTCGCCGGCGTCCCACCGGACCCGGGCTGGCGGCGCGATCCGGACCATCGCCTCCCGGCGATCGTCGAGCCGGAGTTCATCCGGGGCGAGCTCCGCCACTACGGTGGTCCACCCGGCCCCGGACACCGGCACCGAAAGGCCGACCGGCCGTCCAACCGCCACCAACCCCGGCCGCGCCGGGTGCTGCCCGAGCGTGAGGGAAACCGGCCGTGACTCCCCGTCCTGACCAGCGACCGTGAGGGTGACCAGGGCACGACCCGGCATCCAGGGCTGGTTCCCCGGCGCAAGATCGGACAGGCCCAGATTGGCCACCGGCGCCGGGGGTGGAACGGCCACGGTCACAGGGCCGGTGCCGGTCGCCCCGGAAAGCGCGCTCCGCTGAAGATCAGTCACCATCAGCGTCTCGCCGGGTCGTGCGTCCCCGGCCAGGATGGCTCGGGCCTGAGAGAGGGCAATACCGAGGTCGAGGCGAACCGGGAGCGGCGCCAGACTGTCGAGCAGCTCGCGCAGGGTGACCGGATCGCCCCGACGGGGGAGCCCATCCGCCGGCAAGAGCCACAGCGCATCGTCCGATGAAGCCCGGTCCAGCACCGCTCGGGCGGCGACTCGCAGCTGGTCGATGGTGGGGGTCCCACCGGCCGTCAGTGCACTGCTCAGCGAGTTGTCGAAGATCAGCACCATCGCGGTCGGAGCGTGGCCTGCCGCGTGGCCACCCGGCCGGGTGGGCCCCGCGGCGGCGAGCACCAGGGTCACGATCAACAGGGTCCGCACCAGCAACAGCAGGAGGTGTTGGAGATTGAGCCGTCGCTGATGGTGGCGGGCGGTATCGGCCAGGTACTGCACCGCGGGAAAGTCGACGGTGGGTGGCTCCTTGCGGGCAAAGAGGTGAAGCAGGATCGGGACTGCTGCGACCAGCAGCCCAGCCAGCACCCAGGGAGTCGTGAAGCCGATCACGCGACCGCCACCGCCTGGACCAGGGCCTGCCGGAGGGCGGCACCGAACGGCAGGTCGGTGGTGATCACCTCGTAGGCAACGCCATGACTGCGCAGGCCGGCCCGCCAGGCGTCCATCGTCTGGCGCAGGGTGCGATCGTAGGCGCCGGCCCAATCCTGCGGCCGGAGTACCACGGTCTGCCCGGTCTCCGGATCCCGGTACCGGACCTCCACCGCACCGGCCAGGGCCCGCTCGGCGGGATCGAGAAGGTGCAGCACCAGCACCTGGTGGCCCCGGTGGCGGAGAAACCGCAGCGCCTTGATGGTGATTTCGCGCTCCAGCAGCAGGTCGGAGACGAGAACCACCAGTCCTCGACGACGGAGCTGGGCCACCACCCGCCGGAGCGCCGGTTCGGCGGCGGTCCGGGCGCCCGGTTCGGTAGTCTGGAGGGTGGCCAGCAACTGGCGCCAGTGACTGAGCCGGGCACGGGGGGGCAAGACCGCCCGCACGGTGTCATCGAAGGTCAGCAGTCCCGTGGCATCGCGCTGGCGCAGCAGGACCAGCGCCAGGGAGGCGATCAGCAGTTTGGCGTAGGCCAGCTTGGTGAGCCGGGCCGGATCGCCGGACCAGGCCATCGACCGGCTGGTATCGAGCAGCAGCATGGCCCGGAGATTGGTCTCCTCCTCGTACTGCTTGACGTACAGTCGATCGGTACGGGCCAGCAGCTTCCAGTCGACGTAGCGCAGTTCGTCGCCCATCTGATAGGCACGGTGCTCGGCAAACTCCACGGAGAACCCGCGGCGCGGGCTTCGGTGGAGGCCGGAGAGGAATCCTTCGACAATCCCCTGGGTGACCAGTTCCAGGCCGCCGAGGCGGGACAGTTCGAGCGGGTCGAGGAGGTCGAGTCGGTCGCGGCCGTGCATGGGCCGGGTAAGATAGCGGAGACAGGGGAGTGATGGACGGGGCCTGGCTCGGAGCGGGAGCCGTGAGTGGAGATCTTGACGGGCTCCCGATTCGGGGGCACCATCCGATCAGCCCTCTTACTCCAAGGGAGATCACCATGTCCAGCTATGAATTCGGACCCTGCGCCCACGCGAAAAAGACCTGCGAGTGGGTCTGCCCCGACCGGTACGACATCGAGGAGAGCGTCACCCTGCGCTGGCCCGAGGCCGAGTTGAAGATCAAGGAGGACACCGTCCCCGTCACCGACTTGATCCGATCGGAACTCGGCTGGAAAAAGGGGACTGGTCCTGACACCATTCGGTTCGACGCCCTGGTCCTGACCGCTGAGGCCTACGACCTGTTCGTCCTCCCCGACCTGATCGTGACCCACGGGTACGACAAGGCCCGGATCGCCCGAACCCGGCACCGGGCCTGCCTCAAGAATTTCGGAGTCTGCGTCCACCGCATCGAATGCGACTGGGTCTGTCCGAGAATCGGCTGGCGAGAGTTGATTGATTGGACATCGCCCCACAACCTGCGAAACGTGTTCGACGCGGTGGTTCTCACGCCCCTGGCGTACGAGCGGTTCGCGCTGCCATTCCAGGTCCGGACCAAGGGGGCGGCACGCGCTGCGGCCCTGCACCAGGGCTACCTTCGCCGGGTCCGCGCCGAGGAGGCCCTCTCGAAGGGGATCTGGCCTAAGGCGAAGGCTCCAGCCCGGCCAGCCGGCGGAAAGAAGGCTGCGACCTGAGGCTGCGGAACCAGAACGAAGTTCTGAGGATCGATCGGTAGGTCGTATCCTGGGCCACCAGCGGGGCGAGCAGGCGAATCACCCCGTCGGTGTCCCCCAGGATCGTGAGGATGTAGGTCTGGTACAACTCCATCCCTGGAGCACCAGTCCGCTTCGCGCGGTCGACCACCGCCAGCGCACTGTCGCGGAGCCCCGCCCGGGTCAGGACCGCCGCCACCATCACCCGTCGGAAGCCCTCAGTTAACCGCTCGGCCCCACCCCCGGGCCGCTCGATGGCCGACAGTTCCTGCCAGGCGCTGTCGGCCGCCGCGCGGGTGCCCCCGAAATACCCGAAATGGACCAGCCGGCACTCCGCAAAGACCACCGTGGCATAGAGCAGGCGCCCCTCCTCGCAGATCTTGCGGGCCTGATCGCCCAACCCCTGTTCGCGGAACAGGACAAAGAGCTCAGTCGCGACCCCGTGGCCGTCCAGCAGGAAATCGTCCAGGCTCCGGGCCGCCAGCACGGCCTTGACGGCCTCGTCCATCCGGCCCGCCCGCCGGTAGAGTCTGCTCAGGTGGACATTGGCCGCACCGAGGGTGTTGTCGGCGGCCAGAGCGGCCCTGAGATCCGATTCGGCTCGCCTCACGACCCTTCCCGTCCGCCCGGGCAGCATGAATCCCAGATGCTCCGCCAGGGAGCCGCGGAGCGCCAGTGCCTGCGCGGAACGAGGCTCCCGCGCCAGGGCGCTGTCCGCATAGGTAATTCCGTCATCGAGCCTTGCAGCCACCAGCACGGTGTCATCGAGGTCGAAGAAACTCAGGTTATAGCTCACCCAACCCCGCCGGATCCAGGGAAGGGCCTGGGAAGGATCGAGGGTGGAGGCATCCGCCAATCGGTTGTCCGCCAGCTCGAACTCGACTCGTGCCTGGGTGATATCCTGGCCGAGGTAGGCCTCCCTGCCCTTCTGGTAGTGGTTCTCGGCCTCGAGCACCGCCTCCCGGGCCGCCGGGTTCCTGAGCGAGCCCACGGCCTCGCGAAGTTCAAGCACCTCTCCGATCTTCCGACGCACGAACGCCGAAATCTGGAAGGCGATCGCATCCTGCGTCTCCGGGGCTACCGATCCCGGACTCCACGATTGGATGGAGAGGAGTTGGTCGGTCGCCTGCTCGATCACCCGGGCCGTCACCACGACCGAGTCAGCCGGACCGGTCGCCAGGATCCGGAGCACGGTGCCCACCGGTTGGGCCACGGTGTCGAACACGGTGATGGACTGCAGGGCCCCGAGTTGCCGGCTGACCCGGTCGGCCAGTTGGCGGGTGAGGACCGGATCCGACGCGTCGGCCGCCCCGCCCTCCACCGCGATGGCCAGCAGGTCCCGACGGCCCGAGGGCCAGAGGAGGTAGCTGGTCACGCCGACCAGCCCGACCAGCGAGGCCCCCGCCAGCATCCCGCGACCGAACCGACGTGGTCGGGGCGGTGGCGCGGCGGAGGCCAGGAGATCGGTCCGGAAGGCCGCCGGGGTCTGGATCCGGTCGGCGGGGACCTTGGCCAGGGCTCGGGCGAGGGCTCGCTCCACCGCGATGGGGACGCTGGGTCGGACGGTACGCACGGGAGGCATTGGATCGGAGAGGTGGCGGGCACCGATCGCCCCACCGCTCGCCCCGGAAAAGGGGGGCTGGCCCACCAGCATCTCATACACCACGCAGGCCAGGCTGTAGACGTCGGTCCGGCCGTCGAGGGTACTCTCGCCGCTCCACTGCTCGGGGCTCATGTACGCCGGGGTACCGATCGGTGCCCCGTCCGATTCGGTGCTTTGGCGACTGGCGATCGGTCGGGCCACCCCGAAATCGGCGACCATCGCGTGTCCCGCCTGGAGCAGAATGTTCTCGGGCTTGATGTCCCGGTGGATCACCCCGCGGTCATGGGCAAACTGCAGGGCATCGGCGACCTCGGTCGCGATCCGGATCGCCTCCTCGACCGGCAGCGGCCCTTCCCGGACCAGCTTGTCCCGGAGGGACTCGCCATCCACGAAATGCATCACGTAATAGGGGAGGCGGGCGGCCGGGGGGTAGTCCAGCATTCCGGAACCGATCAGCCCGACGATGTTCGGGTGGGTGAGCCGGGAGACGATCCGGATCTCCTGCTCGAACCGCTCCGCGCTGATGGCCAGCGACAGTTCGGGGAGCAGGACCTTGATGGCAACCGGGCGATCGTGGCGGAGGTCGTGGGCGAGGTAGACCCGGGCCATCCCCCCCCGGCCTAGCTCCCGCTCGACCCGGTAGGTCCCGGCAATCGCCTCGGTCAGGATCTGCTGGAGGAATTCGGGCATGGCTCGGCTCCCCATGAACTTGTACCCCATGGAACGGACATTGTCTACCGGGTGTGCTGCACCTGGGGAGTGCCAGAGCATCGCGGGACCCGGCCCCGGGCAGTACATTGCCCGGATGAGCCACGACCACAGTCACTCCGAGCCATCCGGGTTGGCGGACTTCCAGGCGTTCCGCAGCCAGATGAACGAGGCGATTTTCGCCCACGGCAACCTCACCATCAACCGGTTCTTCGCCCTGGACGGCCGGGCGTACGAGGAAGGGGCCCTCGGAACCCGGACCAAGGAACTGATGGGGCTGGTCGCCTCGCTGGTGCTCCGGTGCGACGACTGCATCACCTACCATGTCGCTGGGGCCTGCCAGGCCGGCGCCACCGATGACGAGCTGATGGAGACCTTCGCGATCGGGTTGATCGTGGGGGGCAGCATCGTGATCCCGCACCTCCGTCGGGCCGTGGCCCGGCTCGCCGAAGTGCGGGCGGCCACCGGCCCGGCCGCAGACTGAGCATCGGGTTCGTTCCGAACGGGAGGAAGGTCAACATGCGAAGCACCTATCTGATCACGGCGGCAGTCCTGGTTTCGGGGGTCCTGGTGGCCGCTCAACTCGGTTCCGGGTCCGCAGGTGGCACGGCCGGAATGTCAGGGGTGATCGCTGCTCAGGATCCGACACTCCCCGCCTCCGGTGCGACAGCAGCCCAGCGGTTGGCCACCTCCCCCCGCCACGCCGAGTGGGTGGCGGTCAGGGTGGGCCGTGACAGTGTCATGGCCTGGGTGGTGTACCCGGAACGCTCCGACAAGGCGCCCGTCGTCCTGGTGGTCCACGAGAACACCGGCCTGACCACCTGGGCGCGGGCCGTAGCCGATCAACTGGCGGCCGAGGGGTTCATCGGGATTGCGCCGGACCTGCTGACCATGCGCCGGAGTGACGATCTCACCAGCGAATGGGCGGCGGATTCAGGCCGTGCGGCCATCCGGACGCTCACCGACGATGAGGTCCAGCGGAGCCTCGATGCGGTGGCGCGATATGGTACCACGCTCCCCGCCGCCAACGGCGTCTATGGGGTGGTCGGCTTCTGCTGGGGTGGGGCCCGGTCGTTCCTGCACGCGGTGCATGCCCCGTCCCTGAAGGCCTCGGTGGTGTACTACGGCTCACCGCCGTCGACCGAGCAGATCGGATCCATCCGGGCATCGGTACTCGGGCTGTACGGGGGGAGCGATGCGCGGATCACGGCGACGGTGCCGGCCACCGACACGGCCATGAAGGCCGCGGGCAAGGCCTACCAGCACCACGTCTATGACGGCGCCGGCCACGGGTTCCTTCGGGCGCAGGAGGGCCAGGAGGGGGCGAACCTGAAAGCTTCGCAGGCCGCATGGCCCGCGACGGTTGCATTCCTCAGGGCGCGACTGGGTCGGTAGCAGTGGGCCCAGCCGGAGCCTGGGCGGTGGAGGGGGGCCGCGGCCGGCGAAGGGGTACGGGGCCGAAGCAGAGCATTGGCGCCCTTTGGCCAGTGGCGATCTCCACGAATGGCCGGCGGCGTCCGCTCTGCTGAGGCAGCCGCACCCGAGCCGAGCCAGGCCCCCCTCCTCACACAGCCGACCGATCGTGCGGGCCCAACTGCCCCGAGACCGCGCGGCGGTCAGGGCCCGGCCAGCAGCTTTTCGAAGCGCGGGTTCCCCTCCGCCAGGGCGGCCCGCACCTTGTCAACCTCGACCATGCCGGTCGGCGTCGTCCGGGCGGGCACCCCGGGTTCGGTAGGGGTCGGAGCGCCGCAGTGCATACAGAACTGGGCCTCCGACGGGAGGGCGTTGCTGCAGGACGGACAGGCGCGGGCGCCAACGGTCATGACGGATCCTGATTGGGGGGGGAGCAACGCTCCAAAGAACGCGCCCCGCTCGTCACCCATCAATGGGGCGTGGCGGCTGCCGGGAGGCGGAGCCGCGTCCGCAGGGCCTGGAATCGGGGAAGCGCGCGCAGCGAGTCGGAGAATGGTTCCACGTCCAGGTAGACTATCATGTGATCCCGGACATCAAAGCCACGCTCCAGCCAGGTGACCGCGCGCTGGGGGTCGCCGGCGTTGTCCCAGAAGGCGGCCAGAAACGACGGCAGCACGAAGCTGGTGTCGGCTCGCGCCTCGAGCACCTGAGCCGCCCGTTGCATCGCCCGGGCATATCCACCCTCGGCCGCCCCGGCGTCCAGGGCAGCCACAACCTCCTGGTCCTGCAGAATCCGGAAGAACGTCCGCACCTCAACCAGCGCCTCGTCGTAGTGACCGAGATGGTGAAGGGTCCGTGCCAAGGCCCGGTGAGCCAGGGGGAATTCGGGGGCCATCGCGATCGTCTTCCGGAACTGGGCCTCCGCCTGCCGATACCGCCCGGAAAACATGTATCCCGCGCCGGCGATGCTCTGGAAGAAGGCGTTACGGGGGTCGAGCGCCATGCCGCGTTCGATCTGAGGCAAGGCCTCCTCCGGCCGCCCGATGGCGGCCAGGAAATGGCCGAAGAAGAGCCGGGATTCGGCCCGATTGCTGTCCAGGGCGATGGCGCGGCGATACAACTGCTCGGCCCGGACCCAGTCCCATTCGCCCCAGGCGGCGACGGCGGCGAGATTCGCGGCCGCGTCGGCCTGCGTGCTGTCGAGCTGCCAGGCGTGACCAAGCGCCTCACTCATCCGAAGACCAGCCTCGGCTGGCGGGAGCAGGCCCAGCACGCGGCGGTAGCTCCACACCCGACTCACCCCCAGCCAGGCCGGGGCGTAGCCCGGGTCCTTCGCGAGAGCCTGCTCAAAGTAGCCGAGAGCCGCGGTGAGATCGGTCGGGGTGAACTTGTAGGCGTGGAACAGGCCTCGGAGATACTCCTCATAGACGGCCGGATCCACCTCCGGCGCCGCCTGAAGCATGGCCTCGGTGGTGGGACTCAAGGCGAGGCGAACCTGGCCCGCAATGGCCAGGGTAATCCGCCGATGCAGGGCGCGCACCTCCCGCATCTCCGCCGCAAACGAGCCGCTCCAGAGCGATGCCTGGGACCGCCCGTCTACCAGCCGGGTCTCGATCACCACGCTGTCGCCCGATCGCCAGACTGAGCCCTCGATCACCGCGTCCACGTCCAGCTCGCTGGCGATTTCCCGCACCGGCTTGGGGGCAGACCGGTACGGCATGACGGAAGTACGACCAATGACCGGGAGGCCGGCGCTGGCCAGTTCGGCGATAATCGCCTCCTGCATCCCGTCCACGAAGTAGTCCTGGGTCGCATCGTTCATCAGGTTGACCAGGGGAAGGACCGCCAGTCGCCTGATGGACGGGGTGCGATTCCCCCGGTCCACCGTCCAGAGCACCCCTGCGGCCAGGAGCGGGATGACCACGGCGGCGACCCGCCACCGCGACCAGCGATCCAGACGAATTGGTGGGGCGGCCACGGCCCGTTCCAGCGCGCTGACAAATTCTCCTGCGGTCCTGAAGCGATCGGCCGGGACCTTCGCCATCGCCTGTTCGAGCACCGACTGGACCTGATCACCAAGGACGGGGCGAACCGTGCTGATCCTGGGCACCGGGTCCAGGGCATGGCGAGCAAGAACCGCCTGCGGGCTGGGACCGGTGAATGGGGCCTGGCCCCCGAGCATCTCCCAGGCCACGCAGCCGAGGCTGTACACATCCACCCGGAGGTCAATGTCCCGCTGCCCCGCTGCCTGTTCGGGACTCATGTAGGTGGGGGTGCCAATGGCCAGGCCGGTTTCGGTCAGCCGCTGGGCCGTATCACCACTCACCATCCGGGCGATGCCGAAGTCGCTGACAACCGCGCGGCCGCTGGAGAGAAGGATGTTTTCCGGCTTGATGTCCCGGTGGACGATCCCGGCCTGGTGTGCCGCATCGAGGGCCTCGGCCACATCGCGCAGGATTTCGAGCGCGTCGTCTACCGGGAGCTGACGCTCCCGTTCCATCCGGTGCCGCAGGGTGTCCCCCGCGACGAACGGCATGACGTAGTAGAAGAGCCCGTCGGCTTCACCCGATTCGTGCACTGGGAGGATGCCCGGGTGGGTCAGACCGGCGGCAATGTCAATCTCCTGACGGAACCGCTCGGCCCCCACGGCCTGCGCCAGCTCCGGACGGAGGACCTTGATCGCCACCGGTCGCCCCAGCCGAAGGTCGGTCCCGTAGAACACGGTGGCCATTCCCCCGCTGCCCAGTTCGCGTTCGATCCGGTAGTGCCCCGCCAGGGATTTTCCGAGGCGTGCGCTCAGGTCGTCCATTGAGCAAACATGCACCCCGGGAGGCCCCAGCGTAACCCGATCGGGGTTGCGCTCCTCCGCGTGCGCGGTACCATCCGTTAAATCGGCGAGAGGCGGAGATGATCGGCTCACGGAAGAAACTGGCCCTCGCGGGGCTCGGAGCCCTCCTCGGTCTGGGGCTGTTCCCTCCGATCCTGACGGTGCTGGTCCGCCAGGCCACGCGATTGATGGTTTCGTGGTCCGGGCCGGGGCCCTACCCTGCTCACCAGTTCGACTCAGACGGAGTGGGGATCCGCTACCTCGATGCCGGCCAGGGAACCCCGGTCATTCTGATTCATGGGTTCGGCTGGGCCGCCGAACCCCACTGGGTGGCACCGGGCCTCTTCGGGGATCTGGTCGAAGCGGGATACCGGGCCGTCGCCTACGATGCCCGGGGACATGGCGGCAGTGACAAGCCCCACGACCCCGCGGCCTATGGAATGGCGGAGGTTCGGGACGTCCTTCTGCTGATGGACCATCTGGGGATCTCGGCGGCGTATCTGGTGGGGTACTCCCGCGGCGCAGCCGTGGCACAGGCGGTCCGGGCCATCGCCGCCGAGCGAGTGCACGGGGTGGTCCTGGGCGGATTCGGCCAGGACGGCGGCACCACGCCGCTCCTGCGGCTGGATCCTGAGGCCGCGGTGGCCGGGCTTCGCCGCGGGGACCTGGGTCCCCTCATCCGGGCCCTGCATCTGGCGGAGGGACCGCTGGCCCCCTGGAAGATGGCGTTGGTGAACGGCCGGTTCTCGGCTGTCAACGACATGGCGGCGCTGGCGGCCGCCTTCCAGGGCCAAATCCCGCCCAGTTCCCTCGAACAGCTCCGGGAGAACCAGACCCCGACCCTGGCTCTGGTCGGCGACGCCGATGCGGTGCTCCCGGCGGTCCGGGCGATGGAGCGGGTCATGGCGGATCTGGAGGTGCGGACTATCCCCGGGGCGGACCACGCCTCCGCCATCACCCGACCGGAACTCAGGAACGAGGTACTCGCCTTTCTGTCGCGCACCGCGCTTCCGCCCCGCTGAGCCCTCCCGGGGTCAGCGGCCGCCGGCCAGGTGTTCGTCGGTCGAGATCATCAGTTGGCGGTCACGAATCACCCGGACGACCTGCTCCGGGGTCAGGCTCAGATGATCCCGCCCCAGCTTCTCGGCCAGGGGCGACCGGAGCAGCAGATCCAGGGGCTGGGTCTGCAGCCCCACCAGAAAGACCGGGACCCCTTCCTGGATCCGCCGCTCCACCAGCGTGGTCAGGGCCCGGAGTCCGGTCGAATCCATCAGCGGCACCCCCTGCACGTCGAGCACGATCGCCTTGGGCTTGCCGGCGACCTGACCCAGCAGTTCGCTGAACGCCTCGGCGGCCCCGAAGAAGAAGGGACCGTTGACGTCGTACACCTCCACCCCACGCGGCAGCAGCCCACGCCACCGGGTCCGGGCCTCATCCAGCTCCACCTCGCCCACATCGATCGTCTCCAGCAGCTCCCGGGTGATCGGCTTGACGTTGCTGACTTCACCCATCCGCCGCATGAAGAGGAAGGCGGCCAGCACCATCCCGACGGACAGGGCCACGGTCAGGTCCACCAGGACGGTCAGCAGGAAGGTCGTCAGCATGACCACGGTGTCACTCCGGGGCGCGGTCCGCAATTCCGCCCGGAAGGTCCGCCACTCACTCATGTGGTAGGCCACTACGACCAGTATCCCGGCCAGGGCCGCGAGGGGAATCCGGCCGGCCAGGCGCCCGAGAAACAGGGTGATCGCCAGCAGGACGAAGGCATGGACGATCCCCGCCACCGGCGTCCGGCCCCCGTTCTTCACGTTGGTGGCGGTCCGGGCGATGGCGCCCGTGGCCGGAATGCCCCCGAAGAACGGCGTCACGATGTTGGCGATCCCCTGCGCCACCAGCTCCTGATTGCTGCGATGCCGCCCGGCGATCATCCCATCCGCGACCACCGCCGAGAGGAGGGACTCGATCGAGCCGAGCAGCGCAATGGCGATCGCCGGGCCCACCAGGGCGACCAGCATCGCCTCATTCACCTTGGGAATGACGGGACTTGGCAGGGAAAAGTCGATCTGGCCGAACCGATCGCCAACGGTCTCCACCGGCAGCTTGAGCAGCGCCACGGCCACGGTCGCGAAGACCAGCGCCACAAACGGGGCCGGCATCCGGCGAACGAACCGGGGCCAGACCAGCAGCAGAAGCAGGGTGACGCCAGCGACCGCCATCGTCTGCCAGTTCGCGGTAGGCAGGGCGACCGCGAAGGCAACCCACTTGGTGACGAAGGCGGTTGGCACCGACTCCATCTGGAGGCCCAGCAGGTCCCGGATCTGGCTGGAGAAGATCAGCAGGGCGATCCCCGCGGTGAAGCCGGTGACGATGGGGTACGGGATGAACTTGATGACGGTGCCAAGCCGGGCCAGGCCCATCCCCAGCATGATGAGTCCACCCATCAGGGTGGCTACGATCAGGCCATCCACCCCGTGTTCCGCCACGATCGCCGCGACGATGACGACGAAGGCGCCGGTGGGCCCCCCGATCTGGACCCGGGAGCCGCCCAAGGCGGAGATCAGGAAACCGGCCACGATGGCGGTATAGAGGCCGCGTTCGGGCGTGACCCCGCTGGCAATGGCAAACGCGATCGCCAGCGGCAGCGCCACAATGCCCACGACCAGCCCGGCCCCGGCGTCGGCCCAGAACTGCTGGCGGGTGTAGCCGGCGCGAAGGACGGTCACCAGCTTCGGGACGAACATCGCTAGCTGTGGGCTCGCACGTTGAGGATGACACTGGTGACGATGAGGCCCGCCCCGAGCAGTTGAATCGGGGTGGGGACTTCACCGAGCAGGAGCAGCGCGGTGGCCAGGGCCACCACCGGCACGGTGACGCCGAACAGCGCGGTCCGGCTGCCACCCACCGCTCGGACACTCTGACTCCAGAGCGCGTAGGCGAGCACGATCGAGAACAGCGCGGCATAGCCGACCGCGCCCCACGCCAGGAACGGGACCGCCCCCCAGTCGAGCGCCATCAATTCCGGCAGACCGACCAGGAGCAGCACCGGGGTCCCCCCGATGACGGTCCAGGCGGTCACCCGAAGCGGGCTGGTCCTGGCCTGAACCCGAGTGACGCCGAGGGTAAAGAGCGACCAGCAGAAGACCGCCACCAGGGTCAGCAGATCACCCGACATGGTATCCAGCGAAAACCCGGTCCTCCGGCCGCTGTCCAGCACCACCAGGACGACCCCCAGGGTGCCGACGCCGACCGCAATCTTGACACCCCGGGTGAGCTTCTCGACCCCCAGACCCACCCCCAGCAGGGCGGTGACAAGCGGAGTGCTGGCGATCAGCAGCGAGCTGTTGCCCGCCGTGGTCCGGGTCAGCCCGAGCATGAAACTTAGCTGGTAGGCGCTGTTGCCGAGGACCCCGAGTCCGGCCAGCCGGAGCCGAAGCCCCCAGGAGAGCGGGGCGCCCGGCTCGAGGGCCCGGGCCACGAACCACAGCACCACCGAGGCGATGGCGAATCGCATCGCCGTCAGACCATATGGCCCGATGTGAGCGAGGGCGTACTTGAGCACCGAGAAGTTGATGCCCCAGATGAGGCAGACGATCAGCATCCCGACCGCCGGGGAGAGCGGGACACGGACGCTGCGGGCGGGGCTAGGGCTGGACACGGGACAAGAATAATGGAGCGGCCGCCGGGATGAAGGTGGGGAGTCGGAATGAGGGTGCCAGCCCGATATATTTGGCCCATGCCGCAGTCCAAGATCCGCAATTTCTGCATCGTGGCCCACATCGATCACGGCAAGTCCACCTTGGCGGACCGCCTGATCGAACGCACCGGTACGGTCGAGAAGCGCCAGATGCGCGACCAGGTGACCGATACCATGGACCTGGAGCGGGAGCGGGGAATCACCATCAAACTCAATGCCGTCCGGATGAACTACACCGCTCTGGACGGCGAGCACTACGCCCTCAACCTGATCGACACCCCGGGGCACGTGGACTTTACCTACGAGGTGAGTCGCTCCCTGGCCGCCTGCGAGGGCGCCATTCTGGTGGTGGACGCCTCTCAGGGCATCCAGGCCCAGACCCTGAGCAACCTCTTCCTGGCGATGGATGCCGGGCTGGAGATTCTCCCGGTCCTCAACAAGATCGATCTCCCGGGTGCCGAACCCGAGCGCCGGGCCCAGGAGATCATGGACCTGATTGGGGCCACCCGGGACGAGATCCTCTCGGTCTCCGCCAAGGAGGGGACCGGCATCCCCGAGCTGCTTGAGGCGATCGTGCAGCGGGTTCCCGCCCCCACGGGCGCCCCGAGCGCGCCGCTCCGGGCCCTGATCTTCGACTCGTACTACGACCGGTACCGGGGCGGCATCCCCAGCATCCGGGTGGTGGACGGAGAGCTGCGGCGGGGGATGGAGATCGTCTTCGGCTCCCGACGGGACGACCACTACCTGGTGGACGAGGTCGGGCACCTCCAGCTCGGGCAACGGCCCGCCGAGGTGCTCCGGGCCGGGGAGGTGGGCTACCTGGTGGCCAGTCTCCGCAACGTCCGGGACTGCCGGGTCGGGGACACCGTCCTGGACGCGAAGCACCCCGACATCCCCCAGCTGGCGGGGTACCGGGAAATCCGGTCGATGGTCTTTGCCGGACTCTACACCACCGAAACCGACCAGTACGAGGGGCTCCGCGACGCGCTCGAGAAGCTCACCCTGAACGATGCCAGTCTGCACTATGAGCCGGAGACGTCGACCGCCCTCGGCTTCGGATTCCGGTGCGGGTTCCTGGGCCTGCTCCACCTGGAAATCGTGGTCGAGCGGCTGGAGCGGGAGTTCGACCTGGCCCTGATCAACACCGTCCCCACCGTCGAGTATCACGTCTACCTGACCGACGGGACGATGCAGGTGGTGGAGAATCCCAGCACCCTGCCCGAGCCCGGCCGGATCGCCAGGATCGAGGAGCCCTTCGTCAAGGCCCGGATTCTGGCCCCGACCGATTACATCGGCGGGATCATGCAGCTCTGCCAGGCCCGGCGCGGGATTTTCCAGAAGATGGACTACATGGACACCACCCGGGTGGAGTTCCACTGGGAACTTCCGCTGGGGGAGATCCTGCTCGACTTCTACGACCGGCTCAAGTCGATCAGTCGGGGCTACGCCTCGCTCGACTACGACCTCGACGACTACCGCGAGTCCGATCTCGTGAAGCTCGACATGCTCATCAACGGCGAACAGATCGACGCCTTCAGTGTGATCATCCACACCGACAAGGCGTATGAGTGGGGTCGCAAGGTGGCGGAGAAGCTGAAGGACATCATCCCCCGACAACTGTTCGCGGTGGCGATCCAGGCCGCGATCGGCACCAAGATCATCGCCCGCGAGTCCATCAGCGCCCTGCGGAAGGACGTGCTGGCCAAGTGCTACGGCGGCGACGTGAGCCGGAAGCGGAAGCTGCTGGAAAAGCAGAAGGAAGGAAAGAAGCGGATGAAGCAGGTGGGCTCAGTCGAGATTCCGCAGGAGGCCTTCCTGGCGGTCCTCCAGGTGGACTGACCTGGCACCGACCGCCGGCGGACCGATGGCGCTCGGATTCGACGCCAAGCGGGTCTTCCTCAACCGGACCGGCCTCGGCGAGTACGGCCGGTTCGTCCTGCGGGGGTTGCTGGAGCGCTACCCCGACCGACGATATCACCTCTACACCCCCAGACAGGAGGCCGGGTTCGATCCCGAGCTCCCCACCGGACCGCTGTCGATCGGGCAGCCACCCGGTCCGGCCCGGACCCGACCGGGGGCCGCGATCTGGCGGAGCTTCGCCCTTGGTCGGCGGGCGGCGCGCGACGGGGTACAACTGTTCCACGGCCTCAGTCAGGAACTCCCCCGGGACCTCCCCAGGGACATGCCCTGCGTGGTCACGATCGCGGATCTGCTCCCGCTGCAACACCCGGAGTTCTTCCCTGCCATCGACCGCCGGGTCTATCGCTGGAAGAGCCGATGGGCCGCGCACCGGGCGGATCTCGTCATTGCGCTGAGCCAGCAGACGGCCGACGATCTCGTCACCTGGTACGGCATCGACCGGACCCGGATCCGGGTGATCGGGATGGGGTGCCACCCGCGCTTTTCCCGGGGCCCGGATCCGGACGGCGTCGCCAGGGTGCGCCGCCAGTACCAGCTGTCGGACCGGTACGCCCTGATGGTCGGGCGGCTGGAGACCAGGAAGAACGCCCGGCTGGCGGTGGAGGCCCTCGGCCTCCTCGCCCCGGCCGACCGACCGCTGCTGGTGCTGGCGGGGTCCCGAACCGCCGACACCCCCCGGCTCCTCGACCTGATCCGGGCCCGGCAGCTGGAGACCCAGGTCCGGCTGCTGGGCCCGATCCCCGCCGAAGATCTGCCGCCGCTCTACCAGGGGGCCGGGGTGTTCCTCTATCCTTCGCTGTTCGAAGGGTTCGGCCTCCCCATCCTCGAAGCATTCCGGTCGCGGGTCCCCGTCATCACTTCACTCGGGGGGCCGTTCCAGGAGGTGGGAGGCGGCGCAGCCGCATACCTGGATCCGCGCGATCCCGCCGCCCTGGCCGGGGCGATGGGCAGGATCCTGAGCGACCGGGCGCTGGCGGAGTCGATGGGCGAAGCCGGCGTGGGCCAGGCGGCCCGGTTCGACCCGATACCCCTGACGGACCGGCTGATGGCCGGGTACCGCGAACTCCATCCCTGACCCGGAGCCCCGCCCGTGCGTTATGTGATCGGGATCGATATCGGAGGGACCAACCTGGTCGTCGGCGCCGTCGCCGAGGACGGGTCGCAGTACCGGCATCTGCGGAGCGAGCCAACCCGACCCGAAGACGGTCCGGATGCGGTGCTCGCTCGGCTCACCACGCTGGCCGAGGGGGCCATTGCGGATACGCTCGGGGAACCCGGCGCCGAGGTCCTCGGGGTCGGAGTCGGGGCCCCGGGTCCGCTCGATACCCGGACCGGGGTGATTTTCCTCACTCCCAACCTGGGCTGGGTCGACATGCCGCTGCGGCAGCGGATGGCCGATGCGCTGGGTTACCCCACCACGCTCGACAACGATGCCAACTGCGCAGTCCTGGGGGAATGGTGGCAGGGCGCCGCGCGGGGCAGCGAGCACGCGGTCGGGGTCACCATCGGCACCGGGGTGGGCGGCGGAGTGATCATCGGCGGCCGACTGTATCACGGGGCCAGCGACTGCGCCGGCGAGTTCGGCCATACCACCCTCGATGCCCAGGGCCGCAAGTGCAAGTGCGGCAACTACGGCTGTCTCGAGGCCTACGCCTCGGGACCGTCGATCGCCAACCGCGCAGTGGAAGCGATCCGGGCCGGCGCGGTGAGCGTCATCCCGGCCAAGGTCGGGGGCGACCTGGACCTGGTTACGGCGCAGGAAGTCTACCAAGCCTCACAGGAGGGGGACGAGGTCGCCCTGGAGGTGGTGCGCGATGCGGCCCGCTACCTGGGAGCCGGCATCGCCAACCTGATCAACATCTTCAACCCCGAGGTTGTGGTGGTCTGCGGCGGGGTCACCCAGGCAGGGGACCGCCTGTTCGCGCCGCTTCGGCAGGAGGTGACCCGGCGCGCCTTCCGGCCGGCAGTGGAGGCCTGTCGGATCGTCCCGGGCGAACTCAGCGGAACCGCGGGGGTCTACGGAGCCGCCGCCTCCTTCCTTCAGCTGTTCCCCGAGCGCGCCTCGGTCCCGGCGGCGTCCGGCTGATGCCGCGAATCGGTGTGGTGGGGACCCTGGTCTGGGACGAGATCCACGGCCGCGACCCGGCCGCCGCCCCGGTGGAGGAGTGGGGCGGGATAGCCTACGCGCTCGCTGGCCTCGACGCGAGCCTGCCGCCCGACTGGGAGATCGTGCCCCTCATCAAGGTGGGGCGCGACCTGAGTCGCGAGGCCGAGCAGTTGCTCCAGACCTTCCGCCGACTCACCCCCGGGGGGCGTTGCGTGGAAGTGCCGGCCCCGAACAATCGGGTGGTCCTCCACTACCAGACCGCGGAGCGGCGCTGCGAACGGATGTCGGGCGGGGTGCCTGGATGGACCTGGGCCGAACTGGGGCCGATGGTCCACGATCTCGATGCCCTCTACCTCAACTTCATCTCGGGCTTCGAGCTGGAGCTGGCCACCGCCAGGGCCCTTCGGCAGGGCTTTGCCGGACCGATCTACGCCGACCTGCACAGTCTGATGCTCGGACTCCGGCAGGACGGCATCCGGGTGCCCCAGCCCCTGCCGGAGGCGCCGGCCTGGTTCGGCTGCTTCGATGTGCTCCAGATGAACGAAGAGGAGATGGACCAGCTCGGAGGAGATCCGCTGGCGGTGGCCGCCCAGGCCATCGGGGCCGGGATCAGCCTCCTGGTGGTGACGGTGGGAGTGCAAGGAGTGGTCTATGTTGCGGCACCGGGGTTCCAGCGACTCGCCGATCGAGGCGGCACGGCGGTTGGCACGGCGGTGACCACCGGCCGGATTCCGGCCGACCCGGGGGAGGGGCTCGACCCGACCGGGTGCGGCGACGTGTTCGGGGCCACGGCGGTGGCCCGCCTGCTGGCGGGTGACGATGTGATGACCTCCCTGAAGGCGGCGAGCCGGCTGGCGGCACGGAATGCGGCCTTCCGGGGCGCCCGCGGGCTCGCCGCCCACCTTCGGGGCGAACTGATCGGGGTGAACTGATGCGCGTGGTGACCATTCCACACTATCTTGACGACAGGACTTTCGAATCCGTCATCGAGGCACTGCAGCCGTGGCCCCCGGAAGGCCGGGTGCTGTTCGACGCCCGGGCCACCAAGTGGGCCTCGCCATACGGTTTCGCGGCACTGCTGACCGCCGCCGAGGCGCTCCGGGCGGGTGGCGCCGAGATTCCGCGGCTGGCGGTACCGGAGAGCGACGACGTTCGGAGTTACTGGGCCAAGGCGGGGTTCTTCGTCCATGCCGCGGAGCAGTTCGAACTGCACGGCAAGGTTCCCCGGCGATCGCCCGACGCCGCCTCTGACATCCTGCTGCCGATCACTGCGGTCCGGGGATCAGAGGATGTGCACGATGTGGTGGGTCGGATTCAGGAACAGGCGGCCCGGATTCTGACCGGTGAGCTGCACCTCGAGGCCCGGGCCACGCTCCGGTTCTCGATGACCCTGTCGGAGGCCTGTCAGAATGTGGTGGAGCACGCCGGGAGCGGGGGCTGGGTGGCGGTTCACGCCTTCACCTGGCGGAAGCGGCTGGGGAGGCGGGTCGCGGTGATCGCGGTCTGCGACGGAGGAATCGGGTTCCGGGCCTCGCTGGAGCCTTCCGAGGGCCGCAAGTTCGGTGATCGGTGGAGTGACGGCACCGCCCTGGAGGCGGCCCTGATCCACAGCGTGAGCCGGTTTCGCGATCCCGGCCGGGGCCAGGGCCTGGCCGCCATCAGGAAGTACCTGACGACCTGGAACGGCAAGATCTCGATCCGGTCGGGCACCGCACAACTCTCCGTCGTCCCCGCGTGGGACGACGACGAACCACTGGAGACCGGACGACCCTTTTTCCCGGGAGCGCAGGTACAGATCGTGATTCCCGCCCAGGAGCCGCTCAAGGCATGATCCTCACCATCCGGGTGGATGAACTGCTTCAGCTGACCCTCAGCCGGCCATCGCGTGACCTGGTCACCCGACCGACCGGTGCGGCGATCCGCGGTTCGATCGAGCGGGCCATTGCCGAGACCGCCTGTCCCACCACGCTGCTCGATTTCGAGTGGGTCGGCCTGATCGACTTCTCCTGTGCCGACGAAGTCGTCGCCAAGCTGCTCCGGGTGGTCGATGCCGGCGTGTACATCGTCCTCCGGGGAGTGGACGAGACCCAGGCCGAGGCGATCGACGATGTGCTGACCCGCCAGGGCCTGGCGGTGACCGCCCTGCCCCGTGCCGGCGGCCTCCAGATGCTCGGGTGCACCACGCCGGACCTGTCGCTGGCATTTCAGATGGTGCACGCGACGGGGTCGGGCGACGCCACTCGGCTGGCGGGCCGGCTGGGCTGGTCGCTGGAGCGAGCCGCCGATGCGCTGCAGACCCTGGCCATGCGCCGGCTGATCCTGGCCGCCGGCGGAACCTTCGCCCCACTACCCCTCCAATGAGCCGAGCGAAACCCGGACCCTCGACCACGGCCATCCATGGCCGGCAGGGACCGCTCACCGACTGGGCCCCGGTGGTCCAGCCGATTCACCAGTCGACGACCTTCATCAACCCGATCGGGAGTGAGCAGGAAGTGCTCTACACCCGCTACGGGAACAACCCGAACCAGGTCTCCCTGGCCCGGAAGTACGCGCTCCTGGAGGGGGCCGAGGAGGCCAGCTTTCTGGCCAGTGGCATGGCGGCGACGGCCCTGGCTCACCTGGCGATCCTCCGCCCGGGGGACCACCTGGTGGCCAGCCGGTGGGTCTACGGAGGGACCCGCCGACTGTTTGACGAGGAGTTTGGCCGGCTCGGCATCGCCGTGAGTTATGCCGACCCGTCGCAACCCCGCCAGTGGCGGAAACTGCTTCGGAAGACCACCCGTGCCATCTTCCTCGAAGTGGTCACCAACCCGACGATGCGGGTGGTGGACCTCGACCTCGTCTCCCAGGTGGCCCGCGACACCGGCGTGGCCCTGGTGGTCGACGCCACCTTCGCCAGTCCGATCAACTTCCGCCCCATCGAGCATGGGGCCGACGTGGTCATCACCAGTGCCACCAAGTACCTCAACGGGCACAGCGATGTGATCGCCGGCGCCGTGGCCGGCACCGCCGCGGTCATCGAGGAGGTGGTCCGGCTCAGCCGGATCTACGGCCCGGCGATCGATCCCCACGCGGCGTGGCTGCTGGACCGGGGGCTCAAGACCCTCTCGGTCCGGATGGAACGCCACAACGCCAACGGGATGGCAATCGCGACCTGGGCCAGTTCCCGGAAGGGGATCACCGCGGTCCACTACCCCGGCCTGTCTGATCACCCCGACCACGAAGTGGCGGCCCGGCTGCTCGACGGCTTCGGAGGCATGGTCGGGTTGCAGCTGGCGGGGGTCACCCAAACGGAGCGATTCCTCCGGCGGCTCAAGCTGGTGGCCCACGCTCCGAGCCTGGCCGGGGTGGAGAGCCTGATCTGCGAGCCCCGGCTGACGTCCCACAAGGCCTTCACCTCCGCGGAGCGCGAGGCGCTGGGAATCCCCGACGGTTTCGTCCGCCTGTCGTGCGGCATCGAGGACGCCGAGGACCTGATCGCTGACCTTGACCAGGCCCTGGGATAGCCGGTGATCCGGTTCACGCACGTCACGAAGGTCTACCCGAACGGGTCAACCGCTCTCAACGACGTTTCCTTCCAGGTCGCCAAGAGCGAATTCGTCTTTCTGACCGGCCACTCCGGTGCCGGCAAGTCGACCATTCTGTCCCTCATCTCGGCCCACGAGCGCCAGTCCGAGGGCGACGTCCGGATCGCCGGAATCCACCTCAGTCAGATGAAAGCCCGCGACGTGCCCCGGCTCCGCCGGCGGCTGGGGATCGTGTTCCAGGATTTCCGGCTGCTGGCCCAGCGGACCGCCGCGGAAAACGTCGCCTTCGCTCTCGAAGTGACGGGCGCGCGGGCCGAAGTCATTCCCGGGAAGGTGATGCGGGTCCTGACCCAGGTCGGCCTCGCGTCCAAGGCGGGAGCGTACCCCAAGGAGATGTCCGGCGGAGAGCAGCAGCGGGTGGCGATCGCGCGTGCCCTGGTGAACGATCCGCCGATTCTGCTGGCGGACGAGCCGACCGGCAACCTCGACGAGCGGGCCGCCCGGACCGTCTTCCAGTTGCTCCGGGACATCAACGCCGGCGGGACCTCGGTGGTCATGGCCACCCACCACCTCGACCTGGTGCGGCAGACCAGCTACCGGCAATTGGAGCTCAAGGCGGGCGCACTGGTGTATGACAGCCGCGAGGAGGGGGTCACCTCATGAGGCTTGTGAGCCGGGAAGCGGTCCGTTCCTTCCGCCGCTCTCCGATGCTCTCGGCGTTGAGCGTCGCGGCAATCGCCTTCTCGCTCTTCACCACCGGACTGTATTTCCTGCTCTCGCTCAACTTCACCAACGCCATGGAGGGGATCGCCGAGCGGGTCGAGGTGGTGGCGTTCCTGCTGCGGGGCACCCCGGTCGAAACCGTCACCCTGGCGGCCCAGGATATCGCATCCTTCCCCGAGGTCCTCGCCGTCGAGTTCGTGACGGAGGATGAGGCGCTGGAGCGGGCCCGCGCGGAACTGGTCGAATTCCGGGAGGCGTACCAGCAACTGCAGACCAACCCGCTGCCGGCATCGCTCGAGATCCGGCTCAAGGAGGGATTCCGGAGCAGCACCCACGCGGCAGCCGTGGCCGACCGGCTGGCCGGGTTCCCTTTCATCGACCAGGTCCAGTATGGCCAGGAGTGGGTGGCGCGACTGGACCGGATCCGGAACCTGGCGACGGCGGTTCAACTGGTCATCGGGCTGGCGTTCATGCTGGTGGCCATCGGAATCATCGGGGTGACGATCCGGATCACGGTCCTGCAGCGGGCGGACGAGATCGCCATCATGCGGCTGGTGGGCGCCACCAACAGCTTCATTCGGGGCCCCTTCGTGCTGGACGGGGCTCTCAAGGGGGTGCTGGGCGGGCTGCTGGCGCTGGGTCTCTGTCGGCTGACGTATGATGGTTTCCGGGCCGGGGTCGGGGCAGAGCTGGCCGACCTGCGCTTCTTCAGTGGAAGCGACATGCTGATGATGCTGGTCTTCGGCACCCTGATCGGGCTGATCGGCAGCCTGGTCAGTGTGGGACGGCACCTCCGGCGGGTCTGAGATGTCGGCACGCTGGCTGGCTCTGGCGGCCGTCGCCCTGCTCCTCAGCGGGAAGGCTGAGGCCCAGGATCCCGAACTGGAGCGGAGCCGGCAGCGGATCCAGGAGATCCGGGCGGAGCGGGAGCGCTTGCAGCGGCAGCAGGCCCGGCTGCAGGGCCAGATCCAGGACGCGTCCTCGGAACTGCGCAACATCGAGCGTCAGCGCGACGCGACCAATCGTCTCATCAACGAAATCGAACGGCAGATCGGCGGGCTGGGGAGCCAGCTCGATCAGACCACCGCCGAACTGACGCTGGCCCAGGACAACCTGTCCGAGCGACGGGCGGTGCTGGAACGGCGACTGGTGGACATCTACCAGCGCGGGCCGCTCTACACGTGGCGGGTGCTGCTGGCCGCGGAGTCCTTCGGAGAACTCCTGGCCCGCTACAAGTATCTCTATCTGACCAGCCGGCAGGACCGGAGTCTGCTGACGGACGTGGAACGGCTCAGCGAACGGATCAGTGGCCAGCGGACCCAGCTGCTGTCGGTGCAGCACCAGCTGGACAGCCGGCGGCTCGAGCGGGAGGCCGAACTCCGGCGCTACTCCGCGCTGGCGGGTGACCGGGCCAACCGGGTGACCCAGCTGCGGCGGACCAACCAGCAGACGGAGCAGCGGCTCAGCACCCTGGAGCGGGACGAGGCGCGGCTCAATGAACTGCTGGCGACCCTGGAGCGGGCCGCGGCGGGACGACCGACCATTGCCCGCGGCGCCGGCACCCTGACCACCGAGGACATCGGCCGACTCGACTGGCCGGTCGAGGGAAGACTGCTCTATCGATTCGGACGGGACACCCTGCCGAGCGGCGGGGTGATCCGGTGGAACGGGATCGGGATTGGCGCTCAGGCCGGGACCCAGGTGAAGGCCGTCGAGTCGGGCCGGGTGGCCCTGGTTCAGCGACTGAGCACCTACGGGCTCACCGTCGTGGTGGAGCATGGCGACGGGTACTTCTCCCTCTACATGCAGCTGGCCACGGCCACCGTACAGACGGGCCAGGCGATCCTCAAGAGCCAGGCGATCGGCACCGTGGGCGGCGGCAACAGCGACTACGGTCCGCACCTGCACTTTGAGATCCGGGGCGAAAAGCAGCTGGCGCTCGACCCGCTCGACTGGCTCCGCCGCCGCCGCTGACCCCCGGCTTCACAGCCTGAACATCGCTGGCACCGGAAGGCACCGGGGTACCGCCTTGGCGGACTGGCGGTCCCTGCGTTCGCTCGCCTGGCGGATTCGGAATCCTCGGGCAGGGCCCGATGTCCGCCGCGGCTGACCCCGGCACCTTCCGGTTCGCTCACCCATCTGCTGGACCAGAGAATCCGGGTCAACTCCGCGCCCCCAGGGCGAGAGCAGGGTTGACGGGTCGGCGCTGGTGACCCGGTCCCTTGGGAGCCGGGCTCCGGTCAGGAGATGGAAGGTCGGTGGCAGGACTTCGCGTTGGAGCCGGAAGGCCGGTTGCGGAACTTCGCCGTGGCGCGGAGGGTCGGAGGCGAGCGGGTCAGGGACTGGCACGGCGGACGTCGGGCCCTGCCCAATGACCCGGGACCCTCCCAGCTCTCCGTCGCAGGGACCGCTAGTCCGCCAGGGTCAGTCCCTGACTCGCCCGCCAAGCACCTGGAGACCGACCTGTGATGTCAGGCGGCCAAGGGGTCGGCCACGCCAACCCCGTCGCCACCATTGGCTTTGGCCTGCATCAGCGCGGTCTCCGCCAGCGCGAACAGATCCTCGGTGTGGACCGCCGCCGGATGGGGACAGGTCACCACCCCGGCGGTCAGGCCGAGCCGCTCATGAGGTTCGAGATCGGAGAACGGATGGGCCGCCACCTGCGAGCGCACCCGGGTGATCAGTTCCCTGGCACCATCCAGCGGGGTCACCGGCAACACCAGGGCGAACTCGTCGCCGCCGTATCGGGCCACGAAGTCCGGGCCCCGAAGTTCGCGCTGAAGAATCGTCCCCAGATCCCGGAGCATCCGGTCCCCGGCCTCAGTGCCAAGTCGCTCATTGAGCGCCGCGAGGCCGGCCACGTCCAGCAGCACCAGGCTGAAACTGAGGCCGTAGCGGTGGGTCCGTTCGAATTCCTCGGAGAGCCGTTGATCGAGCAGGTCGAGGTTGGCGCAGCCCGTGAGCGGGTCCCGCATCATCTGACCGCCCACTTGCCGCCGGTTCATCGTCACCATCCGACCCTGCGCCTCGATCACCCCTCCAGCGCCGTGGACCAGCCGCTCGGCCAGCCGGACCTGGTCTTCCGTCAGGGACTCGCCCAGGGCGGTCCGGAGGACGATCGACCCGACGACCCGACCGTGGCGACGGAGTGGAATCGCCGCCGCGCTCCGGATCCCGGTGAACGTGCTGGCCCACTGCCCGTTACGGGCCGACAGGAACAGCGGGTGCCGACCGATGTCGGGAACGAAGATGGTGGTGCCATCGCGAACTGCTTCGGTGGCCTCGGGGTATCGCTCCGGATCCACCAGCTGGTCGCGCAGCCGCGGCTCCCGGTGGACCGCCATCAGGCGGACCTCGCTCTGACTCGGCGTCCAGAACAGACACGCTGTGTGCGCCAGGCCGAGCACCTCCCCCAGCCGGCTGACCAGCACCTGCACCGTTTCCTCGGGCCGGAGTGCTGCGGAGACGTCGCCGAAGGCATCGAACAGTCGGGACGCCTGCTGCGAGAGCTGGATTGCCGCGGCGATCTGGCGGCCGGTCCGAACCCGGGCTCGAACCCGGGCCACGACCTGCTCGACGTCCAGCGGAGGAAGCATGACTTCGGCAGCTCCCGCATCCAGCAGCCTAGTAACGGTCATCCCGTCGCCCTGCCCGAGCAGCATCATGACTGGAATCCCCTCCGGCAAGCGATCCACCAGCCGGGTGAGCACCGGACCGCCGTAGACTTCGTCCGTCGCGCTGATCAACGCGAGCGCCGGCGGGCGCCCGGTAGCCAGACGGAGCGGATTGTCTTCCGCCACCTCAAGGCCAGCCTGGAGGAGGACACGCTCAAGTCCCGCCGGCCGGGCCGAAGGATCCCCGGCCAGCAGCACCCGAACAGGGTTATCATCCTCATGGATCATATGCACAGCACCGCCTCCACCTCGTTGCTTGGGGCGCACGTCTCCATCGCGGGCGGGATTCCTCTGGCACCTGCCCGGGGCCGCGCGTTCGGCGCCACGGCGATTCAGATCTTCACCAAGACCCCGAATCAGTGGCGGGACCCGGCCATCACGGCGACCACCGCCGATCAGTTCCGCAAGTCCCTGTCAGAACACGACATCCAATACGTCATCGGGCACGATTCGTACCTGATCAACCTGGCCTCCCCCGACCCCACCGTAAGTCGAAGATCGATAAGGGCTTTCCACCACGAGTTGGAGCGGTGCCACACCCTCGGTGTGGCCGATCTGGTGTCGCACCCGGGCAACTACATTGATGACCAGGACCAGGGTGAGGAGCGGAACGCGCTGAGGATCACCGAATGCCTGCAGCAGGTTCCGGGGGTACGGCTGCTGCTGGAAACCACCGCCGGAGCGGGGACCGCCCTGGGGGCCAACTTCGGCAGCCTGGCCCGGATTCGATCGCTGATCGCCCCGGGGGTAAGGGACCGGGTGGGGTTCTGCGCCGACACCTGTCACCTCTACAGCGCTGGCTACGATCTGAAGCACAACTGGGACGGGGTGTGGGAGGCGTGGGAGCGGCGACTCGGTCTCGACAGGCTCTGGTGCCTCCACCTCAACGATTCCAAGACCCCGTTGGGGTCGCGGCGAGACCGACACGAACTGATCGGCGAAGGGAGCCTGGGTCCGGAGCCGTTCCGCCAGCTGATGCGCGATTCTCGGCTGGCAGCGGTTCCCAAGATCCTGGAGACGCCCAAGGGCGAGGGGGACACCAACGATCGGAAGATGCTGCGGCGGCTGAGGGCCTATGCCCGAGGCGGGACACGCGGTTGACCCCCGACTGCCCGCGGCGACCCCCCGGAGCTAGTCCTCTTCCCGGAGCTGCTCGATGAATCCCCCCAATCCCAGGCACCCCCCCGTTCGCTTGGAAAACACCACTCCGATTCTTCGGGTCAGCCACCTTGCCGGCAGTGTGGATTACTACACCACGGTCCTGGGGTTCTCGGTTGACTGGATCGTCCCCGACAACATGGGATCAGTCTCCCGCGACGGGCATGGGTTGATGCTCTGCCTGAACGACCAGGGCCAGGCCGGAACCTGGGTCTGGTGCGGAGTGAGCGACGTTGAGTCGCTGTGGCAGGAGTACCGCTCGGCCGGTGCCATCATCCGTCTGCCACCCACCAACTACTCCTGGGCGCGGGAAATCCATGTCCAGGATCCCGATGGACATGTCCTCCGGTTCGGCTCGGAACCGCTGGAGGACCAGCCCATCGTCGACTGGGTCGCCTGGTACGCCGACGGAACCTGAGGGCCGACACCCCACCAGGGATTACTTTCCGGCATGCCGACCCTCAGAACCCTGGCCCTGTGCCTCGCCGTCGCCGCCTGTGGTGGCACTACGGGTGCCCCCACGCCCTCACCCGCCGGCCTTCCGGACTCTGTCTCCATCTTCGAGGCTCGAACCGGCGCCCCGGTGAGCTACCCTGCCCTCCTGGCACGCCTGGCCGGAGCCGACTTTGTCCTGCTGGGTGAGCTGCATGACAACCCGACCCATCACCGGGTCCGTGGTCTGCTGATTGACGCCTCAACGGCTCGGCCGCCCGCCGTGGTGTTCGAACAGCTCGCGGCCGCCGAGGCGGCGATTCCGATCCCCTCCCCCGGGGTACCGATCGAGAGCTGGCTGGACGCCAACGGGTTCGACCGGAAGGCATGGAAATGGCCGCTGCATGCCCCGGCGGTGAACGCCGCCATCGCGTCCGGGCGGGCCGTCTGGGGCAGCGGCGTATCGCGGGAAGCCCTGCGATCGGTGGTGCGGGACGGAGCCCGGAGTGCCCCGGAACCCCTGTGGCGGCTCCTGGAGGCGACCCCGCTCGACAGCGCCGGGCGGGACGAGATGGACCACGAGCTGATCGTGGGACACTGCAACCAGCTCCCCGAATCGATGATCCCCGGGATGCGCGCCGCCCAGGAAATCCGGGACGCCGCCATGACCCGGGCAATGCTCTCCGCCGGGGTCGAGGGCCCGGCCTGGCTGATCGCCGGGAACGGGCACGTTCGCTCCGACGTGGCGGTGCCCCGGCTGCTGCGCGGCTCCGCGCCAGGTCGCTCGGTCCTGGTGGTGGGTCTGCTGGAATACGGCTCTGCGGGCCAGCTTCCCGACTTCGAGCCAGGACGATACGATCTGGTGATCGTGACCCCACGGGCCACCCGCGAGGATCCATGCGCCACGATGGGAGAATGAGCGCCCCGCGAATGGCCGCCGTTCTGGGCTGGGCGCTCGTCTTGACGGTGGGTTGCGGGTCAACCGCGGAGCGGGACTCCGCCGCCGCCGATACCGCCATCGCCGCCGATACCGCCTTCTCCGCCCTGCAGGCCCGCGGCGCCACCGCCATGGGGGTAGACCAGTACACCTCGGCCCATGTCTTCGAGGCGCTCCCCGACGGCGGTCGGATCGTGCTCCAGCGCCAGGAGGACGACCCGGAGGGCACCGCCACGATCCGCGCCCACATGGCGGATATCGCGACCCGGTTCGGAGCCGGTGACTTCTCGATTCCCGGGTTTGTCCACGCCCAGACGGTTCCCGGGACCAGGGTCATGACGGAGCGTGCCTCCCTGATCCACTATGCGGTCGACACGCTCCCGCGAGGCGGCCAGCTGCGATTGACGACCACCGACCCGGACGCCATCGCGGCGATTCACGATTTCCTGGCGTTCCAGCGCCACGACCACAGGGCGTCAGGGCACTGACCCCTCCCCTCCCGGTGCGCGGACCAGGCACTGGTGCGCAGAAGCGCCGCGGACCGTCGCAAGTTGCATCCTACCCACTGATCGGCCATTTTTCTAGGCTCCGCGCACCCCCGGTAGTTCCCCCTTTCTGAACCGCGAGGCGGCCTTCTGGTGACGCGGTCTGGCCGCGCCGGTGTACCCTTGAGTCGTTATGCCTGACGCGAATGCGTCCGTTGCCGTCCCCCCCCAGGGCCTTACTCCCAAGCAGGTCTGGGCAAATCTCGGTACCCCGGCCCTGTACGAGCACTCGCTCCGCCGGGGCGAAGCCCAGTTGACCAACCGTGGGGCCATTGTCGTCAACACCACGCCCCATACCGGCCGCAGCCCCAAGGACAAGTTCGTCGTGGACGAGCCCGAGTCCACCGGGCGGATCTGGTGGGACCGGAATGAGCGGATGACCCCGGAACAGTTCGACCAGCTGTTCCAGACGGTCAAGGACCACCTCAACGCCCAGACCGAGCTCTTCGTCCAGGACCTCTACGGGGGCGCCGACCAGGCAACCCGGCTCCCGGTCCGGTTCGTGACCCCCAATGCCTGGCACGCGTTGTTCGTCCGGAACATGTTCATTCGGCCTCCCCAAACCGACCTGACGGGGTTTACCCCAGGATTCACGGTGTACCACGCACCGGAGTGCCAGGCCGACCCCGCGGTCCACGGGACCCGGAGTTCGACCTTCATCGTGCTCAATTTCGACAAGCGGATGATCCTGATCGGCGGAACCCGCTATGCCGGCGAGATGAAGAAGTCGATCTTCACCGTCCTGAACTACCTGATGCCGCTCCAGAACGTCCTCTCCATGCACTGCTCCGCCAACGTGGGCCCCGCCGGGGACACAGCCATCTTTTTCGGTCTTTCGGGCACCGGGAAGACGACCCTCTCGGCGGACACCAGCCGCAAGCTCATCGGGGACGACGAGCACGGCTGGAGCGCGAACGGGGTCTTCAACTTCGAAGGCGGTTGTTACGCCAAGGTGATCAAGCTGAGCGCCCAGGGCGAACCGGAGATCTACGGCGCGACCCAGATGTTCGGCACCGTGCTGGAGAACTGCGTCCTGGAGCCGGCCACCGCCGAGATTGACTTCGACAACGACCGGATCACCGAAAACACCCGGGCCAGCTACCCCATCGAGTTCATCCCCAACCACGAGCCGACCGGCCAGGCGGGGCACCCGACGAACGTCGTCTTCCTGACGGCGGATGCGTTCGGGGTCATGCCGCCGATCGCCCGGCTCACCGCCGAGCAGGCGATGTATCACTTCCTCTCGGGCTACACCGCCAAGGTGGCGGGCACCGAGCGCGGGGTGACGGAACCAACGGCCACTTTCTCCTCCTGCTTTGGCGCACCGTTTCTTCCGCTCCATCCCGGAGTGTACGCCAGGATGCTGGGCGAGCGGATTGCCGAGCACGGTGCCCGGGTCTGGCTGGTCAACACCGGGTGGACCGGCGGGGCATACGGCACCGGCCACCGGATGAAGCTGGGCCACACCCGGGCGATGGTGAACGCGGCACTGTCCGGTCAGCTCGACGCCGTGAGCTGCACCAGGGACCCGGTCTTCGGGTTCGAAGTGCCAACCGCGGTGCCGGGTGTTCCGGCGGAGGTGCTGTCGCCCCGGGGCACCTGGAAGGACCCCGCGGCCTACGACGCCCAGGCGGCCAAGCTGGCCACGATGTTCCGGGAGAACTTCAGGGTCTTCGCGGACCAGGTGCCCGCCGAGGTCACCGCGGCCGGCCCCACGGCATGAGCCGCGAGCGGGAGCGCGAGTTCGAAGTCGTTCGCGACCCGCTCTGGGACAACATCCGACTGGACGGCGCGGCCCTGGCCGTGCTCGACACCCCCGCCGTCCAGCGGCTCCGCTACGTCCGGCAGCTGGGGCACGCGTTCCTGGTCTACCCCGGCGCCACCCACAGCCGGTTCGAACACGCCCTGGGGGCCTACCACCTGGCCCGCCGGGCGCTGGCCATCCTGGACGAGCGTGGGGAGCTCGACGGCATTGATCCGGCCGACCTGGTCGCCGTCCCGCTCGCCGCCCTGCTCCACGACATCGGCCACTATCCGTTCTCCCACGCCCTCGAAGAGGCCGGCTTCCCGGGCCACGAGGCGCTCGGCGCCGCGCGACTCGAGGCTCCACCCCTGTCCACCGTCCTGGCCCAACTTGGCGGCCCCGGACTCGCCCGGCGGATTGGCGAACTGATCCAGGGCCGGAGCAGCAGTCCGTTGCAGGGCCTGATTTCCGGCACCCTCGACCTCGACAAGATCGACTACCTGAGCCGCGACGCCCGGATGTGCGGGGTGCCCTATGGGATGCTCGACGTGGACCGCCTGCTGGCCTCGATCACGCTGGTCGAGGGTCCCGGCGGACTGGAGATCGGGATCCATGAAAAGGGTGCCAGCGCGATGGAATCGCTGCTCTTCGCCAAGTACCAGATGTACCGGAACGTTTACTGGCATCACGCGGTCCGAAGTGCCACCTGCATGTTCAAGCGGGCGGTCCGCGAGGCCGTGGCCGCCGGGTCAGTGTCGACGGCAGAACTCCCGGAGCTGACCGACGACGCCTTCATGCAGCGCCTCATCGGCGAGGGCAGCAGCACCATGGCCGCCGCGATCCGCTCCAGGCGGCTCTTCAAGCGGGCGCTCGATCTTCCGGCGAGCGACGTCCCCGAATCGGCTGGCTGGGTAGTGGAGGACGCCGGTCTGCTGGCCCTGGTGGAAGATCAGGTCGCGCGCGAGGTGGGGCTGGAGTCGGGTGAGCTGCTGATCGACTTCCCCACCCGCGAGAACATGCTGTCGGTCGACCTGCGCCTCAAGCTTCGGGGCGGTGGCGTAGAACACCTGACCGATGCCGGCCTGACCGGTCAACTGGGGCTGCCGAGGATTGCCGACCAGTTGTACCGGAGCGCCCGCCGACTTCGGGTGTTCGTCGCCAGGCCTGCGGACCGGAGCCTCGACGGAATGGCCGCCCTGGTGGGGCTTCCCGCGGGGGAAGTCACTCGCCGGCTCGACGCCGTCAGCCCCCTTCTATAGCGTCACGCTTGCGGGGCTTCAGGGGCGGTCCGTGCTATCTGGAAGGCCTGTCGGAGCGTAAGTACCCTTGGGCGCTCCTGAAGCCTGTCGGATGTCGTCTCGACCGCCGCCGCCGTCCAACCGGTCACCGGGTGGATCGTCATCCGGTAACGCCTCACCACGTCCCAAGACAAGACAAGGGGGCCGGTCCCGAAGACCGGCCCCCTTTGCCTATCCACGCCGAAGGCGCTACGCCCCGGGGTCGGTCCCGTTGCCGGCCGGACCCTCAACGGAGTCCACCCGGACCACGATCGCGGTGATATTGTCGAGCCCGCCCCGCCGGTTGGCATCGGCGATCATCTTCCGGATCCACGCTTCCGGATCGCTCTGCTCGGACAGGATCCGGGCCAGTTGGTCGTCTTCGAGCATCCCGGTCAGTCCATCGGAGGCCAGCAGCACCACGTCTCCCGTCTCCAGCGCCCCGAAGTAGATGTCCGGCACCACTTCCTCGTTGGAGCCGACGCACCGGGTGATCACGTTGCCGTAGGGGTGGGTCCGAGCCTGCTCGGGTGTCAGCAGGCCGGCGTCCACCTGCTCCTGCACATAGCTGTGGTCCCGGGTGATCTGGTGGAGCCGGCCCTGCCGAAGCACATAGGCCCGTGAGTCACCGACCTGTCCAATCAGGTATCGCTTGGGGAACAGCACCAGCACCGTGGTGGTGGTCCCCATCCCCTTCTTTTCCTGCTCCACCAGGGTCCGCCGGAAGATTGCGCCGTTGGCCGACTGGATGGCCTGGAAGAGTTTGCCGGCCACCTCCACGTCGGGCAGCGCCCGGAACTCCCCAAGCGTGTCATCGATGATCTGCACCGCCATCTCGCTGGCCACTTCCCCGGCGGCATGGCCACCCATCCCGTCCGCCACGATGAACACCCCCCGGTCCACCCGCATGAGGTGAAAGTCCTCATTGAGTGACCGGACAATGCCCTTGTCCGTCCCAGCCGCGCAGGTGACGAACATGGTCAGATCAGAAGGAAGGCAAGCATGGCGACCACAGAAACGACCCCCGCAAGGATGATCCCGCCGTACTCAACCTGCAGGCTGCGTGCCTCGGCCTTCGGGGGGGTCCGACCCGGGAGATGCGAGCGCAGGGTCTCCTTCCTGACCCCGAACATGGTGTCGTGCAATCGCTCACGCCCACCGACCGGAGGGGTGTCCGGGCCGCCGGCGGGGTGTTCAGGGTTGATGACCTTGAGTTGGTGCTCCCCGATCTTGATCACATCCCCGTGGAGCAGGGGCATGGCCTCCCGCTGGGCGGTGACGCCATTGACCAGGATGTCTACCGCCTCCGCCGTCGGGGTGATGGTCGCCATCCGGGTCCCGAGTTTCCGGACGGTGGCGTGTTTGGGACTCAGACTGGCCAGAACAAGACCCGACCCGGGATCGCTCCCGATCAGGAAGTCGCGGTCCGTCAGGGTATACCGCTGACCCTTGTGCTCGAGCTGCATGCCGATGGCTATCCCTTGAGGTCGCTGGGGTTTGTGAAGGTATTGAGCGAAGGCTGGGGCCGCAAGCGACCAGGGCTCCCCATCAGCCGGCCTCCGGCTGGAGGGGACCCGGTTCGCCGGCTTCCAGGCTCTGGAGTCCCGAGCGGAGCCACCCGTAGAATACCCCGGCTCCCACCATGACCGTGGTGTAGGTGACAAACACCCGCCAGAGCAGGGTGTAGAGGGCTACCAGTTCCTTGGGAACGTAGATGGACATCACGGCGGCTGAGAGGATCTCCCCCAATCCGGAGGCGCCGGGGGTCGGCGCGAAGTAGAGCAGGAAGGTGATCAGGGTCTGCAGCAGCAGCACATCGATGAAGTTGGCGTGGATCCCGATCGCCCGGAGCGCGGCGTACCCGGCCAGCAGACGGGGCCCGTAGGCTGCCCCGGTCAGCAGCACCCCCAGCAGGATCGCCAACCATCCCCGGGGACTGTTATACGCGGTCAGGGAGGCGTGCGCCTGGTCAATCCCGACCCGCAGATCCTCAATTCTCGCGGCGACCCGGATACTCCTCCGGCTGATGACGCCGGCCAGCTTGTGGATCAGGGTTCGGGCCAATCCGGGCGCCACGATCAGAAAAAGTAGCAAGAGGCCCAGTCCACCGAAGACCGCCAGGCTTCCCTTGAACAGGTCGAGCATCGAGAGCCCGAGCACGTCGCCCTTCTGGCCCAGGGACTGGCCGGCGCCGAGCACCAGGGCCATCGGCCCAGCGACCGCGAAGAAGATCACCGTGGTGATGAACGACATCAGGATGGTCGTGAGCCCGACCGGAATCGGGACGCCGTAGCGCTTCATGGCGTAGACCATCATCGGCCCGGCCCCGCCATGGACCGGTGTCAGGTAGCCAGCCCACGCCCCCATGCCCCCAGCCACGGCCATCCCCTTGAGCGAGGCCTGAGGCCAGACGTGCCGGGAGATGATCCAATGGCGCAGCCCACCGCCGATCCAGTCGAGCGAGGCAATGGCGCAACCGATGACCAGCCAGAGCGGCTGGATATGTCCCAGGGAGCCGAGGAAGTCCTGGTAGTTCTTGCCCCACAGCAGGACTGCCGAGAACCCGATCAGGGAGGCCAGCAGCGAGAGTTGCAGCCCCCGCCGCAGGACCTTCGGGGTCACGATTATGGCCATTGAACCTGAATGGTACGGCCCCGGCGGGTGGCGGTCAAATGCGGGGCCTCCTTGACTGATGCACCGGTGAAACGTAGGTTAGCGCGCCGTGTCGAGCTGCCACCCCGGCAGCTGTCACCATCACGTCTCGAACGAATAGACACACCCTGGACCAGAAGCACCCACCTGGAACCGCGACCAGTTCGATCATGGGCCGGATTCTCTCAGCGGCCCGCTCGGCCTGGGGGCACCCGGGCCATCGCTTTCTCGTCCTGGTGAGCCTGGTCTACACCGGGCTCTTCGTGGTGCCGCACTATTCCCTGATCTTCCAGGACGACACCACCGGCCTCCTCAACGCGGTGGGGTTGTCCTGGTTTGCCACGCTTGGCCTCTTCGCCCTGGCGGGCTTCTCGCGCTGGACCTTCCGGGTGGTGGTGGTGGCACTCTTCCTGGTGTCCGGGGCAACGCTCTATTTTCTGATCAACTACCACGTCTATCTCAATGAGAACGTGGTGGCGGTGCTGTCCGAGAGCAACGTCGGTGAGGCACTGGGGTATGTCAGCCTGGAGTTGGTGCTGTTCGTCCTGGGCGGTGCGGCGGTCGGCCTGGCCCTGGTCCGGTGGCACGCCCTGCTGCCGGTCCCGCGACCGGCGGAACGCGCCGGCTGGATGCTGCAACTGGCCGTGCTCTACGGAGTCCTTGCCGGGGTGGAACGGGCGGCAACGCCCGGCCTGTTCCTCACCTTCTCGCGCACCTTCCACACCACGCCACCGGTCAGTCTGATTCAGAAGCCCGCGCTCTACCTGCGCGAACAGCGCTACCTGGGGGACCTGCTGAGCCATCGGCGGAACATCGCGGAAGAAGGGGTGACCGCTGCCTTCGAGCCACAGACCGTGGTGCTGGTCCTGGGGGAGAGCGCCCGGGCGGACCACTTGCATATCAACGGGTACTCCCGCCAGACCACGCCGAACGTCGAGGGGTGGGGAGTGCAGACTTTCCGGGAGGTCCGGGCGTGCGCCAACGGGACCCGGCTCGCGATCCCCTGCCTGATGACCCGTGCCACGCCGCAGACGATGGACCTGGCCCGGCAGGAGACGTCGCTGGTCACGATGTTCCGGACGGCGGGTTACCGCACAGACTGGATTTCCAACCAGGGCTTCTTCTGGTCGCGGTTCCGGCGGACCAAGGCCGGCATCTCTTCCATCTACGCCATCGCCCTGGAAGCCGAACACACCGCATTCAACAACCCCTCGGGCGACGTCGACGACCTCACCATCTATGATGAGGCCCTGTTGCCCGAGCTCGACCGTGCCTTGGCGGGGCCGGAAACGCGGCGCCTGGTGGTGCTCCACACTGTCGGATCCCACTGGCATGTTGATGCCCACTATCCTCCCGGCTTCGCTCGCTGGACCCCCCTCTGCAGCAAGCGCAACCCCAAGCGCTGCGGGCCGGGTGAGTACCTGAACTCCTACGACAACAGCCTGCGCTACACCGACTACTTCCTCGGGCAGGTCCTGGAACGACTGAAGGGCCGGAATGCGCTCCTGCTCTATGTCAGCGATCATGGGGCGGAGCTGGGGGAGCGCGGGGTCTATAGCACGACCCCGATGTCCGGTGATGAGGTGATGCATGTCCCGCTGCTGGTCTGGATGAGCGATGACTTCAAGCGCCAGCACCCGGACCGGGCCTCGGCACTGGCTTTCCGCGAGCACAGCCCCATCAGCCACGACTGGGTGTTTCACAGCCTGCTGGATTGTGCCGGCCTGGCCTCGCCGGTGATTGACGCCCGCTTGAGCCTCTGCCGGAAGTAGCCCGTCAGCAACGGACGCACCGTCCGAGCATGGCCTGGCCTTCGATCCTGAGGACACCGGTGTATCCTTCACTCCGTGACCGCCGGCGTCATCCGCATCGTCAATGCCCGCCAGCATAACCTGAAGGGCATCACCCTCGAGCTTCCCCGCCGGAAGCTCGTCGTCATCACCGGGCCTTCCGGCTCCGGCAAGTCCAGCCTCGCGTTCGATACCCTCTACGCCGAGGGACAGCGCCGCTACATCGAATCGCTCTCGACCTATGCCAAGCAATTCCTCGAGCGGATGCCCAAACCGCTGGTGGACACCCTCGACGGGCTGGCACCCGCGGTCGCCATCGAACAGCGGAACCCGGTGGTCTCCAGCCGATCGACCGTCGGCACGGCCACCGAAGTGTATGACTATCTCCGACTCCTCTGGGCCCGGATCGGCCGGACCCACTGCCGGATCTGCGGCGCCCTGGTCCGGAAGGACACCGCCCAGAGCGCCGCCGATACCACCCTGACCGCCGTCACCACCCGGTTCCAGGTGGCCTTCCCGCTCCCCACCTCCGACCAGCTCGGCCACGACACCCTGGTGGAGAACCTCCGGACGATGGGCTTCGTCCGGGTGATGGCCGACGGAACCGCCCACCATCTCGATGAGCTGCCGCCCGGCACGGACCTGTCCGGAATCCGCGAGCTCCTGGTGGTGGTGGACCGACTCGCACCCGGTCCGGATCTCTCCCGCCGACTGACCGACAGTCTGGCCACCGCCTTTGCCGAAGGCGACGGGATCGCCCTGGTGCTGCATGGCGACGAGCGACTCCGGTTTACCGAGTTCCTGGCCTGCAGCGTCTGTGACACCGCCGCCCGGAGTCTCTCCCCATCCCTCTTCTCGTTCAACAACCCGCGCGGGGCCTGTGGCGGCTGCAACGGTTTCGGCGCGGTCCTGGAGTACGACGAGGGGCTGATCGTCCCCGACCCCAAGTTGAGTCTGGAGGACGGGGCCATCGACCCGTGGACCAAGCCGCGCTACGAGTCCCGCCGTCGGATGCTGGTCGACGCGGCCCGCAAGCTGGGCGCCGATCCCGGCGCCCCCTGGAAGACGCTCCGCGCTTCCCACCGACGGGAGCTGCTGCACGGCAAGGTCGGTCGCTATGTCGGGATCTTCCCCTTCCTTCAGGGACTCGAAAAGAAGCGCTACAAGCAGTACATCCGGGTTTTCCTGCGGCAGTATCAGCGCGCGACCGAGTGTCCCCACTGCCATGGCTCGCGACTCAACGAGCACGCCCTGGCGGTCCGGGTCAACGGCCAGACGATCGCCGAGGTGGCGGCCCTCTCGATGGATCAACTCCACCAGTGGCTTACCACCCTGGAGCTGACCGAGACCGAGCAGACCATCGCCCAGCTGGTACGGTCCGAGTCGACCGATCGGACGGCCTTTCTCCGGGACGTGGGGCTCGGCTACCTGACCCTCGACCGCCAGACCCGGACCCTGTCCGGCGGGGAGGCCCAGCGGATTGCCCTCGCCAACGCGCTCGGCGCCCGGCTGGTGGACGCGCTCTACGTCCTGGATGAGCCGACCGTCGGACTGCATCCCTGCGACACCGACCGCCTCCTCAACCTGCTGCGGAAACTGCGCGACGGCGGCAACTCGGTGGTGATGGTGGAACACGATCCCGCCGCAATTCAGGCGGCCGACACGATGCTGGAACTCGGACCCGGCGCCGGGGAGCTGGGCGGGGAGGTGGTGTATCTCGGCCCGCCGGCGGACGCCGGGGACACGCTGACCGGGGAATACCTCCGGGGGACCAAGCGCATCGGGGTGCCGAGCATGCGGCGACCGGCGGGCCCTCTCTGGCTTGCCGTCGAAGGAGCCAGACTCCACAACCTCGATGGAGTGGACGTGAAGCTACCGATCGGGGCCCTCACCGCGGTCACCGGAGTGTCGGGATCCGGCAAGAGCAGTCTGGTCCACAACGTCCTCTACCGCGCCCTCGAAGGCCGGCTCCGCGGGGGCCACACCGCCAAGGCGCACCTGGGCGAGGCGGTGGGTGCTTTCCGGAAACTGGCTGGCGCGGAGCATCTGACCGATGTGGTGCTGGTGGACCAGTCACCAATCGGTCGGAGCCCGCGCAGCAATCCGATCACCTATATCAAGGGGTTCGACGACATCCGGGAGCTGTTTGCCAGCCAGCCCCTCAGCAAGGCTCGCGGCTATACCGCCGCCACCTTTTCCTTCAACCTGCCGGCCGGGCGCTGCCCGACCTGTGAGGGCGCCGGCCACCTCCAGATCGAGATGGTCTTCCTGGCCGACGTGTACGTTCCCTGTGAGGTCTGCCGGGGATCGCGGTTCAAGCGGGAAGTGCTCGATGTCCGGATCAACCGGTGCTCGATCCACGACGTGCTGCAGTGGACCGTCGCGGAGGCAATCACCCGGTTCCGGCATCAGCCCAGGCTCGGGGCCGCCCTCTGGCAGCTGCAACAGGTGGGACTCGGCTACCTTCGGCTCGGCCAGCCGGCAACCACCCTGTCCGGGGGCGAAGCCCAGCGGCTCAAGATTGCCCGGGAGTTGATCTCCGGCGGCAAGCGGGCCGGCCGGAAACTTTATCTGCTCGACGAACCCACCACCGGGCTCCACCTGGACGATGTCCGGGTGCTGATCAAGGTGCTCGACAAGCTGGTCGACGCCGGGCACACCGTGGTGGTGATCGAGCATCACCTCGACCTGATCAAACGGGCGGACTGGGTCATTGATCTGGGCCCCGGGGCCGGACCAGACGGAGGACGGATCGTGGCGATGGGGACGCCCGAGGTCGTGGCGGCCACCGCCGCCTCAGCGACGGGACGATACCTGGCCCCGATGCTGGCCCCGGTCCGGGAGTCATCGGTATGAACCACCGCCAGGCCACCACAGCCCTGGTGTCGATCACCCTCCTCTGGGGGGTGAGCATCGTGGCCATCAAGGTGCTCTTTACCGACCTCTCTCCCTTGGCCGCCGTCGGATTCCGGTTCGGGATCGCCGGCCTGATCCTGTCACCAACCCTGCGGCGCCTCACCAGGCGCGAACTGATCGCGGGCCTGTGGATGGGAGTCTCCTTCGGATTGGGGGTCGCATTCCAGAACGTCGGGCTGGAGATCACCACCCCGAGCCGCTCAGCGTTCATTGTCACCATCTCGGCCCTCCTGACCCCCGCCTTCGGGGCCGCCGTGCTCCGCCACAGAATCCCGATGACCCTGGTGGTCAAGATCCTGGTGGCGATGGTCGGGGTGTATTTCCTCACCGCGCCGACGGGAAGCCTGTCGGATATCAACCGGGGGGACTGGTTCACCCTGGTGGCGGCGGTGCTGTTCGCGGTGCAGATCGTGGCGATCGGTCACTACGCCCTGGGCTCATCGACGGTCCGGATTCTGGCGATCCAGTTTCTGGCGACCAGCATCATCGGACTGGTGGGTGGGGCGACGGTGGAGACGGCCAGGTTCGAGTTGACACCGCTGGCGATCGGGTTGCTGATCTTCCTGATCGGCAACTCGATCCTGACCTTCTCGCTCCAGATCCGAGCCCAGCGGGTCGTGTCGGCCACCGAGGCGGCATTGGTGTTCATGTTCGAGCCGGTGATTGCCGCCGGGATGAGCTACCTGGTGTTCGGAGAGCGGCTGGTGGCGATCCAGCTGCTGGGAGGAGCCATCATCATGGTGGCCGTCGGCTGGCCCCGGCGGTGGACGGCAGGTCTTGGACAGACCGCAGCGGTCGGATTGCCCGATGGAGCGCCGTAACGGCCGGACCGTTACCGGCCGCGGCTACTTGTTCGAGCGCACTGAGTCGAGCAGGCTGCGGATCTTGCCGCTGCGGGCCGCCAGAGACTCGATCGCGGGTCGGATGGCCGCGAAGAGCGAGTCCGCCGACGCGCTCAGCCCCACCACGCGATAGGCCTGAACCAACCGCAGCCGGATGTACGGAGTGTTCTGGCTCTGGCTGCGAGCCGCACCACTCATGGTTTCAGCAGCCCGAGCGCACAGTTGCACCGCCTCTCCCCCATCCCCCGGCTGCTTCCGGTCCAGAAGGAACTCGCACAGACCAACTTGCGCCCGGGCGGTCTCCGGATTGGTCAAACCGGGGCCGGACTGATATCCCAGGACTGCCTGACGCTGGAGCGCGATGGCAGTATCCACCTGCCCCATCCGCCACCGCACCAGCGCCAGACGGGTCAGGACGGGAAGGGTGTTGGGATTGGCCAACCCGAGACTCCCTGCCAGGATGCCTAGTGCCCGTTCACCCATCGGCAGGGCCTCGGCGTTCCGCCCCCGCTCCGACACGGTCAGGGACACCGCGCTGAGGGTGACCCCAACCTGCGGGTGGTCGAGTCCCAACGCGGATTCGAAGGCCCGGAGCGCGGCCCGATACTCGCCCTCGGCCTCGGCCAGCAAGGAGTCGTTCTCGGTGTCCATCCCGCGCTCGAGGAGCATCTGTGCCACTTGAGTGCGGGTGCGCGCTGTCACCGGATGGTCCGGCCCCTGCAGTTCGGACTGGATCGCCAGCAGTTCCCGGTAGGTGGCCTCGGCCGAGGCCCAGTCCCCGAAGGTCCGCCGGAACGAAGCGAGGTTGCTCATCGCCACCACCGTCCGCTGGTGCTGTGGTCCCAGCGATTTCCGGATCGCGTCCACCGCAATCTTCTGGATCCGGATCGCGTCCTCCAGCCGGCCCTGATAGTAGTAGGCAGCCGCCAGGTTGTTTCCGGTGATTCCGACGGCGCGATGACCGGGCCCCAGGACCGCAAGTCGGATCTCCAGCGCCTCGCTCAGCACGGAATCCGCCTCCGGGTACCGACCCAGGGCATTGAGCACCACACCGAGATCGTTCAGAGAGTGGGACAGGTCCTCGCCCCGACCGGTCCCCGCCCCGCGGCGGACCGCGATCGCTTCACGAAGGATCGGCTCGGCGTCCGCGGACTTCCCGGTTTCATGAGTAATCCAGCCGAAGAGGTTGAGGGCGGACCCCAGGCCGGGATCCTCCGGAGGGAGCATCCCGCGACGCAGATCGAGGGCCTCCCGGGCCAGTGGCAGCGCCGCCGACAACAGGCCCAGTCGGTCGTACCCGTCCGCCAGAACCTCCAGCATTTCCGCCTTGAGCTCTGGACGGCCCTGGTAGGCCCCGGCCAGATTGGCCACCTGAAGGTCCAGGAGACGGCGGACGGAAACCGTATCGCCGACGGCCTGGTTGGCTCCGCTGGCCCCGAACATCTCCATCAGGAAGCTGCGCACCTCCAGGGCCTTGTCCCGTTCGGCCACCACTCGGCCGGCCTCCGCCGCGACCCGGCCCGACTGGACCAGAGTGACCGCCGTGGTTGCCCCCAGGGCCAGGAATGCCACGACCGCCGCCGCGACCCAACCCGCATTGCGGGAGACGAACTTCCGGGCCCGGTACGACAGGGTGTCAGGCCGGGCCTGGACCGGGTGCCCGTCGAGGTGCCGTCGGATATCGTCGGCCAGCGAGGCCACGCTGGAGTACCGCCGTGCCGGCTCCTTCCGGAGCGCCTTCAGCAGGACGTCATCGAGGTCGCCGGCCAGGTGTCGGCGCAGGTGCGACGGGTCGGTCGCCCGCCGACTGCCGATTTCCTCCGGCGAGAGCACCCCCGTGCCACTGGCCCCGCGGGCGCTGGTGGTGACCACCGTGCTGGGCCGTCGCGGCGTCGTCTCCAGCACCGCCCGCTCGATCTCGGCCCTGGACTGGGCCGCCTCACGGTAGGGATGGTGGCCCGTCAGCAACTGGTAGAGGAGGACCCCGAGGCTGTACACGTCGGTGGCCGGCGTCACGGTACCGCCGGTCACCTGCTCCGGCGCAGCGTAGTCCGGGGTGAGCAGCCGGGCCTGGCTCGACGTTTCGATGGCCGCCTCGCCCTCTGTGTCCGTGGCGAGGATCTTCCCGATCCCGAAGTCGAGCAGCTTCACCACCCCGTCGGTCGTCACCAGGATGTTCCGCGGCTTGAGATCCCGGTGGACCACCAGTCGCTCGTGGGCGTGCTGCACCGCGGCGCAGATCACCAGGAAGAGGCGGAGCCGTTGCTTGACGGAGAGACGGTGCTGGTCGCAATACTCGTCGACGACGAGGCCGTCCACGTGCTCCATCACGAAGTACGGACGGCCCTCAGCGCTGGCCCCGGCATCCAGCAGCCGGGCGATGTTCGGGTGATCGAGACTCGCCAGGATCCTCCGTTCCTGCCGGAAGCGACTGAGAATCTCGGCGGTATCCATGCCGGGGCGGACCACCTTGACCGCCACCAGCTGGGCCACGCCATCCAGGTCGCGGGTCCCGAAATAGACCACCCCCATGCCGCCGCGCCCCAATCGCCCGGTGATCCGCCAGGCGCCGACCTGTTCGGGCTGCACACCGTCGTCCCACCCGCCCGCGCCGGCCATCACCTTCGCATCGGCCACGGGCCGCTCCAGGAATTCAGGATCCTCCCGGTGCGCGTCCAGCAATCGGGCGACCTCGGCCTCAAGACCCGCGTCCCCCGCGCAGGCTGTCCTGAGCCAGGCCGCCCGGGTCGCGGGATCCTGCTCCAGCGCCTCACCGCAGATCGACTCGATCTGACGCCAGCGGACCGGATCCATCAGGCGTCCCCCGGCATCGCCGGACCCGAGAGGGAAGCGGTCGTCGCGATGGACCCCGGGTCCACATTGAGCAACGCCAGCCCATCGGGTCGGAGCGGGCCGCCGAGCTCATGACGGAGCCAGCTCTTCGCCACCAGCCAGGCCCGGCGCACCGTCCGTTCCGAGGTGTCGAGCAGCTCCGCGATTTCGGGATTGGAAAGCCCTCCGAAGAACCTGAGCTGCACGATCCTGGCGCCCTGCGGGTTGAAGAGGGTGAGGCGCTCGAGGGCCTCGTCAAGGGACACCAACTCCTCGGCCAGACTGTCGGTCAGGAACCCGCCATCGGGCACCAGGTCGGCCACGGCGTCGAGAGGAAGGTGGGGAGCATTGGCACCCCGCTTCGCGGCCCGATGCCGCCGGGCGTAGTCCACCAGGATCCGTCGCATGGCCTCCGACGCCACCCCATAGAAGTGGTGTCGGTCGTGCCAGGCCACCCGGGTCTGGTCCACCAACCGGAGCCAGGCCTCGTGCACCAGCGCGGTGGTGTTGAGGGTGTGGCCGGCCGGTTCGGCCCGAAGCCGGTGCTGGGCCATGCCCCGGAGCTCCCCGTACACCAGGGGCATCAGGCTGTCAAAGGCCTCACGACTCCCCCCAGCCGCCTGCTGGAGGAGACCGGTGATGTCGCTGGGTGGTACGAGCGGCGAGGGCTCGGCCATCGGGACCTTCTGGCGGGCGGAGCCGCCGGGATGGTAGTGGACCTGCCGAACATATCGCCGGGAATGGGGGGGGGCAAACGGGGGTCTGGCCGCGTGGCCGCCGGGTTCTGCGCGTTAGGAGAAGACCCCCACGCACACCCGAGGCCTCCATGTTGCCTACAGCCCGACACGCCCCGTCCCCCCGGTCGAGCACCGCCCGGCTGCTGATCGTCGCCTGCCTTGGCCTGATCGCCTGCGGCGGGGCCAATGGACCAGTTGCCCCCCCGCCACCACCGCCACCGCCGCCGCCCGACCTCACCCGGAACGTGGCCGTGGCCGCTGGGGATGGCCAGTCCGCGACCGTGGGCGGGCCGGTGCCAATCCCGCCGGCAGTGCGGGTCACCAATTCAACCAACCAACCGGTGGCCGGGATGGCGGTGGTGTTCGCGATCGGGACCGGTGGCGGTGCCGTGACCGGGGCATCAGTGATTACCGGTGCGGATGGTGTGGCCGCGGTGGGGAGTTGGACTCTTGGAGCGCCCGGCGCCAACACCCTGGTGGCCACTGTCACCGGGGCCACCTCCGGCAGCCCGACCACCTTCAGCGCCACCGCCCTGGAACTGGTCATCCTCCCGTCCAAGGACAGCACGGTGAACGGGGTGATTGACGTGACCCGGTTCGAGGTGCCGGTCGGGATCACCGTGACCCTGGGCAGCGACGTGGTAATCAAGACCTCGGTGGGTACCACGATTGCCGGGACCATCCGGGGCGACTGCCGCCGGTTGGAGCTCGATGGCGCCGGTGAGGTTCTCGTGAGCGGCACCATCGACAATTCGTGCGCGGCGGCCGGGGCCGCCGGGGCGGACCTGAAGATCGTGGGTCGGGGGGGCTATGCCCTGACTGGCGCGGTGCTGAAGAGCTCGGGAGCATTCGAGATCACCAACGACCCGACATTGACCGACGCATCATTCGTCAGCCCGTCGCTGGCTTCTGAGGCCCCGGCAGGAACTCCATCCCGTGACGGTGCCCTCCTCACTCCTCCATGCACCATGATCAACGCCCAGTACCTCCCGACTCCGGCCCGGGCGTGGCCAGGCCTACTGGGGCTTCCTCTGGGAAGCAACGGCAGCAACGGGGCGCCCCTTACGGTGCGCTGCCGAGGATTGCTCGCCATCGAGGGGGGGGTTCAGCTCACGAGCCAGCACGGAGGCAACGGCGGTGACGGCCTTGCAGTTGGCGGGGGGCCCACCGAGGCAAGGGGCGGGAATGGAGGGGTCGGCGGCCTGCTCCGACTCCAGACGATCGGCGACATCGTCTTCACGGGGGCCAACAGAATCCTCGGTGGCTTCGGAGGGGATGGTGGGAGGGCGGATGCGATCGGAGTGACCGAGCGACCCGAAGCGATCGCCACGGGAGGGGGCGGGGGCTCTGGTGGCAAGATGATTCTCTCGGCGACCCAGACGCTGGCCTTCGGCGGCCCCACCGAACTCGTCATTGGTGCCGGAGGATTCGGTGGGGCAGCGGCCGCAACCGGTCGGCTAGGAACCGATTTCGGACCTGGCTCTGCCAGGAACGGCGGCGATGCCACTGCAACGGGAGGGGCCGGAGGACCGAGCCTCGATCTGACGCTACTAGTCGGCACCGGACTGACCGGCCAGAGCAACGTGACCATGTCGGGTGGGTTTGGCGGGTTCGGTGGCCAGGGGGATGCGTCTGGTGGCATCGGGGGCGCCGGTGATGCTGACAACCCGGATGGCGGGGATGGCGGGAGCGCCCGCGCCACCGGCGGTGCCGGCGGCAATTCAGGAACCCGGCTGTTCGGAGGTGCCCTGATCCAGCCGGGTGGCGGAGGGGGCGACGCGATCCTGCGCTTTGGGTATGGGGCGAATGGACGGGATGGATGTGGGTTCCCACCAGGGTTTCGGCCCGGCGGGAACGGGGGCCGAGGGGGGGATCTGACGGGGGTCCATGGCGCCGGAGGGACCGGGTCAACGCCCGGGGACGAGGGGGGCATCACACTTCTCAATACGCTGGGTGGTGGATCAGGGGGGATCGGCCAACCGACTGGAGGACAAGGGGGGCAACCTGGCAGCGCCTCATTCTCCACCATTCCCAGCGGAGCCATCCCTGGATTCCCAGGACGGTCAGGGTTTGCCTGCCTCCACGTTCTTGCTGGACACAGCAGTCAGTTTCTGCCCAAGGCGCCCGACGCGCCCCCGAACTGCCCCATGATGTCAACACCCGTCGAGTTCGTCAGCTTCGCGAATGTCCCGGTGGAGTTCACCGTCACTCTCGATCCAGCCGCCTCAACCGGCACTCAGGCCTTCACGTTCACCACCCAGCAGTTCAATCCATTCTCCGGGGTTCCGTCGATCATGGGGACGACTCCCGCCTATGATGAGGCAATCCATGGGCTGATGGGCGCACGAAAGACGGTCTACTCGATCTATGACCGATGTGTCACCAGCGGCCCATTCGTGAATACGTTCAAGGTGACGGCCATGGGGCCGGGCGGGCCGGTGGTGGATGTGGGCACGTTCGGCTACACCTATACCCCGTGACCTCGGGAGGAACCACAGGGCCCCGCGGCGTCAGCGAGCCGCGGCGGAGCGGGCCAGATCCCAGGCCCGCCTCACGTGGCGCTCCTCGGTGGTCCGCTGCCCAACCGCCAGCCGGATCGTGAACTGGCCCCGCAGCGTGGTGTGGGTCAGGAAGACCTCGCCTGAGGCATTCATGGGTTCGAGGATCCGACGGTTGTGGGCATCCAGCTCGGGACCGTCGAGCATCCCGGCCGGGACATGCCGGAAGCAGACCAGCCCCAGCGGTGCCGGGGCCATTCGCTCCCAATTGGGCTCGGCGTCAACCCACCCCGCGAAAAGCGCCGCCAGCCGCACATGCTCGCGGACCAGTGCCCGCAGTCCCTCGGCTCCGTAACTCCGCAGCACAAACCACAGCTTGAGCGCCCGGAACCGCCGCCCCAATGGGATCCCCCAGTCCCGGAAGTTGACCACCTCGCTGTCCGCCCCCGTCTTCAAGTACTCGGGCAGGACGGCAAAGCTCCGCATCAAGAGGTCGGGATCACGGACGTAGTACGCCGAGCAGTCGAAGTTGGTCAGCAGCCACTTGTGCGGATTCACCACGAAGCTGTCGGCCAGCTCGACCCCGTCGAGCATGGCGCGATGTTCCGGGGCCACCGCGGCCGCGCCACCGTAGGCGGCATCCACGTGGAAGAAGGCCCCCGCGTCGCGGGCCACAGTGCCGATCGCCCGGAGCGGGTCGAGCGCGGTGGAACTGGTGGTTCCCACCGTGGCCACCACGCACGCCGGCACCCAGCCTTGGGCAGCGTCTTCGGCGATCATCTCGCGAAGGGCATCCGGGCGCATGGCGAAGGTCGCATCGGTCGGCACCCGGCGGATGGCGTCGGGCGTGAACCCCGCCAGCCGGGCCGCCTTGAAGACCGACGAGTGGGCCTCTTCCGACGCATAGAAGGTCAGCACGGGACTCCGGCCCGCCCGGGCCCAGGTCGCGTCCCGGGCCGTGAGGACCGCTGTGAGGGTGGCCGTGGATGCCGTATCCTGGATCACGCCGTGGAACCCGTCGGGCAGTCCAATCAACTGACGCAGCCAGTCGAGGGCGACCTGCTCCAGTTCGGTGGCGGCCGGACTGGTCTGCCAGGCAATCCCGTTCACCGCCAGTCCAGCCACGAGCAGCTCGGCCAGCACCGATGGCGGACTGTTGTTGGACGCGAAGTAGCCGAACCACCCTGGGTGCTGCCAGTGGGTCAGCCCCGGAACGATGATCCGTTCGAAGTCGTCAAAGATCCGGTCGAACCCTTCGCCCCGCTCCGGCGGCATCGCCGGCAGCGCGCTCCGGACCGCCCCGGGACGGACGTCCGGTACCACCCGACGCTGGCCCACCGTCTCCAGGTAGTCGGCGATCCAGTCCACCATCTGGTGGGCCCGGGTCCGGAACTCGACCGGGTCCATCATCGGGGGCTCGGCTCGCCAAGCGGTGCGCCGTTGAGAAATTCGCGCATGGCGGGGGTTCTCGTGTCCGCCTCCCGGCGACCCATCTCCAGGGTGCGCTCCACCCGCTCGAGCGAGGTGTAGTCCCACCGGTTGATTGGCACCGGGCCCGACGGCGCCAGGTAGAGCCGACTGCCCCGCCAGCCGATCGAGCTCTCCGGATACGGACGGGTCAGCAATACCAGGGTCCGACGGACCCCGGCCACCGCCTCCGCCATGAAGGCCGGTGCGTTGTCCACCAGCCCGCCATCGACCACCCGATGGCCCCCGATCCGCCCGATCGGGAGGAAGGGGGGCGTCGAGGACGACGCGAGAATGAGATCGGCAAGCTCTTCCGCCGAGCCACAACTCCGGGCATCCACCGACACCGGACGGAAGCCGAGCCTCCGACCGGACACCGGATGCAGCTTTCCGGGCTTGAGACTCCGCTCAATCGAGTACGCGAGCATGCCTACCGGCATCGCCAGCGGCATCGGCAGCAGGGGAAACGCGGTCAGGATGAAGACTGGAAACGGCAGCGCCTGAATCCGGTCGAGTCCCCCGTCCGCAAGGGCAGTCCTGAGAGTGGCACGGTAGATCGGCTCGTGCGGCGTCGGTCGCTGGCCAAGCAGCATCCGGCTCCACCGGAAGTTCCGGGTGATGCCATCGCGCCGGGACAGCCAGTACCGATGCGCCTCCTCGCGGCGACCCGAAAGCCAGGTGATCGCCGTGGAAGCGCCGGCGCTGCAGGCCGACACGGCGCGGATCCTCGGCTCCAGATCGCTCCACCAGCGTTCCAGGAACCCCACCTGATAGAAGGCGCGGTTGCCACCGCCGGCAAAGGTGACGGCCAGATCCCGGGAGGACTCCATGGGGGTCCAGTCTAACAGGGGAGAGCCGGTTTCTCGACCCGCTATCTTGCGGACTGCTTTCTGCCAGGGACTGACCATGCCGAGTCGCCGCACCGCCATCCCGACCCTGCGAACGACGGATATCGCCGCGGCGCAGAGCGCGCTCGCCGAGGCGGACCCGGTCATGGGTCAGCTGATCGAACGCCACGGTCCGCTCGGCCTCCGGCCGGGCTACCGGCTGAGTCCCTATCAGCGGCTCTTCGGAGCCATCGTCTACCAACAGCTCTCCGGTCTGGCCGCCTCGACCATCCTGGGCCGGGTCCAGGCCCTCTTCGGCGATGAGGATGTGGTCCCCGAACCAGCCGCCGTCCTGGAGATGCCCGACCGGAGGATGCGCGGGGCCGGACTGTCCCGGGCCAAGATGCTGGCGATCCAGGATCTCGCGCGCAAGTCCCTGGAGGGAGTGCTGCCGGAGCTGGCGGAAGCCCGGCGACTCGATGACGAGGCAGTGATCGAGCGGCTGGTGGTAGTGCGCGGGATCGGCCGGTGGACCGCCGAGATGCTGCTGATCGGCGGGCTGGGCAGACCGGACGTCCTCCCGGTCGGCGACCTGGGGATCCAGAAGGGATTCCAGATCGCCTACCGCACCCGGAAACTCCCCGACCCGGCGCGACTTCTCAGGCATGGCCGACGATGGCAGCCGTTCCGAACCATCGCCAGCTGGTACCTCTGGCGGGCGACCGACTCGAACGGGGGATAACAGTTCCGGTTGGATGCGAGCCCGACCACTCGGCCGCGGGCTGGCTCGTGGTCGAACAGACGGAAAATGCCTCCAGCGCTATGGAACTTGCTTATTCAAGTACTCTTATGAATATTCGACCCATGCCTCAGTCGAACCGGCAGTTCAAGGACAGCATCTACCAGCAGTTCGCCCGGATCGGGAAGGCGGTGGCCGCTCCCCGACGACTGGAACTGCTGGAACTGCTCGGCCAGGGCCACCGCACCGTCGAAGCCCTCGCCCGGCAGGCCGGGGCCTCGGTGGCCAACACCTCCCACCATCTCCAGATCCTCCGGGCCGCACGGCTGGTCGAAAGTCGCAAGATCGGGCTCTTCGTGGAGTACCGTCTGGCCGATGACGACGTCCGCCGGTTCTTCCTCTCCCTGCGAAAACTCGCCGAGCACCGGCTGGCGGAAGTCGAACTGGTCACCAGGACCTTTCTGGAGGCGCGGGACGCCATGGCGACGGTCCCCACCGAGGAACTCATCCGTCGGGTCCGGAGTGGAGAGGTGACGGTGCTGGATGTTCGCCCCAGCGAAGAGTATCACGCCGGTCACATCCCGGGGGCCTTGTCGGTCCCGCTGGCGGAACTGAAACAGCGGCTGGCCCAGCTCCCCAGGAATCGAGAAATCGTCGCCTATTGCCGCGGTCCCTATTGCGTCCTCGCCATCGAGGCGGTCAGCCTCCTCAAAGCCGGGGGCTTCCGCGCCCGCCGGCTGGAAGAGGGAGTCCCCGAATGGCAGGCCCGCGGCTGGCGGATCGCCAGGGGTGCGGCTCGCCCAGACCCGAAGTCAGGAAGGAAGCGAAGTCATGGCTAGCACCCTTTTCGTGCTCAACGACGCCCCCTATGGAACCGAGCGCAGCTACAATGGCCTGCGACTGGCCGTCTCCCTGGCCAAGCGTGAGGGTGAATCGGTGCGGATCTTTCTGATGGGCGATGCGGCCAGTTGCGCCAAGGCCGGTCAGAAAGTGCCCCAAGGCTATTACCGCGTGGAGGCGATGCTCCAGGTGGCCCACCGGCAAGGCGCCCTGATCGCCGCGTGTGGGACCTGCATGGAGGCTCGGGGGATCACCGATCCGGAACTGACCGACGGGGTGGCCCGCGGCACCCTGGAACAGCTCACCGACTGGACGGTGTGGGCTGAGCGGACACTGGGGTTCTGATGGGCGCCCGACAGACAGTCGTGATCCTCGGCGGCGGGATAGGCGGACTGGCCACGGCGCGGGCGCTCCGCCGGCGACTCTCCCGGCGGCATCGAATCGTCCTGGTGGACCGGGAGCGGCTGCACGTGTTCGCCCCCTCCCTGCTCTGGTTGATGACAGGACGGCGGCGGCCCCAGCAGATTCAGCGCCCCCTCGCGTCTCTCGCCCCGCGGGGTGTCGAGGTCCTGGTGGGCGAGGTCGATCGAATCGAGCCGGAGGCGCGGCGGATCATCCTCCATGGACAGCCGATCGAATGGGACTACCTGGTAGTCTCCCTCGGAGCCGAACTCGCGCCCGAGGCGATTCCGGGGCTGCGGGAGGCGGGCCACAATCTCTATGACCTCCCCGGGGCAGTCGGTCTGCGGGATGCCCTGGCGGCCCACCGGACCGCCAGGGTGGTCGTGCTGACCGCGGCGCCGGCCTACAAGTGCCCGGCAGCGCCGTATGAGGCGGCCCTCCTCATTGCGGATGCGCTCCATATCGGGAGCAGCCGCGCCATTGGTGAAGTGGCGGTGTACGCCGCGGAGCCCGGACCGATGGGCGTCGCCGGACCCGAGGTATCCAACGCCGTCCGGCAGTTGCTCCAGTCCAGACAGATCCCGTACTTCCCCGAGCACCAGGTCACCGAGGTCGATCCCCTCGCGAGCCGGATCACCTTCGCCAACGGTGCCCACACGGGGTTTGACCTGCTGGCCTACGTCCCACCCCATCGGGCACCGCGGGTGGTCCGGGAAAGTGGGCTCACGACGGAGACCGGTTGGGTCGGGGTCGATCGCCATACTCTGGAAACCCGTTTCCCCCGGGTGTACGCCATCGGCGACGTGGTGTCGATCCCCCTCGCCCTCGGCAAGCCGCTTCCCAAGGCCGGGGTCTTTGCCCACGGCCAGGCAAAGGTCGTGGCGGCTAACATCACTGCGTCGATCGCTGGCCAACCAGCGGCCCAGCGATTCGATGGCCACGGCGAGTGTTTCATCGAGGTCGGCGGAGGCCGGGCCGGCCTCGGCACGGGGAACTTCTACGCGGAACCAACCCCGGCGGTCACCCTTCGCCCTCCAAGCTGGAGGTGGCACCTCGGGAAGGTCCTGCTCGAGAAGCTCTGGCTTCGGCGCTGGTGGTAGCCCGCTCAGAAACCTGCCCCATCTGGTATCTCCGGCGGGCGACGGACTCGATCGACGAGTAGCTAGTCCGGCGACGGCGCCGGGCCGCTCAGCAATCGGTTGGCGGCCGCCAGGGCGTCATGACTGCCCGTCAGCGCCAGGACGTCTCCCGATTCCAGTACCTGTTTGGCATCGGGAAAGACGATTCGCTGGGCACCCCGACTCAGCGCCACCACCGTCACCCCGGTCAGGCCGCGCAGGTTGAGCTCGCCCAGCGCCTGGCCCACCGCGCTGCTCCCCGACACCACCTGGAACGGCACGATCGTCCCCATGCCCGGCAACAGCTCCTGCACCTGTTCCATGGAGTGCTCGTCCTTGTCCACTCCCTGCCTCGCGAGGACGTCCACGATCAGCTCGGCCCCGGCCCGGGCATGCCCCTGAAGGTCGCGGGCAGAGCGAATGAACCCGACGATCAGCAGCAACAGAAGGAACGCCAGGCCGCCGGCCGCGGGCCAGACCGACAGAACGGGCTGGGTGACCACCAGGAGCGGGAGCCCCAGCACCACCACCGCGCCGATCTGCAATACGTTGACCAGCACCCCCCTGGGGGCCAGCGCCTGGTCAACGCCGCTGCGGGCCGTCGGCATCGCAGCCTCCGCCAGACGGACGGCGACCCGCCGGGCCGAGGTCACCATCCCGATCGCGAAGGGCACCAGGATCAGAAAGCCGATCCCCACCCCGATCGGGATCAGCATCCGCTCGGAAATGCCCCGGTCCACCAGCATGGCCCCGACCCGGGTCCCGAAGACCGACAGCGCCACGAGGACCCCACCGATGACCGCGGCGTCGAGAAACATCCACCGCAACGGCCGACGGATCTGGTGCCAGGTCGTCTCGACCCTGGTGCCGCGCCGGATCAGCTCGATCCACGACTCGTACAGCGTCACTACCGTCTGTACCGGCCGGGGCAGCTTCCGGTCAATCAGGGTGGAGACCGGATCGGCCAGCCGCATGAGGGTGGGGGTTGCCAGCGAGGTGATGACCGAGACTGCCACCGCCACCGCGTAGAGCGAGGGAGGCGCGGCGCCGGTCGTGAGGGCAAGCCCGGCGATGACGAAGGAGAATTCGCCGATCTGGGCCAGGGTCATGGCACCCTGCACCGACGTCCTCACCCCGAAACCGGCCAGGAACCCGCCGATGCTCACACCGAGGAACTTCCCGGCAAAGACCACGACGGTCAGCGTCAGCACCATCGGCCACGCGTCCAGGACGGCGCCCGGCTGCACCAGCAGGCCGACCGAGACGAAGAAGATCGCGGCGAAGAGGTCGCGCACCGGGGGCAGCACTTCGAGCACTCGATGGGCGGTCCCCGATTCGCGAACCAGTGACCCCGCCACGAACGCGCCGAGGGCCACCGAGTAGCCGGCCAGTTCCGCCAGGAGGGCGAACAGGAAGGCGATTCCGACGGAGGCCACCAGGGTGGTCTCGTTCTTCTTGAACCGGGCCACCAGCCGCATCGCGCGGGGCACGATCAGCATCCCGCCTACCAGCAGGAGGGCCAGGAAACCGAGCAGCTTGAGCATCGCCAGCCCGATCCCCTCGCCCACCACTCCGCCCGCGGCGGTGGAAAGCAGCACCAGGAGGAGGATCGCCACCAGATCCTCCATCAGCAGCACCCCGAGGACCAGGTCCTTGAGCCGCCGGCTCGGTGGCCGCTCCTCGAACGACTTGGCCACGATCATGGTGGAGGAGATGGCCACGATGGCGCCGGCGAACAGGCTCTCGGTCCCGGTCCAGCCCACCAGCCGGGCCGCGGAGTACCCCATCCCCATCATCAGGGCGACTTCAACTGCGGCTGCGATTCCCACGACTGGAATCAGCCGCGCCAGCCGGCGGAGGCTGAACTCGAGTCCGATCGAGAACAGCAGCAGGATGACGCCGAGCTCGGAGAGGGTCTGGATCCCGGCGCGGTCGAGTTCCAGCCCGAGCGGACGGGCGGCGCCCACCACCAGTCCGGCCACCACATATCCGACTACCACCGGCAGCTTGAGCCGGTGGGCCAGCACCGTCGTGACCGCGGCCACGGTCAGGACGACGGTGAGATCAAACAGAAGGTGGCCGACGTCTTCCATGGTGGGAGGTAGTTAGCAACGGGTTGGGCAAGAGTCAAAGACCCGACTCAGGGACTCGGGTTTCCCCACGGTCCCTCGGGCGGGGGGGCTAGTGCACCCGAGCCCTCGGAGATATACTCGCGTCGATCGGCTGAGTGCCGTCGTTCACTTCAGGAGGCTCCCTCAGGCGATCCCTGCGATGGCTTGTCCTCACCAGCCTCGTGGCCGGCGGTTGTGCCCACGGAGAACGCACCGATCCGCAGTCGGGATGGCTCCCGGAGAGAGACTCGAGCTCCACGCCCAACACGAGTTAGAACACAAGCGATCTCTGCCATCGGCTTTGCGATCGTGAACTCCACACCCAGCGCTGAGCCAGAACCGACAGCAGGTTCATGGCCACACTACCAAGGAGGCACCAATGACCCCGCGCCACGCATTCTCACTGATCGCCAGCTTATCGGTTGCCGCAGGATGCGCCGAGCAACCGCTCTCCCCCTCGGCCGCCGAGCTCCCACCCTCATTCGCGGCGGGCGGCCGACCGTACCAGCCCGGTGAGGCGCAAGGCATCGCGGTCGCGGCGAGCGGGAGCTGGGCCATCTACCCCGTCGGTGGGGGCGAGATTCTGGCGCAAACGTTCACTCCCAGCTCCAACCAGTGGCTGGGATACCTCGAAGTCCCCGTCGGCTGCGTTGCGGGCGTGCTGCTCAACGTCAAGATCCGTGAGGGAATCGACGGCCTGGTCCTCTACCAAGTCAACATTGCCGGCCTGCCGGCAGTCGTCGACGGGACATTTCAGTTGATCCAAGTATTCAATCCGGCCGTATCGCACCATGGGATCAAGCTCCACAAGAATCGCGAGTATGCCTTCGAACTGGCGGCGTTCCCAGGGCCGGACGCGGTGGGGAACACGTGCGGTATTGCCAAGGGACCGGCCGGAAACAGTTACCCGGGTGGCCGCGGCTACTATCAGGATCCCATCAATGGGCCGTCATTCCTCCCGCTCCCGAATGGCAACCCGACGGATGACGAGGACCTGCCATTCATCACGCTCGTCCGGTAGCGATCTCAGCCAGTACCCCGAGCAGGGGTCAGCCGTGCGTGACAAGCCGGGCTCCCCGGCTGCCCCCCCGCACCGTAGTCTGCTGACAGAATTCCGACCTGACCCCCGAACACCAGAAGGGGCGGCCAAGCCGCCCCTTCGTCCTTCCACTCGGCCGTTCAGCCCGGGTAGGCCTCCGCGTAGCGCGCCACCGATTCGTTGATCACTCGATGAGTGGACTCGAGCCCCTCCCAGCCCAGCGACTGGACCCGGATCCCCTCGAGGTCCTTGTAGATCTGGAAGAAGTGCTCGATCTCCTTCAGGGCGTGGGCTGGCAGGTCAGCAATGTCCGAGATCTCGGCCGCATACGGATCGTGGAGCGGCACCGCCAGCACCTTGTCATCGGGTACCCCCCGATCCAGCATCTTGAACAGGCCCACCGGCCGCACCGGGACCAGGCACCCGGGAAAGACCGGGAGGGTCATGATGATCAGCACGTCGAGCGGGTCGTCGTCCTCAGCCAGGGTCCGTGGGAAGAACCCGTAGTCCCCCGGATAGTGGACCGCGCTGTGGAGGACCCGGTCCAGCCGGAAGACCCCCAGGGCCTTGTCGAGTTCGTACTTGTTGCGCTCGAAACGGGGAATCTCGACGACAGCCGTCATGACCCGGGGAACGTCCGGCCCAGTCGGAATGTCACGCCAGAGGTGGGGCGACACGGGGCACCGCCGTTGAAGTGAGCACTCTCGAACGGGACTCCACCACCAGCGGGGCCAATCCCCTGGGGTGGCGATGGGAACCCTGGCGCCCTGGACTCGACCACCAGCGGCCACCGACGGGAGGCGGCTGGGACCGTGGCCCCCGGACTCGACCACCAGCGGCCACCCAAGGGTGGCCGCGGTGACCGAGGACTGTCTCGGGAGTGAATGGTGGGCCGCAGCGCGGCCCACCAAAGCTCCCGAGACAGGACTCGAACCTGTGACCCGCTGATTAACAGTCAGCTGCTCTACCAACTGAGCTACTCGGGAAAGCGGGGGGTAGGATACCAATCTGGACCCCCGATGGCAAGTCACCGACCCCCACACCGCCGCGTGGTCAAACAGCTCAATCCGGCCCAATTCCAAGAAGCTAAGTGGCTGGTATCATGTGACTTGCATGTCAAGCCCCTGCCATTCGGACCCCCTGCCTGCTATTTTTTTTGGATGCCTTTGCTCCCCTTGGCCGGTCACCTCGAGGCCCGTGCCCGGCTGTCCGAGGCGGTCCGGTCCGACCGGCTGCCTCAGACCCTGCTCCTGACCGGCGAACCCGGCGTGGGGAAGCAGCGCCTGGGCCTCTGGCTGGCCCAGCTGCTGGTCTGCCAGTCAAAGGCCAGAGAGCCCTGCGGGACCTGCCCCCCGTGCCGGCGGGTCCTGGGTCTGGGCCACTCGGATGTCCACTGGTTCGTCCCGATTCCGCGCCCCAAGGCCTCGGACCCGGACAAGGCGGTGGACGAGGCGGCCCAGTCGCTGGGAGAGGTGATGACGGAGCGGCGGGAGACCGGGCTCTGGACGGTACCGGACGGGATGTCGAGCCATGGGGTGGCCGTGGCGAGGCTGATCCTCCGGCAGGCCGGGCTGACCGCGGCGGAGGGCGGAGCCAAGGTCTTCCTGATCGGCGATGCCGAGCGGCTGGTCCCGCAGGAGTCGAGCCCTGAGGCGGCCAATGCCCTGCTCAAGGTGATCGAAGAGCCGCCCCGGGCCACGACGTTCATTCTGACGGCATCGGATCCGACCAGGCTCCTGCCGACCATCCGCTCGCGGGCCGTCGTACTCCGGCTGGGCCGGCTCTCGGCCGACGAGACGGGTAGCTTCCTGGGCGCCCACCTCAGTCCGCCGCTCAAGGGTGCGGCCCTGGAGGACAAGGTACGGGCCGCCGGCGGTTCAATCGGCGCTGCCCTGATGGATGACGGCGCGGCGGCCAAGGCGCGGACCGCGGCGGTGTCGCTGCTTGAGGCGGTGCTCGCGGGAAAGGGGCAGGCGCTCGAGCGGGCCATGAAGCAGGCCCCGTGGCAGGCCCGCGGCGATTTCAGCACGATGCTCGACGCGATGGCCGACGCGCTTTCCGGCGCGGCCCGGGCCCGAATCGAGAAGGGCGGCCCGGTCAAGATCGGTGCAGCTCGGCTGCTGGCCGAGCCCGAGCCGCTGGCGCTGGCGGTCACCCGGATCCAGGAGGCCCGGGAGATTGCCCGGGGCAATGTGAATCCTCAAGTGCTGATGGCCGTATTGGCGGGAGATCTGGAGGAACTGTTGTGCGCCTGACACACGCCGACGAGCGGGGCAGTGCCCGAATGGTGGACATCGCCGGAAAGCCGGTGACGGAGCGCACAGCGCTGGCCGAGGGATGTGTTATCATGGCGTCGGCCAGTTGCGCCCTGGTAATAGACAACGCGGTGGCCAAGGGCGATGTGCTCGCCACCGCCCGCCTGGCCGGGATAGCAGGCGCCAAGCGGACGGCGGACCTCATTCCGCTGTGCCATCCGCTGCCGCTCGACCTGGTGGAAGTGGATGCGGTCGCCGACCCGGCGCTGCCGGGAGTCCGGGTGCAGGCCAGAGCCAAGGCGACGGCGCGCACCGGAGTGGAGATGGAAGCACTCGCGGCGGTGACCGCTGCATGTCTGACCGTGTACGACATGGTCAAAGGGGTGGATCGCTCGATGCGTATCGAAGGGATCCGCCTGATTGAAAAGACCGGAGGTACCCGCGGCGATTGGCGCGCGACTGACGGCCTGACCAAGGAGGAGTAGTTGGAAGATCCATCTAGTAGTTTCCGTCGCCGGCGGGCGCTGGCCGTTCTCAAGACGGCCCTCACCCAGGCGGCGGTGCTGGCGACCGGAGCGGTCGCAATCGCGGCCTTTCTGACCGCGGCTCAGGCGCTTCGACCGGTTGATCGTCCGGCGCCTTCGGCTGACGTGGCCCTCGGGAGGGCCCCGATGCTGGAGGTCCTGCCGGCCAGTGCGCCGATGGAGGCCACCAGGATCCGGTTGGACCGCGCCACCGAAGTGCTCCGGTATTCGACGCGGTATCGCATCCCTGCAGAGCTGAGCGCCGCGATCTACGACATCGCGATGGACGAGGGGATCCACCCCGGGCTCGGCTTCCAGCTGGTGCGGGTGGAGAGCCGGTTCCAGCCCGCGGCCCGGAGTCACAAGGGCGCCATCGGGTACACCCAGATCCGACTGGCCACCGCCAAGGCCTACTTGCCGGAGTTGACCGAGGAACACCTCGAGAACCGCGACGTCAACCTGCGAATCGGTTTCCGCTACATGCGGGACATGCTGAAGCGGTTCAAGGGAAATCTGGATCTGGCTCTGGTCGCGTATAACCGAGGGCCGACCCTGGTGGACAGCCTGATCACCGCGGGGGATGACCCCGCCAACGGTTACTCTGCGTTGGTGCGGAGGGGACTGTCGCGGGCGGCGACAACGGCGCCTAGGTCGGGATCCTGATGCGTTTGCCCGCTTGCAGTCCGCGGGCCGAGGCAATCCCGTTGACGTTCATGAGGGCGCTGACCGTCACCCCGTAACGGCGGGCAATCCCGGCCAGGGTTTCGCCTTTCTTGACGAGATGGGTCTTGGTGCCGCCACTGTTGGTGGCACTTCTCGTTTCCGGGGGGGTGAATCGAATCCGCTGGCCCGGCTTGATCAGACCGGACTTGGTCAGCTTGTTCCAGGTGATCAGGTCGGCGATGGAAGTGCCGTACCGAGTGGCGATGCTGGAAAGGGTCTCGCCGCTCCGGACCACGTGACTGGTGGCGGCCCGGCTGGACGCGGACGACCCGCTGGACGAGGGGGACCCCGCAGCGCCTGGCACCACTCCGGTCGGAATGATCAAGTCCTGCCCGATCCGAATCAAGCTGCTTCTCCGCACCGCGGGGTTGGCGTCCCGCAGATCCGACACCGACACCCCGTATTTTCTGGCAATCGCCCCCAGGGTCTCACCGCTCCGAACCGAATGCTCCCGGTACCGGATCCGCTTGGACGCCGGCAGGGTGGCATACCCGGAGGCCACCTTCGCGGCGGTACCGGCAGGAACCCGAATCACCGCCGAGGCCCCGGGCGGGGTCACCATCCGGAGATAGTGGGGGTTGAGCTCCCGAATCGCCATCAGGCCGACCCCCGCCAGCTCAGCCACGATATCGAGGCCGGTCATGTCGGGAACGATGATCGAGTCGAGCGGGAAGGTCGGGCCGGCCGGCAGCGGGGCAAACCCGTAACGACTCGGCTCCCTCGCGATCAACGAGGCGGCGATCAATTTGGGCACGTAGTCCTTGGTCTCCGCCCGGAGAAAGCGCGTGTCGGCCAGAGCAAAGAAATCGGCATCGCTCCACCCCTCCACCACATCCTGCTCGCTCTCGGAATCGGCCGCCCCATTCTGGGTAGCCACCGGAGTCACCCTCGACAGGCCACGGGACACCGTGCCGGGGCCGCCATTGTATGCCGCAGCGGCGAGGTAGATCGACCCAAACCGTTCTCTGAGGTAGACCAGGTAGCGGGCGGCCGCGTCGGTCGATTGGACCGGGTCGCGCCGCTCATCCACCCAACGGTCCACCCGGAGTCCCATCCACCGCCCGGTAGGCGCCATGAATTGCCACATCCCCACGGCACGCGAGCGGCTCACCGCCACATTCGAAAAGCCCGATTCGATGAGGCCCAGGTAGATCAGGTCACCGGGCAGACCGGCGGCCTCAAACCGGGCCCGTGCCATCGGCTCATAGACCGGGAGGCGCCCGAGCCAGACGTTCATCCGGTCGCGGGCCGGCCCCTGAAAGAAGTCCAGGTAGTACTGGACCCGGTCGTGGGTCGCGTAGGTGATCAGGTCAAGGGCGCCACCACTGGCAGCGAATGGATCCAGGGAGAGATCGCTGGTCGCACCAGCGGCGGCCAGTTGCTCAAGCACCAAGGCATCCGCGGCGGAGTCGGCCGCGGCCCTGGTTTCTTCCAGTGAAGGAAACTCAACCGCCGGCTCTGGAATGACTTCCGGCGCGACCGCCGGAGGGACAGCCGACCGCTCGACGGGCCGGTCGGCGGGCACCGGAGCCACCGGGGCGGGATCGAGGCCCTTGAGACCGGCACAGGCGGTGCCGAGCAGCAGGGCCACTGTCAGAAGGGTCTGGCGAAGCTCCAAGACGTCTCCTCCGCAGGGGGAGTTGAATGGCGCCGAGTCTGAGGCTTGGGAGGAACAAGTCCGAATCAAAGTAGGACACGGGTCCCATCAGGGCAACCGGTGTGCCAGCCCTGGCACTCATCAAGGTGAGATGCGTGAATCCCGATCAGGGTTGCACCGATCCCGGTGGGCGCTGGTTTCCGCCGTCCGCGAGGAAGCGACCCCTCCCTCCGTCCAAACGCCAGAGAGACAGGTACTTGGAGTACGTGTGACGGTCGCCGTCGGCTTCGGGAATGGTGATCGTCGCTCGACCAATCGTGAAGCCGAGATCTCCCGTGGTGGCCGTTTCTGCGACGATCGGAGTCCACTCCCATCGCGCGGTGTGAAGTCCGCCGCCCTCGAGGGCGGCGCGAATTGCCGCTGGGCCGCGGATGAGCAGCCCGGACCCGGGAAAGGTGACTGCATCAGGGGCGGCGAAGGCCTCGAACGCGACCGGGGCTCCCGAACGAGCTGCCATCGCCGCAAACTCGCGGTCCGCCGCAGCGGATGGCCCGGCCGCGGGGTCGGGCCGAGCTTGGCCGGCGGGGAGCACCGGAGTCCCGGGAAAGGGGACCATCGGGGCGAAGGCTGCCAGCCGCCAGAGGTCACCCACTCGCCGCCAGGCCGCGAGGTACTTCCCGCTGGTGACACCGGCGGCGCCGTCGGTCCGATTTCCCAGTGACATGGTGCCCCAGGACGCGCCGAGCGTCCCATCCCTGGAAACTTCCAGGTGAAGCGGGACCCACTGGACAACGAGTCCCTCCAGCCCGGGCTGGTTGGTCAGGAACGCGGTAAGGGCTGCCCGACCGGTGATGATATCGGCGCCGGGATAGAGCAGGGTTGCCGTTTCCGACGCGATCGCCGAAAGCGCATGCACGAACCCCTCCGCTCGCGACAGCTCCGAGGCGGCCCGCTCGGCGGCCAGGAGGGAGGCGGCACCGGACTGGGCCGTAGCGGTACCGGCCAGGGCCCCAATCAGCGGCAATCCCAGCCAGAACCGGCTCACGGGTTGCCCGCAGCCCATGGGGCGCCGCATCCCTGTTCGCGGTAGCTGTCACTCACATTGAGCACTTTCCAGCCTTGCCCGAGTTTGACCAGATGGAAGGCGTCGAACCCGCAGTGGTGCACCACACCATCGATCAGCACCTGGTACTCGGCCCACATCGTGGCCAGACTGCCGTCAATCCGGATGACCGGGTTCCGGATCACCTCTTCGACCACCTGGGTGCCGGGCCGGGTCACCGCCTCGACGAACTGCTCACCGGTCATCACCACCACCCGGATGCCCCCCTCCGGGGTGGGCCGGGTCAGTGTGAACCTGGTGTCGGCAGTGATCAGGGCGCGGGCCGCGACGGCATCGCGGGTCTTGAGAACCGCGAGCATGCCGTGGGTCGCCGCCATCACCTCCGATTCGGCGCTCTGGGCGTGGGCGGGAACCAGAGCCAGGCCGGACAGGGCCAGGACCGTGAGCAGCGGGCGACGCATGCGTCCTCCTGTGAGTGGGGCTGATCCAAGGGTACTCAGGATGGGTACGAAGAAATTGGGGCCGGAGTTTCCCCCGGCCGCACCGCCCTGCCAGCGGCTGGTCCAACTACTTCCGGATCAGCGCGTGGAACCGGGCGTGAAGGTCCTTGGTGATCGGCCCGGCCTTGCCGCCACCGATCGTCCGGCCATCCACCATCCGGATCGGGGCCAGTTCGCTGGCGGTCCCGGACAGGAAGGCCTCATCGGCGGTATAGACGTCGTACCGGTTGAGCAGTTCCTCGCGCACTTCCAGCCCGGCCTCAAGGGCCAGTTCCATGACCGCCTTCCGGGTAACACCCAGGAGGATGCCGGCGGAGGCGGGCGGAGTGCGCACGGTCCGGCCTTTGACGACGAAGAGATTCTGTCCCGAGCCCTCGCAGACCCAGCCGGCGGTATCGAGCATCAGGACCTCATCGGCGCCGGCCACGTTGCCCTCCATCTTGGCCATGACGTGGGCCAGGTAGTTGAGCGACTTGACCCTGGGCGACAGAGCCTCCCGGTGTGGAATCGGAGTGCCAGCGGTGACCAGCGAGAGACCCTGTTCGTATCGTTCAGGGGCCCAGACCATGATGGTGTCCACGATGACGATGGTCGTGGCCCGGGGGCACTTCCGGGCGTCGATGCCCAGATCTCCGATCCCGCGAGTGATGATCGGCCGGATGTAGGCGTCAGCCAGCCCCGACTTGGCCACGGCCTGCTCGATGACCTTGCCCAGCTCGGCCTTCGGATAGGGAATCTCCAGGGCGATGGCCTTGGCCGAGTCGTACAGCCGATCGAGGTGCTCGCCGAGCCGGAAGATCTTTCCGCCATAGGCCCGGATGCCCTCGAAGATGCCGTCGCCATAGAGCAGGCCGTGGTCATAGACCGAGACCTTGCCGGTGCTCCTGTCGTGCCATTCCCCATCGATCCAGATCGTTACCATCATCACTCCTCGATGCCAGGCGAACAGGGTCCGGCAGCGCCGGGGGGGAGAGGCAGAATCTAACCCGGCAGGCCGGATCCGGGCACCCAGCCTCGGAGAGTCGGTCGTGGGTGAGTGACCCACGACCCGAAGAGTCCAGCCGAGCAACCATCGGCCGGGGGGCAAGCGGGAGTGGTGGAGAAAGTGAGTGAGGGCGCTGAGACTCGAACTCAGAACCTACGGATTAAAAGTCCGTTGCTCTACCATTGAGCTACGCCCCCGGGTGGCCGGAGCCGCCCGCCCGAAAAGTGGGTGGGACGGGTGCACCGCACAAGCACGGGCTCGGCCGGGATCAGCGGCCCCCCGAGGGGCGCCGGTTCTCGCCGGTATGCCACGCGGCGTTGGAACTCTCGACCTCGCTGTCGCTCGCCAATCCGGTCGCGGCGGACGGCGTGGGGAGGATGGCCCGGCCCACCAGCAGCCCGGTGGTCGCCGCCAGGGCCGTGGAGACGAGCACTCCGAGCTTGGCCACCGCCAGCAGTTCGGGCGAGGCAAAGGCCAGCTCGGCGATGAAGATCGCCATCGTGAAGCCAATACCCGCGACGAGCCCGACCACCAGGACCCCACCCCAGGAGACCCCGACCGGCAGGGTGCAGAGCTTGAGTCGCACCGCCAGCCAGCTCACCAGCAGCACCCCCAGTGGCTTGCCGAGGAAGAGACCCAGGGACACCCCGCTGAAGACGCTGAGGAGGCCAGGCTGGTCGAATCCGATGCCCCGCAGCGGCACCCCGGCGTTGGCCAGGGCAAAGAGAGGCATGATCGCATAGGCGACCCAGGGATGCATGGCATGCTCCAACCTCACAGCGGGCGATATCGCTTCACGCTTGGCGAAGGCCAGCTCTTCCAGGGGCTCCAGGAGATCGTGATCCGGCGCCTGAGCGGCCACCCGCTCCTGGAAGTCTCCCACGGCCTTGCGCGCCATGGCGAGAAACCCGGCGCCACCGACCCAGGACTCGACGGGGACCGCGAGCCCGACGACAACCCCGGCTAGAGTGGGGTGAATCCCCGCCACGTGCAGTCCCGACCAGATCAGCACGAGCGGGATCGCCAGCCACCCAATGCCGGGGCGGACCCCGATCCGGACGAAGGTGTACAGCACCAGGAGGCCGAACCCGGCGATCAGGAATCCTGTGGGATTGAGACTGGCGGTGTAAAAGACGGCGATGACCAGGATGGCCCCGATGTCATCGATGATCGCGAGGGCCAGCAGCAGTACCCGCAGCGACGGCGGCACCCGTTTGCCGAGCAGGGTCAGGATGCCCACCGCAAAGGCGATATCGGTCGCCATCGGAACACCCCAGCCCTGGCGAAACGGCTCGGCGGGGTTGAAGAGAAAGTACCCCAGGGCGGGAATCAGCATCCCGCCCAGGGCGGCGGCGATCGGGAGGGCGGCTCGCTGCCAGCTGGCCAGGGCGCCCTGCACGATCTCCCGCTTGACCTCCAGGCCGACCACCAGGAAGAAGACGGTCATCAACCCGTCGTTGATCCAGAAGTGGAGGTCCCGGGAAAAGCCCCAGCTGCCGAGCGAGAGCCCGAGCGGGGTGTGCCAAAGGGCCGAGTACGAACCGGCGAACGGGCTGTTGGCCCAGAGGATGGCGAGGGTCGCCGCCACCAGCAGGACGATGCCGCCGGCGGCCTCAATGTGGAGGAACTCCTCGATCGGGCGTCGAACGGCCAAGGCAAAGTCGTGGGCCGAGCCGCTCGCCCCGGGGGGGAGGGTCGGATACGGATTGGGTTCGGGTTGCGCCATGAGGTCGGAAGCTACCGAGAGGTTCCCATCGGCGCCAACGAAAAACGCCCGACCGGCGGCACCGATCGGGCGTCCATCCGCGCCGGACAGCCGCTACTTCCCACCGGGCCAGTTGGTGTCCACCAGGGTCAGGGCGACGTTGATCATCGGACGGCTGTTGTTGCCAAACAGGTCCTGATCGTTCGGCCGCCAGTTGGCATTGACGGCCCGAAGGGCCACCGCCCTCCCCACCAGCTGGCCTGGCGGCTGTTCCGGGCCCCACCCCCAGTTGCCACCCCCACGCCAGGTCTGGGCCACTTCGCCGTACTTCCTCACCAAGGCCTGCCGCAGAACGTCCGGATCGACCCACGGGAAGACACGCTCGATCCGGATCATTCGCACCGTCTCGCTGGCGTCAAGCCAGGCAGTAATGCAGGTGGATCCCGGCTTCGCGTTGTTGCGTCGTCCGGTAATGGTCATGCAGCCCATCGAATTGACATCGAGCGTGGCGACCAATCCAGGAGCGGCGCTCTCACCGACCCCACCGCGGACGACCTCACCATAGAGCCGAGTCAGGGTCGCTTCCAGATCCGCCCCGGGGCCACCCACCCGAAGCCCGGCCACATCCGCCAGCGCGGGATCGAAGGTCGGGGTCGCACCGGTGACTGCCACCGCGGCGTACGGCGTCAGGGTCGGGGTCCAGACCACCTGACTGTTGGCGTCCAGCAGTCGAGCCGACACCAGTTCGGCGCGAATCACCCGATCGCCCGAGACGGCTCCCGCCGGGTCACCCGCACCGATGACCCGGAATCGCAGGTCGTTGGTCACCCGGCGCCCCATCCGGTTCAACCGCTCGTCAAATACTCGTGCCTCTTCCTTCGCCATCGGGATGTAGCGCCCGCTCTCGGCGTTGGCGAACACCACCGAGTACTGCTGCCCGAAGGCCTCCACCGTCACGTAATAGCCCGCCTGATACAGGGTGATCGCGAACCGGCCCTGATCGTGGTCGTACTGGGAGATGTTGTCATTAACCTGGAGGGTGAATTCGCGGCCTGGATCGGCGGCGTCCAACAGGCCGTTCAGCCGGGCCTCCTCCGCCGCGATGACCTCAGGCCGGTCGAACTGACTCGCCCGACGGACCGCTTCACTCCGCTCTGCTGTCCTCCGGGTGTCGAGCGGCACCTTGGCGAGCCTGTGCCAGACCAGGGCGATGGCCTCGTCCTGGTCACCCTGGTCCTGCCCGGCCGGTGCGCTGGCGGTCAGGAGCAGGGCGCCGAGCAGACAGATTGCCAACCTCATTTGCTCCCCCGATCGGGTTGCTTCCGCATGGTGATCGATTCTCCAGTCGAGAACTTCAGCTGGAATCCGTCTCCCTCCTTGATCAACTGGGCGGTGAGCCCGTTCCCCAGTTGCAGGGCCCTGGTTCCGTCCGCCTGCGGTTCGAGATCGAGACGGGCCTGGCCGGCGTAGACCCGGTCGCCATCCCGGACCAGGACGTGCAGGCCGTTCACATAGGCCAGCACATCGGCCGACACGGTTTCCCGGTCTTCAGGAGTGGCGATTTCGAGGACATCGCCGGCACTGCGTGGGGTCTTGGCGGTCGCGGGCCCGCCCCCTCCGCCACCGCACGCCGTCGCCAGGACGGCCAGGGCCGGAAGGAAGAGGGCGCCGCGAAGATCGGGTCGGTTCATCCAGGGCTCCAGGGTGAGTTGGTTCACCTGGCATTGCGGACGAATCGCCCAGAAACCGTCAGCCTGAACGGTTTGCGCCGGTCCTCGGACGGCGGCATACTGCGGTCGTCACCCACCCACGCCTGGAGCAGCATGACGGTCAGGTTCCACCGCTACGTCGCCATCGGGGACAGCTCCACCGAAGGCATGGACGACCCGGACGGCCGGGGCGGCTATCGCGGCTGGGCCAACCGGCTCGCCGAGAGGATCGCCGCCATCCAGGGGTCTCTCCTGTACGCCAACCTGGGGGTCCGAGGCCGACGGACCTGGCAGATCCGGGCGCAGCAGCTGGAGCCGGCCCTGGCGATGAAGCCGGATCTGGTCACCCTCTTCTCCGGAACTAACGACGTGGTCCGCCGGCACTTCGACCCGGAGGGGTTCCGGAAGGACCTCGAGGCGATCCAGCGGACGCTGGTGGCGTCGGGCGCCACGGTCATCGGGTTCACCCTGCCGGACCTGACCCCCGTCATGCCCCTGGGCCGACTCATCCGCGGCAAGGTCGCGGCTCTCAATGACCAGATCCGGGCCGCCTCAGCGGCCTCGGGCGCCATCTGCGTGGATATGGCCGGCCACTCGGTGGGCTCCGATCCTCGGCTCTGGAGCGGCGACCGGCTGCATGCCAATGCCCTGGGCCATGCCCGAATCGCGGCGGCGCTGGCCCATGGACTCGGACTGCCTGGCAGTGACGACAGCTGGAGCCATCCCCTTCCCCCGCTGCCGGCGTCCGGTCTCCTGGAACCGCTTCGAGCCGAGCTGCGCTGGGTGACCGGGCACCTGTTGCCCTGGGTCTGGCGCCATGCCCACGGACGATCATCGGGTGACGGGCGAGGGCCCAAACGTCCAGAGTTGCGGCCGGTGGAGGTGTGAGGCGATGAAGGTCCACTTGATCGATGGCACCTACGAACTGTTCCGGCACTTCTTCGGGATGCCGGAGGCGAGCGACGCCGAGGGACGCGAGGTCGGTGCCACCATCGGGGTCCTGAGTTCGGTGCTCGGCATGCTGGAGGCCGGAGCGACCCACATCGCCGTGGCCACCGATCACGTTGTCGAGTCGTTTCGGAATGAACTGTGGCCCGGGTACAAGACGGGTGAGGGGATCGATCCTCGGCTCTTTGCCCAGTTCCATCCGCTGGAGGACGCGCTGCGGGCGATGGGGGTGGCGGTCTGGCCGATGGTCGCCTTGGAGGCCGACGACGGACTCGCCTCGGGCGCCTGGCTCGGCGAGCAGGATCCGAGGGTCGAGCAGGTCCTGGTCTGTACCCCGGACAAGGACCTGAGTCAGTCGGTCCGAGGGAACCGGGTGGTCCAGTTCGACCGGCGGAAGCGGGAGGTCAGGGATGAGGCCGGGGTGATCGAGAAATTCGGAGTCCCACCGACCTCGATCCCCGACTACCTGGCCCTGGTCGGTGATTCGGCGGATGGGTATCCCGGCATCAAGGGGTGGGGGGCAAAATCCGCCGGCGCCGTGCTCGGTAAGTACCTCCATCTCGAGGCCATCCCGGCGGATCCGGCCAAATGGGAGGTCGCCGTCCGCGGGGCGGCCAGGCTGGCCGAGACGTTGGAGTCACATCGGGACGATGCGATCCTGTTCCGGACCCTGGCGACACTCCGCACCGACGCCCCACTGCTCGCCAACGTCGACGAGCTTCGCTGGACCGGGCCGCAACCCGAATTCAACCTGGTCGCCCAGCAGCTGGGGGTACCGGGCCTGGCGGATCGGGCGTTGCGGTGTGCTGCGGTGGGCCCGGGCCGGAGAATCTGACTACCAGCGCCTGCCGTGGTGGTCGGGGCCGGCACTCGCTAATCGGCGATTCCGGGGCCATTCTTACAGGAATCCCCACAATGGAGTTCCGGTGACCGACCCCCTGCCCCGAATTGCCGAGGCACTGCGGGACCGCTACCGGGTCGAGCGCGAGCTTGGCCAGGGCGGGATGGCGACGGTATACCTGGCCCACGATCTCCGGCACAACCGGAAGGTGGCGCTCAAAGTCCTCAAGGCCGAACTGGCCGCGATGATCGGGGCCGAGCGGTTCCTCCAGGAGATCGAGGTCACCGCCAACCTCCAGCACCCCCACATCCTGCCGCTGTTCGATTCGGGCGTGGCCCAGGCCGTCGATGGCGAGGCGACTCGGTTCCTCTATTACGTCATGCCGTTCGTCGAGGGTGACACCCTCCGCGACAAGCTGGATCGGGAGAAGCAGCTCAGCGTCAAGGACGCGGTGGAACTGATTTGCAGTGTGGCGGCTGCGGTGGACTACGCCCACCGGCAGGGCGTCATCCACCGGGACATCAAACCCGAGAATGTGCTGATTCACGACGGCCAGGCGATGGTGGCCGACTTCGGGATCGCCCTGGCGGTGCGCGAGGCCGGTGGCACCAGGTTGACCGGTACCGGCCTGTCTGTTGGCACTCCGTCGTACATGAGCCCCGAGCAGGCGATGGGCGACCGGGAACTCGATGCCCGGAGCGACGTCTACTCGCTCGGCGCCATGCTGTACGAGATGCTGGCGGGCGACCCACCGTTCGTGGGAAGTACCGCGCAGGCGATCGTGGCCAAGATTCTGACCGAGGCCGCCCCGCTGGTGACCAGGGCCCGGAGTGCGGTGCCGGCCAACGTCGCCGCGGCCATCGATCAGGCCCTCCAGCGGCTCCCCGCCGACCGGTTTGCCAGCGCGGCGGACTTTGCGGCGGCCCTGGCGAACCCATCGTTCACAACCCTGTCGTTGGCCGGCGTGACCAGTAGCGCATCCCGGTCGAACTGGAACCCGCTCAGCATGACGGCAACCGGCGTGGCGGTCGCTGCAATCTTGGCCCTCGCCTGGGTCGGGTCCCGACCCGGCACCACGATCCCGATCCGGCGGCTGAGCCTGTCACTCCCCGTCTCAGAACAACTGAGTCGCGTTGGTGTCAACAAGCTGGCCCTGGCCCCGGATGGCTCCGGGTTCGTGTACTCGGCGGACACAGGCGAAGGCATGACCTCCCTGTTGATTCTTCGACCCTTCGGACAGCCTCAGGGGACCCGGTTACCCGGCACCGAGGGCGGAGTTTCCCCCAGTTTCTCGCCTGACGGATCCCGGATCGCGTTCATGCAGTTCGCACCACCTGCCCTCAAGATGGTCGCCATCAACGGGGCACCGGCGATCACCCTGGAGGCCCAGAATGTCGTGGGCGGGGGGGTGGCTTGGGGCGCTGACGACTGGATCTACTTCGACGCCGGTGGCAGCCTGGACCGGATCCGGGGTGGCGGCGGCAGTCGGGAGATCGTGGTCGCCTTGGACGAGGCGGGAGGCGAGGTCGGGTTTGCCTGGCCTGAGCCACTCCCCAATGGCAAGGGACTGCTGTACCGTTCCCGACGGGCGGGCGACATCCCGGAGAACTACCTGATCAAGGTGGTGGACCTCCGGACCCATACCCCGAAGGTCCTCGTGCAAGGCGTCTTCGCCAGGTATACCACCGGCCACCTGCTCTATGTGACGGCCGGGGGCGTGCTGCTCGCCGCGCCATTCGACCAGGACAAAATGGAACTGACCGGCCCGGCCAGCCCGATCATCGACGGGTTGGGGGTATTCGGGTTCGGCTCGGTGGACATGGCGATCGGAGCAACCGGGGACCTGATGCTGGTGAAGTCCGACACCCGAGGCGGCACCCGCCCCTCGTGGGTCAGGCGAGACGGAACGGCGAACCTGATTGACCCCGATTGGGACTTTGGAGCCGAGGTGATCTCCGCGTGGGCGCTCTCCCCCGACGGCCGCCGAATGGCACTTTCGATCACTTCGCTGCCCGGAGGGGCGACGGTCGGGGATATCTGGCTCAAGGAACTGGACCGTGGCCCGCTGTCCAAGCTCACCTTCAGCGGGATCAATAGCGCTCCCACCTGGACCCCCGATGGGCTGTCCGTGGTTTACGCCTCGCTCCAAGATGATGACCAGACCCGCATCCGGCAGCTGTTTCGGATCCGGGCGGACGGCACCGGAACCCCCGAGCCGCTGCCGACCGACCCCCGAGGCGTCTCGACCACAACGACATCGAGTCGGGACAACTGGGTCGTCGTCGGTACCCAGGCTTCAACCAGTGGGGGCGGCGATCTACTGGCGTTTCGAATGGGCCGGGACACCCTGCTGACTACCCTGCTGAACACTCCGGCGTTCGAAGGGCAGCCCGCAGTGTCGCCCGACGGCCGCTGGCTCGCCTATGCCTCGGGCGAAACCGGCCGAAACGAGGTCTTTGTCCGCCCGTTCCCCGACGTGGGGAAGGGCAAGTGGCAGGTGTCGGTCGAGGGCGGCTCCTGGCCCAAGTGGTCGCACACCGGAAGGGAGCTGTTCTACGTGAGCGCCGTGAACGGGTTTTCGGTGGCCGAGATCAGTACTGCCCCGACCCTGTCGGTGGGCCGCCGTCAGGTCATGCATCAATCGGGTCCCGAACCGCGGTTCGAAGTCGGTTTGGACGACCAGCAGTTCCTGCGGATGTGGGCGGCGGTCCGCAACGACTCCACCACCACTGAGCTGGTGCTGTTCCAGAACTTCGTCGCCACCCTCAAGGGGAAGAAATAGTGGAGTCCACTCGGCTGTCCGCCGCGCTGGAAGGCCGGTACCGGATCGAGCGGGAGCTCGGCCAGGGAGGAATGGCCACGGTCCACCTGGCCCAGGACCTCAAGCACGACCGGAAGGTCGCCATCAAGGTACTCCGGCCGGAACTGGCTGCGGTCATCGGTGCGGCCCGGTTCCTGGCCGAGATCAAGGTCACCGCCAACCTCCAGCACCCCCACATCCTGCCACTCCACGACTCGGGTCAGGTGGACGGCACCGTGTTCTACGTGATGCCCTTCGTGGAAGGGGAGTCGCTGCGCGATCGGCTCGACCGGGAGAAGCAGCTGCCGGTGGCCGGCGCCGTGGGAATCGCCTCCGAGGTGGCCAGCGCCCTCCAGTATGCCCATGACCACGGGGTGATCCACCGGGACATCAAGCCGGAGAACATCCTGCTCCACGGAGGCCACGCCCTGGTGGCCGACTTCGGCATCGCCCTGGCCGCGACCAGCGCTGGCGGCCGGATGACCGAGACAGGCATGAGCCTCGGCACGCCGCACTACATGAGCCCCGAGCAGGCGATGGGCGAGCGGACCCTGGATGCCCGGAGCGACGTGTATGCCCTGGGATGCGTGCTGTACGAGATGCTGGTGGGGGAGCCGCCGTTCACGGGACCCACCGCCCAGTCGATCGTCGCCAAGGTCATGACCGAGAAGGCGCCGCCGCCGAGCCAGTTCCGTGAGACCGTGCCGGAACACATCGATGACGCGGTGTTGACGGCACTCGCCAAGCTGCCAGCTGACCGGTTTGCCAGCGCAGCCGAGTTCAGCTCAGCCCTGGCATCTGCCGAGGGAGCGACTGGTCATACCACCTGGAGCCGCCGGGCACCTGCACCTCGGCACAACCCCGCCCTGGTGGGTGGCCTTGCGGTGGCGGCCATCGCATTTGCCGGACTGGCAGCGTGGGCCCTGACCCGGGCACCCTCCGGCATCCGGGATGTCGGCCTGCCGCCCGCAGCACCGATCACCTTCTCTGGACGTTTTGCGCTGGCACTCGACGGGAGCTTCATCGTCTACCCGGTCGCGGAGGGGAACGCCTCCCAACTCTGGTTCCGTCCAACTGACGGCCGTGCGGGCGGGGAGGCGAGGCCGATTCCCGGAACCGAAGGCGCATACGGAACGCCGTACCTCTCGCCCGATGGGGAACGTGTAGCGTTTGCTTCAGCAGGGCGACTGAGGATCGTCGGCGTCGGTGGTGGCCCGGTGGCCGACGTCGCAAGCTACGGCCTTCCGGTCGGCGGGGGCTGGTCGCCGAACGGGATGGTCTTCACCAGTGATAACGACGGGCGGGTGCTGCGCTGGACCGATGCCAATGGTGGTCCCTCGCATGCCCTCCCCGCACCCTACTGCCTCCTCCCACGGGAAGTGGGCAGGGACGGCCTGATCCTCTGTGGCGGAGGGGCCGAGCGATACGGCACCGTGCTCGATACCGCCAATTCGATGGTCAAGCGCTACTGGCAACGCTCCCGGCCTGCCGGTGCGGTCGATACCTCATACCTCGCGGGCTCGGACTTCCGGATGGTGGACGACCGGTACCTGGTCTACCTCTCCCTCGACGGCACCCTCACGGCCGCGCGGGTCGAGAATCTGGACTCGCTGATGGTGGGGCGATCGGTGCCCCTGGTGGCTGGAGTCCGGCGGCAGGCCTATTCCGGCGCCGGGGACTACCAGATTTCGGCGCGGGGTGACCTGGTCTACTCTCCGGGTGCCAACGGCGACGTCGGCCTGCTGGTCCGGCTGGGCCGGGATGGACGCATCGAACCTCTCAACATTTCCCCGGCCGTGCACCTGCGGTTCACGCCAAGCCCGGATGGGCGTCGCATGGCGAGTGTGGTGGAGGGGGTCGAGCAGCAGGAACTGCGGGTTTACGACCTGGCCACCGGCGCCTCGGAAACCGTGGATCAGGGGTTCCTCATCGGTCCGCCGTCCTGGAGCCCCGATGGCCGGCGCCTGGCCTATCGCAAGGACCTGAGCCCGTACCGGGAAGGGCTGTACCTGCGGAGCCTTGATACACCCGGAGTGCCGCGGGAACTGCTCGCTCCGCCGACGCCGATGGTGACGCAAGTCTCCTCGTTCCTGGCCGATGACTTCCTGCTGGTCGGTTCGAACGCCAAAGGCAGCGGAGTCCTGATCATCAATACCGTCACCGGAACCATCGACACCCTTGCCCTGGAATCGTTCTTCGTCTCGATCTCCCCGGACCGCCGGTGGATCGCCTGGCAGTTGCCCGGCACTCTGGGTATCCAGCTGCAGCCGTGGCCCGCGATGGACCGGCGGTACCTGGTCGATGCCAGAGCGTTTGAGCCACGTTGGCAGTCGAACAGCGAACTGGTGTACCTGGGGCCTTCGGCGGCCGGCCAGCTGACTTCCACCACCCTCTGGCGTGCCCGGGTTGGCTCATCGACGGACGGGTCGCCGGTGACACCCGGCGTGGTGTTCCACGACGATCCCAGGTTCCGGGACACACCGGGGTGGTCGTTCAGCATCATGACGGGGGGTGAGGTGATCTACCTGCAGTCCCCCGGCGGCGGCGAGACACACTACGTGCGGGTGGTTCCCAACTGGGTTAAGCAGATGAAGGCCGCGGTGGACGAGGCGAATCAATGACCCAACTCAGTGGAGGTACCGTGGCGCCAGTTGTCCCCGCCCGTGTGCGGAACGTGATGCTTTCCATCAGCGCCGCGCTCGCCCTCATCGCACCCCGCACCGCGCAGGCCCAGGGGTTCGACGTCGTCGAGGCCACGATCGCCAGTGTGCATGAGGCACTTGCCACCGGCCGGCTCACCTGTCACGCGCTGGTCCAGGGCTATCTCGATCGCATCGCGGCGTACGACCAGACCGGCCCAACCCTCAACGCGATTCAGGCCATCAACCCCCGCGCCCTCGCCATTGCCGACTCGCTCGATGGCATGCAGCGCCGGGGAGGGACCGTCGGAGCCCTGCATTGCGTCCCGGTCCTCCTCAAGGACCAGGTCGAGACGCGCGACATGCCGACCACCTACGGGTCTGCGCTCTTCAAGGATTTCGTCTCCACCCGCGATGCCACTGTCGTCACCCGCCTCAGGGCGGCAGGCGCCATCATCCTCGCCAAGACGACGATGGGCGAGTTTGCCTCTCGCTACGTGGGCTCGGGCTTCGGGGTCATCCGGAACGCCTACGACCCGACCCGGAATCCCAGTGGCTCCTCAGGCGGGACCGGGTCCAGCGTGGCAGCCAGCTTCGGCCTGGTGGGCATCGGAGAGGACACCGGCGGATCGGTGCGAGGGCCCGCGGCCGTGAATGGTCTCGTCGGCCTGAGGCCCACGCTTCAACTGGTCAGCCGGCATGGGATGCTCCCGGCCAACCCGACGCAGGACACGATGGGGCCGATGACGCGGACCGTCCTGGATGCCGCACTCCTGCTCGACGTGATGGTGGGTTACGACCCCTTGGATCCGATCACGGCCTACGCCGTCGGACACGTCCCGTCGAGTTATGCGGCCGCCTTCAGCCCCGACGCCCTGCGTGGAGTTCGGATCGGTGTCCTCCGCGAGCCGATGGATACCTCCTCCCATGCCGAGTCAGAGGATTTCGCCAAGGTCGAAGCGGTCGTCGATCAGGCGCTGAACGACCTGCGGGCACTCGGGGCAGAAGTCATCGACTCCCTGGTGATCGACTCGCTCGCGGGTGTGCGGGACATCGACAACAACTTCGAGACTGAACACGCGACCGATGTGTATTTCCGCGAACACCCACACGCCCCGGTCAAGACGTTCAAGGAGATCATGCTTTCCGGCGTGGTCGTCCCGGTCCGGGCGCGGGGCATGATGGATCTGGTCGGGAAGACCGCCCGGGACCCGGGCTACCTCACCGTGATCCAGAAACGCGAAGCGCTCCGGTTGCGGGTCTTGAAGGCGATGGCTGACCACCACCTGGATGCGATCGTCTACCCGACCTTCAACCATCAACCCGGGGCGATCCCGGCCGACGTGCTGACCAACGCGCGGCCGAAGGATGAGTACGCCAAGGGGGACAACCGCGGATTGAGTCCGGCGATCGGGTTCCCGGCCCTCACGGTGCCGGCCGGCCTCACCACCGACGGGATACCCGTGGGCCTCGAGTTCCTGGGCAGGCCGTTCAGTGAACTACAGCTGCTCGGCTTCGGGTACGCGTACGAGCAGGCGACGCATCGTCGTCGCCCGCCCACGACCACCCCACCGCTCGGCAGCGGACGCTGAGTCCGCCTGGGGACATGACCGCTACCCTTGACCGCCTGAAGGAGAGCCTGGCCGGTCGCCACCGGATTGAGCGCGAGCTCGGTCAGGGCGAGATGGCCACGGTCTACCTGGCCGAGGACCTGAAGCACAAGCGCAAGGTGGCGCTCAAGGTGCTCAAGCCCGAGCTGGCCGCGGCGCTGGGGGCAGAACGGTTCCTGGTCGAGATCGCCACCACCGCCAACCTGCGCCATCCCCACATCCTGCCACTGTACGACTCGGGCAACGCCGACGGCACCTTGTTCTATGTCGTGCCGTTCAGCGAAGCGTCCGGTGATGGATGAGCGGGTCCTGAGCCTGATGGCCCCCGAGGTCCGGGTGGCCGACACCGCCGAGCGGGCCCAGATCGAGGGCATGGCCAATTGGCCCTTGTCACCGGAGGGATTCGCCAAGGCGCTCGCCTTCGACCGGGCCTTCTACCTGGCCGGCGGAGTACTCGCGAGTGGCGTCGATCCCACTGGGAACGGTGGGGCATTGCCGGGCCTGGGCAACCAGCGGGGCTATGAGATCCTGATCGAAGGGAAGTTCACCCCCGAGGAGGCGGTGCAGGTGGTGTCGCTCAGTGGGGCGAAGATCCTGGGCATGGCCGACCAGCTGGGATCGATCGAGCAGGGGAAACTCGCGGACCTGGTACTGATCCGGGGTGATCTGCGGAGTGACCCCACCATCATCCAGAACGTGGTGACCGTGTTCAAGGATGGGCGAGGATATGACTCGGCCAAGCTGATTGCGGCAACCAAGGGCCGAGTCGGAATCGACTAGTCCCGCTCAAGGAACGAAGCTGAGAGGAACACTCAACGAGGGTTGCCGGAGATTCATCCGCGAGGCGGGGTCCGCCGCCCCGCTGAACGTCCCGTTCGCGTAGCCGAAGACGTATGCGCTCGGGCTGGTCGCGTTCGCGGGGACCGCAGTCGTGGGAATCGAACCGGCCCGCAACGAGCCATCCACTGTCACCCTCTGACTGGTCCCTCCCGCGTTGACCTGGTAGTTGAGCCCGATCTGGAAACTATCCGGGTTTCCCGAAGCGGTCCACGTGAGGCTGAGGGGGTTCCCGCGAGTGATCGCCGCCCCCGGCACCGGTGTCACGATCGTCACTTCCTGGGGGACCGTCGTCTGACCGGTGGCCACCAGGGAGCCCGAGCGGACCTCCAGCACCACTGCTTCACCAGGTTGCAGAAAGCTCTGGAGCTGGCCCGAGTAATACCCAGCACTCGTCTCCGGCATGGTCACGCCGTTCACCGTCACCGTGGCGCCGGTCACAGGGGTGGTCCCTCGCGAAACGCGAATATTCTGGAACTTGACCCCCATGTCTCCCCCCTCGATCAGCAACGTGTTTGGCAGGGGCGTGGGGTCGGTTTCGCCCCCTCCGCCCCCACACCCACCAACCAGCAAGAGGCAAGGCAGCAGAAACCTGGTGGCGGACATGATGACCTCATGGAGTAGGTATGCCAGAATCGTCCCCGCCAGAGGCATGCACGAATGAGGCCGGACGATAGGGGGGTCGCGAAAGCGGTCAGCCGGGGCCATCTTCATCGGGATCCCATATTGAGCTCCGGTGACTGATCCAACTTCGTTCTCCCTCCAGTCCGAGACGACATCATGTCCCTGAACCGCCGCCTTCGCCTCGTCACCGTGTTGTCGGTGCTTGCCGCCACGGTCCTCCCGACCCCCTCGCTGCACGCCCAGCCCGCCACCGGCACCGTGGTGCTCGATTCGGCCTTCCTGGCCGGGTACCGATGGCGCAACCTGGGCCCCGACCGCGGCGGCCGCTCGATCGCCGTCTCGCGGGGTGCAAGGGGCGACCCAACGAGGCCTATTTCGGCGCCGTCGGTGGCGGGCTCTGGAAGACCACCGACGGCGGCGAGAACTGGGCCCCGGTCACCGACTTCAAGATCACCTCCGCGTCGGTCGGCGCGGTGGCGGTGAGCGAGACCAACCCCGACCTCGTCTTCATCGGCACGGGCGAGACCTGCATCCGGGGCAACATCATGCCCGGGCGACGGTGTCTACCGGAGCCGCGATGCGGGGCAAGACCTGGGACCACGTCGGCTTCCGCGAGTCGCACGGCATCTCCAAGATCCGCATCCACCCCACCAACCCGCGACATCATCTACGTGGCGTCGTTCGGAAAGTACAGCGCGCCCAGCGAGGAGCGCGGCGTGTTCAAGAGCACCGACGGCGGCGACACCTGGCGCCGGGTGCTGTTCCGGAACGACCAGACCGGCGCGATCGACATCGCCATCGACCGCAACAACCCCGACGTGCTCTACGCCTCCCTCTGGGAGGCGTTCCGCAAGGAATACACGATGTCGTCCGGCGGGCCGGGCAGCGGCATGTTCAAGAGCACCGACGGCGGCGAGACCTGGACCGAGATCACTCGGCAACCCGGGCCTGCCCGCAGGACGGGCTGGTGGGCCGGATCGGGCTGGCAGTCTCGAGCGCCAACTCGAACCGGGTCTATGCCCTGTTCGAGAACGACAACGGCGGGCTGTTCCGGAGCGACGACGCCGGCGCCACCTGGAAGCTGGTCAACGACAACCGGGCCATCCGGCAGCGGGCGTTCTACTACACCCACGTCTTCGCCGACCACCAGGACGCAGGACGTCGTCTACCTCCAGAACACCTCGCTGTTCCGGTCCACCGAACGGCGGCGACAGCACGGTGGTCATCAACAACGGCACGCACGGCGACTTCCACGATCTCTGGATCGATCCGGACGACCCGAGCCACCTGGTGGTCGGAAACGACGGCGGCGGCGCGGTCAGCATCGACACCGGCGGCCAGCTGGACCGACCAGGAGTTCTCCACCGCGCAGTTCTATCACGTCGTCACCACGGCGCACATGTGCCGTTCCACGTCTGCGGCTCCCAGCAGGACAACAGCACTCTCTGCCTGCCGTCCGACTGGAACGCCAGCCGGTTCGGCTTCGGTCGCGGCGGTGGTTGGCGGGCGCCGCCAGTCGCGATCGGTGACCGAGGGGTCGATGGATGTGGCCTATCGAGGCGGGCGGTGGCGAGCCGGGCTACATCGCCCCCGACCCGCTCGACCTGGACCGTCTTCTATTCCGGGACCAACAACGGCCGCTACATCGACAAGTACAACCGGCGGCTCGGATACCTCGCGGGAGGTGAACGCCGTACCCCTGGTTCTACTCCGGCGAGCCGGCCAACGACCATCGTGGAGCGGTGGCAGTGGACGTTCCCGATCATCTTCTCGCCGCTCGATCCCAACACGCTGTACACCTCGTCGCAGCGGCTCTGGCGGACCACCGACGGCGGCAAGACCTGGGACCAGCTGAGTCGGCGACCTGACCCGCGCCGACCCCAGCACCCTGGGCCACTCCGGCGGCCCGATCACCGGCGACATGAACGGGCCCGAGGTGTACGCGACCATCTTCGCGGTCGGGACCCGGCAAGGTCGACATCAACGTCATCTGGACCGGCTCGGACGACGGGCTGGTGCACGTGACACGCGACGGCGGCAAGACCTGGACCAACGTCACCCCGCCCGACATGCCGGACTTCGGCCGAGTGAGCCAGATCGATGCCTCGGCGTTCGAAGCCGGGCGGGCCTATGTCGTCGGTCCGGCGACCGCTGCTGGATGACTTCGCGCCGTACATCTGGAAGACCAGCGACTACGGGCAGAGCTGGACCAGGATCGTCACCGGCATCCGGGCCGACGCCTACGTCCACGCCGTGCGCGAGGATCCCGACCCGGCAGGGGCTGCTCTACGCCGCCACCCAGCACGGGGTCTACATCTCCTACGACGACGGGGCCCACTGGCAGGAGCTCAATCCGGCCCTGCCCGATCTCCCGATCGTCGACCTGATCGTCGAGCAGAACGAGCTGGTCATCGCGGCGCACGGGCGCGGGTTCTGGATGCTCGACAACCTGGCCCCGCTCCGGCAGGCCGCCCCTGACTTCACCACCCGCCCTGTCACGCTGTTCGACCCGCCGGTGGCCTACCGCTCGGCCAACGGAGCGACGCTCTCGTGGTGGCTGGCGAAAGCACCCAAGGAGGCGCGGCTGGAGATCCTCGACGCCTCCGGCACCGTGGTACGGACCTTCCTGTCAGCCGACTCGACCAGCGGAGCGGGACCGCTGGGCCGGGCCATCCCTGCCCGACCAAGGCCGGACTCAACTACATCCAGTGGGATCTGGCCACCACCCCCGCGGTGACCTTCCCGGGCATGATCCTCTGGGGCGTGCGAACCCTCTCGCCGCGTCGTCCCCCCGGGCCAGTATCACGGTGCGGCTCACCGCGGATGGCCGGAGTGAGACCACCTCGAGTGGAGGTCCGCCGGAACCCGTGGATCACCGACGTGACGGATGCCGACCTTCAGGCCCAGTACGAGTTCGGACAGCAGATCCGCGACAGGGTCAACGAGGCCAACGGTGCGGTCATCGCCATCCGCGCAGTCAAGACCCAGCTCGCCGCACGACTGAAGGAGTCCGACTGATCCAGCGCTGGCGGCGGCCGCCAAGACCCTGGAGGACCAACGCCTCGGAAGTCGAAGCGCAGATCTACCAGGTGCAAGAACCGGAGCAACCAGGACCCGCTCAACTTCCCGATCAGGGTCAACAACCGGCTGGCGAACCTGCTCTCGATGTCGGAAGCCGGCGACGGCCGTCCCGGGAACGGGATGGAAGCGATGTTCGTGATCATGGTGACAGAACTCAAGGGATACACCGACCGACTGGCGCAGATGTGGGCCACCGACCTGGCAGCGGTCAACCGGGAGTTGACCCGTCTCCGGCTGGCCCCAATCGACCGGACGGCACCATGACCGACCCGCTGGCCCGCCTGACCGCCGCCCTGGCCGACCGCTACCGGATCGAACGGGAGCTCGGCCAAGGGGGGATGGCCACGGTCTACCTGGCGCATGACGTCAAGCACGACCGCCAGGTCGCGGTCAAGGTGCTCCGGCCTGAGCTCGCGGCCGTGATCGGCGCCGAGCGGTTTGTTCAGGAAATCAAGACCACGGCGAACCTGTCGCATCCCCACATCCTGCCACTGTTCGACTCCGGCACCGCCGACAGCTTCCTGTACTACGTCATGCCGTTCATTGACGGCGAGACGCTGCGCGGCAAGCTCAACCGGGAAACCCAGCTCGGCATCGAGGAAGCGGTCCGGATTACCCGCGAGGTGGCCGACGCGTTGGAGTACGCCCACCAGCACGGCGTGGTTCACCGGGACATCAAGCCGGAGAACATCCTGCTCCAGAACGGCCGGCCGATGGTGGCCGACTTCGGGATCGCCCTGGCGGTGAGCGCCGCGGCGGGGGGCAGGATGACCGAGACCGGACTCAGTCTGGGGACGCCGCACTACATGAGTCCGGAGCAGGCGACGGCGGAGAAGGATTTGACGGCCCGAGCGGATATCTACTCGCTCGCCAGCGTGCTGTACGAGATGCTGACCGGCAGCCCGCCCCATGTTGGCGCCTCGGCGCAGCAGATCATCATGAAGATCGTGACCGATCAGGCCCGACCGATCGGGGAGTTGCGGAAGTCGGTGCCGCCCCATGTGGCCGCGGCGACCGCCAAGGCGCTGGAGAAGCTGCCCGCCGATCGGTTCGAGAGCGCGGCGGCGTTCTCGGCGGCTCTGGCCAACCCGGGGTTCACCGTGGCGGGCACCACGGGCCGTGGCCGGCCGGTGCGCAGCGCTCGGAGGATTTCTGCCCCTGGTCCGATGGGGCATGGCTGCGGTGCTGGCCATGGTGGCGGTGACTGCTGCGGTCCTCATCTTCGGGGTAACGCCGCAGGAGCAGGAGGTGGTCCGATTCCACCTGCTCATCCCCAGCGGCGCCCGGTTGATGGACCAGAGTGGGGAAGATGCGCCGTTCGCGCTGTCCCCCGATGGAACCCGTATCGTGTTGCCCTGTCCCCGGATGGGAGCTCGCATCGTCTACGCCGCGATCGACTCCGGGGCCGGGATCAGCCGGCTGTACATCCGCACCCTCGATCAGATCGAGGGGACCCCCGATCCAGGGAACCGAGGACGCGATCGCACCGTTCTTCTCCCCCGATGGCCTCTGGGTGGGCTTCGCCACGAACGAGGACGAAAAGCTCAAGAAGGTCCCGGTGACCGGCGGCCCGGCTATCACCCTGGCTGAGGACGTGCAGAACGGGTTCGGGGGGCCTCATGGGGCGACGACGGCAATATCATCTACATGACCCGCGGGTTCGGCCTTTCGCGGGTGCCGGGAACCGGCGGTGTCCCGGAGCGGCTTGCGACCGACGACAGCGCTGGCGATGCGATGTTCTGGCCCTCGGTCCTCCCCGGGGGCAAGGCCGTCCTCTACGAACGCTGCTTCGCCACCTGTACCACGACGGACCTGGCGGTGCTGGACCTTGCCACCGGATCGATCGAGGTGGTGGTTCCCGGCGCGACACGAGGATGGTACATCCCCACTGGTCACCTGATCTATGCGACCGATAATGGCGCCGTCTATTCGGTTCCCTTCGACCCCTGACAGCCGCAAGGTCAGGGGCTCCCCCGTTCCGGTTCTCGACCAGGTTCGGGCCGGCGATGCCAACGGGTCCCGACTCGCCATCTCTCCGGCCGGTACCATGGTGTACCTGCCTGGGACAGCCTCCTCAGGCGAACAGCTGGTCGAGGTGGACCGATCGGGGAAGGAAAAGACGATCATCCCGGATTTTGGGCGGTTTGCGCATCCAAGATGGTCGCCCACCGGGGATCGTGTCGCCCTTTCCGTCGGTACTGAGGCCGGGAACCAGATCTGGATCTACGACCTGGGCTCGGAGACCCTTACTCAACTCACCTCTGAGGGGGCCAATGAGCGGCCCACTTGGTCGCCAGATGGGACTCGGATTGCCTATCGCCAATTCCCCGGTGGCCGAGCTCACCTCGCCTGGACCCCCGCCGATGGATCCGGTCCTTCGGAACCGGTCGAAGATACGGCCTCCGTCGGAAAAGGGGTGGGGGGGGCACCCCGGGAGGGCGGCGGGCACCACCTTCTGGACCCGGGATGGCGCCTGGATCGTGACGGATGGCCTGGCCGACTCCACCCGGAACGACGAGGACATCTTCGCGGTGAGCACCGGTTCAGATCGGACCAGAAAGCCGGTGGTCTCGACCCCGGCGCAGGAGGAGACCGGGGCGGTCTCGCCGGATGGCAAGTGGATCGCCTACGGTTCTGACGAGGGAGGCCAATGGCAGGTCTATGTCCGACCCTTCCTGCGAACCGGGGGGACGCTGGCTGGTGTCGACCGGAGGTGCCGCAACCCCGCTGTGGACCTCGAACTCCGAGGTCGTCTACGTCGACTTCTCCAGCAGAAGTCTGGTGGCCGCCACGCTCTCCTTCGGGACAACCGTTCGGGTCATCGACCGCATCCGGCTGTTTGGAATGGATCAATACTGAGTACGACGGCCAATCCACACCCAATTATGACGTTTCCAGGGACGGGAAGCGGTTCCTGATGTTGCGGGAGCAACGGTCGTCGGAACAGAATGTCGCGCCGATCGTGGTGCTCAACTGGTTTGAGGAAGTCAAGCGCAGGATGGCCGAACAGGGAGGGCGGTAGACTAGGGGGTGACCGCCGCCATCTTCCAGAAGGCGATCCCGCCGGCTCTGCAGCCCGACCTCGACCGACCCCACCCGGGTCAGGGCTCGCAGGTCATAGACATCGACCTTCCCGGGCGCCGCCCCGACGCTCTCGTTGCTCACAAAGGCATACCGGCTGTCGGGGCTCACCACCACGCCGTGAGTCACCGTGGTCGAACTCTGGAGCCGGATCAGGCTCCGTCCCTCGGTCAGGTCAAACACTTCGACCCCTCCACCCTGCTTTAGCGTGGCCACCAGCAGCTCCCCGTCCGGCGTCACATTCAGGTTGTACGGTCCCCTGCCGGTCGCGAACCGCCTGGTGAGCTTCCACTCGGCATGGTCCACTTCGAGGATCTCGTCGGCCTTGTTGCAGGCGACGTAGATCTTGTCCCCCCGGGCCGACGGCACCGCCCAGGTGGGCGAGCACGAGTTGGGTTCCATCTGGTGCCGCTCGCCCCGGTACCCGACGTCGGCGGGGTCGACTTCCGGGGCCACCTTCGGCTTCGCTCCCCCTGCCGGGTGCTGGTCGTGCCCACCTGCCGCACCCGCCATGTGACCGCGATCGTCGGCGGCCAATGGTCCTTCACGACCCTTCGCCAGACTGAACCGGCGCGACACCGTGAAGCTCCGGGTATCCATCTCCACCAGCTGGTCATCCATCATGCAGCCCGAGTAGTGGAACCGCCCGTCGGGACTGATCCGGCTCCCATGCGGCATGGTGCAGGTGATGATCCGGGTCACCTCGGTGTGGGTCGGGGTGTACACCACCGAGAGCGAGGACGGGACCATGTCGCCGTGCAGGTTGAAGTTGGCCGCGATGGCGTAGAGCCCGTCGGGGGAAATATCGATCGACGCAGGAAAGTTGCCGAGCAGGGTGCCGGGGCCGACCAGGGTGTCGGGGCCCAGATGGTACCGCCAGTACTTGCCGTCAGGGAATCCGTGACCGGTGGTCATGTGGAGGTACTGGCCATCCCGGCTGATGACCAGGCCATGGGGGCCTTCCATCTCGGCGGCGAACTCCCCCACCCCGATGGTCTTTTCGACCACCGTGCCGTCGGGTCCGAACCGGATCCGATGGATCAGATCGGCCGATTCAGCGCCGACATAGACCCAGTAGTTGGCAGCCGGAGGGTCAGGAATCGTCCCGGTCGAGGGCTGGGCCGAGGCCGTTTCGGACAGGAGGTTCGCCAGGACGAGCAGAGGGAGTGACTTGCGCCAGGAAATCAGGGCCGGCATCATTGGCAGTCCACAGTGGTTCAGAGTGATCGCGATCGTGATCCGGCACCCGCCGGCCACACCCGCCCATCCCGTTCCGTCCGGAGTTGAGACCTGCCATGAAGCTAACCCCGTCCCTTCCGCGTGCCAGGCGCCGGTCTGACCTTGGCCAGCGCCTGTCCGGCCTCGTGCGGCCCGGCCTCGTGCCGGCTCTCACGGCCCTCGCCCTGATCAGCCCGTTCACCGCTGGAGTGCTGAGCGCCCAGGAGCAGGTCCCGGTGGCACGGCTGGTGGCTGAGCCCGCCTCCCTCACTATGGTGGCCGGAACCTCGGCGCCGATGACTGTCCGGGCCCTCGATGCCGCCGGGCGGGCGATTCCAGACGCGGTGGTTCGGGTGTTCGGGTCCCGGCGGGCGGTGGCCTGGAGCGAGGGCGTCGTCAGTGCCTTCCAGGCGGGCAGCCATGTCCTCACGGCAACTGCCGCTGGGGCGGGCGGGGCACCGATCACCCTGGAAATCCCAGTCACCGTGTCGTGGCCGGCGATCACCAGCCTCCAGATCGAGGCCCAGGAGGGTCGGCTCTACACCGGCACCACGATGGCGCATGGGGTCCATGGCCTGCACCCGGATGGCAGTGAGCGGCCCAACCTCGAGGCCAGCTGGGAGAGCTCCAACCCCTCCGTCGCCTCGGTGGACCGGTTCGGCAATGTCCGAGGCCTCAAGCCGGGGTCGGTAACCATCACGGCCCGTGCGGGTGGGGCCACTGCTACCCGGAGCCACACCGTCGCGGCCAACCCGGTCACCAGTCTCGAGATCACCATCGGCGAGCCCGACCTGGCCACCGGCGACGTGATCCACCTGACCGCCACCACCCGTCGAAGCAATGGCCAGGCGGTGGACGATGCGCCGATCTCCTGGAGCTACAGCTATGTGGCGGACGATTCCATCGCGCCCGCAGGGATTCCCGGCGGGGCGGGCATCATCCAGTTCGGTCGGTTCACCGGCAACTACCCCGGGCAGTACACCCTGCTGGCCCGGTCGGGGAACCAGTTTGCCGAAAGGACGCTCCGGGTCCGGCAGCGGGACGCGCGGCGGCGGATCAGCGTCACCAGCCGCGGGAGCATCACCAACACCCATACCTCGGACCTGTGGCCCTGGACCGGCAAGGATGGCCGGGACTACGCCCTGGTGGGCACCTGGGGGGCCGACGGATACGCCTTCATCTTCGACATCACCAACCTGGACAACATCGTCAGGACCGATTCGATCCAGGTCAACGCCCGGACCATCAACGACGTGACCGTCAGCCCGGACGGCCGGTATGGGGTGCTCTCGCGCGAAGGGGCCAGCAATCGGATCAACGGGGTGGTGATCCTCGACCTGGCCAACCCGGCCCATCCGAAGATTGCTTCGACCTTCGACCAGGAACTCACCGGCGGCGTGCACAACATGTTCGCCACCAACGACCACCTGTTCGCGGTGTCCGGTGGAGCCAAGTACGTGATCATCGACGTGAAGGACATCTATGCGCCGAAGTATGTCAGTGAGTACCGGCACCCGAATGCCCGGCTGCACGATCTCTGGGTCCGGGATGGCATCGCCTATTCCGCCCAGGGCGGCGCCGGCACGGTGGTCGTGGACGTCGGCAACGGCAAGTACGGCGGCACCATCGAGAAGCCCAAGCTGATCACGGTGTACGGGGTGAACAGTGGGCACGAGATCTTCCCCTACGTCCAGCAGTCCACCGGGAGGACCTACCTCTTCATCGGTGACGAGGAGATGAACCGGGCCGGCCGAGTCTGGGAGGGCACCAATTACTGGGGGGAGATGACCACGCCGGGGGGAGTGCCGCAGACCTCGGGCGGGTACCTGCACATCGTGGACTTCACCGATCCGATGAATCCGATGGGGGTGGGGCGCTACCACCTGGAGGATTTCGGGGCCCACGACATCATTGTCGAGGACGACGTGCTGTACCACGCCTACTACGAGGGTGGGGTTCGGCTGGTGGACGTGTCGGGGGAGTTGCTGGGCAACCTGGCCGACCAGAACCGGGAGATCGCGGTGTTCAAGCCGTACGATCCAAAGGGCTTTACCCCGAACGCGGCCTTCGTGATGAACGCAATGCCATGGAAGGGGCACGTGCTCTTCACCGATTTCAACTCCGGGCTCTGGTCCGCCCGGCTCCAGCCCAAACGGGAACTGACGCCGTAATCCTCGCCTCATCGGCGCAACCCACTGCAGGGAGAAGGATTGGCTCCGATCGGTATTGATCCCTGCGCCCTGGTGACTTCGCGGTAGACCTTTTCGAAGCCGCGAAGCCGCCAGGGGCGCGGCTGGCTCATGAGCTGCGCCCGCGGGGTTCCATGCCAGCGAAGAGGTGCCATACTGGGTCACCTTCGACGGCGTGACGCTCGAGATAGGGTGCCGGGCGGACCTGGGGTGGGCGAGGAAGAGATCATCGTCGAGAACAAGACGGTCAGGCCCTGGCGCCGATCCACGAATCGCAACCGCTGACGGACCTGAAGTTGTCTGGTCTCCGGCTGGGGGTCCTGATCAATTGGCATGTGCCGCTGATCAAACAGGGAACTCGGAGGATGGTGAACAACCTCTGAACCGCGAAGGCGCGAAGTACGCGAAGAACCCTCCGGGTACTTCGCGCCGTCGCGGAAAGCATCCCGTCAGGGCCCTCCCAAGGCTATAATCAGGAACCCCCAGACCATTACCCGAAGACCTGGAACCCCCATGCGACTCCCCGTCCAGTACCCCCTTGCCATCTTCGCGCTCCTTGCCACCACGAGCGCCGCCCAGACAACTCCCGACCTGGCCAAGGCCGCCTCCAGCCTGACCCTCCGGAGCATCGGGCCGGCCCTGATGGGTGGCCGGATCGCCGATATCGCGGTCCATCCGACCAAGCCGGGTACCTGGTACGTCGCCGCGGGTTCGGGCGGGCTCTGGAAGACGGTCAACGCCGGAGTCACCTTCACCCCCGTCTTCGACGACCAGCCTTCGTACTCGATCGGTGAGGTCGTCCTCGACCCGAACAACCCTGAGGCCGTGTGGGTTGGTACCGGCGAAAACGTCAGCGGGCGCCATGTTGGCTGGGGTAGCGGCCTCTATCGGAGCCGGGACGCCGGGCGCACCTGGCAACCGATGGGTCTCCCCAATTCGCAGCACATCGGCAAGATCCTGATCGACCCCCGCGACAGCCAGGTCATGCTGGTGGCCGCCGAGGGGCCGCTCTGGTCGCCGGGCGGTGAGCGGGGCGTCTACCGGAGTGAAGACGGTGGGGCAACCTGGGCGGCGGTCCTCATGATTGACGAGAACACCGGCGCCACCGACCTCGAGTTCGCACCGGACAACCCCGACATCGTCTATGCCGCGGCCTACCAGCGCCGGCGCCAGGTCTCCGGATTCCTGGCCGGCGGCCCGCAGTCCGGCATCTGGAAGTCCACCGACGCCGGCAAGACCTGGCGGAGAATCACCACTGGTCTGCCCAAGGGCGACATGGGGAAGATCGGCCTGGCGGTGACGCTCGCCGACCCGACCCTGGTGTACGCCACGATCGAAGCGAATGGCCAGGAACGCGGGTTCTACCGTTCCCGGGATCGGGGCGAGAGCTGGGAGCGCCGCAACAGCTACATCTCGGGTGGGACCGGCCCCCACTACTACCAGGAAATAGAAGCCTCCCCCACCGAGCCCGGCACCGTCTATCAGATGGACGTGTTCGTCAACGTGACCCGCGACGGCGGCGCCACCTTCAGCATCCTCGAGTCCGGTCACACGAAGCACAGCGACAATCACGCGATGTGGATCGATCCGGCCAGCACCAGCCACATCCTGCTTGGGACCGACGCGGGCCTCTACGAGAGCTTCGATGATGGCCGCGAATTCCGGCATTTCCCGAACCTGCCGATCTCCCAGTTCTACAAGGTGGCGCTCAGCAACCGGCTCCCGTTTTACGATATCCTGGGTGGGGCCCAGGACCTCGGCACCCTGCACGGCCCCTCTCGGACCCTGAATCGTGACGGGATCCGGAACCAGGACTGGTACGTCCCGATGGGAGCCGACGGCTATGGGGTGGATTTCGACCCGCGAGATGCCAACATCACCTACCTCATGTGGCAGGAGGGGATGCTGCACCGGACCGACCGGCGGAGTGATGAGGCCCTCAACATCAAGCCGCAGCCGGCGGAGGGTGACCCGGACGAGCGCTGGAACTGGGATTCCCCGATCCTGATCAGTCCCCACAACCCCGATCAGATCTACTTCGCATCGCAGCGGGTCTGGCGGAGCGCCAACCGGGGCGACAGCTGGACCGCCATCAGCGGTGACCTGACCACGGGCGTCAACCGCTACGAACAGCGGTATATGGGCCGGGTCTGGAGCGTCAACGACCTGCATGACAATGGCGCGATGTCGAAGTACGCCACGATTACCGCCATGTCCGAGTCACCGGTCACTGCCGGCATCATGGTCATCGGCACCGACGACGGGCTGGTGCAGGTGACGGGCGACGGGGGCCGCAGCTGGGCCCGGTCAGGCGCCCTGCCCGGGCTGCCGCCGTTCTCGTTCGTGAACGACGTCGAGGCCTCGCTCCACGACGGCAACACCATGTATGCGGTGGCCGACGCTCACAAGACCGGCGACTTCTCTCCCTACGTCTTCGTGACCACCGACCGCGGGCGTACCTGGCGGTCGATCGTCGGCGACCTCCCCAAGGGCACCATCGTCTGGTCGTTCCAGCAGGATCACGCCCGGCCTGACCTCATGTTCCTCGGCACCGAGTTCGGGATCTACTGGACTCCCAACGGGGGCACCAACTGGCACAAACTGAGCGGCGGGGTGCCGACGATCTCCTTCCGCGATCTCAAACTCCACCGGCGAGACAACGACCTGGTCGGAGCCACCTTCGGGCGCGGGTTCTACGTTCTTGACGACTACACTCCACTCCGCGAAATCGCCGGCGGCGCGCTGGCCAGTGAGGGTGGCGTGCTCCCGGTCCGTGACGCCTGGTGGTACGTGCCGTCGCCGGTGGCCCAGGCGCCGGGCCGCCCGACGGCCGGCAGCGACGACTATACCGCTCCCAACCCTCCGGACGGGGCGCTACTCACCTACTGGATCAGGGAGGCCCCCAGCTCAACCCGGGAGGCCCGCCTGGCAACCGAGAAGTCCCTTCGCGAGGCAGGGCGCGACATCCCTTTCCCCGGCTATGACGCCCTCCGCCGCGAGGCCGCAGAGAGCGGGCCCAGGGTGTTCCTCCAAATCACGGATGCCGCTGGGAAGCCGGTTCGGCGACTCGAAGGATCGACCACGGCCGGTCTGCACCGGATCAACTGGAACCTCCGGGGCCCGGTGCCCGATCCGATCGACCTCAGCCCGCCAGGCTTCCGTCCGCCATGGGGCGGTGACCCGCAGGGACCACTGATGGCACCGGGCCGCTACACGGCACAGTTGGTGGTGGTGTCCTCCAACGGCGTACGTCAGCTTGGCCAGCCGCAGGCCTTCGAGGTGAAACCGGTGCCCAACGCCCTGCCCGGCACCGACTATGTCGCGGTCGCAGCCTTCCAGCAGGAAACCGCCGAGCTGATGAGGCAAATGAATGGGGCGGGGGCAGAGTTGCGGCGGGTGCGAGACAGGATCCGTCACATGCAGGCCGCGCTGGCCCAGACCCCCCGTGCCAACCCTGTCCTGCAGCTTGCGATGGACTCGGTCTCTGCCCGGGTCACGGGGTTGCAGATGCGGCTCAACGGCGACCCCGCGAAGCAGGGCCTCGACCAGTCCGCCAATCCCGGGATCCAGGGTCGAGTGGGTGAGGTCATGGGCGGCCACTGGGACACCCGCCAGATGCCCACGGGCACCCAGCGGGAAGCGATCGCAATCGGGCGCGCCGGGCTGGCCACCCTCACCCGTGACCTGACGGCCCTGATCGAGGGCGACCTGGCCCGGCTCGAGGCAAGTTTGGAAGCGGCGGGCGCGCCCTGGACCCCGGGACGCAAGCTGCCAGCGCCCTAGGGACGGCCGACCTCGCGGGCCGAAGCCGTGACGGCCGCCAGACCGGTTCGCCGCAATGGTGGGTGATATCCACCCTTCGGGAGAACATCCATGAGAGCAATGTCCCCCTGGCGCACCGCCGCCCCGGCCCTTTCGGCCATCCTTCTCCTCTCGGCGTTCCAGGCTCCCCAAAAACCCGAAGACCAATTCGTCGGTCTCATCACGAGCTACCTGGCGATGGGCCTCCCCACCGATTGGGACGGCCTGAGCAAGCTCCCCATCATCAAGTGGGCCCCGCAGGTCACCTCGCTCCAGAACTGCCTGCCCGATGGAGGATGCTACGCCCTGCAAGGCACAGCAACGATTGGTGTCAGCAGAATGACCGTGGTGGCCTCCGGTGCTCGTACCATGCCGTTCACCGTCTATTTCCGGAACACCACCAAACCCCTGGGAGAGGCGGCGGTCGTCGCCGCCCTGAAGGCGGCAGGTCTGACGGCCGATCTGGCCCGCTGCCCCGCCAAGGCCGGGGTGAGCGGCACCAACTGGTATCGCCTGAAGGGTGACAAGCTCTCCCCAGCGTTCCTCTCGATTCAGCCACCGACCCAGGCCCGTCCCACCGAGGGATTCACGATCTCGCAGGGAGAGAAGCTGCCGCCGCTCCAGCCCAATCAGGTGGCCAACTACAGCGAACGGTGTGGCGAGGGTGTCGAACGGAAGCCAGTCTCCACCCGCAAGCCGCATGAACTCATCGCCGAGACCGTTGTGGCGCTTCTGCTCCCGGCCACCGGGCCGGCGGCCTACACCTGGGAGGCACTGGCCGCCGCGCCAACGACGATCGAATGGCTGACTGGACCGATGAAGATGGACCTCACCTACAAGAGCGACCCCAATCCGATGGCGCGGACTGGCATTGTCGAGTTTGCGGGCCGGTCCCTTGCGGTCCTGGCCAGCGGGACCGACGGCCAGGCCAAGACCATCTACCTCGATGAGACCGGTCAGCATCCCCGCGGCGAGCACATGCTCGGTGTGGTGTATGAGAAGGGCATTACGGTGAAGCTGGTGCGGTGCGGACCGGTGTATACCAGCTCGACCCACATGTGGTATAGCCTGACGAGCCCCAGGACCCGGCCCGCCATGATCCGGCAGTCCATCATGTATGACGGTAACAACGTCAGCGACGGGTATGAGCTGCGGCTCGACGGGACCCTGCCGACCCGGGATCCGCGCGACCGCAACCCGGGGTTCAATGGCTGCTGACCCAGGCGGGACTATGGAAAACGCGAACGGCCAGCCCACCCCGGGCTGGCCGTTCCGCGATGACGAACTACTGTCGCACTCGGGCCCACCGCCAGAGCTCTGTAGGGCGCCGGCTGGTTCCGCACCGGAGACGCACACGGGTCCCGGTGAAGGTGCCCGTGACGAGCTCGTCCCCCGCCGCGGTACGGTAGGTCGCCGTGAAGGGCTGGGGCGCGACCGGCCGCCCCCAGGCTATTCTTGGGCACCCGGGGACAGGGCCGAGACCCGCTGTCGTCCAATGGTCGGAAATGTCGTGCTTGAGGTAGGTCCCGTAGTGCGGTGCCGACAACAATCAGAGGAGACCAGCAATGCAACCTGTTGCCAGGAAGCTATTTCCGACGATACTGCTGGCAGCGTCGGCGGCAGCACTATCGCCCCATCCCATCCACGCCCAGGGCTGCACGCCGATCCGGTTCATTACCCCGACCTACCTCGGGAGCGAGGGCCAAGCCTACCAGGCCGGCCATCGGTGGCGCGGGACCCTGGCGTACCGGCGCCTGTCCTCGAACCAGTGGTTTATCGGCACCACGCAGGCCCCCGACCGGGCCCCCGGTGGTGTGGTCCCGGTCTTCAGCATTCACACCGTTGTCGCCGAGCTCGCCTATTCGATCAGCGACCGAGTCCAGGTCCGGGTGAGCGTCCCCTACTCCACCGGGAAGTTGACCCGGGTGTGGCCCGATCAAGTGAGCCATGAGCAAACGGCCTCCGGGGTCGGAGACATCGGCGTTATGGGAGAAGCCTGGCTCTTGAATCCCGAGGCCCACGAACACGGCAACGTGCTGGTCGGGCTCGGGATCAAGGCGCCAACCGGCAGTCACACGAAGTCGAGCCAGTACTACGCGGCCACCGGTCCGGTGGTGTTTCCAGCGGATCAGACGATCCAGCCGAGCGATGGGGGCTGGGCCGTGGTTCTGCAGGCACAGGCGTTTCAGCGGGTGTCAGGAGGGCTGTCCGCCTATGGCTACGGCTCCTATATGGCGAATCCGCGGGAGCAGACGGAGGTCCTCTTCAATCCCACGTCCACCGTGTACTGGTCGGTGCCGGATGTGTATTCCGCCCGGCTGGGCGCCGCGTACTCGGTCTGGCCCGATCAGGGACTTTCGGTGAGTCTTGGCGGCCGGATGGACGGCATCCCCACACGCGATCTCTTCGGTGGAGGCGACAACACGACGATCAAACGCACCTCGAACATCATCTATGCCGATCCCGGTCTGTCGCTCACCCGGGGCAACAGTACCTTCACGCTGAATGTCCCGATTCGGGTTCGCGCCAACCGGACCAAGAGCCTGCTGGAAGCGCGTTCGACCGGAGCGGCGGCGGTCAATGGAGGTGGCTATGCCAAGTACCTGGTGTTCGCCAGCTATTCGCACCGGTTCCCGTGATGACGGGGAGGCTGGGCCTGGTGGTGGGAGGGGTGGCGCTTGCCTGGGCCGCCTCGACCGCCGGGGCCCAGGGCGTGGGCCCGGGGCGGCGCGCCCCGGAGATCAAACTCAAGACCCTTGAGGGACAGACGGTGCGGCTCTCGGAGTTCCGGGGCCACCCGCTCATCGTGACGTTCTGGGCCACCTGGTGCCCGCCTTGCCGCGACGAATTCCCCGCGCTGGTCGCCGCGCGCGAACGTCACCGGGACGCCGGACTCCAGGTCCTGGCGGTCAATCAGCTGGATCAGGAGTTGCGCGGGGATCCTGGCAAGGACAACGTCCGACGTTTCCTGGCCGAATTCGCGGTGACCTTTCCGGTCGTGCTGGATCCCCGAGCCAGCTCCCGAGAGGCGTATCAGGTCCTTGCCTTTCCAACCACCGTGTTCATCGACTCGGCCGGTGTCATTCGGCAGAGGAGCCAGGGGCCGCTCACTGCGGGGGAGCTCGAGCGCGGCCTCGCGGCCATACTCACTGCTGGGAAAGTCCCACCCGGGTAAGTAGCGCCCGGAATCGGGGGCTGTCCCGGACTCCCGCGAAAACAGGCCCGCTCGGCACCCCGCCCCAATACCAGATCTCCTTGGCGTCAATGGCACGCTCCAGGGCATTCAGGGCTTGGGCCGTATCGCCAAGTCCGAACATGGCCAAGGCACGCGCGGTATGCACATGCGGCGGCGGAGGATGAGTGCTCTCCAGCACCTGGAGCCTCCCCAGAGCGGTCGCCCGGTCACCAGTCGCGGCGAGCACATAGAGGGCCTGGTAATTCCTGGATGGTAACCTCAGAATGAGGCTGTGCGCCGCCTCAGCTTGGCCCGCCCCGAGCAGCACCAAGGCCCCCAACGACACTGCGGTAAAGTTGGAAGCATCGATCCTCCGAGCGCGAGCACTTTCGGCCAGCGCACTGTCCACTTGACCGTTCAAGTACCAGGCCCACGACAGGTGACTCGCCACGACGGCAGAGGCAGGATCATCCTCCCGCGCCATCTCCATCTGCCTGGCGGACTCAGCTAGCCGACCCCGGATCCTGAGGTGTGCCCCATACTGGATCCGCGCTTCCACGTTGTGCCGGTCGAGTTCCAGCGCGCTCTTGAACTCCGACTCGGCCCGATCCCACTCCAAGGCGTATTCCAGCAGCATGCCGAGCGCGACGTGCGGCTCGGACAACCTCGGATTGAGCAACAGGGCCCGCTGGGCCGCGGTGGTTGCCTCGACAATGAACGGTGCGGGAGACAGCTGCTGAAACCTGGGCACAAGCGCGAGCGCCAGGCTCAACCCGGAGTAGGCTTGAGCGGAGAGGGAATCCAGCGCGACGGCGTCTCGAAACAGTTCGATGCTGGCCCCGATGTCCTGGTTCCGCCGGTTGAGCTTCTCCTTGCCGAGCACGTAGAGCTGGTACGAAGCGCTGGTGCCGCGGTGAGTTGGCGCCGCATCAGGCACCTGGGAACGAAATTTTCTTCCCGCCAGGGGCCGCAGGCTGTCGCCGATGGTCATGGCGATCCGGTCGCGGAGCGCCGCCAGGTCCGTCAGCCCGTCGAATCGCTCGGCCCACGCGACCGAGCCGGTCTCGCTGCTGATCATCCGCGCGATCAACGCCGTCTCCCCGCCGATCGTCGAGATCGATCCCATCACCAGGTACTTCGCACCCAGGGCCTTGCCGGTTTCTCGATAACTTACGTTCCCTTGTCCCCGGTAGTTGCTGACTCCCCACTGGCTCATGACCCGGATCCAGGGTACCCTCTGGAGGGCGGTGGCGATTTCGTCGCTGAAGCCTTCGGCCAGGTTCGCCTGGGTAGAATCCCCGCCGACGCTTCCGAACAGCATGACGGACACGGTCACTGGACCGCCGGGACGAAGGGAGTACCACGCCCCCGCCACAACCATTGCCGACATGCCGATGATCGTCGCCAGCACGGCAGCAGGCCGGCGCCGGCGCGGCATCCGTCCCTGGTCCACCGTGCTGGCCCCTCCCAGCACGTCGAGCAGTTCATGGGCAGTCTGCGGTCGCGCCGCCGGGTCCTTCGCCAGACACCGTGCGATCAGCCCTGCAACCGCCGAGGGGACTTCGGCCCGCGACTCGGTGACCGGCTTCGGCACCACCGCCATTTGCGCCGCAACGACCTGGAAGGTCGTTGAGCCGGTGAAGGGAGGTTTTCCGGTCAAGAGCTCGTAGGCCAGGCAGCCGAAGGAATACAGGTCCGCCCGGTGGTCGGTGGCCGGATCCCCCATCCCCTGCTCCGGTGCCATGTAGGCTGGAGTGCCGATGACCGACCCGATCTGGGTAATCGCCTCCGCGCCGGACTCGGTCAGGGCCGCGCTGAAGGCCTTCGCGATACCGAAGTCAGTGACCACCGCGGCGCCTCCGGACACCATGACGTTGTCCGGCTTCACGTCCCGGTGCACGACCCCCTGCTCATGGGCGTAGGCCAGCGCCCGCGCCACATCCCGGAGGATGCTGATCGCCTCCTGAATCGGAAGGCCGGTCCCCCGCTCGAGCCTGGTACGGAGCGACGGACCGTCCTCATACGGCATGACGAAGTACAGGACGCCATCGGCGTCGCCGGAGTCATACAGCGGCATGATGTTCGGGTGGCGGAGCCGGGCGGCGATCCCGATCTCCCGGAGAAACCGGTCCCGGCCCAGCGACGCGGTCAGCTCGGGCCGGATCACCTTGACCGCGACGTGTCGGGCGTGCTTGAGGTCCTCGGCCAGGTAGACGCAGGCCATCCCGCCCCTGCCCAGTTCGCGCTCAATGCGGTAGCGGCCGCCCAGGACATCGGGAAGCGCCGGGCCGGGCTCGTCGCCGAGCAGTTGGTCGAAGCGCTCGACAGCGGGGCGGTTGAGAAGAGGCAGGTCCCGCTCGCACTCGGCAACCAGGCGCTCGAGCTCGGCCTGCCGGGCGGGATTACCGGCCGACAGCGCGGCAAGGAGAGAGGCCCGCTGGTCCTGCGGTGCGTCGAGCAGCTGGTCGACCAGGGGCGCAAGTTGTTCCCAGTTGCCTGGGAGCACCGGCTCGTCTGAACTGGTCACGGCGCGAGGGCCCGCCGAAGCAACATGCGAGCCTTGGCCCAGTCGCGCTGCACCGTGCGGGGCGTAACCCCGAGGGCCTCCGCGATTTCCTCCTCGCTCAACCCCCCGAAGAACCGGCAGTCCACCAGCTTCGCCAAGCGCGGCTCCACAGCGGCCAACCGGTCGATGGCGTCGTTGAGCTGCAGCAGGACCTCGGGCTGGTCGTCGGAGGGAATCAGCGCCTCGTCCAGTGTCACCTGTTGCCGGCCGCCGCCCCGTTTGTAGGCCATCCGGGCCTTGGCGCGGTCCACCAGCACATGCCGCATCGCCAGCGCCGACAGGGCGTAGAAATGGCCCCGGTCACGCCAGGACACCCGTGCCTGCTCGGCCAGCTTGAGGTACGCCTCGTGCACCAGGCCGGTGGTGGACAGGGTTCCGCCCCCTGCCCGGATCGCAAGTTGCCGCCGGGCAATCGCGCGGAGGTCCTCGTATACCTGCGGCATGAGTTGGTCGAGGATCTCTCGCCCGTGGGGGCCGGGTACTGACGGCTGCATCGGTTCCCCCCCTAGGGGGCGGCGCTGCAAGGAACCTGGCGTGGGCTGTCGGGCGAGAGCGCTGTTTCTCGTATACAGGGGTGAGGGGACCCTCGCCCTCGCTCTGCCCTCGGTAGAATCTGGAACCGAAATGCCGGAAAGGCAACATGACTCCCACGCGGGTGAACGGATCCAGTCGTCGGGTGCGAAGCGTCATCATCATGGCCGCCCTCGTGGCCGGGTGCAAGGCCACCGCGCGGCCGGCGGCCGCCGAGTCCCATTTCGTGGTCGCGGACGTGATCCTGTCGGTGAGCAACCAGTCCCGCATGGAGGTGAGGATCTACCTGCTGGCCGGCGTGACAGAGTACGCGCTGGGGGCGGTCCCCCCGCGCTCGACCCGCTCGTTCTCCCTCCCCGGCGGGCTGGGAGACGCCCAGGACGATCTCAGCCTCGAAGCGCGGGAACGGCGCGAAGGTACCGGAATTCGGTCTGCCTCGTTCAGTCTCTCACATGGGCAGCAGGTGCTGTGGACGTTCGACGAGAAGGGGAGCCGGACCGTCACCAAGAAGTGACGGCATCCCTGGAGACCCGGGATCCGCTCGACCGCAACCCGGGGTCCAATGGCTGCTGACCTAGAGGGGGAGATGGAAAAGCGAACGGCCAGCTCACTCGGGCTGGCCGTTCAGCGATGACCACCTACTGTCGCACTCGGGCTACTACGGCATTCTGGACCCGGTGAAGGTACCCGTGACGAGCTCGTCCCCCGCCGGGGTACGGTAGGTCGCCGTGATAGTCCCATTCATCATGCCGTCTGCCATGGCGCCAGCCGTGCGCGTCCGCACCATGACACCCTGGCGCAGGATGCTCTCGTACTCACTCGACTCCGCGATCAGACTGTCGCCAACCACCGAAACCTGCAGCGTAATGGGATCGCGACCCTCAAGGGCCATCGTCCAGTCCGTACCGGCGGCGGTGCCGCTGATCTGGGACATCACGGGAGCCTCGACGCCGGTCAGGGTGGTTGTGAGTTGCCAGGTCCCTGCGAAATCGGCGAGGGCCAGGGCCGGGGCGGCACGGCGGCGTCCGCCGCGGGCTCCTGCTCGGCGGGGGCACAGGCAACGAGCAGGGCAAGACAGCAAAGGGCTGCGGGGACGCGCATGGGAACCTCCAAATGGGATAGGAAGGTGGGGCCCGCCCGAGGGCGACTCCTCAGAACCTACGGCGCCGGGGCCGCGGGGGCAACCGGCTGTCCCGACCCGGGGGCGGGGGCCAACCCATGGCCGGCCGAGGGATGGTGCTGTTCCCGAGCCCGGGGAGCCACCAGCCTATGGTCCGGAGACGGCCACCGCCTCGCGCCGGAGCCGGCTGGCAAGGGCCAGGAGCCTCCGCACGGTCTCCCCACCGTGGTCCTCCTGCTCCGCCCGCCGGAAGGCGGCCAGCACCTCCGCCTGGGCGGCGTCCGACAGGAGCCCGTCTGCCATCGGAAACAGGACCTCGTCCTCCTTGGCGATGTGATCTCTGAGGAGCGCGACGTAGCCACCCGCGTGGGCGACCAGGTCCCGACCGGCCCCCTCATCACCCTGTTCCAGGCGGAGCGCCGCCTCCCGGATGCCACGGGTGAAGGCCCTGCCCTGTTCGTGCTCCGTCAGCATCACCGGAATCGGCCCCTGGTCCGCCGGCATCCCGCCGGCGATGATCGATTCGAACAGGACGTCCTCCTCCTTGTGGTGGTGCACCCCGTCCGCGTACTCGGCGCAAAACGCGGCGGCCTCCAGAAAGAATCCCGGGCGGACCTCGCCCCCCCGGCTCAGTTTCCCGGCCATGATTTCCAGGGCGTCCAGCACCCGTTCGATGTTCCGGTGCTCCTCCATCAGGATGTCAATCGCTCTCATGGCGGGGTTTCTCCAGTTCAGGAAGGGACCAGCACAGCCCGTCGAAGCAGCTGCCCCCGGTGCGCCGCCTCAAAGACGGCGTTGATCTGGCCGAGCGGCCGGCGGTCAACGTACGGCTTCAGCGAGATCCGTCCCGCCGCGATCCACTGGAGCAGTTCAGGATAGATCAAGGGGTCGGCCCCCCAGTTGCCCCGCGCCACCGCGTCATAGGCCATCAGGTGGGACAGACAGATTTCGACCCGGTCGGGGGTGAACCCGACTACCGCCAGCGACCCGCCGAACCCGAGAAGCCCGAATGCCGTTTCCTGCCCGGTCCGGGTTCCGGAGGTCTCGAAGATCTTCCAGCGGTGGGCCGGGGCGCCCAGGGCAGCGGCCCGGTCTCTCACCTGCTTGCGGATCTCCCTGGCGGCTTGACCCCTGACCTCGAGGGCCGCGTGGGCCCCAGCCGAGACGGCCTGGGCAAGTTTTGCCTCATCCACGTCGAGGGCGATGACCATCGCCCCGACCGCCGTGGCCACCTGGACCCCGTGAATCCCGATCCCTCCCACGCCCACGAAGACGGCGAGATCGCCGGAGGCCAGCCCCGAGGCGCGCACCGCCTGGAAGGGCGTCGCCACGGCATCCGACACCACCGCGAGCTCCCACAGGTCGTGACCCTGGAGCACTCCCGGAGGCACCGGGCAGAGAAAGCGGGCCGGCACCACCACGTGCGAGGCGTATCCGCCATCGATGTCGTTGCCAGGCATCACCTGGCGCCGGCAGATCGTCCGGTGGCCTCCCTGGCAGAGCTCACACTCCCCGCACGGCAGGACGGCGGGTACCACCACCGGGCCGCCCAGGAGGCCGGTGTCCACTCCCTGGCCGACCGCCCTCACGATCCCGCTGATCTCGTGGCCCAGCACCAGGGGAGGCGGCCGGCGGGTCGGCACCCCGGAATGGAGAAACGACAGATCGGTGTGACACACGCCGCAGCCGGCCACCTCGACCACCGCCTCTCCCGGCCCGGGCTCGCGGGGGGGCAGCTCCCGATGCTCGAACGGAGCACCGGCCGCCGTCATCACCCATGCCTCCCAGGGTCGGGGCGCCTCAGTCATGCCCTGCCTCCCTTCACAGTCACCGGCTCCGATTGGTCGGGCGGGTCGCCAAAGACGAAGTTGCCGCACTCATGGCACTGATCCAGGGTGCGGTCCCGACCCGCGAAGCAGCTCCGCGCGTCCAGCTCGAGCCGGAAGACCTTCCGCAGGAAGTGGCAGTCGCAATCCGCGCTCGGATCGTACACCGCCTCCACGTAGCCTGCCCCCGAGTTGAGGACGTCGCCGACCCGCACCTTGAGGGACGGGGTCAGTTCGTTCCCTTCGATGGTCAGTTCCCGGCTGATCACCGCGAAGGCACGGATCTTCTCGTACCGGATCGGATGTTCCCGATTGAAGGTGCGCACCGTCTCGCGCAGCGAAGCCTTCACCACCTGGTCTGCGGTCGCGGTATCGGACCCGAACTCCTCACCAATCCGGTAGAAATCCGGAAAGACGAGGGCAGCCAGGTAGTCCCGCCCGCTCCCGACCACGATGACGTGCCGGATATAGGGGTTCATCCCGGCCAGCTGGTTCTCGATCTCGGTGGGGACGACCTTCTCCGCATTGAGCAATTTGAAGACCCGGTCCTTGCGGGCGACCAGCTTGAGACCAGCGCCGACCGCGACGCCGAGATCTCCGGTGCGGAACCAGCCGTCGCCCGGGAGGGCTCTGGCGGTGGCCGCCGGGTCCTCGAAGTACCCCCGCATCACGTTCGGTCCCTGAACCAGGATCTCCCCGTCGGCGGCGATCCGAAGCCGGACGCCGGGAATCGGGTAGCCCACCATTCCCGGCACGGCGCGCGGTTCGGCCAAGTCGGTCACGGTACAGCAGGGAGCCGTTTCGGTCAGCCCCCATCCCTCGAGCACCGGAATCCGCCGCTCCGCAAAGAACGTGGCGAGGTTGGCGGGAAGGGGCGCCGCCGCGGTGAAGACGAAACGCAGCTCCGGATGGAGGATCCACGCTTCCTCGGGATGCCCCTGCGCCCGCACCACCAGCTGTTGATAGATCTTCGGGACACTGAAGTAGATCGTCGGCCGCACGGCCTTCCAATTGTGGAGCAGCCGGTCGAAGTCCTTGCCCGCCGAGTCGTCGAGAAACAGGGTGGCGCCGTTGTAGAGCGCCGCGTACTTCTCGAAGATTCCCCCGAAACTGTGGTGCCAGGGCAAGTAGGAGAGGAACCGATCGGCCGGGGTGATGCTCCAGATCGCCGAGAGGGCCCGCTGCTGGGAGAGGATGTTGTCGTGGCTGAGCAGGACCCCCTTCTGTCGCCCGGTGGTGCCGGAGGTGAACATCATCAGGGCCGGGTCGCCCGGATCCACGGCGGCCGCGGCGGCGAGAAAGTCCTTTCGGGCCGCGCCAGCCTCCGCCGGCTCGGCGAACTTCATCAGGGCGTCGGCGTATCGGGTGGTCTCAGCGGCGGGGTCCTCCCCCGGCGACCGGCGCTCGACCGGCTCCATCCCGTCGCAACTCACCACCACCCGCACGCTGCCCGGCACACCCGTGCGCTGGAGCTGCTCCCCGCCGGGAACGAAGAGCGCCGATGGCCGAGCCTGGGCGACCAGTTCCTTCGCCTGGGCCTCGGCGTATCCAGCGAAGATCGGCACGTACACCGCCCCCAGGCTCATGGTGGCGAGTTCGACGACCAGCATCTCGGCGCGGTTGGGGGAGAACGCTACGACCCGATCTCCCGGCCCGACCCCGGCGGCCACCAGGAAGCGCCCGAGCGCAGTGACGTCGTCACCCAGCGCGCCCCATGACACGGTCCGGAACTCTGCTCCGTGGCGCACCCCGTAGGCCGGCTGCCCGGCCCGGCTGGCGACCTGGCGGGCCAGGAGGCTGCCCACCGATTCCGGCTGGCCGGGCAGCGGGATGGTCGAGTAGAGCTCCGACCCTGACCGCGCTGCCGCCGCCGCATGGTGGCCGCGAGGACTGCTGCCACGCAGGGCCTCAGTCGGCATCCGACCCTCCGATGGATGGCCCCACGGCCACCGCCCCCTCCCGGGCGGCCAGCGCGGCACCGAAGGCCCCTGTCATCTGAGGCAGAGGGGGGACGATCACTTCGGCGTGCAGTTCCTTGCCGAGCAGCCCCACCAGGGTGGGGTGGTAGGCCACGACGCCCCCGGTGGCCACGACCTTCCCGGGAAACACGTCCATCGCCGCCACCCGCTTCACCAGGGACCGGTAGGCCGCCAGCGCCAGATCGGCCGGGCGCTTGCCCGCCCGGATCAGCGCCAGCAGTTCGGTCCCGGCGAACACGGTGCAGAAGCTCGACAGCTCGAGCGGTTCCGTCGCCTCGAGGGCGAGTCGATCCAGGTCGGCTGACTCGATGCCCAGCCGGAGGGCGATTTCCTCAAGGAAACTCCCGGTACCCGCCGCGCACTTGCGGTTCATCCGATGCCCTAGTCGTCGGCCTTCCGGATCCAGGTGGATCACCTTGGCGTCCTGGCCGCCGATGTCGATCACCACCAGCGGTCCGGACACGAAGAAGGCGGCCCCACGACCATGGCAGTCCAGTTCGGTTCGCGACCCGTCGGCCTGCGTCAGGGCATGACGTCCGAATCCGGTCGCCCATACGGCCTGGACTTCGTTCCGTTTCCGGCCGGCGGCGCGCAGAGCCCCGGTGAGTGCCCGGTCGGCCGCCCCGACCAGGTCGGCGCCGGATCGGGCAACCGCCGTCCCGAGCACCGTGGCATCGTCGTCGATGACGACCGCCTTGGTGGTCCAGGAACCACAGTCGAGACCGACCCAGAGTGTCATCCGGGGCGTGCTCCCGAGACCGCGCCCCGCGCATCGGCGATCTGCTCGACAAAGCCCTCGATGTTGGTGCGGGCCTGCTCGTCCGAGAAACAGCGGAGGTCGTTGACGTCACCGTCGAGCACCAGGGTCGGCACCCCCAGCCGCTCGGCAGATCCGCCGCGGCATGCCGTACCGGGTGTTCGAGTTGTTCGGGCAGGTCCGGCAGTCGTGGAAGATGATGCCATCGACGGCGTACAGCGCCATCATCTCTTCGAGGTACCGTTCCTTCGGGCCCTCGGCCCGGACGATGAAGAGCTCCAGCGACGCTCGCGCCATGGAGCGCACCGGGTCGGCCGGGTCCAAGGTCGAAAAAATCCAGCTGTTGCAGTAGGTCGAGGCCACCACCGCCGTCCGGAACTCCGTGAGCAGTTCCGACAGGGCGCGGAGCCGTCCCCAGATGGGCATCCCCTCCCAGTACAACCGGTAGCGCTCGTCCGGCACGGCGGCCGCACCCTGCCGGGTCCGCTCCTGCAGTTCGGCCAGCAGTTGTTCGTAGTAGCCAATGGCCGCCGCGGTCCCCCGCAGGACGACCGCCGGCCCCATGTGGACGGTGCCGTCGAAGAAGCTCAGCGGCGTGGGACGGTGCACCGCGGTGCGGAGGCAGGCCTCCCAGAGATCCGAACAGCGGCGCGAGGCCGCAACCACGGCGGAGAGGCGGATCGGATCCAGCCGGGTCCCCGCCACCTGTTCGAGGGGCGGGATCAGACCCTCGATCTGCCGGGTCACCCCGTCGACATCCCCGGCCGTCACCTCGCCCAGGCTCCGTGGCGACCGCACCCCGATCACCGGCACCCCCCACTTCCGACCGTACCACTCGAACCAGTCGCGGACGTCGCGGCACTGGTTGGTGTTGAAGACCAGCACGTCGGCCCGCGGGGGAGCCTCCAGGCCGAAGGCGGTGAGGGGCGTCTCGCCGGCCAGGTGGGCCCCGATGTCGCTGGTCAGATAGGAGCAGATGTCCTGGGAGTAGCCCTGGGCGTGGGCCAGCGGCATCGTGCGTTGGGCCACCCGCGCGGCACCCAGCATCGCGGCGTGATTCTCAGGGAAGAAGACCCGGAAACCGAGGGCCTGCAGCAGTTCCGCCGGACCGACACTGCTGCACCACGCGACCGGTGCCGAGGGGCCGCCGACCGTCTCCCCCAGCGACCGGTAGTAGGTGCCCATCGTGTCGCGGAGCGCAGCGACACTGCGAAGCCCGCTCATCCTGCCACCGTCGTCCGGCCCGGCGCACCGGCCATCTGCTGGTGGACTTTCATGGCCGCTCCGAGGGCGCCGGTGAGAATCGGTTCGGGCACGGTCGCGATGGGGACGCCGGTGAGCAGGCTCAGGGCATGGAGCACCCCGGGGAAGTACTCCGCGACCCCGCCACACACCACCACCGGCTCGGTGAACCCGCCGATCTCGGCGATCCGCTCCGCGATCGAGTGCATGCTCCCGAGCGCGATCTCCTCGCGCGACGCCCCCTCGCGCAGTCGTTCGAGCACCTCGGAGGTGGAGAACACCGAGCAGTAGCTGCTGACCCGGGCCGGCTGGGCGGCGGCCGCGGCCAGGGCCTGGAGACCAGTGGCGCTGACGTCCAGGTGCCGGGCCGTGAACATCAGGAAGCTCCCGACGCCGATCGCGCAGCGGCGCAGGTTCCGCGCCTCCACTCGCCGGCCAGTGTCATCGACGGTGATGACGTGCGGATCGCGACCCCCGATGTCCACCAGGGTCATCGCGTGGCCGAGGTGGTGGAACGCCCCGCGGGCGTGACAGCCGGTCTCCGCCGCCACCAAGGTCGCACCCGGCACCGCCTCACTGGCAAAGCCCGTCGCGCCGAGGCCCACCAGCTCGGACTCGGATCGCTGTGCATCGTCCAGCGCCGCGGCGAGCACCTCCACCACGCAGGCCTGGAAGTAGCCCCGGGTCGGCACCACCGCCCGCCCGAGCACCTGGCCCGCTTCGGTGACGATCACTGCCTTGACGCACTCCGTCCCGGCATCGACTCCGGCGGCCAGACCGCTGTCGGCATTCAGCATCGTGACGATCCTCCTTGCGACGGGGCGGCGCTAGTGCGCTCCCGCGCGCTCGACATGCTGCTCGAGGAAATCCGCGAGCAGGCCGTGCAGGCGTTCGGTGGAAAAGAGCCGGAGGTCATGGGAATCCGCCTCGATGACCAGCCCGGGCACCCCCGTTTCTCGCTGGGTGCGCACCGCCAGGCCGTAGCGGACATGGCTCGCCTCCGGCGTCGTCCGGCAGTCGTGGTACACCGCGGCGTCCACCCCGTACCGATTGAACTGCTGCGCCAGGTACCGGGCCTGGTAGTCCTCCGACCGATTGCCAAACACGCCGGTGTAGGCGCGGGCCATGCTTCCAATCGGGTCGCTCCGGTCGAGGCCGGGCAGGGCAAAGACCGCCGAGAAGGTCGACCCGACAACTGCGACGTCGGCCTCGGCAAAGAGCCGGGCCAGCGGGCGCAGGGCGCACCAGATCGGGGGGCCGTCCCAGTAGAACCGATGGGCTTCCGAGGGCACCGCAGCGACCCCCTGGGTGATCCGATCCTCGATCTCGGCCTTGAGGTCCCGGTAATACACGACTGCCTCCGGCGTCCCCCGCAGCAGGATCATCGGCGCCAGATGGACCAGCGTGTCAAACCACGTGAAGGGGGCCGGTGTAGCCTGCGCCAGACGGAGAATGTCGTCCCATAGCGCCGCCGCCTCGGCGGCCAACCCCACGGTTTCCCCGAGGCGGTCCATGTTCAGCACCGTCCCCGTCACCTGCTCCAGCCGGTCCGTGAGGCGCCACAGCTGGTGGACGGCGGCATCGACGTCGATCTGCTCCACCGCGTCGAGCGCCGGCGGCGGATGCAGCCCCAGTACCGGCACCGCATAGTGAGAGCCATAGAATTCGAACCAGCGGAGCAGCTGATGGCCGGTATTGGTGCTGTAGACCACCACGTCGGGCCGTGGTGGACCCTTGAGCCCGTGTACCCCGACCAGGGGGCTGCTCCCCGAGGAGCAGGGCACCGATGTCGGCTCGCATCGCCGAACTGGCGAACTGGGAAAACCCCTCAGCCGTCGCCGCGCGCCAGGTAGGGCCCGGCCTGGCGGCTGGCCCCGATCAGCGCCGCATGGTTCTCGGGGAAGTAGGGCACAATCCCGAGCGCCCGCACCACCTCCACCGGGGCCAGCCCGGAACAGGCCGCCACCAGTCGGTCCGGGTCGTCGGAAGCGGCCTCGACGTCGTGGTAGTAGCTGTGCATCAGCTCCTTCAGTCGCCGGGTGCTCTCCAGCGGAGGACCGCCCGCTGGCATCCCCCCGTCCGCACCGAGGGCGCTCGTCCGGGCCGACCTGGTCCCGACGGCCGGGGCCCTTGCCCCCGCACCTTCCAGGCCGAGCTCGCCGCACGATCTCCTGCCGGTTCAGGAACTTCTGGCGCTCGCGGGAATGGATGAAGCGCGTCAGGGCGGCGTTGTGAGGCGCGGAGGCCCGAGGCGCTCCGCCTCAGCCACGATGGCGCCGTTGATCGCATCGACCTCGGTCTGCATGCCCCGGGCAAGGTCCTGCCACATGGACGGGCGGTTCTTGCCGAGCGCCTTCAGGGACCCGATGATCGGACGGAAGGGATCCTCCTCGTCCACGATCGGGATCCCCCGCGCCCGCATCACCGCGATGATCTCAGCCGTCAGATCCCGGAGAAACGCCATCAGGTCGGGTCGCCCAGGATTTCCCGGCAGGTGAGACCCGTGACCGCCGACACCGGATTGATCGCGGCGTTGTGGAGCAGCTTCTGCCAGAGCGCGTGGTCGATGTTCGGGGCCACATTGGTCTCGATCCCGGCCCGGCGGAACATCTCGGCGATCGCCTCGATCTCCGGAGTGACCTCTCCGACAAACGGAGCGATCTGCACCGGCTTGATCCCGGTGCGGTATTGCAGTCGCCCCGGGCCCATGTGCTGGATGCTGTGGTAGGTAATCCCACAGAGAATCCGTTCCGGGGCCGACGAATCGGGCGATGGTCTCGGCGTTGCCGATGCCGTTCTGCATCGACAGGAACCTGCGTCTGCGGGCCGACCGCCGGCATCGAATCCCGCACCGCGCCTTCAGTCTGATAGGTCTTGACGGCGATGAACACCAGATCGAATGGGTCGAGTCCTTCCACCGAGGTCACCACCTGGACCGGGACCCGGACCTCCTCCTCGCCGGTGCGGGTGATGACCAGCCCGGCCTCATTGAGCAGGCGGGCCCGGGCCTGGTTGATCTCGAGCAGGGTCACGTTCTCGCCGGCCCGTGCCAGGCTCGCACCGACGAATCCGCCCAGTGCCCCGGCTCCCGTAATCAGAATCCGCATGTCGCCCTCCTCAGCGATTCGTCCAGACCGGACGGCGCTTGTCATAGAACGAGGCGATCCCTTCGCGCACGTCCTTCGTCACCATCAGATCCTCCAGGAAGACCCGCTCTGCCTCCTGGCGGGCCGCCTCGAACGGCCGGCCGTGGAGCTGGCGGACCAGTCGGGTGTTCATCCGCATGATCAGCGGGCTCGCCCGCCGCAGGTCGTCCAGCACCGCCGTCAGCGCCGCTTCCAGCTCCCCCTCCGGGGCGAGGTGGGACACCAGACCCATGGCGGACATTTCGGCGGCTGAGTAGGTGCGCCCCGTGGCGGTCACCTCGATCGCGCGGGCGACCCCGATCCGGGCCGACAACCAGGCCACGCTGACCGGGGCGAAGAAGCCGAGCCGGATCTCCGGCTGACCGAAGGTGGCCCGTTCGCTCGCCAGGAGGATGTCGGCCATGAGAACCAGTTCGAACCCGGCTCCGAGCGCCGCCCCGTCCACGGCCATCACCACGGGCAGCGGGCTGGCGCCGAGCGCCCGGAAGAGCCGACTGAACATGGCGATCATCGCCGGGGCCTGTTCGGGACGGTGCTCCCCGACGTCCGCGCCCGCCGAGAAGGCCCGCCCTTCGGCCTGCAGGACGATCGCCTTGAGCGAGGAGTCCGCCACCGCCCGCTCGACCGCCACCGCCAGCTCCTCCATGACCGCCGCGGTGAGGATGTTGACCGGCGGCGCGTGCAGGGTCAGCAGGGCGATATCGTCGCGGACTTGGTAGCGGACCGTGGTCGCCGTGTCAGGCATGTCCGTCCTCCTCGTCACATCCGCTGCCCGCCATCGACCTGGATGACGGTGCCGGTGATGTGTCGGGCCCGCGAGGAACAGAGAAAGGCAACCGCGTGCGCAACGTCTTCCGGATCGGCGAGCCGCCCCAGCGCCGTTTCGGCCACCGCGTCCTCGAGGACCTTGGCCGGCAGCTCGGCGCTCATGGCGGTCCGCACCATCCCCGGCGCGACGCAGTTCACCGTCACGCCGGACGGCCCCAGCTCCCGGGCCAGCGACCGGGTCAGCGCCATCACCCCGGCCTTGGATGCGGCGTAGTTGGCCTGCCCCGCCTTCCCGCGCAGCCCGTTGATCGAGGCGATGGTCACGATCCGGCCGCTCCGCTGGGCCCGGAAGACCGGGGCGGCCGCCCGGCAGAAGGTGAAGCATCCCTTGAGGTTGACCGAGAGCACCTTATCCCACGCTTCCTCGGTCATCTTCCAGACCATCGCGTCGCGGGTGACGCCGGCGTTGCAGACCAGGGCGTCCAGTCGGCCGAAGTCCCGCACCACCGCGGCAACGCACCCTTCGGCGCCCGATACGCTCGCTACGTCAGCCTCGAACACCATGGCGCGCTGGCCGGCGGCACGGATCTCGGCGGCGACGTCCTCGGCGTCCCGGATCGCGCCCAGATCAACCAGCGCCACGTCGCAGCCGTCGGCCGCCAGGGTGCGCGCGATGGCCGCGCCAATGCCGCGTCCCGCCCCGGTGACGAGCGCCACTGGTCGAGGTCGACCCCGCGGTCATCCGGCTACCCCAGCCACCTGCGCCGCAGCCACCGCAGAATTGGAACTGCTCCGGGATCCCGGTCGCCTCGCACTTCGGGCAGGCCTTGGTGTACGGCCCCCAGAGGAACTCGGTGCTGCCGCCCTCCGCGGCCCGGCGCCGGAGACCCCGATAGTCGGGCTTCCGCTTCTGGACGAAGGCCTGCATCCCCTCGTAGGGCTCCAGCGTGGCGAAGTGGGTGGACAGCCAGTCGCGGGCGTGGCCCACCGTGGCGTTCCACGACGCTTCCTTCCAGTAGTTCACCTGCTGCTTGGTGTAGCGAGTGCACTCGGGGAACTTGTCCAGGCACCCGTCGACCAGGGTCTGCACCTCGTCGTCCAGCTGGGCTCGCGGGACGACCCGGTTCACCAGGCCCCATTCGAGCGCCTTCGGGGCGGGGATCTTCGGGTTGAGGAACAGCATCTCCCGGGCTCGACGGTCTCCCACATGGATCGACAGCCATTGGGTGGCGCCGCCCGCCGCCACGCTGCCGACGCTGGTCCCGACCTGCGCGAGGTAGGTGTCGTCGGCCATGACCGCCAGGTCACAGGCCAGCTGCGACTCGTTGCCCCCTCCGACGGCCATGCCGTTGATCCGGGCGATGGTGACCTTGCCGCTCCGCAGGATGCTCTCGATGTACCGGGTGAAGAGCCCCATGTACTTCCAGTAGTCGCGGGGGCGCCTGGTGTAGAGCTCGGCGTACTCCTTGACGTCGCCACCGGTGCAGAAGGCCTTGTCGCCGGCGCCGGTGTAGACGATGACGCCGACGGCGTCGTCGGTCGACGCGTCATCGAAGGCGGTGATCAGCTCGAGCAGCGTCGTCGGTCGGTAGGAGTTGTACACCTCGGGCCGATTGATGGTGATCCGGGCCATCATGTCCCGCTTCTCGTACAGGATGTCCCGGAAGTCGAATTCGGTCACCGGTCGGGAGGCGAAACTATCTCCATTCGGCTCTTCCTTTCGTGGATCGTTCAGCGGGTATCGACCCGCACGACGATGGCGGCCGCGCTGTCGCCTGCCGCGCAGCCGGTGAACAGTCCATAGCCGCCGCCGCACCGAACCAGGTCTTCGATCAGCTCGATGATGGAACGCATCCCGGTCGGCCCCTGCGGGTGTCCCCAGACCAGGGAACAGCCGTGCCGGTTCATGCGTTCCGGGGCAATGCCCAGGGTGCGCCCGAGGTAGACGTCATTCACCGCGAACGGGTTGTGGGTCGTCACGCTCGCCAGGTCGTCCACCCCGATCCCGGCCCGGTCAGCGCCTCCGCGGGCGGCGGGCACCACCGCCATCGGCATCCGGCCCCGGTCCACCCTGGCTTGCCCGAAGCTGCAGCAGCCGGACGTCGATCCCGGGATCTCGCGACAGTCCGCGGGCCCGGTCGCGCCCCGCCGCGAGGATCATGGCGGCGTTGCCATCGGCCGGATGGGTCTGCATCCCGAACGTCACTGAGCCCCCCTCGATCACCGGCCGGAGCTTGGCCAGCCCCTCGGCGGTGGTCGGGGACGCCCTCGTCCCCCGTCACGGTCCCCACGACCTTGCGCCCGCCCGGCCCGCGGAGCTCGATCGGCCGCAGCATGTAGCGATCCAGGAAGGTGGCATTCCCTTCGGTGGCCTGCCGGTACTGGGCGTACCGGAGGAGGGTGAGTTCCTCCTGCGCCTCCCGGCTGATCCCGGCCTCCCGGGCCACTTTCTCGGCCGTCGCCAGCATCGAGCCGCCGGCATACGGGTCGTGGCCGAAACTGTCGAGCACCCAGTCCTCGGCGCTGCCGGTGCCGCCGGGGCCGCCGGGATTCGGGTAGTACAGATGCGGCCCGTTGCTGGTCCGGTCGGCGCTGGCGGCCAGATAGACCGTCGCGCCACCGGTGGCCAGTTCCTGGGCCGCCTGGACCAGGCAGCGCACCGAGGTGGCGCAGGCCTGGTTGATCGTCGGGCCGCTCAGCATGCCCGAGTCCCGCCAGACCGGCAAACCACGGGGCGCCGTAGAAGGAGTGCTTGCTCGGCACCGTCGTCCCGAAGCACAGGCCGTCGATTGCCTCCGGCGCGATCTGCCGCTCGGCCAGCCCGCGTCGCGCGATCTCCGCGGCGAAGGGGAATCGGCGGCTGCGTCGCGAAGCTGCCCTGCCAGGCCACGAACGGGGTGGACCAGTAGGCACCGTAGGGAATCCTGATGTCGGTAAACTGCATGGTCTCCTCCTCGTTACCGGCGCCGAAGACCGCGTGAGGGCCAGGTCGAGCATTTCCTCCCCGATCTGCTCCACCGTCCCGTGTCGCGCCGGGTCGTACCACATGAAGATCCAGTTGAGCATGCCGAAGATGAACAGGGTCGCGTGCCGGCTCCGCCGCGACTCGCGCCCCGCCGGGCTGGACTCCGCCCATCAGCTCGCCAACCACCGCCGACACCAGCCGATGGTACCTGCGTCGCAGGGCTTCGACCGTCTCGTACTGCTCGCCCTGGAGCGACTCCAGCTCGATAGGTACACGCCTTCAGTTCGTTCGGGATGGCTGACGAAGAACGCCAGATGACCGATCACCAGCCGTCGGAACCGTTCCTCCGCCGTGCCCCGCCATCCGGGCTCGCTCGGTCTGCACTTCGAGCAGGGTGGCAAAGGTGCGGTATTGGAGCTGATAGAGCAGGTCCTCCTTGCCGGTGCAGTAGTGGTACAGCCCGGCCAGGCTGCCGCCGACCGCGCCGCTGACGTCCCGCATCGAGGTGGCCTCGTACCCCTTTTCCGCGTAGAGCGCGGCCGTGGCCGTGAGAAGATGGTCCAGCCGCTGGCGGGTCGCTTCCCGCTCGGGGCGCTTGCGGGATACCGTGTTGCCGGCCGGCTTCAGACTCATGATCGCCTCTCCTTGGTGGCCCCGACCGGTTCAAGATCGCGGTCCTGTTGCGGCGAGCCGGCCCTGGCCTTGCGTCCTGCCAGAATCTTCTCCGGGGTGATGGGCAGTTCGGTCACCCGGACCCCGCAGGCATCGTAGATGGCGTTGGCGATGGCGCCGAGGATCGGCAGCAGAGACCCCTCCCCGATCTCCTTGGCGCCGAACGGTCCGTGTGGTTCGTAACTCTCCACCGCCACCGTGCGAATCTCGGGCGACTCCCGGATGGTCGGGATCAGGTAGTCGTGCAGGTTCGGCGTTGGTGAAGCGCCCCGCCCCGTCCACCAGGGTGTCCTCCAGCAGCGTTTCCCCCAGGCCCATCACGATGGAACCCTCGACCTGGCCGTGGAAGGTCACCGGGTTGATGACGGTCCCCGCATCGCTGAAATCGGTGACCCGGTCAACGGTCACGTATCCGGTCTCGAGATCGACGGTGACTTCGGCCACCGCGGTGGAGAAGCTGTAGGCCGGGGAGGTGCCGACGGTGCCACCCTTGAAATCTCCCCCGAGATCGGCCGGCGGCCGATAGGATCCGGTGCCGACCACCGGGCCACCCCGGGCGAAGGCGAGGCGCGCCGCGACGGCCCACTCCATGCCCTGGGCCGGCTGCCCGGAGACGAAGATCCGGCCATCCCGCGCCACCAGTCCATCCGGATCGCAGCCAAGTTCCCGCGCGGCCACCTCACACAGCTGCGCCTTCACCCGCTGGGCCGCCATCCGAACCGCGTTCCCGCCCATCAGCGTCAGCCGGCTCGAGTAGGCCCCGAGGTCGAGCGGACTGAGCACGGTGTCGCAGTCGGCCAGCCAGACCTGCTGGTAGGGGACCCCCAGTTCCTCGGCGGCGATCTGGACCATGACGGTATCCGATCCCTGCCCGATCTCGGCGGCCGCGATATGAAGCGACACCCCGGTGCCGTCCTCGTGGACCCGGATCACCGCGTTCGAATGGGGAAAGTCGGATCGGTAGATCGGGTAGCCCGCGCCCGACACAAAGCCGCCGCACCCCACCCCGATGCCCATCCCCGGCGGGAGCTTGCCCTTCTTGGCCACCCAGTCGGTGGCCTCACGGGCCCGTTCCAGCGTCTCGGTGAACTCGCAGGAGGAGATGTCGAGCGCGTTGCAGGTCCGGATGCCCGGTTCCATGGCGTTCCGGAGCCGGAGCTCGATCGGGTCGAGCCCGAGATCCTCGGCGATCATGTCGAGCAGCGACTCGAAGGCGAACCGGGGCTGCGGCACCCCGTGGCCCGCGGAAGGCCCCCGAGGCGGGGAGGTTGGTATAGACCCGGAGGCCCTGGTAGCGGTAGTTCGACATCTTGTACAGCGTCGGCAGCATCGAGCCGGCGTAGTAGGCGGTGATGACCCCGAAGGAGGTGTAGGCCCCGCCATCGAGGACCACGCGCTGGTCCACGGCGGTGATGGTGCCATCCGCCTTGACTCCGATCTTCAGGTCGATCGTCTGCTTGTGCCGCCCCCGGAAGTGCACGTGCATCTCTTCCCGGGTGTAGGCCATCAGGACCGGGCGCCCGGTCATCCGGGCGAGGATGGCGGCGCAGAAGTCGAGCGGCGTCGCCTCCGCCTTGGCTCCAAAGCCCCCACCCACCGCTGGCCGGATGACCCGGATGTTCCCCATCGGGACACCGAGCGTCCGGGAGAGCGAGCGGTGCAGATAGTGGGGGGTCTGGGTGCTGGCCCACAGGGTGAGCCGGTCCCCGTGCGGCTCCCACTGGGCCAGCGCGGCGTGCGGCTCCATCGGACTCTGGTAGCTGCGGTTGCCGACGAACCGCTGCTCCCGCACCAGATCCGCCTCCGCGAACCCCTGCTCCACGTTGCCGAAATCCCAGTCGACCCGGGTGTTGATGTTGCCGGCGTAGCGAGGGTGCTCGGGGTGGATCACCGGGGCACCGGGGGCCATCGCGGCCTCAGCGTCGAACACCGCCGGCAGCGGCTCGAAGGTCACGTCGATCAGCTCGAGGGCCCGCTCCGCCGTGTCCAGATCGACGGCGGCCACGGCGGCGATCTCGTCGCCCACGATAGCGGACCCGATCCTTGGCCAGGATCTGCTCGTCCTCCCGGGCGGGGCTCACCCCGTACCAGGTATCCGGCACATCCGCCCCGGTGATCACCGCCAGCACGCCGGGCAGCGCGCGGGCCCTGGAGACGTCGATCCGGGTGATCCGCCCGTGCGCGATCGGGCTCCCGAGGATCTTCCCATGAAGCATTCCCGGCAGCCGGAGATCGGCGGTGTACTTGGCCCGGCCGGTCGTCTTGTCGGGGCCGTCATAGCGGGTGACCCCCCGGCCGACGATGGCGTGATCCCGCTGCTGATCCTGCTCCCCGTGGACGATCGGGGTCGTGTCGAGTGGGACTCCGTCGAAACTCCGCCACCCCTGGACCGCCCGGATGATCCGGGGATAGGCCCCGCAGCGACAGAGGTTGCCGCTCAGCGCCTCGCGGATGTCCTCTTCCGACGGATCGGGAACCCGGTCGATCAGCACCTTGGCCGACATCAGCATGCCCGAGGTGCAGTAGCCGCACTGCAGCGCCCCGTGTTTGATGAACGCCTTCTGGAGCGGGTGGAGGTCACCGTCCCGCGCCAGCCCCTCGACGGTGGTGATCGACTTCCCTTCGGCGGCCACGGCGAGCGTCAGGCACGACGCGACAGGGTGTCCCCCCATCTCGACCGTGCAGGCACCACAGTCGCCGGATCCGCACCCCTGCTTGGCCCCGGTCAGGCCGAGCTGGTCGCGGAGCACGGCCAGGAGGGTCGTGTTGGGCCGCACGGCGAGCACCCGCTCCTGGCCGTTGACCTGCAGCCGGACCAGCGTCTCCTGGCTCATGGGATCCGGATCCCGGCACCGCGCCGTCGCCTCGTGAAGGGCCCGCCTCGTGAGCACCGCCACCAGTTCCCGCCGAAAGGCCGCCGAACCGCGGAGGTCCGAAATCGGAAGCGCTTCCTCGGCACTCGTGGCCCCGGCAACGGCAAAGAGTTCGTCGCAGGGCGCTTCACCCTCGAGGACCGCCGCCGCCCGGCGCGGCCAGCAGCGGAATCGGTGCCACGGCTCCCAGCGCGATCCGGGCTCCCACGATCCGCCCCTCGACGACTCCGACTCCGGCCGCGACGGCCGCCACCGCGAGCGCCGAACCGCGTCTCCGGGCAAACCGCTGATAGCTGGCGCCAAAGCCCGGCGCCGGCCGGGGGATCCGGATCCCGACCAGCAGTTCCCCCGGGAGCAGCACGGTCTGTCGCGGCCCGATGAAGAATGCCTCGGCGCCCACCTCGCGTGCCCCGGCCGGCCCGAGCAGGTCCAGCCGGGCCCGCCTGACGATGGCCGGCGGCGGCGTATCGGCACAGGGCACGGCGCGGCAGAAGTTGCCGCCGATCGTGGCCAGGCTTCGGATGGGCGGGCTCCCGACTGCACCAGCGGCCTCGGCCAGGGCGGGACACCATTCCCGCACCAGAGTCGACGCTCGCGACCTCGGCCACCGTCGTCAGGGCCCCGATCCACAGCGTGCCGGCCTCTACCCGGATACCGTGCAACTCCTCGACCCCGTCCAGGGCGATCAGCTGCCGGGCGCCCTCTCGGCCGCGGTGGTAGTCGGGCAGCAGCTCGGTCCCGCCGGCCAGGAACGCACCGTCGGCCCCGCACTGGACGCCGAGGGCGCAGGCGTCGGCCAGGGTCGCGCGGGCGGTGGTAGGCGATCGTGGGAAGGCGCCATCGTCAGTTCGCCATGGCCGCGGTCCAGGCCGGCTCCGGGCGTCCCCAGTTTCCGGTAGCGGAAGGCACCCCAGAGCGCCGCCCCGATGGCCCCGGTGTAGATGCGCGTCTTCATGGGTGATGATCTCGGGCGGCACCGCCCCGGCCGGCAGCTTCTTCGCGAGCGCGTCCCGCAGCGCGCCCAGCAGTCCCACATCCGAGGCCAGCCCGCCGCTGACGAATACCGCGCCCTCGAACCGGCAGCGAACGCAGCAGACGGGCGAACCGGTCGGCCATGCTCTCGTGCACTCCACGCAGGATGTCGGTCGTCGTGATTCCCCGCGAGACCATGTTGATCACATCGGTCTCGGCCAGGACCGCGCAGATCGAGCTGACCTTCTCCGGCTGCGTCGCCTGGAAGCGACAGCGGGCCGATCTCGTCCTGCGAGACGCCCAGGTAGCGGGCGATGTTCTCCAGGAACTGGCCCGACCCCGACGCGCACTGGCTGGTCATCTTGTAGTCCAGCACCCGGCCCCGGTCGTCCATGGCCACCGCACGGGTGTGCAGCGCGCCGACGTCGAGCACCGCCCGGGCGGCCGGCGCCAGGAACAGCGCGCCCCGCGCGTGCGTCGTCATGCCGTAGAAGTGGCCGGTGGCGAAGGGCACTTCTTCTCCGTCGCCGGTGGTGGCGATGTAGTGCAGCTCGTGCGACGTCGGCCGCCGCCACCGCGGCGGCGATAGACCTCGTCCACCACCTTGGCGATCTCGCGCCGCCGGATCCGGCCCGACGACCTCTGGCCAGCACCTGGCTCCTCGCGGTGCCGTCCGGATCACCGCCATCACCACCACCTTCACGGCGCCGCTCCCGACGTCGATCCCGGCGGTCGATGATACATCAGCCACCATCCGGCTGGCGAAGAGCGCGGCGCCCAGCGCGCCGGTGTAGATGCTGTCGGGAGAGATGTTGAGCACGCCGGTCGCCGTAGTTCTCCTCGCACCAGTTCCCGCAGGGCCCGCACGGCGGCCGGGTTCTTGGCCACGCCGCCGGTGAAGGTGAACTCGTCGGCGACGCCACCCGAGCGGGCCAGCAGGCTCATGGCGCGGAGAACGATGGCCCGGTGGAGCCCGGCCAGGATGTCCTCGCGCTTCTCGCCCAGCGAGAGCCGTTCGCGCAGTTCGGCGCCGGCGAAGACGGTGCAGGTGGAGTTGATCTTGACGCACCGGCGCGACTGTTCGGCCAGCGGCCCCAGCTCGTGCAGACCGAGGTTCATTTCGTCCGCGATGTAGCCGAGGTAGCGGCCGCAGCCGGCCGCGCAGCGGTCGTTCATCTGGAAGCTGGTGACGATCCCTGCCGAGTCGATCTGGATCGCCTTGGTGTCCTGGCCCGCCGATGTCGAGCACGGTGCGGGTTTCCGGGAACATCGCGTGCGCTCCCAGCCCGTGGCACAGGATCTCGGACCGGATCTGCTCCTTCGGGAACGGCAGCCGGGCCCGGCCGTATCCGGTTCCCACGGTGGCCGACCGGGGTCAGGTCCTCGTCCACCGCGGCACTCCACCGCGTCGGCCAGCCCCGGCGGTTCGCCAATCCGCTTCAGCGCCTCCCCGATGTGGTCGCGGAAGTCGAGGTCCAGCGGTTCGTTCTCCACCCGGATGATGCACTTGTCGTAGACCCCGACCAGCCGGTCGATAGCTGACTCCGCCGGGCTGGCCGATCTCCTCGGCGATGCGCATGAACGGCGATCCCACAGCGTCGCGGAAGAAGTCGGACCGCAGCACCGGCGGCTGCCGGAAGCGCGTCCTCCTCCTCCACGCGTGATGCGGCGGCAGATCTCCGGATCGCCTCGGCGAACGGCGCCCACGGAGCTCGGCGGGCGATCGAGATCTCCACTTCCTCCAGCATCAGCTCCTCCAGCCGGCGCAGCTGGTGCAGCAGCTGCTCCAGCACGAAGGCCCGCCGCAGTCGCCCCACCTCGTTCCGCCGCCCCGACCTGCTCGGCGTGCCGATTGACCATGGTCGAACCGCGCGTTGATGAACGCCTCGGTCCGGGCCACCGCCGCCGCCAGATCGTAGTTCGACCGGGAGTTGGTGATCCCGCAGCCCGATGCATCTGCTGATCCCCGTCCAGGACGAGCGCCTTGGTGGTGGTCGACCCGAGGTCAATCCCGACGACGTAGCTCATGCCGATTTCCCCAGCGCGGCGGGCATCGATCATCTGGAAGTAGCTCTCCAGCCGGTTCTTGATGTTGGCGGCCGAGAAGTACCGCGGATCCACCAGATCGGACTCGATGAAGCCCCCGGGAATGCCGGTCCGCTTTTCCACCTCGCGCAGAATCATCAGCTGGCCCGCCGAGAATGAGTTGCAGGACTTCACCGAGTTGATCAGGAACCCGTCCGCCTGATACTCCTGGATGTACCGCACCAGCATGTCGATGCGGGCCGGCAGGTTGAGGTTGGTGTAGCAGCCGCTGCAGTAGTCGGCCAGCGTCCCCAGCGGGTCCGTCGGGATCGTGGCGGAAGCCGAAGTCGTAGGTTCCGCCGACCTTGGTGTAGGTCGAGGCGACCACCACCGCCCCCTCGTCGGCGAACATCTTCCAGAAATCGCGGAAGTGCGTCCAGTTGGGCGGCCCTTCGACCACCAGGCGGTAGCTTCTGCTCGTTGAGCGGTCCGTCCGGCGTGACGGGGCCGAGCCCGGCCGCTGCCCGCTCCTCCACTTCCTCGCGCAGCGCCCGGTAGTAGTCCACTCCCTCCTGGCGTGCCCCGGAAGGCGCTGAAGATGGGGCCGACGTAGTACACGGCGCCGAAGTAGCCGTCGATCGGGCTGGGCGTGAGCTTCGCCGGCCTGGAGCACCGCGACCAGGTCATCCTCCGCCTCGGCCGAGAGGGCGAGATGATGCCGCAGCTTCTCCTCGTCGTAGGGCCGGCCGGTGGCCCGCTCCAGGGCGGGAATCACCTGCTCCCGGAGCTGGCGCAGCATGTACTCGCGGTGCTCCGGCTCCAGCACCCCGTCGCCCTGGTACGGCACGTGGAAGAACACCGACGGGACAGTCGTATTCCTCGCGCAGCAGCTCGAACCACTTCATGAAGGTGTAGCACCCGGTGTACGACAGCAGGAGCAGGTCCGGCTTCGGGAGACGGGTTCCCATCGGACCCATGTTGCCCGCTCGCATCATCCCGATGTCGCACTTGACGTAGGTGCAGACGTCCTCGGAGTGCCCCGCCCGCTCTGCCTCCGCGACATAGTCGCCCGACAGCTTCCGCATCCCGGATTGGAGCGCGTTGATCTCCGGGAGCACCGGCAGCGCGCCGAAGGAGCGGATCAACTCCGTCAGATTGCCCGGGACGAAGGTGTAGACCACCGGCTCGCCGTTCTCCCGGGCCTGCTCCAGCCGGTCGAAGTGGCTGGCGATCATCTCCTTCTGCAGCAGCATCGAGCGGTCCTTGAGCGCCTCGGCCATCAGCCACCTCCCCACAGCTTGATGGAATCGGAGAAGGTGCCGGCCTGCTCGCGGAACTGCTGGAACTGGCCGGTGTTCTCGGCGTACTTGAAGGCGATACAGGGGATCTGCCGCTGTTCGGCGCCCGCCCGCAGCATCGGCTGGTCGAGCAGGGCCGGGTCGCAGAAACTCGGGGTGGCGAAGATGATCCCGTCCGCCCGGGCGGCGGCCACCTGCTCTCCCATCAGCCGCCGCTTTCCCCCCGGGTCCCCTTCGTAGAGCACCGAGGTCCGGAGCTCGGTGTGGACCAGGGCCTCGGCCAGGGCCCGCACCGGGTCCCCGCCCGACCCCACTTCCTGCCTCAGGAACCGGTTCCCCAGAAGAAAGTCGTCGTCCACGACGTAGCAGCCGGCCCGTTCGATCGACTTGATGAGTCCCAGCGGCGGCTGCTCGCAGAAGGCCCCCACCACGATCACCCGGCTGTTGTCGCGGGGACGACCCGGAGCCGGCCTCGACCGCGGCCAGGTATCCGCGCGCCTGGGTGAGGAACACCTCGGCGGGCGCCACTTCGCCGGCCCGGAGCAGCAGGTAGAGCTCCTCGGTCGGCACGTCCCACGGCCGTTCCCGCCGAACCCGGTAGAGCTCCCGGATGACCCGGCGCACCTCGTCGTGGCGCGCGATCGCCGCCCAGACATCCGCCGTCGGTGACGTTCCGGCCGGACACCGCCGAGAGGTCCTTGACCAGATGACGCAGCTCCCCGTCCCAGAACTCCACCGCGGTCGCGGGTCGGGGACCTGGGGCAGGTCGAGATACCGCACGTAGACGTCGGGGTACAGCAGCTTCCAGATGCCGGACAGATTCCGGATGACGTCGCAGGTGGAGGGAAAGAGGAGGGCGGAGAGGAAGTCGAGCCGTCCCGACTGGGCGAGTTCGATCACCGACCGCGGCAGATGGCAGATGTAGGACTGGTAGAAGGCATCGCCCTTGATCGTCTCCAGCAGGTCCCCCGCCCCGTGAATCCCGACCGGGAGGAACCCGCAGGCCTCGAGGATCTCCCGGGGGGCGTAGACCGGGAGATAGCCGCCGGCCCGGCCGTCGGGGTGGTCGGCAAGCCATTGCCGGACCGCGGGGAAGCTCAAGTCCTCGTAGAGGTTACGAGCCCAGTCGATGACTTCCGTCCGCTCCATCCGCCCCTCGGCAGTTGCGGGATGACCTGACATCAAAAAGTGAACGAACGTTCGTTATATTATACTACCGCTCCGGGCCCGCTTTGGCCAGCCCCAGGGACCCCGGGCGCAGGACAGACTTCCACCCCCGGAAACCGCCACCGTGACCCGCTCCCGGGTCAACGCCTGGCCGAGGAGCGCACCATGGGAATCAGTCTGGAAGGCACCATTGGCCGGCAGGTCGGCGTCGTCGGATCCGGCCAGATCGGCCCGGATATCGCCCTCTACTTTGCCAAGGCCCTCCACGCCGACGGGATCCGGGTGCTGCTGGTGGACATTGCCCCCGAGGCGCTGCTGCGGGGCCAGGAGAAGATCGAACGGAAGGTGGCCAAGGGCCGCGACACCGGCGCCTTCAGTCCGGCCGCCGCGGCCGGAATCCTGGCGGCCATCAGCTACAGCACCGACGATGGCCTGCTCGCCGACGCGGGGCTGGTGATCGAGGCGGCCACGGAGAATCTGGCCGTCAAGCGGTCGATCTTCGCCCAGCTCGAGGCCGTCTGCGCGCCGGTCAGCGGTCCTGGCCTCGAACTCGTCCCACATCGAGCCGGAGGAGATCTTCGCCGAGCTCCGTCACCGGGAGCGGGCGCTGGTGGTGCACTACTTCTTCCCGGCCGAGCGCAACCCGCTCGTCGAGATCGTCCCGGCCGAGGCAACCGACCCGGCATGCACCGACCGGCTGATGGCCTTCTACGAGGCGATCGGCAAGGTGCCGATCCGGGTGGGCAGCCGCTACGGCTACGCGGTCGATCCCGTCTTCGAGGGTCTCTTCCTGGCCGCGGCGCTGGCGGTGGAAGCGGGGCTCGGGACGATCCGGGAGGTCGACGCCGCGGCCCGGCGGGCGCTGGGACTCGGGGTCGGACCGTTCACCGCCATGAACCTCACCGGCGGCAACCCGATCACCGCGCACGCGCTCGACGTGATGACCCAGAAGATCGGCCCCTGGTTCCGGGTCCCGCGGCTTCTGCGCGAAGCCATGGCATCGCAGCAGCCGTGGCCGGTGGCCCAGCGGGGGGATCCGTCGATCTGCCCCCGGAACAGGAAGGTCCCATCGCGGACGAGATGCGGGGTGCCTACTTCGGCCTGGTCGGCGAGGTCCTCGACAGCGGGATCATCACCCTCGCCGATCTCGAGATGGCGGTCGAGCTCGGTCTCGCGATGCGCGCCCCGTTCGCCTTCATGAACGAGCTGGGCCCGACCCAGGCGCTCGCCCTGGTGGAAGCCTACGCCGGCCGTCATCCCGGGTTCCCGGTACCGCGCTGCCTCCTCGACCAGGCGAGAGCCAGGGGCGGACGCCCGTTCGCGATCGACTTCGTCCTCCGGCGGGATGTGGGGGACATCGCCGTCCTGACGATCCGGCGCCCGAAGGTGCTCAACGCCCTCAGCGAAGAGGTCTACGACCAGCTTCGGGTCCACTTCACAGTACTCCGCGACGACCCGGCAATCGCCGGCGTGGTCCTCACCGGCTTCGGCCCGAAGGCGTTCGTGTCAGGAGCGGACGTGCACTTCCTCGCGGGGATCGAGACGCCGGAGATCGGGGTCACGACCTCGGAGCGGTCCAAGGAGGTGGGCAATCTCATGGAGGGCCTCGGCAAGCCGATCGTCTGCGCCCTCAACGGGTTTGCACTCGGCGGCGGCGCCGAGCTCGCACTCTGCTGCACGGCCCGAATCGCCCGCCCGGGACTCGCCCTCGCCATCGGGACGCCCGAGGTCAACCTCGGCATCATTCCCGGCGCCGGAGCCACCCAGCGGCTGCCCCGTCTCGCCGGGATCGAGACCGCCGCGGCGATGCTGCGGACCGGGCGCGGGCTGTCGGGACCGGAGGCCGTCCGGCACGGCCTGATCCGGGAGGAGGTGGAGGGAAACCTGCTGGAGGCGGCGGTGGCGCTGGCGGGTGCCGCGGCCCGCGGCGAGATCCGGCTCGCCCCGATCGACCCGGCGCCCCTGAAGACCCCCGACCAGTTGCCCTCCGATGGAGCTGGGCCATCTGAGCGGGGCGATCGATGCCCTGCTCTGCCGGGCGATCCTGGAGGGGTGCCGGCGGCCTCTGCCCGAGGGGCTGCGCATCGAGTCGGAGCTGTTCGGCGAGTGCTGCCGGACCGAGGACATGCGGATCGGGGTTCAGAACTTCCTGGCCAACGGACCGCGCGCAAAGGCTGCCTTCCAGCACCGGTAACCCTGCCGCCCGGGGACTCGCGGGATCGGAATCCCGGCAGCAACGGCTGCTGACCGGTCGCTTCGCTCCGGCAGGTTCGACCGCCATGGTACCATTCGGCGACGCAGGGGAGGGACGCGATGACCCAGGCATTCCGGGCAGGTATCTGGCGGCTGGCTGATCCCAAGATCAGCCTGACATCTGCCGCGGCACTGATGGTCGGCATGGCACCGGCCATCCGGGAAGACCAGTACTCATGGGCCTGGCTGGCTGTGACCGCCCTTGCCCTGTTCGGGCTTGAGGTTGCCAAGAACGCCTGGGGCGATGTCATCGACTACGAGTCCGGCACCGACCTGGCCGTCCAGCCGGAGGACAGGACTCCGTTCTCCGGTGGCAAGCGGGTGATCGTCGATCAGCTGCTGACCAGACAGCAGACGTGGACCGTCGCAGCGGTCTTCGGCACGGCCGGGGTGCTGCTCGGTGCGGTGATCGTGCTGCTTCGGGAACCGGCTGTCCTCGGCCTAGGGATAGTTGGCGTGCTGCTCGCCTGGTCGTACCACGGGCTACCGCTCAGGCTCGCCTACCGCGGGCTCGGCGAACTGGACGTGGCCCTCTGCTACGGGCCGCTCATCGTACTCAGCACCTTCCTGATTCAGACTCACAGGCTGAGCTGGGCGGTCTTCTGGCTGTCGGTGCCGCTGGGGCTGCTGATCGCGGCCTTTCTCTGGGTGAACGAGTTTCCGGACTACCTCGCAGACCGGTCAGCCGGCAAGAGGAACCTGATCGTCCGACTGGGGCGGCACAACGCGAGCCGAGTGCTGCCCGGAATCTACGGACTCGCGTTCGGTTGCACCGTGGCGATGCCGTGGCTGGCTGAGGTCCCTCGCGCTGCTTGGCTCGGCCTGCTGGCGCTACCCTTCGCTGCCATTGCCTGCTGGCACACGTGGCGGCAACCCGAGGACTTCTACCGGACCCGGCCGGTGCAACCGGCAGCCCTCCTCGCCTTCCTCGCGTACCCCATCGGACTCTCCGTCGGGATCATCTGGGGCTGAACCCAGTCTCGGGATGCCCAGGCGTCTGAGCCTGTCCGAAGGCATGGGAAGCTCACTGACTGGTGTCCGGATTCCGGCTCGCGCCCGGGCCTCAGGAGGGCCATATTCCTCAGGTTGGGATCCCGGTCCCGGCCTGAGCCTCGGCACACCGGAAGACCAAGCCTGACCATCAGGGAGAGCTATGGCGGAACAGCTCCAGCGGCTCAGGACAGCCCTTGCCGACCGGTACCGGATCGATGGTGAGCTGGGAGCCGGAGGGATGGCGATGGTCTACCTGGCCCACGACCTTCGGCACGACCGGAAATGGGTGGCCGTGCCGAGCCCCTCTGGTCGCGGGATGGGACCGAGTTGTTCTACCGATCGCCCCGGGGCGACGCGATGGCGACCACGGTGTCCACCAGGGCCGCCTTCAGCCACAGCCAGCCCGTGCGGATGTTCCCCAATTCTATCCTGTCGGTGGGTCAGTACTACCGCGGTTGGGATGTCCACCCAGACGGCCGCTTCCTGATGAGCAAGACCGGGGGGTCCAATTCGAGCGAGCTGGAGGTCATCCTCAACTGGACCCGAGAGTTGGAGCGGCTGGAGGGCCACAGGCCATGATCGTCGACACCTCAGTCAGGCCTGCGTGAGGTCGTGACTCTGGTGCCCGAGCGCCTTTCAGCCGCCCTGGCCGACCGCTACCGGATCGACCGGGAACTCGGCGCGGGCGGGATGGCCACGGTGTATCTGGCCGAGGATCTCAAGCACAAGCGCCAGGTGGCGATCAAGGTCCTCCGCCCCGAGCTGGCGGCGGTCATCGGGGCCGAACGGTTCCTGGCCGAGATCACCACCACCGCTAACCTGCAACACCCGCACATCCTGCCGCTCCACGACTCGGGTCAGGTGGATGGGACGGTGTTCTATGTGATGCCGTTCGTCGAGGGCGAATCGCTCCGGGAGCGGCTCGACCGGGAGAAGCAGCTGCCGGTGGCCGAGGCGGTCCGGATTGCGACCGAGGTGGCCGGGGCGCTCGACTACGCCCATCGCCACCACGTTATCCACCGGGACATCAAGCCGGCCAACATCCTGCTTCACGACGGCCGCGCTCTGGTGGCCGACTTCGGGATCGCCCTGGCGGCCAGCAAGACCGACAGCGGCTCCCGGATGACTGAGACCGGGATGAGCCTCGGCACTCCGCACTACATGAGCCCCGAGCAGGCGATGGGGGAACGCACGCTCGACGCCCGGACCGACGTCTACGCGCTTGGCTGCGTGCTCTACGAGATGCTGACTGGGGAACCGCCCTTCACTGGGCCGACCGCCCAGTCGATCGTGGCGAAGGTGATGACGGCGGAGCCCGAGTCGGTCAGCACCTATCGGAAGACCGTGCCCGCCCAGGTCGAGGAGGCGGTAGCGGTGGCGCTCGCCAAGCTCCCAGCCGACCGGTTTGCATCGGCCGCTGACTTGGCCGACGCACTCGCCAACCCCGCCGGTGGTGGCCCGGGCACGCCGAGGAACCGCGGAGCGAAGCCTGCCACCACATCGAGGGCCATCTACGCCTTGTCGGCCCTGAGTGCCACACTCCTGGTGGCCGCCGTGATCGGATGGCTCCGGCCCGCCCCGACTCCAGCGACCAGCCGGCAACGGGTTCTGCTCTGGCATCAAGCGATGGAGGAAACGCTCGCGCCAGGTGTCCAGCGCCACGCAACCCAGGCTGCCATCGCGCCAGACGGATCGAGCCTCGTGTACTCCGACTCCCTGGGGGACGGCGTTCAGCTACTGCGGAAGCTCCGCGACGAGAGCGACCCGACCCCCTTGGTCGGGACCGAGGGTGGCGTGTCTCCGTTCTTTTCTCCGGATGGTGGGTGGATCGGCTACGCCACGACCGACGGCAGGCTGCGGAAGGTGCCCGTGGCCGGCGGGGGGTCGGTAACCCTCAGCGATGAGCTGCATCCTATCTACACCACGGCCGGCTGGCTTGACGACGAAACAATCATCTTCGTGGACAACAAGCTCGGCCTTCGCCGAATCCCGGCCAAAGGTGGGACCGCCGCACTCCTGCCGGGGGGAGGTTCCGGGCGGGTGAACACTGCCCACATCTGGCCGATCCCGGGGAGTGGCGGCTTTCTCTATACCCAGTGCCCAGGGGGCAACTGCGCCATTTCATCAGATGTCCATGTCTACGATCTGGCGACCGACAGCAGCCGGGTGCTGGTCGAGCGAGCCGCCGGTGCCTGGTACGCTGCCACCGGCCATCTCCTGTACACCGATCGTACCGGCGGAGTCTATGCGGCAGGGTTCGACACCGACCGGCTGACCCTGACGAGTGGCGCTATTCCCGTGATTGACGGGGTTCAGCCGCTGGGCTTTACCATCTCCCGTTCCGGCAGCGTGCTCTATTCCCTCGCCGGTGGGGCCCGGTCCCCGGCCGAGCTGGTGTGGGTCTCGCGCACGGGTGCGGTCGAACAGGTGGACCCCGGTTGGCAGGGCCGGTTCGAATACCCGGCAATCTCGCCTGACGGCAACGCGCTGGCGGTAAGCCTGACCGAGGGATCGACCCACCTGTGGATCCGACGGTCGGATGGGACCCGGCAGAAGTTGACTCAGGACGGGACGGTCAACTGGCGCCCCGTCTGGAGCCGGGACGGCCTCTCCATCGCATACGTCTCCAATAGTGGGAGAGAGGGAACGGAGCTGCTCAAGGCATACCGGATGCCGGTGGACGGGAGCGCCCCGGCCGAGGTGATCCTGGGGTACAGCTTTGGCGTGTGGGAGGTGGAGCTTTCCCCCGACCAGCAATGGCTGGTGGTCCGATCCGACGAGGGCGGCGGTAACGGGAACATTCGCGCCCGGCGGTTGGGCGGTGATACCGCGCTGGTGCCCCTGGCGGTGGGCGATCCCATTCAGACTCAGATTGCGCTCTCGCCAGACGGCCAGTGGCTGGCGTACTCATCCGACGAGACCGGGAAGAAGGAAGTCTACGTGACCTCCTTCCCGGTACCCGGGGCGCATCGCCTTGTGTCACGGGGCGGCGCGATAGAGCCGCGGTGGGCCCACAGCGGACGGGAATTGTTCTTCAAGAGCAGCGGCCAGCTGGTCGCCGTGGACGTGCCGCCCGGGCCAACCTTCTCGCCCGGGGGTCCCGCGACCGCTTTTCCCGGTGGCGGGCTTTCGCGAGGCACGGAACCGGCAGCAGTATGACGTGAGTCCGGATGACCGCCGATTCCTGATGATCCGGGAACTGGGCGGAGGCGAAAGCCGGGAGGTCATGTACGTCGAGAACTGGTTGACCGAACTCAAGGTCAAGGTGAAACAGTGAGCCAGTCCCTCGAACGACTCTCCGCCGCCCTGGCTGACCGCTACCGCATCGAGCGGGAGGTGGGCCATGGCGGCATGGCCACGGTCTACTTGGCGGAGGACATCAAGCACAAGCGGAAGGTGGCCCTCAAGGTCCTCAAGCCCGAGTTGGCTGCCGTGCTCGGCGCCGAGCGGTTCGTCCAGGAGATCACCACCACTGCGGCGCTTCAGCATCCCCACATCCTCCCGCTGTTCGACTCCGGCACCGCTGACGGTTTCCTCTATTACGTCATGCCGTTCATCGATGGCGAGACGCTGCGAGACAAGCTCGACCGCGAGACCCAGCTCGGCATCGACGAGGCGGTCAAGATCGCGATCGAGGTGGCCGACGCCCTCGACTACGCCCACGGCCAGGGCGTCGTCCACCGGGACATCAAGCCCGAAAACATTCTGCTCCACAACGGCCGCCCGATGGTGGCCGACTTCGGGATCGCCCTGGCGCTGAGTGCCGCGGCCGGGGGCCGGATGACCGAGACCGGACTCAGTCTCGGGACCCCGTACTACATGAGCCCCGAGCAGGCCACCGCCGAGAAGGAGATCTCGGCCCGATCGGATGTCTACTCGCTTGGCAGCGTGCTCTACGAGATGCTGGCCGGCCAGCCACCACACCTCGGCGGTTCGGCTCAGCAGATCATCATGAAGATCATCGCCGAGCCCGTGCCCCCCGTGACGACGCTCCGGAAGTCGGTGCCGCTGAATGTGGCCGCCGCCACGGCCAAGTCGCTTGAGAAACTCCCGGCCGACCGGTTTGCCAGTGCCAAGGCGTTCGGCGAGGCGCTCGCCAATCCAGCCTTCACAACCGGTGCCGCGGGACTCGACTCCGTGGCCCCGATGCGCGCAGCGGGTTGGCGTGCCCGGGCTGCCGTGCCGCTGATTGGCGTCACGGTTGCGTTACTGGGCCTGGCACTCTGGGGTTGGCTCCGGCCGCCCGCGGATGCCGGACTGTTCAGCCGGTTTTCCATTCCGGTACAGACCGGAATAGGCATCGGGGGTGTGGGCATCTCTCCGGATGGCGGCCAGATCATCTATCAAGACGTGTCTGAGGGACTGCTCCTCAGACGCCGTGAGTCACTGGATGCGCATCGGATCAAGGGTATCAAGGGTCCCGCCTGGTCGCCGTTCTTTTCACCCGACGGCAGATCGATCGGCTATGACACGGGGTTCCCGGGTTCATTGATGGTGGTCTCCATCGATGGCGGTACCCCCCGCGTCCTGGTCGCAGACTCCTCAGCCGGGTTTGGCGGGTACTGGGGTGCGGATGGGACGATCTACTACACCTCCACCCGCGGGTCTCTGATGCGGGTGTCTGCTGCCGAAGGCACCCCGCAACTGGTCGCTACTCCCGACACCGCCCGCGGAGAGTACATGCTGGTCGGCCCCGACCTGCTGCCAGGCGGTCGCGCGGCCCTGGTCGTGGTCTATGGTTCTGGCTCGCCCCAGATCGGGGTGGTGGATTTCGCCACCGGATCCACCACGATTCTGACGCAAGGCATGCTGGCCCGCTTTGCGGCACCTGACCACCTGCTCATCGCACGGGAGACCGGTGAGCTGGCCGTGCTGCCGTTCGATCCCAAGCGGCTGTCTGTGACCGGCCCGGCGGTCTCTCTGGGTGACCGGGCCCGGATCGCCTGGGGAGGCTATACCTCGGCCCTGGCATTGTCCCAGGTCGGAGACCTGCTCTACCTGTCGCAGACCGACGATTCGGCCACCCTGGTTCGGGTTGATCGCACCGGTGCCACCCAACCGGTCGATCCCGATTGGCGGGAGATGTTTTCCGGAATGGCCCTCTCGCCCGATGGGAAGCGGCTGGCCATCAGCAAGTACGTCGAGGGCCGGGATGAGACCTGGGTCAAGACCCTGGATCGGGGGCCCCTGAGCCGACTCGCCTTTGGGGGGAACCTCACCTACCGCCCTGCCTGGTCACCCGATGGGCGTTCCATCACCTTCATCTCCGACCGGGACCTCACGGCTCCCTCGGGTGTGTACACCGTGCCTGCTGACGGCGGCGAGGCAGCCCTCATCTACCGTACCCAGGCGCCGGCGGACGAGGCGGAGTGGTCCCGCGACGGGAAGTGGCTGGTGGTGCGGATCGGGTCAGGCGGGGGTCGGGACCTGTACGCGGTGCGATGGGGTACCGACGAGCCACCCATCCCTATCGCCGTCACCCAGTTCGATGAGTATGCCCCGACGTTGTCACCCGACGGGCGGTTCATTGCCTATGTCTCGGCGGAATCGGGGCGCCCCGAAATCCACGTGCGTCCTTTTCCGAATGTCCAGAACGCCAGATGGCCGGTCTCGACCAACGGTGGCGCCGAACCAGTCTGGGCCCACAGCGGTCGTGAGCTGTTCTATCGAAGCGCAGCGAACGAACTGGTGGCCGTCCAGGTCGCCCCGGGGCCGGCTTTCCGATCCCTCGGTGAGCGGGTCCTGTTCTCCACCATCGACTTTCACACCGACGCCTTGCATCGGATGTACGAGGTCATGCCAGGGGACCAGAGCTTCCTGTTCGCGAAGCTGCGGTCAGGACAACAGGGCGCGATCGTGGTGGTGCAGAACTGGCGCAAGGCGCTGGTACAGGGCGGCATCCGTTGACCGGAGGACCAGCTGCGGTCGATCACTAAGGGCGCCGCCGCGTTGGTGCTGATCACGGGGCTGCTCGCCGTGCCTTGGCCCCAGCGGTGCCGTTGCCCCCGCCCCGCCCCAGGGCGGGGCCTTTGCGTGGCAGAGTGATTCGCTCTGGCTGGCGCTGGAACAGCAGTATCGCACGGCCCGGAACACCGGCTGCACGTCGCTCGGCCCGGACATCGGGAAGGGACTCGAGCTTATTGGCCGCCTCATTGATGGCCTGAATGGGGAACAGGTCATCCCACCGGAGGCTCCCCAGCTCGACTCCCTGGAAACCGCCTGGTTCGCCGCCACCCCACTGGTGGCCGCCTGCCCCGATCACCAGGCCAGGTACACCGCCCTGTATCGTGACCTCCGAACCGCCATCAAGGAGCAGTCGCGCCACTGGGACGTGACTTCGCGCCCCGCCCGCGACCGGCTCTATCGCGCCCTGTACGGCTCCCGGGCCGCGCTGGAGGAAGTGCTGCTTCAACACCCTGACCGGATGGTTCCGCTCCTCCTTGGCGTCGATGCACCGTCAGCCACCCCATCAACGTTGGTGGAAGGTGTCCGGATTCACTCAGGCGATATCCTCGTCTCCCGCGGCGGTGCCCCCACGTCCGCGCTTATCGCCAGAGGCAACGACTACCCCGGCAACTTCTCCCACGTGGCTCTGGTGCATGTCGACAGCAACGGCACCGCCTCCACCATCGAGGCGCACATCGAAGCCGGGGTGGCGATCGCCGCCGCCGAGCAGTACCTGAGGGACAAGAAGCTCCGGGTCATGGTCCTCCGGCCCCGCGCGGACCTTCCGGCCCTGGTGGCGGACCCGATGCTTCCCCATCGCGCCGCGACTGCCGCCATCGAGCGAGTCCGGGCCGGGCACATTCCGTACGACTTTGCGATGGACTACCACGACCCCTCCCGGCTCTTCTGTTCCGAGGTGGCGTCGTCGGCCTACCACGGCCTCGGCGTCACCCTGTGGACCGGCCTCTCGACCCTCTCGGCGGAGGGGCTCCGCCGGTGGCTGGGATCGTTCGGGGTCACCCACTTCGAGACCCAGGAGCCCTCGGACCTGGAGTACGATCCGCAACTGGTGGTGGTGGCCGAGTGGCACGGTCCCGAAACCCTTCGGGACGACCACATCGACAATGCGGTGATTGATGCGATGCTGGAAGGCGCCGAACGTGGGGACGAGCTGAGCTACGCGTGGTACCAGCTGCCGGCGGCACGGATCCTCAAAGCCTGGAGCTGGATCAAGGTGCGGCTGGGGGGCGTGGGTCCGGTACCGGAAGGGATGTCGGCCGCGTCGGCGCTCCGAAACAAGGTCTTCAGCGCCCGCCAGAAGGCACTCGCCGCCCGGGTCCGATCTGCGGCCGATACCTTCCGTGTGCGGGAAGGGTATCCGGCACCCTACTGGCGCCTGCTCGACCTTGCCCGGGACGCCATCTCCGGCCGCTGAAGCCTGCTTCCCTCGCCAGCGATCCTGCCCAAGCCTACTTCCCTTGCCAGCGATCCTTCGGTTCCAGCACCGATCGCGGCCCAGCTCCGTTCAGCCAGGCGCGCGCCGCGGCGTCCTGTCGGAGGGTGGCGTCCAAGAAGGCGGTGCTGATCGCGAGAATGGCCGGGTGGTGATTCGGATTCCGCTGCTCCTTGTCCCCTGGCAGCGGCCGGTCGGTAAACACCGAGTGTTCGGCGTCCCAGAGAACCAGTTCGAAATGCCCTCCGCCGGCCGGGAGGCCGGGAAAGACGGCGAGCCGGGACGTCGTGTCAGACTGGCCAATAGGGGACACATCCCTGGTACCGGTCATCAACAGCCAGGGAATCGCCACCTTGCCAAAGGCGTCGGCCGGATCGCCACGCCGAGGAGAACTCGGACTGAACATGATGGCCGAGCGGATCCGCCGATCGGTCGAGTTGCGCTTCCCGGGGAGGACTTGCCCGCTCACCCCCTGGGTGGTAAGCGCACCGAAGGAATGACCCGACATCCCGATCCGCGCCGGATCGATGCGACCCGACAAGGGGTGGCCGGCAGTGCGGTTCCACTTGAGAACCTGGTCGAGCACGGCCCCGACGTCGTCTATCCGGTCAATCAGGTTCTCGGCGTTGGCCGCCTTCTGCATCGCCCGCATGACCTGTCCCGGACGCAGCCCCTTCCATACCGATTCATCACTGCCTGGGTGCTGAAGGAAGACCGCGAGATAACCCCGGGCTGCCCAGTGCTGGCCGAGGAACGCCGAGCCGGTCCGCGCCCCACCCAGCCCGTGGCTGAAAAGCACCATCGGCGCCGGCCCGCTCGCGGCGGGAAGGTACACCAGGACCGGGAGCTCACGGTTCCGGGTCGCGTCGTGGAAGGTGAGGTCCACCGTGGTAACGTTGCCCTGACCCACCACCGTCGGGTCGTAGCGCGTCTGCCCGGTCACCGGGGTGGCCAGGAGCAGGAGGGGCCACCAGAGGAATCTGGACATGTTGTACTCTCCGCGGATGGGTGGGTGAAGAGTCCGAGCCGGTCGTTCCCAATTGCACAGACGATCCGGAAGATAGGGACATCTGACCCCTGTGACCGGGATCACAGCGCCGTTGCTCCCACCAGCATGAGGTTCCAGGATGAGATGGAGTCGTCGCGCCACGCTGCTGGCCATGGCCGGCTTCCTGGTCAGCTGCACCAGCCTGACGGGCGACGACGACCCCTCCCCGCTGACGCCTCCCCCTCCGCCACAACCGCCCGCGCCCGCTCCGGTATATCGCATCGCCGGCCCACCCTACGGCCTCCTGCTTGGAGGACAGTTTCCGCTCGCCCTCCTCGACCAGAAAGACCAGGCGGTCGAAGCCACCTGGATGGTGGCGGATACCCTTCAGGGGTCAGTCACCGACACCGGGCTGCTCCAGGCGTGTTGGGGAGTTCCCAGTATCGTGGTCAGCGCGAGCCCCAGGGCCCTCCCGACCATCGTCGTGACCGCCAGCTACGCCGTCATCTACCGAGGTCACGCCGAAGCCTCCATCCGGTCCATCCTCCGGGCTGATGGCGGTGCCGTGGATCTTCAGCATGTGGATGGCGACGTGGACCTGGTGATGGCGGCGGGGCCGCTCCCGTGCCGTGACATTGGCTCCCTCAGACTGGAACTGGTGAACCCGGCCAGCAACACGATCATCGGGATCATCAAGGCAGTAGAGTTCAGCCCTGCCCGTCACGAGGTGGCGGACCACCAGTTCCGGTGGCAGACGACCGCTGTTCCCAACGGCCACTACCTGGTCCAGCCAGTCGCCAGCATCGTGGGATTCACCCCCCGGGTCGGCCTCCCCATCCCGATCCAGATCAGCAACCCGTAGGGTCGGGACGGAGCCGCCGGTCGCCCCGTTATCCTTCACCACATGTCCAAGGTCCTTCCCGGTCGTCTGAGTGACCTGCACGTCCTCCGGTTCGAACCGCTGGCCACCCCGGCCTCGGTTCTGGGGGAAGTGCAGATGACTGATGCCGCGGCGGCCACCGTGGAAGCGGGACGGCAGGAACTCCGCAACGCCATGGCGGGTCGGGATGACCGGCTGGTGGTCATCGCGGGCCCCTGCTCCATTCACGCGGCCGACAGCGCCCTGGAGTATGCCCGTCGGCTGACGGCGCTCCGGGACACCTGCGCCGACCGGTTGATCGTGGTGATGCGGGCCTACTTCGAGAAGCCCCGGACAACCGTTGGTTGGAAGGGGTTGATCTACGATCCGACGCGGGACGAGTCGTACGATGTGAACCGGGGCCTCCGGGAGGCACGCCGCATCCTGCTGGAGATCAACTCGATGGGGCTCCCCTGCGCCACCGAGTTCCTCGACCCGATCGTTCCGCAGTACACCGCCGACCTGGTGGCCTGGGCGGCCATCGGCGCCAGAACCACCGAGAGCCAGACCCATCGTCAGCTGGCCAGCGGGCTCTCGATGCCGGTCGGGTTCAAGAACTCCACCGACGGGAGTCTCCAGCCGGCCCTGGACGCAATGACCGCTGCGCTCCGGCCCCAGGCCTTTCTCGGGATCGACCCCGAAGGCCAGACGAGCATTGTCCACACCAGCGGCAACCCCGACGTCCACCTGGTCCTCCGGGGCGGGGCCTCGGGCCCCAACTTCTCCAGCGCCGCGGTCGCCGAAGCGCGGAGTCTGCTGGAAAAAGTCAGCGCCCAACCTCGGGCGCTGATGGTGGATTGCAGCCATGACAACAGCGGGAAGGACTTCCGTCGACAGCCCGAGGTCTGTGCCGCCCTGGCAGCCCGGGTCCGCAACGGTGAACCCGGGCTCCTCGGCCTGATGCTGGAGAGCCACCTGGTGGAGGGGCGCCAGCCGATCGGCCCCGATCTGGTCTATGGCCAGTCGATCACCGACGGGTGCATCGGCTGGGATCAGACCGAGGATCTCCTGCGACGGATCTGACGGCCGTCAGTAGGGGGCGGCCGCGCCTGTCAATCCCGAAAACCGGAACGAGTAACTCTGGGCGGTGCTGTCATACTCCGCGCGGAACGTGCCGGGGTATTTCCCGGTGGTTGGCCATCCCGGGACCGTCGGGACGGTGACATCAAAACTCGCCCGCTGATTGAGCTTGGCCGCGGTGATCATCGGCTCGATGAAGATCGGCTGGCCCACGTTGTAGCCCACCACCATGGTCCCCTCGAAGATTTCGGTCGAGGTCATCTCGGCCTCCGGCAGGGAATGCATCCCCATCTTGGGAACGCAGAGCCCGAGCAGCATGCCAATCCCGGGAATGTCCACGTCGGGAAGAGCATAGGACGCCGGCAAGGCCGTCGGCTTGGTGGTATCGACACAGTCGATGGCATCGGTCTCGGCAGGAGAGATCCGGTAGAAATGGAAATCGAAGTGCGGCGTCAGGTAGGCACCCGGCGGATGGCCATGGGCCTCCCAGAAGACTGTCAACATCTGGAATCCCGTCGCGGTCTGGACCTCGGCCGGAAGCGCGAGTCGAGCCTGGGCCACGGGCGGCCATGCCATCTCCATCTCGGCAGGGGCGTTCGCGACCAGGCCGATCGGAACGGTCGCTCCGAAGGCCACGACGTCAGCTCCGAGGGTCTCTCCCCAGGTACAGACCTCGGCCCCGTAGACGGTGGCACACTCGCCCTGAACAACGGCTTCGACGGGAGGAGGGGGCGCGCACCCCACCGCCAGGAAGGTGAGGCCCGCCAGACTGGGGACCAGCTTGTCACGAAAGACACGGTGGATCATTGAGGGCTCCAAATGAGAGTGGGGACGCGCCAACATTACGCCCTGCGTCCCCGGTTGGCAAGACGATGGCTACCGGACCCTCAGAACGCGCTGATAGAAGGACGTCGAAGGGCCGGACGGAGCGCTCAGCAGATAGTCCCCCGGGGCCGTCGGAGTGAACTCGGCGTCGAAGGTCTCCCCGACGAAGATCCGGAACGCCGCGGGTCGCGGCACCGCCCGGTGAGGAGGGAGGTCGGCTCCGTCCTTGGCCAGCATCCTCCACTCGACCAGCTTCCCGTCGCGGGTGATCCGCCACCCGAAGTTCCCTGCCGGGGCAATGTTGATGAACCGGAGCCGGTAGGTCGCTCCCATAGTCAGGTCCACCGGCGGCTCCCCAGCCACTCCATTGACCACCATCGGGGGATCTGATCTCCGGTTGAGACCACCAGTTCCATCCCATCCACCGACAAAGAGCAGGTCGTGAACCGGGTCGAACACCTCTCCGGGCGGCAGCACGATCAGCGGCCCGTAGAGGCCTGAGGTCAACTGCTCGATGTCGTTGAGGTGGGTGTGGTAGATGAAGGTCCCGGCCCGCTTGGTGGTCAGATGCACCGTGAGGGAGTCGCCCGGCTGGATCGGAGCGGCGACTCTGTTCCCGCCCCCACTCCACCCCGGCACTCCGTCGGACCAGCTCTCCAGCTCCAGCCCATGCCAGTGGATCGAGGTCGCCTCGGGCAGCGAGTTGTGCACCGTCACGTCGGCCGGCCGGCCCTGGGTCAGGATCAGCGGTTCTCCCGGCACCTGGAATCGGCGGGCCGGAGGCTCGCGGCCATCGGAAGAGACCACAAAACTCATCGCCCTCGGCGCGGCCCCAGGCGGTGGACCCTCCCTGATCCAGACGGACACCTTGCGTGGGTTGATCCAGGGAATCGGGAGCTGTCCCGGTCTAGGCGCCACCGTGATCCCCATGACGAGACCGGCCATGTGCTGGCCGAGGTCACCGGAGAGCAGGGCGTGGTGGCCATCGGCGGGGGGCTCGAGCTGGGCCTCGGGAATGACGTGGAACGACAGGTGACAGTGGAACAGCCAGTTGCCGACCTGTTCCGGCACCCAGGTCATGGCCATCGTGTTCCGGGGAAACAACGTCTCGGTCACCGCCAGCCGTTGCTGCGCGGCGGAGTAGCTCGTGTCTACCTGTCCGTCGCCCCGGGAGAGGACGGAAAAGAAGAACCCATGCAGGTGCATGGGATGGTTGCGCTCGCTGCCGTTGAGCACCCGCCAGCGGATCGTATCACCCACCATCGCGGCGACCCGTTCGGTCTGCGGCCAGGACTTCCCGTTGATGGTCAGGGCCTCGCGGGAGCTGGAATCGGTCTCCTCAGACCAGATGTTGATGACCCAGATCCGGTCGTCGGTGCGGGCGCCCGGTGGATCGACGATCAGCGCACCGGCCAGTTGTTCCGCCTCACCATGGACCACCCCAACCATCGCGGCATAGAGGAAGGTGCCGGCCTGGTCGACCCGGAAGGTGAACTCCCGGACCTGGCCGGGAGCGACCCCGAGCGAGTCCGCCCCCACGACCGGACGGGACTGGAAACCCAGCAGGGTAACCGTCGAGTCGGGGAGGGCGTTGCGGACGGTGATCCGCAGCTCGGTCCCGGCCGGAACCCGGATCAGCGGTCCCGGGACTTGGGGGGCCTTGCCCTCCTCCGCGAAAACCGGCACCTCGGTGAACGGCCCGCCAACCTCGTTGGGATACCAGCGCGCCATGGTCACGACGAGCCGCAGGGTCAGGACTCCGTCGGTCAGGACGCCGGCCGGCGCCCGATTGTCGTTGGCCTCAACGATTGGCAGGTCTCGGCCCCGGGAGATCGGGGCTGGCCCTGGGGTGGGGGCCGCCGCGCACAGGCCAGCCGCCACCATCGGAAGGAGGATCCGCACACGCACTCCGCCGCAGGGGAAGGACCAACCTTAACCCTCCTCCCCTGAGACGCGCCACTTTGGCCCCCGGGCAGGGTCCCCTAGGATTCGGTGAGCACCGTGATCTGGAAGCTCTTGTCAGGTCGGCGCTCCAGCATGATCGCCCGGGCATCTCCTGCCGTCAGCGTCACCACAGGGGAAGCCGCCACCACCGTTTCGGTCCCGGCGATCGCAAACCGCACCACCAGGGTCTCGGGGGCAAAATAGAGGAAAGTGCTGTACGACGGATAGCGGGCGTCCATGCTCAACTCACTCTGACGGCCACCGAGGGCGGTGCCGGGTGGGGTGATGTGGACGTCGAGCAGAATCGGGGCCGGCTGGTTGCTTGAATCCGAGGTCGCCGGCGGCGCCACATTGACAATGCGGATGTTGGCCCGATCCGGGCGCACCGCGCCGGTGTCGAGCCCTCCGGCGGCCTGGAGTACCACCATCGAGGCTGAGGCCAGCACGGCGTAGCGTCCCGCCGGTTCCAGGGTCACGGGGATCGTAGCGAGGGCGGTATTCGACCCCGGACTCCGAACCGTCAGGGTGGAGGCCGCGACGGGGACCTCGGCGTAGCCCGAGGCCTGGCCAGCCGGTACCGGTCCGATCACCACCCGACCATCCGCGGCGACTTCGAGCGATGGCACCTGCCCGGCGGCGTTCAGCAGGCGAATCTGGGCCGTTGGACTCTCTGGACCGCTGGTGGACGTGCAGGCCGCAAGGAACGCGATGAGAGCTACGAGAGCAACGCGAGCGACGAGGGCGGGAAGGGCAGGGAAGCTGGAGCGACCGGGCATGGGGGCACCTCCGATTCTCCCTCTACGGACCCGACCCGGCTCCAGATTCACCTTTCCACGAGGATTCACGGGCACCCTCCCACCGGGGCTCCGAGCTGGAATGGGGGACTCTAGAGGGGGAATTTCAACTGGCCCACCGGGGCGAAGGTCTGGCGGTGATGGGGGGTCGGACCCAGCCGGTCGATCGCCGCCAGATGGTCGGCCGTTCCGTAGCCCGCGTTGGTCTCCCAGCAATACCCCGGATACCGGGCCGCCAGCCTGGTCATCAGCCGGTCCCGGACGATCTTGGCGACAATGCTGGCCGCCGCGATCGAATAGCACAGGGCGTCGCCATCGACCAGCGCCTCATGCGCCACACCCAGTTCAGGGAACGGCAGTCCGTCCACCAGCACCACGCACTCCGCCAACTGGGGGGCCCTTCGGCAGTCGATCCCCAGCGCCCGCGACAGCGCCCGCTGCATGGCGAGGGCCGTCGCCCGGCGGATATTGATCCGATCAATGACCTTGGGTGATGCGGCGCCCACGCCGAGCAGAGTGGCGCGCTCCCGGATCCGGGCCAGGAGGGCATCGCGCCGGGAGGCGCTCAGGATCTTGGAATCGCGGATCCCCCGGATTCGGCTGGCGTCGGGGGAAAACGCCACGGCCGCGGCAACCACCGGTCCAGCCAGTGGGCCACGGCCGACTTCATCCACTCCGATGAGGAGGCGCTGGTCCGCCCAGGCCGCGCGCTCGCGGCTGGTGGTCGGCCCGCGCCCAGCCACCAGTTAGTTCTCGCGCTTCTCGCGGATTCGGGCCTTCTTGCCGGACAGCGCCCGCAGGTAGTACAGCTTGGCCCGGCGGACCCGGCCCTTCCGCACCATCTCGACGGTGGCAATGGTCGGGCTGTGCAACGGGAAGACCCGCTCGACGCCCACCCCGGCCGACACCTTGCGGACCCGGAAGGTCTCGCTGATCCCGGCGCCCCGGAGTCCCATGACCACGCCTTCGAACGCCTGAATGCGCTCCTTGTCGCCTTCCCGGACCCGCACCATCACGCGCACGGTATCGCCGGGCGCAAACGCCGGCAGGTCAGTCCGCATGCCCTCGCGGGCCAGGAGCTCCAGTTTGTCCATCGCGGTACCCTCCGCGCCTCACGGCGCTCGTGTTCGCTCGCCTCAGGACGAGGCGTCGTTCCGTTCATCCGCCGCCCAGAGGTCCGGCCGGCGCTCCCGGGTGAGCCGACGACTTTCGGCTTCCCGCCACGCCGCAATCTCGGCGTGGTTGCCCGAGCGGAGCACCTCGGGCACCACCAACCCCCGGTATTCGGGGGGGCGGGTATAACTCGGCGGACTCAGCAGACCCTCGTAGTGCGAATCGCCACTCGCCGATTCGTGGTCGCTGATGGCCCCCGGCAGGAGTCGCACCACGGCATCCAGGACACACAGCGCCGCCGGTTCTCCGCCGGAAAGGACGAAGTCACCGATCGACAGCTCCTCCGCACCGAGACCCTCCACCACCCGCTGGTCCACATCCTTGTAGTGACCACACAGGATGGTAAATCGTTCGAGGAGCGACAGCCGGACCGCGTCCGCGTGGGTAAACCGCCGTCCTCTGGCCGACATCAGCAGCACCGGTCCCGCTGGCGCCACCGACTCGACCGCCTCGAAGAAGGGCTCCGGCTTGAGCACCATCCCCGCCCCGCCCCCGTACGGATAGTCATCCACCGTGGCATGCCGGTCGTGGGCAAAGTGCCGAAGCTGCACCAGCTTGAACTCCACCAGTCCGGCCTGCCGAGCCCGCCCCGGGATGCTGCAGCCGAGATAGGGCTCCAGCACTTCGGGAAACAGGGTGACCACGTTGATCGTGACCATCGCGCTCGCCGGTCAGAGTCCTTCCGGCAGCGTCCACCACCAACCGACGCCCCGCCCGATCCACTTCCCGCACCATCTCCTTGCGATACGGCACCAGGAACTCCCGCTTCGGTCCCTGCACTTCGATCGTGAGCCCGCCCGGGAACTCATAGTAGCTGGTGACCAGCCCCAGGGGCTCACCCTCGACCGAACGGACCGCGAAGCCGATCAACTCGTCGAGATACACCTCGTCCCCCACCGGGGGCGTCAGCTCCTCGGCCGCGACCGCCAGGAAGGTCTGCCCCAGCGGCTCCACCGCCGATCGATCGGGCCACCCCTCAAATCGACACCAGCCACTCCCGGTGGAAACTCCGGGATCGGGCAATCGTCAGCGGTCCCACCACCGGTTCGCCCTCCAGATCGACAACCCAGACCACTCGCCCCGGGGCCAGCACGGTTGCCGGATCATCGGTGAGGGGGAAGATCGCGCAGTCGCCCTTGAGACCGTGCGGCTTGCGCACCCGCCCGACCACCAGGCGGCGGGCCCCCTCGTCCATCAACTGCCGGCGATGACGCCGGCCTTCTTGAGCAGCGACTCCACCGTGTCGGAGGGCGTCGCGCCCTTGGCCAGCCACTCGCGCGCCTTGTCGGCGTTGAGCGTCATCTGCTCGCCGGTCGCGCGCGGGTTATAGGTCCCGATGACCTCGAGGAACCGGCCATCCCGTGGCGCAGTCCGGTCGGTCACCACGATCCGGTAGAGGGGCACCTTCTTGCGCCCGACCCGGCGCAGGCGAATCCGTGTAGACATTGTGTTCCTCGTGGTGAACCGCTCCAACGCCGCCCTGCCAGGCTGCCGCCCCGACGCCGCTTGGGGAAGTTCGAGTTAAGCCCTGAATTCTAGCCGACTTAGGGGTGGGAGACAAGGGGGGTCCGGAGGGCTCTTCAGCCGGGGAACTGGCCAAAGGGCATCCCCCCCGGGCGCCCCCCTTTCCCCTTCCCCTTCATCATCTTCTGCATCTGCTTGAACTGGTTCAGCAGCTGGTTGACCTCCTGGACGGTCCGGCCCGATCCCCGGGCGATCCGGGCCCGGCGGGACCCGTTCAGGAGGTCGGGGTTGGCCCGCTCCCGGGGGGTCATCGACAGCACGATCGCCTCGACATGCTTGATCCGCTTGTCGTCGACCTTGGCGGTCTTGAGCAGGGCCGGACTCACCCCGGGCAGCATCCCCAGCACGCTCTTGAGCGGCCCCATCTTCTGCATCTGGCGCATGGCCGCCAGGAAGTCCTGCAAGTCGAGCCCCTTCTTCGAGGTGGCCTTCCGAGCGAGTTTCTCAGCCTCGCCCTGATCCACCGTGGCCTGGGCCTTCTCGACCAGGGTCAGCACGTCACCCTGCTGGAGGATCCGGCCGGCCAACCGCTCGGGGTGGAACGGCTCGAGCGCCTCGAGCTTTTCCCCCACCCCGACGTACTTGATCGGCGCCCGGGTCACCCCGTAGATCGAGAGCGCGGCCCCGCCACGGGCATCGCCGTCCATCTTGGTCAGGATCACGCCGGTGACCCCGAGGGCCTCGTGAAACCCCTGCGCAATCCGGACCGCGTCCTGGCCGGTCATCCCGTCGGCCACCAGCAGAATCTCGTGGGGCCGCACGGCCGCCTTGAGCCGCTGCAGCTCGGCCATCATCTCCTGATCGATCTGCAGCCGGCCGGCCGTGTCCACCAGCACCGTCCGGGCCCGGGCCTTGCCCGCGGCCTCGATCCCCCGCCTCACCAGGGCCACCACATCGGTCTGTCCCGGCTCGACGTGGACCCCGACTCCGACCTGTTGGGCGAGGGTAGTCAGCTGATCCGCCGCGGCCGGCCGGTAGACGTCGGCGGCCACCAGGAACGGCGCCTTCTGTTCCAGCTTCAGCCGTTTGGCCAGCTTGCCCGCGGTCGTCGTCTTGCCCGAGCCCTGCAGGCCGACCAGCAGAATCACGGTGGGCGGGACCGAGGCGTGAGCGATCGGGGCCAGCTTTTCCCCCAACATCCGGACCAGCTCGTCGTAGACCAGCTTGACCAGCTGCTGCCCCGGCCGAACGGACTTGAGCACTTCGGTCCCGACGGCCTGCTCCTGGACCCGTTCCAGGAACTGACGGGTCAGATCGAAGCTGACATCCGCCTCGAGCAGAATGCGCCGGATCTCCCGAAGCCCTTCACGGACGTCGTCCTCACTGAGCACACCCTTGCCGGTGATCCGGCGGAGGGTGTCGGAGAGTTTGGAAGAGAGATCTTCGAACATGAGCCCCGAAGGCTAGTGAAGTTTCACGGCTGCAACAAGGCTCGCCCGGCGCCCCGCTCCCGTTCCGGGGCGGAGGTCGCCATACTGAAGGGATGGACATCCCGACCCTGTTAACCGGCACCGTCACGGTCCTGGTGGGTGCGGTTTCCGGGGGAGTCACCAACGCGGTGGCCATCTGGATGCTGTTTCATCCGCACCAACCCCGGCGGGTGGGATTCTACCTGCTCCACGGTGCGATCCCCAAGAACAAAGCCCGACTGGCGAAGAGCATTGGCAAGACGGTGGGCGAACGGTTGCTGACCCCGGAGGATCTGGCCAGCCGGCTGAGCGCTCCGCAGGTCCGGGGGGCCTTTGACGACGCGATGCACCGGATGACCGACGACCTGCTCCACCAGGAGCATGGGGCCCTCCGCGAGGCACTGCCTCCGGCGGTGGCAGGCGTGGTCGACGGGATCATCGCCGATCTGGGCCCGCGGGTGGCGGACAAGCTGGCGGCCTGGGCCGGTACGCCCGCCTTCTTGACGATGGTCGAGGGAATGCTGGGGCAGCTGCGCGAGGACCTCAAGGACCGTCCGGTGGGGGACCTGCTCACCCCGGCCCGCAGGGTGTCGCTGGCGGGTCAGGTGGATACCTGGGTCGGGGACCTGGCCGGCGGCGCCGAGGTGGAGCGGACCCTCCGGGACTGGGTCGCCGGGCAGATCGTGGCGCTGGAGGGCGACACCCGGCCGGTGATTGATCGGCTGCCCGAGGGGCTCCTGGCACCGATCGAGACCGCAATCGATGACTACCTCCCCACCGCCATCGATCGGCTGGCCGGCACCCTGCAGGATCCCGACACCAGACGCACCATCTCCCAGGCGCTCCGGACCGCCTTCGACGGGGCCGCCCGCCAACTCCTGCTGCATGAGAGGCTGCTGGCCAAGCTGGTCGTCAAGGAGAGCACCTTCGAGCGGCTGCTCGATGGGATCGAACGGACCGGATTCGAGAAGTTCGCCTCGGCGATAACCGCTCCCGCCATCCGGGCCCGGCTGGCTCGCACCGTCCACCAGGCACTGCTGGGACTGCTCGAGATGCCGCTCGGAGAACGACTGTCCCGGCTGGACCCCGGCAAACGGGCCGCCCTGGCCGACACGCTGGGCAATTGGGTCGTCGATGCCGCCCGGAGCCCCTCGGCCCGACAGTCGGTCCGGCGGGTGCTGGAGCGGGGGCTCGAGGCCGCCGGTGACCGGACCTGGGGCGAAGTGCTGGCCTACGTGCCCGCCGAGCGAGCGGCCGAGGCGATCGCGAATGGATTGCAGAGCGATGGGGGCCGGGTCTGGGTGGCAGGCGTGGTCCAGCGGGCGGTGGAGAAGCTGCTGGCGCAGCCGATCGGTCGGCCGGCTGACTGGCTGGGTGAGGAAACCACCGAGACGATCCGGAAGGGCGTCTCGGATGCCGCATGGGGCTGGGTGCAGACCCAGGTGCCCCGGGTGGTGGAGAAGCTCGAACTGCCTCAGATGGTGGAACAGAAGGTGCTGGGCTTCTCGACCGAACGGATGGAGGAAATCATCCGGGGGGTGACCCAGCGCGAACTCGAGATGATTGTCCGGCTGGGGTACCTGCTTGGCGCGATGGTCGGGCTCCTCGCCTTCGGCATCAACCAACTGCTTCAGTCATAGGCGCTCTGAAACGAGCCTCCGGCCCGAGGCCGCTACTTCAAGACCCTGCCGCCCTGCATCACCCAGCGAACCCGCTGGGTGGCGGTGATGTCCTCCAGCGGATTCCCCTCTACCGCGATCAGGTCGGCCAGCTTGCCGACGGCGATGTCGCCTCGATCGGTCCTGCCCAGCGCCTCGGCGGCGAAGATCGTGGCGGTCTGGAGCGCCCTAAGCGGCGTCATCCCGAGCTTGACGTAGACCGCGAACTCACCGGCGTTCTCGCCGTGCGGATAGACCCCGGCGTCGGTCCCGAAAGCGATCCGGACCCCCGAGGCGACGGCGTGCTCGAGGTTCTTCCGGGCGATCGGCAGAATGAGTTCCGCCTTGGCCCGGATCGAGGGCGGCAGCACCGCCAGGTTGATCCGGTCGACCAGGTAGCTCGTCGGCACCAGCCAGGTGCCGCGCTCCTTCATGAGGGCGCTCGCCTCGTCGTCGATCTCGGAGCCGTGCTCGATGGTGGTGACCCCGGCCCTGATGGCCGCCTTGATCCCGGCGGCGCCATGGGCGTGCGCGGCGACCCGGATCCCATGCCGGGCGGCCTCGTCCACCATGGCCCGGAGCTCCTCCTCGCGGTACTGCTGGGCGCCGACCGGGCCTTCGAGTGACAGAACCCCGGCCGTTGCGCAGGTCTTGATGACCTGGGCCCCATGCTTGATCTGGTAGCGGACCGCCTTGACGACCTCATCGACCCCATCGGCCACGCCATCCTCGGGGCCGCCCTCCAGAATGCCCGGGGCGAACCCGGTCACGTCGCAGTGCCCGCCGGTAATGCCGAGCGGGTTGCGGGAGGGAATGATCCGGGGACCGGTGATGATGCCCTTGTCGACCGCCTTGCCGAGGGCGACGGTCACGTCGCCGCCGAAGTCGCGGACGGTGGTGAACCCGGCCATCACCGTCTTCCGGGCGTTCGGGACCGAGGAGAACGCGCCGTCCGCGTCGGTGTTGGTGACCACCTGGATGAACGAAGCCGCCGAGATCTCCGAGACCAGATGGGTGTGCAGGTCGATGAACCCGGGCAGCAGGGTCAGGTTCCCGAGGTCGATGACCGTGGCGTTCGCAGGAGCACTGGCGGGGTTCACCGCGCTGATCCGCCCGTTGCGGACCACGACGGAGCCATTGGCGGTCATCCGACCGGAGGAGACATCGAGCACCCGGGCCGCGCGGACGACAGTGACGGCGGCGGGATCCTGGGCCAGGACGGCGGCGGCGAGCAGGGCGAGCAGCATGATTCGCCTTCGGACTGAGGTGAGCGATCGGGACCGGTAGAATCCCCTACCGCGTCCCGTTCGTCAAGTCACCGCATGGGGGGTGGTGGGGTACCCACGACCGCCTGGTGGGTGCGGGGGGTCTGCCCGCGACCGCCCGGTGAGTCAAGGTTGGCCGGCCCGTGGGGCACCTGCTACCCTTCCCACCTGCCCCGGGCCGAGCGGTCGGTCCCATCCCTGCGCGGAGCTGTTCATGAAGCAGGTCCTGCTGCTTGTCATCGCCCTGGCGCCCGCCTGCGCTCCCGGCCACCCGGAGGTTGCCGCCTGGAAGCAGCAGGCCGCCAACGTCACCATCACCAGGGACGACTGGGGCATTGCCCACGTTGCGGGCAAGACCGATGCGGACGCGGTGTTCGGGATGATCTATGCCCAGGCCGAGGATGACTTCAACCGGGTGGAGACGAATTACCTGAATGCCATGGGGCGGCTGGCCGAGGCGGAGGGTGAGGCGGAGATCTGGCGCGACCTGCGGATGAAGCTGTTCATCAATCCGGACAGCCTGCAGGCGATGTATGGCCGGAGTCCCGCCTGGTTGCAGGGGCTGATGACCGCGTGGGCGGACGGGCTCAACTACTACCTCCACACTCACCCCGAGGTGACCCCCCGCGTCATCACCCGGTTCGAGCCGTGGATGGCCCTGAGCTTCTCGGAGGGAAGCATCGGCGGAGACATCGAACAGGTCTCCCTCACCCGCCTGGCGGAGTTCTATGGCCAGCCGCTGAGCAGTACCTCGACACTGCAGTACAACCTGGCGGGCCGGCACGAGGACATGGAGCCCCGCGGCTCCAACGGGATCGCGATTGCGCCGTCCAATACCGTCGGCGGGCACGCCCTGCTGCTGATCAACCCCCACACCTCGTTCTTCTTCCGCTCCGAACTGCAGATGACCAGCGACGAGGGCCTCAACGCCTACGGCGCCGTCACCTGGGGCCAGTTCTTCATCTATCAAGGATTCAACGAGCGGGCAGGCTGGATGCACACCTCGAGCGGGGTAGACAACATCGACGAGTATCTGGAGACGGCGGAGCAGCGGGACGGCGGCTGGGTCTACCGTGCCGGGACCGAGGAGCGGCCGGTGTCCACCACGACCATCACCGTGCTGTTCAAGACCGACACCGGGATGGCCAGCCGGGAATTCACCGGGTACCGGACCCATCACGGGCCGGTGGTGCGTGAGCAGGACGGCCGCTGGGTGAGCGTGCGGCTCATGGAGGAGCCGATCAAGGCGCTGACCCAGTCATTCACCCGGACCAAGGCGACCAACTACCAGACCTTCCGTGAGACGATGGCGCTGCACACCAACTCGTCCAACAACACGGTCCTGGCGGACGTCGAGGGCAACATCGCCTACTTCCACGCCAACTTCGTTCCCAGGCGCGAGACCCGTTTCGACTGGCGCAGGCCGGTGGATGGCACTGATCCCGCGACGGAGTGGCAAGGGGTGCACGAGATCGACGAGAGCCCCAACGTGGTCAACCCGTCTATCGGCTGGGTCTACAACACCAACAACTGGCCCTACACCGCTGCGGGGCCGGACAGCCCGAAGCAGGCCGACTACCCGAGTTACATGGATCGGGGGGAGGAGAATCCACGCGGAGTGCACGCGATCCGGGTGCTGCAGGGCCGGAAGGATTTCACGGTCGCCCGCCTGATCGAGGCGGCTCATGACACCTGGTTGCCGGCCTTCGAGGACCTGATCCCCGGGCTGGTGAAGGCGTGGGAGCACACTCCCGGGTCCGATCCCCTGAAGGCCAAACTGGCCGAGCCGGTGGCGATGCTGCGCGGCTGGGACCGTCGCTGGTCGGTGGAGTCAGTGGCAACCGCAGTGGCGGTCTTCTGGGGCGAGGAACTCTGGCGCAGGGCAAGGACCGAGGATCTGGAGGACCTGCCGATCTACCAGTATCTGGCCACCCGGGCGGCGCCAGGCCTGCAGCTCGGGGCCCTGGCGGCGGCGGTGGATCAGCTGGAGACCGACTTCGGCACCTGGAAGACCCCATGGGGCGAGATCAACCGGTTTCAGCGAATCTCGCCGGCCATCGCCCATCCGTTCAGCGATTCCGCCCCCAGCATCCCGGTGGGATTCACCTCGTCGCGGTGGGGGTCGCTGGCCTCGTTCGGGACTCGGCGCCAGGAGGGCCAGAAGCGACTCTACGGGACGAGCGGGAACAGCTTCGTCGCGGTGGTCGAGTTCGGGGACAGCGTCCGGGCCCGCGCCGTGACGGCAGGCGGCCTGAGTGGCAACCCCCTGTCACCCCACTTCAATGATCAGGCCGAGCGGTACAGCACCGGAGATCTGCGCGAGGTGTACTTCTATCGGAACCACCTGGAAGGACACATCGAGCGCGAATACCATCCCGGCCGGTGAGTCCACCAGTCAGCCGTCCAGCACCTCTCGCACCTTGTCGCGAAGGGCCGCCAGGGTGAACGGCTTGGCCAGGAAGGGGACCGTGTGGTTGGCGACGCCGGCCAGCAGGTCGGCGTCTTCGGAATACCCGGACATGAAGAGCACTCGGGTCCCCGGACAGCCGGGCCGGATCGTCTCCCACAGCTCCCTCCCGGTCAGGCCCGGCATGATCATGTCCACCACCAGCAGGTCAGGCGGCCTCGCCATCCCTTCGAGCGCGGCCATTGCCGCCCGCCCGTCAGTTGCCTCCACCACCCGATAGCCGGCGGCCCGCAGGGCCCTCGCGGCGAGGTCCCGGACCTGCGCTTCGTCTTCCACCAGCAGGATTGCCTCGAACCCGCGACCACCGCCAGGGGCGGCGGAGGGCTCAGGGGCTGGCTCGAGTGGGCTGGGGGAGCGGGGCAACACCACGGTAATGGTGGTCCCCTGCCCGACCGCGGAGTCGACCTCGATCTTCCCTCCCAGGCCCTTGACGATGCCGTAACAGGTGGAGAGCCCGAGCCCGGTCCCCTTGCCGGGCGGCTTGGTAGTGAAAAACGGCTCGAAGATCCGGTGGCTCACGCTGAGCGGCATCCCACATCCGGTGTCCCGGACCGTGAGCAGGACGACCGCTCCGGCGACGCCGTCCCACTGGGGCGCGTTGCGGGTTGCGATCTCGATCAGCCCGCCCCCGGGCATCGCGTCCCGACCGTTGACCGTCAGATTGACCAGCACCTGCTCCAGCTGCGAGGGATCGACCCGAACGGGCCACAGCGTGGGCGCGAGGTCGAGCCGCAGGGCAATGTTCTCCCCGATCAGGCGCCGGAGCATCCCCGAAACATCGCTCGTCACCCGATTCAGATCGAGGACCTTCGGCTCGGCGATTTCCCGGCGGGCAAAGACCAACAGCTGGCTGGTGAGCGCCCGAGCCCGGTCGGTGGCACGGGCAATCTCGTCCAGCTCCTCGCTGGGCGCCTGGCCGTCGGCGATGCTGTCCCGGGCCAGTTCCGCGTAGCCGGCAATGGCAGTGAGCACGTTGTTAAAGTCGTGTGCTACCCCGCCGGCCAGCCGACCCACGGTCTCCAGCTTCTGGGCCTGTCCCAGCTGGGTCTGGAGTTCGTGGTGCTCGGTCACGTCGTGAGCGACCGATAGCACCGTCTCCGGCAGGTCGTCGTGGGTGCGACTGAAGACGATGGACCGCACGGCGACCACCCTGTCCCTCCCCTCCCGTCGCCCCACCCGGCACTCGCACTCGACCACCTCCCCGGACCCGGCTGCATTCAGCCGACGCAATAGCTCCGCCACCGTCCCGCGACTCTCGGGTCGCACCAGATCGAGAATATCGACCTTGCCGACCAGATCCTCGGCCGGTTCACCGAGGAGTTCCGTCGCCCCGGGGCCGGCGTACAGGATGCGACCGTCCGACATCCGGATCTGAAAGAGCGCCGAAGGCATGGCCTCGGAGACGCGCTGGATGAATTCGGCCTGTTGGGCGGCTCTTGCCCGGTGCCAGCCCGTGCGCCTCCGAGTCCGTTCCGCCACGAACACCAACCCCGCGAGAATGGCCAGGAAGCCCAGAACAACCGGGGTGGTCCGGTACCAGGGAGGCGGGATGACGAACTCCACCAGGGTGGGCGATGAAGCGACCTGGCCGAAGAGCCCCTTCGCCTCGATCGAAACCCGGTGCCTGCCCGAGGTCAGGCGATAGAGCGAGGCATCCCGCGCAGCCGACCACTCGCTCCAGGGGGCCCCGTTCAGCCGATAGCGGGTCTCGATCGCCTCCGGCGGGACGGCGCCCCACCAGGCGAGCGAGCGCCAGCGCAGCAGCACCTCGCCGGCGGTAACGACCGGGGGCTCCGCCACCACGATCGGCGCCGGATCGCGGGCCTCATCGAGGCTGAGCGTAATCAGTCCGAACCCGCCCAGCAGCACCCGGTCGTTCAACGGAACGATGGGCCACAATCGGGGCGAGTCGAGCCCCATCTGGGAGCCCAGGAAGGAAACCGCCCCATTCCGGATCAGCCCGACGCCCCCGTGAGAAGTGAACCAGAGGACGCTGTCCCGTCCCGCCAGGTCGGCGACCTCGCTGCGGGCCGGGTCGGGCCCGAGGTCCACCTGGGAGGGGGACCCATCGGACCCGATCCGGCCCAGGCCGAGATTGGTGGCTCGATGACCGAACCAGGCACCACCGTCAGGAGCCGCCTCCACCGTATACACCCTCATCGGCGCGGCAGCGGTGACCCCCGGCCAGTGGCGCCAGGCCCCGTCGCGATAGCGCGAGATGCCACCCGCGGTCCCGAACCAGATGGTTCCGTTCGCCGCCACATCGAGGTCATAGACCCGCCCGGATGGCAGCCCTTCGGCAACCCCCCATCGGGCGAAGGTGCGGCCATCCCAACGGAACGCCCCCGGCCCCCCCAGAAGCGTGCTGTCGATTCCCAGAAACCAGAGCGCACCGTCGCGGTCGAGGACAATCTGGTGCACCCGAGGGGCCAGCAGCCCGTCCGCCGCTCCAAAATGCCGCCAACCCTGGCCATCCCACCGGTAGGCTCCCTCAAAGGAGGAACCGGAGCCGATCCAGATGGCACCAGCGGTATCGCGGGCAATCGTGGTGACCGGACCGAGGCGGGTACCGAGGACCGTGGGGATCTCGCGCCACTGGTCCCCATTCTTGACCACCACGCCGTCGCCGGTCGCCAGCCAGGTGGTGCCATCGGACATGGTGGCAATGCCATTGACGAACCCGGAAGCCTCATCCCGCCCCGGAATCCGCTCGACCCGCCATCGCCGCGCGGAGGCCCGAAAGAGATGCAGACCCCGCGGCCCGACCGTCCACAGATCGCCGTTGTCCCGAGGGATGATCTGTCGAGCGTAGTCGAGTGGCTCGGGCGTCGGTTGAACTTCGTGCCAGGTTCCGTTGACACTCGCCAGCATATGATTGTCCCCCAACACCACAACGCCATTGCCGTCGGGCGCCACGGACATCGCAACCACAAACCCGGCTCGGCGGACCACCCGGGGCCGCGGGTCCCCGGCCGACCACTCCCACAGGCCGTCCACCCCTGGAGGAGAGGACAGCAGTCCCCCGGCCGGCGACTCGCGGAGCAGGCTGGCAGGCTGCCCGAACCAGAAAACCCAATTCTCCCCTTCCCAACGCCACACCTCCCGTCCAACCAGCCAGATCGTCCCGGACCGGCTCCGGAGCAACCTCGGAGATGGACCGATCCCTGCCGGCACCGGGAGTGAGTCGGTCCGACCATCCTGTACCCGGTAGAGCCCCGAGGCAGCGGCCACCATCAGGGCCCCGGCGTCGCCCAGCCGGACCCCGAAGCGAATGCTGTCGGTCGGAGGCAGGTTCGGCAGATCGATGACGGTCACGGCCTCCCGGCTCACCCGCACCAGTCGGGATCCGCTGATCCCGTAGGCACCCCCGGCGCCGTCAGGTGTCAGCCGAGCAATCGTGCCGGGCAAAGTTGTATCGAGGGCTCTCGGCGACCGCCATTGGTGGCCGTCGAACCAGGCCACGCCGAATTCGGTGGCGACCCACGACGTGGAATCGGACTCCAGCACCGAGAGCACCCGGCCGGAGGGCACCCCGGATTCGGGACCGAAGTGGACCCAGCGCCACCGCTCCTGGAGGCGCGCGATCGGGTCCGGGACGGACTGGGCCGAGCCGTCGGCGACCAGAAAGGCGCTGGGAATGCCCAGCAGGACAGCGAAGATCAGCCGCTGGAGAGAGGCCATGGGTAGGGGTACGAGAAACCTCGGACTCGGGATGGAGAGTGACCTCGCCCCCGTGGACTTTGCTGGCTAGCGTTGCCCGACCAGCACCCGCGGGAACTCCGCCCAGCCACGCCACGCCAAAGGTGCCAGGATCAGGCGGACCACCGGGAACCCATCGATAGTGGGTCGTTCGACGGAAAAGCGATAGCCCTTTCGCTCCAGTCGTGCCTCGCCGACCGAAAGTCGGTCCATGGCGCGGGCTGCCTGGAGTTCACCGTCCCAGACGGAATACCAGACCAGCGCGGGGCCATCAGCGGTGCGGTAGACCCGATACCGATCTCCACCCCACCCGAGGGCCGCGTCGTAGCCCACCTGGTCGGCGCCCCGAAGCTGGGCCAGGAAGATCTGGACTTCCAGTTCCCCCAGGGTGTCTTCGTACATCAACTCCGCGCTCGAGTCGGCGAACACTACCGACACCGGCATGTCGGTGGTGTCATACCGGTCGGGGTGGAGAATCTGTTCGGTGGACTGCGGAAGTTCGGCGACCCCCGGGAGTGGCCGTCCCCGGGACATTTCCCACCACCGGACAAACTCGGCGCCCGCCAGGTACGGGAAGACCAGTGCCTCGCGGAGCACCAGCGGCGCCTGGCCGAATGCCGGCATGTTCCGTTGTTGGGCCAGAACCCCCTGACGATAGCTGTTCCAGAACTCATCGGTGGCCAGCAGCTCCGGACTGGGGGCCAGCACCCGGATCGAGGCCAGGGTCGCGTGGCCTTCGAGGACCGCCTGGGTCGCCGCCACCACGTCGCCGTTCCCGCGCAGCACCATCAGGGAGTCGAGCGGCAGATACTGATGCTGCAGCGCGTGGACCAGTTCGTGGGCCAGGATGAGCCGGAGCTGGGCAGGGTCGGACCCTTCCACGGCGTAGAGGACTTCGGTATCCGGGTCGTAGTACCCCGCCACCTGCTCCTGATACACCGAGAGCAGCAGCGCTTTCAGGTCGAGCGAGTCCGGGATCAGCCCGAACAGCCGATAGGCGGCCGTGATCCCCTCCATCCGATCAGCGGGAAAATCCCGCTGGATCCGATCGAGCAGGTAGGCCTGCACCGCCTCTCGAGTGGTCAGCGCAGACACCGGGGCGGTCTTGAACGGCAAACCCACCGCGGTTTCGACCGCCGGTATCAGACTGTCCACCAGCGTGGCGAGACGGCTGGCATCCAAGGCAGCCCTGGGCGCACCTCGGCACGCCCCGAGCAGGGCCGCGCCCAGCAGCACACGCACCAGCACCGTGCCCAAGGGTCAGAGCCCCGCGAACCGGCGGTACCAGGTGATGATTTCGCCTCCCCAGAGGTAGGCCAGCGCAGCCGCCAGCGCGAGAAAGACCCCGAACGGCACCAGCTTCTTGCGGCCGGTCAGGCTGAGCGGGAGGAACACCGCCGCCCCGGTCAACGCCCCGAGGAACACGGTCAGGAGCACCCCCTGCCATCCGACGAAGGTGCCCACCATTGCCATCATCTTGATGTCACCCCCGCCCATCGCCTCCTCCTTGAAGGCCCAGGTCCCGGCCGCGCCCACCAGCCAGAGGAGTCCGAAGCCGACCACCCCGCCCAACACCGCCTGCAGCACCGACGGCACCCCGCCGGTGACACTGAACAGCAGTCCCAGGATCAGCCCGCCGATCGTGAACTCGTTTGGAATGATGTACTCCCGGGCGTCGGTCATGGCGATCCCGATGAGCAGCGTGATGAAGAGCGCCCCTTCGAGCCCGAGGAGCCCCAGCCCGTACTTCCACCCGAACCAGGCCCACACCGAGGCGGTCACCACCTCCACCATGGGGTAGAGCATGCTGATCGGTTCACGGCACCGACGGCACCGACCCCGGAGCAGCAGCCAAGACAGGACCGGGACGTTGTCGTACCAGGCGATCATCATCTGACATCGCGGGCAGCGCGATCTCGGGGTTACCACCGACAACTCGGCGGGGAGCCGGGTGATGCAGACGTTCAGGAAACTCCCCACCAGCCCGCCGAAGAGCCCCATGATGATCGCTTCCCACAGTTCAGCGCTCACGCAGTACCTCGTAGAGAAGAATCCCGGCCGCCACGGCCACATTGAGGGACTCGGCGTCCCGGCGCAACGGAATCGCGACCCGCCGGCGGGCCAGCGCGGCCAGCCCCGGTGAGATCCCGGCGCCTTCGTTGCCCACCGCCAGCGCGACGGGGCCCGGTGGCCTCCCGGTCAGCGGCGCGCCATCCACCCCGGTGATCCACAGCGGGATCGCGTGCCGAGTGGTCCAACCGGTCAGCTCCTCGACCGTCGCCACCGGACACGGGATCCGGAAGAAACCGCCCATGCTGGCCCGCAACACCTTCGGGTTGGTGAACTCCGCCGTGCCCGGCAGGGCCACCACGCCAGCGGCCCCGAGCGCCCAGGCGGTCCGCAACATGGTTCCCACGTTCCCGGGATCCTGGACCCCGTCAAGCACCAGCAGGGAGCGGTCGGTGGGCAGATCCTCGATCCGCCAGACCGGAGGCTCGATGACCGCCAGCACCCCCTGCGGCTGCTCGGTGGCGCTCAGCTTTGCCAGGTCGCCATCCGTCACAGTCACCGTGGTCCCCGCGACCACCCGCAACCGCTCTGCCAGCACCACGCCCCGGGGTGTAGTTTCCAATCCGGGAGCGAGCAGGGCCGTGTGGATCGACACCTTGGCCGCCACCGCTTCCTCCACCAGCCGAACCCCTTCGGCCAGCGCCAGGGCGCGCCTCTCCCGGCCGCGCCGTTGGTGGAGCTGCCGGATCAAGGTTTGCAGGGAGCGAGCGAGCGCCATGAAGATCGCCCTCACAATCGCGGGATCGGACTCGGGTGGCGGGGCCGGCATTCAGGCCGACCTCAAGACCTTCCACCAATTCGGGGTCCACGGCACTTCGGTGATCGTGGCCCTCACCGCACAGAATACTCAGGGGGTGGTGGCGGTAGAAGCGGCCTCCCCCACCATCGTCGCGGCGCAACTCGACGCCTTGGCGGCCGATCTGCCCCCCGACGCACTCAAGACCGGGATGCTGGCCACCGCCACCCTGGCCCGGCAGGTGGCCGAGGCCATCCGGGCTCACGCCTGGGGCCCCTACGTTCTCGACCCGGTCATGGTGGCGACCTCCGGGGACCGGCTGCTCGATTCGGACGCCGAATCGGTGATCCGGGCCGAACTGGTGCCGCTGGCCGCGGTGGTCACACCCAACCTCCCCGAGGCCGCCCTGCTGACCGGCCGACCCGTTCGAAACGAGACGGCGATGCGGACGGCGGGCGAGCTCCTGGTGGAGGCCGGCGCTGGTGCCGCATTGGTCAAGGGCGGCCACCTCGAAGGCGATGAACTGGTGGACATACTGGTCACGGCGGAGACCACCTGGCGCTTCGTCCATCCCCGCCTGCGAACCCGGTCGACCCACGGCACCGGCTGCACCCTGTCCGCGGCCCTCACGGCGCTATTGGCCCAGGGCTTTGCGCTCGCGGAAGCGGCGCCCATCGCCCTGGATTACCTGCACCGCGCCATCGCCGAGGCACCGGGCCTGGGCGGTGGACACGGCCCCGTCCATCACGGCGTGGCGGCGATCACTCCCTCGACCAGCGTCCCCAGCCGATCGCCGACCTGAGCTGCGACTTCCATCACCTCGGCGTGTGACAGTGCCTGGCCACCCAGCCCGGCAGCACTGTTGGTGATGGTGGAGAATCCCAGACAACGCATGCCGCGGGCCCGGGCGGCAATGACCTCCACCACGGTGGACATCCCGACCGCGTCGGCGCCCAGGCCGGCGAGCATCCGCACCTCGGCCGGGGTCTCATAGCTCGGCCCCAACAACCCGGCATAGACGCCCTCCTCAAGCGGGATCGCTTCCCGCCCCGCGACTTCTCGCGCCACGGCCCGAAGGCCATGGTCGTAGGCGACCGTCATGTCGGGGAATCGCTGCTCACCGGGAAGGGTGCCGCCCACCAGCGGGGAACGTCCGGTCAGATTGAGGTGGTCCGAGAGCATCATCAGGGTGCCTGGACCAAACCCCGGACGAATCCCGCCAGCAGCGTTGGTCACCATCAGGGTGGTCACCCCGAGCACCGCGAAGACCCGTACCGGCAGCGCGGCGACGTCCGCGCCGTAGTCCTCGTACATGTGGAACCGGCCCGATTGCGCCAGCACCGTCTGGCCGCCCAGGCCACCGATGACCAGCTCGCCCTGGTGCCCTTCCACCGACGGCGGGTGGAACCCGGGGATCTCCCGGTAGGGAATTCGAAGCGGGGCCTCGATGCGGGCGGCCAGCGGACCCAATCCGGACCCCAGTACCACCGCGATGGTGGGGCGGAGGCTGCCGAGCCGGGCCCGGATGGCGTCGGCCGCCTGCTCGATGGGGGCGGTGCGGGTGACGTCGTTCATACCAGCATCCCCGCCAGCGACGCCGACATCAGCGCCGCGAGGTTCCCCGCGATCATGGCCCGGAGACCGAGTCCGGCGATCTCGCCCCGGCGTTCCGGTGCCAGCCCACCGATGCCACCGATCTGAATGGCGATCGAGGAGAAATTGGCGAACCCCAGCAGACCGTAGGTCAGGATCACCGCGCTCCGAGGCTGAATCATGACCCCGGCGCCCAGATCCCCGGCAAACTGGGCGTAGGCGACGAACTCATTGAGCGTGGTCTTGATCCCGATCAGGCTGCCGACGTAGGCCGTGTCGGCCCACGGCACCCCCATCACCCAGGCCAGCGGCCGGAGCACGAATCCCAGAATGCCCTGCAACGTGAGGTCCGTGAACCCGACCAGTCCGCCGCCCCAGCCGAGCAGGGCGTTGAGCAGGGCCACCAGCGCGATGAACGCCATCAGCATCGCCCCGACGTTGATGGCGAGCTGTACCCCCTGCCCGGCCCCATTGGCGGCGGCCTCGATGACGCTCTGTTCGGTGGACCCGGTCGCCCGGCGGAGCCGGGCCAGGAGCCCCTTGGGCGCCTCGATGCCGGCCTCGACGGTCGGCGGGGCGAGACCCGCCTTGGTCACCGGCGTCCCGGTTTCCGGCAGCAGGATCTTGGCCATGACCAGGCCGGCCGGGGCGTTCATCACGCTGGCGGCGATGAGATGCGCGGCGATGCCCGGCAACACCCCCGACAGCATCCCCACATAGGCGGCGAGCACCCCACCCGCCACCGTGGCAAAGCCGCCGACCATCACGGTGGCCAGTTCCGAGCGGGTCATCGAACCGACGAACGGTTTGATGAGGAGGGGGGCTTCGGTCTGACCCAGGAAGATGTTCCCCGAGGCGGACAGCGTCTCGGCCCCGGAGGTACCCAGCGTCTTCTGCATCACCCAGGCGATCCCCCGGACGATGATCTGCATGACCCCGAGGTAGTAGAGCACCGACATCAGCGCGGAAAAGAAGATGATGGTGGGCAGCACGTTGAAGGCGAAGAACGATCCGGTCTGGGCGATCATCCCGGCCGAGGTATCGAGCACCCCTCCGGTTCCGGTGGTGCCCACCGGGACGGTGTGCTGGACCAGATTGCCGAACACGAACCGGGCACCCTCCTCCTGGAAGCCGAGCAGCTGGGTGACGACATCTCCCAGGGCGCTGAAGAACCGGCGCCCCATGCCGGTCTTGAGGACGATCACCCCGAACGCCACCTGGAGTCCGATCCCGGCCGCCACCAGTCGCCAGTTGATGGCCCGTCGGTTGTAGGAGATCAGCACCGCCAGCAGGAGCATCGAGGCCATGCCGAGGAGGCCGATCAGCCGGGCACTCAGGGGGGTGTCGAGGCCGGCGGAGACCTCGGCGAACCGCTGGGCGGCGGTCTGGAGCTGAAAGAGCCCGTTCATCCGATGGCCGCCAGCTCGCTCCGAACGCGGGCCACCAGCGCCTGCCGCTCGGACTCGGCCAGGAAGACGGCTTCGAAGGCGTTGAGGATCATCCGATCGATCTCCTCTCGGGAGAACCCGAGTTCCTGGTGAGCCAGCCAGTATTCATCCGTCAGGGATACCCCGCCCATCAACCAGCTGTCGGTGCAGAGGGTCACCGCGAGCCCGGCATCGAAATAGCGGCGTACCGGGTGTTCCGCCGCCCGCCCCACGGCCCGGGTCTGCAGGTTGCTGGTGATGTTGGTTTCGATCAAAATCCGGCGTTCGCGGACCAGGTCCTGCAGCGTCGGATCCTCCCACAGCCGGGTGCCGTGACCCAGCCGCTCGGCGTGGCACCGATGGATCGCATCCGCGATCGACTCGGGGCCGGCCGCCTCGCCCGCGTGCACCGTGATCCCCAGCTGTCCCCGGGCCGCGATATCGAATGCCTCGCCGTGCACTCCGGGGGGCCGCCCCGCCTCACCCCCTGCCAGGTCGAACGCCACCACCCCGAACTCGCGACACCGCACGGAATGTTCAGCGATCCGGACCGAGACGGATGGGTCAAAGTGCCGGAGCGAACAGTTGATGATCCCCGCCGGGATTCCGAACTCGGCGGTGCCCCGGTCGAGCCCCCGGCGTTCGGCCCGGATCACCTCGTCGAGGGACAGGCCCCCGCGGGTGCTCAACTCGGGGCAGTAGCGAATCTCGAGGTACCGGAGGTTGTCGTCCCGGGCATCGGCCACCATCTCGTACGCCACCCGCTCGATCGCCTCGGGGGTCTGGAGCAGCTGGATCGTCAGGTCGAACCGGGCCAGGTAGTCTTCCAGATTGCGGGCGTCGTCCACCAGCATGTGGCGCCGGAGCGCCTCGGGATCGGTGGTGGGCAGGACGGCCTTGGCGTCGCGGGCCAGTTCCACCATCGTCTCCGGACGGAGACATCCGTCCAGGTGAGTGTGCAGTTCGGCCTTGGGCAGTCGGGCAATCACCTCACGCGTCAGCATCGGGCTCCCGCCGACGGGCCGAAATCACCACCCGGATGATCGATCCCGCCACCACCGGGTCGGTCGGGCCGCAGGAGATCCCGCGGCCATCGGTCAGATAGGCGCGGCCATCGTCCAGAGCGGTGGCCAGCGTCGGGTCGGCGGCCCGGACGGCCGCCGCGAGATCCCCGGGGGTCGACACCCGGACCGGGCGCTCGTTGACGAACACCGTGACGGTGCCAGCAGTGGGAGAAACCATGGTGAGTGGGGAATAATCCCCGGTTGGAGCGGGCTCCGCAATCGGCGGGTCCAGACAGGCCCGATTGGCGTTCCCCTGAACGGCGGTATAATTCCACCTATCCCATGACTGTCCTGCCGCCGCCCCCCGCCGAACTCCTGTGCAGTATCGCCGAGCCCACCCGGCTCCGACTGCTCAACAGCCTGGCGGCCGGCCCGATGTTCGTGTCCGACCTGCAGGCGGTGCTGGACCTGCCCCAGCCGACGGTGTCCAGGCATCTGATGGTGTTGCGGCATGCCGGAGTGGTCCAGGGAGAGCCCGTGGGGTCGCACGTTCTCTACCGCCTGATCCGGGGCACCCGTCAGACCACCGCCCTGCTGGATGCGGTGCTCGCCGCTCTGGACGCCGATCCGGTGTATCGGAGCGAGCGGCAGCGGGCCCAGATCCGATCCCGGATCCGAAGTCAGAACGGCCGGGCCACAGCATGAGCCGGCGGGTGCTGGTGGTTGACGATGAGCCCGACATCACGGCCCTGGTGGCCTATCATCTTGCCAGGGAGGGGTACCAGGTCTCGACCGCCTCCAACGGAGTGGAGGCCCTGGCCGCCGCCAGGCGGGAGCGGCCCGACCTGGTGGTCCTCGATCTCATGCTCCCGGGGGCCTCGGGATACGACGTGCTCGCCGACCTCAGAGCAAAGCGGGAGACGGCCCAGGTCGGGGTGATCCTGCTGACCGCCCGGCGGGAGGAGGAGGATCGGATCAGAGGCCTGTCGCTGGGCGCCGATGACTACCTCACCAAGCCGTTCTCCCCGAAGGAACTGACCCTCCGGGTCCAGGCCGTCCTCCGCCGGATGGATTCGCCGTCCCAGCTCACCCCCGGAACCCTCACCGCAGGGCCCATCAGCCTCGATCAGGTGGCCCATCGGGTCACCGTGGAGGACGAGGAGGTCATCCTCACCGCCACCGAGTACCGCCTCCTGCTGATCCTGATGGAGCGCCCCGGGCGGGTCCAGACCCGACAGCACCTGCTTGAAGTGGCCTGGGACGCCAACCCGGAGATCCAGACCCGGACGGTGGACATGCATGTCCAGCGGCTGCGACAGAAGTTGGGGAGTGCCGCTCGCCTGATTGAGACGGTCCGCGGGTTCGGCTACCGGCTCCGGGACCCGGAGGAAGGGGCCCGCAGCTGATGCGGTTCGCCGGGCGGCTGGTTCTCGGTGCGATGGGGCTCCTGGTCTTCTTCACCATCGTCCTGGTCTGGAACTTCCGCGTCGCCCTGCGCCACCACCTGGAAGACAACCTGCAGGTCGCATTGGGACGGGAGGCACGATTGATCCAGAACGTCCTTCCCAAGGATGCGCGTGCCTGGGATCGGCTGGTCGGCCGGCTGGCGGCGGAACGGGGTCACCGGGTCACCCTCCTGGATTCGACCGGCCAGCCGATCGCCGACAACCTGCTCGCCCCCGCCCAGTTGCAGAGGACGCCTTCGATGGGGGGCGACCGAGAGGTGGCGGCGGCTCTGCTCGGGGAGGTCGGGGTGGCCCACCGGGTCGAGGAGGGCAGTGCCCGCCTGGTCATCGTGGTGCCCGGCCTGCCGGTCGTGCGGATGAGCAGCGACCTGAGCGAGGTGGAGAGTGCGGTCGCGGCCACCCAGCGATCGCTCCTGCTGGCGGCGTTGCTCGTCCTGGTCGCCGGGGGACTGGTCGCCTGGATCGGGGCCCGGGCGATCGCCACCCCACTCACTGGGCTGGCGGAGGCTGCCCATGCCCTGAGCGCCGGGGAACCCCTGCGGCTCCCGAGAGCCAACATCCCGGAGGTGGAGGCCGTCGCGCATGCGCTCCGGGAACTGCAGCACGAACTGGCCGACCGCTCCACCGCGATGACCCATGGGCAGGCCCAGGCGGCGGCCCTGATCGAGGCGATGGTGGAGGGCGTACTGGCGACCGATGATCGGGGCCGGGTGATCCTGGCCAACCCTGCCGCTCGGCGGATTCTGGGATACGGCCCCGACGCCCGGTTCGACGACCTGCTGCCGCTGTTCCGCTCCCGCAGCGCCCGTGAGGTGATCGAAGCTGGAATGGGTGGGGAGATCATTGAGGGGCGCGAGGTCGAGGTCGGGGGACGCGTGGTGTTGGCCTCGTCGCGGCCATTGCCGGCGGGCGGCCTGATCCTGGTGCTCCACGATCTGACCGAACTGCGGCGACTGGAGACGGTGCGCCGCGACTTCGTGGCCAATGCCTCCCACGAGCTCAAGACCCCACTCACTTCGATCGCCGGCTACGCCGAGACCCTGCTGAGCGACGACCCCCCGGTCGAACTCCGTCGGAAGTTCCTGGAGACCATCCTGGCCAACGCCCTGCGGATGCAGGCCCTGGTGGACGACCAGCTCGATCTGGCCAGGATCGAATCGGGGCAGTGGCATCCGGTGACGGCGCCCGTGGAAGTCGCCGCGACCATCCGGGAGGCCTGGGCCCCCCGGCAGGACGCCGGGGCGGCCGCTGGCATCAGGTTCCGAGTGGATGTCGCCCCCGGGGTCAGCACCCTGACCGTGGACCGGGAAGCGTTGCGACAGGTTCTCGGCAATCTGTTCGACAACGCGCTGCGCTATACCTCGCGGGGTGGGGAGATCGTGGCCCGGGCGGAGTCGGTCGAGGGCGCGGTGACGATCGCGGTCTCCGACACCGGCACCGGCATTGGTGGCGAGCACCTGCCGCGGATCTTCGAGCGATACTACCGGGCCGACCCCGCGCGCTCCCGGGAGGCGGGCGGTACCGGCCTCGGGCTGTCCATTGTCAAGCATCTGGTTGAATCCCACGGTGGAACCGTGACCGCCGAGAGCGAGGTTGGAGTGGGCACCACCATCCGCTGCCTCTTCCCAGGGTAGTCGTTACCGGATCGGTACCGCGATGTCAGGGACCCGTGATGACTCCCTGCCAGACTTCCAGCATGTCCAAACTCTCTCCACCGCGGCCGCTGGACATCCGGGAGTTCTTCCTGTCTGGCCGCCTCGATGCTGCCCAGGTCGAGGCCCTGCGAAGCCACCCGGAATGGTTCGCGGGCCCGGCCGAATTCAGGGTCAACCTGTCGAGGATCCAGGCCGTCGAGCCCGTGGGCGCAGCCCTGCTGGCCCGATTCTGCCAACTGGTTGAGCGGCGAGGTCCGGGCCGGGTCACCCTGACCGGTCTCCCGGTGGCCATCCAGCGCCGACTCCGCCGGCACCCCTTGCTCCGCCACCACGACGATCCGGATCAGATGTTTGGCGATCCGTTCGAGGCCCCGGGCGCGAGTGGCCGGTAGTTCGTTACCCAGCCGTGACAATCTTGTTCTCCTGGCGTGACTCGACCCTGCCAGTCTTCATGAGGCCATGCGATACCTTCCCTCTAGCCCGCGAACCGGAGCCACCATGTTACCAGCCATCGTTCGTCGCCTGCTTGGTGCCTCACTGGGCCTCGCCGCCGCCTGCGGCGGTGGAACCGGCGGCGCTGGCACAACTTCGCTGACCGGGGCGGGGGCCACCTTCCCCTACCCGATCTACAGCCAGTGGTTCCAGCACTACGCCACCGCCTCGGGGGTGAAGATCAACTACCAGTCGATCGGCTCCGGCGGTGGCATCCGGCAGTTCACCGAGGGTACGGTGGACTTCGGGGCGACCGACGGCCCGATGAAGGATGACCAGGTCGCCGCCGTGAACGGCAATGTGGTCCACCTCCCGACCGTACTCGGCGCCGTGGTGCTGACCTACAACCTGCCCAGTCTGGGCCAGACCCGGCTCCGACTCGATGGGGCCGCGGTGGCGGACATCTTCCTTGGCAAGATCACCCGGTGGGATGACCCGCGGGTGGCGGCGCTCAATCCCGACCTCGCGCTTCCCGCCCGCGACCTGATCGTGGTCCGCCGGTCCGACGGGTCAGGCACCTCGTTCGTCTTTACCGACTATCTCAGCAAGGTCTCGGAGGAGTGGCGCACCCAGGTCGGAGCGGGCACCGCGGTGGAGTGGCCGATCGGGCTGGGCGGCAAGGGGAACGAAGGGGTGACCCAACAGGTGAAGCAGCTGGAGGGCAGCGTCGGATACGTCGAGCTGGTCTACGCCGCCTCCAACGGACTCATGGTCGCCCAGCTCCGGAACGCCAACGGGGAATTCGTCGAGCCCGGCCTTGCGGCGGTGACCGCCGCGGCGGCGGGTGTGACCCTGACGCCAGATACCGACTTCCGGGTCTCGATCACCGATGCACCTGGCGCCGGGGCCTGGCCGATCGCCAGCTACACCTGGCTGCTGGTGAGGACCGACAATCCCGAGGCGGGCAAGGCCACCGCGATTCGGGACTTCCTCCGGTGGATGGTTGGTCCCGAGGCCCAGGGCATGGCGACCCAACTGGGGTATGCGCCCCTGCCGGAACCGGTGGCAGCCCTGGTCAGGGCCCGGATCGGCACTCTTTCTTCCGGCGGGCAGACCCTCCCATGATTCAGGGGTGAGCAACCCGACACAGGATCCTCTGGGCAAGTCCTCGACGGAACCGCCCCCCGAGATCACCCCCGGCCGGCTGTCCGGCCGCGACTGGGGTGATGTCACCTTCCGGTGGACGGTCACCCTCGGTGCCCTGATGGTGCCGCTGCTGCTCGGCCTGCTGGTGGTGGAACTCTTCCTCGGATCCAGACTGGCCATCGACCGCTTTGGGTTCGGGTTCCTGACCTCAAGCAGTTGGAATCCGGTGGCCGAGGAGTTCGGGGCTCTCCCCCTGATCTTCGGCACTCTGGTTTCGTCCTTCCTCGCCCTGCTCATCGCGGTGCCGCTGTCGCTCGGGGTGGCCATCTTCCTGACGGAGTTTGCCCCGCCCCGGATCCGGGGACCGATCGCGTTCGTGATCGAGCTGCTGGCCGCCATCCCGAGCGTGGTCTACGGCCTCTGGGGCATCTTCGTGCTGATTCCCTTCCTCCGAGCCACGGTCTTTCCGTTTCTCCAGCATCACTTCGGCTGGCTCCCGTTCTTCCAGGGCCCCCTCTACGGTCCCTCGATGCTCACCGCGGCCGTGATTCTGGCGATCATGATCATGCCCTACATCATGACCGTCTCCCGGGAGGTCCTGCTGGCGGTGCCGGTCTCCCAACGGGAGGCGGCCCTTGCCTTGGGCGCCACCCGGTGGGAGGCGGTCACCACCGCCGTGGTCCCCTACGCCCGGTCGGGCATCATCGGGGCGGTGGTGCTGGGCCTGGGACGGGCTCTGGGCGAGACCATGGCCGTCACCATGGTGATCGGCAACCGCCATGAGATTGCCGCCTCGCTGTTCGCGCCGGGGTACACCATGGCCGCAGCCATCGCCAACGAGTTCGCCGAGGCGGTGGAGCACATCCACGTCTCCGCTCTGTCGTATGTGGCCCTGGCGCTGTTCCTGGTCACGGTGCTGGTCAATGCCGCCGCCCGGTTGCTGATCTGGCGAGTGACCCGGGGGCGGGGCGGGGAGGAACTGGGTCATGAACCGGCGCGTCACCCGGCGCTGGCTCAGCGGCGCCATGGTGGGCCTGATGGGGCTGGCGGTCGTAGCCGCAGTGCTCCCCCTGCTCCTGATCCTGGGCACCCTGATCGTCAAGGGCGCCGGCAGTATCACCCCGGCCTTCTTCACCCAACTGCCCGGCCCGATCGGACAGTCCGGCGGCGGGGTGGTCCACGCGATCGTGGGAACCTTGATCATGGTGGGCACCGCCTGCCTGATCGGGCTCCCGGTCGGGATCGCCGCCGGGATCTACGCGGCAGAATACCAGGAGACCCGGCTGGCGGTGGTGACCCGGTTCGTGGCCGATGTCCTGAACGGCACCCCGTCCATCGTGATCGGGGTCTTTGCCTGGACCTGGGTGGTGGCGACCCAGAAACACTTCTCGGGCATGGCGGGGAGCGTGGCGCTGGCCCTGCTGATGATCCCGATGGTGATGCGGACCACCGAAGAGATGATCAAGCTGGTCCCCAACGCGCTCCGGGAAGCGGCCCTGGCGCTCGGCTACCCGCGGTGGCGGACCAGCCTCTCGATCGTGGTCCGGACCACGCTGCCCGGCATCGTGACGGGAGCACTGTTGGCCGTGGCCCGGATCGCCGGGGAAACCGCCCCGCTGCTCTTTACCGCGCTGGGCAGCCAGTTCATGAGCGTCGATCTGGCCCGGCCGATGGCGGCGCTTCCGCTCACGGTGTTCGTCTATGCCACCGGGCCCTATGAGGAGTGGCATCGCCTCGCCTGGGCGACCGCGCTGGTCCTGATTCTGGTCGTGCTGGTGCTCAGCCTGCTGGCCCGGCTGGCCACCCGCCGGAGGTTCGACCGGCATGGCTGAGACCGGACTCGTGTTGGAGACGCGCGGGCTCACCGCGTCAGCTACGGCCAGGTCGCCGGCGGTCCGTGGAGTGACCCTGGGATTCCCGAGCGCATCGGGTGCACGCCCTGATCGGACCCTCAGGCTGTGGCAAGTCCACGTTCCTGCGGTCCCTCAACCGGATGCACGAACTGGTCCCGGGGGCCCGGGTCACCGGCACCGTGCTGCTGCGGGGCCAGGACATCTATGCCCGGGGCGTCAACCCGATGCACCTGCGGCGCCGCGTCGGCATGGTGTTCCAGAAGCCCACCCCGTTCCCCACCATGTCGATCCGGGAGAATGTCCTGGCCGGCCTGCGGGTCGGCGGCCACCGCCCAACCGAGGACACCGTGGAACGCGCGCTCCGGCAGGCCGCCTTGTGGGATGAGGTCAAGGATCGACTCGACGGCAGCGCCATGGCGCTCTCAGGCGGCCAGCAGCAACGGCTCTGCATCGCCCGGACCATCGCGCCCGGCGCCGGAGGTCATCCTGCTCGACGAGCCCACCTCGGCGCTCGACCCGTCCGCGACCCAGCGGATCGAGGAATTGCTGTACCAGCTCAAGCAGCACTTCACGATCGTCATCGTGACCCACAACATGCAGCAGGCCGCCCGGGTCTCCGACTCGACCACCTTCTTCTATCTCGGGGAAGCTGATCGAGCACGCCGCCGACCGACCGGCTCTTCACCAGCCCGACCGAGCCCCGTACCGAGGCCTACATCACCGGACGGTTCGGATGATCACCCCCGAACCCGCCGCGTTCGAGGCCCGGGCGTTCGGGCTGGCCTATGGAGCGGCCCGGATCCTGGAGGATGTCAGCTTCACGGTGCCGCGCCGTTCGGTGGCCGCGATCATCGGGCCGTCGGGGTGCGGCAAGTCCACCTTTCTCCGGTCGATCAACCGGCTCAACGATCTGATCACCTCGACACCCGGTATCACGGCGATCTGGTGGTCGAGAGGGATTTCGGTGTTCGAGCCGGTACCGATCTGGTGGACCTCCGGCTCCAGGTGGGAATGGTCTTCCAGCGACCCAACCCCTTCCCCAAGTCGATCTTCGACAACGTGGCCTACGGGCCGACCCTCAACCGGCTCGGCTCCCGGCGCGATCGGCCGGCCCTGGTGGAGCGGTGCCTCCGCCGGGCGGCACTCTGGGATGAAGTGAAAGACCGGCTCCACGACCCGGCGACCGGATCTGTCGGGAGGGCAGCAGCAGCGGCTGTGCATCGCGCGGGCCCTGGCCAACGAGCCCCAGGTGCTGCTGATGGACGAGCCCTGCGCGGCGCTCGACCCGATCGCCACCCAGCGGATCGAGGAATTGATCGTGGCTCTCAAGCAGGACTATACGATTCTGATCGTGACCCATAATATGCAGCAGGCGGCGCGGGTCTCGGACACGACCGGCTTCTTCGACGGCGGTCGGCTGGTGGAGTACGGTCCCACCACCACCATCTTTACCAGCCCGGCCCACGAGCGGACCGAGGCCTATATCACCGGGAGATTCGGATGAGCCAGCCGCACCGGCATTTTCACGACCAGTTGACGGACTTGCAGACCCGGCTGGTCGCCATGGCAGGTGACGCGGAGGCCGCACTCGCCATGGCGCGTCGGCGCCCTGCTGACCCGGGACGTGGACCGGGCGGAGCAGGTGGTGGCCGGCGATCGGGAGATCGACCGGCAGGAGATGGAGGTCGAGGAGGAGTGCATGCGACTGCTCGCGCTTGCAGCAGCCGATGGCGGGCGACCTCCGGATGCTGACCGCCACCCTCAAGATCAGTAACGACCTGGAGCGGGTCGGGGATCACGCCGTCAACATCGCCGAGGCGGCCATCCGGTTTTCCAAGGGACGTGCCATCGCGCCGGAACCCGAGCTGGTCGAGATGGCGCGGCTCACCCGGGCCATGCTGGGCGATGCGGTGGAGGCCTTCATTCGCCGGGATTCCGCGGCCGCCCGGGACGTCTGCCTCCGGGATGACCGGGTCGATGCCCTGCACCGGTCGGTGTTCCGGATCGTGCTGACCCACATGATGGAGAACCCCACGACCATCAGCGACGGGATGGAACTCACCTCTACCAGCCGCAACCTGGAACGGGTGGCCGACCTGGCCACCAATATCGCCGAAGACGTGGTCTTCCTGGTGGAGGGCAAGTCGATCAAGCACGGGACCTGGTCCGAGTCCGAGGAGTAGCCAAGCTCCCGCTTCGCGGATATCGTAGGGATTCCCTCACTCATCGCCGGGAGGTCTCATGGGGGGTATCAATGCCGGGAGATTGCTGGCAGGCGCCGCCGCCGCCGGGACGCTCATCTGGGTGTTGGAGGGTGCGTTCGGCCTCCTCTACGTGGACCAGATGACGGCCATTCTGGCCAGCCACGGACTGGGGATGGAGATGTCGCCCTCGATGATCGCCCTGACCCTCGTGGTGTCGCTGCTGGCCGGCCTGTCGGTGGTCTTCTTCTATGCGCTCGCCCGGCCTCGGCTCGGCCCGGGACCACGGACCGCGGTAATCGTGGCGATCGGCCTCTGGGTCGGCGGCTGGCTCCTGGCCCTGATCGGTTACCGGATGATCGGGCTCTATCCGGTGAGACTCCTGGTCATGTGGGGCGCCACCGGTCTCCTGGAAATGATCCTGGCGGGCGTGCTCGGGGCCTGGGTGTATCGGGAAGCCTAGAACCAGTCAGGCGCCGTAGGGGATCCAGATGTTCTTGACCTGGGTGGCCTGCCGGAGAAATTCGGGTCCTTCGGAGGAGGGCGCGAACCAGTCCCGACCCTTCCCATGATCCACCCAGGTCCGCTTCATGTTGCCGGATGACCGTCGTTCGACATCGGCACCGCCCTCCGCCGCACCCCAGTACCACATCCCGTCCACGTCGTCGTGGGCCGCGAGCACGGCCGCCAGACCATCGCGCGACCCGGTCACCAGGTTGATGACGCCGGCCGGAATATCGGAGGTGTCGAACAGCTGATAGCAATCGGTCGCCAGCAGCGGCCAGCGCTCCGATGGGATCGCCACCACGGTATTCCCGATCGCGATCGGCGGCAGGATGGTAGCGAGCAATCCGAGCAGGGAGGGCGCTTCGGGGCAGACCACACCCATCACGCCGATCGGCTCCGGCATCGCCAGGGTCACGTTCCTGAACGGCGTCTGGTGGACGGCTCCTTCCCACTTGTCGGCCCATGCGGCATATCCAAAGGTCCGGGAGACGGCGGCTTCGACCTCTCGACGTGCCTCGGCTTCGGACACCCCCGTGAGACCGGCAATCCGGGCAGTCAACTCGGTCGCCCGAATACTCAGATTCTCGGCCAGAAAGTAGAGAACCTGAGCCCGAAGGTGCGCCGTGGCCGTGGCCCAGCCCCGCTCCGCCTTGCGGGCCGCCTCCACTGCATTCCGGATGTCCTTGCGATTCCCCTCGCCCACCTCGGCGACCGCCCCACCCGCAAAGTCGTGGATCATCCGGCTGTACCCGCCATCGGGCCGGGCCTGCTTGCCCCCGATGTAGAGTTTGGCGGTCCGATCCACTCCCTCCCGAAGCACCGCTTCACCGCCCGCGGGCGGCGAGAGGATGGGCGCCGAGGGCGAGGTCAGCGGTACCAGGTACTCCCAGAGACCTTCCTTGCCACCTTCGCGCCCGAACCCGCTCTCCCGATAGCCCCCGAAACCGGAGGCGGCGTCAAACACATTGGTACAGTTGATCCAGACCGTCCCGGCCTGGACCCGCGGCGCGATGTCGAGCGCAGTGTTGATGTTCTCGGTCCAGATGCTGGCCGCCAGCCCGTACCGGGTGTTGTTGGCCAGTTCCACCGCCTCGTCGGGCGTCCTAAAGGTCATCAGCACCACCACCGGACCGAAGATCTCGACCTGCGCGATGGTCGCCGCCGGTGACACCTCGGTGAACAAGGTCGGCGGATAGAAGACGCCCTCGGTGGGGCAGCTCCAGCTGGGCTGCCAGCACTCGGCACCCTCCTCCTTGCCCTGCGCCACGAGCGCTTCGATCCGCTCCAACTGGACCGGGGCCACGATCGCTCCGATGTCGATGGCCTTGTCGAGCGAGTCCCCCACCCGGAGCGTCTCCATCCGGACCTTGAGCCGGGCCACCAGACTCTCCGCGATTCCCTCCTGCGCCAGGATGCGGGATCCGGCACAGCAGACCTGACCCTGGTTGAACCAGATCGCGTCCACCACCCCCTCGACCACGCTGTCGAGGTCGGAATCGTCGAACACGATGAACGGCGACTTCCCGCCCAGCTCGAGCGAGAGCTTCTTGCCACTCCCCGCCGTGGCCGCCCGGATGATCCGGCCCACCTCGGTGGAACCGGTGAAGGCGATCTTGTCGACATCGGGATGGTCGACCAGGGCCGCGCCAGTGGCACCCTCTCCGGTCACGATGTTGACCACCCCGGGCGGCAGCCCGGCGTCACCGCACAGTTCCGCAAAGAGCAGTGCCGTCAGCGAGGTGAACTCGGCCGGCTTGAGCACCACGGTGTTCCCCGTCGCGAGCGCCGGAGCGATCTTCCAGGCCAGCATCAGGAGCGGGAAGTTCCACGGAATGATCTGGCCGACCACGCCCACGGGCCCATAGCCGGGAAGTTCCCGCTCCAGCAACTGGGCCCACCCGGCGTGGTGGTAGAAGTGGCGGGCGACCAGCGGAATGTCGATGTCGCGCGACTCCCGGATCGGCTTGCCGTTGTCGAGCGATTCCACCACCGCGAAGAGCCGGCTCTGGCGCTGAATCTGGCGGGCGACGGCATAGAGGTGGCGTGCCCGGCCATGCCCCCCCAGCGCCCACCACGCCTGCTGCGCTTCCCGGGCGGTCCGCACCGCGCGATCCACGTCGGCAGCGCTCCCCTGAGCCACTTGCGCCAGGGCCTCCCGGTTGGCCGGGTTGATGGTCTCGAACCACTCCTTGCCGGAGGGCTCCACCCAGCCGCCGCCGATCCAGTGGCCGAACTTCCGCCCGTGCCGGTCGAGCCACGCCTCGGCCTGCCCGGCGGTTTCCGGCGCCGGGCCCCACTCCATTGTGGCAAACAACTCGGGGATACTGGGCATCAGCGTTCCTCGCTCACCCGACCGGGTGACGGTGATAGGCGGAGTAGGCGCCGGTGACGCCGTGTTCCAGTTGTCGTTCGATGTCGGCCAGCAGGGTGCTGGCGCCGAAGCGGAAGAGGTCGGGCCGCAACCACCGGTCCCCCAGCTCCTCCTTGATCATCGCCAGCCACTCAAGCGACTGCTTGGCGGTCCGGATCCCACCGGCGGGCTTGAGACCGATCGTATGCCCCGTCCGGGCCCGGAACTCCCGGATCGCCCGGGCCATGACCAGTCCCACCGGGAGGGTGGCATTGACCGGCTCCTTGCCGGTCGAGGTCTTGATGAAGTCGGCGCCGGCCATCATGCAGACCACGCTGGCCCGGGCCACATCGCGCAAAGTGCCCAGATCCCCGGTGCCGAGGATGGTCTTGAGGTGCGACTCGCCGCACGCCTCCCTGAACGCCCGGACCTCGTCATGCAGGGCGGGCCAGTTGCCGGTCAGGACATGGGACCGGGTGATGACGATATCAATTTCCTGGGCGCCGGCGGAGACCGAGGCCTCGATTTCCCGGAGCCTGGTGTCGAGGGGTGACAGGCCCGCCGGAAAGCCGGTGCTCACCGCCGCCACCGGAATCCCGCTCCCCTTGAGCGCCTCGACGGCCGTCTCCACGAAGGAGTGATACACGCAGACGGCAGCCACCTTGATATCCAGAGATTCGGCACCCAGCGCTTGCAGCAGATCCCGGCGTACCGGCGTCCGGGCCTTGCCACAAAGCCGTCGGACCCGACCGGCGGTGTCATCCCCCGACAGGGTGGTCAGGTCGATCAGGGTGATGGCCCGGAGCAGCCAGGCCAGCTGCCATTCCTTCTTCACGGGGCGCCGGGTGCCGATCGTCGCCGCCCGGCGTTCGACCGCGCTCCGGTTGACGCGGACCTCTCTGACCCAGGACAGATCCAGGGGAATCCCCGGATTCCTGGGAAAGGAGGCGGCCGGGGGCTCCGGAAGGGCGGCCCGCTGCCCCCGACCGGCGCCGTAGCGGGCGGCGCTTCTGGTGCTGGTCATGGCTAAATGGTAGCGCGGAAGGAAGGGGTTGTCATGCCAACGGGTTGCGGACTGCGCGGGAGCCCGGATCTGGAGGAGCAGGCCCGGGTGGCGCAGCCGCTCAGCAGGGGTACAATTCAAGGAGAGTCCGATCCCCTTCCTGGAGGTGTTATGAACCGACGAAGTTTGCTCCACCTGGTCACCGCCGGATCGGCAATGGCCCTCGCCGTCGGCTGTACCCCAGCCGCTGAGGCCCCGCCGCCGATGGACACGGCGGCCCATGAGGCGGCCGCTTCGGCGCTCTGGTCCAGCTACGGCGACGCCGTTCTCGCGACGAACCTCGAGGGAGTGATGGCCCTCTACAGCGACTTGGCCACGGTCGATGTGAAGGGCTTTCCGCCGATGGACAAGCCGGCCCTGACGAAACTGCTCGGGGAACTGTTCACTACCACCCGCACGACGGAGTTCTCGGTGACGCCTGAATACACCCATGTCGTGGGGGAGGGCCTGGTCCACCATGCGGGCCGGTACCGAGAGGCGACGGTCCCGACGGGGAACCCAGCCGCGACCGGCAAGCCGATGACCGAGTACGGCCGGTTCGCTGGCGCCCTCGTCCGCGAGCCTGATGGCCAGTGGCGGATCATGTACCTGATGGCGTTCACCGACTCCACCGTCGCCCGCTGAGGAAAGGAGACTGACATGACACGATCCATCCTGTCCATCCTCGGCGGCCTGGCCTTGATCACGGCGGCCTGCCAACCGGCGGGGCAAACCGCCACGGCGGTGCTTCCCGATTCTGCCACGGTCCACGCCGCGCTGCAGGCCGCAGGTGACAGCTTCGAGGCGGCCGAACTGGCCGGGGACGCCGCGGCCGTGGGGCAGCACTACACCGAGGATGCCACCGCCGCACTCGACGGCATGCCCACGACAACCGGGCGGGCCAACCTCGAGGCGCTGTTTGGCGGCTTCTTCTCCACCCAGAAGGTCACCCGGGCGGAGATCATGGTTACCTCTGCCGGGGCCTCTGCCCCGACCGTGGCCACCGCGGGTGGAACCGCCTCGTTCGACAACGAGGTGAACGGCACAACCCGGACTGACAACTGGCGGTGGGCGGCCGAGTACCGGTTGGGAACAGATGGTCAGTGGCGCATCAGCTACCACATCGCGTTCCTTGAGGTGCCGGCCACCCCGACACCCTAGCAACTGTCTCGAAAGTCAAGCGTATTGTGCATCCCAGCGGCGGTGGTGTTTCAGCATGGCGTTGAGGATGGTGAGGAGTTTTCGCATGCACGCGGTGGCCGCCACCTTGAAGGGCTTGCCCGCCGCGCGGAGCCGCTCATAGAAGACCCGGAGCACCGGGTTGTGCTTGATACCGACCAGGGCGGCCATGTACAGGACGGCGCGGACCGGGGCGCGGCCCCCCCAGACCATCCGCTTGCCCCGCCTGGTGCCGCTGTCCCGGTTCATCGGGGCCACCCCGACGAGGGCGGCGATCTGGTGGCGGGAGAGGTGTCCGAGTGCCGGGAGCGTGGCCAAAAGGGTGAAGGTGGTCACCTGCCCCACGCCAGGCACACTGCGGAGTAGTTGCGCCTTCGCGTGATACAGCGGGCTCGCCGTGACCGCATCCTGCAAGTCGCCGTCGACAGCGCTGAGGCGCTTCTCGAGCCAGCGGATGTGCTGGGTGATGTCGCGCCTGACGGGGCCACGCGCGAAGCCGAGCCGGTTCTTCTCGGCGGTGAGCATATCCACGATCTGTCGACGGCGCGTCAGCAGGCTTTCCAGAAGCTGCGCGGCCTCATCGGGGAGCGGGCGGGGTTCAGGACGCACGCGCTGGGCGAAATCCGCGAGCAGGCCGGCATCGAGGGCATCCGTCTTGGCGAGCCGCCCCATGGCCTTGGCGAAATCGCGCACCTGGCGCGGATTGACGATGGCCACAGGGAGACCCGTGTGCGCGAGGGCGATCGCCGCCGGTGTCTCGAAGCCACCCGTCGCTTCCATCACGACGAGGACCGGGGCGAGGGCGACCAGGCGCGGGATGAGCTCCGCGAGGCCGGAATCATCATTCGTGACGGTCCAGCTCTCGCCGTCGGGCAGTGACGCAATGTCGAGCGTCGCCTTGGCGACATCAATGCCGATGAAGTGGTCCATGAGGCGTCTCCGGCAAAGGAACGATCGGCGTGGCCCAACCTTGCGTGATGCGGGGTCAGACCCCCCGGCAACTGTTCGGGCTCTCGGCGACCAACAGCAGGTGGCACCCAGGCTAGGGTACGGGCTCGAAGCCCCTAGGCGGAACGGGTTACCACCCTATCGAGAAACTACAGCAGAACGCAGATTTAGAGATACAAGGCGGAACGGGTTACCACCCTATCGAGAAACTACAGCAGAACGCAGATTTAGAGATACAAGGCCTCCAGTCACGGGGGGAGCCGGGCGGCGCCGCCGCCGCCCGGGCTACACCCGCCAGCCTGACCAGCGGAGCGCCTGATTCCGCTGGGCAATCAGGCCGCGATCCTTGAACAGACCGATCAGCACCATGCCGGCGGCAAACCCGCCGGCGTGGGCCGCGACCGCCACCCCACCGCCTTCGCTGGCCACCGCCGGGATGGTTCCGACCAACTGGAGCAGGAACCAGTAGCCCAGCATTACCCAGGCTGGGACCACGAACCGGAACGGCAGGATGAAGAAGGTGAGCATGTGCACCCGGACCCGAGGGTAGAGGACGATGTACGCCCCCATCACCCCGCTGATCGCCCCGCTGGCCCCGACCATCGGGACCATGCTGGTGGGCTGGAGGACGACCTGGGTGGCCGCACCCAGAACACCCGTGAGCAGGTAAAACACGGCGAACCGGCCGTGCCCCATCGAGTCCTCGACATTATTCCCGAACACCCACAGAAACCACATGTTGCCGAGCAGGTGGAGCCAGCCGCCGTGGAGAAACATCGAGCTGATGAGGGTGTACCAGCCGGGATCAGCCGTGATGAGGCACCCCACGCCCGGACTGATCTGAAAACCACTCCCCACCGGAGCGGTCTGCAGCAGCTCGCCGGGAATCAGCCCCAGCCGGCAGATCGATTCTGGCAGGGCCGGATCGGACCCGAGGCCCTGGACCAGCAACCAGGCCGCGAAATTCAGGCCGATCAGCAGCAGGGTAACCACGGGCTTGAGGTAGGTCGGGTTATCGTCCCGGATCGGCAGCATGGGGTGAATATATGGCCGCGCGGGGGTAGTTTCGCTGGCACCAGCGCCCGGCATTTCGGTCCCCCCCGATGGGGGACCACGAATCATGGAATGGAACCCGATGAACGAGCGCCCCCTCGTCAGCCATATCTCGGACACCGCCCGGTGGGTCGCGGCCTATCGGGCCGGGGAATCGGAACGGCCCGATGCGCTGTTCCACGACCCCCATGCCCGGCGCCTCGCCGGGGACGTGGGCCAGGCCATCGTGGACGGGATCCCGGGTGGCCAGAGCACCGCCTGGCCGATGGTGGCCCGCACTGTCCTGATGGACGAGATCATCTTGCGGGTCATCGAGGAGGGCGTCGACACCGTGGTCAACCTGGCTGCCGGGCTTGACACCCGACCATGGCGGCTCGACCTGCCCAACGCACTTCGCTGGATCGAAGTCGATCTGCCTGACCTGATGGAGTGGAAGCAGCGCCAGATGGTGGACGCGATACCGCGCTGTGGGTTGACCCAGCTGGTGGCCGACCTGGCGGATGCGGACGCCCGTCGCCAGGCCCTGGATCAGGCCACCGCCGGCGCTACCAAGGCGGTGGTCATCACCGAGGGCTTGCTGGTCTACCTGGAGCCCGACCAGGTGGCCCGGCTGGCCCGTGACCTGGCGGCCCTGCCTGCGGTGCTGCTCTGGCTGACCGACCTGGCCAGCCCCGGCCTGCTCCAGTTCCTGGAGAAGTCGTGGGGGCCGACCCTGAAGGCCGGCAACGCCCGGTTCAAGTTCGCCCCGCCGGAAAGCACCGCGTTCTTCGAGCCGCTGGGGTGGCAGGAGCTCGAATGGCGGTCCATGTTCCATGAGTCGATCCGGATCGGACGGCACATGCGGTTTGCCCGGGTCTTTGCCTTCCTCAATTCCTTTGCCCCGGCCAGGAAACGAGAGGAGTTCTTCCGGTTTTCCGGTGTGACTCTCCTCCGCCGCCATGTCGAGGGCTGACCCGAACCCCGCCGAACCCATGACTTCTCACCCAGCACGTGAAGTTCCCCTCGCCATCCCGGCCGACGAGTTCCGGCGGCTGGGCCACCAGCTGGTGGACCGGATCGCCGATCTCCAGTCGACGATGGCTTCCCGACCGGTCACCGCGGGCGAGCCCCCTTCCACCATTCGCTCGATTCTCGGCCAGCAGCCGCTGCCGGAACAGGGCACCGCCCCGGACGCCATTCTCGCCCGCGCCTCCAGCCTGCTCATTCCCCACTCGCTCTACAACGCGCATCCACGATTCTGGGGCTACATCACCGCCCCGCCGAGTCCGATCGGCATCCTGGGTGATCTGCTGGCGTCGGGGCTCAACCCCAATGTCGGCGCCTTCATCCTGGGGCCGATGGCCACCGAGATCGAAGCCCAGACCATCCGGTGGATCGCCGACCTGGTCGGGTACCCCACCAACTGCGGGGGTCTGCTGGTCAGCGGTGGGAACATGGCCAACTTCGTCGGGTTCCTGGCGGGCCGGTACGCCAAGGCCGGATCCGGGATCCGGGTCGAGGGCCTCGGTTCCCGACCTCCCCTCCGGGCCTACGCCTCGGCCGCCACCCACACCTGGATTCAAAAGGCCGCCGATCTGTTTGGTCTCGGGACCCGCCAGGTTCGCTACATCCCGGTGGACGACCAGGAACGGATGCGAGTCGATTTGCTGGCCGCCGCCATCGCCGAAGACCGCGCCAACGGGGACCTGCCCTTCCTGGTCGTTGGCACGGCTGGTTCGGTCGGGACCGGCTCGATCGACCCGCTGCCGGCCATCGCCGAGATCTGTCGGACCCACGATCTCTGGTTCCATGTGGATGGGGCCTACGGGGCCTTGGCCGCCTGCCTCCCGGATGCGTCGGCCGACCTGCTTGGCCTGCGGGAGGCCGATTCCGTGGCGCTCGATCCGCACAAGTGGCTCTACGCCCCGCTCGAGGCGGGTGCGGTCCTGGTGCGGGACGCCGCGACGCTGCGCGACGCGTTCAGCTACCATCCCGAGTACTACCGGATGGACGAGGTCGGCGGAGAGGCCCCTCTCAACCTCGTCGAGTACGGCTTCCAGAATTCCCGCGGCTTCCGGGCCCTCAAGGTCTGGCTCGCGCTCCAGCAGGCGGGCCGCCGCGGATACCAGCGGATGATCGCCGATGACGTCGCGCTGGCCCGCCAGCTGTACGACCTGGCCGACCGGCACGAGGAGTTGGAGGCCGTCCTGCACAATCTCTCGATCACCTGTTTCCGTTTCATCCCGAAAGGCTTCGACCGGACCGCGTCGGGCGCCGAGCAGTACCTCAACACCCTGAACGCCCAGTTGGTCGAGCGGCTCCAGGAGGGCGGCGAGCTTTTCGTCTCGAATGCGGTGATTGCCGGCCGTTACGTCCTCCGGGCCTGTGTCGTCAATTTCAATACCGGGACCGAGGACATCGCCGCCTGCCCGGAGGTCGTCTGCCGGATCGGACGGGAACTCCATCGGGAGACGGCGGCAAGCTGACCACTCGGGTGGGTGGCCCTGCGGGACGGGTGAACGCCCTCGTGGCCGCGGCCACCCTCGCCACCGCCTGCGGGGGGACCGCCCTGGTCCGGCCAGCTGACGAGGGGACCTGGGTTGGCAGTCCGGCCTGTGCGGATTGCCACGCTGAGGTCTTTGCCGCGTGGCAACCCTCCCAGCACGCCCGGGCAACCCAGCCGGCCACCGACAGCACGGTCCTCGGCAACTTCGCCAACGCTTCCCTCCGGATTGCCGGGGTCACCACCACCTTCTTCCGCCGGGACGGTCGATTCCTGGTCCGGACCGAGGGATCCGATGGGCGGTCCGCCGAATTCGAGATCAGCCATACCTTCGGGGTCGAACCGCTCCAGCAGTACCTCATCCCCATGCCGGGAGGGCGACTCCAGTCGTTCGGGATCGCGTGGGACAGCCGCCCCGCGGACCAGGGTGGACAGCGGTGGTTTGCCCTGTCACCGGATCGTCCCCCGACCGCCGGCGACCCGTTCCACTGGACCGGATATCAGCAGACCTGGAACCACCAATGCGCCGACTGTCACTCCACCAATCTGCGAAAGGGATGGAACGACAGTACCGCAGGCTACACGACGACCTGGTCGGAGATCGGTGTCGGCTGCGAAGCCTGCCACGGACCCGGATCCAACCACCTTGCCTGGGCGAATGCCCGAGAAAGGGATGGGGTGGCCAGTCGGTACCAGGACCTGGGCCTGGTGACCCTGCTCGATGAACGGCGCGGCGTCTCCTGGACAGCAAACCCATCGAGTGGCAAACCAATCCGGAGTGCCCCCCGGATCACCGAACGGGAGATCGACACCTGCGCCCGGTGCCACGCCCGCCGGGGCCAGTTGACCGATGCCGTTCACTCGGGCGATCCCCTGCTCGACGGCTTCCGTCCCGCGGTCGTTGAACCGGGGTTGTACCACCCGGACGGACAGATGCGGGAGGAGGTCTACACCTGGGGCTCGTTCCTCCAGAGCCGGATGTACTCCGCCGGGGTGACCTGCTCGGACTGTCACGAGCCCCACGGTGGCAAGCTCAGAGCGCCCGGGTCCCGGATCTGCGCCCGGTGCCACAGCTCTGCGCGGTATGCCACTACCGGCCATCACCTGCACCAGCCCGAAAGCCCCGGAGCCGACTGCGTGGCCTGCCACATGCCCACCGTGAGGTACATGGTGGTGGACCCGCGGCACGATCATGCCTTCCGGGTACCCCGGCCCGACCTGTCCGAGCTGACCGGGGCGCCCAACACCTGCACGGCCTGTCACACCGACCGCCCGGCAAGCTGGGCAGCGACCCAACTGAAGCACCACCTTGGGCGTAACCCAGGCGGATTCCAGACCTTTGCCGAGGCGTTCGCGATGCAGGAATCCGGGGGATCCGGTCGCCTGTTGGCGGCGCTCCTTCGCGATCCGCTGCAGCCGCCGATCGTGCGAGCGAGCACCCTGCTCCGCCTGCAAACCGTCCCCGGGTCGGGGAGTCTGCCTGAGGTCACGGCCGCACTTTCCGACCGGGATCCCCTGGTCCGGGCGGCTGCCGCCCAACTGGTCGCCACGAATGTTCCGGTCGCCGAGCGACTCTCCCTGCTGACTCCACATCTCCGCGACCCGATTCGGCTCGTCAGGCTGGAGGCAGCGCGCGGCCTGGCGGGCGCCCCGGCCGGCCTGCTGGGGCCGGAGGAACAGGCCGCCCGGGAGACGGCGCTCGCCGAGTATCTGGTCAGCCTGGACTTTCTGGCCGACCGGCCGGAGAGTTGGGCCGATCGCGGAACACTCCGAGCCGAGCAGGGAGACATTCCCGGAGCCATCGAAGCCCTGCTGGTGGCCATCGAGCGGGATTCCACCTGGGCGCCATCCTGGGTGAACCTGGCTGACCTGCATCGCAGTATCGGACAGGATAGCGCCGCCCTCGCCGTGCTCCAGACGGCCGGTCGACGACATCCGAAGGAGGCCGCCATCGCCCACGCCCTGGGCCTGGCTCTGGTCCGCTCGGGCAACCGACCGGCGGCCCTGGCCGCGCTGGCCGAAGCGGCCCGGCTGGACCGGGCGTCGGCCCGCTACAGCCTCGTCCACGCCATCGCACTTCACGATCTGGCACGGCCGTTGGAGGCCATCGCCGCGCTTCACGCCTCAAGGCGGCGACACCCCCGCAACCAGAGCCTGGCGGAGACGCTGATGAGCTACCTGGTGGAGCGCGGGGAGGTGGAGAGGGCCAGGGGGGTACTGCAGGAGGTCATGGGAGGCGACCCCTCGAACCCTGCCTGGCGGGGCTGGGCCGCCAGGCTCGGCGGTGAAGCCCCCTGACATCGCTTCCTGGACTGCCATAATGGCGTGAAATGGCGGTACACTCGTTGCCTCGTCACAGGCTGAATCACAGGACACTGGCAGACCGTACGGGCGCTGTCAGTCACTCGTTCACCCCTGCACCAAGGACCTGTCATGGCTTCGAAGATCATCGGGATCGACCTCGGCACCACCAACTCCGTCGTGGCGGTGATGGAGGGCGGCGACCCGATCGTCATCCCCAACGCGGAGGGTGGCCGCACCACCCCGTCGGTGGTGGCCTTTACCAAGGACGGCGAGCGACTGGTCGGCCAGGTGGCCAAACGGCAGGCGGTGACCAACCCGCGGCAGACCATCTTCTCGATCAAGCGGTTCATGGGCCGGCGGACCGATGAGATCAAGGAAGAGACCTCCCGGGTGCCGTACAACGTGTCCACCGGCCCCAACGGGCTGGCATCGGTGGAGATCCAGGGCAAGGCGTACAGCCCGCCCGAGATCTCTGCGATGATCCTCCAGAAGATGAAGCAGACCGCCGAGGACTATCTCGGCACCACGGTGGACAAGGCGGTCATCACGGTCCCGGCGTACTTCAACGATGCCCAGCGGCAGGCCACCAAGGATGCCGGGAAGATCGCCGGGCTCGAAGTGCTCCGGATCATCAACGAGCCGACCGCTGCGGCGCTGGCCTACGGCCTCGAGAAGAAGAAGGAAGAGAAGATCGCGGTCTTCGACCTGGGCGGCGGCACCTACGATATCTCGGTCCTCGAGCTGGCCGATGGCGTCTTCGAGGTCAAGAGCACCAACGGCGACACCCACCTCGGCGGGGATGACTTCGATCAGCGGCTGATCGACTGGCTGGTGACGGAGTTCAAGAAGGACCAGGGGATCGATCTCTCGAAGGACCCGATGGCCCTCCAGCGACTCAAGGAAGCCGCCGAAAAGGCCAAGATGGAGTTGTCGAGCACCCAGCAGACCGACGTCAACCTCCCGTTCATCACCGCGGACCAGTCAGGCCCCAAGCACCTGAACCTGAGTCTCTCCCGCGCCAAGTTCGAGCAGCTGGTGGACGACCTGATCCAGCGCACCATCGAGCCGATGGAGAAGGCGCTCAAGGATGCCGGCCTCAAGCCCTCCGAGGTCGATGAAGTGATCCTGGTCGGCGGCTCCACCCGGATTCCCAAGATCCAGCAGATCGTCAAGGACTTTTTCGGCAAGGAGCCCAACCGGTCGGTCAATCCCGACGAAGTCGTCGGGATCGGCGCCGCGATTCAGGGCGGAGTGCTGGGCGGTGAAGTCAAGGACGTCCTGCTCCTCGACGTGATCCCGCTGTCGCTGGGGATCGAGACCCTGGGTGGCGTCACCACGGTCCTGATCTCCCGCAACACCACCATCCCGACCAAGAAGTCCGAAGTCTTCAGCACCGCGGAAGACAACCAGACGACGGTGGAAATCCACGTGCTGCAGGGTGAGCGGCAGATGGCCTCCGACAACCGGACGATCGGCAAGTTCCAACTCACCGGCATTCCGCCGGCACCGCGGGGCATGCCCCAGGTCGAGGTGACGTTCGACATCGACGCCAACGGCATCCTGCACGTCTCGGCCAAGGACAAGGCGACGGGCAAGGAGCAGAAGATCCGGATCGAGGCCTCGAGCGGGCTGTCCGACTCGGACATCGACCGGATGGTGAAACAGGCCGAGTCCCACGCCAGCGAAGACAAGGCGCGGCGCGATGAAGTCGATGCCCGGAATCAACTCGACGGGTTGGTGTACAAGGTCGAGAAGGACTCCAAGGAGTGGGTCGATCGCCTGGCGGCCGATGCCAAGAGTCGGCTTGACGGGGCGGTTGAGGCCGGCAAGCAGGCACTTCGGACCGGCGACCCGGCGGGCATCCGGACCGCGCTCGACGAGTTGAACGCGGCCTACAGTGCGGCCGGCGCCTCGCTCTATCAGGCGGCCTCAGGCACCTCGGACGCCCAGTCGGGTGGGGCCGACGGGGCGCCGCCAGCCGATGCCGAGCCGGCCAAGGAAGAGGTGGTCGAGGCCGACTACGAGATCGTGGACGACAAGAAGGCCTGATCCCGGAGAGAGAAAGGGGATGCGACGGGGGAACTCGCCCGCGCATCCCTGCTATATTGATACGGATGTTCTTCCTTCGACCGCAGCCCGGGTAGACCTATGTCCGATCGATCACTCAACTGGCTCAAATTCGGCGCCCTGGTATCTCTGGCCTTCGTGCTGGGGCTCTTCTTTGCGGGACTCCTTGACCTGCCCCGGAACATGCAGGCCCAGGACGGAACCGGCACCCCGGTCATCCCGACCCAGACCTCGGCAGCCAAGCACAACCCGGGCGCCCAGCCGCTTTCCGACCTCAGCGACGCCCTTGCCGCCGTGGTAGAGACCGTCCGGCCCAGCGTCGTCTTCATCACCTCGAAGCGCACGACCACGCCCAGCATGACCCGACAGGTGCCACCCGGGTTCGAGCAGTTCTTCGGGCCGCAGGGCCCCCAGCGCCAGGAAGGGAGTGGCTCCGGCTTCATCGTCTCCCCGGATGGCTACATCCTGACCAACAACCACGTGGTGGACGGTGCGGACAAGGTGGAGGTCCAGTTGCTCGACCATCGGACCTTCCAGGCCAAGGTGGTGGGCAACGACCCGCTGACCGACCTGGCGGTCATCAAGATCGACGCCAAGAACCTCCCGGCGGCCACCCTCGGTCAGAGTGACGCGGTCCGAGTCGGCGAGTGGGTGCTCGCGGTGGGGAACCCGTTGGGTGAGAACCTGACCTTCACGGTCACCTCGGGTATCGTCTCCGCCAAGGGCCGCGGCCGCTTGGCGCTGCCGGGGACCCGCAATACCAGCATTCAGGACTTCATCCAGACCGACGCGGCCATCAACCCGGGCAACTCCGGTGGCCCCCTGCTCAACGTCCGGGGCGAGGTGATCGGTATCAACAGCGCCATCGCCAGCCAGACGGGCACCTATGTCGGGTACGGCTTCGCCATCCCGATTGACCTGGCGCGCCGCGTCATGGAACAGATCGTCGCCAACGGGAAGGTCCAGAGGGCCGCCTTGGGGGTGCAGGTCATCGACGCCACCGCCGAGGATGCCGAATACGTCGGCCTCAAGCAGATCCGGGGGGTGATGGTTTCAGGCTTCACCAGTGCCACCTCACCCGCCAGGCGGGCCGGCCTTGAGGAGGGTGACGTGATCCTCTCGATCGATGGCAAACCGATGGAATACACCGCCCAGCTGCAACAGGAAGTCGGCTTCCGTCGCCCTGGGGAATCCGTCAAGGTGGAAGTGGCTCGCAAGGGGGGGATCCGGAAGACCGTGGAGGTGCGGCTCGTCGCTCAGGAGAGCACCCCGGAGGTCACGGCCGAAGCCACCCCGACTCCGCCGGATGAAGCCGCCGGTGGTTCGGTGATCAACGATGTCGGGGTCACCGTTGAACCGGTGACCCAGGATTGGATCCGGGAGCTCGACCTCCAGCCCAATTTCCGCGGCCTCGTGGTCCGTGAACTCCAGCCGGACGGCCCGGCCGAGGGCAGGCTCCAGGGTCTGGCCAGCCAGAGCCCTGATATCATCGTCGCGGTGGAGAACATTCCGGTGCGGACGGAAATGGACCTCCGGAATGCCCTGAAGTCGGTTGGTGCCGGCGGAGTGGTCACCCTCACGGTGTACAACCCAGGTCTCCCCGATGGAACCCCGGGCCGTCGGGCGGTCCGACTCCGGATTCGATAGGTCCGATCAAGGGAACCCATCCGCTCCCGCATGCAGAGAGACCCCGTGGCGCATGCCACGGGGTCTCTTCACATCGACCCGGGGTCGGGCACGATCCGCTACTGCTTGGGACTCACCTCGATGGTATTCTGGGTGGCCACGGAATCCCAGTGGGCCCATCCCCATCCAGTCACCAGGCCATTGACCAGGACGACCGGAGTCAGGTCCCCTCGGGCCAGCGCGGCAAAGTCACCCTCCGTGCCCGGCCGCCGGTAGACCATGGCCTCGATGTACTGCCCGTTCATCAGGTACTGAGTCGGCACCTCCGGGATGGCACCCATCACCGCGATTACGCTGTCCCTGGAGATGCCCGAGGCCAAGTTCTCGAGCCGGCTGTCCGCCCGACTGCAGCCTGCCAGGGTGAACACCACCAGACTAACCAACCCTGCGACGCGAACCGTCCTGACCATAGGTATCCCATCCGAAATAGGTGAAGTGCAGCCCGATCATGGGATCGGGAACCGGGAGAAAACATAACGGGTGCCGGGAGTCCCCACCCATAAGTGTTGTTGCACTGCCACACCAGAGGGCCTAGGTCCGGACCCGTCAAGGAACTCGACAGCTCGGGATGAGGATCATAAACCGTTGACAATGAACAACTTAACAACACAACCGCCGATCTGGCCTGGGAGGCACCGTTTCCAGGATTGACGGCCCGCCCATTGCACAGCTATTGGGCAGTGAGCCCTGTTGGCTCAAGAAAGACCTGCGACAACTCGCACCTACGAGAGTCCAATGCTGAAGCGCATCTCCGCCATTCTCGCTCTCCTGCTGGCCGTGGTGGCCCAACCCGGCCACGCCCAGTTCACCGGGGGGCACGCCGTCACCTTCGTCAGTGGCGGAAGTGTCACTTACGGAGGCCTCCGGGTCGGGACCTATTCCGGCAAGCTGGATGGAGCACCGGTTTCGATCTGGTGCACCGACTTCTACAACTATGCCGGGAACTTCACGGGCTTCCAGACGGACCTGTCGGACGACACCAGCCTTGAGAAGACCCGGTGGGGGCCGCTCTCCAGCTCGCTCGATCGATATCGCAAGATGTCAGCACTGACCACGCTCTTCCAGGCCGGCAATCACAGTGAATGGGGCTTCATCCAGTACGCGATTTGGAGCCTGGCCGCGATCCCGGTGTCCCCGATCCCCTGGCTCGGTCCGGTGACGCCTGGCAGCCCCAATGACAAGATCAATGGCTACCTCGCCTGGGCGAGCAGCAACTACAAGAACTACAATTATGACAACGTCTACGTCCTGACCGATTATCGGGTCGCGGACGGTCCGGCCATCGGCTATCCCAATGGCTGTGAGGGGATTCAGGGAATGACGACCTGCGGCAAGCAGGAGTTCCTGACGGGCACGCCGACCGTGGTCCCGGAACCGGCCACCATGGGGCTCCTCGCCACCGGTCTGGTGGGCCTCGGACTCGCCTCGCTCCGGAGCCGGCGGCGGAAGAACACCTAGCGCGACTCGATCCCGTACATTAGTTATGACGGGCGGCGGTCTCTGATTGCCGCCCGTCGTCCCATCCGGCCCCCTTACGGCCCCACACCGAGGCCCAGACACATGGACAGCACCCGGCGGCTCGCGACCCCGATCCTCGTCGTTGGACTGTTCCTCATCGTGATCCCGATCATCGACTTCGTGGGCAACGTCTGGCCGCTCCGGCCCGGCGCGGCAGACTGGCGATATGGCGCCATCGGGATTCTCTCCACCTTCCTCCTGACCCCGATCCTGGGGCTGGTGCTGGTCGCCATCAGCGCCCACGCCACCGAGCGGCGTTGGTTGTTGCGGGTCGTCAGCCTCAAGTCCTTCGCCGCTGCGATCGCCCTGGTGATCATTATCGTGGCTTTTACCCTTGATGCGGTCCAGGTTCGTCAGAGCCGGGCCGTGGACGAGCGGTGGATCACGGTGGTCAGCTTCATCATCGCCTCGGCCAAGCACGGACTGGCGGCCCTCTGTCTGCTGGTCCTGGGCGTTTCGACCCACCGGGCGACCAAGGACTTCGGCCACCTGGACAAGAAGGCCGACCGGAGCGCAACGGTGGTGGTCGGACGCACCTGATCTCGCGGTCGTCCGACCGGGGGGTGGATCGGCGACCTGGGCTGTTGCCTCCCGGCCGGAACCAGCGAACGTGGCGGAACTGGCAGACGCGCAGGACTTAGGATCCTGTCCCGCAAGGGGTGCGGGTTCGACTCCCGCCGTTCGCATCACAGCTCTCACCCCCGGGGGTCCCCGCCCGGACCCGACGTTGCCCCCCCTCCCGTCGGGCGGGTAAATTGTTGTCCATGAGTGAGATCACTGTCATCAAGACCGCTGAAGACCCGGCCTCCCGGGCCCTCCAGGTCACCGTGCCGGTGGACCGGGTGCAACTGGCCGAGGAAAAGGCCGTCAAACAGTATTCCCGGCGCGTGAAGCTCCCGGGTTTCCGCCAAGGCAAGGCCCCGGCGGCGGTGGTCCGGAAGCGGTTTTCCGAACAGATCCGTGAGCAGGTCCTTCAGGACGTCATTCGGGAAGGCTGGGATGTCGCGGTCGAGTCCCAGGGACTCAAGCCGGTGGCCGACCCCTCGATCCGCAATCTGAAATTCGAGACCGGTCAGCCGGTCGAGTTCGAACTCCTGGTCGAGGTCAAACCGGAGATCGTCCTGGACCGGATCACCGGCTTTACCCTGACCCGGACCCTGGCTCTGGTCACCGACGACCAGGTGGCCGAACAGTTGGATCAGTTGCGGGACAAGAAGGCGGCCTGGCTGCCGGTCGAGGACACCAAGCCGGCCCCCGGCATGCGGGTCGAAGGGGAGGTGGCCTCGATCGAGGGGGACACCGTCCATGAGGGCAAACCGTTCACCCTGGTGCTGGGTGAGGGCGATGCGATCCCGGAGCTGGAAGAGCAGATCATGCAGCTCCTGCCGGGCGCGACCGCCGACACCGACGTGCGTTTCCCGGATGACCATCCGGACCTGGAGCGCCGCGGTCAGGCCCGGCGGGTCCGGATTACCCTGCGGGAGGTCAAGCGGAAGGAGCTTCCACCGGTGGATGACGGTTTCGCCGCCGAGGTGGGGGAGTTCGCCAACCTCGATGCGCTCAAGACCGCGATCCGGGCCGACCTGGCCCAGGAGGCCGAGCGGGAGGCGGACCGGGCGGTCCGCGAATCGCTGATCGGCCAGATCGCCGAGGCCAACGGGGTGACGCCACCGCCATCGCTGGTGGAGCGGGTGCTGCACGGATTTGCCCACGGCTTCAAGATTCCGCAGGAGCAGTACGACACCTTTGCTGCCCAGTTCCGGCCGGTCGCGATGCAGCAGGTCCGGCGGGATCTCGTCCTCGGGGCGGTGGTGGAGCAGGAGGCCCTGCGGGCCACCGAGGCGGAGCTGGACGAGCGGATCGGCAGCATCGCTGCTTCCCGGGGCGTCGGGCCGGGAGAAGTCTACCGTTCGCTTCAGGAGGCCAAGCGCCTGGGCGAACTTGAGCGTTCCATTACGGAAGAGAAGACCTTTGCGTTCCTGCTGTCTGGATCCACGGTGACCGAGGAGACGTCGTGAGCCTGAGTTCCCTGTATCCCCCGTACATCATCGAGCGGTCGAGCCGTGGCGAGAAGACCTACGACATCTTCTCCCGGTTGCTCATGGACCGGATCGTCTTCCTGGGCGCCGGGATCAACGATGATGTGGCCAACATCATCATCGCCCAGCTGCTCTTCCTGGACGCCGACAACTCGGAGAAGGACATCTATCTCTACCTCAACTCCCCGGGGGGATCGTGTCGAGCGGGATGGCCATCTACGATACCATCCAGCACCTCCGGGCTCCCGTCAACACGATCTGCATGGGGATGTGCGCCTCGATGGGCGCCTTCCTGCTGGCGGCCGGGGCCAAGGGCAAGCGGAGTGCCCTGCCGCACTCCCGGATCATGATCCACCAACCGTCGGGCGGGACCCAGGGAACCGCCTCGGACATCGAGATCCAGGCCCGGGAGATCCTCTACCTCCGGTCCAAGATGAACGAGCTGCTGAGCCGGCACACCGGCCAATCGGTGGAGACCATCGAACGGGACGTGGACCGGGACCGGTTCATGAGTGCCGAGGAGGCCAAGGCCTACGGGATCATCGACAACGTCCTGGTCCCCCAGCAGGGCCTCAAGGGCGGCGACACCCCTTGACGGGGGGCCCGGCAATGCCGTTCATTGAGATGAGGCCCTGACCCCATGTCGACCGACAAGCAGCTGCGCTGCTCCTTCTGCGGCAAGTCCAAGGACTCGGTCCGGAAGTTCATCTCCGGCCCGTCGGTCTACATTTGCAATGAGTGCATCACCCTCTGCAACGAGATTCTGGCCGAGGACGAGGAACGGGAAGTCGTCGAAAGCATCACCCGGGTCCCGACCCCGTCGGAGATCAAGGATGTCCTCGACCAGTACGTGATCGGCCAGGAACGCGCCAAGCGGACCCTGGCCGTTGCCGTGTACAACCACTACAAGCGGATCAACGCGTCCGGCGCCAAGGACGACGGTGTCGAGCTCGACAAGTCCAACATCCTGCTGATCGGCCCGACCGGCGTGGGCAAGACGCTGCTGGCCCAGACCCTGGCCCGGATCCTCGACGTCCCGTTCACCATCGCCGATGCCACCACCCTGACCGAGGCCGGCTACGTCGGGGAGGACGTCGAGAACATCCTGGTCCGGCTGCTGCAGGCCGGCGACTTCAACGTCGCGGATTGTGAACGGGGGATCGTCTACATCGACGAGATCGACAAGATTGCCCGGAAGTCGGAGAATCCGAGTATCACCCGGGACGTGTCCGGCGAGGGCGTGCAACAGGCCCTCCTCAAGATCCTCGAGGGCACCGTGGCCTCCGTCCCGCCGCAGGGCGGCCGGAAGCACCCGCAGCAGGAATACATCCAGATCAACACCAAGGACATCCTGTTCGTTTGCGGCGGAGCCTTCGATGGGCTGGAGAAGATCATTGAGTCCCGGCTCGGGCGGCAGCTGATCGGGTTCTCCCCGACCCGGGCCGCCCACGCGCACCTGGCCGAGGACCCGTTCGAACATGTCGAGCCTGACGATCTCCTGCGCTATGGCCTGATCCCCGAACTGGTCGGCCGACTCCCGGTCACCGTGCCGCTCGAGGACCTCGATGAAGACGCCATGGTCCGGATTCTTCTGGAGCCCAAGAACGCGCTCACCAAGCAATACACCAAGCTGTTTGACTTGGAGGATGTCCGGCTCCGGTTCGAGCCCGACGCGCTGCGGGCTGCGGCCAAGAAGGCCCTGACCCGGAAGACCGGCGCCCGGGGCCTTCGGGCCATTCTCGAGACCGTCATGACCGACATCATGTACGATCTTCCCGCGCGGGACGATGTGGTCGAAGTGGTGATCACCGCCGAGGCGATCACCGACCAGAAGTCTCCGCTCATCGTCACCGAGCGCCCGCGAGCCAAGAAAGAGGCCTGAGGTCTCTCAGCCCACACCGCTCGCCGGACTCCCGATCGAGTTCCGGGGCAGCTTCCCGGACCCGGCGGTCGTGCTGGAGCCTGCCCTCCCTGAAATCGCTTTCGTCGGCCGGTCCAACGTCGGCAAGTCCAGCCTGCTCAACGCGCTGGTTGGCCGGCGGGCCCTGGCCCGGGTCAGCTCCACCCCGGGCAAGACGCAGCATGTGAACGTCTTCCAGCTCCCGACCTTCTACCTGATCGACCTGCCGGGATACGGCTGGGCCCGGGCCTCGGCCACCGATCGACGGAGTTTCCGACAGCTGCTGGAGAGCTACCTCAAGCGGCGGGAGCGGCTGGCGGGCATCGTCTGGCTGCTGGACATCCGCCACTCCCCGTCCAGCGACGATCAAGAGGTCCATGCGGTGCTGGTGGAGACCGGACGACCGACGCTGGTGGCCCTGACCAAGGGCGACAAGCTGCCTCGGGAACGACGGGCCAAGGAAGCCCTGACCCGGGCCAGGGAGCTGGGCATGGCGATCGACGGCCTGGTCGTCACCAGCACCAAGACGGGCGACGGAATCCGCGACCTGGCCGAGAGTGTCCTGGCGGCAGTCGCGGCCGGCTAGGCCACCACCAACCCACCTCGAGCATGACGCCGACGCCCATGGTCTATCGCGCGACGCTGGTCGCCGAGCCCGGGGACATCGACGCCCTCGGACATGTCAACAACGTGGTGTACCTCCGGTGGGTGCAGGAGATCGCAGGGGCCCACTGGTTCGCGGCCGCCCCACCAGAGGCTCGGCAATCCCTGGCGTGGGTCGTGACCCGGCATGAGATCGACTACAAGGCTCCGGCCCTGGTCGGCGACCGGATCACCGTCCGGACCTGGGTCGAGGCCTGGTCGGGAGTCACCTCCGATCGCCACGTCGAATTTCGCAACGCCGAGACCGGGCGGCTGCTCGCCAAGGCGAGAACCATCTGGTGCGCCATCGACCCGGCCACCGGACGCCCCAAGCGGTTCGACCCGGCGCTGGTTTCCGCTTTTCAGGCGGAGTCGGGGGGAGATGCGGGAACAATTGCGTCGGAGTCCTGATCCCGGTTGATTCCCGACAACGTCCTCGGAGATACCCATGGTCCCACGTCCCCTCCGCCAGCTGAGCGTCCCCGATTCCGCCCAGCGGGCAAACCAGATCTGGCTCGATCAGCTGGACGCCGCCCTGTCCGCCCCGGGCGCCGACTGGTCTCAGATCGCCCGGGACACCCTGTTTGACATCTGGTACCCGGGGGCGGACTCGTACGATCGGATGCTGGATGATCCCGACCTTGCCGCCGTCAGCCGGGCGGCGCTGCTGGCCCTCGATCCGCGAAACGTGACGCTCGAGCCGGAGTACTACGCCGAGGTGGACGAGGCCAAGTTCGCCAGAGTGAAGCCGCTCCTGTGGCTCTGGTACAGCTTCGACCGCTCCCCCGTGGGTGGACAGAACGTGGATCTCGGCGTCCGACTGCGGCGGCTGTTGGCCCCGCGGATCTTTGCCCGATGCGGTCGGAACTTCAAATGCTTCCAGCACACCGAATTCTCCTTCGGCTACAACATGGAGGTCGGGGATGACGTGGTGGTCCACCGGCATGTGCTGCTCGATGATCGGGGTGGCATCGAGCTGGGCGACCGGGTCAGCATCGCCGATTACGCCAACATCTACAGTCACACCCACAGCATCGTCGATCAGAAGGACGTGACGTCGGCCAAGACGGTCCTGGAGGAGGACGTGCGCATCACCTACCACGCGACGGTGCTGGTCGGAGTCCGGGTGGGGCGGAATGGGATGGTGGGAGCGGGGGCCCTGGCCACCAAGTCGGTGCGGCCCTATCACGTCAATGTCGGGATCCCGGCCAAGTCGGTCCGGGTCAAGCCCAACGCCCCGCCGGAGGCGTCCGCGACCGAGCGGGTGGCCCGGGGAGACTAGTCGGCTGGGGCCTCCACCCGGAGCACGTCCTCCACCGGGCCGGCGTGCCCGGAGGCCAGCAGCACGGCGGCATCGGCGAGCGCCCGCCGGATCCTGGGCCAGGCGACCCGTTCGATGGCATCTGCCAGCGGCAGCCACTCGCTCTGATCATGCTCCACCGACAGCGTCACCTGGTGATCCTCGGGGACCAGGACGGCAAAGGCCGGCACCACCGCGATCCGGTTGACGCGATGCAGGTAGAAGTGCTCGACCTGACTCAGGTTATACAGTCGGTCGGCCTGATAACCGGTCTCTTCGGCCACCTCCCGGCGAGCGGCCGTGACCACGGACTCTCCCGGCCACAGGTGGCCGTGGACTCCCTCCCACGAGCCGGGACTCCGCCCCCCCTCCGCCCGGCGCAGCAGCAGCACCTCGAGTCCCACCCCGCTGGGCCGCAGGAGGTAGACGTCCACCAGGACAACCTGCTCCGGGACGGAGGAGACGGTCATTCCGGACTCCGCCGCCTTCCGAGCACCGCTTCCAGTCGGGCCGACAGCGCCCGGGCGCGGAACGGCTTGGTCAGGAAATCGTTGGCCCCCAGGCGGAGAACCCGCACCTCGTTGTCCTCATCGCCCTTGGCGGTCAGGACGATCACCGGCAATTCGGCCGTCGAGGGTCGGGAGCGAACCTGCGCCAGGACGCTGTAGCCGTCGAGTCCCGGGAGGTTGAGATCCAGCAGCATCACGTCGGGGGAGTGGCGGTCGAGCATTTCGAGCGCAGTGATCCCGTCCGCTGCCTCGACGATGCGATACCCCTCCCGTTCCAGGAGATCCTTCATCACCCGGCGAAGGTGGTCCTCGTCCTCCACCAGCAACACACAGCCGCGCTGGTCCTCGCCGCTGGTCGTCCCGAGGTCATCGATCAGGTCAAAGGCCAGGGACTCCGCGGTGGGGGGGGCCGGCTTCGGACTCGGCTGGGGGATGACCACGATCGGGGCGGCCACCGGTGAGGCGGCCACCGGCGGCACGGCAACAGGGGCAGCGGCAGTCGGGCCGGAGGCGCTATGAAAGGCGCGCCGCGAATCGAGTTCGGGCGGGATGTCCGTGACCCGGAGCAGCTCCTCGATCGCACTGTTGCCCTGCAGCACGTGGTCGAGGCCGCTTTCGAACAGCGACCGCATCCCTCCGGCCCGGGCGGCCCGGCCGATCCGGTCAGAGGTGGCCATCCCCCCGATCAGTCCTTCCAGCTCGATCGTCATGCTCAGCAGCTCGACGATGGCGAACCGCCCACGATATCCGGTCTGGGTGCACTCCTTGCACCCCGTCGGCTTGTAGAGCAGGGTCCCGGCCGGGATGAAGGACTGGACGTGGGCGGGGATCGGGAGATCCGAAACCTCCTTGCAGACCGGGCAGAGCCGACGGAGGAGCCGCTGGGCGATGACGCCGCGGAGCGCGGCGGAGATCTTGTACGCCTCGAGCCCCATGTCGAGAAGCCGGGTCACCGTGCTCGGGGCGTCATTGGTGTGGAGGGTCGACAGCACCAGGTGGCCGGTGAGCGCCGCCTGCACCGCGATCTGCGACGTTTCCTTGTCGCGGATTTCACCGACCAGCACCACGTCGGGATCCTGCCGGAGGATGGAGCGGAGCGCTGAGCTGAAGGTCAGGCCCGCCTTTTCGTTGACCTGGACCTGCACGATGTTCTGCCCGAGCCGGTACTCCACCGGATCCTCGACCGTCACGATGTTGACGCCTTCGTGCTGGATCTCCTGGAGGCAGGCATACAGCGTGGTGGTCTTGCCCGAACCGGTTGGCCCGGTCACCAGGATGACGCCCTCCTTGGACCGGAGCATCCGCGCCATCGTCTCCCGATCGTCGGCGGAGAACCCCAGGGAGGCCAGCTGGAGCACGGTCGCCTTGGTGTTCAGGATCCGGATCACGACCTTCTCGCCCAGCGTGGCGGGCAGGCTGGAAATCCGCAGATCCACCGGGTTCCCGTTGACGGCGACCCGGGCCCGGCCGTCCTGGGGGCGCAACCGGTCGGCGATGTCCATCCCGCCCATGATCTTGATCCGGGAGATCAACGGGATCCCCGCCGCGCGCGGGATCTTCATGACCTGGCGGAGCACCCCGTCGATCCGATAGCGGACCACTACCCCGCCCTCGACCGGTTCGACGTGGATGTCGCTGGCCCGGCTCATGACCCCATCGGCCAGCATGGTGTCGACCAGCCGGATGATCGGCCGCTGGGCCGCCTCCTCGGCGGAGACCTCCTCCTCATCCTCCTCCACGACCGCGGTGACCTCGCTGTCGGTCCCCATCCCCGCGAGCAGCTTGGACACGACATCCTCGCGGATGTACAGCTCGTCGAGCTTCTCCCGGATCCGGTTCGGCGAACAGAGCATCGTCCGGACCTCCCGACCCGTCGCGAACGCGAGCATCTTTTCGGCATCGATGTCGAACGGATTGGCGGTCGCGATCTCAAGCTGGTGCTCGTGGATCCGGATCGGGAGGATCACGAACTTCCGGACCAGCGATTCGGGGACCTCTTCCCGGATCGACGGGTCCAGCTGGGAAAGGTCGGCGACGGGGAGGTGGAACCGGCGGGCCACGGCGGACAGGATCGCCTCATCGGTCAGCAGCTTACGCTGCACCAGGGCTTCCCAGAGAGAGATCTGCTGATCCGTTCCAAACGAACGGACCGTGGCCAGCTGCTCGTCGGTCAACAGCGACGCGACCGAGGGGACCAGCCATTCATCGGTGAACTGCATGAGCCTCTTTCTGCGAGGTGACGTCGGCCGCCCGACGGATCACTGGAACCTAGGGCGCCGGGGCATTCCGGGGTAGCCGGGCAGACTCACAGGATCGGCCACCACCCCGGGGCTGCGTCGACCACGATCCCGATCCGGCCCGATCGCAGCGCCCATCCCGCTTCGATCCGGACCAGGCCGAAGAGCAGTTCCGCGGCCACGCCGATTACCGGCCGCACGCCGCCGTCCGGAGGCCACGCCTCCACCGGGCTCTGGCCCCCCACCCAGCCGAGGGCGGCAAAGGGCCCCAGGGTGACGGGATCCTTGATGACCGGGTAGGACCCCAGCTTGGGGAGCGGGACGCGAGTTCCCAGCACCCAGTCCACCCGCCCGAGCAGCAGCCCGGTGCCCCCCCATGCCCGGAACGGCTCGCCTGGCAGGGTGCCACGACCTCCCAGGGTGAACAGCCGGTGCGGTGGCGGGGTCCCCACGCTGCCCCCAGCCAGGCCACTCAGTTCGAATCGACCGCCGGGTGCCGGCAGCGCGCCGTGGATTCGACCCCGCCCCTGCCCGTAGTCTCGATCGCCGAGGCCGCCCTCCAGTTCAATCTCGATCCGGGCACCTCGCCCGGCCGTCCCGACCGACCCGGCGAGACCGGTCCGGAGGGTCGCCATGCCCCCGGCACCGAGCGCGGGATTCGGCCGGTAGCTCCCCGAGGCGGGGGACGCGGTGCTCTCCAGACTGGTGGAGGACTCCACACCGAGCCCGACTCGCCACGACCCTCGGCTGCCAAGTCCCGACAGCCAGGTGGCCTCGGCCCGATCAATCCGAACATAGTCGCCATGGTCCGCCCCACCCTCCTGCGCCAGCACCGAATTGAGGGTTCGGCTGATGACGGGCCAGTCGGACAGATCCCGCACCGTCCGGTCCGCCCTCAGCAGCAGCCGGCCCCCCGGCCCCAGTTCGGCCCCAACTCCACCCTGCACCGCCCCGTCCGCGGTAGCCACCTGAATGCGGGGACGCAGTACCAGGACACTCACCGGTCGGAGGACGAAGCCCACTCCCAGTGCCAGCCCCTGGACTCGGTTGACCAGGACGAGATCACTCAGCGACCCGAGCGCCGGCCGGGCCGGTGGCCGGGGCCGCAGATCGGCCCGGTTGAGCAGCGCCCCAACCTCGCGCTCGATGGCAGCGAGGTCCACCCGTTGGGCACCCTCCACCGCCCGGGCGATCACACTTTCGAGCTGTTCATCCCAGAGGCCTCCCTGGACCGCGGACCGGAGGCCGCCGTACGGTCCGCCCAGGAACGTCCCGTCAGGAATGGCCGCCCCGAATTCGTAGTCTCCGATTTCCCACTCGGTCCGGATCACGTTCCGCACCGGGAGATCCAGCCAGGACGTCCCCCGGGTGATCTCCAGGCGCTGCCGGAAGGGGAGCCAGTAGCGCTGATCGAACAACGCCAATTCGAGATCGACCGCGATGGTCTCCAGCCCGGGCTGGCGGTAGGCCGCTGCGGTGAAGGTGAACCGGAATCGTACCAGCGCCCCGGTGGCCATGTCGAGATAGAGTGCCCCGACCACCCCGGGCTGATTCCCGTCCTTGGGCCGGATCTGCACCACCCGGACCCGGACCCGGGCTCCGCCTCCCTCGACCACCAGGGAGTCCCCTGCGGCGTAGTCGTAGATCGCCAGGCCGGCGGTCGAAAGCGGGTGAACGAGGTCCCGAATCTCATCACCCTCGCCCAGCCGGATCAGGGGTCCGAAGGCATCGGGGATGATGCCCAGGTGGTCGCGGTGGTAGCGGATGTCAGTCGGGAAGTCGCTCCGCTCCCGCCAGCCCAGGATGATCTGCTTGCTCTGGTTCGGGGCCCGCCAATACACTTCCACATCCAATTGGTCGGCCTTCAGCAGGCGGGGCGGGGACAGCGGGTCGAATCCGATCCGGCTCAACAGCAGCACCGTCCCCCGGGCCCGGCTCACCATTTGGCGAAGATCGGGGTCCCCCTGGGCCGCAGTTCGCCGGGTCACCGCCCGCTCGACCACGGCCATCGCATCCGGTCCGTTCCAGTCCTGGGCAAGGAGGTGTGAAGTCGAACCCGTCAGGCAAAGGCACAGCAGGAGAGCACGCATCGGTCGGGTAATATCCCGGTCGCCGTCGTGGTGGGCAACCATTCTGGCGACCGGGTGTGCCGCTTCGCTGGCTCCGGCGGTGGTGGACCCGGCCGCCACACCCCGCTCGCCGCCGCTTCCCGTGGCAGGCGTACTGGTACTCGAATCCTGGGGTGCTCCCGCCGAGGACACCACCGTCCGGTTCCCGGCCGGCGCCGATCGGGTGATCCTGCTCCGGCGCGGCGCACCAGACAACAACCTGTTCGCCCGACTGGTCTTCCCGGCCGGTTCGATTACCGCGGCCCAGGGCGATACGATCACGCTTCGGCTCCGGCCTCGCCCAGGCGTGTTCGGGATCGACCTCAGTACCGAGGACCGGTTCAACAACGGTGCCCAGATTGCGTTCAGCTATGGCCTCCACTTCGTGGCCCCGGCCGGAGCGCGTGGCGCCTACGGTAACGACTACCGGTTCGAGCGATATCTGGCGGTGAGCCGACTGGGTTCTGATTCCACCGTGGTCTTCCTCGACAGCTACCGCATTGCCTCGGATGTTCTGACGGCCCCCATTACCGGCGTGGGAAGCTACCTCGTCGCAGCGCCACGCAGTGCGCCCCGGTTCCGGAGCATCGCCTGGTGAACACCCTCCAACTGCAGCACCTGAGCGGGCCCCTCCGGTTCGCGATCGGCCCCCATCGACTGGTGCTGGGCCGCGCCCTGTCGTCCGACCTGCTGGTGGCCGACCCGGCTGTTTCCCGCCGGCATGCCGACCTCCGGCTCGATGGTGACGCGCTGCTGGTCCGCGATCTGGGCAGTTCGAACGGTACCAGCCTCAACGGGATCCGGATCACCGAAGCCCTCGCCCGACCGAACGATGTCCTCGCCTTCGGCACGGTGAGCTTTCGAGTCGAGGCCCAGGCCGAGCCCGCCGCGTGGGACGAACAGCTCCCCGACGGCACCGACCTGCGCCCCCTGACCGACCTGCTCCCGACCAGGGGACAGGACCGCGAAGCCCGAACCCTGGCCCGGCTGCTGGAGGTGGCCGCCGATCTGTCGGGACCGATGCCGGTGTCCCGGCTCTGTGAGACGGTGGCCGAACTGGCGTTCGACCAGGTCGATGCCGACCGGGTCGTCGTGCTGCTCGGGACCGGGGGTGGCTTCCCGGGGCCCGTGGCCTGGCGCAACCGGATCGGATCCACCGCACCGCGAGTGCCGAGGATCATCGTGCAGCAGGCGCTGGACGACGGGGTGCCGGTGATCACCGAGAGCGCCACCGAGGATGACCGGCTCCAGAGCGGTTCGGTCCATCTGGAGGCGGTCCGGAGCGCCCTCTGCGTCCCGTTCCAGGACGGCGAGGGTCGGACCTTCGGGGCCCTGTATGCCGACACCGTACAGCGGACCGTCCCGTTCGACGAAGATGACGCTCTGGCCCTCCAGGCGTTTGCAGGCCTGGCGGCGGCGGCCATCGCCAGGACTCGCTTCGCGGCCGAGGCCACCCGAGAACGGGAGCTGCGCACCGGGTACGAGCGGTTCCTGGCCCCGGAGGTGGCCGAGCAGATCGCGAGTGATGGAGGGGCGCTCGCGCTGGCCGGGGCCAGGCGGGAGGTGGCCATCGTATTCGGCGATCTCCGGGGCTTCAGCCCCCTGGCCGAGCAGCTGACCCCCGAGCAGGCCGCCGCGGTCCTCACCAGCTGGTTCACGATCGTGTCCGAGGTCGTTTTCAACCAGGGGGGCACGCTCGACAAGTTCATCGGCGACGGGTTCCTGGCCGTCTGGGGCGCTCCCCTGCCCCGGGGGGACGCCGCCGATCGGGCCCTGTTTGCCGCCCGGGCCATTCGGGAGGCCGTCCAACGGCTCCGGGAGGCCGAGGGCGTCATCCTGCGGGCCGGGTTCGGGCTCAGTTTCGGAGAGGTCTTCGCGGGGAACGTCGGCAGCGAGCGACGGCTGGAATACACCGTCGTCGGTGACCCGGTGAATGTCGCCGCGCGGCTCTGCGAAATGGCAGGAGCGTCGGAGATCCTGATGACCGGGGCGCTGGTGGCCAGGCTCACCGACCGAACCCACGTCTCCGAGCCAGAGCCGGTGTCGCTCAGGGGCCGGTCCGCGACCGTCGAGGTGGCCAGCGATCGGAATGGGGCGGGAAAGGGCGGCTAGCCGCCGAATTGGTATGGATGGCCCGCCCGGGCCAGGAGTTCCAGGACCTTTCGGAGGGGGAGCCCCATGACCCCGAAGAAGTCACCCTCGATCCGTTCGACCAGCGCCGCGCCACAGCCCTGAACCGAGTAGGCCCCCGCCTTGTCCATCGACTCGCCGACCGCCACGTAGGCGCGGAGGGTGGCCTCGTCGACCGCCGCGAACCAGACCCCGGTCACATCGTGGGCCTCGTAGACCTCACCCTCGGCCAGCAGGGCGACCGCGGTGATCACCTCATGTCGCCGGCCGGCCAGTCGCTGAAGCATCGCCACCGCGTCCGCCTCGTCGTTCGGCTTTTCGAGGATCTCCCCGTCCACGACCACGATGGTGTCGGCCCCGAGCACGAAGGCTCCGGTCACCGCCCGAGCCTTGTCCCTGGCCAACCGCCGGGCGTAGGCGAGAGGAGCCTCGCGCGGCAACGGGATCTCCTGGACGTCGGCCGCCTCCACCCGGATCGGGATGCCGAGCATCTCCAGCAACTGTCGCCGACGGGGAGACCGGCTGGCCAGGACCAGCGGCTGGGACAGGGTCATTCGCGCCCGGCTTCCCGCTCCAGGAGCAGTGTGACGGGTCCATCGTTGACCAACTCCACTGCCATCAGGGCTCCAAACTCGCCAGTGGCCACCGTCAGACCCCTGGCCCGAAGGGCCTCGACGAAGGCTTGGTAAAGGGGAGTGGCCTCCTCCGGTCGGGCCGCCCCGATGAACGAGGGTCGCCGACCCCTGGAGGCGTCGCCGTACAGGGTGAACTGGGACACCACCAGCACGGCGCCGCCCGTGTCCACCAGCGAGCGGTTCATCTTCCCCTCGGCATCGGCGAAGACCCGAAGTCCGGCTACCTTGTCGGCCATCCAGTCAACCTCTGCCGTGCCATCACCTTGGGTGAATCCCACCAGCAGACAGGCCCCCTGCCCGATCTGACCGATGTTGAGGCCGTTGGCCGAGACCATCGCCCGGGAAACCCGCTGATAGACCACGCGCATGTCCGAAGATAAGCACCTTGTCCAAGGGGCCACGGGACGCCAAATTGAGAGTTACCCCATGACACCCATTGCCATCAGTTTTCCGAACCGCGACCCGGCGGGCTTTACCGACGCGGTGAAGGCCCGAGTGGAGGAGTACTTCGCCTCCCGGGGGCTGGCCAGGACGGCCACTCCCGGCATGGTCCTCAAGACCGTCCTGCTGCTGGTGATGACTTTCGGCTCGTACGCCCTGATCCTCAGCAACCGCTTTTCGCCCCTGGTCATGCTCGGCCTGGCGGTGGTGATCGGGGTGGGCTTTGCCGGGCTGGGATTTGCGGTGGCCCACGATGCCCTGCATGGCGCCTACTCCAGTTCCAAGCGGGTCAACGCCCTGCTGGGCCGGGTCTTCGACCTGCTGGGCGCCAACGGGTACATGTGGCAGATCACCCACAACGTCATCCATCACACGTACACCAACATCGAGGGGGTCGACGAGGACCTCACGGTCTCCCCCCTCCTGCGGCTCTCTCCTTCCTCACCGCTGTGGGGCATCCACCGGTGGCAGCACGTGTACGGCTTCCTGGCCTATGCGTTCTCGACCATTTTCTGGGTCTTCGTCAAGGACTACAAGTACTTCCTGAAGAAGGATCTCGGGCCCTACCAGAACAAGAAGCACCCGACCGGCGAGGTCGTGGATCTGCTGGTGATGAAGGCCATCTTCTACGGCTGGTCGATCGTGATACCCCTGCTGGTCCTGGACATCCCCTGGTGGCAGTTCGCGATCGGGTACTTCGTGATGCACCTGACCGCCGGCCTGATTCTCGGCGTGGTGTTCCAGTTGGCCCATGTGGTGGAGGGCCCCGACTTCGCGAACCCCGACCTGGAAGGACGGATGGCCGATCCCTGGCTGATCCACGAGATGTGCACCACCGCCAACTTCGGGCGCCACAACTGGCTCCTCAATCAGTACGTCGGCGGGCTCAACTTCCAGGTCGAACACCATCTCTTCCCCAAGACCTGTAGCGTGCACTATCCCGCCATCGCCCCCATCGTGGAGGCGACGGCCCGTGAGCACGGTGTCCCGTACCACGCGCACCCGACTCTCTTCGCCGCGATCAGGTCCCACTTCCACATGCTACGCCGGTTCGGCCAGGAGGCGTGGCGGGACCGGGCGGTGAGCACCCCGACCCCCGTCTCCGCCTAGCGGACGGCCGCGCCAACGCCGGAACAAACGAGGGGCGGCCCGATCGGGCCGCCCCTCAAGCATTCGGACTCCCGGTCTCCGCTATTCGACGGTAACCGACTTGGCCAGGTTGCGAGGCTGGTCGACGTTGCAACCCCGACGTACCGCGACGAAGTAGGCGAAGAGCTGGAGCGGGACGCTGGCGAGCATTGGAGTCAGCACGTCATGGGTGACCGGCAGGGGGAAGGTGGCATCCGCCAGCCGGGCTGCCTCCTCGTCCCCCTCGGTGATGAGCGCGATGACCCGGCCTCCCCGAGCCTTCACCTCTTCGATGTTGGACAGAATCTTCGAGTGTACCGCATCGCGCGGGGCGATGAACACCACCGGCATGTTCTCGTCGATCAGGGCGATCGGCCCGTGCTTCATTTCGGCCGCGGGGTACCCCTCGGCGTGGATGTAGCTGATCTCTTTCATCTTGAGGGCACCTTCCAGCGCGACCGGGAAGTTGACCCCCCGACCCAGGTAGAGCGCGTTGGTGGTGCCGGTGAAGAAGTCGGCCAGCGCTTCCATGTCCGTGGCCCGGTCCAGCACCTGCTGGATAAGGCCAGGGATGCGCCGGAGCTCGGCAATGAATTCCCGTCCCTGGAGCAGGCTCATGCCACGGAGCCGGGCCAGCCGGAGGGTCACCAGAGCCAGCGCCATGACCTGGCAGGTGAACGCCTTGGTGCTGGCGACCCCGACCTCGGGGCCGGCCCGCAGATAGAGCCCGCCATCCACTTCGCGGGCGATGGTGGACCCGACCACGTTGACCAGCCCGATGGTCCGGGCGCCCCGGCTCTTGGCCTCCCGCACCGCCGCCAGGGTATCGGCCGTCTCACCGGACTGGGAGATGGCAATGACCAGGGTCCGGGCGTCGACGACCGGGTTCCGGTAGCGAAACTCCGAGGCGTACTCGACCTCCACCGGGATCCGGGCCATTTCCTCCAGCATGTACTCGCCGATCAGTGCCGCGTGCCAGGAAGTCCCGCAGGCGGTGATCACGATCCGATCGAAGGCAAGCAACTGATCGTCCGTCAGATTGATCCCGTGGAGCCGGCTGGTCCCCTCCTCTTCGAGGAGGTGCCCTCGGGCGGTATTGGCGACGCTTTCCGGCTGCTCGAAGATCTCCTTGAGCATGAAGTGCGAATAGCCGCCCCGCTCGATGGTGGCGAGGTCCCATTCGATCTGGCTGACCGGCTTGTCGAGCCGGGTGATCGTCAGGGTCCGGATCCGGTAGCCTTCGCGGGTCAGGATGGCCATCTCCCCGTCATCCAGGTAGACCACCGAGCGGGTGTGTTCCAGGATGGCCGAGGCATCCGACGCCACGAACCACTCCTGCTCCCCGACGCCCACCAGCAGGGGCGAGCCCTTCCGGGCCGCCACCAGGACATCCGGCTGGTCGGCCGAGATCACCGCGATGCCATAGGCACCATCCACATCGCGGAGGGCGGCGGCGACGGCCTCTTCCAGGTCGCCCTCATAGTACTCCCCGATCAGATGGGCCAGCACCTCGGTGTCGGTCTCGGAAGCGAACTCGTGGCCCCGCTGCAGGAGCACGGTTCGAATCGCACTGGCATTCTCGATGATCCCGTTGTGGATCACCGCGATCCTGCCGGACTGGTCGGTGTGGGGATGGGCGTTGGGGGTCGTCGGCGCGCCGTGGGTCGCCCACCGGGTATGGCCGATCCCGATGGTGCCGGTCGGTCGCTGGCCATCGAGTTCACTGGCCAGGACGGACAGCTTGCCGGCGGCCTTCCGAATCTTGAGTCCGGTCCCGTTGATGATCGCGAGCCCGGCGGAGTCATAGCCACGGTACTCGAGCCGGCGCAGGCCGTCGAGCAGAATGTCCGCCGCCGGGCGGGGTCCGATGTAGCCGACGATGCCGCACATACCAGCGATTCCCTCTGCTAGAGCAGTTCTTGACAGCGGGTGATCAGCCCCTGAGCCTCAGCGCCGGTCGGTGCCTCGGCAATGATCCGGATCACCGGCTCGGTGCCTGAGGGCCGGACGTGAACCCAGCGGTCCGCCCAGGCCAATCGGAGCCCGTCCCGCCGGTCCACCGCGGCCCCGGACAGCTGATCGGTCAGCCGGCGGTAGGCCGCCTCCAGGTCCGCCCCCCGGGCGGTCTTGGCCTTGACGATGTGGTACCGCGGGGCCGCGGCCACCAGGGCCGAAACCGGGCGCTCCATCGCTGTAAGGTACTGCAAGACAAGGGCCACCCCCACTGGAGCATCCCGCCCAACGTGGAGTTCCGGGAGGATGACGCCACCGTTCCCCTCGCCCCCGATCAGGGCGTTTTCGGCCCGGATTCCGGCCGCCACGTGGGCCTCCCCGACCGGGGTCCGGACCAGAGTGGCCCCATGGGCTCGGGCCGCGTCTTCCACCACCAGGCTGGTGGAGAGGTTTACGACCACCCGGGCCCGGGCCGGATGGGCGGACCGCCCCAGCACGGCACGAACCGCAAAGGCCAGGGTGTAGTCCTCCCCGATCGGCCTCCCCGTCTCGTCGACCACCGCCAGCCGATCGACGTCGGGGTCTACCGCCAGGCCCAGGTCGGTGCGGTGCTCCCGAACCAGTGCCCCGAGCTCAGCGAGGTTCTCCGGGATCGGCTCCGGCTCGCGCGGAAACCGGCCATCCGCCTCGAGGCCGATCCCGAAGACCCGGCAGCCCAATCGTTCCAGCAGGGCCGGGATCAGCAGGCCTCCGGCACCGTGGACGCAATCGAGCGCCACCCGGAAGCGGCGGGCCCGGATCGCCTCCGCATCGATCCAGGGAAGGGCCAGCACCTGATCGAGGTGGCGGGAAATCGCGTCGGAATCCTGACGCGACGACCCCAACCCATCCCATCCCATCCGGGCAGGACCGGCCTCGGCGATGGCCCGAACCCGGCCGCCGGCCGCCGGGTCCAGGAAGATCCCGTCGGGGCCGATCAGCTTGAGGGCGTTCCACTCGACCGGATTGTGACTGGCGCTGAGCATCAGACCCGCCCCGGCGTGATGGAATTCCACCGCCAGCTGGGTTGTCGGGGTCGCGACGATCCCGAGATCGATCACGTCGCACCCCACCGACTGCAGGCCGGCGGTGGCGGCCGCCGCGAACATAGTCCCACTGGTCCGGGAGTCTCTCCCGATGACAACCAGCGGCTTCCCGCCCTCCCGGGCCCAGGTGCCGAGGGCGGCGGCGTGGCGGGACACCAGCTCCGGCGTCAGGTCTTTCCCGACGTGCCCCCGCATCCCGGAAACGCTGATCATCAGAGTATCGGACATGAGTTCCGGGGAAGCCTCGCTCAGGCGGTCTGGATCGGGAGGCGGTGGAGATCACGAAACCCCCGCTGGAACGCGCCAACCACTTCGGGATCGAACTGGGTTCCGGCGTGACGCCCGATTTCCTTGAGGGCTTCCGCCGGGGTCCGGGTCTCGCGATAGGCGCGGTTGGTCGTCATGGCGTCGAAGGCGTCCGCCACCGAGACGATCCGGGCCGGCAGCGGGATGGCATCGCCCTCCAGACCGTCGGGGAAGCCGCTCCCATCGAGGTGCTCGTGATGCGAGCGGACAATCTGGAGCATGATCGGGTGGTCCCGCCGGAGCGGGGCCAGAATCTCCTCGCCTTCGGTCACGTGTCGCTGGACCTCCTTGAATTCGGCCTCGGTCAGGGCGCCCGGCTTGGTCAGGATCTGGTCCCGGGTCCCGATCTTCCCGATGTCATGCAGCTCACCCCCCAGCCGGATCTGCTCGAGCAGATCCCCGGTGATCCCCAGCTGGACGGCGGTCTTGGTGGCGTAGATGGAGACCCGCTGCGAATGGCCCCTGGTGTAGATGTCCCGCGCTTCGAGCATCCGGACCGCCATCTGGATCTGCCCGAGGAACATCTCCTTGTTCCGCTGGGCCAGCTCGCGGAGCTGGGTCTCCAGCCGTTCCTGGTAGCTCTTCTGCAGCCACCGGTTCTCCAGTAGCAGCCGACGCTTCTCCAGGGCACTCTGGACCCGGGCCCGGACCTCCTCCATCAGCACCGGCTTGGAGAGGTAGTCGGCGGCGCCCAGCTGAAAGGACTTGACGGCCGTGTCCACGTCGGCGACCCCGGTCACAACCAGCACCGCCGTGTCAGGGCAGCGGGACCTGACTTCGCGGACCAGAGTCAGCCCGTCCATCCCGGGCATGTACAGATCGGTGATGACGAGGGGAATCGAGCGATCGGCCATGAGCATCGCCAAGGCGGCCTCACCCGATTCGGCCTCGATCGGGTCCATCCCCTGGGCCAGCAGCACCCGGCAGAGGGAGCGGCGCACCAGCGGGTCGTCGTCAACGACCAGGCAGCGCGCCGAGCCCGGCGGCGCCTCCGGCGGGACCGGCTGGCGGAAGGGTGTGGTCACGCCGAGGAAGCTAAGCCCGGGGGCCGTCCGGGCTCAAACATGCGACCGCGTCGGTCAGAGACTCACTTGGGTACCGGGCCCATCGGCCGGGCATTTCCCCAGGCGGTTTCATCCGACACCAGGCCCACCGTGGTCATCGCCTCGGACACCCGGGCCCGGAGGCCCAGCCCCATCGCCATCGCGCCGGCCATGTCCCCGCTCTGCCAGGCCGCGGTGGCCGCATTCCAGGCCTCCGGGGCGGCGGCGTAGCTCGCCCGGGCGGCCTCCAGCTGTTCGGCCGTGGCTCCGGGCGGCAGCCGCTTCCCGGTGTACTGGTCGAGCTTGGCCTTGAGGTCTCCGAGGTTCCGCTGCATCGCCTCACCCAGGGTCGTCCAAGCCGTCGTCAGCTCATCCCGCAGGGCCGGCAGGTCGGCCTGCAGTTGGGCCACCCTGGCAGGGACATCCGCCACGCCATCGAGGGCCGCCTGGAAACTGCCGGCAGCCACGGCCTCCTTGGCAGCGGCCAAGCTGGCGGAGAGTTCGGCCACCCGGTCGGGGGCCACCATCGAGGCCTCGGCCTGGACCGAAGCCACGGCGTCTTCGGCGGCGGTGATCGCCGACTCGGCCGCGCCCCGGGCGCCACAGGAAGCCAGGACCAGCAACCCCGTGGCCGCAAGGATACGATTCAGGGTCTGCACTCGCATGACAACCTCTCGGAGAGGGAAAGTGACTGCTGGTTTCTAGCGCTCCGGGCGCCGAAGCGCAAGCTCAGGAAACGCCCCGAAACCGGATCGGGATTCCTGACCACCCGGGCGCTCGGTGGCGGAGCCCGTCCGGGGTCGGTTACGTTCCAGCCATCCCTGACCCAGAAACCACATGACCCGTATCAATCCCGGCGACGATCACCACGGCCTCGGCACCCGCGCCATCCACGCGGGCCAGGTCGAGGACCTCCTGGCCGGTGCCGTCATGCCCCCGATCTACCAGACCTCCACCTATGAGCAGGAGGGCCTGGGCAAGCACAAGGGCTATGAGTACGCCCGGACCCACAATCCCACCCGCCAGGCCCTGGAGCGGTGCGTGGCCAGCCTCGAGGGCGGGACGCACGGCTTTGCGTTCAGCTCCGGACTCGGGGCCCTCGACACCCTGCTCAAGCTCTTCCAGTCCGGTGACCACATCATCTGCGGGGACAACATGTACGGCGGGTCCCATCGGCTGATGGAGCGGGTCTACCGGAAGCTGGGGCTCGACTTCTCCTGGGTGGACATGCGCGACATCACGAACATCGAGCGCGCGCTGAAGCCCAACACCCGGATGATCTACTGCGAGACCCCGACCAACCCGATGATGTTCCTGACCGACCTCCGGGCGGTGGGCGACCTGACGCAGGCCCACGGGATCGTCTTTGCGGTCGACAACACCTTCGCCACTCCAGTCTTCCAGCGCCCCCTCGAGATGGGCACCGACGTGGTGCTCCACAGCACCACCAAGTACCTCAACGGCCACAGCGACATGGTGGGCGGGCTCCTCATCACCAGTCGTGACGACCTGGCTGAGAAGTTCGGGTTCCTTCAGAACGCGGCGGGCGCCGTGCCGGGTCCGATGGACTGCTGGCTGGCGCTTCGCGGGGTCAAGACCCTCCACCTTCGGATGCGGCAACACGATGCCAGCGGCCGGATCGTGGCCGACTGGCTCAAGGACCATCGGCGGGTGCAGAAGCTGTACTACCCTGGACTGGTCGATCACCCACAACACGACCTGGCCAAGCGCCAGATGAGCGGGTTCGGTGGGATGATCTCCTTCGATGTGGGCGATCTGGAACTGGCTCGCCGGATCGTGGAGCGAGTCGAGATCTTCACCCTGGCCGAGTCGCTCGGGGGGGTGGAAAGCCTGATCGGGCACCCGGCCTCGATGACCCACGCCTCGGTCCCCCAGGCCATGCGCGACGCCACCGGGCTGACCGACAGCCTGGTCCGGCTCAGCATCGGGGTGGAAGAGGTGGGCGACCTGATTGCCGACCTGGACCAGGCCATGGGCTCCAAGTGATGCAGTTTGAAACACCTGGGACTATCCTCCGTATGAGGAGGAAACCGTTCTCCGTGAGGGGTCCATGACCACATCGGTACCGGCGCCCCGCCCCCGGGTCGCCTTTCCACAGATCGGCGCCGTGTCCTGGGAGCATCCCGCCGACCGCGCTGCGCTTCAGGCGCTCCGTGCCGTCCCCGGATTCGACGAAGTCGTCCGGAAGATCGTCGCCATTCTGGGCGGTGAACGCGGGATCCGACTGCTTTTCCAGGGCAACTCGGTTCGCACCGGCCCGATGCAGTTTCCGGTCGCCCACGCGATGATGGTCGAGGTCGCCTCGACCTTCGACTGGCCCACCGTGCCCGAACTCTACGTCTCGCAGACACCCGTCTTCAACGCCGGGGCCTACGGGGTCGATGACCCGTTCATCGTGGTGCACTCGGCGGCGCTCGAACTGCTCAACCAGAGCGAGCTCCGGGTGCTGCTGGCCCACGAGATGGGACATGTGGTGAGCGGTCATTCGCTCTATCGAACCATCGCCGAGATTCTGCTGAACGTGAGCCTCGGGGTGCTGCCCTTCCTGGCCGGGATCGCACTCCTCCCGGTCCGACTGGCCATCCTGGAGTGGTCGCGGAAGTCCGAACTGTCCTCGGACCGCGCGGGGCTGCTGGGTTCTCAGGACGTGCTCTCGTCGCAACAGCTGTTCATGAAGATGGCCGGCGGCACCCGTGGTCAGCATCCGGCGGGCCAGATGCACCTGGAACCCTTCATGGCGCAGGCAAACGAGTACCTCACGACAAACGAGGGGCTCGACATCGTCTACAAGATCATCAATACCCTGGGTCTGACCCACCCGATGCATACCGTCCGCGCCGCCGAGTTGCAGCAGTGGATGGCCAGCGGAGCGTACGACCGGATTCTCCGAGGGGAGTACACCCGACGGGGGGACGAGTCCAAGTCCCGGCCGCTCGGGGAGGACTTCCGGGAGGCCCGGTCTCACTACGCCAGGGAGGCGCAGGACGTGGCCAGCAAGGTCGCCGAGGCGGCCAAGCGGGCGGCCGAAAAGGCCGGCGAGGCATTTCGAAAGGCTCAGAATCGGTGAGGCGGCTCCTGGTCGTCGGGTCTGGGGGGCGGGAACACGCGCTCTGCTGGGCCCTGCGCCGGGAACAGCCCTCGCTTGAGCTCTGGTGCGCACCGGGCAACCCCGGCACCGAATCGCTGACCACGAATCTCCCCGTCTCCACCGACGACTTCAGGCGCCTCGCCGATCAGGTTCGTCAGCTGGACATCGACCTCACCATCGTCGGTCCGGAGGCCCCGCTCGCCGCCGGACTCGCTGACCATCTGCGGGCCCAGGGGCGCCGGGTGTTCGGCCCACTGGCCGCCGCCGCCCGGATCGAAGCCTCCAAGGCGTTTGCCAAGGAGGTGATGCAGGCGGCCTCGGTTCCCACCGCGGCCAGCGCCACCTTCACCGACCTCGAGGTGGCTCTCCGGTACCTTGACCGTCACGCCGAGCCGCTGGTCGTCAAGGCATCTGGGCTCGCGGCCGGCAAGGGAGCCGTGGTCTGCGCCACCCGGGCGGATGCGGCCGGCACGGTCCGGGCAATGTTGGGCGACGGGGCCTTCGGGGAGGCCGGACGGACGGTGGTGATCGAGGCGTTCCTCGAAGGTGAGGAGCTCTCGGTCTTCGCGGTGACCAATGGCCGCGAGGTCCGACTGCTGCCGGCCGCGCAGGACCACAAGCGGCTGCTGGAAGGCGATGCCGGACCCAACACCGGCGGGATGGGCGCCTACGCCCCCGTGAGCTTCGCCACGCCTGCCCTGCTGGATCGGGTCCGCCGAGAGGTGCTGGAGCCGACCCTGGTGGAGCTGGAGCGGCGCGGGGCGCCGTTTCGGGGCGTCCTCTACGCCGGACTCATGATGCACCCTGATGGGACGCCGAACGTGGTGGAGTTCAACTGCCGAATGGGGGATCCCGAGACCCAGGCGGTGCTGCCGCTGGTGCGAAGCGGGTTGGCCGAGCTCCTCTGGCGGGCGGCTGGAGGCGAGCCGCTGAGCGAGATCGAACTGGCTCCCGGGGCCGCGGTGACCACGGTCCTCGCGGCGCGAGGCTACCCGGACCGTCCGGAGCGCGGAGCGGTCATCGACATCCCCGAGGACCTTCCCGCCAACGTCGAGGTCTTCCACGCCGGCACCAGCCGGGACGACGTTGGCCGGCTGGTGGTCAGTGGCGGACGGGTGCTGGCGGTGACCGGAACCGGAGATACCTTCTCGGAAGCCCAGGCCGCGAGCCGGGCCGCGGCCGGACGGATCGTCTTTTCGGGCCGTCAGTACCGAGGGGACATTGGCTGGCGGGAAGCCGCCAGGGCATGACCCGAGGGAGGAGCGGATGACCGATTCCGACCGCCGGTACACCGACCAGGAAGTGGCGCTCGTCCTCGCCAAGGCTTCGGAGTTGGAAGAGGGACGGGCGCTGACCTCGACGGCTGGCCGGGGCCTGACGCTTCGGGAGCTGCACGAGATTGCCAAGGAGGTCGGGCTCAGCCCGCGGGCCATCGATGAGGCCGTGATCTCCCTCCGGACCCAACCCCACCAATCGATCCTCGGATCCCCTTACTCCCACCGGGTCGTCCGGGGAATCCCGGGCCGGCTCGAGGACCCCGCCATGCAGCGGCTGATCCGGGTGGTCGAGGACCGGCTTGAAGCCACCGGCACCGTCACCGAAGCCCTCGGCACGGTCCGCTGGACCAGCGCGGGCCGGGGCCACAAGTTCGACCGCATGACCCAGGTGTCCTTCACTCCGACCGGGCCCGAAACCCAGATTCAGGTCGTCCAGCGGTACCCCGACGTCCTCCGGTTCATCCTTCACCTGCTTCCGGGCGTCTGGGGCGGCATGATCGGGCTGGCGGTCGGCGGGTCGTCCGGGCTGGCGACCCTGCCGTGGGCTGCAGCGATCGCGGGAACGGCCGTAGCCGGGGTAGGGATCGGCCGGGCGGTCTGGAACAGAATTGCGAGGAAGAGCGCGGACCAGGTGGAGGAGGTTGCGGCGGTGCTGGTGGGGGAAGCCCAGGCCGACGAGCTCTAGTCCCCGGTACTGCGCGGGGCCAGGTGCGCCTCCGCCTCCTCCATCGTCTTGAAGACCTCGACCTGCAGTGACCCATCACTGGTCAGCATCGAGAGCGCCCGCATCATCCCGTAACTGGCCGGCTTGGTTGTGACCACGGCCCAGCGGCCCCCGGCAAAGCGGTCCGACAGCTCGCGCAGGAGGCCCGTCAGGTCCCGGAGCTGTGCGGGGGTGATCGGCTCTCCGATTTCCCGGTGGTCGGAGAGAATGTCGAAACCCGGCTCAAAGTCGGGGTGGCTCGCCGCCCCAGTGATGACCCGGACGATGTCGGCGGTCTCAAAATCTCCGATCACCGTGGTCTGAACCAGGCGGCGGGTGGGATCAACCCTAAACGTAATGGGCACAAACCTCTCAATCCGTCACTCAGAAGTAGAGGAAAGGTAACCGACCGGACCGGTGGGGGCAGCCACCAGGTCGAGCATTGGTATCAGCACCTTTTGCATCCGAGGATTGCGATTCCACTCCACCATCGCTGATAACGCGGAAACTCATCTCCCTGGCCATATTGGAGGGTGCCCGAACTTCCCGAAGTCGAGACCATGGTCCGAGGGCTCAACCGGATCGTTGGCCGGACCGTGGCCGGCACCCGGCTGAGCCATGACGATATCCTGTACGGCACTACTCGTCGACGTCTGCTGACCGGGCTCAGAGGCGCGACCCTGACCGGGGTGAGCCGCCGCGCCAAGCATGCCGTGGTCAGCACCGACCGGGAGACCTGGCTGGTGGTCCAGCCCGGAATGACCGGTTCACTCTATCTGCGCCGGGGCGCCCTGACCGCGGACGATACCCGGTACGGGGTGCTCCGCTGCCAGCTCGATGACGGTCGCACCCTCGTCTATCACGATGTCCGGCGGATCGGCTCGATCCGGCTGCTCGACCCCGAGGCCTTTGCCGTGTGGGAGGCGGGCCTGGGCCCGGAGCCGCTCGCGACCGGGTTTACCGCCCGGGATCTGGCCGCCTCCGCGGGTCGGACCCGTCAGGCCATCAAGAAGGCGCTCATGGATCAGCGGTTGCTGGCGGGAGTCGGGAACATCTACGCCAACGAGGCGCTGTTCGTCGCGAGGGTCGACCCGTCGAAGCCCGCGAACCGGGTCCCCGACGCGGCCTGGCTTCCACTGCACCGGGCGCTGCGCCGGATTCTCCGCGCCGCCATCGCGGCGGAGGGTTCCACCATTCGCGACTACCGGACCGGCGACGGCAAACCGGGCGGCTTTCAGAAGGCGTTCACGGTCTACGGGCGGGAGGGGGAACCGTGCATCCGGTGCGGCACCGCGCTGACCGCGACCCATCTGATCGACGCCCGGGTCACGGTGTTCTGTCATCGGTGCCAGCGATGAGGGCGCGCCCGGGATGACCCGGCCCATGGCGCTCCCCCTGCCGATGACCGATCTGGACTCGCTCCGGCGCCGGGTCCGGGCCCTGGGCGAGGATCGGCCCGCGGTCTACCGGATGCTGGATCCCGCCGGACGGGTGCTGTACGTCGGCAAGGCCAAGCGACTGAAGACTCGACTGCTGTCCTACTTCCGGGCCCACTTCCCCGAGGACAAGGCGGCCAGGATCCTGTACGCGGCGCACGATATCAACTGGGACTACGTCCCGAGTGATTTCGCGGCCCATGTCACCGAACTCCGGCAGATCCAGAAATACCGCCCCGCCTACAACGTCCAGCTGAATCGGCGACGGCGGGTGGCGTTCGTGGGCCTGACCGCCGGGCCGGCTCCGAAACTCACCGTCACTGGCGACACCTCGCGGGGGGATCTCCGGCGCTATGGACCGATCCCGAGTCCCTCCCGCGCGCGGGAGGCGATCCGGGAACTCAACGACCTGCTGGGACTGCGGGACTGCCGGGACCGGATGCCGATCGTCTACGCCGGCCAGGGGGACCTCTTCTCCCCGGAGCGTCAGGCCGCCTGTCATCGGTACGAGTTCGGGACCTGCCTCGGCCCCTGCGCCGGCCTGGTGGAGGAGTTCGCCTACCGGCAGCGGGCGGCGACGGCGGCCGCCTTTCTCGAGGGACGGACGATCCAGCCACTCGACCGGGTCGTGGAAGAAATGACGGCCTGCTCCGACCGGGGGGACTTCCAGGCCGCGGTACGCTGGCGCGAGCGATTCGAACACCTCGAGTGGTTCATGGGGGCCATGGCCCGGGCGCGCAGTGCCATCGATCTGCTGAGTTTCGTGTACCGGGATCCGGGGACCTTCGGGGATGACCGGGCCTATCTGATCCGGCGGGGGGTCATTCGGGCTACCTTCCCGTGGCCGGAGACGCCGATCGAGCAGGAGGCGTTCCGGGCGGTAGTGGCGGAAGAGCTGACCGGCCCGGAGCCGGGGCCGGGACCGATCCCGAGCGCCACGCTGGACGAGACCATTCTCCTGCTCAGTTGGTTCAGGAAGCACCCGGAACATCTCCGGAAGACAGAACCGATCGACTCCTGGGCCGACGGGGCGAGCGGGGGGGCTACCGGGCGGCCCGCTCCTGAATCCGGCGGCGTTGCCCCGGGGTGAGCATGTCCTGGGCGATCACCTCCCGGGTCACCCGGGCCACGAAGCCGTAGCCGCGCGGTTCGCTGGTCAGCCACCGGCTCCACTCCAGTTCATCCAGCGCGCCGGTCACGGTGACCTCCGGCAACTCGGTCGCGGCCACCAGGTCCTCCACCCCGAACCGGTCCCCGAGCACCGAGGCGGTGGCCAGGACGGTTCTGGGCCTCCGGACTCAGTCGGCGGTAGCTCACCCGCAGGGACGCGACGATGGTGTCCGGCAGATCCCCCGGCAGGGTCTGCTCCAGGGTGCGGAGCGGCTCAGGCCAGGCGCCCGAGAGATCGTGCAGGTCGAGCCCCGACACCACGGCGTGCAGCAGGTCCACCGCGAGGAGCGGGAGCCCGGCGGTGTCCTGGACCAGCCGCCGGGTGACCCGCGCCGATTCCTCCCTCGTCGTAGTCCGGAAGGGCCCAGGCCACCAGGGCCACGAAGGGCTGACTCGTCCAGCGGTCCCAGGGTGACGGTGCCGCCGGGGATGCTGCGGCCCGCGGCGGCCCGGAGATCGTCGAGGGCATCGCCACCCGGCGCGGCCAGCGCCGTGACCGCCACCAGCAGCCGGGCCCGCGGCAGATCGCGAGGCAGCCGTACGAGGACACCCAGCGACTGCGGGTCCAGATAGTGGGCATCGTCCAGCCAGACCATGACCGGCTGATCGTCGCTGATCACCCGCAGCAGCTCGGTGAACGCCAGGGAAAGGCCAGCTGGCTGGTCGGCACTCACGGCAGGAAACCGCTCCCGCCACTCCGGGCTCCGGGCGACGAAGGCCCCAAGCACCTCCGGTGGAACGGCCGAGATGCCTGAAGCCTCCGCGAGCGTGGCACGGGCAGCTGCCATCACCCCGGCCCACGGCTGATCCGCGTCGCCCGCGACTCCGCGCACGACCAGGACCGCGGCCCCGTCCAGCCGAGCCCTGGCGGCGAGTTCATCAAGCAGGCGGCTCTTGCCGGTCCCCGGGTCTCCCACCACCAGGGCCGCCGTGGCCTCGCCGTTCCGGGCCTGATCCCAGAAGCCCCCGAGTGTGCCGAGGGCGAGGTCCCGACCGACCAGGGGTGCCCGGCGGACGGTGGCGTGCTCCACCCGGGGCGGGGGGCGCCGCCAGCCGGACCGCACTCGAGTCGCCAGGGCGGCGACCTGCGGAGAGGGCCCCAACCCGAGTCGCTCTGCCAGGCCCTGCTGATAGGCATCGGCCCGCTCAAGAGCCTGGGCGGGTTCCCCGCTCAGGACCAGAGCGCGGATGACCGCCACCACCGCCTGCTCGGCCGTCGGATCCAGATCCAGTGCCCGCGTGGCGCACGCCGTGGATTCGATCAGCCGTCCCGCGTCCGCCAGCACCCGGGACTGCTGAGCCAGCACCGCCACCCCCCGCTCACGCCAGCGCCGCTGTTCAGCCGCGAGCCAGTCCTCAAAGCCGGTCGCTCCGGGGACCGCAAAGCCGGCCATGAACTCTCCGGCCATCAGTCCGGTCGCCTGGGCGAACTGCTCGGCGATCAGCGCCACCTCGAACTGCTCTACATCGAGGACCACGTTCGCAAGGGAAAGGGCGATCTGGTCGACCGTCGTGGTGATGAGGTCCTCTCCCCCGGACCGGCGGAGGATCCGGAGCGCCTCGTTGAGGGAGTGGCGGGCGGCCGATTCCGTCTTGTCGGCCCACAACAGGCCGACCAGATGTTCCCGGGTCGCGGTTCGGCGGGGGGACCGCGCCAGGTACACCAGGAGGGCAATGTGCTTTCGCCAGAGCAGCTCCCCCGGCGCCGGTTCCCCGTTGACCGTCACCTGCACCGGGCCCAGGGTCGTGATCGAGATCATCAGGCACCCCCACAGCCAAGGACTGCGAGTCGCTGGCCGGCCAGGTCGGCCCGGGCCTTGAACTCCGGATCGCCCATTCTCCAGTGTTCCGCCACCACCCGGTAGGCCCGGCAGAGCTCCACATCCCGGCCGCCTCGATCGAGCAGCCGAGCCGCTCGCCAGCGCGCCACCGTCCCCAGCGACCAGTCGACCTCGGCGCTGAGCGGCTCGGCCGTGGGATAGTCGGTCAGATGGAAGTGCTGATGCCACCGAAGCGCCCGGCGGGCTGCCTCCAGGTTCCCCTGCCGGGCATACCACTCGGCGAGCGAGAGCATGAGTCCACTCCGAAGGAAGAGGTCGCCGTAGGCCTCCCCCTCGAGGATCTCACGATCCCGGAGCAGAGCCTCCGCGAGCCGAATCGCCTGGGGCCAGTTGGCGGCGGACGCCGCGAGCCAGGCCCGCGCCAATTGACTCCGGGCCTTGGGAGCGGGTTCATCGTCGAGCTGGACGAGGAGTTGCCGGGCGCCGGCAGAATCGCCGAGCCGCCCCCGGTGGGCGACCCGGATCCAGGTCGTGTTCCAGCGAGTCTGAGAGGTGGAGCCGGTCGACCCGGAGGCCAGAAGCCGATCCATAGCCTCGGGGGAACCGGGCGGCGTCTCATCGAAGACCTGGTGGACCGCCAGCAGACGGGGAGCCCAATCGTCCACCGGTGTGGAGGGAAATCCCCTCCGAAGTTCCCCGACCGCCTGCGCCAGCGCGCCACGCTGTCCGAGGGCCGATGCCCCGAACGCCCAAGCGATCAGACCGGAGTAGTGCAGCGGACCACCGGGCGCCATTACCCCGAAGGCGCGACCCAGGATCATGGCACCAGCCGGTGATCCATACCCGGGCAACGCCCTGGGACCGGCTGCAATCTCCGGCAGCCGGACGACCGAGGAATCGGCGAGCGCGGCCCCCACCTCGGCCAAACCCCGATCGGCTCCCGCGCCAAACCGAAGGGCGAAGGCCACGTCGACAAACACCTGGCGGGCCCGGGCCAGTCCTTCCACCGGCAGTGATCCCAAGGCCATCGTGGCGACCCGCGCCGCCCCCGAATCTCCCTCGGCGATCAGGAGGGTCGCCAGATCGTACCAAGGACCATGGAACCCCGGCCGGAGCCTGGTGGCCTGCTCCAGCACGGCGCGCGCCTCCAGCCGGTCGTGGCCGTACAGCGGTCCCCGGTTGTACAACTCGGAGCCATACCGGTACCAGGCCAGGGGAAACTCCCGATAATCTCCCGTCACCAGAGCGGCGAGTGAGTCGAGCCGGACCGGCATGGGGAGACTGTCGGCCGCGATCAACCGCTGGTAGTACGGCGGGAACCTGCCCAGCTCCCGGCGGACCCGCCGCAGGCCGATCGAGTCGGGGGACCGACCGAGCCACCGGCGCACGTCGTCGTAGCGGTAGGTGCAGAGCACGCATGTGGTATCGAGCCGAAACGCGTCGAGGTAGGCCCGGGCCGCAGCGTCCCAGCGCCCCGCGGCATAGTCCACTTCGGCCTGGGCCCAGAGCGCCATCCCCCCAGGTCGAGAGGGAAGCGCGCCGCGCGGCAGCCAGGGATCGTCCTGCCGCATGGCCAGCAGCAGCACCTCATTGGCGAGGGCGGTGGCCAACTCGGAGGGGGAGGGGGCGCTGAGCGCGGGCAGAGGGGTCCGAGGAGTTCCGGGGCCCTGGAAGAACGCGTCGACCCGCCAGGTGTCTCCCGCGTGCTCCACCCGGCCATCCACGATCATCTCCCCCGGACCGGCCGGGCGATCGATCCCCAACTGGAAATAGGGCACCCCGACGAGTGCGCGCTGCAGGGAGGTCCGGAGGGCTGCGGCCGGCCCTTCCGGGTCCGCCTCGCCGAACGAGCCCACGACCAGGGTGGCCATGACCGGTGTCGAGCCCCTCGTCCCGAGCACTACCCCGAGCGCCGCGACAAGTATCACCCCCGCGAGCGCGATCCACCCGACCGGGGACGCTTGCGGCGAGCCCCGAGGGCCACCGCCCACGCGGCCACATCAGCCCACCGCTCTTCGGGGGCCAGGGCCAGAGCGCGGGAGAGGGCCAATACCGTGGCCGGCGGGACCCCGGACCAGTCGGCGGTCGGAGGATTGATCCCCGTTCGCCAGCGACGGCCGGTGTGCATCTGGTAGATGACCATCGCGAGCGAATACTGGTCGGAGGCCTCGGTCGCCTCCTGACCAGTCAACTGTTCCGGGGACATGTAGGCGGGAGTCCCCAGCCGGCGGCCATCTTCTGTCAGGGGGGCATCGGAATCGGCAGACGAATCGACGTGGGCAATGCCGAAATCACCCAGCAGGGCATTGTCCCCATCGAGGAAGATGTTGGCCGGTTTGATGTCGCGATGGATGATCTGGAGACGGTGCGCGGCATCGAGCGCTGAGAGCAGCTGGCCAGCGATCGTCTGAGCCTGGGCAGGCGGAAGGGACCCTCGCTCGAGCCGGGCGGCGAGGGTCTCGCCTCGGGCATAGTCCATCACGAAATAGGAAAGCCCATCGGCTGTCCCGGCCTGGTGGACACTCAGCACGTGTGGGTGACGGAGGCGGGCCAGCAGGCGCGCTTCTCGCAGAAAGCGTCGCTCGGCGATCGCCGTCGCCGCATCGGGGCGCAGGACCTTGACGGCGACCGGCCGATCGAGGGCTGGATCCCGGGCCAGGAAGACGATGGCCATGCCGCCGCGGCCGAGCTCGCGCTCGACCTCGAGGTCAGGGGCCAATGCCAGGCGGACCCGATCCAGCAGGGAAGACAGTCCAGCCCCCCGATGTGGAATGAGATACTAAGGTGCGGCCATTCGGACCTGCCGGGAAGCCCCGATCAGGGGAGGGTAGTGGGTCGACCCGCTACCTCAGCGGGCGGGGCGCCTAGTCCACGTCGGCTGGAGTCAGCGGGACCAGCCGCCCCCGGGGCGGGATTCCCGGCTCGAGTTCGAGAATCCCCACCGAGGCCGGGAGATCGAACCGCCGAGCCCCCGCCCCGCCCGGATTCATCACCGTCACGACCCGGTCCACCAGGGTGAGGTAGGGTCGATGAGTATGCCCATGGATGATCGCCAGGGCGTCGGGATAGACCTGCACCAGCCGTTCGGGGGTGAGGGGCTGCACCTGGTGTCCGTGGAGCAGCACGAACTGGAACCCCAGCAGGTCCACCTCCGCCACCTCGGCGAGCTTCGCCCTGAGATCCCAGCCGTCGGTGTTGCCCCATACCGCGGTGACCGGCGCGATGGCCTCCAACTCGGCGAGCAGCTCCGGAGGGCCGATATCCCCGGCGTGGAGGATGTGGTCGACCTCGGCAAAGACGTCGTAGACCTCCGGCCGGAGCAGACCGTGGGTGTCGGCGATTACCCCGATGCGCACGGGGCCGCTCCGGTCATTGCCCCTCCCAGCGGGGCGCGATCGTCAGGTCGAGCTGGAGGTGGTCCAGAATCCGTTGCACGATGAAGTCCACCAGGTCGGCCACGCCCGAGGGGTGGTGATAGAACCCGGGAGCGGCCGGCAGAATCGTGGCCCCGGCCTCCGCGGCGAGGGTCAGGTTCCGGAGATGAACCAGAGAGAGCGGCGTCTCCCGGGGCACCAGCAGGAGCGGGCGCCGCTCCTTCAGCGTCACATCGGCCGCGCGCTCCACCAGGGAGCGGCTGGTCCCGTGGGCCACGGCGGCCACCGTTCCCATCGAGCAGGGGCAGATCACCATCCCCCGGGTCTTCTGGCTGCCGGAGGCGGGCTTGGCGCCGCGATCGGTGTCGGGGAAGAACGTGACGGACGACCAGTCGCCCCCCGTGGCCCGCTGGAGGGCCGCTTCATCGGCGATCCCGCACTCGGTCTCCAGCAGCCGCCAGCCATGGGAAGACAGGATCAGCCAGGTGGAGACGCGTTCCCGGGCGAGCACCTCGAGGAGACGGACCGCGTAGGGTGCCCCGGAGGCACCGGTGATCGCCAGGACGACGGGAAGCGGATTCATCGACCCCTTCGGTTCGGGGTGGGTGACTTGACCGGGTGCCTGGGCGGGGCGGGAGGCGGCGGGCGCCTGGGCCCCGGCCCCGGCTGGGGGGCCGGGCGAACGGGTGACCGGGCCGGACCCCGGTGCGGATCCGGAGACGAGCCCGGCGATGGCTTTCCCGGTTGACGGGAGAGGGAGCAGGAGCGGGAGACGGGGACCGCGCCCGGCGAAGGGCTGCGGGGCCGAAGCAGCGCGTTGGCGCCCTCGAACGTGTTGGGATTCTGGTGCATGGCCGGCGGCGTCCGCGCTGCTGAGGCAGCCGCACCCGAGCCGAGGCAGGTCCCGGTCCGAGAGCCAACAGCTGCACCCGAGCCGAGGCAGGTCATCCGAAGTACTCCCCCCAGCGCTGTTCGACCTTGCGCTCCACCTCATCCGGCATCGTGAGCGGCAGCGGATACCCGGTCTTCCAGGTGGCGTCGATCCCGATCCGACCCCGATACACCGGGCGGGCCCCGACGAACTTCTGCTCGGTGAACACCATGTCGCGAGCCGGGTCGAATCGGGTGAAGATCCCCCACAGCAGGTTCTCCTCATCGGTCAGGTTGATGTCCTGACTCACGGCCACCACGAACTTGACCGGCCGAAGCGCCTCGTGCCGGACCAGGGTTTCCAGCACCGCCCGGGGCGAGTCCCGCACCACCACCACCAGGAAACCTCCCTCGAGCAGCCGATGCTTGACCACCCGCCGGTCCAGCGTCGCGGGATCCACCACCGCGGACGGGGGCGGATCGCTGGTCACCGCCTCACCGGTCGCATCCAGAACCAGCTTGCTGCCGACGTGCATCCGGAACGAGGTGTAGTCAAGCGTGTCGAGCGGGGCGATGCCCAGCAGCAGCATCCGCTCTTCCGGCTCGAAGCGATACCACAGTTCCTTGAGGGTGGCGTTCCAGGAACGGGGATTGACGTCCTCCCGCACCATGACCGCCACCTTGGTCAGGGAGAGCTGGCCGGTCCCGAGCAGGTTGAGCGCGGTCTTGATGACCTCCTTGGGATGCCGTTCCTTGACCGCCACCGTGAGCAGGTTGTGGAATCCGGCGGCATCATTGGCATACAGGTCCACGATGTTCGGGTTGACCAGCCGGATCAGCGGACCAACCATCTCGCCGACCGCGATCCCGATGAACTTGTCCTCCTGGGGCGGCTTCCCCACGATCGTGGCCGGGTACATCGCCCCACGCCGGCGGGTGACCTGCCTGACCCGGAAGACCGGGAAGTCGTGCGCCTCGGAGTAATGCCCGAAGTGATCCCCGAAGGGACCCTCCAGCCGGCGCTCATGGGCCGGGACCTCCCCCTCCAGAATGAACTCGGCGTTGGCCGGCACCCGGAGCGGGATCGACCGGGCCCGCACCATCGGCACCGGCGCACCCCGCAGGAAGCCGGCGAAGGCCAGCTCATCCACGTCCTCCGGGAGCGGGAGGATCGCGGCGAGCATCAGAATCGGATCGCCACCGAGGACCACCGCCGCGGGCAACGGCTGGTTGAGACGCTCCGCCTCGAAATGATGCCCCCGCCCGCCCTTCATGCTCTGCCAGTGCATTCCGGTCTCGGTGTTGCCGTGGATCTGCAGCCGATAGAGCCCGTAGTTGCGGCGCCCGGTGCCGGGGTCCTCGGTGATGGTCGAGCCGAAGGTGATGAACCGGCCACCATCCCGAGGCCACGACTGGGTGTGCGGCATCGCCACCAGAGCCGGAGCCTCCACGATCTCCTGGACCGGTGCCGACCCGACGTGGCGGACCCGCATGTTGGTGGCCCGGCGCAGGAACTTCCGGTTTCGCCAGAGGGCGCCGAGCGACGGGGGATTGACGGCCTGCACCGCGGCAACCAGGTCCCGCCCGATCTCCTCCGGGTGGCGCCCCAGGGCCAGCTCGATCCGGTCCATCGCCCCGAACAGGTTCATCACCAGCGGGAAGTCGCTCCCCACCGGCCGCTCGAAGACCAGCGCCGGGCCGCCCTCGCGCACCACCCGCTGGCAGATCTCCGGCGCCTCCAGCACCGGATCGACCGGCACCTTGATCCGGCGAAGTTTTCCGGCCCGCTCCAGCGCCTGCACGAAGCTGCCAAGATCCCCGAACCGGGATGCCATCAGACCAGCCTGTCGAGAAGGGCGAAGCCGAACACGGTCACCGACATCACGGCGTTCATCATGAAGAAGGCCGCGTCGAGTCGGGACAGATCCTCGGGGTGCACCAGTCGGTGCTCATAGACCAGGATTGCCGCCGCGGCGGTCACCCCGAGATAGTACCACCATCCGAACCCGGACCCGAATCCGAACAGCACCAGGGCCGGAATGGTGACGCCGTGCAGCAGCTTGCCGAAGAGAATCGCGCGGGGCACCCCCAGGCGGACCGCCGCGCTGCGGAGCCCCTGGCCTCGGTCAAAGTCGAGATCCGGGAGGGCATAGAAGACGTCGAATCCTGCCACCCAACTGGCCACCGCCACGGTGATCACCGGCAGCACCCACCAAGGATCGCTCCATCCCCCGGTCACCGCCAGATACCCACCAACCGGAGCCATTGCCAGACTGATGCCGAGCCAGAGGTGCGGCCACCAGGTAAACCGCTTGGAGAGGCTGTAGCTCATCACCCAGACGAGCGCCACGGGTGACAGCAGGAAGCAGACAGGATTGATGGCCCAGGCGGCAGCCACGAAGACCCCGGCTGCCACCACTACCGAAGCCCACGCCTGGCCAACCGACAGGACTCCCTGAGGGAGTTCCCGCATCGCGGTTCGCGGGTTCCGGGCATCGAACTCCCGATCGGCTATCCGGTTGAAGCCCATCGCTACCCATCGCGCCGCACTGAAGGCGACCACGACCAGCCCGACCAGCCTCAACGTCACGGGGAACGTCCAGGAGGCCGCCAGGACCCCGAGCAGGGCAAATGGCAGGGCAAACAGGGTGTGGGGCAGCTTGACGAAGTTGAGATATCGGATCAGGACGGACTGGCCGCGCATCAGCTGCCCATCCCGCCCCGCCCCGGCGGATGTGCTGGTCATCGTGTCGGCACCAGGGCGCTCAGACCCGCACGCCCACGTGACAGGCGCAGATGCCGCCGGTCAGCCGGGTGAACCCCACATCCACGAAACCAGCCCCCCGCAGCATCTCCGCCAGCGCCTCCGGTTCGGGAAAGGTCAGAACCGACTCTGGAAGGTAGCTGTACGCTGTCCTATGTTTCGACACGAGACGCCCGATCGCGGGGAGCACGCGCCGGAAGTAGGCCAGGTAAGCCCCCCGGAGGGGCTGCCAGGCCGGGGTGGTGAATTCAAGGATCACGAAGCGGGCCCCCGGCTTGAGTACCCGGGCCGCTTCCTGAAGTCCTCGACCCAGGTCGGCCAGGTTCCGAACTCCGAAGCCGACCGTGGCGCCATCGAAGTGCCGGTCAGTGAAGGGAAGGTCGAGGGCATCGGCGGCGACTGGCACGGCCCGGGAGCACTTGTCCCGGCCGCGGACCAGCATCGGGTGGACAAAGTCGGCACCGATGACCCGACCCAGAAACCCCGGAGAGTTGCCCAGGGCGGCGGCCAGGTCCATCGTCCCGGAGCAGAGATCGAGATACAGCCCGTCAGGCACCCGTTCCCAGTCGAGACGCGCCACGGCTCGGCGTCGCCACACCCGATCGAGATTGAGGCTGAGCAGATGATTCAGGAAGTCGTATCGGGGTGCGATGGCGCTGAACATTCCGCGAACGAATGCGCGCTTGTCCCCCTCATCCATTCCCGTTAACTCGCGATCTGTGACGGACATAGAACGCGCAATCTGGGCCCCTGACTGGTGGCGGGCAACCCGGCGGACCGCACGTGGCTGAGCAGGCCACCCCGCTGAACCAGCTCTCCGATCAGGATGTGGTCCTCGCCGCAAGGGCCGGCCGGGAGGCCGCCTACCGCGAGCTCATCCGACGGTACGAGCGGCCCGTCTTTTCCCTCATCTACCGGATGGTCCGCGATCGGGAGCGGGCCGAGGACCTGGCCCAGGAGACCTTCATCAAGGTCCTCAACGCAATTGCCAGTTACCGGCCCGAGTTCAAGTTCTCCTCGTGGGTCTTCAAGATCGCCAACAACACCGCCATCGATCACCTGCGCCGCCGCGAGCTCGATACCCTGTCGATCGAGGGCTCTCCCCACGCCATGACCCCGGAAGCGGTCGAGGCCACGGCGTTGCAACTTGGATCGTCCGACCCATCACCGCTCGACGACCTCGAGGCACTGGAGTTGGGAACCGCGATCGAGGACGCGATCAGGACCCTGCGACCCGAGTACCGCAACTGCATCCTGCTGCGCCACGTAGAAGGCAGATCCTACGAGGAGATCGCCGAAATGCTCGATCTCCCGCTGGGGACCGTGAAGACCTACATCCACCGCGCACGGGCCGAACTGAGGACCCTGCTCGGCCACTTGCGTGAAGACTGAAACCCGTCGTTGACCACCGCCGTATGGGAGCGCGTATGACCCGACTGCATGATGTGCATCTGACTGCCGAGGAGCTCGACACCCTGCTCGAGCAAGCGCCTGGAACCGAAGTTCAGGCTCATATTTTTGCCTGCGTTCCATGTCGCAACCTTGCCGAAGCCGACCGCCGACTGGTGGAGCAGTTGCGCCACCTGCCGCAGTTCTCCCCGCGGGCCGACTTCTCCGATCATGTCATGTCTCGGGTCAGGATCCAGCCAGCGGCCGCAGATCGTTTCATCCTGCGACTGCCTTCCTGGGTCCACGGTGGAGGCCGCTCGGTTCGCCGGGCCGCTGCCGTCACCGTGACGCTGATCAGTGGAATGGCCGCCAGCATTGTCTGGTCCCTGGCCAACCGCGATCTGCTTTCGGCGTGGGGCACCCAGACCCGTACCCTGCTTGAGGGTTGGGCCTGGACCGGCCTGCGGACAATGGCGGCCAACCTGACGGCCCAGCCTTGGTACGGGGCTGTCCGGGAGTTTGTGGACTCTCCCGGACGGCTCGGTCTCGCCGCGGTGATACTCCTCACGGGGTACGCTGCGGGCCTGCTGGCGCTCCGACGTCTTGTCGCCATCCCGTCCCGGTCGGTGCCCCATGTCCACGGCTAGACTCCGAAGCCTGCTCCTCGGCCTCACCGCCGCCGCGGTCACCACGGCGGCCGGCCATGCCGCCGAGCCGGCGGGACCAGTTCGTGACCTGGTCGACCGGGTGATGTTCTGGCAGGGCCATCAACAAGAGCCACCGGTACCCCAGGCCATCCCCGCAGGGGGGACGGAGATCCGGCTCGACGATCTCTCCAATGCCGAAGAACTTGAACGACTGCTCCGGCGGGAGGTTGCCCGCGATCTCCCCCGACTCAGCCTTCGGAACGGGGTCGCCCGGCTCGGGAACTATGCCGTCGGCACCACGGATTCCATCGCGGGCCATCTGCTGGTGCTCAGGGGCAACGCGGAGATCTTCGGTCACGTGACCGGCAACGTCGTCTCGCTCGACGGGGACATCGTGGTCCATCCGGGCGGCCAGCTGGATGGGAATGCCCTGGCCCTGGCCGGCGAGGTGCGGGACGCCGCTGGCGGCGTGGCCGGCGAGTCGCGCTCCCTCAGTCGGCCGCGCCCGGTGGCCACCGCCAAGGCCGGCCCGGCGAGCATTCTGGTGCGAGGCGCAGGAGTCCTCGGGGTCTTCCTGACCCTCCTGACGCTGGGTTTTGCGGTGGTGACCTTTGCCCGGCCCTCGCTGGAGGTGGTCTCCGACACGGTGACCCATTCCCTGGGGCGGGCGTTCGTGGTGGGAGTCCTGGCCGAAGTTCTGGTGCTGCCGACCTTCGGCATGCTGGTCGTTGGGCTGGCGCTCACGATCGTCGGTGTCGTGCTGATCCCGTTTACCGTGGCCGCCTATGTCCTTCTCCTCCTCACGACCGTGGTCATGGGCCTGATCGCGGTGGCGCACTCGATGGGTGAGAACCATGCCCGCCGTCAGATGGCGATGGGAGTCCGGATTTCGCCGAACAGCTATCGCTACCTGACGACCGGATTGGGAACCCTGCTCGCGGTCTGGGTGGCGTGGTTCCTGTTCGGCTGGGTTCCGGTGGCCGGCGGGCTGATCCTGGCGGCCGCGGTAATCGCCACCTGGCTGCTGGCGACACTCGGGTTCGGGGCGAGCATCCTGAGTCGAGTCGGCATCCGGTCTGACTTTGCGGGACGGATCGTCCCACCCGAGGCCCTTACCGACGAATACCTCTGGGCCACACCCCAGTTCGGGGTTCCGGCCGCCACCCGCCCACCCAAGGATCCACCGGCCCAGGGGGAGTGACCATGTCACTTCCGGCCTGGAAGGTCGTCGCTCTGCTGGGGCTGGTACCGGCGGTGGCGGTCGGGCAGACCCAGCGGACCATGGAGTCGTCCCGGCCATTCCGGGGGGAACGGGAGTTGTCGGTCTGCCTGGAGTGCTCTCAAGGTGGCTTCGAGGTAAGGCCGGCCGGCCGCGATACCCTCTACGCCACCCAGTTCGCCCAGCTGGCCGTGACCAGCTCGGTCGGAGCAGCCTCGGTCCGTTGGGTTGGCGCCGAACCGTGATCCTTCGACCCTCGCGCCTCCCCGGCCTCCGGGCCGTCGCCCTGCTTGCCCTCCTCCTGCTCCCCGGGGGCTGTGAGACGCTCGAACGGATCCCCGACGCCCTCTTCGAGCACCGCACCGCCCGGGAGCGTTACGAGACCGGCCTCGAGCTCGCCCGCCTCACGACCACCGCGCTGGTGCGCGACTGGCGAGCCGCTGCCGACCGGGCCCTCGACGAGGCACCGCTGATCCCCACCCCGCACCGCGAAGCAGGCGTGCTGCTGGCTGCGGAGCCCCAGGCCCTGGCCTGGCGGTTCAGGGTCCGACAGGGGCAGGTGGTCCATTTCGAGTTCAGCCTGGCGGGCGACTCGACCGCCCTGGTGTTCCTCGAGGCCTGGCGAATCAGCGACGATACCCTCACCCCGCCCCAGCTCGAAACCTCGGCGGACAGCGGGGCGCGGGTGCTCAGCTTCGAACCTCGCCGCGACGGCGAGTACCTGGTCCGGGTCCAGACCGAACTGCTCCGCGGTGGGCGGTTCACCGCCACCCTGCGGCTCGCCCCGATCCTGGCCTTCCCGGTGGCCAACGGTCGGGAGCGGGACATCGGGAGCTGGTTCGGAGCGCCACGGGATGGAGGACGCCAGCACCACGGGGTGGACATCTTCGCACGCCGCGGGACCCCGGTGCTGGCGGCGGCTCCTGGCCGGGTCACTCGGACCGGGGTCAACAACCTGGGGGGCAACATCGTCTGGCTGCGGGACGACCGAGGTTACTCCCTCTACTACGCCCACCTCGATCGCAGCGCCGTGACGGAAGGTGCCAGTGTGATCGCGGGTGACACCGTCGGGTTCGTCGGCAACACCGGGAATGCCATCCGGACACCTCCTCATCTTCATTTCGGGGTCTATCGCCGGGGACAGGGGCCGGTGGATCCGAGATGGTTCGTCCAGCAGCCGCGCGGCACCATCGCCACCCTGGCCATCGATACCACCTTCCTCGGGACCTGGGTCAGGACCCGAACCGATGGCGCCACCCTGCGGACCGGTCCCGCTCGCGACGCCGACCCGGTGGCGATGCTCTCCCAGCACGCTGTCCTGAGGGTGGTCAGCGGGGCCGGGATCTGGCTCCGCGCGGTAATGCCGGATGGCCGGAGTGGGTACCTCCTGGCGACCGGGGTGGAGAGCACCGCCCGCATCGTCGAAACCGCCCGGCTCCGGCCGGGAGAGGTGCTGCTGGTGGGCCCCGAAGCGGCCCGCGCGGAGATGGTGATGGCGGAGGCGGACGGGAACGATCAGGTCGAAGTGCTGGGCCGGTTCGAAACCCATCTGCTGGTCCGTACCAGCGCCGGTCGCGACGGCTGGATCAGGCGGTAGCTCCGGACTCGGCCAGCAACGCCTCGATCTTCGGCTCGATCTCCACCGGTTCGGTGCGGGACCCGAATCGCTCCCGCACCACCCCATCCCGACCGACCAGGAACTTGGTGAAGTTCCACTTGATCGCCTCGGTCCCGAGCACTCCGGCCTTCGAAGACTTGAGGTGCTGGAACAGCGGATGCGCCCGGGGGCCGTTCACCTCGATCCGGGCAAAGAGCGGGAAGCTCACCCCGAAACCGATGGTGCAGAACTCCTGGATCTGGGCCTCGGTGCCCGGCTCCTGCCCGCCGAACTGGTTGCAGGGAAAGCCGAGTACCGCAAATCCCCGGTCCCGGTACGTGCGGTACAGCGCTTCCAGCCCCCGGTACTGCCGGGTGTAGCCGCACTCGCTGGCCACATTGACGATCAGGCACACCTGATTGCGGAATTGCTCGAGCCCAACCGGCACTCCCTCGATCGACGTCACGTTGAAGGAGTAGATCGTCATCGAGTCGCAGGTGCCTCAGCCATCGAGGCCGAACTGGCGGAGGTGATGGTCGGCGTGGAGATAGGCCCAGCAATACCAGTCCGCGGCGCTCATCTCCCCGAACAGGGGATGCCGCCTGGTGAGCGAGGCGGCGGGGGCCGCCGCCATGGTGTCCAGGTGGGCCGCGAACCTCGCGCGGTCGGCCTCAAAGGCCTCGGGCGGCACCACCGCCCCGGCCGGGTCGGCGCCGGCCCTGACCCCCCTGGGCCACCGGATCGGGGCCTTGAGGGCCAGCCATTTCATCAGCCGCCGGGGGGACCGCATCGGCGCGCTGAACGGCCGGGTGTTCATTGCCGCCTCCATGCCGTCGGCGACATGGACCAGCATCTGGTGCGGGGTCATCCGACCCCAGACCCGGGCCGTGGTCGGGGTCAGTCGTGCCAGTCGGCCCTGGAGGGAGGCCCGCACACCTGGATCAGCAATGGTCTTCATGGTGTCCTGAAGGAGGGGGCTTGAAATCTAGTGCTGGAGTCCTGTGGTCGGCGCTCAGTCAGACGAGAGAATGCGGGTGACCTGTCGGAGATGGACCAGATCGTGGCCGGCATACAGTCGCAGCATGTGCGTCACGGTTTCCTCGCCCCGCTCGGGATGCACCCCGGCCCGCTGGCCGTCCGCCGGACTCAGCCCCTCCAGCAGAGTGAGGTGGGACTCGCGGAGGACCGTGAACCGTTCGAGACTGGCCGCCGGGTCGGCCGTGGAGTAGTCGAGGCGGTCGGCCCAGAGATCCTGATCGTACCCATGGAGCACCGGCCGATCCTCCGCGAGGACTCGGCGCAGGCGATAGCCCCAGACCAGCTCCGAATCCGCCAGATGGGCCAGCACCTGCCCAACCGACCACTTGCCTGGAGCCTCGGGACGGGAGATCTCCGGGCCGGACGACTCCTCGAGCACCGTTGCCAGAATGAAGGGCGTCTCCCAAAGCACCTCAAGGGGATCCCGGGTCCCGAGCAGATCGAGGACCGCCCGGATGTACCGGGGGGCATGCTCTGCGGCTCCATTGGCCGGGTTGCTGAAAACGCTCATGTGGCGGGCACCGCGTATTCCAGCATCATGGTTCCGGTCTTGGAGTAGAGCCGGTGCCCGGTCAGTTTGAGCTTGGTCCCGGTTCCGTCGGCGGGCAACAGTGGCGTGCCACCTCCCAGCAGGACCGGAATCACCGCCACCTCGACAGCGTCCACCAGCCCGAGCGCCAGCAGGCTACGGAACAGCTCACCGCCGCCGAACAGCCAGACGTCCTTGCCCGGTTCCTGACGCAACCTGGCCAGAGTCGCCTGAGGATCGTCCGAAATGATGACCCCGGGGCAATCCTCCTGCCGCAGTGTCCGGGAGCACACATACGCCGTCATCCCCGGCATCCCGGCGCCACCCATCTTGAGGGCGGCCTGGTAGCTCTTCCGACCCATCAGGAGGGTGTCGAACGACCCCATCAGCGCGCCGAAATCAATCTCCGGATCCATCACGATCCAGTCGAACTCTCCGGTGGGACCGGCGATGTAGCCATCGAGGCTCATCGCCACGGAGTAACGCACTCGTCGCATCGCGTCAGCCTCCCTCGGCTGCCTGCTGCCGACAATTCAGGGTGTGGAACATGACATCCATCTCGGCCGGAGTGTACCCGGTATCCTCCCCAACCCACCAGCGGAGCAACCCGAACAGGGCTCCGGCAATCAGCCGCGCCTCCACCGAGGGGGGAACCGCGGCCCGGCCTCCGGTTTCCTTGGCCTGGAAGCGCCGGGCAATCGTCTGGCTGAGACAGGTGGTCCCGGCCTCATAGAGCCGGTCCAGCAGTCCAGCCCGGGCGAGCGAGCGATGGAACGGGCCGGAACCGCCCACGTGGTGAAAGAGCTCGGCAACTGGCGCGACCCTGGGCGTCGTTCCCGGGGAGCCCATGCTCCGGTCGAGCATCAGCAACAGACCCTCGAAGCTGCGGAGCAGGAGATCGTCCTTGCCGCGGTAGTGCTGGTAGAACGTGGACCGGCCCACTCCAGCCTCATCCAACAGGTCCTGGATCGTGATAGCCTGATAGCGCTTCCGACCCACCAGGGCAATCAGGGCATGGGTGAGGGCCTGCCGGGTTCGCTGGACCCGACGGTCGGGACGGGCACCGGGGCCTGGAGCCCAACGTTCCGGAACAATCTTCGGCTTGGTGTTCATCATCTCCCGTCCCGGGGGGCTGAGGTGCTTGATCCCGCTGGAAGAAACCGGTAATCTGGCCCAAAGCAACTCTCCCACGAGGAGTCACCATGTCCCGTGACCAGACCGGCGGAACCCTGATGATTCTGGGCGCACTTTCAGGAGCATTCGCGCTGGCGCTCCATCCAACCGCTCACGATATCCTCAACCCCGACACCGGCGCCGCCCAGGCCCGGCTCGGTGTCCTGGTCCATTCGGTGGCCATCGCCGGTCTCCCGGTCCTGTTCCTCGGGTTCCTGGCCATGGCACGGCGACTCGGCCCCAGCAACCTGACGACGGCGGCGCTGGTCTTTTGGGGCTTTGGCGGCGTGGCGGTGCTGAGCGCGGCGGTGGCGAGCGGATTCGTGGCCACCGACCTGTTCCGCCGAGTCGTGGCGGAGCCGGGACCGACCGGGGACCTGTACCATCTGCTGGGCAGTTACACCGGGATGCTGAATCAGGGCTACGCCAGGGTGAACGTGGTAGCGGCGGCGGTGGCCATCCTGCTGTGGTCGGCGGCCATCATCCGGAGCGGGAGGATGTCCGTAGCGTCAGGCTGGGCCGGAGCAGTGGTTGGTCTCACCGTGCTGGCGGGGTTCTTCTCGGGACACCTGCAACTCGACGTGCACGGATTCGGGCTCATCACCTTCCTGGAATCTGGCTGGATGATCTGGCTGGGGGTCCAGCTCTGGCGTAGGCCCGGTGATTCCGGGATCGGGGCCTAACCCAGGTCGTACCGCTCAACCAGGCGGACGAAGGTCTTGATCGTGCGGAAGGTCGCCCTGACGCCGAGCGTCCGTTCAAACACCGCGTTGGAGAAGGTCGACTCACTCTGCTTCCGGCGGCAGAGCCAGTAGATCTCTCGACCGTGAACCTGGAAGGCGTCAATGTCGGTGGCCAGGGACTGGAGCCGCTTCCGGGCTGGTGCGGGGAGCGGGTCGGCCAGCAGACCGACATTGAGCGCGGCGGCCTGTCGGACCTCCACAGGCGAGAACGGCGTGTCTCGGCAGATCGCGGCGACCTCGGCGCCGGTCCGGAGGAAGCTGCACACCTCGTAGCCGAGCCCAGCCTTGAGGCCCGCTTCCATGCGCTTGACGAGAGCTGGCCCAGGAGGCCGCGGCGCCGTGAACAGCACGTTGCCGCTGGCGATGAAGGTCTCGACCTCCTCGAACGACATGGACACGAAGAGCCGCCGGAGCTCCTCCATGGAGACCCGGTGGCCGCCGACGTTGATGGCCCGGAGGAAGGCCACGCACCGGGTCATCTCAGGCTCACTTTCGGTGATGGCAACATCGCCTCAGGAAAACAGGAAGGGCGGCCCGGTGAAGGACCGCCCCCCTGGTTCAGGGTGTTCGCGGCCGCCTAGTATTCGGGCGGTGGGACGATCTCGACCATCACATCGAAGTAGCCGATGACACCGCGATCTCGAGCCCGGATGGCCAACAGGTTGGCGCCGGCCTGTGCCTGAGTGGTGAAGGTAAAGGCGGCACCGGAGGCTGGTCGCTCGGCACACCCCTCATGCCTGGCCATGCCACCCAGGAACGGGGCATCAAGCGAACCGGTGTATTCCTCCTCGTTGAGCCAGACCTGGACATCGTTGTCGATCGCGATCCGGACCTGCACCCAGGCGGCTTCCGCAAGGACGAAGGTCTTCCTCACCAGCACGTCGCTGTTGAGCGGCCAGAGTGTTGCGCTGGGCGCAGAGTTGTACAACGGGCACGAATGTTCGTTCGTGCTGGCGAACGGAGCGGCCCCCGTCAACCAGCTCGAGGCATCGAATGCCTCCTCATAGAAGGGGGTCTCCGACTCGCCACCCAGTGAAGTGAGCAGGTACTGGTACCCGCTCGCCTGCCAGGGCACCAAGCCGGTGGCCTCGACCAGGAAGTTGACCGAATAGCCCGGAGTGGGCGCTGTGTTGCCCTGGGCGGTCACGAACACCAGTTCGGAACCCGGGAAGCCAAGGCTCGATGGATCGAACTCCGCCTTGACGTTCGAGTACCCCTGGATGGTGCCGAAGTCGAGACACGGCAGGGCCGCCCGGCCGTCAGGTCCGGTCACCACGGTAGCCGCGCCACAGAGCGAGGCATTACCCGGGTTGCTTCCAAAATCTTCCCCACTGGCTGGCTGGACCGAGAAGGTGACCGTCACCCCGGGGATCGGGGTACCGAGCCCCATCGTCAGCACTTCCACCACCGGCACGCCGTTCGTCGTGCTCCCCACAGTGCCCGAAATCGTTCCAGGCGGCACCGGCGGGGTCGCGGCCGGCCCGGCCATAGGCCCGAACTGCGGCGGCGGAGCGAACTCCTCCGGTGAGCCACCCACCCCACCGGCGCCACGGCCGGTCAGGCCCGGATCCACTGCACCAAACGGGCTGAACTCCTCCGGCGACCCGCCCACTCCGCCGAAGGCAAACATCGACGCCTGAACCTTCTTGGGAAGGAACAGATCGGCCAGCTTTGCCAGCACCTTGCCGACCGCGGTGGTCGGTGCCTGGGTGATCCCGCCCGAGCAGTTCAGGGCTGCGGCCAATGCGCTTGGGATCTCCTTCTTTTCGAGCAGTTCAAAGACGGCCCCGATCTGGTGCCCCAGAAGGGCACGCGCCGCGGCGTCTTCGCTGATGCCATCCGGAAGACAGACCCCCACCACCACTCCAGCCGGCACGGCGAACTGGGGGAAGGTCTGCACGCTGAGATAAGTCGGGTACTTGTCGAGCGGGGTGATCAACGGGTTCTCGGTGGGAGGAATCACCGTCAAGGTCACCAGCGCCCCCGGAGGGACAATGCTGCCGGCAGGGAACTCGACACCTACCTTCTGCCCCCCCTCGCCTGGAACGGCAAACGCGGCCGGGCCATTGGCGGTGTTCAAGTCGAAGACCTCGCCGCTCAACCCGACCTGGCAGAGGACGTCCGCGATGAGCTGATCGACCTGAGCCTTGACCGCAGCCTGCTGCGACGCAGAGAGTTGCCCGAACTTCAGCTTGATGAAATCGACCAGGCCCCTGGCATGCGCGATGGCGCCTGGCAGGTCGCCCTTGGCCAGCGCCTTGGTAACATTCTTGAGTTTGGCCTTGGCCGAGTTGGCGTTGGGCCACCCAGGGGTCGCAAACAGGGCGTTGATCTCCGCCTCGATCTCGGCGACCGTCTTGAGCGTGCAGTACGGGTTGGCGGGCACCACAACCGGCGCCCCCTGGATTCCGATGGGCGATTCCCCGGGTGCCGTCGTGGGAGCGGTTTCAGGGGAACATGCCGCGAGCACAAGTGCAATGGCAACTGCGGGAGTGAGGCACCGACGCAACATATATCCTCCTGAACGGGGAGTCGCTGACCGGTGATTGTACCCCTGGATCACCCGGATGGCAACCAGCCCGACAGGCTGCTCAGCCACGCGCCAGGCTCTCTGCGGAGCGGAATGAAACGGACGGATTGTGGAGGGACGGAAACCCGTGCGGGGACCACCTGGTCGGAGGTGACCAGCTACTGTCCCACCAGCTGTTTCCAGCCCGGGGTGGCGGCAGATGTCCCGGAACCACCACCCGGGCTCCTCGCGGTAGACCTGGCGCAGCTGGTCGTTGGCCGCGAAGTAGAACTTGATGAGATCCACCGCCCCGTCCGCGTCCCCGAGCAGCCGGTACACGAAGGCGCCGAACATGGTCAGGTCCCGGGTCGGGTTGAGCTGGGCATCGCCCTTGGAGCGCTCGACCACCGCCTTCGCGCTGTCGGCCAGTCCGGCCCGCGCCAGCGTCGCCGCCACCAGCATCCGGGCATTCAGCGTCAGATACTCCCGTCGCCCTTCGGGGGCCAGGGCGGTCACCGAGTCGGCCAGCCGCCAGGCCCGGGCCGGGTCAGGGTCCTTGACCGCAGTCGTGGTCATCATGAACAACTCGCACCGAGGCGAGTTGAAATCGTTGGGGAATCGGCGCCGGATCTCCGAACAGCGGAACCCCGCATCCACGAAGTTGGCCAAGTCGTACGAGGACAGAAACAGCCGGTTCAGGACCACATCGGCGTTGTCGAGGAAGGCGTCGGCCTCCAGCGCCCTCGTGGCGGCGCTGTTCACGTCCACCGCGGTCTTGGTGTTGTTGTACAGGTGAGACAGCGTCGCCCACGCCCCCGCCTGTCGGCGGTTGAGCCCGACCGCCTTCTCCAGGTCGCTCTGGGCGTCGAGCAGCAGCGCCTCGGCTTTGCCGGCGTCTGGCTCGAGCCGCATGTTCCACTTCCAGTACTTGAGATTCCCCCGGATTTCGAATGCGTCCGCACCGGTTGGATTGAGAGCGATCGCCCGATCGGCCAGGGGCACCCCGACGGACACCCATTGATCGATCAGGGCCCGATCCCTCGTCAGCCGTGACCGGCGCCAGGCCAGGAAGGCCCGCTGACTGACCGGCTCGGACCACTTGGGGTCCTGCTGCTCGGCGAGGGCAAGCACCGAATCCGCCGCCGCAAAGTCCCGAGCATACCCCAGGCTGTCGCCGGCCGAGGCCGCGGCCTCGCCGGTCTTGCGGAGCTTTTCCGCCCGCTGGACCAGCGACCAGGCCTCAACGCTGGCTGTCTGGCCCTGGAGCTCGCGGAGCCGGATTTCCTCGCCCAGCCGACCCTGGATGAGGCGCGTCACTTCCTGGGCCAGGGAATCACGGACCCCGAGGGCGGCCCCAAGTGGCTGCCTGAGGGAGGTACGTTCCAGCGTCTGCCCGCTGGTTCCATCCACCAGCTGGACGCTGACCCGCACGTCGTCGCCATTCTGCACCAGCTCGCCACTGACCAGGGTACCCACACCAAGCACCCGGGCAATGCTGTCGGGCTCCAGGGTGGAGACCCGGAACGGTTCCACACCGCCCTTGGAAATCACGGTGAGTCCCTCGACCTGGCCCAGGCTCAGCATCAGGGCCTCGGTCAGACCATCGGCCAGATAGCCGAGCTCGCCGTCGCGACTCCGATCGGCAAAGTAGAGCACCGCAATCCGGTGCGGATCCAGACCGCCAGGGACCGAGGCGGGCGGACCCGGCTCCCGGAGGCCGAAGAACCACCCGAGGAAGAGGGCCACCACGGCCCCGCCACCGATCCCTGCCATGCCCCACCGCTGCCGCCACCAGGGCAGGTGTCGAGCCCGGAGCGCCGCGTAGGACTGGGTCGCCGCGCGTCGCGTGGTGGTGTGCCGCGACCCGCTCCGGTAGGTGGCGGTCGTCGCGAGCCCGATCCCCAGCAGTTCGGCAAACTGGGCCGCGCTCTGGGGCCGGTCGGCCGGCGACTTGGCCATGGCCGCGAAGATGGCGTCCTCGATTTCCTCCGGCACCGTGTTCCGGACGATCCGGACGCTCGGCACCGCCTCCATGGCGTGCCGGGCCATCAGTGCCATCGCGTTCTTGGCGGTGAACGGTGGCTCCCCGGCCAGCATCTCGTACAGCATGCACCCCAGGCTGTACAGGTCGGCGGTCGGACCGACCGTCTCGCCCACCGACTGCTCGGGCGACATGTAGACCGGGGTCCCGACCGCCATCCCGGTCTGGGTCAGCTTCTGGGCGTTGCTCTCACTCGCCGCGCGCGCGATCCCGAAATCGGCCACCAGGGCGTGGCCCTCGGACAGCAGCACGTTTTCCGGCTTGATGTCGCGATGGACAATGCCCTGCTTGTGGGCATGGCCCAGGGCGTCCGCCACCTCCAGAGTGATCTGGATCGCATCCTCGATCGGAAGCTGCCCCTCCCGGTCCAACCGGTCCCGGAGGGCCTCACCCTCGATGAAGGGCATCACATAGAAGAAGAGGCCGTCCACTTCGCCCGAGTCGTAGAGACCCAGGATGTGCGGGTGGGAGAGCTTGGCCGCCAGCTTGATCTCGCGCTCAAAGCGCTCCGCCCCGATACTCGCCGCCAGCTCGGGGTGCAGCACCTTGATCGCCACCTTCCGGTCGTGCTTGACGTCCCGGGCCAGGTAGACCACGGCCATGCCGCCCCGTCCGAGTTCCTTCTCGAACAGGTACCGGTCGTTGAGCCCCGCCTGGAGGCGTTCTTCAGTGGTTGCCACGGTTCAACTATAGGTCCGGGGGGCCGGTCCGGACCAGTCCGGGACCCCTAGATGGCCACGGCAATTCCCACCAGGCCGACCGCGGCGACCAGCAGAGCCCCGGGAACGGCAAACCGGAGCCATCGGCCGTAGGGAACCCCCGCGGCGAGCAGCATGGCCAGCAGGGCCCCGTTGGTCGGGGTGAGCATGTCCATCACCGCCCCGCCGGTCTGGTAGGCCAGGACCACCGCCTGGCGCGACAGGCCCAGCAGGTCGGCCATCGGAGCCATGATCGGCATGGTCAGGACCGCCTGGCCGCTGTTGGACGGCACCGGGACGTGCAGCAGGGCATGGACCGGGACCATGAGCCCCGCCGCCGCAAGGGCGGGGAGTGATTCCAGCGGGGTGGCGAGCCCGTGGACGATGGTATCGATCACCCGCCCGTCGGTCAGCACCACCGAGATGCCCCGGGCCACCCCCACGAACAGGGCAGGTGCCAGCATCCCCTCCATCCCGTTGAGCAGCCCGGAGGTGGTGCCCCGGACGCCGAGCCCCGAGGCCAGCCCGACCGCGATCCCCGCCACCAGAAACAGCGCCGAGAGCTCGTTGAACCCCCAGTCGAGCCGGAGGACACCGTAGACGTAGGGGATGAAAGGGATCAGGACCAGCGCCAGCAGGACACCGTCCCGGCTGGTGACCCGGTCGGTCGGCAGGGGCTGCAGTTCCGGCCGGACATCGTCGGCCGACCCCTGCCAGAGGGTCCACCCGATCCAGACCGCGGTGGCCCCAAGGAACAGGACGAACCGGAGGCCGACCATGCTCATGGGGGGCAGGTCGGCGTAGGTCAGGGCGATGCCGGTCACGAATGGATTGGTGGGCCCCATTGCCGACCCGACGACCGCGGCGCCCACGCTCATCGCCAGCGCGGTCACCGCCCCGAACCCCAGTCCCCGACTCAGCAGCAACAGCACCGGGATCAGCGCGACGATCTCCTCGTGCATGTTCTCCAGGGCCCCGAGCGTGGCAAACATCAGGCTCACCATCACCACCACCGCCCGCGGGTTCCGGGACCCGCCCACCAGGGCCCCCACCAGTCGGCGGAGCGCCCCGGTCCGGTCCAGCAGGGCAAAGGCACCCCCGACCATGAGGATCACCACTACCACCTCGCCGCCATCCACGATCCCCCGTGGCACCGCGACCGCCGCCGCCAGAATATTCACCGGCGCACGCTCAACCGTGCGGTAGGTTCCCGGGATCACTACCTGCCGACCGGTTTCGGGGTCGGCCTGGCGCTGGTATTCCCCGGCCGGAAGCACCCAGGTCAGCAGGGCCGCTACCAGCACGCCGCCCAGCAGCAGCACCATCGGATGGGGAAGCCGGAGCTTCACGAGTACCTCCTCAGTGGAGTGACCGAGGCGATCCGAGCCCTAGGGACGACGGAGTGGCCCGATGCGACGCCCTGCGGCGGAGTCCTGAATGAGGGTAGCGAGTCGGCGTTCCCGGGTGGCTTCCCGCTTGGCGCTCATGACCCAGAAGGTGGCGGTGCTACGGTACCCCGACGGCTGGCTCTCCCAGTAGCTCCAGCCCTTGCGGCTGGCCTTGAAACGCCCGAGATACTCAGCGCTGAATCGGACCCGTTTCCGCTGTTCGTAGCTGTACGGTCCGCTTCGATCCGGCTTCCGGCCCTCGAACGCCTGCCGGCCCGCTGGCCGGACCAGGTCATCCTCCATCAGCGCGGCGATGCGCCGGAGGTTGACGGCACTCCAGGTGCTGCCGGCGCGCCGCGGAGTAAACCGGATCCTGTAGCTGGTGTCGTCGATCCGCTTCCGGATCCCGTCGATCCACCCGTAGCACAGCGCCTGGTCCACCGACTCGGGCCAGGTGATACTGGCAAGGCCGGTCCCCCTCTTGTAGAAACCGACCCACAACTCATCCTGTCGGGCGTGATGGCGTTCCAGCCACCGGCGCCAGTGGGCGGGCGTCGGAAAGAACCTGGGCGCGCTCAACGCCAGGGCGCTAGGACCGCCGGTTCCGGGACGACCAGTGGACCGCCCGGATCAGCCACCCCCGGGAGGTGCGAGAGAGCACCATGAGCTCCACCCCGGCCGAGTTGATGGTGCGCTCGCCGAGGGTGCCCTGCGTCACGGAGGTGGAGGTGGCCCAGGCCACGTCGCCGGCCACCCGGACCACGATCGGGCCTCGTTCGCTGGGAACGGCCATGGCAAACCGGATGTCGCCGGGGAGATGATGAGAACGGTACTCCACCAGGGTCTCCTGGCCCCCGCTCTCCAGGATCAGGACGTCAGGGGCGAGCAGCCGGAGGGCGGCGGCGGAGTCCCCCTGGGCCAACGCGGCATGATAGCCCCTCACCGCAGCCACCACGGCGGCCGAATCGGAGGACTGCGACCAGGCGGGGATAGCGGGAAGGGCCAGGCAGAGAATGACCAGAAGAGTGGAATGCCGGTGGAACATGGGGCCCTCGCTGATGGGGTCACAGACGGAGAGAGAACATACCCCGTTCAGTCCTTCCAGTTCCACCACTTGAGCAATTCCGGCCGCGGGCGGGCGGTACGCGCAAAGTAGACGGCGCAGCGAAAGACATACAGCACGCATGGGTCCTGCCTGGCGCCGGTGAGCCGTTCGAGCTTGCGGTACATCCGTTCGGGATCCCGGGTCCGGAGATCGGCAACCCGCCGGATCCCGAGCAGCCGGAGGTCCTCGGCCATGCGGGGGCCGATCCCCGGGATGGTCCGCAGCTCGTCGGCCATGTCAGGAACGGAGCACCTGTTCGATTTCCGCGAACGGCGCGGCGTCGGCGAACCCGCCAAAGGAACCAATCGCGATCATCTCTCGCGCCGCGGCAAGCGATGCGCCCAGGGCAACCCGGGCCAACCCGCCACCCACGCTGATCCGCCGGACTCCGGCCTCGGCCAATTCCGCCACGGTCGTCCAGTCACTTCCGACCAGTACGTTGACCGGACGTGGGGCCGCCGCCTGAACCACCGCCCGGACCTCATCCATGGTGTTGAGCCTCGGGGCATACAGGCAGTCGGCCCCGGCCTCGGCGTAGGCCACTAGCCGGCGGATGGTCTCGTCGAGGTCAGGGCGCCCGACCAGGAACCCTTCGGAACGACCCGTCAGCAGCACCCCACTCCCGGTGGCGTCGATGGCCTGCCGAGCCGCCGCGATCCGCTCCACCGCGAAGGCAATGTCGTAGAGGGGCGCGGTGGGATCGCCAGTCGAATCCTCGATCGAGAGTCCCGCCACGCCGGTCTCGACCGCCAGCGTGACATTGGCCAGAACCCCCTCCGGGTCAACGGCAAATCCGCCCTCGAAATCGGCGTTGACGGGCAGCGATACCGCCTGAGCAATCGCCTCAAGGTGGGCCAGCGCCTCCGTCAGCGTCACCCCATTGTCTGGTCGGCCAAGGGTCCAGGCAAACCCGGCACTGGTGGTGGCCAACGCCGGGAAGCCCAGATCGGCGAGGAGGCGGGCGCTACCTGGATCCCATGGGTTGGGCATGACGAAGCAGCCCGCCTGGTGCAGTTCGTGAAACCGGGCTCGAATCCTGGCGCGGGTCATCTTCCGCCCTCCCGCACCCCGGTACGGGCCGTCTCGAGCTGCCTCAGCAACCTGTCGGTGAACTCGAGCCGCTCCTCCAGCTCCGCCATTCTGCGGTGGGTATCATCGAGCTCCGACAACCGACGGTCCGTCTCTTCGACCATTGCCTGGTATTGCTGGCGGAGCCACCGCTGACGGCTGAACAGCACGATCGCCACCCAGACCCCACCAGTGACCAGTCCCGTGAGCAGGGCCCAGATGACAGCGTTGGCCATCAGATCCTCCGGTCGGAGTTCGGGTCGGTTATCCCTTGCGGCTAACGGGAGTATAACTGCGGGGACCGGGCTAGAACCTGGTGGTCAGCCCGACCGAGCGGGAAGGGACCGCTGGGGCTCATGGGGGAGGCTTCGGCTACCGGATCGACAGCGGAACCGGGGCTCCGACCCGCCGCTCCTCGGCGGCCCTCGGACTTTCCGATTCCGCGGCTGCGCGGTAGAGCCAGTCCCGGGTCAAGGGGCGCTCGTTGTCGATGCCAGGGGTGATGATGAGCTGGTACAGCTCGTTCTTCCCGTGGCGCATCAGGGCAACGCCATGGGACAGGTAGAGGCGGAACAGCCGTACCAGCGACTCGTCGTACATCGCGCGGATCTGATCCACATGCGCCTCGAAGGCGTCCAGCCATCGCTGGGTGGTGTAGGAATAGTGCAACCGCAGGTTCTCGACGTCGTGGATCCGCATCCCGAGGTTGGCAACGCACTGGCTGATTTCGACCAGCGTGGCGGTGTATACCCCCGGGAAAACGTGCTTGTTGCCGAACGCGAGTGGGGTGCCCGGCTTGATCCGTCCGATGGTGTGGAGTACCAGCGTCCCGTCCGGCTTCAGTGAGTCCCGGGCGATCTGGAAGAACAGGTCGTGGTTCTCCTTCCCGATATGCTCCAGGCAGCCGACCGAGACCACCTTGTCGAACACCCGGCCCTGTTTGGGCAGATCCCGGTAGTCGCCGTGCTCAACATGGATCCGGTCCTGAAGGCCCGCTTTCGCGATCCGCCGGTTCGACTCCTCCGCCTGCTCCTTCGACAGCGTCACACCCACCCCGCTGATCCCGTAGTGCTGCGCGGCGTAGATCAGCATTCCGCCCCAGCCGCAGCCGATGTCGAGCAGGGTGTCGCCGGGCTGGAGACGCAGTTTGCGGCACACGTGCTCGCGCTTCTGCTCCTGCGCGAGGTCGATGGAGTCCTCCGGCGTCTTGAAGTAGCCGCAGGTGTACTGCATGTCCCTGTCGAGCCACAGGGCGTAGAACTCGTTGCCCAGGTCATAGGGTTCGGAGATGAACCGCTTGTCGTTCTCGTAGCTGTGCCGCTGGTACAGGTAGTGCCAGAAGACCCGGAGCTGGCTCGGCAGATGGCGAAGGATGTTGACCGGATTGTAGGCGACCTTGCGGAAGGCACCGATCAGGTCAGTGGTCATGACCATCGTCATCAGGTCGGTCATCGGTCCTTCGACGTCGATGTCCCCGACCATGTAGGCCTCGCCAAAGCCCAGATCGGGATTGACCATGATGGCGCGCATCGCCTTCTCGGTCCGGAAGATCAGGTTGAAGCGGGGAGCCCCCCCTGCCCCGTAGGACTCGGTGTTTCCGTCCGGATAGGTGATGCTGAAGGGCATCACGTCGGCCCGCGAGAACAGATCGTGGAAGAGCTCTTTCATGGGTTGGTCCGCCTCCTGTTCCCCCCAGTCTACCCTCGGCCGCCCCAACCCGGAAGGTGACGACCCCCTCCCGCCACGAGGAAACGACTGGCACCGGGCGTCCAACGGCAATCCGATGCGCCTTGTCCCGTTTCCGGAGTACCCGCTTGGCCGCATCGGGCCTGCTTGACTCCCCCGGGACGAACGGTAAGTTCACCTTCAGACCGCTCCCCCATGACTGGTCCCGGTGTCCGGGACATGGCTCCACCTACCACTGGAGGCTCCACATGAGAGTCCGCACCATCCTCGCCGGCCCGGTCGTGTTGCTGCTGGTCACGGGCTGCTTCAGGAGCAAGTCCCAGAAGCAGGCCGAGGAGATCGCCCAGGCAGGGAAGCAGATGGCTGAGGCGATGGCCGCCGCGGGGGCTTCGGTGACCAGCGGTGGCCTCGAGGGCAAGGCCACCGAGGCGGTGGACTTTCGGGAACTCAAGGCCGTCCTCCCCGAGGAGTTCCCTGGAATGCGCCGGATCAGCGCGGAGGGCCAGAAGAGCGGCGCCATGGGCTTCACGCTCTCCACCGCCGAGGCCCGGTACGAGTCTGAGGACGGGGGCCGGATCCACCTGACCATCACCGATGCCGGAGCGGTGGCCGGTATCGCGGCCATGGGGATGTATGCCTGGGCCGGGATGGAAATCGACAAGGAGGACGAGGACGGCTACGAGAAGACCACGACCCTCAAGGGCCGTCGCGGATACGAGAAGTACAATCGTTCCAGCAACTCCGGCGAGGTGAGCCTGATGGTAGCCGGCCGCTTCATCGTGGAGCTGAGCGGCGACGGCGTCTCCATGGATGACATCAAGGCCGCCCTCGACCGGGTGGACCTGGACAAGCTCGAGGGGATGAAGGACGTCGGCGTGAAGTAGCCTGGCGTCAGCTCGTTCGGCAGACCGTTCAGTCCCGAACGCAAGAGGGGGGAGCTTTCGCTCCCCCCCTCTTGCGTTTCACACCTGACCCAGGCGCGAATCAGGCGCCGTTGTCGAGACAGCCTCGGATATTGAGCGCTCCAGCCTCCTTGGCCGCGGCGTACTCCTTGTTGTTCAGTTCGACGTCGTTGATGGGGAAAGTGACGTCGCTGGCGTAGGTGCCGCCCTTGTGGTAGGCACCAACCGGGAAGACGCTGCCTTCACTCCGGCCGTACTGACGGATCATCCGCCGGAGGTCGCCGAGCCGGTGCGCCTCGCCGAAGAGCCAGAAGGCCTTCTCGCTGAACACCATGTTTTCCCGCGAGATGGCGGTGCCGGGATCGACCAGGGGGGCCAACCCGGTGACCGTCTGGCGCAGGGTGTTGAGCTTCCCGAGCCAGTCTCCGCCGCTGGCGAGCAGGGCCTCGGCCTCCATCAACCGGGCCTCGACGCCGGACGCGACGACCACCTCGTCATCGAAGGTGATCCACTTGCGGACGTTCCACTGCGGGTACCGGCCCACACCGTCAAACCCCCACCCGTTGGCCGGGTCGCGCACGAACGGGATCCGCGGATCGGCCAGGGCGGTATTCGTCCCATCCGCCGAACTGCCGCGGAACGGCAGGCCGTTGACGCCCTCCTTGTGCGAAAGCGAGAACCGCTCGTTCTGGGTATTGAAGACGAAGATGCCGTTCCGGTTGCCGCTGGCCGAGTGGTACGCGAGGTACTTGAACGTGGTCGGGACCGGCGCCAGCAGGGTCGCCGCTTCGGCAAACCGGTTCTTGCCAAGGTCCATCAGGGCCCGTGCCTTCAGAACCCGGGCGAGATTGTTGATGATGTTGTTGGTCCCGGCGGCGCCGGCAAGTGCGACGTCCAGCCGGGTGATCGCCTGGTTGAAGGCCTCGGCATTGGTGATCGGCGCCCCCCCGGTGATCGAGGAGCCTTCCACGTTGGCGAACGGGGCGCCGTTGCAGAAGGTCTCGGCCCCGAGAATATAGGTCAGACCCTCGAGGGCCTTCATCTCGGAAATCCGGGAATCCGTGGTCGGCGTGGTGGTGGTGGCGACCAAGGCGTCGTAGGCACGGATGGTAGCATGCCTCGCGTCATGGAGGTTGCGGAAGATGCCCCCGACGGTCCCGTTGGTGACCTCCTCGCCGCGCCGGTCGTAGCTCTCCCGGGTGCTGAAGGTGCCGGAATGGAACCACTCGTCGGCCATGGTGCCGCCAGCAGTCGAGATCCCCTCGGTGCCCCCATTGTTGCCGCTGAACGCGACCGAGAAGTTGTTGAGGGCCCCGTTGTAGAGGGCCTTGGCCCCCGAGGCGGTCTGGAGGGCTCCCGGGTCGATCTGGTCGCGCAGCTTGACCCCGACAATGTCGTCGATCAGGCTGCTGCAGCCGGTGAGCGGCAGCACCACGGCTGCCGCGACGAGGGTGAGGCAGGCCCGGAGGGCCCGCCCACCGAAGGATCTATTCATATGCTGGTTCCCAGTATTGAGAGTCGTCATGGTCGCCCTCCTCAAAATGACAGGTTGAGGCGAGCGGAGATGTTCCGCGTCGGCGGCTGGGTCAGGAACTCCCGCTGGGCGAAGTTGCCATTCCCCTGGCCGTTGAGTTCCGGGTCGAGCCCGGTGTAGTCGGTCCACACGGCCAGATTGCGGCCGGAGATCGTAAGGCTCATCCGGTCGGTCCCGAGCCGGGAGTTCCAGCTGTCGGGCGCGAAGAAGGTGACCGCGACTTCCCGGAGCTTGACGAAATCGGCCTTTTCGAAGTACCCGGCGTTACTCCGAGTGGCCGCGGACAGCGTGACGGCCGCCGCGCGGAGCCGCTCGAACTCGGGGGCGTTCGCATCGTACAGCCCCACGCAGTTGGCCGAAGACCGGCAGCGGAATTCCTCGTTGAGGTTATAGAGGTAGTTCCCACCCCGCATATCGAACTGGGCGGAGATCCGGACCCGGTTCTGAAGCAGCGAGAGCGAGGTATTCAACCCGATTTCGCGAGTCGGCTGCGAGGCGCCCAGGAACTCGAGCGAGTCGCCGGTCACGATCTCGGACTGGGCCACCAGGCCGTCCCCGTTGTCGTTCCACTTCATCGGCTTGACCCAGTACCCGCCCAGCACGTACCCCTCGCGGGCCTGCTGGGTGCTGCCGCTCAATTGGACCGGCGGCTGGCCGCCGAGATCGGTCAGGCGATTCTTGATGAACGAGCCGGTCAGGGTGACATCCCAGGCCAGGTTCTTGGTGGTGAAGACCTGGGTGTTCAGGGTGACTTCGATACCCTGGTTCCGGACCGCGCCGAGGTTCTCGAACCGGCTGTTGGGGTTGCCCGCCGACGGCGGGGTGGTGACCCGCACCAGCGCGTCCCGCGACTTCTTGTCGTAGTAGGTGGCTTCAAGGGCAATGCGGCTGTCGAAGAACGTCGCGTCGAACCCGAGTTCCAGTTCCCGCGACGTCTCGGGTCGCAGGTCGTCGTTGCCGAAGCCGCCCAGCGCCACGCCGGCCTCGTCCGCGCCGGATGGTGCCGCGACGGTCACCGCGTTATAGAACGCGACCGGGTCGGTCGTGCCGGGCTGGAGACCCGACTCGCCCCAGGCCCCGCGGAGCCGGAACGACGAGAGCATCGAGCCGGTCGGGAACCAGGTCTCGTCCGAGATGAGGTAGGAGAGCCCCGCTTTCGGATAGATCTTGGTTCCGAAGTTCTGGCCCACCGCGCTGTTCCGGTCGGCCCGGATCGCCCCGGTGAAGAAGAGCCGGTCCTTGTAGCCGAAGACCTGCTCAACGTAGGTCCCGAAGACGATCGACTCGATGGTCGTCTCGCCGGCGAACTGGGTCGAACCCGACCCGATCGTGACTGAGCCCGGCGGGAGGAACTGCCCGAAGGCGTTGGTCCCCTTGAAACTGTCCTTGCCCCACTGGACGCCGACGGTGGTCTTCGACGAGATGGCGTCGTTCAGCTGGAAGTTGGCGGTGCCGCCGAAGTCCACCGTGTACTGCTGGATGGTGCGGCGGTCCTCCTGGGCCAGGCCCTGCTGATAGGTGCCGAACGCGGGGCCTTCGCCAAGCCGGTTGAGCTGGTTGTCGATCCGGCTGGTGAGGTCGAGCCCCAGCAGGCTCCGCAGCGAGAGCCACGAGGTCGGGGTGTAGGTCGTCAGGGCACTGGTGGTGAGCCGCTGGATCGCCTGCTCGGTCCCCAACTGGTAGGTGTCGCCGGGCTGGAAGAAGCCCCAGGCAAAATCGGGATTGTCCACCCCGCGGCCGTCACCATTCAGGCTGCTGGAGATGATCCCGAGCACGTTGTTGTCGTTCTGGGGACGGCGCAGCTTGCTGTCCACAAAGCCGGAGGAGATCGCCACCCGCGCCTTGGGGGTCAGCTGAGCTGTCAGGTTGGCCCGGACGTTCGTCTTGCGGAGCCAGTTCGGGACGGTTTCGTCATCCCGAAGCACCGTGCGGCCGGTCTTCTCCCGAAGGCGATCGGCCTCGAAGGTGGACAGACCGTATACCCCACGCTCCCACTCCTGCTCGGCCGAGATGAAGTACTGCGCCGCCTCGCTGCCACCCGACACGCTCATGCCGTATTGCTGGCGATGGCCGGTGACCAGCGGTGCCTCGCGCGAATCCCGGGTCGGGTTGAACTGCTTGACCACGGCGATCGTGCAGGTCCCGGCAGCCTGCTGATACAGCCGGCACTGGGTGTTGGCCGCCGCGTCGGACCCGCCCCGGTAGTTGTCGGGATAGGCGGTCTCGTCGGTCAGCATTCCCTGCTCGGCCCAGGCGTTCCAGCGGGCCCGGCCTGCAGTGCCGCGCTTGGTCTTGATCAGCACCACGCCGTTGGCGGCCCGGGTGCCGTACAGCGCCGCGGCGGACGGACCCTTGACCACCTCGATCGACTCGATATCCTCGGGGTTGATGTCGTTGATCCGGGACGGCGACTGACCGCCCACGCCGATCGTGGTGGATGACGGAGAGGACTCGATCCGGACCCCATCCACGATGAAGATCGGCTCGTTGGAGAGCGACACCGAGTTGGAGCCCCGAATCCGGATCCGGGTCCCCGCGCCGGTCCCGCCGCTCGACTGGTTGATCGACACGCCCGGTGCCCGGCCCTGCAGGAGGTCCGCCATCGACTTGACCGGCGCCTCCTTGATCAGTTCGCTCACCTGGATGAGGTTGACCACGTTGCCCAGCTCGGCCTTGCGCTGCTGGCCGGTGGCGGTGGTCACGATCTCGTCGAGGGTGAACGGCGCCGCCATCAGGGTGAAGTCGAGGGTCACCGTCTGCCCAGCCACCACCGTCACGGTGCCGCTGGACTGGTTGTACCCCAGCCGCACCACCCGGACCGTAATGGGGCCGGCGGGCACATTGCGGAGGAAATAGACTCCTTCACGGTTGGTGGTAGCGCCCGCGTTCGAGCCGACCACCGACACCCGGGCACTCTCAAGTGCACCGCCCGCCGCATCGTCGCCGACTACGCGACCGGTGACCGTTCCGGTCTGGGCCTGAGCGGTCGCGACCCCGAACAACAGGAACGCCGCCCCAAGCCCCCCGGACACGATCGTACGAAGTCTCGAGTAACTCATGCGTGAAATCCCCTCGGTTGGAGAAAAAACTGCACAGATGCCGCAACGCGAAATGCCCGTGGCAAGACAGGTACGGCGTTGCAGAAAGAAACGACAAATCGGACAACCCCAGAATCGGAAAACCCTGGAAACTGTCGGTCAACAGGACAAGTTCCATACCACCTGATGCGCTTCCATAACCGGAACAGAACTAACAACCTAGCCGATCGCAGGCAACCCCATCGGGTCAAAAGGACACGTCCGCCCGAGGGGAAACCCGTGTCCATGTGACACAAATCACAAGAGGCCACTGACCAGGGCCCAGGCCGCCATTGGGATCGGGGTTCGGTGCGGTCTCGGCCCCGGGACCCGGCCCACAGATTGAGCACCGGCTCTCTTGTTCGCTGTCCCTTCCGGAGGTTGCATCAGGCGCTACAGCGCCGCCCCGCATCCCTTGCAGAACCTGGCATCGTCATCGTGGCCCCCGAGCCGACAGGCCCGGCAGCGCCTCCCCTCCTGCCGCTTGCCACGGGTGAGTTCGACGGTCACGATGCCGGTCGGTACCGCGACGATGGCGTAGCCCAGCAGCATGATCACCGAGGCCAGCGTCTGCCCGAGGGGGGTTGCCGGGGAGATGTCCCCGTAGCCGACGGTGGTGATGGTCACGATCGTCCAGTAGATCGACTGGGGAATGCTGGAAAACCCGTGGGTCCGGCCCTCGACGATGTACATCGCGGCCCCGAGGATGACTGCCAGCACCAGCACCGTGGCGATGAAGATGGCCAGCTTCCGGCGGCTGTTCCGGATCGCGACCAGCAGCACGTCGGCCTCCCCGATGTACTCGGCCAGCTTCAGCACCCGGAAGACCCGGAGCACCCGCAGCACCCGGATCACCAGGAAGTACTGGGTCCCGGGAAGGATCAGGCTCAGGTAGGTGGGAAGGACCGAGGCCAGGTCCACCAGGCCGAAAAAGCTCCGGGCATAGGCGCCCGGTCGGGGGGCGCAGAGCAGCCGCAAGGCGTACTCGACGGTGAAGAGCAGCGTGAAGATCCACTCGGCGGTGATGAGTTGGGGACCCCACTGCTGCTTGAGCGCGACCACCGAGTCGAGCATGACGGCAATCACACTCAGCGTGATGCTGAGGATCAGCGCAACGTCGAACGCCTTCCCCGCCGGCGTGCTGTGGCCGAAGATGATGACGTAGAGCCGGGTTCTCCACTCCGGCCACCCGTGGGGGGCGCCCTCAGCGTCGGTTCGCGGCGCCAGGTCTGCCATCCGCCCTACAGATTGAGCACCGGCCGCTTGACCCCGGTCCCTGCCGCCTTGGACACGGCCTCAGCCAACGACGCCAGCGCGACCGCCGCCGGACTGCCGGGAGCACTCACCAGGATTGGCTCCCCGCGGTCGGCCGAGGCGGCCAGGTCGGGCTGCAGCGGGATCTGGCCCAGGAGCGGCACCTCGAGCTCCTCCGACAGCCGGGCCCCACCCCCCGCGCCGAACAGATCCCACCGCTTGCCGGTGTCCGGATCGGTGAACCCGGACATGTTCTCCACGATCCCGAGCACCGGGACGTTGACCTTCTCGAACATCCGGGCGCCCCGAAGGGCATCCCCCACCGCCATCTCCTGCGGAGTGGTGACGATGACCGCGCCGCTCACGGTAATGCTCTGCACCAGCGAGAGCTGGGCATCGCCGGTGCCCGGCGGCATGTCGACGATCAGGTCGTCCAGCTCGCCCCACTCCACGTCCCGGAGGAACTGCTGGATGATCTTCATGATGATCGGCCCCCGCCAGATCGCCGGGGCGTCGCGATCGATGAGAAAGCCGAGCGAGATCAGCTTGACCCCGTGGACCTGGTGCGGCTGAATCCGCCCGGCAATCACCATCGGCTTTTCGAAGATCCCGAACATCCGCGGGATGTTGGGTCCGTAGACGTCGGCATCCATCAACCCGACCCGACGGCCACTCCGCGCCAGCGCCACGGCCAGATTGACCGCCACGGTGCTCTTCCCCACCCCACCCTTGCCGGAAGACACCGCCAGCACCCGCTGGATGTTGCCGTATTCCGGCGCCGCTGGCACTCCGCCGCCAGGTGCCCCGGGGGAGGGGCCGGGGGCGGCGTGGGTGGTGGCCGCCGGACCCGCCGGATCCACCACGCTGATCTTGACCTGGGTGACCCCTTCGATCCCCTGGACAGCCCGTCGAGCATCGCGGACCAGGGTGGCCGGGTCCGTCTTCCCCAGCAGGAAGACGAAGCTCACCTTCCCCTCGTCACTGACGACCAGATCTTTGACCATCCCCGCAGAGACCAGGTCATCCTTGACCCGGGGATTCTCGATCCGGGCCAGCTCGGCCATGATGGCACCCTCGAGCGCGCTCATACGGCCTCGATCTTCTTCACTTCCGGTACCGCTTGCCGCAACCGCACTTCGATCCCCTGACGCAGGGTCACCGTGGACGCGGCACAGCCATGGCAGGTCCCCCCGAGCCGGAGTACCAGGGTCCCGTCCCCGTCGTCAAAATCGACCACCTCCACCATGCCCTTATGGGAGGCGATATAGGGCCGGAGTTCATCGAGCGTCCGCTCAATCCGGTCCAGCACCTGTTCAGTCATACCGTCTTCCTTCTAGAGAAATCGCTCGTCGCGCATCGGAAGTATGCCCGGCAACGAATCAGCCTGCCCCATTTCCCAGCCCGGCCAGATACCGGCGAGCCTCGCTGAGAATCTTCTCCTGAACCTCGGCTATCTCGCCGGGGACGGCAACACCGGCCGCCTTGGCGTGCCCGCCCCCACCAAACCGGTGGGCAAACTCCGCTACGTTGACCTCCCCCACGCTCCGGAGGGAGACCTTGACCCGCCCGCCGGTCAACTCGCGGAACAGGATCGCGAGCCGGATGCCGGTGATCGACCGGGGATGCTCCACTATCCCCTCCAGGTCGTCCGGGGTGACCCCATGGCGCTCCATCGCTCCCGGCGGCACGGTCACCCAGGCCATCCCGTAATCCCGCTCGACCACCATGGTGGCCAGGGTCTCGGCCAGCAGCCGCGGCCGACCGGCTGGCGCGTTGGCGTATACGTCCAGGTAGATGGACTCGGGATCGATGCCCACCTCCAGCAGGTCCGCCGCAATCCGCAGGGTGCGGGGGTGAGTGTTGCTGAACCGGAAGCCGCCGGTGTCGGTCACCAGCGCGACGTAAAGCGACCGCGCTACCGCCTCGGTGACGGGCCATCCGTTGGCCACCGCGACCTCGTACACCAGCTCTCCGGTTGCGGCGGCTGTCGGGTCGACATACCTCGGCCCCGGGGGCAGGTGGCCCGGGCTGGCGTGGTGATCGAGGCAGACGACCGGCACCCCGCGCTTCGCGACCTCCCCCCCCAGCGACCCGAGCCGGCCGGTGTCGGCGATGTCGAGCACCACGATCAGGTCCGACCGGCGGATCGCCATGACCGCCTCGCGGCTCTGATCCATTCCCGGGAGCGCCTCGAACAGGAAGTCGTAGCGGGCCGGCGTGGAGGATGGATTGGCGACCGCGACCTCCTTGCCCATCGCCCGGAGCAGGTGGGCGAGCCCCACCTCACTGCCCAGGCCGTCCCCATCCGGATTGACGTGCGTGGTCAGCACGATCCGCCGGGCCCCGTTCAGGGCCTCGGCGACGGCCCCCGCCGCCTGCCGCTTTGCCTCACTCAGACTGATCGTCACCAGGTTCCCTTTCCTGACCGCAAACGAGCGGGGCGCCGATCCTCCCGGCGCCCCGTCAGACCCGACTGGAATCTACAACGAAGTGCCGGGCGGAGGGGGGTGCTCCGACGGGGCTTCGACGGTGAGGAGCTGGTACCAGCTCCAGGCCGCCAGGCCCAGCACGAAGATCCAGGCGAATGCCATGAAGATGATCGCGGTCTGACTCATGCTGCCCCCTTTCGCAGGGCCCGCTTGGCCCATGCCGCCTTGATGAGATAGAGCTGCACCAGCAGGATGCCCAGCATGATCCCGCGGGAGATCCACCGGATGGTGTGCTCCGACTCCGGCTTGTTCTGCAGCAGCAGGGTCGGAATCGCCTCCTGCACGGTCCACCAGATCATCATCACCAGCAGGAAGACCGGGGTGATCCAGGTCATCACGAACTTGAAGAACTTCGGGATCCGGATGCTGGCGCCCTCGTGCAGCTCCCGCCACATGTTATCGGGCCCGAACACCCAGACAAAGAGCACCGTCTCGACCAGCGCCAGGATCACCAGCCCGAAGGTGCCGGCCCAGTAGTCCCACTCGTCCAGGAATCCGCGGGTGTTGTAGATCACGTGAAGCGCCCCGAGCAGGCAGGCCAGGGAGCCCAGCACCAGCGCCCCCTTCTTCCGGGTCCAGCCGAAGTTCTCCTCCATGAATCCCAGCGCCGGGGTGGCCATCGCCACCGAGGAGGTGATCCCGGCAAAGAACAGCAGCCCGAACCACATCACCCCGGCCAGCACCGTGATGTACTGACCGCCCGGGAGCTGGTTGAAGACCAGCGGCATCGCGATGAACCCGAGGTCGAAGTTGCCGCCAGCCGCGATCGAGACCGCCCCGCTCACCCCGAAGAAGGTCACCACGGCCGGGATGGCCAGCGAGCCGCCCAGCACCACTTCCGCCGTTTCGTTGGTGGCGGCGGTGGCAATCCCCGACAGGGCGATGTCATCCTTCCGGGTCAGGTAGGAGGCGTACGCCTGGAGCGACCCCATCCCGACCGACAGGGTGAAGAAGATCTGCCCGGTCGCCGCCAGCCAGACCTTGGGATTGGCCAGCGCGCCCCAGTCCGGGGTGAACATGAAGTTCAGGCCCGCCGCCGGGGTAAACGTGGTCGCCACGCCGTTCTCGATCACCTCATGGCCAGGCAGGGTGAGGACCCGGACAACAAGAATGGCGGCAAAGATGAAGAGCATCGGCATCGCGATTTTGGCCAGCCGTTCGATCCCGGCCACCAGCCCCTTGCTCACCACCCAGAAATTCACTCCGATGGTGGCAAAGAAGAACACGAACGGCACCCACACCGCGTGCATCGTCGGGTCGGAGAGATCCTGATACGACATCAGGAAACTCCTCATGGTCTGGGTGTCGAGACCCTGGGTATCCCCCCTCAGGGAGAACAGGGTCCAAGCCAGGGTCTGCGACTCGATGTAGCAGTAGTAGATCAGCACCACCACCGGCATGAAGAGGCCCAGCACGCCGAGGTACTTGGCCACCGGGTGCTTCCAGAGCGCCTCGAACATCCCGGGCGTCGAGCCCTCGCCCCGCATGCCGCCGTGCCGACCGACCCCCCACTCGATCCACATCAGGGGGATGCCCACCAGCAGGAAGGCGATGAAATACGGAATCATGAACGTCCCGCCGCCGTTGTCCACGGCCTGGCGGGGGAACCGCAGGAAGTTCCCCAGGCCCACGGCGTTGCCCGCCATGGCGAGGATCAACCCGACCCGCGAGCCCCATTGCTCGCGCGCTGCGCCCTCAGTGCTCACAGAACACTCCGGACTAAGGTTGGACTACTGGACTGTCGAATGTGGAAGGAACGACTGGCCCTGCCCTGTTCGTGACGCTTGCCGACTACGACCGTTGATAGTTCGGGGCTTCCCGGGTGATGGTCACATCATGCGGGTGCGACTCCCGGAGTCCCGCCGTGGTAATCCGGATGAAGGAGACCTCGCGCTGCAGCTCGACCACGTCCGCCACCCCGCAATAGCCCATGCCGCTCCGCAGCCCCCCGACCATCTGATAGATAACGTCCGCCACCGGCCCCTTGTAAGGCACCCGGCCCTCGATGCCCTCGGGCACCAGCTTGCCGGGGGCCAGCTCGCCCTCCTGGAAGTACCGGTCGGCCGAGCCGTCCTGCATCGCCGACAGACTGCCCATGCCCCGGATCATCTTGAACCGGCGGCCCTCGGCCAGCACCGACTCACCAGGGCTCTCCTCGGTGCCGGCCAGCATCGACCCCATCATCACACTGGCCGCGCCGGCGGCGATCGCCTTGACCACGTCGCCCGAGAACTTGATCCCGCCATCGGCAATCACCGGCACCTCGCCCGCCCCCCGGACCGCATCGATGATCGCGGTCACCTGCGGCACCCCCACGCCGGTGACGACCCGGGTGGTGCAGATGCTCCCCGGACCGATCCCCACCTTGACCGCATCCACCCCACGGCGGACCATCTCCCGGGCCCCGTCCTCGGTGGCCACATTCCCGCCCACCAGCTGGAGGTCCGGAAAGGCCTCCCGGAGGTTCGAAATCGTCTGCAGAACCCCATCGCTGTGCCCGTGGGCCGAGTCCACCACGATCACGTCGCAGCCGGCGGCCACCAGGGCCCGGGCCCGGCTGATGGCCTCGGCACCGGCACCCACCGCGGCGGCAACCCGCAACCGGCCGTGACTGTCCTTGTTGGCATCGGGGAACTGGCGGCGCTTGAAGATGTCCTTGACGGTGATCAGACCACGCAGGACTCCCTCGGCATCGACCACCGGGAGCTTCTCGATCCGATGCCTGGCCAAGGTCCGTTCGGCCTCCTCCAGCGTAGTCCCCACCGGGGCGGTGACCAGATTCTCCCTGGTCATCGCCGCGCTGATCGGCTGATCGAGGTTCCGCTCGAACTGGAGGTCGCGGTTGGTGAGGATGCCAACCAGCCGACCCTGGCCGTCCACCACCGGAACCCCGGAAATCCGGAACCGCTGCATCAGGGCGGCCGCTTCGCGGACCGGCCGGTCGGGCCCGAGGGTGATCGGGTTGATGATCATCCCCGACTCGCTCCGCTTGACCTTGTCGATCTCGGCGGCCTGCCGGTCGATCGGCATGTTCTTGTGGATGACCCCCATCCCGCCGGACCGGGCCATCGCCATGGCCATCTCGGATTCGGTGACGGTGTCCATCGCGGCGGAGACCAGGGGCACCTGCAGGGTGATGCCCCGGGTGAATCGGGACGCAGTGCTCACGTCGCGGGGGTGCACCGTCGAATGGCGGGGCACCAGCAGGACGTCGTCGAAGGTCAGGGCCGGATCGGACAGAATGGACTTCATATGCCGGGACGAAAGCGCCCCGCCTGGAAGCTCCGGGCGGGGCGGGTGGTGGATGGGGTCGTGTGCAACATCCTCGAAGTTATCGCCGTCCCCCCGACCATTCAAGCCGGGCCCGGTCGTTCGCCGTGTTTGGTACCCGGTTCTCCCAGGCTGGGGGGGTCCGTCGGGCTGGCCGCCTTGACGGCCTCGCTCACCACCGATTGGGCGGCTGCTGCCACCCCGCGCATCACCTTCCCGGCGCTGTCAACCAGTCCCATGGTGCCGGTGATGGCCCGGAGCGGCACCCCGGCGGCCCGCATGGTGTCCTCCGCGGTTTCGGTGATCTTGCTGAAGATCCCCCCACCCCGGGACCGGGCAGCGTACCGACTCTCCAGGAACTCGAGATAGTCGAGCACCTGGTAGACCCGCTCATCCGGAAGGTCCTCCAGCCGGCGGAGGATCCGGTCCCGCAACCCCTCGTTCATGGCCTCGCCTCGAAACGCAATACCGGGATCGGAAGATAGCGGGTCCGCGGAGCGAGAATGGTGGCCCGGACCACAATCTCCTCCAGCGGCTGGAGCGACCGGAATCGCTCCGCCTGAGGCTTGGTCAGCGAGAGGTAGACGAACCCGGCCTCGGGGAGCGGCCCCCGGGTCAGGAGGTAGGGTTCCCCCGCCGGCAATTCAGGCCGGAGTTCGTCGGCCAGGTGGCTGGAGATGTACTGCAGCCGCCAGGTCACCCTGGCCCCGAGGTACTTGTCGGGGGATTCGATCAACTGGGAGAGGGTCAGCTGACCGCTGTCGGCCGGGGCCGGGCTGACGTCGCCTTCCCGGACCCAGGTCTCGGTCCGGATCCGGACCCAACCGCCGGTCCGCTGCAGAACCTCTGCCGCCATCGGTTCGGGAAGCTTGCCGACCTCGTCCATCCCCGGCCCGGTCGAGAGCACCGCGCCGGTCCGGACGATGACCCGCTCGACCGGAGCCACCGGTGGGGCCGCCGGTTGGGGAGTGGGGGTCGGTGGCGTCTCCGCCGAGCTGGCCGGCCGCTGGGCCGGCGCCGCCGTCGCCAGGGCGGCAGTGGGAATCCAGACCTCCCGGCGGACCAGGGACCAGCCTCCCTGCGAGCGGATTCGGGTCCAGAAGGCTCCCTCCAGCGCCCGCCCGGTCAGCGCCCCGTTGGGCGTCGCCCGGAGGTTCTCTCCGTTGGCCTGGCTCACTCGATGGGTAAAGCCGGCTTCCCGGACCGGATCGATCGAGGCCGAGAAGATCCAGGTCTCGAATACGATCTGCCGCCAGTTCCCCTGGCGGAGTCCCAGGACGACCTGCTGACCGGCCCGGATCTCTCCAAGGCGGGTCCCGTCGGCGGTGGCATGGAAGGATGTGGTCCGCTCGATCCGGACCCGCGACTGCCCCGACAGCGGTGTGGCAACCGCAAGCAGGACAAGGACAACGGTTGGTAGCCGGCCTCGGGCGGGACTAGATTGCGACGCGATTCTCACCGACCGGCATTGTAGAAACTGTGGAGAGGCATGTCAAACAGTTCCGGCCGCCACCCCCCCGTGGCCCTGGTAGTGCTGGACGGCTGGGGTCATCGGCCGGAGCGGGAGGGGAACGCCATCGAACTGGGCCACACGCCGACCTGGCACGCCCTCTGGAACGGCAGCCCCCGGACCCTGCTCGACGCCAGCGGACTCGCCGTCGGCCTGCCCGAGGGCCAGATGGGCAACAGCGAGGTTGGCCACCTCAACCTCGGCGCGGGTCGGGTGGTTCCCCAGGATCTGGTCCGGATTTCCCGCAGCATCGACGATCGCTCCTTCGAAACCCTGGCCCCGGTGGTCGAGCTCTGCGAGTACCTCCGTTCCACCGGCGGAACGCTCCATCTGATCGGCCTCCTGGGGTATGGCGGGGTGCACGCGCTCGACCGGCACCTGCTGGGCGCAGTCGGGGCTGGACTCCGACACGGGGTGCCCAGGATCGCGGTGCACGGATTCCTGGACGGCCGCGATTCCCCACCCACCTCGGGCCGTCAGGTGGTCCGGACCCTGGTGGCCGAGCTGGGCCGGATGGCGGGACCGAAGGCGCGAATCGCTTCGCTGACTGGGCGCTATTATGGGATGGACCGGGACCGCCGCTGGGATCGGACCCGGTTGGCGTACCAGGCCATCGTTCAGGGCGAGGGACGCCCGGCAGAGGATCCCCTGGCCGCGGTCGAGGCGGCCTACTCGGCTGGGAAGACCGACGAGTTCGTCCTCCCGATCGTGTTCCAGGAGGCGGGACACCCGGTGGCCCCCATCCGGGAGGGCGACGGCATCTTCTTCTTCAACTTCCGGTCCGATCGGATGCGACAGATCGTGGCCGCGCTGTCGGTGGCGGGGTTCGACGGCTTCGACACCGGGGGCCGGACGCCCACCAGGGCGGTCACCATGACCCAGTACGACCAGCGGTTTCCGCTGCCCGTGGCCTTCGCGCCGTTCAGCCTGGCCCGGATTCTGGCCGAGGTGCTCGCCGACCGGGGCCGGACCCAGTTCCGGACCGCCGAAACCGAGAAGTACCCCCACGTCACCTACTTCTTCAACGGCGGGGTGGAACCCCCCTTCCCGGGCGAGGAGCGGCTGCTGGTGCCTTCCCCCAAGGTGGCGACCTACGATCTGATGCCGGAGATGAGCGCGGCCGGGATCACCGATGGGTTCTGCGGAGCCCTGGGACGAGGGGACCACGATTTCCTGCTCTGCAACTTTGCCAATGCCGACATGGTCGGGCATACCGGAGTGCTGCCGGCCGTGATTCGGGCGGTGGAGGTCCTGGACGGCTGCCTCGATCGGATCATCCGCTCGGCGGAGCGCTCCGGCACTCGACTGCTGATCACCTCGGACCACGGCAACTGTGAACTGATGATCGACCCGGCGACCGGCGGCCCCCATACCGCCCACACCACCAACCCGGTTCCCCTGGTGTCCCTCGGGACCGATCGCCCCGTCCTCCGACCGGGGGGCGCCCTGTGCGATGTCGCCCCGACCATTCTCGAACTCCTGAACCTTGAGCAGCCGGTCGAAATGACCGGGCGCTCGCTCCTCTCATGATGGGTCGTATGCCTCGCTTTCTGATTGCCACCGTACTGCTGACCGCCGCGACGAGCCCACTGGCCGCCCAGGTGGGTCACAACCCCGAGTCATCCCCCTATCAGGATGTACCGCGCTCCACCTACCTGGTGCTCACCGCCGGTCAATTCCGGGGCGGTGGCGGCAAGGTCGGGGTCGGCCCCCATGCCGGCTACACCTACGGGGCCCAGTTCAATCTTCTCGCCAACCGACCGCTCCAGGTCGGTCTGGGTGTCTTCTACGGAAAGCTGGACCGGCTGGTGCAGGATCCCAGCAAACCCCCGGAGACCCGGACCTCGGGACCGGTCAGTCAGGGCGTCCTCTGGACCGACATCGCCATCCAGTTCAACCTGACCGGCGGCAAGACCTGGCACGGGCTGGCACCATTCCTCGGCACCTCGATGGGCCTGACGTTTGCCGAGGCGGTGCCGGAGGATCAGACCGGATTCAAGATGGGCACCAAGATCTATGTCGCTCCGATGGCGGGGACCCGGTATTTCCTGGCCGATCGGCTGCACCTTCAACTGGACG
>CAVPRU010000015.1:0-9999 GCA_963707875.1 uncultured Gemmatimonadales bacterium
GCTGGGGGCCGGCTACTTGGGGGTGGCCGGGCTCGACTCACAAGCCTCTGCAGGCCCAGGGGGGAGTCCCCCCAGCTGCCCCGACTGGGTCGGGGTCACTTGGGTTCCCCGATGCCATCCACGGCGAATCTCGCTTCAAATTCCCGCAGAGTCACTCGGGAGCGATGATCTGGCAGAAGACTCAGGAACTGCCGGCGCTGTACGACTGGGGCACTGGGGAGATGGTCCGGAAAGTCCTACTGTTCTCCCAATAGTGACCAGCTCCAGTCGGGCACCTTCACCAATCCTGCGCCGCCCTACTACTTCACCTGGCACAGCCCCCAGATGGAGGTCGCCTGCCGGGATGAGGGAGTCCTCTTCGGCTTCAATACCGCGGTTCTGAGCACTGCCTGGTGAGGTCGAGAAGATCTACGAGGACGGCTGTGACGACCCCGAAATGGGTGGCTGCGGTCCGGGAGATGGCGGTGGGGCGACCCTGGGTGAGTACGGCGACGGTCGCGGGGGGATGAGCGGTGAGGATCCACCCGATTGGAAGTGCGACATCTACTACGAATGGGAGATCCTGCCGAGCGGTGAGCTTGCATTCGCTGCTGGCGGGTCTTCAGTGCTACCTCTTTATGATGCGAGACTACCCCATGCGACGCTTTCTGATCCTGGTGGCCCTCGCCGGCCTGGCCGGCTGCGCCACCGACATGCCACTCTCTGAAAAGACCGAGACCCCGGAGTTGGTGCTGGCCCGCGGTCAGGACCAGCTCCAGGCCATGGAACGCTATCTCTCGCCGTACGGAGCCCAACTCCGCAAGGAGGGGTACAATCCGAAGCGGCTGGCCCGGTTTGCCGCGCACTTCCCCCGGGAAGAGTGGGACTACCTTCGCCGGCTCTACACCGGGGAGATCCGCGGCGAGTCCATCGCGCCAGCAACCGGGTTCCCCGCTCTATGAGATCGCCTCAGCCATTCGGCTGACCGAGGCGGAAGGCGATCCGGGGCTCAAGATCAGGAACCCCCGCCGCACCCGCTAGCCACTGGAATCCGTGGCGGACGCTACTTGGCGTCCGCTGCGGCTTCCCGGGCCAGTTCGGCCTCGGCCGCCAGGTAACCGAATGAGGCCCAGGGCCCGGTCTCCAGCACCCGCCGCCAGATCGCCCGGGCTTCCTTCTCCCTCCCGTTGTAGAAATGCCAGTTCCCCAGACCATACCCCACGCTGGCGTCCTGCAGCGCGGGGTCGCCCTCTCCCGGTCCGGCGACGACCAGCGAATCCGGAGACAACTCACCTTTGTAGAGCAGCAGCAGCCGGTGATAGGCGGTGTTCTCGATCACTTCCATATCCTGAGTCACCGGCTCGAGGACCCCGGCCGCCTCTTCAGCCCGGCCCAGCCGGCGGAGCGTCATGTACAGCCAGTGGCGCACCGCCACCTGCATGTCAGGGTTGGTGGCCACCTCCAGGTCCTTCCGGTAGGCCTCCAGGGCCTCTGCGAAATCTCCCTTGAGGTAGAGAGCCAGCCCGTAGTGATACCAGATGTTCGAGTGGAGGGTGCTGGTCGGGATGCCGAGGGCGTTCGGCTGACCATCGGGCTCGACTGCGTCTGGAGTGCCGGCGATCAACTCCGCGGCCCGCGTGAAGTCGGCCACCGCGCCGTCGAGCTGTCGGGTGGTCAGGTACCGGTGGCCCCGATGACGAAACATCCTCGGATCGTCCGGGTACTTGTCGATCGCGAAATTGAAGATGGTGAGGGTCTCCTGGTACCGGCCGAGGTACCCTGTCCGCCGCCCATACCAGATGTAGGAGTCCGCCGACCCCGAGTCCGCGTCGAAGCCCCGCCGGGCCGTGTCGAGCTGGGCAAGCATCCGGGCCATGGCCTCTGGGGGAAAGCTAGGCCGCCGGAGCGAGTCGCCCAGCAGGGAAATCGCCTCGACCACGCCGTCCGCCGGGCCAAGGTTGGGCCTCAGTGGCGGATCCCCACAAGCGGTCAACAAGGGCAGGGCCAGCGCCGTCAGTACCACCATTCGCATCGACCAGTTCCTCCTCAGGGGTTTCGGGGGTGGCTTCGCTGGATTCTCGCCAGATCGGCCTCGGCTGCCAAGTAGGCCAGGGCGCTCCAGTCCCTGGTGGCCAGGACCTTCCGGAACACGAGGGCCGCTTCCTCCCAGCGGTCCAGAATCAGCAGGGTCAACCCAACGCCGTAGCCGTAGAGCGCATCGTCCCCGGTGCGCAGCGGGCCGTGCAGATTGACCGGCAGTTCCTCCCTGGTCAGGATGCCGCGATGGGCTCGCAGCAGATTCCACTCCGCGAACGATTGGTTGATGTCCATGGTGTCGGGCAGCGCCGCCACAATGGCGTAGGCATCAGCCGTTAGTTCGGCCCGCTGGGTGGCATAGAAGAGCCACAGGGCTGACCGCACCACGTCGTCGGAATTCGCCGCGCGTTTCAACGACTCCAGCCAGACGTTCCTCGCCTCCTGGAACCGGCCGTCGAGGTAGAAGGCCATGCCGAGGAGATGGAGAGACGCGTGGAGCAGGGTGGTCTCGGCGAATCCGTCCTGACCATCGAGCCGAATGAACTCGGGCACAATCTCCGCAGCTGCGAGGCTCTCCCGAGTGGCGTACTGAAGATCTCGAATCGCCAATCGGAGTTCCCGGATTCGCAGCAGGAGTTCCCCGCGGCGCCGGTACAGGCGCTCGTCGGTCGGACTGGCGGCGATGGCCTCGGTGTAGATCGCTATCGCGTCGCGGAACCGGCCGATCTCGGCGGTCCGCCGGGCCAGCAGGATCTGACTCTCGATGCTATTCGGTCGATCGGCCGCCCGCTGCCTGGCCTGCTGAAGGCGGGCCACCCGGCCGGGCCCCTCTCGCGGGTCGATTGGGACCGTCCAGAGGGTATCCCCCAGGAATGACAGCGCCTCGGCGCTGGGGGGGATCACGACCCGGTAGCTGGTCGGTCCCGATGCGCAGCTCCCGAGAAAAGCCGCCGAGACGAGGACACTCAGGTACCACCTCATGCCTTGTATCTAGCCTGCCACCGAGGGGGAGGCCAGTCGGCGAGACAGGCCCGGCCCCCCGGGGGATGGGGCGGCTTGACCGCTACGGGACCACGGTCACATCCAGTCGGGTCACTGGGGGGGCCGGCGTGAATACCCGGTCGTGAGTATCCCCGACGGGAGCCACCGAGAGGGACCAATTGCCGGGCGTCGGCCAAACCAGGCTGATGACGAATTCCTGCTTGGGATCAAAGGTGCAGGTGCCCTTGCTCTGGGTGGCCTCAAACGAACACACCGGACTTCTTGCCGCACCTCCTGCCGGAGCGGGCGCCGGCACGGCGCCGCCAGTCCAGGTCACCTGGTACTTGACCCGGTTGGGGTACGGGTAGCAGGTCGGCATCCTGACCTTGTGATTGGTCGGCCGCCCTGCCACGGCCGGCCCAGCGCTCTCGACCGTTGCCATCAAGGCATTCGAACCCCCCGGGGCCATGTCGCGGAACCAGAGGTGCTTGTCGGCCATCAGTGGAGTCCGATAGGAGTTGCCGACGATCTTGCCCATCACCAGCGCCTCGGCCCGGAGCTCCAGTCCCCAGTCGAGGTCGGCGCTGAGGACGTGATTCTCCTGAACGGTGGAGGCCCCGCCTGCCGTTTGAGAACCGGCCACGGCCGCACAACCGGAGGCCGTGCCGAGGAGGTACGGCTGGGGACCGGCCCGGGCACTCAGTGCCTCGTAGTTGAGATTGAGCTCCAGGGCGACATAGATGGCCGGCTTCACGCTGACCGTTCCCTCGATCTGGGCGCTCTCGCTGGTCGTGGTGGCGGAAGGCTGCCTGTTGGAGCGAGCGGAACAACCCCTCCCACTGCAGCCGAAGCTGAAGTGAGTCGGGTTGGAATTCTTGAGCTGGAACCGGCCCTCGGCGCGGCCCTCGGCGCTGACTTCGATTTCCCCTTCCACATAGGCGCTGACGTCCAGTACCGCGACGGGAACGCCGGCGATGATGATCGGAAACACCTGAATTGGAATCGACGGGCCGCCGGTCGGCGGAATAGTAAAGGTCTTGTTGAAGCTCCCGGTCGCCGTAACGGTGGTCGTGAGTTCCTGCCCGACGGTCAGGACCCCGACTCCCGAGAGAGCTTTGGGACGAACCGCAAAGGGGAGGCACGGGATGTAGAACAGCTCGAGCCGGGCGGCGAAGTCGGACTGCATCGGGATGCCGAGGGTGGTACTCCCGGAGACCGTTCCCTGGGCCGATCCCTTGGATCCGCTCTGGGACAGATTCACGGTCATCGAGGGGGTGATGGAAAACTTCACCGGGATGTCGCCTGTGGATATGGTGCGCTCGGTGAAGCATTCCAAGGAGGTCTCCCAGGCACCGGAGAGCGTTTTCGTGGCGTTCTCCCACTCGTTCGTGGCGTGGTCAAAGGTCCGCTTCCACTCGTCGTTGGCCGCCTGGTTGGCGCAGTCCCAGGAATCATACCAGTTGCCGCACTTCTTCTCCTTGGGCTCCGTCGGCTTGACGTTGTCGGGAACGCCGTGGGCGGCAATCCATTCCCGGGCCATTTCGACGTCGACGATGTAGTGGTCGGACTGGTCCAGGGGGACCCTCCGCACCAGCATCTGGAGCAGCCGCCTGGCGCCATCCGGGAGTCCCGGGGCTTCCTCAACGGCCTTGAGCCCGCGCAGGTGGACGATCGTGGCGGTGCTGCCTCGGCCGGCTTTCTGGATCGGAACGCTGATGACGTCCAATCGACTGGTCCTTCGGATCGGGGTCGTGGTGCGGGTCGTGGGCGCCCCGATCGTAACCGCGGGCGGGGTATTGATCATCGCGGCGGTGATCACCGCGGTATTGCCGAGCCGGGCGGCCGGCCCGGCAGGAGCCGCAGGCTGGCGAGCGGGTGGTGCCACCGGAACCACCGCAGGTGCGGGCGGTGGGGGTGCCACCGGAGCGGGCGTCCGGGCCGGAGGAGCCGGGGCCGGAGCCGCGGCGGTGGGTCCGCTGGTAATGGCACAGCAGGACCGAGTGCCATCGAGCGACACCTGGCGGGCGGTGAAATTGGCATACACCCCCTGGCCGACGCGGAGTGATCTCAGCACCCGCTGGTCGGCGACCCTGAATTCGAAGGTGTTGCCATTGGCCGTCACCTTGGCGGTCACGATCCCCTTTGCGGCGTCAATCGCGATGATGCCGCAACAGGGAGCGGCCTGCGCCTGGCCGGACGTGGGTGCCGCGACGAGTCCGATGATTGCCGCCAGCAGGATGGTGTTTCTCATGGGGTGCCCTCTTTCTGGAATGCCGCCTGGGTCGATTGCTGCAGTGACCCCGCCGCGCTGCCGAGTCGGGCCAGCGCCGCCTGGGCACCCTCCTTGTCGGTGGCGCTCCGGAACTCCCGGATGGCGCTCCGGACATCGCCCAACTGAGACGGCATGGTGGAGAGCATTCGGAGGCCTGCCACCAGCAGGTTGGTGTTCTTGAACCGGGACACGAATTGGGGCAGACTCTTGAGCACCGCGCCGAGGATCGCATCGAGCCGGTTGAGCGGCTTGCCGCAGCAGGACGTGATGAAGGGGGAAGGCGCGAAGGTGTCCTGCGCAAAGCTGTCGGCGCCGGGCGGATCGCCGCCGGGGGCCGCCCCTTCCGGGGTCGGGGTCCCCGTCGAATCGGGGAGCTGATCCACCATGGTGGTGAGGTCCTGGACGAACCCACCGAATTCGGTCACCTGGCTCTCGAGTGGCGAGGCGAAGGCGGGCATGGCGGGTCCGAGGACCGAGGCGGGCGGGACTGCCTGGGTGGTCGGCACCACGCTGTAGCGGAATACCATCCCGTGATCGCCCACCAGGTAGGCCCGGTCCCGCCGCGGGAAGCTCCAGGCCCGTGGCGTGGCGGGGAATCGAAACGCACGCGAGTTCCACCGGTTTCCCCCGTCCACGGTAAAGCTCATCTTCTCGTGATACTCCAGCGCCCAGCCGACCTCGGGGTCGGCAAAGATCAGGCTGCCATAGTTCCCGACGCTGGCGAGGAGCCCCTTCCAGGTCTGCCCGCCGTCGGTGGTCCGGGACAGCTTTCCGTCGGTGGTGCGCACGATCCCGGTGTTCTCGTCGGTGAAGAACAGGTCGGTGGCGCCGACCACCTCAGGATCGCCGGGACCGACAAAGAAGTGCCAGCTATCGCCGCCGTCCTCGGTCTTTGCCAGAATCGGCGGGTATTCGCATGGACCGACGCACTTTGTCTTCGCAACCAGGTACCCGACCGACGGAGTGACGAACTGAATCCGGCCGACGTTGCAGCCGATCTCGCGACTGAGTCCACCAACCGTGGCCTTGACGGAGCATTCGGCGACCGGCTTCCAGGTTCTGCCGCCGTCTCGGGTCTTGAGAAGGGTCGACGGCACGCTGCCCATCCCGAGGTAGCCCGCCGCGGTGCCTTCGGTCGGGGAGCTCATGGCCAGGGCATGGATGTACTGGGGGGCCGCGCCGAGGTCCTCCCACGACTCGCCGTCTTCGGTCCGGAGGATCCGGGGTGAACTGCTGCCGGTTCCCCCGATGACCGCCCAGCCGTGGGTCTCGTCGAGGAAGCGGAGTAGCCTGATCGGCTCTTCGCTGGCCTCTGGATCGCCACCCATCTGGGCGGTCCAGGTGGCGCCGGCATCCTTGGTGTGGATGATCGTCCCCTTGGATCCCGCCACCCAGCCCTTGTCGATGGTAACGAAGAAGATCTCGCGCAATTCGAGGTCTTCACTGAAGCTCACCGGCTCCCAGACGCCCTTGAACGCGGGCTGGGCACGAGCCGGTTGCTGGGCGGTCAGCGGGGCGGCGGTGAGCAGCCCAAGCGCCACCCGCCAGGGACGCATGATCGCAACGACGGTACGGGGGGAGATCGGCATGCGAGTGGCCTCAAGTAGGAGACAATTGTCCAGTAGGTCGCCGATCGGCGGCTGGCGTTACAACGAAGGGAGGCTCGGGTCCCCGAGGAGGATGAACGGCGCCCAGAAGGCCGGGTGGCTGGTGGCCCCTTCCGACCCGATCCACCTCTTGCGCACCGACTGAAGGGCCTCGGCCGGGGACCGGCCGCCGTGCAGCTCGCGGTACAGGTCGGTCATGAATCGGAGCGTTGACCGATCCGTCACCGGCCAGAGCGTCACCAGGGTGCTCCGGGCCCCCGCCGCCAGAAACGCGTGGGACAGGCCGACCACCCCCTCGCCCCGCACCTGGCGTCCCAGCGCGGTCTCGCAGGCCGACAGCGTCACCAGTTCGGCCGTGAGCTCGAGGCGCCGGATCGCCGGCGGGTCCAACACGCCATCGGCCAGGACCAGGTGGCTCTGGTCCGGTTCGCGGTCGTTGACCCGCGCGTGCGTCGCAAAGTGCAGGTAGCGGTAGCGCCCCGGTTCGAGGGCCAGCCACCGACCCATGGTCACCCCTCGGCCGACCAGCAGGTCAGCCCCGGTGCCACGATACAGGTCGCGAAGGGCACTTGCCTCTTCCTCGGCGTATGGGAGGTCGATCTCCCGTCCCCGTTCGGGTTGTCGCGTCGGAGGACCAGCTTCCGGCGGGGCCGGCGCCCCCCGGGGATTGCCGACGGCCAGCATGGTCCGCTCCCACCGGTCCGGCGGCCTGCTCCGGGCCAGGGCGGTGAGCACCGAGGCGGACGGCCCGTAGATGAGGCGGTGGGTCGTGCCCAAGGGGGCCGCGTCGGCCGACGGAAGCAGGACCTCCAGGGGAAGCCGGGCGAGTGGCCCGTCCATGATGGCGAGCACGGTGGAGGCACCCGCGGGGGCCAGCGGTGCCAGGATCAACTGGTAGACGCGGGCCGCCGCCGGTCGCCACGCCGCATCACCAGGCCGTTCGATGGCCCGACGGAGAAACTCGACCACCGCCTCGAGGGAGTCCACCTGGCCCAGCCGTTGGCCTCGAATGTCATTGCCGGTGACCCACCAGGCGTACACCCCGCTATCTCCCCAGAACACCGAGAAGAGGGCCGTTCCGTCGCGTCCCAGCAACCGGGTCCGGATCTCGGCCAGTGGGGCAGGGGACGGATGCCGCATCGAGGCGCGCCGACCATCACCTTGGGCGGCTGATTCCAGCACTTCAAGGGAGTCCCGGAGCGTCTGCAGCTCGGCCTCGACGATGCGGATCTGGGACGAGTCCCCGCCCGCCGCCGCCTCCTCGAACCGCTCCCGGAGCCGCTGTTTGAGTGCGACCGTCAGGGAACCCTCGCGTGCGACGTCCCGCTCGGCGATCACCTCGAGCAGCATTCGGGCCCGCGCGCGCTCGGCGACCGCGAAGGCCGCGGGGCTCTGGCCGTGGGCGAGGAGGGTACGGATCGCCCCCTCGTACACGTGCCACTTGGGCTCGGCGATGCCGAGCCTGAGATCACCCATCGAGAGGCGGCCGCGCCACGATTCCAGAAGATCAATGCCCTCCAGGAAGAACCGCGAGGCATCCGGCCGACCCTCCAGTTCGGCCACACTTCCCAACAGGGCCAGCACCTCGAGCTCCGCGTCCGGTGAACCAAGCGAGTCGGCCACGGTTTTCGCCACCCTCACCAGCCGCCGCGCCGCGACCGGGTCCCTCCGTCCGATGGCCAGCCGGACCTGCGCCGCGAGAATCCGGAACCGTTCGAACGTGAAGCCTCCGCTCACGGCGGACGGGAGCGCCCGCTCAAAGCTCGCCGCCGCGGAGTCGGGCCTCCCCTCGGCCATGGCAATCAGTCCCAGGTCGATCAGCGCGATGACCCGGTAGATGGCGGGGGCCGGGCCGCTCAGCGGCAGCGATCGCTCGACCTGCTCGCGGGCCGCAGTCAGGTTGTTCGCCTTGAGGAAATACTCCGCCAGCGAGTTGTGGGCATACACCATCGATGCCGAATCACCCAGCGCGCGGGCGGAGGCGAGGGACTGGGTCATCAGGTCGATAGCCTGGTCGAGTCGGCCGGTGTAGGAGCGGAGCGCCGCCAGGTTGCTGATCAGGTAGCCGCCGGTGGAGGTGTCGGAGACCTGGCGGGTGATGGCCAGGCCTTCCTCGTATGCCGCGGCCGCCTCGGTCAGGCGCCCGACCGCCGCGTACTCCACTCCCATGCTGTTGAGCACTCCCGCCAGTTGATGGGGCGACCGACCGTGGCGACGCTCCAACTCAAGCGCCCGCTCGGTTTCCTGTACCGAGCGCCGGAAAAGTCCCCGCCGGGAGTAAATGGTGCCAAGCTGGGTGTGGATCCGCGCTCTGAGTTCGCCCGCGTTCAGCCGCTCGGCCAGGCCTTGGGCCAGTTCGCAGTCCTCGATGGCCTGCTCGGAGCGCCCGAGCCGCGACCACAGCCCGCACCGCATCAGGTAGGTCCACGCCTGCCGCGTAGAGTCCGGGCCGGCCAGGAGAAAGGCATCGCGGATTGCCACTTCGCTGCTGTCGGTGCGGGCCAGGCGCATCAGGGTCTGGGCCCACCAGAGCTGGGCTCGCCACCACCCGGCGGAGTCCTGCGCCAGGGCAAAGGAATCCCGCAGCCGCCGGTATTCGGGATGGGCCTGGAGAAACCGCCGTTCGTCCCGGAGGCTGTCAGCGGCGAAGAACGGGGAGCGGGAATCCCCGTCACCATCAGTTGCGCCACCGTCGGCGCGGCTGCACCCAAGAGTGGTCGTGACACACAACAGAGCGACCAGGCGCGGCGCATCAGATCAGGGGAGGTCGCCGGGTGGGTTCAGCGGGACCAGAGGGGAGCGCCTCACCGGGCGGCGCATCAGATCGAAGCCCTCCACGTCGAGATACACTGGTGCCCGCCGGTCGGCGGTCGAGAGCGAGGTGGCGGAGATGTCAACGCTCGTGTCTGTCACCTCCCGGGTGAACAACAGGCGCCCGTCCGCCGCAAAGAGGCGCACTCGATACCCCGCGATCATGGAGTCGGCTGGCCATACCGCGTGCCAGGCACCGGCCGAGAATCCGCCCTGGACGGCGAGGCTGTCCCCGAGTCCCGGATCGCGTCGGGCAGGGCGGCGTTGCGTGGTGTCACCGCGCGCCAGGTTCCGAGGGTGACAAGGCCGAGC
>CAVPRU010000016.1:0-9349 GCA_963707875.1 uncultured Gemmatimonadales bacterium
TGACTCCCGCCAGCCACTGGCCGTTGGAGCTCAGGCCGCCGTGGTTCTCGACGATCACGTTGATGCCGTGCGCGGTCGCCGAACTCGCTCAGCCGGCGGAGGCCGTCGGCGGCCAGCTTCGGCTGCTCCTCGCGTGCCCTCACTGGCGGCGTTGACCCGGATGTGGCGACAGCCCAGGGTCGCGGCGGCGTCGACCCATCGGTAGTGGTTCTCGACCGCCGTGGGTCCTTGGCGGCGTCGGGGTCGCCCAGCCGGCCCTCGCCATCGCACATGATCAGGTGCTGGTAGACGCCGTGGTCGGCGGCCCGCTGGTTCATGGTCGCCAGGTAGCCGGCATCGCGGGCCTTGTCCTTGAAGAAGCTGTTGACATACTCGATCGCACGAGATGCCGAAGTCCTCCCTGGCGACTCGGGCAAAGTCGAGGTGGTCGATGGTCGCCGCGGCAGATCGCGCGGTGGAGCGACCACTGCGCCAGCGAGATCGGGAAGAGCTGTGGTACCGAGCGGGTCCAGGGGCCCGGAAGGATCGGGGCCAGGGCGGCCGCGCCAACGGCGGCGGTCCCGCTCAGCAGGAACTCTCGACGGGTCGGGAGATGGGTCACACCGCACTCCGGCAGGGGGGCAGTCGAACCATACGCCGCCCATGGCCGGGTGTCCAGCGACTTGTGCAGCCGCCGATCCGGGCCCAGGGACTTCAGCACGGGCAAGGCGTATGGTGGCAGCTTCGTCCTCGGCTCCATCGCCACCGACGCGTTGCTTGAGGGACCAAGTTCAGCCTGGTGCTGATCAAGGGTGGGTACCACATGGTCCGGTTTGCGCTGGTCGGCGCGGTGTTCGCCCTGTGGTAGCCGTTACTACCCGGCGGCGAGCTTCTGGAGTCGGGGTACAGGGCAGTGCGAACCAGTCACATCCACACCGGAGGCTTCAGTAGACGCCCATCAGAATGCACGGTTAACCGTCTGGAGGCGAGCGGAATCAGGCGACACCGCACCAGCGGATGACCGCCGTGCTGGCGGTCCCGGAGGATCGCGGGAGCAGGCTCGCGCTCGCGCCATACTCCCGCCCCACCGCTGCCTGCCAGGTCGGCAGCCGGCCGTCCGTCAACCGCTCAGTAGAAGCAGATACAGCACCCACCGATGCACTTGCCTGTGATCTCCTGTGGTGGGATCTCAGGATGAGCGGTCCGACACTTCTGCCTGCAGTCGGGGTTGTCAATACAGGTGCCCAAGTAGACGTCGCCGTCATCGGGACAGGTTGTGAGGGTAGGACTGGCCACCAACGTGGAGGCACCGAATCCAAGAGCGCCGACGACAATTGCCGCGGTGACGGCCTGGAGTTCACCCGGTTTGGTGGACGGTGGGCGACTTGGGATTCAAGCCGCATTTGCGTTGAGTCGTTCAAAGGCGAGCGGGGACCGCTGGCCGAGCCCGGAGTGCCGCCGGTGGGGGTTGTACCAGCCTTCGATGTAACGGAAGATCGCCATCCGGGCCTCGGCGTGGGTCCGGAAACAGCGCCGGTCGATCAGCTCACACTCCAGCGTCGCAAAGAAACTTTCGGCCATCGCATTGTCGTAGGCGCTGCCCACCGCGCCGCGGGACGGCTGGATGCCCAGTTCCTGGCAGCGCTGCCCGAAGGCGAGCGCGGTGTACTGACAGCCCCGGTCGGAGTGATGAATCACCCCCTGCGGGCGCCGCTGCTGTGCGGCCATGTGCAGGGCGTCCAGGACCAGCTCGGTCTTCAGGTGCGTGGCCATCGCCCAGCCCACGATGCGGCGGCTGAAGACGTCCAGCACGATCGCAAGATAGAGGAAGCCGGCCCACGTCGGCACGTAGGTAATATCCGCGACCCACAACTGATTCGGTGCGGTGGCGGTGAAGTTCCGGCGCACCAGATCGGCGGCCGGCGTTTCCACCGCGCCCCGCTGCGTCGTGCGCATGCCCCGGCGGCGGCTGACCCCCACCAGTCGCTCGCGGCGCATAAGGCGGGCGATGCGCTTCTGCCCGACCCGGACGCCGACGTCGCGCAAGTCGCCAACCAGGCGCGGCGCCCCGTAGGTGCCGTCCGCGCGCGCGTGGAACCGCCGGACGTGCTCCAGCACCACCGCATCCTGCTGCGCGCGGGCCGATGGCGGGCGGTGGCGCCAGGCATAGAAGCCACTACAGGAGACCCGGAGGACGCGACACATGGTCGCGACCGGGTACGCGGCCTGGTGATCCCTCACGAACCCGTAGACCCGCTGGGGATCGTGCCGGTCTCCCGTGCGAACCAGGCCGTCGCTTTTGACAAAATCTCGCGCTCGAGCTTCACCTGGCGCAGCTCACGGCGGAGCTGCCGGAGCTCGTCGCGCTCGGGCGTCGTCAGGCCGTCGGTCCGTTCGCCAGCATCCCGGGCCGCCTGCTTCATCCAGGTCCGGATTGTCTGGGCCGACGGCTCGAACTCCTTGGCCAGGGACTCCGGGCTCCGCCCGGCCCGTACCAACTCGGTCAACTGGCGGCGAAACTCAGGTGGGTAACTCTTTCGTGATCTCGGCATCGGGACTCCTTTCACCCATAAGGGTGCAGTGTCCACGAAACCGGGTCAACTCCAGGCCTGTTTGATCCTTCGTGCTACATCGTTCATGGTGAGCTCCCTTCCGGTGAGGTTCCCACGCCTGAGGGAGATGCCGGAATGAGCGGCGTGGGCGAGGCGACAGCGGAGCGCACGCTGTCTATGGCGAGGCGATTGCTGAATACTCCGATATGAGCGTAGCGGATCCACCCATCGTCATCGAGTAGCAGCGTCTGCGGGACTTGGGTGGCTCGTGCCAATCTCAGGGTCCGTCTATCCGGGAATCCGGCGACCGTGGCCGGAAAGGCCAGAGAATCCAGGTACTGCTTCGTAGCCTCCACCGAATCCGTGACCAGCGCATAAACGGTGAGGGCAATGGCAGAATCGTTCGCGAACTCAGCGATGAGGGAGCGCCATACAGGGATCGTTTCGGCGCAGAATGGGCAGGTCCTGTTCAGGACGAAGATGAGTTGTCGGGTACCCGGGGAGGATTCTCCAATCAGGACTCTGCTACCGTCCGCCCGGATACCATCGAACGATGGGTATTGCTGTCCTGACTGCGGCAAGCGGGCCAACACCTTCACGAGTCCATAGTGGGCTTGTAGCTGACGGTGCCGGACACCGAGCCCCACATTGAGCGCCAGCGACAGAAACAGCCCGATCGCGAGGAGGATCGCGACTGGGCGCGTGATGGGATTGGCCACCTGGCTACGTTCGGTCATCTTGGAGCCATTCCGACCGCGCACCGTATTTCAGTGGGGGGTAACGGTCGGCTTGCCGCCAATATGTGGCTCAGCGTCATTCTGGTCAACTACGCTTGGCGGGCTCGCACGGCTTGGTTGACGATGGCCTCAATTCCGGACAATAGCCATGTACGGCGCGGGCCCCCCAAGAACCCTGACTGGCCCTTTTCCCCATCTTATTCTAGCTTGGAAAGCGTACGCCAATCGGGCTCAGTCGAGACTACGCGCCATGCGGTTTCCCCCCCCGCTCTTCGCTTGTCTGATCTCCGTCCTTCCGGCTTGTGGCAGCGGGACGACTGACATCATCGACCCACCGCCACCGCCCCCCGTCAACGAAATCACCGTCCGGCTGCTCCCGGACACCGCGGACCTTGCGACCGCCGGCGTGCTCGGATGGTCCAATGGGATACCGGCGGCGCAACTGCGGCTGGTGAACCCGGGGACGGGCGATACGGTCGTCGCCGTCACCTCGGGCCCCGATGGCAGTGTCAAGCTGGTGTCGGTGCCGGCCGGCAGCTACGACCTGTGGGTGCATCGCTGGCTCTCGGCCGCGGAACTGGCTGGCCGGGCCCTGGCCGATGACGCGATCGGGTTCGTGACCGTGCGAAGGGCATTTCGAGTCACGGGTAGCGGGTTTGAGACGACGGTTCGAGTGCCGGCGAGCCGCAGGGGAGCCCTGGTCTTTGCAGAGCTTGCGATGGAACCGGGGGATAACCCGGCCACAGGGAGCTACGACTTCGGGGGCTACCTGGTCATCGCTAACAACGCCGACAGCACCATCTACCTTGATGGCATGTTGCTGGGTGTTGCCACCTCACAGCCGTCGGAGATCCCTGGGGCGCCGTGTGCCGAGCGGGTGGCGTGGATCGCGAACCCGAACGGGCTGTGGACGTCGGCCGTGCAGAGGTTTCCTGGGGCCGGGCAGGAGTTTCCGATCGGCCCCGGCGAGCGCCGGATGATCGCGACGGACGCAATCGACCATCGTCCGCTCTACTCTCAGGGCTACGATCTGCGCGGCGCCGATTTCGAGTTCCGGGGCAGTGCAGATGTTGACAATCCCAATGTCCCAGACATGGCGACCGTGGGCCTCCGAGGGGACTTCTTCGGCCACGGGCTCTCTGGGCCCGGAGTGATCTCCGATGTCTGGTTTATCGCTCTCCCCACGGAGATGGCGGGGCTGCAGCAGGGTCTCATGCCGTTCACCGTCTACCCTTTCCAATTGATGCCGGCTGAGCGCGTCTTGCACGTCGCGTCGAACCTGACGAAGTACGACTATGCCGCCCTGCTCTGCGGTACCTATGTCCATCCGCGCTTCGACCGAAGTATCGCGATGGTGGTAACCCCCTACGAGTACGGCCAGTCCACCCAGCGGCTCCGGACCGGTCCGAATCGGACCGGCCCCTATCAATGGACCAGGTCCAGTGACGTGGACCTGGTGAAGGCCCCCAAGACTGCGCCGAGATAGCCCAGCCGTCGTGGCTCTCGCTGCCCGTGCCACTCTTGTCTGGGCCCTCGCGGTATTCCTGGTGGCGCCCAGTGCCTTTGCCCAGGGCCGCGTCCGGTTGGAGGGAAGAGTTACCGACGCCGCCTCCGGCACCCCACTGGCCCATGCGGTCGTCACCCTCGAAGGGACGCTCCGGCTCACCCAGACCCGCGTCGACGGACGCTATCGGCTCGACAGCCTGCCCCCGGGGCCTCAAACCCTTCGGGTTATCCTGGTCGGCTATGCCCCGCTACGCAGGGCGGTGACCCTTCCAACCGAAGGGGTGGTGACCCTCGACGTCGCGCTGGCGGCGAGCGCGCTCCAACTGCCTGGCATCGTCGTCACCGCCGACCCCGTCGGTCGCGCCTGGGGGGAGCTCACCACCGCTTCGGTCATCGAACGGGAGGCCATCAAGAACCAGGCGGCTGCCTCGCTGGCGGGGCTTCTCGAATTGATCCCCGGAGTGACGCTGTCCCCCCCGGGCCTGGACGGCGTGCAGCAGATCGCCCTCCGGTCGGTTCCGACCTCTTCGGGCGGGGGCACCAGCGGCGTCACCGCCGGTCAACCGAGTGCCGGTGCGCTGGCCGCCTTCGGCACCCAGATCGTTCTCGACGGCGTGCCGGTCTCCAACAACGCGAATTTTCAGACCCTCGGGCCCCGCGGCGAGCTGGGCTTCTCCAGTTCGGCCGGGGGTGGGGTGGACCTTCGTCGTTTCCCCGCCGCAACCATCGAACGGGTGGAGGTGATCCGCGGGATTCCCTCGGCTCGATACGGGGATCTCACCCAGGGGGCGGTCATCGTCGATACCCGGGCCGGCCGGGTAGCCCCCGAGATCCTAGCCCGGCTGGACGGCCGGACGGTTGAGCTGAGTGGCGTAGGGGGAGGTCCCATGGGCGGGTCCCACCTCCTCAGCGGGACCTTCAACCTCGCACGCACCCTGATCTCCCCAGGTCGCAGCAGCGCGACCGGATATCGCTTTGCGCTCCAGGCCGCCCACCACGCTGAGTGGGGAAGCTGGAGGTTCGACAGCCGAGTCGACGGCTTCCAGGTCGTCGAGGACAACCCGGAACGGCCGACCTTCCCGGGGTTCGCCTCCAGAAGCCGTGACGGAAGCCTTCGGCTTTCTGAACGGGCCAAGCTGGATCTCGGTGACCGCGCGCGGCTTGTGATTACGGCGGGACTGGAGATGGGGCGGCAGAGCAGTTTCGCCGAAGCCCCCAAGCTCCGGGGTGCCTCCCCGTTCACCGATGCGGTCACCGAGGGCCGGCACGTTGGGCGGTTCATCGGGGGTACCTATCTGGCGCGAGTGGATGTCGATGGCGCGCCCCGCTACCTGTATCTGCGGCCCGAATTGTCCGGTCAGCGTGACTGGGTCGGTGCCAGCCACGCGTTCCGGGGAGGTGTGGAACTGAGGCGGGAGTGGAACAACGGGTCGGGCGTGCAGTTTGACATCGAGTTCCCACCCCAGGACCGGTTCGATGGAGTCAACGGATTCGACCGACCCCGCAACCTGGCCACAGTGCCGACCCTGTTGATGAGCTCCGTCTACCTCAGTGACCTCGCCACCTGGAGTCTCGGGCAATACAGCTACCTCAGTGTGCAGGGCGGCTTGCGATTCGATGCGCTGCATGAGGAGGGAGGGCTGACGACCTTCAGGGATCTGGTGCTCCAGCCCCGCCTCACGGTCGAGGTTGGGCCACGCCCCTGGTTCCGGGCCAGGCTCGGAGCGGGTCGCCTGGCCAAGGCCCCGTCGCTGACGGGCCTCTACCCGGCACCGCAGTTCTATGACCTGGTCAACGTCAACTACTACCCGGACGATCCCGCCGAGCGGCTAACGATCCTCACCACCCGGATCCTCGACCCGACGAATCCTGATCTGGGGTTCATGGTTGCGGACCACTTCGAAGCCGGCATTGACCTGGACCTGCCCTCAACCGACTTCTCTCTGGGCCTTGCCGCGTTCATCGAGCGGACCCCGAGGGCGATCGGATTCCTGACCGAGCCGTCTTTCCTGATCCGGGACCGCTACGCGCTCGATGACAGCACACGGGGCACCGGACGCCCACCGGGGATCGTGGAACCCCCGTTCGCGAGGGACACGATCCCGGTGCTCCTGGACCGGCCTGCCCACACTCTTGCCATCCGGAATCGGGGACTGGAACTGACCGCCTCGATTCCTGAGATCCCACATACTCGAACCCGGATTCTCCTGAACGGTCTGTGGAGCCGTAGCCAGGTGGAGAACGCCAGCATCCTCTTCAATTCCGAGTTCCGCAATTTCCAGGTATCGGAACAGATCCCAAGGGCCCCATACTGGGATGGCAGTACCCGGACTGGTGAGCGACTGTTGCTCACCACCCGACTGATCCACCACCAGCCCAGAATCGGTATCGTGGTGACCGCCACGATCCAGGCCACCCTTCGCCAGACCCGACGCGACATCGCCGCCACCGATACCCTTTCGTTTGCCGGGTACCTCACCCGGGCGGGCGTCCTGGTGCCGGTCCCGGTGGCGGAGCGAGGCGACGCTCAATACACCGACCTGCATGTGGGTCTCAAGGGGCAGCGCACCGACGAACAGAGGGCGCCGTCGGATTGGATCCTCAACCTCCAGGTCAGCAAGACCCTCCCGCTGGGTGGACGGTTCGCCTTCTACGCCTTCAATCTGCTGGACAAAGTCGGCAATTACGGAGACGTCTTCACCACGGGCCGCCTCTTTCCACCGATGCGGGTCGGAGTGGAAATCACCATGCCGGTGCCCGCGTGGCAGTGAGGACGTTGCCGGGCCGGCCGATCGGAAGGCGTCCGATCGCTGCCATCGGGGCCGCCCTGATGATGATGTCAGTGCGCGGCGTCGCGGCACAGTCCGGGGGGCTGTCGCCCCAATGTGACGCGCCGGCTTGGGCCACGGCCTGGAGCCCTCTGGCTCCCCGAGCCACGCTGGGACGGCCCTTGCCGGGCATCCCGTCGTGCGGCGTCCGCCTGCTGTGGGGCCCTCCTCGGGTAGGCGCGTTCTGGAGCGGAGGGAATCCCGGCGCGGCGGCCCGGGACATCGAGGACCAGCGCAGCGACTTTGAGGCGTCCTGGAGTCGGCAGTCGGGCTCCTACCGACGCCCGCTCGATCCCGGCGCCGCCTCGCTGCCAGGGCTTGAGGCGCGGGGCTGGGGCACCTTTCAGTCGGATGGCGCCCTCGCGGGCCGGGCCCTGATCGACCAGGAGCGCCAGAGTCCGGGCACACCGTCGAACCTGACCGACCCCTTCGGTTCCAGCCCCTACGTCCTGACCGATACCTCCAACGCCGACCTTCGGCGGACCCGAATACTGATCGAGGGAACTGGTGGGTGGCGGCTGGGCGAATGGAGCCTCGGACTGGCAGCCGGTCACGAGTCGCGGGAGAACCAGACCATCGAGTCGGGGCTGACCCGCAATGTGAGGAGTAGTATCCCTGGTCTTTCACTCGGGGCGGTACGTCGGGTGGGTGCCTTCACGGCCGGACTGCACGCTCGCTGGCGCTGGCGGGCGGAGACGATCGAACTGAACGAGGCCGCCGCGGAGGGCCTGGTCTACGATCTGCGGGGATATCAGGAGGTCCCGCCCTCAGAGATTGTTGGCTCGTACTACCGGCGAATGAAGGACCGGGCATCGGCCTGGGGAGGCGACCTCGGTTTCCAGCAAGGGATCACCCGGGCCGCCGTTACCGTCGAGGCCACCCGTCTCGACCTGGAGCAGTGGCGAGCCGAGCTGAACGACCCCCCGACGGATCGCTGGCACACCACGGGGTGGCGGGCAGCGGCAGCGTTTCGCCGTGGGTTCCCTGACCGGTTGCTGTTCCACGCTGAGGCCGGCTACGAGCGGCTGTCGGGAAGGGCCGAAGACTCGACCGGGGTTGCCTTCACGGCCATCGCGCACGCACTGGAGGCAAGCGTGTCTCTCTGGCTCCGGCCGGAGGCGCTCCAGGGATGGATCGGAACGGTGGTCCTCGGGCTGCAGCATCAGCGGTGGGTGCGCCATGATTCGGTGGCTTCGCTGTCGAGTGACATCCTGGCCGCGATGCCCTGGTTCGAGATCGAGCTGGGCCGGCACCTGGGCCGAGTGCTTCTGGGTGGTGGTGTGAGCGGTCTGGTCTATCGGCCGACGAGTACCATCCCCGCGTCGGATCGTGGACCCACCTATACCCGGTTGATCGCGCCCGAGCTGGGGCTCTACTCGGCCCACGCGCGCACGGTCGCCGGGGTCCTGTTTGCGCGATGGCGGGCTTCCGCCCGCACGACCGCCTGGGGCTCGGTGCGGCTTGAGCGCCTCGCTCCTCAGGAGGTCGAGGCCGGACGGCCGGACATTCCTTCGGGCAGCCGAACGGCAGGAGGGTTCAGGATGGGGGTCACGCTGGTTCCCTGAATCGCCGCCCGGACGTGAGGTGGGTCGATTGGGATGTCGGTTAGCGAGCGGCGGCTACCCGATCGGCTTGATCGCCGTCATCATCACCGCCTTGAGCCCGTACGCCTCGGCCTCGTCCTGGGTCGAGGCACTCCGGATCGGCGCGGTCTCCACCTTGCTGTAACGGCTACTGCCCGGCAGCA
>CAVPRU010000017.1:0-19733 GCA_963707875.1 uncultured Gemmatimonadales bacterium
TGGTGGTGTGCCCCTTAACTATACATGCGGGGCTTGCTGGGGTGATGAATATTTTGTGATTGAAACCGATGAAAGTGACGGTAGTTTTCTTCATTTTACCCCAAGTATATCATTGGTAACGAATGTAGACAGGGAGCATTTGGACCATTACGGATTCAATATGAAGAGCTGAGAAAAAGCTTTATAAGTTTTATCAATAAGACCAAAGATAAAGTATTCGCTTGCGGTGATGATGATTTCCTAAGAGAAGCGGTGAAAGATGTAAATGGAATAAGTTTTGGCTGGCGACCGCATAACCTTATTCAGGGTAAAAATTTCAGAAGTGACGGATTTAATAGTTATTTTGACATACATAAAAATGATGCATTTCATCTTTCGGTAAAGGTTCCTTTGGTCGGCGAACATAATTGCTTAAACACTTTAGGGGTTATGGCTGTGCTGGATTATTTAGGGGAAGACCTGAGTGCGGTTAATAAGCTGATAGTTGATTTTAAAGGAACTAAACGGCGTTTTCAAAAAAGAGCCGAGTGTTCGGGGGTAGTATTTATTGATGATTATGCTCATCATCCTACAGAAATAAAGGCGGCAATATCTGCGGCCAGGCTTCTTAATCCAAAGCGGCTTTTTGTAATTGTTCAGCCTCATCGCTTTTCACGGCTGCGTATGCTAAAAGAGGAATTTTTTTCCTGCTGGGAAGACGCTGACACGTTGATACTCACGGATATTTATGGAGCTAGCGAAAACGCCATTGAAGGTGTTTCTTCAAAGCAACTTTTTCAAGAGGCAAAATCCCATTTTTCTGGTACAATAGAGTATATACCGAAGGAAAACCTTATCAATTTGCTCCCTTCTCAACTTCACCCGATGGTGATTCTGTACTAGCTTTGGGGCCGGCCGGGGGTTGACGGTGACTGCCAAGGAGGCGCCGGTGCCCCATTGCTGCTGTTCCTCCACGGCCCGGGGGCATGCCGGCCCGGTGGACGCGGCAGCGTCCGGCGGGGACGAGCCGCTGGCCCAGTTGCGGGTGGACGGGCGAGATGCGGTGAGCGGGAATTACGAGGTGGTGGTGGTGGCTGGTCCCGGTGGCCCGTTCGCCGGGGTGGTGGTGATTGACCCCGCCCCGGCGCTGGTGGAGGCTGCCCGGCAGGGCGACAGCGTTGAGGTGACCGTCCGCGCCCTGGCCGGGGGCTTCAAGGGGCAGATCGATCTGGCGCTGGTCGGGGCCGAGCGGGGCCGGGCGATCGAAACCCGAGGGAGCGACGACCACCGCACCCCGTTCGGCATCCCGTCCTGGGCCGCCCGGGTCGAGGCCGAAGTGAGCATGGAGCGAAGCCAGTGGCCCCTGTTCACCGACTTCGGTCTGACCCTCGAGGATGACCTCGGCCGGCTGCTCGCGGTGTCACCCCTGAACTACGCCGTCGGGCGGCTGGAGTTCACCTCCCCGGATGGCGCCGGAGACCGACAGGCGACTATCGTCCTGAGCCCGGGATTCGCCGACCCCGGGGCCGCGACGCTGTGGAGCGCGGAGCTGCGGATCCGGACCTACGCCGCGCAGTCGCTCCCGGCGTCCACCCAGATGATGGAACTGCGACCCGGTGAGGTACGGAGTTTCCGTCTGGGACTTCCCGGACCGCCGGGCCCGTTGGGACCGGGGTTCGATCCTTTGGGACGCATCACCCTGCGGACCGACCAGGGGGAGTGGACCACCGAGGTCCGGCTGGGTCCTCCCCTGCCACCGATCATGCGATGACCAAGACGATACGGATTGCGGCGGGACAGGGGTTCTGGGGCGACTGGCTGGAAGCGCCGGTCCGCCAGATCGAAGCCGGCCCGATCGATTTCCTGATGATGGACTACCTGGCCGAAGTGACCATGTCCATCATGCAGAAACAGCGGAGCCGGAATCCCGACGCGGGGTACGCCCGGGATTTCGTCCCGCTGATGGAACGGATCCTCCCCAAGGTGGTGAAGAAGGGGGTCCGAGTCATCACCAACGCCGGCGGGGTCAATCCCGAGGGCTGCGCAGCAGCGGTGGTCGAGGTTGCGCAGAAGGCCGGCCTCAAGGGCAAGGTCCGCGTCGGGCTGGTCTCCGGGGATGACATCCTCGATCGGCTGGATGAGCTGATCGCCGGGGGGCATTCGCTCAAGGACATGGACACCGGTCGGCCGCTCTCCGACGTCCGCGACCGGGTGCTGTCCGCCAACGCCTACCTCGGCATGGCCCCGGTGGTCGAAGCCCTCGATCGCGGGGCCCATGTGGTCGTGACCGGTCGGGTGACCGACACCGGACTGACCCTGGGGCCGCTGGTGCACTCGTTCGGCTGGGCTCGGAATGACTGGGACCGGATCGCCGCCGGCACCGTGGCGGGGCACATCATCGAGTGCGGCGCGCAGAGCTCGGGCGGGAACCTCCTGAAGGATTGGCGATCGGTCAAAGGGCTCGATGATCCCGGCTTCCCGATCGTCGAGGCCCGCGAGGATGGGACCTTCGAGGTGTACAAGCACCCGAACACCGGGGGCGTGGTCTCGGTGGCCTCGGTGACCGAGCAGCTGGTGTACGAGATGGGGGACCCCACCAACTACATCACTCCCGACGGGATCGCGGACTTCACCACGATCCAGCTCCGCCAGGCCGGCCGCAACCGGGTGGCGGTGCAGGGAATCACCGGCGGGCCGCGCACCGACATGCTGAAGGTCTCGATCGCCTACTTCTATGGCTACAAGGCAGTCGGCACCCTGACCTATTCCTGGCCCGACGCCTACGACAAGGCCCGCGCCGCCGACCGGATCCTCCGGGCCCGGCTCAAGAACCTGGGCCTCGAGTTCGAACAGATCCTGACCGAGTACATCGGGGTCGATGCCACGCATGGGCGGCTGGCCGGTCCGCCGTCGCCCGATCTCGCCGAGGTCGAGCTGCGGGTCGGAGTGCGCGCGCGCGAGCGCGAGCCGGTCGACCGGTTTACCCGGGAGATCGCCCCCCTGGTGCTGACCGGGCCGCCGAGCGTCACCGGCTTTGCCGGCGGCAGGCCCCGAGTCGAGGAGATCGTGGCGTACTGGCCGGCGCTGATCGATCGCCGGGAAATCGAACCGCACGTCCGGGTGGACGTGCTGGAGGCATGACCATGGCAGCGAAGCCAAAGCCAGCGGCTACCCGCGAGGTCCAACTCCGCTACCTCGCCCATGCCCGCTCGGGAGACAAGGGGGACACCGCCAACGTCGGGCTGATTGCCCTGGAACCCGAGTACTACCCGGTCCTTGTCAAGCAGGTCACCCGCGCCCGGGTGGCGCGGCACTTCCGGGGCATGGTGTCCGGTGTGGACCGGTTCGAGTTGCCCAATCTGAACGCCTTGAACTTCCTGCTCCACGGCGCGCTCGATGGCGGCGGCACCATCTCGCTCAAGACCGACGCCCAGGGGAAAGTGTATTCCACCGCTCTGCTGCGGATGATGGTCCCGGTCCCCACCACCCTGGCTCGCCAGGCCATGAAGAAGACCCCATGACCGATACTCTGAGTCTGCGGCACGACGGCTCGCTCCGGATGCTGTTGCTCAACCGGCGGGACCACCGGAACGCCCTGACCCGGCAGATGATCATCGGGCTGGCGGACCAGTGCGAACAGGTCAGCGCCGACCCTGAGGCGAGGCTCCTGGTCCTTGGTGCGGTCGGGGTGGATTTCTGCACCGGTCTGGACCTCGACGAGTTCTACGCCTCGGCCAATGCGCCGGACGAGGAGGCCCGGGCGGACACCGACCAACTGGCCCGACTGCTCGGGGCGGTTGACCGCTGCCCGCTACCCACCGTCGCGCTGGTGCAGGGCCGGGCCTACGGGATTGGTGCCACCCTGGCGCTGAGTTGTGACGTGGTCCTCGCCTCCACCACCGCGACCTTCGCGTGGCCGGAAGCGAGCTATGGCTTCCTTCCTGCCTTCGCCGCCGCCAGGCTGAATGGGCTGGTCGGCCGACAGGCTGCGTTCGAGATTCTGGCTACCGGGCGCACCCTCAGCGCCGAAGAGGGTCGCACCCTCGGCCTGGTGTCACGGGTCATCCCGGAAGAGGGCTTCCACGCCGTGACCGGGTCCTGTCTCAAGGCCCTGAGCCGGACGGCGGAGGTCCTCCTCGAACTCAAGCGGCTGTTCAGGGAGATGGCCGGGCAGCCGTTCGGCCAGGCGCTCCCGCTGTGCACGGAAGCCAGTCTTCGGGCTCGGCAGTCCACCGTGTTCCGGGACGCCGCCGCACAATTCCTCGACATGAGCTGACCCGGTGCCTGCCTCGACTGCGAACCGGATGGCGCAGTTCTTGGGGTACTCTTTTGCCCTGGCGGCACTCACCTTCTTCCTGACGCTGAGCGGCTGTACCCCGGAGAAGCCCAAGGGTTGGACCCTTCTCGAGTCGCATCCCCACGATCCCGGGGCATATACCCAGGGGCTGGTGTTGCACGACGGCGTCTTCCTGGAGAGCACCGGCCTGTATGGCCAGTCCCAACTCCGACGGGTCGACCAGGCCACCGGGCAGGTGCTGGCACGGGCGGTCCTCCCGCCCCAGCGATTCGGCGAAGGGCTCGCCCGGCTTGGTGATCGGCTGTATCAACTGACGTGGAAGAGCCAGGTGGGGTACGTCTATGACCTGGCCACTTTGACGCTGGTCGACAGTTTTGCCTATGCCGGTGAGGGATGGGGCCTGACGACCGATGGTACCGACCTGATCATGAGCAATGGGAGCGCGACCCTGCGGTTCCTCGATCCTGCCACCTTCGCCGTCCGGCGGGAGGTGGAGGTCCGCGATGGGCGGTCCCCGCTGACCAAGCTCAATGAGCTCGAGTATGTCAACGGCGAGGTCTACGCCAACGTGTACCAGAGTACCTGGATCGTCCGGATCGACCCCGACTCGGGGCTGGTCAGGCAGTGGCTCGATTTGGCCTCCCTGGTGCCGAAGGACAAGCGCGGTTCCACGGAGGACGTCCTGAACGGGATTGCGTACGACCCGGCGACCGGGAGGTTGTATGTGACCGGCAAACGCTGGCCTCAGATCTTCTCGATCCGGTTGGACTCACTGGCGCGCTGACTTCCCGTTCCGGCTGGAGGTTCCGGCATGAGGCCGTTCTCGATCGCAGTCTCCATTCTCCTTTTCGGGCCCCTTCCGGGGGCCAGGCCGGTGCAGGCCCAGCCCCTCCAGCCCGGCGCGGGAGGAACCGTCCAAGCCTTCCTTCGGGCCGTCCACAGCGGGTTCTGGGTGGAAGCGGCCGGCTACCTCTACCTCCAGGATATTGAAACCATGCGGGCCGAGGCCCTGATGAGCCTCCGCGAGCCCCTCACCGTGGAGGGGACGGCCTCAACCTTCGACCGGCCCTTGTTCTGGGAGTTCCCCATGGTTCAGACCCGGGAAGCCCTCCAGGATCTGTCTCCGGAGGAGGTTGCAGTCGCCTGGGTTGAGGGCGTAGGGGGCCTGGGGCGGGTCAGGGTTTGGCTGAAGCAGCAAGGATGCACCGTCCCTGAGGAGTTTTTCGAGAAGCTTCGCCCTCCCAGCCACAGAGTCGTCGGGGTCTTGCCGCTTCACCAGGACACCACCCTCGTGGTCACCGAGTCTCCCATGCGCGAGTTTGTCGACGGGGGAGGGCCTGGCATGGAGGCCCATTTCACGGTCACAATGGTCGTCCTGACTCCGGCCGGGTTCCGGATCCGTCCCAATCGGCGGCTCCTCGAGGGGCAGGGAGCCCTCCTGGGGCTCAGCACCGAGCTCTGCCCGCGTCCCAAACGGCCCTGATTCAGCGGTGGCGATGAGGCAGCGACTTTTCTCTCGACAGACCCTGGGGGTGGTCGGGATTCTGGTGGCCCTGGTGGGCATCAGGCTCGACAATCGCTGGGTTATCTGGTCCGCAATCGCGGTGCTGGGCGTCTCCGTGTTGCACCGCGCCGTGGTTTTCCTTAGGGCCAGACGAAACTGAGCTGCCGCTTTCCTGTTCCACCCGCCTGACGTTGTGGTACCATCCGGAGACCGGAGTTTCCTCACTCTACGGGGGTGCTTTCCTCCGCCCGGGCCCTCCTCCAGCAGTACTTCGGCTATCCTGACTTCCGGCCCTCCCAGCGGAAGGTCATCACCGCCGTCCTGGCGGGGCGGGACGCCTTGGCGGTGCTCCCGACCGGGGCCGGCAAATCGGTCTGCTTCCAGATCCCGGCGCTGCTCCTCCCCGGGCTGACGGTCGTGGTGAGTCCCCTCATCGCCCTGATGCAGGACCAGGTCGCGGCGGCGCGGGGCAGGGGGCTTCCTGCCGCCTTTCTGAACTCCACGCTCTCCGCCACCGCCCAGGGCCAGGTTCTGGAAGGGGTTTCTACCGGGGCCGTCCGAATGCTGTACGTCGCCCCTGAACGTCTGGCACGGCTGGGCCGTGAACTGGCCGATCTCGGTGTCCGGCCCGGCCTGCTGGCAGTCGACGAAGCCCACTGTATCTCCGAATGGGGCCATGACTTCCGGCCGATGTACCGCACCCTCCGTCGGAGTCGCGCCCAGCTTGGCTGGCCCCAGGCGTTGGCTCTCACGGGCAGCGCCACCCCCGAGGTCCGGGAGGACATCGTGCTGGTGCTGGGGCTCGGTCGCTCACGGCCCAGGCCGATCTTCCGGTACGTCGATTCCTTCAACCGGCCCAACCTGCGATTCGAGGTCCACCCCATTGCTGATTCGAGTGAACGGCTCCGGTCCCTCACCCGGTTGGTGCGCGGTATCGACGGAGCCGGCATTGTCTACGCCCCGACCCGGAACCTGACGGAAGCGATCGCCCGGGTCCTCCACCAGGACGGTACTCGGGCAATTCCGTACCACGCGGGGCTCACCAAGGAGCGCCGATCGGCGACCCTCGATCGGTTTCTCGCCAACGACGTCAGGGTCGTCGCTGCCACCTGTGCCTTCGGCATGGGGATCGACAAGCCCGATGTCCGGTTCGTGATCCACTGGATCCTGCCGTCCACTCCGGAGGCGTACTACCAGGAGGCGGGGCGTGCGGGCAGGGATGGCCAGCCGTCTCGCTGCATCATTCTCTTCCATCCCTCGGACCCCATGCTCCACCGTCGGATGCTGGAGACGACGTTTCCCGAGCAGGCGATGGTCGAACTCGCCTGGCGGAACCCGGCAGCACTCCGTCGCCTGCCACCCTCAGTGCAGTTGTCGGTCGAACGCCTCCGGGCTGAGCTCAGGCCTGATCGGGGCAAGGTCCGGTGGGACAAGGTGGACGCCCGCCGAGTCGGGGCCCTCCGGCGGATTGAGGCCGTAGTCCGATATGCAACGACCCGGCGATGCCGTCGCCGGGTCATGCTGGAGTGGTTTGGGGAACAGTTCTCTCATTGCACGGGCTGTGATGTCTGTGGCGGTTCAGCGCGACCGGGGCGGATCAGCAGGCTAGCACCTCGCGCGAGCTAACCCAATATCTCCCAACACGTTCCGAACCGGAACATCGGCCCCCTCCCCTCGCGCTCTGGCGAGCGACGCTGTAGCTTGGCAACAGGGTGTCCGTCTCGCCCCACCAATACCGACCGCCGCATGAGTTTTTCCGCCAAGGCCCCACCCCCGGCTGGAGGCATCATGGACGCAACGATCACCGCCTGGCTCTCCTCCGTCAGCGACTTTGTGTTCCGGACCTGTGCCGTCCTGTTCGTGGTCCTCAACGTCGGGGCGATCGGACTGGTGGCCTCCACCAGGAGCCGGGCGTTGGTCCAGCGCTGGACCTCCCCCTGGCTGGCGGTCAACCTCCTCCTGCTCGGCGCCGGGGCTGGGGTCCCGCTGATGGCCGCGATCGCCAAGGCTGCGGTCCGGGCCGTGTCCAGCAGTCCCGCCGTGCCCAGCAGTCCCCCGGTGACGGTGCAGATCGACCGGCATTGACGGCTTCGGTGGGGCAGGCGAACGCCGCGAGCCAGTCCGCCAGCCGAGTTTTACGATTCCTCCACGACGTCCTGTTGGACTCGCAGTATATTCCGGCGTACTCGCTCGCTCCCCTCGTTTCCTGACGCCGACCACTCACGCGCGGTCCCGTCTCAACCCGGAACCTTGATGCAACGTGTAGTCCTTATACTCGTTGATGGCCTGCGCGCCGACATGGCCGAAGACCTCCTGGCCGCGGGGGAGCTGCCCCATCTGGCGGCCATGACGGCCCGCGGTGGGATCGGCCGAGCGGTGACGACCTTCCCCTCCACGACGAGCGTGAGCTACCTCCCGTTCCTGACCGGCTGCATGCCGGGCCGGTTGAACATCCCCGCCATCCGCTGGCTTGACCGGTCCCACTATGCCGGCCGGTGGTGGAGGGACCGCCAACACATCCGGAGCTACTGCGGCTACCAGGCGGGCATGATCGACGGTGACCTGCCGCCGGACGTCCCCACGATCTGGGAACTGGTTGCTGATAGCGTGGGCATTTTCACGCCGGTGGCGCGCGGATTGCCCCCAGGGCGGAATCCCGCGCACCGGGCCCGGCAGGTCTGGGGCGCGCTGGCCCATTTCGTCGCCCCGGTACATCGACTGGAAGACCGTGATGCTGGGAGACACCTCATCAACGAAGTCGAGCGCCACCGTCGCTTCATCTTTGCCCAGTTCCCCGCGGTGGACGGCTTCACGCACAGCTACGGCCCGGACGCGCCCCAGGTGCGCCTGGCGATGCGCGGCCTGGACGAGACTGTCGGCCGGGTGCGGGGGGCGCTCGCACGGCAGGATGTGCTCGACGATACCCTGATCGTGCTGGTCAGCGACCACGGTGCCGCTCGGGTCCATACCCATCTCGACTTGGCGGACTGGTTCCGCCTCCGGGGCGTCCGGACGCTCTCGCATCCCGTGCTGTGGGCCCATGACCCCCAGGTGGCGGTGGCGGTGTCCGGGAACGGGCACGCCATGCTCTATGCCCAACCCGGCGTCCCACGACCGACCCGGCGCTCCGTCGCCGAACTGCGACAACCAGGGGCGTTCGGCACTCGCACCGACCTCATTGCGGAGCTCGCCGCCGAACCCGGGATCGCGTTCGTGGTGGGTGAGTCCGGGCGGGGGACGCTGGAGGTGATCGGTGCAGAGGGGACGGCCGAAGTCGTTTCGGTGGGCCCGGAGGTCGTCTACCAGCCCCTCACTGGCGACCCGTTGCTCCTGGGCGGTCCTCGCTCGGCCACGGTGGCGGAGTGGGTCGCCGCCGCGCAGAACGATGTGTATCCGAATGCCGCGGCCCAGCTGCTCGACCAGTTCCGGGCGCCACGCACCGGCGATCTGGTCATCGCCGCCCGCGAGGGTTGGGACCTGCGAGAACGGTGGGAAGTGCCAGAGCATCGCGCGGGGCACGGCAGTTTGGTACGCTCGCACATGCTGGTCCCTCTGTGGGCCAGCGCCCCGGTGCCGACCAGTCCGATTCGTTCGGTGGACGTCTTCCCGGCCATCCTCGACTGGCTTGGGGAGCCCATCCCCCAGGGACTCTGTGGCCAACCGGTCTGGCTGCCAGGCACCCAGCGCCGCCGGGCGGATCGGCCGACTCTCGACTTCGCCGAGGTGTGACATCGACCGAGTACCGCGAGAAGGCCCCGCCTTGACCGCATCCGACCCCGGCAGACAGACGACCGCTGGCGCGGTGCGCGAGGTGCTGCTGCGGAAGCGAGGCACCCCGCAATGGGACGCCGTCCTCCGGGGGACGGGCGTGGTCGCACTGGCGGCCCTCTACCCCTGCTGGCGCTGGCCTGAAGTCGCGGGGATACTTGGATTCCTCGGGGTCACCATCTTCCTCAATGGGCCCCTGGCGCCACTCCTCCCCGCGGCCTACGAGCCGGTGCTGATGGCCACCGGGCGGGTCTATCTACCGCTGCTCGTGGCGCTGGTCGGGATCGCCGGAATCCTGTATGTCGAGTACCTGAACTACCACCTCTACCAGGCGGCGTTCGCGCATCCGCGTTTCGAGCCGGCCCGACGGTCGGCCCTGGTGCGACGCACGGTCACACTCTTCGAGCGCAGTCCCTTCTTCTGCGTCTGGCTCTGCTCCTGGAGTCCCCTCCCGTACTGGGCAGTCCGATTCCTGGCCCCCATGGCGGGGTACCCCGTCCGGCGGTACCTCTGGGCGACATTTCTGGGGCGCACTCCCCGATTGTTCTTCTTCGCGGCGATCGGGATGGCGGTGCCGCTCTCGACCCAGGTGCTTACCATGACCACGCTGGCGATGGTCGCCACGGGCATCTTCGTCGCCTTCCGCAGCACAATGCGGCGCCGGGAGCTCCAGGCGGCGCCCGCCCGGGCTCACCCCCGAGCTTCTCTCGGGCCACCCGGCGGGCGTAGGCGGCCGGCGGGTTGTGCCCGCCCTCCGCCAGCTGATTGGCCTTCTGGTACAGCTCCCGCGCCCGGTCGGCTTGTCCCAGACGCTCATACGACAGCGCCAGGAGGCAGTGCAGGAAGGCGTCCCGCTGATTGCCCTGGATCGCCAGCGCCCCGGTGATCAGTCGCGCCGCCCTGTCCACCTCGCCGGTGTAGAGCGCCACGTAGCCGGCCAGGTACGGGAAATACCGCTCCTGATCGGCGGCCATCGCCGGGTCGGCATCCAGGATCCGTCGCGCTTCGGCCACCTGCCGCTCCGCCTCGACCCGATCTCCCCGACGGGCGGCGATCCGGCCCAGCGCGTGGGCCTGGCGGTAATCCCAGAGGCTCTTGGGGTGAGTCCGCGGTTCGGGCTCCCGGTTGCCGAGCTGGTACCCCAACCGATACATCCGCTCGGCCGTGTCGATATCCCCAGCGTCGATGCAGACCCGGGCGCTCTCGTTGGCCATCTCGCCCTCCTGGTAGAAAGCGTTCTGGGGTTCCACGCCCTCGCGGGTCTTCCAGTAGTCGATCACCATCTGGTGGTATGAGACCGCATTGGTACAGTCCGCCGCAAAGCCGTACGACATTGCCATCCGCCGTTGGGCCGCCGCGCGGGCCGCGGGGTCCGGCGCCTCATCAATCTGAGCCTGCCAGATCGCTCGCGCCTCGACGTGCCGGCCATCGCCATCCAGCCGGGTTGCCTGCTGTCGCGCCTCGCGGGCCGGCGACGGCTGGCCGGTCGGGGCCTGGGCGGCGAGCGCGGGCGGGGAGAATCGTCAGCCCCGCGGTCAGGAGAAGGAACAGGACTTCATGGTGGGTACTCCCTGGTTGGCTGTCGGGGGAATATAGTGTCACCCGAAGGCTATATTCCGCAGCGCCAGCGCACCTCTACTCTCACTGTCGACGGTTGAAGCCCAATGGATGCCACGCTCTACTTTGAATCCCACCATCATCAGGTCCGCGAAATGGTTGCCGACTTTGCCCGGGAGCACGTCGCCCCCAAGGCCAGGGAGCTCGACCAGAGCCAGACCTTCCCCTGGGACAACATCAAGGCGATGGGTGACCTGGGCCTCCTCGGGGTGCCATGGCCCGAAGAACTCGGCGGCGCCGGGATGGACGAGATTTCCTATTACATCACCATCCATGAACTCGCCAAGGTGGATGCCTCGCACGGCCTGACCATCAGCGCGCACACCAACCTCGGGACCTCTCCGATCGTGATGTTCGGCACCGAGGCTCAGAAGCAGGCCTTCGTCCCCCTCCTCGCCAGTGGGAAGGTCATGGGTGGGTTCGGGCTCACCGAGCCAGGAGCGGGCAGCGACGCGGGGGGCACCGCGACGACCGCCGTCGACAAGGGGGACCACTACGTCATCAACGGCACCAAGAATTTCATTACCCACGGTGGGGTCGGGGAGATCTTCTCGGTGACCGCCCGCACCACTCCCGGATCCGGGAGCCGCGGGATCACCAGCTTCATCGTCACCAAGGACACCTGCGACCTCGGGATCTGCGCCAAAGTCGGCGTCGGCCATGCGGCCGAGCTGCCCAAGACCAGTGGCTTCCGGGGCGGCAAGAAGGAGGACAAGATGGGGTGGCGGGCCTCCGACACCCGCGAACTGATCTTCGAGGACGCGGTCGTGCCCAAGGAGAACGTCCTCGGGGCACGGTGGGTGACGGGTTCGTCAACTTTCTGAAGACGCTCGACGCCGGGCGGATCGGCATCGCCGCCCTGTCCCTGGGGATCGCCGAGGGGGCCTATCAGGAGGCGCTTCAGTACGCGGCGACCCGGAGGCAGTTCGGCCGGCCCATCGCGTCGTTCCAGGGGATCAGCTTTGCCCTGGCCGACATGGCCACCGAGATCGAGGCAGGGACCCATCTGCTGTATACCGCCGCCCGGCTCAAGCAGGCCGGCCAGCCGTTCAAGAAGGAGGCGGCCATGGCCAAGCTCTTCTGTTCCGAGCTGGCGATGCGGGCCACTACCAAGGCCGTCCAGGTGCTCGGGGGCTACGGTTACACCACCGATTACCCGGTCGAGCGGATGATGCGGGACGCCAAGGTGTGCGAAATCGGGGAGGGGACCAGCGAGATCCAGCGGATCGTCATCGCCCGCGAGATCCTGGCCGGCCTGATGGCCCCCCGGGAGATCGCGGTTTCGTGACACAGATCACACCATTGCCCTAACTCACTGTAATACCTAGATTTGCGGGATGCAGTCTCAGGTGGATACTCATCCCGCCACAGGCCGCTCCCCGTCGGGGAGGGGCTTGTTCACGTGGCTGCTACAATTTGGCAAGCTGTTTGAGCGCCGCCGAATCACCACCCGACCTTTCCCACCGTCACCGAGTCAGTCCTCCGGTATGACCCTGCCCAATCGCCTGCCGGAAGTGGAGGGCCCGACCAGCCCCGCTTCCCGCATGGGATTCGCCGGCGGGATACCGCGAGGACCGGCTCACCAGGGGGAGGGCCCCACCGGGGGCACCGGGCCGAGTGGATTCGGGCGTTTCCTCACGACAACGTTCGGAGATCACATTGAAGCGCGAGATCCTTATTCAGGGTGGACCTCGCGAGACCCGGGTCGCCATTCTGGAAGACGACCGTCTCGTCGAGTTGCTGGTGGACCGCCTGGATCACCGGCGGATCCTGGGAGATATCTACCTCGGACGGGTCGAGGCGGTCCTGCCGGGCCTCCAGGCCGCGTTCGTCGATATCGGACTCGAGAAGAGCGCGTTCCTTCACGCGTCTGACCTGCTCGAGCCGGACGAGGACGAGGAGGACGACGAGGACCCCGAGATCCCCGACGCCGACGAAGCGGCCGAGGCCCTTGAGGCCGTCGCCGAGGGCAAGGGGAAGGCGTCCGGGCCGCCCGGCGGTCGGCAACGGCCGCCGCCAGCGTGAGCCGTCCCGCCGGGCCATTCCCGCGATCGAAGAGATCCTCAAGAAGGGGCAGACCCTCCCTGTCCAGGTCACCAAGGAGCCCATCAACACCAAGGGCTCCCGCGTCACCGCCCAGATCTCCCTCCCTGGACGGTTTCTGGTCTACATGCCCTACGCCTCCAAGGTGGGGGTCAGCCGGAAGATCGAGTCGCGCGAACAGCGCAGCCGGCTTCGGGAGATGGTGTCGGGCATGCTCCCCGAGGATTCCGGTGGGGTGATCATCCGGACGGTGGCCGAGGGGGTCACCGAGGACCACTTCCGTCGGGAGATCGAGTCCCTGATGGGGCAGTGGAAGAAGGTCAAGCGGAAGCAGACCTATGTCCGGAAGGCGCCAGCGGTCCTGCTCCGGGAGACCTCGCTGACCCGGAGCCTGGTGCGCGACGTCTTCAGCGACAAGGTCGACGCGCTCTGGGTCGACTCCGTCGAGATCTACAACGAAGTCGAGCAGTATCTGGAGCAGATGGACCCCGACCTGATGGAGCGGGTGCACCATTACCAGGAGCCGACCCCGCTGTTCGACCGGTTCGACGTCGAAACCGAGATCAAGAGCCTGTTCCGGGCCCGGGTCGACCTCCCGACCGGCGGCTCGCTGATCATCCAGCCGACCGAGGCCCTGGTGTCGATCGACGTCAACACCGGGCGCTACACCGGCAAGCGGGATCCCGAGAAGACCATCCTCAGGACCAACCTCGAGGCCGCCCGGGAGATCGCCCGGCAGCTCCGGCTTCGGGACCTGGGTGGCATCATCGTGGCGGACTTCATCGACATGGAGACCCGGTCCAGCCGGGAGAAGGTCCTCCAGGAGCTCCGCCAGCACCTGTCCCGGGACCGGGCCAGGACCAAGACCCTCGGGGTCTCCGACATGGGTCTGATCGAGATGACCCGCCAGCGGATCCGGCCCTCGCTGTACGCCTCGATGACCGCCGACTGTCCCACCTGCCTCGGGACCGGACGGGTCTTTACCCCCGAGGTCGTGGCCCGGCGCCTGGAGCGGTCGCTCAACCGGGTGGCGCACGAGAAACGGGAGCGTCAGGTGGCCGTCCGGGTCCATCCCGAGGTGGCGCTCTACCTCCTGGAGGAGGAGCCCAAGCTGTTGGCAGGATTGGGGAAAGCCACCGGACTGACGCTCGACATCCGGGACGACCCGATGATGCACCTGGACGAATTCAGGCTGATGAGCCAGCCGGCGGGCCGGGACGTGACCGAGCTGTACGCGGTGGCCTAGCCTTGGGGTTGCCCTAACCGGCTGCCCGCGCTAAGTTTAGCGGCTCTGTGTCAGGCAGGGGCGCCTGACCGATATTCAAGGAACTCGGACGATGTACGCGATTTTCAAGGCCCAAGGCAAGCAGTGGAAGGCCGAAAAGGGCGTGACGCTGCAGCTCCCGCGGATGGAGGTCGAGCCCGGGGCGACGGTCACGTTCGATGAGGTCCTGCTGACCTCCGACGGCGACAAGATCGTGGCCGGCACCCCGACGGTCAAGGGCGCCAAGGTCACCGCCGAGGTGCTGGGTCAGACCAAGGGCGAGAAGATCTACGTCTTCAAGTTCAAGCGGCGGAAGAACTACCGGCGGAAGACCGGCCACCGCTCCAAGTTCACCGAGGTCCGGATTACCGGCCTCAAGCTGGCCTGAGGATCAGATGGCACATAAAAAGGGCGTAGGCTCCAGTCGGAACGGGCGCGACAGCAATCCGCAGTTCCTCGGAGTCAAGAAATACGGCGGGGAGCAGGTCCGGGCCGGGAACATCATCGTTCGCCAGCGCGGTACCAAGTTCCACCCGGGAAACAACGTCGGCCGCGGGAACGACGACACTCTGTTCGCCTTGATCGACGGCGTGGTCAAGTTCGAGCACAAGGACAAGCGGCGGAAGAAGATCTCGGTTTACCCGGCCGTGGCCGTCTGACGCCAGCCACCACACCAGGAAATCCAGGGTCGGGCCTTCAGGTCCGACCCTTTGTGCTTCCCAGGGTCGCTCCAACGGAAACCCGGAAGCCCGGGACTCCGTATGGGCCCGGGTTGACACACCGTTCCATCAGAGGGAGGGGCCATGTCTGGAGTCTTCGACCGGATCCGCGAGGAACTCGACCAGTTGGGCGACAAGGTGAGCGGCGCCTTGGAGCAGGGCAAGCTCCACATTGAGAAGAGCAATGTGCTCGGCCTCAGGAATGATGCGGCCCGAGAGTTGGGGATGCTGACCTGGCGGAAGACCAGCGGCGAACCGATTGACGAGGCGCGCTACGAGGCGCTCCTGACCAAGCTCGACGAGTACCAGACCCGGCTCGATCGGGTGGAGCGGGAGCTGGCCACCTGCAAGGGCGAGGACGTCTCGGTCGGCAACGACCCGCCGCCCGCTGCCGAGCCAGTCGACGCGGAGGTTCAGGCGGGGCCTGCGGCCGAGGCGACCCCGGGCTGAGGGCGCTACCGGATCGCGGCCCGCTCCAGCTCGGTCGCGATCCGGCCCGCCCCGTAGACCTTCTTGAGCGCCTCGGTGATCGCCGCGGTGTGCACGCTCACCGTCCGTGACACCTCATCGGTGAAGATGAACCGATTGGGCAGCATCTCGATGTTGCCGTCAAACGCCACGCCCACCACCTCGCCCTTCCGGTTGACCAGCGGACTCCCGGAGTTGCCGCCGATGATGTCCGCGGTCGAGACGAAGTTGAACGGGGTGGCCAGGTCGAGCCGGCCTATCTGCCGTCTTCCACCGGGTCGGCAAGCTGGAACGGTGGCTGGTCGTCGAACTCCGCATTCCGGGCAAAGAGACCGTAGAAGCTGGTCCGGTACGGCGCGATGGTGCCGTTCATCGGGAACCCCTTCACCACGCCGTCGCTGATCCGAAGGGTGAAGGTCGCGTCCGGCGGGAGGCTTCGGCCGTAGGCCGCGAAGATCGCCTGTCCCAGCAGCTCGGCATTGGCGGAAAGCGTGGTAGTGAGGGCCTGCGCCCGCATGCCGTGCCGTACCACGAGCGGTCCCACCGCCCGCGCCAGCACCATCATCGGATCGTCCGACGCGTTGACGGCCGATGCGCCACCCTCGATCAACGCCTTCCGGGCTTCTGCGGTCACCAATCTGGTGCCCCGGACCAGGGCCTTGGCCGCCTCGGCGGGGGTCTTGTTCCCCATCGCGGCCACCAGGAAGGGGTCGCCGGCCGGGAGGGTGGCCTTCGCCAGCTTGAACTGGGCGGCCAGCAGGGCCTCTTCGGCATCGAGATCAAACTTGATGTCCCGACCCGAGTTGACCCTTGATCCGGTCCAGGCCGGGCCCCTGGAATGGCGCCAGTCGCTGGCCCTCGGGAAGGGCCTGCTGTCCTGGCAGCAGCGCTAGGTTCCCGGCCATCCCGAAGAGTTGGCTGCCCGCAAAGCTCTGATACAGTCGCTCGGTCGCGAAGGTGCCCAGGTCCTTCTGGGCCTGGGCCACCGCCGCCCAGGATCCGCCATACTGTGCGCGCAGCTTGGGATCGGCGGCGACCTTGGCCTTGAACTCATCCTCGAACCGCTGCTTCCGGGCCATCGTCGCCCGATCCAGCAATCCGCTCCGGTATCCGGTGATGGCCTTGATGGCGTTTTCCGCCGAAAAAATGGCGTTCTCGTGGCGCCGACGAGCCTCATCTCCGGATTCGGAGAGGGCGCGGTACGCCTCGACGTTGCCGCGGAGCAGGGCCAACTGGCTGGGATACTGGACGTCCCGCAGGTACTCCATCTGGGCCAGCGTCAGCATCCGGCCCGTCGACCCCGGGTTGCCGACCACGAAGACGACCTCCCCTTCCGTCGCGCCGGCCGCATTCCACCGCAGATAGTGCTCGGCCACGAGCGGCTTCCCGTTGTCGTAGATCCGCAGAAAGGTGACGTCGAGGTCGTAGCGGGGATAGGTGAAGTTGTCGGGGTCCCCGCCGAAGAAACTGATTGCCTCTTCGGGTGCCATCACCAGCCGGAGGTCGGTGTAGCGCTTGTACCGATAGAGCGAGTACATCCCTCCTTGATAGAAGGTCACGACCTGGCAGATCAACCCGGTCTGCCGGGCACACTCATCCTGGATCCGCTCGATCGCGGCGTCGCGCTGGGCCACCCGGTCGGCGGTCGCCCGGCCGGTTACGGCTTGGCGAATGGCGGCGGTGACGTCCTCCATCGACTGGAGTTGGTCGGCGTTCATCCCGGCACAGCGGGGCTCCTCCTCGTCGCTCGGGGCCACAAAGCCGACGGCCTGATAGTCGACGTCCTTGGGCGAGGCCGCCGTGATGCAGGCCCTGGCGCAGTGGTGGTTCGTCATCACCAGACCCCGGTCCGACACGATGCTGGCGGAACAGCCGGGAATCCGCACTGCGGCAAGCCGGATATGGTCCAGCCACCCCTGGGCCGGCACAAAGTCGTAGGCCTCCTTCCAATAGGCGAGGGGCGGGGCGTCGAAGGTCCACATCGTCCCGAATTCCTTGATGAACCCGGTCTGAGCGATGGGATCGGGGGCCTGCTGGGCCGCGAGCGCCATGGGGGACAGCGCCAGGGCCAGGCTGGCCAGGATGGAACGGAGGGAGAGACGGGGCATGGCTCGATTGGGTTGGAGGAGTACTACCGCTAGCATAATCGGACTACTGCTTCGGGGGCAGCGAGCGATACCGCTCGAGCAGTTCCGTTTCCCGGGTCCGCAGGGAGACCTCCTGGCCCCGGATGTAGACCCGTTCCGCGGCGGCGCTGAAATCGAGCGGATCTCCTGACCAGATCACCACGTTGGCCACTTTGCCGGCATCGAGCGAGCCGTAGTCGCTGAGTCCGAACGCCTGAGCCGGAGCGAGGGTGACTGCCTGGAGGGCATCGTCCCAACTCATGCCGTTGCGAACCGCGTTCCCGGCGCCAAAGCGCAGATTCCGCTCGCCACCGGGATCGCCCTGGGCGATGACCACTCGCACCCCGGCCCGCCGGAGCAGGGTGCCGTTGTCCAATCGGGCGCCCAGACCATCGAAGGAAGGGATGTCGGTATTGGGCGACATGATGACCGGCACTCCGGCGGCTGTGATGGCCTCCGCCACCATCCAGGCTTCCACCGCCCCGCTGAGAATCGTCTTCAGCTTGAACTCGGCCGTGAGCCGAAGCGCGTTCTCGATGTCCATCCGCCGATTGGCGGTGATCACCAACGGCATCGTCCCGGCGAGAACAGGGAGCAGCGCCTCCAGTTGAGCGGCCGGAGCGGACAGGTCCTGCATGGCGCCCCTCTGGAACTCGGCCTTGCGTCGCTGGTATTCGAGCGCGTCCCGGAACAGCTGTCTGGTTCGTGCCATGGTGCCGGCGCGGCTGCCGCCCCCAGCGCCCTTGCTTCCGTCACTCAGATTGAGCAGGATCGCGACCGTGCTCGTGATCAGGGCGTCCTCAAGCCGGGTGCCGGCGTAGTCCACCGCCATGGCTCGGCCAGGCAGGTAGCTTCCGCGCGGGCCGGACAGCCCGGTCGTCACCCCGCCGGTCCGGGTCAATGGAATGGTGATCGCGCCGGCATCGTACCCCTCCGCGGGTGAGAACGCCGGGTTGACCTCACCCTGCACCCCCGCTTCGCTCTCCCCGAACAGGGAGGCAACGCCCAATCCGACATCGGAGCCGGCGTGAATCAATCCGGGGGTGACCCATTTCCCGGTGGCGTCCACCAGCGTGGCACCGGCCGGCACAGTCAGGTTGGCGCCCACGGCGACGATCCGGCCGTCCCGATCAGAACGGTACCCCGCTCAATCCTCGGGCCCGAGACCCGGGTAGACGGTTCCGCCGGTAATAGCAATGGTCTGGGCGGTGGCCGCCGTCGGGGCCAGCCCGGCGAGAGCGGCCAGCAGGGTGGCCCCAGGCAGCATCCACGCGTTCATCGTCCCACCCCCGGAGCCGTCTGGCCAAGGTTGAAGTCGGTCTGGTACTGCCGTAGTGGATCGAGCCGGTCGAAGACCAGCCGGAACCCTCGTTCCACACTTTCTCCGCCTTGCTGTACCGAGAACGGATCCCCCGACCAGAGCACCACGTCGGCCATCTTGCCGGCCTCAAGCGACCCGGTGTGTCGCCTCGATCCCGAGCACCCAGGCCGGATTGGCGGTGACCCACCTGATGGCCTGATCGCGGGTCAGCGTAATCCCGGCGCAATCCGCGTAGACCGGCCTCGGCCATGTCCTGATTCATTCGCTGGATGCCGTCGGGGCTGTCGGTGTGGAGGACGGCGATGGCGCCGGCCTGCTGGATCAGCGCGAGGTTCTCGGGCACCTGATCGTACGCCTCCATCTTGAAGCCACCCCAATCCGACCAGACGGAAGCCGCCGTGCCGGCGGTTGAGCAGGTCCGCGATCTCGTAGGCTTCGATGCCGTGGAACGACTGGATCCGGAACTGACCTCCGGGCCAGGTCCAGCATCTGGGCCATCTCGTCGGCCCGGTAGCAGTGGTTCTGGACCGAGATCTCTCCGCGGAGCACCCCGGCCAGCGTTTCCAGCTTGAGATCCCGGCTGGCGGATCGCCTTTCTTGTCCTTCAGCCAGGCATCCCACCGGGCC
>CAVPRU010000018.1:0-12534 GCA_963707875.1 uncultured Gemmatimonadales bacterium
CCCGGAATCGAGTCTCATAGTCGCGACAACGGCTTCAGGGTCTCGGAGCGTTTGCGACTCGACCTGGGACCACGCTCCCGTCTCGAATGGACCGCCGCGTTCGACCTGAACCGCCAGCGAGGAATGAGTCGCGACAACAAGCTTCGCGCCGCACAGGCGTTCACCAACCGGCTGACCGAAGGCACCCAGGTCGGAAAGTTCATCGGCGGCGTCTACAACGCCCGGGTGGATCTCCAGGGTGACCCGCGCAGCATCTACAGCCGCCTGGAGCTGGTGGCACAGCCGAACTGGCTCGGAGTCGGCGAGACTTTCCGCACCGGAATCGAGCTGCGGCGGGAATGGAACGCCGGTCCAGGCGTGCTTTTCGATATCGAGTTTCCGCCCCAGTCGGACTTCAACGGTGTCAACGGCTACGACCGGCCGCGTCGCTTCGACCTGATCCCGCCGATGGTAACCACCGCCCTCTATGCCGATGAGCGGGTGAGCTGGCCGCTGGGCCGCGAGGCACACCTTGCCGTTCAGGGCGGCCTGCGGCTCGATCTGCTGCATGACGGTCGCAGCTGGTTTTCCGGCGCACGGGATCGTCTGCTGCAACCCCGCCTCAACGTCGAGCTGGCCCCAACCGGCTGGTTCCGGTTCCGGGCCGGAGCTGGACGAATCGCGAAAACCCCGGGGCTCGCGTCGCTGCATCCTGGTCTGCAGTACTACGACCTGGTCAACGTCAACTACTACGCCAATGATCCCGCCGAGCGGCTTGCCGTGCTCACCACGCGAATCGTCGACCCGACCAACGCCACACTCGGCTATTCCAGAGCCGACAGGTTCGAAGCGGGATTCGAGGCGACGCTGGCCCCAGGGGCGGACATCGCGTTCACTGCTTTTCGCGACCGGGTCACCGGTGCGGTCGGGACGGTGGCCGAGCCGACCTCCTTCCTGCGCGAGCTATTCCGGATCGTCGACTCGACGACCGGCACCGGCCGGCCCCCGGATTACGAGCTCCCGGCATTCGCAACCGACACCGTCCCGGTCCTGATCGATAGACCCAGCAACAATCTCACGGTGACCAGCAGCGGAGTGGAGCTTATCCTGACCATCCCGGAGATTCCCCGACTCAGGACCCGCTTCGCCATCCAGGGCTCCTACCTCAAGCAGCGCCAGGAGAACGCCGGCGTCGAGTACAGCCGTGACTTCAGCGCCTTCCAGCTCACCAACTTCATTCCGCGCTCACCCTACTGGGTCGGCGCCACCCGGACCGGGGACCGGCTCCTGCTGACTTCGCGCCTGATCCACCAGCAGCCGGAGGCTGGGCTGGTGATTACCGGAACGATCCAATTCACCTTGCGGGAAACCCGACAGAATCTGGGAAACACGGACACGCTGAGCTTCGCCGGTTACATCACCCGGGCCGGCGTGCTGGTGCCGGTGCCCGAAGCGGATCGCACTCTGCCGCAGTACCACGACTTGCGGCAGCCGCGGGGCGGGCTCCTGATCGACCCCCAGAAGGGGCCGGCGGATTGGCTCTTCTCGCTCCAGGTGGCCAAGACGCTTCCGGGAGGTGGGCGGCTGTCCTTCTATGCCTTCAACGCGTTCGACCGGATCGGCAACTACGGGAATCGGACGACAACGCCCCGGCTCTTTGCCCCGGCCAGGTTCGGACTCGAGGTGACGATGCCGGTCGTCGTGTGGCGATGAGGACGTGGGGGCTGGTCGCGCTCGGTCTCTGCGCCAGTGGAATCGCGACCGGCGCGGCGGCGCAGGCTTTCGGCGTCAATCCCGATCGCAATGCCCCGGTATGGATGCGGCGTTGGAGTGCCTTGGGCTCGAGAGCCGATCTGCCCCGTCGCCTGCCGAGTGCCGGTACGGCGACGTCCGGCTTCGTGTTCGGCCCGCCGCGGGTCGGATCGTTCTGGACCGCGGGTAACCCCGCAGGGCTGGTGGAGGACGCCCGCGATGCCCGCACCGATTTCCAGGGGGGCTTCAACCGTCAGAGCGGCGACTTCCGCCGGCCGCTCGACCCTGGCACGGCTCGGCTGGTCCAGGCAGCGGCCCAGTCGTGGAAAGGGTTCTCGCCGACGTTCTCGCTCCTGGGCCGTGTCACCTTCGATCAGAAAAGACTGGATCCCGGGACTCGCTCCGATTTCACCGAAGCGTTCCCCTCCAGTCCGTTCGTGAGCACCGACACCTCGGCCAGCCCGGTGCGGCGGACTCGCGCGGTGCTCGAAGGCGTCGCGGGGTGGAGGCTGGGGCGCTGGACTGTCGGCATCACTGGCGGATACGAGGGGCGCGATCATCTCTCCACCGTTTCTACCACAATCCGGAGGGTGCGGAGCACGACACCCGGTCTGGTCCTCGGCATTGCACGGCAACTCGGCGGGATCCAACTCGGCGCCTTCACTCGGCTTCGCCACACGGCAGAATCCGTTCTGCTCTTCACCCGGACCGGAAGCGGGCGGGTCTACGAACTGACCGGATATCGCGAGGCCCCGCCAATCACTTTGAGCACTTCCTATTCCAAGCGCCGGGAGCAGGACCTGTCGAGTTTCGGTGGAACACTCGGTGGCCACACCGGGAGGACTCGGTGGATTCTCTATGCTGAGGCCGATCGGCAGTCGGAGCGGCTGACTCGACAGCAGCAGAATGATCCCGCCCTGGACCGGTGGGATCAATCGGGATGGAGTGCCGGCGGCGCGCTGCAGCGGAGGTTCGGTCCCCGCTGGCTCCTCACCCTGCACGCCCGGGGTGTGAGCTCATCCGGTGATGCTGACCTGGCGCTCGATTCGGCGGGCGTCATCTTCCACGCGGAGGAATCGGCGCTTGAGGCAGAATTGGAGCTTCGTATGGTCCCTGCCGACCGGGAATGGGCCGGGATTCTCACATTGGGCATGGCCGGGGAATCCCGCACCAGGCGCGACTCCACAACCGGGCTGGCCACCAGTGTCACGAGCGGTACCCCATCGCTCGCACTCGAGCTGGGCCGGCAACTTGGCCCTCGCATGTTCGCGGCGGTGGGCGGGGCGCTTGCCTGGTATCGGCCGACCAGCACCATTCCGAATCCGGCCAAGCAAGGCCCGATCTACCGGTATTACATCGGGCCAGAGTATGCACTGTACTCCTCCCGCTCCCATCCCACCGCAGTGTCCTTCCTGATGCGCTACCGGGTATCGCCGGTCGCCATGTTGTGGACCTCCGGACGCCTCGAGCGCCTGTCCGCCACGGATGCGACGTCGAACTTCATCCCGGACGGCAGCCGGAGGGCGTTCAGCATCACCGCCGGGGTGACGGTGTTGACACCGTAACGGCGCTCACGGCTGCTTCATGCTCTCGCACACATTTCGCAAGAACACTCCAGCTTCATGAACCTCGTCCCCCACGTTGGACCCCTGGATCAGTCTTTCACGGATGAGCACCGGGAGGATGCCAAAGTGTCAACACCCCGTGAACATTGGACAGACCAGGCGGGGTGTATCTTCCGGTTGTCCCCACGCCCCCCACGAGGTTCCGATGCGTCGCTCCCTGGTTCCGACCCTGTTGTTCGTGCTGGCCTGCGGGGGAGGCCGTGACGCGGGGGAGATTGTCCTGGGGAGCCACACCGACCTGAGCGGAGTCGCCGCCGCGTTCGGAGTGTCACAGGCCAACGGGATGCGGATGGCGGTGGAAGAGCTCAACGCCGCCGGCGGGATCGGGGGTCGTCCGGTGCGCCTGGTCATCGAGGACAACCAGTATCAGGTGCCGCGAGCGGTACAGGCGGTCAGCAAGCTGATTCAGCGGGACCGGATCGTCGCCATGGTTGGAGCGCTCGGGACTCCCCAGAACAACGCGGCCTTCCAGCAGCAACTCGCGGCCGGTATCCCGAATCTGTTCCCGCTCACCGCCGCCCGTCAGATGTTTCTGCCGCACCACCCGCTCAAGTTCACGGCGTACGGTTCCTACTATGACGGCATCCGGGCCGGCGTGAAGTGGATGGCCGACAGTCTGGGCAAGCGCCGGATCTGCGCCATGTATCAGGACACCGACTACGGCCAGGAGGCCTTCGAGGCCGCCCGGGACCAGGTGGAGGCGATGGGGATGACGCTGGCCGAGGCGACCACCCACAAGCCCACCGATCAGGACTTCACCCCGCAACTGACCCAACTCCGGGCCGCCAACTGCGACCTGATCGTGGCCGGCGTCATCGTCCGCGATGCCATCGTGCCCTACTCGGCTGCCCGGAAGATGGGCTGGAGCGAGGTGGACTTCCTGGGCACCCTGGCGAGCTATGATCGCTCCGTGGCAGGGGCCGAAGGGGGTGTGACCGAAGGGCTCTATGCGATGGCGGTGGTCCCGATGCCTGACCGGAACGGCGGGACACCGGCCATGCTGGAGTGGATGGACCGGTACCGGCAGCGCTACGGGGAGGACCCCAACGTCGGCAGCCTGTATGGCTGGCAGGCGATGTTCATCACTTTCGAGGCCCTTCGCCGGGCCGGTCCCGGTGTCACCTCGGCTTCCCTGGTCGCCGCCCTTGAGCAGATCGACGAGCTGCTGGAGCCGGTCTCGGGCACCCGGGTCAGTTTCTCCGCCACCAGGCATCAGGGAGCGAATACCTCGTTCCTGGCCCAGGTACACGGGGGCCGCTGGGTCACGCTGACCGGCCAGCTGAGTTTTTGAGCGCTCCCATGAAGGGCCGGGCGTTCGATCGGTCGATCGTCGACGGACCGATCCGGTCGGCAATCTGGAAGCTGGCCTGGCCCACCATGCTGCAGAACATCCTGGGCGGGCTCCAGGGCATCGTGGACCACGTGATGGTGGGCCACTATGTCGGCTATACCGGCAACGCCGCCATCGGCGTGGCGTGGCAGATCTTCCTGGTCGTGATGGTCTTCATCAGCTCGCTGTTCACCGGCATGGGTGTGCTGGTGGCCCGGTTTGCCGGGGCCGGCGACCGGGAAAAGGCGGATCGGGCGGTCTACCAGGCGTTCCTGACGTCCGGTTTCATGGCCATCGGGATTCTGGCGCCGCTGGGGTACTTCCTGGCGCCCCACCTGCTCCAGTTCATCAACGCTGCGCCGGAGGTGCAGGCGGAGGCCCTGCCGTACCTCCGGATCATGTTCGTCTTCAGCTTCGGGATGCTGACCTTCTTCCTGCTCGGCGGAGCGCTCCGTTCGGCCGGAGACGCCCAGACCCCGCTCCGGTTCGGGATTGCCCTGACGGTGCTGAACATCGTCTTCAACGTGGTCCTGATCCGCGGTCTGGGACCGATCCCCGCGTTCGGGACGGCCGGGGCGGCGATGGGGACCGTGCTGGCCGGGGCATTGCTCAGCGTGATCGCGATCCACCAGTTGCGGTCCGGACGCTGGGTGGTGGGTTTCCCGCGCGGCCAGAGCCGGGGGCCGGACTGGGGGATCATCCGGTCGCTGTTCAAGTTCGGGCTCCCGACCGGGCTCCAGGGTGTGGCGATGAACGTCGGCGGCGTCCTGCTGCTCCGCTACGTCGGTTCCCTGGCCGAGAGCGCCGCGGCGCAGGCCGCCTACGCGATCGGGTATACCGAACTGTTCTCGCTGATTACCTGGACCTCGGTGGGATTGATGGGCGCGGCCGCGGCGGTGGCCGGGCAGAATCTGGGGGCCGGGCATCCTGATCGTGCAGCCCAGGCCCCGGCCGCGGCCGCCAGGATCGGAATCATGGCGACCTCCGTGGTGGCGTTCTTCTTCCTGACCATTCCCCGGGTGCTCCTGGCCGGATTCGGGATGACCGATCCCGCCGTGGTCGAGATGGCGGTCCTGCTGCTCCGGTTCCTGAGCATCTCCGGGTTCTTCGTCACGGTGGCGCTCAGCTATACCGGCGGACTCCAGGGGACCGGGGACACCAGGAGCCCGTTCTATATTTCGCTGGTCTCCCAACTGGCGATCCCGCTCGGCTGGTGCGCGGTGCTGCAGGCCACCCGGGGCCTGACCCCATCGGATATCTGGCTCGCCATCCTGCTGGGTCACATGACACGGTGCGGGCTGAGTGTGGTGCGGTTCCGGCAGGGCAAGTGGCGAAATATCTCGGTCGATATCGGATCCACTCGCGCGACCAGCTGACGAAAGGAGGAGCCGCGTGCCCATCCGACTCGGTGTCTGCTCCTGGTCTCTGCAACCCGAGGGCGCCGACCAGCTGGGTGCCCTGGTCCGGGAGGCCGGAGTGGGCGCCGTGCAGTTGGCGCTCGATCCGCTGCGGACCCGCGCCATGGCGCCGGTGGCGGTGGCCACCGCCCTGACCGGGGTGGGAGCGCGGATTCTCTCCGGCATGGTCACCATGACCGGGGAGGACTACACCTCCCTGGAGTCGATCCGCGCCACCGGGGGCCTGGTTGGCGATGAATACTGGCTGACCAACCTCAGGGCCGCCGAGGCCAACGCCCGACTGGCCGCCGACCTGGGCCTCCCCCTGGTCACCTTCCATGCCGGCTTCATCCCGGCCGATCGCGGGGACCCGTCCCGGGCCCTCCTCCTCGACCGAATGCGCCGGATCGTGGCCCCGTTCCTGGGTCGCAAGGTCCGGGTCGGGCTGGAGACGGGGCAGGAAGACGCCGACACGATCATCGGATTCCTGATGGATCTCGATCGGGACGGGGTCGGGGTCAACTACGATCCGGCCAACATGCTGCTCTATGGCAATGGCGATCCGGTCGAGGCGCTGGATCTGCTGGCGGATTTCGTGGTGCAGATCCACATCAGGGACGCCCTGCCCTCGGCCACCCCTGGTGTCTGGGGGCAGGAAGTGGCGGTCGGGGCAGGGGCGGTCGATTGGGGAGCCCTGTTCGACGTGGTGCGGACCCGGGCGCTTGAGGTGGACCTGCTGATCGAGCGGGAGGCGGGGGCGACCCGGATGGCGGACATCAAGGCCGCGGCCGCCCTGGTGCGGGCCTACGGGATGGAAGCGTTCTCGCCGGCGGTCTCAGCCGACCGCGCAGGCCATGTCGTCCCCGCAGCACATCGGTGACTTGACCTTGCCGTGCCCATCGGGGCACTTGGCCACCATCACCTTCGAGCCATCGGGCTTGGACAGGCCATCGTGGACCAGTTCCTTCCCGCAGTGACCGCAGGTCATCGTGCCGACACTCATCCCGCACTTGCCGCAGGTGTACAACGCCATGGATCCTCCCTCGTGGTGGTCTGGTGTCCCGGAGAGCGGGCCACCATGGAGTGTAGTCTCTAGAGCCTGAAGAGGTAACTCACCTTGGCAAAGAACCCGTCCCGGTTCCGCTCCAGCTGGTTGAAGCGGAAAGCCTCGGGCTCTTCCATGCTGGATCCGTAGCCGAGGTACACCAGGGTGCCTGGCGTGGGCCGGTAGCTGAACAGCCAGTCCATCTGGAACCCGTTGGACGCGTCCCCGGTATCCTGGACGCCATTCACCAGAATGGAGTTCCCATCTCGGTCCTTCAGCGCCGAGCGCTCACGCGCGGCGTACTGGCCGACGAATCGGAAGAAGACCGCTCGGCTGATCTGGTACTCGAGCTTCAGTCGCGGAATGGTTTCCGAGGAGAACTCCGAGCCGTCCCGCTGGCGGTCGAGGGTGAGCCGCACCAGCTGAAAGGTCCCCCGAAGCCCCGCCGTCGGTCGCATGTCGAGGGTCACGTCCCACCGCAGGCTCGAGCCCGGCGCGGCCTCCCGGAAGATGACCGTCTCTCCGAAACCCACGGACGCGGTGGCCGAGAACCGCTGCCAGGTCGGGGTGGTCACCGACAGCGCAGCCGTTCCACAGGTTGCGCTCGGGGTCCGGTACCTCGAAGGCGGCGGTGCCGGAGCCCTTGGTGACGGTGTAGTCGGCATAGTTCGCCGGGTCGAAACTGAAGAAGCTCCGGCTCACGGTCCCACCCAATCGCCACCCTCCCCGCAGCGTGGCACTCGGACGGAGAAATTCGCTGCCCTCCCTGGCCCCGTCGGAGGGATTGTCGTACCCCCACAGCCTGGTCACCCCCATGAATCCGCCGAGGGTCTGGACCAGGGCGCCCTCGCGGCCATAGAAGCTGAGGCGGTTGAACAGGTTCATGTCGATCACCCCGGTCCGATTCACGAACCCCGCCGCGGCCTTGAAGTCCGGCGCAATCGCCTTGCCACTCAGATGAAAGCCCCAGGCCCGGCCGGTCCGGTCCCAGACCGCCTGCAGCAGCGGCCCGCTGCCTCGGCTGCCGGCGCTGTCGGTCCACGACTGCACCGCCTGGAGCTCCACGAAGTAGAGCTTGGAGTGATAGATCCGGAGGTCTCCACCGGCCAGCCGGGAGTAGTCGTCCCCGTCCTCCCGGGCGGTGAGCACCAGTCCCGCGGTGGAGCTGGTCCCCAGGTCGCGACGGAGTCGACCGATCCCGAACCAGGGCGTCCCGCTCCCGCTCCACGAGTGGGACTGGTCATCGGCAGCCACCAGGCCCGCGATGTTGTTGCGGCCCAGTTTGCCCCCCAGTTTGGCGCCGCCCTGCGGTGACGAGATCTGCCGGGTGTAGATCAGCTGGTTGGGACTGTCGAACAGCTCGATGCCCTCCAGGAAGAAGGGCCGCTTTTCCGGATAGAACAGGGCAAACCGCTCATTCAATGTGACCTGACCGACGTCGGCCTCGACCTGGGAGAAGTCCGGGTTGACGGTGCCGTTGAGGGTAAGGTTCTGCTGGATCCCCCAGCGGACGTCCCCACCGACCTCTCCGGTTCCGGTGTAATCCCACCCCTGCGGGTCCCCTGGCAGTCCATCGAGACGACCGGTCATGGTCGGGGTCACCTCGAGCACCAGCCCGCGCTTGAGGTCGTGCAGACCCTCCAGGGTTCCTGCCTGTCCCAGGAAACTGGCGTTGGCCCGGATGGCCGGCGCCCAGGTGTCCTGGAACCCCGAGTGCTGAATCCGCCGCAGGACATGGATCCCCCAGGTCTGGACCTGGGCCTCCTGGTATCGGAGGCTCTTGAACGGGATCCGAATCTCCACTTGGTACCCGCCCTCGACCAGCCGGCCCCGGGACTCGAAGACGTAGTCGGGATTGAGATCCAGACTGCCATCGAGCGGGTTGATGTTGACGAACCCGCCGCCGGTGGCCGAGAAGCCGCCCGCCCCTCCCCCGAACTGATCGCTCCGGGTGCCGTCCTGCTGGGCGCCGAGTGCATTGACCCCGAACACGAAGGAGAGCCGACGGTCATTGTTGGTGTCGAGCAGGATCTGGACGTGATCCTCGCTGGCGATGTTGTCGCGGTTGGCCCGAGTGGCCCGCACCACGTTGCCGTGCAGCTCGGTGGCCCGGATCCCGAAATGGATCGCGTCGGGGGCGTACCAGACCAGCACTTCGGTGGGTTCCTCCGCGGGGCGGCCGTCGACCGGCTGATACTGGGAGAACCCGGTGAGCCGGGCCGCCCGGGCCCAGACCGGCTCGTCGAGGCGGCCGTCCACCGTGGTGGTGGCCTCGATCCGGGGGATCGGAACCTGGATGCGATTGGCCCGCCCGCTGTAGCTCAGGGTGTCCTGGGCCGGGGCAAGCAGCAGCAGAGCAGAGATAAGCATCGCGGGAATCTAGCATCCCCGGGTCGGTCCCGGATCAGGCCTTTGCCTCTCCCTCCGATCGGCCGTAGCTTCCACCTTCTACCAGGAGATGAGCCATGCAAAACCGTCCTTGGGTCTGGACCCTCGTCCTGGCCGCTCTGACCCCGTTGCCCGCCGTCGCCCAGCAGCCGGTGGACTGGGCCGCCGTCGAAATCACTCCCATCAAGCTGACCGACGGCCTGTATGTGCTGACCGGTCGCGGTGGCAACATCGGGTTGTCGATCGGTCCCGATGGGGCCTTTGTCATCGACGACCAGTTTGCCCCGCTGACCGACAAGATCCTGGCGGCCATCCGCACCCTGACCCCCCAGCCGGTCAAGTTCATCCTCAACACCCACTGGCACGGCGATCATACCGGCGGGAACGAGAACATGGGGAAGGCCGGTGCCCTCATCGTGGCCCACGCCAACGTCCGGAAGCGGATGAACCCGGCGGAGTTCAAGGATCTGGTCGGGTCGTCCCAGCAGTCCCCGGCCGGGGCCCTCCCGGTGGTCACCTTCTCGGAGGAGCTCACCTTCCATTGGAACGGCGAGACCATTCACGCGGTCCATGTGGCCAATTCCCACACCGACGGCGACGCCATCGTCTTCTTCGAGCAGGCCAATGTCGTGCACCTGGGCGATACCTTCTTCCAGGGGCGCTACCCGTTCATCGATGTGGCCAGCGGCGGGAGCATCCAGGGGATGGTCGCCTCAACCAACTTGGTGCTCGGCCTCCTCAAGCCCGGCACCCGGCTCATCCCCGGCCATGGAGTCGTCAGCGACGCGGCCGGCCTGACCGGCTACCGCGACATGCTGCTCCAGGCCCAGGCGCTGGTGGCCCCACTGGTCCAGCGGGGCATGTCGGAGGATGAGGTGGTTGCCGCCAAGCCGACGGCGGCCCTCGACGCGCAGTGGGGGGCGTCGGAGCGATTCGTCCGCAACGTGTACCAGAGCCTGAAGGGTCGATGATCCTTCGCCTGGTGGGAGCCGGTTTCCTGCTCGGCGCCATCGGTTGCTCCAGCCAGGATCCGGCCAGCCTGAACGATCCGGACCTGGTACCACTTGCCACGGTCCGGCAGTTTGGCCCGGTCGGTTACCGGGATCCGCTGGGAGTGATCTCTCCGGACGGGCAGTGGCTGGCCACCGCGGCCCACCACCGGCTGGAGGTTCGCGCGGTGCAGAGGGAAGCTCTGCCTCGAACGCTCCCGTCCGGCGAGGCGCGCATTGTTCACCTGACGTGGTACCCCGGGGGCCGGCTTCTTGTCGGGCAGCCCGATCAGGAGACCAGCTGGTGGGCCTATGATCTGGAGCGCGGAGAGCGCCAGCCATTCTGGTCGGAGCTGGCCCGGCGCCGCGACCCCCTTCTCGACCAGCTGCGTGAGGTGGTGTTCTCTCCCGAGGGAGATCGCCTCGCGGGAGTGTCACGCCGTCCGTCGGGGTCGGTGCTGGTGGTGCTCGACACCCTGGGAACCGTTCTCGATTCGGTCGTCTCGTCTGCCGAGCTGTCGCACCCGCACTGGCTGTCGGACGGTCGAGTGGTCTGCCTCGGACTGGTCGAGGGTCGCCAGCGGGTGATGCTCCCCTGTGGCGGAGCGAGTCCGGCCGGGCTGGACACCCTGGAGGCCTACGGGCCCCTGGCCAGTTCCCCCGACGGCCGCGAGCTCTATCTGGCCCTCCCCAACGACCGCGGCTTCGTGGACCTCTGGGCCTGGGAGCTGGATCGAGGGCAGGGCCGCCTGCTGGCCTCACACGCCCGGGACAGCTACGCCCCGTCGGTGACCGCTGATGGTCGGGTGCTGTACAAGGCGCAGGACTACTGGACCCAGGTCTCGGTCATGCCATCCATCGGAGGCCCGGCCACCCAGCGGACCACTTTTCAGGCGGAGACCCCCTCCTGGAGTCCCGATGGCGGACAGCTGGGGATCACCTACGGCACCTGGCGTCGGGTGATCGACGACTTCCACTATCCCGACATTGCGCAGGAGGCCGGGATCATTGCCGCGGAGGCGACTCTCGCGGCGTCAGCGCCCGACATCGTCGTCCAGAACTCCCCTTCGGAGGACCAGGGCCTCAGCTGGTCGCCGAACGGGCGGTGGATCGCCTTCCACTCCCATATGCGGGGCTCGGATGACATCTGGCTGCGGCCGGCCGATCGGTTCGAGCCGCTGACCCGGCTCAGCGCATTGGGTCGCGGGGCGGAAGTGGGGTGGCCCCGGTGGTCGCCCGATGGACGCTGGATCGTGTTCAACGGGGACTCGATGGTGGGTGGACGCTCGCGCTCGCTGCTCTGGATTGTCGGAGTGGATCAGGACCAGGGTGTCGTCACGGCCCCTCCCCGTGCCGTCCCGCTCGGGGGGCTGGAGGACGAGATCCTCCACACCGAGTGGCTCGGGTCGAGCGACGAAATTGTCTTCAGCGGGCTGGGCAGCGAAGGGGTCCACACCTTGTACCGGGTGCCCCGCGGCGGGGGTCGGCCCAGCCTGGTCCATCGGTACACCAGTACCCAGCGTTTCGACGGCTTCGGAGTGAGCTCGGATGGCGGGTGGCTGGTCTTCCCCCAGCCGGACAGCCTCGGGCAGCTCCAGTTGTTCAAGGTGTCGACGGCGGCGGGGAGTGCAGTCGAACAGCTCACCTCCGATCCCACCGAGAAGACGCAGCCCTCGGTCTCGCCCGATGGGACCCGAATCGCGTTCACCGTCTGGCGGTATCAGGCCAGGCTGTTTCTGATCAGCCCCCGCTGACAATGATCAGGCCGGCCATTCCGCCGGCGAGATGGGGCAGACAGTAGTATCGGTAGAGACCGGGCACGGCCGGCATCGTCACTGACCAGGTCTCGTCGGGGACGACCAGCAACGGACCCATCAGGGGCTCGATGGTATCCTCGAGGGTGGCCGTCAGCCAGGGCGTCGCCGCCGGGGGGATCGAGTCGGCCCAGAACGCGGCGTTGTGGGGCCCGCCGGAGACCAGCCGGAAGACGACGCGCGTTCCCGGGGCCACCGTCGTGGTCTCCGGAATG
>CAVPRU010000019.1:0-11959 GCA_963707875.1 uncultured Gemmatimonadales bacterium
GAAACAGCTGCGATTCCGGCCGATCCTGCACCAGCTGAAAGGCATCGAACCTGGTGTCCAGGACAAGCCCTTGTCGTTCGAGCCGATGAGCCACCTGGAGCGCGAAACGGTAGGATTCGTCATCCGTCTGCCCGGGCGCCACCCGGGTGCGGGCGAGATTGAACGTCCCGCTGCCGGTTTGCCAACGCCCGAACGACGTGCCTCCGATTATACTCGCTTCGACGGTCCGGGCGTCGAGCAGCACCAGCAGCTCCGGGTCCACCCGGCCGGCGCGGGTGTCCACCAGTACCGCTCCCTGGGTCATGTCTCCGAACCGCGCGGATGGGATGCCGCGAATGACTTCGACCCGTTCGATGGTCGAGGCCGGCAGACGGCGAAGGTCGATCCCGCCACCGGCCGAAGTGGAGAGGGCAAGCTCCCCCCGGGGGCCGAGCGATTGGAGATTGGCGTTGTTGGAAACCGGCACGCCATCCAGCACGATCTGGGTTCCGAACGAAGCGAGCTGACCGGCACTGGGCTGCCCTCCGCCGGTTCCCCCGCTTCCGCTCGAGATCGGCACCGAGCGCAGTCCGAATTGCTGCACGCCGTCGAGGCCGGGTGGTTGCAGTGTGACGCCCGGCAGCAGTTCGAGCAATCCCTGCAGCGAAACGGCAGTCTGGTTCTTGATGGCCTCGCGCTCAATGACAGATGCCGTTCCCAACTCGCCTCGGGCGCGGCTCACCGGGTCGGCCGTCACGGTGATGTTGGGCAGGTTGAGCGCGCTCTGGGCCATGGAAATATCCAGGGTCAGCTCACCGGAAAATGGTACCGCGATCGCCTTGCGAACCGGCGAATATCCGATCCGGATGACTCGGAGCACTTGGGGGCCACCGGGAACGCCGGAGAGTCGGTAGCGGCCTTCAGCGTCTGCTGTCGCAGCGTAGGCAGTGCCCTCCAGCGTAACGATGGCTTGGGAGAGTGGAGTCGATGAGGCGGCGTCGGTCACCCGGCCGCTGATTGATGCCGCCAGGGCGGGGGCCGACTGGGCCGGAAGCAATGCCGGCACCGAAGCTCCGCAGGCCGCGAGCACGAAGGGACTGGCCCATCGGTACAGGTGCCGGTGCCAGGTCCCAGTCACTCTCGGCGCATCCCTTCAGGTCATGGTTCGGTGGAGTGTCGCCGCCCGTCGGCCAAGGCGGCAGCGAAACCGACAATTGCATCGCGATAGTGCTCCCGACCGCGCAACTCTGCCGGGGTGCATTGAAGGTAACGCCGGAGTAGCCGGCGCAGCGTGTAGGCCTTGGCGAGGCCGAGCTCCTCCGCGACGCGCTCCACCGATTCCATGCTCCCGGAAAGTCGATCGCAGGCGCGCAGGACGATGCACCACTGGAGGATGCGACCGGGTGGCGGCAGGTCCGTTCTTTGCGATCGTGCCGCGAGGGTGCGCCGGGGAATGCCCATGAGTGCCGCCGCCGATACGTGTGGAGGTGTTACCGACTCATCGAGTCCGTAATTCAGCAGTTCCCGGAGATCCGACGGAAGTCCCTCCCCGAGCGCTGCGAGCAAGGTGGTCCGCAGATCCGGCATACAAGATGGATCAATAATGGGAAAGGCGAGGCAAAGCCGCAAACGAATTACTCCCCGCCCCCATGACCGGAATCACTGCAGTTGACCGTTGGGCTTCCCGATTCGGGGTTACTGGTTGCCGAACGTTGGGCTCTATCCGAGAATTCGGGTGCGCTATACTATACTGGAGCCCTTTCCCAGTGCCATAGCAGGAAGTGTCGTTCCGAGGCTCGCATGACGAGGACCTTTCGCACCACTCTGCTGTTTTCACTGGCCCTGCTCGCCGCCTGTGGGCTCGTGGTTGTGCTCGGTGTCCGCCAAATCGCGCTGAACAAGGCCTATGCGGAGCTCACCCGTCGTGCCACTCAGCCGCACCAGGGCTACGCGGTGCCCGGCTTCGTGGCCAGAACGCTGGGTGGAGACACCCTGACCATCGGCGAGAGCTTGGACTCCACCGCCAGACAGGTCCTCTTCGTGCTCACGACGACCTGCCAGTATTGCAAAGCCACGCTGCCGGTTTGGGCCAACCTGGCGGATTCCCTCGGGCGGCTGAATGATGGCCCTATCCGAGTGGTGGCCATCTCGCTTGACCCCGTGGAGCAAACCCGGCGCTATGCGACCGAACACGCCCTGCGCTACGCAGTCGCGACGTTCCCCAACGAGAAGCTCCGGCGGCTGTATCGCGCCGGCTCGGTGCCACAGACCGTGGTGCTCGACGCCTGGGGTGAAGTGCTCTATGCCTACGTTGGACGGCTCGAATCCGGGGCCGCGCTGGATTCGGTGTATTGGGCCGTTACCGGGAGGCCACCTTTGGGACTGGATTCGGGTGCGGCCCCGAAAGCGAAGACAACGGCGGCCACGGTGCGGCGGCCGTAGGTGGAGCTGTCCCGTCCGGGGCGGCTCGGGAAGGTCAACGTGGTTCAATCAGGGAGGGGTGTATGTCGAAGGGTCTAGCGAAAGTCTCGGGGTGGGTCGGTGGGGTGCTCACTGTGGGAGCACTGGCGTTTGGGCTGGTGGTTGCGACGGCGACGCCGGCCGACGCGCTCGCGTGTGCGGATGATGGGGTGTGGTTTCTTGGCTCTCACCCCAGTGCACAATCTTGCAAGAATGCTTGTGAGGCAATCCACGGACCGAGCATCATAAGTATTTGGAATCCTACGACTACCTGTTGTAAGTGCCTGGAGTGATCCCGTTGGGTGCCGACCCCGGCTAGAGCTGCCGGGGCCGGCCGCGGAATTCGACTACGGCACGATGCCCGGCGAACGCCGGGTCCGGATGAAATCGGCGTCGCTGGTCCGGGAATGCTGCAGCTGGCCGCCGACAGCGGCAGGGACGCGACGGCGGGAGATCGAATACTCGTACTCCGCATTTTCCTCGTACCCTCGCCCGTCAAAGGAGCCCCGATCGAATCGTGCATTGACCAGTTGCGGGCAGCGGGGCCATTCGGCGACGTAGTTCGGCCACAGCGTGACGACATCGATGACGCGATCCGCGGAGATTCGAGCATACTCCGTTCCGCTCGGATCCCGCTGCCGTGGGACGGTCAAGCGATCGTACGGGCGGGCCAGCACCACGACGGAGGCGATTGATTGAAATACCGGGCCGTGCCCCAGCACATTGCCCCCGAGAGCCAGGGTGTCGATCATGTTGGGCACCGCTGGGTTGTCCACGTCTCCCGGCCCACCCCAGAACTCGAAGTCGGCGCGGCTGAGATCAATCCCTCCGTTGACAATCGCCGAGTGATCGATGGCGTCAATGGCTACTACCACAACCCCTGCTGCCGGGACCGGGTAGTCGCTGCCGCGCCCGGGGAACTGCTGGACCTCTCGGGTCCAAATCCCCTGGGGGTCATTGGTCAATGCGGCGGTGGCGTTACAGGGAAAATTCGGATAGTCATACCCGTACACCAGGGCGTGGGCAATGGTGAGCCCATCCAGATAGGCCGTGGTATCGCCATTGTTGTAGATCTCCAGGAAACCACCAAAATAGTAAGTCTGGTTGACGGGCTGCAAGGCTGCGATGTTGAAGGCCCATTCACCGATCACCAGCCCCTTCTGCCGACTCGCTGCCAGCGGGAGCGGCAGGTCGCCGCCGCTGCCGGCAAACCGGATGAGACTCTTGGCAATCCACCCCAGAACATCCTGATTCACGGGAAGGAGCGCCCGCTCTGCCGAGGTCAGCCACCGCTTGGCCTCCACAATGTAGCTCCCGGATGGGATCGTCCCCACCTCGAGGGTGCCGGAAGCCGAGCCCTGCAGAACTCGGGGCGCCGCGCTCGAATCCTGAGGGGTGATCGTCACCTCGACGTTGGGAATCCCGTTCGTCCAGCCCAGCGCCTGCGCGGCAGCGAGGTCCTCGGGATCGGGGGTCAGCAGGAGCCGGAAGCCGAACACGGGGGGCGGCGGTGGAGGGTCCACCAAGGTGACGCCCCCGCCACATGCGGTGAGGAGCAGGAGAGCGTAGGAGCTGTGGGTATGCGGATGTGGCATGGCGTAACTCGCTCAGGACACTTTCAACAATAGACCGGCACCTGTTAGTCAGGCAAGGCACCGATTCGGCAATTCGGCCATATCCGGGAGGTTCACGGCCGTGCGGAGTGTCACCCTCGTAATGACCAGGATCGCTCCATTTATAGTGTCGCGTCTTCGTACATCTCGTCGATCAGCCCCTGATACTTCCGGTGCACCGTTTTCCGCTTGAGCTTCATGGTCGGCGTCAACTCCTCATCCTCCGCCGTCAGCAACTGGTCGATCAACCGGAACTTCCGGATTGTCTCGACCCGGGCAAACTGCTGATTGACCCGCTCGATCTCCTGGCCAATCAGATCGACCACCGGCCGGGCCTGGCAGAGGGAGGCAAAGTTGGAGAACGGGATCTGCCGGTCCTGGGCATACTGCGCCACATTCTCATGATCGAGCATCACCAGGCAGGTCAGGTACTTCCGCCGGTCGCCGATCACCACCGCGTCGGAGATATAGGGTGAGAACTTGAGCTGGTTCTCGATCTCCGACGGGGTGATGTTCTTGCCCCCCGCCGTGATGATGATGTCCCGCAGTCGGTCGGTGATTCGCAGGTGTCCATCCGCATCGATCGCGCCCACGTCACCGGTGTGCAACCATCCGTCGACCACGGTCTCGGCGGTCTTTTCCGGCTGATTGAGGTAACCCAGGAACACATGGGGACCCCGGATCAGGATCTCCCCCACACTCGAAATCCGGATTTCCGTCCCCGGAATCGGCACCCCGACCGTGCCGGTTCGGGTCCCACCGGCCGGATGCACCGAGGTGATGCAGGAGCACTCCGTCTGGCCATAGCCCTCACGCATGTCGAGCCCCAGGGCGAGGAACCAGCGGATCAGGTCGGGCGAGATCGGGGCGGCACCGCTGAAGAGAATCCGGCCCTTCGACAGGCCCAGCATCCGCTTGATGTTCCCCAGCACCAGCAGATTGGCCACCCGGAAGGCCACCGCCAGCCCAGCCCCCGGACGGCGGCCGGCCAGCCGGCATTCCGCTACCCGCCGCCCGGTGGCCAGGGCGGTGTGGTAGGCCCACTTGCCGAACCAGGTGGCATCCCGCATCCGGATCGTGATGGAGGAGTAGAACTTTTCCCAGAGCCGCGGCACCGCGAAGAACACCGTCGGCTCGACTTCCCGGAGATTCTGCGGGACGGTATCGGGCGCCTCGGCAAAGTGCACCACCAACCCCGTCTTGAGAGGCAAGGTGGTAGTAAAGGTCCGCTCCGCAATATGACAGAGGGGCAGGAAGGAGAGGCCTCGATCGTCGGGGCCGGCCGGGAGCACCTCGCTGAGGGACGACATCATGAACAACACGTTCCCATGACTGAGCATCGCCCCCTTGGAGGCGCCCGTGGTACCCGAGGTGTAGATCAGAATGGCCAGGTCCTCCGACCGCGGCCTCTGAAGTCGCTCCATCCACTCGGCCGGGTGGGCCAGATGCCGGGCCCGCCCCAGCTCGAGCAACTCCGAAAAACTCATCACCATGGGGTCCTGGAACTCCCGCAACCCCTCTATGTCCTCCACGATGATTCGTTGCAGGCCGGGGCATCGGGCCCGCACCTCGAGGGCCTTGTCGAGCTGCTCCTCATTCTCCACCACCAGGAAGCGACTCCGGGAGTCGTTGAGCAGATACTCGACCTGGGCCGGGGAGTCGGTGGGGTAGATCCCGTTGCTCACCCCGCCTGCCCCGAGGATCCCGAGGTCGGCGTAGAGCCACTCCGGGATATTCTCGGCGAGGATCGACACCACATCCCCGGGCTGGAGCCCGAGCGCCACCAGCCCCAACCCCGCAGCCCGGGCCCGCTCGCCATACTCGGCCCAGGTAATCGGTTGCCAGATCCCGAAGTCCTTCTCCCGGAGGGCCACCCGGTCACCCCACTCCTCCACCCGCCGCCAGAACAGCGCCGGAATGGTGGTACAACCGTCCACGGTCGGGCGAGGGTCGATCATCGCCAGGTCTTCCGCCGTTTCCATCGCCGCTTGCCGCGGACCCCGGTGTGCTTCCCGCCCAGATAGAACTCCTGGACGTCCTCGCTCTGACGGAGCCGTTCGCAGGTGTCGTCCATGACGATCCGCCCCACCTCCATGACATAACCGTAGGTGGCGGTCTCCAGCGCCAGCCGGGCGTTCTGTTCCACCAGGAGAATGGTGACCCCCTGCTCCTGGTTGATGCGGGTGATGATCCGGAAGATCTCCTGGACCAGTTTCGGCGCCAGACCGAGGGAGGGCTCATCGAGGAGCAGGAGCCGGGGCCGCGCCATCAGCGCCCGGCCGATCGCCAGCATCTGCTGCTGCCCGCCCGAGAGCAGTCCCGCGGGCTGGCCGCCCCGGGTCCGAAGCGCCGGGAAGTAGTCGAACATCCGCTCGAGGTCGCCGGCGATCGCGGCGCGGTCCGGGCGGGCGTACCCACCCATCCGGAGATTCTCCAGCACGGTCAGAAAGGGGAAGACCTCCCGGCCCTCCGGAACATGGGCAATGCCGCGCCGGGCCACCCAGTCGGGGTCGCGACGCTGGATCTCGAGCCGGTTGAAGGTGACCGTGCCCTTGTCGGGATCCAGGGCCCCGGAGATGGTCTTGAGCACCGTGGTCTTGCCGGCGCCGTTGGCACCGAGCAGGGCCACGATCTGCCCCTCGGGGACCTCCAGACTGACGCCTCGGACGGCCTGCACCGGGCCGTAGCTGGTCTCCAGGTTCCGGACCGCCAGCAGGGGGATCACCGAGTCACTCATCGGGCGACCCCGGCATCGGCCCCGTCGCCCAGGTAGGCGCGCACCACCTCGGGGTGGGACTGCACTTCCTGCGCGGTGCCAGTGGCCAGCACCTGGCCGGAGTTGAGTGCCACCACCCGATCGGACACCTCGCGGACCAGCCCCATGTGGTGTTCCACCATCAGGACGGTGATGCCCAGGTCATGCCGGATGTCGTCGAGATGGTGGGACAGATCCTCGGTCTCCTCCGGATTGAGCCCTGACGAGGGTTCGTCCAGCAGCAGGAGCCGCGGGTCCAGACAGAGCGCGCGACCCAGCTCGACCGTCTTGCGGAGGCCGTAGGCCAGCCCCCCGACCGATTGCTCCCGAACCGCCTGAAGATCCAACAGGTCGATCACCTGCTCTGCCCGCTCCCGGTGCGCCAGCTCCCCTCGCCGCACCGCGGGGGTGAAGACCAGGTCCTGCCACCACCTGGTGTCACTGTGCACATGGCGGCCCAGCAGCAGATTGTCCAGCACGGTGGCGTGTTCGAACAACTCGATATTCTGGAAGGTGCGGGCGATGCCGAGCGCCGGGATGGCGTGGGGCGGCATCCGGGTGATCTCCTGACCGTCGAAGACGATCCGTCCCTCGGTGGGGTCGTACAGCCGGCTCACCAGGTTGAACACGGTGCTCTTGCCGGCACCGTTGGGGCCGATCAGGCTCAGCAACTCGCCCGGATGGACCTCGAAGCTGACGTGATCGGCGGCCACCAGGCCACCGAAGGCGATGGTGAGGTCCTCGACCAGGAGCAGCGGGGTGGTCATCGGAGCCGCTCCGACCGGAGGAAGGCCTTCTGTCGCTTGAAGGTGGCCTTCCGATAGGTGGGGAAGAGCGAGAAGTAGAGCCGGATCTTCCGCCACCGCCCGTAGATCCCGAGCGGCTCGAACAGAATCACCAGCACCAGGACCAGGCCGAAGACCCCCGGTTCGAGCCCCGGTTGCTGACCGATGGCGGCGGGGAGCGAGTCCCGGACCCCGGCGATGATCACCGGGAGCACCGCCACGAAGAGCGCCCCGAAGACCGCGCCGTGCAGGCTTCCGACCCCGCCCACCACCACCAGCAGCAGCAACTGGATCGACAGCAGCACGGTGAAGATGTCGGGGGCCAGGTAGCCGACCTTGTGGGCAAAGAGGGCCCCGGCCAGGCCGGTGATCGCCGCGCTGACCGCGAACGCCAGGGTCTTGGTCCGGGCCAGGTTGACGCCCATGCTCTGGGCGGCGATCTCACTGTCCCGCACCGCCACCCACGATCGCCCGGTCGGCGCCCGGAGCAGATTCCGGGCGCCCAGCAGCACCAGAATCAGTACCGTGAGGCAGAGGCCGTAGAATCGCGGACCACTCCCCATGTCGATCCCCAGCACCACCGGGGCCGGAACCGGCAGCCCCCGGAACCCGCCGGTCACCGACTCCCAGCGGATGAACACCTGTCCGATGATCTCGCCCATCGCCAGGGTGGCGATCGAGAGGTAGATCCCGGTCATCCGCAACGTGGGAATGCCCACCGCCACCCCGATCACCCCCGCCAGCAGTCCGGCGAGCACCATGCTGGGCAGGAACGGCACCCCGTGGCCGATGAACCAGGTGTGGGCGTAGGCTCCCACCCCGAGGAAGGCCGCGTGGCCCAGGGAAACGAGGCCGGTGTACCCGACCAGCAGCATCAGCCCGACCCCGGCAATCGCGTAGATAAAGACGAAGGACAGCTCGCCGACGTAGAACGCCGGGACCACCAGCGGGAGAAGCACCAGGCCGAGGCCCAGCAGGCCATACCAGACCAGATCGTGGCGCCAGCGGAAGAGCCGGATGTCCTCCCGGTAGCTGGTCTGGAGCCGATTGCGCATCTAGACCTTCTTCCGCCCCACCTGGCCGAACAATCCCTGGGGCCGGACCACCAGAACCAGCAGCAGGACCACCCAGGCGGCGATGTCCTTGAAGCCCGCGTCGAGATAGACCCCGGCGTACTGCTCGATCAGCCCGACGATCAGCCCTCCGACCACCGCGCCGGGGATCGAACCGAATCCGCCGAGTACCGCGGCCGCGATCGACTTGAGCCCGATCAGCCCCATGTTGGTATCGATCAGCGAGACCGGGGCGAGCAGCACGCCGGCCACGGCCGCCAGGCCGGCGGAGAGGGCCCACACCATGGAGAAGAGTCGTTTGACCGGAATCCCGACGTAGGCCGCCGCCAGCTGGTTCTGGCTGGTGGCCTGCATGGCGATGCCGACGGTGCTGTACCTGAAGAAGAGGAAGAGGCCGCCGCAGACCAGCAGGGTGGTGACGATGATCGAGAGATATTCCAGACTGAGCACCACGCCACCGGCGGCGAAGACCCGTCCGCTGAACGGGGTCCGGATGGTGTAGGTCTCGGTGCCCCAGACCATCCCGGCCACGCTGCGGAACACGAACCCGAGCCCCAGGGTGAGCATCACCATGGCAAACTGGGGTTGCCCGATGTTCCGCCGCATCACGAATCGATCGAGACCGTACCCGAAGACGGCCAGGATCAGCATGGCCAGGATCGGACCGACCCAGGGGCTCATCCCCTGACCGGTCACCAGCGCCCAGGCGACGAAGGCGCCCAGCATCATCAGGTCGCCCTGGGCGAAGTTGACCACCTCGGTGGCCTTGTAGATCAGGGCGAAGCCGAGGGCCACCAGCCCGTAGATGCAGCCAACGGCCAGCCCGCTGAGACCGAGCTGCAGCAGCTCGCTCAAGGGTGGTCTTAGCGGCTGACCGGCTCCAGGCGGAGAATCGGCGTCGAGACGGTCCCGTCGATGGCCAGGTAGATGAACCCGTCGGGGCCCTGCTTCACGTCCCGGATGCGGCCCTGATCACGGACCAGGGTCTCCTGGTTGACCACCTTGTGACCGTCGACCGTCAGGCGGGCCAGCTGCTGACCGGCCATGCCACCCACGAAGAAGCTGCCCTTCCACCCCGGGAACCGGTCGCCGGTGTAGACCATGACGGCGGTGGTCGCAATCGATGGGACCCAGAAGAACACCGGCTGCTCCATCCCTTCCCGGCTGGTGGTCGCATGGATCGGCGCGCCGACGCCGTAGTTGACGCCGTACCCGATGACCGGCCACCCGTAGTTGTGCCCCTTCTGGATCAGGTTCAGTTCGTCGCCACCCTGGGGCCCGTGCTCGGTGGCCCAGAGTTCCCCCGTCTCGGGGTGGATCATCAGACCCTGCAAATTCCGGTGGCCGTAGCTCCAGATCTCCGGACGGGCCCCGGCCCGGTCCACGAAGGGATTGTCGGTCGGAACCCGACCATCGTCGTACAGCCGGTTGATGGTGCCGTGGTGGTTGGAAATGTCCTGGGCGGGGTGGGCTTCCAGATTGCCAGACGGCGGCGCCTGCCGGTCGCCCACCGTGACGTACAGGAACCCGGCCCGATCGAAGGCGAGCCGGGAACCGTAGTGTCCGGCACCCCGGGTGTCGGCCACGAAGATGTCCTGCAGATCGCTGAGCCGGTCGTTCTCGAATCGGGCCCGGGCCACCGCCGTCGTGGACCCCCCCTCCACCGGCTTGGCGTAACTCAGGTAGAGGATGTGGTTAGTGGCGAAATCCGGATGGAGGGCGATGTCGAGCAGTCCACCCTGCCCCCGGGCAAAGACCGCCGGGACACCTGGCACCGGATCGGGCAACAGCTTCCCGCTCCTGACGATCCGCAAGCCGGCCCGGCCGCTCGGTCACCAGCATGTCGCCTCCGGGCAGAAAGGCCATGGACCAGGGGTGGTCGAGGCCCTCCACCACAGTGGTAACGCGGTAACGCTCCGGGACTGAGGTTGGAACGCCGCTCTGCGCACAGGCGGCCGTCGGGGCCGCCAGGGCCACGGCAAGACCGAGGGCGGCGAGGGGGCGGTGGATCGGGATCATGGGGGAACTCCTCGCGAGGCAGAATCGCCCCCCGAAGCACGGGGGGCAGGATTGGCAATATGAGGAGGAAGTCTAGAGAAGGGCGGCGGGAATCCCAACCCTCGGCACCGCCGGAGGACTCAGGCGGTCGAAGCGGAGCGGATTCTCGGGTACGCCCGAACCAGCCAGGTGGTAATCAGTAACAGGGCCAGCCCGCGCACCACCGTGGGTCCGAGCTCGGGAAGTCGATAGGCGGTGGCCAGCCCCGGTGCCGCGTACCAGTAGTAGAGTCCCAGAGCGAGGATACCCAGCAGCGGCAGGGCCACCGCCGGGGAGAGCCGGAACGCCAGCACCAGGGCCGCGACCACGGCGCCGCTACCGATCATCCAGAGCGCGACGTGGCCGTAGACCGCCGCGGCGGTACTCAGGCTCCCGTTGACGGTGGTGAAATACCCGATGACGAATCCGGGGAACAACGCGGCAAAGCCCCCCATCGGAGTCACCAGCCACTTCCAGCCCTCGTGGCCTCTCCCCACACTCTGTTCCATGCTCCGCCCACCGGTCAGATCGACACACCCCCTGGCAGCACAGCCGTTGCAATCGGGGCAGACCGCGCTCGGGACCGGAATCAGGGGGAACTGGCCGTACAGCTTCTCGACCGGCAGCACCGGGCAGATCGAGTTGCAGAACCCGGCGCGACGGGAAAAGACCAGCCCGGTCCCCAGGGCAAGCAGCGCCACGGCCACGATGGTCCCGGCCAGCACGGCACCCTGCTCGTTGAAGAGAAAGCGCCGGGCCGGCACCATGAGGATCAGCAGGATGATCCCCAGGGCCCAGCCCCAGTCCAGCGCCCCGCCCTTGAGCTTCCGCTCAGCCCGGGTACCACCCACCTGGTTCAGGGTGGCCAGAGGGCAGACGTTCCGCCAGAGCATCGGGTTGATCAGGAACACCGCGGGCAGCAGGGGGATCACCATGTCCCACAGCACCCCGAGGGCCACTGCCGGGGCCAGCACCAGCGCGGACACCAGGACCAGGGTGAGCACCACCCCGGTCCCCTGGGCCACGGTCCAGAGACGGGAGGCAGGGGCGGAGAGGGGGATGGACGTCATGGGGTCAGTCCGGAAGTTGTATTTATCATCTTACGGTGATCTTTTCCGGCCCGCAACCCCCCGCAGGGCGGCCGGCACGGCCCCAGGCGCCTCAGTTCGGCTCCAGCAGGAACGGTGGTCGGCGAGTCGTCCCGACACAGGACGTATCGAGGTCCTTCCCGCTGGCCGCGGTGATGAAATCGACCAT